>NZ_AP025463.1:0-2400000 GCF_024347335.1 Vibrio celticus
GTGTCATCTTCGCTTTGGTTGCAGTGTTTGCAACAGCTTCAAGAAGAGTTACCAGCTACAGAATTCAGTATGTGGGTTCGTCCGTTACAAGCGGAACTCAATGACAATACTCTAACTCTATTTGCACCGAACCGTTTCGTACTCGATTGGGTTCGTGATAAGTATCTAAATAGCATTAACCGTCTGCTGCAAGAATATTGCGGTAACGATATCCCACATCTTCATTTTGAAGTGGGAAGCAAGCGTGTGATTGCACCAAAGCCTGCGACACCGGCACCGACTCAGACTCGTACTGCAGCTGATGTGGCCGCTGAGTCATCAGCACCTGCGCAATTACAAGCTCGCAAGCCTGTCCATAATATCTGGCGTGATGAAGAGCCTGTCGCGGTTGACTTGAATCACCGCTCAAACGTGAACCCAAAACATAAGTTCAATAACTTTGTTGAAGGTAAGTCGAACCAACTGGGTTTGGCTGCGGCACGTCAGGTTTCTGATAATCCAGGTACAGCCTACAACCCGTTGTTCCTATACGGCGGCACTGGTTTAGGTAAAACGCACTTGTTGCATGCGGTGGGTAACGCCATTGTTGATAATAAGCCGAATGCGAAAGTGGTTTACATGCACTCAGAGCGTTTTGTTCAGGATATGGTAAAGGCCCTGCAAAACAACGCGATCGAAGAATTTAAGCGCTACTACCGTAGTGTTGATGCATTGCTTATCGATGACATCCAATTCTTTGCTAATAAAGAGCGTTCTCAAGAAGAGTTCTTCCATACCTTTAACGCGCTGCTTGAAGGCAACCAACAGATCATCCTAACGTCTGACCGTTATCCAAAAGAGATCAACGGGGTAGAAGATCGTCTTAAATCTCGCTTCGGCTGGGGTTTGACGGTAGCAATTGAGCCGCCAGAGCTTGAGACGCGTGTTGCGATCTTGATGAAGAAAGCCGAAGACCACCAAATTCACCTTGCGGATGAAGTAGCGTTCTTTATTGCCAAGCGTCTACGCTCTAACGTTCGTGAGCTGGAAGGCGCATTGAACCGTGTTATTGCGAATGCAAACTTCACTGGCCGCCCGATCACGATCGACTTCGTGCGTGAAGCACTGCGTGACCTACTTGCACTGCAAGAAAAACTGGTCACTATTGATAACATTCAAAAGACAGTCGCTGAGTACTACAAAATCAAAGTCGCTGATCTATTGTCTAAGCGTCGTTCTCGTTCTGTTGCTCGTCCACGCCAATTGGCGATGGCACTGGCGAAAGAGCTAACAAACCACAGCTTGCCTGAGATTGGCGATGCATTCGGTGGCCGTGACCACACGACGGTACTGCATGCTTGTCGTAAGATTGCTCAGTTGCGTGAAGAGAGCCACGACATTAAAGAAGATTATTCGAACTTGATTCGTACCCTTTCTTCTTAATACACAGTATTCTTAACCTTAATAAGCAGAATCTTGGCCACGTACTATTACGCAGTGCCATTTAGACCGTAAGAGCAAGATATGAAATTTACCATTGAACGTAGTCATCTGATTAAGCCATTACAACAAGTATCTGGCGCACTCGGTGGCAGGCCAACGCTTCCAATTCTAGGAAACCTACTGATTAAAGTAGAAGATAACGTGTTGTCGATGACAGCGACGGATCTAGAAGTTGAACTGATCAGCCGTGTAACGCTTGAAGGTGATTTCGAAGCGGGCAGCATTACCGTACCTTCACGTAAATTCCTAGATATCTGCCGTGGATTGCCAGATAACTCAGTGATCACTGTGGTATTGGATGGTGACCGTATTCAGGTTCGCTCTGGTCGTAGCCGCTTCTCTTTAGCAACATTACCTGCGGCAGATTTTCCAAATATTGAAGACTGGAGCAGTGAAGTTGAAGTGTCAGTGACACAAGCTGAACTTCGCGGTCTTATCGAGAAAACACAATTCTCAATGGCGAACCAAGATGTTCGTTACTACCTCAACGGTATGTTGTTTGAGATTGAAGGCTCTATCCTGCGCAGCGTAGCGACCGATGGTCACCGTATGGCAGTATCTCAAGCACAACTGGGTGCCGATTTTGCTCAGAAGCAGATCATTGTTCCTCGTAAAGGTGTTCAAGAGCTAGTGAAGCTATTGGATGCACCTGAACAGCCAGTAACGCTGCAAATCGGTAACTCTAACGTGCGTGCTGAAGTGAACAACTATGTCTTCACTTCTAAGCTGGTTGATGGTCGTTTCCCTGATTATCGCCGCGTAATGCCGCAAAATACCACCAAGACACTTGAAGCTGGCTGTGATGAATTACGTTCAGCATTTTCTCGTGCTGCGATTCTATCGAATGAAAAATTCCGTGGTGTTCGCGTTAACCTTGCGGATAGCGAGATGCGCATTACCGCGAACAACCCAGAGCAAGAAGAAGCAGAAGAAGTACTCGATGTTAACTTCGACGGTGACGCGCTAGAGATTGGCTTCAACGTAAGCTACGTCTTGGATGTTCTGAACACACTGCGTTGTGAACAAGTTCGTATCTCAATGTCAGACGCCAATGCGAGTGCTCTTATCGAGAACGCGCAAGATGACAGCGCGATGTACGTTGTTATGCCAATTCGCTTATAAGCTGCCCTATGTTGACCTACCGAGTCGTGATTGAAGATTAATATGAAGACGTTATGCCTTTATCGCGCTTAATCGTTAAGCAGTTTAGAAATATTGAAGCCTGTGACATTCAACCGTCATCAGGCTTTAACTTTCTTATAGGGGCTAACGGAAGCGGCAAAACCAGTGTCCTTGAAGCGGTGTATCTGCTCGGACATGGTCGCTCATTCAAGAGTTCACTTACCGGTCGTATCATACAAAACGAGTGTAGTGAGCTGTTTGTACATGGCCGTTTTATGACCTCGGATCAATTTGAGCTGCCAATTGGCATTAATAAGCAGCGCGATGGCACGACAGAGGTTAAAATAAGCGGTCAAACTGGGCAAAAGTTGGCTCAGTTAGCTCAAGTCTTACCTTTGCAGTTGATTCACCCTGAAGGGTTTGATTTACTAACCGATGGACCTAAGCATCGCCGAGCATTCATTGATTGGGGAGTCTTCCACAGTGAGTCGGGTTTTTATGATGCGTGGGGCAGGGTAAAGCGCCTCAATAAGCAGCGAAACGCCTTATTGAAAACGGCAACGCACTATCGAGAGCTGAGCTATTGGGACCAAGAATTGGCCCGTTTAGCAGAAAGCATCAGTCAGTGGCGTGCCACCTACGTTGATCAGCTCAAAGAAGTCGCCGAAGAAATCTGTGCGACCTTCCTTCCTGAGTTTGAGATAAAGATTAACTACTATCGTGGCTGGGACAAAGACACCCCGTATGCCGAGATATTAGAAAAGAATTTTGAAAGGGATCAGCAGCTTGGTTACACCTTTAGTGGGCCAAACAAAGCGGATCTGAAGATAAAAGTGAATGGCACTCCAGTGGAAGATGTCTTGTCACGAGGTCAATTGAAGTTGATGGTGTGCGCGCTACGAGTAGCACAAGGGCAACACCTCACTCAAATGACAGGTAAGCAGTGCATCTATTTGATAGATGACTTCGCTTCCGAATTAGATAGCCAACGCCGAACACGTCTTGCTGAGTGTTTAAAGGCGACCCAGGCTCAAGTTTTTGTAAGCTCTATTACCGCTGATCAGATTGCAGATATGCATGACGAAAATAGCAGGATGTTTCATGTGGAACATGGCAAAATAGAGCAAGGATAATTAGTCAGAGAGTAACTATGTCAGATAATTACGATTCATCGAGTATTAAAGTACTGAAGGGTCTGGATGCGGTACGTAAGCGTCCTGGAATGTACATTGGCGACACGGATGATGGTACCGGTCTGCACCACATGGTTTTTGAGGTGGTAGATAACTCTATTGATGAAGCGCTAGCTGGTCACTGTAATGACATCATTGTAACTATCCATGAAGATAGTTCTGTGTCTGTGAGCGATGACGGCCGTGGTATTCCAACAGAATTGCACCCAGAAGAAAACGTATCAGCAGCAGAAGTAATCATGACGGTTCTTCACGCTGGTGGTAAGTTCGATGATAACTCGTACAAGGTATCTGGTGGTCTGCACGGTGTTGGTGTTTCAGTAGTTAACGCACTTTCTAAGCAAGTTACTCTTACTATCCACCGCGGTGGCAAAATCCACACTCAAACCTACAGCCACGGTGAGCCTCAAGCGCCACTAGCAGTTATCGGTGACACAGATAAAACAGGTACAGAGATTCGTTTCTGGCCGAGTGAAGAAACCTTCACTAACATCGAGTTCCATTACGATATTTTAGCTAAGCGTCTACGTGAGCTATCATTCTTGAACTCAGGTGTATCAATTAAGCTAATTGACGAGCGCGAAGAAGACAAAATGGATCACTTCGAATACGAAGGCGGTATCCAAGCGTTTGTTGAACACCTTAATACTAACAAAACGCCAATCATCCAAAAAATCTTCCACTTTAACTCTGAGCGTGAAGACGGTATTACCGTTGAAGTTGCGATGCAGTGGAATGACGGCTACCAAGAAAACATCTACTGTTTCACCAACAACATCCCTCAACGCGATGGTGGTGCTCACTTAGCAGGTTTCCGTGCGGCGCTAACTCGTACATTGAATAGCTTCATGGACAAGGAAGGCTTCTCTAAGAAAGCGAAGACTGCGACCTCTGGTGATGATGCTCGTGAAGGTCTGACGGCGATTGTTTCTGTTAAAGTGCCTGATCCTAAGTTCTCAAGCCAAACTAAAGATAAGCTGGTTTCTTCAGAAGTGAAGTCTGCCGTTGAATCTACAATGGGTGAGAAGTTGTCTGAGTTCCTGATTGAGAACCCAGGTGAAGCGAAAACAGTTTGTTCTAAAATCATTGATGCAGCACGTGCTCGTGATGCAGCGCGTAAAGCTCGTGAAATGACTCGTCGTAAAGGCGCATTAGATTTAGCGGGTCTTCCAGGTAAGCTTGCTGACTGTCAGGAAAAAGATCCTGCACTGTCTGAACTATACATTGTGGAAGGAGACTCTGCTGGCGGTTCAGCTAAGCAGGGGCGTAACCGTAAGAACCAAGCAATCCTACCGCTGAAAGGTAAAATCCTTAACGTAGAGAAAGCACGTTTCGATAAAATGCTGTCTTCTCAAGAAGTAGCAACGTTAATCACAGCTCTTGGTTGTGGTATTGGCCGTGACGAATACAACCCAGATAAACTGCGTTACCACAACATCATCATCATGACCGATGCCGATGTCGATGGTTCTCACATCCGTACTCTGCTACTGACGTTCTTCTACCGTCAAATGCCAGAGCTGATTGAACGTGGCTACATCTACATTGCTCAACCGCCACTTTACAAAGTGAAGAAAGGTAAGCAAGAGCAGTACATTAAAGATGAAGATGCGATGAACCAGTATCAAGTATCTTTGGCTTTAGACAATGCAGAACTGCACGTAAACCCTGAAGCGCCAGCATTTGCAGGTGAAGGTTTAGAGAAGCTTGTTCATCAATACAATGCAGGCATCAAGCTTGTTGATCGAATGAGCCGCCGTTACCCACGCGCATTGGTTCACGAACTGATTTACGTTCCTCGTCTAACGGCTGAGCAGTGTCATGATGACGCGGCAGTTGAAGTTTGGGGTAAGCAGCTTGTTGAGCAGCTAAACGCGAAAGAAGTAGGTGCAAGCCAATACAGCCTTGAAGTTGAAAAACACGAAGAGCTAGGTTTAAGCGTTCCTAAGATTGTGGTTCGTACTCATGGTGTGACTCATGAGCATCTTCTGAGCATCGATCTTATTAACTCTAAAGAGTTTGGTAAGCTAGCGGATCTTTCTGAAGCACTTGATGGCTTGATTGAAGAAGGCGCTTACATTAAGCGTGGTGAGCGTACTCAAGCGGTTTCTAGCTTTGTTGAAGCTCTGAACTGGTTAGTGAAAGAGTCTCGTCGTGGCCTGAGTCTACAACGATACAAAGGTCTAGGTGAGATGAACCCTGATCAGCTTTGGGAAACAACGATGGATCCTGAAACTCGTCGTATGATGCAAGTAACGATTGAAGATGCTGTTGGTGCTGATCTGTTGTTTACAACGTTGATGGGCGACCAAGTAGAACCGCGTCGTAACTTCATCGAAGAGAATGCACTTAAAGTTGCCAACTTAGACGTTTAGATTGTTTTCTCTTCGCTGGATGAACTGATTTCTGTGTCGAAGGTGCTCATTTATGCTTATAAACTCCGCGCCTTCTCCTTGAACTAAGCTCATCCAGCTTCGATAAAAATAATCAAAAGATTTTAAAGAGACTGCCAGAAATGGCGGTCTTTTTTATTGCCTATATTTTTATTATTTTTCAATAGTTTGGATTGTCATCCTCAAGAGGGAGGAACGACCGAGTTGGGGAACTCTAGAAGTGCGTAGAAAATTTTTAACCCGATCCCTTGAAACTATTTTGCTCAATCCATATATCTAGTTGTGAAGAGGATGACTGTCTTGCTCAAAAGAGAAGAAACAGAACCTTCATTACCGCTAACGAAGTATCGCTCAATAGAGGATAACTTTGGCAGCACACAACTTAAAAATTGATTCATTGCCATGTCCCAGCGTTGTCACCAATAGAGGCGAAACCCGAGGAATGCGAATTGAATCTCTTAGCTGTTTACTGGGTCACACACAGGTTCGATCTCAGTAAAATTCGCAGCTAAGACTATTGCTTACTAAAAGGATAGCATTATGAGAACTGTAGATTTCACTCCACTTTACCGCAACGCAATCGGCTTCGATCGTCTATTCAACATGATGGAAGCGAACACATCGAAGAACTCTTCTGGCGGTTACCCTCCATACAACATCGAGCAAAAAGACGAGAACAACTACCGTATTACTATGGCAGTCGCTGGTTTTGCTGATGACCAATTAGACCTGACTCAGAAAGAGAACATGCTAATTGTGAAAGGTGAGCGTAAAGCAGAAGCAGAGAAAACCTTCGTATATCAAGGTATCGCAGAGCGTGATTTCGAGCGTAAATTCCAACTGGCAGACTATGTAAAAGTGGTAGGTGCAAGCATGGAAAATGGTCTTCTCCACATCGACCTAGAACGCGAAATCCCAGAAGCGATGCAGCCTCGTAAGATTGCTATCAATGGTAATAGCCTACTAGAAGGTTAATTACTGTTAGCTCCTTAGAGCTAAAAAATATCGGGAAGTAAAAGTGAAAGAGCACCTTATGAGGTGCTCTTTTTGTATTTGACCTACGGTAAGCTAAAAGCTCTTATTACTGCTCTGAGTAAGCCTTTTTCACTTCTTCAGCAATGATAGCAATACCTTTCTGCATCGCTTCATCGTCTTGTACGTAGTTCATACGTAGACATTGATGGGCATGATCCCACTCGTCTTCTTGGCCGATAAAGAAGTATTCACCCGGAACAATCAATACGCCACGAGCTTTGAGGCGGTCGTACAGTTCCATGGTGGTAATCGGCAGCTCATCAAACCATAGCCATAAGAAAATAGCACCTTCAGGCTTGTGAATACGGAAACGAGGATCATCGATCGCTTCTTGTAAAAGCTCAACCGCACGTAGAGATTTGTCTTTATAGAAAGGTTTGATTACCTCGCTACTTAAGCGCAGTAAATCGCCTTTTTCAATCATGTGATTGGCAATTGCAGGGCCAACACTGTTTGGCGCTAAGCTAATGATGCCATTCATGTTGGTCAATGCTTGTGTTACTTCTTCACTCGCAATCACGATACCGCAACGCACACCCGGCAAACCAAGTTTAGAAAGACTCATGCACAGAATGGTATTTTCATTCCAGAACGGTTCGACATCTTCAAAGATGATGTTTGGAAACGGCAGGCCGTAAGCATTGTCGATCAGCAGTGGGATGTTGTTTTCACGCGCCAGTTTATCTAATTTACGTACTTCTTCGTCGGTCAGTACGTTACCCGTTGGGTTGGTTGGACGAGATGCACAGATAGCCGCGACTGAGTCATCAACCTTTAGTTGTTCAAAATCGACGTGATATTTGAACTGGCGGTTTTCTAGCAGCTCGATCTCTGGGTGGTAAGAGATAAAGATATCGTCATCAATGCCGGCGTCGCCGTAGCCGATGTATTCCGGTGCGATCGGCAGTAGGATTTTCTTGTGCGAACCGTCAGGCTGTTGGCCTGCTAGCAAGTTGAATAGGTAGAAGAAGCCACTTTGACTGCCGTTAGTCAGGCTGATGTTCTTCTCGCTGATGTCCCAACCATAGGTCTCTTTCAGCATTGCCGCTAACGATTTGATGAAGCTGTCTTTACCCTGCGGACCATCGTAGTTGGCGAGGGCGGCGATGAGTTCTCCACTGGCGAGCATGTCGGCACTGGCTTGGTTAAAGTAATCGAGCATGGCTGGGATAGCGGCTGGGTTGCCACCACCGAGCATGATAGCGCCAGGAGTGCGCAGGCCATCATTCAAATCATCCATTAAACGAGTGATTCCAGAGTATCGATTAAACTTTTCGCCAAACTTAGAGAACTGCATTACTTATTTTACCTAATTCATTGTGATTGCTTGTTATGTGTCAGTAAGGCAGACCTTATGCCTGCCATCAGTGTATTCCTTGAACATACCGCAATGTTTTTGCGACGCATAGCGCCAAATGCTCTAACACGTAAAAAACTTCTATAAAGTTTGGTTAATGAGTGACAGCTTGCTTATTGAACGTACCTTTAGTGATAAAAAAAAGGAGAAGCCTAAGCTTCTCCTTGAGTTTCTGCTGTTTTATGTCACTCGGCGTTTACTTAGAACCGGTATAAACAACCAATACTTTGTCATCTTGGTATTGGCGTTCGAACGCATAGTAGCCCTTACTATTGCGGATGATGTGCTTACCCTGAGCAACGGCTGGGTGGCGTTGGCGGAATTGGCCAAGTGCTTGCCAGTGTTCCAGCAACTCTGCACGTTCGCCGGTGATTTGATCCCAAGGCATGTCAGAGCGAGTGCCTTGCATAGGGTCGGAACCCGTTGGGCCAAAGTCTCGTGCAATCTCATCGCCGTAATAGATCTGCACCGCACCAGGAGCCAGCATCAATGCGTTTGCTGCCTTGGTCTGTTTGGCAAAGTCGCTGCCGTGCTGTGTCCAGAATAGCGAGGTGTCGTGAGACGATAGGTAACTCAGAACGTTGAATTCGCTGTCGTTGTTGATCTTCTCTGCATAACGAAGGTAATCAGCATCGAGATCGGATAGGCATTTAAGCGCCTTAGGTGCGATATCGCTCTGGAATTCAAAGTTGATGATCGAATCAAAGCCGTTAGCAAAATAGTCTGATTTGACCACGCTGTGCGCCCATACTTCACCAGTCATCCAGAAAGGTAAGTCATCCAAGGCCTTGTCTGGGTTGTTCTGTTTCCACTCGGCAAGTGCTTGGTTGGTGCTCTCTTTCAGTTCTGCCCATGCTTCGAGTTCAACGTGTTTAGCGGTATCGACCCTGAAACCATCGACGCCATATTCGCGCACCCAATCCGATAACCAAGTGATTAAATGGTCACGAGGTGTTTTGAGTTCATCGGTCGCGCTGGTGGATTTATTGAGATAGAAGTTAGGCAGCCCAGTTGTCTCTGTCGATTCTGTTTTGAAATCGGGCAGGTGCGCCAAAGACATGGTGAGGTTGTTGTAACCCGGAGAGTCATAGGCGCCGATATCGCTGCGCAGCCAAGCTTTGCCCCACCACTTTTCCCACGCTTCTTTGTCGCTGTAAGAGATGTAGTTGTTGAAGTAGTGCCAGTTCTGACCTTTAGCGGGCTGCCAGTCTGTCCAGTTTTCGCCAAGTGTTTGTTTGGCTTCTTCATCAGTTAGGTTGAGCTTACCAAAATCAAACTCTTGCATGTCGGCAAGCGTCGCATAGCCGGTGTGGTTCATTACCACATCCCAAACAACGCGAATGCCTTTGCTGTGCGCGGTATCGATGAAGTTTTTCAGCTCGTCTTCGGTGCCCATGTTGTCATCGAGCTTGGTCCAGTCTTGATGGTAGTAACCGTGGTAGCCGTAGTGTTTGAAGTCACCGCGATCACCGCCGCCAACCCAGCCGTGGATTTGCTCTAACGGAGACGTTATCCAGATAGCATTAGCACCGAGTGATTCTATGTAGTCGAGTTTTTCGGTTAAGCCGGCCAAGTCACCACCGTGGAAGGTGCCGATTTCGTCTTGTCCATCTTGGCTGCGACTATAACTGTTGTCGTTATCAGGATTACCATTATGGAAACGGTCGGTCATTACGAAGTAAACCGTGGCGTTATCCCAACTAAAGTCAGCTTTGGTTTCTGGTTCTACTTTCTCAAGCAGCAGAACACCTTGGCTGTTTTCTGCAGGCTGCATGGTGATGCTGCCATTCGTTACTGTGACTTGTTTGCCTGAAAGAGCGTCTCTTACCACGGTGCCATCATCAAAGGTTTGAGCAACGTCGATGGTGGTGGGCTCGTCACTAGGAACCGGACAAGCAAAGCTTTGTACTTGTTGTTGCTTCGGCTTTATCTGAACCGTCAGCTCATTGGTTTGTGGGTTGAGCGTAAACTGATAGGTGTTAGCGCGAAAGACCTTGATATCTAATTCAGACTTCTCGGCGCAGTCGTCTAGGCGAAGGGGCTTATTGAATTTGATGCGGTTTTCTTCAGCCAACGCATAGTTGGTGCCACAGGTATTTTGAGTATCGCTGATAGAGAAGGTATAGCTACCTTTAGCGAGTTCCTGTTCTGCGATAACAGTGCCTTTTCCTGTCGATTCAAATACGACAGTGTTGTTATCAATCGTCAGCAATAAGCTGTCATCACTGGTTTGGCTGCATGCGCTGAGTGCGAGTATTGAAAGCGCGAGTACTGTTTTTTTCATTGTTCCCTTCCCCTGAATAAACAGGTCAGTTATAGCAAACAATGCCCACTACAGTCTGAGCGCTGATTCATTCAGATAATCAATAACACCTCTACAAACAAATGCTTGGTTCACAAAAACAAAAAGGGAAGCTTTCGCTTCCCTTTGGGTGTTTACCGTTAGTTACTCAGAGTATGACTTAGAGCAACTGTCTCACTCGTGCTTATTTTTGCAGTAGAGAGATGTCAGCAATCTGTAGGAACAGGTTACGTAGGTTGTTCAGTAGCGTTAGACGGTTCTTCTTAAGCGCTTCGTCATCAGCCATAACCATTACGTTATCGAAGAATGCATCAACAGGTTCACGTAGATCAGCAAGCTTGCTTAGGGCTTCTTGGTAGTTGCCTGTTGCGAATGCTGGTTCTAGTGCTTCTGTCATTACTTCAACGTTTTCAGCCAGTGCTTTCTCTGCGTCTTCTTGAAGAAGCGTTAGGTCAATTTCAGCTGGTAGCTCGCCATCGAATTTCGCAAGGATGTTACCTACACGCTTGTTCGCTGCTGCTAGTGCTTCTGCTGCTTCCAGTTCACGGAAGTGAGAAACCGCTTTAACACGTTGGTCAAAGTCAGCTGGCTTAGTTGGACGACGTGCTAGTACCGCTTGGATGATATCAACGCTGAAACCAGCATCTTGGTACCATGCGCGGAAACGACCTAGCATGAAGTCGATAACGTCAGCTTCTACGTTGTCGTTGGTTAGCTTGTCGCCTAGTAGCTCTTTCGCTTTACCGATTAGATCGGTTAGGTCTAGGTTGTAGCCGTTTTCAACGATGATACGAAGCACACCTAGTGATGCACGACGTAGAGCAAATGGATCAGAACCTTTTGGTGCTTGGCCAATACCGAAGATACCTACAATAGTGTCTAGCTTGTCTGCCATTGCTACTGCTGAAGAGATACCAGTGCTTGGTAGATCGTCACCCGCGAAACGAGGCATGTATTGCTCGTAAAGTGCCAGTGCAACTTGCTCGTCTTCACCGTCGTGAGTCGCGTAGTGCATGCCCATCACACCTTGAGTATCCGTAAATTCGAATACCATTGATGTCATTAGGTCACACTTAGCCAGTAGGCCAGCACGCTTAGACTTTTCAACGTCAGCATCGATTTGCTCAGCAATGTAGCCTGCAAGTTCTGTGATGCGGTCTGTTTTGTCTTTGATCGTACCCAATTGCTTCTGGAAGATAGCTTGGTCTAGTTCAGCAAGACGGTCGATAAGCGGACGTTTACGGTCTGTATTGAAGAAGAATTCCGCATCAGCAAGACGTGGGCGTACCACTTTCTCGTTACCTTCGATAACGTGACGAGGCTCTTTAGACTCGATGTTTGATACGAAGATGAAGTTCGGCAGTAGCTTCTTGTTGTCATCGTAAACAGGGAAGTACTTTTGGTCACCTTTCATGGTGTAAACCAAAGCTTCAGAAGGGACTTTTAGGAACTCTTCTTCGAACTTCGCTGTAAGTACTACTGGCCATTCAACCAGAGATGTTACTTCTTCAACAAGATCATCTTCTAGGTCAGCTGTACCGCCAACCGCAGCAGCCGCTTTTTGCGAATCAGCAAGGATGATCGCTTTACGCGCTTCGTAATCTGCCATTACTTTACCGCGCTCTTCTAGGATCGCAGGGTATTGGTCAGCAGAGTCGATTGTGAACTCTTGTTCGCCCATGAAACGGTGGCCACGGATAGTGCGAGCAGAAGCTACGCCTAGGATTTCGCCTTCAACAAGCTCATCGCCTAGCAGTACTGTCAGTGTTTTCACTGGACGGATAAATTGAATGTCTGAGTTACCCCAGCGCATTGCTTTAGGAATTGGTAGGCCAGCCAGTGCTTTCGCAGCGATGTCCATCACCAATTCTTGAACTGGTTTGCCAGCGACTTCTTGTTTGAAAAGAAGCCACTCGCCTTTGTCTGTTTTCAGACGGTCAGCTTGCTCAACAGTAATACCGTTACCACGAGCCCAACCTTGTGCTGCTTTGGTCGCGTTGCCTTCAGCATCGAATGCAACAGAAACAGCAGGGCCACGCTTCTCAACCACTTTGTCTGCTTGGCCTTCAGCCAGTGCAGTTACTTTAAGTGCTAGACGACGAGGTGCTGCGTACCACTTGATGCCTTCGTGAGAAAGTTCAGCCGTTTTAAGACCCGCTTCAAAGTTAGAAGCAAAGGCTTCTGCTAGAGAACGAAGTGCCGTTGGTGGAAGCTCTTCCGTACCCAGTTCAATTAGAAAATTCTTCGCCATGATTATTTATCTTCCTTTTTTTCTACAGAACGGCACATTGGGAAGCCAAGCGCTTCACGTGACGCGTAGTACGCCTCAGCAACTGATTTAGTTAGGTTGCGGATACGAAGGATGTAACGTTGACGCTCTGTTACAGAGATAGCTTTGCGTGCATCAAGGATGTTGAATGCGTGACCTGCTTTTAGAATGCGCTCGTAAGCTGGAAGCGGCAGTGGCTTCTCAAGCTCAAGTAGCTCTTTACACTCTTTCTCGCACTGGTCGAAGAAAGTGAATAGGAAATCTACGTCTGCGTGCTCGAAGTTGTACGTTGATTGCTCAACTTCGTTTTGGTGGAAGATGTCACCGTAAGTCACGTTAGAACCGTCTGGTGCTACGTTCCATACTAGGTCGTAAACAGAATCTACTTCCTGGATGTACATTGCTAGACGTTCGATACCGTAAGTGATCTCGCCAGTTACAGGCTTACACTCAAGGCCGCCAACCTGTTGGAAGTAAGTAAACTGAGTTACTTCCATGCCGTTTAGCCATACTTCCCAACCAAGGCCCCATGCGCCTAGTGTTGGGTTTTCCCAGTTATCTTCAACGAAGCGAATGTCGTGAACAAGTGGGTCAACACCAAGAACCTCTAGGGAGCCTAGGTACAACTCTTGGATATTGTCTGGCGATGGTTTTAGCGCTACTTGGAATTGGTAGTAGTGCTGCAGGCGGTTCGGGTTTTCACCGTAACGGCCATCGGTCGGACGACGAGAAGGTTGAACGTAAGCTGTAGACATTGGCTCTGGGCCAAGTGCTCGTAGACATGTCATTGGGTGAGAGGTGCCTGCACCTACTTCCATATCTAGAGGTTGAACAATGGTACAACCGTTTTGAGCCCAGTAATCCTGCAGCGCGAGGATCATTCCCTGGAAGGTTTTGATATCGTATTTTTGCATAGTCAGGTTCGCGCGATTCTTTTAAATGAATGAGAAAAATAACCTCTGAGTATACCGAGATATTCGTAAAGCGAGTAGGGGTAATCTTGTTTAATTAGTGGTCTAAAATGTCGTTTAGTGGATTTTTTTGCCTTTAATGTTTGTTTTTCGGCACAAGTGGATATTTTGATAAGTTTGACACTTGTGTTTGAAAGCGTGGGTGATTAAAATCTCGCGGTCTTTGGGGAGTAGCTTACTTATTCATATCCTATTGAATGAGTTCGTTCGTCAACATAATTGATGCAAAATCATCATGGCGTTCGAGGCAACCACCACCTTGGTGGCGCTTAGCAAGACCTTAGACAAGCATCGTGAACCGGGATGGGGCGCGAGGTTTGTCTTTGGTTAAATATAATAATCTCCATCCCAAATGAGCATGTCGTGAGCGTTTTAGCAATTTCAATTACAACTGTCGCCTTAGCCGAGATCGGTGATAAGACCCAGTTGCTATCCCTTTTATTAGCCAGTCGATATCGAAAACCGATACCTATCATTGCGGCTATCTTCTTTGCCACCATTGCCAATCATGCCCTTGCTGCATGGCTCGGGGTTGTGGTCGCCGACTATCTTTCACCTGAAGTATTAAAGTGGGTGCTGGTGGTCAGTTTCATCGCTATGGCGGGCTGGATTCTGATTCCGGATAAGTTGGATGACGATGAGCAGATCTCGAATCGAGGCCCGTTTGTCGCCAGTTTCATCGCCTTCTTCATTGCTGAGATCGGTGATAAAACCCAGATTGCGACCTCTATTCTAGGGGCTCAATATTCTGATGCATTAACCTGGGTGATTCTGGGTACTACGATCGGTATGTTGCTGGCGAATGTGCCTGTGGTGATCATCGGTAAACTGTCTGCGGATAAGATGCCTCTTGATCTGATTCGTAAGATTACAGCCTTGTTATTCGTGGGTTTAGCTATCGCTGCGGCTTTCTATTAACAGGTGGTATTGAGTCTTATTATACTCAATCAGTAGAGTAATGTGTTGTAGGTCATACTCTTACAGTATTGTGGGGTTTATCGAGCGAATGGACATATAACTGTCATACTTGTCATGATATTTTAATCTTGTGAGTTAAGAACACGAGGGCATGATTATGTTGACGCGTTATATGGGTATTACTCCACAAAGCCAAAGTTATCTTTTTACCTTTGGTCTTGCACTTACACTATTAGGCATGGTGTTGACGGACATGTGGCTGCCAATGGTCGCGGGTGCCATCATCATGACTGCGCTTGCAGTAGAAGCTTGGGTTCGGGTCGCGCATATTATTCCGATGCGCAAAGATATCCGAGAAATTCAGCATCAGCTCGAGCATCTGCAAAACAAGTCTAGAAGCGAATAAACAAAAAGCCGCTCGTACTCTGAGTTCTGTTTAAGAACATAAGGTACGAGCGGCTTTTTTGATACTTGATAGTCGGTGGGGCGTTACGCCTCCAATCCTTTTCTGATCAAATACTGGTAAGGCAACGTTTCTGTCGCTTGGCCTACCAACTGGTGATCCATGAATCGACAAAAGCTCGGAATATCTCGAGTTGTCGAAGGATCGTCAGCTTTTACCAGTAACACATCGCCATCCTGCATGTTTCTAATTGTCTTCCTGACCATCATTACTGGTTCCGGGCAACGCAGGCCTTCAGCTTCTAAAGTATGGGTTGCCAGTTCAGGTTTGAATGTCATGGTTTGTATCTCTATATCTATCTAACGAGTGAATAATACGTCTGCAGAAAAAATATGCAATAAGTGCTTGGCAAACAGAATCATTTCCTATAGCTTAGTTAACAAGTTGATAACAACTTGAAGCAAAGGCAACTAGCTAAGGAGTGGCGATGTTGACAGGATTAGATAGATTAACAATTTATTCGGTTCTCTGTTTTATTTCTTTTTGTGCGTTAGTACTACGCTCATCGACAGAGACCTCACTGATGCCTATTTTTGGCATAGTAGCAACGATTATTGGTATTTGGGTAGAGATGCGCCGTTGGCAAGGCATAGCCGAAGAGCAAGAGCACTAACCCGAATACAGCAAGCGAATTCCGATACGACAACATTCCGACACTATCCCCAAATTTTCTTGGGCTTCCCCGCGTAATTGCGGGATTTTTTTTATCTAAAGCATGCTATAAACAACTTAATGACTAATGGCAATCGTATACAGCTAGGTAAGTGGCGTGGAATTAGAAGACATCTATCGTAGAGACCTTAATTTATTGGTCGCTTTAAAGGTATTGATTGAAGAGGGCAGCGTAAGCCAGGCCGCACTTCGTCTTAACTTAAGCCAATCCGCAACCAGTCGAGTATTAGGGCGTTTAAGAGAGTTACTAAACGATCCGCTGTTTACACGCCAAGGTCAGCACCTTATTCCTACCAAGAAAGCACTCGAGATCAGCCTGCGTATTGATCAGCCTTTGGAGTCTTTTCGCCAATTGCTGAGTCCGAGTGACTTTGATCCTTACTATTGCAGCGAACGTTTTCTGATCGCAACCACCGACTATGCGATGCAAACCATCTTGCCTTATGCGTTGCCGAAGATTTATGAACAAGCACCGAATATCTCTTTGGAGTTTGCTCCGTTGCAGCATGAGCATTTGTTTAAGCAACTCAGCACCGAACGTGTTGATATGGCGATCTGTCGTCCGAGTGGCAGCATTGCACCACTTCATCAAGAAGTATTGGGGCCGGTTGGTGTGTCGTGTCTGTTATCTAAAAACCATCCATTAGCCGATCAACCTTTAAGCCTTGCAGACTATGTTTCGCTCCCACATGCGATGATTGCGATCAGTGATGGTGTTAAGGCTTTATTAGACAACGCGTTAGCCAATCAACAGCCTCGCAAAATGGTGTTGCGTGCTTATCACCTTGAAGCTGCATTGGCGATTGTCGATAGAATGCCGTTGGTGATTACTGTACCTGCTGACTTGGCTTATTTGGTGGCTGAGCGTTATGACTTGGTTGTTAAGCCATTACCATTTGAATTCATGCCGTTTGATTACTCACTGATCTGGCATTCGCGTTGCGATTCTTCTGCTTCACAACAATGGTTAAGAAGAGTGGTAAAAGAAGAGTGTGGTGAGTTGATTCAAAAACGGATTGCGGATGTCGGTTTGGGTTAACCGGGGCTGAGTCCGGGTTCACTGACCCGAATGACAAAAACGCAAAAGGGCTGATAAAAATCAGCCCTTTGTTGTTTTGGGTTATCCAAGCCTAAAGCTGTTGCTTAAGGTTTGATAACTTTATGTTTGAGAATCTATAGTTTAATGACTACGCGACCAGTGATTTGACCGTTAGTGATGTCTTCTGCTGCTTGAATTGCACCGTCTAAAGACACTTCTTTGGTTGCTTGAGCGTAGAAAGATTCTGGTAGTAGCTCAGCCAGTTGTTCCCACGCTTTAATACGTTTTTCACGAGGGCACATTACAGAATCAACACCTTGTAGGCGAACGTTACGCAGAATGAATGGCATTACCGTAGTGGGTAAGTCAAAACCGCCTGCTAGACCACACATTGCAACCGCACCGTTGTAATCAATTTGAGCCAATACTTTCGCAAGCACTTTGCTGCCTACCGTATCGATAGCGCCAGCCCACAGTTGTTTCTCTAGTGGCTTAGCTGGTTCTTCTAGTTCAGCACGTTCTACAATGCGTGTAGCGCCTAGTGATTTAAGTAGTTCACCGTTTGCAGAAGCACGGCCAGTCACTGCTGCCACTTTGTAGCCCAGTTGGTTTAGTAGAGTGATAGATACGCTACCTACGCCGCCACTTGCACCTGTTACTAGGATTTCACCGTCTTCTGGCTTGATGCCTGCATCTACGATAGCTTGCACACAAAGCATTGCTGTGAAGCCTGCTGTACCGATCGCCATGACTTTCTTAGCGTCTAGACCTGCTGGCATTGGAACTAACCAATCACCGTTTAGGCTCGCTTTCTCAGCCATGCCGCCCCAGTGACCTTCACCAACACCCCAACCCGTTAGAACAACTTCGTCGCCTGCTTTGTAGCGTGGATCATCAGATTGTGAAACCACACCTGAAAGGTCGATACCAGGAACCATAGGGAAGTTACGAACAATGCGCCCTTTACCTGTAATCGCCAAACCATCTTTGTAGTTCAAAGAAGAGTAGCTAACATCGATCTTCACGTTACCTTCTGGTAATTGAGACTCTTCAATTTGAGAAACTGACGCGATAGTTTTTTTGTCTTCTTGGTTTAGTACAAGTGCTTTAAACATGATCTGCTCCGTGGAGGAATATTAGGAAACTGAAGTAACTTTAGTTGAATCATCCGAGAAAAAATAATGAAACATCAACATTGAATATATGCGTTTTGTGCATAGATGTCAGGGTTGGTTTTTTCTCTCGTTGAGTCCGCTGAACGCAATCGATGCATTGTTGGATGCCAAGTAATAAAAAGTGCAGCTATATAAATATAGCTGCACAAAAGATTACCCTTCAAGTATTACAGTCAGTAAACGCTATGGGCGTTCAAATACCGTTGCAATACCTTGGCCTAAACCAATACACATGGTCGCCAAGCCGTATTTCACGTCTTGCGCTTCCATCAGGTTGATTAGCGTCGTCGAGATACGAGAACCAGAACAGCCTAGTGGGTGACCAAGAGCAATCGCACCGCCGTTAAGGTTAACTTTCTCGTCAACCACATCCAGTAGACCTAAGTCTTTAGCACAAGGTAGAGATTGAGCAGCAAACGCTTCGTTTAGCTCAATCACACCCATGTCTTCAATGGTTAGGCCTGCACGTTTAAGTGCTTTTTGGGTTGCTGGTACTGGGCCGTAACCCATGATTGAAGGATCGCAGCCAGCGATAGCCATAGACTTCACGCGAGCACGAATCTTAAGGCCAAGTGCGTTAGCTTTCTCTTCGCTCATGATAAGCATTGCAGAAGCACCATCAGACAGAGCTGATGAAGTACCTGCTGTTACCGTGCCGTTTGCTGGGTCAAATACAGGACGCAGTTGAGATAAGCCTTCAACTGTTGTCTCTGGGCGAATGACTTCGTCGTAATCCAGAGTGAACAGAGAACCGTCTGCAGCGTGAGCTTCGGTTGGCAGGATTTCATTTTTGAAACGACCTTCAACTGTTGCTGCTTGAGCTCGAGCATGTGAGCGTGCTGCGAATGCATCTTGGTCTTCACGGCTAATACCGTGCATTTTACCTAACATCTCAGCGGTTAGACCCATCATGCCGGCCGCTTTCGCTACGTGTTTTGACATGCCAGGGTGAAAATCAACACCATGGTTCATTGGTACGTGGCCCATGTGTTCCACACCACCGATCAGACAGATTTCAGCATCGCCAACCATGATAGAGCGAGTTGCATCATGCAGAGCTTGCATAGATGACCCACATAAACGGTTCACCGTCACCGCACCAATCTCAATCGGTAGACCAGCAAGCAAGGCAGCGTTACGTGCAACGTTGAAGCCTTGCTCTAGCGTTTGTTGTACACAGCCCCAGTAAATGTCTTCAATTTCGACAGGGTTTACTTCTGGGTTGCGCTCTAAAATGCCTTTCATCAAATGTGCCGACAGATCTTCAGCACGAGTGTGACGGAAAGCTCCACCTTTGGAACGTCCCATTGGGGTACGAAGGCAATCAACAACAACTACATTTTTCATTTTGCTATTCCTTTTCCAAATGTGGGTTACAGAGAACTGGCTTGTTGGCTGTCGTAAAAGCTTTCGCCCTTCGCTGCCATATCAAGCAATAGTTGAGGAACTTGGTACATTGTACCTAAGTCTTGGTAGCCTTTCGCCATTTCAACGAAGTTACCAATACCCACACTGTCTAAGTAGCGGAATACGCCGCCTCGGAATGGAGGGAAGCCTAAACCGTAAACCAGTGCCATATCCGCTTCTTGCGGTGTCGCGATAATGCCTTCTTCTAAGCAAAGCACCACTTCGTTGATCATTGGAATCATCACACGCTGGATAATTGTCTGGTCATCAAAATCTTGTGGCTGTTGGCATACGTCAGCCAATATAGGAAGAATGTCTTCAGAGAAGGTCTTCTTAGGACGACCGCGTTTGTCTACGCTGTATGTGTAGAAACCGCTGCCGTTCTTCTGGCCGTATTTTTCAGCGACATAAAGCGCGTCGATCGCATCACGACCTTCTTTGCCCATACGCTCTGGGAAACCTTGCGCCATTACGGCTTGTGCGTGGTGTGCTGTATCTAGGCCCACAACGTCTAGCAAGTATGCTGGGCCCATTGGCCAACCGAATTTACGTTCCATCACTTTATCGATTTTAGTGAAATCAGCGCCGTCACGTAGCAACATGCTGAAACCGCCAAAGTAAGGGAAAAGTACACGGTTAACGAAGAAGCCTGGGCAGTCGTTAACAACGATAGGGGATTTGCCCATCTTCGCGGCGTAAGCGACTACGCGATTAATGGTTTCTTCTGAAGTCTGTTCGCCACGGATGATTTCAACCAAAGGCATGCGGTGTACAGGGTTAAAGAAGTGCATGCCACAGAAGTTTTCTGGGCGTTTTAGAGATTTCGCTAACAGGTTGATTGGAATCGTTGAGGTGTTTGATGTAAGAACTGTATCTTCACCCACGAGACCTTCAACTTCACTCAGCACTGCTGCTTTTACTTTAGGGTTTTCTACAACGGCTTCCACAATCACATCGGATTGTTCAACACCTGCGTAATGTAAGCTTGGGGTAATAGAAGACAGAATACCTGCCATCTTGAATCCATCTAGGCGACCGCGTGATAAGCGTTTATTCAACAGCTTAGAAGCTTCGTTCATACCAAGATCAAGAGACGCCTGTGTGATGTCTTTCATCATCACTGGCACGCCCTTCAATGCTGACTGATAAGCAA
The DNA here is from genome assembly GCF_024347335.1 of Vibrio celticus. Classification (NCBI taxonomy): domain Bacteria; kingdom Pseudomonadati; phylum Pseudomonadota; class Gammaproteobacteria; order Vibrionales; family Vibrionaceae; genus Vibrio; species Vibrio celticus. The sequence continues at coordinate 20,952 of NZ_AP025463.1, forward strand.
TACCGCCGCCCATGATGCCAGCACCAAGTACCGCAGCACGTTCAGTCGCTTTATTCGCAGATTTACCAGCCTGTTTTGCTAAGCCTTTAATGTATTGGTCATTTAAGAACAGGCCAACCAGTGCTTTCGCTTCTTCAGATTTTGCTAGCTTAACGAAGTGTTTACGTTCGATGTCGAGTGCTGCATCGCGATCGCTACGTGCTGCTTCTTCAATCGCAATCACAGAAGTAATCGGAGCTGGGTAGTGAGGCCCTGCTTTTTGAGCAACTAAGCCCTTCGCCATGGTAAAGCTCATCATCGCTTCGAGTTTGCTTAGTGAAAGCGCTGATGTTTTTTGTTTACGGCGTAATTGCCAGTCTAATTTTTCATTAGCAGCCAGAGAAACGGTGTTGATTGCCGACTCTAGTAACTGGTCTGTTTCAACAATCGCATCTAACAAGCCAACTTTAAGCGCTTCATCGGCACGGCATGCTTTACCTTGCGTGATAATTTCCATTGCGCTGTCAGCACCGATAACACGAGGTAGGCGCACACAACCACCAAAACCAGGCATGATGCCAAGTTTGGTTTCAGGTAGGCCAATGCTGGTGGTCTTGTCACCGATACGGAAATCAGTAGCGAGTACACATTCACAGCCGCCGCCAAGGGCATGGCCACGCATCATTGAAAGAGTTGGGACAGGAAGGTCTTCGAGCTTGCTGAAGATTGAATTAGCGAATCTTAACCATTCATCAAGTTCTGCTTCTGGCTTAGCAAATAGGCCAAGAAATTCAGTGATGTCTGCGCCTACAATGAACGCGTCTTTGTTTGAAGTTAAGATTAAACCACGTAATCCTGCGTGAGCATTAAGAGCATCTAACGCTTTGTCTAGTGATTCTAAAGTAGCAAGGTCGAGTTTGTTTACAGAGGCTGGTGCACAGAAGCTTAATTCCGCAATACCATCTTGTAATTCCTTTACCTGTAGGGTGTTAGCTTGGTAAATCATTGTCTATCTCCATGACATACAATCCACGATTGTTTGAGAGAATCTTGTTATCTTTCTATTATTGTAGAGTACCTGGTAAGACCAGTTATCTTAGTCTGTACCTCTGCTTGATTAATTTCAATACATTTTTTAAACAATTGTTTAACATTGTGCGATAGCACAGATCCTCTAACCCTTATTATTCACGCGTGATACACTTCGTCGCTCTTATTAACTAAGTTAACGATATGAATGAACAGCCTTATTTAATACCTTCTGCGTCGGCTCTGTTTGAAGAAGAGATAAAAAAGAGCGTCTTTATTACGCATCTTGCTCATACTCCAAGTGTAGAAGCTGCAAAACAGTTCGTAGAACAGGTGAAAAAAGAGCATTCTTCAGCACGACATAACTGTTGGGGTTTTGTTGCTGGTCGACCTGAAGACTCAATGCTTTGGGGTTTCAGTGATGATGGTGAACCCTCAGGTACAGCGGGTAAGCCGATTTTGGCGCAACTGTCTGGTTCTGGAGTCGGTGAATTAACGGCTGTGGTCACTCGTTATTCTGGCGGAATCAAGCTTGGTACCGGTGGTTTGGTTAAGGCTTATGGTGGTGGCGTACAACAAGCTCTCAAGCTGCTTCAAACTATCGAGAAAAAAATAACCACAAAATTACGGCTAGAGTTAGACTATGGCTTTGTGCCGATCGCACAATCCATCATGGCTCAGCATCAGGCTGTTGAGGTCCAAGCGGATTATGGTGTTCAAGTTGAGCTTATTATTGAAATAGAGCTCCTTCAGGTAGATTCGTTTACCCAAACCATGATCAATAAAAGCGGTGCTAAGGCACTGGTAACGAAAGTCAAAGACAACTAGGAAGTGTGAAGCATTTCGCTTCGTTCAATAGCTCATGCAATTTCGCTCAATTATTCGAATCGTCGGATTATTATTAGCACTTTTTAGTGTATCAATGCTTGCTCCTGCGCTCGTCGCACTGATCTATCGAGATGGTGCGGGTGTGCCATTTGTGACGACTTTCTTCGTCCTCTTATTCTGTGGAGCAACTTGCTGGTTTCCAAACCGACGTTATAAGCATGAATTGAAAGCGCGTGATGGCTTTTTGATTGTAGTTCTGTTTTGGACGGTAATCGGTAGTGCGGGTGCGCTGCCGTTTTTGATCGCCGATAACCCCAATGTGTCGGTAACCGATGCTTTCTTCGAATCCTTCTCTGCATTAACTACGACAGGTGCGACTGTAATTGTTGGCCTTGATGATCTGCCTAAAGCGATTCTGTTTTACCGTCAGTTCCTACAATGGTTTGGTGGTATGGGTATCATCGTATTGGCGGTAGCCATCCTTCCTGTTCTGGGTATCGGTGGTATGCAGCTATATCGTGCTGAAATCCCGGGTCCAGTAAAAGATAGCAAGATGACTCCGCGTATTGCTGAAACGGCAAAAGCGCTTTGGTACATCTACCTGAGCTTAACCATTGCTTGTGCAGTGGCGTTTTGGTTGGCGGGTATGAGCTTCTTTGATGCCATCAGTCATAGCTTCTCTACTATTGCGATTGGTGGCTTCTCGACTCACGATGCGAGCATGGGTTATTTCAACAGCCCGGCTATCAATATGATTACGGTCGTATTCCTTCTTATTTCTGCATGTAACTATTCGCTTCACTTTGCTGCGTTTGCTTCTGGTGGTGTGCACCCTAAGTATTACTGGAAAGATCCTGAATTCCGCGCCTTTATCTTTATTCAGGCGGTCTTGTTCTTGGTTTGTTTCTTATTACTGCTTAATCACCACTCTTATGACTCGTATTACGATGCCTTTGATCAAGCCTTGTTCCAAACAGTATCTATATCTACGACAGCAGGCTTTACCACCACTGGTTTCTCCGAGTGGCCATTGTTCTTACCTGTTCTGCTCCTGTTCTCTTCTTTTATAGGGGGCTGTGCAGGTTCAACGGGCGGTGGTATGAAAGTTATTCGAATCTTATTGCTTACTCTGCAAGGTGCTCGTGAAATGAAGCGTCTTGTTCACCCGCGTGCTGTCTATACCATCAAGGTTGGCGGTTCTGCGTTACCACAACGTGTCGTGGATGCGGTTTGGGGCTTCTTCTCTGCTTATGCCTTGGTTTTTGTGGTTTGTATGTTGGCTCTTATTGCAACCGGTATGGATGAGCTGAGTGCTTTCTCTGCCGTAGCGGCAACATTGAATAACCTTGGCCCTGGCTTAGGTGAAGTGGCAATGCACTTCGGCGATGTGAATGACAAGGCTAAGTGGGTGTTGATCGTATCTATGCTGTTTGGTCGTTTAGAGATATTCACCTTATTAATTTTATTGACCCCTACGTTTTGGCGTAGCTAAGGACAACATTGTGGCAAAAGCTCTATTTTTGTATTCAAGCCGTGAAGGGCAGACCAAGAAAATCTTGAACTATATAAAAGAAGAAATGAATGAGTTCGAATGTGAGCTTCAAGATCTGCACACTGTTACTAGTGTCGACTTTGCTCAATACGACAGAGTTTTGATTGGTGCATCTATTCGTTATGGCCACCTTAATAAGAAGCTATATCAGTTCATTGATGCCAACCTTGCTCAGTTGCAATCAAACAAGGTCGCTTTCTTCTGCGTTAACTTAACGGCTCGTAAAGAAGACCAAGGTAAAGATACCCCTGAAGGTAGCGCTTATATTAAGAAGTTTCTTCTTAAGTCTCCATGGCAGCCGACTCTAATCGGTGTATTCGCTGGTGCCCTCTATTACCCACGTTATAACTGGTTCGATAAAACCATGATTCGCTTCATTATGAATATGACCGGTGGAGAAACGGATACAACCAAGGAAGTTGAGTACACAAACTGGGAAAAAGTCTCTTTATTCTCTAAGAAACTACAAGAGATGTAAGAGAAAAGCTTACTTTTGAGGCGTTTTGAGTTCTTTTTAATCGAACGAATAAAAAAACGAGAAAAACTTCAAAAAGGGCTTGCCAGTGTGATCGAAATCTCTATAATGCCACCTCGCTGACACGGGATGGCTTCGTAAGAAACCAAAACGAATCAGCAGGTCAAATTAGCCAAGCTAAGCGCTTGAAAAAAGTTTTGAAAATAGTGGTTGACACTAAAACTTAAATCGCTAAAATGGCCGTCCGATTTGAGCGAAGCTCAAAAAGGAAAAGCTCTTTAACAATTTAAACCTATCAATCTGTGTGGGCACTCGTTGATGAATATCAAAACGTTTTATCGTTAGATAAAACAGATTCTTCGGAATCAAAATGATTTCAATGAACTGAGTGACCAATACGAATAACTTCGGTTATTTGGCACAGTCAATTCATTACCATTCTGTTGGAATGGTAATAGCTTTAGAATTACATGTTTACTTCGGTAAATATTAGTTTTGAAGTCAGTATTCGTTGAGTCACAAAATCTTAAATTGAAGAGTTTGATCATGGCTCAGATTGAACGCTGGCGGCAGGCCTAACACATGCAAGTCGAGCGGAAACGACACTAACAATCCTTCGGGTGCGTTAATGGGCGTCGAGCGGCGGACGGGTGAGTAATGCCTAGGAAATTGCCTTGATGTGGGGGATAACCATTGGAAACGATGGCTAATACCGCATAATGCCTACGGGCCAAAGAGGGGGACCTTCGGGCCTCTCGCGTCAAGATATGCCTAGGTGGGATTAGCTAGTTGGTGAGGTAATGGCTCACCAAGGCGACGATCCCTAGCTGGTCTGAGAGGATGATCAGCCACACTGGAACTGAGACACGGTCCAGACTCCTACGGGAGGCAGCAGTGGGGAATATTGCACAATGGGCGAAAGCCTGATGCAGCCATGCCGCGTGTATGAAGAAGGCCTTCGGGTTGTAAAGTACTTTCAGTTGTGAGGAAGGGGGTAGTGTTAATAGCGCTATCTCTTGACGTTAGCAACAGAAGAAGCACCGGCTAACTCCGTGCCAGCAGCCGCGGTAATACGGAGGGTGCGAGCGTTAATCGGAATTACTGGGCGTAAAGCGCATGCAGGTGGTTCATTAAGTCAGATGTGAAAGCCCGGGGCTCAACCTCGGAACTGCATTTGAAACTGGTGAACTAGAGTACTGTAGAGGGGTAGAATTTCAGGTGTAGCGGTGAAATGCGTAGAGATCTGAAGGAATACCAGTGGCGAAGGCGGCCCCCTGGACAGATACTGACACTCAGATGCGAAAGCGTGGGGAGCAAACAGGATTAGATACCCTGGTAGTCCACGCCGTAAACGATGTCTACTTGGAGGTTGTGGCCTTGAGCCGTGGCTTTCGGAGCTAACGCGTTAAGTAGACCGCCTGGGGAGTACGGTCGCAAGATTAAAACTCAAATGAATTGACGGGGGCCCGCACAAGCGGTGGAGCATGTGGTTTAATTCGATGCAACGCGAAGAACCTTACCTACTCTTGACATCCAGAGAAGCCAGCGGAGACGCAGGTGTGCCTTCGGGAACTCTGAGACAGGTGCTGCATGGCTGTCGTCAGCTCGTGTTGTGAAATGTTGGGTTAAGTCCCGCAACGAGCGCAACCCTTATCCTTGTTTGCCAGCGAGTAATGTCGGGAACTCCAGGGAGACTGCCGGTGATAAACCGGAGGAAGGTGGGGACGACGTCAAGTCATCATGGCCCTTACGAGTAGGGCTACACGTGCTACAATGGCGCATACAGAGGGCAGCAAGCTAGCGATAGTGAGCGAATCCCAAAAGTGCGTCGTAGTCCGGATTGAGTCTGCAACTCGACTCCATGAAGTCGGAATCGCTAGTAATCGTGAATCAGAATGTCACGGTGAATACGTTCCGGGCCTTGTACACACCGCCCGTCACACCATGGGAGTGGGCTGCAAAAGAAGTGGGTAGTTTAACCTTTCGGGGAGGACGCTCACCACTTTGTGGTTCATGACTGGGGTGAAGTCGTAACAAGGTAGCCCTAGGGGAACCTGGGGCTGGATCACCTCCTTATACGAAGATATTTACGATGAGTACCCACACAGATTGATTAGGTTTAGAAAAGCAAAGAGATGAAGAACTCCCAAGTTCTTCGAAGTTTGTTTCTACTTTTAAAAGTAGAGATGAATTGCAGTGTCCCGTTCGTCTAGAGGCCTAGGACACCGCCCTTTCACGGCGGTAACAGGGGTTCGACTCCCCTACGGGATACCATTGGGTCGTTAGCTCAGTTGGTAGAGCAGTTGACTTTTAATCAATTGGTCGCAGGTTCGAATCCTGCACGACCCACCATTCTTTCTCCACGAAGGAATTAAAACTTTTAGTGGGCGATTAGCTCAGTTGGGAGAGCACCTGCCTTACAAGCAGGGGGTCACTGGTTCGAGCCCGGTATCGCCCACCATTCTCTAAATATTCTTGGAAGTTAAACCTCCAAACCACTTCTTATGTCGCTGGTTGGATTTTTCGACTGTGAGAGTCTTTAGAAAATGAACTTCACAAGAAGTCTCATTGCTCTTTAACAATTTGGAAAGCTGACTGATTGATTACTTACGAGTAATTCAATCAAATTTAAAAGTTCTCAATGTTTATCTTTCATTAGATAAACACAACAAACACATTCAAGTGTCTTGTATTCGAATCAATGTTTACATTGATTCACAATTGAGTCCGGCAAACAGTCATTGAGAATTAACCCTTCTTAATGACAACCAAAAACCTTGGTTAGTTGCCATACGCTTATTTGTCTTCACTTTTTAAAGTGAAAGCAAATAGAAACCCTTTCGGGTTGTATGGTTAAGTGACTAAGCGTACACGGTGGATGCCTTGGCAGTCAGAGGCGATGAAAGGCGTAATAACTTGCGATAAGCCCAGATTAGGTAGTAATAACCTTTTGAGTCTGGGATTCCTGAATGGGGAAACCCACTTACATAAGTAAGTATCCTGTTGTGAATACATAGCAACAGGAGGCAAACCGGGGGAACTGAAACATCTAAGTACCCCGAGGAAGAGAAATCAACCGAGATTCCGAAAGTAGCGGCGAGCGAAATTGGATTAGCCCTTAAGCTTTTAATGAGACAGATGAAGGCTCTGGAAAGTGCCGCAATAAAGGGTGATAGCCCGTAATCGACATCTCATCATCAGTGAAAACGAGTAGGGCGGGACACGTGATATCCTGTCTGAATATGGGGACCATCCTCCAAGGCTAAATACTACTGACTGACCGATAGTGAACCAGTACCGTGAGGGAAAGGCGAAAAGAACCCCTGAGGGGAGTGAAATAGAACCTGAAACCGTGTACGTACAAGCAGTAGGAGCACCTTCGTGGTGTGACTGCGTACCTTTTGTATAATGGGTCAGCGACTTAATTTTAGTAGCAAGGTTAACCGTTTAGGGGAGCCGTAGGGAAACCGAGTCTTAACTGGGCGTACAGTTGCTAGGATTAGACCCGAAACCAGGTGATCTAGCCATGGGCAGGTTGAAGGTTGAGTAACATCAACTGGAGGACCGAACCGACTAATGTTGAAAAATTAGCGGATGACTTGTGGCTAGGTGAAAGGCCAATCAAACCTGGAGATAGCTGGTTCTCCCGAAAGCTATTTAGGTAGCGCCTCGGACGAATACTACTGGGGGTAGAGCACTGTTAAGGCTAGGGGGTCATCCCGACTTACCAACCCTTTGCAAACTCCGAATACCAGTAAGTACTATCCGGGAGACACACGGCGGGTGCTAACGTCCGTCGTGGAGAGGGAAACAACCCAGACCGCCAGCTAAGGTCCCAAAGTATAGCTAAGTGGGAAACGATGTGGGAAGGCTCAGACAGCCAGGATGTTGGCTTAGAAGCAGCCATCATTTAAAGAAAGCGTAATAGCTCACTGGTCGAGTCGGCCTGCGCGGAAGATGTAACGGGGCTAAGCTATACACCGAAGCTGCGGCTACGTACCTTAGGGTATGTGGGGTAGGGAGCGTTCTGTAAGCCGTTGAAGGTGGTCTGTAAGGGCTGCTGGAGGTATCAGAAGTGCGAATGCTGACATGAGTAACGATAAAGGGAGTGAAAACTCCCTCGCCGGAAGACCAAGGGTTCCTGTCCAACGTTAATCGGGCAGGGTAAGTCGACTCCTAAGGCGAGGCCGAAAGGCGTAGTCGATGGGAAACGGGTTAATATTCCCGTACTTCTTACAATTGCGATGGGGGGACGGAGAAGGCTAGGTGGGCCTGGCGACGGTTGTCCAGGTTCAAGTACGTAGGCGGGTGGTTTAGGTAAATCCGGACCGCTACTAACGCTGAGATACGATGTCGAGCTACTACGGTAGTGAAGTCATTGATGCCATGCTTCCAGGAAAAGCCTCTAAGCTTCAGATTGTAAGGAATCGTACCCCAAACCGACACAGGTGGTCGGGTAGAGAATACCAAGGCGCTTGAGAGAACTCGGGTGAAGGAACTAGGCAAAATGGTACCGTAACTTCGGGAGAAGGTACGCTCTTATCAGTGAAGTCCCTTGCGGATGGAGCAGACGAGAGTCGCAGATACCAGGTGGCTGCAACTGTTTATTAAAAACACAGCACTGTGCAAAATCGTAAGATGACGTATACGGTGTGACGCCTGCCCGGTGCCGGAAGGTTAATTGATGGGGTTAGACTTCGGTCGAAGCTCTTGATCGAAGCCCCGGTAAACGGCGGCCGTAACTATAACGGTCCTAAGGTAGCGAAATTCCTTGTCGGGTAAGTTCCGACCTGCACGAATGGCGTAATGATGGCCACGCTGTCTCCACCCGAGACTCAGTGAAATTGAAATCGCTGTGAAGATGCAGTGTACCCGCGGCTAGACGGAAAGACCCCGTGAACCTTTACTACAGCTTGGCACTGAACATTGAACCTACATGTAGGATAGGTGGGAGACTTTGAAACCGCGTCGCTAGATGTGGTGGAGTCGTCCTTGAAATACCACCCTTGTAGTTTTGATGTTCTAACGTTGGTCCCTGAATCGGGATTACGGACAGTGCCTGGTGGGTAGTTTGACTGGGGCGGTCTCCTCCCAAAGAGTAACGGAGGAGCACGAAGGTGGGCTAAACACGGTTGGACATCGTGTGGTTAGTGCAATGGCATAAGCCCGCTTGACTGCGAGAATGACAATTCGAGCAGGTGCGAAAGCAGGTCATAGTGATCCGGTGGTTCTGAATGGAAGGGCCATCGCTCAACGGATAAAAGGTACTCCGGGGATAACAGGCTGATACCGCCCAAGAGTTCATATCGACGGCGGTGTTTGGCACCTCGATGTCGGCTCATCACATCCTGGGGCTGAAGTCGGTCCCAAGGGTATGGCTGTTCGCCATTTAAAGTGGTACGCGAGCTGGGTTTAGAACGTCGTGAGACAGTTCGGTCCCTATCTGCCGTGGGCGTTGGAAAATTGAAAGGGCTGCTCCTAGTACGAGAGGACCGGAGTGGACGAACCTCTGGTGTTCGGGTTGTCATGCCAATGGCATTGCCCGGTAGCTAAGTTCGGAATCGATAACCGCTGAAAGCATCTAAGCGGGAAGCGAGCCTTGAGATGAGTTTTCCCTGGCGCTATAAGCGTCCTAAAGGGTTGTCGTAGACTACGACGTTGATAGGCAGGGTGTGTAAGTGCTGCGAGGCATTGAGCTAACCTGTACTAATTGCCCGTGAGGCTTAACCATACAACACCCAAGGGGTTTTGTGGACTCAAAGAAATACCAAACGCTTGAATGAGTTTGAAGAGAGACTTTTAAATCAGTTTTCCGAATTTTAAAATTTGCTTGGCGACCATAGCATTGTGGACCCACCTGATTCCATGCCGAACTCAGAAGTGAAACACAATAGCGCCGATGGTAGTGTGGGGCTTCCCCATGTGAGAGTAGGACATCGCCAGGCTTTAAATTTGAACACTTGTCAGCGACGACAAGTATTCCACTGCGGAGTGGTAGTTCAGTTGGTTAGAATACCGGCCTGTCACGCCGGGGGTCGCGGGTTCGAGTCCCGTCCACTCCGCCACTTATTCGATAACCTCGCCTAGTGCGAGGTTTTTTCGAATCTGAAGTAATGAAAGTTTTAGGGGTGTAGCTCCAATTGGCAGAGCAGCGGATTCCAAATCCGCGTGTTGGGAGTTCGAATCTCTCCACCCCTGCCATATTTAAGGCTCTAGCAGAAATGCTAGAGCCTTTTTGCTTTCTGAATCCAATATACGCCATTAACAGAGCAGCGGATCCCCCGACTTACCAAAACAGCGCGTGTTGGAGTTGAAACCTCCAGCTTGTCATATCTACGCCTCAGCAGAAGTTCTGTTTTTTGCTTTAGATTTGTTCGATTTTTAGTCGACAATTCCTACTTTTAATAAAACCTGACCTTAAAAGTGTAAGTGCTTACTTATCTCAGCCTCTCTTATAAACAACCAACAGCACAAACTACGCTTCTTTATGAGAACTGTTCTCAATATTTTGTTACATTTTGGTCGTTATTACTAAAAGGCAACAAATATGGATATCTCCCGTCGTAAGTTTATTCAATCATCTCTCGCTATATCTGCACTCACTGTACTGCCCGCTTGCTCAATGAAACGGTCGGTTAATGAACAAGGCAAGTATGTTTACGACCTAACGGCAGAGCCTTCAACCGCTGAAATCGTGACGGGGTTTGAGACTAATATTCTAGGCTTTAATGGTCAGATTCCAGCGCCAACGATTCGGTGTCGCCAGGGGGAGAAGGTAACAATCCGTTTTACCAACAAGCTATCAGAACCGACGACTATTCATTGGCACGGTTTAAGGATTCCTATCGGAATGGATGGAGTACCTTTCTTAAGCCAACCACCGATCATGCCTGGTGAAACATTTATTTATGAATTTACGCCACCAGATGCTGGTACGTTTTGGTATCACCCACATATGAATAGCGTTAAACAGCTTGGTATGGGCTTGGTTGGTCTTATTATCGTAGAGGAGAGTATCCCAGTGCCGTTTGATGAAGAACACGCACTGATGCTTAAGCATTGGCATATAGATAAGAAAGGCCAATGGAAAGATCTAATGATCCCACGACTCAGTGCCCGTATGGGTACGCCAGGAGAGTGGAGTAGCGTTAATGGAATACATGAGCCTGCCTATCAGTTAAAACAACATGCAACGACCAGGCTGCGTATCGCAAATGTCGATAATACGATCACTTACCCTATTGCTGTCGAAGGGGCAGAGGCATGGGTGATTGCCATTGATGGTAACCCTGTAAAAACGCCTTATAAACTGACTCAACATAAAATTGGCCCAGGGATGCGAGTGGATATTGGATTGATAGCACCCAAAGCCGGTGGGCGAGTGAGCGTCCTTCAAATGAAAGGACGCTTTCCTTTCTCTTTGTGTGAGTTCGAGGTTGTAGATTCAACCCTTGTTGAGAATCGCTCTCTACCTTCTTTACCCCTTAATCCTGTGACCAACTTAGATTTGGTTAATGCAGAAGAAATTGACTTTTTATTTGAATGGGAAGGGGCGGTTTCTCCAGTATCCAAAGATGGAAAATCTATGCCTAAGTTTTGGCTAACTAATAAACGAGCATGGGAGGGGATGAGCAAAGATAATATCCCTGAACCTTTGGCGACTTTAGATCTGGGAAAAACCTATATATTCGATCTAAAGAACGTCACTCAATACCATCATCCTATCCATATTCATGGACATACTTTTACAGTACTCGAACTTGACGGGAAGAAAGTTGAAGAACCTTTCCATACCGATACAGTGTTACTTGGAAAAAATGGCCGAGCTAAAGCTGCATTTGTAGCCGACAACCCTGGCCGCTGGATGTATCACTGTCATGTTATAGAACACATGAAAACGGGTTTGATGGGATATATTGAAGTTAAGTGACACCTGTAACGTTTAATATTTGCGCATGCATTCTTAGTTTCTACCCTCGCTTTTATCGGCGTTAAAGCTAGAATATAGGGATTATTGTTTGGGAGGATTCATGGGTCAGTTATCTATTCTAGGTTTTATCGCCATCGGTGGCGCGTTTGGTGCTTGTTCACGTTACTTGATTTCAGAGTTATGCGTTGTGATGTTAGGGCGTGGTTTTCCTTACGGTACGCTGACTGTTAACGTAATTGGCTCTCTGATTATGGGATTGCTCATCGCCGCGTTTGAAAATGAGATGGTTGCGACGGAGCCGTGGAGACAAATTATCGGTCTTGGTTTCCTTGGAGCCCTGACGACATTTTCTACGTTTTCGATGGATAACGTGCTTCTTATGCAGCAGGGTGCGTTTTTCAAGATGGGGCTCAATGTACTGCTCAATGTGGTTCTCAGTATTTCAGCCGCATGGATCGGCTTCCAACTTCTGATAAAGTCTTAAAACTTTCTTACGATTTGTTAACAACTCGACTTGGTTTATCCAAGCCGTTTTTATATACTCGATCGTACTTGTCGGAGTGCCATATGGCTGAGACCGTTAACTCGGGATCCGTTGAACCTGATCAGGCTAATACCTGCGAAGGGAACAAGAGTAGATATCTAACTAGAATCCTTCTAGAGATCTATCTCCAGATCACAACTGCATTTTCTTGCTGTGATCCCTCTTGTAGCATCTTATCCGTCAAGCATTTTTATCCCTATAAATAATGGCTAAAAGCCAAGGAAAAATGCTATGTCGAGTCGTAAACAAGCAAGACTGGAAGCGAAGAATTTCATTGATTCTTTATCCGTGCAACCTTATCCAAATTCAAAAAAAGCTTACATCCACGGATCTCGCGAGGACATTCAAGTCCCTGTACGAGAAATATCACTAGCAGATAGCCTTGTTGGTGGTACCAAAAAAGATCCTGTATTCGAACCTAATGCGCCAATTCATGTATACGACACCTCTGGTGTTTATACTGACCCTATGCACGAAATTGACCTTTACAGTGGCCTTCCTAAGTTACGAGAGCAATGGATTGAAGAGCGTGGTGATACAGAACTGTTAGACGATGTAAGTTCTGTCTACACCAAAGAGCGTTTAGAAGATGAAACTCTAGACGACCTTCGTTACGGTAATCTGCCTAGAATTCGTCGCGCCACTGGCGATCAATGTGTTACTCAGCTGCACTATGCTCGTCAGGGAACTATTACTCCTGAGATGGAGTACATTGCGATACGTGAGAACATGGGACGTCAGAAGTTTGCTGATGAGCAGCTGAACCACCAACACCCTGGCCATAACTTTGGCGCAAACCTGCCGAAAGAAATCACCCCTGAGTTCGTGCGTAAAGAAGTCGCTGAAGGCCGAGCTATCATCCCGTCGAACATTAACCACCCTGAATCCGAGCCGATGATTATTGGCCGAAACTTCTTAGTTAAAGTGAACGCCAATATCGGTAACTCTTCAGTAAGTTCTTCGATTGAAGAAGAAGTTGAGAAGTTAGTATGGTCAACTCGCTGGGGTGGAGATACCGTGATGGACCTTTCTACCGGTCGTAATATTCACGAGACTCGCGAATGGATCTTACGTAATAGCCCAGTACCAATTGGTACGGTTCCTATGTATCAAGCGCTTGAAAAAGTGAATGGCGTTGCGGAAGACCTTAACTGGGAAGTGATGCGCGATACTTTGATTGAACAAGCAGAGCAGGGTGTTGATTACTTTACTATCCACGCAGGCTTATTGCTTCGCTACGTTCCTATGACCGCTAAACGTGTGACTGGTATTGTCTCTCGTGGCGGCTCTATCATCGCTAAATGGTGTCTTGCTCATCACCAAGAAAGCTTCCTTTATACCCACTTCCGTGAGATCTGTGAGATCTGTGCGAAGTACGATGTCGCTCTGTCATTAGGTGACGGTCTACGTCCAGGTTCGATTGCTGATGCCAATGATGAAGCTCAATTCTCCGAATTACGTACTTTGGGTGAGTTGACTAAGGTTGCTTGGGAATACGACGTGCAAGTGATCATTGAAGGTCCTGGACATGTGCCAATGCACTTAATTAAAGAGAACATGGACGAGCAGTTAGAGCACTGTCATGAAGCACCGTTCTATACATTAGGTCCATTGACTACCGATATTGCCCCTGGTTATGACCACATTACCTCTGGAATTGGCGCGGCCATGATTGGTTGGTACGGCTGTGCGATGCTCTGTTATGTAACCCCTAAAGAGCATCTAGGCTTACCAAACAAAGAAGATGTGAAGACTGGCCTGATTACTTACAAGCTGGCTGCACACGCTGCAGACTTGGCTAAAGGACATCCGGGTGCACAAATCCGAGATAACGCTTTATCAAAGGCACGTTTTGAATTCCGTTGGGAAGACCAATTTAACCTAGCTCTTGACCCGGAAACTGCGCGCTCTTTCCATGATGAAACCTTACCGCAAGAGTCGGGGAAGGTTGCTCACTTCTGCTCAATGTGTGGCCCTAAATTCTGTTCAATGAAGATCTCTCAAGAAGTTCGAGAGTACGCGAAAGACACTGAACAAGTGGCTGCTGATCAGGCTATAGAAATTAAGATGCTTGATAATCCGTTGGAAGGGATGCGTCAGAAATCACAAGAGTTCCGTGATACTGGCTCTGAACTTTATCACCCAGCAGTAGGCGCAAAAGAAGCTCAATTAGAGGAATAATGACAGTGAAGATTCTTATCCCATCTCAAAATATTGAGCTAACGGGAGAGGTGCAAAGCTGTCTATTAGTTGCTAAGCGACAAGGCTTGGCAACCGATGCAGTTGAGTTGGGTATAAGCCCAACTCAATGCTTCTCCATCGTTGATGCTCAGCAAGCGTTATCTATTGGTTTTGCTCATGATGTTGATTCATTGGCGGAGTGTCGCTCAAGTGAGCTTGATCATATCGTTGATTACAGTCATTCAGTGGCGCTAGCTGATATCCGCTGTGCCTTGGAACAAACTCCGAATGCTATCTATATCGGTGTCTTAGATGACTCAGCTGTATTGGATCTCTGGTCACAGCTAGATGCTAATCGTGCTATCAGGAATGAAACTCCAGCTCATCAGGAGTTAGATAGTAGTGGCCACTTTGCTTGGTTAGTTACTTTGTTGGCATTGGAGTTCCCATTAGAAGATGCACTGGTTTTGGCTCGCGCAGCATCTAATGTTTCACGTGGAACATGGCCAGCAAACTATCAAAACTTTCCTATTCCCGTTCTCGAAGATGAGCTACTGGATATTAGTGTTGGTTGGGCGCACCAAGGAACATCACTCTCATTCCCTGAACTGAGTAAGAGTAGCCTAGGGCTATACCCAGTGGTTGATGATGTTGAGTGGATCGAAAGGCTGCTCAAGCTTGGAATCAACACAGTTCAATTGCGTATTAAGAACCCACAGCAAGTAGATTTAGAACAACAAATCGAACGTTCTATCGAACTTGGTAGAGAGCACAACGCTCAGGTTTTTATCAATGACTATTGGCAATTGGCACTCAAGCATGATGCTTTTGGTGTTCATTTGGGACAAGAGGACATCGAAGAATCCAACCTATCTCAACTGAGCCAAGCTGGTATTAAGATCGGTCTCTCGACTCATGGCTATTACGAGTTGCTACGTATTGTGCAAATCAACCCAAGCTATATTGCGCTGGGGCATATATTCCCAACCACCACTAAGCAGATGCCATCGAAGCCTCAGGGGCTTGTGCGTTTATCTCTCTATCAGCAGCTGATTGATACTATCCCATATACAGAAGAACTCACCGGTTATCCGACGGTTGCGATTGGTGGAATTGACCAGTCGACGGCTGCACAGGTTTGGAGTTGTGGGGTATCGAGCCTTGCTGTTGTACGTGCGATTACGTTAGTCGAAGACCCAAAACAAGTGATTGAGTTCTTCGAAGCATTAATGGCTGACCGTTCTTCAGGTGTTGTTAAAGAGGTAACTCGGGAGCTAAGTCATGCTGAGTGATTTCGAATTCATTCGTTATCAACGACAAATCGCACTCCCTGAAGTGGGTGAGCAAGGGCAACGCAATTTACTAGACAGCCATGTGTTGGTCATCGGTTGTGGTGGCTTAGGTAATGCAGCAACTCTCTATCTTGTGGCTTCCGGTATCGGGAAAATCGTATTGGTTGATGATGACTGTGTGGATTCGTCTAACCTGCAACGACAGGTAGCGTTCAAGGAAAGTCAATTAGGTTCACCTAAGGTTGAAGCTCTGAAGCAACAACTGAGCGAGCTTAATGGTCGAAGCCAAGTGAGAACCATCAATAAGCGAATGACTCAAAGCCAACTTGATCTTGAGGTGATGCTTGCTGATTTGGTGTTGGATTGTACTGACAACTTTGAGTCACGTCAGCAGGTTAACCAAGCATGTTTCGGCAGTAGAACGCCTCTGATTTCTGGTTCAGCGATTGGCTGGAAGGGGCAGTTTATTGTCTTTGATTATCAGAAGCAGAAAGGGTGCTATCACTGTTTATTCCCGTTCAGTCACCATCCGAAAACGACACGTTGTAGCGATAGCGGCATCATCGGCCCAGTCGTTGGCACCATAGGCAACCTACAAGCACTGGCTGCGATTCAGCGCATTAGTACTGGCGAGTTCCAAGTCGCAACACATCAGCTCAAACTGTTTGATGGTCAGACGATGAACTGGCAAAACTTAAGTGTCACTCAAGATAGTGAATGTCCCGTTTGCTGCACATCTACAGTTAACTATTTAGAGGAAGAAACCCAATGAGCAACATAACGATCTCTATCAATGAGCAACCAGAACAGGTTGCACAATCGTCGTCTCTAGCGGATATCATCCAAGCGCTTTCACTACCCGATCTGGGCTGTGTATTTGCTATCAATAATGCGGTTATCCCGCGTAGTCAGTGGCAACAAACGGTCGTCAATGAAGGCGATGCTATTTCTCTTTTCCAAGCCATTGCAGGAGGCTAACCATGTTAACTATCGCAGATAAAACGTTTCAATCACGACTCTTCACTGGAACGGGTAAGTTCGCGAATAAGTACTTGATGGCGAGCGCTATCGAAGCTTCCGGTTCTCAACTGGCAACCATGGCGTTGAAAAGAGTTGATATTCGCTCTGAGCAAGATGATATTTTACAGCCGATCATTGATGCTGGCGTGAACTTATTACCAAATACCTCTGGGGCTAAGAACGCGAAGGATGCCATCTTTGCTGCGCACTTGGCTCGCGAAGCGCTAGGCACAAATTGGCTCAAACTGGAAATTCACCCAGATCCAAAGTATTTGATGCCAGACCCAATTGAGACATTAAAAGCGGCTGAGCAACTGGTTAAAGATGGCTTTGTTGTGTTGCCTTACTGTCATGCTGACCCTGTGTTGTGTAAACGATTGGAAGAGGTGGGTTGTGCTGCGGTTATGCCGTTAGGTGCGCCGATTGGGTCGAACAAAGGTATTGCTTCAGCAGACTTCTTAGAGATTATTATCGACCAAGCGAACGTCCCTGTGATTGTTGACGCTGGTATTGGTGCGCCATCTCATGCTGCTCGTGCAATGGAAATGGGCGCGGATGCCGTGTTAGTTAATACTGCGATTGCGGCTTCTCAACAACCCGTTGATATGGCGATTGCTTTTAAACTGGCAGTTGAAGCTGGCCGTATGGCTTACCTTTCTGGTCTCGCTGGTCAGGTGTCTCACGCGGTTGCTTCTAGTCCGCTAACTTCATTTCTAGACGAGTAGTGTCCCTATGACGTTTGTTGATCGATTTAAACAGCTCAACTGGGATGACATTGGTATGTCTATCTTCAGTAAAACGGCGGCGGATGTTGAGCGTGCTCTGAGTAAACCTAAACGCGACTTGGATGACTTTAAGGCTCTTATCTCTCCGGCAGCAGAACCTTACTTAGAGCAGATGGCGCAACAATCATTGGCACTAACACGCAAGCGATTCGGCAATACAATGTCGTTGTATATTCCATTGTACCTCTCAAACTTATGTGCGAATGCGTGCACGTATTGTGGTTTCTCAATGGAGAACCGCATTAAGCGTCGTACACTTACTTTGGATGAAATCGATGCTGAAAGTGCCGCTATCAAAAAGATGAAGTTTGATAGTGTACTGTTGGTGACTGGTGAACATGAAACCAAGGTCGGGATGAAGTACTTCCGTGAAGTGCTACCGAATATTAAGGCACAATTTAACTATCTTGCGATGGAAGTGCAGCCGCTTGATCAAGATGACTACGCAGAGCTTAAAACTCTCGGCTTAGATGCAGTGATGGTTTACCAAGAAACGTATAGCCCAAGTACCTACGCGGAACACCACTTGCGTGGCAATAAAATGGATTTTGAATACCGGCTTGAAACGCCCGATCGTTTGGCAAAAGCGGGTATTGATAAGATAGGTATTGGCGCTTTGATTGGCTTGGAAGATTGGCGTACCGACTGCTTCTTCGTGGCCGCTCACTTAGACTATCTTGAGCGTACCTATTGGCAAACACGTTACTCGATTTCATTCCCACGTCTTCGTCCGTGTGAGGGTGGTTTGCAGCCTAAATCTATTATGAGTGATAAACAGTTGGTTCAACTTATCTGTGCCTATCGCTTATTAAACCCTGAGGTTGAATTGTCTCTCTCGACTCGTGAGTCTGCAGCTTTCCGCGACAATGTGTTGCCATTGGGAATCACCAGTATGTCGGCTGCGTCTAAAACCCAGCCTGGTGGTTATGCTTCTGATGAAGAAGAACTCGAGCAATTTGAAATAAGTGATGAGCGAAGTGCTGCTGATGTTGAGTCAATGATTCGTCAACGTGGTTTTGATCCTGTGTGGCGAGACTGGCACAGTGCTTACTCTGGTTAGCGAACACATAGATTGATGTTCCACGTGAAACATCGACGAAGTTAAATCGACAAATAAAAACGGCTACCCTAAGGTAGCCGTTTTTCATTTCATTAAGTTTGAATTAGCTAAGCATTAAGCATGAGCAAGTGGAGTGGTTGATTGGCGTAGCCATTCCAACGTATCACCTTCAACTAATGGGCTAACATCGTTCCATACTTTCTGGTGGTAATCGTTTAGCCATGCAAGCTCAGGTCGTGTCAGTAGATCGACGTTGATGTTGCGCTTATCAATAGGGCAACGTGTTAGCGATTCAAACGTTAGTACTGAGAAGTCACCTTGAGTAGGAAGCTCAACGACCAATTCTAGGTTCTCGATGCGGATACCAAACTCATCAGCACGGTAGTAACCCGGCTCGTTTGATAACACCATACCTTCAACAAGAGGTACGTCGATAAGCTTCTTAGAGATACTTTGCGGACCTTCATGAACACTTAGGAAGTGACCAACACCGTGACCAGTACCGTGGTCATAGTCGAAGCCTTCGGCCCACAAGTGCTGACGCGCTAGGATATCAAGTTGGAAACCACGAGTACCCTGTGGGAAACGCGCACGTGCAATGCCGATGTGACCTTTAAGTGCCAATGTGAACTGCTGGATCATCTCGTCGCTTGGCTGGCCAATCGCGATAGTACGAGTGATGTCGGTTGTACCATCTAAGTATTGACCGCCTGAATCGACTAGGTACAGAGTATTCAGTTCTAGCTGACCTGGTTCAGGTTGGTTCTCATGGTTGTAGTGACACATAGCTGCGTTTCCGCCTGCTGCAGAAATGGTGTCAAAACTTAGGTCCATCAGCGTTGGGTCTTGCTCGCGGAACGATTGTACTTTGTCTGCTAGTACCGCTTCGTTGTGCAGGTTACCTTTCGCGACTTCTGCATCAATCCACGATAGGAATTTCGCCATCGCAACGCCATCTCGAATGTGACACGCTTTCATACCTGAAATTTCCGTTGCGTTTTTAGCTGCTTTTGGCATTAGGCATGGGTCTGCTGCTTCAATGATATGAGCACCAGCGTTTTGTAGAACAAGTGTGTACCAAGCGTTGCTTGTGCCTGAATCAACTGACACATTCTTACCTTCTAAAGATTGAAGACGTGCTTCAAGTTCAGATGGGTGAGAAACACGAATACCATTACCAACGTGCGCTTCAAAGCCTGCAGGGATACGATCTGGGTCTAAGAAGAAATCGACGCTTTCATCGGCGTGAATGATGGCATTAGACAATACAACCGGTAGGCGAGACACGTCCAAACCGCGAACGTTGAGTAACCAGCAAATAGAGTCTAGTTCAGTAAGGATAGCGGCATCCGCACCTTTGGCTTTTAGCAGGCCTGCAATTTCAGCACGTTTGCTTTCACTTGATTGACCAACGGCGTCGGTCGCCATTAGGCGAACATCAGATACAACAGGTGTAGGGCGATCAGACCAAAGCTCATCAATCGGGTTTGCTGTTAATGTTGTGAGTTCTACTTTATCAGCCAGTTTAGCTTGTGCGCCTTTCAACCAAGCCGCTGTGTGCATGCGTGGGTCGAAAGCAACTTTACTGCCTTGTGCTAGTGAATTGATGATCCAATCTAAAGCCGGCTCTTCAATAAGGTGGCGATACTCAAATAACTCTGCTGGTACCTGCTTGCGAACCTGAACGGTATAGCGACCATCAACAAAAATAGCAGCGTTTTCACGAGTGATAACCGCTGCACCTGCAGAGCCAGTGAAACCAGCTAACCAGTGAAGTCGCTCGTTATGAGCTGGAACGTATTCGCCTAGGTACTCATCTTCGTGTGGGATGATAACCGCATCTAGTTGGTTTGCTTCAAGCCAAGCTCGAACCGCAGTAACGCGTTCCGCAGTGATATTGTGCATCTGTGTTTATCCTTATTGTTAGGGTCCTTGTTAACACTCACAGTAGATATACATGTGAGGGGACTTATTAGGTCAATAAGCTAGCGCTTTTGTTCGTTTGCTGCAAACGCTGTACGCCATTTTTATCTAAGGTGCAGAGTTTTTTCTTTGATGATATCTCGCAACCAAGTTAACGCTGGGTCATTTTCTCTATCACGGTGCCAAAACAGAGTGTAAGCCATCGGCGGAAATTCCATTGGTAGAGGGACAACGACTAAGTCGAGCTGCTTGGCAACAAGGTAGGTGAAGTGACTTGGTGCCGTAAACACGAAGTCAGTGTAGGTGCACAAGCTAGCCGCACTATTGAAGTCAGGAACAGAAATAGCGATATCACGTTGGTGACCAAGGTCGGCAAGTTTGTAGTCGAGTAACCAACGATCGTTACCGTCACACCTTACTTGTACATGACGCTGTGCAAGGTAGGTTTCCAGATCCCATTTGCCACTCAGAGCAGGGTGGTTGCGTCTTAGCACACACATCTGTGCATCTCGGTAGATCTCTTGTTCGCAAATATCATCTGGCGGCAGCATGGTTAAACGTGCATCGTTGATGTCGATGTCTTTACCCGTGAGTCCGATATCGAGTTCACCAAGCTGCAATTTTTTGAAGGTTTGCTCTGTCCAAGCATGGGTGTTGATATTCACCTTAGGGGCTTGTCGAAAGATTGCAGGTAAGAAGTGAGGAAGAATCAACGGGTAGACACTTTCAACTGCTGCAATGTGAAAACTGTGGTCACTGTTATTGGGAATGAACGTCTCTGGTTGGGTGAGCACATCAAGTTGGTTGATCAGCGTTTCTAATCTAGGTTTGAGAAAGACTGCCTTTGGTGTTGGTCGCAGACCATGAGCACTTCGCGTAAAAAGGGGGTCATTAAATTGCTCACGAAGTTTGGCCAATGACTTACTCACTGCTGACTGGCTAAGGCATAATCGATGCGCAGTGCGAGTAACACTCAGCTCTTCCATCAGTACTTGTAAGCAAACTAATAGATTTAGGTCGAGGCGCGATAGTTTCTCGATATTCATGTGAGTTTCCTATTTGGAATAATGCTAATGAGTATATGCCATTTTTGTTCATATCTTTAGTTGGTTATTATGCACCTAAATTAACTCATCCGGAGAATCTTGTGCCTTCTAACGCGCTTCCAACCCCTAGTAAACTGCAGGTTGCTTTATTGGCAATGCTGGTTCTATTTAGCCCTTTGGCTATTGATATCTACCTACCAGCTCTGCCACAAATTTCGACAGCGTTTCACGTGGAACATGCACTAGCACAAGATACGATTACTTGGTTTTTATTTGCCATGGGTGTCGGCCAACTGTTTGCTGGCCCTTTGGCTGATAAGTTAGGACGTCGAACCGTTGCATTGGGAGGTGTTAGTATCTATGCATTGAGTGCTTGCTTGGCGTGGGCAGCTCAATCGATTGATATGATGCTAATAGCTCGGCTGCTACAAGGCTTAGGAGCTTGTGCGACTTCTGTAGCTGCCTTTGCAACGGTTCGCGATCTATTTGGCCCAGAGAAAAGTGGCCGAATGATCAGCTACCTCAATGGTGCGATCTGTTTTATCCCTGCATTGGCACCAATTCTTGGTGCTTGGTTAACGCATCAATTTGGCTGGCGCTCGAACTTCAGCTTTATGGCTGGCTTCGCGGTAGTCGTTGGCAGCATCTTATTCTTCCAAATGAAAGAGTCTAACCCGGCGACAGAGAAGGTTGCTGTGTTCAAGCTTGAGCGATACTGGTCAGTATTGAAAACACCATCATTCCTTTTCCACGCAACCTTGTGTCTGATGGCGATGGCGGTCATCCTCGCTTATGTAACCTCTGCACCAGTTGTGTTGATGGAAAACCTAGGCCTGACCATGAAAGAGTTTACTTTCTGGTTTGGTGTTAATGCGGCCATCAACATTGCAGCTGCGTTTACTGCACCTAAATTTATGGACCGTTTTGGTACTTACAAGGCATTGGTTGTTGGTATCTCGACGCTGGGCTTAGCGGGTGTGATTATGTTGGTGCTTGCTGAGCACGCGACTCCAATCGCGTTTATGCTACCGATCTTCTTATCGTCGGTTGGCTTTGCTTGGATTCTTGGTGCTGCGGCAGGTAAAGCTCTAGAACCTTTCGGTGACCGTGCGGGTACAGCTGCTGCGCTGCTTGGCTTATTCCAAATGAGCGGTTCAGGACTTCTTGTGGGTACCATGCAACGTCTTGATTTAACGTCGCAAGTGATGATCGCGTTGCAAATGTTCCTGATTGTTCCTGCATTACTAGTGCTTGCGAGCAAGGCGGGTAAGTCTTGGCACGCAACGTTTGCTAAGGCATAAGTTACAAGGGTGACAAAATATACAAATGGCGGTTTGCGAAACGTTAAAACATGGTATATTTGTCACTCATTGAAACGTTAGTCCCCAACGGAAAATACTGTAATGTCATTAACAACCTACGAAATGGCGCGCGTCTTAGAACAAATGGAAGATGCACCTGAAAAGGTCATGTTTGGTAAACTGCTTAAAGAGCTAGGCAACCAAAGTGAAGAGCGTATTCGCAGTGCGGCAAAACAAGTTCCAATCGATACTTTGCGAGATATCATTTACCAATTTCAGCGAGTGGTAGAGTCTCGTAAGGGAGAGCAGGTTCAGCTACTCGCAAAAGAGCTAGCCGAGCAAGGTATCTCTGCTGAAGAGCTACAAGCTTTTCTAAATAAATAAGCTGACGCCAGTTAAAAAAAACCACTCAATTGAGTGGTTTTTTGCGTTTTGAATCTGCGGCGAAGACTAGTTGCTAAATTGTTTCTTCAAGATTCTATCAAGTGAAAATGGTCCGGCTCCCCATACCACAACGATAAGAATCATTAATCCCCACAACTGATGATCATAGAAACCTTGTTCCCACAGCACCGGGTAAGACACGACAGCTATGATGTTGAACACGAACAGCACTGCGGCCATCGGTCGTGTTAATAAACCGAGTGCTAAAAACACTGGCAGAATTAACTCAGCGGCAGTACCCATGTAAGCTGCTAATTCCCAAGGTAGCAGTGGTACTTGGTATTCCAACTCAAACAAGTAAAGAGTGCTATCCCAAGTTGCTATTTTGGTTAACCCAGAATTAAAGAAGACCCACGCCACCCATAGGCGGCAAAACAGAAGTAGGACAGGAACAAAAAGTGCCTGTGATTTCTCAATCAAACTGTCGTATTGAGCCATCATGTTTGTGACTGTGTTGTTATCCATAT
Source organism: Vibrio celticus (assembly GCF_024347335.1). Lineage (NCBI taxonomy): Bacteria > Pseudomonadati > Pseudomonadota > Gammaproteobacteria > Vibrionales > Vibrionaceae > Vibrio > Vibrio celticus. The sequence continues at coordinate 44,808 of NZ_AP025463.1, forward strand.
TATGTCTCCAATTCGGCATTGATTGAAAAGCCTGAGATGACGTTAAGCGCCATGACAGTATTCAGATGTTGTAGTAATGAAGGGTCTATCGCTGCGAGCATTTGGCCTGATTGAAATTCGCATAGTAGTTGATGGCATACTTCACTAAAGTGATGACTCTCAATCTGAGAATTCTCCGCTCGAATTAACACCCCAAATTCAGGTTGGTTGATGTCTAACCCATCGAGTTGTTGCTGATAGATAGCGTGTTCAAGCGCGATAATCGTATAGTTAGAATTAATGAGCGTTATTGAATCTTTGAGATGAAAGACTAAAGCGCCTTGTTGCTCTGGTGGCACATCAGCTAAACCAGCAAGAGGGTGTTGGTCGACTTTCGATTCTGAAACGCACCTCATCAAGCTGTCTTTTTGCCATTCATACAAAGCCACTTCACCAAGATAAGGTGCAGCCTCAATAACGGCAGGAAAGGCTTGGATGGTTTGTTCAAAGTGTTCTCCGTAACCGCTGACATCACCAGAGGTTGATGGATAACTTAAGACATGTTGACGAGCCATTTGTTGGAAGCACTCTTCGCCGACTAACATCTCGGTGAGTGGATAGGTCGCTGCAAGTACTTCGCTCAAGCTAATCACAAAGTTATTACGGTAAATCTGGATTCGTTGCTCATCAGTAAAATGGTCGCTCACTATGTCGCAATGCTCACCACTGTTTTGGTAGCGTAGGGCGTTCGCAAACTCTGATTGAACATCTGCTAGGGAGTGGCTCATGATGCGCGACTCCTGTGGTTGAACTTGTCGTGTTGATACAAGCACTCACTGGCTTTAGCAGCCTCAGCTAATAAGATTTGTGGTTCAGGGATATCTAAATCCCACTCTATCAAGGTATGGCGCGAACCGTATTGCTGTATCCATTGGGTGTAAAGTTGCCACACTTCATTACAGACAGGTTTACTGTGGGTGTCTATCCAGATCTCGCCTTGTTCGAGTTTCTTCTTAGTGAAACCTGCCAAGTGAATCTCTTCCACTTTGTCTGCCGGTATTCCACTGAGATACTCTTCACAGCTGAAACCATGATTAAAAGATGAGACAAAAATATTATTGAAATCGAGCAGTAGGCGACACTCAGTGCGCTTCTGTACCTCGGCTAAAAACTCCCACTCTGGGATGGTTGAATGCTTGAAGGCAAGGTAGCTCGATGGGTTCTCAATCAGCATAGGGCGTTGCAGGCTGTCTTGTACCTCGATGACATTGCGACAGAAGACCTCTAGCGCTTCTTCGGTATAAGGCAGCGGTAACAAGTCATTGAAGTAATGACCGCCTGTCTGACTCCAACTGAGATGATCAGAAACCAAGAAGGGTTCGATATCATCAATGAGCTCTTTTAATTGCTTAAGATGATGTTGGTTGATGCGCTCAACAGAACCGAGAGACAACCCAACACCGTGACAACTGATGTTGTGTGCGTGACGAATTTCTCTGAGTTGTTGGCGCTGTGGTGATTGAGCTAAGAAGTAGTTCTCGCTGTGAACTTCTAACCAACTTACTAAGGCTGGATTTTGGCTAAAGAAGTCCAAGTGCGGTGTTCTAAGGCCAACCCCTGCGTTGGGGTGAAGAGTTTGAGTCACAACGATTCTCCTAACAAGAAGTGGAGGTGAGCTGAGTGTCAGCTCACCATACTAAGCAGCTCAATTATGATGATTGAGTGTTACCACCTGATAATTTGCCACATAGCCCTTTAGGTACGACTATGAATGCATCGGATTGGTTGTCTTCTTTTGCTGTACCCGCACATGAGCTTGTTTTAGTTGCACAATCATTTTGGCCAGCTTTTGCCACGCCGTAGCATTTTTCTTTTGCTGCTGCTTCCGCAGGTGCTGATGTAAGAACTGCACCGCCGAACGCTAGTACACTTGTGATTGCAGCTGTAACAGCAAGATTAGAATTTTTCATAGTCATTCCCTCTAGGACTTAATAGTATTTTGATATCGCAGGTTAATGGATTGTTAACTTGCTTACTAAAAAGGATAGGAACAACCGGGAAATAATTTCACGGCATTATAAAAAACATTAATATTAATGATGTTTTATTGTTTAACTTGTTGAATTTATGATGTTAATTTTGATTGTTTTTTCTTCTTATTATCCTAAACGCAGCCTAGTGTTTAGGTTATAATCAACTTTTATGTATAAATACCCAGTAGTGAGCATATCCAATGATAGATCCTTCGCTTTTACTCGATGGCCTAAACGATAAACAACGTGAGGCGGTCGCGGCACCTTTAGAAAACCTACTTATTCTGGCAGGTGCTGGCAGTGGTAAAACGCGAGTGTTGGTGCATCGTATCGCTTGGTTGCAAAGTGTAGAGCAAGCATCACCGTTCTCTATTATGTCGGTTACCTTCACCAACAAAGCGGCAGCAGAGATGCGTGGTCGTATTGAAGAGTTGATGATGGGCAGCTCGTCAGGTATGTGGAACGGCACCTTCCACGGTATCTGTCATCGTATTCTTCGTGCTCACTACCTAGATGCAAAACTGCCAGAAGACTTCCAGATCATTGACTCAGATGATCAGATTCGCTTACTACGTCGCTTAATCAAGGCGCAAAACCTTGATGAAAAGCAGTGGCCAGCCAAGCAAGCTTCTTGGTGGATCAATGGCAAGAAAGACGAAGGGCTGCGCCCAAGTCACATTGACGCCTACCATGATCCAATAACTCAAACGTGGTTAAAGATTTACTCTGCTTACCAAGAGGCATGTGATCGTGCTGGCTTGGTCGACTTTGCTGAGATCTTGTTGAGATCGCATGAACTATTGCGCGATAAGAAACACATCCGCGAGCACTACCAAGCTCGTTTCAAGCACATTCTTGTCGACGAATTTCAAGATACCAACAACATCCAATACGCTTGGTTACGTATGATGGCAGGCCCGGATTGCCGTGTGATGATCGTGGGTGATGATGACCAATCTATCTATGGTTGGCGTGGTGCGAAGATCGAAAATATTCAGAAGTTCTTGGATGAATTCCCAGGTGCTTCGACGGTTCGACTTGAACAAAACTACCGTTCAACCAAAACCATTCTGCAGGCGTCGAACGAGCTTATCTCGAACAACACCGAACGTATGGGTAAAGAGCTGTGGACTGATGGCAACGATGGCGAGCCAATCTCTGTGTACTCGGCTTATAACGAGCTAGATGAAGCGCGTTTCACGGTTAGCAAAATCAAAGAGTGGCAAGAGAAAGGCGGTGCGTTAGAAGATACCGCGATGCTTTATCGTAATAACGCCCAATCTCGTGTTCTTGAAGAAGCTTTGATCCAAGGTGGTCTCCCTTACCGAATCTACGGCGGCATGCGATTCTTCGAGCGTCAAGAAATCAGAGACGCCTTGAGCTACATGCGCTTAATGAGCAACCGCAGTAATGATGCGGCGTTTGAACGTGTGGTTAATACGCCAACGCGTGGCTTGGGTGATAAAACGTTAGAAACGATTCGTCTTGCAGCGCGTGATCGTGGTGCAACCATGTGGGAAGCCAGTGTTGCTTTGATAGAAGAGCAAGTGCTACCCAGTCGTGCTGCGGGTGCATTAAGTCGCTTTATCGAGCTGATTAATGCGCTTGAAGATGACACGTTGGAACTTAGCCTACACGAACAAACCGACCACGTGATTAAATCGTCGGGTCTGTTTGCGATGTACGAGCAAGAGAAGGGTGAGAAGTCGAAGGCACGTATTGAGAACTTGGAAGAATTGGTAACGGCAACGCGTCAGTTTGAAAAGCCAGAAGAAGCGGATGAGATGAGCATGCTTACTGCTTTCTTGACTCATGCAGCGTTAGAGGCGGGTGAAGGTCAGGCTGATGAGTTTGATGACGCGGTTCAGCTAATGACTCTGCACAGTGCCAAAGGCCTAGAGTTCCCAATGGTATTCATGGTGGGTGTCGAAGAAGGCATGTTCCCAAGCCAGATGTCAGCAGAAGAAGCTGGGCGCTTGGAAGAAGAGCGTCGTCTGTGTTATGTGGGCATGACTCGTGCGATGGAGAAGCTGTACATCACCTACGCTGAGATGCGTCGTTTGTACGGACAAGACAAATACCACAAACCGTCACGCTTTATTCGTGAGCTGCCCGAGACCTGTCTGGATGAAGTACGTATGAAGGCACAAGTGAGCCGTCCTGCAAGCAGCGGTCGCTTTAGCCAAACTGCCGTGAAAGAGAATTTCAACGAAACGGGCTTTAGCTTGGGCTCTCGCGTTAAGCACCCTAAGTTTGGTGAAGGTACCATCATCAACTTCGAGGGAAGTGGCCCGCAGAGCCGAGTTCAAGTCGCGTTTAATGGTGAAGGCATCAAGTGGTTAGTGACGGCTTACGCGCGTTTAGAACAGCTTTAATCCGTTACTTCAGTATCTAGAAAGCCGTTTGGTCTTTAAAAATCGTTCAGCATTTAAAAGTAATCCGCATTAAAAACAGAAAGAGCAGCCAATGGCTGCTCTTTTTATTGCTCGGAACCAGTCTAAATAGGTTGAATCGAGCTTAAGGCATTTCTGCCCAGAAAGAACACTTACAGTGCTGCAAGTGCCGCTTCGTAGTTTGGTTCTTCAGTGATCTCTGCAACCAACTCGCTGTGTGTTACCACACCTTTTTCATCAACAACCACAACTGCACGTGTAGTTAGGCCTGATAGTGGGCCTTCAGCAATCGCTACGCCGTAGTCTGATGCGAACGCAGGAGAACGGAAAGTTGAAGCGTGTTGAACGCCTTCAATGCCTTCTAATTCGCAGAAGCGACCCGCAGCAAACGGTAGGTCAGCAGAAATACAAACCACAACCGTGTTTTCAAGCTCAGCCGCTTTTGCGTTGAACGTACGTACGCTCGTTGCACAAGTTGCTGTGTCGATGCTTGGGAAGATGTTTAGAACCACTTTCTTGCCTTCAAGAGAAGCAAGAGTCAGTTCAGAAAGATCGCCTGCAGCAAGTGCAAAGCTTGGTGCTTGTTCGCCAGTTTGTGGGAATGTGCCTGTTAGCGGTACAGCAGCGCCTTTGAAGGTAACGTGTGACATGAATTGTCCTTAGTTTAATTATGGTTATGAGACTAGTTGAGCCTAGTTCGACTTACGTTACTCTGAAGTGGTTAAGAAGTGAATGCTTTAAATGTCAGAATTGTAATCAAAGGTCTTTGATTTATTTGCTGAGAAGGGAATAAATGAAACGGCAGATAAAGAAAAACCCCGAGAGCTTGCGCTCATCGGGGTCTATAGTCTTACTCGCAGCAATCCGGCTACTAAGTGTGCTCCATGCATCAAATCCATGATAGTGTGCTGTTATCCTTCAGCGTATTCCTTTCGTCGCCTTCCTAGCGGTGTCCTTGATCTTATCCTGATCTGCCAACAATCCTCGTTAGCGCGCGTCACTTGTTCCTTGAGCGGTGTCCTTTACATCATCCTGATGTTCAGTCCTTTCCTCGTCCAGAGGCGTCCATTGTCTTTCCTTAGTAGCAACCATCCTAGTTACTATTGCGTCCATTCAATGTCCATTTCGCTATCCATGCCGATTATTCATCCTGAGTAATCGAATCTTCATCCTGAAGATAACCAAGTCCTTGGCGTTTCCTGTTCCGTGTCAGCATCCTTCCGACACCATTCATATTACCGATTCCTTATTTATCAGCAATGGTGCATAAGCGAATTTCTATATAATTATTTGAATGATAAACGTACGTATTGTTTATTTTCAGTTAGTTATGGCATCTTAGTGCTTGATTTCGCAGTTAAATATCGATATTTACTCACTGCCTTGTGAGAGATCTCGCACAAGACAGGGAGTAAAAAGGGAGTCTTTTCCCTTATTGGCCGATAGCTGCACCTTCACGACGAGGGTCTGCAGCGCCTTCTAAACCATCTTTTGTGATGCGAATAGCGTGTAAACCCGAGTTTAGATCGCGAACGTTGACCTCAAATCCCATCTTTTCTAGCTCAGGTTTGAAGTTTTCCGCCGATGTTCCTTTTTCCAAATCTAAGGTTCCGAAACGGTTTAGGAAGTGTGGTTGGTTGATCGCTTGCTGAATATCCATGTCCCATTGAGTATGAGCAATGATCGCTTGTGCGACATAACCGATGATACGGCTGCCACCCGGAGAGCCAATCGCCATGTAAGGTTTATCATCTTGCATGATGATGGTCGGTGCCATAGAAGAGCGCGGACGCTTACCCGGTTCAAGTCGGTTGGCGATAGGTTTGCCATCATTGTGGGTCTTGAATGAGAAATCCGTCAGTTCGTTGTTGAGTAGGAAACCTCTAACCATCAAACGTGAACCAAAGGCATTCTCGATGGTGGTGGTCATCGATACGACATTGCCATCACTATCGACAATGTTGAAGTGGCTGGTGGATGGCAACTCAATAGAAACATCTTGGCTTCTCTGCATTGCGTGATCCCACGGTGGGGTGCCTGAAGGTGCGCTGTCTAATGCCTTACCTGCGGTAATTAACTGAGCACGCTCCTGCAAATAGTCAGTATTCACTAACCCTTGGGTTGGCATAGGCACATAATCTTGATCTGCCATGTACATACCACGGTCTGCAAAGGCTAAGCGAGAAGCGTCTGCTAACACTTGCCAAGATTTTGCGTCGTTTGGCCCCCATGATTTGAGGTCAAACTGCTCAGTCATTGCAAGGATTTGTCCAACCGTTAACGCACCAGAGCTTGGTGGCCCCATTCCGCAAATATCGTAGTTTTCATAAGCAGAACAAACCGGTTCGCGCTGCTTAATTGAATACGCGTCGAAATCTTTCTGCGCTAATACGCCAGGGTTACCTTTGGCTGTTTGCACAGTATTAATGATGTCGGCAGAGATCTCACCTTGATAGAAGGCCTTAGCACCGTTCTTCGAGATAGCGTTTAACGTTGCCGCGTATTCTGGGTTCTTAAGTTGAGTACCCGCTGTTTTCGGGCTGCCATCGGCATTGAAGAAGTAAGCCTTAGTTGTGGCAAATCGGCTTAGTCGCTCTTGGTCATTCTCAATCAAGGTGGCTAAACGTGGACTGATGGTGAAACCTTCCTCAGCCAACTGAGCGATAGGTTTAATCAGTGATGCCCATTCTAGCTTGCCGTATTTCTGGTGAGTGTCCCACAGCAATTGCACCGTGCCCGGCGTGGCAACAGAACGACCGCCAACCACGGCATCATAGAATTTAAGCGGTTGTCCGTTTTCGTCTTGGAATAGACGTGGTGTGGCATCAAGCGGCGCAGTTTCACGGCCATCGTAGGTCTTGAGCTGTTTGTATTTACCATCAAAATAGACAAGGAACGCGCCGCCACCAATACCCGATGACTGAGGTTCCACTAAACCAAGCATAAGCTGCACGGCAACCATGGCGTCAATTGCGTTACCACCACGAGCAAGTACATCGGCGCCAGCTTGTGTGGCAAGAGGGTTGGCTGCGGTGACCATCCAATCGTTGGCTTTAACTAGTTGTTTGGTTTCTAAACCACTACTTTGTTCGGGTGCGACGGAATCGGCAGCTTGATTTGCCCAACTGACGTGAGAGGCAAAAAGTAGGGTAGAAGTGGCGAGGGTTGTTAGTTTTGTTTTCCACTGCATGATCTTCTCCTTTTAATATGCAGAGCTAGATTGGCAGTGGAAAGATTAGATAGCCAGTGCGTTGTTAACGAATTGTAATCTTGATTCGAATTTAAGCGATTAAACCGGACAGCGACTGCCAAAGAATACTCGCGCCAATCAGGCTGAATACCACGCCACATAAGCCATCGATGTATACCGTTGCTTCGCTAAGTTTCTTCTGTAGAGCCTTAGTCGAAAGCATCCACGCCAGTAGTGAAAACCAAAACAGAGACAGACCAAACAGGATAATAAGCGCAAAGCCTTTACCTGATAGAGACATGTCGGCAGGCACTAAGCTCGACATCAAGCTGATAAAGAACACCAAAGCCTTTGGGTTAAGAATATTGGTCGCAAACCCTTTCGAAAATGCCTGACGTTTGTTGGTCAAAATCAGATCTTTGGCATTGACGGTATCGTCGTCATCGTCGTGGTTCTGAATGATTTGCCAGGTTGCTTTAAGGGCACCGTAGCCTAAGTAGAGCAAGTAGCTACCGCCAGCCAATTGGATAATGGCAAATAGGGTTGGTTGCTGGTGGACTAGGTAACTGATTCCCGTCAGGCTCAGTAACGAATGCAGTAAGATCCCGCAAGATAAACCAAGCGCAATGTACAAGCCTGTTTGTCTGCCGTGGCGTGTCGCATTTTGCACGACTAACGCAAAGTCTGGGCCGGGGCTCATCAAAGCGATGAAATGGATAGAGGCGAGGGTGATCAGTATGGTGACTTCGTTCATGTCAGTTCTCAATAACGTTGCCGCTATTTTAAATAAGTAATCGTATTGAGCGTAGCTTACCGCGATTTGAAATCGAGCAATTGTAAATTATCAACACTTAGTTGATTTGTGAGGGGGGTACGCCGAATGTGGTTTTGAATGCCTTGGAGAAGTGTGCTTGATCATAGAAGCCCACTTGGTGCGCGACCTTGGTACCACATATCCCAGACTTAATCAGACGCATGCTCTGTTCCATACGTAAACGGCTCAGCCATGCATAAGGGGTAATGCCCATTTTGTTCTTAAAGTGACGTTGAAATTGTGTTGTGGTGAGATCGCATAGTTCAGACAGCTGCTCTAGGCGCACTGGTTGGTCGAGGTTTGCCATCAAATAGTCTTTTAGCGTGTTAACCGATTGAGTACCAAGCTGTACTTGAGTTTTCGATCCAAACTGAGCGTAACGATCGACGATCGTCGAGAATCCCTCGAATGGTAGGCAATCTTGAGCGAGTTGGCTGATGTCTTGATTGATTAACAGACCGTGCAAGTTGCGTAATTGTAAAAATGCAGCTTGATCGGAGAGGATCAACTCAGAAAAGCCCAATGTGTGACCATTTTGCTTGGGATCGGCAAGATCTTGAAACCATTGGGGAGAAACTGCAAACACACTGACTTGATAACCTGAATCGAGTTTGGAGTGCCCATCATGCAGCTCATCAGGTGGCATGATAACAACTTGGCCTGCACCGACATGGTGGCTCGTCCCTTTGTAGGCGAACTTTTGCTGCCCTTGGGTAATTAAGCCGATGTGAAAGTCCAAATGATAGTGGCGTTGAAAGGCAAACTCTTGGTATTGAGCTTGGATCAGGCTGATATCTTCTGTTGGGGTAGAGTAGTAGTGGACTTTATCCATGGTACAAAAAAGCTTGGTCAAATAGTCATCAATTCAACCAAGCTTATCTGCGTATTAAGGGATTGTCTTGTAAAAAACGATCAATATCACTGTTTCGCCAGTTTGTTCTTCTTGTTGTTACGCAGGCCATCAAAGCTGAAAATAACCAGTGCCCCCCATATGAAAGCAAAGGTGATCGCTTTATCTGAGGTAAAGGCTTCACCGTAAATCAGAACCGCCAGTAAGAACATCAAGCTTGGGCCTATGTACTGGAAGAAACCGAGTGTCGATAGCTTCAATCGAGTTGCAGCGCCAGTAAAACACAGCAGTGGAATGGTTGTAATAACACCTGCAGCAACCAGTAATAGGTTGAGTTGCATTGGGTTCATCGATAAGTCTGAAGTTGGGCTATCGGCAATAAACAGTAAGTAGGTAGCTGCGAGAGGTAGCATCACCAGAGTTTCAATGAACAACCCTGTTTGCGCTTCTAAGCTAACTTTTTTACGCAGCAAACCATAAAAACCAAAGCTAAAGGCTAGAGCAATGGCGACGATTGGCACTGAACCGAAGGCAATTAATTGGATTAATACGCCAATCGCAGCCAGAGCCACAGCAAACCATTGCAGCTTACGCAAGCGTTCGCCTAGGAAGAGCATACCGAGCAACACGTTAATCAGCGGGTTGATGTAATACCCTAAACTGGCATCAAGCATGTGATTGGAGTTGACCGCCCAGATAAAGATCAGCCAGTTGGCACCCACTAAAGTGGAGGTCGCCACTAAATAGAGCATTTTTGGTTTTGAGGTCAGGGTGTCACGGACTTTACGCCAGCTGCGGCCAATGTGCAGTAAGAAAGCGAGTAGGAAAAAAGACCATACTACACGGTGGCTGAGGATCTCTAACGGGGAAACGTCACTTAAAGATTTGAAATATATAGGGGCGATACCCCACATTGTGTAGGCACCGACGGCAAGCAAAACTCCTTGGCGCGTACGTTGTTGTTCTTCCTGTGTCATGCATCTTTCTCTAGCACTGAGTGCTTATTAATAAGATTTATAAGAGAGTTGGTCAGTATAGGAGCGATAACCCTTTTCACCTAACAATTTGCGGTTTAATTCGCCAGCGTTCCCCTCTACAATGTGCGACTTGCTTGCCGAAGATGCTTGCTGATTTAATACCTCGATTAGGAACCACAATGACCGCCACTCTGATTGCTGAGCAAATACCAACTCCCGCGAATGATGCGCAAACCATCTTACAAGATGTGTTTGGCTATCAAAGCTTTCGCGATGGTCAGCAAGAGGTCATTGATTTGGCCGTTGAAGGCAAAGACAGCTTGGTGATTATGCCAACCGGTGGTGGTAAATCTCTGTGTTACCAAATTCCGGCTTTGGTTCGTGAAGGGCTGACTCTGGTTATCTCGCCGCTGATCTCGTTGATGAAAGACCAAGTCGATCAACTGAAGGCCAATGGTGTTGCCGCTGAGTGTATTAACTCTTCAATGCCACGTGACCAATTGCTGAATGTGTTCAATCGCATGAACTCAGGTCAGCTGAAAATGGTGTATGTGTCGCCAGAGCGCGTGTTGATGCGTGACTTTATCGAGCGTCTTCAAGGTTTACCGCTTTCAATGATTGCAGTCGATGAAGCGCACTGTATCTCTCAATGGGGTCACGACTTCCGCCCTGAATACGCATCATTAGGTCAGCTTAAACAGTATTTTCCACATGTGCCTTACATGGCGCTCACAGCAACCGCTGATGATGCGACGCGCAAAGATATTATCTCGCGCCTACAGCTCCTAGATCCGCACACTTACTTAGGCAGCTTTGATCGCCCTAATATTCGCTACAACTTGGTTGAGAAGCACAAACCCGTGTCACAGGTGGTTCGTTACCTAGAAACACAAAAGGGCAATTGTGGCATCATCTACTGTGGTAGCCGTAAGAAAGTGGAGATGGTGACCGAGAAGCTATGCAATAACGGTATTCGCGCCGCGGGTTATCACGCTGGTATGGACACCGATGAGCGTGCTTACGTTCAAGAAGCCTTCCAACGCGATGATATTCAGATCGTGGTCGCGACTGTTGCCTTCGGTATGGGCATCAACAAACCCAACGTACGCTTTGTGGTGCACTTTGATATCCCACGCAATATCGAGTCTTACTATCAAGAGACTGGCCGTGCAGGTCGTGATGGTTTACCTGCTGAAGCGATGATGCTGTTTGACCCGGCCGATATGGGTTGGCTGCGTCGTATGCTGGATGAGAAAGAAGAAGGCCCGCAAAAACAGGTTGAGATGCACAAGTTGAACGCGATGAGTGCTTTTGCCGAAGCGCAAACGTGTCGTCGTCAGGTTCTGCTTAACTACTTTGGTGAGTATCGTGAGAAGCAATGTGGCAACTGCGATATCTGCCTCGATCCACCTAAGCATTTTGATGCGACCCAAGAAGCGCAAAAGGCGTTGTCTTGTGTGTACCGCGTGAATCAGTCGTTTGGTATGGGCTACGTGGTCGAAGTGATGCGTGGTATGCAGAACATCCGTGTCCGCGATAATGGTCACGATAAGCTGTCTACCTACGGTATTGGCCGCGACCATAGCCACGATTACTGGATCAGTATCTTCCGTCAGCTGATTCATAAAGGTTTGTTGTTCCAAAACATCACTCGTAACTCGACATTACAGCTAACAGAAGAAGCCCGCCCGTTACTGCGCGGTGAGATGTCTTTGGAGTTGGCTGTTCCTCGTTTAGATACCGCGGTGCGTAATGCGAAGTCCGATAAACTGAGCAGTAAGAACTACGATAAGAAGCTGTTTGCGAAACTGCGAAAGCTGCGTAAGTCGATTGCAGATGTAGATGGCTTACCACCATACGTGGTATTCAGTGACGCGACCTTGATTGATATGGCTGAAATACTGCCTACCTCATACGGTGAGATGCTGGCAGTCAACGGTGTTGGTCAACGTAAACTCGATAAGTACGCAGACCCATTCCTAGATCTGATTCAAGAACACATCACCACACACGGCTAGTTTGCAAGAAACGTCTAACTAATAGAAAAAGAATAAGGTTAATAGGGACATGACAACACAAACAGAATTTGGCTTAAGAGAGTATTTGGCTGAGGAAGGGCGTTTATTGATTACGTCTCCAAGTTTTGATTTTGATTCTTATGAAGTGCTAGGTAAAAAGCTGGTGGCGTTGCTGTCAGCGTCAGTTGTTGAAAAGCAATGGGACGCCGATATGCATTCTTGGTTGATTGATTTTGAAGATTGTCGAATGTTCTTAAAGTCTGAACATTACAGTGAATCAATCTGGTTTGAGTCGTTGAACGCAGAAGAGAGCCGAGAAGAGTTTGATTATCTCGCGGCGCTTTTTAAGCGCGGTTTTTAACTTTTAGCATGGCTTCTGAAACGTAGCTTCTAAACTTAGCTTTTAAACATAGTTTCTAACGCTATTCACCAATAAAAGTGAGAATAAACGTTTGCGTTTGTTCTCACCGTTGCAGCCAATATTGATTAATGTATAATCGCCCGCCGCTCAACAGAGCAATTTTTAGATACATTTTTTAATTCACATTATTGGTAAGAGCTTTCTTGGATTATTCGAAGAAATGACTCGATTTGGGTTCCCTCACCCCCAAACCAAACTAAAAAGGTACAGCATGAGTAACTTTACCCCTGCGCAACAGCGCAAAGCCCTAGCACTATTAGTTTTGTTCCATTTGGTGATTATTGCGTCAAGCAACTATCTGGTTCAGCTACCTTTTACCGTCTTCGGTATGCACACCACTTGGGGTGCTTTCACTTTCCCGTTTATCTTCCTAGCGACCGATCTGACCGTACGCATTTTTGGCGCGCAGCTTGCCCGTAAAATCATTTTCTTAGTGATGTTACCAGCGCTGGCCGTTTCTTATTTCTTGTCAGTGGTGTTCTTTGAAGGTTCATTCCAAGGCTTTAGCCAATTAGGTGAGTTCAACTTGTTTGTTGCTCGTATCGCCGCGGCGAGCTTCATGGCTTATTTACTGGGTCAGATCTTAGATGTGCATGTTTTCAACCGTCTGCGTCAGCTTAAACAGTGGTGGGTTGCCCCAACATGTTCAACGCTATTCGGTAATGCCATTGATACCATCGCTTTCTTTGCGATTGCTTTCTATCAAAGCCCAGATCCATTTATGGCCGAGCATTGGACTGAGATTGCTTTAGTCGATTACGGATTCAAACTTATCATCAGCCTAGGCTTGTTCGTGCCTATGTACGGCGTGCTTCTTAACTACATTGTTAGAAAGCTAACCGCAGTGAACCCTGACTTTAAAGCGACAGGCGTGAACGCTTAAGTTTGAGATTTGTAACACAAAGCATTAATGCAGCGATAAGAAAAAGCCCAAGTTAGTCTACTAACTTGGGCTTTTTTAATTTCTAGCGTCAGATACTAATATCAGAGGCATTTAATATTCAATGGCCAGCCAATATCGGTTTGTCTATTCGACTCGATCTCTAGCTCAGCAGCGGTCAGCGGGTTGTCTGCTAGCCATTGCTTAGAAAGCGCTAAGGTCAAGTTGTTACCATCGGTTGCAAGCTTAAACTCAGGCTCTAGCGCTGGATTGCGACGGTGAGTCAACAAAATAGCCAAACGCAGAATACGTAAGATACGCTTGCTGCTGGTGCCTGAGATAGCGTGTTGCTCTGGTAATGAAGTTAACTGCTCACGGTAGCGACGAGTTAACTCACCCAAGTAGTGCTTTTGCGCTCGAGTAAAGCCAGGCAGGTCTAAGTTCTGCAGCAGGTAAGCGCTGTGCTCACCACCTTTTTTGAAATCGATGGTTAAACCAATCTCGTGAAGCTTAGCTGCCGTTTGCAATAGCACACCAGCTTGAGGTTCTGAAACCCACGCTTCGGCACCTGCTTGGTCTAGCAGCGTTTGTGCGACTACTGCTACTTGTTCACCGTAGCTTACGTCCATCTGGTAGCGTGATTGAACACTCTTAATGGTACGTGCACGAATATCTTCTTGGCGCAGCTCATCAACCATCTCGTAGGCTAGGCCTTCGCGGAGTGCACCGCCTGCGAGTGTCATTGAATCTATTTCAAGCAACTCAAAAATAGCAATAAGAATAGAAAGGCCACTCGGGAACACTAATGCGCGTTCAAGGGTAAGTCCTTCGATTTCTAGCTCTTCCAAGCGCTCAGTAATCATCGCTTGTTTCTGTAGACGCTTAAGTTTGGCATGAGTAATCACTTCATCCATGCCTTGCGCCAACATGATCTCTTGCAGTGCTTGAACGGTACCGCTTGCGCCCACACACACATCCCATCCGATATCAGTGTAGCTATCTAGGATAGGAGCCAACGTTGACTTCGCCGCTTCAATGGCGTTGTTAAAGTTGGTTGCGGTTAATTGGCGATCTTTAAAGTGGCGCTCAAGCCAAGTCACACAGCCCATCTTCAGGCTGGTTAGTGCTTTCGCTGAGAAGCCTTCACCAATGATCATCTCGGTGCTTGCGCCACCAATATCAACAACCAGTCGGCGGCCGCTGCCACCAGAAGTGTGTGCTACGCCTTTATAGATAGTCGCAGCTTCTTCTTCACCGGAGATAACATTGATGTCGTAACCAAGGATCTGGTTCGCTTTCTCTAGAAATATATCCACATTGATAGCAGTACGTAGGGTCGCTGTACCGACAATGCGGATATTTTCTTTTGGAATATCTTGCAGTCGCTCTGCAAAGAGACTCAAACAGTCCCAACCGCGCTGCATGGCTTCTGTACTAAGCGCATTATTTTCATCTAAGCCTGCAGCTAAACGCACTTTGCGCTTAATTTTAGCCATGGTTTGTACGCTGCCATCGATATGACGCACAACGAGCATATGAAAACTGTTCGACCCGAGGTCGATTGCAGCGTAAAGCGGGGGTGACACTGTTTGACTCATAAGCGACTAAGCTTCCTTGTTATGACGCGGTTGGCGTGGGCGACGGTTCTGGTTTGGTTTACGGTTACCGTTGCGTGGGCCATTGTTGTTTGAGCGACGTTGTTGCGGGTTACGTGTACGTAAGCGCAATGGTGCTGGTAGATCTTCTAGCAGTGCAGAAGCATCGTAGTCAGACACAGGAATAGCGTGCTCAATGTATTCTTCGATTGGTGGCAAGTTGATTGCGTAATCTTCACAAGCAAAGCTGATCGAGTGACCACTTGCACCAGCACGACCGGTACGGCCGATACGGTGAACGTAATCTTCACAGTCATCAGGTAGGTCGAAGTTGAATACGTGTGTTACTTGAGGAATGTGTAGACCACGTGCTGCAACGTCGGTTGCGACAAGCAGGTCAACATCACCTTTAGTGAATTGCTCAAGAATCTTTTCACGTTTCTTCTGAGGAACATCGCCAGTTAGCAGGCCAACACGGTGACCATCTGCAGCTAGGTGACCCCAAACAGACTCACATTTATGCTTAGTGTTAGCGAAGATGATAGCGCGCTCTGGCCACTCTTCTTCAACTAGAGTCTGCAGCAGTGCCATTTTGTGTTCGTTTGATGGGTAGAACAGCTCTTCCTGAATACGGTGACCTGTTTTACGCTCTGGCTCAACAACAACATGCTCTGGGTTGTGCATGTGTTCGAACGCTAGCTCTTGTACGCGGTAAGACAATGTCGCAGAGAACAGCATGTTCAGGCGATCTTTTGGCTCAGGCATACGGCGGAACAAGAAGCGGATGTCTTTGATGAAACCAAGATCGAACATGCGATCAGCTTCGTCAAGAACAACAGCTTGAATGTGGTTAAGGTTAAATACCTTCTGCTTGTAGAAATCGATGATGCGGCCAGTCGTACCAATTAAGATATCTGCGCCTTCTTCGATTTTACCTAGTTGCTTGTCGTAGCTTTCGCCACCGTAAGCAAGTGCTGCCTTGATACCTGTGCTTTCAACCAGAGAGTCAGCATCGTTGTAGATCTGAATCGCGAGTTCACGCGTTGGTGCCATAATAATCGCACGCGGCTGGTTAGGCTTACGCCCTTCATGCTCAGGTGTTTTTAGCAGGTGGTTAAAAGTAGCAGTAAGAAACGCAAGCGTTTTACCAGTACCCGTTTGGGCCTGGCCTGCAATGTCTTGGCCGGTGAGCAGTACCGGGAGCGCCAAGGCTTGGATAGGGGTACAATAATCGAACCCTTTTTTCTCCAATCCTTCAATGACTTGCGGAAGTAAATCCAAGTCGGCGAACTTTTGCTCTGTGATATGCGTCTTTTTCATTGCTATAGAATATCAGCTTAAGCTTGCAATACGAAAGTAAATACATTCCAATAGGGCATCTATTTACTGGTTATCATCCAACCAGTTCTAAAAAATACATTGGAGTGGAAGATGAGTGATAAGATTTTGCAGCTAACTGATGACGGTTTTGATAACGATGTAATCAATGCTGCAGGCCCTGTTCTTGTTGATTTTTGGGCAGAATGGTGTGGTCCATGTAAAATGATTGCGCCGATTCTTGATGAAATCGCAGACGAGTACGAAGGCAAGCTCACAATCGGTAAATTAAATATCGACCAAAATGCTGGTACTCCACCAAAGTTTGGTATTCGCGGTATTCCAACGCTACTTCTTTTCAAAGATGGCGGCGTAGCAGCGACTAAAGTTGGTGCATTATCTAAAACTCAACTTAAAGAGTTCTTAGACGCTAACCTATAATCAGGTCAGCATTTGAAAAGAAACCGTGCAGTTAACAAATGCGCGGTTTTGTTTTTTCTAAGCTATGGACTAGTCTTAGTTTTAGTGCTAATTTATCGCACGTTAATTGAACGAATTTCTCTTCTTGGTCGATCCTGTGACCAAATCCTTCTTAACTTAAGAAAACAGATCCTATTTTGACTAAACAAACTTCCACCACTATGAATCTTACTGAACTGAAGAACAGACCTGTGTCTGAGCTTGTTAAACTTAGCGAAAGCTTAGGTCTTGAAAATCAAGCTCGCCTAAGAAAACAAGACATTATCTTCTCCATCCTTAAAGCGCATGCAAAAAGTGGTGAAGACATCTTTGGTGATGGTGTTCTAGAAATTCTTCAAGACGGTTTTGGTTTCCTACGTAGCGCCGACAGTTCATACCTGGCTGGCCCAGATGATATCTACGTATCACCAAGCCAAATTCGTCGTTTTAACCTACGTACAGGTGACTCTATTGGCGGTAAAATCCGTCCACCTAAAGACGGTGAGCGTTACTTTGCACTGCTTAAAGTAAACACGGTTAACTACGACAAGCCAGACAACGCTCGTAACAAGATTCTTTTCGAAAACCTTACTCCTCTTCACGCTAACGAACGTATGGTGATGGAAGCGGGTAATGGTGCGACTGAAGATATTACGGCTCGTATTCTTGACCTTGCATCTCCAATTGGTAAAGGTCAGCGTGGTCTGATTGTTGCTCCGCCTAAAGCGGGTAAGACAATGCTTCTGCAAAACATTGCTCAAAGCATTGCACGTAACCATCCTGAGTGTGAACTAATGGTTCTACTTATCGATGAGCGTCCAGAAGAAGTAACAGAAATGCAGCGTCTAGTTAAAGGCGAAGTAGTTGCTTCAACATTCGATGAGCCAGCATCTCGCCACGTACAAGTTGCAGAAATGGTTATCGAGAAAGCGAAGCGCCTTGTTGAACACAAGAAAGACGTAGTTATCCTACTGGATTCTATTACTCGCCTAGCTCGTGCTTACAACACTGTGATTCCTTCATCAGGTAAAGTTCTTACTGGTGGTGTTGATGCGAATGCTCTACATCGTCCAAAGCGTTTCTTCGGTGCGGCACGTAACGTAGAAGAAGGCGGTAGCTTGACTATCATCGCAACAGCACTGGTTGATACTGGTTCTAAGATGGATGAAGTTATCTACGAAGAATTCAAAGGTACAGGTAATATGGAACTGCACCTTAACCGTAAGATTGCTGAAAAACGCGTATTCCCAGCGATTGATTTCAACCGCTCTGGTACTCGTCGTGAAGAGCTTCTTACCAAGAACGATGAACTACAGAAGATGTGGATCCTGCGTAAGATTGTTCACCCAATGGGCGAAATTGACGCAATGGAATTCCTTATCGACAAGCTAGCAATGACGAAAACGAACGATGAGTTCTTTGACGCAATGCGTCGTCAGTAATATTGATTAGCTGATCATTATTTAATAAGCGCTGCCCTCGGGTGGCGCTTTTTATTTGCATTTTGTAGCGCCAGCTTGCAGAATGAGTAAAAGTGTTACAAGGAAGTTAAAATGCAACATGGACTGTTGTCATCATTACTCCTGTCTACTTCACTGTTATTTTCACCGGTTGGTATGAGCTATGCCACCGAGATGTCTCCACTTACAGTAGAGTCTTGGCTTGAGAATGATCAAGTAAAACTGAAAACTGCTGAACTACTCGAGCTTGTCGTACGTGACGAAGTCAATTCGCTACGCTTTGCGCTTGAGCGCCTGACATTTCCCCAGCAAGAGGTGGCTCGTTACCAACTCTTGAAGAAGCTTGAACAGCAAAAAATCGTACTCACACCCAAGATGTCTATCTTCATCGAGCAGCAACTTGCTATCACGCCCACTTATCAAGTCTTAGAGCGTGGCGATGGCTATGAGTTTACGGTGCCTGCCTTTAATTACCCTTCAATTGCTAATCGCCTTATTAAACAATGGCGTCAAGATCAGAAGACACTGGTATTTGTGCTAGATGCAGAGAAACAGGAACTCGACCTAAAAGAGTGGTTATCTGGATCTGAACATCAAGTTCAAACGCGAGAAGCGTTGCTCATTAGAGAGCTAGACAGTTTGTCTCCTGAAGCGGTTGATTATCTGACTAAGCAACTCACCGCATCTTCTATTGTTAGCTGGTTACCTTCTACTGAGGTGGTGGTTCGATTAGCGCAAGTGAGCGAAGACCCAGAGGTATACAAAATCCTATGGCGAATGAAGGCCGATTATCATAGCCAAGCTGAGCTAGTTCGCCTTGCTGAAACCAAACAAGCATTCGCACTTGAACAAGTAATGGCTGCGACTAAGAACCCGCGTTTGAAAGATGAAGCGATTACTTTGCTTACCAAAGTTAACCCGTTATCAGAAGAGGTGAAGCTGTTCCTTGTCTCTAGGATGGCGATTGCTGATGAAGCACCATTAGTCGCGCGTGAACTCGCCAAACAAGGTCATACGCGATGGTTGCAAGATCTCGTCAATGATAACCCTCAGGTGAAGAGCTCTTTGATCGAGCAAGCATTACCGTAAAGTGGATTTTGCCTCTCAATAACCACACTAAAAAGGGGGATCTCAGCGTCACCCTTTTTGATATACTGAGCGCAGAATAATCAGCATGTAGAAGTCCTATGAGTTTTAAAGATTTACGTGATTTTATCGACCATCTTGAAAGTATTGGTCAGTTGAAACGCATTTCTCACCCAGTCGATCCAGACTACGAAATGACCGAGATTAGCGACCGTACTCTACGTGCTGGTGGCCCGGCTCTTTTGTTTGAAAATCCAGTAGGCTATGACATGCCCGTTTTGACCAATCTATTTGGTACACCTAATCGGGTTGCTATTGGTATGGGGCGTCAAGAAGTCAAAGAACTGCGTGAAGTGGGCAAGTTGCTTGCTTACCTAAAAGAACCTGAGCCACCAAAAGGTTTTAAAGACGCTCTTGATAAACTGCCTGTATTTAAGCAAGTCTTAAACATGCCGGCTAAACGCCTTCGCAAAGCGGCTTGCCAACAAGTGGTATGGCAAGGCGATGACGTCGACCTAGATAAAATTCCCGTGATGAGCTGTTGGGCTGACGATGTCGCACCATTGCTAACATGGGGTTTAACGGTTACTCGTGGTCCAAACAAGAAACGCCAAAACTTAGGCATCTATCGTCAGCAGAAGATCGGTAAGAATAAAATCATCATGCGTTGGTTAGCCCACCGTGGTGGAGCGCTGGATCTGCGTGATTGGATGGAAACCAACCCAGGGAAACCATTCCCAGTATCGGTAGCGTTTGGTGCTGATCCTGCCACCATTCTTGGTGCGGTTACGCCAGTGCCGGATAGTTTATCTGAGTACGCGTTTGCAGGCTTACTACGTGGTAGTAAAACTGAAGTCGTTAAATCAATCAGCAACGACTTAGAAGTTCCTGCAAGTGCAGAAATCGTGATGGAAGGTTACATCGACCCGAATGAATTCGCAGATGAAGGGCCTTACGGAGATCATACTGGTTACTACAACGAGAAAGAAAAGCACCATGTGTTTACTATTACTCATGTAACCATGCGCGAGAACCCTATCTATCACAGCACCTATACTGGCCGTCCACCTGATGAGCCAGCGGTATTGGGTGTTGCGCTAAATGAAGTGTTTGTGCCTATTCTTCAAAAGCAGTTCCCAGAGATTGAAGATTTCTATCTACCGCCTGAAGGTTGTTCGTACCGAATGGCAGTAGTGACCATGAAGAAGCAATACCCAGGTCACGCTAAGCGAGTGATGATGGGTGTATGGTCTTTCTTACGCCAATTCATGTACACCAAATTTGTATTGGTGTGTGATGAAGATGTGAATGCACGTGATTGGTCTCAAGTAACCGCAGCGATGTGCGAACATATGGATCCGTCACGCGATAGCCTGATGATAGAGAACACGCCGATCGATTCATTGGATTTTGCCTCACCTGTGGTTGGGTTGGGTTCTAAGATGGGTCTAGATATCACTAAGAAGTGGGACGCAGAGTTAGCGTTATCACCAGATGTCCAAACAGCACCTGTAAATAGTGAACATATAGAAGGTAGCTTGGCTGAGTTAACCAAGGTTCATCCTGAAATTATTGATATTCATTTGCAAAACGACAATGCCAGCATGGTTGTGGTGTCTATTGAAAAGCAAGCTGCCGGTAATGGTAAGAAAATCATGGAAGCGGTTTGGTCTCAATTTGATGAGAACAAGTTTGTTATCGTGTGTGACGGTGATGTCAACGTGAGTGATTGGAATGACATCATTTGGGCTGTAACGACCAGAATGGATCCGGCGAGAGATACGTTATTCCTGCAGAACGAAACTGGACACTCAAAAATGGGCCTCGATGCGACCAATAAGTGGGAAGGTGAATGCCTGCGTGAGTGGGGTGTACCAATCACAAAAGATCCTGATGTTGTGAAAAAGATTGATAGCATCTGGGAACAGCTAGGAATTTCATGAGCTACCAAGTAGTCTTATACCCAGAAAACATCAGTTTCACAGTAGAAAAAGGGCAAACGGTCTTGGATGCTGCGCTCAACAGCGATATCTATTTCCCAAACCGTTGCCAAGTTGGCGCATGCGCAATGTGTATGTGCAAAAAATTAGAAGGGCAAGTGAGTTACCACCTTGAACCCATGCTCACAGAGAAAGAGCAGCAACAGGGCTGGATTTTTGCTTGCCAAGCATTTGCAGAAAGTAATTTAGTTCTAACCTTTGCCGATTAAGGGTTAGTAAGAGGAAGAACATGACTATTAAATGTAAAGTGAAGTCTATCGAGCCTTTGGCTTGTAATACTTACCAAATCCTACTTCACCCAGAAACACCGGTCGCTTTTAAAGCGGGCCAGTACCTAATGGTTGAAATGGGCGAGAAAGATAAGCGCCCATTCTCTATCGCAAGTAGCCCTTGCCGCCACGAAGGTGAGCTTGAGCTGCACATTGGTGCTGCCGAGCACAACGCTTACGCACTAGAAGTGGTTGAAGCGATGAAGAAGGCACAAGCTGAAGATGGCGATATTGCGATTGATGCTCCACACGGAGATGCTTGGATCAAAGAAGAAAGCGATCGCCCTCTATTACTTATTGCTGGTGGTACTGGCTTCAGCTACGTGCGTTCTATTCTTGATCACTGCATCGCGCAAAATAGCTCGAAAGAGATCTACCTATACTGGGGCGCAAAAGATGAGTGCCAGCTGTATGCGAAAGAAGAGCTGGTTGGCATTGCAGAAAAGCATAGCAATGTGCACTTTGTACCGGTAGTAGAAGAAGCACCGGAAATTTGGCACGGCCAAACAGGTAATGTGCTTGAGGCTATCACGCAAAGTTTCGAATCATTAGCTGATTTCGATATCTATATTGCGGGTCGTTTTGAAATGGCTGGCGCTGCAAGAGACCTATTTACTCAGAATAAAGAAGCAAAGCGTGACCATATGTACGCTGATGCTTACGCATTTATCTAACAATACCCTTAGGTTTTGAGCAAAAAGAGAGCAGAAATGCTCTCTTTTTTACGTTTAGGTGAACTATTAGGCAGTTAACCCCTATTTATTCATTTTTTATGAAAAAGTAGTTGCTAAGCTGAGAGGGTTCCCTATAATGCGACACCACTGAGACGGCAGACGCCACAAGGCTTCAGCAAGAATCAGTAAGACGGAAAGCGACAAAAAATTAATTTTCAAAAAGTGTTTGACACTGAATGTTAATTCGCTAGAATGGCCGTCCACTTCGAGAGGCTCCCTACTTAAAAGGAACGCTCAAGAAGTTAAGCTCTTTAACAATTTAAACCTATCAATCTGTGTGGGCACTCGTTGATGAATATCAAAACGTTTTATCGTTAGATAAAACAGATTCTTCGGAATCAAAATTGATTTCAATGAACTGAGTGACCAATACGTTTAACTACTTGTAGTTATTCGGCACAGTCAATTCATTACCATTCTGTTGGAATGGTAATAGCTTTAGAATTACATGTTTACTTCGGTAAATATTAGTTTTGAAGTCAGTATTCGTTGAGTCACAAAATCTTAAATTGAAGAGTTTGATCATGGCTCAGATTGAACGCTGGCGGCAGGCCTAACACATGCAAGTCGAGCGGAAACGACACTAACAATCCTTCGGGTGCGTTAATGGGCGTCGAGCGGCGGACGGGTGAGTAATGCCTAGGAAATTGCCTTGATGTGGGGGATAACCATTGGAAACGATGGCTAATACCGCATAATGCCTACGGGCCAAAGAGGGGGACCTTCGGGCCTCTCGCGTCAAGATATGCCTAGGTGGGATTAGCTAGTTGGTGAGGTAATGGCTCACCAAGGCGACGATCCTAGCTGGTCTGAGAGGATGATCAGCCACACTGGAACTGAGACACGGTCCAGACTCCTACGGGAGGCAGCAGTGGGGAATATTGCACAATGGGCGAAAGCCTGATGCAGCCATGCCGCGTGTATGAAGAAGGCCTTCGGGTTGTAAAGTACTTTCAGTTGTGAGGAAGGGGGTAGCGTTAATAGCGCTATCTCTTGACGTTAGCAACAGAAGAAGCACCGGCTAACTCCGTGCCAGCAGCCGCGGTAATACGGAGGGTGCGAGCGTTAATCGGAATTACTGGGCGTAAAGCGCATGCAGGTGGTTCATTAAGTCAGATGTGAAAGCCCGGGGCTCAACCTCGGAACTGCATTTGAAACTGGTGAACTAGAGTACTGTAGAGGGGGGTAGAATTTCAGGTGTAGCGGTGAAATGCGTAGAGATCTGAAGGAATACCAGTGGCGAAGGCGGCCCCCTGGACAGATACTGACACTCAGATGCGAAAGCGTGGGGAGCAAACAGGATTAGATACCCTGGTAGTCCACGCCGTAAACGATGTCTACTTGGAGGTTGTGGCCTTGAGCCGTGGCTTTCGGAGCTAACGCGTTAAGTAGACCGCCTGGGGAGTACGGTCGCAAGATTAAAACTCAAATGAATTGACGGGGGCCCGCACAAGCGGTGGAGCATGTGGTTTAATTCGATGCAACGCGAAGAACCTTACCTACTCTTGACATCCAGAGAAGCCAGCGGAGACGCAGGTGTGCCTTCGGGAGCTCTGAGACAGGTGCTGCATGGCTGTCGTCAGCTCGTGTTGTGAAATGTTGGGTTAAGTCCCGCAACGAGCGCAACCCTTATCCTTGTTTGCCAGCGAGTAATGTCGGGAACTCCAGGAGACTGCCGGTGATAAACCGGAGGAAGGTGGGGACGACGTCAAGTCATCATGGCCCTTACGAGTAGGGCTACACACGTGCTACAATGGCGCATACAGAGGGCAGCAAGCTAGCGATAGTGAGCGAATCCCAAAAAGTGCGTCGTAGTCCGGATTGGAGTCTGCAACTCGACTCCATGAAGTCGGAATCGCTAGTAATCGTGAATCAGAATGTCACGGTGAATACGTTCCCGGGCCTTGTACACACCGCCCGTCACACCATGGGAGTGGGCTGCAAAAGAAGTGGGTAGTTTAACCTTTCGGGGAGGACGCTCACCACTTTGTGGTTCATGACTGGGGTGAAGTCGTAACAAGGTAGCCCTAGGGGAACCTGGGGCTGGATCACCTCCTTATACGAAGATATGCACGATGAGTACCCACACAGATTGATGGTTTAGATTTAGTTAAAGCCAGAGCTTTAATTAATAACGTAAGTTATTGATTAAAGCTTTTTGCTTTATGCTCTTTAACAATTTGGAAAGCTGACTGATTGATTACTTACGAGTAATTCAATCAAATTTAAAAGTTCTCAATGTTTATCTGCTCTTATTTAATAAGAACGGTATAAACACAACAAACACATTCAAGTGTCTTGTATTCGAATCAATGTTTACATTGATTCACAATTGAGTCCGGCAAACAGTCATTGAGAATTAACCCTTCTTAATGACAACCAAAAACCTTGGTTAGTTGCCATACGCTTATTTGTCTTCACTTTTTAAAGTGAAAGCAAATAGAAACCCTTTCGGGTTGTATGGTTAAGTGACTAAGCGTACACGGTGGATGCCTTGGCAGTCAGAGGCGATGAAAGGCGTAATAACTTGCGATAAGCCCAGATTAGGTAGTAATAACCTTTTGAGTCTGGGATTCCTGAATGGGGAAACCCACTTACATAAGTAAGTATCCTGTTGTGAATACATAGCAACAGGAGGCAAACCGGGGGAACTGAAACATCTAAGTACCCCGAGGAAGAGAAATCAACCGAGATTCCGAAAGTAGCGGCGAGCGAAATTGGATTAGCCCTTAAGCTTTTAATGAGACAGATGAAGGCTCTGGAAAGTGCCGCAATAAAGGGTGATAGCCCCGTAATCGACATCTCATCATCAGTGAAAACGAGTAGGGCGGGACACGTGATATCCTGTCTGAATATGGGGGGACCATCCTCCAAGGCTAAATACTACTGACTGACCGATAGTGAACCAGTACCGTGAGGGAAAGGCGAAAAGAACCCCTGTGAGGGGAGTGAAATAGAACCTGAAACCGTGTACGTACAAGCAGTAGGAGCACCTTCGTGGTGTGACTGCGTACCTTTTGTATAATGGGTCAGCGACTTAATTTTAGTAGCAAGGTTAACCGTTTAGGGGAGCCGTAGGGAAACCGAGTCTTAACTGGGCGTACAGTTGCTAGGATTAGACCCGAAACCAGGTGATCTAGCCATGGGCAGGTTGAAGGTTGAGTAACATCAACTGGAGGACCGAACCGACTAATGTTGAAAAATTAGCGGATGACTTGTGGCTAGGGGTGAAAGGCCAATCAAACCTGGAGATAGCTGGTTCTCCCCGAAAGCTATTTAGGTAGCGCCTCGGACGAATACTACTGGGGGTAGAGCACTGTTAAGGCTAGGGGGTCATCCCGACTTACCAACCCTTTGCAAACTCCGAATACCAGTAAGTACTATCCGGGAGACACACGGCGGGTGCTAACGTCCGTCGTGGAGAGGGAAACAACCCAGACCGCCAGCTAAGGTCCCAAAGTATAGCTAAGTGGGAAACGATGTGGGAAGGCTCAGACAGCCAGGATGTTGGCTTAGAAGCAGCCATCATTTAAAGAAAGCGTAATAGCTCACTGGTCGAGTCGGCCTGCGCGGAAGATGTAACGGGGCTAAGCTATACACCGAAGCTGCGGCTACGTACCTTAGGGTATGTGGGGTAGGGGAGCGTTCTGTAAGCCGTTGAAGGTGGTCTGTAAGGGCTGCTGGAGGTATCAGAAGTGCGAATGCTGACATGAGTAACGATAAGGGAGTGAAAACTCCCTCGCCGGAAGACCAAGGGTTCCTGTCCAACGTTAATCGGGGCAGGGTAAGTCGACTCTAAGGCGAGGCCGAAAGGCGTAGTCGATGGGAAACAGGTTAATATTCCTGTACTTCTTACAATTGCGATGGGGGGACGGAGAAGGCTAGGTGGGCCTGGCGACGGTTGTCCAGGTTCAAGTACGTAGGCGGGTGGTTTAGGTAAATCCGGACCGCTACTAACGCTGAGATGCGATGTCGAGCTACTACGGTAGTGAAGTCATTGATGCCATGCTTCCAGGAAAAGCCTCTAAGCTTCAGATTGTAAGGAATCGTACCCCAAACCGACACAGGTGGTCGGGTAGAGAATACCAAGGCGCTTGAGAGAACTCGGGTGAAGGAACTAGGCAAAATGGTACCGTAACTTCGGGAGAAGGTACGCTCTTATCAGTGAAGTCCCTTGCGGATGGAGCAGACGAGAGTCGCAGATACCAGGTGGCTGCAACTGTTTATTAAAAACACAGCACTGTGCAAAATCGTAAGATGACGTATACGGTGTGACGCCTGCCCGGTGCCGGAAGGTTAATTGATGGGGTTAGACTTCGGTCGAAGCTCTTGATCGAAGCCCGGTAAACGGCGGCCGTAACTATAACGGTCCTAAGGTAGCGAAATTCCTTGTCGGGTAAGTTCCGACCTGCACGAATGGCGTAATGATGGCCACGCTGTCTCCACCCGAGACTCAGTGAAATTGAAATCGCTGTGAAGATGCAGTGTACCCGCGGCTAGACGGAAAGACCCCGTGAACCTTTACTACAGCTTGGCACTGAACATTGAACCTACATGTGTAGGATAGGTGGGAGACTTTGAAACCGCGTCGCTAGATGTGGTGGAGTCGTCCTTGAAATACCACCCTTGTAGTTTTGATGTTCTAACGTTGGTCCCTGAATCGGGATTACGGACAGTGCCTGGTGGGTAGTTTGACTGGGGCGGTCTCCTCCCAAAGAGTAACGGAGGAGCACGAAGGTGGGCTAAACACGGTTGGACATCGTGTGGTTAGTGCAATGGCATAAGCCCGCTTGACTGCGAGAATGACAATTCGAGCAGGTGCGAAAGCAGGTCATAGTGATCCGGTGGTTCTGAATGGAAGGGCCATCGCTCAACGGATAAAAGGTACTCCGGGGATAACAGGCTGATACCGCCCAAGAGTTCATATCGACGGCGGTGTTTGGCACCTCGATGTCGGCTCATCACATCCTGGGGCTGAAGTCGGTCCCAAGGGTATGGCTGTTCGCCATTTAAAGTGGTACGCGAGCTGGGTTTAGAACGTCGTGAGACAGTTCGGTCCCTATCTGCCGTGGGCGTTGGAAAATTGAAAGGGCTGCTCCTAGTACGAGAGGACCGGAGTGGACGAACCTCTGGTGTTCGGGTTGTCATGCCAATGGCATTGCCCGGTAGCTAAGTTCGGAATCGATAACCGCTGAAAGCATCTAAGCGGGAAGCGAGCCTTGAGATGAGTTTTCCCTGGCGCTATAAGCGTCCTAAAGGGTTGTCGTAGACTACGACGTTGATAGGCAGGGTGTGTAAGTGCTGCGAGGCATTGAGCTAACCTGTACTAATTGCCCGTGAGGCTTAACCATACAACACCCAAGGGGTTTTGTGGACTCAAAGAAAGACCAGACCTTGAATGAGTTTGAAGAGAGACTTTTAAATCAGTTTTCCAGATTATTTTGCCTTCAGTTTTTAAAAAACTGAAAGTAAAAGCAAAATTTGCTTGGCGACCATAGCATTGTGGACCCACCTGATTCCATGCCGAACTCAGAAGTGAAACACAATAGCGCCGATGGTAGTGTGGGGCTTCCCCATGTGAGAGTAGGACATCGCCAGGCTTTAATTTCGACTTTGTCTATTAAATAGACAAGTCACCATAGAGTTCTAAGTTTTCTTAGTATTTTATGTTGACTTTCAAAGTAGAAAGCGTATTATACGCGTCCTGCTTGAGTGCTAAGGCACTGAAAGCAAAGCTCTTTAACAATTTAAACCTATCAATCTGTGTGGGCACTCGTTGATGAATATCAAAACGTTTTATCGTTAGATAAAACAGATTCTTCGGAATCAAAATTGATTTCAATGAACTGAGTGACCAATACGTTTAACTACTTGTAGTTATTCGGCACAGTCAATTCATTACCATTCTGTTGGAATGGTAATAGCTTTAGAATTACATGTTTACTTCGGTAAATATTAGTTTTGAAGTCAGTATTCGTTGAGTCACAAAATCTTAAATTGAAGAGTTTGATCATGGCTCAGATTGAACGCTGGCGGCAGGCCTAACACATGCAAGTCGAGCGGAAACGACACTAACAATCCTTCGGGTGCGTTAATGGGCGTCGAGCGGCGGACGGGTGAGTAATGCCTAGGAAATTGCCTTGATGTGGGGGATAACCATTGGAAACGATGGCTAATACCGCATAATGCCTACGGGCCAAAGAGGGGGACCTTCGGGCCTCTCGCGTCAAGATATGCCTAGGTGGGATTAGCTAGTTGGTGAGGTAATGGCTCACCAAGGCGACGATCCTAGCTGGTCTGAGAGGATGATCAGCCACACTGGAACTGAGACACGGTCCAGACTCCTACGGGAGGCAGCAGTGGGGAATATTGCACAATGGGCGAAAGCCTGATGCAGCCATGCCGCGTGTATGAAGAAGGCCTTCGGGTTGTAAAGTACTTTCAGTTGTGAGGAAGGGGGTAACGTTAATAGCGTTATCTCTTGACGTTAGCAACAGAAGAAGCACCGGCTAACTCCGTGCCAGCAGCCGCGGTAATACGGAGGGTGCGAGCGTTAATCGGAATTACTGGGCGTAAAGCGCATGCAGGTGGTTCATTAAGTCAGATGTGAAAGCCCGGGGCTCAACCTCGGAACTGCATTTGAAACTGGTGAACTAGAGTACTGTAGAGGGGGGTAGAATTTCAGGTGTAGCGGTGAAATGCGTAGAGATCTGAAGGAATACCAGTGGCGAAGGCGGCCCCCTGGACAGATACTGACACTCAGATGCGAAAGCGTGGGGAGCAAACAGGATTAGATACCCTGGTAGTCCACGCCGTAAACGATGTCTACTTGGAGGTTGTGGCCTTGAGCCGTGGCTTTCGGAGCTAACGCGTTAAGTAGACCGCCTGGGGAGTACGGTCGCAAGATTAAAACTCAAATGAATTGACGGGGGCCCGCACAAGCGGTGGAGCATGTGGTTTAATTCGATGCAACGCGAAGAACCTTACCTACTCTTGACATCCAGAGAAGCCAGCGGAGACGCAGGTGTGCCTTCGGGAACTCTGAGACAGGTGCTGCATGGCTGTCGTCAGCTCGTGTTGTGAAATGTTGGGTTAAGTCCCGCAACGAGCGCAACCCTTATCCTTGTTTGCCAGCGAGTAATGTCGGGAACTCCAGGAGACTGCCGGTGATAAACCGGAGGAAGGTGGGGACGACGTCAAGTCATCATGGCCCTTACGAGTAGGGCTACACGTGCTACAATGGCGCATACAGAGGGCAGCAAGCTAGCGATAGTGAGCGAATCCCAAAAGTGCGTCGTAGTCCGGATTGAGTCTGCAACTCGACTCCATGAAGTCGGAATCGCTAGTAATCGTGAATCAGAATGTCACGGTGAATACGTTCCCGGGCCTTGTACACACCGCCCGTCACACCATGGGAGTGGGCTGCAAAAGAAGTGGGTAGTTTAACCTTTCGGGGAGGACGCTCACCACTTTGTGGTTCATGACTGGGGTGAAGTCGTAACAAGGTAGCCCTAGGGGAACCTGGGGCTGGATCACCTCCTTATACGAAGATATGCACGATGAGTACCCACACAGATTGATTAGGTTTAGAAAAGTTAAGAGACGATATTGGGTCTGTAGCTCAGCTGGTTAGAGCGCTCGCCTGATAAGCGGGAGGTCGGTGGTTCAAGTCCACTCAGACCCACCAATATCGACCTAGATGGGGCTATAGCTCAGCTGGGAGAGCGCCTGCCTTGCACGCAGGAGGTCTGCGGTTCGATCCCGCATAGCTCCACCATCTTTAAGTATTCTCTTAAGAGAGTCTTTAAAAATGGTTCATTTTATTGAATCAAGCTCTTTAACAATTTGGAAAGCTGACTGATTGATTACTCACGAGTAATTCAATCAAATTTAAAAGTTCTCAATGTTTATCTTTCATTAGATAAACACAACAAACACATTCAAGTGTCTTGTATTCGATTCAAACTTGTTTGAATCACAATTGAGTCCGGCAAACAGTTATCAGGAATTAACCCTTCTTGATGACAACCAAAAACCTTGGTTAGTTGCCATACGCTAAGACCCTTTCGGGTTGTATGGTTAAGTGACTAAGCGTACACGGTGGATGCCTTGGCAGTCAGAGGCGATGAAAGGCGTAATAACTTGCGATAAGCCCAGATTAGGTAGTAATAACCTTTTGAGTCTGGGATTCCTGAATGGGGAAACCCACTTACATAAGTAAGTATCCTGTTGTGAATACATAGCAGCAGGAGGCAAACCGGGGGAACTGAAACATCTAAGTACCCCGAGGAAGAGAAATCAACCGAGATTCCGAAAGTAGCGGCGAGCGAAATTGGATTAGCCCTTAAGCTTTTAATGAGACAGATGAAGGCTCTGGAAAGTGCCGCAATAAAGGGTGATAGCCCGTAATCGACATCTCATCATCAGTGAAAACGAGTAGGGCGGGACACGTGATATCCTGTCTGAATATGGGGGGACCATCCTCCAAGGCTAAATACTACTGACTGACCGATAGTGAACCAGTACCGTGAGGGAAAGGCGAAAAGAACCCCTGTGAGGGGAGTGAAATAGAACCTGAAACCGTGTACGTACAAGCAGTAGGAGCACCTTCGTGGTGTGACTGCGTACCTTTTGTATAATGGGTCAGCGACTTAATTTTAGTAGCAAGGTTAACCGTTTAGGGGAGCCGTAGGGAAACCGAGTCTTAACTGGGCGTACAGTTGCTAGGATTAGACCCGAAACCAGGTGATCTAGCCATGGGCAGGTTGAAGGTTGAGTAACATCAACTGGAGGACCGAACCGACTAATGTTGAAAAATTAGCGGATGACTTGTGGCTAGGGGTGAAAGGCCAATCAAACCTGGAGATAGCTGGTTCTCCCCGAAAGCTATTTAGGTAGCGCCTCGGACGAATACTACTGGGGGTAGAGCACTGTTAAGGCTAGGGGGTCATCCCGACTTACCAACCCTTTGCAAACTCCGAATACCAGTAAGTACTATCCGGGAGACACACGGCGGGTGCTAACGTCCGTCGTGGAGAGGGAAACAACCCAGACCGCCAGCTAAGGTCCCAAAGTATAGCTAAGTGGGAAACGATGTGGGAAGGCTCAGACAGCCAGGATGTTGGCTTAGAAGCAGCCATCATTTAAAGAAAGCGTAATAGCTCACTGGTCGAGTCGGCCTGCGCGGAAGATGTAACGGGGCTAAGCTATACACCGAAGCTGCGGCTACGTACCTTAGGGTATGTGGGGTAGGGGGAGCGTTCTGTAAGCCGTTGAAGGTGGTCTGTAAGGGCTGCTGGAGGTATCAGAAGTGCGAATGCTGACATGAGTAACGATAAAGGGAGTGAAAAACTCCCTCGCCGGAAGACCAAGGGTTCCTGTCCAACGTTAATCGGGGCAGGGTAAGTCGACTCCTAAGGCGAGGCCGAAAGGCGTAGTCGATGGGAAACGGGTTAATATTCCCGTACTTCTTACAATTGCGATGGGGGGACGGAGAAGGCTAGGTGGGCCTGGCGACGGTTGTCCAGGTTCAAGTATGTAGGCGGAAAGTTTAGGTAAATCCGGACTTTCTTAACGCTGAGATACGATGTCGAGCTACTACGGTAGTGAAGTCATTGATGCCATGCTTCCAGGAAAAGCCTCTAAGCTTCAGATTGTAAGGAATCGTACCCCAAACCGACACAGGTGGTCGGGTAGAGAATACCAAGGCGCTTGAGAGAACTCGGGTGAAGGAACTAGGCAAAATGGTACCGTAACTTCGGGAGAAGGTACGCTCTTATCAGTGAAGTCCCTTGCGGATGGAGCAGACGAGAGTCGCAGATACCAGGTGGCTGCAACTGTTTATTAAAAACACAGCACTGTGCAAAATCGTAAGATGACGTATACGGTGTGACGCCTGCCCGGTGCCGGAAGGTTAATTGATGGGGTTAGTCTTCGGACGAAGCTCTTGATCGAAGCCCCGGTAAACGGCGGCCGTAACTATAACGGTCCTAAGGTAGCGAAATTCCTTGTCGGGTAAGTTCCGACCTGCACGAATGGCGTAATGATGGCCACGCTGTCTCCACCCGAGACTCAGTGAAATTGAAATCGCTGTGAAGATGCAGTGTACCCGCGGCTAGACGGAAAGACCCCGTGAACCTTTACTACAGCTTGGCACTGAACATTGAACCTACATGTGTAGGATAGGTGGGAGACTTTGAAACCGCGTCGCTAGATGTGGTGGAGTCGTCCTTGAAATACCACCCTTGTAGTTTTGATGTTCTAACGTTGGTCCCTGAATCGGGATTACGGACAGTGCCTGGTGGGTAGTTTGACTGGGGCGGTCTCCTCCCAAAGAGTAACGGAGGAGCACGAAGGTGGGCTAAACACGGTTGGACATCGTGTGGTTAGTGCAATGGCATAAGCCCGCTTGACTGCGAGAATGACAATTCGAGCAGGTGCGAAAGCAGGTCATAGTGATCCGGTGGTTCTGAATGGAAGGGCCATCGCTCAACGGATAAAAGGTACTCCGGGGATAACAGGCTGATACCGCCCAAGAGTTCATATCGACGGCGGTGTTTGGCACCTCGATGTCGGCTCATCACATCCTGGGGCTGAAGTCGGTCCCAAGGGTATGGCTGTTCGCCATTTAAAGTGGTACGCGAGCTGGGTTTAGAACGTCGTGAGACAGTTCGGTCCCTATCTGCCGTGGGCGTTGGAAAATTGAAAGGGCTGCTCCTAGTACGAGAGGACCGGAGTGGACGAACCTCTGGTGTTCGGGTTGTCATGCCAATGGCATTGCCCGGTAGCTAAGTTCGGAATCGATAACCGCTGAAAGCATCTAAGCGGGAAGCGAGCCTTGAGATGAGTTTTCCCTGGCACTATAAGTGTCCTAAAGGGTTGTCGTAGACTACGACGTTGATAGGCAGGGTGTGTAAGTGCTGCGAGGCATTGAGCTAACCTGTACTAATTGCCCGTGAGGCTTAACCATACAACACCCAAGGGGTTTTGTGGACTCAAAGACAGACCTTGAATGAGTTTGAAGAGAAATAACTTTTAAATACAGTTTTCCGAATTTTAAAATTTGCTTGGCGACCATAGCATTGTGGACCCACCTGATTCCATGCCGAACTCAGAAGTGAAACACAATAGCGCCGATGGTAGTGTGGGGCTTCCCCATGTGAGAGTAGGACATCGCCAGGCTTTAAATTTGAACACTTGTCAGCGACGACAAGTATTCCACTGCGGAGTGGTAGTTCAGTTGGTTAGAATACCGGCCTGTCACGCCGGGGGTCGCGGGTTCGAGTCCCGTCCACTCCGCCACTTATTAGAAAAGCCCTGCTAGAAATAGCAGGGCTTTTTTACATTTGAAGAAAAGTGTTTTGCTTACAGGTTATATGGGTGCTGTAAAGACACTGAACCCCTGCACTTCACGCTATTCCATTAGAAAGCCTAGTCTGACGACTAGGCTTTCGTCGTTTACGGCGTATGTGTTTAGTATTCGTCTTCGAGTTTTGTAGAAGCGTTCTCCGTTCGTTGATCTCGAACTCTGATATTCCGACATTTATTATCAAGCTCTGCTCTCTCTAACAGCGCTTGATTACGTAAGTTTATATTTGTGGCTATTGATTCGATGATTAACTTTTCCAGAGCGTCTCAGAGAGGTTTACTTCCTACTAATTTGACCCGGCTGATAAAGATGCCTCGTTTTTAGTAATAAGATTTTGTTGGTTTGAAAACACTTGTTCCCTTCTACTTCAAAGAAGTGACTAACAGAGCAGCTACGAGGAGCTTCCCTGTTTTAGCGTTTATAGTTGGAATATTAATAGCTAATTCAGTGTGATTTAAAGTGGCTATCTGTCGGCGGGTAAATATCTTTCAACGTCTTCTCTCAAGGTGATCTCCATTTACTCTTGAGCTTCTAGATGTCACTTTTCTCTATGGATCTTCCTGAGTCTCTTCTCTGGGGTTGTTTATAAGAATGGTAAAACTACGTACAGACACAATTAAAGTCGTTCTTCGTGTGTTTGAGAAGCTCAGTTGAGCAATTTCATGGTTAGTTGGTATTGGGCTGGTAAGAGTTTTTAGCTTGGTTTATAGCTATTGTAGAAGTTATCTAGGGGTAAATAGCAGATACAAAAAAGCCGATGCTAGACATCGGCTTCGTTTGAGTCGCTTTGAATTAAGCGGGCTGAACTAGAGCGAGCGCTTTACGAGAAACCTCGTGAGCTGCTTTCGTTAAGTTTTGCTTCTCTAGTGCGTCAGATAGGTATCCGTAATCTGAAATATTTGATCGAAGTGCTAGGGCTTTCTCAAAGTGGCTTTGCGCTTCCGCCCACTTCTGCTCTCTTAGGTAGAACTGAGCCAGCGCGCTGTGTGCTTCGGCATTACCACTGTCTTTACTGATAGCACGCTCTAGCATGACCACTACTGGGTGGTGATCGGCTAAGTTCAGCTCTGGAAGCAACATGTAGAGCTCATTTGAACCATTCTTTGCAATGTTCTCTTTGATCACTGTGAAGGCTTCTGAGTCAGCTTTACGAGCGATCAGTTGCTTCACAAAGCAGGAAACAAGGTGAGAGCTTTGTTTCTGCTTTCTTGAAAGCTTGTTCCAATGGCTGATTAAACCTTCGCTACCTTGTTGTTGAGCTACATCATGAAGTAATCCACATTGTGCTTTCTGTTCTAATTCACGTTGTTCATCAGCTGTTAGAAGCTTGTTCTTAACTAATTTAGGCGTTAACTCTAGCAAAGGCTGCCATAACTTCAGTTGCAAGTAAGTGGCTTTTAACAGGCCAAGCACAGCAGTGTTATTAGGGTATGTGCCTTTTAGGGTAGAAAGTGTATCGAATGCAGCTTCGTAGTTTGACTCGCTGATTTGCTGTTTAGCTTTAGTTAGCTCTACCGCCAGTAGAGAGTCGTCCTGTTGGCTAGCAAGCTCGATGTACTTATCACGCTCACTTGTATTACCTTGTTCGTGTGCCGCTTGAGAAGCGACTAAATAACAAAGTAGAGGCATGTCGTGATGGTTAGCCCAACGAGTTACTTTCTTCTCAGCGCCTTTCCAGTCACCTTCAAGTAGCTTGATAATGCCTTCATTGGTATAACGACGAGAGCGTTTCAGCTTACGAACACTGAACCAGTTCCAAGTTGTCGAGCTTGCGTACATAAGCTTTTTAAATAGGTACTCTAAGCCGAATAGAGCCGCTAGAAGAGCAATGACAAAGATAACCAGTGTAGTTACGCTCATCTCAATGGTCTTATTCGCAATTGAGATCAGAACGTAGCCTTGTTGACCAGAGAACTGAGTTCCAACAATTAACCCAGCACCTAGAACGAGAAAAAGAAAAATCCAACGAATCATTATTTTTCCTCCGTGGTCATAACGGTGACTTCACGACGTAGGCGCTCACGTATTACATCTGACAACTCATTTTGAGACTCAAGCTTTACAGGGTATTTCACAGAGATATTCTGTTCACTTAGCTGTTTAATCGCTTTCTCAAATTCAATCACTGAGTTGTTATCCTGGTTTAGATACGCTTTCGACCATTCGCTCGCGGTATTAAGAGCTGCGCTATAGAGTTCACCTTGTTCTTTGTAGACGGCGCGAATCGCGGTTTCTAATTTACCTTTGATGTTTTCACGCAGGTAGAAGTGCTGTTCTGGTGATAGTAGAGGGATAACTTCGCCATCACGACTACGGAAGGTAATGAAGTTTTCTGAGAAGTCTTTCATCGACGTCATCAGGTTGTTCTGCCAATCATTAATATCTTGCGATACCGCTTTTTTCTCAACAACCGCAGCTTCCGGAAGAATCGCATTGGCAAGCGGCAGTGTATCGACTTGCTGTTGCAGGCTTGTGATTCGCAGAACTAAGCCGTCACGGTCGATTAGAGGAATAGTGCGAAGCTTGGTAATGTCATTGGTCATTGATTGACGCAGTGATACTAAGCTCGGGTCATTCAGTGCTGCGATACGTTGATCGGCACTTTCCATTAACTTGGTTGCACTAACGGCATCATGCTCTAGGAACAGTTTACGTCCTGCTAGTTTCACAAGGTAATCGGCTTCGGCAAGTAACCAGTCATTCGGGCGGCGCCCTTTCACGTCAGCCACTGCTAACTGCAGGCTTTGAATGCTCTTCTGCTGTTGAGACTGTACGACTTGAGTTTTCTCCACCGCGTGTGACGCTTCTTGGATAGTCTCTTGCTTGATGGTTTGTAGGTCTTTATTTACTGCAGATTGGGTATTTTGCAGTTGCGCTTGAAGAGCAGCGATTTGAGCCGAGTATTCAGAGCTCTTTTGCTGCATTTGAAATGCGATACCGCCACTGAAGATAATTGAAATCGCGATCGCAATAGCGCCTAGTTTGACACCGCGCTTACCTTGCTTTTCTGCTTTCTCTATTTGCTCTTTATGCTCAGCTTGAGGCTGCTCATTTTTAGCGGTATTTGAAGCAGAGGCATCAAGCTTCTGTTCAGGTTGTTTTGTCTCTGTAGAGTCAGCTTTTTCGTTTTCAACAACTACTGGCTGAGTATCTTGTTTCTTTTCAGGTTCAATATGCTCATTATTTTTTTTGCTTGTCATGCTTATTTCCTGTTTCTAGCTAGGGCCGGAGAGCAGCCAGTAATATTTGGTTCGTAGCACTGTGAGTATTGGTCACATTCGAGAAGCCGAGTTGTTGTGCTCGTTCTACAATGCGCTGGCTTGGGACAAATAGATGTCTTGTTGAAAGCCAAGCCAAATACTCATCAGGGGTAATTGAGCAGAGATACTCCAATTGTTCCTGACTAGTGATGACAACTTTGGACGTTTTTTTGTTTATCCATGTTTGATAGGTATTGTGGTCGCTAATAGGAATATATTCTCTACGGTAGGTCTCACAATAAGAGACTTGTGCACCTCGATTGAGTAGAGAATCTCTAATGAGCTCACGCCCACCATTGCCACGTAGTATCAAAATGGACTTATTTTCTACGCCATTAAGTTCAGTAAGTTTAAGAAGATGTTCACTATCACTAACTTGAGGATAGTTTACTTTTTGTTTACAGACTTTGCTTAAAACGTGCGCAGTTTTTTGACCAACGCCAAGATAAAGCGGCGAAGTAGGCCAAGTGGATGAGGTTTTCGAAAGGATGTTTTGGGCAGCCGCCACGGCGTGGTGACTGACTGCAATAATGATATCGCTGTTATTAAGCTGGGTGCTTAAATCCGCAGAGTTGGGATTATCCACGATACGAATCAGCGGATGATGGATTGCTTGAACCCCTTCATCCGCTAGTTGTTGGCAAAGCGATTGTCCCTCTGAACCGGGACGAGTCACCAACACTGTCATGATTATTCTTGGTCAGCGTAGAGCTTGGTTAAGATTTCTCTCGCACCATCATCCAGCAATTGATTTGCCAGAGTCACGCCAAGTGCTTCTGCATCTTTGCGAGGGCCAGAGATCTCACCACGAACCATTTTAGAACCGTCCGGTTCACCAACTAATGCACGTAGCCAGATGTTTTCGCCATCTAATAATGAGTAGCTGCCGATAGGAACCTGACAGCCACCTTCTAGGGTAAGGTTCATTGCACGTTCGCACAGTACACGATCAGCCGTGTCTTTATGATTCAGTGGTTCAAGGAGTTTAATCAGACGCTCGTCATCAAGGCGACACTCAATACCAACAGCGCCTTGGCCAACAGCAGGGAGAGACTGCTCTGGTTTGATGAAGCTACGAATACGCTCTTCTAGCTCTAGACGTTTAAGACCTGCAGCAGCCAGTACGATCGCATCGTATTGACCATCATCGAGTTTACCTAGACGAGTACCAACGTTGCCGCGCAGCTCTTTGATGATGAGGTCAGGGCGGTATTCTAACAGTTGGCATTGGCGACGCAGACTGCACGTACCCACGACAGCACCTTGTGGGAGTTCGTCGATGTTGTTGTAAGTGTTTGATACGAAAGCGTCACGCGGATCTTCGCGCTCACAAATTGTTACCAGACCTAGACCTTCAGGGAAGTCGACAGGTACATCTTTCATTGAGTGAACGGCTAGGTCAGCACGACCTTCTAGCATTGCTACTTCAAGTTCTTTAACGAACAGTCCTTTACCACCCACTTTAGCAAGCGGAGTGTCTAGGATGATGTCACCTTTGGTCACCATAGTTACCAACTCAACCTCTAAACCAGGGTGAGCAGCTTGCAGTGCATCCCTTACAAAGTATGCCTGCCAAAGGGCAAGAGGGCTTTTTCTGGTCGCGATACGGATTGGTGCTGAATTTGTCATGGTGTTTCCGATATAGGTTCTGTAATAGCCTAATCCTACCATTATGAGGCGAGAATTCTTACTGTTTGATCATTCCATACTTTGATAGCTGAGAGATTTTCATGAGTTCACCAAAATAGTGTGATTGGTATCTCATTTGAAACATGGGCTATTATTAGAAATAGTCAATAAAGAGGACACTACGGCGCCGTGAGTTTAACTTTCTGTCATCAAGGAATTGACCAGTATGACGGGTTCCTTTGCTTTACCATTAAGGGTAAAAGTGTTAAATTGATCACGTTTTGTTGCTCCTTTCGTTCAGTAACTAAACAGAACTGCACTTAACCTCAAACCAAGGACTTACCTTGCAGGCTTACACTCAAACTTTGATTCAACGATTAGACAATCTAAATCAGCAGCGCATTGATCGTGCGTTGGCGTTGATGAATGTGCAAGGCCAGCGAGTATTCAACCTTATTCCCGCACTGCTTCACTTCAATCACCCGATGATGCCTGGTTATTATGACCAACAAGTTCCTTTTGGAATTCGTAGCTTCACGCTTAATGAATTCCAAAAGCAATTTGCCTCTGATACCGAATTAACGCTGGGTGGCAAACTCACCGAAGCTGATGAACCTGCAATCCTTGGCTTGTACACCATGGGTAGTACTTCTTCTATTGGTCAAAGCACTTCAAGTGATCTTGATATCTGGGTGTGTGTTTCCCCGGATATGGATGGCGCATCTCGCGATAGCCTAACCAACAAGTGTCTCTTGATTACTGATTGGGCTGAAACCTTAGGGGTTGAAGCGAACTTCTTCTTGATGGATGAAGAGCGTTTCCGTTCGAACCATTCAGAAGAGATGACAGGCGATAACTGTGGTTCTTCACAGCATTTATTACTGCTTGATGAGTTCTATCGCTCTGCGGTTCGTTTAGCTGGTCAGCGTTTGTTGTGGCAAATCATTCCGCCAGAAATGGAAGAGTGTTACGACGAGTATGTTCAAGGCTTGTGTCAGGATGGTTATCTTGATTGCTCGCAGTGGATCGATTTCGGCAAGCTGAATCGTATTCCCGCTGAAGAGTACTTTGGTTCAAACCTTTGGCAGCTCTATAAGAGTATCGACTCACCGTATAAATCGGTTTTGAAGGCGATCCTGTTAGAGGCCTATTCGTGGGAATACCCAAACACCCAACTGCTGAGTATTGATACCAAGCGCCGCTTCTTTGCGGATGAACCGGATCTGTATGGCATGGATAGCTACTATCTGATGCTTGAAAAGGTAACGCGCTATCTAGAACGCATTAACGACCACACTCGATTGGACTTGGTAAGACGCTGTTTTTATCTTAAGACCCACGAGAAGTTGTCACGAGATGCGGGCATTGGTTCTGTTGCGTGGCGTCGTGAAGCCTTGACTGAGATGACTAAGTCTTGGAATTGGGGACATGAAACCATTGCTGAGCTCGATAACCGCCGTAACTGGAAGGTTGAGCAGGTTAAAGTGGTGCACCATGCACTGCTTGATGCCTTGATGCTGAGCTACCGTAATCTGATTCAATTTGCGCGTCGTAACGACATCACTTCGGCAATCAGCCCACAAGATATCAGCATCTTGGCACGTAAGCTTTACGCTGCGTTTGAGGTATTGCCAGGTAAAGTGACACTGCTGAACCCACAAATCTCTCCGGATCTGCATGAACCAGATTTGAGCTTCATCGAAGTTCGTCAGGGTCAGTCGAATAAAGCGGGGTGGTATTTGTATAAGCAGCCACTGGTTGCACACCGCATTCTTGGCCAGCCTTCTCTTGAACACCATGAGTACTTGAGTAAGTTGGTTGCTTGGTCATTCTTTAATGGCTTGATTACAGAATCGACGCGTTTGCACTCTGTGGTTCGTGATGCTCACATTGATATCGATAAGTTCTATCAAATGGTGAGCGACCTGCGTAATACGTTTTCTTTGCGTAAGCGTCGCCCAAGTATGCAAGCACTGGCGAGCCCGTGTGAGATAAGCCAGCTAGCGATGTTCATCAACTTTGAAAATGACCCGACGTCTGAATTAAGTGGTCGTGCATTAAAAGTGGACCTCAAGAACGCCGATATCTTCAGCTTTGGTGAAGAAGGTAAGAGCTTAGTCGGCAGTGTCGACTTAGTTTATCGTAACTCTTGGCATGAAGTACGTACGCTGCATTTCCAAGGTGATACGGCAATGCTGGATGCGCTGAAGACGGTACTTGGCAAAATGCACCAAGATGCGCTGCCACCAGAGTCGGTTGATGTGTTCTGTTACAGCAAAAACCTGCGTGGTGTGATGCGTAACATGGTGTATCAACTGCTTGCTGAGTGTATCGATTTACGATTGAAACCGATTGAACCCGAGAAGCGCCGCCGCTTTAAGGCTATTCGTTTAGCTAATAAGATGTTTGGTCTGTTCTTCGAACGTCGTGGTGTGTCGGTACAGATGTTGGAAAACTCGGTCGATTTCTACCGTAGCATCTCAACCAATAAGCTCAAAGGCTCACCTTTACTGATGCTCGATAAAGAGCAAGAGTATCAGCTACCAGAAGTGGTGGATGGTTTTGCGAGTGAGGGCTTGATTCAGTTCTTTTTCGAAGATACCGACAAAGGCTTCAATATTTATGTATTGGACGAGTCGAACCAAGTTGAGGTCTACCACCAGTACAGCGGTGAAAAAGATGAGATGATCGCGAGCGTGAATTCTTTCTACACATCGGTAAAAGATGAGTCGAAGATGTCGTCTAAGTTGATTAACTTTAACCTACCTCAGTACTACCAAATCGTTCATCCTGAAGAAGGCAATTCTTACGTTGTGCCTTATCGTAACGATGCAATTTTAGCTTCTCGGAGCTCAAAGATAGTCAACATCTAGTCTTACTAAGCCTGATTGATATTAAAAAAGGAGTGATTGATTCACTCCTTTTTAGTTTTGCTTACAAATGATTAGACCCAATCGATCTCTTCACCTGCGTGCTTCACGCATTCTTCTTTAACCATCTCAAACAGCTCCATGCCCGTCTTTGAACATGTCCACTTGTCGTCAACTAGCTTGAAGTGAAAGCCACCAGATTTAGACGCTAACCAGATTTCTTTCATTGGTTCTTGGCGGTTAATGATGATTTGGCTGCGGTTCTCAAACTCCAGCGTCATCACGTTACCAGTCACTTCGTAATCAATATCTGCCTCTGATTCATCGATAGCTTCTTCGATGTTTTGCATCTGTATAT
Source organism: Vibrio celticus (assembly GCF_024347335.1). Taxonomy (NCBI): domain Bacteria; kingdom Pseudomonadati; phylum Pseudomonadota; class Gammaproteobacteria; order Vibrionales; family Vibrionaceae; genus Vibrio; species Vibrio celticus. The sequence goes on from NZ_AP025463.1 coordinate 86,768, forward strand.
CGACCAGCTGATGAAATTCAGTCTCGTTCATCCTTTCTATCCTATTGCTTTTCCTGAGTGTGGTGCGATTATAGGGGGCATTGAGTTAATAATCACGATATGCAAAATGAAAAAATTAATTACTGCTCTATTTATGATGTCCGTTATTGGACTTTCTGGTTGTGGTCAAACGGGTCCTTTGTACGATCCTGATGAAGTTCAGCAAACCGAACAATCACAATAAGTGAAAACACGCAGAAATCGTTATTTATAAGGGATAAGAACTTTGGATTACTTCAACTATCAGGAAGATGGCCAGCTTTGGGCTGAGGACGTCGCACTTTCACAACTAGCAGAGCAATATGGTACACCGCTGTATGTATATTCTCGTGCAACATTAGAACGCCACTGGAATGCGTTTGATTCATCGGTTGGTGAGCATCCGCACTTGGTGTGCTATGCCGTTAAAGCTAACTCAAACCTTGGCGTGTTGAATACTTTGGCTCGTTTGGGCTCTGGCTTCGACATCGTTTCTGGCGGTGAACTAGAGCGTGTGATTGCTGCCGGTGGCGATCCAGCAAAAGTTGTATTCTCTGGTGTCGGTAAAACAGCCGCTGAAATGAAGCGTGCGCTTGAGTTGAACATTAAGTGTTTCAACGTAGAGTCTGAGCCAGAACTAGAGCGACTTAATAAAGTAGCTGGTGAGCTTGGTGTTAAAGCGCCGATTTCACTGCGTATCAACCCAGATGTTGATGCCAACACTCACCCTTATATCTCTACTGGTCTGCGTGATAACAAGTTTGGTATTGCTTTCGACCGTGCTCCTGCCGTTTATGAGTTTGCAAAAACACTCGATAACTTGTCTATCCATGGTATTGATTGCCACATTGGTTCTCAACTAACGGATATCGAACCTTTCATCGATGCAACCGATCGCCTGCTTGCGCTGATCGACCAGTTACGTGCTAACGGTATCAACATCAAACACCTTGATGTCGGTGGCGGTTTGGGTGTGGTTTATCGTGATGAATTACCACCACAGCCTTCTGACTACGCGAAAGCCTTATTGGCTCGCCTAGACAATCATTCTGATCTAGAGCTTATTTTTGAGCCTGGAAGAGCGATTGCTGCTAACGCTGGTGTATTATTAACGAAAGTCGAGTTCCTCAAGCCAACTGAGCACAAGAACTTTGCCATCATTGATGCAGCAATGAACGACCTAATGCGCCCAGCACTCTACCAAGCTTGGCAGGATATTGTTCCTGTGAGCCCTCGTCAGGGTGAAGCCGTGACTTACGATTTGGTCGGCCCAATTTGTGAGACAGGCGATTTCCTAGGTAAAGATCGTGACCTTGTGCTTGAAGAAGGTGATCTGCTAGCAGTTCGTTCAGCGGGTGCTTATGGCTTCGCTATGTCATCTAACTACAACACTCGTTCGCGTGCGGCTGAAGTGATGGTGGATGGCGATAAAACTCATTTGGTTCGTCAGCGTGAAGAGCTTACGAGTCTGTGGGAACTTGAAAACATTCTTCCGGAGTAATTTTAAGCGTTATGCACTTCCACTTTTCTAAAATGCATGGTTTGGGCAATGATTTCATGGTCGTGGACTGCATTACTCAAAATATTTTCTTTTCTCCAGATTTGATCCGTCGTTTGGCGGATCGTCACACTGGCGTGGGCTTTGATCAGCTACTTGTGGTTGAGGCTCCCTATGATCCAGAAACTGATTTCCATTACCGCATATTCAATGCGGATGGCAGTGAAGTGGAGCAGTGTGGCAATGGTGCGCGTTGTTTTGCACGATTCGTTCGCATGAAAGGCTTAACGAATAAGTACAGCATCAACGTGAGTACCAAGAAAGGTAAAATGGTTCTCAAGATTGAAGAGAATGATCTAATCACGGTGAACATGGGCATTCCTGAGTTCGAACCCGGCAAGATTCCATTCAAGGCCAAGCAGCCAGAGAAGACGTATATCCTAAGAACGGATGTACACACCTTGTTCTGTGGTGCGGTAAGCATGGGTAACCCACATGTGGTGACTGTGGTTGATGACGTCGACACGGCTGATGTGGACACCTTAGGCCCGCTACTTGAATCACACGAACGTTTTCCAGAGCGTGTTAATGCTGGCTTTATGCAGGTCGTTAACCGTGAAGAAGTTCGCTTGCGTGTTTACGAGCGCGGCGCGGGTGAAACTCAGGCATGTGGCAGCGGAGCGTGTGGCGCAGTTGCCGTTGGCATCACTCAAGGCTTACTGGCTGAGAATGTGAAGGTTCGTCTACCTGGCGGTGACTTACACATTAGCTGGCAAGGCCCGGGTAAACCTCTGTTTATGACAGGCCCTGCAACGCATGTGTTTGATGGTCAACTTTCTTGCTAATAACGACCCAAAACAAATAGATTCATAAAAATAAAGGATAGGTTTTGTCTTACGTTGAAGCCGACGCACTCACCGCAGAAGTGGTCGCGGAATATTTACGTGATAACCCAGATTTTTTCCAAGACCGAAAAGATTTGGTTGATCGCCTTGCTATCAATAACGTTGAGCAGGGCGCTGTTTCTCTGGTTGAGGTTCAACTTAAACGCCAGCGTCATCGAATCGAAGAGCTTGAAGAAGAGATCACTGGCTTGATGTCGTTGGCGGCAAATAACGATAAAACCTTCTATGAGTTTATGGATCTGCAAGCGCAAGTGCTGAAATGCAGTGACTTCATGCAGGTGATAAAAGCCGTTGAACAAAAAGCGTTAGATCTTGGGCTTAAGGCTCATGTTCGTATTCTTTCGCAATCTGGCTTTTATCAGTTGAGTGCTGAGGGTTACTCTAAGTTTTCGCTTAACCATTTCAATGGCAAAGATGCTTATCTTGGACGCTTGAGAAAAGCCGACAGACACGATTTGTTTGGTGATTATCCAGTTCCAGAGCTAGGCTCTTATGTAGTACTACCGCTTGCTAAGCAGTCTCCATTGGGTTTACTCGCCTTTTCTAGTGAAGATGGCGGACATTTCCAACCCCATATGGATACGCTCTTTTTACGCCATTTAGCACTTGTTGTCGCTCATTTGGCGGACACCTTACCTTGGCAGATAAATAATGAGCCTAGAGCCCAAAATACCTCTTCCTAACAGCCTTCAAAAGCCACTTTCTCGCTTCTATGAATATCTCAGAAGCGAGAAGGGACTCAGCCTACACACCCAACGTAATTACAAACAACAACTTGAAACCATGGCTGGTCATTTAGTCACGCTCGGGCTAAAGGATTGGGGTCAAGTCGATGCGGCGTGGGTAAGACAACTTGCTAGTAAAGGCATGCGTGAGGGAATGAAGGCGAGCAGCATTGCAACGCGCTTATCTTCACTGCGCAGCTTCTTTGATTTCCTTGTGTTGCGTGGCGAAATGACCGCCAATCCAGCCAAAGGTGTCTCTGCACCTCGCAAACAACGCCCTTTGCCTAAAAACCTCGATGTTGATGAAGTGGGTCAATTGCTTGATGTGAATGAGGACGATCCATTGTCGATTCGTGACCGAGCGATGATGGAGGTGATGTATGGTGCTGGATTACGACTGGCAGAACTGGTCGGTATCAATCTGAAAGATGTGTTGGGTCGACAAGGCGAAATCCGAGTGATTGGTAAAGGCGACAAAGAACGCAAAGCGCCTTTTTCTGGTTTAGCAAAAGAGTGGGTCGATAAATGGCTCAAAGTGCGCGGTGAATTGGCTTCACCGGGTGAAAGCGCGCTGTTTGTCTCTAAGCTTGGGACTCGTATCTCTCACCGCAGCGTGCAAAAGCGCATGGAAGAGTGGGGCAAGAAGCAATCTGTCGCAAGCCACATCAGCCCGCATAAACTGCGTCACTCCTTCGCAACGCATGTGCTGGAGTCGAGTCAAAACCTTCGTGCTGTGCAAGAGTTGCTTGGGCATGAAAACATTTCGACGACCCAAGTGTATACCCACTTAGATTTCCAACACTTAGCACAAGCTTATGATCAGGCTCACCCGAGAGCTCGTAAGAAGAATAAAGATTAGATTAAAGGGTTTACTATGCGAATTTATCGAGGGTTAAAGCCCATCAAAGCCATGACCTTTGACTTGGATGACACCCTGTATGACAACTGGCCTGTGATCATGAAGGTTGAGAAAGAGATGGCACAGTGGCTGTATCAAAAGCACCCAGTGTCGGCTTCTTTATCGCTCGAAGAGTGGCAGGGCATTAAGCAGCAAGTCGCATCTGAAAACCCAGCTTTGAAACATGATGTCACCGTGTGGCGTGAAACTCAGATTAAGAGTGGTTTACTGCGATTGGGTTACTCTCTGCAGCAAGCAGAACAAGCGGCTCGAAAGGGCATTGAGCATGCCTTGTGGTTGCGTAATCAAGTCGATGTCCCTCAAGAAACGCATCGAGTGATGACTGAGCTTAGCCAACGTATTCCTCTGGTTGCGATTACCAATGGCAATGTCGACCCACACAAAATTGGCTTAGGGCAGTATTTTCAATTAATCCTTAAAGCCGGCCCTGATGGCAGAGCAAAACCCTACCCAGATATGTTTGAAAAAACTCAGCAACACCTAGATTGCGACGCTGCGAATATTCTTCATGTTGGCGATCACCTCAAAACGGATGTCTATGGAGCCAAGCAAAATGGCTTCCAAGCGTGTTGGTTTAATGACACTGGTTCCAATTTATACCACTCCCCGAAGGCAAGCGTGCTTCCTGATGTTGAAATAGACCAACTTAGCGATCTTATGCGACTAATTTAATGGCTCAGCAAGCTTATTGTGTCGCATTTATGATAGTGAATTGTTACATTGGTCGCCTATAAAAGCCTGATTAGGCTATTATAGGCGACTACTTTTTATCGATTCATTTCAATCATAGCAGTGGTTACGGGTTGTTACTTCACTCGATTTTGAACAAGGGTTGGCATGCAAACATTTACATTTCTCGCAAATACTGAGGCGTTATTTAGAGCTCAATTTGATCAGCGAGAATGGTGTGACAGCAAACAGTACCTTATTCAAATTTTCTCAGCTCAATCTTCAGATCTAGCTCGTCAAATCGCGAGTGTTGCCCTCAATCGTTTAAACAATGCCACGCTAATTGGTCAGAGTGCTCGTCATGTTATCTGTGATAATTGCCTTGAAAGTGCATGCACCTTAGTCATCATCAGTGAGTTCAACCAAACCCATCTAACCTCTGCGGTCCAGCCTTTTACGGGCAATCCAAATCAAGATAGCCAAGACTTAGCTTTGCAACTGCGCCTGACAGAAGATACCAAAACGGTCATCAGCTTGTGCGATCAAGTTGAAGGGCGTGATTATCCTATCTATAGCGCTTTTGAAAATTTGCCTTACACCTTGCCGATTGCTGGTGGACTGTGCCATGAGAATGAATTTGGCCGTTGGGTTATGTATAACGAGCAGACCTACCAGCACGCCTGTGTTGCGGTGGCTCTGACTAACCCAAGATTGAAGGTTTGGTCGGACGCGTACTCTGAGTGGAACCCGATTGGGATGAAGCTACGAGTCACACATGGAGTTGGAAATCGCTTATACGCGTTGAACGACAAGCCGGCTATCGAAGTATTCAAACATTACCTTGCGGATGGCAAAGACCTTCCTTTTAGCCAGCTGATGAGCTTTCCGCTTTATCGAGAACTTGGTAGAAAGAAGGGGATCTCGACACCGCTACGTATTAATGATGATGGCAGTATCGAGTTTGATAGCCCTTGGCATGTCGGTGAAGAGGCGCAGTTTTGTTATAACCACCCCTCGTTGACTGCAGAAAAGGTGCGCCACGGTGCCGAGATGCTAGCCATGCATCAGCCTGAATCGGTGATCATCTATAACTGTGTATCTCGACTTGAATTTATCGACAGCAAACTTGAGCTCAAGCCATTTGAAGGGATAGTGAATACATGTGGTGCCTACTGCATGGGGGAGCTATACCGTAATGAAGACCGCCAAGAAATACTGCACCACAGCCTGACTTATATCGCTATGCGCGAGTCTGACGAGATTAAAGAGTTTCATTGCGAAGACTTTCAGTGTGGCTCCACCGTGTCGCCATTGCTTAACCTTGTCAGAAATGCAGTCGCAGATCTCGACAGTATGAATACTCAGATGGAAAAGAAACTCCATCAACAAGCGCGTCGCTTAACCGAGAGCTATCGCATTGACTCGCGTACTGGCTTGCCGAACCGTATCGTATTAAAGGAGCGCCTCAATACGATTCTATTTAGTGAACACTTACTCACGTTAAAGCTCACGAATTTCCATCAAGTTAACGAAAAATACGGCTATCAAGTGGGTGATCAGCTACTGCTTGATCTGTCTAATCACTTTATCGAGCGATTGCAGCTTCGTGTCGTGAAAGAGCCTCGCGTGAAGGTCGAGCTATTCAGTATTGGGGTCGGAGAGTGGGCGATTATTTTTAATGCCAGTGTTGGTAGTACGAAAATAAAAGAAGGGTTCGTTGAGTTCGCCGATGACATCGAACACATAAATTTTGAGCCGTATGGTTTGGCTGATATTGATTACCTGTCAGTTTCTCTGTGTGGCGGCTTTGCTAGTCGTTGTGACTTCTTAACCGATAGCGGTGACCAGATCTTATTGAAAGCGATCGAAGCTCGACGCTATGGAGTACGTAACAATACCCACATCACCAATGCCAAAGATATTCAGGTGAGCGAAGAGGACCGCAAAGAGCAACTCGGTTGGTTGAGCTGTGTCAGTCGTGCGATTCTAGATCAGAACATCATCACCTACTCACAGCCGATTGTCGCATCGGGTACGCACGAAATGATTGGCCAAGAGTGTTTGGTCAGAATCATGGAGTCGGACGGTACCATTGTGCCACCAGGAAAGTTCTTACCGATCATTGCTGATACGCACCTATACACGCGTCTTAGTCGACACATGATTAAAAGCACGATCGGCTACATGGCGGATAAACAGAGTTCGTTTTCTATCAATCTATCCCCACAAGATTTGTTGAGCGACAAGACACTTGAGGTACTCGAGACTGCGATCAGTGGCATGAACGATCCTACTCGACTTGGTTTAGAGGTTCTCGAGTCAGAACAGATAAAAGATTATGGCCGCATGATTGAGGTGTGTGATCACTTCCGCGCACTCGGAGCGAGAATTATTGTTGATGACTTTGGCTCTGGTTACTCCAACATCGATGAAATCATTAAGCTTGAGCCGCAGATCATTAAGCTCGACGGTAGCTTGATTCGTAATATCGACAAAGACCAAAAACAAAGAAATATCGCTTCTCAATTGGTTCGTTTGTGCCAAGTGTTCAATGCCAAAACGGTCGCTGAATTTGTCCATAACCAACAAGTTTGTGAGATAGCAGAGCAAATGGGTGTTGATTATCTGCAGGGTTACTACTTCGGTGAGCCTAAGCGACTGTTTTAGAAGTTAAAGCTTCCCACATTGTTTAACTACTGGCTATAAAAGTACTGCGCCTCCATTAATGATTGCTTTTTGGCGGAATGAGTGATGTCTAACTAAGGTCACATTATTCATAACACGATCGTAAGTATTCCGTGCAAGCCTTATCTATAATAAGCACAATAACAAATCATTAACGTAACGATTAATGTGAATATGCAGTCGACTTCTCTCCTGATACAAGACATTGAGCAAACCCAACGTGAATTGGAAAAGATAGATTTTCATCAACATGAAAGCCTACTGATTCAGGTGTTTTCGTCTTTCGAGAAAGGTTCTGTTTTGGCTGCCTGCCAAGTGATTCAATCGACTTTTCCCAATGCCAAACTGATTGGTTGCAGTGCTAACCACTACATCAGCCAGGGTGTCATCCTGCACCAAGGTCTTTATCTGATTGTTACCCGCTTTGACGCGACGTCTTACTCTTGTGGTGTGGTCGAATATAGCGAACAACCATTGGTCGATAGCCACGCTATGTGGCAGCAGCTTGAATGCAATGATAATACTCAAAGCATCATCTGTTTCGCAGACCGCTTGCAGATAAATAACCGAGATCTATTTTCAGCGTTTGAGCAGTCGAGGTATTCATTACCGATTTGTGGTGGAGCATCGACCATCACAGATAATGGACGCTGGGTGATGTTAGATGGCATTTGCTATGAAAATGCCTATGTGATGTTGGCGCTGCACAGTGTTGAGCTCTCCATCGCTAAGGGTTACTACACTGAATGGAATCCGATTGGTCGAACTTTTCGAGTGACCGGTGCTCAAGAGAACCGGTTGTTGGAGTTGGATGGGATGCCTGTTCGTGAACTCTACAATCGTTACCTCGCTGATGGCCTCGAAGTGCCTTTTGAGCAACTGCATAATTTTCCCTTGATGGTCGGTGACCCGAAAGAACAAAACATTCACTTACCGCTCAAGGTAACGGAAAGTGGAGAGATAGAATTCAGCGGCCTGTTCCAAGTGGGCGATGAGGTCCGGTTTTGTTATGACCATCCATCATTGACCCTAGAGCAGATACGACTGGGCGTTCAACAGATCGCCTCTCATAGACCAGAACAGTTCTTCATTTATAACTGTACCTCTCGTATCGACTTTATTGATGGCAACCAAGAGGTTGAGGTTTTCCAAAAGTTGGCCGACAGCTATGGCGTTTACTGCATGGGAGAACTTTATCAAGAGAATAGCCAACAGCGAATCTTGCACCATAGCCTCACTTACCTTGCGCTTAGAGAAGGCGAAGGTAAGGCGGTATTGTCATTAGAGACACAACCCGCGACCAATATATCCCCTCTGTTTTCATTGATTCGAAATGCACTGCTTGATGTCGATGACATGAATAACAGTATGGCGAGTAAGATTCAGCAGCAAGCCACTGCATTGACGGCAAGCTACCGAATTGATCACCGTACTGACTTACCCAATCGAAGTGTGTTGCGTGAGAAGCTGTCAAAGATGAGCAGTGATAGCCACTTGCTAGCTTTGAAGGTCACGACTTTTGGTCAGATCAATGAGAAGTACGGCTATCGAGTGGGTGACAAGCTTCTGCATGATTTGAGTGAGTACTTTCAAAAGGCGCTGTGGCAGTTCTTTGATGAGGGTTGTCAGCTCTACAGTATCGGTATCGGTATCGGTGAGTGGGCGGTGGTGTTTGATAGCTGGGCGAGCCAAGAACATATTCATCAGCGATTCTCGGAATTTGCTGATCAAACCGAGCATGTGAATTTTGAGCCTACCGGTTTACCTGATATTGATTACTTGTCGGTGTCTATCTGTGCGGGTATTGCCAGCCGTCGAGATTTCCCGACTACCTCTATTGATGACTTATTGTTGAAGGCGATTGATGCGAGGCGCAGCGCAGTCAGCCAGAACAAGCACCTGGTGAGCGCCAAGGCACTCATTCAATTGGAGAAGCATCGCCAAGAGCAACTTGGTTGGCTGTCGTGCGTGAGTCGCGCCGTGCTTAATCAGAATATTGTGGCGTGTTCTCAACCGATTGTCTCAGCACACAGTCATCAGGTAGAGAGCTTAGAGTGTTTGGTTCGAATTGAAGAGGACGGTCAGCTGATTGCACCGGGTAAGTTCTTGCCAATCATTGAAGGAACCCATCTCTATACACGCCTCAGTCGTCAGATGATAACGCGCACCTTCGATTTTATGAGTCAGCGAACCGATTCGTTCTCAATTAATTTGGCGCCACAAGATTTCAGCAATGAGAAAACCATTCTTCACCTTGAGCAAGCGATCAAGAAAATCAGTCACCCACAGCGTATTGGCTTGGAGGTGTTAGAAACGGAACAAATTCAGGATTACGGTCGCTTGATCGAGGTGTGTAATCACTTCCGCGATCTTGGTGTAAATATTATTGTCGATGACTTTGGTTCAGGCTATTCGAACATTGATGAGATCTTGAAACTGGAACCACAAGTGATAAAGCTTGATGGCAGTTTAATTCGCAATATCGATAAGGATAAAAAGCAACGCAAAATAGCCCAACAGCTGGTGAGCTTATGTCAGATTCTGAATGCTAAGACGGTGGCGGAGTTCGTACATAATGAACAGGTGTGTCGTATTGCTGAAGACATGGGCGTCGATTACCTGCAAGGGTATTACTTTGGTCAACCTCAGCGTTTGTTTTGATGGAGCAGCGTTTCACGTGAAACACTGATTGGCTCAATAACGAAAGTACGATGAAAAAAGGGTGAGCTTATGGCTCACCCTTTTTGTTTTTAGTATCTGTCCCGTCCTGAAATGTGCTTATTGCCTTCTCGCTGATCTATTTGAGAGCGTGGCCACATTTGTCGGCGTGGAATACTTTTAGATACTGTTGGTAGTAGTCATCAATGAGCTTGGCAGATTCACTTTCACCTAAAGATTTGAGTAACTCAATACCCACTTCACAAGTACACAAGTGGCCACTGTCTTGGTTGCGGCGTAAGGTGTATGAAGATTCGCTGGTAATGTCGAGGTGAACTTGCGGAACGGCTTGTAACCACGAGCTCTTGTTAAGCATCTTCTTCGCTTCTTGCCATGTGCCATCCAAGATGATGAATAGCGGCTTACGACTCTGGGCTTGGGTCATTACAGCTTGCTGGCACTCGACACTTTGATCACTTGGGAATAAAAGAAACGGTTGTCGTGTTTCATCGTCAAGCACTGCCATTAGCTCCGCTGGTGGTGTTTTCCTTTGCCATACAATGGACTGACACTGATCAAGGGATTGCTGAAGCAGCTTTCCGGTATTGGTATCGCGCGACAGTTCATTCTCATGAGTGAGCAGTACAAGATCGATTTGGCTTTCGACACTAGGTATCAGGTGACAAATACATTGGTGAGTGAAGCCACAACCAGGGCAAGCTTGTTGGTTACTCATCTTTACAGCTTCACTCCACTTTGTGCGGGTGAGATACCATCAGCAAACAAAACCACGTCGCTGATATCAGCATCATCTGCAACTGGAGCGACACTTGGGTTGAGCGGGTAGCTGACACCTGAGTATGACAGGGTGTGTTTTGCAGGTGTAGCCCCGCCGCCACTGACATTGAAGATCAGATCCTGCCAGCCGTGGTTTTGCGATTTACCTAAGCGTATGTCGCCCTTAACCAGTGTCACTCGGCTATTGAAGCGCCAGTTATCTTGATGGTTTTCGAAAATCAGCAGTGTACAGCCACCAGAACCACACCAATCGAGTTGGGCGAACAGCTCTTCTTTACCGTCGCCGTTGAGGTCGTAGGTTAACCAGCGGTACTTGGTATCGTCAGGTGAGCTGTTGTTGATCTTAAAATACTCGCGGATCGCTTGGTCGACTTTTGGATCAAGTTGATCACTAGAGTTCACCTGTTTTGCGGTTAGATCAACGTTAGTGGTGGTGTTTACTTGCGCTTGCGCACTCTTAGCTTCGAATAGCACCAGACCGCCATTGGCAATCGGATACACCACGTTGCCCACTTTCTCTTTTTCAGCGATTAGCTTGCCATTATCGAGTGTGAAGATGCGCTCGGAAATCAAATACTGTTGCTGGTGGCGAGTCATAACCACTTGTACCTGATTTTGGTTCAGTTGCTGCCAGAAGCCTTGTTCAACAATAGAAGGGTCTCCATTGCTGTATGAATAAGTCGTGATAGCACTGTGGTCATTGTTGAGTTCAAGGTTGATAGAGAACCCTGAGCTTTGCGTTGAGCTAGCGAAGTAGAGTCCGCTCCAATCCAGTGTTGGATCTTGGTTAGAGACCGTCGCACAACCATTATAGTCACTGTCATTGAGGTTAAGCTTGGCATGCCACCCATAGATAGAATCGCTCATGCCGTCGCTACAGCTCTCTTTCGTAAGGTTGAGTTTGCCTTGTGCAGCTTTACCTTCTAATTGGTAATCACGGCTGCTTGATGTGGTGCGGCTTGATTCAATATCGAGGGTTTGTGGCTGTTCGCCCATCTTAGTGTATTTCAGCTGGTCTTTATCGAAGGTTGCTGACCAGAAGGGTTCATTACCAAATACTCGTGTTGAACGCAGTGGTTGGTCGCAGCGCTCTGGGTTCTCTGCGGTTAGGATGTTCACTTGGTCAACCACGAAACGCGCTGTGAAGTCTGCGTTATAACCCGTTTGGCTCGGCACGGTTAGGTGACCAATCAGCTCGCCATATAAAGCTTGGTAAGGTCTCGTTGAGAGCCCTTGTGCTTCTAGCGCTAACTCTGGAGATAAGTCTAACCAGTATTGTTGTTGGCTGCCGCAAGGAGTGAAGGTTCGACTTTCGTGACCAACCACCACCTGACCACGCATGATGAAGGTTTGTGGTTGAATGCTCAGTGGCTCATCCAAGGTTGCTGGGGGCAGTTCAGGTTGTTGCGGCGTATCAGGTGCCGTAACACAGCCTTGTAGAGCGAACGTGACTAGCCATGTCACTGGGTTTTTCATTACCTTCATGTTATATCTTCCTCGGAGCAACCGTTAATTGGATTTATTATGGCATATTGGTTATTTAAAACAGAACCCGACACCTTCTCTATTCAGACCCTGAGAGTACAAAAAACCTCTTGTTGGGAGGGTGTGCGCAACTATCAGGCTCGAAACATGATGCGTGATGACGTCAAGCTTGGAGATTTGGTGATGATATACCACTCATCATGCAAAAAAGTTGGCGTAGCGGGGATCGCTAAAGTAACCAGAGAAGCCTACCCAGACCACTTTCAGTTCGACCCAGAGAGTGATTACTACGATCCTAAGTCTTCACCCGATAACCCGCGCTGGATTATGGTGGATGTCGAGTTTGTGCGAGTGACTGAGCGCTTGATTCCTTTGGCTACGCTTAAAGCCATGCCTGAACTCTCCGAAATGCCATTGGTGAAACGCGGTAATCGCTTATCGATCATGCCGGTTACCGAACAAGAGTGGCAGGCAATCTTAAGCAAAGAAGTGTTAGGTTCTCGATAGCGTTAGAGAGAGCTTTTTACGTAAGGTTCAAAAAAGGCAGCCCGTTGGCTGCCTTTTTATTTATTCAGATCTCTTCAACGAGCGAGATTAGAGCAGATGCTTTTCTAGGTAGTGAGCAACGGCATCGTCTGCGTTACTGCCAATCACTTCATTGTCTGGTAGTGCTTTCATCACTTTTTCATGTGATGTGCCCATGACTAGACCTTTACCCGCCATAGCCAGCATTTCAGCGTCGTTCATACCATCACCAAACGCAACACAGTTATCCAGTGTCAGATTCAGGGATTTAGCAACAGCGTCTAGGGCGTGACCTTTAGAGACTTCAGCGGCCATCACTTCAAGACACCAAGGTGTAGAGAAGGCGATGTTCAGCTTGTCGCCAAAAGCATCTCTTAGCTTTTGTTCAAACGTGACGAGATATTCGTGGTCTTGTTCTGGATGTGTGAAGAAGACTTTCGCGATGCCTTCGCTTGGTGCATTTTCAGCTTCAAAGCGCTTGTAGCTAAAGCCAGATTCGCTGTGGAATTTAGCCAACATTTCATCTTCACGGTCTAGTAGCCAATCTTCATTCTGGTACATGTGAATAAAGAGGTTTGGATCTTGGCGCACAATATCAATAACCGGCTGAACGAGTTCCTGAGGCACGTTCTGGCTATACATCAGTTGATCATTCTGGTCATGCACGCGAGCACCGTTTGAAGTGATCATGTACGCCGGAATGCCTGCTATCTGACGAATACCCGCCACATCGACGTGGTGACGACCCGTAGCGAAGATGAAGGTATAACCTTGGTCGTGTAATTTCTTAAGCGTTAGCTTGGTGAAGTCGCTTAGCTGATGGTTGGGAGCCAAAAGCGTACCATCTAAATCAGAAGCAACAATTTTCACGGAATCTTTTAGTGCAGGAATACTCATTTAACCCTCATTGCAAAATGCTTAACCAATATTGACGCTAGCCAGCGCTAGAATCGTTTTAACTACAATATCTCTAGGTAGAAATTGTATGCCAAATTCATGCAAGAAAAGAGGGCAAAGCTCACTTACTTCTCTTCCTCTTTAGCGTCTATGCTCTTGGCCGGTTACTCAGCCTATTAGCTCTAGGCGAAAAACTGATTGATCGCATCCAGTGTTTGATTGCGATATTCATCTTGCTCAAACAACACCTCATGCCTAGAACCCTCAATCAACTTAAACTGACAATCAGAGTTGGTTTTCTTCAGCTTAGAGATGAACTTTACTTGGGCACTGTTACTGACAATCTTTTCGTCCCCAGCTTGAATCAATAGCAGAGGAATCTTGATTTGACGAGTTTGTTGAATCGCTTGCTTGGCGGCCATTAACCCTTGCCACACCCAACGCGTGCTTGGTCCACCCACCTGCAAAGATGGAGACTCGTCATATAAGCGGCGGAACCACTGATAACGAACCTTGCTGTGGCTCAGTAAGTTGTTTTCAAAAGGCTTCGAATAATACGCTTGCTGCCCTGGCGCGTAAGTCGGCTTGGCATAAAAAGCGGTGAGCACTTGTCCGACGATCATCGCGATAGGTTTCAGATACCACTCGGTATTGATACCAAACATCGGAGCGCACAGAGTCACCTTATCAAATGGGTGGTCTGGGTGCGTTTGTAGGTAGCGAGTCGCTATGGTACTGCCCATTGAATGCGCGAGCAGGTAGCGATTGGAATACTTACTGAGATCGAAACTGGCAATGACGTCAGACATGTCAGATGCATAATCATCAAACTCATGAATATGACCAATGTCAGAGTCTGTTACCATACGTTCAGACTGGCCTTGACCTTGGTGGTCAAATGAATAAACGTCATAGCCTTGTTGATAGAAATCATAAAAGAGTTCTTGGTATTTTTGGCAGCACTCAATGCGGCCATTTGAAATAACAATCGCCTTGGTATGAGTCTCTGAAGTCAGGCTACACCAGTACAGCTTCTTTTTAGCGGATGTTGTTACATACCCATCTTTTCGTTGTTGCCAAAGGGTGGGGATCGGGTGTTTAATCGCTTGCTCGAATTGAGGTTCTTGCGTGTACGAAATCGGGGCGCCGCTGTGGTTTTCCATGGGAAATTACCTGAACTGATGCGTGTGAGAGCTTTATTGCTACTAATGTTGTTAGATTAAAGAACTAGTAAGGAAATGCAAATGGATACTCATGTTTGGCTTGCTTATGTCGTCACGGCGATATTGTTTAGTTTAGCTCCGGGCTCAGGTACCGTTAACTCAATCAGCAATGGGCTAAGTTATGGCACCAAGAAGTCACTTGCGTCGATCGCGGGCTTACAACTCGGTCTTGCATTCCACATCATGCTGGTGGGCGCGGGCATTGGTGCATTAGTCGCTCAATCCGCGCTGGCGTTCACCATCATCAAATGGGTGGGCGTGGTCTACCTTCTTTGGTTGGGTATTCAAAAGTGGCGTGACAACTCTAGCTTAGTGGCTTCACAAGAAAACTCGACGCTATCGAGTGGCAAGCTGCTTAGAAATGCGGTGCTGATTAACCTTACTAACCCAAAATCTATCGTGTTTTTGGTGGCTCTTTTCCCTCAATTTATCGATCCAACACAGCCGCAAGCACCGCAATTATTAGTGCTAGGTGTTACAACGGTATTCATTGATAGCGTTGTTATGTTGGGTTACACCTCATTAGCTTCACAAATGGGACGTTTTATTCGTTCAGATCGCATAATGGGTAAGATAAATAAAATCTTTGGTGGTATGTTCATGGGCTGCGGCGCATTGCTGGCCGCCGCCAAAGCCTAATCAAAGCAATAGAGTTATAGTTAAACCAATTAGAGTTATCAAGAAATGACCGCTACCTACGTTGCTCGACAACCTATCTTAAACCGTAAGAAGAACACGCTTGGTTATGAGCTGCTGTTTCGTGACGGAGAAAGGAATGCCTATCCAGCGCATATAGAGTCTAATCGAGCAACGTATCGTCTGATCGTTGAGAATTTCTTGTCGGTTGGGCTTAACCCGTCGATCCCATCTTCACGCTGCTTTATTAACTTCCCTTACCAAAGCTTGATTCGTCGGTTGCCTTTGAGCTTGCCGAAAGACAAGGTGGTGGTTGAGATCCTTGAAACTTGCCAACCGACCGACGAATTATTAGAAGCCGTTAAAGAGCTTTATCAAGCGGGGTACATGATTGCCCTAGATGATTTTACTTCGACGCCAGAATGGGAACGTTTCCTCAAATACACGCATATTGTTAAGCTCGATATCATGCAGATGGGCTTGGATGAGGCGTGTGATTTGGTCAAAGCTCACCAAGGGAAAAAGTTTAGTTTTCTTGCTGAACGAGTCGAAACCGAACAAGAATTCCAGCAAGCCAAAGAGGCGGGCTTTAAGTTCTTCCAAGGCTATTTCTTTAGTAAGCCGGAAATCATTAAGACTAAGTACATCAGCCCTGAGCAAGTGATTGCCATGGAGCTGTTCCAAGAAGTGTGTAAGCCCGATGTCGACTTTCAGCGTGTCGAGAGTATCGTCGCGAAAGATGTCGCCTTGTCTTATAAGCTACTGCGCTTTGTGAACACCATGTCGCCTCGTCTAGAAGTGACCATCTCTTCATTCCGTCAGGCCTTGGTGTACCTAGGGCAAGAAAAACTGAAAATGTTTGTCGCGCTGGCGGTGGCGTCTTACGTCTCGGATAAAAAACCGAAAGAGTTGTATGGCTTGTCTTTGCAGCGTGCACAGTTTTGCCAGCGTATGTCTCGTTATCAGGCATTTGAAGGACATACCGAGCAAGCCTTTATGATTGGTCTGTTCTCGTTGCTGGATGCATTGCTCGATCTATCGTTAGAGAATTTAGTAGAGCAACTGCCTTTGTGTAAAAGTATCAAGGTGGCTCTGCTTCGTAGAGAAGGGCCATATGGTACCTTGCTCGCACTTGAAGAGAGCTTTGAGCATGCCGATTGGCAACAGATTGATGAGCACTGCGCCGATTTAGGATTAAGCGTGGATCAGGTTAAAACGGAGCTTACTGAAGCGCGCCGTTGGAGTCATACCGTGACCAACAAGCTCTGATATTTCTTCGTTAAACTTTTATGACAATTGAAACGCACGCCTTGACGTGCGTTTTTTTATATCTAAGATATATGCATATCCATATATGAGTATGTTTTATGCTTCCTCACCAATTTTTTAAATTACTGTCCGATGAAACGCGAGTGCGTTGCTTAATGTTGATAGTTCGTAATGAGTGCTTATCGGTTGGTGAGTTGACTCAGGCATTGCAAGAAAGTCAGCCAAAGGTTTCACGCCATCTTGCGCAGCTGCGTTCAAACGGTATTTTGACTGATGTTCGCCAGGGGCAGTGGGTGTTTTACCGCCTGTCACAAGATTTACCAGGTTGGATGCTAAAGTTAATTGACGACCTTATTGCATCGAACTGTTTGAAAACTGAATACCAGCAAGATATTGAGCGCTTAGAGTCGATGAACTCACGCCCAGTATGTTGCGTTTAAATACATTAAAACTTAATGCCGAAATAGTTGGAGTTGCAGCTAGGCGACAAGTGAACTTATCCCTATGAGCATAGTGGCTCTATGTAATTAGGGCGGCCGGCGCTCCGGTAAGTGAACGTAGTCAACAACGCTGCGGCTTCAAATATGAAGGCAATTAACTGAGAGAACAGAAAATGACAGTCAAAGTAGGTATTAATGGTTTTGGTCGTATCGGCCGTCTAGCACTTCGCGCAGCATTCGATTGGGATGAGCTAGAATTTGTTCAAATTAACGATGTTGCTGGCGACACAACAACACTGGCCCACCTTCTAGAATTTGATTCAGTTCAAGGTCGCTTTCACCACGAGGTAACTGCAGAAGGCGATGAGATGATCATTAATGGCCAGCGCATCAAGACCACACAAGAGCGCGACATCGATGCGATCGACTGGTCTGGTTGTGATGTGGTTATCGAAGCGACAGGTGTTCACCGTAAGACCTCTTTCCTAAACAAATACCTAGAGCAGGGCGTGAAACGTGTTGTGGTATCGGCGCCAGTGAAAGAAGAAGGCATCGCAAACATCGTTGTTGGTGTGAATGACAATATCTTCGACCCTGCGGTACACAAAATCGTAACGGCAGCGTCTTGTACAACGAACTGTATCGCGCCAGTGGTTAAGGTGATCAACGAGAAGCTTGGTATCGAGAACGCAGCCTTCACCACTATTCACGATTTAACTAACACGCAAACTATTCTTGATGCGCCGCACAAAGACTTACGCCGCGCACGTGCATGTGGCATGAGTCTTATCCCAACAACGACGGGCAGCGCCAAAGCGATTGTTGAGATCTTCCCTGAGCTAGAAAACCGCATCAACGGCCACGCAGTTCGTGTACCGCTAGCGAACGCTTCTCTGACAGACATCATCTTCGAAGTGAAGCAAGACACCACGGCAGAAGAAGTTAACGCGATGCTGAAAGAAGCGTCTCAGAATGAACTAAAAGGCATTCTTGGCTTTGAAGAGCGTCCACTGGTTTCTATCGATTACAAAGGCGACCAACGCTCAACAATCGTGGATGCACTATCAACGATGTTGGTCGGTAAGCGCATGGTTAAGATCTACGCTTGGTACGACAATGAGATGGGTTACGCAACACGTACCGCTGAGCTTGTTCGTACCGTTGGCCTTGCTTAATAAGAATCTGGAGAAGATATAATGATACATCCAACATGGCAACTAGACCTAGAGCAAGGTGCGCTAGTACTTACTCCGTGCCCAGGCACAAAAGAAGCAACGCTTGATGCATCACTGGCTCAGCTAAAAGAGCAAGGCGTTGAAGCTATCGTGACAGCACTTGATGACCATGAGCTTGCAAGCAAAGACGTGGCGGCACTTGGTGAAAAAACACGTGCGTTAGGTATGCAATGGTTCCAGATCGAAATTGAAGACGACTGTGCACCGGGTGCTGGTTTTGCTGCGAAGTGGCAAGCAGCTAGCCCTGAGCTACATAACATCGTCGATAACGGCGGCAAGGTTGCAATGCATTGTATGGGCGGCTCTGGTCGCACTGGTTTGTTCGCAGCTCACCTACTGTTAGAAAAAGGCTGGGATTTGAGCAAGGTAGTTCAAGAGGTGCAGGCACTGCGTCCAGGTGCCTTCACTAAACCTATCCAGGTTGAATACATTAATGGCGTAGCGAATAGCTAATAGTCATCAGTGTTAGACAGGGAGCTTTTGGTATCTGGAGTGTTGAACTTATCATGATCCAAAAGCTCTTTTTGTTTAGATTGCAGAGATAGCGTTATGTTTTCAAATCTAAGTAAGAGCGTTCGCCAATACATGTTGGTGACTTTTAACTACTGGAACTTCACCATTACTGATGGTGCGCTTCGCATGTTGGTGGTTCTGTATTTTTACGACCTTGGCTACAGTTCGTTAGAAATCGCCTCACTGTTCCTTTTCTATGAATTCTTTGGTGTGGTGACTAACCTAATCGGTGGCTGGTTAGGGGCGCGTCTTGGCCTCAATAAGACCATGAACATTGGGTTAGGCATGCAAGTCGTCGCCTTGGGTATGCTCGCGGTGCCAACGGCAATGCTGACCATTCCTTGGGTCATGGCGGCGCAAGCCTTGTCTGGTATCGCTAAAGACCTCAATAAGATGAGTGCCAAGAGCTCAATTAAGACTCTGGTTCCTGATGAACAACAAGGCGCGCTTTATAAGTGGATTGCGATTCTGACCGGATCTAAGAATGCGCTTAAAGGGGCAGGCTTCTTTATTGGTGGTTTACTGCTTTCAACGATTGGCTTCCAATACGCCGTGCTCGCGATGGCAGCCGTGTTGGCATTGGTCTTCGTTGGCAGTGTGTTGAGCTTAGAAACGGACATGGGCAAAGCGAAAACCAAGCCTAAGTTCAAACAGATCTTCTCTAAGTCTGAATCCATCAACATCCTATCCGCAGCACGTATGTTCCTGTTTGGCGCTCGTGATGTGTGGTTTGTGATTGCTTTGCCGATTTACCTAGGCAGTGTGTTTGGTTGGGATCACTCATGGGTTGGCGGTTTCTTAGCTGCTTGGACTATCGCTTATGGCTTTGTACAGGGCATAGCGCCGAAGATTACTGGTAAAGCTCAAGGTAAGGTGCCAGATGGCCATGCCGCGCTGTTATGGGCTGGTGCGCTGGCTATAGTGACCGCTGCTATCGCTTATGCGGTACAGATTGGCTGGCAACCAGAGCTCGTTATCGTGGGTGGTTTGATGGTATTTGGTGCCATCTTTGCGGTGAACTCATCACTTCACTCATATTTGATAGTGAGTTATGCGAAAGGCGATGGCGTTTCTCTTGATGTCGGTTTCTACTACATGGCAAACGCGATGGGCCGTTTGATTGGCACGATATTGTCGGGCTTGGTATTCCAAATGGCAGGCTTGTCTGCGTGTCTGTGGGTTTCCTTCGCATTCTTGGCGATAACGACGATGATCTCTCTGCGTTTACCGAAAGTGCCGCAAATTTCAGCGGCATAAGCTTCAGCCACATGAGCCTCATTTGTGAGAGCTCAAGTCGCAGAAGCTAGAGTCGTATGAGCTAGATTCGCGATAAGTATCTCCTTTAACACTAAGCTGACTTGGTATTTATTCCGGTCAGCTTTTTTATTGCTATAGTAGAATGATTGAATATTAATCAGGCATTTACATGAAGCAGCGAATTCTCTTTTTTGATTTAGCACGATGTGTCGCGGCCGTAGCGGTTATCGCGATTCATGTTTTGGCGCCTTATCGCAATGAGTTGGGCACTATTCCTTTCGGTGAATGGCTTACTGCCATTACGGTAAACGGTTTCAGCCGCTGGGCAGTACCTGTGTTCATTTTGATTACTGGCGCACTGATGCTCAGTGATCAGCGCCCGTTTGACGCCAAATACTACCTCAAGCGTCGTTTGGGCAAGGTACTGATACCTTTCATTGTCTGGTCGCTTTTCTATACCTATCTGTCGGGCTGGTCGGCAATGGGCTTTGATGCCGACGTCAGTTGGGACGTGTTGCTTAATAGCTACCATCATTACACCTATTACCACCTTGGTTTCTTCTATTACTTCATCCCACTCTATTTTGTGATTCCGTTCTTGCAGATCATGGTTAGAAAGTACGGTGATAGATCGGTCTATGCCTTTACGGCGGTATGGTTGTTCACAACATTGCTGTTCTTACTGAAAATCGATGGCCCTTGGAGTCACGAATTGTGGTTGTACACCGGTTACTTACCATTGGGTTACTTGCTGTATAAGATTGTGCCACTTAACAAGATGACCGTTGGCGTGAGTGTGTTACTGGGTGGACTCGCGTTACTAACCACGGTTTACATGGTGGTTGATGCAAGCTTGGTAGCAGAAGAGTACACGGTAGGGCGCTGGCTATCTTACAAAACGTTGAACACCGTATTAGCCGCGAGCATGGTGTTCATGGTATGCCGTTACTATGGTGAAGGCCTGTCTGAGAAGAGTAACCAAGTGGTTGGCTTTATCAGTAAGCACAGCTTAGGTATTTACCTGCTGCACCCGATTTTCTTGTGGCCGATGAAAGAGTTTGGTTGGTACCAAGGACATCCGGCATGGGTTATTCCATTATGGATTGTGATCAGCGGAGCTGGCGCATTATGGATGAGCTGGTTGGTGTCTAAGTCAGAGAAAACGCGTTGGTTATTGCCTTAGCGGTGATTGCTAAGGCTTTCTGATGGATTGCTTAGGGACGACAGTTGAAGCGGCTGACGTTTAGCGCTTCAACGCAAAGTGTAAGAACTTATCGCCTTGGTAGGTTAAGGTTCCTTTGTCGCCAGGGTTAAGGGCGTGGAAATAGTGGATGCCGACTTGGAATTCTCGCTTCGGACCAACCACACCACGTTGAACGTAAATCCAGTACTCTTGATCTTCTTGGCCCGGTTCTGCGTCAGGAAGGTCGATCGATTGTTTGTCTAACACCGTGACATTCACTTTCTTCTCTGGCGCATTTTCACCTTGCGAGTGTTTTCGATAGAAACCAATAAATACCCAAGCCGCTAGAGCAGCGAGAGCAAAGATGGCAAAAAAGAGTGAATTAGGCATATAACCTCCATGTAGTCGTGATGGTTATTCTAGTCTTTCAGGCAATAGGGATATGTGTTTAAAGCCGTTATTCGTGAACTGTTGTAAGCCAAGCTGATTATTTTTCGGCAGACATCACATTTAATGGTCAGTTTGGGATAAAGCATTGTTATTTATTGTCTCTTTCTCTCGTAAATAACAGTGATTTTGTATAAGAATAGGGAAATGCTCGACTAGAATTATAGTGTGGAGTGGGAGGGCTAAGATGACCGATATTGAAAAAGTGGTGACAAGAACTCGCAATATAGAGAAATTATTGAGGCTTCAATATCATGCCGAAGGCGAAGGATTGCATGAGCTTGTAACAAGCTGTGAAGAAAGGCTACCGCACGATATGGTGAGCAAGCTGCGCTATATCGCAACGTGTCGTAATAAGGTAGTCAATGAACATGAGGCTAAGTTGGAAGACCAACATAAGTTCATCATGATGTGTAACGACTGTGAGAAGGAGCTGACTCCACGTAGTGGTCGTTTTATCTGGCGAGTTGCGATCTTACTGATGATGGCAATGACTTTAGCTGCCGCAGGTTTCTATTATGCGAACTGGGATGTGCTAACACTGCATCTGTTTTCGAAGTGAAAAAATTGAACAAAAAAAGGGACGCTCATGGCGTCCCTTTTTTTATCTGTAACTTGCTTAGTACATCATCGGTAGTGTCATTAGACCTACAACTACCGCGATCATTACAAGTCCTTGTCTTTGCGAAGATGAAATCATAACACTACTCCTAAATTTGGTTGTCTCTCGCTATGTTTTAAAGAATAGCACTACTTATGGCCTTAGATCAAGAATTACTTTCGAAAGCTTTAAAAGTAGTAGAAAACTATGAGTTTTTGGCTTGTTTGGCAGTGTTTAACTGTGTTTTATGGTGTGTTCTTAATTTGTTCGTTGTGATTTATGTTTGTTCTAATTTGATTTAACTTGTTGTTTTGTAATGGTTGTTTTGTGTGATTTATATTGTTAAAGGTTGTTAAACTGTATTAATAGAGGTTGGTGGTTGCTAGGTTGGTTTTGGTTGGTTTTTTAAGTTTTCGGCTTGGTTTTTGTGGCGGTTTTTACCGGAGGCTTGAAATAACCTGACAAAACTGGGCGTTAAAAAAGAAAACTGGCTACTTTACAAGTCTAGGCTTGGTTGGCGTTTTTATTTTTCTATTAATCTTGAGTTTGTTTATTTAAGTTATTGTTATTATTTACTTTAAATGTGGTTATTTTAATTTTTTAAGTGTGGTATTTGACGGTATTAGGCCGGTTTTGGTGGGGTCGATAGGTTAGAATTGGCCAAAATTCAAGTATGGCGACTCTAATGCCAGTTTGAATGGGTTTTATGATGATTCGTTCTAGTTTTAAACGAATGGCCATTGTCATGGTGGTAATTGTTACGACTTCAATCTAAAGAGACTCTTTTTAGTGGAAGCGTAATCAAGATCCAATTTTGAGGGGCTGAGGCTTTACATCAACACTCGTGTGCCTAGACTGGCGACGATTTAAAGCAATAGGGCAAATGGTATGTGGAGTTGGTTGGCGGTTTCCTTGTCTGGTATCGGAGCAATAGCAGGAACGAAACATGGACATATCGGTCAGGCCTTATCGTATAAGGTTTTTACCTATGTATTATTAGCGACCATTGCTTTAACTCAATCTGTCGTTGCTGATTTTACCTATTGGGTCGTTGCTGGGTTGGCGGTCTCTGCGATCGCAGATGTCCTGCATACTGTTACTCAAAAACGTCCTCTGCATTTTGTTTGCTTCTTGTTAGCTCAGCTCTGTTACAGCAAAGCATTTTGGTTACAGCTATCAGGAGAAATGGTTTGGTGGTTGTTCGCGCTGCTGTTGGCGGCTTGTGTCGTTGCTTTCTTCTTGCTTCTGCCTCGTTTAGACAAACTCGTCTTTCCTGTGGTTATCATGGGTATCGTGCTTATTCAGCTTGCATGGGCTTCTGGTGAGCTCTGGTTGCTTGATCCTCAACTGTCGCATGCGATGGGTTTTGCGGGTTGTGCCGTGTTGCTGCTTTCAGCATTGGCGTACGCGTTAAACTTCTATCGTAGCCCAATTAAGGGTGCCTACTTTTGGGTGACGGGCAGTTACTTTCTGGCGCATGCTCTCATTGTTGCCTCCCTTACCATTTAGGGTAGAGCTCGCTTAACTCTGAGCTACATCAAGGCAGCTCAGATGAAAGTAGGTACTCTACGTCTACTTCATTAAACATGAGATAGAGTTATGACTACCGAAATTCATGCACACAACGTTTTAAACCTACTGAGTGAAAAGCCACTGACTCGTGATGAGTTGACGCAAGAGCTTGCTCAAACTTATGGCGCAGAAGCGCGTTTTCATACGTGTAAGCTGAACGGTCTGGATTTAGATGGATTGCTGAAGTTTTTCCTGAAGATGGAAAAGGTCGTGGTTATTGATGACAAGCTTTGCACTAATCGCGAACGTGTGTGTAACCACTGACTCCCAGTGACTTGGTTTTTAGAGCCTTTTGGCTTTTATAGATAAGAAGAGTGGATGCGACGTTTCGGCTTCACTCTTTAAATTCTCTTTTCTCTTTTCTCTTTTCTCCTTTCTACCTTTTCTATTTGCTCTCGCAAAATTCCCTTCTAATTACATAAGTTAATCCTTTTATTACTGCGTTCGAAAATCAATGTTGAGGCTGCTATACTCCGCGCACTTACGCTTTTCGAGACAAACTTATGGAAATTTTATCTGCAGCAACCATGCTGTTTCTTATTATGGACCCGCTTGGCAATCTACCAATCGTGCTCTCTATCCTTAAGCATATTGATCCGAAGCGTCGCCGTATTGTTCTTGTTCGTGAACTGATGTTTGCGCTGATTATCCTGTTGTTGTTCTTGTTTGCTGGTCAAAGCATCATGAACTTCCTGCACGTGCAGCCTGAAACCTTGAGTATCTCTGGCGGTATTATTCTATTCATCATCGCGATTAAGATGATTTTCCCAAGTGCGGGTAGTATTACTGGCCTCGCGGCGGGTGAAGAACCGTTTATTGTGCCGATGGCGATCCCAATGATTGCTGGCCCTTCAGTGATTGCAGCATTGATTCTGTTGTCGACACAGCACCCTGACAACATGTTAGAGCTTTCAGGCGCAGTGATGCTGGCTTGGGGCGCAACCTTCTTTATTTTGATGTTTAATGGCTTCTTCCTGCGAGTGCTGGGTGAGAGAGGCCTTAAAGCCATCGAACGTTTGATGGGCTTGTTATTGGTTATGCTGTCGACGCAAATGTTCCTCGATGGTGTGAAAGGCTACATGGGCTAACATCAATATCATTGCTGAATAAAAAAACGCCGCTCAAATGAGCGGCGTTTTTGTCTCTACTGTTTCTGTCATGATGTTTTTTGTAGCTAAGCTTTTTATATCTGGGCTTAAGCTCGATTACATCATGTGTTTGCGTCGGATATCGAGTAAGGCGAAGACACCGAAAATCAATATTGACCACTTCTCCCAACGTGACATCTCGATCTTATCGCCGAATGCACCGATGAAAATCAGCATCTGTAGGCCGTGCATGAAGAACAAGAATGCTGTCATGATATAAAGCGCAATCGCAGCATTACCCGGGAACGGGTAGAAAATATTTACGATTAAGATAAACCAAACAAAGGCGATGGCTGCTTTTGCTAGTGGAAGCAAGAACTTCATTCAATAACTCCTATTCTTCAGTGATTCGATTGAACAGTCGGTAGCTTGACTGTCCGGTGGTCTTATCGCGATGCAATTCCCAGCTCTCTGGCATAGCTTCGAGTTTCAGTTCTTTCTCGGTCTCGACGTAAATGATGGCATTGTCTGCCAACCAGCCATTGCTCTCAAGCAGTTGTACTGTTTCTGCCAGTAAGCCTTGACGAAATGGTGGATCAAGGAAAACCATATCGTAAGGAGTGCCCGGTTTCTTAAGGAAAGAGATAGCATCAGTATTCACGACATTGATGTTGTCTGCTTTGAGCTCTTTCGCGTTATCAGAAAGCTGTTTAGCCGCCTTTTGATTCATTTCGAGCAGTGTCACCATTTTTGCTTGGCGAGAAGCTGCTTCAAAACCTAGACCGCCAGAGCCGGCAAATACATCCAAGCAAGTTGAATGTGGGATATCTTGAGCAACCCAGTTAAAGAGTGTCTCTTTTACTCGGTCAATGGTTGGGCGTAATCCTTCTAAATCATGAACAGGCAGCTTTCTACCTCTCCATGAGCCACTAATAATTCGAACAAAGCCTCCGGATGGCTTTTTTTGTGATGTGTTTTGCTGGCGACGTCTTACCATAGATTTTTTGACCGCTAATAAAGTGATACTATACCGAGCCCAATTTAAGTGGGTTCGTGTATTAAATAAATTTGCAATGACAAAGTGTATCAAGCTAAAAGCAAACTTATCACTGCTTTGTCATTTTTCTTTACTATTCGTTTGTACAAGCTTGTATTGTATAACAATAGCAAAGAGTCGACGTGTATTAAGTCAATACAGCTAATTAGTAGATCTAGGAAACTCCTCTGATGACGGAAAAAAAGAAGCGCGGATTATTATCGTGGCTTGGTTTTGGTGAAGAAGAACAAAGCCCAAAAACTCAGAATGAAGCGAACGTAGAAAGCGTTGAAGATCAAACTGAAGTTGAATCACAAGTTGAGGCTGAACAGGTCGCGCCTGAAGCTGAACAATCTAAGCCAACTGAACCTGAACAAGCGCTTGAAGAAGCTCAACAAGAGCAGCAACCTGTCGCAGCAGAAGCAGAAGCAGAAGCAGAAGCAGAAGCAGAAGCAGAACAGGAAGAAGTGATTGCTCCTCAAGCTAAGGTTGAAGAAGTTCAAGAAAAGCCAACAGAAAGCTTCTTTGCTCGCCTTAAGCGCAGCCTAAGCCGCACTAAAGCAAACATCGGTGCGGGTTTCTTTGGTCTGTTCAAAGGCAAGCAAATCGATGAAGACCTGTTTGAAGAGCTAGAAGAGCAACTTCTAATTGCTGACGTGGGGATGAATACCACGGTTAAGATCATTGAAAACCTGACAGAAAAAGCATCTCGCAATGACCTAAAAGACGGTGAAGCGCTTTATGGTCTGCTCAAAGAAGAGATGGCAGACATCTTAAGCCAAGTGGAACAGCCACTGGTTGTTGATACCACTAAAACACCTTACGTTATCTTAATGGTGGGTGTGAACGGTGTAGGTAAGACAACTACGATCGGTAAGCTGGCGAAACAATTCCAAAATGAAGGCAAGAAAGTGATGCTAGCTGCGGGTGATACTTTCCGTGCAGCAGCTGTTGAACAGCTTCAGGTTTGGGGTCAGCGTAACGATGTGCCAGTTATCGCTCAGCACACAGGTGCGGACAGTGCGTCTGTTATCTACGATGCGATTGAAGCAGCGAAAGCGCGTGGCGTTGATGTTGTGATTGCCGATACGGCAGGTCGCTTGCAGAACAAGAGCAACCTGATGGAAGAGCTACGTAAGATCGTTCGTGTAATGAAGAAGATTGATGACTCTGCACCACACGAAATCATGCTAACGCTCGATGCAGGTACAGGTCAGAACGCTATCAGCCAAGCGAAGCTGTTCAGTGAAGTGGCTCCTGTAACGGGTATTACACTGACTAAGCTAGATGGCACGGCGAAAGGTGGTGTAATTTTCTCAATTGCTGACCAGTTCCAGATTCCAATCCGCTACATTGGTGTGGGTGAAGGTATTGATGATCTGCGTCCATTTGAATCTAAAGACTTCATTGAAGCACTATTTAGCCGCGAAGAGTAACGCGAGTAGCAAAGTGGTTTATCCTTAATCTGCTACCGTTTTTAAATTTGATATTAGTGATCGTAAGAGGAATTTTCGGTGATCAAATTTCAGCAAGTGAGTAAAGCCTACCGAGGTGGAAGACAAGCGCTCCAAAAAGTGGATTTTCACCTGAAACGTGGAGAGATGGCTTTTTTGGGTGGGCACTCTGGGGCTGGTAAAAGTACCTTGCTGAAGTTGATCTGCGCGATAGAGCGTCCAACCGATGGACGTGTCTGGTTCAACGATCACGATATCACTCGTATCCCAGCCAAAGACATTCCTTTCTTACGCCGTAATATTGGGATTGTTTTTCAAGACCATCGCCTGCTGATGGACCGTTCGATTTTCGATAACGTCGCTCTGCCTATGCGTATTGAATCTATTTCTGAAAACGAAATAAAACGCCGAGTCAGTGCTGCGTTGGATAAAACCGGTTTATTAGATAAAGCCCGCTGTTTGCCAAGCCAACTTTCGGGTGGTGAACAACAACGCGTGGGTATTGCTCGCGCCGTGGTTAACCGTCCAACTCTGCTTTTAGCCGATGAGCCGACCGGTAACCTAGACCCTGAATTATCTAACCGTGTATTACGGTTGTTTGAAGAGTTCAACCGTGCGGGTGTGACGATCATCCTAGCGACGCACGATATCGGGTTAGTGAACACTCGCCCTCAGTACCGCCATCTTGAATTAAACCAAGGATTTTTGAGTGAGGTTGAAGATTATGGCCGCGAATAAGCGCATCAAGAAACCTCAATCTAATCGAGCAGCAAACCGCGCTTCAAGCGACGGCTTCTTTGTTGTTCACTGGAAACAAGCCAAGTCATCGTTCTCACAAATGTGGCAGCGCCCGTTAGGCAACTTGCTGACCCTTGCGGTGATCTCTATGGCGTTGGCGATGCCTGCTTGTTTGTACCTATTGGGTAAAAATGTGGGTGAAGTGGCGCAAGATGTCACTAGCCCGTCACAAATAAGTGCTTATGTAGAGGATGGTATTCCTGAGCCACGAGTAATGGTGCTTAAGGATGAAATCGAAAGTTGGGATCAAGTTGAGCTGGTGGAGTACATTTCTCCGCAGCAAGGGCTTGCAGACCTCAGCCAGTATTCTGGTTTTGAAGATGCCCTAACCATCCTAGATGATTACTCACTGCCAGGGGTGCTGGTGATTACGCCAAGCGTACACAGCGATACCCTAATTAAAGAGCTGGCTGGCACAGTTAAACAACAAGAATTAGTGACCGATGTTCGCCTCGACGAAGATTGGTTAGCGCGATTAGATGCGATCAAAGCATTAGCAGCGGTCATCGTGATTACCTTAACGGTATTGATGTTGGGCGCGGTATTTCTGATTATCGGCAATACACTACGATTTAATGTGTTGGCGCATAAAGAAGAGATTCAAACCATGAAGCTGATTGGTGCTACCGACAGCTACATTCTTCGACCATACCTTTATGCTGGGATGTGGTTTGGCGTTTTGGGTTCGATTAGCGCTTGGGTAATGACGGCATTGATTACCGTATTGCTGAACAGCGCAGTGGATGACTTGGCTCAGCTATACGACAGCCACTTCCGTTTAATTGGCCTGAGTTGGGATGAATCTTTACTGCTTTTGATCGTCGGAACCCTGCTTGGTAGTGTGGCTGCGAAGCTTTCTGCACAGCGTCACCTAAAAGAAATTGAACCAGTTTAGGTGAATAGAGTCATATTTATACGAAAAATAGGCAGTTCTTAACCAGTTTTTGCCTTGTATAGACGAATTGATTATGCATAATTACTTCCCCCTCCTTGAAACCTGTTCATTTTAGGTTCAAGATTGTCGGGTTTTAATAGATGTATTACTCCAGATCAGAGATTGATGAGGAACCGAATGGCAAACCAAGCGTATCAAATGGCTTTAGTCACACAAGATAGTTTAGATAGCTATATCCGCTCAGCGAACAGCTACCCTATGCTGACTCCTGAAGAGGAACGTGGACTTGCAGAGCGATTACATTACAAAGGTGAGATCGACGCTGCGAAAGGCTTGATCCTTTCCCACCTAAGATTCGTGGTGCACGTTGCAAGAGGCTACTCTGGCTACGGGCTACCAATGGCTGATCTCGTCCAAGAAGGTAACATTGGCTTGATGAAGGCTGTTAAGCGCTTCAATCCAGAAGTTGGTGTTCGTCTCGTCTCGTTTGCTGTTCACTGGATCAAAGCTGAAATCCATGAATACGTTCTACGTAACTGGCGTATCGTTAAAATTGCGACCACTAAGGCACAGCGTAAACTGTTCTTTAACCTTCGTAAGTCTAAAAAGCGTTTGGGTTGGTTCAATAACGGTGAAGTTGAGACGGTTGCTCGTGAACTGGGTGTTGAGCCTTCAGAAGTTCGTGAGATGGAATCTCGCTTAGCGGCACAAGATGCGACGTTTGAAGCGCCTATGGACGATGACGATGGCGGTTCTGCTTACACTGCTCCAGTTTACTACCTAGAAGACAAAGCGTCAGACGTTGCTGAGACGGTTGAAGCGGCTAACTGGGAGTCACACACCAATAATCGCCTAGGGCTAGCACTAGCAAGCTTAGACGAGCGTAGCCAACACATTGTTCGCTCACGTTGGTTAGACGACAACAAGGCAACACTGCAAGACTTAGCGGATACCTACAGTATCTCTGCTGAGCGTGTTCGCCAGTTAGAAAAGAATGCGATGAAGAAATTGAAACAAGCCGTTGGTGATTTCTAATAGCATCTAGTTTCTATTAGCTTCTACCTTCTAATAGTAGAGCTAACAAATAGCTGAATTTTGAAAAGGCCGAGATCGAGAGATCTCGGCCTTTTTGTTTTGGATCGATTTCTCAACTTTTGCGATCGAAATTTGCAAAATGATTTTGTGGATAACTCTGTGAGAAGTTTATTCGTCAGCTGTCTAAAAGCAGGGTGTAGTAAGGCTTTGACGGGGTTTTTCGAGTGGGGATATGTTTCAGTTAACCCACAGTTAGATCAGGATCATTACTACATGTTGTGGATCTATTTTTGAAAAGGCACTTTATTCACGCAATTCACAGATTTATCCACAAATGGTGTAAAAATGATCGCTGGTGGATAACCTTATTAAGTGGATGTGAATGTTAGCCTTGGGATAGGTTACAATGGCAGCAAAGTAAATCAGTATAAAAAGAGAAAGTCATGGACCAGTTTAAACATATCGATGTTAAAGGCGCTCAAGCGCTCATCGAACAAGGCGAAGCTCGACTTGTCGATATACGTGACCCGCAATCTTTTGCGGTTGCCCACCCAAAAACAGCCTACCACCTGACTAACGATACGATGGTGTCGTTCATGGATGAGGTTGAGTTCGAACAACCTATCTTAGTGATGTGCTATCACGGCATCAGTAGCCAAGGTGCAGCACAATATTTAGTGAACCAAGGCTTTGAAGAGGTATATAGTGTTGATGGTGGTTTCGAAGCTTGGCATCGTGCTGAACTTCCAGTGATCACAGGTTAATGACTTTCGTCACCTGAACCGCCTCAAGCATCCCTCATAGAATGAATAGGAAGTAACAATGATTAGATTGATGGTGTTAGACAATCCACGTCTTGCTCAAGCATTTATTGATTATATGGCCTCTCGTCAGATCCCTATTCAGATGTCTCCAGAGGGAGAAGGGCGTTTTGCTCTTTGGCTTCTTGATGGCCAATTTCAGGTTGAAACCGAAGCTGAGCTGAATCGTTTTCTGGCTGAACCCAATCATAAGCGCTATCAAGCGGCGTCTTGGGACATGGCAGAGACCAGAAAGAGCAACTTCCATTATCACACGCCAAGTTTCATGGGCATGATCAAAGCCAAAGCCGGCCCTGTGACACTGAGCCTGATGTTGGTGTGTGTGGTGATTTTTGCGCTGCAACAGATCGGTTTTGGCCAAGCTATTTTCAATGCCCTGCATTTCCCTGCAGTGGATGGACAGCAATGGCAATTGTGGCGTTGGCTGAGTCATGCCGTTCTGCATTTCTCTGTTATGCACATCGCATTTAATATTTTGTGGTGGTGGCAGCTAGGTGGAGACATTGAGAAGAAGCTAGGCAGCTTCAAGCTACTTCAGATCTTTGCTGTCTCTTCTGCGCTTTCAGGTGCTGGGCAGTATTGGGTTGAAGGGGCGAATTTCGGTGGTTTGTCTGGTGTTGTGTATGCCTTGGTTGGTTACTTATGGGTAGTTGGTGCGAAGGCGCCACAGCTTGGTTTAGGCATCCCAAGACAGATTGTCGGCTTTATGTTGGTGTGGTTGGTGCTTGGGTACATGCAGCCATTTATGGCTATCGCCAATACGGCGCATTTAGCTGGCCTAGCCGCTGGTGTGATTATTGGCTTTATCGATGCGATGAAAGCACCAAGCTCGGCAAGAAGCTAATTCATATCTTCTAATGAGTAGCCAAACGATAGAGACAAAAAAAGCGGCCAGATGAGCCGCTTTTTTATTGGGATTCGTTTTACATCATTACTGATAAAGGTATTTGGTAAACAGTAAATCAGCAATCAGGGTTTTACCTGTCTCTGGAAGCAAAATCTTGTTGAGGTGCTCAACTAAGGATTTTCTCAAGTCTTCACGGCCAGATAGAGACTTAATGGTTTCTTCGTTTTGTTTGCCAAGTAATTCAATCACTGCATCACGAATCAGTGGTTGGTGATGCTCAATAGCGGCCAAGTCGTTACTATTTGCCACCATGATGTCGAGGCGAACCTGAATGTAGCCCAGTTTTTTACCTTTAGTGTAAAAATTGGTGGTCAGGTCTGGCTCTAGCGTGAAGTAGGCGAGTTTAGCTGCCGACTCCTCTTCAGCGAAACTTGATGCTGAAAAGAGTAGGGTAATCGCAAGAAATATTTGGGCTACATAACGTTTGTGCATATTTGTGACTTTTCTTTAGTTTATTCGCGATATTCGAAACGCATTAGTCTTGTTACAATGAGCGGTCTAAATCTAAATACGTTTACAATTCGAAGAACGCTTTAATTTTGTTCGAAAGTTGAAGCTTTATTGTACGTGTAAAGTCACCTATTGAATACTAGTATGAATCAGCCAATATCGCTGTATCTTAATTCGTTAATGAATGTAGATTGGCAAAGTACAGAAACATTTGATTTTCCTAATGAAACCACCAAAGAGTGGCTGATGGAGCAAGGCTCTCTTTCCCGCAAGTTGGGGAAGTGCTGTCAGCACCTGTCTGTTGAGTTGCTTCATAATCAAGTTGTAGAACGCTCAATGCTGCAACAAGACGAGGAACATCTTTTATCATCGTTTGATTGCTTACTGCGTAAAGTGATTTTAAAGGGTGATGACGAACCGTGGGTGTTAGGTCGAACCTTGATTCCCCGAGTCACATTAGAAGATCATCAGCACTCAGACCTTTCTCAACAAGGTAATGTCCCGCTTGGATTGACCGTTTTCAGTGCTGAGAACGTGGAGCGAGATGCGCTGCAAGTCGGTTGGGTTATTGCAGGCGATGAGCGATTATTCGCGCGTCGTTCTCGATTATGGATGAACCATAAACCGATGCTTGTGGCTGAACTGTTTTTACCAACATCACCCATTTACTCTAAGGAGAGTGTGTAAATGCTTGCCACCAAAGCGAAGGCGTATTGGCAATTAACGCGAATGAATCGCCCGATTGGTACCCTGTTACTCCTTTGGCCGACCTTGTGGTCACTGATTATCGCCGCACAAGGTATGCCTGATTTTGATGTCTTGGTTGTTTTTGTACTCGGCGTGGTGTTGATGCGTTCAGCTGGCTGTGTGATCAATGACTTTGCGGATCGTAAAGTAGATGGTCATGTTAAACGTACCAAGCAGCGTCCATTACCCTCAGGTTTGGTTTCCAGTAAGGAAGCGATTCTGCTCTTTTTAGTGCTAGCCGTAGTTTCATTCTTGCTGGTACTCACCATGAATCCACTGACCATTAAGCTCTCATTTATTGGTGTGGGTCTGGCGTTCATTTACCCTTTCATGAAGCGTTTTACGCATCTTCCACAGTTGTTTCTTGGCTTAGCGTTTAGTTGGGCGATACCAATGGCTTGGGCGGCACAAACCAATGAACTGCCAAGCATTGTGTGGTTTATCTTCGTGATTAACGCGTTGTGGACGATTGCTTACGACACGCAATATGCGATGGTTGACCGAGATGATGACTTGAAGATTGGTATTAAATCGACGGCTATTTTATTTGGTCGCTTCGATAAACTGATTGTTGGCTCTTTGCAACTCGTCACCCTAGCGATGCTGATTGCGTTAGGCATGCATTACCAACTAGGAGATACCTTCTATTGGGCATTGTTGGTAGCGGGCAGCTTGTTTGTGTATCAACAACACCTGATGCGCCACCGTGATCGAGACCTATGCTTCCAAGCCTTTCTCAATAATAACTATGTTGGAATGGCAGTGACCGTGGGCTTGTTCATTACCTTCTGGTAAACATCTGCTTTTCGAGTTAACGAACGCTAAAGAAAAAGGCACCCAGTGGGTGTAATGCCGTTCACTTAAGAGTGAACGGCATTTTTGTTCTTAGCATACCGTTGTGGTCTGGGTTTAACTGTTCTAGGGAATGTCCTTTCCCTTCGCCCTTCAAGTATTAAGCTTTCAGCCATGTTGTGGAACCCCTTTAGCTGACGAGGTATTGCGCCTGGTGTTGAGTAAGGTAAGCCTACAAGTAACGCAGATACATGAGCTAATGTGCCGTTAAAACTGAGTTGATAAGGAAGGTAATTTCCTTTAGATTGAAGCAGAGCTCGACCATCTGGTATCGGATTAAATTGTAAGTAAGCAAGATGCCCCATAACTCCTGCTTTACCAGTTCTGGTAAACGACT
The DNA here is from genome assembly GCF_024347335.1 of Vibrio celticus. Taxonomy (NCBI): domain Bacteria; kingdom Pseudomonadati; phylum Pseudomonadota; class Gammaproteobacteria; order Vibrionales; family Vibrionaceae; genus Vibrio; species Vibrio celticus. Next base: position 121,346 of record NZ_AP025463.1, read on the forward strand.
TCGCAGCGTGAGACGATTTCCAAGCATGTATTGTTTCTGCTCTCGGTAGCCTAGCTCAATTTCCCAACGATGTTCATAAAGGCCTGCAATATCTTTTGATGGGTAACGCAGGGAGTCCGTCATGGAGGTTAATACTTGGTAGTCTTTTCCTTTAATTTTACGAGTGACAAGTCGAGCGGTTATCGACTTTGGTAAATCAGGCCATAGCTTTCTAGCCCTTGGGTTACTGTGTAATTGAACCAGTTTGTCATTTCGCCCTAAAGATTGAACAATGTCATATTGTGTATTTTTCTTGAGGGGGATAAGCCAATGACGCTCTGAGCCAGAGTCTTGCCATTTATGTAATAAGCCTAAAGAATAGAACCCCTTATCGAACATTGTCACGCTATGGTTTGGTGTTGTTTCTATCAGTTTTTCAGCTAATATCATTTCGTTTGTATTGTAATTATCAAAGGCACTGGCCGTAATAATGTGACTGCTTAGTTCCATTTGGCAGACCATTCTCACTTGCGGATATTGCGTCCCTTTTTGTCGAGAAAATGCCTTTTCATTTTGCGGGTTATCGGGCGTTCGCCAAACAACGCCATCGACGCCAAGAAGCGTTAATCCATTCCACTGGGGTAACTTTGCACTTTTTAACCATGACGTAGTCATTCGCTCAAAGACCGCTTTAATTGCGTCTTCACCCAACGTCTTTCGACGTTGAGTTAACGCACTTGGTGCGACAAAAGCTTTACCTGTACGGTCGACAATATCAAGTTGGTTCACTAAATCTTTCATGGATTTACTGTTATAGATAGCCATTCCAACAAGCAGCCACACCATGGATTCTAAAGTTAATTTCCTCTTTCTCATCGTGACGGTATCAGTAAGAGAATAAGCTTCGTCGATGAGGTCAATTGGAAGCAAGTCAGACAAAGTTTCAACGTTGCTAGGTTTCCAATCATTAATTATGTTTAGAGCTTGAGAAACATCCATAAAAAAATCCAAGTGCATTAAATACACTTGGATTTTGACAGCTCTGAAGGATCGTTCAACCGATCACTTTGGCTTTAACTGATCGGCATTAACCCAGTGGGTGCCTTTTTTGATCGTGTTTCGCTTTGCTATGAAAGCGACGCCAAACGGATTGTTACTCTGCTTGGTGGATACTCTCTTGAATCGTCAAACGTACTTCTGGGTAAAGCATTGAGTAGAGAAGCTTAGCGAATTGCTGAGTCTTTTCTAAATCACAGTTACCATCGTTATCCAGATATTGCTGCTGTTTCAGAGTTGCAAACATCGATGCAAACACGCCTTTATCGAAGAACTCTGGTGCATTGATGCCTTGTAGACGACCAAGTCGCTGTGCAATGTCTTGGCTCTTCTGTTCAAGATCGGATTTATCCAGGTCAGGATTCTCTGCCAACAGGTTTAGAGCAATCGAGTAGCGCTGTAGCGTCTCTGAAATCGTACGACCTAATAGCATCAGTGCTTGGCTGTTTGATTGGTTGATGGTGACTTCGTTATCAGAAATCACAAGCATACCTTGGTTAACCAGCTCTTCAATGATGTTAGAAACCACGCCTTCAAGCTTGTCTTCTTCGTAGCTTAGGAATAGCTCTTTCTTCAAGAACGGGTAGATAGCAGCAACGTTCTCTTGAATCGCGTCAATCGATAAACCGCGCTGACGAATGGTCATCTGTGCAATTAACGATGGCAGAGCAAACAAGTGAATGATGTTGTTTCGGTAGTAGGTCATCAGAATTGACTGGTGACGGTCTAGTGAAATGATGTCGCCCATTGAGTCTGATTCAATCAAGAACTTGTTCAGTGATTCAGCATGTTTTACCAATTCTTCAGCGCTGTCTTTTGGCACAGTGAACGTTGCCGAATATGGAACGTTCTTAAGCAGAGACAGGTAGCAATTGATCTGAGAAACCAAAGAGTCACGAGACAATGCGCGCTGTCTTGAAGCCAATAGTGCCGTTGCACAAAGGGTCAGGGCATTGGTTGCTGCCGCATCGTTAATGTGCGTCATCATTTTGGTCGCTAAGTCATTAACCACTGGGTTCATCCATTGTGGCTTGCTGGTGCCCATTGGGTCGATGTCTTTGGTCCACTCTGGTGAGTGCTCATTCAGGTATTGGTTCAGTTGAATCGGCTCACCGAAGTTCACGTAGCCTTTACCAAAGTTACGCAGCTTACGAATGGTACGAATCACTAAGCTCGCGTTTTCTTTTTCTTTACGCTTGCCACGAAGTTCTTTCGCGTAAGTCGCTACTTCCATCACGTGCTCGTAGCCGATGTATACAGGAACCAAAGTCACCGGACGGTTCATGCCGCGCAGCATTGCTTGGATTGTCATCGCTAGCATGCCCGTTTTCGCTTGCAGTAGACGACCTGTACGAGAACGACCACCTTCACTGAAGTACTCTACTGAGTAACCTTTAGCGAACAATTCCGCTAGGTATTCACGGAAAATCGTCGAGTACAGTTTGTTGCCTTTGAAGCTACGACGAATAAAGAACGCACCACCATGACGGAAAATAGGACCGGCAGGGAAGAAGTTCAGGTTGATACCCGCAGCGATGTGCGGAGGCACCATGCCTTCGTGGTAAAGCACATAAGAAAGCAGCAAGTAGTCCATGTGGCTACGGTGACAAGGCACGTAAACAATCTCGTGACCATCTTGAGCCAACTTACGAACCGTTGAAGCGTTGCTGATATGCAGGCCTTGGTACAGCTTATTCCACAGCCAACCGAGAATCTTCTCACCACGCTTGATCAGCGAATAAGAGAAGTTCGCAGCAATCTCGTCCATGATGTCTTGAGCTTCTTTGCTCGCTTTCTCGATCGAGATGTTCTTTGCTTGTGCTTCGTCTTCAATCGCTTTCTTGATCGCTTCTGATTTTAATAGGCGATCAAACAGAGCTTGGCGGCTTGGCAGGTTAGGACCTGATGCAGCAAGCTTTTGGCGAGAGAAGTGAATACGTGCCACGCGCGCCAATTTGTGCGCGATGGTGCTGTCGGTGCCATGTGAGTTAGCCATGTAGCGTAGAGAAACCACTGGGCTAAAGCGAACCAGACAGTCACGACCTGCTAGCAATACTGCTTTCGATTTTTCTAAGCCGTTCATTGCTTGTAGGTAAGGCTTCTGGTTATTCTCTTTACCAGGTTTACGTCCCCACAGCACTGTAGCAGGGATAACTTGAACATCGAGTTCAGAGTCGTCAGCGTGCAGTGAAAGCAATTCAGAGAACACTTCAATTGAAGAGCTTGGTACATAATCATCGTCTTGCAGCAGAGTTTTGCGAGAAGAGATGAAAACGTAGCGTTGCAGTGATTTGCCGTTGATTTCAAGCTTGCTCAACGGATCAGGTAGGCCTAATTCAAGTGCATGTTTTTGCAATGTAAGAATGTCTACACTTGAGCGAAACGGTAAGGCGTATACAATCGGTTTGCTCAAATCAATGTTCAAATCCTCAACAGGGTTTGAAGGAATTGATGTGCCCTTTACCAATAGGGATAAAGGTAGCTTCATTAATGAACGTGAAAAAGATTGTCCAGAAGACATATAGGTTCACTGCCTCAATAGTTATTTCAATGTGCTGAAGCGTATCTCTATTTCTATGATAAAAAGGATAAGCCTAGGCGTAAATTTAATCGATGCAAGAATACCAGAAACTGGTCTAACCTTTTAATGGAAATAGTCATATTGCCGTTAAGTTTGTGGAAAATCATTCATCGACTGATTGAGTATAGGGTTAAAAATGACCAAAAAACCAAACACCGGATTCAAACGCATCATCAAAGCAGCAGGCTTTTCATGGCAAGGCATTACGAGTTCGTTTAAAAACGAGGCTGCATTTCGACAAGAAGTGTTCATGGCGGCCGTGCTTATTCCGTTGGCATTTTACCTGGATGTAAGCCAGGTTGAACGAATCTTAATGATCTCATCGGTGGTGCTAGTGATGGTTGTCGAGCTAATCAATACCGCGATTGAAGCGGTTGTCGACCGAATCGGCAGTGAGCATCATGAGTTATCTGGAATGGCGAAAGATGTCGGCTCGGCAGCGGTTTTCATCTGTTTGGCACTCGCAGGTTATGTGTGGCTAGAGATCTTGTTTTTGTAATTTGCTAAAAATGAACTAAAAACAACCAATTGCTTTGCTTTTGTTCAGTTACTGGATATACTCACAGTCAACTGTATAAAAAGACAGGTGAATCATGAAGCCGTTAACGCCCCGCCAGCAACAAGTCTTTGACCTTATCAAAGGTAAGATCGAAGATTCCGGTATGCCACCGACACGTGCAGAAATCGCGCGTGAACTAGGCTTCCGTTCTGCTAATGCTGCAGAAGAACATTTGAAAGCTCTTGCTCGTAAAGAAGCGATTGAGATTATCCCGGGTGCGTCTCGCGGTATTCGTATTTTGCTTGAAGATGCAGCAAACGAAGAGCAAGGTTTACCATTAATCGGTCAGGTTGCCGCAGGTGAGCCTATTCTGGCTCAAGAGCATGTAGAAATGCATTACCAAGTTGACCCAGGCATGTTTAAACCACAAGCTGACTTCTTACTTCGTGTGAATGGCGAAAGTATGAAAGACATCGGTATTATGGATGGTGATTTATTGGCTGTTCATAAAACTCAAGATGTTCGTGATGGTCAGGTTGTCGTGGCTCGTGTCGATGATGATGTAACGGTAAAACGCCTAGAACGTAAAGGTTCAACGGTTCTGTTACATGCTGAAAATGAAGAATTTTCTCCAATCCATGTCGATCTTGAATCTCAACACTTGTCTATTGAAGGCCTTGCTGTTGGTATCATTCGTAACACCGACTGGATGTAGCCATTACAAATAGATTATTGATATTCATTCTCAATAACTTGTTATTGTAATTGATATTCATTATCATCTTCTTTGTCGAGATACAAGGAGGATGATGATGCCAAACCCAACCAAACCTCAAATGAAGCCGCTTGCTCGTAAGCCGCGCTCCTCTGTTCAAAAGGCTTCTTCTGAACAAGGGTCTGCACACCAAGAATTCCAAGTTCCGACCAATCTCGTTCAACATCTTTGGTTTCGTAGTCGTGAAAGCCTAGCCGATGACGGTCTCGTTTATGATCCTATCGCAGCTCAAGCCTGCAAGCGTTGCCAGCTCGCACCTGAATGCCTTACCGGTGAGCTCGATCAGCAACAACTTCTCTACGCAACACTGACTCAACTTTGTGACTCTCAAGTTCAACAATTTCTATCTCACAACCCAGATGCTTGGATCATCAATGTTGGGGCTGGGCTCGATACCCGTTTCTACCGTTTAGATAATGGCCGCTGTCATTGGGTTGAGCTCGATGTGACCGAGAATCTGCTTTGGCGACAATGTTTGTTCCACAAAAATGAACGCTATCGTTTGGAGTGTGGCTCTGTTGATGACTTAACTTGGTTAGATGAACTTAACATCCCAGAGCAAGCGTCGGTGATGGTGGTATGTGAACATGCTTTGCTGGATTGTAATGAACAACAGACGGCGAACTTTATTCAGTCTCTCAGCCGCTACTTTACTCATGCACATGCGTGTTTAGTATTAGCTGGAGATAAAAGCTCTAGCGCTCTTGGGCAAAAGCTCGGTTCTGGAAAGTATGCGCATGGCCTATCTTCTCCGGTAGACAGCGTTCTCAATTGGCTGCCATGGGCACAATGGGTAAAAGCGTTTTCTCCCCTAGACCAGCAATGCAATCGTTGGAAATTGTGGCAGCGATTATTGTGTAAGATCTCTCAGGTCAAAAAGCGTTTAACGCCACAGTTAGTGCTCGTTAAGTGGTAACCCTAGCGGCTCTGTATTTCGAGTAACTGAGTACATAGCCGGTATAAGTAAAATTCCACAACATAGTGAAAGCCCACCCACTAGGTTAAACTATCGCCTCTAATCTAAGAGGTGATCGTGAAGCTATTTAATCCCCAAACTATTTTTCAAACGCTATCCAATCAGGCGATGCACAAAAAAGTGCTGTTGCTCGCGATCCCGATGGTTCTCTCTAATATTACTGTTCCACTGCTGGGCTTAGTCGATGCGGCGGTTATCGGTCACCTCGAGCACTCTTGGTATTTAGGTGGTGTGGCACTGGGCGGCACAATGATCAGCGTGACCTTTTGGTTGCTCGGTTTCCTGCGTATGTCGACAACAGGGCTAGCCGCACAATCTTATGGTGCGAATGATGGCAAGCAACTTGGTTTGGTCTTCGTGCAAGGTGTGACCATGGCCTTAGGGTTTGCTGGTGTCTTTTTGCTTTTACACAGTCTAGTCGCCGATTTAGTTTTCTCATTGAGTAGCGCCAGTGATCAAGTTAAGCACTATGGTCAGCAATATTTCTCAATCCGCGCCTGGAGTGCACCTGCTGCGCTAACTAACTTTGTAATTCTAGGTTGGCTGCTCGGGACTCAAAATGCCAAAGCGCCCATGTGGATGGTGATTATCACCAATCTCACCAATATCGTTTTGGATATCGTTTTTGTTATCGGTTTAGGGTGGCAAGTGGAAGGTGCAGCATTGGCTTCTGTAATGGCTGATTATGCCGGTCTAACATTTGGCTTGATTTGTATTTACCGAATCTGGGCGAAGAAACAGTTACCATCGCCATGGGCTCTGCTTAAGAAAACCAGCCAAGGTTTGAGTCGTTTCGTGAAATTGAATCGCGATATCTTTCTTCGTTCACTATGCCTACAAGCGACTTTCACTTTCATGACCTTCCAAGGTGCAAGCTTTGGCGATGATGTTGTTGCGGCCAATGCCGTGTTGATGAGTTTCTTGATGATCATCTCTTATGGGATGGATGGTTTTGCCTATGCAATGGAAGCGATGGTCGGTAAGGCGATAGGCGCGAAAGACAAAGATGAACTGAACCAGTCATTGATTGGTACTTTCTTCTGGAGCTTCAATATTTGTTTGGTACTGACCATAGCGTTCGCACTCGCTGGCTCGAGTTTAATCAATATGATCACCACAATCCCAGACGTGAAGAGCCAAGCTGAGGTGTATCTGCCATGGCTGATTGCAATGCCATTGGTGTCTATGTGGTGCTTCTTGTTGGATGGTATTTTTGTTGGAGCAACCAAGGGCAAGGATATGCGCAATAGTATGTTTGTTGCGACCTGCAGTTTCTTCGCGATTTTCTATTTAGCATCAGGTTTAGAGAACCATGCACTGTGGTTAGCGATGCTGAGCTTTATGGCAATGCGCGGAATTGGTCTTGGTGTGTTGTTTGTTTCTCAGTGGAAGAAGGGGGAGTTTCTCGCTTAGCTCTGAGAGATCTGTTTATGGAGAGTAAATGAGGCTGTACCGGTAAAGGGGTATTTAGAACATCATGATCTAATTACTCTCAATGCCTTATTATTCAGTGTTTTAAATAAAAACAGCAAGCGCGTGGCTTGCTGTTTATGTATTTGGCCTATGGGTGGTCAAATACTCCTATTGGTTCTTTATCTAGAATAAACGGTTAAGCCCGTTGAGTGCTGCAACACGATAAGCTTCCGCCATCGTTGGGTAGTTAAAGGTCGTATTCACAAAGTACTCGATGGTATTTGCTTCACCTTTCTGTTCCATAATCGCTTGTCCGATATGGATGATTTCAGCGGCACGCTCACCAAATACGTGGATACCTAAAATCTCTTTGGTTTCGCGATGGAACAGAATCTTCAAGCTACCAATGTCTTTACCCGCAATTTGAGCACGAGCTAGGTGTTTGAATGAAGAACGTCCTACTTCATACGGTACTTTAGCTGCGGTAAGTTCTTGCTCGGTTTTACCAACAGAGCTGATCTCAGGGATGGTGTAGATGCCGGTTGGAATGTCTTCGATAAGGTGGCGTTCAGCTTCACCTTTCACAATTGCCTGAGCCACAAATCGACCTTGGTCATAAGCCGCGCTTGCTAGGCTAGGGTAGCCAATCACATCACCGACAGCGTAAACATGGTCTACATTGGTTTGGTAGTTGGTGTTTACTGATACTTGACCACGCGAGTCCGCTTCTAAGCCAACAGCACCAAGGTTAAGTTTATCGGTATTACCGGTTCGGCCATTAGCATACAGCAGGCAATCAGCACGCATCTTTTTACCTGACTCTAAGTGAATGATCACGCCATCATCAGTGCCTTCTATTTTCTCAAAGGTTTCATCGTTGCGAATCACGACGCCGCTGTTCCAGAAGTGGTAAGAAAGCGCATCTGAGGTTTCATTGTCTAGGAATGACAACAGACGGTCACGAGTATTGATAAGATCGGTTTTTACACCCAAACCGCGGAAGATCGATGCGTATTCACAACCAATAACGCCAGCACCATAGATGATGATGTGTTGCGGGTCGTGTTTAAGAGAAAGAATCGAGTCGCTGTCGTAGATACGTTCATGCAGGAAGTCGACGTTATCTGGTTGGTAAGGGCGAGAGCCTGTCGCGATAACAAATTTGTCTGCACTGTAATGTTCTTCAGTGCCATCGCTTTGCATTACCGAGATAGTGTTGGTATCGATAAAACGTGCAGTACCAAATACCAGCGTGCACTGGTTGCGGTCGTAGAAGCCTTGGCGTAATCGAGTCTGCTTGTCGATAACCGATTTAGCATGCCCCAAAATGTTGGAAAACGTTGAGTGAATGCTTTTGTTGTTCTGACAAAACAGCGGATTACTGTTGAATTCGATAATACGACTTACGGCATGACGCAGTGCTTTTGAAGGAATCGTTCCCCAGTGAGTACAACCACCACCAACGCTGCTCTCTTTTTCAATGATTGCAACGTTCAACCCGGCTTTGGTTAATCCCATCGCTGCCCCTTCTCCTCCGGGGCCACTACCAATTACGATTACATCAAAGTGGTTGGAGTGCGGCATAGATATCTTCCTTGTTATATTTGATTAACATTGCTTTAGCGAGATTTTAACTGATTCTGTTCTCGGGTACATGAAAAGGGCATCAGAGAGTCGGTGGGATCACGCAGTGTTATCGAAAAAATAATATTTGGTATGTCGTATGTCTCCAAATGACAGTGTGGATATTGAAATTTTTTCTTCGAACGTATTTACTTCGGTACGTGAACAAAGAGGTATGTTTAGTGTCTTATATAACCAGAGTGCCTTATATAAATAAGTGATTCGCGTTATATTGAACAGAGTATTAGACATGCCTGTTTAGGCTGTAAAAGAAGAAATTGATAAAGTATGAAACCAATGGGCATTCGCGCACAGCAAAAAGAAAAAACTCGTCGCAGCTTAATCGATGCAGCATTTAGCCAACTCAGCGCCGATCGTAGTTTTTCCAATCTAAGCTTGAGAGAAGTCGCTCGTGAGGCTGGAATAGCGCCGACTTCCTTTTATCGTCACTTCAAAGACATGGATGAGCTTGGCTTAACCATGGTTGATGAAGGTGGCTTACTGTTGCGCCAGTTAATGCGTCAAGCTAGACAACGCATAGTAAAAGAAGGCAGTGTGATTCGCACATCGGTTGAAACCTTTATGGAATTCATTGAAAGCAGCCCTAACGTATTCAGACTGTTATTACGAGAGCGCTCAGGAACTTCATTTGAGTTTCGTGCAGCGGTAGCTCGTGAGATACAGCACTTCTCTGCTGAGTTAACCGAATATTTGATAACGACTGGCATGACAAGGGACGAAGCTTTCACTCAAGCGGAAGCCTCGGTTATCTTAGTCTTCAACTCAGGGGCAGAAGCATTAGATTTAGATCGACGTCAGCGAGATGAATTGGCTGAACGCTTGATCATGCAATTGCGAATGATGGCCAAAGGAGCTTTTTGGTATCGTAAAGAACGTGAACGTAACCGATTAAAAGGCGGGATTGAATAATGTCGAATGAAAATAATACTGTAAACCGTGGTTCTGAAAGAAAGACACTCGTACTCGCTGTTGTAGCCGGTGTGTGTGGTGATGCATTGTTATCTTGGGTAACAATGAGCGAAGTGGGCTTCTCTATTTTCCCGCTGATCGCTTTAGTTTTGGCAGTACAAGCGCTTTACCAAGAATACCTAACTAACCCAGTATCTGAAGATATCCCACTAGTAGGTCTAGCTTGTTTCTTCGTGGGTGCATTTGGCCACTCGGCTTTCGTGAAAGCACAACACCCTGATGCTGGCTCAAACTTCTTTGCGATTATAGTCGCGATGCTGCTTTTAGCCTGGGTAGGTAAGAAGCTAGGCTTTATCGGTAAAACCGCTTAAACCAATCTACAAATAAAAAAAACGAGCCAATTGGCTCGTTTTTTTGTATCTGCTGTTTGTCTTAGACTGAGAAAACGAGGTTTATGCTTTGCGCTCTAAGAACACACCCGCTTCCATGTGGTGGGTGTAAGGGAACTGGTCAAACAGAGCAAAACGAGTGATGTCGTGCGTTTCGCTTAGGATGTCTAGGTTCTCTTTCAATGTTTCAGGGTTACAAGAGATGTACATGATACGCTCGTAGCCTTGAACCATCTTACAAGTGTCAACATCCATACCTGAACGCGGTGGATCAACAAAGATAGTGTTGCAGTTGTAGCTCTTAAGATCGATGTTCGCTTGCTGTAGACGACGGAACTCACGCTTGCCTTCCATTGCTACAGTAAAATCTTCTGCAGACATACGGATGATCTGAACATTTTCAATGTTGTTCGCCGCGATGTTGTATTGCGCAGATTCTACTGACGGCTTCGCCAGTTCTGTTGCCAGTACACGCTCGAAGTTTTGTGCCAGCGCTAATGAGAAGTTACCGTTACCACAGTAAAGCTCAAGCAAGTCACCTTTGCTGTCTTGAGTACAATCGACTGCCCATTCCAACATTTTCTCTGCTACTTTGCCGTTTGGTTGAGTAAAGCTGTTCTCTACTTGCTGGTAGATGTAGCTATCACCATTCACGTCTAGCTTTTCAATGACGTAGTCGCGGTCCAGTACAATTTTCATCTTACGCGCACGGCCAATCAGGTTTAGGTTAAAACCTTCATCGTTTAATTGTTGCTTAAGTGCTTTAGCATCTTGAATCCACTGTTCACCTAATTGACGGTGGTAAAGCAGTGACACCAAAATCTCGCCGCTTAATGTAGAAAGGAAATCTACTTGGAATAGCTTGTGGCGCAGAGAGTGGTTGTCCTTCATTGCATCTGTTAATAGAGGCATTAGGTCATTGATAAGACGGCTAGCTGCAGGGAACTGGTCTACGCGGTATTTTTCTTTAGTCTCTTGATTGAACATGACGTAATACATATCGTCACCTTCATGCCAGACGCGGAACTCAGCACGCATGCGGTAGTGTTGTTCTGGAGATTCATACACTTCCAGTTCAGGCACATCATATTCTGAGAACATTTCTGTAAGACGCTCAGTCTTTTCTGCCAGTTGTTCTTGGTAGCGTTGCGGGTTTACATCTAAATTCGCCATTGTTATGCCTTTTGCTGTCGTGCTTTTAAATCAAGAGCGCAGATTTTATTCAATCACAGGCGCTTGTCCAGTGTTGAGAGCCATTCAATGTAAATCGACCATGAAAACTATAGCTTATAACAATCTTAGACTAGACAAATGATTCAGAGGTCAATACTATCTTCGGCAAGCTGGTGCCATTTAGATGTATAGATGGCTGAAGAGGGAATCTGGTGTAAATCCAGAACTGACGCGCAGCGGTAAAAGAGAACGAGTATTCATAAGACACTGCAAATAGCTTTTTGTGGGAAGTCGAATATTAGGTAACCATAAGGGTTGTGCTCTTGAGTCCGAATACCTGCCAGCGGCCAAACCATAAGATGTGGTTTGGTAGGACTTTACGCGATTTAGGATCACAACATGAACAAACCCCTTTTAGCGGTTGCTGTAGCATCGCTGCTTTCACCTATCTCCAATTTACACGCCCAACAAGCATCTGCCGATGAAACCATGGTGGTGACGGCTAACCGTTTTGAGCAACCTTTAAATGATGTTATTGCTTCTACTACCGTTATTTCAAAACAAGAAATAGAAGAAACCCAAGCTAAATCTTTAGTGGATGTTTTGAAGCGAGTACCTGGTGTTGAAGTTTCTCAAAGTGGCGGACGCGGACACAGTGCCTCTGTTTTTATGCGCGGATATAATAGTGATCAAGTATTGTTTCTAGTCGATGGTGTTCGTATCGATTCTGCTGCGGGCGGCATTAACTTCAATCATATCCCTGTAGGTATTATTGAGAGAGTAGAAGTTATTCGCGGCTCTGGTGGCGCTTTATATGGTTCAGATGCGGTAGCGGGTGTGATTAACGTTATTACTGAGTCTGCTCATTCAACTGAATCGACAATGATAGCGGTTGGAGCTGGCAGTGATGCTCAAAAGGAAGCTAATTTCTCAACGACTCGAAAATTGTCGAACGGCGGAACATTGAAACTCGCTGGCGGTTTTGATGAGACTGAAGGTTACGATATTAAAGACCCGGCTACTGGTCTTAATTATGGATATGAAAGCCAAAATCTTTTTGCGTCATACTCACAGCCGATCAATGAGGCCTTTACTGGCACAACATCTGTTCGTTGGTTTGATAGTCTGACTGAGTATGACTCGGGTGGTAAGAACTATGGTTACTCTGAGAACTTGAGCGTTACAGCCGCTGTTGACTATAAAGGTGATAACTTAAGCTCTACCTTTAGAGCTAATCAGCAGGCAATCGAAAACCTAGACTATTCACAAGCTCAAGGTAAAGACAACGCTGGAACAAAGAAGAAAATAGATCTGACGAACCTGCAGTTCTTAAATCAGTATTACGTTAATGAGAACGTATCTGTTGGTGCTGGCGCCGACTGGCGTAGAGAAAAACTTGATGATGATGCCTTGTCATATGGTTCCCCTGATGCTCTAGCTGGCGAATCTCGCGATACTACTGGTGTCTATGCTTCTTCTGAACTTCGTTTCGGTGATGTTCAAATTGTAGGTAGCGTGCGTAACGATAAACATGATACTTACGACAATCACACTACATGGTCCTTAGGTACTCGCTATTACCTAACAGAAAAGCACTCACTTAGAGCGGCTGCTGGTACATCATTTAAAGCTCCGAGCTATTCTGATCTAACAACAAATCCAGACCTAGAGCCTGAAGAAGCCGAAAACCGCGAGATTGGATATACCGGTGAATTCGATTTATTCAAACTGGATGTGACAGCATACGATAATGAAGTCGATAACTTGATCATTTGGTACGAAGGTAGCCCGTTTTGGTATCCTCAAAACGTAGATGCAAAATTGAAAGGGTTAGAAATTACAGGTAATTTCGACACGTGGTTCATCCATCACACGGTTGTTGCTGAGTTTAAAGATCATAAAGATTCTGCGGGTAATAAATTAGCGAAGCGTGCTGATGAAAACTATAAGTGGTTGATGGATGCTTCATATAACGATTTTGATGTGAACCTTACCTATACATACACTGGGGATCGAGCGGGTAATCCAAAAGAAACTACTGACCCAGATAATATTTTGCCATCAGTGAGTTTGTGGGATGTTTCTGTAGGGTATTGGATTTCTCCTGAGTTAGTGGTTCGTGGTCGAGTTGATAACTTAACTGACGAGAAATACCAAACAACGCTAGGGTATAACGCTCCTGAGCGTAGATATTTCGCAAATCTAACTTACCAATTCTAATTATCACCTAAACCGCCTCCGGGCGGTTTTTTCTTATTGGGTATATCAATGAAAAAGAAAGTCGTCATAAGTTGGTCGTCAGGCAAAGACTCTACATTAACCCTAGAACGTCTACTTGAAAGCACCGAGTATGAAGTTGTTGCTCTCTATACTACGTATGTTGGAGATGGGGTTCCTTTCCAAGTCACGCCAATCGAGGTTGTCGGAATGCAGGCAACATTGATCGGCTTGCCATTGATAACGATTGAGTTGCCGGAAGTATTCCCAAGTAACGAGATCTATCAAAGTACGATTGTTACGGCACTTAAAGGATCGGGTTTATCTATTGATGCCGTGGCATTCGGCGATATGTTTTGCAATGGTATTGCTGACTACCGAAGAAGTTATATAGAACCTGCGGGTTGGGAGTGTGTATTTCCTCTACTGGGAGAGAGTAGCCAAGCGCTGGCTCAAGAAATCATAGATAGAGGAATCGAAACCTTTCTCGTCACAGTCGATAGCGATGCATTAGACATGGCCTATTGCGGGAAAGAATACACGCCTGAGCTAATTGACAGTTTGCCAAGTCACGTCGACCCATGTGGTGAAGATGGTGAATTTCATACCTTAGTAACGTCAGCGCCATGCTTTAAAGGAAAGCTTAAGATAGAGCTAGAAAATGCAGAACAGGGTGAGCGCTTTGTGCATCAACGCTACCGAGCTTACATTATATAGAGTGATGATTGGCGAAAACTAAGTGAAGGGGTATCATTGCTGCGGAACTTCTTACAGGTAATGGTTGTGTCGGAAAGCATACAAAAAAACATATTGGTCTTTGACTCTGGTGTTGGCGGTCTCTCTGTATATAAAGAGATAAGCCATTTACTACCCAATCACAACTATATCTATGTATTCGATAACGAGGCTTACCCATATGGTGAGCTCGATCAGCAAGTCCTCATCCAGCGAGTCCAAAATATCGTCGCCAGTTTTGTGGCGAGTCACGCTATTGATATTGTCGTGATAGCTTGTAATACGGCCAGTACGATAGTCCTGCCTACACTTCGCGCTAATAACCTTATCCCTATTGTCGGTGTTGTCCCGGCAATCAAACCTGCCTCGTTACTGGCTAATAAAGCGGTTGGCCTTATTGCGACTCCCGCGACGATTACTCGTGAATACACACACGAGCTCATCAAAAACTTCTCGAGTAATAAAAGAGTAGAGCTGTTGGGTTCTACTCGGCTGGTGGATATGGCCGAAGATAAACTCAGAGGAGAGGAAATTAGCCTTGAAGAGTTACAGAAAATCCTTCAACCGATGATCAACACAATTGATGTGGCTGTATTAGGATGTACTCATTTCCCACTGATCAAATCAGAGATTCAACAAGTACTAGGTGAAAGTGTAGTGCTGATAGACTCTGGTAAAGCGATAGCTAAGCGGGTTCAAGATTTGTTGGGTTTGGAAAGCGTTAATAAAGAAGGGGGAGTACGTGAAGTTTTTTGTAGTGCACTTCCTAAAAAAGAAAGTGCACTAAATAGTATGTTAAAGCAGTTAGGGTTTAGCTCAGTTCAGATTCGTCCGCTTCAGGATGTTTAGGATCATTTGCAACACGTACTTTTAAAGTGCGTTGCATGTAATCTTTATCGTTAAGTGCAGAGATTGCATGATTCACATCATTACTTGCCATAACAACAAATCCAAAGCCTCTTCTTTTACCAGTACGTTTGTCTTTCATTAAACGTACTGCAAATACTTCACCATGCTCTGAGAATAATTCACGTACATGTGATTCGTTCGCTTTGTATGGAAGGTTACCTACATAAAGTGTTTTGGTTGAAGCCTTAGGTTCTGAATCTGATTTTGAGTCGGTGCTTGAAAAGTTAACAACAAAAGCGGAAGCCAAGACACCAAGGATAAAGGTAATTGCAGGCGATATATCTACCTGAGAGAAAACAATGCCGCCTAATACAGCCAGTGCGACAATTAACAACATCGATTTTTTTGAGTTCATATCGGAATACTACATATTAATAAACGAAATAGACGCATCTACCATTAACAAAATAGACACATGAATCTTACGTTCATGGCTTCCATTTTTCCAATGTATTGCTGTGATACGTCTCAAATGTTTAGTTTTTATTCGAAAAATGCGGATCTGGTGGCTTTTTAGGCGAACAAAACTTTTATTTCAAAAAGCCCTTGTGCTCCATCTAAATCTCTCTATAATGCCGCCTCACCGACACGGAGTGAGACGAAAGTCACACAGCGAAATCGGTAGAGAAAAAGAGTTTGAAAATAACCCTTGACTCTCAAAGTGGTGCAGGTATAGTACGCACCCCTAGCGACTGAGATGTGAATCACAAAACGCTAGCGCTCTTTAACAATTTAAACCTATCAATCTGTGTGGGCACTCGTTGATGAATATCAAAACGTTTTATCGTTAGATAAAACAGATTCTTCGGAATCAAGTTGATTTCAATGAACTGAGTGACCAATACGAATAACTTCGGTTATTTGGCACAGTCAATTCATTACCATTCTGTTGGAATGGTAATAGCTTTAAAATTACATAGTAGTTTTGAAGTCAGTATTCGTTGAGTCACAAAATCTTAAATTGAAGAGTTTGATCATGGCTCAGATTGAACGCTGGCGGCAGGCCTAACACATGCAAGTCGAGCGGAAACGACACTAACAATCCTTCGGGTGCGTTAATGGGCGTCGAGCGGCGGACGGGTGAGTAATGCCTAGGAAATTGCCTTGATGTGGGGGATAACCATTGGAAACGATGGCTAATACCGCATAATGCCTACGGGCCAAAGAGGGGGATCTTCGGACCTCTCGCGTCAAGATATGCCTAGGTGGGATTAGCTAGTTGGTGAGGTAATGGCTCACCAAGGCGACGATCCCTAGCTGGTCTGAGAGGATGATCAGCCACACTGGAACTGAGACACGGTCCAGACTCCTACGGGAGGCAGCAGTGGGGAATATTGCACAATGGGCGAAAGCCTGATGCAGCCATGCCGCGTGTATGAAGAAGGCCTTCGGGTTGTAAAGTACTTTCAGTTGTGAGGAAGGGTGTGTAGTTAATAGCTGCGCATCTTGACGTTAGCAACAGAAGAAGCACCGGCTAACTCCGTGCCAGCAGCCGCGGTAATACGGAGGGTGCGAGCGTTAATCGGAATTACTGGGCGTAAAGCGCATGCAGGTGGTTCATTAAGTCAGATGTGAAAGCCCGGGGCTCAACCTCGGAACTGCATTTGAAACTGGTGAACTAGAGTGCTGTAGAGGGGGGTAGAATTTCAGGTGTAGCGGTGAAATGCGTAGAGATCTGAAGGAATACCAGTGGCGAAGGCGGCCCCCTGGACAGACACTGACACTCAGATGCGAAAGCGTGGGGAGCAAACAGGATTAGATACCCTGGTAGTCCACGCCGTAAACGATGTCTACTTGGAGGTTGTGGCCTTGAGCCGTGGCTTTCGGAGCTAACGCGTTAAGTAGACCGCCTGGGGAGTACGGTCGCAAGATTAAAACTCAAATGAATTGACGGGGGCCCGCACAAGCGGTGGAGCATGTGGTTTAATTCGATGCAACGCGAAGAACCTTACCTACTCTTGACATCCAGAGAAGCCAGCGGAGACGCAGGTGTGCCTTCGGGAGCTCTGAGACAGGTGCTGCATGGCTGTCGTCAGCTCGTGTTGTGAAATGTTGGGTTAAGTCCCGCAACGAGCGCAACCCTTATCCTTGTTTGCCAGCGAGTAATGTCGGGAACTCCAGGGAGACTGCCGGTGATAAACCGGAGGAAGGTGGGGACGACGTCAAGTCATCATGGCCCTTACGAGTAGGGCTACACACGTGCTACAATGGCGCATACAGAGGGCAGCAAGCTAGCGATAGTGAGCGAATCCCAAAAGTGCGTCGTAGTCCGGATTGAGTCTGCAACTCGACTCCATGAAGTCGGAATCGCTAGTAATCGTGAATCAGAATGTCACGGTGAATACGTTCCTGGCCTTGTACACACCGCCCGTCACACCATGGGAGTGGGCTGCAAAAGAAGTGGGTAGTTTAACCTTTCGGGGAGGACGCTCACCACTTTGTGGTTCATGACTGGGGTGAAGTCGTAACAAGGTAGCCCTAGGGGAACCTGGGGCTGGATCACCTCCTTATACGAAGATACTTACGATGAGTGTCCACACAGATTGATGGTTTAGATTTAGTTAAAGCCAGAGCTTTAATTAATAACGTAAGTTATTGATTAAAGCTTTTTGCTTTATGCTCTTTAACAATTTGGAAAGCTGACTGATTGATTTACTTACGAGTAATTCAATCAAATTTAAAAGTTCTCAATGTTTATCTTTCATTAGATAAACACAACAAACACATTCAAGTGTCTTGTATTCGAATCAAACGTTAGTTTGATTCACAATTGAGTCCGGCAAACAGTTATCAGGAATTAACCCTTCTTGATGACAACCAAAAACCTTGGTTAGTTGCCATACGCTAAGACCCTTTCGGGTTGTATGGTTAAGTGACTAAGCGTACACGGTGGATGCCTTGGCAGTCAGAGGCGATGAAAGGCGTAATAACTTGCGATAAGCCCAGATTAGGTAGTAATAACCTTTTGAGTCTGGGATTCCTGAATGGGGAAACCCACTTACATAAGTAAGTATCCTGTTGTGAATACATAGCAGCAGGAGGCAAACCGGGGGAACTGAAACATCTAAGTACCCCGAGGAAGAGAAATCAACCGAGATTCCGAAAGTAGCGGCGAGCGAAATTGGATTAGCCCTAAGCTTTTAATGAGACAGATGAAGGCTCTGGAAAGTGCCGCAATAAAGGGTGATAGCCCCGTAATCGACATCTCATCATCAGTGAAAACGAGTAGGGCGGGACACGTGATATCCTGTCTGAATATGGGGGGACCATCCTCCAAGGCTAAATACTACTGACTGACCGATAGTGAACCAGTACCGTGAGGGAAAGGCGAAAAGAACCCCTGAGGGGAGTGAAATAGAACCTGAAACCGTGTACGTACAAGCAGTAGGAGCACCTTCGTGGTGTGACTGCGTACCTTTTGTATAATGGGTCAGCGACTTAATTTTAGTAGCAAGGTTAACCGTTTAGGGGAGCCGTAGGGAAACCGAGTCTTAACTGGGCGTACAGTTGCTAGGATTAGACCCGAAACCAGGTGATCTAGCCATGGGCAGGTTGAAGGTTGAGTAACATCAACTGGAGGACCGAACCGACTAATGTTGAAAAATTAGCGGATGACTTGTGGCTAGGGTGAAAGGCCAATCAAACCTGGAGATAGCTGGTTCTCCCCGAAAGCTATTTAGGTAGCGCCTCGGACGAATACTACTGGGGGTAGAGCACTGTTAAGGCTAGGGGGTCATCCCGACTTACCAACCCTTTGCAAACTCCGAATACCAGTAAGTACTATCCGGGAGACACACGGCGGGTGCTAACGTCCGTCGTGGAGAGGGAAACAACCCAGACCGCCAGCTAAGGTCCCAAAGTATAGCTAAGTGGGAAACGATGTGGGAAGGCTCAGACAGCCAGGATGTTGGCTTAGAAGCAGCCATCATTTAAAGAAAGCGTAATAGCTCACTGGTCGAGTCGGCCTGCGCGGAAGATGTAACGGGCTAAGCTATACACCGAAGCTGCGGCTACGTACCTTAGGGTATGTGGGGTAGGGAGCGTTCTGTAAGCCGTTGAAGGTGGTCTGTAAGGGCTGCTGGAGGTATCAGAAGTGCGAATGCTGACATGAGTAACGATAAAGGGAGTGAAAACTCCCTCGCCGGAAGACCAAGGGTTCCTGTCCAACGTTAATCGGGCAGGGTAAGTCGACTCCTAAGGCGAGGCCGAAAGGCGTAGTCGATGGGAAACGGGTTAATATTCCCGTACTTCTTACAATTGCGATGGGGACGGAGAAGGCTAGGTGGGCCTGGCGACGGTTGTCCAGGTTCAAGTATGTAGGCGGGTGGTTTAGGTAAATCCGGACCGCTACTAACGCTGAGATACGATGTCGAGCTACTACGGTAGTGAAGTCATTGATGCCATGCTTCCAGGAAAAGCCTCTAAGCTTCAGATTGTAAGGAATCGTACCCCAAACCGACACAGGTGGTCGGGTAGAGAATACCAAGGCGCTTGAGAGAACTCGGGTGAAGGAACTAGGCAAAATGGTACCGTAACTTCGGGAGAAGGTACGCTCTTATCAGTGAAGTCCCTTGCGGATGGAGCAGACGAGAGTCGCAGATACCAGGTGGCTGCAACTGTTTATTAAAAACACAGCACTGTGCAAAATCGTAAGATGACGTATACGGTGTGACGCCTGCCCGGTGCCGGAAGGTTAATTGATGGGGTTAGACTTCGGTCGAAGCTCTTGATCGAAGCCCCGGTAAACGGCGGCCGTAACTATAACGGTCCTAAGGTAGCGAAATTCCTTGTCGGGTAAGTTCCGACCTGCACGAATGGCGTAATGATGGCCACGCTGTCTCCACCCGAGACTCAGTGAAATTGAAATCGCTGTGAAGATGCAGTGTACCCGCGGCTAGACGGAAAGACCCCGTGAACCTTTACTACAGCTTGGCACTGAACATTGAACCTACATGTGTAGGATAGGTGGGAGACTTTGAAACCGCGTCGCTAGATGTGGTGGAGTCGTCCTTGAAATACCACCCTTGTAGTTTTGATGTTCTAACGTTGGTCCCTGAATCGGGATTACGGACAGTGCCTGGTGGGTAGTTTGACTGGGGCGGTCTCCTCCCAAAGAGTAACGGAGGAGCACGAAGGTGGGCTAAACACGGTTGGACATCGTGTGGTTAGTGCAATGGCATAAGCCCGCTTGACTGCGAGAATGACAATTCGAGCAGGTGCGAAAGCAGGTCATAGTGATCCGGTGGTTCTGAATGGAAGGGCCATCGCTCAACGGATAAAAGGTACTCCGGGGATAACAGGCTGATACCGCCCAAGAGTTCATATCGACGGCGGTGTTTGGCACCTCGATGTCGGCTCATCACATCCTGGGGCTGAAGTCGGTCCCAAGGGTATGGCTGTTCGCCATTTAAAGTGGTACGCGAGCTGGGTTTAGAACGTCGTGAGACAGTTCGGTCCCTATCTGCCGTGGGCGTTGGAAAATTGAAAGGGGCTGCTCCTAGTACGAGAGGACCGGAGTGGACGAACCTCTGGTGTTCGGGTTGTCATGCCAATGGCATTGCCCGGTAGCTAAGTTCGGAATCGATAACCGCTGAAAGCATCTAAGCGGGAAGCGAGCCTTGAGATGAGTTTTCCCCTGGCACTATAAGTGTCCTAAAGGGTTGTCGTAGACTACGACGTTGATAGGCAGGGTGTGTAAGTGCTGCGAGGCATTGAGCTAACCTGTACTAATTGCCCGTGAGGCTTAACCATACAACACCCAAGGGGTTTTGTGGACTCAAAGACAGACCTTGAATGAGTTTGAAGAGAAATAACTTTTAAATACAGTTTTCCAGATTATTTTGCCTTCAGTTTTAAAAAACTGAAAGTAAAAGCAAAATTTGCTTGGCGACCATAGCATTGTGGACCCACCTGATTCCATGCCGAACTCAGAAGTGAAACACAATAGCGCCGATGGTAGTGTGGGGCTTCCCCATGTGAGAGTAGGACATCGCCAGGCTTTAATTTCGACTTTGTCTATTAAATAGACAAGTCACCATAGAGTTCTAAGTTTTCTTAGTATTTTATGTTGACTTTCAAAGTAGAAAGCGTATTATACGCGTCCTGCTTGAGTGCTAAGGCACTGAAAGCAAAGCTCTTTAACAATTTAAACCTATCAATCTGTGTGGGCACTCGTTGATGAATATCAAAACGTTTTATCGTTAGATAAAACAGATTCTTCGGAATCAAAATTGATTTCAATGAACTGAGTGACCAATACGTTTAACTACTTGTAGTTATTCGGCACAGTCAATTCATTACCATTCTGTTGGAATGGTAATAGCTTTAGAATTACATGTTTACTTCGGTAAATATTAGTTTTGAAGTCAGTATTCGTTGAGTCACAAAATCTTAAATTGAAGAGTTTGATCATGGCTCAGATTGAACGCTGGCGGCAGGCCTAACACATGCAAGTCGAGCGGAAACGACACTAACAATCCTTTGGGTGCGTTAATGGGCGTCGAGCGGCGGACGGGTGAGTAATGCCTAGGAAATTGCCTTGATGTGGGGGATAACCATTGGAAACGATGGCTAATACCGCATAATGCCTACGGGCCAAAGAGGGGGATCTTCGGACCTCTCGCGTCAAGATATGCCTAGGTGGGATTAGCTAGTTGGTGAGGTAATGGCTCACCAAGGCGACGATCCCTAGCTGGTCTGAGAGGATGATCAGCCACACTGGAACTGAGACACGGTCCAGACTCCTACGGGAGGCAGCAGTGGGGAATATTGCACAATGGGCGAAAGCCTGATGCAGCCATGCCGCGTGTATGAAGAAGGCCTTCGGGTTGTAAAGTACTTTCAGTTGTGAGGAAGGGGGTAACGTTAATAGCGTTATCTCTTGACGTTAGCAACAGAAGAAGCACCGGCTAACTCCGTGCCAGCAGCCGCGGTAATACGGAGGGTGCGAGCGTTAATCGGAATTACTGGGCGTAAAGCGCATGCAGGTGGTTCATTAAGTCAGATGTGAAAGCCCGGGGCTCAACCTCGGAACTGCATTTGAAACTGGTGAACTAGAGTACTGTAGAGGGGGGTAGAATTTCAGGTGTAGCGGTGAAATGCGTAGAGATCTGAAGGAATACCAGTGGCGAAGGCGGCCCCCTGGACAGATACTGACACTCAGATGCGAAAGCGTGGGGAGCAAACAGGATTAGATACCCTGGTAGTCCACGCCGTAAACGATGTCTACTTGGAGGTTGTGGCCTTGAGCCGTGGCTTTCGGAGCTAACGCGTTAAGTAGACCGCCTGGGGAGTACGGTCGCAAGATTAAAACTCAAATGAATTGACGGGGGCCCGCACAAGCGGTGGAGCATGTGGTTTAATTCGATGCAACGCGAAGAACCTTACCTACTCTTGACATCCAGAGAAGCCAGCGGAGACGCGGGTGTGCCTTCGGGAGCTCTGAGACAGGTGCTGCATGGCTGTCGTCAGCTCGTGTTGTGAAATGTTGGGTTAAGTCCCGCAACGAGCGCAACCCTTATCCTTGTTTGCCAGCGAGTAATGTCGGGAACTCCAGGGAGACTGCCGGTGATAAACCGGAGGAAGGTGGGGACGACGTCAAGTCATCATGGCCCTTACGAGTAGGGCTACACACGTGCTACAATGGCGCATACAGAGGGCAGCAAGCTAGCGATAGTGAGCGAATCCCAAAAAGTGCGTCGTAGTCCGGATTGGAGTCTGCAACTCGACTCCATGAAGTCGGAATCGCTAGTAATCGTGAATCAGAATGTCACGGTGAATACGTTCCCGGGCCTTGTACACACCGCCCGTCACACCATGGGAGTGGGCTGCAAAAGAAGTGGGTAGTTTAACCTTTCGGGGAGGACGCTCACCACTTTGTGGTTCATGACTGGGGTGAAGTCGTAACAAGGTAGCCCTAGGGGAACCTGGGGCTGGATCACCTCCTTATACGAAGATACTTACGATGAGTGTCCACACAGATTGATGGTTTAGATTTAGTTAAAGCCAGAGCTTTAATTAATAACGTAAGTTATTGATTAAAGCTTTTTGCTTTATGCTCTTTAACAATTTGGAAAGCTGACTGATTGATTTACTTACGAGTAATTCAATCAAATTTAAAAGTTCTCAATGTTTATCTTTCATTAGATAAACACAACAAACACATTCAAGTGTCTTGTATTCGAATCAAACGTTAGTTTGATTCACAATTGAGTCCGGCAAACAGTTATCAGGAATTAACCCTTCTTGATGACAACCAAAAACCTTGGTTAGTTGCCATACGCTAAGACCCTTTCGGGTTGTATGGTTAAGTGACTAAGCGTACACGGTGGATGCCTTGGCAGTCAGAGGCGATGAAAGGCGTAATAACTTGCGATAAGCCCAGATTAGGTAGTAATAACCTTTTGAGTCTGGGATTCCTGAATGGGGAAACCCACTTACATAAGTAAGTATCCTGTTGTGAATACATAGCAGCAGGAGGCAAACCGGGGGAACTGAAACATCTAAGTACCCCGAGGAAGAGAAATCAACCGAGATTCCGAAAGTAGCGGCGAGCGAAATTGGATTAGCCCTTAAGCTTTTAATGAGACAGATGAAGGCTCTGGAAAGTGCCGCAATAAAGGGTGATAGCCCCGTAATCGACATCTCATCATCAGTGAAAACGAGTAGGGCGGGACACGTGATATCCTGTCTGAATATGGGGGGACCATCCTCCAAGGCTAAATACTACTGACTGACCGATAGTGAACCAGTACCGTGAGGGAAAGGCGAAAAGAACCCCTGTGAGGGGAGTGAAATAGAACCTGAAACCGTGTACGTACAAGCAGTAGGAGCACCTTCGTGGTGTGACTGCGTACCTTTTGTATAATGGGTCAGCGACTTAATTTTAGTAGCAAGGTTAACCGTTTAGGGGAGCCGTAGGGAAACCGAGTCTTAACTGGGCGTACAGTTGCTAGGATTAGACCCGAAACCAGGTGATCTAGCCATGGGCAGGTTGAAGGTTGAGTAACATCAACTGGAGGACCGAACCGACTAATGTTGAAAAATTAGCGGATGACTTGTGGCTAGGTGAAAGGCCAATCAAACCTGGAGATAGCTGGTTCTCCCGAAAGCTATTTAGGTAGCGCCTCGGACGAATACTACTGGGGTAGAGCACTGTTAAGGCTAGGGGTCATCCCGACTTACCAACCCTTTGCAAACCCGAATACCAGTAAGTACTATCCGGGAGACACACGGCGGGTGCTAACGTCCGTCGTGGAGAGGGAAACAACCCAGACCGCCAGCTAAGGTCCCAAAGTATAGCTAAGTGGGAAACGATGTGGGAAGGCTCAGACAGCCAGGATGTTGGCTTAGAAGCAGCCATCATTTAAAGAAAGCGTAATAGCTCACTGGTCGAGTCGGCCTGCGCGGAAGATGTAACGGGGCTAAGCTATACACCGAAGCTGCGGCTACGTACCTTAGGGTATGTGGGGTAGGGAGCGTTCTGTAAGCCGTTGAAGGTGGTCTGTAAGGGCTGCTGGAGGTATCAGAAGTGCGAATGCTGACATGAGTAACGATAAAGGGAGTGAAAACTCCCTCGCCGGAAGACCAAGGGTTCCTGTCCAACGTTAATCGGGGCAGGGTAAGTCGACTCCTAAGGCGAGGCCGAAAGGCGTAGTCGATGGGAAACAGGTTAATATTCCTGTACTTCTTACAATTGCGATGGGGGGACGGAGAAGGCTAGGTGGGCCTGGCGACGGTTGTCCAGGTTCAAGTACGTAGGCGGGTGGTTTAGGTAAATCCGGACCGCTACTAACGCTGAGATGCGATGTCGAGCTACTACGGTAGTGAAGTCATTGATGCCATGCTTCCAGGAAAAGCCTCTAAGCTTCAGATTGTAAGGAATCGTACCCCAAACCGACACAGGTGGTCGGGTAGAGAATACCAAGGCGCTTGAGAGAACTCGGGTGAAGGAACTAGGCAAAATGGTACCGTAACTTCGGGAGAAGGTACGCTCTTATCAGTGAAGTCCCTTGCGGATGGAGCAGACGAGAGTCGCAGATACCAGGTGGCTGCAACTGTTTATTAAAAACACAGCACTGTGCAAAATCGTAAGATGACGTATACGGTGTGACGCCTGCCCGGTGCCGGAAGGTTAATTGATGGGGTTAGACTTCGGTCGAAGCTCTTGATCGAAGCCCCGGTAAACGGCGGCCGTAACTATAACGGTCCTAAGGTAGCGAAATTCCTTGTCGGGTAAGTTCCGACCTGCACGAATGGCGTAATGATGGCCACGCTGTCTCCACCCGAGACTCAGTGAAATTGAAATCGCTGTGAAGATGCAGTGTACCCGCGGCTAGACGGAAAGACCCCGTGAACCTTTACTACAGCTTGGCACTGAACATTGAACCTACATGTGTAGGATAGGTGGGAGACTTTGAAACCGCGTCGCTAGATGTGGTGGAGTCGTCCTTGAAATACCACCCTTGTAGTTTTGATGTTCTAACGTTGGTCCCTGAATCGGGATTACGGACAGTGCCTGGTGGGTAGTTTGACTGGGGCGGTCTCCTCCCAAAGAGTAACGGAGGAGCACGAAGGTGGGCTAAACACGGTTGGACATCGTGTGGTTAGTGCAATGGCATAAGCCCGCTTGACTGCGAGAATGACAATTCGAGCAGGTGCGAAAGCAGGTCATAGTGATCCGGTGGTTCTGAATGGAAGGGCCATCGCTCAACGGATAAAAGGTACCGGGGATAACAGGCTGATACCGCCCAAGAGTTCATATCGACGGCGGTGTTTGGCACCTCGATGTCGGCTCATCACATCCTGGGGCTGAAGTCGGTCCCAAGGGTATGGCTGTTCGCCATTTAAAGTGGTACGCGAGCTGGGTTTAGAACGTCGTGAGACAGTTCGGTCCCTATCTGCCGTGGGCGTTGGAAAATTGAAAGGGCTGCTCCTAGTACGAGAGGACCGGAGTGGACGAACCTCTGGTGTTCGGGTTGTCATGCCAATGGCATTGCCCGGTAGCTAAGTTCGGAATCGATAACCGCTGAAAGCATCTAAGCGGGAAGCGAGCCTTGAGATGAGTTTTCCTGGCACTATAAGTGTCCTAAAGGGTTGTCGTAGACTACGACGTTGATAGGCAGGGTGTGTAAGTGCTGCGAGGCATTGAGCTAACCTGTACTAATTGCCCGTGAGGCTTAACCATACAACACCCAAGGGGTTTTGTGGACTCAAAGACAGACCTTGAATGAGTTTGAAGAGAAATAACTTTTAAATACAGTTTTCCGAATTTTAAAATTTGCTTGGCGACCATAGCATTGTGGACCCACCTGATTCCATGCCGAACTCAGAAGTGAAACACAATAGCGCCGATGGTAGTGTGGGGCTTCCCCATGTGAGAGTAGGACATCGCCAGGCTTTAATTTCGACTTTGTCTATTAAATAGACAAGTCACCATAGAGTTCTAAGTTTTCTTAGTATTTTATGTTGACTTTCAAAGTAGAAAGCGTATTATACGCGTCCTGCTTGAGTGCTAAGGCACTGAAAGCAAAGCTCTTTAACAATTTAAACCTATCAATCTGTGTGGGCACTCGTTGATGAATATCAAAACGTTTTATCGTTAGATAAAACAGATTCTTCGGAATCAAAATTGATTTCAATGAACTGAGTGACCAATACGTTTAACTACTTGTAGTTATTCGGCACAGTCAATTCATTACCATTCTGTTGGAATGGTAATAGCTTTAGAATTACATGTTTACTTCGGTAAATATTAGTTTTGAAGTCAGTATTCGTTGAGTCACAAAATCTTAAATTGAAGAGTTTGATCATGGCTCAGATTGAACGCTGGCGGCAGGCCTAACACATGCAAGTCGAGCGGAAACGACACTAACAATCCTTCGGGTGCGTTAATGGGCGTCGAGCGGCGGACGGGTGAGTAATGCCTAGGAAATTGCCTTGATGTGGGGGATAACCATTGGAAACGATGGCTAATACCGCATAATGCCTACGGGCCAAAGAGGGGGACCTTCGGGCCTCTCGCGTCAAGATATGCCTAGGTGGGATTAGCTAGTTGGTGAGGTAATGGCTCACCAAGGCGACGATCCCTAGCTGGTCTGAGAGGATGATCAGCCACACTGGAACTGAGACACGGTCCAGACTCCTACGGGAGGCAGCAGTGGGGAATATTGCACAATGGGCGAAAGCCTGATGCAGCCATGCCGCGTGTATGAAGAAGGCCTTCGGGTTGTAAAGTACTTTCAGTTGTGAGGAAGGGGGTAACGTTAATAGCGTTATCTCTTGACGTTAGCAACAGAAGAAGCACCGGCTAACTCCGTGCCAGCAGCCGCGGTAATACGGAGGGTGCGAGCGTTAATCGGAATTACTGGGCGTAAAGCGCATGCAGGTGGTTCATTAAGTCAGATGTGAAAGCCCGGGGCTCAACCTCGGAACTGCATTTGAAACTGGTGAACTAGAGTACTGTAGAGGGGGGTAGAATTTCAGGTGTAGCGGTGAAATGCGTAGAGATCTGAAGGAATACCAGTGGCGAAGGCGGCCCCCTGGACAGATACTGACACTCAGATGCGAAAGCGTGGGGAGCAAACAGGATTAGATACCCTGGTAGTCCACGCCGTAAACGATGTCTACTTGGAGGTTGTGGCCTTGAGCCGTGGCTTTCGGAGCTAACGCGTTAAGTAGACCGCCTGGGGAGTACGGTCGCAAGATTAAAACTCAAATGAATTGACGGGGGCCCGCACAAGCGGTGGAGCATGTGGTTTAATTCGATGCAACGCGAAGAACCTTACCTACTCTTGACATCCAGAGAAGCCAGCGGAGACGCAGGTGTGCCTTCGGGAACTCTGAGACAGGTGCTGCATGGCTGTCGTCAGCTCGTGTTGTGAAATGTTGGGTTAAGTCCCGCAACGAGCGCAACCCTTATCCTTGTTTGCCAGCGAGTAATGTCGGGAACTCCAGGGAGACTGCCGGTGATAAACCGGAGGAAGGTGGGGACGACGTCAAGTCATCATGGCCCTTACGAGTAGGGCTACACACGTGCTACAATGGCGCATACAGAGGGCAGCAAGCTAGCGATAGTGAGCGAATCCCAAAAGTGCGTCGTAGTCCGGATTGAGTCTGCAACTCGACTCCATGAAGTCGGAATCGCTAGTAATCGTGAATCAGAATGTCACGGTGAATACGTTCCTGGCCTTGTACACACCGCCCGTCACACCATGGGAGTGGGCTGCAAAAGAAGTGGGTAGTTTAACCTTTCGGGGAGGACGCTCACCACTTTGTGGTTCATGACTGGGGTGAAGTCGTAACAAGGTAGCCCTAGGGGAACCTGGGGCTGGATCACCTCCTTATACGAAGATATGCACGATGAGTACCCACACAGATTGATTAGGTTTAGAAAAGTTAAGAGACGATATTGGGTCTGTAGCTCAGCTGGTTAGAGCGCTCGCCTGATAAGCGGGAGGTCGGTGGTTCAAGTCCACTCAGACCCACCAATATCGACCTAGATGGGGCTATAGCTCAGCTGGGAGAGCGCCTGCCTTGCACGCAGGAGGTCTGCGGTTCGATCCCGCATAGCTCCACCATCTTTAAGTATTCTCTTAAGAGAGTCTTTAAAAATGGTTCATTTTATTGAATCAAGCTCTTTAACAATTTGAAAGCTGACTGATTGATTACTCACGAGTAATTCAATCAAATTTAAAAGTTCTCAATGTTTATCTTTCATTAGATAAACACAACAAACACATTCAAGTGTCTTGTATTCGATTCAAACTTGTTTGAATCACAATTGAGTCCGGCAAACAGTTATCAGGAATTAACCCTTCTTGATGACAAACAAAAACCTTGGTTAGTTGCCATACGCTAAGACCCTTTCGGGTTGTATGGTTAAGTGACTAAGCGTACACGGTGGATGCCTTGGCAGTCAGAGGCGATGAAAGGCGTAATAACTTGCGATAAGCCCAGATTAGGTAGTAATAACCTTTTGAGTCTGGGATTCCTGAATGGGGAAACCCACTTACATAAGTAAGTATCCTGTTGTGAATACATAGCAGCAGGAGGCAAACCGGGGGAACTGAAACATCTAAGTACCCCGAGGAAGAGAAATCAACCGAGATTCCGAAAGTAGCGGCGAGCGAAATTGGATTAGCCCTTAAGCTTTTAATGAGACAGATGAAGGCTCTGGAAAGTGCCGCAATAAAGGGTGATAGCCCCGTAATCGACATCTCATCATCAGTGAAAACGAGTAGGGCGGGACACGTGATATCCTGTCTGAATATGGGGGGACCATCCTCCAAGGCTAAATACTACTGACTGACCGATAGTGAACCAGTACCGTGAGGGAAAGGCGAAAAGAACCCCTGTGAGGGAGTGAAATAGAACCTGAAACCGTGTACGTACAAGCAGTAGGAGCACCTTCGTGGTGTGACTGCGTACCTTTTGTATAATGGGTCAGCGACTTAATTTTAGTAGCAAGGTTAACCGTTTAGGGGAGCCGTAGGGAAACCGAGTCTTAACTGGGCGTACAGTTGCTAGGATTAGACCCGAAACCAGGTGATTCAGCCATGGGCAGGTTGAAGGTTGAGTAACATCAACTGGAGGACCGAACCGACTAATGTTGAAAAATTAGCGGATGACTTGTGGCTAGGGTGAAAGGCCAATCAAACCTGGAGATAGCTGGTTCTCCCGAAAGCTATTTAGGTAGCGCCTCGGACGAATACTACTGGGGTAGAGCACTGTTAAGGCTAGGGTCATCCCGACTTACCAACCCTTTGCAAACCCGAATACCAGTAAGTACTATCCGGGAGACACACGGCGGGTGCTAACGTCCGTCGTGAGAGGGAAACAACCCAGACCGCCAGCTAAGGTCCCAAAGTATAGCTAAGTGGGAAACGATGTGGGAAGGCTCAGACAGCCAGGATGTTGGCTTAGAAGCAGCCATCATTTAAAGAAAGCGTAATAGCTCACTGGTCGAGTCGGCCTGCGCGGAAGATGTAACGGGGCTAAGCTATACACCGAAGCTGCGGCTACGTACCTTAGGGTATGTGGGGTAGGGAGCGTTCTGTAAGCCGTTGAAGGTGGTCTGTAAGGGCTGCTGGAGGTATCAGAAGTGCGAATGCTGACATGAGTAACGATAAAGGGAGTGAAAAAACTCCCTCGCCGGAAGACCAAGGGTTCCTGTCCAACGTTAATCGGGGCAGGGTAAGTCGACTCCTAAGGCGAGGCCGAAAGGCGTAGTCGATGGGAAACGGGTTAATATTCCCGTACTTCTTACAATTGCGATGGGGGGGGACGGAGAAGGCTAGGTGGGCCTGGCGACGGTTGTCCAGGTTCAAGTATGTAGGCGGGTGGTTTAGGTAAATCCGGACCGCTACTAACGCTGAGATACGATGTCGAGCTACTACGGTAGTGAAGTCATTGATGCCATGCTTCCAGGAAAAGCCTCTAAGCTTCAGATTGTAAGGAATCGTACCCCAAACCGACACAGGTGGTCGGGTAGAGAATACCAAGGCGCTTGAGAGAACTCGGGTGAAGGAACTAGGCAAAATGGTACCGTAACTTCGGGAGAAGGTACGCTCTTATCAGTGAAGTCCCTTGCGGATGGAGCAGACGAGAGTCGCAGATACCAGGTGGCTGCAACTGTTTATTAAAAACACAGCACTGTGCAAAATCGTAAGATGACGTATACGGTGTGACGCCTGCCCGGTGCCGGAAGGTTAATTGATGGGGTTAGACTTCGGTCGAAGCTCTTGATCGAAGCCCCGGTAAACGGCGGCCGTAACTATAACGGTCCTAAGGTAGCGAAATTCCTTGTCGGGTAAGTTCCGACCTGCACGAATGGCGTAATGATGGCCACGCTGTCTCCACCCGAGACTCAGTGAAATTGAAATCGCTGTGAAGATGCAGTGTACCCGCGGCTAGACGGAAAGACCCCGTGAACCTTTACTACAGCTTGGCACTGAACATTGAACC
Organism: Vibrio celticus; assembly: GCF_024347335.1. Lineage (NCBI taxonomy): Bacteria > Pseudomonadati > Pseudomonadota > Gammaproteobacteria > Vibrionales > Vibrionaceae > Vibrio > Vibrio celticus. The sequence continues at coordinate 152,564 of NZ_AP025463.1, forward strand.
TACATGTGTAGGATAGGTGGGAGACTTTGAAACCGCGTCGCTAGATGTGGTGGAGTCGTCCTTGAAATACCACCCTTGTAGTTTTGATGTTCTAACGTTGGTCCCTGAATCGGGATTACGGACAGTGCCTGGTGGGTAGTTTGACTGGGGCGGTCTCCTCCCAAAGAGTAACGGAGGAGCACGAAGGTGGGCTAAACACGGTTGGACATCGTGTGGTTAGTGCAATGGCATAAGCCCGCTTGACTGCGAGAATGACAATTCGAGCAGGTGCGAAAGCAGGTCATAGTGATCCGGTGGTTCTGAATGGAAGGGCCATCGCTCAACGGATAAAAGGTACTCCGGGGATAACAGGCTGATACCGCCCAAGAGTTCATATCGACGGCGGTGTTTGGCACCTCGATGTCGGCTCATCACATCCTGGGGCTGAAGTCGGTCCCAAGGGTATGGCTGTTCGCCATTTAAAGTGGTACGCGAGCTGGGTTTAGAACGTCGTGAGACAGTTCGGTCCCTATCTGCCGTGGGCGTTGGAAAATTGAAAGGGGCTGCTCCTAGTACGAGAGGACCGGAGTGGACGAACCTCTGGTGTTCGGGTTGTCATGCCAATGGCATTGCCCGGTAGCTAAGTTCGGAATCGATAACCGCTGAAAGCATCTAAGCGGGAAGCGAGCCTTGAGATGAGTTTTCCCCTGGCACTATAAGTGTCCTAAAGGGTTGTCGTAGACTACGACGTTGATAGGCAGGGTGTGTAAGTGCTGCGAGGCATTGAGCTAACCTGTACTAATTGCCCGTGAGGCTTAACCATACAACACCCAAGGGGGTTTTGTGGACTCAAAGACAGACCTTGAATGAGTTTGAAGAGAAATAACTTTTAAATACAGTTTTCCGAATTTTAAAATTTGCTTGGCGACCATAGCATTGTGGACCCACCTGATTCCATGCCGAACTCAGAAGTGAAACACAATAGCGCCGATGGTAGTGTGGGGCTTCCCCATGTGAGAGTAGGACATCGCCAGGCTTTAATTTCGACTTTGTCTATTAAATAGACAAGTCACCATAGAGTTCTAAGTTTTCTTAGTATTTTATGTTGACTTTCAAAGTAGAAAGCGTATTATACGCGTCCTGCTTGAGTGCTAAGGCACTGAAAGCAAAGCTCTTTAACAATTTAAACCTATCAATCTGTGTGGGCACTCGTTGATGAATATCAAAACGTTTTATCGTTAGATAAAACAGATTCTTCGGAATCAAAATTGATTTCAATGAACTGAGTGACCAATACGTTTAACTACTTGTAGTTATTCGGCACAGTCAATTCATTACCATTCTGTTGGAATGGTAATAGCTTTAGAATTACATGTTTACTTCGGTAAATATTAGTTTTGAAGTCAGTATTCGTTGAGTCACAAAATCTTAAATTGAAGAGTTTGATCATGGCTCAGATTGAACGCTGGCGGCAGGCCTAACACATGCAAGTCGAGCGGAAACGACACTAACAATCCTTCGGGTGCGTTAATGGGCGTCGAGCGGCGGACGGGTGAGTAATGCCTAGGAAATTGCCTTGATGTGGGGGATAACCATTGGAAACGATGGCTAATACCGCATAATGCCTACGGGCCAAAGAGGGGGACCTTCGGGCCTCTCGCGTCAAGATATGCCTAGGTGGGATTAGCTAGTTGGTGAGGTAATGGCTCACCAAGGCGACGATCCCTAGCTGGTCTGAGAGGATGATCAGCCACACTGGAACTGAGACACGGTCCAGACTCCTACGGGAGGCAGCAGTGGGGAATATTGCACAATGGGCGAAAGCCTGATGCAGCCATGCCGCGTGTATGAAGAAGGCCTTCGGGTTGTAAAGTACTTTCAGTTGTGAGGAAGGGGGTAACGTTAATAGCGTTATCTCTTGACGTTAGCAACAGAAGAAGCACCGGCTAACTCCGTGCCAGCAGCCGCGGTAATACGGAGGGTGCGAGCGTTAATCGGAATTACTGGGCGTAAAGCGCATGCAGGTGGTTCATTAAGTCAGATGTGAAAGCCCGGGGCTCAACCTCGGAACTGCATTTGAAACTGGTGAACTAGAGTACTGTAGAGGGGGGTAGAATTTCAGGTGTAGCGGTGAAATGCGTAGAGATCTGAAGGAATACCAGTGGCGAAGGCGGCCCCCTGGACAGATACTGACACTCAGATGCGAAAGCGTGGGGAGCAAACAGGATTAGATACCCTGGTAGTCCACGCCGTAAACGATGTCTACTTGGAGGTTGTGGCCTTGAGCCGTGGCTTTCGGAGCTAACGCGTTAAGTAGACCGCCTGGGGAGTACGGTCGCAAGATTAAAACTCAAATGAATTGACGGGGGCCCGCACAAGCGGTGGAGCATGTGGTTTAATTCGATGCAACGCGAAGAACCTTACCTACTCTTGACATCCAGAGAAGCCAGCGGAGACGCAGGTGTGCCTTCGGGAGCTCTGAGACAGGTGCTGCATGGCTGTCGTCAGCTCGTGTTGTGAAATGTTGGGTTAAGTCCCGCAACGAGCGCAACCCTTATCCTTGTTTGCCAGCGAGTAATGTCGGGAACTCCAGGGAGACTGCCGGTGATAAACCGGAGGAAGGTGGGGACGACGTCAAGTCATCATGGCCCTTACGAGTAGGGCTACACACGTGCTACAATGGCGCATACAGAGGGCAGCAAGCTAGCGATAGTGAGCGAATCCCAAAAGTGCGTCGTAGTCCGGATTGAGTCTGCAACTCGACTCCATGAAGTCGGAATCGCTAGTAATCGTGAATCAGAATGTCACGGTGAATACGTTCCCGGCCTTGTACACACCGCCCGTCACACCATGGGAGTGGGCTGCAAAAGAAGTGGGTAGTTTAACCTTTCGGGGAGGACGCTCACCACTTTGTGGTTCATGACTGGGGTGAAGTCGTAACAAGGTAGCCCTAGGGGAACCTGGGGCTGGATCACCTCCTTATACGAAGATATACACGATGAGTGTCCACACAGATTGATTAGGTTTAGAAAAGTAAAGAGATGAAGAACTCCCAAGTTCTTCGAAGTTTGTTTCTACTTTTTAAAGTAGAGATGAATTAGCAGTGTCCCGTTCGTCTAGAGGCCTAGGACACCGCCCTTTCACGGCGGTAACAGGGGTTCGACTCCCCTACGGGATACCATTGGGTCGTTAGCTCAGTTGGTAGAGCAGTTGACTTTTAATCAATTGGTCGCAGGTTCGAATCCTGCACGACCCACCATTCTTTCTCCACGAAGGAATTAAAACTTTCGTGGGCGATTAGCTCAGTTGGGAGAGCACCTGCCTTACAAGCAGGGGGTCACTGGTTCGAGCCCGGTATCGCCCACCATTCTCTAAATATTCTTGGAAGTTAAATCTCCAAACCACTTCTTATGTCGCTGGTTGGATTTTTCGACTGTGAGAGTCTTTAGAAAATGAACTTCACAAGAAGTCTCATTGCTCTTTAACAATTTGGAAAGCTGACTGATTGATTACTTACGAGTAATTCAATCAAATTTAAAAGTTCTCAATGTTTATCTGCTCTTAGTTAATAAGAACGGTATAAACACAACAAACACATTCAAGTGTCTTGTATTCGATTCAAACCTAGTTTGAATCACAATTGAGTCCGGCAAACAGTCATTGAGAATTAACCCTTCTTGATGACAACCAAAAACCTTGGTTAGTTGCCATACACTAAGACCCTTTCGGGTTGTATGGTTAAGTGACTAAGCGTACACGGTGGATGCCTTGGCAGTCAGAGGCGATGAAAGGCGTAATAACTTGCGATAAGCCCAGATTAGGTAGTAATAACCTTTTGAGTCTGGGATTCCTGAATGGGGAAACCCACTTACATAAGTAAGTATCCTGTTGTGAATACATAGCAACAGGAGGCAAACCGGGGGAACTGAAACATCTAAGTACCCCGAGGAAGAGAAATCAACCGAGATTCCGAAAGTAGCGGCGAGCGAAATTGGATTAGCCCTTAAGCTTTTAATGATGCAGGTGAAGAGTCTGGAAAGTCTCGCAGTAAAGGGTGATAGCCCCGTAACCGACACATCATAATCAGTGAAAACGAGTAGGGCGGGACACGTGATATCCTGTCTGAATACGGGGGGACCATCCTCCAAGGCTAAATACTACTGACTGACCGATAGTGAACCAGTACCGTGAGGGAAAGGCGAAAAGAACCCCTGTGAGGGGAGTGAAATAGAACCTGAAACCGTGTACGTACAAGCAGTAGGAGCACCTTCGTGGTGTGACTGCGTACCTTTTGTATAATGGGTCAGCGACTTAATTTTAGTAGCAAGGTTAACCGTTTAGGGGAGCCGTAGGGAAACCGAGTCTTAACTGGGCGTACAGTTGCTAGGATTAGACCCGAAACCAGGTGATCCAGCCATGGGCAGGTTGAAGGTTGAGTAACATCAACTGGAGGACCGAACCGACTAATGTTGAAAAATTAGCGGATGACTTGTGGCTAGGGTGAAAGGCCAATCAAACCTGGAGATAGCTGGTTCTCCCCGAAAGCTATTTAGGTAGCGCCTCGGACGAATACTACTGGGGTAGAGCACTGTTAAGGCTAGGGTCATCCCGACTTACCAACCCTTTGCAAACCCGAATACCAGTAAGTACTATCCGGGAGACACACGGCGGGTGCTAACGTCCGTCGTGGAGAGGGAAACAACCCAGACCGCCAGCTAAGGTCCCAAAGTATAGCTAAGTGGGAAACGATGTGGGAAGGCTCAGACAGCCAGGATGTTGGCTTAGAAGCAGCCATCATTTAAAGAAAGCGTAATAGCTCACTGGTCGAGTCGGCCTGCGCGGAAGATGTAACGGGGCTAAGCTATACACCGAAGCTGCGGCTACGTACCTTAGGGTATGTGGGTAGGGAGCGTTCTGTAAGCCGTTGAAGGTGGTCTGTAAGGGCTGCTGGAGGTATCAGAAGTGCGAATGCTGACATGAGTAACGATAAAGGGAGTGAAAACTCCCTCGCCGGAAGACCAAGGGTTCCTGTCCAACGTTAATCGGGCAGGGTAAGTCGACTCCTAAGGCGAGGCCGAAAGGCGTAGTCGATGGGAAACGGGTTAATATTCCCGTACTCTTACAATTGCGATGGGGACGGAGAAGGCTAGGTGGGCCTGGCGACGGTTGTCCAGGTTCAAGCATGTAGGCGGGTGGTTTAGGTAAATCCGGACCGCTATTAACGCTGAGATACGATGTCGAGCTACTACGGTAGTGAAGTCATTGATGCCATGCTTCCAGGAAAAGCCTCTAAGCTTCAGATTGTAAGGAATCGTACCCCAAACCGACACAGGTGGTCGGGTAGAGAATACCAAGGCGCTTGAGAGAACTCGGGTGAAGGAACTAGGCAAAATGGTACCGTAACTTCGGGAGAAGGTACGCTCTTATCAGTGAAGTCCCTTGCGGATGGAGCAGACGAGAGTCGCAGATACCAGGTGGCTGCAACTGTTTATTAAAAACACAGCACTGTGCAAAATCGTAAGATGACGTATACGGTGTGACGCCTGCCCGGTGCCGGAAGGTTAATTGATGGGGTTAGACTTCGGTCGAGGCTCTTGATCGAAGCCCCGGTAAACGGCGGCCGTAACTATAACGGTCCTAAGGTAGCGAAATTCCTTGTCGGGTAAGTTCCGACCTGCACGAATGGCGTAATGATGGCCACGCTGTCTCCACCCGAGACTCAGTGAAATTGAAATCGCTGTGAAGATGCAGTGTACCCGCGGCTAGACGGAAAGACCCCGTGAACCTTTACTACAGCTTGGCACTGAACATTGAACCTACATGTGTAGGATAGGTGGGAGACTATGAAACCGCGTCGCTAGATGTGGTGGAGTCGTCCTTGAAATACCACCCTTGTAGTTTTGATGTTCTAACGTTGGTCCCTGAATCGGGATTACGGACAGTGCCTGGTGGGTAGTTTGACTGGGGCGGTCTCCTCCCAAAGAGTAACGGAGGAGCACGAAGGTGGGCTAAACACGGTTGGACATCGTGTGGTTAGTGCAATGGCATAAGCCCGCTTGACTGCGAGAATGACAATTCGAGCAGGTGCGAAAGCAGGTCATAGTGATCCGGTGGTTCTGAATGGAAGGGCCATCGCTCAACGGATAAAAGGTACTCCGGGGATAACAGGCTGATACCGCCCAAGAGTTCATATCGACGGCGGTGTTTGGCACCTCGATGTCGGCTCATCACATCCTGGGGCTGAAGTCGGTCCCAAGGGTATGGCTGTTCGCCATTTAAAGTGGTACGCGAGCTGGGTTTAGAACGTCGTGAGACAGTTCGGTCCCTATCTGCCGTGGGCGTTGGAAAATTGAAAGGGCTGCTCCTAGTACGAGAGGACCGGAGTGGACGAACCTCTGGTGTTCGGGTTGTCATGCCAATGGCATTGCCCGGTAGCTAAGTTCGGAATCGATAACCGCTGAAAGCATCTAAGCGGGAAGCGAGCCTTGAGATGAGTTTTCCTGGCACTATAAGTGTCCTAAAGGGTTGTCGTAGACTACGACGTTGATAGGCAGGGTGTGTAAGTGCTGCGAGGCATTGAGCTAACCTGTACTAATTGCCCGTGAGGCTTAACCATACAACACCCAAGGGGTTTTGTGGACTCAAAGAAAGACCAGACCTTGAATGAGTTTGAAGAGAAACTTTTAAATACAGTTTTCCGAATTTTAAAATTTGCTTGGCGACCATAGCATTGTGGACCCACCTGATTCCATGCCGAACTCAGAAGTGAAACACAATAGCGCCGATGGTAGTGTGGGGCTTCCCCATGTGAGAGTAGGACATCGCTAGGCTTTAAATTTGAACACTTGTCAGCGACGACAAGTATTCCACTGCGGAGTGGTAGTTCAGTTGGTTAGAATACCGGCCTGTCACGCCGGGGGTCGCGGGTTCGAGTCCCGTCCACTCCGCCACTTATTAGAAAAGCCCTGCTAGAAATAGCAGGGCTTTTTTACATTTGAAGAAAAGTGTTTTGTTGTTATACCAATCCGGAAAATTAACTGATCAGGTCAATCCAATCTCTTGTACACATTTTTGTGACGCGATCTTTGCACTCAAGAAATCCATTCCAAGCGCTACAGACCTTCGAAACAATATCGTTATAATCAATGAAGTTTTGGTTTGCTAGATAGTGTTGCCTTAACCAACTCCACACTTGCTCTATAGGGTTAAGCTCTGGTGAGTATGGCGGCAATTTGATAATACTGACATTATCAAATGGGTTAGCAATATCATCGGTATGCCATCCTGCGCCATCCATTATTACCACTGAATGACGGTCTTTTTCTGTGACTTTAGATATCTGCTCTAGATGGTTTATCATGATGTCTTTGTTAACCCAAGGGACGACCATTGCCTCACCAATCCCTCTCGATGGGCACACTGAGCCAAACAAATAAGCGTATTCAAATTGTTGCTGTTTTACTACGCGAGGTCTCGTTCCACGAGTAGCCCAAAGACGTGTTGTTGTGTTCTGCTGACCAAACCTAGCTTCGTCTTGAAACCAGACATCAACACTCTCTAGCCCAATATGGCCGGGGATCTTAAGGATCGTTTCGATTTGGAATTTTTTTAAAATCGTCTTGTATTTGCTGTGATTGTTTAGGGTGTTTGGAACGAGAAGTTATCCAAGAAAAACCCATGTGGTCGAGGAGATAATAGATGGAATTAGGGTGGTAGTGCTTGTCAAAGTGTTTAAAGATGTAGTCATGTATATCGCTTCCAACAAGGCGGCCACCAGAAGGTGATTCAGCTTCTTTTTTTATGAAGGCACTGAGTTGAGCCCGCTGCTCATCGGTGAGGTATGCAGGCCTACCAGTCCGAGGTTTTTCTTGAAGTCCTTCGAGGCCTTCTTCAAAAAAAATCCGAACCCATTTATTGACACTGGTTCGACTGACTTTGAGAGATTTTGCAATTTGTGTACGAGAGAGGCCGTCTTTAAAGTGTGCGAGCGCAAGTAAACGCATCTTCATCTGAATGGTTTTTTGCTGGCTCGCAAGCTTTTTGAAGTCAGTGTTATTAAGGCTATCCATGGCTAAATTTCACAATGATTCATCAATCTTAATTAGATCACATTTTTACTTTAATTGGTATTACTTCTAACTCAGGTAGTTAAGTTAAAATAGGACAGAGCATCAAATTGGGAGATTCTGAGTGCTTTCTATATGAGATACACTAACACGCTCATACCTCGTTGTAGGCTATACGAACATTATTACTTTTGATACGTAGAGGATAATTGTCGATTATATTTGTATTGGGACTCGTTTAACTGCTCTCTAAACCATACCTGATACACGTATCTGGAACCCTTAGACTGACTAAGGAAAAGGTAGGGTGTTTAACACTTCAAGTTATTACTATTACTATGAATAAATCGAGATGTGGACTTGAAATGACCATCAAATATCACTATCTCGTAGATACAAAAACGCCTAGCGTTTGCTAGGCGTTGATAAATAGTGTTTTGATACACCGACTACAGTATTTGTTTGAGTACTCTGTCGGCTTTCACACGAGTGATCTTACGAATCAACTTCTGAACTTCCATCGGGTAGCTCTCTACCTTGTCTAACTGCTTATAAGTACAGATAAGCTGAGTGTGTTGAAGGATGTTATCCACTTCGGCCTGGAACTTGTCTGTTAGATGATGGTAGTTATCTTGGATAAAGATACCGTTTTCTAGATCTAGCTTCCATGCGCGTGGGTTTAGGTTATTACCTGTTAGTAGCATGTAGCGTTTATCTACCCATATGCCCTTTAGGTGGAAGCTATTAGAATCGTGTTGCCAAAGTCGAATTGATAGATTACGGCTAGCAATATGAGCTTCATTCGCTTTAGCGAAACGACGTAAGTTCAGTTCGTACAGGTATGGCAGACCACCAATCGTTTTAAATTCTTCTTCTGGCGAGATAAAGAAATCATTTGCTGTCTTATCGCCAACAACAATGCTGACCTTTACACCACGCTTAAGTGCTTTCTTCACTTCTTTAGCTAGGCTAGGTGGGAAGTTGAAGTAAGGTGTGCAGATGAAGATTTCATCTTTAGCTTGAGCGACGAGTTGATTGATTCCCTGATTCAGACGGTTACGTCTTTTACCGATACCAACCAATGGTGTTACAGCAACTTGGTCTGCTGAAACCTCTTGACCATCGAATTGATACTGAGACCTTGCCAATGATGCTCGAAACTGACGAATCGCTGGTTTCAGTTCTTTGGTCGCAGGCTTGTTCTTATCTGCCAGGTCATAAACAGCGCTGTCCGCAACCATCTGTTCGTGTACGTAGGTAAACATTGCGTCAGCAAGAGCCGCGTTGTTTAAAACGTGGTAACGATCAAAGCGATAGCGGTCATGGTAATTCAGGTAGATATTGTTAAGGCTTGCACCGCTGTATATCACGCTGTCATCGACGATAAAGCCTTTTAGGTGCAGTACGCCAAAGACTTCTTTGCCGCGAACGGGAATGCCATAGACAGGCACAGAGTGCTGATATTTTTCTGCAAACTCTTTATACATGGCTGCATTGCCTTCAGAAGACTCTGCACCAATCAATCCACGCTGCGCTCGGTGCCAATCGACACAAACGCTCACGTCTAATTCCGGATTCTTTTGCTTTGCTTCATATAAGGCAGTTAGGATCTCACGGCCAGCCTCATCATCTTCAAGGTACAAAGCGACTAAACTAATACGAGTAGTTGCGCGAGATATCTCATCAAGTAGGCGAGTTCGAAACTCTTGCGCTGATAGTAGTACTTCAAACTTGTCAGGATTCTGCGCTATGGTTGGCAACTGTATGAATGGATTCCTACTGGCAATCATATTGACTGTTTTACCTTAAAAATATGCAAAATTGCGAACCTTTAATTTTACCAAAGGGATAGCACCAAATACTAGATAATCGAGGCATTCTCTAACAATTTTGCTGATAATGCATAGGAATGAGATCTTTTCCGCTATTCGAATAGCGCTCGTATAAAACTCTTAAACCATTTGGTAGATCTTTAGGGTCTACTTGCACGAATTTGTGTCGCGCATAAAAATTGGTGAGATGAGCGTAAGCAAAGCAGTAATCGTCTTCAGAAAGCGTATGTTGCGCACAATAATCCATAAGCTGGGAGCCTAATTGCTGACCGCGATGTTGTTTTGATATCGCCATTCCAGTAAGTAAACGATTATTTTCTATTGTACGAAAACGCACGACACCGCACAGCTCGTCATCCAGCAATAACGAGTAGATCAGTTCACTCTTATTCGCTTTTCCCGTTGGGTAGTGTTCTTTATAGAAACGTTTAACTAGGGGAACCTTTACTGGGTCTAATTGAGTAATGATGACATTGTTCATTCAGTCACTGCGCCATTGGTTTATCTGCTGTAGAATGACCGCAGTGTAAGTTAATTGAATATCGCCATGCAATTCCATCTCAATGCTAGTTTAAAAAATGTTCATACTTTTTCCATCGATCAGACGTGTGATGCGTTGGTTGAAGTCACCACTACCGAAGAACTGATTTCGCTTTACAAAGACCCTAAATGGTCAGCTTTGCCTAAGTTAATACTGGGTAAGGGCAGTAATATGCTTTTTACTGAGCACTTCGCTGGCCTGGTCATCGTGAATAAATTAGCCGGGATTGAGCTGGCTGAGACGGACAGTCATCACCTACTGCATGTAAGTGGTGGCGAGGATTGGCCAAGCTTGGTTGAGTGGAGTGTGGATAAAGGGCTGGGTGGTCTAGAAAACCTAGCAATGATACCCGGCTGTTCCGGCTCTGCTCCGATTCAAAATATTGGTGCGTATGGAGTTGAGCTGCAAGACGTATGCGAGTATGTCGATATTCTGTGTCTGGATACTTATACAGTTAAGCGACTAAGCAAAGAAGAGTGTCTCTTTGGTTACCGAGACTCTATCTTCAAACACGCTCTCTGCGATAAAGCGATTGTTGTTGCGATTGGTTTAACGTTGCCGAAAGAGTGGGAGCCATGTAATCACTATGGCCCGTTAAAAAGCCTATCAGCCGATACGCTCTCTCCTCGCACTATATTTGATGAAGTGTGTGCTATTCGTTCAAGTAAGCTGCCAGACCCTAGAGTACAAGGGAATGCGGGTAGCTTCTTCAAAAACCCGGTGATCACCCAAGATCATTTTGATCGCTTGTTAGCTCTATATCCAAATATTGTCGGCTATGAGAGTAATGACATGATCAAAGTTGCTGCTGGCTGGCTGATTGATCAATGCCAGTTCAAGGGTGTAACAGAAGGTGGCGCTCAGGTTCACCCCAACCAAGCATTGGTTATTATCAATTATGATGAGGCTTCTGCTGTGGATATCCTTAAGCTTGCAGAGCGAGTGCGCCAGTCCGTCTTGAATAAATTCGATATTCGATTGGAACATGAAGTGCGCTTTATGGGACGAGACTGCGAGACAAACCTAGACAAGGCTTTGGAGTCATTGGTATGAGAGAACACAGTACCAAGCTTGCACTATTGAGATGCCTTGCTGACGGTGAGTTTCATTCAGGTGAAGACCTAGGTGAAATGATTGGTGTATCACGAGCGGCTATCAGTAAGCACATTAAAGGTATTCAAGAGTGGGGTTTAGATATCTATCGAGTACAAGGCAAGGGTTACAAGCTAGCCAGTCGTTTGGATATGCTTGACCAAGAAAAATTGTCTGCAGTTAGTCGCGATGCTTCTCTTGAACTCATTCCTATCATGGGTTCTACAAACCAACACCTATTAGAGCGTACTAACACTCTCGAATCGGGTTCTGTCTGTATTGCTGAATATCAAGCTGCGGGTCGTGGACGCCGTGGACGAGAGTGGGTATCGCCATTCGGTGCAAACCTCTATCTTTCAATGTATTGGAGACTTGACGCAGGGATGGCTGCCGCGATGGGCTTAAGCCTTGTGGTTGGTGTTGCTGTTGTTGAAGCTTTGGAAGAAATGGGTGTAGAAGGTGTAAAGCTCAAATGGCCGAACGACCTCTACCACAATGATAAGAAGCTTGCAGGTATCTTGGTCGAGTTGTCAGGACAGTCTGGTGGCGCTGCGCATATTGTGATTGGTTTAGGGCTAAACCTATCCATGGATCCAACAACATCAGGTATTGGCCAGCCATGGACTTCCCTTAAAGAAGTGTGTGATGGAAAGGTACCTGACCGTAATCAATTAGCGCAGGCTCTGATCAATGCTTGGGATAAATCTCTTGTCGATTATGAGCTGAAAGGAATGTCCAATTTTGTAGAGCGTTGGAACCGCTTGGATAATTTCTTAGGTCGCAATGTTAGGCTGATCATTGGACCTAGAGAAATTGAAGGTGTTGTTCAAGGCATCGATGAACAAGGCGCTGTATTACTCAAAACTGAGAATGGTATCGAGAGCTATATTGGTGGTGAGATATCGCTAAGAAAAGGCGATTAAGGCGTTACTATTTTCTTAGTAACACTTCTTCAACCATATGATCTGCGCCTTTACGTAGTATCAGGTGAGCCCTTTCTCTTGTCGGAAGGATATTTTGTTCAAGGTTCAAGCCATTAATTGAACTCCAGATACCTTCCGCTTTATCCAATGCGGCTTGGTTCGATAATTTAGTGTAATGACTAAAGTAAGAGCCAGGCTTAGTAAACGCCCCATCGCGGAATTTCATAAAACGATTGACGTACCACTCTTTGATTTGTTGGCTATCAGCGTCAACATAGAGTGAGAAATCAAGGAAGTCTGAAATAAACACGCGATGTGGTTCGTGTGGATAATTCATACCGGTTTGTAAGACATTAAGTCCTTCAATAATAAGTACATCTGGTAGGTCGACGCACTTAACGTCATCAGTAATGTTGTACGTAAGATGCGAGTAAACAGGTGCTGTGACATTTCTCTTGCATGCCTTTACATCCGAAACAAAGTTCACTAAACGCTTGATATCGTAAGACTCCGGAAAGCCCTTTTTGCTCATCAACCCTTTCTCTTCTAACACCTCGTTTGGATATAAAAAGCCATCGGTTGTCACTAGTTCAACTTTTGGGTGGTTTTCCCAGCGAGAGAGTAGGGCTTTAAGCAGGCGCGCAGTGGTACTTTTGCCAACGGCTACGCTACCCGCAATACCGATGATAAAAGGTGGCGCTTTCTCTTTCTTATCTAGAAATTGGTGGAGTACAGAGTTTCTATTCTGTCTGGCTGCCACATAGAGGTTCAATAGACGAGATAGCGGTAGATAGATCTCTACTGCCTCTTCCATTGTGAGCTTTTCATTGATGCCTTGAAGCTCTTTTAAGTCGCTCTCAGAAAGTGTCATCGGAACTAAATTCCTTAGCTCAGACCAACGTTCGCGGTCAAATGACATAAATGGGCTCATACAAAACTCTATAGTGGATAACAAAACAAGTGCATGGAAAATACATCAAGCGATAGATAAATAAAATATCTTCCTGTATTAGATGCGGGTTAAAGACGTAAACCTTGAGCTAAATAGCCGTATGTAGGAGTTTGGTCAGAGAATTTTGCACTTTTTTTCAATTTACTATTGCAAGGTGGAAAATCATTCAATAAAATGCGCCCCACTTGTGCCGACTTAGCTCAGTAGGTAGAGCAACTGACTTGTAATCAGTAGGTCACCAGTTCGATTCCGGTAGTCGGCACCACTTTCTCCCTTCCTATAAGGCAAGCGAGAGAAAGCTCAAAATTTGGAGAGGTTCCCGAGTGGCCAAAGGGAGCAGACTGTAAATCTGTTGGCACTGCCTTCGATGGTTCGAATCCGTCCCTCTCCACCATATTCTAAAGGTTAAATAGCTCAAACAGAGTTACGTGTTGCGTGCATCGTATAATGGCTATTACCTCAGCCTTCCAAGCTGATGATGCGGGTTCGATTCCCGCTGCACGCTCCAACTCATTTTGTGTGCTGATATAGCTCAGTCGGTAGAGCGCACCCTTGGTAAGGGTGAGGTCCCCAGTTCGACTCTGGGTATTAGCACCAGTCTAAAGCTTCTTCTCCTTTAATAAAGAAAACCATTTTTTTTGGTTGCGTGGTCTTATTTTAAGCCACCTAATCCGTACCTAGAGGGACACCCCATGTCTAAAGAAAAATTTGAACGTACGAAACCGCACGTAAACGTTGGTACTATCGGCCACGTTGACCACGGTAAAACAACTCTAACTGCTGCTATCTGTACTACACTTGCAAAAGTGTACGGTGGTGTTGCTAAAGATTTCGCATCTATCGATAACGCTCCAGAAGAGCGTGAGCGCGGTATCACAATCGCAACTTCTCACGTTGAGTACGATACTCCAGCACGTCACTACGCACACGTAGACTGTCCAGGACACGCGGATTATGTTAAAAACATGATCACTGGTGCTGCACAAATGGACGGCGGTATCCTAGTTGTTGCTGCGACTGACGGCCCAATGCCTCAAACTCGTGAGCACATCCTACTTGGTCGTCAAGTTGGTATCCCTTACATCATCGTATTCATGAACAAATGTGACATGGTAGATGACGAAGAGCTACTTGAGCTAGTTGAGATGGAAGTTCGTGAACTTCTTTCTGAATACGACTTCCCAGGTGATGACCTACCAGTTATCCAAGGTTCTGCACTTGGCGCACTAAACGGCGAGAAGCAGTGGGAAGACAAGATCGTTGAGCTTGCAGAAGCACTAGATTCTTACATTCCTGAGCCAGAGCGTGCAGTTGACCAACCGTTCCTACTACCAATTGAAGATGTATTCTCAATCCAAGGTCGTGGTACTGTTGTAACTGGTCGTATCGAGCGCGGTATCCTACGTGTAGGTGACGAAGTAGAAATCGTTGGTATCAAAGAGACTACTCTTACTACTTGTACTGGTGTTGAAATGTTCCGTAAACTGCTTGACGAAGGTCGTGCAGGTGAGAACGTTGGTGCACTTCTACGTGGTACTAAGCGTGATGACGTTGAACGTGGTCAAGTACTTTCTGCGAAAGGTTCTATCAACCCACACACTAAGTTTGAGTCTGAAGTATACGTACTTTCTAAAGACGAAGGCGGCCGTCACACTCCTTTCTTCAAAGGTTACCGTCCACAGTTCTACTTCCGTACAACTGACGTAACAGGCGACATCACTCTACCTGAAGGCGTAGAAATGGTAATGCCAGGTGACAACGTTCAAATGACTGTTGAGCTAATCGCTCCAATCGCAATGGACGAAGGTCTACGTTTCGCAATCCGCGAAGGTGGCCGTACAGTTGGTGCTGGTGTTGTAGCTAAAATCTTTGCATAAGATTTGACGAACCACTAGTAAAAAGGGCATCATTTGATGCCCTTTTTCTGCGCTAAAAAAAGAGTTGGATGTTTTGACATCGATTTTTGCTCTTAGCAAAGAATTAAACGGTCTTTTTGACTAAAATGACTGTTAGATGTGTTGTTTTGCAACGCAAAGGAATGTGCCCTGCAACAGCGGGGTTATTGTCGTCTATATTTAAGACTTATCACAGGTTGGTTTTATGAAAGCAAACGCTGAAACTCCTGATAGCTCAGGTGCAGCAGATACAATGAAGTGGATTGTCGCTTTTGTTCTGTTGGCTGCTGCTGTTGTGGGTAATTACCTGTATGGTGAATTGTCTGTTGTAATTCGCGCTGCAGGTGTAGTTGTGCTGATTGCTGCCGCACTAGGCGTTGCAGCAACAACAACTAAAGGTAAAGCTGCGATCGATTTTGCAAAGGAATCTCGTATGGAGATTCGTAAAGTTGTTTGGCCTACTCGCCAAGAAACTATGCAAACTACATTGATCGTTTTAGCTGTATGTATTGTTATGTCTCTAGTGCTTTGGGGAATTGACGGCATTATGGTCCGTCTAGTTTCTCTAGCAACTGGGGTGTAGAGGGTTCTGATTCATGAGTGAAGCTCCAAAAAAACGTTGGTATGTAGTTCAAGCCTTTTCTGGCTTTGAAGGTCGTGTTGCACAGTCGCTACGCGAGCATATTAAAATGCACAACATGGAAGAACTATTTGGCGATGTGCTAGTACCTACTGAAGAAGTAGTGGAAATGCGTGCAGGCCAACGCCGTAAAAGTGAACGTAAATTCTTCCCTGGCTACGTATTAGTTCAAATGATCATGAATGATGAATCATGGCACTTAGTACGCAGCATTCCGCGTGTTATGGGCTTCATTGGTGGTACCTCTGATCGTCCTGCACCAATCACTGATAAAGAAGCTGATGCTATCTTGAACCGTCTAGAGAAAGCGAGCGAGTCTCCACGTCCTAAGACAATGTTCGAAGCGGGTGAAGTGGTTCGTGTGAACGATGGTCCATTTGCTGACTTCAACGGTACTGTTGAAGAAGTAGATTACGAGAAAAGCCGCATTAAGGTATCTGTATCGATCTTTGGTCGTGCAACACCGGTTGAGCTTGAATTTGGTCAGGTTGAAAAACTGGACTAAAACTCTAAATTTTGAACAAGCTGTGGATAAATGCTTCATAAGTTGTTCAAAATAAAAGAGTATAAAAAATCACCTTTTTAGGGTTGTTAAAGGCGCGAATTATGATTATAATTTCGCGCCTTTTTGCTTCTGTGGAAGTGAAAAAGAGTTAATTGAATTTATGGGGAGCTCGCCTTGCGGCTAGCGCATGTACCCAAAATATTAGGAAATATCATGGCTAAGAAAGTTGAAGCTTATATCAAACTGCAAGTTGCAGCTGGTATGGCAAACCCAAGTCCACCGGTTGGTCCTGCTCTAGGTCAACACGGCGTGAACATCATGGAATTCTGTAAAGCGTTCAACGCAAAAACAGAATCTGTTGAGAAAGGTCTACCTACTCCAGTAGTTATTACTGTTTACAACGACCGTTCTTTCACGTTCGTAACTAAGACTCCACCTGCTGCTGTTCTTCTTAAGAAAGCAGCTGGCGTTAAGTCTGGTTCAGGTCGTCCAAACACTGAGAAAGTTGGTACTGTTACTGACGCTCAAGTTCAGGAAATCGCAGAAACTAAAGCTGCTGATATGACTGGTGCTGACATCGAAGCAATGAAACGTTCTATTGCTGGTACTGCTCGTTCAATGGGCCTAGTGGTAGAGGGATAAGATCATGGCTAAACTTACTAAGCGTATGCGCGTAATCCGCGACAAAGTTGACTCAACTAAAGAATACGAAATCAGCGAAGCTGTTGCTCTTCTTAAAGAACTAGCGACTGCTAAATTCGTTGAGTCTGTAGATGTTGCTGTTAACCTAGGCATCGATGCTCGTAAATCTGACCAAAACGTTCGTGGCGCAACAGTGCTACCTCACGGTACTGGCCGTGACATCCGCGTTGCTGTTTTCACTCAAGGTGCAAACGCAGAAGCTGCTAAAGCTGCTGGCGCAGATATCGTTGGTATGGAAGATCTTGCTGAGCAAGTGAAAAAAGGCGAAATGAACTTCGACGTAGTTGTTGCTTCTCCAGATGCAATGCGTGTTGTTGGTCAACTAGGTACAATCCTAGGTCCACGCGGCCTTATGCCAAACCCTAAAGTTGGTACTGTAACTCCTAACGTTGCTGAAGCGGTTAAGAACGCTAAAGCTGGTCAGGTTCGTTACCGTAACGACAAGAACGGCATCATCCACACTACTATCGGTAAAGCATCTTTTGAAGCTAGCCAGCTTCAAGAGAACCTAGAAGCTCTTCTAGTTGCTCTTAAGAAAGCTAAGCCTTCTTCAGCTAAGGGTTCTTACCTGAAGAAAGTAAGCATCTCTACTACGATGGGTGCTGGTGTTGCTGTTGATCAAGCTAGTCTTGACACTCAAGCAAACTAATTTGCTTAGGCGCAGATTTAGTGTATACTTCTGCGCCTAATATTTGTGGTTGGGTGGTTTTAAAGCAATTTGAAATCATCTATCCCAAGACCGTAGGCGCTGTCGATTTTCATTAGATTATTGATAGCTTAATAAAACCTACGTAGGCGATGTTGTGGTTTGAAATGAATTTATTCATTTTTAAATAACATCGTAAACGCTCATTACATTTTGTATTGAGTGCTGTAATCACAACCAGAGGTTAATCCAAATGGCTTTAAATCTTCAAGACAAAAAAGCAATTGTTGCTGAAGTCAACGAAGCTGCCAGTGGTGCACTTTCTGCAGTTGTAGCTGATTCTCGTGGCGTTGAAGTTGGCGCAATGACTTCTCTACGTAAACAAGCTCGCGAAGCGGGTGTTTACATGAAAGTTGTTCGTAACACACTAGCACGCCGTGCGGTTCAGGGTACAGACTACGAGTGTCTAGTAGACACTTTCACTGGTCCAACTCTGATCGCATTCTCTAATGAGCACCCAGGTGCTGCAGCGCGTCTTTTCAAAGACTTCGCTAAAGAGAATAAAGATTTCGAGATCAAAGCTGCTGCATTTGAAGGCGCAGTTACTGATGCTGAAGTACTAGCGACACTACCAACTTACGACGAAGCTATCGCACGCCTAATGATGTGCATGAAAGAAGCTTCTGCTGGCAAGCTGGTTCGTACTATCGCTGCTGTTCGCGACCAAAAAGAAGAAGCTGCGGCATAAGCCTTGCTTTTCACTGGTTGCTATTTAAACTTATTGTTGACTTAAAAGAGAATTGTTATGTCTATTACTAACGAGCAAATCCTAGACGCAGTTGCAGAAATGTCTGTAATGCAAGTTGTTGAGCTTATCGAAGCTATGGAAGAGAAATTCGGCGTTACTGCAGCTGCTGCTGTTGTAGCTGGCGGCGCAGCTGGCGGCGACGCTGCTGCTGAGCAAACTGAATTCGACGTTATCCTAACTGCTGCTGGCGCTAACAAAGTACAAGTTATCAAAGCTGTACGTGGCGCAACTGGCCTAGGTCTTAAAGAAGCTAAAGGTCTTGTAGACTCAGCTCCTGCAGCGCTTAAAGAAGGCGTTGACAAAGCTGAAGCTGAAGCTCTTAAAGCACAGCTAGAAGAAGCTGGCGCTTCTGTTGAAATCAAGTAATTATTACTTAATTTCTTAGCCGCAAGGCTAATGGCTGGTGGTTTATTAACCACCGGCCTTTTTGCGCTGTAGGGCTATGACGAATTTTCCGCTGTTTAACCGTCATAATCCGAGCAAAAAAACAGTCATTTTTTCGAAATGATTGTTCACTACAGTAAACAGCTGTTTGTCACCGCCCCCTCTTGAAGAGTGTTTTGGGTGGTTTGGGTCACTTATCAGCGAGCTGAGGAACCCCATGGTTTACTCTTATACCGAGAAAAAGCGCATCCGTAAGGATTTTGGTACTCGTCCACAAGTTTTGGACATTCCATACCTGTTATCGATCCAGCTTGATTCTTTCGACAAATTCATCGAACAGGATCCAGAAGGTCAATACGGTCTTGAAGCTGCTTTCCGTTCTGTATTTCCAATTCAGAGCTACAACGGCAATTCTGAGCTGCAATACGTTAGCTACCGTCTTGGTGAGCCAGTTTTTGACGTTAAAGAATGTCAAATCCGCGGTGTTACTTACTCAAAGCCACTACGCGTAAAACTACGTCTAGTTATCTTTGATCGAGATGCACCAGCAGGTACTGTAAAAGACATTAAAGAACAAGAAGTCTACATGGGCGAAATTCCGCTTATGACAGACAATGGTACTTTCGTAATTAATGGTACCGAGAGGGTTATCGTATCCCAGCTGCACCGAAGCCCAGGCGTGTTCTTCGACAGTGATAAGGGTAAGACCCACTCATCAGGTAAAGTTCTTTATAACGCACGTGTAATTCCTTACCGTGGCTCATGGTTAGACTTTGAGTTCGATCCTAAGGATAACTTATTCGTACGTATCGACCGTCGTCGTAAGCTACCAGCATCGATTATTCTTCGTGCGCTTGGTAAATCGACTGAAGAGATCCTAGATCTATTCTTCGACAAAGTGAACTTCGAAGTTAAAGACCAAACTCTTCTTATGGAGTTGGTTCCTGATCGTCTACGTGGTGAAACTGCGTCATTCGACATCGAAGCAAACGGCAAAACTTACGTTGAGACTGGTCGTCGTGTTACTGCTCGTCATATCCGTCAACTTGAAAAAGATGGCGTTGAGCACATCGAAGTACCAGTAGAGTACATCGTTGGTAAAGTTGCATCTAAAGATTACATCAATGAAGCAACTGGCGAGATCATCGTTGGCGCGAACCAAGAGATTAGCCTAGAAGCACTTGCTAACCTGTCTCAAGCAGGTCACAAGGCTCTACAAACTCTGTTCACGAATGACCTAGATCACGGTCCATTCATGTCAGACACTCTACGTGCAGATAGCACAGTAGATCGCATCTCTGCATTGGTAGAAATCTACCGCATGATGCGTCCTGGCGAGCCACCAACGAAAGAAGCTGCAGAGTCTCTATTCGAAAGCCTATTCTTCTCTGAAGAACGTTACGACCTATCAACTGTAGGCCGTATGAAGTTCAACAGCTCTATCGAGCGTGAAGAAGAAGAAGAGCGCGGTACTCTGGATGAATCAGACATCATCGAAGTGATGAAGAAACTGATTGGTATCCGTAACGGTATTGGTGAAGTGGACGATATCGACCACCTTGGCAACCGTCGTATCCGTTCTGTAGGTGAAATGGCAGAAAACCAATTCCGTGTTGGTCTAGTTCGTGTAGAACGTGCCGTTAAAGAGCGCCTAAGCCTTGGTGACCTTGATGCAATCATGCCTCAAGATCTTATCAACGCTAAGCCGATCTCTGCTGCAGTTAAAGAATTCTTTGGCTCTTCACAGCTTTCACAGTTCATGGACCAAAACAACCCATTGTCAGAAGTTACGCACAAACGTCGTATCTCTGCTTTAGGTCCTGGTGGTCTTACTCGTGAGCGCGCAGGCTTCGAAGTACGTGACGTTCACGTAACTCACTACGGTCGTCTATGTCCGATCGAAACGCCTGAAGGTCCAAACATCGGTCTAATTAACTCACTATCTGCGTTTGCACGTTGTAACGATTACGGTTTCCTAGAAACTCCGTACCGTCGTGTAGTAGATGGTGTAGTAACAGAAGAAGTTGATTACCTGTCTGCAATCCAGGAAGGTCAATTCGTAATCGCGCAAGCAAACACCATTCTTACTGAAGAAGGTACGTTTGCAGATGAGCTAATCACAGCTCGTCAAAAAGGTGAATCTGGTCTTCACCCACGCGATCACGTTGACTACATGGACGTTGCGACAAACCAAGTAGTATCTATCGCTGCTTCGCTTATCCCGTTCCTAGAACACGATGATGCGAACCGTGCATTGATGGGTGCCAACATGCAACGTCAAGCTGTACCAACACTTAAGGCTGATAAGCCTCTAGTAGGTACAGGTATCGAACGTAACATCGCAGTTGACTCTGGTGTTACAGCGGTTGCTAAACGTGGTGGTCAAGTTCAGTCTGTAGACGCTTCTCGTATCGTAGTTAAGGTTAACGAAGATGAATTGGTACCTGGCGAAGCTGGTATCGATATCTACAACCTAACTAAGTACACGCGTTCGAACCAAAACACATGTATTAACCAACGTCCAACTGTACTTCCTGGTGAACCAGTTGCACGCGGTGATGTTCTTGCTGATGGTCCTTCAACAGACCTTGGTGAACTAGCTCTTGGCCAAAACATGCGTATCGCATTCATGCCTTGGAACGGTTACAACTTCGAAGACTCGATCTTAGTATCTGAGCGCGTAGTTCAAGAAGACCGTTTCACGACAATCCACATTCAAGAACTATCTTGTGTGGCTCGTGATACTAAGCTGGGTTCTGAAGAGATCACAGCTGATATTCCAAACGTAGGTGAGTCTGCTCTGTCTAAACTAGACGAGTCAGGTATCGTTTACATTGGTGCTGAAGTTAAGGGTGGCGACATCCTAGTTGGTAAAGTAACCCCTAAAGGTGAAACTCAACTGACTCCTGAAGAGAAGCTACTACGTGCTATCTTCGGTGAGAAAGCATCTGATGTTAAAGATACTTCTCTACGTGTACCAAACTCTGTTTCGGGTACTATCATCGATGTACAAGTCTTCACTCGCGATGGCGTAGAGAAAGACAAGCGTGCACTTGAAATCGAACAGATGCAGCTTAAAGAAGCTAAGAAAGACCTAACTGAAGAGTTCCAAATTCTTGAGGGTGGCCTTCTTAACCGTGTTAAAGCTGTACTTCTGTCTGGTGGTTACTCTGAAGCTAAGCTTGATACTATCGGTCGTAAGCAATGGCTAGAGCAAGTTCTAGAAGACGATGCGCTACAAACACAGCTTGAGCAACTTGCTGAGCAGTGGGATGAGCTAAAAGCAGACTTCGATAAGAAGTTTGAAACTAAGCGTCGTAAAATCACTCAAGGTGATGATCTAGCGCCTGGCGTTCTTAAGATTGTTAAAGTTTACCTAGCGGTTAAACGTCGTATCCAGCCTGGTGATAAGATGGCCGGTCGTCACGGTAACAAAGGTGTAATCTCTAAGATTAACCCTGTTGAAGACATGCCATACGATGAGAAAGGTCAGCCTGTAGACATCGTACTTAACCCGCTGGGTGTACCATCGCGTATGAACATCGGTCAGATCCTAGAAGTTCACTTAGGTTTGGCTGCGAAAGGTATCGGTGACAAGATCAACCAAATGGTTAAGGAACAACAAGAACTGCATAAGTTCCGTGAGTTCCTACAGAAGGTTTACGATCTTGGTGATACTCGTCAGAAAGTTGATATTGCTGAACTGTCTGATGATCAAGTTCGTACACTGATCAAGAACCTACGTGGCGGTCTACCGATTGCTACTCCTGTGTTCGACGGTGCTTCTGAGTCTCTAATCAAAGAACTACTTAAACTGGGTGATCTGCCAGAATCTGGTCAGCTTAAACTGTTTGATGGTCGTACTGGTGATTCGTTTGAGCGTCCTGTAACTGTTGGTTACATGTACATGCTGAAACTGAACCACTTGGTTGATGACAAGATGCATGCTCGTTCAACTGGTTCTTACAGCCTAGTAACTCAGCAACCACTTGGTGGTAAAGCTCAGTTCGGTGGTCAGCGTTTCGGTGAGATGGAAGTATGGGCACTAGAAGCATACGGTGCTGCATATACTCTACAAGAAATGCTAACAGTTAAGTCAGATGACGTTAACGGCCGTACTAAGATGTATAAGAACATCGTAGACGGTAACCATAGCATGGAACCTGGTATGCCTGAGTCGTTCAACGTACTGTTGAAAGAGATTCGCTCGCTAGGTATCAACATCGAGCTAGAAGACGAAGAGTAATCCCTCCTCTTTTTTAAAAAGAAGATAGGATTATTTGGTAAAAGGGAGCTTGCTACAGCAGTGAGCTCCTTTAACTCCTTACAGGAGCTGAATGTGAAAGACTTATTAAACTTTCTAAAAGCACAGCATAAGACCGAAGAATTTGATGCAATCAAAATCGGTCTATCTTCACCAGACATGATCCGTTCATGGTCTTTTGGTGAAGTTAAAAAGCCGGAAACAATTAACTATCGTACGTTCAAACCTGAACGTGATGGTCTGTTCTGTGCACGTATTTTTGGTCCAGTTAAAGACTACGAATGTCTTTGTGGCAAATACAAGCGCCTGAAGCACCGTGGTGTTATCTGTGAGAAGTGTGGCGTTGAAGTTACACAAACTAAAGTTCGTCGTGACCGCATGGGCCACATCGAGCTAGCTTCACCAGTTGCTCACATCTGGTTCCTAAAATCACTGCCGTCTCGTATCGGTCTACTAATGGATATCCCTCTACGTGATATCGAACGTGTTCTTTACTTCGAGATGTACGTAGTAACTGAACCAGGTATGACTGATCTAGAAAAATCTCAGATGCTTACTGAAGAAGAGTATCTGGATCGTCTAGAAGAGTGGGGTGACGAATTCACTGCTAAGATGGGTGCGGAAGCGATCAAAGATCTGCTTTCAACAATGGACCTTCATCAAGAAGTGGAAGAGATGCGCGAAGAGTTAGAAACGACTAACTCAGAAACTAAGCGTAAAAAAGTTACTAAGCGCCTGAAGCTAGTTGAAGCGTTCATTGCATCGGGTAACGATCCGCAATGGATGATTCTGACTGTACTTCCGGTTCTACCGCCAGATCTACGTCCTCTAGTACCACTAGATGGCGGTCGTTTTGCGACTTCAGATCTGAACGACCTTTACCGTCGTGTGATCAACCGTAACAACCGTTTGAAGCGCCTTCTAGAGCTAGCTGCTCCGGACATCATCGTACGTAACGAAAAGCGTATGCTGCAAGAGTCTGTTGATGCACTTCTAGATAACGGTCGTCGTGGTCGTGCTATCACTGGTTCTAACAAGCGTCCTCTGAAATCTCTTGCTGATATGATCAAGGGTAAACAAGGCCGTTTCCGTCAGAACCTTCTAGGTAAACGTGTAGACTACTCTGGCCGTTCTGTAATCACAGTAGGTCCATACCTTCGTCTGCATCAGTGTGGTCTTCCTAAGAAGATGGCACTTGAGCTATTTAAGCCGTTCATCTACAGCAAGCTAGAAACTCGTGGCATGGCTACGACAATCAAAGCTGCTAAGAAGATGGTAGAGCGCGAAGAAGCTATCGTTTGGGATATCCTAGACGAAGTAATCCGCGAACACCCAGTACTGCTTAACCGTGCACCTACACTTCACCGTCTAGGTATCCAAGCGTTTGAACCAGTACTAATCGAAGGTAAAGCGATTCAGCTTCACCCACTAGTGTGTGCGGCATACAACGCCGACTTCGATGGTGACCAAATGGCGGTACACGTGCCTCTAACTCTAGAAGCACAGCTTGAAGCACGTACACTGATGATGTCGACGAATAACATTCTATCGCCAGCGTCAGGTGATCCGATCATCGTACCTTCTCAGGACGTTGTATTGGGCCTTTACTACATGACACGTGACAAGATCAACGTGAAAGGCGAAGGTATGTACCTTGCTGGCCCTGCTGAGGCTGAAAAGGCATACCGTACTAAGACTGCTGAGCTACACGCTCGCGTTAAAGTACGTATCACCGAGACTGTAGTAGACGAAGATGGTAACAGCACTACTGAAACGAAGATGGTTGATACAACTGTCGGCCGTGCAATGCTATGGCAAATCGTTCCAGCTGGCCTACCGTACAGCATCGTTAACCAAAAGTTAGGTAAGAAGCAGATCTCTACTCTTCTTAACGAGTGTTACCGTAAGCTTGGTCTAAAAGATACAGTAGTATTTGCTGACCAAATCATGTACGCAGGTTTTGCATACGCTGCACTTTCTGGTGTTTCTGTAGGTATCGACGATATGGTTGTACCTCAAGCGAAATACGATGAAATTGAATCTGCTGAAGAAGAAGTTCGCGAAATCCAAGAGCAATTCCAATCTGGTCTTGTTACTGCGGGTGAGCGTTACAACAAAGTTATCGATATCTGGGCATCTACGAATGACCGCGTTGCGAAAGCAATGATGGATAACCTATCTTCTGAAACAGTTATCAACCGTGACGGCGAAGAAGAACAGCAAGAATCGTTCAACAGCATCTACATGATGGCCGACTCGGGCGCACGTGGTTCTGCAGCTCAGATTCGTCAGCTAGCAGGTATGCGTGGTCTGATGGCGCGTCCAGATGGTTCAATCATCGAAACGCCGATCACAGCGAACTTTAAAGAAGGTCTAAACGTCCTTCAGTACTTTATCTCAACGCACGGTGCTCGTAAGGGTCTTGCGGATACAGCACTGAAAACAGCAAACTCGGGTTACCTAACTCGTCGTCTAGTAGACGTTGCTCAAGACGTTGTAGTACACGAACATGACTGTGGCACGCATGAAGGTATCGACATGATGCCTCACATCGAAGGTGGTGACGTTAAAGTTGCACTTTCTGAGCTTGCTCTTGGTCGTGTAGTAGCTGAAGACGTTCTTAAGCCTGGTACTGAAGATGTACTGATTCCACGTAATACTCTGATTGATGAGAAGTGGTGTCAAATCATGGAAGATAACTCAGTAGATAGCATGAAAGTGCGCTCTGTAGTTACTTGTGATGCAGACTTCGGTTGTTGTGCACAGTGTTACGGTCGTGACCTAGCACGTGGTCACCTAGTGAACCAAGGTGAAGCAGTTGGTGTTATCGCTGCACAATCTATCGGTGAACCGGGTACACAGCTAACGATGCGTACGTTCCACATCGGTGGTGCGGCATCTACTGCAGCAGCAGAGAACAGCATCCAAGCTAAGACAACTGGTACTGTGAAACTTCACAATGCTAAGTTCGTAGTTAACAAAGATAAGAAACTGGTTATCACTTCTCGTGCATCTGAGATGACGATTATTGATGAATTCGGCCGTACTAAAGAGAAGCACAAACTTCCTTACGGTTCGATGCTAACCAAAGGCGACAACGCAGCAGTTACTGCTGGTGAAGTTGTAGCTAACTGGGAAGCGCATACCATGCCAATCATCACTGAAGTGGCAGGTCGTATCCAATTCGTAGATATGATCGATGGTATTACAGTTTCTCGTCAAACTGACGATCTAACGGGTCTTTCTTCAAGTGAAGTTACAGACGCAGCAGCTCGCCCAGCAGCAGGTAAAGATATGCGTCCAGCTATCAAACTTGTTGATGAGCAAGGTAACGACGTAATGATTCCTGGTACTGATATGCCAGCTCACTACTTCCTACCTGGCAAAGCGATTGTAAACATCGAAGATGGCGCTGAAGTTGGCATCGGTGACACACTATCTCGTATCCCTCAAAAATCGAGCGGAAACAAAGATATCACCGGTGGTCTACCACGCGTAGCTGACCTATTCGAAGCTCGTAAGCCTAAAGAGCCTGCGATCCTTGCTGAGCACACAGGTACTGTGTCTTTCGGTAAAGAAACGAAAGGTAAGCGTCGTCTAGTAATCACTCGTGAAGGCGGTGACGCTTACGAAGAGATGATTCCTAAGCATCGTCAATTGAACGTGTTCGAAGGTGAGAAGATTGAACGTGGTGATGTAATCGCCGACGGTCCTGAAACTCCACACGATATCCTGCGTCTACGTGGTATCCACGCAGTAACTCAGTACATCGCGAACGAAGTTCAAGAAGTTTACCGCTTACAAGGCGTAAAGATTAACGATAAGCACATCGAGACTATCGTTCGTCAAATGCTACGTAAGTGTACAATCACTCATTCTGGTGACTCTCCGTTCCTACCTGGCGAACAAGTTGAGTACCACAATGTTAAGATTGCTAACCGTAAGCTAGAAGCTGAAGGTAAAGAACTAGTACGTTTCGAACGTGACCTACTAGGTATTACTAAAGCATCTCTTGCAACTGAGTCATTCATCTCAGCTGCATCGTTCCAAGAAACGACTCGCGTACTAACAGAAGCTGCGGTTTCTGGTAAGCGTGATGACCTTCGCGGTCTGAAAGAGAACGTAATTGTTGGTCGTCTGATCCCAGCTGGTACTGGTTTCGCATACCACCAAGAGCGTCAAAAGCAACGTGAAGAAGAGCAAGAAGGTCCTTCAGCTGAACAAGCTACTGACAATCTAGCAGCACTTCTAAACGCTGGTTTCTCTTCAGAAGAGTAAGCTCTACGAGTAGTCTCTAAGAGATAAGAAAAAGGCACCTTCGGGTGCCTTTTTTGTATCTGGCGTATTGGTATTTAGCTATGAACTTATAAAGTGATAGGTGTGCTTATCTAGCTGGTGGGGTTGGATTTATGTCCTGAATAGTGCTCTTTGAGGCCAGTAAGATAAAGGGTAGAGATGGTTAGGCTGATTAGGGTTGTAACCATATGCTTATGGCTAAAGGTCAGGGCGAGCGAGTAAGCTCTGTCTGAAAGGTTCTGGGTAGTTTGGATAAGCTTACAGACAAAACAAAAAGCTTGCACAGAGGCAAGCTTATTAAGGATTCAGCTAACTAAGCGCCTGGTGGAATCGCTAAACTGTCTGCAATAAGCTGGATAAGATTATCTTCTACTTCAAAACGTACTTCGAGTAGTTCACCTACTTTTGACATATCTCCTTCGAAGTTAGGCAACTCATCGTCTGCATTTACTTTAACGTACTTATCATTGAACTCTAGAAGTGGCTCGGTTGTAAGTACGATCTTCGCGTAAGTTGTATCAATCTCGTCATTGGTTTTAAAGCCTGTTGCTTGCCATTTTTTCATGACCATATCGTAGATCTTAAAATGACCCTCTGAGATATAATCGACAACATGATCGCAGAATGAGCTTATTTCTTTAGGAGAAGGGAGTTCAACAACGTTTGATTGCCCGTTGCTAGCTGGCTGCAAGGCACCTAGCTTACAATACTCAACGATTAGAGACTGTCGAGTTTCGAGCCAATGATCGATGACCTCATTAGAGCCACCCCATTGTTCTTGTATTTGTTTGAATTTATTTAGCATGACCATGTCCTCATGATCTGATCACAACCTTGTGATCAAGTAATTGCCTAAGCAGGGTCCGTTTTATTGGTAGCTACTAAAAGTAATAGCTTGAAATATTCTCTGCTACAACTCTAGTATGAAATTAGATTGCCAGTAAAATGAACGAACTGCAAGCAATGAGGCATAGGGATGTTAAAAAAAAGTGATAACAAAATGACAGAGCAAGCTTATTGGTGCGTCGTTTCTGGTAGTGATATTTGGGTTAATAATGATCAGTTTCCGTTTGGCTCTGCTGAAGAGCTTGGGCTGAGTGTGGAGCATGCAATCTGTATTGGTCAGCATCAAGGTCGCAAGGTGTATTGGCTCAACGATTGTGATGTGGAGAATGAGCTGAGCATGGTCAGCCTAAGAGAGTTACTGCACTGGCCTGAAGTGAGTTTCTTGACTGCAAGCAAAGCCATCCAATATGGGCATATGACTCAAAGTATGCGTTTTTGCCCTCAGTGTGGTGGTCGAAATCATCTCAACCATAACCAGGTGGCGATGCAGTGTGGAGATTGCCGCACACTTCATTATCCTCGTATCTTCCCGTGCATCATTGTCGCTGTGCGAAACGACAACAAGATATTGCTTGCGCAGCACCCAAGACATAAAACAGGCATGTATACCGTGATAGCGGGCTTCCTAGAGGTTGGAGAGACCTTAGAGCAGTGTGTGGCAAGAGAAGTCAAAGAAGAAACGGGTATCGATGTCGATAATATTCGTTACTTTGGCAGCCAGCCATGGGCGTTTCCATCGAGTATGATGATGGGCTTTCTCGCCGATTGTGCTGGTGGTACGCTTAAGCCTGACTACAGCGAGCTATCGGATGCTCAATGGTTTGACGTAACAAGCCTGCCTGATGTTGCTCCTGTTGGAACCATTGCGAGACAGTTGATTGAGAAAACCGTTGATGACGTGATGAAAGATGGTGTGACGGAGCAGATGCTAGAGCACTAATCTGCCTGTGATAGTATTTGGCCTATGGGTGGTCAAAAGCTAAAAAAAACCCTCCACAAGTGGAGGGGGTAAGTAAGATGTCGTTATGAGATGCTGAGTAGTGACTACTCAGATGTTATAATTGTAATTTTCGCTAGCGAACAAATTTTTAACATGCTCTCGTAATTGGGTGCAAATTAAGCATTGATTTAAAAGTTAATAACTTGATCTAGGTTGCAAAGCACACAGCTTTTACCCTTCAATCAGTGTTAGAATACTTGCCATCAAAATTAGACAAGATTGAATTGGAATTTAACGGAATGACCGAATTAAAAAACGATCGCTATTTACGCGCACTTTTAAAACAGCCTGTTGATTACACACCGGTATGGATGATGCGCCAAGCTGGCCGCTATCTTCCTGAATACAAAGCAACGCGCGCTGAAGCGGGCGATTTCATGTCTTTGTGCAAAAACGCGGAACTGGCATCAGAAGTAACACTTCAACCTTTACGTCGTTTCCCGCTTGATGCGGCAATCTTGTTCTCAGACATCCTAACTATCCCTGATGCAATGGGCTTAGGTTTGTACTTTGAAACAGGTGAAGGTCCTAAGTTTGAGCGTCCTATCACGTGTAAAGCTGACGTAGAGAAGATTGGCCTACCTGATCCAGAAGGTGAGCTTCAATACGTAATGAATGCCGTTCGTCAGATCCGTAAAGACCTGAAAGGCGAAGTGCCACTGATTGGTTTTTCTGGTAGCCCATGGACTCTAGCTACATACATGGTTGAAGGTGGAAGCTCTAAAGCATTCACTAAGATCAAGAAGATGATGTACGCAGAACCACAAACGCTGCACCTGCTTCTAGACAAGCTGGCTGACAGTGTTATCGAATACTTGAACGCGCAAATTAAAGCGGGTGCTCAATCGGTAATGGTATTTGATACATGGGGTGGTGTACTGACTCCTCGTGACTACAACCTATTCTCACTGCAATACATGCACAAAATCGTTGATGGCCTAATCCGTGAAAACGAAGGTCGTAGAGTTCCGGTTACTCTGTTCACTAAGAACGGCGGCATGTGGCTTGAGTCTATCGCAGCAACAGGTTGTGATGCGGTTGGTCTAGACTGGACAATCAACATCGCAGATGCAAAAGCTCGCATCGGCGACAAAGTTGCTCTGCAAGGTAACATGGATCCTTCAATGCTTTACGCTCAGCCTGAACGTATTCGCGAAGAAGTGGGCAGCATCCTAGAAGGCTTCGGCGACGGTGGTACAGGTCATGTATTTAACCTAGGCCACGGTATCCACTTAGATGTACCGCCAGAGAACGCTGGTGTATTCGTTGACGCTGTTCACGAATTGTCTAAGCCTTACCACAAGTAATTCTGAGCAAGATGATTGAAAGCGCTGTTGGGAAACCAACAGCGCTTTTTTATTGCCTGAAATTGGCATTTGATGGCGGTTTAATCTTGTTATGTGCAGTTAATTAGGCATTTGGACCATGGTAGGCCAAATGCTCTGAGATGTGTTTCCTGATATAAGGAATGACTTCATTTTCAAACCAAGGGTTCTTCTTGAGCCAGATATTATTGCGTGGCGAAGGGTGGGGTAATGGCAAAAACTCAGGCGCCCACCTTTGCCAATCACGCACGGTTTCGGTCAGTGTGCTGGTGGTCTTGTTTGTTAGGTAATGGTTTTGTGCGTACTGGCCAATCAGCAGTGTCATTTGAATATTGGGTAGAGATTGCAGCACTTTGTTATGCCAAAGCTCCGCGCACTCTTTGCGTGGTGGAAGATCACCACTTTTCCCTTTCCCCGGATAACAAAAACCCATAGGCACAATCGCGACTTTTTGCTCGTCGTAAAAAGTATCGCTATCTATCCCTAACCATCCTCTTAATCGTTCGCCACTCGCGTCATTCCAAGGGATGGACGACTCATGCACCTTGATACCCGGCGCTTGGCCTATGATCAGCAAGCGCGCGTTTGGGTGTGCTTGAATCACCGGGTTAGCACCGTGTGATAGGTGAGGCTCACAAGCTCGGCATTGTCGAATCTCTTTAAGTAACGAAGAGGACATCAGTAACCTTTATCAAAATCGATGACATGATTAAGTGTAAAGCCATCTCGCCATTGTTTGTAATTCTCTGCGAAGATCTCGACTACTTGTCTTGGCTCACTGAGTGCAGCGATGTGTGGAGTGATGGTGACTTGCGGTAGTTTCCAGAAAGGGTGTTCCTGAGAGAGGGGTTCACTTTCAAACACATCTAAAAATGCGTGTTCTACCCATCTGTTTTTTATGGCGAGCAACAAGGCTTTATTGTCGATGCTTTCCCCTCGACCGACATTAAACAGCAACACATTAGAGCAGTAACCTAACGTGGTTTGGTTCAACAGCTGATAGGTTTCAGCGGTTGATGGCAAGGTGTTGACCACAATATCGGCCTGCTTAAGGGCAGCCTCTATCTCATTGATGTGGAAGGTCTCTTTAAAGGTTTCTTGTTTGGATGGGATACCGGTACGGTTGACACCTATGGTATGAATACCAAAAGCCGCCGCGGTTTTTGCCAAATGACCGCCGATTGAACCTGTTCCTAAAATCACCATAGTTTTGTCAGTTAGGCTAGTATAAAGCTGTGGCTGCCAGTTTCGTTGTTGTTGATGCTGGTGGTAATGAGGGAAGTGTCTACAGTGACTGATTGTGTAACCCAATACGTATTCTGCGATAGCCGGGCCAAAGATGCCTTTGACGTTGGTTAGCGTATAGTCCTGACGCAGATCTGGCTGAGTGAGTTTATTGATTCCGGCATAGGTACTCTGTACCCAGTCTAGCTCTTTAAACTCGCCGAGGCGCTCTGTGATTAGAGGTGGTGACGCCAAGACAATCTGTGCTGATTTGGGGTTTTGAGTGATTTCTAGGTCGGGTAAATCCTGGTTTAGAATCAGTTGCGTATAGGTATCGTCATGCTCAGTAAGAATATAGAGCTTATTCGTAAAATTGTTCATCGGCTTACCTTTTCCCCCCAGGGTTTATCAAGTACACTTTCGCTGTCTTTTTCTGCAATTATTGAGTGACTATGCTTCAGAATCCACTGCAGGTTCGTCTTGAAAAGTTAGAACCTTGGCAACAAATTACCTTTATGGCGTGTCTATGTGAGCGTATGTACCCTAACTATGCCATGTTTTGTGAGAATACAGAATTTGCGGAAGCTCGAATCTATCGTGATGTTTTGGATAGCATTTGGGAAATCCTGACGGTTAAAACAGCAAAGGTGAACTTTGAGCGTCAACTTGAGAAGGTTGAAGAGCTATTCCCTAGCGGTGATGATTTTGATTTTTATGGTGTTTACCCAGCAATGGACGCATGCCAAGGCCTAGCAACGCTAATTCATGGTCTGCTTGACCGTGAACATATGTTGGAAGCGGTAATTAAAGTGAGTCAACAATCGGTGAAGACGGTTGCTGAGCTTGAGTTTGCTCAAGGCGCTGAAGAAGTGACGAACGAAAACCAGAAAGAAAACGAAGCGGTGTGTGAAGAGTGGGACGTTCAGTGGGCCATTTTCCGACCTCTACGTGAAACGACTGAGCGTGACTTAGAGCTGATCAAAGACCTACGCCACGAACTGCGTGAAGACCCAGTCAGTAACATTGGTGTTGCGTTATAATTCGCAATTGCACCAAGGTACGAATAAAAAAACAAAGGCTCCCTAGGGAGCCTTTGTTGTATCTGACGGTATCAAATTTAGATTAAGCGTCTTTTTTGTCTTCGTTCTGCGCTTTGTCTTTTGATGCGTCGTCGTCATCCGTTGATTTTGCGTCTGAAGAGTCGTTGTCTGCTGGAGTTTCTTCCTCTAGCTCGTCCTCGTCATCGCGGTTTTCAATAACGCCGTGTGTCTCTTTCCACTTTTCCCAGCGTTGGAACGCCAGTTCTTGCATGTCAGTCGTCTTATCCGCTTCATCGACAATCTCTTCGCCCACTAGGTGCTCAAAGATGTCTTCTAGGGTGATGATGCCCTGAATAGTGCCGTATTCGTCCACAACTAAAGACAGTTGCAGGCGGTTTGCCATCATCTGGTCAAAGGCCTTAGCCAAGCCCATGTTGTTCAGCAACACGTGGATAGGGCGCATTACTTCACCCAAAGCTTTCTCACCACAACCGGCTTGCTGCAATCTAAACAGCTCTAAGCGGTGAACAAAACCGATGATGTTGTCACTCTGCTCGCTGTAAACCAGCGGACGTGAGAATGGCGTGTCTTTATGTTGTTCTAGGAACGTATTCACACTCATTTCCGCATCAACACGGAATACCACTGGGCGCGGCGTCATTACCTGAGTCACGGGTACATCTTGAATACCCAGTAGGTTGCTCAGGATTTTTGACTCGCCTTCTGCAAATTCACCGCTCTCTTTTGCCAAAATCGCCATTGCAGATAACTCATCACGCATTTTTGGTGCTTGGTGGCCACGAGCAAGACGTTTGGTGATCTGTTCTGAGAACCATACAAACGGTGTTAGGAAGAACACCATCCAGCGCAGCACGCTTGCCGAAGCAGGAGCAAGTTGACGCCAGTAGGTTGCACCAATGGTTTTTGGAACAATCTCAGATAATACCAAGATACCTAGCGTTAGCACGGCAGAGAAGACACCTAACCATTGGCTACCAAAAACGACAGCCGCTTGTGCACCTGCTGTCGCAGCACCGATAGTATGCGCGATGGTGTTGAGCGTTAAAATTGACGCAAGCGGGCGGTCAATATCTGTTTTCAGTTTGTCTAAAGACTCTGCTGCAGGGTGCCCATTTTGTTTTAGTTGAGCAATGTAGCTCGGACTAATACTCAAAAGTACAGCTTCTAAAACAGAACAAATGAAAGAAACTCCAATAGCAATGGAGACGTAAATAGATAGCAGCAGCATGTTTGCCCTTAAATTAAATTGTACGCTTTAGCAGCGATTCAGCGTGGATTATAGTGAAAAAGTAGTGGCTAGGTCATCATTAATTTTGCTCTCAGCCCCTTTTAAACAAGGGCTTGCTTAATAAAATCAGTAACAAATTGTGAGTTATTACTCATATTATGGCTAAAACTACGGCATTAGAGCTAAAGATCGACGACAAACCTTTGCCAGATGGGGCATTTATGTTTTAGAGTGAATTGAATTCAAAAATACAAAGAAGGGAAACCTAAAATGAACAAGACTCAATTAATCGACTTTATTGCTGAAAAAGCGGACCTTTCTAAAGCACAAGCTAAAGCTGCTCTAGAAGCGACTCTTGGCGGTGTTACAGATGCTCTTAAAGATGGCGATCAAGTTCAGCTAATTGGTTTTGGTACTTTTAAAGTAAACCACCGTGCAGCTCGCACTGGTCGTAACCCAAAAACTGGTGATGAGATCCAAATCGCTGCTGCAAATGTTCCAGCATTTGTTGCAGGTAAAGCGCTGAAAGATTCAGTGAAATAATCTAAACTGTACCGAGGTAGTCGTATTCCACCTCGGTACAGGTTTTTATGAAAAAAGCATTTCTTCTCGTTTCACTATTATCTACATTTCTTATTGGCTGTTCTTCAACAAGCCCTCGCAAAAACCTAGAGCAATTTGAAACTCATACCGGCGGCCAAGTCATGGGCGACGCGACAAGTTTCTACTGGGTTACAAACAAGCTAACACAACCTCATACTTCAGCTGACTACGTCACTGTCGGCGATTACGGCTGGTATCAAACTGATTATGCTTGGTCAGAAGGCGTGCTTCGAGAATTCATTCGTGAAGGCGAGCAGCGTAACTCTTCTAATGAGCTGGTTCCTTATCGTGTCCATGTGCGTTTCAATAAGTCAGGCGAAGCTGTGTATCAACAGTATCGTATTGATAGCAAAATCTTACCTATCCAAGCTAAGCAACTCGAAAACTACCAGAAAGAAGCTAAGTCGGTTCTAGAGACTACGATGAAGCAGAATGACGAAGGGCTCAGACTGGTTCAGGGTTACTGGGATGGTAGCTCTTTTAAGACGTGCGCTGGTGGTGAATTTGATCGCATTGAATTTAACCAGACCTTACCAAGCTTCGTGATCGACCGATTGGCATCAGTGGAAAGCTATGCGGCGTTTCTTGGCAGTGATTCACTGGGTAAGATGAGTGTGGAAGAGTTACTGATGCTGGCTGAAGACAGCCATGATTGTGTTGTTAGGCCATCATTGTTGAAAGAATAGCGAGCAATCAAAGGATTGAGAGTATTTGGCCTACTGTAGGCTAAGTGCTGATTTGTCTGTACAGGCGCAGATTCCTAGAAAGATTGAGTAATAAAAAGGCGCCTATCGAGGCGCCTTTTGTTGTTATTCGCTTACTGTCATTTGCTTACTATTATGGAAAGTAAGCGAGTAACAAGATTGATTACTGCTCTTGCTCGCGCGCAATCGCACGGTAACCAATGTCATTGCGGTGGAACATACCATTCCAGCTAACTTGCTTCGTCAATGCGTAAGCACGCTCTTGAGCTTCAGAAACCGTGTTACCCAGTGCCGTTGCACAAAGAACACGACCACCGTTTGTCACCACATCGCCAGCTTCGTTATTTGTCGTACCTGCGTGGAAAACCTTTTGGCCTTCAACTTCGCTTGTTGGTAGTGAAATTACGTCACCTTTTGTGTAGTCAGCAGGGTAACCGCCAGCCGCAAGAACAACACCGATAGAAGCGCGTGGATCCCACTTTGATTCTGCTTCGTCTAGTTTCTCGTCGATAGCCATTAGGCAAAGCTCAACAAGGTCTGACTCCATACGCATCATGATAGGTTGCGTTTCTGGATCGCCGAAGCGGCAGTTGTATTCGATAACTTTAGGCGTGCCATCAGCATCGATCATTAAGCCAGCGTAAAGGAAACCCGTGTAAGGTGCGCCTTCTGCATCCATACCACGTACCGTTGGATAGATAACTTCCTCAAGGATACGGTTGTGGATTTCAGGCGTCACAACTGGAGCTGGAGAGTAAGCCCCCATACCGCCAGTATTAGGCCCCGTGTCTTTGTCGCCAACACGTTTGTGGTCTTGGCTGGTGGCCATAGGAAGCACGCTAGAGCCGTCAACCATTACGATGAAACTTGCTTCTTCGCCTTCAAGGAACTCTTCGATCACCACGCGGCTGCCTGCTTCGCCAAATGCGTTGCCCGCTAGCATGTCTTTGATTGCGTCTTCTGCTTCTTCAAGGGTCATCGCAACGATAACGCCTTTACCCGCGGCAAGACCGTCAGCTTTCACTACGATTGGAGCACCTTGCTCGCGAACGTAAGCTATAGCTGGCTCAATCTCAGTGAAGTTTGCGTAGTAACCCGTTGGAATGTCATGACGAGCTAGGAAATCTTTAGTGAATGCTTTCGAACCTTCAAGCTGTGCTGCCGCTTGAGTTGGACCAAAGATAGGAAGACCCACTTCGCGGAATGCATCAACTACACCAATAACTAATGGCGCTTCAGGGCCAACGATAGTCAGCTCGATTTTTTTCTCTTGAGCAAACGCGACTAAACCAGCGATGTCTTCAACGCCGATGTTTACGTTCTCAAGTTTCGGCTCAAGTGCAGTACCTGCGTTACCTGGAGCGATGAATACTGTTTCAACGTTTGGGTTCTGTGCTGCTTTCCAACCCAAAGCATGTTCTCTACCGCCAGCACCGATGATTAATACGTTCATGTTTCAATCCTTAAGTCTTTAATTCTTAAAAGCCCCTCAAAATTGAGAGGCTCGATAGCTACTAATTGTTTAGGTGAACTAAATATTAGTGGCGGAAGTGACGCATGCCCGTAAAGATCATCGCCATGCCGTGTTCGTCTGCTGCTGCGATAACTTCGTCATCACGCATAGAGCCACCCGGTTGGATAACACACTTGATGCCAGCTTCTGCTGCCGCGTCGATACCGTCACGGAATGGGAAGAATGCGTCAGATGCCATCACACAACCTTCAACCTGTAGACCTTCGTCTGCAGCTTTGATGCCTGCAATTTTCGCAGAGTAAACGCGGCTCATTTGGCCAGCGCCTACACCAATTGTCATATCGCCTTTCGAGTAAACGATAGCGTTAGATTTAACGTACTTCGCTACTTTCCAGCAGAATAGAGCATCTTTCAATTCTTCAGCTGTTGGCTGGCGCTTAGAAACCACTTTCAGGTCATCTTCAGATACCATGCCTTGGTCGCGGTCTTGAACTAGCAAACCACCGTTAACGCGTTTCACGTCAAAGCCAGTTGTCTTCGTTGTCCATTCACCACACTCAAGTAGACGAAGGTTTTTCTTAGCCGCTACGATTTCTACTGCTTCAGCAGAAACTGATGGTGCAATGATAACTTCAACGAATTGACGCTCAGTGATAGCCGTTGCTGTTGCAGCGTCTAGCTCACGGTTGAAAGCAATGATGCCGCCAAATGCAGACGTTGGGTCTGTTTTGAATGCGCGGTCGTAAGCTTCTAGGATGTCTTCACCTAGTGCAACACCACATGGGTTAGCGTGCTTAACAATTACACATGCTGGCTGGTCGAACTCTTTCACACACTCAAGTGCTGCGTCAGTATCAGCGATGTTGTTGTAAGAAAGGGCTTTACCTTGAATTTGGCGAGCTGTAGAAACAGATGCTTCTTCTGGGTTAGCTTCAACGTAGAATGCCGCAGCTTGGTGGCTGTTCTCTCCGTAGCGCATGTCTTGCTTTTTCTCGAACTGTTGGTTGAACGTGCGAGGGAATTTAGACTCTTCATCACCTTCTTTGTTCTCACCGTAAGATGGAACCATAGTGCCGAAGTAGTTTGCGATCATGCCGTCGTAAGCAGCGGTGTGTTCGAATGCTGCGATAGCTAGGTCGAAGCGAGTCTCTAGCGTTAGAGATTTCTCGTTCGCGTCCATTTCAGCGACAACGCGCTCGTAGTCGTGTGCGTTTACAACGATAGTCACGTCTTTGTGGTTTTTCGCTGCAGAGCGAACCATAGTAGGGCCACCGATGTCGATGTTCTCAACGGCATCAGCAAGGGTACAGCCTTCTTTAGCAACGGTTTCTGCGAATGGGTATAGGTTTACAACAACCATATCAATAGGGTTGATACCGTGAGTTTCCATCACGTCATCATCTTGACCACGACGGCCTAGAACACCACCATGAACTTTTGGGTGCAGAGTCTTAACACGGCCATCCATCATTTCTGGGAAACCAGTGTAGTCAGATACTTCTGTAACAGAGATGCCTTTTTCAGCAAGCAGGCGAGCAGTGCCACCGGTAGATAGGATATCTACACCACGGTTAGCAAGAGCTTGTGCAAATTCAACGATACCAGTTTTGTCTGATACGCTGATTAGAGCGCGGCGAATTGGACGAGCGTTATTCATGCTTCCATCTTCCTCAAATTCATGGGGTTAAAATAAAGATATTTGCCAAAAAAGAACTTGTTTCTATCTTCTTAGCGTGGATTATCTTAGATACCAGTAAGAGATAAAATATTGGCCAGTTTTGGTAAAGACCTTTTGGGTTAGTCTTATGATTAAGCTATAAGATAACCAACTCCAAATTTGATGGCGCAGATTCTAACTAATTTATTACAAAAAAGCTCGCGCAATCGTTTGGCATCTCAAAATTAATTATGAAAAGTGCCATTTCAGCCTGAAAAGTAACGATAAGGTTAATTGTGGAATGGACGAAACAGTAGGAAAAAACATGTTTCAGATCGGTGAATTAGCGAAACGATGCGGTGTGACAGCCGATACCTTGCGATTTTATGAGAAGAATAACCTGATCGCGCCAGCCAGTCGCAGTGAATCCGGTTATCGCCTATATGATGAAAATAACCAGAAACAGGTGACGTTTATTCTCAAATCTAAAGCGTTGGGGCTGAGTTTGGACGAGATTAAAGAATTGCTTGAGATTCGCCTCGAGGCTACACAACACAGTTGCGCCGAAGTGAAGTCGATTACCTCAGCAAAATTAGAGATGATCGATGAGAAGATCACTGAGTTAACCAAGATTCGCACTGCACTTAAAAAGATAAATGATGCGTGCTGTGGCCACGTAGACGACGATGCAAGCCATTGTTCTATTCTGGCAGCCTTGGATTCAGCAAACGTCGACAAAGGGCGCTGTTGTCGCACTGGAGAGTAATCAGCTACCTATCACGGTTCGACAAGTCAAAAAAAAGCCAAACTCAACAATGAGCTTGGCTTTCAATTCAATAAATTACGAAAGAACGATTAGTTCATGCCGTATTTTTTAAGTTTCTTGCGAAGAGTACCGCGGTTAATACCCATCATGGTTGCTGCGCGAGTTTGGTTACCGCGAGTGTACTGCATGATAGTGTCTAGTAGTGGCTGTTCAACTTCAGCTAATACTAATTCGTATAACTCGCTGACTTCTTGACCGTTTAATTGAGCAAGGTAATTTTTCAATGATGCTTTAACTGAGTCACGTAGTGGCTTCTGCGTGATTTGGTCTTGTGATGTAACTGTAGTTACTGTCAATGCTTCTGAAGTCAGATTTTGTTCGAACATATTCGGTCTAGCTCTTCTCGTAATTATGGTGCAACGTTATCAAAAAAACCTTCTAGCGCTTCAAGCTGCAGATCACCTGCTTCGAATGCGTTGAAGGTACGGCGAAACTCACTCGCATGTTCATGTTCTTTTAGATACCAACCCACATGCTTACGAGCGATGCGAGGGCCTAAAAACTCTCCATAAAATTCATGTAGAGCGTGCACATGACCAAGCATGATGTCTTTCACTTCCGAGATCGGGAGTGGGTCCATCGTGGTGCCGTTTTCCAAATAGTGTAGGATTTCGTTAAAAATCCAAGGACGTCCTTGGGCAGGTCGACCTATCATTAAAGCATCAGCGCCGGTGTACTCCAGCACAAACTTCGCTTTTTCCGGACTATCGATATCACCGTTAGCGATAACCGGAATAGATACTGCTTGTTTCGCTGCTTTAATGTGTTTGTATTCTGCCTCACCTTTGTACATACAAGCGCGAGTTCTTCCATGGAGCGCAAGAGCTTGTATGCCGCAGTCTTCGGCTATTTTCGCGATTTGGACACAGTTTCTATTGTCTGTATCCCAGCCTGTGCGCGTTTTCAACGTTACTGGAACGTCGACAGCATTTACCACCGCTTTCAGAATGTCTTCAATGAGTTCTGGATGCTGCAGTAAGGCTGAGCCCGCAAGCTTCTTATTCACTTTTTTGGCTGGACAACCCATGTTGATATCGATGATTTGCGCACCGTTATCGACATTAAATTGAGCAGCCTCGGCCATAAGCTGTGGATCTGCACCAGCGATTTGTACTGAACGAATGCCCGATTCGCCTTCATGTACCATACGCTGCTGAGACTTTGACGTTTTCCAAACTTTCGGATTGGAGGACATCATTTCACTGACTGCCATCCCCGCACCGTAGCGAAGACACAACTCACGGAATGGTCTATCCGTTACGCCAGCCATAGGAGCGACGATTAGATTGTTCTTAAGTTGATAATTTCCGATTTTCAAAAATGTCATCACAGTTCTGTACCAGCAAGGGCGCGCATTTTACGCATTTTTTCGCTGCGTGAAAAGACTAATATTTGAGCATTTACAATTTGTTTTTGTAATTTGTTTAAATTTCAGTCAATTAGCGCCCAAAGTCTTGTCTAGCCTTGCTTGCGACCGGAGATTCGACACCATTCTTGTTGTTCGATGATCGGATCAATGTGAAGCTCATCACGATAATAAGTGGCAACATCTTCTGCTTGTGTATCTAAAACACCCGACATCGCAAGTACACCATTTGGCTTAACTAGGCCTTTGATGATGCCAGAAAGGTCGCGTAATGGACCCGCAAGAATGTTGGCAACAACAACGTCTGCTAGCAAACCTTCCGGTTGATCTTGTGGTAAGAACACCTCTAGTTGCTCAGCAACGCCATTGCGTTGTGCGTTGTCTTTTGATGCAAGCAGAGCTTGAGGATCAATGTCGATCCCGATAACTTTTGCCGCGCCTAGTTTGATCGCAGCGATCGCTAGGATGCCTGAGCCACAACCGAAGTCGATCACGGTTTTGCCTGTCAGGTCTAAGCCCTCAAGCCACTCGAGACACAATGCCGTTGTCGGGTGAGTACCTGTACCAAATGCAAGGCCTGGGTCTAGCATTACGTTAACAGCGTCAGGTTCAGGGATATCGCGCCAGCTAGGGCAGATCCACAAACGCTCACCAAACTTCATTGGGTGGAAGTTATCCATCCATTCACGTTCCCAATCCTTGTCTTCAATTTGCTCTACTTTATGAGCAAAGTCTGCAGGGAACATGTTGCTTGCTTTAATCTGCGCTAGAACGACACCAGTATCAGTCTCAGCGTCGTAAAGCGCGAGAATGTCAGTATCACCCCAAAGGCGAGTTTCACCCGGCAGAGGCTCAAATACAGGGGTATCTTGTGCATCCAGGAAAGTTACAGAAAGAGCACCAGTCTCTTCCATTAACATGTCGCCGATTTGTTCGGCATTTTCATTGGTAGCATTAAGCTTGATTTGAATCCAAGGCATGGCTGCATCTTCTATATGAGAAAAATTGGATGGCGAGTCTAGCAGAAAATATGAGCAAATTCACCAAAACCCCACGGAATATAATGGGGATTAAAGATTGATTTTTTCGGCGGTTCAAAAACAAAAATGCTCACCGAAGTGAGCATTTTGACTGTTCTTAAACGAACGGATTATGACAAACCAAGTTTCTTCTCAAGGTAGTGGATGTTTGCACCACCGTGTTGGAAGTTTTCGTCGTTCATAATAGACAGTTGAAGCTCAGTATTAACGTTAATACCTTCAACAATCATTTCACCCAATGCGTTCTTCATACGAGCGATAGCAACATCACGGTTCTCACCGTAAGTGATCAGCTTACCAATCATTGAATCGTAGTGTGGTGGTACTGTGTAACCCGTGTAGATGTGAGATTCCCAACGTACGCCCATGCCGCCCGGTGCGTGGAAACGTTCAATCTTACCTGGTGAAGGTAGGAAACGAACTGGATCTTCAGCATTGATACGACATTCGATTGAGTGGCCGCGCAGCTTAATATCATCCTGAGTGAATGATAGAGGCTGACCAGCTGCGATACGTAGCTGTTCTTTCACTAGGTCGATACCCGTTACCATTTCAGTAATCGTGTGTTCAACCTGGATACGAGTGTTCATTTCGATGAAGTAGAACTCACCGTTCTCGTATAGGAATTCAAATGTACCTGCACCGCGGTAACCGATCTCAATACATGCACGAGTACAACGTTCGCCAATGTACTTACGCATCTCTTCAGTGATACCTGGAGCTGGCGCTTCTTCCACAACTTTCTGGTGACGACGCTGCATTGAACAGTCACGCTCACCTAGGTGGATAGCATTACCTTGGCCATCTGCAAGCACTTGTACTTCAATGTGACGTGGGTTTTCTAGGAATTTCTCCATGTAAACCATGTCGTTGTTGAAACATGCTTTTGCTTCAGCACGAGTCATCGCGATAGCTTCTGTTAGTTCTGCTTCAGAGCGAACAACACGCATACCACGACCGCCGCCGCCGCCAGATGCCTTGATGATAACTGGGAAGCCAATGCGCTTAGCGTGCGCTTTGTTTTTTGCTTCGTCGTCGTCAAGAGGGCCGTCAGAACCTGGTACACAAGGTACGCCAGCTTTTTTCATTGACGTGATAGCTGACACTTTGTCACCCATCATGCGAATGGTTTCAGCTTTAGGGCCAACAAAGATAAAGCCACTGCGCTCTACCTGTTCTGCAAAGTCTGCATTTTCAGATAGGAAGCCGTAGCCAGGGTGAACAGCTACTGCACCTGTCACTTCAGCTGCGCTGATGATACGAGGGATGTTTAGGTAGCTATCGATACCACGAGCTGGACCGATACAAATGGTTTCGTCTGCAAGCAGTACGTGCTTAAGGTCACGGTCAGCAGTTGAGTGAACCGCTACCGTTTTAATGCCAAGCTCTTTACATGCACGCAGAATACGTAGTGCAATCTCACCACGGTTCGCGATTACTAATTTATCTAACATAATGAGTGCTCTCTATTATTCGATAATTACTAGAGCTTGGTCGAATTCTACTGGTTGACCGTCTTCAACTAGGATAGCTGTTACAACACCAGATTTATCAGCTTCGATTTGGTTCATCATCTTCATTGCTTCAACGATACATAGCGTTTCGCCAGCAGTTACAGATTGACCAACTTTAACGAATGGTTTTGCGTCTGGGCTTGGAGCGCCGTAGAAAGTACCAACCATTGGAGAAAGAACTTGGTGACCAGCTGGAACTGCAGGAGCCGCAGCTTCTGCTGCTACAGGTGCCGCCGCAGGAGCTGCTGCCGCTACAGGTGCTGGAGCAGCTGCATATTGAACAGGTGCTACAGGTGCAGTGCTGTTACGACTGATTCGTACTGACTCTTCACCTTCAGAGATTTCTAGCTCAGAAATACCAGACTCTTCAACCAATTCGATTAGCTTTTTGATTTTGCGAATATCCATTGTTTCTTTCTCTTTATCTGTTAATTGAACTTACTCTATGACTGAGTAGGTTAGTAATAGTTCGTTGTTTATGTTTACTTTGAGTTGAGCTTGCTGAGCGCAGCGGTCAAAGCAAATTGATAACCTTGGGCACCTAAGCCACAAATCACACCTTCTGCTTTATCAGATAGGTAAGAGTGGTGACGGAATGGTTCACGCGCGTGAACATTCGATAGATGAACCTCAATAAATGGGATGGCAACGCCAAGTAGTGCATCACGCAGTGCCACACTGGTATGTGTAAAGGCTGCTGGGTTGATAATAATAAAATCAACATTTTGATAAGCACTATGGATAGCTTCAATCAGTTCATACTCACGATTTGACTGTAAGTGAGATAGCTCAACATCGTGTGCTTTCGCTTGCTCGGTCAGTGAGCTAATAATCTGGTCAAGTGTTTGAGAACCGTAGTGTGCAGGCTCTCTAAGGCCTAACAGGTTAAGGTTTGGGCCATTTAAAACTAGAATGCGAAACTTTGTAGACATCGTGGGGCTATCTTCCTTTATCG
Source organism: Vibrio celticus (assembly GCF_024347335.1). Classification (NCBI taxonomy): domain Bacteria; kingdom Pseudomonadati; phylum Pseudomonadota; class Gammaproteobacteria; order Vibrionales; family Vibrionaceae; genus Vibrio; species Vibrio celticus. The sequence continues at coordinate 196,912 of NZ_AP025463.1, forward strand.
TGTTTACGAACGTGAATGTTGCCATTTTATTGAAAATTTGCGGTTAATTTCCAGTGAGAAAAACCCAAATTTAAAAATTAGAACCAGATTATAGCTAATTCAGCGCAAATCGCAGCAATTTACTGGTCTAATCTCCTATTGATACAGCTTGGAATTGTTACCAACTTAACAAAAAAGCGTCTTAGCCTTAATTTGGGGCGGGATATTTGAGATCAAGATCAGCCATAAAAAAACCGCCACATAGGTGACGGTTTAGAAAGTGCTGTTTTAAACAGTGATTAGCTGCTGTGACTGGTTGCTTATGCCAGTTCGGCTTTCTCGGCAATCAGCTTATCAACCACGCTTGGGTCGGCTAGGGTTGAGGTATCACCTAGGTTACCTGTATCGCCAGTCGCGATTTTACGCAGGATACGACGCATGATTTTACCCGAACGAGTTTTTGGTAGAGAGTCAGTCCAGTGCAGTACATCTGGCGTTGCAATTGGGCCAATCTCTTTACGTACCCAGTCTTTCACTTCTTTATGAAGCTCTGCAGTTGGGAACTCACCATCATTCAGCGTGATGTAAGCGTAAATCGCTTGGCCTTTAATATCATGAGGGATACCCACAATCGCGGCTTCTGCAATCTTATCGAACGCGACTAGAGCCGATTCAATCTCAGCGGTTCCCATACGGTGACCTGATACGTTAAGCACATCATCGACACGACCAGTAATCCAGTAGTAACCGTCTTCATCGCGACGAGCGCCGTCACTGGTGAAGTACATGCCTTTAAAGGTCGAGAAGTAAGTCTGTTCGAAGCGGTCATGATCGCCATGAACGGTACGCATTTGTCCTGGCCAAGAGTCAAGAATCACTAGGTTGCCGTCTGTTGCGCCCTCAATGATATTACCCATGTTATCAACCAACGCTGGTTGCACACCGAAGAATGGACGAGTTGCAGAGCCCGGTTTCAGGTCTGTTGCGCCTGGTAGCGGTGCAATCAAGATACCGCCCGTTTCTGTTTGCCACCATGTATCAACAATTGGAGACTGCTCATTACCGATTGTTTTGTAATACCACTCCCACGCCTCTGGGTTGATAGGTTCACCCACTGAGCCCATGATTCTTAGGCTGTCACGAGAAGTACCTTCAATGGCTTCATTGCCTTTCGCCATCAATGCACGAATAGCCGTTGGCGCAGTATAAAGAATATTAACTTGGTGCTTATCGACCACTTCGCTCATGCGGCTGGTGTTCGGATAATTTGGCACGCCTTCAAATAGAATCGTTTTTGCGCCATTAGCAAGCGGCCCGTAAACAAGGTATGTGTGGCCAGTAATCCAACCCACATCCGCTGTACACCAGAAAGTCTCGCCTTCTTGGTAATCGAACACGTATTTGAATGTCATCGCTGCATAAACAAGGTAGCCACCTGTAGTGTGCATAACGCCTTTAGGTTTACCTGTTGAGCCTGACGTGTAAAGGATGAATAGTGGATCTTCTGCGTTCATCTCTTCTGGTGGGCAATCTGCAGATGCATTAGCAATAGCATCGTGCCACCACACATCGCGATGTTCGTGCCATGCCACATCACCGCCAGTGCGTTTGAATACAACAACCTTCTCGATGTTTTTCACTTCAGGATTCGTCAGAGCTTCATCGACATTCTTCTTCAGTGGAACCGCACGGCCGCCACGCACGCCTTCATCGGCAGTGATAACGACTTTAGAATTTGAATCGATAATACGACCAGACAGTGCTTCTGGTGAGAAACCACCAAATACGACTGTGTGAACCGCACCGATACGGGTACACGCCAGCATGGCTACTGCCGCTTCTGGCACCATTGGCATGTATAAACAAACCACATCACCTTTGCGTACGCCTTGCTCTTTTAGAGCATTTGAAAATAGGCACACTTCTTTGTGTAGTTCATTAAAAGTTAGAGTTTTGTCATCAGCCGGGTCATCGCCTTCCCAGATGATAGCGACTTCATCACCGCGCTCAGCAAGGTGGCGGTCGATACAGTTAGCCGAAACGTTAAGCGTGCCATCTTCAAACCAGCGAATATCAATGTGGCCAGGGTCGAAAGAGGTGTTTTTTACTTGTGTGAAAGGTTTGATCCAATCAACGATTTTTCCGTGTTCACCCCAAAAGCCTTCAGGGTCAGAAACAGATTGCTGGTACATGGCTAGGTAAGTGTCATTATCCGCGTGTGTGGTTGATTTAATATTTTCTTTTACCGGATAAACGTGGGCTTCACTCATTGCATCTCTCCTTGTGCCTACATTCCTAATGAACTGGCAACTTCCTTTGTGTTCAGTTTCTAGGTCTATTACAGAACCATCTTTGTGTTATCACTCTCGGCTAGGACGGCGATTTCCACAATTAGACTTTAGGATGAGACGCTGCTTTTCACTTACAAAATAGCGAGTTAAGTTCATTTTTGAGATGTTGCTCTCTATGTGAAACGCCAGTGGTTGAATTAAGAATAAGAAGAGTTGAAACGGGGCAGATCACCATGTTTCAGACGCACAAAGATCAGCGCAGCGGAGATAGCATCTTGTAATGCATCATGTTTATTGACCGGTATCGGTAAATCGAGCTGGCGACAGATGGCGTCCATACTGAGATCAAAATAGGCATTGGGCAGCTGTCTTTCGAGTTTGTCTTGGTAGAGTTGACTCACTTCGACTAATCGATTAGGCAGTGGAAATCCAAGCTGTTTTAAACAGGCGCGGTCGAGAATTTTTTTATCATAGCGGATGTGATAGCCGACTAAAGGACGATTTCCAATGAAGTTCAGTAGCTCGATTAAAGCCTGTTTTTCTTCGATGCCATGCTTTAGATCTTGATGACGAATGCGGTGGATTTTTATTGAATTGCAATCAAGCGATTGCGGGGCGCGCAATCGGACTTCAAAAGGTTGGCTGGTAATGATTCGGTTACCGATGATCTTGGTCGCGGCAATAGTGACCAATTCTGCCTGATTGGGGTCTAGGCTGGTGGTTTCACAATCGAGCGATACATATTCATGATCAATAGGCGCAGTAAACAGAGGCTGATAGAGAGAGCCTTTGAGCTTGTGATGCCAGTAATAGCGAACCAACCTATTCATCGTTCAATCGCCTAATCCCGTATCTGATAGTGGTAGCCGAGCCATTGCTTGAATTTCTTCACCACGTGCAGGCTATGACGAAGCAGATCTCTGTCTGCTCGCTCCATCAGTTTGACGTTAATCTTGTTGCTGCTGTGCTGCTGAGAAAGCCTTTGGGTTAAGCGCCACTTAAAGAATTGCTTGAGTGCTTCACTGAGATTATCGGCAGTACTTTGCTCAAGCACTTTCTTGCTGACCAGTTGCTCAATGCGTTCGAAGGTGTTGTTTACGGTGACACCATGCTCAAGACAAAGTGCTCTCACACCATGCACGATAGGGAAAATACCACCTTTTTTGATATCGAGCCCTGACTTGGATTGCTTCACATTGCCAAATAGGGTGAGGGGGACCGAGAAGTTCAGCGCTGGGCGGCAGAACTCCGTCAGAATCAATTCTTGTCCGAGCATTAAATCACTGAGGTGCTGTTTGACTGGTTTTAATAGCTCTCTATTCCCCGCCACAGCGTGTGCATCTGCCATGATCGCAATATCCATCACGGTGTCTGGCGTGGCTTTTTTTACCCAATGGGTGAGGGTTTGTTTCCACTCTTGTTCTGAATGCACCCATTTCGGATTGTTGACCATTACGTTGCCCGGGCACAGTGGGTAACCCAATTGTTGAAGGGTATGGGTGAGGTCGTTCATGGCACTTTGGCATTGATGCCACTCCAAACCATCTTGAATTATTAGCGCGTTGTCTTGATCGGTTTTGAGAATTTGTTCGCCACGGCCTTCGGAACCCAACACGATTAGGCAGCAATGATTATGCAGTGCAGGCGGGATCACCAACTCAAAAGCCTTCTCTATGATCTGTTCGTTGACCGCAGAAATCAGTTCCATGATAAAGCGTGTGCGAATCCCATTACTGAGCAAGCTCTCGACCAGTTGACGCTGTTTGTTGGATGCCATTGCCAACTCTTCAACGCTGGTGGCGCGCGCAATACGCAAAGTGAGAACGTGGGAGTGTGTGGAGAATGCACTGAGGATCTGTGTCATATCCACCATGCCGACCGCATTTTTACCATCACAAACCATCAACCTTTTTACTCGATTTCTGGTCATGGTAATCATGGCGTTAAATAAGAAATCACCTTGGTTCACGTGCATCACCGGAAACGTTGCGATCTCTCCGACAGGTGCATCCAGTGGGAAATTATCGAGCATCACAGCATGCAATAAATTGGTTCGAGTGACGATTCCATACGGCAAGGAACATGATGATCCAAAAGCTTTTGGAACATCATGTTCCAAATGAACTAGGGCCGAGTCTAACCCTTGTTCTTTAAGGGTTTGAGTGACTTGGTTGATAGGTTGGTTTGGTTCAAGTATCAGTGGTGGGTGGTAGATAGAGTCATCCACTTTGGTCAATATAAACTCGGCAAGATTCTGTTGCTGCTGGGCGGCTTCTATCAAAGCTTTTCGTGTTGATAGGTTGCTATCAAAGTAGGCCGCGAATTGGCCATTGGCGTGGTAAAGCTCAAGAAAAATATCGGTGGGCAGCAGATAACTTAATGTATCTTCGAGTGCGATATATTGGTGTTTGGTGTGAGGTTCAAACTGGCTGCGGACATCAAAAATATCGTCATTGGCATAATGTGCGTAAATCTCGCCATCACTGCTTGCGCGCTCTTCAACAGCCCCTTTGATCAAAATATGCAGGTGTCGGCTCGGCCTTTCAGCTTCCAGTATCACTTCTTGGGAGCGGTAATAAACCACGTCTAATGAAGAGCGAAGCTTCAACTGTTCGGCGTCGGACAGGCTATCGAAGGGTGGGTGCTGCATATTAAATTTGTCAGGCATAAGCATCACAAGAAGAAATGGGAGTCTTTAATCAGTCTGACAAAATACCAGCGAAGCTCCAGACGACTTTAGTCTAAATGCGAGTATGGGTATTGATGAGCGTGAAATCTCTTGTTGAAATGCGATATTCAGACCCATTGAATATGGGAATACTATCCCAGTAATAATTCCCTTTTTCATCGTATGCGAGATAGGCATAATTGGTGCTGCCTTTTTCCGCACACTTTATAGGTCATTTATGTTTAGCCCTTCACCCTATGGCTGGATCTCTCAGTATTTTCTTGGTTTCTTTTTTGCGTATGGCGTGTATTTGCCATTTTGGGCGTTGTGGTTTGAAGACCAAGGCGTGTCTGCTGGTGATATTGGTGTATTGATTGGTATCGGATTTGCGACTCGTTGTGTGGCTAACCTAGTGATTACGCCGCGTATCCATAAAGTGGAACACTTGATGCCAGCGCTACGCTGTTTGAGTTTCGCTGCGCTGCTGTTTGTTGGCTTCCACTTCTTCACCGGTGGCAGTTTTGTACTGATGTTGTTGGCAACGGTACTGTTTAACCTCTGTTGTGGGCCGATCATTCCTCTTTCTGATGCGATGGCTAACCATTACAGTCGTTTGAAAATGCTCGACTACGGCCGAACTCGCCTTTGGGGGTCAATTGCCTTTATCGCAGGCTCAACGGTGGTTGGCTATTTGGTGGCACAATTTGGCACCGACATGATTTTGTATACTGCACTTGCGGGCGTGTTGTTGTCATTGATTCTGGCGATGAGAAATCCCAATGTGATGCCAGTAACGCAATCTGAGCAACAAGCGGCGCGACCAAAACTAGGTGAACTGCTGCGTGAGTCGTCAGTGGTAAAATTTTTATCCTTGATGGCGCTGCTGCAAGGTAGTCATGCGGCTTACTACAGTTTTAGTGCGATTTATTGGAAAGAAGCGGGTCACTCAGAAGCGATCATCGGTTACTTGTGGAGCTTAGGTGTTGTTGCTGAAGTGGCCGTATTTGCTCTGAGCAAGCGATTATTCTCAGGCTGGTCACTGCGTACTTTGTTTGTCGTCGCGGCTATTGGGGTGATGGCGCGTTGGGGTATTACCGCATCAACGACAGCGATTTTCGCACTGGTTATGGTGCAGTTGCTGCACGGTGTGACCTTTGCCATGGCACACATCGCCGCGATTCAATACATCCAATCTGAAGAACAAAACAAGATGGTTGCGCTACAAGCCCTGTATAACGCGATTCCATTAGGTGCCTTTATTGCACTGATGACCACCTTAAGTGGTTGGGGTTATGAGCTTTGGGGTGCAAATATCTTCTGGGGTATGGCTGCAATGGGTGCACTTGCTCTGTTCATTAAGTTGGATGAAAGAAGTTCAGTGGTTGAGATTAATCAATCAGATTCGGAACAGTCAGAATCTCACAGCAAATGCTGATAATTAGAGTCTAAAGCACAGAATTTAAGCGATGCGATTGAGTTAATCACCCATCCTTAGTTAAATGAAACCTCTCCCTTATGGAGAGGTTTTTTTATGGATGAAGAAAGGGTTTTTAATGCAAGGATGGATAGTAATTCCAGTCTCTTTAGCCTACTTGGGCGTGTTATTTCTGATCGCTTGGTATGGAGACAGGCAGGTTCGTTGGCTATCGCGTTGGCGCCCGTGGATCTATAGCCTTTCGATTGCCGTGTATTGTACCTCTTGGACCTTCTATGGAACGGTCGGGCAGGCGAGCAATAACCCTTGGTCCTTTTTACCCATTTATCTCGCCCCGATTCTGGTCTTTACACTAGGCTGGCGGATCTTGGCGCGGCTGATTCTGATTGCGAAGCGGGAACACATCACCTCCATTGCCGACTTTATCGCGGCTCGTTATGGAAAATCTCAGGGCTTAGCGGTGGCGGTGACGGTTATCGCCGTGGTCGGTATCCTTCCTTATATCGCTCTGCAACTGCGTGGTATCACCATGGGGTTGGATATTGTTGCGCCCAACCTAGCGGCTGACTTTGGTTATCAGGACTATCACGTATCTTGGTTCGTGGTCGGTGCTTTGGCTATTTTTACCATGCTGTTTGGTACAAGACACATTGATAACACAGAACATCACCGTGGCATGATGATGGCGGTGGCGTTTGAATCCATCGTTAAGCTCGCGGCATTCCTGATCGTTGGCCTGTTCATCATGTATCTGGCGATGAGCAGCGACAAAATCGACCTGCTTGATGTGGCGGCTTCCACCTACGAATCACCCAATATTCCGACCTTAATTATTCATACCGTTTTGACCATGTTGGCGATTGTCTGTTTGCCACGCCAGTTCCATACCATGGTGGTAGAGAACGAACGTCCTCAAGACCTGCACACCGCTCGCTGGTTGTTTCCGCTTTACCTGATTTTGATGGGACTGTTCGTGCTGCCAATTGCTTGGGCAGGACAAGGGCTACTTACTGGTATGCCAGCGGATACCTATGTGATCAGTGTGCCAATGTCAGAAGGGGCTAATCACATTGCCTTGCTGGCTTTCCTTGGTGGTACGTCTGCGGCAAGTGGCATGGTGATAGTGTCGACCATCGCCTTGGCGATCATGGTGTCGAACGATTTAGTAATGCCACTGTTACTGCGCCGTATGCGCCTAACCCAAAGAACCCATCGACATTTTTCTGGTCTGTTATTGGTGATTCGCCGCGGACTAATTTTACTGCTGTTGCTTGGTGCTTGGCTGTTTTATCAAGCGCTCGATACCATTCATTCACTGTCAGCGATTGGCTTTCTTTCGTTTGCTGCGATTGCTCAATTCGCGCCAGCACTTATTGGTGGTTTGTACTGGCGCCCGGGTAACCGCAAGGGCGTGTATGTCGGTTTAATGGTTGGCTCCTTGATTTGGCTTATCACCCTAATGAGCCAAACCAGCATGTTGGCGGGCGATAGTGAAAGTAACCTTTTACTGTGGATTATTACGCCACCAGAGTTACTCAGCAGTTGGGATATCAGCAGCTCAAACTGGGGAATTGTGCTGAGTATTGTGCTCAATACCTTGTGCTATGCCGTGGTTTCGATGACGACTCGCCCAAGCCTAAGTGAGCGCTTACAATCGGCGGCATTTGTTGGCACGCCACTGCCTGAGAACGAGAATATCAGCCTCTATCAGAATCGCGTGACAGTCGCTGAATTAGAGATGCTGGCGTCGCGTTTTGTAGGCCGTAAGCGTGCCAAAAGTGCCTTACACAGCTACTGGCAACAACACGGTCAGCCGCTGCTTCCTAATCAACAAGCGCCTGCAAGTCTGATTCGACACGCAGAGCGCGTGCTCGCAGGTGTATTTGGTGCTTCGTCTGCTAAGTTAGTACTTACTTCCGCTTTGCAGGGAAGAAACATGCAGCTTGAAGAAGTCGCGACCATCGTGGATGAAGCTTCAGAACTGTACGACTTCAGCCGTGGTTTACTGCAAGGAGCGATTGAACATATTGGCCAAGGCATCGCAGTAATAGATAAACAAATGAGGCTGGTGGCGTGGAATCAACGTTACTTAGAGCTGTTTGAATTTCCTGCGGGTTTGATTCAGGTTGGGCGACCCATTTCCGATGTGATTCGCCATAATGCCGAACAGGGTTTGTGTGGTCCGGGTGACCCAGAAGATCACGTTCGTCGCCGTGTTTATCACCTTGAGCAAGGCACTCGACACACCTCTTCCCGTATTCGCCCTGATGGTCGAGTGATTGAGGTGCAAGGTAACCCGATGCCAAGTGGTGGCTTTGTGATGAGTTTTACCGATATCACGGTATTCCGACAAGCAGAGCAAGCCCTAAAAGATGCCAATGAAAGCTTGGAATCGAGAGTGCATGAGCGAACTCAAGAGCTCGAAAAACTGAATCATCGTTTGGTAAAAGCCACGCAGATTTCGGATCAAGAATCACAATCTAAGAGTCGTTTTCTAGCCGCGGTAAGCCACGATTTGATGCAGCCACTCAATGCCGCACGTCTATTTGCTTCGTCACTTTCTGAGGTAGCAAAAGAGCAAGAGGTGAAGCAATTATCATCTCACATCGAGAGTGCACTTGGCGCCGCAGAAGATTTGATTGGTGACTTGTTGGATATCTCTCGATTGGAGTCCGGAAAGTTAGAAACCAACATTCACGCGATTGCCGTGCACGATGTGCTAACCAACTTAAATGCGGAATTTAGTGCCCTAGCGAGACAACAGAAAATTGAGTTTAAGATGATTCCATCGTCATTGTTCATTCACTCTGACCCTAAGCTGTTAAGGCGTGTGATTCAGAACTTTTTGACCAATGCGTTCCGCTATAACCCGGAAGGGAAAGTGGTACTGGGTGCGAGAAGAGTGAATGGACAGGTTCGAATCGATGTGTGGGATAACGGAACCGGTATCGATGAAGACAAGCAACAAGAGATCTTTGAAGAGTTTACTCGTGGCAGCCAAGTACGAGCTGATCAAGGATTGGGGTTAGGGCTGGCTATCTCGAAAGGTATTGCTCATGTGCTTGGCCATCAAATTTCGATGCGCTCATGGCCGGGCCAAGGCAGTGTCTTTTCAATCACCTTAGCTCGAGCGGAAAAAGTGGCTCCAGTTGTGCAAGCTTCGACGCCAATGGCGACCAGTGACATCGAACATCTGAAGATATTGTGTGTCGACAATGAACGAGAAATCTTAGTCGGCATGGAAAACCTGATTGGCCGCTGGGGCTGTGAGGTTAAGACGGCGGTTGATCTGGTCGAAAGTTTGCAGTGCCTAGATGAAGGTTGGCTGCCAGATGTCATTTTCTCAGATTACCGTTTGGATAATGGCAGAACGGGTCTCGAAGTATTACAGCAGTGTCGCTTGCGCCTTGGAGATTCTTTTGAAGGGGTCATCATCAGTGCCGATAGAACCGATGACATGTTGGCAGCGATAAAGGCCAACAGCTTTAGCTTTATTGCCAAGCCAGTGAAGCCACTCAAGTTAAGAGCGGTCTTGAATCGGGTGAGTTAGTTTAATTAACTCTTAGAGATTAAAAAGGCCTCAGGAGAGGCCTTTTTTGTTTCTGTGGATGACTATTCGCTTGTTAATTCAATAACTAACCCGCAATGCCACCCTGTGTCAGTGTGGTTGGATCAAGCAGCTTGCTGAGCTCTTCTCGGCTAAGATCGGTTTCTCTTTCTGCTATATCCAGAATTGGTAGGCCTTCTTTATAAGCTTTCTTGGCAATATCAGCCGCCTTCAAGTAGCCAATCACAGGGTTAAGTGCGGTCACTAGGATTGGGTTCTTTGACAGTGCCAAATCGAGGTTATCTTGGCGTACCGTGAAGGTCGCGATGGCTTTATCTGCCAATACGACAGAACTATTAGGGCGTGTTGATCTTTCGTGAGTGTTTTTTGAACAGCATGGTAAAGAGTTATAATTTGCTTCGCCAAAAGTAAAACCATAACCAATACCATGCCAAGAACAATGCTAACTGATATTCGCTGGGAACTGCTACTCCAAGTTATGAAAAGTACAGGTCGTATTTACGATAAAACTGAACATCGAATGACATTTGAAGGAATACTTTATCGAATGAGAACAGGTATTCCTTGGCGAGATCTACCCTCTGAGTTCGGAGAGTGGAGTACCGTTTACAGACGATTTAATCTTTGGTCAAAGAAAGGGATTTTAGATAATCTTTTCAAAAGCTTATCTAACATGGCTGATTTTGAATGGGTATTTCTTGATGGCTCTATAGTTAGAGCACATCAGCATAGTACAGGTGCAGCTACTGAAAGTTCAGAGCAAATAGGAAAAAGTCGCGGGGGCAACTCAACCAAAATTCACTTAGCCGTAGATAGTGGTGGCCTGCCGATTTGCTTTGATTTATCAGAGGGACAACGCCACGATATAGTGCATGCCGAAAGCTTAGTTGAGCAACTCGATGAAGTTAATACCATCGTTTGTGATAAAGGATATGACAGCGAACCTTTCCGTATTTTTGTTAAGGAACGTGGCGGAGAAACGGTAATTGCTAAACGCAATTACGGACAAGATATAGACAAAGACAGTATGGATTGGTGTTTATACAAGTATCGTCACTTGGTCGAAAATGCCTTTGGGAGAATTAAGCATTATCGAGCTATTTCAAGTAGATATGACAAGCTAGAAAGGAATTATGCCAGCATGTTATCGCTGGCATTCATGTTAATGTGGCTACCGATGTATTGTTGAACGCGAAATGTACAGCAAAGATCAACACGCCCTAGCTAATAACTCAATACTTTCCAACACGTTATGAGCAATCACTGGCAGCATCACATTGAGTTGGAAGTTACCTGATTGTCCAGCTACGGTAATGGTGGTGTCGTTGCCAATTACTTGCGCCGCCGCCATAGCCGCTGCTTCTGGAATCACAGGGTTTACTTTGCCCGGCATGATAGACGAGCCTGGTTGTAGCGCCTGCAATTCAATTTCCCCTAAGCCAGCCAACGGCCCAGAGTTCATCCAGCGAAGATCGTTTGAGATCTTCATGATCGCAACTGCTGCAGTTTTGAGCTGCCCAGAAAGCGCAACGATCACGTCTTGACTGCTGAGGTTAAAAAAGAAGTTTTCACTCGAGCTAAAACTGATCTTTGTCGATTGAGACAGGTTACTCGAAAATTTATTGGCAAAGCGTGGGTCAGCATTGATCCCTGTTCCAACCGCAGTACCACCTTGTGCTAAAGCCTTGATAGCGGGCAGGGTGCTCTCTATTGCTTGCTTAGCGTGTTCTATCTGAAATTTCCAACCACCTAGCTCTTGAGCAAAGGTCATTGGCATCGCATCCATTAGATGAGTGCGGCCGGTCTTCACGACCTCTGCAAGTTCCTGTTGCTTGATAGTGAGTGCTTCCGCAAGGTGAGTTAATGCTGGTAACAGCTTATTTTCAGCCATCAAAGCGACGCTCACTTGAATTGCGGTTGGCACCACATCGTTACTGCTTTGGCCCATGTTAACGTGATCATTGGGATTCACGTCGCCTTGCAAGCTTCTTGAGGCAAGCGTAGCAATTACTTCGTTGGCATTCATGTTTGAGCTGGTGCCAGAACCGGTTTGGTAGACATCGATCGGGAATTGATCGAGATGTTTGCCCTCAATGATCTCTTGGCTGGCTTCGGCTATCGCATTGGCAATATCACCCTCCAGTAGACCTAACTGAGCATTGGTATCTGCCGCTGCCTGTTTAATTAACGCCAGTGCTTGAATAAAACTGGTCGGCATCTTGTGTGAGCTAAACGCGAAGTTATCCGCTGCACGCTGAGTTTGTGCTTGGTATAGCGCATCGGCAGGGACTTTCACTTCGCCCATGCTGTCTTTTTCAATCCGAAATTGTAGGGTCATGTTCTATCCTTGTTAGCCAAGTGGGGCTTGGACTTGTTGTAGTGTTTGGCTGAGATTCAAAAAACGCGCTTGGCCTTGCGGTTGCTGGCAGTAGTGGCGCTTCAAATAAAATAGTGGTGAGTGAATAGAGTCTAGGCAGATATGACGAAAGGCGAAACTGCGCTCAGGAGACTCAATCGCTTCAATCAAATGAAAGAAAACTTGGCGTAGATACAGCTCGCACAACAAGATGTTTTCTTGAGCGGCATGTTTTTCATAGTAAGCCGAAAGCGTCAGTGCACACTCGATATACTCTCGAATTACAAACGGCTCATGGCCTTGAACTTGTTCTAATGAAGCAAAGCGATCCTGTGCTTTGTAAAACCTCGAATAGAGAACCTGCTGCTCTTTCATCATCATCTGCATCTCTTTATTAGATGTTAATGATAATTATTATCAAATGAGATTTTAAAAACAACCCTTTGTTTCTCTTTTTATAAAGTGAGCAGAAAAAGAAAAAGCCGATACACGAAGTATCGGCTTTCTGGAGTCAGTACCTAATCCCTACAATGTAAGTACTGATTCATTTTTTGCTAAACATCTTTGTTTAGTGGTTGTGCTTAGTGGTCGTGAGCTTCACCTGCACCTTTCGGGTAACGGATGTTCTCAACCATCTCTTGTACATCTTCTGGAACTTCAGCTGTCACTTTGTTCACTGCAATTGATACTACAAAGTTTAGACACATACCTAGCGTACCGATGCCCTCTGGGCTGATACCAAACCACCAGTTTTCAGGTGTGCTTGCTGCTGGGTTAATGAACTTGAAGTAGATGATGTAGCTTGCTGTGAAGGCAATACCTGACAACATACCTGCAATTGCGCCTTCCTTGTTCATCTTCTTGTAGAAGATACCTAGGATAATCGCTGGGAAGAAGGATGCTGCGGCTAAGCCGAAGGCAAACGCTACTACCTGTGCTACAAAGCCTGGTGGGTTAATACCTAAGTAACCGGCACCGACAATCGCGACCATGGCTGCCAGACGAGCGGCTAACAGCTCCTGCTTGTCGGTCATGTTTGGTCTGAAGCCTTTTTTCAACAAGTCATGTGAAATCGACGTTGAGATGACCAATAGTAGACCCGCGGCTGTTGATAGTGCGGCTGCTAGGCCACCGGCTGCAAGCAGTGCTACAACCCAGTTTGGTAGTTTCGCTAGCTCTGGAGAAGCCAGTACGATGATGTCACGGTTAATCTTCATCTCGTTGCGCTCATCGCCCGAGTAGAACATTTTGCCATCGCCGTTCTTATCTTCCCAACCTACTAGGCCAGTGCTTTCCCAGTTTTTGTACCAGCTCGGTGCGTCTGCTGCTGCGACACCTTGCATGTCAGGGCCGTTGATTGTTTCGATCATGTTTACACGAGCGAATGCTGCAACGCCTGGTGCTGTTGTGTATAGCAATGAGATGAACAGTAGTGCCCAACCCGCTGAGATACGAGCATCACGTACTTTTGGTACCGTGAAGAAACGAATGATTACGTGTGGAAGACCCGCAGTACCGACCATTAGAGCCGCACAGATGAAGAATACATCTACCATGCTCTTGTTACCTTCGGTATAGGCGGTAAATCCGAGTTCTTCGGTCAGTCCATCCAGTTTATCAAGAAGGTAAACATCTGTGCCTGATAGCGTAGAGCCCATACCAACTTGTGGAAGTGGGTTACCTGTCATCATGATTGAGGTAAAGATTGCTGGAACAAGGAAGGCGAAAATGAGGACACAGAATTGAGCTACCTGCGTATAAGTGATGCCTTTCATGCCACCTAGTACTGCGTAGAAGAACACAATACCCATACCAATGATGATGCCTAGGTTAATATCAACTTCTAGGAAACGAGAGAATACAACGCCCACACCACGCATCTGGCCTGCAACGTACGTAAACGATACGAAGATTGCACAGAATACCGCTACCATACGTGCCGTTTTCGAGTAGTAACGCTCACCGATGAAATCAGGAACCGTAAACTGACCGAACTTACGTAGGTAAGGTGCTAAACATAGCGCAAGTAGTACATAACCACCTGTCCAACCCATTAGGTAAACCGCACCGTCGTAACCAACGAATGAGATGATACCTGCCATTGAGATGAATGATGCTGCCGACATCCAGTCAGCGGCGGTTGCCATGCCGTTTGCTACTGGGTGTACACCACCGCCAGCAACGTAGAACTCACTAGTCGACCCTGCACGAGCCCAGATTGCGATGCCGATATATACCGCAAAAGTAATACCGACGAGAATAAACGTCCAAGTTTGAATATCCATGTTCTAGCCTCTAGTCTTCCTGTACGTTGTATTTTTTGTCGAGCGCATTCATGCGGACAACGTAAATAAATATCAGCGCCACGAAGGTGTATATCGAACCTTGCTGAGCGAACCAAAATCCTAGCTTGAACCCGCCAAACTGAACGGTATTGAGGGCATCCACAAATAAGATGCCAGCGCCGTAAGACACCGCAAACCAGACCGCGAGCAGTGTTCCCATAATTCCCAAGTTTTCCTTCCAGTAGGCTTGAGCATGTTCCGTAGATTCGAACGCCATTGCCTTCTCCTTTATTCCGTTTTCGTAGAAACCGTTTTTGTAAATGGCTGTGTTAACGTAATGTTACGATTTAGAATGTAGCAAGGATAAGTAAAGGGATCTGTGCAACTTTAGTCGGGACGCGATTAGCGCTAATCCACTGAAATATGGGAGTTGGAAGACATAACCATAGAAAAATGTGATGTTACAATGTTGTTAAATTAGCCTAAGGTCTAACAAAAACGCATGAATTAGTATGCGAGTCATAAAATTTAACAACTAAATGACCGAGAAACGGTATTTAGTCCTGCATATGACACGAAGCGAAACATAAGTTTGTTATAGTATCAGCGGCACTTTTACCGACCGTGCCTTGCTTAACGGCAGAAGATCAACAGGCTTAAAGCTCGGGTTTTATTCTTTGGGGGGACGAATTGGACGCAATAACTATTAACCACTTATTTTTAACTGGTGCGGTGCTCATCGCTATCAGTGTGCTTTTTTCGCAAGTGTCCTCTCGCTTGGGCGTTCCTATTCTTTTGATCTTCCTTTTCGTTGGCATGCTAGCCGGTGAAGATGGACCCGGTGGCATTAATTTTGATGATTACTCACTCACTTACTTGGTGAGTAACCTTGCGCTTGCTGTGATCTTGCTTGATGGCGGTATGCGAACCAAGGTTGCGAGTTTCAAGGTCGCATTTTGGCCGTCGCTCTCGCTCGCGACAATAGGCGTGGCATGTACCGCTACTCTCACTGGTTTAATGGCCGCGTGGCTGTTCGATTTGTCATTGATGCAGGGCATTTTGGTTGGCGCGATTGTCGGTTCAACCGATGCGGCAGCGGTATTTTCTCTGTTGAAAGGGCAGAGCCTCAATGAGCGTGTTGGCTCAACCCTAGAAATTGAATCCGGTACCAACGACCCAATGGCGGTGTTCCTGACGGTGACCTTAATTGCGCTGTTGGGCACGCCTGATGCTGAAATGGGGATGAACTTCCTACTGAAAAGTTTCGCGATGCAGTTTGGTATCGGCACCCTTGTTGGTATTGGTGGTGGTTGGGTTCTATGGAGTCTAATTAACCGAGTGCAGCTGGCCGATGGCCTTTACTCGATTCTGGTGCTCAGCGGGGGCGTGGCTCTGTTTGCGTTCTCTAACATGCTTGGTGGTAGTGGCATCTTATCGATTTACCTAGTCGGTCTGTTCATTGGTAATCGTCCAACTCGCTCTCGACACTCTATCCTTAATGTTCTTGATGGCATGACGTGGCTAAGTCAGATCGTGATGTTCTTGGTGCTGGGGCTATTGGTTACGCCATCGACATTGATGGACATTGCACTTCCTGCGTTAGCATTGGCTTTCGGTATGATCTTGTTTGCTCGCCCGTTGTCTGTTTGGTTGGGTTTACTGCCGTTCAGAAGCTTTACCACCAAAGAACGTTGGTTTGTTTCTTGGGTAGGTTTACGTGGCGCTGTGCCGATCATTTTGGCGGTGTTCCCGATGATGGCTGGGCTGCCTAATGCTCAACTTTACTTCAACATCGCCTTCTTCGTGGTTATGGTTTCGCTGATTGTTCAGGGCGGTAGCTTGATGAAAGTGGCGAGGTTGGCTCAGGTGACCTTACCACCCACACCGACACCGATTTCTCGTACCGGCATGGAGATTTATCCGACCAGTGAGTGGGAGATATTTGTCTACAAGCTGAAAGAGGAAAAGTGGTGTGTTGGTGAACCGCTTAAGCGTTTGTCTATGCCAGAAGGGACGCGAATTACGGCACTGTTTAGAAAAGATGCTTTGCTTCACCCATCGGGCAGCACTGTGTTAGAGGCGAACGATATTCTCTGTGTGCTTGGCCAAGATAAAGACCTAGATAGCTTAAGTGCGCTATTCAGTGAGGCTCCTCTAGCTGAAGAGGCCGCCCGATTCTTTGGTGATTTCTTCTTGGATGTCGAACTATCGGTTGCAGCGGTCAGTGATTGTTATGGTATTGAACTGGGCTCGGAAGAAGAGCGAGAAATGACCCTAAAACAATTGGCTGAGCGAGAGCTTGGTGCCCACCCTGTATTAGGCGATAGTTTTGTGTGGCATGACATTACTTGGGTGGTTGCAGAGATAGATGATCATAAAGTCGTCAGGTTGGGTTTATGTTTACCAAAGACGACTTTAGAAGAGGATATAAGCGAAGCTTAGTTGTGGACTTCTTGTAGCAAGATAACCGCCTGAGTTCGGTTTTTCACATCCAGTTTACGGAAGATGGCTGTCATATGTGCCTTGATGGTCGCTTCCGAAACATTCAATTCATAGGCGATTTGCTTGTTCAGTAGGCCGTCTGAAAGCATCCCTAACACCTTGTATTGCTGAGGCGTCAGTGTGGAAAGCTTTTCCGCAAGGTCGCTACAGGCTGCATTGTTGGTGATAAGCCCTTCAGGAAAGAACGGGTCGCCATTCAGTACTTGATTCAGTGCACTCACCAACTCACGCATATCACTCGACTTAGGAATAAAGCCAAAGGCACCGTGGCTTTTCACCTGAGTGACCACGCTAGCATCTTCACTGGCAGAGACCACCACAATCGGTAGATCAGGGTATTCAGCGCGAAGTTGAATTAAGCCTGACATGCCATTGGCACCCGGCATTTTAAGGTCGAGAAGCAACAGGTCTGGTTCATCTTCTTTTTTTAGCAGAGTCAGTAAGGCATCGAGGGAATCAGCCTCAAGCAGGTTCGCACCACTGATCGCCATATGAACTGACTGAAACAGGGCGTTGCGAAAAAGAGGATGGTCATCAGCAATGATGATGGTATAGGTCGAGTCCATGACGTTCATACTTTTAACAATTTAGTTAATATTTATTATCATCCTGATTGAGTATGTGGACAATATCTATGCATTAAAAGTCTGAACCATATCGACTTTTATCCCCGGAATAAGAAAGCGTTACTCGGAATAGCAAAAAAGCCGCACTGTCATCTCGTTACGGAGGGGCAGTGCGGCTTTCGATTCGGCTTATATTTTAGTGAATATTGCCGTTATAGCTGGTGGTCTTGCATGTGTTTTAAGAATACATCTGCCGGCATAAAACCAGTGACACGAGCATTTGGAACATGGTTACCCTCACCATCCCAGAACTCTATAGTTGGCAAACCGAGCACTTGTAATTGTTTAAGCAGTTCAATGTCTTGAGGCATGTTTCTTGTCACGTCAGCCTGAAGCAGGACGAAATCAGAAAGCTTGTTCTCAACATCAGCTTGGTGGAAGGTGTACTTCTCAAACTCTTTACATGCCACACACCAATCGGCGTAGAAGTCGAGCATCACTGGCTTACCGAGTTTCTTCGCTTCGATGAGCTGGATTTCTAATTCTTCAACCGTGTTGATGCGTGCAAATTGGATTTGCTGTTCAACCACCACGCTCTTTTCTGCAAACCAGTAATTGAGCGCAGGTTGAGCTGATGCGAACAGACCAAGCATCGCGATGATACCCACAGCACTCTGCTTCCAGCCACCAAATGGCAGTGCATTCTTGCTGTGGTAAAGCCAACCAAAGGCGATGAAGCCTAATCCAGACCAAAGCACAGTTGCCCACAATTCAGGGATAATACGCTCCAGCAGGAAGATAGGCGCGGCAAGCAAGATAAAGCCGAATACGATCTTCACCTTGTCCATCCAGCTGCCCGCTTTAGGCAATAGCTTATTACCAAATACCGCAACTAAAATCAGCGGAATACCCATACCCATCGCTAATGCATACAGAGCAATCGCACCGGTAAATAGGTCGCCACTCTGAGCCACATACAGCAGCGCGCCTGACAATGGCGCCGTGGTACAAGGTGAACACACCAAGCCAGAGATAGCGCCCATCGCGAATACGCCCAAGGTATTACCACCTTGCTGCTTATTGCTTTGATTGTTGAGCCAAGTTTGAATGCTGCTCGGCAGTTGTAGGTTATAAACGCCAAACATCGACATTGCTAACGCTACGAACAGAACACTCAGCGCGATCAGCACGTAAGGGTGTTGCATCGCAGCTTGGAACTGCATTCCCGCCGAGGCAACCACTAAACCTAATAGGGTGTAGGTTAGCGCCATGCCTTGCACGTAGATGAAGGACAACATCAGCGCACGACCTTGGCTGAGCTTGCCACCACCTAAAACGATACCCGTTAGAATCGGATACATAGGCAGCACACACGGCGTAAAGGCTAAACCAACACCGAGCGCTAAGAACAATAGGGGGGTCCACCAACTGTCACCGAGCTTATCGGCTAAGCCTGCTTCTTTCGATACTGAGGCATTTGGCTGTTGAGTCGTGTTACTTACAACGTCTGCTTTCGGAGAAGTTGGTTGCGTAGAAACATCGGTTTCGTTGCTAGCAGAAGATGAAGCTTGTGAGTCACTACCTTGCGAATTAGCAGAACCTGTTGCTGTGAACGGTTCAATGTCGATGACTCGAATCTCTGGTGGGTAGCAGAACCCTGCGTCCGCACAGCCTTGATACTTAACGATCAGCTGTGAGCCATCTTGGTAACTCTGTAGAGGAACTTGCACGAATAACGGCTGAGTATAAATGCTCACTTCACCGAAGAATTCATCTTGGTGCGGCTTACCATCTTCTAATTCAACATTACCGATAGCGAGATTTTGCCCGGTGAACGAGAGGCTATGTTGATAGAGGTAGTAGCCCTCTTTTACTTGCCAGTCGAGAAGCACCTTGCCGTCTTGCTGGTAGTAATTGAAAGGGAAAGCTTGGTCTACAGGGACAAAACCATTGTTATTGCCTCCGAAGCTTGGCTCGGCGTTGTCGTTCCCAAATAGCGCCCACGCAGGCTGGGTGAATAGGGAAACACAAACAAAAAGTAATGTGGCAAGTCGTCGCATACTATTTAGTCATCAAAATGGAGTTGAAGGTATCTTAACTCAATCAGACCGTAATAGTTTGTGATTAGTTTCATCGACCAGTAAATATCCGCTAGGGCGGGTGAGCCACTTTCTTAGGTAATCGAGAGAGGGTTAGCAGCGCAACTGCAGTGAACTGCCCTTGCCAATAATACATTTAGGCAACACCCAAACGTGCTCTTACTACTTGTTCGCAAGCATCAATGTTCATCGTGTCTTTCGGGATAATTAGCACGGTGTCATTGCCGCCAACCGTACCGATAATCTCGGTATGTGGGTCGATATCAACTAATCTTGCGACCAACTGTGCGCAACCAGGGTTTGTTTTTACGATCACCATCGCTTGGTTGTGAGTAATCAATTCGATTTGTGATGAGATTGAGGCATCGACACGCACAGGTGCGCTTTCAACCGTGATGCAGTAAACCTTTTTACCACAGGCATTCTGAATTTTGACAACGCCAAGCTGTGACAAAATGCGAGAGACAGTCGATTGGCTGATACCTGTATAGCCAATGTCGACGAGTTTCTCGCGCAGTTGATTCTGGGTCGAGAAGCTTTGTTGTTGTAGTAAGCGTTTGCACGCGGCAGTCAGTGTTTTATCTTCAGCTGAATACAAGCAACCGTGCTCAGTGATTTGGTTCATGAACAACTCCTTAAGGTCAACGTGTTGATATCGCTTGTCCATAGCGCAGAACGCACTCCCAAAGCCGTAGAGTACGATTGTTAATTAGAGCTTACCGATGAACCCCGAAATAAGAGGGAGGGTATGCGAGATGTATGATCATCTATTCATTGAGTCTAACACTAAAGGATAGTTATCTTTTTGAAGGCGATCACCAAACAAAATTCTGGTTAATTGCTTTTATTGCGGAGTTTTATTCTTTGGTTAAATGGATATTTATTCCGTGTTGGGAATAAATATCCATGAATTATTAAGGTTTTTTGTTGCGGAGGTAATAGCGTTAAGGGTTAGCGAATTTCACTCATGATCTCGCGAGAGAATACTTTTTCACAGTAGTGACATTTTAGCTGTACGTTTTCGTGTTTTAGCTGCACTTTAAAGCTACTTTCGACAGGTTCACCGTGCGAAATACAGTTGCTATTTGGGCAAGCGAACACACTGTTGATTTGTTCTGGCAGCACAAGTGTTAGCTTGTTGACCACTTTGTACTCTTCAATCTGATTCACAGTCGCTTGTGGAGCGTACAGAGCCAATTGGTTGGCTTGTTCCTTGGTCAGAAAGATGTTCTCAATCTTGATTAGGTCTTTGTTGCCGAGCGCTGATGATGGCAGGTTTAACCCCATCGTGATGCGTTGTTCTGTTTTATGCAGCTTGAACAGTTTGAGAATTTTAATCCCAAGATGAGCAGGGATGTGGTCAATCACGCTGCCGTTACGGATCGCTTCTACTTGTAGCTGAGTTTGTTTAACCATGACTGTATCTCCTGCTTATAAAGTGTCGTTTAGAACTAGGGCTAATAAAGCTTCACGTGCATACACGCCGTTTTCAGCTTGTTCGAAGTAGTAAGCGTGTGGCGTTTTATCGACGTCAGTTGTGATTTCGTCGACACGTGGCAGTGGGTGAAGCACCTTCATGTTTTGGCGAGCGTCTTTCAGCGTATCGGCCGTCAGAATGTAAGCCGATTTCATGTGCGCGTATTCTGACGCATCAAAGCGCTCTTTCTGTACGCGAGTCATGTACAGAACATCCAGTTCAGGCACCACTTCTTCAATGCTGCTGTGGGTGCTGTATTGGATACCCATCTCTTCTAATTCTTCACAGATATAATCTGGCATCTCTAACACTTCTGGCGCGATAAAGAAGAAACGCACGTTATTGAATTTTGATAGTGCTTGCGTCAATGAGTGCACGGTACGGCCATATTTTAGGTCGCCAACAAATGCCACATTGAGGTTGTCGAGCGTGCCTTGCGTCTCGTAAATCGAGAACAGATCCAACAAGGTTTGTGTTGGGTGCTGATTGGCACCGTCGCCACCATTCACAATTGGCACACCGTTAGAGAACTCAGAGGCTAAACGTGCTGCGCCTTCTTGTGGGTGGCGCATTACAAAGGCGTCAACGTAAGATGAAATAACCTGCACCGAATCGGCAAGTGTTTCGCCTTTTTTCGCCAGCGATGTGTTACCGCCATTATCAAAACCGATGACCGTGCCACCTAGGCGTTGAACTGCGGTTTCAAATGAAAGGCGAGTTCGAGTTGACGGCTCAAAGAAGCAACTCGCCACCACCTTATTTTTCAGCAGCTCTGGATTTGGCTCTGCTTTGAGTCTTGCGGCAGTATCGACGATAAGCTCCAGTTCATCACGAGAGAGCTCTGGAATGGAGATGATGTGCTTGTTAAATAACGAATGCGCCATAACGGGTCTTCCTTTTTCTATGCATACAGTCAAATTTCGGACAAAAAAAAGCCCCCTAAAAATAGGAGGCTTCGAAACGATCAATAGAGCAAAATAAAAATGACACCACCGCCACTCTTTGGCGTGCAGTTTGACAATTATGTGCGACAGAATTGCGGTTCATTTTTTGCTCTCTTTAGACAAATTGCGGAGGATTATACTCAGATAAAAAGGCCATGCAATACTTTCTGTAAAGTATTCATTTAATGGATTTTTATGCGAAATAGTATCGATTTCTAGCTTCTATTTAAGCCTTTGTTGGAACTGAGGATCTCAGGCTTTTTCAGGTAATAATCTTATCTAGTACATGAAAAAAAATGCGGGTTTTATCCAAGGTCAAAATCCCAAGAACGCCACCCGCATTTCCCTGTTACTGCACTGAACTTGTCAATGCATTGCGAACAAGTGAGTGCTTAACTTTTTAACTTCGTAACTTTTAAATTTATTAGCTGCCTAGTGTCGCAACCATTACTGCTTTGATGGTGTGCATGCGGTTTTCTGCTTCATCGAACACGATTGAGTATTCAGACTCGACCACTTCATCCGTCACTTCTACGCCATCTTTAAGCTGCGGATATTCAGCAGCAAGTTGTTTGCCGACTGTTGTATCTTCACCGTGGAAAGCGGGTAGGCAGTGCATGAATTTCACATGTGGATTGCCTGTTGCTTTGATCATTTCCATGTTCACTTGGTAAGGCATCATTAGGTTGATACGCTCAGCCCATGCTTCTTTTGCTTCGCCCATCGATACCCAAACGTCGGTGTATAGGAAGTCACAACCTTGCACACCTTCTTGAACATCTTCTGTTAGCGTGATTTTGCCGCCAGTGTGTTCTGCGATTTCACGACATTGAGCCAGTAGCTCTTCTTGTGGCCAGAATTGTTTTGGAGCAACAAGGCGAATGTCCATACCCATTTTCGCAGCGCCAACCATTAGAGAGTTACCCATGTTGTTGCGAGCATCACCTAGGTAAGCAAAGCTGATTTCATGCAGTTGTTTACCACGGCCGTATTCCGTCATGGTTAGGAAGTCAGCTAGGATTTGTGTTGGGTGGAATTCGTCAGTCAGACCATTCCATACTGGAACTCCAGCGTAAGCGCCTAGCTCTTCAACAATCTCTTGACCAAAGCCGCGGTATTCAATGCCATCGTACATACGGCCAAGAACGCGAGCGGTGTCTTTCATTGATTCTTTGTGGCCAATTTGAGAGCCAGATGGGCCTAAGTAAGATACTCGAGCGCCTTGGTCGAATGCAGCAACTTCAAATGCACAGCGAGTACGAGTTGAGGTTTTCTCAAAGATAAGTGCAATGTTTTTGCCAGTCAGTGTTGGCTGTTCGTAACCGTTGTACTTCGCTTTTTTTAGCTCCATAGAAAGATCTAACAAGTGTTGAATTTCGCGTGGAGTGAAATCTAGTAGTTTTAGGAAGTTACGATTGCGTAGGTTAAAAGCCATGATGTATTCCTTCTTAGATTTAGGCGCTTTCCTGTTACAGGGAAATAAAATTCAAGAAAGCGCGATTCAATTTTTGTGTATTAATTTCAGTTCAAACGGTGATTCAGTTTTCTCGCAAGGTTTGAAAAGCTCGCGAGTGGATTAATCTTTGGTGATGTTGGTGCCCGCTAGGCCTTGCAGGATTTGCAAACCATCTTCGAGTGCACCAATACCGACGACTTTGCCGCCTTGCTGAATGAATTCGCACGATGCTTCAATTTTTGGCCCCATTGAGCCTGCATCAAATTCGAATTGCGCCAGTTCACTTGGTGTGGTGCTGCGCAGTGCGTGTTGAGTCGGTTTGCCCCAGTCAAGGTAAACAGCGTCCGCGTCGGTCAGAATAAGCAGTGCATCCGCATCCAATTGTTTCGCTAAGAAAGCCGCTGACATGTCTTTGTCGATAACCGCTTCAACACCCACTAATTTGCCGTTCTCTTTTTTCACTGGGATGCCACCGCCGCCAGTACAAATCACTAGGTGGCCTGCATCGATAAGCTGTGTGATCGCTTCGTGCTCAACAATGCCGGTAGGGCGTGGGCTTGGTACCACGCGACGGAAATGTTGGCCGTCAGGTTTTACTATCCAGTGGAATTTCTCTGCCAATTCACGCGCTTCTGCTTCTTCGTAGATCGGGCCAATCGGCTTGGTTGGATCCGCAAATGCAGGATCGTTTGGATCAACCGTCATTTGCGTCAACATGCATGAGATGTTGCGGTTAGGCAGATAGTTCTTGAACTCTTGCATCAGCATGTAGCCGATCATGCCTTGAGTCTCACTGCCTAACACATCTAGCGGATATGGATTTACTTTTTTGTATTCCAAACCTTGCAGAGCCAGTAAACCAACTTGTGGGCCATTACCGTGCACTAGAACCACGTTGTACACTTTCGCGATTTCAGAGATGGTTTTAACCGCAGTTTCAATATTACGGCGTTGAACGTCGGCTTCTAACGGTTCACCGCGACGAAGTAGGGCGTTACCGCCGAGTGCAACAACAACAGTTTGCTTAGTCATAATTGTGTTCTCTCATTTTGGCCAAGCTGAGATTATTTAAGATCATTCAACTTGGCCGTTTCGTCTTAGTGATTAGATACCATCACGCTCAATTGGGCAGCTCATGCAGCGTGCGCCACCGCGACCGCGGCCAAGTTCATCTCCAGGGATAGGAAGAACGGTGATGCCTGCTTTGTCGTATTTTTCGTTGGTGTAGGTATTGCCTTCGTAGCCAATCACGACGCCAGGTTTAACCGTTAGAACATTGTTTGCATCGTTCCACTGCTCACGCTCTGCATGGAAGTTGTCACCACCGGTCGTGATTAGGTTTAGCTTGTCTACGCCAAGTGCTTTTTCGATAGCCGTTACGAAGTAGCCTTCTTCTTTCACTTTCACTGCGCCAGACTCATCGCCAGTTAGGTTCCAGCACTGCACGTCTTTACTCACCACTTCAGGGTAAACAGAGAACGTATCTTCGTTCATGTGCGTCATCACGGTGTCTAAGTGCATGCAAGAGCGGTGTTTTGGTAGCTGCATGGCGATAACTTGTTTCGCTTGACCGTGTTTGAATAGGCTAGATGCTAAGTGCTCAACACCTTGTGCTGTTGTGCGCTCAGACATACCGATAAGTACTGTGCCGCGACCGATAACAAGAACGTCACCACCCTCAATGGTTGAGTTGTCGTAACTAATGCTTTCTTCATCGCCGAAGTATTTAATGAAGTCTTGGCCGGCGAATGTTGGGTGCCAGCGGTAAATAGCGCGAACGTGGTTGGTTTCACGTTGACGAGCTGGTTTCGCCATTGGGTTGATAGATACACCACCGTATACCCAGCAAGAGGTGTCGCGAGTAAATAGGTGATTTGGTAGTGGCTCGATAATGAAGTCAGTTGGTGCGTGCATGCCTTGCATCATTGAAGATGATTTCATTGGCATTTCAGCGTAAGACAGACCACCCGTTAGGATTTTCGCTAGCTCTAGGTTTGGTAAGTCACCCAAGTAGCAGCGCACATCGTTAGCAAAGGTTTTGCCTAAGCGGTAATCAGAAACTTGATGGCTCAAAAGCCAATCTTTCGCTTCTGGCACGGCTAGCGTGTCTGCTAGTAGGTCAGTAAGAAGAAGAACCTCAACACCTTGATCACGTAGCGTTTGAGTAAATGCATCATGCTCTTTACCTGCACGCTCAACAGCCAGTACGTCATCAAATAGCAAATCGTGACAGTTAGAGGGTGTTAAGTGAGTCAGTGCGCGTCTTGGGCGGTGAACTAGAACGCGGCGTAATTGACCTATTTCAGAACCTACATAGAACTTACTCATGATCGTCTCTCTCTTATATATTTTAATTACTTTTATCGCTAAGAGTAATTATTTATTTTCAGTTGAGATGAATGAATTATTTATTCATATCTCTTGTCTGGAATTAATATTACGCCTGCTAGTCAGGTATTCTTAGAGATCTATCACAAATCGTTTTTTCTCTCGCAGCCCTTTAAAATTAAGGGTTTTAACAAACTTTATGCACTTTTAGTTATGACTAATACCTTCTAAATAGTTAGCAGTTAGGGAACTTTATGCACGCTTTTTTGACGAAACTTACTAGAATCTAATTTACGAGGGATTATATGCAGAATAGTTTTATTGATAAGAGTGTACTTAGCTTGGAAGTATGCAGTGTTTTTATTTAGATATTTAATTTTGAATGTGGTATTAATTATTTATTAACAAAGTAAATGCGAATAAAGCTGTTGTGATCACATTTTAAAATCGGCTATTTAAGTGTGTTTTTTGATAAAAAAGGGCATTAACCCTCGTCTATTTATTAGGCTGTAAATTACTTTAAATATAATTAACGCTAATAAGTGACTAACTATTTGTTTAAACATCATGGTTGAAAATAGAGTGTTATTTCATCAAGAAAATTGGATGTTAAAAAGTAGGATTGATTCTTCTATTGCAAGCACTTTGAGTTTGGCTGAGCTTGGCTACGAACAGAAGATACCTTGAATATCGCGTGTATGGCTTTGAGGAGCTGTTTCAGTGGCCGAGGGTTACATTGAGAGAGAACAATAAAAAAGCCGCTGTGAGAAGCGGCTTTGGATGAGAAAGGAGTGAAGCGCTTTTAGTTAGATCAGCGCACCAATACTCAGTACAACAATACAAAACACCATTAAGATACCGACTAATGGCATCACCCATTTAACCCAGCGTACATAAGGGACGCGAGCAATCGCCAAGCCACCCATCACCACCGCAGAGGTTGGTGTAATTAGGTTCACCAAGCCAGATGCTGATTGGTACGCGGTGATCACCAGGTCACGACCTACGCCAGCAAAGTCGGCCAGTGGTGCCATGATTGGCATGGTCAGTACCGCTAAGCCAGAGGTCGATGGCACTAAGAACGACAGTAGAATCTCTAAGAAGAACATCACGTTAATGAAGATAACCGAAGAAAGCCCCGTTACCATCTGTTCTGCTGAGAAGAGAATGGTATCGGTGATCATACCGCGGTCCATCACCACCACGATACCACGTGCAATACCTATGATAAGCGCAACGCCAAGTAGGTCGCGGGCACCATCAATGAAGCTGGTGGTAAACTCTTCTTCGCTCATGCGAGCCACAATACCAACGATGATGGTTGCTGCTAGGAACATAGCTGAGATCTCAGCCATCCACCATCCAGCAACGGATACACCGTAAATCATCACAGCGAACGAGCCACCAAAAATGGTCAGAATCAGTTTGCGAGTCGCGGTGAATTCAAGTTTTTCGCCGCTCGCATTACCTAAGAAGTGCGCTTTGTTCTCTTCGTATTTGTCGTAGACAATTGATGTTGTTGGATCAGCTTGAACCATTCTTGCGTAACGCATCACGTAGGCAACACAAATACCCCAACCAATAATCAACATCGCAATGCGCAACACGATACCGTCTGTAAATGGAATACCAGAGGCGTTGGCAGCGATCACGGTTGCGAATGGGTTAATCGTTGAACCCAGCACCCCAATACCTGCGCCAAGCAGTACGGTCGCAGCAGCAACTAGAGGGTCAAAGCGAGCTGCCATCATTACAGGCACTAGCAATGTATAGAAGGGCAGTGATTCTTCCGCCATGCCGTAGACGGTACCACCTGCGGCAAATAGCGCCATCAGTATTGGTATCATCAACTCTTCTCGCCCTTCTAAGCGGGCGGTGACGCGCTCGATACCGGCATCAATGGCACCCGTTTTGGTTACTAGGCCTAAGAAGCCACCAATGATTAAGATGAACAGCGAAACGTCGATAGCCGCCGCTTCATAGCTATTGTGGTCGTAGAAGCCGTCAATAGGCGCTAGCAGTACATCAATCACGCCTTGAGGGTTACCTTCTACCGCTTGATAGGTTCCGGTTACGGGGACTTCTCGGCCTAGCTCTTCATTCATTGCACGGTCGTATTGGCCTGCTGGAACAATCCAGGTAAGCAGTGCGACGAACGCAATCAGAATAAATAGAATGGTGTAGGCAGAAGGGAATTTAAAGTTGGCAAAGAAGCCGCCCTTTTTTTTCTCGCTTGGTATCGTTTGAGTTGTCATGGCTATCTCCTTACATCATCTTAAATAGAAGTGATGTGAATTAGCGACTAATGATTTATAGATTGTAAATACACGGACACTTATAAAGCACTCAACGATATAAAGTTGCTGACTTTAAATTAAGTTTGTTTTTATATTTACTAATCCAAATGAAGTTAGATTTAATTTAGCTGAGGTTATTTTATTCCTTACTTTGGTATTTAAGTTTGGTGCTGTTCACAAAAATAATGGCTAATGAACGGGCTGAAAAATGGCAGAAAATCGTCTAGGTTTTTTGGTTAGTTAGCTTGGATTAATATTCGTTGTGGATTAACTAAAAGTGGGAGGAGATTGATTTGATAGGTGTTGTTTATGATCGGTCTGAATAATCTTGGAATTTTATTCAAACTTTATTTTTAGGCGGTTTTTAAAGTTTATAATGGTTATTTGATGCGTATCAAATAACACATTGAGCAGAAAACAAAAAAGGAAGCCGAAGCTTCCTTTTAAATGTTCAATCACCAGCGAATGTTAGATAAACAGACCGCCGAATGCGAAGCCTAGTGCTACCGCAGTACTGATTGTTGCCACACCAGGAATGAAGAATGGGTGGTTAAATACATACTTACCAATACGCGTTGAGCCTGTGTCATCCATCTCAACCGCTGCCAGTAGCGTAGGGTAAGTTGGAAGTACGAACAGTGCACTTACTGCAGCAAAAGAAGCCACGGCTGTTAGTGGTGCTACGCCAATCGCAAGAGCTGCAGGCATCAGTGCAACGGTTGTTGCACCTTGAGAGTAAAGCAGCATAGAAGCGAAGAACAGAACAAGAGCCAGCATCCAAGGGTAGTCAGCCAGTAGAGCGCCAGCTACGTCTTTGATTTCAGCAACGTGTGCGTTTACAAACGTTGAACCTAACCAAGCCACACCTAGTACACATACACACGCAGTCATACCAGAGCGGAATGTTGGCGCTGAAGAAATCTTCGCTGCATCAATCTTAGTGAACATAACAATTGCAGCAGCAGCTGCTAGCATCACAGACATGATTGCTTCGTTACGGCCCAGGGCTGGGTTTTCGATTAGGCCAACAGAGCTAGAGATAGCCGCTGCGTAACAAACCACGAAACCAATCGCCGCTAGGAAGATGTAAGTCGCTCTCTTCGCTGTTGGTAGAATTTCGCGCTTCTCTTCTGTTGCCAGTTTGATTAGACCTTTCTCTAAACGCTCTTGGTAAACAGGATCGTCTTTCAGTTCGCTACCCATGTAGTTAGCAACAACCGCACCAACCATACAAGCGATGAAGGTTGTTGGGATACAAACCATCAATAGCGTTAAGTAATCAACACCAAATGGCGCCAGCATCGCTGCGAAAGCCACAACTGCAGCCGAGATTGGCGAAGCTGTGATAGCAATTTGAGAAGCGACAACTGCGATAGACAGTGGACGAGAAGGACGAACACCTTGGCCTTTCGCTACTTCTGCAATAACAGGAAGCGTAGAGAATGCTGTATGACCAGTTCCCGCCATTAATGTCATTACAAAGGTCACAATCGGCGCGTAAAAGGTGATGCGTTCAGGGTGTTTACGCAAAAAGTTTTCGGCAATTTGTACCAACCAGTCCATACCGCCAGCAACTTGCATTGCAGCAATTGCGGTGATAACTGACATGATGATCAAGATTACGTCGATCGGGATGAAAGATTGGCTTGTTGGAACGCCAAGAATAAGTGAAAGGGCAATAACACCAGCACCACCGGCAAAACCAATACCGATACCGCCAATTCTGGCCCCCAAAAAGATAAAGAGCAGGACGACAAACAGTTCTACTGCAATCATAAGTAACACCTCATTTAGATTTTATTATGTGAACATTCGCAGCTGGAATGTTCACATAATAGTTCTATGGTTTAGATTCAATTTGGCAAAAGCGCAACCAATGGAAATCCACAAAATAATCATGGTTAACCGTATTGGAGCCTAAAAAAGGGCCCCGTTTGGAGCCCTTTCTCGCTAACTTTATTCGTAGCGCTTCGCTTTATACTGAGGATGCATCAAATTTTCAACAGAGAAAATGTCATCAAGTTCTTCTTCGGTTAATAAACCGCGCTCTAGAACCACATCACGCACGCTCTTACCTGTCTCAGCACAGATCTTACCAACAATGTCACCCTCGTGGTGGCCAATGTATGGGTTTAGGTAAGTAACGATACCGATAGAGTTAAATACGTGAGATTCACACACTTCTTTGTTTACAGTAATGCCGTCTACACACTTGTCGCGTAGGTTCACACAAGCGTTTGTTAGGATGTCTAGAGACTCAAACATGCTTTGTGCAATAACGGGTTCCATTACGTTCAGTTGCAGTTGACCACCTTCTGCAGCGAAAGAAACCGTGTTGTCGTTACCTAGAACTTTAAAGCAAACTTGGTTTACTACTTCTGGCACAACTGGGTTTACTTTAGCAGGCATGATTGAAGAACCGGCTTGCAGTTCAGGTAGGTTTAGCTCGTTCAGACCAGTACGAGGGCCAGAAGAAAGCAGACGCAAATCGTTACAAATTTTAGACAGTTTCACAGCTAGACGCTTAAGTGCGCCGTGCGTCATTACGTATGCGCCACAGTCAGATGTTGCTTCGATTAAATCTTCAGCCGCAACACACTCTAGGCCTGTTACTTCTGCTAGGTGTTTCACTGCTAGGCCTTGGTAACCCGGTGCTGCGTTCAGACCTGTACCGATAGCCGTTGCGCCTAGGTTTACTTCAAGCAGTAGTTTTGAAGTGTATTCTAGGTTTTTGATTTCTTCATTGATGGTTACAGCCCAAGCGTGGAACTCTTGGCCAACCGTCATTGGAACTGCGTCTTGAAGCTGAGTACGACCCATCTTCAAAATCGTGTTGAATTCTTGGCTCTTAAGCTCGAATGCACCTTTTAGGTATTCGATCGCATCAATCAGTTTACGAACGCTGTTGTAAACAGAGATACGGAAGCCAGTTGGGTAAGCACAGTTTGTAGATTGGCTGCGGTTTACATGGTCGTTCGGGTTGATGAACTCGTATTGGCCTTTTTCTTTGCCCATAAGTTCAAGAGCCACGTTCGCAACAACTTCGTTTGCGTTCATGTTTACAGAAGTACCAGCACCACCTTGGAAAACGTCCGATGGGAACTGATCCATGCACTTACCCGTGTCTAGAATTAGGTCACAAGCTTGGATGATGTATTTAGCCACTTCGCTTGGAATTACACCTAACTCTTTGTTTGCTAAAGCCGCTGCTTTCTTAGTCATCACCATACCGCGAACGAATTCAGGTACATCTGAGATCGTTACATTTGAGATGTTGAAGTTTTCAACTGCGCGTAGAGTGTGGATGCCGTAGTAAGCATCAGCCGGAACATGACGTTGACCTAATAGATCTTCTTCGAGACGAGTAGCTTGAGGAGCTTCAACTTGAGCTTCTGATTGAGTAGCCATAACAGGATCCTTAGAGAATTATTCTGATTATATAGTTAGTTATTAGCCTATTCTGTGTGCAAATACTCCGTTCGCTAGAATATTGGGCTGATAAATCCGTCCTGACTTATGTGGCACATGATACTGTACTTAGCGCATAAAAATATTAAGTGGATCACCTTTTTCGGTTTTGTTTCGTCAATATTTTGCAAAGTTATTCTTGGTCAATAAACACGCTTATTTACAGGATAAATTTGAGATTGTTAGGGCTTTCAGCGTAAACTGCAAGTAACAAAGGAGGGCGTGTGTTTCCTATCTTATTATTACTATTTATCTTCGTACCCATCATTGAGATTGGGCTATTTATTCAAGTTGGTGGCTTCTTAGGATTGTGGCCAACTATTGCGTTGGTTTTGATCACGGCATTTGTGGGTGCATCGCTGGTTCGTAGCCAAGGCATTCAGACACTTATGTCTGTGCAAGGTCGTTTGCAACAAGGCGAAATGCCAGCACAACAGATTCTTGAAGGCGTGATGCTTGCAGTTGCCGGTGTATTGCTGCTGACTCCGGGTTTTATGACGGACGCACTCGGTATGTTGGTATTGTTACCAGCACCAAGAGCGATGATTGCCAAGAAAATGATGGAAAAAATGGTGGTGACCAACATGTCTGGTGGTTTCCATGCCGGTGGACAAGCTGGTTTTGGCCAGAGCCCATTTGGACAAGACCCATTCAATCGCGATCCATCTGACCAATCAAAAGACGGCAACACCTTTGAAGGTGAGTTTGAGAAGAAAGACGACGACAACGATCGTAACCGCTTAAACTAATTAATTTTTTCTCTCTTTATATAGAGGGAAAACAGAAAAGGCTCTTACCTTTATCCTTCGCAAGAAAGTGATAATGGTAAGAGCCTTTTTTATTGTCTGTCGCTAGCTGTTACTTACTGTTTACTATCGATAACAGATAAAAGATAAGCTTGTTGTTCGGTTATACCGCGCCTTCAAAACCCATTTGTCGCCATGCTTCAAAAGCAATGATTGCCACTGCGTTAGACAGGTTCAGGCTGCGCGCGTCTGGCATCATTGGAATACGAATGCGTTGTTCCATTGGCATACTTTCGATGAACTCAGCAGGCAGCCCGCGAGTTTCTGGGCCAAACATCAACACATCACCTTGTTGGAATTTCGCATCAACGTGGTGGCCTGTCGTTTTAGTGGTGCAAGCAAAGATGCGGAAGTCACCCTCGCGTTCATTCTCTAGATACTCAAGGAAAGCTTCTAGGTTCTTGTGACGCTTAACTCGTGCAAGGTCGTGGTAATCCAATCCAGCACGACGAACCTTCTTCTCTTCAAAATCAAAGCCAAGCGGTTCAATCAGGTGCAGGTTTGCGCCGCAGTTAGCACATAGGCGGATGATGTTACCCGTATTGGGTGCAATTTCTGGTTCGTATAGAGCGATATCAAACATGTTGGTTCACAAGAGTAATCAAAGATAGCCCGAGTATACGGTGGCAAGCTGAGTGAGTACAGTTCACACCATAATGGCTATCACTATGGTGTGAATGTTGTCGGGGACTAGAGGGGGAGGATCGGCAAGCTGATTTCTATCTGTAATCCACCGAGTTGGCTGCGGGTCGCCGTGATGGTTCCGCTGTGTTGGCGAATCGCACTTTCAGTAATGGTTAATCCAAGACCTGTGCCGCCGGTATTACGATCACGGGCAGTGGAAACGCGATAGAAAGGTCTGAAGATAGAATCCAGCTCATCCTCTGGTACACCATCGCCATTATCGTTCACACAAATCGTCAGCTGATCTTGAACCACATGGAATTGCACATCCACTTGGTCTTTACCGTAGTAGATGGCATTGCGTGTAATGTTGTCTAGCGCACTCATCAGCAGTTTAGGGTTCCCCGAAATAGAGCGTTCTGGGATCTCCGAGAACGTCAGTTGTTTGCCCATCTGTTCGGCTTCAAACTCTGCGTCTTTTAAGATCTCTTCCCATAGGCTCGAGATAGGCTGAACCTCACGAGTAATATGGCTGTCGACCTGCATACGAGATAGCGTCAGCAGCTCACTGATCATCTGTTCCAAACGCTGTGCTTCGGTATCAATGCGTTCTAACTCTTGGCTCTCGCCTTGTTTACGAATCGCCAGTGCATTGGCCATGCGAAGACGTGTCAGTGGCGAGCGGAGCTCGTGTGAGATATCAGAGAGCAGGCGTTGTTGCCCCGAAATCATCTGGTTTACCGCTTCTACCATCTGGTTAAAGCTTTCACCCGCTTGTCTGAACTCTGAAGTACCTTTTTCGAGTGTTGGATCGACCTCGAATTGACCTTTCGCCACGCGTTGTGCCGCGCGTTCTAGCCTGCGAGCGGGTTGACTCAGTGCCCAAGCTAGCCAAAGCAATAGCGGGGTACTCGCCAACATAACCGCAAGCAGTAACTGCAGAGGTCTATCAAACAGGCGTAACAAGAACGGAGGTGGTTGAGTCCACTTTATTCCGGCGTACATCAACAACTCTTCACCCGCGAGTTTGATGGGTACTGGACCTGCCACCATGTAGTGTCCGTACAGTTTTTGTTTCGGCACTTCAGGGTTATCTATCGAGGTAACAAAGTTGCGAATCGCTTTAAGTTTGTAGTCTGAATGCCTTTTCGAGGTAAGGACTGCGCCCTCAAGATCGGTCAGATAGATGCGAGCGCGAGAATCCTTGCGGCTGCGTGGTGCCTCAAGTTGGAAGACAATCTTGCCCAGATTTGGTTCTTTGGCGTAGCGTTTCTCTGTGATTTTAGCGATACGCTCGAGTTTATCGAGGTGATCTGCAGGCACATCGCGCGCGACTCGAGGGTCTAAATGGGGAAGTGACAGCACCGACAAAAGCACCAGTAACATGGTGAACCAAAAGATAGCAAAGATACGTCCATATAAGCTGGTGATTTTAGGTATACGCATTAATCTTCCTCTACCAATAAGTAGCCACGGCCTCGTAAGGTTTTGATGCGTGATTTACCGTCAGTGCGCTCAGGAATTTTCTTACGCAGGTTGGAGATGTGCATGTCTATCGCACGGTCAAACGCTGCGAGCCTTTTACCTAATACATCTAGGCTCAATGCTTCTTTGGTGATCACTTGCCCTGGGTTTTGGATAAGGTGACTCAGTAGAGCGAACTCGGTGGTGGTGAGATCGATGAGCTCACCATTGCAGTAGGCTTCTTGTTTACCCGGGAAAACTTCGATGTCTTGATATTGAACTCTATCACTGGCCGCTTTAGGCGCGGTGGCGGTTTGAGTTCGACGCAAGATAGCTCGAATACGCGCTAACAATTCTCGGTCACTGAAAGGTTTAGGCAGGTAATCGTCCGCGCCAAGCTCAAGACCAATCACACGGTCGATCTCTTCGCCTTTTGCGGTCAGCATCAGCACTGGTGTTTCCCAATTTTCTCTCAGTTTCTTTAGTGTTTCCATGCCATTAAGACGCGGCATCATCACATCCAAAAGAATCAGGTCAATCTCATCATTGATAGCTTCCAGCCCTGCATAGCCATCATTGGCTTCGGAAACAGTGAAGCCCTCAAAGCTCAGAATGTCTTTGAGTAAGCTGGTTAACTCGGTGTCGTCATCAATAAGAAGAATGTTCGCCATTGGGAAGCCTTAATCGGTTATCTACTATTTACAGGTTAATAATACTGCTAATTATTCGTCAACTTTCACTCTTTACGATTCTTTACGCTTTCTAAACGTCACTTTACGAGGGAAAGACTAATCTATATCTAAGCGCTGAGAAACAGACGCAACACATGACTTATTATACCGAATTGAGGCAACAATTATGAAAATGACTAAGAAACTTGTACTAGCAGCTGCGGCACTTCCACTAATGTTAGGTACAGCAAGCGCGTTCGCATATGGCGGCGGCGATAAAGGCGACCATAAAGGCATGCACGGTAAATGTGGTGGCTTCGATAAGAAAGTGATGCGTCAACTAGACCTGACTGATGCACAAAAAACAGAATTGAAAGAGATGCGCGAAGCGAACCGCGCTGAGATGAAAGAAAAACACGCTGGCAATAAAGCCGATAAAATGGCGAAAATGAAAGCGCACCAAGAAAAAGTTCAAGCATTGGTACTGGCTGACAATTTTGACGAAGCAGCAGCAAACGACCTAGCAAGCCAAATGGTTGAGAAGCAAACTGAGCGTCGCGTAGCAATGCTTAAGAAGCAACACG
This sequence comes from Vibrio celticus, assembly GCF_024347335.1. NCBI lineage: Bacteria > Pseudomonadati > Pseudomonadota > Gammaproteobacteria > Vibrionales > Vibrionaceae > Vibrio > Vibrio celticus. Next base: position 232,780 of record NZ_AP025463.1, read on the forward strand.
AAATGATGAGCGTACTAACGGCTGAGCAAAAGACTCAACTGAAAGAAATCCAACAAGAGCGCATGACTAAGTGTGCTGACAAAATGGAAAAACGCATGAACAAAGACAAGTAATTCATTGCTTGATAAATCAGCGTTGAATGAAAGTGTTTAGAAAGAAGCGGCCGAGTGCCGCTTTTTTTGATCTTTAAAAATGAATGTTTTACATCATGGCTGTCATATTCAATTGGTGGTTTGCAGGTTATACTTTGTGCTATCAGTCACTTTATAGCCAAGTTATGAAACAAGAATACGCACGTTTAGTTACGCTCGCCGCTTGGGCAGCCACAACCATCGCCACTATTTTATTGATAGTGAAAGTCGCAGCTTGGTGGGTGACAGGTTCCGTGAGTCTGTTGGCTTCCGTCGTGGATTCAATGCTGGATATCGCGGCCTCTGTCGTTAACCTTATCGTGGTTCGTTACTCTCTGCAGCCTGCCGACAAAGAGCACACCTTTGGTCATGGTAAGGCTGAATCTCTAGCTGCATTAGCGCAGGCAATGTTTATTTCAGGCTCTGCATGTTTCCTTATTCTCAATGGTATTGAACGCTTCTTCCGACCTCATGAACTGAACTCTCCAGAAATTGGTATCTACGTCAGCCTGTTCGCGATAGTGATGACGTTTGGTCTGGTTCGTTTCCAAAAACATGTGGTCAACAAAACGGGCAGCCAAGCAATTGCAGCCGATTCATTGCACTATCAATCAGACCTTTATATGAACGCTGCGATCATGCTGGCACTGGCATTGAGCTGGTTTGGGATTGGTCAGGCGGACTCAGTATTCGCGGTCGGTATCGGTATCTACATTCTGTACAGCGCTTATCAAATGGCGATGGAAGCGGTTCAGTCTCTGCTTGATCATAAGCTGCCAGATGATGAGCTAAAACAGATTAAAGAGACATCATTGAGCGTGGAAGGCGTGCTGGGTGTGCATCAATTACGAACGCGTCGCTCGGGGCCAATACGCTTCATCCAACTGCATCTAGAATTGGAAGATAATATCCCACTAATTGAAGCGCATCGCATTTCTGACGAAGTAGAGGCTAAGCTTATCTCCGTGTTCCCTGATGCTGATGTATTAATTCACCAAGACCCGTATTCGGTCGTATTTGGACCAGAGAAGCAGCAGAAATTCCACTCGTGGTAATGCGTGCTAAAAATCAGCGGGCAAATGGTAAGTGGGTGGCTTTTGAACTAAAGTGAGTAAAAATTACTAACTGTTAGGTGATTCAAAAACCACCTTAGTAACAATTAATGTTGATTCTGATGTGAATCAACAAAGTTATTGAGTAAAACTGTAATACTCTTACAGAAGTAGAAATGTTACATAATTTTACGCGATTTGAGTGCTATTCCTGTTGAGGAAATGTAACATAACGCACAAATATAGATTTAAAATCTTGTTGATATACAATCAGCAAGAACAAGAATTGAATAATAGATTCCCAAAAATCGAGGGTGAGCATGATTAAGAAGATCGGTGTTTTGACCAGTGGTGGTGACGCTCCAGGTATGAACGCAGCAGTTCGCGGCGTTGTTCGTACTGCGTTATCAGTTGGCATTGAAGTTTACGGTATTTACGATGGCTACCAAGGCCTTGTTGAAGACCGTATCGAAAAGCTTGACCGTTCAAGCGTATCTGACGTGATCAACCGTGGTGGTACTTTCTTAGGTTCTGCACGTTTCCCTGAATTTAAAGACGTTGCTGTTCGTGAGAAAGGCATTGAGAACCTTAAGAAGCACGGCATCGAAGCACTTGTTGTTATCGGTGGTGACGGTTCTTACATGGGTGCTAAAAAACTGACTGAAATGGGTTACCCATGTATCGGTCTTCCAGGCACAATCGATAACGATATCGCGGGTACTGACTACACAATCGGCTACCTAACAGCGCTTAACACTGTTATTGATTCAATTGACCGTCTACGTGACACGTCTTCTTCTCACCAACGTATTTCTATTGTTGAAATCATGGGCCGTCACTGTGGTGACCTTACGCTTATGTCAGCAATCGCGGGTGGTTGTGAGTACATCATTACTCCAGAGACTGGCCTAGATAAACAACAGCTTATCAGCAACATCCAAGATGGTATTGCTAAAGGTAAGAAGCACGCAATCATCGCTCTAACTGAGCTAATGATGGATGCGAACGAACTGGCTAAAGAGATTGAATCTTCAACTGGTCGTGAAACTCGTGCAACGGTTCTTGGTCACATCCAACGTGGTGGTCGTCCTACTGCATTTGACCGTGTACTGGCTTCTCGCATGGGTAACTACGCTGTTCACCTTCTTCAAGAAGGTCACGGTGGTCGTTGTGTTGGTATCGAGAAAGAAGAACTTGTTCACCACGACATCATCGACTGTATCGAGAACATGCAGAACCCAGACCGTTCTGAGCTGTTCCGCGTTGCAGAAGAGTTGTTCTAAGCCACGCCTAGCGTTCGCTTAAAGAATTTAAAAACCGCTGATTGTTCAGCGGTTTTTTTGTGCCTGCCGTTTGAGGTTTCTGGAATGACAGGCAACAAAAAAGGCCAACCTAAGTTGACCTTTCATCTAATCTAAACGGTGACGTTTAAATTAAGCTTTTGCTTCAGCTGCTGCTTTAGCGATAGCTGCGAAGCTTTTCGCGTCTAGCGCTGCGCCGCCAACTAGAGCACCGTCGATGTCTGGTTGTGCGAAGTAAGCTGCTGCGTTTTCTGGCTTAACAGAACCGCCGTATTGGATAACAACTTTCTTAGCAACTTCTTCAGATTTCTCTGCGATGTGTGCACGGATTTGAGCGTGGATGCGTTGTGCATCTTCAGCGGTAGCTGCTTTACCAGTACCGATAGCCCAGATTGGTTCGTAAGCGATGATAGCGCCTTCAAGAGCTTCAACACCTTGAGTGTTGATAACAGCGTCAAGTTGACGAGCACATACAGCAACAGTTTCGCCGGCTTCGTTTTGTGCTTCAGATTCACCGATACAAAGAACTGGAGTTAGGCCGTTCTCTTTTAGGAATGCGAATTTCTTAGCTACGAACTCATCTGATTCGTTGTGGTATTCACGACGCTCAGAGTGACCGATGATGATGTGAGATGCGCCGAACTCTTTAAGCATTGCTGGAGACATGTCGCCAGTGAATGCACCGCTGTTGTTTAGGTCAGAGTTTTGAGCACCTAGGATGATCGCGCTGCCAGCTTCAGTAAGCGTACGCTCAGCAAGATCAACGAAAAGTGCTGGTGGAGCAACTGCTACGTCTACGCCTGTTACGCCTTCAAGTTCAGCGTTAAGACCGTTTAGTAGATCAACAACCATTTCTTTGCTGCCGTTTAGTTTCCAGTTACCCATAACTACAGGATGACGCATAGGAATATCTCCAAAGTATTTAAATAAATCGAATGTAAAAAAGTAAACTTTATTACGAAATAATATAACAGATTAATATCAACAGATCATGACTGTGGTCATGACTTTCTTGGATCTTACTCAATGGTCAGAGTAGATTTTGAGCATATATCAGTGATCCGGCAGACAGAATAATAGCTAACTTCTCGGATTTTTCATCGTTAGTTGTTATTAAGGGACAAACGATTGCGTTAACAACAGGAAGTAACAATGCCGAATCTAGTTCTAGAGTACTCCAATTCAGTGGATGAGCGAGTAAATATCCAAGGCTTACTGGAAGATCTCCACCAAGTTGCTCTCACATGTGGCTTGTTTGATGTGCCATCAGTGAAATCTCGTTCACTGCGTTGCCATAATTGGTTGGTCGGTGATGAGGAAGATAGTGTAGACTTTATTCATATCAGCTTTGAGTTACTTTCGGGACGAACGGAAGAGCAAAAGCGAGAATTGTCACGATCGTTAATGCAGATCCTGCAAGAACAAGCGAGTCATGTAAGAAGCTTAACGGTGAATATTCGTGATATGGATAAAAGTTGCTTTCAAAAAGTAATAAACTAACCATTGCTGCTGACTTTTAGCGGCGTATAAATTTGAGTATTTAAGATGTCGATGAAAGAATTACTGCTCTCTTTCAAGGGGAGAATTGGTCGTAAGACTTACTGGATTTGGAATGTTTTCTACTACATAGCGATTACCGGTTTTGCTTCAGGTATCTCTGTGTTGTTCCCTGCTTACTCTTATATCCTGCTACCAATCGTCCTATTGATGCTTGTGATCCCAGACCTTGCGGTAACCGCTAAGCGCTGGCACGACCGCAATAAGTCTAATTACTGGCTACTATTGAATGTGCCATTAGTATTGGGTCGTTTAGCTTCGCCAATGGTTGCAACGACGACAGAGCCGGTATCGCCAATTCATATGGCGGCAACCGTCGCGGCATTAGTGTGTGGTTTCTGGATTCTGATTGAGTGTGGTTTGTTGAAAGGTACAGAAGGCCGTAATGACTACGGCGAAGACCCATGTAAATATTGATCGATAAGAAGGGAGCATTAAGCTCTAATGCCGATCAGTTAAAGCCAAAGTGATCGGTTGAACGATCCTTCAGAGCTGTCAAAATCCAAGTGTATTTAATGCACTTGGATTTTTTTATGGATGTTTCTCAAGCTCTAAACATAATTAATGATTGGAAACCTAGCAACGTTGAAACTTTGTCTGACTTGCTTCCAATTGACCTCATCGACGAAGCTTATTCTCTTACTGATACCGTCACGATGAGAAAGAGGAAATTAACTTTAGAATCCATGGTGTGGCTGCTTGTTGGAATGGCTATCTATAACAGTAAATCCATGAAAGATTTAGTGAACCAACTTGATATTGTCGACCGTACAGGTAAAGCTTTTGTCGCACCAAGTGCGTTAACTCAACGTCGAAAGACGTTGGGTGAAGACGCAATTAAAGCGGTCTTTGAGCGAATGACTACGTCATGGTTAAAAAGTGCAAAGTTACCCCAGTGGAATGGATTAACGCTTCTTGGCGTCGATGGCGTTGTTTGGCGAACGCCCGATAACCCGCAAAATGAAAAGGCATTTTCTCGACAAAAAGGGACGCAATATCCGCAAGTGAGAATGGTCTGCCAAATGGAACTAAGCAGTCACATTATTACGGCCAGTGCCTTTGATAATTACAATACAAACGAAATGATATTAGCTGAAAAACTGATAGAAACAACACCAAACCATAGCGTGACAATGTTCGATAAGGGTTCTATTCTTTAGGCTTATTACATAAATGGCAAGACTCTGGCTCAGAGCGTCATTGGCTTATCCCCCTCAAGAAAAATACACAATATGACATTGTTCAATCTTTAGGGCGAAATGACAAACTGGTTCAATTACACAGTAACCCAAGGGCTAGAAAGCTATGGCCTGATTTACCAAAGTCGATAACCGCTCGACTTGTCACTCGTAAAATTAAAGGAAAAGACTACCAAGTATTCATAGACTGAACCTTAAGCATTAAGACCAGCATAAATCCCGTCTAACGTGATGTTTTTCTTTGACTTCCTCTGGGCGGACTTTTGTGCGTTCTTAAATATATAGCTAGAGGCCCATTCCAGTTTATTACCTATTTCTGACCATGCCTTGTGGCTGATACATTCAAATATGGGCAACAGCCACACATCCACATTTTTTGCCGCCTTAAACAGCGAGACCGATGGCATTATCTGAAGCGCAGTACTGCGCCTGATGATCAGCGAGAGTAAACTGGCCCAGATAAGCCCATCAACGATGGCCTTTTGTGCGGTGACAAATCGTTGCCAGTTTGTGTGAGATTTTAATTCTTTAAAAAGCAACTCCACCTGCCATCGACAGCGGTAGATCGCCATTATGTCATCAGCAGTATAGGTACCTGAAGGCAAGTTAGTTAACCAAATACAGAATCGCTTTTCTTCGGCAAACCAACGTCTTACCACTCTAAATTCTTGCTTACCACTACGAACTTTAAGGTCGAGTACCTGTGAGCGATTAGTACCTCGAGTGATGTCTTTGAGCTTCTTTCCTTCTAGTTTAGATAAATGCCGGCCCTGACCGTTTCTCGCTTCTATAACATGAGGATTCAGGGACTTTGCTCCTCGAAAAATATAGAAACCACCATACAGTTCAAGCTCAGTAAAGAATTGGAAGTCAGGGTACCCTGCGTCAGCCAACAACAATTTGTTACTCATTGTTTTGGGGCGGGCAAAAGTCTCTTTCTGATGCTGTATCAGCGCTGATGCTCATTGCGACTGGAGAAAAGCTTTTTAAAGACATTGTCATATGGCATTCAACTGCGGCTGGATTGCGTTTAAATCGGCTCGGGTAAACGTTCGAAAGGTCACGATGAATGTGGAAAGAGCTACCATCTTGAAGCAGCACATCATCAAAGGTGGCGAGTTTATCTGGTAGGTTGGCACTCTGCTGGCGAGCAAACTGAGCTATCGCTCGCATGGCCAATTGGCGCATGAATATCGGAAATTCTTCTTTCTTAACTGGTTATGGTAGGGCTTATAAGCCACAGTATTTTTAGCGCTTAAGCACATCCCATTGAATTGCCTTAGTAAATCGGCAATAGATGAGCAGTTTCCTTTGCTCAAAGCGGCCACTAGGCTTACTACTAGCTGGTCGGGTAAGATAGCCCGACATCGCTTCATAAGTCCTGTACTTTTCGCCATTTTTTGAAGGCTATCAGCATTAAAGAATTGCTTAAACTGCTTTTGTAGGGAGATAATCGTCATCGGCTTCACGGTTGATATGGGTGGTTTGTTTGGCGACGATTATCTGATCATAAATGAAGCCTTTTTTCTATCTAAATAAATAGCTTAGAGCTTAAGATCCTGTCTATGACCAAGTATTAACCTCCATGACGGACTCCCTGCGTTACCCATCAAAAGATATTGCAGGCCTTTATGAACATCGTTGGGAAATTGAGCTAGGCTACCGAGAGCAGAAACAATACATGCTTGGAAATCGTCTCACGCTGCGAAGTCGTTTACCAGAACTGGTAAAGCAGGAGTTATGGGGCATCTTGCTTACTTACAATTTAATCCGATACCAGATGGTCGAGCTCTGCTTCAATCTAAAGGGAAATTACCTTCCTTATCAACTCAGTTTTAACGGCACATTAGCTCATGTATCTGCGTTACTTGTAGGCTTACCTTACTCAACACCAGGCGCAATACCTCGTCAGCTAAAGGGGTTCCACAACATGGCTGAAAGCTTAATACTTGAAGGGCGAAGGGAAAGGACATTCCCTAGAACAGTTAAACCCAGACCACAACGGTATGCTAAGAACAAAAATGCCGTTCACTCTTAAGTGAACGGCATTAGCATTAAGCTCCCTTTTTCTTTTTAGTGCTTTGCTAATTTCAGTACATTTTAGGTTCGGTATTCGGCTTAAAAGGCACGACATTTTCAGGCAGAGATTCTTCAAAGCCGCAGCGCCCTTCGAGTGCATCTTGGAACTTACAGACCTGACAGCGCAGCTCTTGCATGAGTACGACATTGGCGTGGTGTGGGTTTTTACAACGGCTAACCACTAAGTCGATGTGACTTTGCTGCGCGCGAAGTCGGTCTTGCATCACGTCTGAAGCCGAACAAATCATCTGTTCGCACATCTCGTGTTTGAATTGATTGAATGCTTTCGGGTCGCTTTTCGCGAGTTGGACAAGTTCATCAAAGGGTGGCAGTTTTTGAGCGGGTTGTGGATGCGCCATCATTCCTTCCTTAGCATTAAGCGTGTTTCATATGCTCTAAGCTTAAGAAAGAAATCTGTACAAATTTTAATCTATTTGTATTTTCTCAATATTGAGACGGTATTAGCCGATTACCTTTGCAATCAAAGGGCGGGTGTTAAGGTGTAAGTGCAGCGTCGTTCGCCAGCAATGATGTGCTCTGTACGGCTCACGTGACACTCATCTTTTAGTAACTCAGTAAACACGTTGAGCTCAGATTGGCACAGGCTAGGGCAGCGAGTTGCAGCCTTACAGATAGGGCAGTGGTTCTCAATCAAGATGTAGTGTTCATCATGCTCTTGAAGCTCAGCCATGTAGCCTTCGTCTTCACGAAGCTGGGTGAGTTTTTTAAGCTTGCTGATGAGTGAATCACAGCCAGACAGCGCAGTTTGATACTGCTTAAGAGTGTGTTGTTCACGCTCGGCAGCAACCTTAGCCAGCCCTTCTTTACCAAATAGATTCTCGACAGCATCAATCACTTGAATGGTGAGTTCACCATGTCGGTCTGAAAATTGGCTATGACCTTGTTGAGTCAGGGACCAGTGGCGAGTCGGGCGACCCACTTTCACTTTCACATCATGAAACGCAAGAATACCGTCATCTTCCAGGCTTTGCAGATGTTGCCTTGCCCCCATTGTCGTCATGCCAAATTCTTCTGACAGTTGTTTCGCGGTTACCGCGCCTTGACGCTTAATGGTCTGTAAGATTCTGTCGCTTGTTTTCATACTATCCCTACCTAATGAACTTTACTATTATGAGGCAAGGTGTTTATAAAGCAAACCATTTACTATATTGATGATAATTTACTCTATAGATAGCGTTTTACTCTATTGGCTGCCATGGTCAGATTCTGATGCGCTAATAAAACAAAAGGCTGATACTAGGTATCAGCCTTGGAATATTCTGTTTCACCGAATTTAGGCTTACAGGATATGACCTACTACTTCTGGATCTTTACGCTCTAGGTAGTGGATAGATTTGATGCGGCGAATTGTACGGCAGCGGCCACGGATAAGCAGGGTTTCTGTGGTTGCGATATTACCTTGACGAGAAATACCTTCTAGCAAGTCACCCTTAGTGATGCCTGTTGCTGAGAATACAACGTTGTCGCTGCGTGCCATGTCTTCCATCTTCAATACGATACCCGCCGTTACGCCCATTTCTGCGCAGCGCTCAAGTTCAAGTTCACCGTGCTTGCGGTTCTCTTCTGTGTCGCCTTTCACTTCGTGGCGAGGTAGAAGACGACCGTGCATGTCGCCGTCGAGTGCGCGAATTACCGCAGCCGAAACAACACCTTCAGGTGCGCCGCCGATGCAGTACATGACGTCTACTTCGCTGTCTGGCATACACGTTAATATAGAGGCCGCAACATCACCGTCTGGCACAGCAAATACACGAACGCCCATAGCTTGCATGTCGGCGATGATTTGATCGTGACGAGGCTTAGCAAGCGTGGTTACAACTAGAGTATCGAGTGTTTTACCTAGTGCTTTCGCGATGTTTTCTAGGTTTTCTGTTAGTGGCAGTTCTAGGTCAATCACGCCTTTAGCGCCAGGGCCAACAACCAACTTTTCCATGTACATATCAGGTGCTTTAAGGAAGCTGCCTTTTTCGCCCGCAGCCAATACAGCCAATGCATTTGATTGGCCCATTGCTGTCATGCGTGTCCCTTCAATTGGGTCAACTGCGATGTCGACAGCGTCGCCGCCCACACCTACGTTTTCGCCGATGTATAGCATAGGTGCATCATCGATTTCACCTTCGCCGATAACAATCTCACCGCTAATTTCGGTTTTGTTTAATAGGCTACGCATTACTTCTACAGCAGCGCCATCTGCAGCGTTTTTATCGCCACGGCCAAGCCACTTGTAACCAGCCAGTGCTGCACCTTCTGTGACACGAGAGAATGACATTGCTAAATCGCGTTTCATGCGGACTCCAAAATTTTCAAAGGGGGAATAGAAATTTCGCGGCGAATTTTACCATATCCAAAAGGAAACGTTTGCCTTTTTGTTTTTTGGAGATTGCTCTCGATCAATTCGCAGTGGAAAACAGTTATTATTCATCAAAATAATCGGTTTGCCGCTGTGGCGGTAATCGTTCACGTCAATATTCGGTAAAAAGCGCTGTTTTTTTCATCGAATGGCGCAAAATATCGAATATATTGAGTGTTTATCCTTGCTCTGCTGAGTAGAATGGGGAAATAAGTGGAGTGAACCTTCACCATCAAACGGATAACTTAAAGGTAGGCCAGAATGTCTTTTGAAGTACTAGAGCAGCTAGAAGCAAAAATTCAAACAGCAGTAGATACAATTGCACTTCTTCAAATGGAAGTGGAAGAGCTTAAAGAAGAGAAACAAGCACTAGCAACAGAAGCTGGTGAGCTTAAAGCAAGCCGTCACGAGCTAGAGCAAAAAACTCAGCAAATGCAGGAAGAGCATTCAGCATGGCAAGATCGCATCCGTAACCTTCTTGGTAAAATGGATGAAGTAGAGTAATCGACTCTTCAGATTTAAAAAAACGCCCGCTACTGAGTAGCGGGCGTTTTTGTTTGTGTTCTTATGATTTGTTTTATTATTTGAAGCTGAGTGAGAGTTACTCGACGTCTTCTTCCTCGACATCCAAATCGAGTTCTACATCTAGAGGTTCGGCAGAAAGAATGATGCCGGTGTTGTCTGCGTAGAGGCAATCTTCAGGTAAGAAGGTCACGCTGCCAAAGTTCACTGGAACGTCTAATTCACCGATACCTTCTTGGCTCGCACCAACAGGGATAGAAGCCAAGGCTTGGATACCTAGGTTCATGTCTTCAAGCTCATCGACTTCACGAACGCAGCCGTAAACCACAATCCCTTCCCACTCATTGTCTTCGGCAAGTAGGGCTATCTCAGCATCGATCAGCGCTTTACGTAGTGAGCCGCCACCATCGATTAACAACACACGTCCCAGACCGTCTTGCTCTAGTACAGAGCGAATCAAAGCGTTGTCTTCAAAACACTTTAATGTCGTGATCTGTCCTGCGAAGGATGCACGTCCACCGAAGTTGCTGAACATTGGCTCCACGACATCAACTTGATCCAAATATATGTCGCACAGTGCTGAAGTGTTGTATTCCATTAGTATACCTTTTGAACAATGAGCTTACTTTGAGTATATCGGCGCTTGATCCCTTTGCAATGATTAGTCTCATTTAACTCAATAGAGTTTGAGCTACGACAACCCCTGCAAACAATAGGTTAGTGACCAGTGAGCATTTCACAATCACGGGCATCATTGGTGCAATCTGCGCTGGCTTTTCGGTTTCCCAAACGGCTTTGCCATGCTTGTAAACAATAATAATGCTTAGCAAAAACGGCAGGCTGATCCAGACCGGCTTTTCTTGAATAAGCAGGTAGATAGCGAAAGACGCAAGGGCGAGGCCAAGCAGAGCAAAATGATAGTGTTTGGCTTTGCGTTGTCCTAGGCGAACCGCCATGGTGCGCTTACCACATTCGCTGTCGTTTTCGATATCACGCATGTTGTTGATATTGAGTACCGCAACCGCCATCAAGCCACAGCCCAATGCCGGAAGGAATAGGCTTGGTTCAACATGGCCAGTGTGCAAGAAGTAAGTCCCTGAAACACCTAATAAACCGAAGAAGATAAATACCGATAAGTCGCCAAGGCCAATATAGCCATAAGGCTTATTACCGACGGTATAAGCGATGGCAGCAACAATGGCTAATATGCCTAACGCAATGAAAGATAAGATACTTTCAATCGAGGTTAAGGCATGAAAAATAAGAATCAGCCCAGCGACCATGGTAAACACGATGTTGAGGATGATCGCTTGCTTCATGGTTTTCGCTGTTACCGCGCCAGATTGCATGGCACGTGTTGGCCCCAGACGATTTTCGTTGTCTGTGCCTTTTACTGCGTCGCCATAGTCATTGGCTAGGTTCGATAAAATCTGTAATAGGGTGGCGGTTAAAAATGCCAGTAGGGCTATCGATAAAGAAAACTGACCACCGGCGAACGCTAAACTACTTCCTGTAAGAATAGAGACAAGTGCGAGAGGCAGAGTTTTTGGTCGTGCGGCATCAAGCCAGATCAGTAGAGATTGTTTCATCGTAGGTCTAATTCTTTGTAAGTCTTCGTTTCATACTGTGATTTGAGTATACGCCCATTTTTCGGGTAATAAAAAGCCCACTCGAAAGTGGGCCTTGAATTCGCTTATTAGCTGCTATTTCTTTGAGATAGAGCAATAAGTTGGAGTTTCGTGTGCTACAGGATGAAGCGGCTTAGGTCTTCGTCTTCAACGAATTCGCCAAGTTTCGATGTTACGTAAGCTTCATCAATCACTAGCTTGCTGCCAGCTTTGTCTGTTGCTTCGAATGAAATCTCATCCATTAGACGCTCCATCACTGTGTGTAGACGACGCGCACCGATGTTCTCAGTGGTTTCGTTTACGCGCCATGCTGCGTCCGCAATCTGGTTGATGCCATCTTCAGTGAACTCAATGTTGACATCTTCTGTTTTCATTAGGGCAATGTATTGCTCTGTTAGCGATGCTTTTGGCTCAGTCAGGATGCGTTTGAAGTCATGTGCTGATAGTGCTTCAAGTTCTACGCGGATTGGCAGACGACCTTGCAGTTCAGGGATCAGGTCAGATGGCTTAGCCACTTGGAATGCGCCTGATGTGATAAACAAGATGTGGTCAGTTTTAACCATGCCGTGCTTGGTTGATACTGTGCTGCCTTCGATAAGAGGCAGTAGGTCACGCTGAACACCTTCGCGAGATACGTCTGGGCCTGAGCTGTCGCCACGCTTACAGATTTTGTCGATCTCATCGATGAATACGATGCCGTTGTTTTCAGCGTTGAAGATCGCGTTCTCTTTCAGCTCTTCTTGGTTCACAAGCTTCGCAGCTTCTTCTTCCGTCAGTGCTTTGAATGCGTCTTTGATTTTCATCTTACGCTTTTTCTTGGTGTCGCCCGCTAGGTTTTGGAACATGCCTTGCAGCTGGTTTGTCATCTCTTCCATGCCTGGAGGTGACATGATTTCAACGCCCATTTGCGGTGCGGCTACATCAACTTCAATCTCTTTGTCATCTAGCTTACCTTCACGCAGTTTCTTGCGGAAAATCTGACGAGTGTTTGAAGAAGTGGTGTCTTCAGTTGATTGCTCGTTCTGACCCCAAGCATCACGCGCTGGTGGTAGAAGGGCATCAAGAATGCGTTCTTCAGCTTGTTCTTCAGCGCGGTATTGTACTTTTTCCATCGCTTGTTGGTGCGTCATCTTGATCGCAACGTCCGTTAGATCACGGATGATGGTTTCAACTTCTTTACCAACGTAACCCACTTCGGTGAACTTAGTCGCTTCTACCTTGATGAAAGGCGCGTTTGCTAATTTCGCTAGGCGGCGAGCGATTTCAGTTTTACCTACACCCGTTGGGCCAATCATCAGGATGTTTTTTGGCGATACTTCAACACGTAGGCTTTCTTCAAGCTGCATACGGCGCCAGCGGTTACGAAGAGCGATAGCCACTGAGCGCTTAGCGTTGTCTTGGCCGATAATGTGGCGATTGAGTTCGTGAACAATTTCGCGAGGAGTCATCTCAGACATGGTTTTTCCTTAATTCTTTAATCACTGTTGAATACAACGTTATTGATGGAAGCGGTCGTTACTCTGGCTTTGGCAGCTCAACGGTGCTTTCTAGTTCTTCAATAGTGTGGTGATGGTTGGTGAAGACACAGATATCGCCCGCAATGTTCAGCGACTTCTCTGCGATTTCACGCGCATCTAAATCAGTATTTTCTAATAGTGCAGTAGCGGCTGCTTGAGCGAAGTTACCGCCCGAACCGATCGCAATCAGGTCGTTCTCAGGTTGAACTACGTCACCGTTACCTGTGATGATCAGTGAAGCGGTCTCATCCGCTACTGCTAACAGTGCTTCTAACTTACGTAGAGCACGGTCGCTACGCCAATCCTTCGCTAGCTCAACGGCAGCTTTGGTCAGGTGGCCTTGGTGCATTTGTAGCTTGCTTTCAAATTTTTCGAATAGCGTGAAAGCATCAGCAGTACCGCCAGCAAAGCCTGCCAGTACTTTGTTGTTGTATAGGCGACGTACTTTACGGGCATTGCCCTTCATTACAGTATTGCCTAGAGATACTTGTCCATCACCCGCGATGACGACTTTATTATTACGACGTACAGATACAATGGTAGTCACGAGTAGGGCCTCTTAATATTTCTTATCTTTGGGTATAAAAAGTATATGAGGATGGTGCTCGGATAATTCAAGGAAGGGTGAGTGATGTCGTGCAAACTTATCGGCGGAAGTTGTAAGGAAATTTGGTTAAAGGGGAGGGGGATAAAAGAAAACCTCCACAATGGGAGGCTTTCGGTGTTTGTTTTCGGCTTTTATTAAGAAAGAGACTGCCGCTGAACTTAAAACTAATCGGTGTCTTTCCAAATAGCACAAGGTTCGATTTTCGCTCGTTGCAGCTTATGGCGATCGCGCTCTGCGTCGCGCTTCAACTTGTATGGACCTAGAACCACACGGTACCAGCTACTGCCATCTTTCTTGCGGATCTCACTTGAGATACCTTGGAAGGCAATATCCAACTTACGTGCTTCTGCCTGCGACGAGGTTTTGTAAGCGCCACATTGCATGATGTAAGGGATCTTAGAGATCTGCTGCTCTTTGGCTTTTACTTCAATCTCGCGGCTTGGCAGCGTTTCAACGTAGTCCCACTTCTCTTCAGGAGGCGGCGGAATCACTTTCGCAGGTTTTGGCTTAGGTTTTGGTTTGGTTGCCACAGGCGTTGGTGCAGGCGGCTCAGGATCATTACTCAATAGGTAAAGTCCGTAACCAAAACCACCGGCAAGGAGGATCGCCAAAAGACCACTGCGCCAAGGTTTACGGCGAGGGGCTTGTTTTTTGGTCGGTTTTTTCGTGCCACGACCGCGCTTTACATAATCTCTATTAGCCACAAGACAATTCAATAGTTGCTGATTCTGCCCTCATGGTAATCCAGATTGCGCGAGGATAATAGTGCAGAAATGGAAGCGGCACATCAAAATGTGCCGCAGATTTATAAGGGTATTTCTAAGGGTTATATTCGAGGCGGCGCTGTACTGCCTCGAACCACCAATTTAGCTTCAAGCAGACGCGAACCTGCTTGCACATCGTTGCCTTTTAATAGATCAAGCATCATCAACATCGCTTGGCGTCCAATCTCATAACGAGGCTGAGAAATGGTGGTTAGCGGTGGATCGCAGTATTGAGCGAATTGGATGTCATCGAAGCCGACAATCGATAGGTCTTGAGGAACGCGTAAGCCCAGTTTCTTCGCTTCTTGAATCGCACCAATCGCCATCGCATCGTTGTGACAGAAGATAGCTGTAGGCTGTTCAGGAAGTGCCAACAATTGACGAACCGCTTGAGCACCGGCTTCAAAAGTAAAGTCGCCGACAGTGCTATAGGCAGGGTTCATTGATACTCCAGCGCGACGCAGCGCTTGTTGATAGCCTTGTTGGCGGAACTTACACAGCGTTGCCGATACTGGCCCTGATATTTGAGCGATACGCTTATGACCTAACTGGGCTAGGTAGTTCACGGCTTCAAATGCAGAGGTCAGGTTATCGATGTGTACGGTAGGAAGTTCAAGTTCAGGGGCAAACTCACACGCCATCACCATTGGTGGTAAGTTCTTTTGTTCAGACTTACTGACGTCAAATGGATGGTCAGTGCCAAGCAATAGCATACCGTCAGCTTGTTTGGTGAAAACTAAGTTAACAAACGAAGACTCACGCTTCTTTTGTTGGCCACTATCACCCAGTAAGACAAGGTAGTCATTTTCTACTGCGGCATCTTCGATACCACGAATGATCTCGGCGAAATAAGGGTCACAGATATCAGGAACGATAGTGATGATGGTTTTTGATTCGTTGCGACGTAAGTTTCTAGCTAATGTATTGGGTGAGTATCCAGCTTCAAGTACTGCTGTTTCCACTCGTTTACGAGTCGAAACTGAGACTTTCTCAGGGTTCATCAATGCACGTGATACCGTGGCTGTTGAGACGCCTGCTAGCTGGGCAACATCCTTCATTGTCGCCATAAATTAAACCCTCTTTTAAGTTCCTTTGTCGCCTAAGTATCTAAGGCGTGAATAATAAATGTAATCGAATAGATATTATGAAAGTGTTGCTAACACTTTTTTTATTGCAATATTTTATTCGTTTAATCCGTGTAAAGTTACGGCTAGATTAACAAAAATCACATGACTCGTGTGAACTTGCTCACGAGAAATATGAAATATTTGTGAACAAACTTATCATTAGTTTTAACCCGAAGGGGTTTAGCTCAGATCTTGCGGCTCTATGTCGAGTGACCAACGAACTTTTTTCGCGGCGGGTAACATATTAATTGCCGGCTTAGCGCTCATTAATAGCTTCTGCATTAACGAGCGAGTTTGAGTCTGTAAGATTAACTGCCAGCGCGATTTGCCTGCTCGTTTTGCTAATGGGGCTGGGGTTGGTCCTAGCACCATGCAATATTGATCAAACAGCGGGTGCGATTCCAATGTGTGACGAACCTGACGCAAGAACTCTTCCACCAAGCGAGTGTCATTGGCTTCTGCTCTAAACAGAGTCATAAAGGTATAAGGCGGTAACATTGCCTGCTTACGTTCTGCCAGCGCCGTCTGAGCAAAGTGGTTGTAGTCTTTATGCAGCAAAGCTTGCAGCAACCCATGTTCTGGGTGGTGAGTCTGTAAGATCACCTCACCGGGTTTGCTTGCTCGTCCTGCGCGTCCCGCTACTTGGATGAATAGCTGGGCAAGACGTTCAGACGCTCGGAAGTCACTGCTATATAAAGAGCCATCGACATCCAATAACGCCACAAGTGTCACATCAGGGAAATGATGACCCTTAGCAAGCATCTGCGTGCCGATAAGAATTTGGAATTCACCCTTACGAATCGACTCGAGTGCGCTTTCTAAGCTGCCTTTACGGCGGGTGCTGTCGCGGTCAATACGAATGGTTTTGTATTCAGGGAATAGTTGGCCAAGCTGAGCCTCTAACTGCTCGGTACCGACACCCACTGTCACTAAGTTCGCAGACCCACAACCTTGGCAATTGTGCACGATATGCTGCTGAGAACCACAGTGGTGGCAGCGCATCTCATTACTGTATTGGTGATAGGTGTAGTAAGCATCGCAACGTTTACACTCGGCAGTCCAACCACAATCGTGACACATCAATGCGGGAGAAAACCCGCGGCGATTGAGGAACAGCATCACTTGGTTGCCTGCTTTGAGGTGTCTTTGCATCTCTGCAATCAACGACGCAGACAAGCCACTTTCTAGATATTCACCTTTAACATCCAATACCTTATTGGTGGTCGGCAGTGCGACACCCGCACGTGAAGTAAGGGTGAGATAACTGTATTTACCGATCTGAGCGTTGTGCAGTGTTTCAAAGGCCGGAGTCGCCGAGCCTAACACAACCGGGATCTGCGCTTTATGAGCACGCATGATCGCCACATCACGAGCGTGGTAGCGCAGGCTGTCTTGCTGTTTATAAGAAGCATCGTGCTCTTCGTCGACAATGATAATGCCTAGATCAGCAAACGGCGTGAACAGAGCTGAACGGGTACCAATCACGATGCCCGCTATTTTATCGCGTGCCGATAACCAAGCATTCAGTCGCTCAGAATCGTTTAAACCCGAGTGGATAACCTCAACAGGCACATTAAAGCGTCGCTTAAAGCGGTTAATCGTTTGAGGGGTGAGGCCAATCTCAGGCACGAGTACTAACGCTTGTTTACCTTGATCGAGAATCGGCTTAATCATATTCAGGTAAACCTCGGTCTTACCTGAGCCAGTGACGCCTTCTAACAGGAAACAACCAAAGTCGGTTTGGCTATTTACGGTCGCAATCGCGATGGCTTGTTCAGCATTGAGCTTAGGTTTGTCTTGGTCGTTTTCAAGATCAACTGGCCACGGCTGACGCTTCGGCTTTTTCTCTACCGATTCAATCCAGCCTTTCTCTTCTAGTGTCTTGAGTACGGCGCTGCCAACTTCTTCATCAATGAACTCTTGATGGGGAACGGGGCCTTGCTCAAGCATGTGCATCACTTTGGCTTGTTTGACTGCGCGACCAAAACCTTGCATCAGTTGGTCTTTGCCTGATGGCGTTAACTGCCACTCAACCAGCGTTGCGAAGTCGGCGGCTTTGCCTTTTCTTAGAGCACTCGGAAGGGCGTTAGCAAAGGTTTCGCCAAGAGGGTACTGATAAAATTGACTGCACCACATTAACAGTGAATAGACAGATTCCGGCCAAACGGGCTGATTGTCTAATAGGGCTTTAATGGGTTTGAGCTTGTCTAGTTCGAATTCAGATTCGTTAACCAGAGCCGTTACAATACCGGTTAAGGTTTGTCGTCCAAAAGGCACAGAGACTCGTCCACCAATAATAGGAAATAGGTGGCTTGGAATCTTGTAATCGAACTGCTTGTCGAGTGGAACAGGCAGTGCCACGCGGGCAATCATTGGACGCATAAAGGGACGGCTTTATCTGAGTTGACGAGAGCGAACAGTCTAAAGGATAAGGCGCTTAAATTCGAGAAGCAGTTTGGTTGAAGGCGGCGAGTTAGCGTATACAGACAACGACAGCCCGAAATCTCAGGCCGATAAAGGAAATAAAGAGAGAATTGGTGAAAAATGTATCAAATCAGTTGATCCTGCCTTATAGATTCATTACTATACTGCGCCTTAAAGGTATGGCTTCATCACTCTTTTGTGTCGATGCGGTGTCTTTATTTCTTTTTTAAACTACGTGTGGTGTGCGGCTTAGAATCGTATAGCGACACGGCCTACTTGAGGTTATCCCATGAAAGCTGGAATCCACCCAGAATACAAAGCAGTTACTGCAACTTGTTCTTGCGGCAACACATTTGAGTTCAACTCAACGCTAGCAAAAGAATCAATCCACCTAGACGTATGTGACAAATGTCACCCGTTCTACACTGGTAAGCAACGTATCGTAGATACTGGCGGCCGTGTTGATCGCTTCAACAAGCGTTTCGGTGCTCTTTCTAGCAAGAAGTAATTCTCGCTATTTAGACATGAAAAAGGACACTTCGGTGTCCTTTTTTGTTGCCTGTAATTTGACAAAGCACTGACTTCTATTCAAGCATCACTCTCACCCAACGATAAGTTGCCTCTCTATTCTATTTCAGGGCAATTCCTTGCGTATCTCTCTTCACCAAAATTCAGCACGAAACTTCAACAAGCGATAGTAATTTCAACTGCTCACTGGTCTTATTAGTAGTGAAATCTCGTTTTTTAATGAGACAGAGGCTTCAACCACCTAGGAACTTTGAAGTACATCCATTAACATGAACAAGATCCCCCAAATAATAATATCCTAGGAACCTACACCTATGTCTGAAGACAGCAGCCAAGCTCAATCCTCTCAAGAATTATCACCTCAAGAACAATTCCGTCAGCAAGCTCTTGATTACCATGAGTTCCCAATTCCAGGCAAAATTGCCGTAGAACTGACGAAGCCTGCAAACTCTGCAGAAGACCTAGCACTTGCATACAGCCCAGGCGTGGCTGAGCCTGTTCGCGAGATCGCACAGAACGTTGATAACGTTTATAAGTACACAGGTAAAGGCAACATGGTTGCAGTTATCTCTAACGGTACAGCGATTCTTGGCCTAGGTAACCTTGGCCCTATTGCCTCTAAACCAGTTATGGAAGGTAAAGCGCTCCTGTTTAAGCGTTTTGCTGGTTTAGATTCTATCGATATTGAAGTGAAACACCGCACAATCGATGAGTTCGTTGATACGGTTGCGAATATCGCAGATACATTCGGCGGTATTAACCTAGAAGACATCAAAGCACCAGACTGTTTTGAGATTGAACGTCGCCTGATTGAACGTTGTGATGTGCCGGTATTCCACGATGACCAACACGGTACAGCGATTGTAACGGCAGCGGGTATGCTGAACGCGATCGAGCTTCAAGGTAAGAAACTTGAAGAGTGTAAGATTGTTTGTTTAGGTGCTGGCGCAGCGGCGGTTGCTTGTATGGAACTACTGATTAAGTGTGGCGCTCAGCGTGAAAAAATCTACATGCTTGACCGTAAAGGTGTGATCCACACTCGTCGTGATGACCTAAACGAATACAAAGAGCTGTTCGCAAATAACACGGACAAGCGCACGCTTGAAGATGTTATCGAAGGCGCTGACCTGTTCTTGGGTGTATCGGGCCCGAATCTACTGCCTGCTGAAGCACTAACGCTGATGGCTGATAAGCCTGTTGTGTTTGCATGTTCAAACCCAGATCCAGAGATCAAGCCTGAGCTTGCACACGAAGTTCGTTCTGACCTAATCATGGGTACAGGCCGCAGTGATTACCCTAACCAAGTAAACAACGTACTTTGTTTCCCATTCATTTTCCGTGGTGCACTAGACGTGCGTGCGAGCGAAATTAATGACGAAATGAAGCTAGCGGCGGTTAAAGCGATTCGTGAACTGGCGAAAGAAGAAGTTCCAGCTGAAGTACTAGCAGCTGCGGGCGAGACTGCACTGGAGTTCGGTAAGGGTTACATCATTCCTAAGCCAATGGACCCACGTCTACTTCCTCGCGTAGCACGAGCAGTTGCGGAAGCGGCTGTTGAATCTGGCGTAGCTCGTATCGAGATGCCTGCTAACTATATGGCTTAATAGCTGTTGCTCTATTGAGCCAAAAAGAATAATAAAAAACCGACTCATCTGGAGTAATGCCGTTCACTTAAGAGTGAACGGCATTTTTGTTCTTAGCATACCGTTGTGGTCTGGGTTTAACTGTTCTAGGGAATGTCCTTTCCCTTCGCCCTTCAAGTATTAAGCTTTCAGCCATGTTGTGGAACCCCTTTAGCTGACGAGGTATTGCGCCTGGTGTTGAGTAAGGTAAGCCTACAAGTAACGCAGATACATGAGCTAATGTGCCGTTAAAACTGAGTTGATAAGGAAGGTAATTTCCCTTTAGATTGAAGCAGAGCTCGACCATCTGGTATCGGATTAAATTGTAAGTAAGCAAGATGCCCCATAACTCCTGCTTTACCAGTTCTGGTAAACGACTTCGCAGCGTGAGACGATTTCCAAGCATGTATTGTTTCTGCTCTCGGTAGCCTAGCTCAATTTCCCAACGATGTTCATAAAGGCCTGCAATATCTTTTGATGGGTAACGCAGGGAGTCCGTCATGGAGGTTAATACTTGGTAGTCTTTTCCTTTAATTTTACGAGTGACAAGTCGAGCGGTTATCGACTTTGGTAAATCAGGCCATAGCTTTCTAGCCCTTGGGTTACTGTGTAATTGAACCAGTTTGTCATTTCGCCCTAAAGATTGAACAATGTCATATTGTGTATTTTTCTTGAGGGGGATAAGCCAATGACGCTCTGAGCCAGAGTCTTGCCATTTATGTAATAAGCCTAAAGAATAGAATCCCTTATCGAACATTGTCACGCTATGGTTTGGTGTTGTTTCTATCAGTTTTTCAGCTAATATCATTTCGTTTGTATTGTAATTATCAAAGGCACTGGCCGTAATAATGTGACTGCTTAGTTCCATTTGGCAGACCATTCTCACTTGCGGATATTGCGTCCCTTTTTGTCGAGAAAATGCCTTTTCATTTTGCGGGTTATCGGGCGTTCGCCAAACAACTCCATCGACGCCAAGAAGCGTTAATCCATTCCACTGGGGTAACTTTGCACTTTTTAACCATGACGTAGTCATTCGCTCAAAGACCGCTTTAATTGCGTCTTCACCCAACGTCTTTCGACGTTGAGTTAACGCACTTGGTGCGACAAAAGCTTTACCTGTACGGTCGACAATATCAAGTTGGTTCACTAAATCTTTCATGGATTTACTGTTATAGATAGCCATTCCAACAAGCAGCCACACCATGGATTCTAAAGTTAATTTCCTCTTTCTCATCGTGACGGTATCAGTAAGAGAATAAGCTTCGTCGATGAGGTCAATTGGAAGCAAGTCAGACAAAGTTTCAACGTTGCTAGGTTTCCAATCATTAATTATGTTTAGAGCTTGAGAAACATCCATAAAAAAATCCAAGTGCATTAAATACACTTGGATTTTGACAGCTCTGAAGGATCGTTCAACCGATCACTTTGGCTTTAACTGATCGGCATTAACTCATCTGGAGTCGGTTTTTTTATGTCTATCATTCACAGCGCAATCATAAAAAGCTATGCGCGATGTGATAAATAAGGTTCAGCTAGAGCGAATCAATAATGAAGGCAGTGACTGAGTTGTTTTTATTCTTCGTCAAACGCTTCGAACTCGATACCCATCTCTGTCATCAGCTTTTTCACTTCAGCAGGAATATCGTCTGGGCGGTCTTTACGAAGGTCTTCATCCGTTGGTAGTGGTTGGCCTGTGTACGCATGTAGAAAGGCTTCGCACAGTAGCTCACTGTTTGTTGCATGGCGTAGGTTATTAATCTGGCGGCGAGTACGCTCGTCAGTAAGAACCTTTAACACTTTTAGAGGGATAGAAACTGTAATTTTCTTTACTTGTTCGCTTTTCTTTCCATGCTCAGCATATGGGCTTATGTATTCACCATTCCAGTCGGCCATTGCGTACCTTCATCACTTTAGTTGTTAGAATAAATTAATAGTGGTGATTTTAGCGGGATTTACTGCCATAAGCAAAGACATATAGACGTCTAGAAGTGTTGACGTCTCACGTTTATGAAAGTAAAGTGAATAACATATATCTAACACAGCCGAAAAATGCCGACAAGCAGCTGTGATTCTCAGACGCAAAACTTGTAAGGAAGCACCTATGAGCAGCCGGAAGCCAGCAACAATCGCAGTACGTACTGGTATCGAGTCAGACACGCAACACCATGCCGTTGTCCCACCCATTTATCTTTCGACTAACTATGGGTTTCCCGCTTTTGGTGAAGTGCCAAAGTACGATTACACCCGTTCTGGTAACCCAAACCGCGGTTTATTAGAGACGGCACTGTTTGAGCTTGAATCAGGCAAAGGCGCGGTTGTGACTAACTGTGGTACTTCGGCGCTTAACTTATGGGTTTCGGCTTTCTTAGGCGGCGATGATCTTATTATTGCACCGCACGACTGCTACGGTGGTACTTACCGCCTGTTTAACACTCGCTCGCTAAAAGGTGACTTCAAAGTTCTGTTCGTTGATCAATCGGATCAAGCTGCTCTGGATGCGGCGATCGCGCTTAAGCCAAAGTTGATCTTAATTGAAACCCCATCGAATCCACTGGTTCGTGTGGTTGATATTGCAGAAACTTGCCGCAAAGCGAAAGAGGTTGGTGCTCTGGTTGCTGTCGACAACACGTTTTTGACACCTGTGTTCCAAAAGCCTTTAGAGCTGGGTGCTGATTTTGTTATCCACTCTACAACCAAGTACATCAACGGACACTCAGATGTGATTGGTGGCGTTGTGGTCACTAAGACAGAAGAGCATGCTGAAGAGCTAGCGTGGTGGGGTAACTGTATTGGTGCGACCGGCACACCATTTGATAGCTACATGACTTTACGTGGTATTCGTACGCTAGGTGCGCGTATGCGAGTTCACGAAGAAAGCTCACGTGAGATTCTAGCGTCTCTACAGAAACAAGATCTTGTCGGCACTATTTACCACCCAAGCCTTCCCGAACATCCGGGGCATGATATCGCGAAGAAACAGCAATCGGGCTTTGGCTCAATGCTCAGCTTTGAGTTTGCGGGCTCATTCGAGGCGCTTAAATACTTTGTTGATAAGTTAGAGCTGTTTTCTTTGGCAGAATCATTGGGCGGCGTTGAAAGCCTGATTTGTCACCCTGCGTCTATGACTCACCGCGCGATGGGCGAAGAAGCATTAGCAGAAGCGGGTGTTTCTCAGCAACTACTGCGTCTATCTGTTGGCCTTGAAGATGCAGAAGACCTAATCGATGACCTCAAGCAAGCGTTTGAAAAGACACAGCGCTTTATCGCTGAAGAGGAGGGTTAATAATGGCAACCTTTCGCCAGCTACATAAATTTGGTGGCAGCAGTTTAGCGAATCCTGAATGTTACCAACGCGTGGTCAACATTCTTAGAGAATACTCATCAGCATCTGATTTGGTGGTGGTATCGGCAGCAGGCAAAACAACCAACCGTTTAATTGAATTTGTTGAAGCGCTCGACAAAGATGGTCGTATTGCCCATGAATGCCTACAAGCACTTCGTCAGTTCCAACTCGATCTGATTGAAGCACTGCTTGAAGGTGAAGCTGCCTCGCAACTTACTGCAACTATTCAACAAGAATTTACCGCTTTGGGTGAGCTAACGGCTCCCTTGAGCGAAGCACAAAAAGCAAAAGTGCTTGGACACGGTGAGGTTTGGTCTTCACGTCTACTCGCGGCTTTGTTGTGCCAACATGATTTACAAGCCGTTGCTCAAGATGCGCGTGCTTTTTTACGTGCAGAAGTGGGCGCTCAGCCTGAAGTCGACCGCGCACGTTCTTACCCTCTGATTAAAGAAGCTCTGGCGCAGCATGCACATTGCCGCGTGGTGATTACGGGCTTTATGGCTCAGAACTGCGAGGGTGAAACCGTACTGCTTGGCCGCAACGGTTCGGATTACTCAGCGACCGTGATTGGTGCTTTGGCTGAAGTTGAACGCGTGACGATTTGGAGTGATGTGGCGGGCGTTTACAGCGCTGACCCTCGTCTGGTTTCAGATGCGTGTCTATTGCCTCTACTTCGCCTTGATGAAGCCAGCGAATTGGCTCGTCTTGCCGCTCCAGTGCTTCACAGCCGAACGCTACAGCCTGTGGCTCAAAGTGCTATGGATCTCAGCTTACGCTGCAGCTATCAGCCGGAGGCGGGCTCTACACAGATCGAGCGTGTACTGGCATCGGGTCGTGGCGCAAAAATCATTACCTCTTTGGATGAAGTGCTTATCGTGCAACTGACCTTTGGTCACGGCCATGATTTCGACCGTCTAGAGAGTGAAGTGCTGGAAGGGCTTAAGCGTGCTCAACTTGAGCCGCTTGCTTATGAGCTTGAACCGGATCAACACTGTTTGCGTCTTGCCTACACAGAAGAGATCGCTGGTGGTGCATTAGAATATCTCCAAGACCATGCGATTGAAGCTGAGATTAAGCTAAAAGAAGGTTTCTCTCTGATTGCTGCAGTGGGTGCGGGTGTGACTAAGAACCCGAACCATTGCTACGGTTTCTACCAGCAGCTTAAGAGCTCTCCGGTTGAGTTCATCTCAGAAGCGAACTCAGGCTTAAGCTTGGTGGCTGTGATTCGTAAGAGTGAAACATCAAGTCTAGTGAAAGGCATTCATTCTCAACTGTTCCAAGCGCAGAAGCGTGTTGCGATTGCCTTGTGTGGTAAGGGCAATATTGGTTCAAGCTGGTTAAGCCTGTTTGCTGAGCAAAAAGCGGAACTTGAAAAGCGCCGTGGAATGAACTTTGAATTGGTTGCCGTGGTTGATAGCCAAACCTATTGGTTCGACGATCAAGGCATTGATGCGACTTCGGTAGGTAAGCGCTTTGACGACGAAGCGATTGCTAACAATGGTAACGACTGGTTAGAGCGTTTGGGCTCTATTCAAGGTTATGACGAAGCAGTGGTTCTGGATGTGACTGCGAGCCCAGTGCTTGCAGCAAAGTATCTGCAAATCGCACAACAAGGTATTCACCTAATCTCGGCGAACAAGGTGGCAGGTTCTGCATCGAGCGAGTATTACCATCAAGTACAAGATGCTTTCGCTAAGATCAGCCGTCATTGGTTGTACAACGCGACAGTGGGTGCTGGATTGCCGATTAACCACACGGTACGTGACCTACGTGAAAGTGGCGATGACATTATTGCGTTGTCAGGCATCTTCTCAGGCACGCTGTCTTGGTTGTTCCAACAGTTTGATGGCACCGTGCCATTCAACGAGTTGGTCGATTTAGCGTGGCAACAAGGCCTGACGGAACCTGACCCTCGTGCTGACCTTGATGGATCAGACGTGATGCGTAAGCTGGTGATTCTAGCGCGTGAATCGGGTTTGGATATCGAACCTGAAAACGTAAAAGTGGAATCGCTCGTACCTGAAGAGCTGCAAGATCTATCAGTGGATGAATTCTTCGACAAAGCTTCTGTTCTAAGCGAAGAGTTGGCTGAGCGTTTAGAGAAAGCGCACTCTCAACAGAAAGTTCTGCGTTACGTAGCACGTTTGGAGAAGAACGGTAAGGCAACCGTAGGCGTTGAAGCGCTATCTAAAGAACACGCTCTGGCGAACTTGTTGCCTTGCGATAATATCTTTGCGATTGAGAGCAAATGGTACAAAGATAATCCATTGGTTATCCGTGGCCCAGGTGCAGGACGTGAAGTCACTGCTGGCGCAATTCAATCTGACCTAAACAGAATGTCTAGCCTGTTTTGATTTTCAGATCGGTTGGTTTAGTGTCTAAATAACATACTATTCACTAAGATAAATGAGGCTGAAAGCACGATGTGTTTTTCAGCCTTTTTTCTACATTATTTCTGCTTTGCGACCCATTTAACGACTTGAGTTTTACTCACGATCTACTTGAGAAAAATTCATAATGGATCTGTTGACATTAAATCGTATTCAATACATTCTACAGACATATAGACGTCTAAACGTCGTTTAAGGATTTGAGTTTTTAGTGGTTGCTTTTGCCACAGGGAGAGTAAGATGGGATACACACACGCTAGTCATATCGACGCTTTAAATCAGAATATCGCTGAGCTTTCTGACAACATCAATGTGTCATTTGAGTTTTTTCCACCGAGCAGTGAGAAGATGGAAGAGACCCTGTGGAACTCTGTTCACCGTCTTAAAACACTTCAACCAAAATTTGTATCGGTAACTTATGGTGCAAACTCGGGCGAACGTGACCGTACCCACTCAATCATTAAAGAAATTAAAAACCAAACTGGTCTAGTAGCAGCACCGCACCTAACGTGTATTGATGCGAGCCGCGAAGAGCTGATTCAAATTGCCGACGATTACTGGGCAAATGGTATCGAGAGTATTGTTGCGCTGCGTGGTGACATTCCAGCAGGCGGCGGCGCGCCAGAGATGTACGCATCTGATTTGGTTGAGCTACTTAAATCTCGCCACGATTTTGATATCTCAGTAGCGGCATTCCCTGAGGTTCACCCTGAAGCAAAAAGCGCTCAATCTGACCTTATTAACCTAAAACGTAAAGTAGATGCGGGTGCTAACCGTGCAATCACTCAGTTCTTCTTCGATGTAGAAAGCTACCTACGTTTTCGTGACCGTTGTGTCGCGGCAGGTGTGGATGTTGAGATTGTTCCGGGCATCTTACCGGTTTCTAACTTCAAGCAAGCGTCTCGCTTTGCAGCGATGAACAACGTAAAAGTACCTGGCTGGATGGCGAAGCAGTTCGAAGGTTTGGATGATGACCCAACCACTCGTCAGTTAGTAGGTGCCAGCCAAGCGATTGATATGGTTCGTACGCTGAGCCGTGAAGGTGTGAAAGATTTCCACTTCTACACGCTAAATCGTGCAGAAATGACTTACGCACTTTGCCATACGCTAGGTGTTCGTCCACAAGTCGCTGCGCTTTAAGCAAAGTCTAAGAAGTAAAGCCTAAGCACTTGTAAAAAGCCTCTGGCAGTAACATTTCAAATCCTATAGATACAAAAAAGGCTTGGACTCATAGAGTTCAAGCCTTTTGCTTTTCTAGCTTCTAGCTTCTAGCTTCTAGCTTCTAGCTTCTAGCTTAACTTAAGCTAGAGCGCCAAGTTCAAGCAGTACTTCTTCAGCCCATACAATCCATGCTTCACGGATAAGTAGGTTACGACGAAGTGTTAGACGCTCAAGGCGTGCTTGCTTGTCTAGTGTTGATGGCGTTGCGTAGTAAGCTGCTTCGATTTCACGGTAGTGAGAAACCAGTTTGCGAGATTCTTCTACTAGCTCAGCAAGTTGTACACGGTAAGCGTCAGAAGGTTGTACAGCACAAGCCATTAGCTTAGCTGAGAATTCGTCACGAACGGTTGGGTGTGCAGTTGGTTGTTCAAACCATTCACCTAGCGCGCCACGGCCAGCATCAGTGATAGAGTAAACTTTACGATCAGGTTTGCCTTCTTGAGGCTCAAGCACGCAAGTTACCTGGTCGTTCTGAGCCATTTTATTTAGCTCGCGGTAAACTTGTTGATGGCTAGCTTTCCAGAAGTAACCAATGCTTGCGGAGAATTCTTTTGTGATATCGTAACCAGTAGCATCGCGTGTACTTAAAACGGTTAGAATTACGTGTGGTAATGACATGTCTGAAATCCAAATGGTAAACAGTAAACAAATACTTAAACAACAAGTGTGCTTCTAATGGCACGTTATATTGGTTATGTCTAAGTAGCACCAACTCATCGGTTGGTTATGTCACCTTACAAAGCCGTTTATCACCTAGGTTGACCAGTTTATTGGTCAAGTTGCTGCAGATTATTTTTTTGGAGTGCTTCCGCAGCGGAGCAGTAGTATATCTAAATAATAAGCATAAAGTAGAATACATGGACAAAATAACCCAAAAAACTGACAAAATACTCGTTAATAGTTATTTTGAAAAATTAAAAGGTCGCACATGGCGACCTTTTGTTCTTTTTTTAGTTATAAATGCTGATCAAGTTATAGTAGGAATCACTAATTAACCAGTGTTTCGCATACCTGCTGCAATGCCTGCAATCGTCACCATTAGCGCTTCTTCTAGCTCTGCTGGTGGTGTTTCACACTTACGAGTACGGTAAAGCAGCTCTGCTTGAAGCATGTTTAGTGGCTCAACGTAGATGTTACGTAGGCGAATTGACTCAAGCCCCCAAGGGTCGCTCTGCATCAAGTTCTCGTTATTTTCTACATTCAGTACCGCTTTGATGTCTTTTTGCAGCTGTTCACGCAGTAACTCACCTAACGGCAGTAGTTCTTTATCAACAAGACGCTGGTCGTAGTACTTCGCAATTTCCATGTTGCACTTCGAGTACACCATTTCCAACATACCCAGACGAGTTGAGAAGAATGGCCATTCACGACACATCTCTTCAAGTAGCGCTTGATGGCCTTGGTCAACTGAGTATTGAATCGCTTCACCAGCGCCTAACCAAGCAGGAAGTACCAAACGGTTTTGGCTCCAAGAGAAGATCCATGGAATTGCACGTAGGCTTTCTACTCCGCCATTCGGGTTACGTTTCGCAGGGCGAGAACCAAGAGGCAGTTTGCCGAGCTCTAGTTCAGGTGTAGCTTGACGGAAGTAAGGTACGAATTTCTCTTCGCCACGAACTACGTTACGGTAAGCCTCACAAGAGACTTGAGACAGCACTTCCATTAGGTCGCGCCACTCTTGTTTAGGCTCTGGTGGTGGCAGAAGGTTTGCTTCTAGAATCGCACTCGCGTATAGGTTGAAGCTATTTACGGCAACATCTGGCAAGCCAAGCTTAAAGCGGATCATTTCGCCTTGCTCAGTTACACGTAAGCCGCCTTTCAAGCTCTTAGGTGGCTGAGAAAGTAGGGCTGCATGCGCTGGCGCCCCACCACGACCAACCGTACCGCCACGACCGTGGAATAGAGTCAGTTCAATGCCTTCTTCGTCGCAAACCTTAACCAGTTTGTCCATCGCATCGTATTGAGCCCAGCCTGCAGACATTACGCCCGCATCTTTCGCTGAGTCAGAGTATCCGATCATCACCATTTGGTGGTTCTGGATAAATCCACGGTACAAGTCGATGCTCATTAGCTGCTTCATTACCGCTTCTGAGTTGTTCAAATCGTCTAGCGTTTCGAACAGTGGACATACGTCCATGCGGTATGGGCAACCACATTCTTGCAGAAGCAAGTGAACAGCCAGTACATCCGATGCAGTACGAGCCATAGAAATCACATAAGCGCCGAAGGCTTCACGAGGTTGAGCTGCAATTACCTTACAGGTGTCTAAAACCTCTTTGACCTGTTCAGATGGCTCCCAGTCGCGCGGTAGCAGTGGGCGTTTTGAGCTTAATTCATTGGTTAAGAAAGCAATCTTGTCTTGCTCGCTCCACTGGTCGTAATCGCCAATGCCTAGGTAGCGAGTCAGTTCAGATAGGACATCTGAGTGACGTGTACTTTCTTGACGAACATCGAGACGAACTAAATGCACACCGAATGCTTTTAGGCGACGTAGGGTATCAAGCAGAGAACCATCTGCGATTACGCCCATGCCACATTCGTGCAGCGATTGGTAACACGCGTAAAGTGGTGTCCAAAGTTGGTCGATGTTCTGCAGTGTTTCTTTCTTCGGTACTTCAGCATCATGCAGTTTTGCGTCAAGCACTTCTAGCGTGTTGTTCAGCAGAGTGCGTAGGCTCTTAAGGATTGCACGGTAAGCTTCGTGCTCATCACCTGCTAGTTCACGAACCGCATCATTACACTTAGTCATCGACAGCTCGGTAATCAGCTCATTAACGTCGCCTAGGTAAAGGTCTGCAGCTTTCCAGCGAGATAGGCGCAGCACTTCTTTAGTGATGGTGTGCGTTACGAATGGGTTACCATCGCGGTCACCGCCCATCCAAGATGAGAAGTGTACTGGGCGTGCATCGATCGGCAGGCCTTCACCAAGGTAGCCTTTTAGTCGGCCATCCATGTCGCGTAGAAAATCTGGTACTGCTTCCCATAGAGAGTTTTCTACAACCGCAAAGCCCCACTTAGCTTCATCAAGTGGCGTTGGGCGTTGTTGACGAATCACATCTGAGTGCCAACCTTGAGCGATAAGTTGCTCTAGGCGACGTTCGGTTTTCACGCGCTCTTTGTGTGATAGGTCGCTTAATTCTAATTTAGACAGACACTCGTTGATCTTAACCAGCTTGTTGATCATGGTGCGACGAGTGATTTCTGTTGGGTGTGCAGTCAAAACGAGTTCAATGTTCAGGTCGCGAACAGCTTGAGCCGCATCTAGCTTGCTGATGTCGTTTTGGTTTAATTTGGAAAATAGAGATTGCAGCACGTCTGGTTCGCAAACATGCTCCTCACAGTGGCGAGAGATGGTGTGGTACTGCTCTGCCATGTTGGTGAGGTTGAGAAATTGGTTAAATGCACGAGCAACAGGAGTGAGTTGTTCGTTCGGCAGGTTTTTGATTTCTTCAACTAGGCTGTCACGGTCAGCTTTGTTGCCTGCGCGGGCGGATTTGGAAAGTTTACGGATAGTCTCCACTTTCTCTAAGATAACGTCACCATGTGCATCTTGGATTGTGTTACCTAGCAAGCGTCCCAGCATGCTTACGTTACTCTTGAGAGCGGCGTATTTCTCGTTCATTGTCATCCTGCCTCGTAAAAAAATTACATCCATTGTTCCTTGTTAAGTACACAATCTAGCGAAAAGTGCTGTATCTAGTCAAATAAAGCATTCTAAGTTTGCAATTATTAGTTTTCGAAATTCGGGAGAAGTAAATTTCCCAATAGTTCGGAATTAAAGTGAAATTTAATTACAAGATCAGGCTGTGTCAGGGATAACAGAATAAAAGCCACCTTTTCGGGCTGTCTCTTGATCACAAGTCTGGTTAATCAAGAGACTTAGCGAGTTCATACCCTTCAAGGATGGTTTGTAACCTAAACCATCCTTGCCATAACGTCTTGATAGAAGCACGACCCGTTCGCTTGGTATTCTTCCAACCACCTAACCGTGCAATACCATTGTAAGCCCATGATATATTCGGTGCTTCCTTTGGTAGCTTTTCGCCCTCCAACTTTAGCCACATTAGCTTCCATGCTTTGCCTTTTAATATCTGCTCACAACTGGTCTTAGATAGCTCATCTGATTTATTCATAAACCTCAACTGGAGTAACCGAATCGCGATAAAAGCTAAAATCACGCTAAGCCTTTCTAAATTATCTTTACTCTGCATTCTCAGTTGCTCAACTTGAGTGCCTTCACTTTTCCAGACCTTATGGAAGTCTTCAATTAGCCAACGTTGCTCATAATAACTGACGATTTTAAGTGCCTCTTCCTTACTCGTTACTGGCTCTGAAGTGAGTAAGTGCCAAGCGAGCTTATCGCAACTCTCTCCTTGCTCGATGCACCCCACGTAGAGAGGGATGTTATCGAACTCTTTTTATTAGCGGGAGTCTTCAGTGTTACGGGGCATATTTTATGTCTAGATGAGCTGTTCGGGCTTTACGCCCCTTTGCGGTATTTCGAGTACTTTCTCTCCGGCTGATAACAGGGTAGAGGCATAGCTATAAAGGCGGTTATCGTGCTCTTCAATACAGCGGCTTTGCATTGAGCGAACGAGAAATCTTTGTTGTTGCTCTTGCTTGTAAGTGAGGTATTCAAATAAGTCTGCTTCTCTATCGCACACAGAAATAACATCTGAGATTTTCTCGCCAAGTCGCTCTGCGACATGGCGAGATGCTTGTTCCCATTTATAACTTTCTTTTTCTTTGTACGGTCGAGTCGCGTGCTGGCGTCTTTGACCACGCTTTTCAATATCTCGGGTCCAGCGTTGTTGTTCAATTAAGCCAACAACCATTTGAGTTTTGGGAGCAAAAAGCAAGGTTGAGTGAACGAACATCGCTCGCTGTCGATTACCTTGATTAGAGTGCCCGAGCTCATCTCGTATACTGCGATGGGAGTAACTTAGAGAGGTGGTATCTTCTAACGCAAGAAGTGTTTGTTGCTCTAAAGCCTCTTGTGCTGTGACATGAAAGCCCGCCTCTGCGATATCTTCTGCTTTGATTTGCTCATTACGGATAAAGCGATAAGCCCCTTCCATATCAGCAGGGGAGATGATGAGTTTAGAAACAGGAGCGCCAGGTTGCTCGGCCAATGAGGCTGCAAGAGCAACGAGTCTTTGAGTACGTCTGGGGTCATTGAGGCGGGCTTGACCAAATTGCTTTTGTGCCCAAAGGGTTGGCTCTATATAAGTCATGATAATCATCCTTGTCATTGTTTAGATGATCAGATCATGAAACATAAAATTAGTTCAAAAAAAATCCCTAAACCGTGGCTTAGGGATTTGTGTATAAGAGACAGCCTTTTCGGGTGGCTTTTATACGAAAATATTGGAAGAAAAGTAATAACTAGAAACAATATTTACGGATCGACTTACTCAGAACATCAATCGTTGGATCGATAAAATCGAAGCTTAGGAACTCATCTGGTTGGTGAGCTTGGTCGATTGAGCCCGGACCCAGAACTAAGGTTGGGCAAAGTTCTTGAAGGAAAGGTGCCTCAGTACAGTAGTTCACGGTTTGTGATTCAATCTCACAAACGGATTCCATGCCACCGATAAATGGATGGTCGTGTTGGCACTCGTAACCCGGAATAGGTTCGTGCAGTGGAGTAATCTCAATTCTCCCCGGCCATTTTGCTTCTACTTCTTTGAGTGCGCTGCGCAGCATGTTATCCAAGCCATCTAGGCTGATACCTGGCAAAGGACGCACATCATAGTGCAGCTCACAGCAACCACAGATACGGTTGGCACTGTCGCCACCGTGAATATGGCCAAGGTTTAGCGTTGGGCTTGGAATTGCGAAACCCGGGTGATGATACTCTTTGACTAGCTTGTCACGCAGTTGCATTAAAGCGAACAACACTTCATGCATGATCTCGATGGCGTTGACACCTAATGCAGGATCAGAAGAGTGACCTGATTTACCCGTTACTCGCACAGCATTAGCGACATGACCTTTATGACCACGAATCGGCACTAGGCTAGTTGGTTCACCAATAATGCAGTAATCCGGTTTAAACGGCGCATTTTCAGTGAAATGACGCGCACCCAGCATGGTGGTCTCTTCGTCACAGGTTGCCAATACATATAGCGGCTTGGTCTGTTTGCTCCAATCCATCTTCTTTGCTGCTTCATAAACGAAAGCGAAAAAGCCTTTCATATCGGCCGTGCCTAACCCATAGAAGCGATTGTTGTGCTCTGTTAATGCGTGAGGGTCGAAGTTCCAACGTCCTTCATCGAATGGCACTGTGTCGCTGTGTCCTGCGAGTAGCAAGCCACCTTCGCCCGATCCCATCTTAGCGACCATATTATGCTTGCCGGGTTCGACTTCCACGACTTCAACGCTAAAGCCTACGTCTTTAAACCATTGAGCCATTTTTTCGATCACTTTCTCGTTGCCATGATCCCAGCTTGGATCGGTCGAGCTAATAGAGTCTGTGGAAATTAGGCCTTTGTAGACCTCAAGAAAACTCGGTAATTGCATAATAACTTCACTTCTACTATTGACAGGAAAACCATAAGTCGGTAAAACACATATTAAATCATATTTAATGCATAAGAAATCAAATAAAGCTAAAAATTAAGTATGAATAGTCAAATTTGAAATGTAACTTACCTCAGAAATGGATGTGTTGAGATGTTGAAAACCACGATCATTGGCGCAAGCGGCTACACAGGAGCAGAACTGGCTCTAATGATAAACAGACACCCTGAGCTCACGCTATCAGGTTTATATGTCTCAGCCAATAGTGTAGACGCAGGTAAACCTATTGCGGCACTGCACGGTAAGTTAGCTGGTTTGATTGATATGCCAGTACAACCTTTAACAAATCCGGAAGAAGTAGCTAAACAGTCTGATGTGATTTTCTTAGCCACTGCACACGAAGTCAGTCACGACCTAGCGCCAATCTTTCTAGAGAACGATTGCCAAGTTTTCGACCTATCGGGTGCATTCAGAGTTAAAGGCGAAAACTTCTATCAAGAGTTTTATGGTTTTGAACATCAACACGAACAATGGCTAGACAAAGCGGCTTACGGTTTAGCGGAATGGAACGAACAAGAAATTAAAGAAGCTCAGCTTGTCGCTGTCGCGGGTTGTTACCCAACGGCATCACAACTGGCGATTAAACCTTTGGTTGAAGCCAAGTTACTGGATGAAAACCAATGGCCAGTGATTAACGCGACTAGTGGTGTGACTGGTGCGGGCCGCAAGGCGACGATGGTTAACAGCTTCTGCGAAGTGAGCCTGCAAGCTTATGGCGTATTCAATCACCGTCATCAACCTGAAATGGCTGCACATTTAGGATGTGATGTGATTTTCACTCCGCACCTCGGCAACTTTAAGCGCGGTATTTTGGCGACCATCACCATGAAATTGGCTGAAGGCGTGACAGAACAACAGATACAAGATGCCTTTGAGCAAGCTTACCAAGGCAAACCTGCAGTGAGACTACTCGAAGAGACACTGCCAAGAATTCAAGATGTAGAACAGACACCTTTCTGCGACTTAGGTTGGAAGGTTCAAGGTCAACACATCATCGTTGTTTCAGCGATTGATAACTTATTAAAGGGTGCATCTAGCCAAGCGATGCAGTGTTTAAATTTACGTTATGGTTTTGCGCCATTAACTGCGTTAGTGTAAGGAAATCTAGATATGAGCCTTAATAATCAACCATTAATCATAAAGTTAGGTGGCGCAGCGCTATCTTGTGGTGAAACACTTAGCAAGTTATTTGGTGCTATCTCTGCTTACCAACAACAGGCACAACGACCAATCGTGATTGTTCACGGCGGCGGTTACCTTGTTGATGATTTGATGAATAAGTTGAACCTCGAAACCGTTAAGAAAGAAGGGCTACGTGTTACTCCTTATGACCAGATCCCTGTGATCGCTGGTGCACTAGCAGGCACGGCCAACAAACTACTTCAAGGTCAGGCGATTAAAGACGGTATCAATGCCGTTGGTTTGAGCCTTGCAGACGGTGGTTTATGCAAAGTGAGTGAACTGAACCCTGAACTGGGCGCGGTAGGAAAAGCGGAGCCGGGCGACTCAACCGTTCTGCAAGCGATTCTTAATGCGGGCGCACTGCCAATCATCAGCTCAATTGGTCTAACTAAACAAGGCCAACTGATGAACGTCAATGCCGACCAAGCTGCGGTTGCCGTTGCAGGCGCGCTTGATGCTGAACTGGTACTGCTTTCTGATGTAAGTGGTGTGTTGGATGGCAAAGGCCACCTCATTCCAAGCCTTAATCAACAACAAGCTGATGACCTTATTACAGGCAAAGTGATTACCGACGGCATGATCGTTAAGGTTCAAGCCGCACTAGAAGCCGCTAACGACCTTGGTCGACCAATCGAAGTTGCCACTTGGCGATACCCAGAAAAGCTAACACAACTGTTTTCAGGTAAAAGCATAGGAACACAGTTTTTACCTCAGTAGGTCTCACAACGAGTCACTACTTAAAGAATTTAGACAAATTAAATAAACATATAATTATGAAGTCATTTCCAACGCTGACCGCCATGTGCAGTATGGAAACTAGGAGAAAGAAAATGAGCAAAGTTAACGTAAAGAAAGTTGTAGTAGCCTACTCTGGCGGTCTAGACACATCAGTAATCATTCCATGGTTGAAAGAGAACTATGACTGTGAAGTGGTTGCGTTTGTTGCGGATGTTGGTCAAGGCGACGAAGAGTTGATTGGTATCGAAGAGAAAGCAAAAGCTTCTGGTGCATCTGAGTGTTACATCGCAGACCTTAAAGAAGAGATGGTTGCTGACTACATCTACCCAACGTTGAAAACGGGCGCTTACTACGAAGGTAAATACCTACTAGGTACTTCAATGGCTCGTCCAATCATTGCGAAAGCACAGGTTGAAATCGCACGTAAAGTAGGTGCAGACGCACTGTGTCACGGTTGTACTGGCAAGGGTAACGACCAAGTTCGTTTTGAAGGCGCATTTGCTGCACTAGCACCAGATCTACATGTAATTGCACCATGGCGTGAGTGGGATCTAGTGAGTCGTGAAGAGTGTCTAGATTACCTAGCAGAGCGTAACATCCCTTGTACGGCTTCTCTGACTAAGATTTACTCGCGTGATGCAAACGCATGGCACATCTCAACAGAAGGCGGCGTTCTAGAAAACACATGGAATGCACCTAACGAAGATTGCTGGGCTTGGACTGTAGACCCTGAGCAAGCGCCAAACGAATCTGAAACAGTGACGCTTAAAGTTGAAAAAGGCGAAGTGGTTGCGGTTGATGGCGAAACAATGACGCCATACAACGCACTGGTTTACCTAAACGAGAAGGGTGCTAAGCACGGTGTTGGTCGTATCGATATCGTAGAAAACCGTCTTGTTGGCATGAAGTCTCGTGGTTGTTACGAAACTCCGGGTGGCACAATCATGATGGAAGCACTGCGTGCAGTAGAGCAACTGGTTCTTGATAAAGCGGCATTCGAATTCCGTGAAGAGCTAGGTGTTAAGGCTTCTCACCTTGTATATGATGGTCGTTGGTTCACTCCGCTATGTAAGTCAATTCTTGCTGCGACAGAAGAGTTAGCACAAGACGTGAATGGTGAAGTGGTTATCAAACTTTACAAAGGCCATGCAACGGTGACTCAGAAGCGTTCTGACAACAGCCTGTACTCAGAAGAGTTTGCAACCTTTGGTGAAGATGAAGTTTACGACCAAAGCCACGCTGAAGGCTTCATTCGCCTTTACTCGCTATCAAGCCGTATCCGTGCTTTGAATAGCCAAAAGTAATCCTAACAATGAGTTAGCGAGCTAGCCTTTAGCGAAAGGTTGAAGGTCAGTAAACAGACATTATTATGCAAAGCCCATTCACTATTGATTAGTGAGTGGGCTTTTTACTTTCTATTTGCCTAATAAATCAGCTTCGGTTTTTCCTATCGGATGGCATATAATTCGCGCTCCACGCTAAAAATAATCAATAGATTGAACTACTGGTGAATAAATATGTGAAAATAATGAATTAATACTTTATTTTCATTTTGAATTGCCGTAAGTTTAAACCATCAGAAAAATACTGAATCTTAATCAGAATTATCATTTGCAAAAACAGTGAGCACTGTGCAATTAGGAGATACACAATGGCATTATGGGGCGGTAGATTTACCCAAGCAGCAGACACCCGGTTCAAAGATTTTAACGATTCTCTTCGTTTTGATTACCGATTGGCTGAGCAAGACATTGTGGGCTCAATTGCCTGGTCTAAAGCTCTACTGTCGGTCAACGTATTAACAGAAGAAGAGCAACAGAAGCTTGAGTTAGCACTGAATGAGCTAAAACTTGAGGTGATGGAAGATCCTGAACAGATTCTACGTTCTGATGCAGAAGATATTCACAGCTGGGTTGAGCAGCAACTTATCGGCAAAGTCGGTGACTTGGGCAAAAAACTTCACACTGGCCGTTCTCGTAACGACCAAGTGGCGACCGACCTGAAACTATGGTGTCGTCAGCAAGGTAACCAGCTGCTATTGGCATTGGATCGCCTACAAAGCCAAATGGTGAACGTTGCTTCTCAGCATCAAGAAACCGTGCTTCCTGGCTACACTCACTTACAACGTGCTCAGCCGGTAACTTTTGCTCACTGGTGCTTGGCTTACGTTGAAATGCTTGAGCGTGACTATTCACGTTTGAATGATGCGATTAAGCGTCTAGATACATGTCCGCTGGGTTCTGGTGCCCTTGCTGGAACCGCTTACCCGATGGACCGTGAAGAGTTAGCTCACAACTTAGGTTTCCGTCGTGCAACGCGCAACTCTCTAGATTCAGTTTCTGACCGTGACCATGTGATGGAGCTAATGTCGATTGCTTCTATCTCTATGCTTCACCTTTCGCGTCTTGCAGAAGATATGATTTTCTACAACTCAGGTGAATCAAACTTCATCGAGTTAGCGGATACCGTGACGTCAGGTTCATCTCTGATGCCACAAAAGAAAAACCCAGATGCGCTAGAGCTTATCCGTGGCAAAACTGGCCGTGTTTACGGTTCATTAGCGGCAATGATGATGACAGTAAAAGCTCTGCCTTTGGCGTACAACAAAGACATGCAAGAAGATAAAGAAGGTCTATTCGACGCTTTAGATACTTGGAATGATTGTATGGAAATGGCAGCTCTTTGTTTTGACGGCATTAAAGTGAACGGCGAACGTACACTTGAAGCAGCGAAACAAGGCTACGCGAACTCAACAGAGCTGGCTGATTACCTAGTAGCGAAAGGGATTCCTTTCCGTGAAGCTCACCATATTGTTGGTGTAACGGTAGTAGCGGCGATTGCCAAAGGCTGCGCATTAGAAGAATTAACCATCGCAGAGATGAAAGAGTTCTCTGAGGTGATTGAAGAGGATGTGTATGACATCCTGACCATTGAATCGTGTCTTGAAAAACGTAGCGCGCTAGGCGGTGTATCTCCACAGCAAGTGGCTTACGCGGTTGACCAAGCTGAGAAACGTTTATCACAGCGTGATACGTCCATCGTCAAGGTTCGTCCTGCTCGTCTGACCGATATTGAAGCGTTGGAAGGTATGGTCGCTTACTGGGCGAACATGGGTGAAAACCTACCTCGTTCTCGTAATGAACTGGTGCGTGATATTGGCTCGTTTGCGGTCGCAGAGCATCATGGTGAGGTGACAGGTTGTGCATCACTCTATGTGTATGACTCTGGCTTAGCGGAGATTCGCTCGCTCGGTGTTGAGGCTGGCTGGCAAGGTCAAGGGCAGGGTACCGCGATTGTGCAGCACTTGGTTGAGAAAGCGCGACAAATGGCCATCAAGAAGGTGTTTGTGCTGACGCGTACACCAGAGTTCTTCATGAAGCATGATTTCTTACCAACATCGAAATCTCTACTGCCTGAGAAGGTACTGAAAGATTGTGACCAGTGTCCTCGTCAACATGCATGTGATGAAGTTGCGTTGGAAGTGAACTTGGTAGAGCAGATTATTGCAAAGGTTAATGTTGCATAAGGCATTGATTTTATAGCCCCTAAAAAAAAGATCGAAAATATGATCTTTTTTGGGAACAAACTAAGAAAAGCCCGGTCTATTAAAGTACCACTGCTTTTTCTTAGAATTTTCTAAGAAAGCCCTAGAATCGATTGGTTCTGGGGCTTTTTTCTATCTGCTGTTTGGGAAATGATGATGGCTCGATAATTATGATGAATTATCGGATTGTTTAGCCCTGTCTCTAATCACTACTCTTTATCCAATAAAGACTTCCAGCTAACGTTTTTTGCCCTTTAACGGAAGCACCATAAACTTCATTATCCAATGCAACGATAGCAAGCCACTGAACGCGAAAGCGGCCATCATCAAAGCGATGGCATTGATGGTTTTTGGGTCTTCTCTGAAAAATAGCCACCATACCCCCCAACTTAAAATCGACAACACCATCAGCTGATTCATACAGCGCTGACAGCGACCGAGTTTGTTACGGATTTTTTCACTTTTATTGCAATGAATGCATGTCATCTTGGGTTTGATTCGCGTTATGCTTGTTGACCTGATAATAACACGTCACAAGATATTGGATCACGGTGACACAGAGAGAGAAAGTCGATGATTGAGCGCCAAGAAACCAAACAACGCATGAGCCGTATTGTTAAACACAACGGTATTATCTACCTATGTGGCCAAGTGTGTGCTGATGCAACCCAAGACATCACTGAACAAACACAGACCATGCTAGATAAAGTAGAAGCGCTACTTGAGCAAGCTGGCAGCGACAAAGAGCACATGCTGTCAGCAACGATTTACTTGAAAGACATGAAAGACTTCCAAGAAATGAACGCAGTTTGGGATGCATGGGTTCCTGAAGGCCACGCTCCAGCTCGCGCATGTGTAACCGGCGACATGGCTCGCGAAGCGCTACTTGTTGAAATCTCTGTAATTGCTGCTGAGAAGTAATAGCTAAGTCTTTAGCGACCGGTAATTGCTTCAAGAGATTCCAGATACCTCGTCCCTCGGTTCTGGAATGACGAGTTAAAGCTTGGATTAGTTCTTATTGGGCTTGGAATTTGCTCAGTATTAAAAGCAGCGTCATTCCCGGTAGCGACGAAGGAGCGTGGTCGGGAATCTGTTGTTTGCTCGAAGCCAAAACAAAAAGGAAAGCCAATGGCTTTCCTTTTTTAGTATCTAGCAGTTTGCTAACTGCTTAACGGTAGCCTGAGATTAACAACCTGGACCACAATCCAGACAGTGTTTCACCATCTCTGGACCTAGGTGCAGTTTCGCATTCAGGTCACGTAGTGCAGTTCGTACACCTTCTTCAATTACCGGGTGGTAGAAAGGCATGTCTAGCATTTCAGAAACCGTCATCTTTTTCTGGTGTGCCCATGCTAATAAGTGAGCTAAGTGTTCTGCGTTTGGTCCCATCATCTCAGCACCAAGGAAGCGGCCTGTACCTTGCTCACCGTAAACGTGCAGAATACCTTTGTTGCGCAGCATCACTCGAGAACGACCTTGGTTCTCGAAAGACACTTCACCCGTTGCGAAACAGCCACATGTGCCTAAGCGTGTGGTGATCTCTTTGTAGGTTTCACCAACCATCGCGATTTGCGGGTCAGAGAATACTGCCGAGATTTTAGAGCGGCGTAAGCCTGCACGAATCTCTGGGAAGCGACCAGCGTTGTCACCTGCAATGCGGGCTTGGTCTGCTGCTTCATGTAGCAGAGGTAGTTGGTTGCTTGCATCACCTGCAATGAATACTGATGGCAATGATGTTTGTAGCGTGTAGTGGTCAGCGATTGGAACACCACGCTCATCAAGTTCTAGAGAGGTATTCTCTAGGCCAAGTTTGTCGGTGTTGGGACGACGCCCCGTTGCTGCCAGTACGTACTCAACGACGTTAGTTTCTAGTTCACCTTGCTTATTGATGAACTGGATTTCGACGCGAGCCTCACCCGATTCAGTGGTAATACGCTTCATGCTTTCGATTTTCACGTCGGCATCTAGGTAGAACTCTTCATTGAAGGCTTTATCTGCGTAAGCCATGATCTCTGGGTCGGTTACTGGGCCAACTTGACCACCTAAACCGAACAGTTTGGTCTTCACACCTAAGCGATGCAGTGACTGACCAAGCTCAAGACCAATAACACCAGGGCCAAATACTGCAACCGATTCTGGTAAATCATCCCAGCTGAACACGTCATCGTTAATGATCAGACGATCACCAAGCTCATTCCAAACGGCAGGGTATGCAGGGCGAGAGCCAGTTGCGATAACAATACGTTTAGCGGTGACAACCGTGTGGTCATCAATTTGTAGCGTGTTGTCGTCTAAGAATTTTGCGTAGCCAGAGATCTTGTCTTGCTCTGGGATTTCATCAACACCCTCTAAAACAAAACCAACAAAACGGTCACGCTCAAACTTCACTCGGTCCATCACTTCACGGCCGTTAATCACGATATCGCCTTGTGGGTGAACGCCAAAAGCCGGAGCTTTCTCGATTTGGTGTACGCTTTCTGCAGCTGCAATAAGCAGTTTAGATGGCATACAACCAACACGAGCACAGGTTGTGCCGTAAGGGCCGCCTTCAATCATCACGACACTGTCAGTGTGTGCTTTTGCAGCGCGGTAAGAACCTAAACCTGCCGTACCGCCCCCGATAACTGCTACATCTACATTGACTTGTTTCATAATAATTTTCTCGCAATGGCTGAATTTAGTTTGAACGACCCCCTCCAACTCTGGTGATTGTTTGAGAGTCAGGATAACGGGGCAGTTTTGTGATTCTGTTTTATTAGGTTTAGCTTGTGGTTCTGCTTTTTGTTACTAGCTGCTTCTTGTTACTAACTATAGGTTAGTAAAAGGCAGGCGAGTCACCAGCTATATTTTTTCCAAAACTCAGATAAGAGCGTTTGGAATGGCTAACCCACAAGAGGGTGGGTTAGCGGATACTTCTAAGCCTATATCGGCGATGAAGCGATTAGCCTAGGAAAGTTTCTAGTTCTTCACTACCACCGATGTGTTTACCACCGATGAATACTTGAGGAACGGTAGTGCGACCAGAGATTGCACGTAGGCTGACTGTTGTTGCGTCTTTGCCTAGTACCACTTCTTCGTAGTTCAGACCTTTGTCGATTAGGTTCTGTTTTGCTTTCATACAGAAAGGACAGCCTGGCTTAGTGAATACTGTGATTGACTCTTGCTCTTTGTGCTCAGGAGCAAGGTAGTTAAGCATAGTATCAGCATCAGAAACCTTGAACGGGTCGCCTGGTACGTCTTCTTCGATGAACATTTTTTCTACCACGCCGTTTTTAACCAGCATGCTGTAGCGCCATGAACGTTTGCCGAAGCCGATGTCGTTTTTCTCAACTAGCATGCCCATGCCGTCTGTAAAATCACCGTTACCATCTGGGATGAATGTGATGTTTTCCGCTTCTTGGTCTGCTTTCCAAGCGTTCATTACGAATGTGTCGTTTACTGAAACACACAGAATGTCATCAACACCGTTTTCTTTGAATACAGAGTGTAGCTCGTTGTAACGAGGAAGGTGGCTTGAAGAACATGTTGGCGTAAACGCACCTGGTAGGCTGAATACGATAACTGTCTTATCTTTGAATAGCTCTTCAGTCGTTACGTTAACCCATGCATCACCTTGGCGAGTTGGGAATGTTACTTGAGGGATTGATTGACCTTCTTTAGATGCAAACATATTGATTTCCTTAAATAGTATTTTTAATTTTGTTCTATCAGAGCTTAACGTTTTTCTTCGCTCTGTTTCGTTTCGTTGAGCCCATTATTAGATAAATCCTTTGATAGCTCTAATCGTTTGATGTTATGGTTTTGATAGGTAAATTCTATCAAGAGCATTTTTCTTTTAAATGTTTCTGTTAGAACCCTTGTTCTTATTAAAACCTGAGGTAAGAGACTGATCATGAACATTCGTGACTTTGAATACTTGGTGGCGCTCGCAGAGCATAAACACTTCCGAAAAGCGGCAGAAGCGTGCTTTGTCAGTCAGCCGACACT
Organism: Vibrio celticus; assembly: GCF_024347335.1. Taxonomy (NCBI): domain Bacteria; kingdom Pseudomonadati; phylum Pseudomonadota; class Gammaproteobacteria; order Vibrionales; family Vibrionaceae; genus Vibrio; species Vibrio celticus. The sequence continues at coordinate 276,196 of NZ_AP025463.1, forward strand.
AAGCGGTCAAATACGCAAACTCGAAGATGAAATTGGACTTCAGTTAACCGAGCGTAGTCCAAGGAAGGTAATATTTACAGAATCAGGGTTACAACTTGTTGAACAAGCCAAGCGTATTCTCAATGAAGTGAAAACTTTTAAAGATATGGCGAGTGGACACGGTGAAGCGATGACGGGGCCAATGCACATTGGTTTTATTCCAACCGTTGGTCCTTACATCTTGCCTAAGATTGTTCCTCATCTAAAAGAGAGCTTCCCAGATCTTGAGCTTTACCTGCATGAAGCTCAGACTCATCAATTAGTGAGCCAACTTGAAGATGGTAAGCTTGATTGCTTAGTACTGGCTGCGGTTGATGAAACGGCGGTGTTCAAAGAGATCGATGTGTATGACGAGCCGTTAAGTGTTGCCGTTCCATGTGACCACGAGTGGGCTCAGCAAGACACTGTCGATATGCTGCAGCTAAATGGACAAACCGTACTTGCGCTAGGTGACGGTCACTGTTTGAGAGACCAAGCCTTGGGCTTCTGTTTTGCTGCGGGCGCCAAAGATGATGAGCGCTTTAAGGCAACCAGCTTAGAAACGCTGCGTAACATGGTCGCGGCGGGGGCGGGGATTACCTTGCTTCCTCAGCTATCGGTGCCGAAAGAGAAGCAGAAAGACGGTGTGTGTTACGTACCTGCGGTGAATCCAACACCTTCACGTCGCATTGTTGTTGCCTACCGTCCGGGCTCTCCATTGAAGGGACGTTTCGAGCAATTGGCTGAGACGATTCGAACTCAACTGGAGAAGACGGCTTAGCGCTTGAATTTAGAGCCTAGTCTGGTCAGATATAGATATAAAAAAGGGTTGATATGAATTCATATCAACCCTTTTTGTTGGTTCATGTTACTAGGTTCTATAAATCCTAGTTAGAACAGCTCTTCTACAGCTTCACCTGATGAGCTTGAGTAGATGTCATCATTGAAACGTTCAGTGATGTACTCGGTTGGCTCTGTGCCTTTCTCGAAGTACTCGAACATTGATGAGCTATCGAACTTGTTGGTCAGTAAGCCAGTTTCACGGTCGATACGAACACGAACGATGTTCTCAGGAATCTCTTTACGCTCAGCAGGAACACCCGCTAACGCCGTACCCATGAAATCAACCCATGCAGGTTCTGCTGTTTTCGCGCCAGCTTCTGCACCCGTAATTTGGTTCTTACCAAGATTTGAGTTCGCTTTGGTTCTGCCTAGGTTGCGGTTGTGGTTATCAAAACCAACCCATACCGTTGCAACCATGCCAGGGCCGTAACCGCTGTACCAAGTATCTTTCGAATCGTTGGTGGTACCCGTTTTTCCGCCAATGTCACGACGCTTCAACGGCTGTGCACGCCAACCTGTACCGTTCCAACCAGTACCTGCGCTCCAATCACCGCCACCCCAGATGTTGCTGTACATCATTTCACGAACAAGGAATGCGTTCTGTTCAGAGATGACTTGAGGTGCGTATTGTACTTTGGCATCCACATCTTGCTCTGCAAACTCATCAGCCATTGGATCTGAGGTCATTTGCTGTTGGCAATCGTCTTTACAAACCACTTTTGGTGTCGCTTCAAATTCAGTCTCACCAAATGGTGTCTCAATGCGGCTGATGTAGAAAGGTTCAACGTAGTAGCCGCCATTAGCGAATACTGAGTAACCTTGAGCTACTTTCATTGGCGTTAAGCTACCCGCACCCAGAGCAATGGTTTCAGAGCGCGGAACTTCATCAATATCAAAGCCAAATCGAGTTAGGTAGTTACGAGTATCATCTAGACCTACTTCGCGCAGTACACGTACCGCCATTACGTTTTTAGACTGAGCTAAGCCAATACGTAAACGAGTTGGACCCACGTAAGTCGGTGGCGAGTTCTTTGGTCGCCATGCGGTACCTTGGCTCTTATCCCATTGGTTAATCGGTGCATCGTTGATCAGTGAGGCTAGCGTTAAGCCTTTCTCAATCGCTGCTGAGTAGATAAATGGTTTGATACCAGAACCTACCTGACGAATAGATTGCGTTGCACGGTTGAACTTGTTGTGAACAAAGTTAAAGCCACCGACCATCGACAATACCGCGCCGTTGTTCGGGTTCATTGCAACAAATGCAGTGTTCGCATTCGGTACTTGGCTTAGTCGCCAAACAACAGGTGTTTCCGATTCTGCTATCGCTGACTCTTCTGTCGGCTCTTCAGAGACTTCATCACCGGTAACGGCTTCATGGCGAACCCAGATTTGTTCACCAACCGCCAGAATTTCTTTCGCTTGAGAAGGTGCTGGTCCTTGGCGGTTATCCGTTAGGAATTTACGCGCCCAGTTCATGCCTTGCCATTCGATAGTGCCTTCACCTTGGTTCTTAACCCAAATTTGCACACTTTTCGAATCAACCGCGGTAACAACTGCAGGGACTAGGTCACCATAGGTTGGTTGAGACTTAAGGTGTTTAACGATTTGTTCTTGATCCCACGCTGATTGCGCAGTCTGCCACAATACTTTTTCAGCACCACGGTAGCCGTGACGCTCATCGTAGCCAAGTAGGTTCTTAATTGCGGCTTGGTTCGCTGCTTTTTGCAGTTTCGAATCAACGGTCGTGTAGACCTTCATGCCTGATGTATAAGCTTCTTCACCATAGCGTTCCACCATCCAAGCACGTGCAACTTCAGCAACATATGGCGCGCTCAGTTCGATCTCTGCACCGTGGTATTTCGAGATAAGCTCTTCGCTACGAGCGTCATCGAACTCTGCTTGAGTGATGTATTTCTCGTCTAACATACGACGCAATACAACGTTACGACGGTTAGTCGCGCGCTCAACAGAGTAAATAGGGTTCATTGTCGAAGGTGCTTTTGGCATACCCGCAAGGGTCGCAATTTCACTCAGCGTTAGATCAGGAAGATCTTTACCGAAGTAAACACGTGCTGCCGCGCCAAAACCATACGAACGGTGACCAAGGAAGATCTTGTTGACGTATAGCTCCATGATCTCTTCTTTGCTAAGCAGTTGCTCAATGTGGATCGCAATGAAGATCTCTTTAATCTTACGCATAATTTTTTTCTCATTGGATAAGAAGAAGTTACGCGCAAGTTGCTGTGTAATGGTACTCGCACCTTGTTTTGCCGAACCAGACATCGCCACCACGATAGCTGCACGTGTGATACCGATTGGGTCAATACCAGGGTGTTCGTAGAAACGGCTATCCTCGGTAGCAATCAAAGCCTCAACTAAGTGGCGTGGGATCTCGTCATAATTCACCGGAATACGACGCTTCTCACCAAATTGAGAGATCAATTTACCGTCTTGACTGAAGACTTGCATCGGCGTTTGGAGTTCTACGTCGCGCAAAGTGGCAACATCAGGCAACTCTGGTTTTACGTAAAAATAAAACCCGAAAATTGTACTGACTCCAAGAATCATGCAAATCAATGTAAATATGAATAATCGCTTTATGAACTTCACCGGATAATCCCTGATTAGTTAAGGCTGATAAGCAGCAAACCCTTGTACTCTAGGCTAAAAACTTAGCTTTCGTTTATTAACGCTTATTTAACTAATAATCACAACCCCTAGATAATCAACGAAATGCTTGGCACTTCAGGAGCTAGGTCACATGGGTTCATCATTAATTACAGGTATAGATATAAATCATCACAGCATCAAAGCCGTGGTACTAAAACCCGTGGGGGAGTTGTATGCCCTAGTGGGATACAAAGAGCTGCCGATTTCGGACGACATTTTTACAGCTAACCATACTTTGGAGTATCAGAAAACTGTTAAGAAACTTAAAGAACTTAGGAAAGGACTGCCTTTTGGCTGTCGCAACGTCGCCATTTCGGTACCTGATAACACAGTGATAAGCAAAGTACTGCAAATAGAGAGTGAGTTAGAAGACAGAGAAAAAGAGTTTTCTATCTATCAAACCTTCGCCCATCAATCTCCCTTTCCTATCGAGGAGCTGAGTTTAGATTTTGTAAAGCTGGAAGACAAACGATTTGGTAAAGGTTCGACAAGCAGTTATCAGGTATACGCCACTCGTAAAGAAGTGGTGGATAGCCGAGCGGATGCATTAACCAAGGCTGGCTTCAAACCTGTGGTGGTGGATACACAGGCGCATGGGCTGCTGAATATCTGGCAATTGGCCTCGCGCCTGTATCCCGATAAGAAAAACTGGTTGCTGGTGGATGTTGGAGTCGACCAAACTTCGCTAGGGATTATCCCGCAGAATTCGGCGCCTTTCTATAAAGACATCGCCTATGGCACTCAAGATCTTCGCAGCTCAGATGACCCGAGTGATATCGAGAGCGTGTTCGGTACTATGGAAGAGACACATCAATTTATCGTTAACCTGATTGAGAAGCTCAAGCGTCAATTACAGCTCTATTCATCGGGAAATGCGCAGCAACCTATTTCTGGGATTTGGTTGATGGGCGAGGGCGCCAGTATTCCTATGGTTACCGAAGAGCTAGAACGTCATTTTCAGCTGAGCTGTGAGTCATTGAATCCTTTGTCTCTGTTTGAGAATAAGGTCGCCAAGAGACGCCGACTGCCGATGGACTGGCAACACTTTGGTATCGCGGCGGGTATGGCGATGAGTGGGCTCAAGTGGCAGGGAGAGAAGCATGTTGCATCAAATTAACCTGCTGCCGTGGCGTGATGAGATTCGTGCTCAGCACAAGAAGCGTTTTATCCATCTGGTCATTCTTGGCGTCATCATTGCGCTTATAGGGCAATGGGCGGTTGGTCACTATTTTTACGACCAACAAGCCAAGCAGCAAGCTCGCCTCAATTACCTCAATCAGTACATTGCTGAGCTCGACCGACAAATTCAATCGTTAAAAGTCGCAGAGCAAGAACACAAAGCCATTCTGACTCGACTTGATGTGGTTGAGTCGCTGCAGCTTGGCCGCAATAAGACCACCGACTTTATGAACTTGATGCCGGAGCTGATTCCAGAGGGTGTGTATGTCGACAAGATAAAGATGAATGGTCAAGAGATTGAAATGTCGGGCATCAGCGACAGTACTGCTCGTCTCGCCACCATGTTGGACAACCTCGAACGTTCAGATTCTCTGAAAGGGGTCGAGATGCACTCTATCGTTCATAACCGCAAGCGCTTCAATAAAGAGTTTCAGACCTTCAAGGTCTCTTTTGTGTTCAGTCCCACCTCTTTAGAAAGCACCACTGCGAACCGTAAAGGGAAGGAGGCGCATCATGGCTAACCTTCAAAATAGGATTGGTAGGCAAAACAGGATGAGCTTGCAAGATCTCGATGTTGATGAGATCACCGAATGGCCATTGTTGCCTCAGCTTCTCGTGATTCTGGTGTTGATGGTGTTAATCCAAGGTGTTGGTACTTGGCTGTATCTGCTGCCGCTCGACGAGGAACTGCAACAAATGAAGCATCAGGAGCAGACCTTAAAAACGACCTTGAGGATAAAGGCGAATAAGGTTGCAGCCTTGCCTAAGTTGCAGAGCCAGTTGGATGAGCTAACTAGTCGTTACGATTATCTATTAGAGCAGCTGCCCGTTCAAAAGGAGTTAGCGAGCATGCTGGCCTCCGTGAATGAGCTCGGCTTGGATAACTCACTGACCTTCACACGAATCGATTGGGGGCAAAAGCAGAATAAGGAGTTTCTCTATCGATTGCCTCTCAATATAGAGCTGACAGGTGACTATCACGAGATTGGGGACTTCTCTGCTGCTATCGCCAAGCTGCCGCGCATCATCAGCTTTGATGATGTGAATTGGCAGCGAGTCAGCCAAGAAAGTAGCACGCTGCATTTTAGGGTTCGAGCTTATACCTACCAGTTTAAATCGGAGGTCAATGATGAAACCCAATAGCGCGTTTTTCTCAATCGTATTGATGCTTGCGTTGTCAGGCTGCAAAGCTAATCAAGACTCACTGCAAGACTTTGTCGCACAGGTTGAAGCCAAGGCGAGAAAAGACGTCGAGCAACTTGTCCCAGCAACTGAATTCACGGCGGCGATTTATCAGCGCCGATCTTTGCGTCCTCCCTTTGAACTGCCTAAAGAAGCCATTGTGCAAAACCAACCCTTGGTCAAGAAAGACTGTTGGCAACCCAGCGCCCGTTCTCGTAATGGCAAGTTAGAGAAGTATCCGCTGAGTAAGCTTCGTTTAAGAGGCGTGATGGGCAGTGGCTCAAGCGTGTTTGGCTTAGTGCAAACACCCAAAGGCAACGTGGTAAACGTCAAGAAAGGCCAGTTTATCGGCTTAAACAATGGCCGAGTTACTAAGGTGACGAGCCAATACGTTCAGATTAATGAAACTCTTCCAGATGGCTTAGGTTGTTGGCATAAGCGCAACGTTAGGCTGGCTCTGAAGTAAAGCAATGTCACATGATGTGGATATGAGATGTAAATATGATTAAAGGAATAAGTGGATTAGTGAGCAAGGCTCTACAAGGTTTTGCTGTGTCTGTGATGTTGGTTGTTAGCGTGCTCAGCCATGCCGAGAGCTTACCGAACAAATTGGAGAATATTGATTTTAGGGTCAACAAAGATAAAGACGCCGTCATCATTATTGAGCTGGCGACCAGCACTGCTGTGGTGGATGTTCAACGTGCTCAGGAAGGGTTAAGTATCGAGTTAATCAATACTCAGGTTGATGATGACAAGCTTTACCTACTAGATGTAAAAGACTTCGCTACCTTGGTTGAAGGCATTGAAGTCTATAAAGAGACACCAAGCACTCGGCTTCTAGCGACGATTAGCAATGACTATCAGTATGAATACAATCTAAAGGGACGTTTTATTGAGGTGGTGATCAGCAAACCGGTTATCGATGAAGCGGCCAAAGAAAAAAGCGTTCTAGAGAAAGAGGGCAAGCTGATATCGATTAACTTCCAGGATATCCCAGTACGAAATGTCCTGCAGTTGATTGCCGACTACAATGATTTCAATCTCGTCGTGTCTGATTCGGTAGCCGGAAACCTGACGTTACGCTTAGATGGCGTACCTTGGCAACAAGTTCTCGACATTATCTTGCAAGTTAAAGGCTTGGATAAACGTGTTGATGGTAATGTTATCTTGGTCGCGCCGAAAGCGGAGCTCGACCTTCGAGAGCAACAAGCGTTAGAGAAATCGCGCTTAGAAGAGGAACTAGGGGAGCTTAAATCGGAAATCATCAAGATTAACTTTGCTAAGGCCACCGACATTGCTGACATGATTGGCGGTGAAGGTGCGGTCAGCATGTTGTCCGATCGCGGCTCAATTACCATTGATGAGAGAACCAACTCACTGCTCATTCGTGAATTGGAAGAAAACATTGCCGTGATCCGAGGCATTATTGAATCGTTAGACATTCCCGTGAAGCAGGTACAGATAGAGGCACGTATTGTCACTGTTACCGAGGGTAACCTAGATGAGCTTGGCGTGCGCTGGGGCGTTTCCTCAACCAACGGAAGCTTCACTGTTGGCGGCTCAATCGAAGGCAACCACCCATCAGCGATTACGCCGTATGACGACGATAGCGGCAGCAGCGTGATTGATGACTACCTCAATGTTAATTTAGGGGCAACATCGCCGAACGCCTCGAGTATTGCGTTTCAGGTGGCCAAACTGGGCTCAGATACCTTACTCGATCTTGAACTGTCGGCACTGCAACAAGAGTCGAAAGCTGAAATCATTTCCAGCCCACGCTTAATCACCACCAATAAAAAGCCCGCTTATATTGAGCAAGGTACTGAAATTCCTTACTTAGAGTCATCTTCAAGTGGCGCTACGTCGGTCGCATTTAAGAAAGCGGTATTGAGTCTTAAGGTGACACCACAGATCACACCCGACAATCGCTTGGTCTTGGATTTGAGCGTGACTCAAGATAGGCCAGGGCAAGTGGTAAAAACCGGAACCGGTGAAGCTGTCGCAATTGATACGCAAAGAATAGGAACGCAAGTACTTGTTAATAATGGTGAAACTGTCGTGCTTGGCGGTATATTTCAGCACAGCGTGAGCAGTACAGTGGATAAAGTTCCTCTGTTGGGAGACCTGCCAGTTTTGGGTGCATTGTTCCGTCGTAGCTATGAAAATGTGGGTAAAAGTGAACTACTTATTTTTGTCACACCCAAAGTTGTGATTCAGTAATGAACAATTAGATTAAAAATAAAGTTGCATTAGTGGCACCTAACCTTGATAATTTCGGGTCTTATCACGAATTATCTGTGAGGAATCGGTGCCACGGGCCTTTTAATTTCAGTACTTGTACTGACCTACCTTGTGGCGATGTCATTGAATTAACGTTGTAAATTACTGCTAAAAACATGGCTGAGAAACGCAATATTTTTCTTGTTGGCCCAATGGGCGCCGGCAAAAGTACAATTGGTAGACACCTAGCTTCCCAACTTCATATGGAGTTTCTAGACTCTGACACTGTGATCGAAGAGCGCACTGGCGCAGACATCGCATGGGTTTTTGATGTTGAGGGCGAAGAAGGTTTCCGTAAGCGCGAAGAATCTGTAATCAATGATCTGACAGAAGAACAAGGTATTGTTCTTGCGACAGGTGGTGGTTCAGTGTTGAGCAAAGAAAACCGTAACCGTCTATCTGCACGAGGCATTGTTGTATACCTAGAGACAACAATTGAAAAGCAACTTGCTCGCACTAACCGCGACAAGAAACGCCCTCTACTTCAAACAGACAACCCGCGTGATGTGCTAGAAGATCTAGCTGTATCTCGCAACGCACTATACGAAGAAGTGGCGGACTACACAGTTCGTACTGACGACCAAAGTGCAAAAGTGGTAGCCAACCAGATCGTAAAAATGCTAGAAGAACGTTAAGTTCATTTTTTCGGAGAGCAAACCCATGGAACGGATTACGGTCAATCTAGCTGAGCGTAGCTACCCTATCTCTATTGGCGCCGGGTTATTTGAAGACCCGGCGTACCTTTCTTTTTTATCAGGTAAGCAGAAAGTTGTTGTTATCAGTAATGTGACAGTAGCGCCTCTTTATGCTGATAAAATTTTATCGCTATTGGATCAAGTCGGCTGTCAGACATCTCTTCTCGAGCTGCCAGACGGTGAACAGTACAAAACCCTTGAAACGTTCAATTCAGTGATGAGCTACATGCTTGAAGGAAATTACAGCCGCGATGTGGTGGTAATTGCTTTAGGTGGTGGTGTAATCGGTGACTTGGTCGGTTTTGCTGCCTCTTGTTACCAGCGCGGTATTGATTTCATTCAAATCCCGACGACCCTTCTTTCTCAAGTGGACTCTTCTGTTGGTGGTAAAACCGCAGTAAACCATCCTCTTGGTAAGAATATGATCGGCGCTTTTTACCAACCGAAATCTGTGATCATCGATACTAACTGTTTATCAACGCTTCCAGAGCGTGAGTTTGCAGCTGGCATTGCTGAGGTGATCAAATACGGCATCATTTACGATGAAGCCTTCTTTGATTGGTTGGAGCAGAATCTAGAGAAACTTTATCAACTTGATGAAGAAGCACTGATTACCGCGATTGCTCGTTGTTGTGCAATTAAGGCTGAAGTGGTGGCTCTAGATGAAAAAGAGTCAGGAATCAGAGCGTTATTGAACCTAGGTCATACATTTGGTCATGCGATTGAAGCAGAACTAGGCTATGGTAATTGGCTACATGGTGAAGCTGTGTCGTCAGGCACTGTAATGGCAGCTAAAACAGCTCAATTACAGGGACTGATCTCTCAGCAGCAACTTGAGCGAATTATTTCTATACTCAAGAATGCGAAACTACCAATCCATACGCCAGAAAGCATGTCTTTTGAAGACTTTATGAAGCACATGATGCGCGATAAAAAAGTGCTGTCTGGTCAGTTGCGTTTGGTATTACCAACAAGTATTGGTACTGCTGAAGTGGTTGCTGATGTGCCTCAAGACATCATTAAACAAGCGATCGATTTCTGCCGTACTCTTTAAATTTGGTTGTGAGGTTGCCTAGCTAAACTCTAGGCAACTGAAGCGTTTTACTGATCGATCTTATCAGTAGGGATCCCCAATGAGTTTGGCTCATGAATTAAGAGTATTAGAGTTAGAATCTCAAGTTGAGTTGCTAGAGCGCTTACAGCTTTTGACTAACTTTGGTTCAAACCTTGTGACGGTGGCTGGCAAAGCTGGCTCTGGCCGATCTTGGTTAGCTCAGCGTTATCTTGAAGCATGGTCGACAGAAAAAAATCAGTGTTTACTGCTTTGTCATCCAAGCCAAGACGATCAACAACGCCGCGCGCTTATTCTTAGCCAAATTGTTTCTGATCCCCTGTTTAATCAACATGATTCTTTATCTGATAGCCTGACAAGGTTACTGGATGGAGAGCCGTGTAATGTGGTTATCGTCGTTGATGATGCCCAACGACTTTCTGAGCTATTGGTATCCGAATTATGGATGTTGGTACTGGAAGCTCAATCAAACCCTCAATGGGCGATCAATATCGTTCTCTTCTCGGAACCTGGCCACTTAGATACGTTATTAACGCGTTTGAGTTACGGTCAACAACACAAGCCTATCGATCTTGAGATCGATGACCTTTCGCAACCAGAAGCTGAACATTTCTTTGAATCACTGGTGATTCGATATGTTGATGATGAGTCTGAAACTCGCGTGCGACGTGCGTTTAATAAAGCGCAACCTCTGCCCGGTGAGTTAATGGCTTTAGGAGAATTGAAAGTGGAAAAAAGGATTATTATTCGCTCAATTATTGGCTCACCCATCAATATCGCGATTGTGGTGGCCTTGTTGTTGATTTTAATTGGTGGTGGTTATTGGTGGATGTTCAGTCAACCAACCCCTGACGATAAAGCGCAATCTCTTATCGCTCCGATTGAACAGACAGCTATCCCAACTTTTGAAGTGGAAAGTGGTACCGAGCAAGCTGGAATCGACGGAATGGACGATTCTGAAGCCGAAGCTGACATGAGTTATCAAGGTGCTGATGACGACAGCTCATCTTTGCCACCGGTTGTGGTTGAAGAGACAGCCAGTGTTGGTGAAGCAACACAAGATCAGCAACGTGTCGTAATCACCTCTGATGTGGTTGATGCCTTGCTTGATGATAAACCTGAAAGTGCTGATACCAGTGCGATTGATGCGGCTGTTGAGGAAAACACAGGAGCCGCGGTGAGTTCGCAGTCAGATGCAGACAAAGTGGAGTCACAGCCTTCAGCCGATGAAGCAGTAGCCCTAACCCAGTCCACACCACCGACTAAGAAAATCACCTTCTCATTTTCTCGCGAAGAGTTACAAGCGATCTCGCCGCGAGCTTATACTTTGCAGTTGAGTGCGATGACCTCATTGGAAGACGTACAATCTTTCATTGAAGAGTATGACCTTGAGAACAAGGTTCGTATTTACCCAACACTTCGCAACGACACCAAGTGGTTTATTGTCACTTATCAAGATTACCCAACGATTCAAGTGGCGAGAGACGCGGTAAGTGTGTTATCAAAACCACTTCAACAGTTGGAACCTTGGGCAAAATCGATGAATCAAGTGCATCGAGAGATAGAACGTGCGAAATAACCCTGAGCTTAGCCTCAAAATATGTTACATTCCGCAGCCTTATTTTTGAGTTGATAGATAGAGCAGTAAATGAAAAAGCAGCGTGCCTTTCTAAAATGGGCTGGTGGTAAATATGGCCTAGTTGAAGACATCCAACGTCACCTGCCACCTGCTCGTAAATTGGTAGAACCGTTTGTCGGTGCCGGCTCAGTATTTCTGAATACTGACTTTGAACAGTACCTGCTTGCAGATATCAATCCCGATCTTATCAACCTGTACAACCTACTTAAAACCGATCCTGAAACTTATATCACGGAAGCGAAGCGCTGGTTCTGTCCTGAGAACAACCGCAAAGAAGCCTTCTTAGATATTCGCGCTGAGTTCAATGGTACAGATAACGTCATGTATCGTTCGTTGGCTTTCTTGTATATGAACCGATTTGGCTTCAATGGCCTATGTCGTTACAACAAGAAGGGCGGTTTTAACGTTCCATTTGGTTCTTATAAAAAACCTTACTTCCCAGAAGCTGAGCTGGAGTTTTTTGCCGAGAAAGCGAAAAAGGCCACCTTCGTCTGTGAGGGATACCATGAAACCTTTAGCCGCGCGCGCAAAGGCTGTGTGGTTTACTGCGATCCTCCATACGCACCACTGTCGAACACGGCTAATTTTACCTCTTACGCAGGTAATGGCTTTAGCTTAGATGACCAAGCTGCACTGGCGGATGTTGCTGAAAAAGCAGCGATGGAACGCGGTATTCCTGTTTTGATTTCAAACCACGATACGACATTAACTCGTCGTTTATATCATGGGGCGGAGTTGAACGTGGTTAAGGTGAAACGCACCATCAGCCGTAATGGCGCTGGCCGTAATAAAGTTGATGAGTTACTGGCACTTTTTCATAAAGAGAAAAACCAGCAGCACGCATCAGCGGAACAGTAATGGTCAGAATATCCGCCAAACTCATTAAATTGAGTGACCAACGGATACTTTCTTAAACTAATCTTTCGAACTGCTAGGATCTGCTTAGGTGCTTAGGTAGAATTGCACACCAAATAGTCTTGGGATTGAGTCTTGTATTTGTGTATGAGATGTCACCAAGGCGGTGATATTCGCAATTTACTCACTCTTAAGAGGTTTGGTATGAAAGATTTTCTAATCGCTCCATCGATTTTGTCTGCAGATTTTGCTCGTCTTGGTGAAGACGTAGAAAAAGTACTCGCAGCTGGTGCTGATGTTGTGCACTTCGATGTGATGGACAACCACTACGTACCTAACCTGACTTTTGGCGCGCCTATCTGCAAAGCGCTGCGCGACTACGGTATTACGGCTCCTATCGATGTTCACCTTATGGTTAAGCCAGTAGACAGCATCGTGCCTGAGTTTGTTAAAGCCGGCGCATCAATGATTACCTTCCACGTTGAAGCATCAGAGCACATCGATCGCACTCTACAGCTAATCAAAGAGCACGGTTGTAAAGCGGGTGTGGTTCTTAACCCTGCAACACCGCTTTCTTGCCTAGATTACATCCTAGACAAAGTAGACATGATTCTACTGATGTCTGTGAACCCAGGCTTCGGTGGTCAATCTTTCATTCCTCACACGCTAGATAAACTACGTGCTGTTCGTAAGCTAATTGACGAATCAGGCCGTGACATTCGCCTTGAGATTGATGGCGGCGTGAAGGTGGATAACATCCGTGAAATCGCAGAAGCGGGCGCAGATATGTTCGTTGCGGGTTCAGCTATCTTCAATCAACCAGATTACAAAGAAGTGATTGATGAGATGCGTGCAGAGCTTGCAAAAGTAAACGCATAATCGTAAAACTACAGATAGATTGAATATTAAGGGGCTAATTTGCCCCTTTTTTACGTCTTATAGCTCAACTCATAAGACGAACATAATAAATAGGAAAGTAAGATGTCATTAAGCTCAATAAAACTGATCGCCTTTGATTTGGATGGAACCTTGTTAGACAGCGTGCCTGATTTGGCCGTTGCTGCTGACCAAGCTTGTCAGGAGTTGGGCTTCCCTTCAGTGAGTGAAGAACAAGTTCGCGACTACGTAGGTAATGGTGCTGATGTTCTTATCGGACGTTCACTCAGCCGTAACCTGACGGTTGACCCAAGCCTAGAGCCAGAGCTACTGAAAAAAGCGCGCATCCTGTTTGATGATTTCTACGAGCAGGGCGGCCACAAGCTAAGTCACCTTTACCCATCGGTTAAAGAGACGTTGGCTGATCTGGATAAGGCGGGTTTCACCATGGCGCTGGTCACCAACAAGCCTTCAAAGTTTGTACCAGACGTTCTGGCGCAACACGGTATTGATAAGTACTTTGTTGATGTGTTGGGTGGCGACTCTTTCCCAGAGAAAAAACCGAACCCAGTCGCGCTGAACTGGTTGCTAGAAAAGCACAATGTTAAAGCGGAAGAGATGCTGATGGTTGGCGATTCAAGCAACGACATTAAGGCAGCTAAGAATGCAGGCTGTCACTCGTTTGGTCTGACTTACGGTTATAACCACGGCGAGCCGATTTCAGCATCAAGCCCTGACTATGTCGCGGATAACGTCGCGCAATTACTAGATGTCGTTCTAGTTTCAGCATAAAGCGGACAAAAGTTAGCTAACCTACTAGCAAAATACTTATCAATGAGTACACTGGATGAGCCGTACAGAAGAGCTGTGCGGCTTTTCTATATTTAAGTTAAGAAGCTAAGCGTTCAATAAACTTAGCGAATAAGCAAAGGAATTAAAACCATGAGCAAGCCCATCGTATTGAGTGGTGTTCAACCATCTGGTGAACTAAGTATCGGTAACTACTTGGGTGCTCTACGTCAATGGCAACAGATGCAAGATGATTACGATTGCCAATACTGTGTTGTAGACCTTCACGCAATTACGGTTCGCCAAGATCCGAAAGCCCTGCATGAAGCGACTCTAGACGCACTAGCAATCTGTCTTGCTGTCGGTGTTGATCCAAAGAAGAGCACGCTATTTGTTCAGTCACACGTACCAGAGCATGCTCAACTTGGTTGGCTTCTTAACTGTTACACGCAAATGGGTGAACTGAGTCGTATGACTCAGTTTAAAGATAAGTCTGCACGTCACTCAAACGACGTAAACGTAGGCCTATACGACTACCCAGTGTTGATGGCTGCAGACATCCTGCTTTACGGTGCTCACCAAGTGCCTGTAGGTAGCGACCAGAAACAACACTTAGAGCTAGCGCGTGATATCGCAACTCGCTTTAACAACATCTACGGTCCTGAAACGCCAATCTTCCAAGTACCAGAACCTTACATTCCAACAGTGAATGCACGTGTAATGAGCCTGCAAGATGCGACGAAGAAGATGTCTAAGTCAGATGATAACCGTAAGAACGTGATTACTCTGCTAGAAGAGCCTAAGTCGATCATCAAGAAGATCAACAAAGCGCAAACCGATGCAGAAACACCACCACGCATTGCTCACGATTGGGAAAACAAAGCGGGTATCTCTAACCTAATGGGTCTTTACTCGGCAGCGACGGGTAAAACGTTCGAAGAGATCGAAGCGCAGTACCAAGGCGTTGAAATGTACGGTCCATTCAAGAAAGACGTAGGCGCAGCATTAGTTGAGATGCTTGAGCCTATTCAAGCTGAATACCACCGTATCCGTGCTGACCGTGCTTACATGGACGCAGTAATGAAAGCCGGTGCTGAAAAAGCCTCTGAGCGTGCTGCAGTGACACTGAAAAAAGCATACGAAGCAGTAGGTTTTGTTACTCGCCCATA
The DNA here is from genome assembly GCF_024347335.1 of Vibrio celticus. Taxonomy (NCBI): domain Bacteria; kingdom Pseudomonadati; phylum Pseudomonadota; class Gammaproteobacteria; order Vibrionales; family Vibrionaceae; genus Vibrio; species Vibrio celticus. The sequence continues at coordinate 291,463 of NZ_AP025463.1, forward strand.
GGGTGAACTAACACGACTCGCTTGAAAATTTGAGCCCAAAGTAGCTTTTGTTTACTTTGGGCTTTTTAATGCCCATTCCATTTACCTTCCTCGAAACCCCCTTGTTTGAATTGATAATTTACGCAGTATCTGATTAGCATATCCATCATATTAATGCTGTGCAGATGATCTTATTCAGCACTTCTGAGCTTTATAAATTCATACTCATTTCTATATATGTTGGAAATATATAACGTGCCAAACAATTGATGATTCCAAAGTGATAAGTTCCTCATTTTCTTGCCAACTGACTTATTCCTTTCATAAATAAACCTGATAGTTACCACAAAATACATGACTGCCCATAGATGGCAGTGACTATAAATCAATGAACTCAGGTGAAACGGATGGCTCTTTTACACAAACCTTCATTGCTAGCAGTGGCAATTGGTAGCTTGTTAACCACAAGCGCACACGCTGATTTGTTTATTTCACAATATGTGGAAGGCGGCAGCTACAACAAAGCGGTTGAGATCGCCAATAGTGGCGATAACAGCATTAGTTTAGATGGTTACTCATTGGCGAAATCTGCTAATGGCAACGGATCATGGGGTGCCACTTTACCTTTAGATGGCCACGTTTTAGCGCCCGGTGAGGTGCTTGTTGTTGCTCATACCAGTGCTAGTGATGAGATTAAGGCGGTCGCTGACATTCTAAATGCTTCATTGGCTAATCATAATGGTGACGACCCGCTAGCTATCTTGAATGCAGATGGTTCGGTGCATGATGTTGTTGGTTTGATGGGCGATGTGGACTGGGGCAAAGATGTTACTTTGGTTCGTGCGACACAAACACCTTCGGCGACGTTTGATGCTTCGCAATGGGTATCGCTACCAAAAGACAACATTGAAGGCCTAGGTTCACCAGACAGTGTTGAGCTGCCAGAAGCGTTCACTTGCACACAAGATGGCTCTGACCCAGTATTTACCACCATTCAAGAAATCCAAGGTGAGGGCGCAACATCGCCATTCATTGATGGCTACCCGTATATCACCGACGATGAGTACTTCGTAAAAGGTGTGGTTAGCGCAGTGACAACGGGCCTAACCAAAGGCTTCTACCTGCAAGCACTTGAGGATGATTTCAACTCAAGCACTTCTGAAGGCCTATTTATCCATACTAACCAGTCGAGCTCAGAGTTAGCTGCGGGCGATGTAGTGTGTGTGAAAGGTAAGGTTCAAGAATACTACAGCCACACTCAGCTTAAAGTTGAAAACAACCAATGGCTAAAGCAGGGTGAACAACAAGCCCCTGAAGCGACGGCGATTGAAGCGCTAGACAGTGATGAGAACTTCGCTGCAACGCTTGAACGCTACGAAGGTATGTTGGTGAAAACAACCGAAGCGCTTGATATGCGTGTGACGCGTACCTTTGGTTATGACTACGCAGGTCGTCGTAATAACATGGTACTGGCGCATGAGCGTATTAACATGCAGCCAAATCAGCTTTTCGCCGCGGGATCTGACGAAGCGAAGCAGCAAACTGAAGACAACGCAGACCGTCGTCTTTTCGTTGAAACCGATCAAAAAGCGGCTGATGGCCAAGTTCCTTTCTACCCCGACTTTGGCCGTACTGATATCGACCAAGATGGTTCAACAGAAGATTACATCCGCATTGATGACACCATTGTTGGCCTAGAAGGCGTGTTGACCTACAGCTACGGTGAGTACCGTTTAATTGCGACTAACCAGATCTCGGCTGAAAACTTCGTTCGTAACGATCCGCGTACCGACAAACCAGACATGGATGAAGGCGACCTACGTATCGCGACCTTCAACGTATTGAACTACTTTAACTCTCCATTTGGTGGCGACGCGAATCAGCACGGCAACAACCGTGGTGCGAACACCATCACTGAGTTTGAAATGCAGCAAGAGAAGATTGTGAACGCGATTCTTCGTCTAGACGCTGACATCATTGGTTTGATGGAAATTGAGAACAACGGATTTGGTGAAGGCTCTGCCATTCAGCAACTTGTAAACCAACTGAATGATCGCATTGAGCGTAAGAAAGACCGTTATACCTTTGTGGCTGTCGACTCGAACGAAGATGGCGTAACCGACGAGATGGACTCGATTGGTACTGACGTAATCACAACGGGTGTTATCTATCGTAAGAAGGTGGTGAAGCTTAAAGACAGCCGTGTTATCGCGATGCCAAGCCAACAAGCACCAGAGGTGTTAGACGATTCAGGCAAGGTGATTGAAGATGGTAAGAACTACCAACGTGACTCATTGGCGCCAACCTTTAAAGTTAAAGGAACCAAAGAGAAACTCACCGTAGCGATTAACCACTTTAAATCGAAAGGTTCTAAGTGTTGGGAAGATGCAGCACCGATTGAGCAGGGCGGTCAAGGTGGTGTTGATGCCGATAAGCAAGGCTCATGTGAGAACTTCCGTGTGGCAGCGGCGGTGGCACTGGGTGAAGCGCTTGATGGCATCAAAGGTCACAAAGTGATTCTGGGTGATATGAACTCGTACGGCATGGAAGATCCAATGCTGGTGCTAACCGATTACTCGGAAGAGAAATACGGCAAGCAGATCAAAGCAGCTCGTAATACTTACATTGATGGCGTTGAGCAGTTTGGTGACAGCGGTGCGGTGATTACTAAGAACTACGGCTACATTAATGCAGTGGCTCAAAAGCACCCAGACAGCTGGAGCTACTCATACAATGACGAAGTGGGCGCACTGGATCACCTGTTGATCAGCGACAGCCTGAAAGGCATGGTGGTGGATTCAACTGACTGGCACATCAATGGTGGTGAGTCGACGTTGTTTGATTACAACGGAGAGTACAAAGGCGATCTACCTAAATACCAAGATCACTTCCGTTCATCGGATCATGATCCTGCAGTTCTTGAACTGCGAGTAGGTGGTTCATTTGGCTTTGGTGCTCTGATGTCACTATTTGGCTTAGCAATGTGGCGTCGTCGTAAATAGCTCAATCACAAATAGATTGGCTTGCTATACAAGTAAGCCAATTCAGATAACTTAGCGCTATCTGTAAACAATTAAGGTCAACTTAGGTTGGCCTTAATTATTGGCTAAATGCAGTTTCCACTTGCCTTTCGCCATGGGTATTGCACAATACCGCCCCTATATCTCCCAATCCTTTAGTATTTAGCAAACGATTTCGACCCATGTTACTTATCATCGATAACTACGACTCTTTTACCTATAACTTGTATCAGTATTTCTGTGAGTTAGGGGTAACTGTAAAAGTTGTTCGCAACGATGAGATTGATATTGCAGGCATCGAAGCGCTAAATCCTAGCCATCTTGTTATCTCGCCGGGTCCATGTACGCCCGATGATGCGGGAATTTCGCTACAGGTGATTGAACACTTCGTTGGTAAGCTGCCGATCTTAGGTGTGTGTCTTGGTCATCAAGCCATTGCTCAAGTCTTTGGTGGTGAAGTGGTGAGAGCCAGACAAGTGATGCATGGTAAAACCTCTCCGATCCGTCATAACGGTAAGAGCGTTTTTCAAGGTCTCAATAACCCTCTGACTGTGACTCGTTACCACTCTTTAGTGGTGAAAAACGGCACATTACCAGACTGCTTTGAGCTGACGTCTTGGACTGAATTTGAAGACGGTAGCATGGATGAGATCATGGGCTATCAACACAAAACCTTGCCAATTGATGCTGTCCAATTTCACCCTGAATCGATTAAAACAGAGCAAGGACACCAGCTTCTCGCTAACTTCCTAGCACGCTGAGTGTTTAAATTTGACCCTTTCTCCGTCTAAATAAGCCAGTTAAACGTATTCCATTACCCGTTAAGCGTTTAAATTCGGGCGTTACGCGTCTTCATCCCTCTGACGCCGATCACTTTTTATAACATTTCTCCCTCGTCAGGTTAAGTTTTTAGCCTATGCAAAATTATTCGCGTTATTTCGTCTCGAACCCAATATACCGCAATGCCAGTAAGGCTTTGCTGTTGCTGGTTATACGTTTAGGTAAAAAAAGCTTCATAAAACAGATTAATTGATGCATAAATAGTCATAGGTAGTGACGTTTAGCTGGTTGTAAGGGATGGCTAAAGAATAATCTACTATTGAAAAGGTTAATTAAATGTAAATATAATGCTGCAGCGGGATTATGGCGAGAGAAAATATCTTTGTCTCACTTATGAACCAGTACGCTTATTTGCGAAGCTTGCGGTATCGAGAAGGAATGTACGATGACAGTGGAAAAAAAAGTAGAACGTAGTCTGTTTAATGAGGTGATGGTGCCTTGTTATAACCCAATGGAAATGATCCCAGTAAAAGGGGAAGGCGCACGCGTTTGGGACCAACAAGGCCGAGAGTATATCGACTTTGCTGGTGGTATCGCTGTGAGCTGTTTGGGTCACTGTCACCCAGCAATGGTTAACGCAGTTACTGAGCAAGCAAACAAGATTTGGCATCTAAGTAACGTGATGACCAACGAACCTGCACTGCGTCTAGCTAAGAAGCTAACCGACGTATGTTTTGCAGAAAAAGTATTCTTTGCCAACTCTGGCGCAGAAGCGAATGAAGCAGCTTTGAAGCTAGCTCGTCGTTGGGCGGCGGACGTTCACGGTCCTGAGAAATCTGAAATCATTGCATTCAAACAAGGTTTCCACGGTCGTACTTTCTTTACCGTAACTGTGGGTGGTCAAGAAGCTTACTCTGATGGTTTCGGTCCTAAACCGGGCGACGTTACTCACCTGCCTTACAACGATATTGCAGCACTAGAAGCGCACATCTCTGATCGCACTTGTGCAATCATGATGGAACCTCTGCAAGGCGAGGGCGGTATCATCTCGCCAACCTCTGAATTCGTGAACACAGTTCGTGAACTGTGTGACAAACACAATGCACTGCTTATCTTTGATGAAGTGCAAACAGGTAATGGCCGTACTGGTAATTTTTACGCTTACCAAGGTCTAGGTGTGACACCAGATATCTTGAGCACGGCTAAATCTCTGGGTGGCGGTTTCCCTATTGGTGCAATGCTGACGACTTCTGAACTGGCAACACACCTAAAAGTCGGTACGCACGGTTCTACATACGGTGGTAATCCACTGGCGTGTGCTGTTGCAGAAGCGGTTGTTGATGTGGTTAGCCAACCTGAAACATTAGCTGGCGTGAAAGAGCGTGAAGCATTGTTCCGTGATGGTCTTACTAAGATTAACGACAAGTATCAAATCTTCAGTGAAGTTCGTGGTAAAGGCCTACTACTAGGTGCTGCGCTTAACGAAGAGTGGCAAGGCCGTGCACGTGACGTATTAGTAGCAGCAGGCGAACAAGGCTTGATGGTACTGGTTGCGGGTGCAAACGTGGTTCGTTTCACGCCATCACTGGTTATTACTACACAAGAAATTGAAGAAGGCTTATCGAAACTAGACAAAGCAATCGCTACGCTAGTTTAGCCTGAGCGGCGTCATAGGAATGATCGCCAATAGAGCGATCCCATGACGTTCTGCTAAAGGCCCAAGCTTCTGGTTTTGGGCCTATTTTGCATCTGGAGGGAATATTGATGCTAGTTGTTCGCCCAATAAAATTATCTGATTACGATGCGCTGCATACCTGCGCGGTTGAATCTGGTCACGGATTCACATCTCTTCCGGTTAACGAAGAACTGTTAACTAACCGTATTACTCACTCTGAATACAGCTTTGCCAAACAAGACGTGACTGAACCCGGAGATGAAGGCTACCTAATGGTTGGCTTTGATACCGAAACCGGTGAAGTTGCAGGTACCACAGGTATCGAAGCCTCAATTGGCTGGGATGTTCCGTTTTACTCTTACCACATCAGCAAAGTGGTTCACTCATCGCAAAAACTTGGCGTAAATAACATCGTTAAGCTGCTGACTTTCGGTAATAACTACACCGGATGCAGTGAGATCTGCACACTGTTCTTGCGCCCGGCTTTCCGCGGTGGATTGAATGGTCGTCTGATGTCTAAGTGTCGCTTCTTGATCATGTCTGAGCACCCAGAGCGTTTCTCAAAAACGATTTTTGCTGAGATGCGTGGTGTATCGGATGCCGAAGGCAACTCTCCTTTCTGGCAATGGTTGCAAGAGCACTTCTTCTCGATTGACTTCACGCTTGCCGATTACCTAACCGGTATTGGTAAGAAAGGCTTCATTGCAGACCTAATGCCGAAGCTACCTATCTACGTGAACCTACTGAGCAAAGAAGCTCAAGCGGTGATCGGAGAGGTACATGACAATACGCGCCCTGCACTTAAGTTGCTGGAACGTGAAGGTTTCACTAACCGTGGCTATGTCGATATCTTTGATGCAGGCCCAACGGTTGAGTGTGATCTAAGAAACATCGAATCTGTGCGTTACTCAATTCGAGCACAGGTTCAAATTGCAGAGCACTCTAGCTCTAAAGACTTCCTAATTGGTAATACCTCGTTTGAGAACTTCCGCGCAGTAGCCGCGAAAGGTGCGTATGACCAAGCAAGCGACACAGTGATTTTATCATCTGAAGTAGCAAGCGCTCTTGAAGTAACAGAAGGCGAATTCGTTCGCATGTTGGCTCAGTAAGAGCGGCGATTATCTGTCGAAGATTTTAAGGATAGAAGTATGACTCAGTGGATAGCAGGACAGTGGGTGGCAGGTCAAGGTGACGCCATGACATCAGTAAGCCCATACAACAATGAAGTAGTGTGGCAGGGTGATAGCGCAACACCAGCACAGGTTGAATCTGCAGTAGCAGCAGCTCGTGAAGCCTTCTTGGTTTGGAAAAAACTGAGCTTTGCAGAGCGTGAAGCGATCGTGTTGAACTTTGCTGAGAAAGTTAAAGAGAACAGCGAAGAAATCGCACAGATTATCGCGAAAGAGACGGGCAAACCGATTTGGGAAACTCGCACTGAAGCGGGAGCGATGGCGGGCAAGATTGCTATCTCAATCCGTGCTTACCATGAGCGTACCGGTGAAGCTTCTCGTGAAGCGGCAGGCAACCAGATTGTACTGCGTCATCGTCCATTAGGCGTGATGGCGGTATTTGGTCCTTATAACTTCCCGGGTCACTTACCAAACGGTCATATTGTTCCTGCATTGCTATCGGGTAATACCGTGGTATTTAAGCCTTCAGAGCAGACACCTTGGACGGGTGAGTTTGCGATGAAGCTATGGCAAGAAGCGGGTCTTCCTGCTGGTGTAATCAACCTAGTACAAGGCGCTAAAGAGACAGGTATCGCACTAGCCGATGCCAAAGGTCTTGATGGCGTGCTGTTCACAGGTAGTGCTAATACTGGCCATATCCTGCATCGTCAATTCGCGGGTCAACCGGGCAAGATGCTAGCGCTAGAGATGGGTGGCAATAACCCTATGGTGATCAGTGACCAATATGGTGACGCAGACGCAACGGTATACACCATTATCCAATCGGCGTTCATCAGTGCGGGTCAACGCTGTACATGTGCTCGTCGCCTGTATGTGCCTGTTGGCGAGAAGGGTGATCTGCTACTCGATAAGCTGGTCGCAGCGACGCAAAAGATTCGTGTCGATCAGCCATTCGCTGAACCAGCACCCTTTATGGGGCCGCAAATCTCTGAAGCTGCGGCTAAGTTCATTCTGGACGCGCAAGCGAATCTACAATCGTTAGGCGGTGTCAGCCTAGTAGAAGCAAAAGCGGGTCAAGCGGCGTTTGTTTCTCCGGGTATTATCGATGCAACCAACATTGCTGAACTGCCGGATGAAGAGTACTTCGGTCCATTGCTACAAGTTGTTCGTTACCAGTCACTAGAGCAAGCGGTTGAGCTAGCTAACGACACTCGTTTTGGTTTATCTGCTGGCTTAGTATCAACAGATGATTCTGAATGGGAATACTTCGTTGACCATATCCGTGCGGGTATTGTTAACCGTAACCGTCAGCTAACAGGCGCAAGTGGTGATGCACCATTTGGTGGTCCGGGTGCTTCAGGCAACCTACGCCCAAGTGCTTACTATGCGGCGGACTACTGTGCTTATCCTATGGCTTCAATGGAAGGCGGTGAAACTCAACTTCCAGCAACGTTTAGCCCAGGTATTGAGCTTTAATTTAGGCTAATGAGTCTTAGGCTCATGCGTTAAGCTTGAAAGAGGGAGGTGGTGTTATCACTTCCCTTTTCCACCACGTCCGACACCTAGATTGGGCGGTAGATAATAATAGAACAAGTATGTCACAGGCTGATGGCTGCTGACTCTGTGTCTCAGCTTCTCCCTCTCTAATCCAAATTACTAGCTTGCTAGAACCTCTGACAAGGAGTCACCATGACGCCCGATCTACTCTTTAAATCACTATGGGACGATTACATTCACAGGCTGTGTCCATCGGCTGAGAAAGTGCATCACTTGCTGAAAGAAGATGAAGCGCTGATCAACGACCATATTGCACTGCGTACTTTTAATGTTGCCCCTCTCGGTATTGAAACACTAGCTAAGCCTTTCCTGGAACTGGGTTACAAGGCGTGTGGCGACTACCTGTTTGAGAGCAAGAAGCTAGTGGCTAAACACTACGAGCACCCAGACCCGAAGCAGCCAAAAGTGTTCATTAGTGAATTGAAGGTAGAAGAGTGTTCAAGTGACTTGCAACAGATCGTTGCGAAGTTGGTTGAGCAAGTCGACGCAACCAAACTTCAAGGTCATGAGTTCTTGTTTGGCGGTCGTCTATGGGGTTTGAGCTTCGCTGATTTCCAAGTGCTTGCAAAAGAGAGTGAATACGCGTCTTGGCTAGCAGCTCATGGATACGGTGCAAACCACTTTACGGTGAGTGTGAATCAGCTAAATAACTTCGATGAAGTACAGGCGGTGAATGACTACTTGAGCGAGTCGGGCTTCACGATCAATGCATCTGGCGGTCAGGTTAAAGGCTCTCCAGAGGTCTTATTAGAGCAATCATCAACAATGGCAGACAAAGTCCCAGTTTCATTTGTTGAAGGCAATGAGATGATTCCTGGGGGCTTCTATGAGTTCGCTAAGCGTTATGCGATGGCCAACGGTGAGCTTTACACCGGTTTTGTTGCAGCATCAGCTGACAAAATCTTTGAGAGCACCAACGGTTAAAGAAAGATACGAGCACGGATTTTGTCCTAGAGATTCGAGTACGCTTCGCTTCGAGACAGTTTGTGCTTGGAAGCTGTAGGTGTTCTATTCGCATCACGTATCTGCTCTATAGATCTTAAGAAAACAAAAAAGCCACCAAACTCGCATTTGGTGGCTTTCAAATTTTTGGCTCAGTTAATCGAGATTAACGAGTGCCGTATACCACGATAGTTTTACCGTGTGCAGAAATTAGGTTCTGCTCTTCTAGCATCTTCAAGATACGACCAACTGTCTCACGAGAACAACCAACGATCTGGCCAATCTCTTGACGAGTGATCTTGATTTGCATGCCATCAGGGTGAGTCATTGCATCTGGCTGTTTCGCTAGGTTTAGTAGCGTTTGAGCGATACGACCTGTTACGTCAAGGAACGCTAAGTCACCAACCTTTTGGCTAGTTACTTGTAGACGGTTTGCCATTTGCGCTGAAAGGCGCATTAGGATATCTGGGTTCACTTGGATAAGTTGACGGAATTTCTTGAAAGAAATCTCAGCTACTTCACAAGGAGATTTAGCACGAACCCAAGCTGTACGCTCTTGGTCTTCTTCGAACAAGCCAAGCTCACCGATGAAGTCGCCTTGGTTTAGGTAAGAAAGAATCATTTCCTTACCTTCTTCGTCTTTGATAAGAACTGCCACAGAACCTTTAACGATGTAGTACAAGGTTTCTGCCTTTTCACCAGCATGAATCAAAGTACTTTTTGAAGGGTACTTATGAATATGACAGTGTGAAAGGAACCACTCTAATGTTGGATCGGTTTGAGGTTTACCTAGAACCATAATATCTCACTTCCTCTGCAGGGTATGCTTGCCGCTTTCCGTATTTTAGCTAAGCCTGGATTGACTTGTAGGATAAGAGCACTCGTTGAGTGCTGCAAGCTATCTTGTGTTTCGTTTAAGAATAGTATCCTTTTTCAGGTACTATTTCTTGATTTTAATCGTGACCAAGCTACGATTTTTTACGCAAAATTGTGCACATGATCACGGTATGAAAAGTAATCAACCAGAATGTCGTTTTGTTAACCTATTTTTCCGGTTTCGATGAGTTGTTGCAGGATTGGCCTCACAATGAGCTCCATAGCAAAACTCATCTTGCCGCCTGGCACCACTAGCGTGTTATGACGAGACATAAACGAGCCATCAATCATAGCCAGAAGGTAGGGGAAATCGACGTTTTTGATGCCACGCAAACGTATAACTACGAAGCTTTCGTCTAAACTTGGAATCCCTTTGGCGTTGAGTGGGTTCGATGTATCTACGGTTGGAACACGCTGAAAGTTGATGTGAGTTCGCGAAAATTGTGGGGTAATGTAGTTAAGGTAATCATCCATCGAACGAACAATGGAGTCCATTACGGCTTCGCGTGAATGGCCACGATCGCGGGTGTCACGAACGAATTTTTGAATCCACTCTAGGTTTACGATAGGTACCATGCCGATCAGCAAATCGACGTGTTGAGAAACGTTAATGTCGCCATCAACCACACCACCGTGCAGGCCTTCGTAAAACATCACATCGGAATTTTCAGGGATCTCCTGCCATGGCGTAAAGGTGCCCGGCATTTGATTGTAAGGCACGGCTTCATCGAAGGTGTGCAGGTAGCTTCGTACTTTACCTGTACCTTCGTTACCGTATTTACGGAAGAACTCTTCTAGCGCACCAAAGTCGTTGGCTTGTGGACCAAAGTAGCTGATGTGCTTACCTTGCTCGCGCGCTTTACGGATCTCGACATCCATCTCTGGGCGAGTGAAGCGATGGAAACTATCCCCTTCAACCCAAGCTGCCTTCACGTCCATCATATTGAACATTTTACGGAAGGCTTCTGAGGTGGTGGTGGTGCCGGCTCCAGATGAACCCGTCACCGCAATAATTGGATGTTTAGCGGACATGACAACCCTTGTCTTTTGAGTAACTTACTTGTTAGCAATCGTTTACCACTATAACACGGCTCCTTTATGAGCGCAGCTTAGAAGCGTTTTGTGACTTGAATATCAACGGTTTCATGGAGCTCAGAAAACACGATGCTGACTTCTCCTGAAGCTAATTGATGTTTCACTTGGTCAATCTTGTTTTGCAGTGAAACCTCTACGTCGCCGTAGTCTGTGCCTTCACGCAGCACGAACTCTTTGATGAGGTTTTCCAGTGTCTCTGGCGCAATGTCTTGCCATGGGATGATCATAAATACTTCTCTCTTTTATGTTCATAGATATGTTTATTGATGTAGAAATACGTGTGCTTAGTAATGTTTTGCTTCTATTTACTAAGGCTCGGTCATTATGCCGAATCTTGGATACTTTCATAGTAGGCAGGCAAGGCTTCTTCTAACCAAAACCTTGGTTTGAGTGTGCTACCAGTAATAAACCCAACATGGCCGCCTTTTTGAAACAGTCGATAATCGATGTTATCGGGCAGAACGAATTTTGGGATCACATCATCGGTCATGAAAGGGTCGTCTTTGGCATGAATGATCTGAGTCGGCAGTTTGATCTTATTGAGCTTAGGCAGTGCAGAACATTGCGCATAATAATCTTGGGCATTTTTGAAGCCGTGCAGAGGCGCAGTGATTCGCTCATCAAACTCATACAGTTTGGTGATGTTCTTGATGGCTTCAGCGGTGATGCCAAGTTTTTCCTGTAGCAGGTTAACCTTTTTTAGCGCATTCGATTTTAGAGAGTTGAGCAGGTACTTCTTATAGAGTTTGGAGAAACCACGCTCAATGCGACTAGAGCAACACGCTAAGTCAAAAGGAGCAGATACGATTGTCGCCGCCGACAGTAATGGGTCGTCTGCGTACTCAGCCAAATAGTTCGCCAGCATGTTTCCACCTAAAGATATGCCAACCGCAACCTTAGGGTTATTCGGAAACTGGGCGTGCAAGTGTCTTAGAAAAAAGCGCGCATCTTCGACTTCACCTGAATGGTAAGCGCGAGCCAGGCGATTGGGTTTTCCACTGCAGCCTCTGAAGTGCATCATCACGGACAACCAACCATCTTTAGCAAACGCATTCATTAATCCATTGGCATAAGGGCTCTCAAAGCTACCTTCTAAACCGTGGAATAGAACGAATATCGGCTTGCTACTGCGATCATTCTTATTTGAGGTGTCACCGTCTGGTGATTCGCTCCAAGCAAGATCAAGAAAGTCACCATCGGGTGTTTCTAAGGTTTGCCAGTGAGGATGAAACAGCGCCTGCTTTCGAATAAACCGTGGCACTAAGGTTTGTAAGTGCGGATTAGAGAGACCAGCGGCTGCGGTAAATATTGTCATAAAAACGATCCATGCTTCTTTTACGGGTTTTGATAACGTGTTGAGCTTGTAACGAAACGCCCACGTTTTTATTTGAGCTTGGTTGATTCTCGGTATAAGCGCAAGGCTTTCACTTATATGAGATACAAAAACAGGCCATGGTTAACTGCTTGAATAATATCAAGGTTAAGCTTGGGTCTTGATGGAATAAAATGGAAAGAGAACGAGCTAGGGCTGTGGTGCTGGTTCAGAAAAAGCGTCGTAGAGGTTTTCTGCCCCTAATAAACGACAGTACTGAAAAGCGAGCGGTGATTGCTGATTAGCGTACAGTTGTAGGGAGTTAATACAGTCGACCAGATCGGACTGTTGTTGCTTTTCAAGCTGTAACTCAAACTGCAAGGCTTCACGGTATAGCGAGTCGACAATGTGTGCTTTGAGATGTTTACGTAGCTCTCGATAACTATGAAGCAAGGTTTCAGAGCGGCTCAAGCACTGTTGAACCTTGTGCCACTCTTCTTCAGCGAAAGACAATTGCTGCTCATCAAGCCATTTGAGAAGCAGCAGTAGATTGACGTTGCCGTGGAACTGGTTTTGCAAAGCTAGGCACGCATCCTTTACACCGCGCACACTGTAATACTGAAGGCTAAATTGCCATAGTCGTTCCAGTGTTAGTGATATTGGGGCGTGCTCTGGGCTCATAAGCTATCCATATTCTGTTCCATCTGCTCAAGATCTTCTTGAGTGGACATCCAATCCATTTCAACTTCTTCTAGCTGTGACTTACTGCTCGCTTGGAGAGCGAGTACTTTATTCAGTTTAGCCTTATTTTCAGCTTCATACAGTGATGTGTCGGATAATTCTTGCTCAGCTTCTTCAAGAGCCTGCGTTAATGTATCCATCTGCTTTTCAAATTGAGTGAGCTTTTTACGAAGTGGTGCCGTCAGTTTACGGAACTCGGCTTCTTTTCGTTTCTGCTCTTTTTTCGCTGCTGCACTGTTGGCGCCGTCTTTGGCTGGTGCCAATGCTTGTGCTTCTTTGCGCTCAACTTTCTGTTGTTCGGTTAGCCACTTGTAGTAATCGCTTAAGTCACCATCAAACGGTGCTACTTGGCGGTCGTGTACAAGGTATAAATCATCGGTAGTCGCACGCAGTAGGTAACGGTCGTGCGATACGATAACCATTGCACCTTCAAACGTCTGCAGGGCAAAAGTCAGCGCTTGACGCATGTCGAGATCCAAGTGGTTGGTTGGTTCATCGAGTAGCAACAGGTTTGGTTTTTGCCATACCAGTAGCGCTAATACTAAACGCGCTTTTTCACCACCAGAGAAGGGTGCCACTTTATCGAGCGCTTTTTCACCTTGGAAACCGAAGCTACCTAGGTAATCACGCAGTTGTTGCTCGGTGTGCTTAGGGGCAATCTGCATCATGTGTTGCAGCGGTGTTTCTTCAGGGTGCAGCGTCTCTAATTGGTGCTGTGCAAAGTAACCAATCTTAACGCCTTGCGAATAGCTCAGCTCACCACCTTGCTGTTTCAGTTCGCCAGAAAGCAGTTTAATCAGTGTTGATTTACCAGCACCATTTCGACCAAGTAGACCAATACGGCTGCCCGGCACTAGGTTCAAGCGAATCTTCTCTAGAATCAGATTGTCATCGTAACCGGCAGAGACCTCGTCCATCATCATGATTGGGTTTGGTAGTGCGTCTGGTTCTCTAAACTCAAAGCTGAATGGGTTATCAAACTGAGCAGGCAGCACTTGTTCCATTTTCTCCAACGCTTTAATACGGCTTTGCGCTTGGCGAGCCTTTGATGCTTTGTAACGGAAACGGTCAATGTAGCTTTGCATGTGAGACATCTGTTTCTGCTGCTTTTGGTACATCGCTTGTTGCAGAATCAGTTTTTGCGCTCGTTGGGTTTCGAACGATGAATAGTTACCCGTGTACTCATTGAGCTGCTGGTTTTCAACGTGCACGATGCGGTTGACGATAGGGTCTAAGAAGTCTCTATCGTGCGAGATAAGCACTAGTGTGCCAGGGTAGCTTTGTAACCAACGTTCTAGCCACATTACTGCGTCTAGATCCAAGTGGTTGGTAGGTTCATCGAGTAGCAGTAGGTCACTGCGACACAGTAGGGCTTGCGCTAGGTTTAAACGCATACGCCAACCACCCGAGAACTGAGTCAGGTTCCATGTCATTTGTTCTTGGCTAAAGCCTAGGCCGTCCAGTAACTCGGCAGCACGTGCCTTGATGCTGTAACCACCAATGGTTTCAATCTTGCCGTGGATCTCTGCTACCAATGTGCCGTTGTCGGCTTGTTCAGCTTTCTCTAGTTGATCTTCAAGGCCACGGTATTCACGGTCGCCATCAATCACGTATTCAATTGCTGTTCTTTCTAATGCAGGTGTTTCTTGAGCAACCCAAGCCATTTCCCAATGGGCTGGTTTACTGAATGAGCCCGCATCAATAGACAGTTCGTCCTTAATTAAGGCGAACAGCGTAGATTTACCACAGCCGTTTTTACCAACCAAACCGATCTTGTCGCCAGGGTGAAAAGTCGCAGATGCTTGGTCGAGGAGTGGCTTACCGCCGCGTAGCAATTGAATATCAGAGAAAGTAATCATAATTGAAATAGCATAGAAATTAGAGGTGAACAGACGCCTGCATAGTAGGCTGAAACCAGATAAAAGTCGATCACAATGCAATTTGCGTTATGATGCCAATAACATATTAATAACTTTTGCTTAAATTCTTGTGGCCTTGCCACCGTTTAGCCCTCAAAGGAATGTTTCAAAGGAATGAGTAATACTCCCTCGACAGACAAAGTCGTGCCAAAGGTGTTGATCATCTACGCGCACCCAGAGCCGCAAACCTCTATTGCTAACCAGATGATGGTTAAGAAGGTAGAGTCGCTCGGTCATGTCAAAGTTCATGATCTCTACGCCATCTACCCAGACTTCTTTATCGATGTGCCTTATGAGCATGAATTGCTCCTTCAATACGATGTGATCGTGTTTCAACATCCTCTGTTTATGTATTCCTGCCCTTCACTGTTAAAAGAGTGGTTTGATCGCGTGTTAGGCAAGGGTTTTGCGTTTGGTGAGCAAAGTGCGCTTAAAGGCAAACACTGGCGCAGTGTGATTACTACCGGTGGTAAAGAAGAGGCGTTTGGTGCCGCAGGCTATAATAAATATCCATTACAAGAGATCTTGCAACCGTTTGAGCTCACCGCTTCTTTGTGTCAAATGAACTGGATATCCCCTTTGGTTTTACACTGGGCCCGAAATGTCACCGATATGACGCGTTACCAACACGCCGAAGCGTATCGAAACTGGTTGCGAGACCCGCTACAAGATATAGGAGCAGATGATGGCTCTGACTAATGATTTTCTACAAAGTAGCGTTATATTTTTAGCGGCTGCTGTGGTTGCGGTTCCTATCGCACAGCGCGCTGGTTTGGGTTCAGTCCTCGGTTACCTATTAGCAGGCGTGGCAATTGGCCCATGGGGGCTTGGTCTAATCAGTGATGTAGAGGCGATTCTGCACTTCTCCGAATTCGGGGTGGTACTGCTGCTCTTCCTGATTGGTCTCGAACTTAACCCGAAAAAACTGTGGCAGATGCGGGCGCCTATTCTCGGGTTGGGTGGCGCACAAGTGCTGATCACCACTCTGATTATTACCGCCATCGTGTGTATGTTTGGTTTAACTTGGCAAACGAGCTTAGTCATCGGTATGGGTTTAGCTTTGTCTTCGACCGCTATTGCCTTGCGTGTTATTGAAGAGCGAGAGCTTGGTGGCAAAGAAGCCGGGCAGTCAGGCTTTGCAGTACTACTTTTCCAAGATATCGCGGTTATTCCAATGTTGGCAATGTTGCCTTTGCTTGCGGGCAATACAGGTGGCAGTTGGGCAGACATGCTTTGGATGCTGGGTGGCGTGATTGGTCTGCTGGTCGGTGGCCACTTCTTGTTGAGACCACTGTTCCGATACGTAGTGATGAGTGGTGTGCGTGAGTTATTCACCGTCGCAGCGCTGTTACTTGTGATTGGTATTGCCGTGATCATGCAACAGATTGGCTTGTCGATGGCATTAGGTACCTTCCTAGCGGGCGTGCTTCTTGCTGAAAGTGAATATCGACACGAGCTTGAAATCGCGATTGACCCATTCAAAGGGTTGTTGCTCGGCTTGTTCTTCATCTCGGTTGGTATGGCGGTAAACCTAGGTTTATTGGCAGAAAGCCCATTCGCAATACTGATTGCTGTATTGGCCCTCGTGGTGTTGAAAGGCCTAGTGCTGTACGCGCTGGCTCGTATCTTTGGTACTCAAGCAAAAGCGCGTAGTCGAATGGCGATGATTCTCAGCCAAGGTGGTGAGTTTGCTTTCGTTATTTTTACCGCGGCGAGTGCGCAGGGCATCTTAAGTGGCGAACAGGTGTCGTTCTTACTGGTAGTAGTGAGCCTGTCTATGGTGACCACCCCACTAATGCTTAAGCTGCAAGATAAGTTCTTTGCTCGTCAACTGAACCAAATCAGCGAAAGTGCGATGTCTTCGGATGTGGTCGATCGTAGCCCTCGAGTGATCATTGCTGGCTTTGGTCGCTTCGGTCAGATCATTGGCCGCTTGATGTACGCAAATAAGATTCGTATTACCGTTCTTGAGAGTGATGCCAGCCAAATCCATATCCTTAGAAAGTTTGGCTACAAGGTATTTTACGGTGACTCAACTCACCTCGAGCTATTACGCGCAGCCGGTGCTGATAAAGCAGAGGCGATTGTGTTGTGTACTGACTCCCCTGATGAAATCATGAAAACCGTCGATTTATGTAAGCAGCACTTCCCACGCTTAAAGATCTTGGCGCGTGCACGAAGCCGTGTTGAAGCGTATCAACTACTTAACCACGGTGTGAGTAACTATTCGCGTGAAACCTTTCTTGGAGCATTGGATTTAGGTCGTCAAACATTGACTGAACTTGGCATGCATCCATATAAAGCGAAGCGAGCAGAAGCACACTTTAGAAAGTTGGATAATGGTATGCTGAAAGAGTTGCTGCCTCAGCATAACGAAGATGCCGAGTTAGCCCAAAGAGCGAAAGAGGCTCGTAAAGAACTTGAAGAGATCTTTGGACACGAGATGGAAAACGATCACCAATCTCGAAACTATTGGCAGTAGCTTGAAGTGATAACTCATGCTTGAGCTTAGAAATAGAGCTTGGGCATAGAAATAACAGACTATAGAACTAATCTAATAATAAACGCGGTCTCTGCTTAACTTATCAATAAAGTGAGTGGGAAGAACCGCGAATCCAGAGTAGTAAAGGATATGAACGTGAAACAGAAAAAACGCTTTATCGCAGGGGCAAGCTGCCCAAGTTGCAACACTCAAGACACACTCCGTTGGTGGATTGAAAATAATATCGAGCTGGTGGAATGTGTCGATTGTGACTTCACAGAACAGCGTAAACCGAAAACTGTAGAGAAATCTGAACACGCGAATCAAGAAATGATCGGTATTTTTAAGCCAGAATGATTGAGTTTCGTTAATTGATCCCCATAATATCCCGGTACAGAATTTTTCCTAAGCTCAACTGTTCGAGCTTAGTCCAAACCTCCTTGGAGCTCTCATGAAAATTGAAAAGAACGTAGTAGTTAGTGTTGCATATCAAGTGAAACTTGAAGATGGCGTAGTAGTTGACCAATCAACTGCAGAAGCTCCACTAGATTACCTTCACGGTCACAACAACCTAATTACAGGTCTTGAAAAAGAGCTTGAAGGCAAAGTAGCTGGCGACAAGTTCTCTGCAACTGTTACTCCAGAAGACGCATACGGCGAACACAACGACGCACTAGTTCAACGTGTTCCTGCTGACGTATTCCAAGGTGTTGAGCAAATCGAAGTTGGCATGCGTTTCCTAGCGGATACTGACCAAGGTCCAATCCCAGTTGAAGTTACTGAAGTAGATGGCGACGAAGTTGTTGTTGATGGTAACCACATGCTAGCTGGCCAAACTCTAACGTTTGACGTTGAAGTTGTAGCGGTTCGTGAAGCGACTGAAGAAGAAGTTCAACACGGTCACGTACACCAAGAAGGCGGCTGTGGCGGTCACGACCACGATCATGACCACGAAGGCGGTTGCTGTGGTGGCGAAGGCCATGACCACGGTGAAGAGAAAAAAGACGGCTGCTGCGGCGGCGGTAGCTGTGGTTCTCACTAATACCGAACTAACGGTTTAGTTTAAGAATATTGAAAGCCTCCCTTGTGGAGGTTTTTTTCGTTTAAGGAGTCTCGTTTTTGAGCTGACTTTTAATCTAGCGAACTCAGTGTCTGCAAATCTAAGTGTCCGCAAATCTAAGCATTCGTAAAAAGTTTGGTTTTCGCTATCAGACATCAAACCATGGATGTGGTATTGATAGCACAACATTATAAGACGACGTCAGTGGAGAGTTTGCATGTCACAGCCTTTTTCAATTGCCATTCATGGTGGTGCAGGAACCATCTTGCGAGAGCAAATGAGCGATGAATTAAAAGCGGGTATTACTGAGGCTTTGGAAAAATCGGTTTTGGCTGGTTATCAAATATTGCAATCGGGTGGTGATGCTCTGGATGCGGTAGTGGCATCAGTTAAGGTGATGGAAGACAGCCCGCATTTTAATGCTGGTAAGGGCTCTGTTTTAACGCATGATGAATTTGTTGAGATGGACGCTTCTGTGATGCACGGCCGCGAAATGGATGCGGGTGCTATTGCAGGCGTTCGCCATATCAAAAACCCAATTGAGCTTGCACGTGATGTGATGCTGAAAAGCGACCATGTGTTGTTGATTGGTGAAGGTGCCGAGAAGTTTGCGTTTGAGCATGAGTACACCTTTACCGAGCAAGACTACTTCTTTACTGAACGCCGCTATGATCAACTTCAGTCGATGAAAGAGAAAGGCATCTTTGCTCTGTCTGAAGCGAAATATGATGAACAGCAAGCTGAGAAATACCCCGACGACAAAAAGTACGGCACGGTCGGTGCAGTCGCATTAGACCAAGCGGGTAACTTAGCAGCAGCAACCAGTACCGGTGGCGTGACCAATAAGAAATACGGCCGTGTGGGTGACTCTCCGATCATTGGGGCGGGAACCATCGCTGAAAATGGCAACGTTGCCGTCTCAACAACCGGAATGGGTGAGTTCTTCCTACGTAAAATGGTCGCCAGTGATGTCGCAGCACGAATGCGTTATCTGAAAGAAGATGTACACACCGCTTGTGAAACGATCATTCAAGGTGAATTGAAAACTATGGGTGGAGAAGGCGGCTTGATCGCTATCGATGGCCAAGGCGATATTCATTTTGGTATGAACAGCTCAGGAATGTATCGTGCAAGTGTTGATACTCAAGGTCGTGTTGAAGTGAAGATTTATGCGGATGATTAAGTTTCTATCGGCTTAATTGGCTTTAGTTGAATTAGCGCAGATTAAACAAACAAAAGGGCGACAGATAAGCATCTGTCGCCCTTTTAGTTTGCAGATTTCTAGCGATACATGTCGCAAGAATCAATTCGTTATTTTGAACCGCACTTAATAGTGTGGAGGTGGCGTCTCTTCTGATGCGTCAGCTAGGTTTGAGCCATCCATATTTTTCACTTTGCCAACCACGAACTTCATCTGGTCTTGCATTCTCGTGATCAACATTTGCTGTTGGCTAAGCGCTTCATTGAGTTCTTCAATGGTCTGTTCTTGGAAAGCTAGCTGACACTCTAGGTCATTTACGCGGCTTTCTAGTTGTTCAACTCGCTTTTCTGTCATCGTTCTTAATCCACATTCCAAGCTTGGGCAATGCCCGCAGAGGTGCCCGATATCACACGGTTCTTATCATCAAAGGCTGCATCATACACTACCGCACGAGGAGGGCGAGCATCTTTTAGTGGCTCAGCATCGTGGCGAGAAATTCGTTTGCCATCCTGAGTATTCCACACACTCACTTGGCTGGATGGCGTGCCCGTCACCAACATGCTGCCGTCATCAGAAAAACGAGCACTCGAGAAAATCAACTGTCGAGACCAGCTTTGTAGTTGTGCTTGAGGTTCACCCGTTTCAAGATCCCAAATCATCGCTTGATTGCCGCCGTCAGAAGTAAAAGCCAGCTCGCCATCGCGTTGTAGCGCGACTCGTACTACTCTTTGTTCATGCTCAAAGGTGCGCAATACCAAGCCTGACTCGGTATCCCAAAGGTAGGCTTTGTAGTCGTTACCACCGGATAAGGCGTAGCGTCCATTGGACGAAAGGGACACAGAATTCACTTTTTCTCGGTGAGCGAGGAACTCCAGACGGCGTCCGGTGACTAAGTCCACATAGATGGCTTTGCCATTAGAAAGGCCAAGCAGTACTTTTTCACCATTGCTAGAGATATCGACATCGCGAATCAAGCCATCGGAGATAGACCATAGCCCTTGTGCTTGAGTCCAAGATAAGTCCCAAACGGCGAAGTTCATCTGGCTCGCGGTGATGGCAAAACGGCCATTGTCCGAGATACGGATACGCGATACTTGGTTTTCTAACTGGTCTTGTGGACCAAGTTGAGCCAACTCTTGATCTTCGGCGAGGTCCCAAAGGAGCAGTTGTTTTTGCTGAGAGTAGAGCAGGGCGAAGCGTCCATCTCTGCTGAGTGCAAAGCTGGTGGCACCATTGGGCTCAATTTCCCAACGTTGTTCATCATCTTGAAAGAAAAAGCAACCATTTAACAAGGTGATGACAATAGTACATAGCAATGAGTGGAAAAATATTCGCATCACATCTAATAATCCGGTTTGTGTCGAAAGACATATGACTAGTATATTGTTATAACTAACGTATTCACACCAATCTAATCATTAGATTTGTGCACAATAACCAATGGCTTGGCCATTAATTGGAGAATTCAATGAAATCAGTTTTAAAAGTATCACTGCTTGCCGCAACGGTTATGCTAGCAGTTGGTTGTCAGAAAGAAGAACCAAAGGCAGAAGCTCCACAGGTAGAAGAAGTTAAAGTTGAAGCAGTAAACTTTAAAACAGAAGATGACAAAGCGGCTTACGCAATCGGTGTATCTTTCGCTAACTACCTAAGCACAAGCATTGATAAGCCAAGCGAGCTAGGTATCAACCTAGACAAAGATATGGTTCTTCAAGGTATCGAAGACGTATTCGCAGAGAAAACAGCACTTAACGAAGAAGAAACTCGCGCAGCTCTTGAAGCTCTAGACAAGCGTGTTGCTGAAACGATGCAAGCACAAGCGGCAGAAAAATCTGCAGAAGTGAAGAAAGCCGGTGATGACTTCCGCGCTGAGTTCGCTAAAACTGAAGGCGTTAAGCAAACTGAATCTGGTCTACTTTACCAAGTAATGACTGCTGGTGAAGGCGCTTCTCCAAAAGACACTGATACCGTTCAAGTACACTACAAAGGTACGCTAACAGACGGTACTCAGTTCGACAGCTCTTACGATCGTGGCGAACCAGCAACATTCCCACTAAACCGCGTAATCCCAGGCTGGACTGAAGGCGTACAACTGATGCAAGTTGGTTCTAAGTACAAGTTCGTTATCCCGCCAGAGCTAGCATACGGTGAGCAAGACACACCGACTATCCCTGCTAACTCAACGTTAGTATTCGAAGTTGAACTACTAAACATCGATAACGCTGAAGCAGCTCCTGCACAGTAATATCGGTTAAAAGCTTCGTACTAAAATACGTTGATTGAATAAAAAGCCTAACTTTGAGTTAGGCTTTTTTTATGATTTGAAGATGAGTATTTGATTTTTAAACTTGTTCTAAATCACTAGTTGCAATGTTAGCTAGGTGTGCAATTAAAATTTTCTGATAAACTTACATAAATTTGTTGATTTTTCACACGAAGGTAAGGAATAAGTGACTACTACAGAAACAGTCAATGCAGATGTGTTACTTGAAATGGAATCAGTCCACGTTATGCCATTCAGTGAACACGATAAAATCATTCTAAGATCTTATGAGGCCGTTGTTGACGGTATTGCGAGCCTTATTGGTCCGTTTTGTGAAATCGTTTTGCACTCTTTAGAAGACCTCAATACTTCTGCGATTAAAATTGCCAACGGCGAAAATACAGGTCGTCAGGTTGGCTCGCCGATCACCGATCTTGCACTGAAGATGCTAAAAGATATTGAAGGTTCTAAGCGTAACTTCTCACGTTCATACTTCACTCGCGCTAAAGGCGGAGTGTTGATGAAGTCGATCACGGTTGCTATCCGCAACGGTGAAGACCGAGTGATTGGCCTACTGTGTATTAACGTTAATCTAGACGCGCCATTCTCACAAGTGCTGCAATCGTTCATGCCTACACAAGACGCAGACGAAGCCGCATCATCGGTTAACTTCGCTAGTGACGTTGAAGAACTTGTCGACCAGACGGTTGAACGCACCATTGAAGAAATTAACGCTGACAAATCGGTATCGAACAATACGAAGAACCGTCAGATCGTGATGGAGCTGTACGACAAAGGTATTTTCGATATTAAAGACGCGATTAACCGCGTTGCTGAGCGACTGAACATCTCTAAGCACACCGTGTACCTATACATCCGCCAACGTAAAACAGAGGATGAAGAGGGTTGCTAAGCTATACACTCCTAGTGAATGGGCCAGTCTATGGCTCACAGTCAGCAAGAAGTGCCTACCAGTTTGCCGTGGCTCTTATTAATCAGGGCCACAAACTTCACAGTGTATTCTTCTATCAAGATGGTGTCAGTAACGGCTCAGACCTTACCGTACCGGCTAACGATGAATTTGATTTAGCTTCTGCTTGGCAAAAGCTGGCTGATGAACACGATGTTAGCCTTGAAACCTGTGTGGCAGCAGCGCTAAGACGCGGAGTGATTAGCTCTGAAGAAGCAGAGCAACATCAACTAAGTGCCTCTAACCTAGCCAAGGGATTTACTCAGGCCGGATTAGGGAGCTTATCCGAAGCGCTACTAACGCAAGATAGGGTTGTGCAGTTTTGAGAAAGTTAGCCTTTATATTTAACAGTTTCCCTCATACGACCGCTGCGGGTAGAGAAGGGTTAGACGCCCTGCTTGCTGCGTCCGCATACAGTGAAGACATCGCCGTGTTCTTTGTTGGCGATGGCGTGACACAGCTTCTCAAAGCGCAGCAGCCCGACGAAACACTATCGCGTGACTACATCTCTGCATTCAAACTTATGGACCTGTACGACATCGAACAGGTGTATGTGTGTCAGCGTAGTCTGAGTCAGTTTGGTCTTTCAGCAGACAACCTGCTGATCGATGTGACCAGCGTTGAAGCCGACGAGTTAACGCAGAAGTTAGCTCAGTGCCAACAGATACTGACTTTCTAGGGGACGCTATGCTTCATATCGTAAAATCAGTCGACAAACTGAAACTCGCATTGACCTATTCTCAGCCACAAGATCAGTATCTTTTAGTGGAAGATGCGGTGTATGTTTGCCTTCCAAATCATGAGTTATTCACTCAAATCTGCGCAGTAGGGCAGGTGTCGGTGTTAAAACCAGATCTCGATAGCCGAGGTTTACAACTACTTGTCTCAAGTACCATTGATCAAGTTGACTTCGATGGCTTCGTTAAACTGACGGTTTTGAACGACAAATCAGTGACTTGGTAAGCGTGTTCTATCAGTTTGGTTAAAATTAGACCATCCTGAGCTCTAGACGGCTAAAAAAGATCTGTATATTTCTTGACACACCTCCCACTGCTGAATAGAATTTTGCGTCCCTAATTACGACTTGTGATTAGGGATAGATTTTTCACAAAGCTTACTTTCAAGTAAATTTCAGGAGCTAGTTAATGGCAACTATTAACCAGTTGGTTCGCAAGCCTCGTGTAAAGCAAGTTGTTAAAAGCAACGTGCCTGCACTAGAAGCGTGCCCACAAAAACGTGGTGTATGTACTCGTGTTTACACTACTACACCTAAAAAACCTAACTCGGCACTACGTAAAGTATGTCGTGTACGTCTAACTAACGGTTTCGAAGTAACTTCGTACATCGGCGGTGAAGGCCACAACCTACAAGAGCACAGTGTTGTACTAATCCGTGGCGGTCGTGTAAAAGACCTTCCGGGTGTTCGTTACCACACTGTTCGCGGCGCACTTGACTGTGCTGGCGTTAACGACCGTAAACAAGGTCGTTCTAAGTACGGTGTGAAACGTCCTAAGTCTTAATTGATTTTCTTTTTAAAAAGAAATCGTTAAGTAAGGCCAAACACTATTTTATTTATTATTCTGAAAAGTTTTGGAAAAAACCTGAAGAAGACAACGGAGAATATCCATGCCACGTCGTCGCGTAATAGGTCAGCGTAAGATCCTTCCAGATCCTAAGTTCAAATCTGAATTGCTGGCAAAATTCGTTAACATCCTTATGGTTGACGGAAAGAAATCTACTGCAGAAAAAATCGTTTACACTGCACTAGATTCAATGGCTGAGAAGTCTGGTAAAGACCACTTAGCTGTATTTGAAGAAGCTCTTGAAAATGTTCGCCCAGCGGTAGAAGTTAAATCTCGCCGTGTAGGTGGTTCAACTTACCAAGTACCTGTAGAAGTTCGTCCGGTTCGCCGTAACGCTCTTGCTATGCGTTGGGTAGTTGAAGCTGCGCGTAAGCGTGGTGAAAAATCTATGGCTCAACGCCTAGCTGCTGAAATGCTAGACGCGTCTGAGAACAAAGGTACTGCGGTTAAGAAACGTGAAGACGTTCACCGCATGGCTGACGCAAACAAAGCGTTCGCACATTACCGTTGGTAATACCTTTTTAGTGCTGCAAGGTTCCTTGCAGCACTTCTTTAGTTCCTATGCTTATGCTAGGAACTATTGCTATTTCTAGGGCAAGCAATTTTAGCGAAGCATCGCTTTTAACGCATAATCTAGACATAGCAATAGTCCCTAAGTCTCTAATAAGAGGATTCAACCGTGGCTCGTAAAACTCCTATAGAGCAATACCGTAATATCGGTATCGTTGCTCACGTAGATGCAGGTAAAACAACCACAAGTGAACGTATTCTGTTCTATACCGGTCTTTCTCACAAAATCGGCGAAGTTCACGATGGTGCAGCAACCATGGACTGGATGGAGCAAGAGCAAGAGCGCGGTATTACGATCACTTCAGCAGCAACCACTACGTTTTGGCGTGGTATGGAAGCTCAGTTCTCGGACCACCGTATCAACATCATCGACACTCCTGGACACGTTGACTTCACAATCGAAGTAGAACGTTCTTTGCGTGTACTTGATGGTGCAGTTGTTGTGTTCTGTGGCTCATCTGGTGTTGAACCTCAGTCAGAGACAGTATGGCGTCAAGCTGATAAGTACCAAGTTCCACGTATGGTTTTCGTTAATAAAATGGACCGTACCGGCGCAGATTTCTTGCGCGTAGTTGAACAGATCAAGGACCGCCTAGGCGCAACTCCTGTTCCAATTCAACTGAACATTGGTGCTGAAGAAAACTTCCAAGGCGTTGTCGATCTTATCAAGATGAAGGCAATTAACTGGAACGAAGCTGACCAAGGCATGACTTTCACGTACGAAGATATTCCTGCAGACATGCAAGAAATGGCTGAAGAATATCGTACAGAACTTGTTGAAGCTGCTGCAGAAGCAAATGAAGAGCTGATGGATAAGTACCTTGAAGAAGGTGAACTAACAGAAGCTGAAATCAAACAAGGTCTTCGTACTCGTACCCTTAATAATGAAATCGTACTTGCTACTTGTGGTAGTGCATTCAAAAACAAAGGTGTACAAGCTGTTCTAGATGCAGTTGTTGATTTCCTTCCTTCTCCAGTCGATGTACCTGCAATTAAAGGTATCGATGAAGACGAGAACGAAGCAGAGCGTCACGCGGACGACAAAGAACCGTTCTCAGCGCTAGCATTCAAGATCGCAACAGACCCATTCGTTGGTACTTTAACTTTCATCCGTGTTTACTCTGGTGTTGTTGAAAGCGGTAAAACAGCTTACAACTCTGTGAAGAAACAACGTGAACGCTTAGGTCGCATTGTTCAAATGCACTCAAACAAGCGTGAAGAAGTAAAAGAAGTACGAGCAGGTGACATCGCAGCCATCATTGGCCTGAAAGATGTGACTACTGGTGAAACCCTTTGTGACCAGAACCATAAGATTGTTCTTGAGCGCATGGAGTTCCCAGATCCAGTTATTCAGATCGTTGTAGAGCCAAGCTCTCAAGCTGATCAAGATAAAATGACTATCGCTCTAGGTAAACTAGCAGCGGAAGACCCATCGTTCCGCGTTGATATGGATGCGGAAACTGGCCAGACTCTGATTTCTGGTATGGGTGAACTACACTTAGATATCATCGTTGACCGTATGAAGCGTGAATTTAGCGTGAACTGCAACGTTGGTAACCCGCAAGTGGCTTACCGTGAGACTATTCGCGGTACAGCGAAAGCGGAAGGTAAATTTATCCGTGAACATGGTGGTAAAGGTCAGTACGGTCACGTATGGCTGAAACTGGAACCATCAGAAGCAGGCGAAGGCTTTGTCTTTGTGGATGAAATTGCCAATGGTATCGTACCGAAAGAGTTTATCGCTTCAGTGGCTAAAGGCGTTGAAGAGCAGATGAACAATGGTGTGCTTGCTGGCTATCCAGTTTTGGATATCAAAGCTACACTATATGATGGTTCTTACCATGAAACAGATTCAAGTGAGATGGCGTTTACAATCGCTGCCTCTATGGCTTTCAGAACGGGTGCACTTGAAGCGCAACCGGTTCTGCTTGAGCCTATGATGAAAGTTGAAGTAACTACTCCAGAAGACTGGATGGGTGACGTTGTTGGCGATATTAACCGTCGTCGCGGCATCATCGAAGGTATGGACGAGGGGACAGCTGGCCTGAAGATAATTCGTGCACAAGTTCCGTTGTCTGTCATGTTCGGTTACGCAACTGATTTACGTTCTGCGACACAAGGTCGTGCTTCTTACTCTATGGAGTTTAGTGAGTACGCTGAAGTGCCTAACAATGTTGCAAAAGCAATCATTGCAGAGCGTGGTTAAACAAAAGGAAGGCATTTTTTTTCATTTTTTGAAAGAACAATGCGTCCAAATATTGCGCTAACGAGAGTTGGCGCATAAAATAGCAATTTCTGGCGCGTCTCGCTCAATAATGAACGTGGCGAATCATAACTAGGAAGGAACACGATTGTGTCTAAAGAAAAATTTGAACGTACGAAACCGCACGTAAACGTTGGTACTATCGGCCACGTTGACCACGGTAAAACAACTCTAACTGCTGCTATCTGTACTACTCTTGCAAAAGTATACGGCGGTGTTGCTAAAGATTTCGCATCTATCGATAACGCTCCAGAAGAGCGTGAGCGCGGTATCACAATCGCAACTTCTCACGTTGAGTACGACACTCCAGCACGTCACTACGCACACGTAGACTGTCCAGGACACGCGGATTATGTTAAAAACATGATCACTGGTGCTGCACAAATGGACGGCGGTATCCTAGTTGTTGCTGCGACTGACGGCCCTATGCCTCAAACTCGTGAGCACATCCTACTTGGTCGTCAAGTTGGTATCCCTTACATCATCGTATTCATGAACAAATGTGACATGGTAGATGACGAAGAGCTACTTGAGCTAGTTGAGATGGAAGTTCGTGAACTTCTTTCTGAATACGACTTCCCAGGTGATGACCTACCAGTTATCCAAGGTTCTGCACTTGGCGCACTAAACGGCGAGAAGCAGTGGGAAGACAAGATCGTTGAGCTTGCAGAAGCACTAGATTCTTACATTCCTGAGCCAGAGCGTGCAGTTGACCAACCGTTCCTACTACCAATTGAAGATGTATTCTCAATCCAAGGTCGTGGTACTGTTGTAACTGGTCGTATCGAGCGCGGTATCCTACGTGTAGGTGACGAAGTAGAAATCGTTGGTATCAAAGAGACTACTCTTACTACTTGTACTGGTGTTGAAATGTTCCGTAAACTGCTTGACGAAGGTCGTGCAGGTGAGAACGTTGGTGCACTTCTACGTGGTACTAAGCGTGATGACGTTGAACGTGGTCAAGTACTTTCTGCGAAAGGTTCTATCAACCCACACACTAAGTTTGAGTCTGAAGTATACGTACTTTCTAAAGACGAAGGCGGCCGTCACACTCCTTTCTTCAAAGGTTACCGTCCACAGTTCTACTTCCGTACAACTGACGTAACAGGCGATATCACTCTACCTGAAGGCGTAGAAATGGTAATGCCAGGTGACAACGTTCAAATGACTGTTGAGCTAATCGCTCCAATCGCAATGGACGAAGGTCTACGTTTCGCAATCCGCGAAGGTGGCCGTACAGTTGGTGCTGGTGTTGTAGCTAAAATCTTCGCTTAATAGCATTTAGATTTTTGCACACTCTTCATTAGAAGAGCACGCATCTGAAAAGGGGAGCTTCGGCTTCCCTTTTGTTTTCTCGAAAGAAATATTACCTTCCATCTATCTTTTTCCCTCTCGATACAAAACCAACTTCCAATAAATTCCGATTATTTTTCCAACACTACTTGCATACTAAAGTGTGATCTGTATAATGCATCGCACTGGCTAACGCTGGTTGTGAACCAATGAGCACTGAGGAGTAGGTCTTACCTAGTAATGTATACTCAGCTTATGTTCGCGGTTAATAAAAATAGTAAACTTCTTGTTTGCTTCAAAAGTTAACTGACAATGCGTCCTAATTTTGGATGCTACGGTTTCACATAAATCAATCGGCATTCTCTCGTTTTATCGGGTTTGAGTGGCGATATTGTTTGTGTAATTTTTAATAATTGGAGCTCTGTCTCATGCAGAACCAACGTATTCGTATCCGCCTTAAAGCGTTTGATTACAAGCTAATCGATGCTTCAACTGCGGAAATCGTTGAAACAGCAAAACGTACTGGCGCACAGGTTCGTGGTCCTATTCCACTACCTACTCGTAAAGAGCGTTTCACTGTTCTTACCTCTCCACACGTCAACAAAGATGCACGTGACCAGTACGAAATTCGTACTCACAAGCGTTTGATCGACATCGTTGAGCCAACAGATAAAACTGTTGATGCTCTAATGCGTCTTGATCTTGCAGCTGGCGTTGATGTTCAAATCAGCCTAGGTTAAGGGAGATAAGAATAATGATTGGTCTAGTCGGACGTAAAGTGGGTATGACCCGCGTATTTACTGAAGAAGGCGTTTCTATCCCAGTAACTGTTGTTGAGGTTGAAGCGAACCGTATTTCTCAAGTTAAAACTCTTGAGACTGATGGCTACGCAGCAATCCAAGTAACTACTGGTGCTAAGAAAGCTAACCGTGTAACTAAACCTGAAGCTGGTCACTTCGCGAAAGCGGGTGTAGAAGCAGGTCGCGGTCTTTGGGAATTCCGTTTAGAAAACGGCGAAGAGTTTGAAGTTGGCGCTGAGCTAAACGTAGAACTTTTCAACGAAATTAAAAAAGTAGACGTTACTGGTACATCTAAAGGTAAAGGCTTCCAAGGCGCTATCAAGCGTTGGAACTTCTCTACTCAAGATATGACTCACGGTAACTCTTTGTCTCACCGCGCACCGGGTTCAATTGGCCAATGTCAAACTCCAGGTCGCGTGTTTAAAGGCAAGAAAATGGCAGGTCACATGGGTGCTGAGCGTGTAACGACTCAAAACCTAGAGATCGTACGTGTTGACGCTGAGCGCAATCTACTCCTTATTAAAGGTGCAGTACCGGGCTCAACAGGCGGAAACGTGATCGTAAAACCTGCTGTTAAAGCATAACGTCTAGGAGTAAGTAATGGAATTGATGGTTAAAGGTGCTGATGCACTAACTGTTTCCGAGACTACTTTCGGACGTGACTTCAACGAAGCTCTTGTACACCAAGTAGTTGTTGCATATGCAGCAGGTGCTCGTCAAGGTACTCGTGCTCAAAAGACTCGTTCTGAAGTATCTGGCGGTGGCGCTAAGCCATGGCGTCAAAAAGGTACTGGCCGCGCACGTGCTGGTACAATTCGTAGCCCAATCTGGCGTACAGGTGGTGTTACTTTTGCTGCGAAACCACAAGATCACAGCCAAAAAGTAAACAAAAAAATGTACCGCGGTGCTATGAAGAGCATTCTTTCTGAGCTAGTTCGTCAAGAGCGTTTAATCGTTGTTGATAACTTCTCTGTAGAAGCACCAAAAACAAAAGAACTTGTAGCTAAGCTTAAAGAGCTTGAGCTAAGCGACGTTCTGATTGTGACTGGCGAAGTAGATGAAAATCTATTCTTAGCTGCTCGTAACCTATACAAAGTAGATGCACGTGATGTTGCTGGTGTTGATCCAGTATCACTAATCGCTTTCGACAAGGTTCTAATGACTGCTGACGCAGTTAAGCAAGTTGAGGAGATGCTAGCATGATCACTGAAGAGCGTATCTTAAAAGTTCTACGTGCTCCGCACATCTCTGAAAAAGCAACTATGGCAGCTGAGAAAGCGAACACTATCGTTTTCAAAGTAGCTAAAGATGCAACTAAGAAAGAGATCAAAGCAGCTGTAGAAAAGCTATTTGAAGTTGAAGTTAAGTCTGTAAATACTCTTGTATTAAAGGGTAAGACCAAACGTCAAGGTATGCGTGAAGGCCGTCGTTCAGACGTTAAGAAAGCCTACGTTACTTTGAAAGAAGGTCAAGATCTTGACTTCGTTGGCGGCGCGGAATAACAGGAGTAGTAAAAATGGCTATTGTTAAATGTAAGCCGACTTCCCCTGGTCGTCGTCACGTCGTTAAAGTTGTTAACGCTGACCTACACAAGGGTAAGCCATACGCACCACTTCTAGAGAAAAACTCTAAGAACGGTGGTCGTAACAACAACGGTCGTATTACAGTACGTCACATCGGTGGTGGTCATAAGCACCATTACCGTCTGATTGACTTCAAACGTACTAAAGATGGCATCCCAGCGAAAGTTGAGCGTCTAGAATACGATCCAAACCGTAGTGCTAACATCGCTCTAGTTCTGTACGCAGACGGTGAGCGTCGTTACATCATTGCACCTAAAGGTGTTAACGCAGGCGACCAGATTCAATCTGGCGTAGATGCTGCAATCAAAGCAGGTAACACTCTGCCGATGCGCAACATCCCAGTAGGTTCTACTGTACACTGTGTTGAACTTAAGCCTGGTAAAGGTGCTCAACTAGCTCGTTCGGCTGGTGCTTATGCTCAAATCATCGCTCGCGATGGTGCATACGTAACTATCCGTCTACGTTCTGGTGAGATGCGCAAAGTTCTTTCTGAAGGTCGTGCAACGATCGGTGAAGTTGGTAACTCTGAGCATATGCTACGTGAACTTGGTAAAGCTGGTGCTTCACGCTGGCGCGGCGTACGTCCAACCGTACGTGGTGTAGTAATGAACCCGGTGGATCACCCACATGGTGGTGGTGAAGGCCGCACATCTGGTGGTCGTCACCCAGTTTCTCCTTGGGGCGTTCCTACTAAGGGCTTCAAGACTCGTAAGAACAAGCGCACTGACAAGTACATCGTACGTCGTCGCACTAAATAATTTATAAAGAGGAATCGCCATGCCACGTTCTCTCAAGAAAGGTCCTTTTATTGACCTACACTTGCTGAAGAAGGTAGAGAAAGCGGTGGAAAGCGGAGACAAAAAGCCTATTAAGACTTGGTCCCGTCGCTCAATGATCATCCCAACAATGATTGGTTTGACCATCGCTGTCCATAATGGTCGTCAGCACGTTCCAGTTTTCGTTACCGAAGAAATGATCGGTCACAAACTGGGCGAATTTGCACCAACTCGTACTTATCGCGGTCATGCTGCAGATAAGAAAGCTAAGAAGAAATAAGGAGTAGATGATGGAAGCTTTAGCTAAACATAACTTTGCTCGTATTTCTCCACAGAAAGCTCGCTTAGTTGCAGACCAAATTCGCGGTAAGTCGGTAGATCAAGCTCTAGAAATTCTAACTTTCAGCAACAAAAAAGCTGCTGTATTAGTTAAGAAGGTTCTTGAGTCAGCTATCGCTAACGCGGAACATAACGAAGGTGCAGATATCGACGATCTAAATGTCGCTAAAATCTTCGTAGATGAGGGCCCTATCATGAAGCGTATTATGCCTCGTGCTAAAGGTCGTGCGGATCGTATCTTGAAGCGTTCAAGCCACATCACTATTGTTGTAGCAGATCGCTAAAGACTAGGAGAGTAAGCAATGGGTCAGAAAGTACATCCTAATGGTATTCGTCTTGGCATCGTTAAGCCTTGGAATGCTACATGGTTTGCTAATACCAACGAATTCGCTGACAACCTAGACGGCGACTTCAAGGTACGTCAGTTCCTTACAAAGGAACTACAAAAAGCATCATTATCTCGTATCGTTATCGAGCGTCCAGCTAAGAGCATCCGTGTGACTATTCACACTGCTCGTCCTGGCGTTGTTATCGGTAAGAAAGGTGAAGACGTAGAGAAGCTACGCGCAGCTGTAGCTAAAATCGCAGGTGTACCAGCGCAAATTAACATCGCTGAAGTACGTAAGCCTGAGCTAGATGGTCAGCTTGTAGCTGATAGCATCGCGTCTCAACTAGAGCGTCGTGTTATGTTCCGTCGTGCAATGAAGCGTGCGGTACAAAATGCTATGCGTCTAGGCGCTAAAGGCATCAAAGTACAAGTAGGCGGCCGTCTTGGCGGTGCTGAAATCGCACGTTCTGAGTGGTACCGTGAAGGCCGTGTGCCTCTACACACTCTACGTGCAGACATTGATTACGCAACTTCTTCGGCTCACACTCAATACGGTGTGATCGGCATTAAAGTTTGGATCTTCAAAGGTGAGATTCTAGGCGGTATGCCAGCTGCTAACGCAGTAGAGCCAAAAGGCGATAAGCCTAAGAAGCAGCGTAAAGGCCGTAAGTAAGGAGTCGAACGATGCTACAACCAAAACGTACTAAGTTCCGCAAGGTTATGACTGGTCGTAACCGTGGTCTAGCTAAAGGTACTGAAGTAAGCTTCGGCGAATTCGGTCTTAAAGCTGTTGGCCGTGGTCGTCTGACTGCACGTCAAATCGAAGCGGCACGTCGTGCTATGACACGTCACATTAAGCGTCAAGGTCAAATCTGGATCCGTGTATTCCCAGACAAGCCGATTACTGAAAAGCCTCTTGAAGTTCGTCAAGGTAAAGGTAAAGGTTCAGTTGCGTACTGGGTTGCTCAAATCCAACCAGGCAAAGTTATGTACGAGATGAATGGCGTACCTGAAGAGTTGGCACGTGAAGCGTTCCGCCTAGCGGCACGTAAACTGCCTGTTAAAACTACTTTTGTAACTAAGCAGGTGATGTGATGAAAGCACAAGATCTACGCGAAAAGAACGTTGAAGAGCTTAACGCTGAGCTATTGAATTTGCTACGTGAACAGTTCAACTTGCGCATGCAAGCTGCAACTGGTCAACTACAGCAAACTCATACTCTAAAAGCTGTACGCCGTGACATCGCACGTGTGAAAACTGTTTTGACTGAAAAGGCAGGCGCATAATGAGCGAAACTAACCGCATCCAGCAAGGCCGTGTAGTAAGTGACAAGATGGACAAGTCTATCGTTGTTGCTATTGAGCGCACTGTAAAACACCCAATTTACG
This sequence comes from Vibrio celticus, assembly GCF_024347335.1. NCBI lineage: Bacteria > Pseudomonadati > Pseudomonadota > Gammaproteobacteria > Vibrionales > Vibrionaceae > Vibrio > Vibrio celticus. Next base: position 325,388 of record NZ_AP025463.1, read on the forward strand.
GTAAGTTCATCAAACGCACGACTAAAGTACACGCACACGACGAAGACAACACTTGTGGCCTAGGCGACAAAGTTGAAATCGCTGAGTGTCGTCCTCTGTCTAAGACTAAGTCTTGGACATTGGTTAAAGTTCTAGAAAAAGCGAAGATTTAATCTTTGTAATTCTATAACTTATAAGCGGCTCCAAATAATTTTTTGGAGCCGCTTGTTTTTTGTCTACCCAATTTAAAAAAAGGGTGGTACAATTCGCGTCCCTTTTAAAGAGGCAGCCCGACCCGAGAGGGTCTAGTTTTAATATTTAGCGGAGCACTAACAATGATCCAGATGCAAAGTACACTTGACGCAGCAGATAACTCTGGCGCGCGCAAGGTAATGTGTATTAAGGTTCTGGGTGGCTCTCACCGCCGTTATGCACATATCGGTGACGTCATCAAGGTTACAGTGAAGGAAGCGATTCCTCGCGGTAAAGTAAAGAAAGGTGATGTTCTGAAGGCGGTAGTAGTGCGCACCCGTAAAGGCGTTCGTCGCCCAGACGGTTCTGTCATTCGCTTCGACAGTAATGCTTGTGTATTGTTAAATGACACTACTGAGCAACCAGTCGGCACACGTATCTTTGGTCCTGTGACTCGTGAACTTCGTAACGCGAAATTCATGAAGATTGTATCACTAGCACCTGAAGTTCTGTAAGGAGCGGCAATATGGCAGCTAAAATCCGTCGTAATGACGAAGTAATCATTCTTGCTGGTAAAGATAAAGGCAAGAAAGGTAAAGTAACTAAGGTTCTGACAACTGGTAAAGTTATCGTTGAAGGCATCAACCTTGTTAAGAAACACCAAAAGCCGGTTCCGGCTCTAGGTCAACAAGGTGGCATCGTTGAACAAGAAGCAGCTATTGATGCTTCTAACGTTGCTGTTTTTAACGCGGCTACTGGTAAAGCAGACCGTATCGGTTTCCGTATCGAAGATGGCAAGAAAGTTCGTTTCTTCAAATCTAACGGCGAAACTGTTTCTAACTAATTAGAAGTAATTTGGAGTTCTACTATGGCGAAACTGCATGATTACTACAAGTCGTCTGTAGTCGCTGAGCTTACCAAAGAGTTCAGCTACACAAGCGTCATGCAAGTCCCTAGGATTGAGAAAATCACCCTAAACATGGGCGTTGGTGAAGCAATCAACGATAAGAAACTGCTAGAAAACGCAGCAGCTGATATGGCAACGATCTCTGGTCAAAAGCCACTTATCACTAAAGCGCGTAAATCTGTAGCTGGTTTCAAAATTCGTGAAGGCTACCCAATTGGTTGTAAAGTAACCTTGCGTGGTGAGCGCATGTGGGAATTTTTAGAGCGTTTAATCTCTATCGCACTTCCACGTGTACGTGATTTCCGTGGTGTTAGCGCTAAGTCTTTTGACGGTCGCGGTAACTACAGCATGGGCGTTCGCGAGCAAATCATCTTTCCGGAAATCGACTACGATAAAGTCGATCGCGTCCGCGGTCTTGATATCACTATCACGACTTCTGCGGGTTCCGATGAGGAAGGCCGAGCTCTGCTGGCTGCCTTTAACTTCCCATTCCGTAAGTAAGGGTAGGGTTACTGTTATGGCTAAACAATCAATGAAAGCACGTGAAGCTAAACGTGCAAAACTAGTAGCTAAGTTCGCTGAAAAGCGTTCTGCGCTAAAAGTTATCATTAGCGATGTAAACGCATCTGAAGAAGATCGTTGGAATGCGGTTCTTAAACTGCAATCTCTTCCACGTGATTCAAGTGCATCACGTCAGCGCAACCGTTGCAACCAAACTGGTCGTCCACACGGTTACCTACGTAAATTCGGTCTAAGCCGCATTAAGGTTCGTGAAGCTTGCATGAAAGGCGAGATTCCGGGTCTTCGTAAGGCTAGCTGGTAATTGCCACTTAATCATTTGGAGTAAATCTTATGAGCATGCAAGATCCGATTTCGGATATGCTGACCCGAGTTCGTAACGGTCAGGCAGCAAACAAAGTTGCTGTAAAAATGCCTTCTTCAAAGCTTAAAGTTGCAATTGCTGCATTACTTAAAGCTGAAGGTTACATCGTAGACTTCGCTGTTAACAGCGAAGCAAAACCTGAGCTAGAAGTTACTCTTAAGTACTTCCAAGCTAAACCTGTAATCGAGCAAATCAAGCGTGTATCACGTCCTGGTCTAAGAGTTTATAAAAATAAAGACTCTTTACCTACTGTGATGGGTGGTCTTGGTATTGCAGTTGTTTCTACTTCCAAGGGTCTGATGTCTGACCGTGCTGCTCGTAAAGCAGGTCTTGGCGGTGAAATCATCTGTTACGTAGCTTAAGGAGTAGATTATGTCTCGTGTTGCTAAAGCACCTGTCGCTATTCCAGCTGGCGTAGAGGTGAAACTAAACGGCCAAGAAGTTACTGTAAAAGGTAGCAAAGGTGAGCTTACTCGCGTTCTTAACAGCGCCGTAGTTATTGCACAGGAAGAAACCAACCTAACTTTCGGTCCGAAAGAAGGTGTTACTAACGCATGGGCACAAGCTGGTACAGCTCGCGCTCTAGTTAATAACATGGTTGTGGGTGTTACTGAGGGCTTCACTAAGAAGCTAACTCTTAAGGGTGTTGGTTACCGTGCTGCTATGAAAGGCAACTCTGTAGCTCTAACACTTGGTTTTTCTCACCCAGTAGAGCACGCTCTACCTGAAGGTATTAAAGCTGAGTGCCCTAGCCAAACTGAGATCATCATTACTGGTTGCGATAAGCAAGTAGTAGGTCAAGTTGCGGCTGACATTCGTTCTTACCGTGCTCCTGAGCCTTACAAAGGCAAAGGTGTTCGTTACGCAGATGAAAATGTGCGTACTAAAGAAGCTAAGAAGAAGTAAGGTATCACTATGGATAAGAAAGCATCTCGCATCCGTCGTGCTACACGTGCACGTCGTAAGATTGCAGAACTTGGTGCAACTCGCCTGGTAGTACACCGTACTCCTCGCCATGTTTACGCACAAGTTATCGCGGCAAACGGCTCTGAGGTTATCGCAGCTGCTTCTACTGTAGAAAAAGCGATCCGTGAGCAAGTTAAGAACACTGGTAACGTTGATGCAGCTAAAGCAGTTGGTAAAGCTGTTGCTGAGCGCGCTCTTGAAAAAGGCGTAGCTTCAGTTGCATTCGATCGTTCTGGTTTCCAATACCACGGTCGAGTAGCGGCGCTAGCAGATTCTGCTCGCGAAGCTGGTCTGAAATTCTAAGGTAGGGTTGGAAGATGGCTAAAGAACAACAACAAGCTAATGATTTGCAAGAAAAGCTGATCGCAGTTAACCGTGTATCTAAGACGGTTAAAGGTGGTCGAATCATGAGCTTCACTGCACTAACAGTAGTTGGTGACGGTAATGGTCGTGTAGGTTTCGGTTACGGCAAAGCTCGTGAAGTACCTGCTGCGATTCAAAAAGCAATGGAAAAAGCGCGTCGTAACATGGTTACTGTTGCGCTTAACGAAGGCACTCTTCACCACCCGGTGAAAGGTCGTCATTCGGGCTCTAAAGTTTACATGCAGCCAGCTGCTGAAGGTACAGGTGTTATTGCCGGTGGTGCAATGCGTGCCGTACTTGAAGTTGCAGGCGTACATAACGTACTTTCTAAAGCATACGGTTCAACGAACCCTATCAACGTTGTTCGCGCAACGATTGGTGCTCTAGTAGACGTTAAGTCACCAGAAATGGTTGCTGCTAAACGTGGTCTAACTGTTGAATCTATTTCGGAGTAAGCACACGATGGCAACTATTAAAGTAACTCAAACTAAAAGCTCAATTGGTCGCCTACCTAAGCACAAAGCGTGTCTTAAAGGTCTAGGTCTTCGTCGCATCAACCATACAGTAGAACTTGAAGATACACCGTGCGTACGCGGTATGATCAACAAGGTTTACTACATGGTTAAGATTGAGGAGTAATCAGAATGCGTTTGAATACTCTATCACCGGCTGCTGGCTCTAAACCTTCTAAGAAGCGTGTAGGTCGTGGTATCGGTTCTGGCCTTGGTAAAACAGGTGGCCGTGGTCACAAAGGTCAAAAGTCACGTTCTGGCGGCTCTGTTCGTCCAGGTTTTGAAGGCGGTCAAATGCCTCTAAAACAACGTCTACCTAAATTCGGTTTCACTTCTCGTAAGAGTCTAGTGTCTGCTGAAGTTCGTCTAGCCGAGCTAGCGAAAGTAACAGGTGACGTAGTTGATCTTAACAGCCTTAAAGCTGCTAACGTTATCACTAAGAACATCGAGTTTGTTAAGATCGTTCTTTCTGGTGACCTAAGCAAAGCTGTGACTGTTAAAGGTCTACGCGTGACTAAAGGCGCTAAAGCTGCAATCGAAGCTGCAGGCGGTAAAATCGAGGAATAATCTCGAGGAACGAGGTACAGATGGCTAAGAAACCAGGACAAGATTTTCGTAGTGCTCAGAGCGGCTTAAGTGAACTAAAGTCGCGCTTATTATTCGTAATTGGTGCACTTTTAGTATTCCGAGCCGGCTCTTTTGTGCCGATCCCTGGTATTGACGCAGCTGTACTTGCCGATTTGTTCGATCAGCAAAAAGGTACCATCGTAGAAATGTTTAACATGTTCTCCGGTGGTGCTCTTGAGCGTGCATCTATATTAGCATTGGGTATCATGCCGTACATTTCGGCATCGATCGTAGTCCAATTGCTAACTGTAGTTCATCCAGCGTTAGCGGAACTCAAGAAAGAGGGTGAAGCAGGCCGTCGTAAGATAAGCCAATATACACGCTACGGCACGCTTGTACTTGCAACATTCCAAGCTATTGGTATCGCAACAGGCTTACCAAACATGGTCGACAATCTGGTTGTTATCAACCAAACCATGTTTACGCTTATTGCTACCGTGAGTTTAGTAACTGGTACCATGTTCTTAATGTGGTTAGGTGAACAAATCACTGAGCGAGGAATCGGTAATGGTATTTCCATTCTGATTTTTGCAGGTATTGTTGCTGGATTGCCTTCTGCAATCGGTCAAACAATCGAGCAAGCGCGTCAAGGTGAATTGCATGTGCTTCTTCTGCTGTTGATTGCTGTATTGTCTTTTGCTGTTATTTACTTCGTAGTTTTCATGGAACGTGGTCAACGTCGTATCGTCGTTAACTATGCGAAACGTCAACAAGGTCGTAAAGTTTTTGCAGCACAAAGCTCTCACTTGCCTCTTAAGATTAATATGGCAGGTGTTATTCCAGCGATTTTCGCATCAAGTATTATTTTGTTCCCAGGAACATTAGCGCAGTGGTTTGGTCAAAATGGTGAAAGCAGCGCGTTCGGTTGGTTAACTGACGTGTCATTAGCTCTTAGCCCAGGTCAACCTTTGTATGTAATGCTTTATGCAGCAGCTATAATCTTCTTCTGTTTCTTCTATACAGCGTTGGTGTTTAACCCACGTGAAACAGCTGATAACTTGAAGAAGTCTGGTGCATTCGTACCCGGTATCCGCCCAGGTGAGCAGACAGCGAAATATATCGATAAAGTGATGACTAGACTAACCCTTGCGGGCGCTCTATACATTACTTTTATATGTCTGATTCCTGAGTTCATGATGGTCGCGTGGAACGTTCGTTTCTACTTTGGCGGCACATCACTACTAATCGTAGTGGTAGTTATCATGGATTTCATGGCACAGGTACAGACTCATCTGATGTCACAACAGTATGATTCTGTGTTAAAGAAAGCGAATCTGAAGGGTTACGGCCGTTAATTCGGTGGTAACAATTTCGATTCCATTTACGGAGTTTAGCAATGAAAGTTCGTGCTTCCGTTAAAAAAATCTGCCGTAACTGTAAAGTTATCAAGCGTAACGGTGTCGTTCGCGTGATTTGCAGTGAGCCAAAGCATAAGCAACGCCAAGGCTAATTAGCAGAAATTTTTACTTGAAATACAAGGTAGAGTCGAGTATATTCCTCGGCCTACCTTTTGCGTGCAAAAGAAGTAGTATGCCGCAGCGTATCCATAACGGGCTTTGCTGCGGATAATTCTTTTATGAACCCCTTAGGAGTGAATAATGGCCCGTATAGCCGGCATTAACATTCCTGATCATAAGCATTCTGTAATTGCACTTACTGCAATCTACGGTATCGGTAAAACTCGCTCTCAAGCTATTCTAGCTGAAGTGGGTATTGCTGAAGATGCTAAGATCAGTGAACTAACTGAAGAGCAGATCGATCAACTGCGTGATGGTGTAGCTAAGTACACTGTAGAAGGTGATCTACGTCGTGAAGTATCGATGAACATCAAGCGTCTTATGGACCTTGGCTGTTACCGCGGTCTTCGTCATCGTCGCAGTCTACCACTACGTGGACAGCGTACTAAAACCAACGCTCGCACCCGTAAGGGTCCGCGCAAGCCGATCAAGAAATAGTCGGATAAGGTAGAGTACAATGGCAAAACAACCAACTCGCGCGCGTAAGCGCGTACGCAAGCAAGTAGCTGATGGCGTAGCGCACATTCATGCTTCTTTCAACAACACAATCGTAACTATCACTGACCGTCAAGGCAACGCTCTTGCATGGGCTACAGCAGGTGGTTCAGGTTTCCGTGGTTCTCGTAAATCTACTCCGTTCGCAGCACAAGTTGCAGCTGAGCGTTGTGGTGAAATGGCTAAAGAATATGGCCTAAAGAACTTGGAAGTTATGGTTAAGGGTCCAGGTCCAGGTCGCGAATCTACTGTTCGTGCACTGAACGCTGCTGGTTTCCGTATCACTAACATTGTTGATGCGACACCAATCCCTCATAACGGTTGTCGTCCACCTAAGAAACGTCGCGTTTAAGTTTCGTTTCTAGGAATATTGGAGAAAGATCATGGCAAGATATTTGGGTCCTAAGCTGAAGCTTAGCCGTCGCGAAGGTACTGACTTATTCCTTAAGTCTGGTGTCCGTGCGATCGATACCAAGTGTAAAATTGATAACGCACCAGGTGTACACGGCGCTCGTCGCGGTCGTCTATCTGAATATGGCGTTCAGCTTCGTGAGAAGCAAAAAGTTCGTCGTATCTACGGCGTTCTAGAAAAACAATTCCGCAACTACTACAAAGAAGCTGCACGTCTTAAAGGCAACACAGGTGCAAACCTGCTTCAGCTTCTTGAAGGTCGTCTTGATAACGTAGTTTACCGTATGGGCTTTGGCGCTACTCGTGCTGAATCTCGTCAACTAGTTAGCCACAAGTCTATTCTAGTTAACGGTAAAGTTGTAAACGTTCCTTCTTTCAAAGTAGCGGCAAACGACGTTGTTTCTATCCGCGAGAAAGCTAAACAGCAATCTCGTATTAAAGCGGCTCTAGAAGTTGCTGAACAACGTGAAAAGCCAACTTGGATTGAAGTAGATGCTGGCAAAATGGAAGGTACATTCAAGCGTATGCCTGAGCGTTCTGACCTATCAGCTGACATCAATGAACACTTGATCGTCGAACTTTACTCTAAGTAAGGTTAAAAAAAGAGAGGACACAATGCAGGGTTCTGTAACAGAATTTCTTAAGCCGCGTCTTGTTGACATTGAACAGATCAATACGACACACGCGAAAGTAACTCTTGAGCCATTAGAGCGCGGTTTCGGCCACACTCTAGGTAATGCTCTTCGCCGCATTCTTCTATCTTCTATGCCGGGTTGTGCCGTAACAGAAGTTGAAATTGAAGGTGTGCTACACGAATACAGCACTAAAGAAGGCGTTCAGGAAGATATCCTGGAAATCCTTCTAAACCTTAAAGGTTTGGCTGTACGCGTTGCTGAAGGCAAAGATGAAGTGTTTATTACACTGAACAAATCAGGCTCAGGCCCTGTTGTTGCAGGTGACATCACCCACGATGGTGATGTAGAGATCGCTAACCCTGAGCACGTAATTTGTCACCTAACGGATGACAACGCTGAGATCGCTATGCGTATCAAAGTAGAACGTGGTCGTGGTTACGTTCCAGCTTCAGCTCGTATCCATACTGAAGAAGATGAGCGTCCTATCGGTCGTCTACTAGTTGACGCTACTTACAGCCCGGTTGATAAAATCGCTTACGCTGTAGAAGCGGCACGTGTAGAACAACGTACTGATTTAGACAAGCTTGTTATCGATATGGAAACGAACGGTACTCTAGAACCTGAGGAAGCAATCCGTCGTGCAGCTACTATTTTAGCTGAACAACTGGATGCGTTCGTAGATCTTCGTGATGTACGTGTACCTGAGGAGAAGGAAGAGAAGCCAGAATTCGATCCTATCCTACTACGTCCTGTAGACGATCTTGAACTAACAGTTCGCTCTGCTAACTGTTTGAAAGCAGAAGCGATTCACTACATCGGTGATCTTGTACAGCGCACTGAGGTTGAGCTACTTAAAACGCCAAACCTTGGTAAGAAATCTCTTACAGAGATTAAAGATGTGCTTGCTTCACGTGGTCTTTCTCTAGGCATGCGTCTAGAAAACTGGCCACCAGCGTCAATCGCTGAAGATTAATCGAAAAGTTAGAAGGATTAGGTCATGCGCCATCGTAAAAGTGGTCGTCAACTCAACCGCAACAGCAGTCATCGCAAAGCGATGTTCAGCAACATGGCTAGCTCTCTTGTTCGTCACGAAGTTATTAAAACTACCGTGCCTAAAGCAAAAGAACTACGTCGCGTAATTGAGCCATTGATTACCCTAGCTAAGACAGACAGTGTTGCTAACCGTCGTCTTGCATTTGCTCGCACTCGTGATAACGAAGTTGTGGCAAAACTATTTAATGAACTAGGCCCGCGTTTCGCGGCTCGCCAAGGTGGTTACACTCGCATTCTTAAATGTGGTTTCCGTACTGGTGATAAAGCTCCAATGGCTTACATTGAGCTTGTAGACCGCCCAGCTGCTGAAGAAGCTGCTGAGTAATCTATACTAGATTCTTAATACAAAAGCCGAGCATTAGCTCGGCTTTTTTGTGTCTGTAGAACAAGGAAAAGATAATAGAAATTGCACCATGATGTTTGGCATTTTTTGCTTGTCTTATCTGCTCTATTTTTCAAAAATATCTCGTATCTCGTATCTCGTATCTCGTATCTCGTATCTCGTATCTCGTATCTCGTATCTCGTATCTCGTATCTCGTATCTCGTATCTCGTATCTCGTATCTCGTATCTCGTATCTCGTATCTCGTATCTCGTATCTCGTATCTCGTATCTCGTATCTCGTATCTCGTATCTCGTATCTCGTATCTCGTATCTCGTATCTCGTATCTCGTATCTCGTATCTCGTATCTCGTATCTCAAATATCTTTTCTTCCGCGCACAAAAAAGAGCACCGAAGTGCTCCTATCAGATTTTAAGCTAGCTATTAATAGCTAACGATTATTGCCATACAGCTGCAAGTGAATCCATTAAGCCGCTCGTTGCACCTTGTGACTGCAATGCTTGAAGAATGATTGGCGCAAATGTTGTAACCATTGATTGATCCATACCTAATCCAGAAAACGCACTTTCAACGGCACCTTGTGAGCTTAGTAGCGATGATAGACCCGTAGACTCAAGGCTCGACATACCCGGAATTAGTGTCGCGAGTTCTTTGTTGTCGGCTGTGCCAAGTGAGTTTTGTGCAAGGGCCAACATTGAACCAATACCGCCAACTGCTTGGTCGCTGGTAACAGAAGCTTGGTCAGCTACCGTATCCACTAGTGGCGTTGTTTCGTTCTGTTGAGACCACATATTCACTGCTGCCATTAATGCAGTTTGTGATAGTTGGGAATAGTTGGTATCTGATGATGAACTGGTTTGTTCAGAGTCGCTCGTGCTAGCGCAAGAGACAACAGCAAGGCTGCTTAAAACTGTGATGAGTACTTTCTTCATTATTCGTCCTTAAGTAATAAAGTAATTTACTCTTTCACTATAAACGAAAAACGGCGATGTAGTGACATCGCCGTTGGATTATTTCAATTTTATTTACCTATAGTATTTTGTTTTACTAAAGGTTTTTATAAAAATTAAAGAATTGCTAGAAGTTCTACTTCAAATACTAGAGCAGCAAATGGTGGGATTGCAGCACCTGCGCCACGCTCACCGTATGCTAGATCTTGAGGGATGTATAGCTTCCACTTAGAGCCAACAGGCATCATTTGTAGAGCTTGTACCCAACCTTGAATTACGCCAGTTACTGGGAATTCAGCAGGTTGACCGCGAGATACAGAGCTGTCGAAAACAGTACCGTCAGTTAGTTCGCCGTGGTAGTGAACACGTACTTGCTTGTCTGCAGTTGGGATTTCGCCAGTACCTTCAGTTAGTACTTCGTACTGAAGACCAGACTCAAGAACCGTTACTTCTGAACGAAGAGCGTTGTCAGCTAGGAAAGCTTCGCCGTCAGCAGCAGCAGCTTTAGCTAGTTCTTGACGTGCAGCTTCACCACGAGTGTGTAGCTCTTGTAGTGCGTTGTTGATTTCGTCAACTTCGATAGCTGGCATGTCGCCAACTAGAGCTGTTGCGATACCAGCAGCGATTGCGTCAACGTTTAGGCCTTCAAGACCAGAACCAGCAAGCTGTTGGCCCATTTGTAGACCGATACCGTAGCTAGCTTTTTGCTCTACAGTTTCAAATTTTACTTCAGACATGAAAAGTCACTCTTTTTGTCAGTACGAAAAGGGTAAGAATACCAGTATTAGCAGCGTGAAGAAACGGCTAGTCCCTGATCACTTGCGCTTTACCGTGCCCAAATCACAGCCATGTCAATTTTCTCGCTTTGGGCCTTGTTGTGACGGAAAGATCTATACTGTTGGTACTTTGGTTTTTATACTGTAGTTATTCAATGTATAGGACGCAGTGGTATGAATCGTCGTCAAAAGAAAAAACAGAAAGTTGACCACTTAGCAGAATTCAAGGATCGACTGAATCAGGTCAAAGAGAAATTGAGTTCGATCGATGTGAAGAAAATGAAAACCTCGACAGCGCAAACTTGGGGCTCATTGCCGAAGTTACACCAAAGATTGTTGATGGTGATTTCTCCGATCGTACTGATATTACTTTTTGTGCCGCTACCAGAACCTAAAGTAGACACAGCTCCAACAACATCGCGCGTTGAGCTTGAAATAAACACCGTCGGCTTAAGCGAACAGCAAAATGCCAAGAGCAGTTCATCAGAACCGAGTAACAAAAATTGGCAGGAGTACCTTGTTAAGCAAGGGGATACGTTAGCGCAGGTTTTTCGAAACAACGATTTGCCATTGTCTGACTTGAATGCGTTAGTGCGTATTGAAGGTGCAGATAAGCCACTCAGTCAGATTCGTAAAGGACAGCTGGTTCGTTTCAAACTTGCTGAGACTGGGCAGTTGGACATTCTTCAGCTAGAGAAAGGCGACACTTCGGTGATGTTCTTCCGCCTATCCGATGGTGGCTTCGGTCGCAGTAAGTAGATGAACAGTAAGCCTGAGTTAAAGCACTTCACCAGACACAGATAAACGATAGAAAAGAGCTAAGCATTAGCTCTTTTTTTTGGTCGCTTGAAAGGGGCGAGTGGCAAGATGATAAGCATGATTCCGATAAAGGTTAATGTATCTGGAATCTCATCGAACCATATTGCACCTATTAACGCCACAAACACCAATCCTGAATACTCAGCCAAGGCAATTTGGCTAGAGTGTGCTTTTTGATAGGCAGCAACCGCAAGGCCGTTGTAGCTTAAGATTAGCGTCGCACTCAGGGCTATGTATCCCAAATGATCCACAGACACCGGCTGCCAGTATAAGAAGCACAGTACTAATGAGGCTGGAATAGAGAATAAGGTTGTCCACCAAAGCGTCGTGACGACGGTTTGTTCACTAGGAAGCCTTCTTACCAATACATTGAATAGTGCGAGAGTGAGTGCTGTCCCCAAAGCAAACAGTGCCGCCCAATGAAATTGCGATGGCCTCAAGACAATCAATGCACCAATAAAACCTATGGTTGTGGCGATAACCTTGCCGAATGCCGGTTGCTCTTTCAATAGCAACATTGAGAGCGGCAACATCAGTAAAGGCGCGACATAAAATACTGCGTTGGCGGTTGCCAAAGACAAGTGAGTGATCGCGACCACCATGCATCCACTGCCGATCAGAATTAACTGACCTCGAATGAAGGTTACCTTAGCCTGCTGTAAGCGCCGTTGTTCTTTTTTCTGCTGTAGCCACAAAGGGGTGATGATGAGCAGAGATATCAACTGTCGGAAAAAAATATACTGTAAGGGCGGTACTTCGCCATTTAACAGCTTTACCGCTACGTCGGAAAGCGAGGCAAACAAGTTACCTGCAACCAACAGTAGAATACCGGCAGTGATATTCGTCATTATTTTTCTAATCTCATGTCTACATGAGGAATGTCATCTTCGAGGTACATAGCCGAGATGGTCTTGAAGCCGTGGCTCGCATAGAAGTTTTCTAGGTGTTGCTGCGCGCCAATATCAATGGCCGTATTTGGCCAAAGAGCCTCGCAGCGTGTTAATGCTTCTTTGATTAATTGATGCCCCAAGCCATCACCTCTTGCTGATTGCTTGGTTGCGACTCGGCCGATGCTGGTATTGTCGTAAGAGGTACCTGGTGGTAATAAACGTGCACACGCTACCAACTCTTCATCAGAATAGCCAAGCAGATGCTCAACACCTGCGAGTGTATCTTTACCGTCGAGCTCTGGATAAGGACAAGTTTGCTCCACCACAAATACATCGACTCTTAATTTAAGTAGTTGATAAAGCTGTTGTGTTGAGAGTTCAGAAAACGGAATTGAGTGCCAAGTGATCATGTTTACATCCAGAGATTATCGATGCTCTGAATTTACTATGCGCGATGATTGTTGGCATTAACTATTGTTAATTCGACCTTTAATTCTGCTCAGGCTGATTGCAGTTATTCCTAGGTAGGCTGCAATTTGATTGTCGTTCAAGCGCTGCTCAAGGTCGGGATAGTGCTCGCAGAACAGCTGATAGCGTTGCTCTGGTGTATAGAGCAGCATGAAGCGTTCTTTATTTTCCTTATGCATCAGCTGTGTTTCTAACAGCTTTAAATACAAAGGATTATTTGATGCTCGCCACTCGATAACCGCATTCATTGGCAGCTCTAACATGGTGATGGGTGTCAGCGTTTCTAATAGGTAAGGAGAGGCTTGGTTCTTTATCAGACTCTCAAAGCCGATGATCCAATCTTGTTCCCAATAGAACTCTTTGCTGTATTGCTTACCGTCATTGGTGAGGTAGCAGGCGTGGCACAAGCCCTCAAGCACAAAGTAGATTGAACTCGCCATCTCACCTTGATTGATCAAGATGTGTCTGGTTGGCAGCTCAAGTGGCTTGGCAACAGCGAGTAGAGATTCAATCTGGCTTTCAGAGAAGTCGAAGCTTTGCAGTTGTTCGATAAAAGAGGTGTGCATGAAAATAACCTATCCCAAATAAGTGCCGAAATCATCGCACTTATTTGGAGAGAGGTACAGAGCGGGATAAATCAGCGTCGTGCGTGTTGCTCTAGGTAGTCTTGAGCAAGCTCTCTGCCCATGTATTTACCCAGAGTTTTCAGTGGTACCTTTTTAAGGTTCACCACAATCAAGCCATCCAAGGCATCATTAAATGATGAGTCGACATTAAAACACACCAGTTTACCGTTCATCCCTAGATATTGGCGCAGCAGTACTGGCAGGCCTTTACCTTGCTCCATGCGTGCTAACACTTTAGAGAGCAGAGGTACACTCGCCAGTGAAGAGAGCAGGTGATTCTGCCAGAACACATGACTGCTGGTATTGAGAGGTGACGAAGGTGAAACTAAATTCGCCTTTTCTTCATCATAATGGTGGATTGACAAGGTGGTCGCGATCAACAGACGCGCATTGTGGCTGTAATCATTACTGATACTGACAGGGCCGAACAGATGGGTGTATTGAGGATGACGAGACACAAAGGTCGCGATGCCTTTCCACAATAGTAACAGTGAGTTCAGGCTCTTTTGGTAAGGCTTACTTACCACTGAACGCCCAAGCTCAATGCTGTTTTCTAGAGTATCAATGAATTCTTGGTTGTAATTAAACAGGCTACGAGAGTAGAGCTGATCAAGCCCGTGCTCAGCGATGAGTTTGTCGACCATACCGAGTCGATAAGCCCCGACCAATTCTGCCTTGGCTTTATTCCACACAAACAGTTGATGGTAGTAAAGGTCATACTCATCTAAATCACAGGCAAGTCCGCTGCCTTCTCCGACTTCTCTAAAGCTTTCTTCTCTTACTCGACCAATCTCGCGCATTAAGTTAGGAATAGATTGGCTTGGCGTGCAGTAGACCTCAAAGTCCCCTTGCTCGAGCAGTTTCATCTCTTCAGGGAGTGAGTCTATTTCTATTGATAAGACTTCTGGCGTAATAGGCGCTATCACTTGGGTATCGAAAGAGGGCGCGTGGATTGGCGTATTCGGGCTATCTTGTTGACTCATTAGGTAGGTATTGAGTCGTAGGTAGTTGACGATATCCATCTCTTTTTCAAACGATTTGATCTCTGAATACGGAATCGAAGAGCCAATCGAGATAGAGATAGTCGTCGCCTGTTTATTAAGAAGTTCACGGCCAAGTAAAGCCGTTCTCAGTAGTGGGTGAACACGGCCCGCTTGGTAGAAAAGCTCACTGTTCTTGCCATTGATAAAGATAGGCACCGTGGTGGCTTGGTGACGCTTAACAAACTTTGCGACTGATTTGCTCCACTCGATGTCTGTTAGTGTCTTGGCCCCTTTACGGTAACTCGATACTTCGCCAGCAGGGAACACAATCAAGAGTCCACCGTCTGCTAAATGACGATTGGCATCTCGAATAGCTTTGGCATTGGTGCGTTTCGATTCTTTACTGTTAAAGACATCGACACCGATGAAAAGATCATCCAGTTCCGGCAGGCGCTTAAGTAGTTCATTCGCCAGCACCTTCACATCCTTCCTTACTGATCCTACTAGATCAGCAAGGATCACACCTTCAATGGCACCAAGCGGATGGTTAGCCACAATCACCACTGGTCCTTCTTCCGGGATATTCTCTGTGGTGCCAGATGAAACCGAGTAGTCGATATTGAGCGCCGACAGGGTGTGATGCATGAATTCAAAGCTAGATAACTCGTTTGGTCGTTCTTGATAGAGTCGGTCTAGCTTAGATAGCCCAGTTGCCCACTCGACAACAGACTCACCTAAACCAAAAGGCGTGTAACGTGGTAAACGAAAAGGACTATCAATCATAATGAAATTACCTTACTTAATCAGTTGCGGCCAAACTTTATCGGCTTGTTGAATATGCTGTGCTTGGTCTTGTTCCCAACGTTGCTTAATCTCTTGGTCGTAGTTGAGGTAAAGCTTGTTATCAACAATCGTCCATTGATGTGGGTCACCCGGTGCAAAGTCACTCTTCGCTGATACTGCCCAAGCGCAATAGCCACCATATTGAGGGGCATATTTTTCAGGATTATTAACAAATAAAGTCAGATTCTTTTCAGAAGAGAAATACCAATCCGCCCCTTTGTACTCAGTGCTGAATTTTTTACTGCCTTCAACGGGCTTACCGGAAGTGAAATACGCGACGGTATCGTAGCCATCGAGCGCCTTACTGCTAAAGAAACCAGTGTAGATTTCATCAGCGGCAAATACGTACGGGCTAACAAGTAGCAGAACCATGGTTAATAGTTTTCTCATGATGGACTCCATCTATAGATTGATTGCGGGTGATAAATCGAAGGTAAAACGCTGTTGATTTATCTGGCATGGTTTAATGGGTTCACAAGGCGAGCCGGGTGCGTAAAACATCGAGGCTTGGCCGTGTAGATTGCGTAAGTGTGTAAAGCTCACGGTGTGCGCGTCTTCACGATGCATACAGGTCGCTAAATGAGGCTGTTCGCTGTGATGGTGAGAGTGAAACTGAAGTAAGTTCTGTTGATTCTTACCTGTTTCCATAAGCTGATCGTATTTTGCTTGTCGGTAGGCTTGTACTCGCTCTAAATCAACACCGGATGAGAACAGCGGAGAATCGGTTTCGACTATTTTTTGTTGAATGCCATCCCACATGTAGGCGATAACCAACCCATTGTTCTGAGTTAAGTTCGGCGCAAAAGCCAACAAGGTAAACGGGGCAAAAGAGTGCAGATCGAGCTGATGAAATGCTTCAGAGAGCTGACTGATGTTACGACTCGATGATAGATTCTTGAGTAGTAAACCACGGCTGACTAAAGGTCCAACAGGCACTATGCCTTGATAGTTATTGAGTAGGCATAGCGAAAGCCCGAACTCATTGATACTGATCCAGCTACCACCGCCAGTTGGGTCGAGTGGCATGATGATATCGACGCCGTTAACTCGATATTGTTTAGGTGGCATTGCCAGTGCTCGCGTCTTTTGTTCGTCACGGTTAAAAAAGACCTGATAACCATTTTCTTCAAGCAGCCAAGATACTGAACACATGATTATTGCTCCCTCAGATAGCTGCTGGTGGTTGGGGCATAACCAAAGGTATTGCATGTTTCGACATCAAGAAAGGTCGTGATCACCTTGATCATCGCATAGTGATGATTGGCATGCAGAGCAGCAAAGGTGACCTCTCTTTCT
The DNA here is from genome assembly GCF_024347335.1 of Vibrio celticus. NCBI lineage: Bacteria > Pseudomonadati > Pseudomonadota > Gammaproteobacteria > Vibrionales > Vibrionaceae > Vibrio > Vibrio celticus. Next base: position 341,921 of record NZ_AP025463.1, read on the forward strand.
AACGTAGAAGGCAGGCTGGCGAATACTTGTGTATCCAATGAAACTTCGGTTTGGATCATGATAGGCGCTTCGAGATCTCTGCGGTCTAATCGTTCAAGCCAGTTGATCACATAATGGATCTCTTTTACTGCCATTGAGCGGTCGTATTCGACGGGATGACCACGACGGCGAGTGTTGTAATCAACGGTCGCATTCTCTTTTAAAATTAAAGCGTGAAAAAGATCGAGCGTATGACGAGTATGCTCACCAATAGAGCTTGTGACGTGCGGCTTTGCTCGTGTCAGATAGTCGCTGTCAGATATCGCTAATAAAAACTCTAAACCCTGATTCAATATCTCTACCGCTCCCTTGATACTAGGAGAGAAAGAAGTGAGGGCGCTCGGTTGGGCTATGGGGTTCATTCATGATCCTCGTGCAAAGTTAGTCGGTAGTCGGATATTGTTGAACAAGACGTCGTTCTTCTTGCCACGCCGCAAATAAGCTCTTGAAAGAAGGGGATTGGTGGCCTCGCTGTTTTTGCTGAGCGCCAATATCAAAAAGAATGCGGTATTGCAGGAGTAGCGTAGAAAATATCTCTCGCAGCGGTGTGTTGCGATCCCAGATATGCCCAGCCTCACTGCTTGCGCCATTGACCTCAAGGATCGTGAAATCCTCGCCGTTCATTAGGCTGTGCATGTCTTTAAACTTGACGTCGAGTCGGCCAAAATGAAAACCATCGAAGTCATCGAATATCTCGTCTAAACGTTCAGTTAAAGCCTGAGTAATGTATTGATTGCCATCGCGGAAGATGCAGCCACGGCTATGGCTACCTGCGAACGCGAGTTGGAACTCTTCGCCCTCTGCGAGCACTTGATCCAATTTATCTTCATGCCTTGGTAGATACAGGTGGCTGAGTTGCCCTGCTCGCGGGCTATTCTCAATCAATTGCTTGAGTGTCGAGGTGCCATCACCCACCACCATTGGTGAATATTTGAGTGTGATCGAGATGATCTCACCTTGCTTTTTGTTTGGGTAACGAACGTAGAAAACACCCGCTTCGGCTTGATAAGGCGCCTTTTTCTGCAATAGAAAGCGAGCATTATTTGGGAAAGATTCAACATACTGCTCAAGTTGATCTTGGTTGTTGATCAGCTTAACGCCAACACCTCGACAACCAAGATCCGGCTTCGCCACGATTGGGAAATCAAGCTCTGATTGTATGAGTGCGCTGCGTGCGTCTTCGGCTTGTTTTTTACTGCTGAGATCCGTTTTAGTTAGGGTAACAAACGGTGAGATCCAACGCCGACTTGAAGACCCGGCCAGGCTCAATATCTCATGTTTTGATTCGCCTACCATGCCGCTTAACTTAATGCTTGGATTGGCGATGAGCGGAAGTGACCAGTCAAAGTGCCGTAACCCTTGCATCAGACTTTGAATGACCACTGGCGTGTAGAAGAACCAAGTCGGAAGAAACTCATAAGGAGAGACACTGCGCATGGTATCTTTTTCAAGCAGAGGCATGCCTGCATTAATTTGATGTGCGGGAATGATGCGAATATCTTGCGGTGAACTCATGATAGTCCTCTAGAGTAGGTTTTATTCATTAATCGATTGCCGATAAACAGCAAAACGATGGCACACGGGATGACGATCCATTGATATTCAGAGGCTTGCAGCCACGCTGATGTCCCTAAATAGTAGATGGCAGAAAAGACAATGCCAGTCCAGAGCGCAGTGGCGCTGATGACGGCAAACAAGAAAGTAGGCAGTGGGATGGCGAAAAAGCCACTCAGGGTAAAACCAACGGTGCGTAGCCCAGGAATAAAGCGGATAACAAAAAGGCTGCTGAATGCGTTTTGGCGTAATTTGGTACGAAGCGAACGAAAGTATTTATTCGTGAGGGCTTTATATCGAACACCTCGGAAATAACGTCCTGACTTCCCTAAGTAATAAAGACCGAGATCACCCGTGGCAATACCGATGAAAATGGCAAGCAGCGCATATTGAGGAAGAATGAGCCCTTGCGTGGCTAAACCAGCAGCGGTAACAATCGCAAGATCTTCAAGTAGGTAAGAAAGCGCGATAATGCCAAGCATCAGCCATAGCAACGACTCCTCCCCTGAATGTAACCATGCTTGAATGCTCTCGACCGTGCTCATCAAATGTCCTTTTCTATCCTATAGATGAATGGCTTAATGACCATTCATTGAGTGTAGTAAATTAAATAGACACGAGGAGCAGAGAAAAACTTACAGACAATTAGCGCTTTTTTGTGTTGATTGGATGCAATGAGTGGTTTGAACTATGCGGTTTCGGTGCAGAATCAAAGGATGTTTAAGGGTTAGAAACGTAAGGTTTTGGATTGAAGATTCAGAAGAAAAGAAAAAGGCTGAGTTGTTAAACTCAGCCTTTTAGAAGGTTAACTATGGATTACTTAAGTAACCTATTTAGTTAGGTCAATCTGGTAAACAGCGAAACCAACATCGTCAGTCGCAACACGTTTCATCGGGTATTGACCCTTTTCTTTGATGAACTCTGCTGCTTTCTCGCTTGGCGACGTTTCAAAGCGGATATCTAGCTTGTTATCTGTTTTGATTGGCGCAAATGACCAGTTGTTGTCAGCCGTTGGGCTTACTTGACCTTGCTCTTTGCTTACGCGAGAGATGTAGTTTGCAAGAACAGTGCGGTTCTCATCTGGTGCATCAAATGCGATGAAATCTTCACCTGTGCCTGGGAATTTAGCACTGTATGCACGGTAGTTGTTGGTTGCGATCAGGAAGTCTTGCTTCATGTCGATTGGCTTACCTTGGTAAGTTAGGCCAACAATACGCTGTGAATCAGGGTTAACCACTTTACAGTTTGCATCGTATTTCGCAGGTTGAGTTACGTCGATTTGGTAATTAACACCGTCGATAACATCGAAGTTGTAAGTGCGGAAGTTATCCCACTCGATCAACTGCTGTGGTGCTGTTGAGTTAACATCCACTTGGTTGAACTGACCTGCAGAACACTCAAGCCACTCTTTTACTTCGTGACCTGTTACCTTCATTGCAACTAGCGTGTTTGGGTAAAGGTACAAGTCAGCTGCGTTACGGAATGTCAGTTGGCCAGATTCAACTTCAGTGAAGTTCGCTGGGTCATTCTTACGGCCGCCCGCTTTGAATGGTGCAGCAGCAGAAAGTACTGGTGTACCGTCTAGGTCTGGGTCACCTTGGATGAACTGTTCAACGTAATCTTTCTGTGCAAGGTTAACAATCTGTACTGTTGGATCGTCTTGTACTAGAGACAAGAAGCTGTACATTACGTCGTCTGCTTTACCAATCGGTTGGTTAACAAACTCACGAGTACCTGCGTGGTCTTTTTCTAGTGCTGTTACGATGCCTTCATCAGCTGCAGCAAGCGATTTCTTCTCGATCTTGTCGTAGATAGGGCGCGCTTCTGATTGGCCTTTTACTACTTCCCACTTACCGTCTTTTTGTGCAAGTGTTAGATCCATAACACCAACGTGGCTACCCCAACGACCTGGCATTACTGCCGCAACGCCGTTCATTGTGCCAGTTTCGTTGTCGATGCCTTGGATGTCATCAAAACCTTTACCTGGGAATACGGCGTGAGAGTGGCCGAATGCGATTGCATCGATGCCGTCTACTTCAGATAGGTAGAACGTTGAGTTCTCTTCGCCATTTTTGTATGGGTCCGTTGATACGCCTGAGTGAGGGATAGCAACGATAACTTCAGCGCCTTCCGCTTTCATTTGAGGTACTAACTCGTTCGCGGTTTCAATGATATCGCGAGCGATCACTTTACCTTCAAGGTTCTTCTTATCCCACGTCATGATTTGTGGTGGAACGAAACCGATGTAGCCGACTTTTACTTCATGCTCTACGCCAGCAGTATCTTCAAACGTGTGCGTCTTGATGATGTAAGGCGTGAAGTAGTGTTCTTTGGTTTTTGCGTCGTAAACGTTAGCACTGATGTACGGGAAATCAGCATCGTTGATTGACTCTTCTAAGAACTCAAGACCGTAGTTGAATTCGTGGTTACCTAGGTTTGCAGCGTCGTAGCTTAGCTGGTTCATAGCTTTGTATGCAGGGTGAACTTCACCGGCTTCGATGCCTTTGTCTGCCATGTAGTCACCCATTGGGCTACCTTGCAGCAAGTCACCGTTATCAACTAATACGCTGTTGGTTACTTCGTTTTGAGCTTCTTTTACTAGAGTTGCAGTACGTGCTAAGCCGATTTTTTTCGATGGCTTGTCTTTGTAGTAATCGTAATCCATTAGGTTGGTATGGATGTCCGTTGTCTCTACGACACGTAGTTTAATCACTTCATCGGTATCTGGTGTTGTTGTACAGCCTGCTAGAGTCAAACCAAGACCCGCAAGTACAGCCAATGACAAAGGTTTCATTGCAACTTTCATTTTGTAGCTCCAAAGTGGATAGTAGAAAATTCGTTGCGTAATGTAACAAAATGGAATGAAACAATGATTACAACGAATGTGAATTCGTGACTTAGATCGATTACTTTATGGTGTTCTGCAAGACGCCTCCCAAACCTGCTTAATCGATGCGCAACTGATATCGATAATATTAGTCCATTCATTTCACCTGCTTATCGATAAATTAAATCCCTTATCAGCTTTTCGAATAAAAAATGAAATTTTAGAATTTCCAGTAATATGAGAGGCTCGTCATAATGCCTATATCAAGGACGTATCAGGCAGACGAATAGCAAGGATAGCTCAACACGAAGCTTCTGTTTTCTTCTAGTGCCAATACTCCCATTCACTCAAGTGGATGAGTTAAATCCCATGCTTGGCAAGACCAAGTAATGAATTGCTCGTAACGCGAGCCTTAAAGGAAGCACTGAAATGGACCAAGAACGTTTAACCCACCTAAAACAGCTCGAAGCGGAAAGTATTCATATTATCCGTGAAGTGGCGGCTGAGTTTGATAACCCAGTGATGATGTACTCCATCGGTAAAGATTCTTCTGTGATGCTTCATTTAGCTCGCAAAGCGTTTTACCCAGGCAAGATTCCATTCCCACTATTACACGTTGATACGGACTGGAAATTCCGCGAGATGATTGAGTTTCGTGACCGCACAGCAGAAAAGTACGGTTTTGACCTTTTGGTACATAAGAACCCTGAAGGTATCGAGATGGGTTGTAGCCCATTCGTACATGGTTCTTCGAAACACACAGACATCATGAAAACTCAGAGCCTTAAGCAGGCGTTAAACAAGTATGGGTTCGATGCGGCTTTCGGTGGCGCGCGTCGTGATGAAGAGAAATCTCGAGCGAAAGAGCGTGTTTACTCTTTCCGCGATAAGAACCACACATGGGATCCAAAAAACCAACGTCCAGAGTTGTGGCACACCTACAACGGTCAGGTGAATAAGGGCGAAAGTATTCGTGTATTCCCTTTATCAAACTGGACTGAACTGGATATTTGGCAATACATCTATCTAGAGAGCATCGATATTGTTCCGCTTTACCTTTCTGATAAACGCCCAGTTGTTGAGCGTGATGGCATGCTGATCATGGTTGATGATGACCGCATGGAGCTGCAAGAAGGTGAAGTGATTGAAGAGAAAAGCGTTCGTTTTCGTACTTTAGGCTGTTACCCACTAACCGGAGCGGTTGAATCTGAGGCGAATACGCTAACAGGCATTATTGAAGAGATGCTGGTGGCGACGTCTAGTGAGCGTCAAGGTCGAGCGATTGACCATGATCAGTCGGGCTCTATGGAGCTGAAAAAGCGCCAAGGTTATTTCTAAGAATCTAAGGAAAGAAAAATGAATAGTGCAGTAGAAGCCGAATTGGCTGAACTAGGGATTGAAGGTTATCTAAGTCAGCATCAGCATAAATCTATGCTTAGATTTTTAACTTGTGGCTCGGTAGATGATGGTAAAAGTACGCTGATCGGTCGCTTGCTCCATGATACAAAACAGATTTATGAAGATCAGCTAGCGGCGGTTCACTCGGATAGCCAACGAGTGGGTACGACAGGTGAGAAACCTGATTTGGCACTGCTTGTTGATGGCCTGCAGGCTGAACGTGAGCAAGGCATCACGATCGACGTAGCTTACCGCTACTTCTCGACGCAAAAACGTAAATTCATTATTGCTGATACCCCAGGGCATGAGCAGTACACGCGCAACATGGCAACAGGCGCTTCAACGTGTGATCTGGCTGTGATCTTGATTGATGCTCGTAAGGGCGTTCTGGATCAAACCCGTCGTCACTCGTTTATTTCTAACCTACTTGGTTTGAAGCATTTCATCGTCGCTGTAAATAAGATGGATCTGGTGGATTACTCGCAAGATCGTTTTGAAGAGATTCGCGATCAGTATCTAGAGTTTGCAGAAAACCTAGAAGGCGAAACTAACATTCAGATCTTGCCAGTATCGGCGCTTGAAGGCATCAACGTTGCTGCACCAAGTAAAGAGCTTGCATGGTTCGAAGGCCCATCTCTGCTAGAAGTGCTAGAGAACGTCGACATCGATCAAAAGCGTTCTGCGGGTGAATTCCGATTCCCAGTGCAGTATGTCAATCGTCCGAACTTAGATTTCCGTGGCTTTGCTGGCACCGTTGCCTCTGGCCGTGTCAGTGTCGGTGATGAAATCAAGGCGCTGCCGTCGGGTAAAACGTCGAAAGTTGCACGCATTGTAACTTTTGATGGTGATTTGGAGTCTGCGCAAGCAGGCTTGGCGGTAACGCTAACCCTTGAAGATGAGATCGATATCAGCCGTGGCGATTTGATTGTGTTGGAAAACGCGCAGATTGAATCTACCAACCACGTATTGGCCGACATCGTGTGGATGACAGAGCAACCACTGCAACCAGGCAAAGCTTACGACATCAAGATCGCAGGCAAGAAAACCGTCGGTCAGGTTGAAACTGTTCGTCACCAATATGACATCAACAACCTATCGACTCACGCTGTCGATGAGTTGCCACTGAATGGTATTGGTTTGTGTGAATGGTCATTGAACGAGACTGTCGCACTGGATAAATACCGTGAGAGTGCCGATACCGGTGGCTTTATCGTTATCGACCGACTAACCAACGTGACGGTTGGCGCGGGTTTGATTCGAGACCGTTTGGACTCTGTTGAACAGCAAGTCGGTAACTTCTCTGCATTTGAACTTGAGTTCAACGCATTGGTTCGTAAGCATTTCCCTCATTGGGATGCCAAAGATCTAAGCCAATTACTGAAGTCATAAACGACCAAGTAACTGCTTATTGAATCAGGCGGAAACCGATCGTTTCCGCCATAAAGGACGGGTATATGTGGCAACAAGGATTTGTATTAGCGATTTTGCTCGGCATCATTACTTGCCTGCTCGTTACCCGTATTAAGCCAAGCTTTATCTTTGCTGGTGCGGCGTTTATTGCTTTTATGGCAGGCATGATCGACTTGTCGAGCTTAGCCAATAACTTCACTAACTCTTCGTTACTGACTTTAATTCTTCTTATCCTCGCATCAAGTGCGTTGGAGAAAACTCGCTTAATCAGTTGGGTTAGCCGCAATATCTCTGAAGGTCGGCTAGGTACCGTGGTTGCGAAGTTGGGTATTTCCACAGCGTTACTTTCATCTTTTACCAATAACACCGCGGTGGTGGTCTCTTTGATCGGGGCGATCAAACGTAATCAACAACATGCGCCGTCTAAGTTACTTATCCCGTTGTCATATGCTGCCATCTTAGGTGGCACCCTGACATTGATCGGTACTTCAACTAACTTGATCATCAATAGCTTTGTTGAAGATGCGGGTTTGCCGAGCTTAAACTTTTTCACACCAACGTTGATCGGTTTAGCGGTCTTGGTCGGTGGTGTGTTGATCCTTATCCCTCTGAGTTACTTCCTGCCCAGTTACGATGATGGTTCCCAAGATGATTTGCCTTACTTTTTAGAAGCAAGAGTGGAACCTGGCTCACCGTTAGTTGGTCGTAGCGTAAGCGAAAATAATCTTAGAGCGCTGAGAAAACTGTTCTTAGCCGAAGTGATTCGAGACGGTAAAACCACCGCGTCTATAGACCCTGATTTTATACTGCAAGCTCGTGACCGACTGCTGTTTTGTGGCGACGTTGAAAGTGTAGCGACACTGCAAGAAATTCAAGGATTAACTCTGTTTGGCCAGCATCACCTTAACGGACAAAGCTTTGTTGAGGTCGTGGTGAGTTCGTCTGCAAGCTTCTGTAATAAAACCCTCAAAACCAGCCAGTTTAGAGATCGCTTCGATGCGGTTGTGGTTGCCATTCGTCGTGGTCATGAACGCCTTGAAGGTGGCCTTGGAAACATCACATTAACCGCTGGCGATACCTTGATTTTGGTTCCAGGAAAACGTTTTGAAGAACAGCGTCAACAACACAATAAAGAGTTTGTGTTGATGAACGACCTAGACTCAAGCGCCAAGCTTGATGCCGATAAATCGACGTTTGTGTTGCTCGGCTTTGCTAGTGTGATTGGGTTATCGCTCGCTGAAGTCGTGCCGATTATTAAAGGGCTAGCGGGATTTTTATTATTGCTGGTGGCATTTGGTGTAGTACAACTTGGTGAGCTTCGCCGCCGTTTCCCCGTCGATATTGTCGTGATCGTTGGTTCGGCGCTCTCTATTGCTCAACTGATGATTTCATCTGGGTTGTCTGAGCGAATGGGGCTGATGTTTATGGAGGCCTTTAATGGCTGGGGCGTGTTTGGAGCGCTAGTCGCGACCTATTTCATGACGTTGGTCCTAACTGAGTTGGTGACCAACAATGCGGCAGCGGCACTCTCATTCCCCATTGGCTACAGTATGGCAGTAGGCTATGGCGTCGATCCAATGCCGTTCATCATGGCGGTTCTGTTTGGTGCCAGTGCCAGTTTTATTTCGCCATACGGCTACCAAACCAACTTACTTGTTTATAGCGTAGGTAATTACCACCTTACGGATTATCTGCGCATCGGCATCCCAATCTCGATTGTTTATTCGGGTTTGGTGCTGACCCTAATTCCTTATTTTTTCCCATTTTAATGCTGTTTATTTAAAGGACTAATTATGACCGCAGTACTCAAACCAAAAGATGAGAATGTTGTGTGGCATCAACACTCGATTGATAAAACATTTCGCTCTGATCTGAAATCACAAAAGCCAGCCGTGCTCTGGTTCACGGGATTATCTGGTTCTGGGAAGTCGACAGTCGCTGGAGCATTAGAAAATCGCTTGGCACAGCTTGGTTACCATACTTACTTATTGGATGGCGATAATGTGCGTCATGGGTTATGTAGCGACCTTGGCTTCTCTGAGCAGGATCGCCGAGAGAATATTCGTCGTATTGGTGAGCTCGCTAAATTGATGGCGGATGCGGGTTTGATCGTGTTGTCAGCGTTTATTTCCCCACATCAAGCTGAAAGACAGTTAGTGCGAGACTTGCTACCTGAAGGCGAGTTTTTAGAGGTGTTTGTGAACACGCCACTCGAGGTTTGTGAGCAGCGTGACCCTAAAGGCCTGTATAAGAAAGCACGAGCTGGAGAGATCCCGAATTTTACAGGCATTAGCTCAGTGTACGAAGCGCCTCAGAACCCTGAGATAGATTTACCTGCGGGTGAGAAGACACTCGATGAACTGGTGGAATTGTGTATTGATGCTTTAGAGAAGCGTAATATTTTAGCCAACTGAGATCGTTGGTATGACTAAGGCTACTCAGCTGTTTATCTGTTTATTCACGATCGATAAATAGTGCAGCCTTGGTTTACCGAGACAAGAAACCTATCCTCTAGATTCTCTTTATTCTTCTCAATATTCTTCACTTTTTACACCGTCTATTTTTTGCACCGTCGAGTGCCTAGACGGTGTAATTCACACTGCTTTTCACTTCTGTCTGTACCGTGAACTTCTGACTTAATAGAGCAATCAGTTGATCGTAATACTGCATGTTGGGTTTGTTGCCAAGTAAGGTGCACAGCTCATTACCTGTTGGACTGAATCGGTAATAAACCAGTTTAACCCCTTTTGAAATAGGCGCCAGTGACATGCTCTTACCTTGATAAGTTAGGTGTAGGGCTGGGTCGAAATCAATCTCTCCAGATTCTAATTCTGTTCCTAGAATAATCCCGAGTTCAATCAAATGGAGTAGGCTGGAGTAGGGCAGGTTGTGCCCACCAAGGTTGATGGTGTTGGTGGTGTCCCTTTTGCCAAAGCTGAATAACCCAGCATGAGACTTAAAGCCGAGTAAGAGCTTTCTGCTGTTATCGCTACCAAAGCTACAACCCAGTGATGCCGCTCTTTGTAGGGTTAACGCTTCTTTTGGCGTCATGTCTTTTAAGATCTGAAGCGCCTTCATCGATGTCGAGCCTGGATTGGTGACTTCTCGTTTCAGTACTTGAGCCCATAGCCTCTGCATCGATGTATTGTGGATCTCTTGTGCCATATCGAAGAAACGGTATAGCCAGTCCTGATCTGGGTCTCCAGCCGCTTCATCCTTACACGAAGAGTGTGCCAACTTCAGAATCTGTTCTAGATTCTTTTGGCGAAGCTCTCTACGTTTCTTCTCTCGCAATAGTGCCCGTTCGATAAGCGTACTCTCAGCTTTATCGTTTGGCTTTGCACTATGACTAATTAAGGAATCGAGGCCGAAGCTTTGTGCGATGTGCAGCATTCTGCTGGCACTGTCGGCAATATGAGGCTTTTTCTCATGCTTATGCTGTGTGTCGCTAGCATGCTCAATGATCACTGGCTGTTTGGTTTCTGACATAAGAGTACCTTTAGGGGACGACTCAAAAACAATCGTAGTAAATAATTGCTCAGCCTAGCTTGTTAAAACGCTCGATAACTGCGTTAGAATTTTTGATTGTAGAATAACTACTTATCAAAAAGATCTGGCTTGTTCTCAGGCCTTTTTCCTACGCTATTTCTGAACAATTACGTATTGCGATTGGTATAACTGTCTAAAATGTAACTCTTTATCTTATTGGTGGCTAGATTTTGCGTGCAAAGTCGAAGGTTTCAACAAAATTTTACTTTTGCTAATGATAATAAAATGTTAAATTTGTTGTAATTCTCAAGGAGGAGTTATGAATCAAGTCAATGATAACAAGCTGAAGAAACAGCTTAGTATAGGGTTATTACTCGCGACTTATGTCGCTGTTCTAGCTTACTTATCTAATTACATCGCGTAATTTAGAAGAAAATTATCGTTATTAAACTGTTGTTGAATGATCGCAATCGTTCAGTGACGGCAGCTCATCCTTGAGCCACCCTTCTAATGACTACATGTCGTCATATTCTTCAATCGCAGTACCTTCAATAAGATAACCTGTTTGTGCTAAGTCATGGCTGATTGACTCAGTTTTCAGCTTTCCTACTAAATAGATCACATCCCATAATTGCTGTATTGGTGCACCTTTCGGGAACTTCACGTAGATGATTTGGTTCGGTGGCGGCGGTGGCACGTGGATACATGCGCCAAAGTACGGTACCAGCAGAAACTCAGTGATCATATTCTCATCACCTTCCAATGGAATCACAAAGCCTGGAATCTTTACTGTGCTGCCATTCAGCTCTGGGCGAACAGCACCAAGTGTCGATTGTTGAGGTTTGTCCATACTATTGTGGTCAACCATCGGCATACCAAATGAATCTAGCTGAGCACGCTCTGATTCTGGAATCAAATCAATCCATTCAAGTGTTAATACCGATTCGTCATTCTGAGTGGTTTCAGCGTGAGCTGTACTGATAAATGGGAACAGAAGTAGCCCAAGTATCAGTAGGAATTTGCGTTGCATCGTAGGTTCCTATTTTAGATTCGAATCGTCATGCCATCAGACAATGACTGGCGGTAAGCCCTGAAAGCGGGAATAAAGCCGATAATGATTCCGGCAACTTGTACCAGCATAAGCAGTTTCCACTCATGAGGTGTGATTGCGGATATCGATATGTTGATACCATAACTTTGTTGCACAATAGGAGCAACCACTGCGATCAGCGCAAACAGCACTCCAACACCTAATGTAATGCCAAGGAAGGTTAGCGCACTGGCTTCACTGATCAGTAAACCAAACACATGACGAGGTCTTGCGCCCATCGCACGTAGGATAGCCATCTCTCGACGCCTTTCTTGCAAGCTAGTGAGTAGGCTACTGAGCATGCCCAATAATCCGGCGACAACAACAAACCCTGAAACAATCAGTAATGCTTGTTCTGCTACAGCCATCATTCCCCACAATTCGTGAAGCGCAATGCCCGGCATAATGGCGCTTAAAGGTTCTTGGCGGTAGTTATTGATTTCTCGTTGCAGTGCGAAGGTTTGGATCTTCGATTTAAGGCCAACCATCATCGCGGTAATCTGCTTCGGTTGGAAGTCACGTTGCTTTAGCGCTTCAGCATTCGGTGTGTGCCCGAGGTTGGCACCTGATTCCCAGCCAACATGAATCGCTTCAATAGCCTCTAACGAAACATGCACGGTTTTATCTACTGGTGTCCCAGTTGGTGCCAGTATTCCGACAATTTTGAAGGGCAGATTATCGTGACGGCTAAACGCAACATCACTGATACCGTGCGCAAGAATGATGTGATCACCAATTTTGTAATCTAGCTTCTTCGCGACGTCGGCACCAATCACTACGTCAAATAGCTGATTAAACTCTTTACCTTGCTGAAAAGTAAGTGGTTGCTTACTTCCATAGCGATAGTTTTCAAAGTAGCTATGGTTAGTACCCATCACACGGAAGCCTTTGTGTGAATCGCCCAATGAGATTGGTATCGCCCACTTTACTGCGTTGTGTTGGCTAAATTCTTCATAGCTTTTCCAGTCGATGTTGTTGGTCGCATTACCGATTCTGAATACTGAGTAAAGCAACAGGTTTACCTGACCAGAACGGCCACCAACGATAAGGTCAGTACCTGAAATCGTATTGGCGAAGCTGCTTTTTGCTTCGGTTCTAACGCGTTCTACGCCGAGCAAGAGAATGACGGATACAGCCACCGTGAGAATAGTGAGAATAGCCGTGGCTTTACGGTTGAGTACGCTTTTTAAGGCTAAGTGAGTAATTACTTTCATACGACAACCTTAGCTTGATTAACGGTTTTTAAATCTATTGTTCGAGTGAACAACTTTTCTAGTGTTGGATCATGGCTAACAAAGATAAGAGTAGAACCTGCCTGGTTGGCTTGTTCTAACAACAGTTCGATAAAAGCTTCTCGGTTGTCATGATCCAAAGCTGAGGTTGGCTCATCGGCAATAATGATTTTGGGTTGGCCGATCAAAGCACGAGCGGCAGCAACACGTTGTTGTTGACCTATGCTCAACTCGGTAACGGGCTTGTCCATTAAAGCTTGAGGTAGCTTTAATCGGAGTAACAACTCTCGAGCCGTCTCTTGTAAGCTTTTCTGGCTTTCAGCGACTTGCTGTTTACGAATCTGTGAAAACTGGCAAGGAAGCGTCACGTTATCGATAACTGATAGATAAGGAAGCAGGTTAAATTGTTGGAAAATATAACCAATATGATCGGCTCTGAATTTATCTCTTTGACGAGGTGTAAGCTGAGTGAGGTCTTGATCAAGGATAGAGACTTCTCCTTGTTCAGCTTGGTTGATTCCGGTCAGTAGCCCTAACAAAGTTGATTTTCCACAACCACTTGGCCCTTTAATAAAAAGGTGCTCTTGGGCTTGGATGTACAGAGAGGGGATCTCTAGCGTTGGTGGTAATTCAGGCTTCCAACGAAAGCTGATATTTTCGAGTTTGACCACAAATGATGAACTGTCAGAAGACATGCTAGCTCCAATAATTAAAGCGGTGTATCTACTGGACAGTAATTTGAAGCATAAATTCCCCAGAACACACCGATTTGAACAGCCAAGTAAGCGATGACTTACCTGGCTGTTTATTTTACGTTTAATCCGATCTAGGAGTGATTAGAATCGGAAACTAATACGCTCTGCGTTAAGCACTTCTTGTACTTGAGCTGTGTCTGTTAGTAAGTTCACAGTCATTTTTTCTGTATTACCGAACTTAGAGAACCATTGAGTGCTAACTGTGTCTAGCTTAGCAACGTCTGAACATTGGTAATGGTACTCAACGGTGAATTCGCCGTGGCCACCTTCAGAGTGGTCATGACCTTCGTGGTCATCATGATCGTGCTCAGCGTGGTCATGGCCTTTGTGGTCATCATGATCGTGTTCAGCGTGATCATGGTCTTTGTGGTCATCATGATCGTGCTCAGCGTGGTCATGGCCTTTGTGGTCATCATGATCGTGTTCAGCGTGATCATGGTCTTTGTGGTCGTCATGATCGTGCTCAGCGTGGTCATGGCCTTCGTGGTCGTCATGATCGCCTTCTAAGGTGTTTGCTACTGACTTGAACTTCAGAGTACAACTCGCATTGTTAAAACTAAACAGCTCTTCTGGCTTGTTTAATTGTGCGATAGCCTGCTCAAACACTTTCTTCTGTTCTGCAGTTTCTGGAGCATGTTCAAACCCAACCACATCTGCGCCTGGAGCTGTTACTTCAACAAGCAGTTCTTGCCCATCTTGCGCGATGTTTACTTCAACTTGACCATGTACGTGTGCATCATGAGAGCGGAATTCTTCGTTAGCTAGAACATTTGTAGAGACAGTCATGCCGATAGCAACGGCTAAAAAAGTAGGTTTCATGTTTTTTCCTGAATAAAGGTTAATTAAAAAGTAGTGGTAATTAAGCGATATTTACAGGAGGTGAGCGTGCCAAATAAGCGAAATATAGCCGCTGTAGTGAAGTTACTGACTCTGTGATAGCGACAGTAAATTCCGAATGGAACTCTGGAGTCAGTGGTAGTGAGTGGGCAGTGATGAACTGATTAAGTGAAAACAACTCACAGTGATGTGAAGTGTGGTGTTCTGGGTGAATATCCACAATATGTGTTGCGGCTAACATGCTTAGCATGAGCATGAGCATCAGCCCCAGCAAAAAGCAGGTTTTGCGTTTCACATTGTTAGGTGTGTTTTGCCACATCAGGATGATTAACCACAGAATAAAAAAAGGATACTGTTACAATATAACAATATCCTTTGATAAGGTCTCGAAAAAGAGGTGAATATCTGATTAAAGATTCGCTTTAATCAATTCAATAACTTGTGCGACTTCCGATTCGCCAAGTGCGCCTTCTTTGACGAACAAGATTTTGCCTTGTTTGTCCTGAACGATAATCGCTGAGCTCTCTTCTTTTAGAGCCCATGATGACGCTACGGCGCCGTCTTCATCTAGAACCATAGAAGACCATGGGAATTCTTCTTTACTGCTTTCGGCAGAGGATTTAACAAAAGACCCAGTACCCCAAATCGCATCATCTTGGTTGATGATAGTGGTGGTTTGGTAGCTGTCTTCTGAGAACTTCGATGCGGTAATGGCTGCCATCAATGGTGCGTTGAGCTCTTTAGAGCTGCTGCGTCCAGCGATAGCTTGAACGACGCGAACTTTACCTAGAAGATCATTGGTTGCCCAAGCTTGATATCCAGTATTTCCGTCGTTTAGAACAATCTCACCATAGTTACTCACATCGACGGCAGGCAGGGTAGCGCCTACTGATAGGTTGTGAGCATTGGCGAAGAGTGGAGAGGCTGCGGCTAAAAAAGCCAGTAGAGTTTTGTTTTTCATTATATTTTTGTTCCGCTTATTGGTTTGCACTGGAAGTATAATATGAAATTTGAAAAATGCCTCTTTAACTCTTTTATCGTACGACGTAGAAATAAGTTGCAGGCTTGTTACCAAAAGGTATAATGCATCAATATCGAGATGAACAATAGATTATCTTGCTGTTTGCTAAAGGAATTAGCGATTTAATGTGCTTTGAACAGCGTCGCTGTTCAGGTATGTGACTGTAGTACTCAAATGGAATTGAGGTTGTATTATGTTAAGAAAGTTTTCTACTTACCGTCCACATCAGGTGGCGCGTTTCGTTAAAGTCCTGTTCAAAGGCCAGTTTGCTATTGAAGGTATCGGAGAGTTTCGCTTCGACCAAGGCAAGGTGCTTCTTCCTGAAGTTTCAGACAAACAAAAGCTCACTATTTTTAAAGAAGTTAACGGCACCATTGCAGCGTTGCCGGTGTAACTGCGCTTTATCGATTTGTCTTGCTTCAAATAGATTAACAGCGAAAAGGGCTTCCGAGTGAAAGCCCTTTTTAGTGGATATCGTTTGAGGTAGTACAGCCCAACTGCCCTTTATTGTGGTGGGAAGCAAACACCGGTTCCGCCCAATCCGCAGTACCCATTAGGGTTCTTAGCCAAGTACTGTTGGTGGTAGGTTTCTGCGAAAAAATATTTTCCAGCAGGTAGAACTTCCGTCGTGATCTCGTTGCCTAAAGATTCAGTCATTGCTCGTTGATATTCTCGTTTAGAGTGCTCAGCGATAGACTGTTGCTCTTCACTGAAGGTGTAAATTGCGGAACGGTATTGAGTCCCTAAATCGTTGCCTTGGCGCATCCCTTGAGTTGGGTCATGACGCTCCCAAAAGGTTTCAAGTATTCGAGCTAGCGAGGTTTGTTCACTATCAAATATGACACGAACGACTTCGGTATGGCCGGTTTGCCCAGTACATACTTGTTCATAAGTGGGATTAACGGTGTATCCGCCAGCGTAACCAACGGATGTTGAAATAACGCCATCCAATTGCCAAAACAAACGCTCAGCTCCCCAGAAGCATCCCATACCAAACAGGACTTCTTGTTGAGAGTCCGTAGGCGCATCGAGCAGGTCGGTTTGATTGACGAAATGGCGCTCAGTGATTCGAATTGGGTCAGCATTTCCCGGTAGTGCGGTTGCTGCAGAAACCAGTTGTTGTTTGTTTAGCATGTTATATTCCTTTTCGCATACGTTTACCGCGCTGGCTTTTATTTAACGTGGGTTCATATTAACTGTTGGTCAATATTGAATAAGTCTTTAAATTAGACCGTGTTATTCCAGGATTTATTACAGACTCAATGCCCATTTAGCGGTATTATTTCTTTTCACTTATTAACGTATTGATAACTTCTTCACCAATTAAACATGATAAGAAAAACTTTACCAGTTCTGATTGGCACTCTATTGTCATCGACGCTCGCTTTCGCTGACGTTTCCCTTGAAATCAAAGGGCTAGATGGAGCGCTTGAGGATAATGTTGATGCTTATCTGAGTGCGATCCCTGAAGAAGAGTATTCGGTTTCATTAAGGTTCCAATCTCGCTTGGAATCTATGATTAAAGAAGCCCTGAATGCGTTAGGCTACTACCACCCTAAAATCACATTTACTCACTCCGAAGATGATACCGAAATGACCGTTACGGTTGAGCCGGGAGAGCCTGTTGTTATTTATACTTCAGATATCGTTCTAACTGGTGAAGCCAAAGATGATCCTGACTTTTTGGCTTTGATCGCCAAGAGCAATCTGTCTAAAGGCTCAGTGCTTAATCATGGTAATTATGATTCTTTGAAATCGTCGATACGTAACCTTGGATTAGCGAAAGGTTATTTTGATGGGGCTTACGACCTCAGTAAGCTCGAAGTCGCTCCCGAATTAAATCGTGCTTATGTTCGTCTTCATTATGACAGTGGTATCCGCTACCACTTTGGTACCACTCAGGTTACCGGTAGCCAGATTGAAGAAGATAAGGTGCAGTCACTCAAACCATTTGAGGATGGCGAACCTTACTCGATAACCAAAGTTGGTGAATACAATCAAAACCTATCCAATACGGATTGGTTCTCTTCTGTTTTTGTTGAACCTGATTTAAGCCAATTGGGCGAAGGCCGTGAAATACCGATGAAAGTTAGCCTTGCTCCGCAAGCTCGTAACCAAATCGAAACGGGTATCGGTGTCTCAACCGACCTTGGTGTGAAAGGCACTCTCAAATGGAAAAAACCTTGGGTTAATGATCGAGGCCATAGCTTCAATAGTAGCTTGTCGATCTCGAAGCCTGAGCAGACGATCACGGCTGCTTATAAAATCCCATTGGATGACGTACTTAATGACTACTACCAAGTTAAGTACGGTATGAAAAATTTGGATAATCGTGATACCAAGAGTTTGGAATCAAACCTTGCCTTAGAAAGATATTGGCGTTTGGACAATGGCTGGCAGCGCACGGTGTTCATTCGATACTTGGTCGAAAACTATGAACAAGGTTTGCAAGATGACTTGGCGCAATTTGTGCTGCCGGGTATCTCTTTCTCACGCACTCGAACGCGAGGCGGCTCGATGCCGATGTGGGGCGACAAACAAACCATTATGTTTGAAGCGGGTGACGATACCTTGCTATCTGAAACTAAGGTTGTTCGCTTTCAAGGTCAAACCGCTTGGATTCGAAGTATTGGCGACAATCACCGAGGCTTAACTCGGCTTCAATTTGGCGGTAACTTTGCTGACGAGTTTGATAAGCTATCTCCCTCCCTAAGGTTCTTTGCTGGTGGTGACAATAGCATTCGTGGTTATGGTTATGAGTCAATCTCTCCTCGCGATGAAAGTGGCGCACTAACGGGTGCAAAATTTATTGCAACCAGCTCGCTTGAATACCAATACCGCTTGGTTGGAAACTGGTGGGGTGCAGCATTCTACGACATTGGTGATGCATTTAATGACAAACCCGAATGGAAACATGGCACCGGTGTCGGCGTTCGTTGGGCGTCACCTGTTGGTCCAGTGAGTTTAGATTTTGCTTGGGGTCTAGATGCAGAAAAAGGTGATGAGTTCCAGTTACACTTTAGTTTAGGGCCAGAATTATGATCAAAGTGATGGGCAAGTGCATCAAGTGGACGTCGATCTCATTGACGTCTATTTTGCTGTTGTTGATAGCCTTGCTAGGTTTTGTTTTGTTCACCAATCCAGGGTTGAATACTGTGCTGTGGGGCGTTGAAAAAGCGTTGCCACAACTTAAAGTGGAAAGCACCAAAGGAGCACTTTTCCCAAGTTTTACGCTTAATAATGTCCAGTTCAAAGATGATAGCCTTCATATTGATACCAAGGTTCAAAAGCTGAACTTGGCTATTAATCCTCGCTGCCTGCTCGACCCTAAGCTGTGTGTCGATCGTTTAGCGATTCAAGGGTTGGACTTCGCATTTACTGAACTGCCTCCTACCTCTACAGAAGAAACAGAACCTACTCCGCCCGTAACATCGGTAAAAACACCGTTGCCAATCGTAATCAACCGTATCGCTTTGTCTGATATCAAGTTGAATATCTTAGGGCATGAAATTGAATGGAGCTTGTTCTCTACGGCTTTGAGTATGCAGGGCGAAAAGCTAACGGTATCGCCAACCTTATTCAATGATCTTAAGGTTAAACTCGCGGAGTCGACAGAAGAACCGCAAGCAGAAAAGGTTGAGCCAAAAGCTGCCGAGAAAACGGCTATCGAATTGCCGGAAATCTGGATTCCTTTGCAGGTTGTGTTGGAGCGTTTTGACCTCAACCGTTTCACCTTAGAACAAGAAACACCGATTGTGGTGAACCACCTTGGGCTTGAGGCTCGCGCGGGTAAACACACGGTTGATGTTTCCACTCTCGAATTCGATATGCCACAAGCAAGCGCAAATCTAACGACGAAGGTTGAGCTTAAGGGCGGTTATCCGTTAGAGCTTTCTTTGGATGCGTTAGTGAAAGAAACCGACCTTGCTGGTCAGAAGTTGTTTCTGAAAGCACAAGGCAGCGTGGCTAAGCTAAACCTAGATTCCCAATTTTCTGAGCTGATTGAGGCAAAGTTGTCTGGGGATATTCAACCCTTAGAACCGACTCTGCCATTTGACCTTCTTTTAGAGGGCGGACAAGCACAGTGGCCCCTTACCGGCAAAAGCGATTACCAAGCGACAATTGAGCAATTCAAAGCTGATGGCTCACTAGATGGTTTCAATGTTCTTCTTAAAGGTGAAGCCGATGGTAAGGAAATCCCTGAATTAGCCATCGATCTACAGGGTAAAGGCACGACGGAACAAATTGAGCTCGAGCGTCTAAAGCTCAACACGCTAGGCGGTGAGCTTAACGGTGTTGTTAAAGCGAACTGGAAGAGTCTCGTTAACTGGCAAGCTGACGTGACACTCAAAGATATTCAACCGGGTCTGCAGTGGCAAGAAGCTGAGGGCAACATTAGTGGAAGCATCGTCACCTCAGGTGAGTTGACGGAAGCGGGCGGCTGGGCGATTGAACTGCCTAAATTGGATATTGAAGGGATCTTGCGAGAATACCCTCTGGATATCGAAGGTCAGTTGTCAGCGTCGGATCGCAGCGCGAGCGGTGAACCAAAACTGAAAACCAGTGGTTTGAGCTTAGCTCACGGTGTTAACTCGATTAAGGCTCAGGGTGAGCTTGATAAGAAATGGGACATGGGTGTTGAGATTTACTTCCCTGAGCTTGTAAAAAGCGTCCCTGATTTGAAAGGTAAAGTGATTGGTAATATCCAGCTAAGCGGTCCAACGAAAGAGCCTGAAGTCGATCTCGCTCTAAATGTGGATAAGGTAGATTGGAATAGCGAAGCAACACTAGAATCCTTGTCACTTAATGGCTCTGTGATTCCTCTGCCATTGCCTGAAGCTCAAGCTGATCTTGAATTAGAAGCTAAGAACTTAACCTATCAAGATCAAAGCGTAGAAAGCATTGCTCTTACGGTAAGTGGTGGTGAGAAGAACCACACCGTGACACTTGATGTGATATCCGACATCGTGTCTACAAGCTTAGCTATTTCAGGAGAGTTGATTCAAAAGCCTTCTCTTATTTGGGATGGCTCGTTAGACAGAGTCAAAATCACCACTCAGCAAGGCCCTTGGGTGTTAGACCAACCTGTCGCGATAAAGGCGGATGTTGATAAACAGTTTGCCGATGTTCAAGCGCACTGTTGGAAACAATCGGGTTCGAGCGTGTGTTTGGATGAAGACTTTCGCGTCGGAAAATCGGGTGAGGCCAAACTTGCCATCAATCAGTTCGATTTCGAGCAGATTAAAGCCTTTGTGCCTAAAGAGACGCAATTACAGGGCTTAGTCAATGCTACTGCCCATGCTAAGTGGTCTGAACAAGGTGAGCCTGAGGTTACGGTAAGCGTTGATATGCCGAAAGGTCAGGTTGTTCAACAAGTGGGTGAGCCAATCACACTGGGTTGGGAAAGCGTTGCATTGAATGCCCAACTAAAAGACAACAAACTGGATGCCGACTTTAAGTTGGATGTTTCCGATAACGGTGACTTGTCAGGCACGGTGTCGTTACCGGATATTCTCGCCGAAGACAAAATGGTCGATGCGGCAATTAAGCTGACCACGTTCCATCTTGATTTCTTACAACCAATACTAGGTGAATACAGCCTATTGAAAGCCGACCTGGAGAGTGTTCTTCAAGTTAAAGGCTCTCTGATGCACCCTCAAGTCTTTGGTCAATTCTCTGTTGATGGTATTCAAGTTAAAGGCGACGTTACACCTGTTGATGTGAAAGATGGCCGCATCGACCTCGACTTTGATGGTTATAGTGCAAAATTGGATGCGAATGTGGAAACACCTGATGGTCACCTTGATATTGAGGGAGCCGGAGATTGGCAAGATCTTACAGCATGGCACTCTAACGTTAGAGTTTTCGCTGATGAGTTGATGGTTGATATCCCACCGATGGTCAAGGTCAAGGTCGTGCCTGATATGACCATTGATGTCACACCAGAGCTGGCGAAAATCACCGGTGATATTGCCTTACCATGGGGACGAATTGTTGTAGAAGACTTACCACCGTCAGCGGTTGGTGTCTCTTCTGATCAAGTTATCTTGAATAAAGATCTAGAGCCAGAAAACGAAGATACGATTCCATTTAATGTCATGACCAACATTAATATCTCCATTGGTGATGACTTTAAACTGTCTGCCTTCGGTCTTGAAGGTGATTTGGTCGGTAAGCTCAACGTGGCTCAAAAAGACCAAGGTCCATTTATTACAGGTGAAGTGAACATCGTCGATGGTACTTATCAATCATTCGGGCAAGACCTGTTGATCGAAGAGGGTAAGATCCTAATGAATGGACCACCGGATCAGCCATACGTAGCCATCAATGCGATTCGTAATCCTGATAATACTCAGGATGACGTGACCGCTGGTATTCGAGTGACAGGCCCTGCGACAGAGCCGACCATCGAGATTTATTCTGACCCTGCGATGCCACAAGCGAACGCACTGTCTTATATTTTGCGTGGCCAAGATATCGACGGTGAGTCGAGCGGTTCGATGACAACGACCTTAATCGGTTTGAGTTTAGCGAAGAGTGGTAAGGTTGTCGGCGAAATTGGTGAAGCCTTTGGTGTACAAGATTTGCAACTGGATACCGCAGGCTCTGGTGATGACTCTCAGGTGACGGTAAGTGGTTATATCCTGCCAGGCTTACAGGTGAAGTATGGTGTGGGTATCTTCAACTCTTTAGGTGAGTTTACCGTTCGTTATCGATTGATGCAGGATCTCTATGTTGAAGCTGTGTCAGGTCTCGACAGTGCTGTAGACCTTCTCTATCAATTTGAGTTTGAGTAGAGCTGTTTGAGCTTGGGCGGCAATGTTTCAGCCATTCATTTTACGCGCCTGCGCGAATGGCTTGTGGAGGATTTATGAAGCATCTTGTTTTTGTTTATGGAACCTTGAGGCAAGGTCAGTCCAATCACCACTATTTGAAGGGCTGTGATTTATTAGGGCAGTTTGATACACCTAAGGAATACGCACTTTTTGATTTAGGTACCTATCCGGCGATGATTCTTGGAAAGAAAAGTGTCGCTGGCGAGGTCTATATCATTAACGACGAAATTTTAGAGTCGCTCGATCGGCTAGAAGATGTTCCTGTTGAGTATCGTCGCGAGCAAATAGAGACGATATTTGGATTAGCATGGGTATATTTGTATCAGCTTGATCTAACAGCTAATAAAGAAATACTTTCGGGTAACTGGTGTAAGCGGAACAACGCTTAGTCGCTATATCTTCTGAGTTACCAAACAAAAAGCCAGCATGTGAATTGAACTGACCCCCAATAGTTGGACACCAATTATTGGGGGTCTTTTTATGTCCAAATATAGCCGAGAGCTAAAATGTATCATTGCTAAGCAATACTTAGATGGCACGTCATCTCTCTACTTAGCAAAACAATATTCAATTTCTTCAAGGCAGATACGGTATTGGGCTCAAGTCTTTGCCATCCATGGTACTGATTCATTTTTACCAACTAAGCATGCCGCGACTGCTCAAACAAAACGAAAAGCATTGAATTTAATGTGGACGAATGAATGGTCTCTCACGCACACTAGCGCAGTATTAAACCTCTCATCCCTGGGACACTGTCTGCCTGGCTCAAACGATTTAATGAGCTCGGTATCAAGGGGCTCAAAATGCGCCAGAAAGGAAGACCCTCAATGAAACAGCAACCTCAACGAACCACTAAGCCTGATAATGAAATGACACTTGAGGAGCTAAAAGAGGAGTTAGTCTACTTACGAACCGAGAATGCTGTTTTAAAAAAGTTGGAAGAGTTGGAGCAGGAAAAAAACCGTCGAACAAAGAAAAAGCGGTCATAGCTCTAACTCTTAAAGGCAAGTACCCGTTGAAGCACTTACTGCAGACTCTACAGCTGTCAAAAAGTGTCTTTTATTATCAGGCTCAAACGAGCAAGCGCCCAAATAGCTACGAACGTGAGCTGCGGTTGATAAAGTCAATTTATCATGAACATAAGGGCCGATACGGTTATCGTCGTATTCATTTAGAACTAAAAAATCAGGGGGTCGCGCTTAATCACAAAACGGTTCAAAGGCTTATGGCTCAGCTAAACCTTAAATCGACGGTCAGGATTAAAAAGTATCGTTCATACCGAGGAGAGTCAGGGAAAGCTGCTCCCAACGTGCTTGAAAGAGATTTTAGTGCGACTCAACCCGATGAAAAGTGGGTAACTGATGTCACGGAGTTCAAAGTCAAAGAGCAGAAAGTATACTTGTCTCCCGTTGTCGACTTGTTTACTCAGGAAGTGGTAGCTTATAGAGTGGCCAAAAATGCCTGCTTGCCGCTTGTCACGGATATGCTGACGGAGGCTATATCAACGCTTAAACCCAACTCAAAGCCAATTATACACAGCGATCAAGGTTGGCAATATCGCCATCGACAGTATCAGAAAAAGGTAGCGGAGAGTGGGTTAACGCAAAGCATGTCGAGAAAAGGTAACTGCTTGGATAATGCTGTTGCTGAAAACTTTTTTGCTTTACTCAAAACCGAGATGTATCACAACCAAAGCTTTGAAGATGCAGATGCTCTGATAGAGCAAATTAAAGAATACATCGAGTACTACAATACCAAACGTATAAAAGTGAAACTAAAAGGCCTGACTCCGATAGAATATCGAACTCAGGCCTTGAAAGCCGCTTAACAGAAATGTCCAACTTTATGGGGTCACTTCAAATGCTGGCTTTTTTAATGACGCTATTTTGAGAAATGAACGAGGGTTTTAGTCTCGGTTCAACTCAAGAAACTCTTCTACTTTGCGAACCATGTCTGTTGAGCCAACAAAGAAAGGTACACGTTGGTGTAGCTCAGTTGGTTTGATATCCATGATACGTTGAGCACCGTCTGAAGCTATGCCGCCCGCTTGTTCCATAAGGAAAGCTATTGGGTTGCACTCATAAAGCAGGCGCAGTTTACCTTGAGGGTGACTTTGCGTGCTTGGGTACAAGTAGATGCCGCCTTTCAGCAGGTTACGGTGGAAATCTGAAACTAGAGAACCGATGTAACGTGATGTGTAAGGGCGGTTGTCGCTTGGCTCATTCTCTTGGCAGTACTTGATGTATTTCTTAACACCCGTAGGGAAGCGGATGTAGTTACCTTCGTTGATGGAATAAATCTTACCTTCATCTGGAATCATCATGTTTTCATGAGACAGGCAGAAGGTACCCAGTGATGGGTCGTAGGTGAAGCCATTTACGCCAGCACCTGTTGTGTATACAAGCATGGTTGAAGAACCGTAAATCACGTAACCCGCGGCTACTTGCTTGTGTCCTGGCTGTAGGAAATCTTCTTGTGTTGGTGGAGTACCGATCGGTGATACTCGACGGTAGATAGAGAAAATTGTACCAACCGATACATTCACATCGATGTTTGAAGAGCCATCTAGTGGATCCATCAGTACAACGTATTTTGCGTTTTTGTTGAGCTCTTTATTGAAGGCGACAGCTTCGTCTTCTTCTTCACTTGCAACACCACAAACTTGGTCACGAGCTTCTAGAGCCGCTTTAAATTTGTCGTTCGCGTAAAGGTCTAGCTTTTGTTGCTCTTCACCTTGCACGTTGTCTGTACCAACAGCGCCAGTGATGTCGACTAGGCCAGCCTTGTTGATCTCACGGTTAACAATTTTTGCAGCAAGTCGAATAGACGACAAAAGGGATGATAGATCACCGCTTGCATGGGGGAAGTCACTCTGTTTCTCAACAATGAACTCACCAAGGGTGCGCATCTCAGACATGTTATTTCCTTAAACTTCTCTCAATATTAGGGGGGATTTGAGCACTGTAGATTCGGCCTCTTGAGTGGGCTTTATTCATCTAGACGCTTACCTAAATTCTAAAGGTTAGATCTTTTTAATGGTAATGAACTAAGCGACACAGATCTCACTTACAATGTCGACTCAATTTGTTTTGCATTGCCGCTCGCTTTTAATCGCCATTTAATGATAATGAGTGCAAGCCGTTTTAATTAGGCATCGTTTATTTAGCCAAGCGTTTGGAAGCAATTTATGCATATTCATATCTTAGGAATTTGTGGCACCTTCATGGGTGGTGCTGCGGTATTGGCTCGTCAATTAGGTCACAAGGTTACTGGTAGTGACGCGAATGTTTATCCTCCAATGAGCACCTTGTTGGAGTCTCAGGGGATTGAGATTATTGAAGGGTTCGACCCGAGCCAGTTAGAACCAAGACCTGACTTAGTGGTCATTGGCAATGCGATGAGCCGTGGTAACCCGTGTGTTGAGTATGTATTGGATAACAACCTTAGATACACCTCAGGGCCGCAGTGGTTGCAAGAGTTCTTGTTGCATGAGCGTTGGGTTCTGGCGGTATCCGGAACGCATGGTAAGACAACAACATCGAGCATGCTGGCTTGGATCCTTGAAGACTGTGGTTACGCACCGGGTTTTCTTGTCGGTGGTGTGTTGGGTAATTTTGGTATCTCAGCTCGCCTTGGTGAAAGCATGTTCTTCGTGGTTGAAGCTGACGAATACGACAGTGCTTTCTTTGATAAACGATCTAAGTTTGTTCACTACCACCCAAGAACGTTAGTGATGAACAATCTCGAATTCGATCATGCAGATATCTTTGATGATCTTGAGGCAATCAAGCGACAGTTCCATCATTTGGTTCGCACAGTGCCAAGTAATGGCCGTATTTTCTCACCGAAGCAAGATACCGCGATCCAAGATGTGTTATCCCGTGGCTGCTGGAGTGAAACTGAGTCGAGTGGTGAACTCGGTGATTGGAATGCCAAGAAGTTAGTTAAAGACGGCTCTAAATTTGAGGTGTACTTCCAAGGCGAATGTGTTGGAACCGTAGATTGGGATTTGGTTGGCGATCATAACGTCAACAATGCTTTGATGGCGATTGCGGCGGCAAGACATGTTGGTGTCACGCCTGATTTAGGATGTGGATCACTGGCGACGTTCATTAATACCAAGCGTCGCTTAGAGTTTAAAGGCGAAGTGGCAGGCGTTTCTGTCTATGACGATTTTGCTCATCACCCAACGGCAATTGAACTTACGCTCGGCGGCTTACGTAATAAGGTCGACACAAAGAAAATCATTGCCGTTTTAGAGCCTCGTTCTGCCACCATGAAGCGTGGTGTGCACAAAGAAACCTTGGCTGATTCGCTCAAGCAGGCGGATTCTACCTACTTATTCCAACCGGATAACATTGATTGGTCTGTACAAGACGTGGCCGATGCGTGCCATCAACCCGCACACGTGAGTGATGACATGGACGCATTCGTTGCTAAAATTGTCTCAGAGGCACAAGCGGGCGACCAAATCTTGGTAATGAGTAATGGTGGCTTTGGTGGTATTCACCAAAAACTGTTGGATGCGTTGGCACTCAAGGGCTAACGGCATCCAAGACCTTATAATTTGAAGTAATTGAGAACATGACAAAACACGATCAAGCTATAACCCTTGCTTTCACAGGCGCATCTGGTGCGCCTTATGGACTGCGCTTACTTGAATGCCTATTGGCGGCAGATTATCAGGTTTATTTGTTGATATCGTCGGCAGCGCGAGTGGTGTTGGCGACTGAGCATGAACTTAAGTTACCTGCTGGGCCAGATGCTGCGAAACAAGCTTTGGTTAAGCATTTAGGTTGCGACCCAGAAAAGCTGGTGGTGTGTGGCAAAGATGATTGGTTCTCACCGGTTGCCTCTGGCTCTGCAGCACCGAAGCAAATGGTGGTGTGTCCATGTTCTGCGGGAAGCTTAGCTTCAATTGCTCATGGCCTATCAGATAACCTGATAGAGCGAGCAGCAGACGTGGTTATGAAAGAGCGAGGCCAGCTGCTGTTGGTGGTTCGTGAGACGCCATTTTCTACGCTGCATCTCGAGAATATGCACAAACTCTCGACCATGGGTGTGACGATCATGCCTGCGGCTCCGGGTTTTTATCACCAACCTAAGTCGATCGAAGATCTAGTCGATTTTATGGTGGCGCGTATTTTGGATCATCTTGGTATTGAGCAAGGTTTAGTGCCACGTTGGGGTTACGATCAACGTAATTGATCCAAACTTGATAGCTTATTGTTAAAATTCGAATTACAATTCTGAACACTCATCGGGGAGCGAACCATTCAAATAATGAATGCGAGCTGAGATCAAGCAAGTGCTTGGGACCCGTAAACCTGAACCAGATAATGCTGGCGTAGGAATTGAGTTAGGACCAACTTCTACCGTTCTCCTCCCTCAAACCTGTGCCGCTCAGACCATGGAGAGCGTCCAGTGAAATTCACATTAACAACTCTTGCTGTTACTACAGCCATCTCTTTTTCTGCCGTTGCTGCAGACAATACTCTAACTGTATATACCTATGATTCTTTTGCTGCGGATTGGGGCCCTCGTCCTGCCGTTGAAAAAGCATTTGAAGAAAAGTGTGGCTGTGATGTGAATTTTGTCGCGCTAGAAGATGGCGTGTCTATTCTTAACCGCTTGCGTCTTGAAGGTGGTAACAGCAAAGCAGACATCGTGTTAGGCCTAGATAACAATCTAATGGCTGAGGCGAAAGCGACGGGCTTATTGGCTGAGCACAGTGTTGATACGTCATCAGTGACACTTCCTAACGGTTGGAACGACAGCACCTTTGTTCCTTATGATTTTGGTTACTTTGCGTTTATCTATAACAAAGAGAAATTAGCCAACCCGCCTAAGAGTTTGAAAGAGCTGGTTGAGCAACGTGATGACCTCAAGGTTATTTACCAAGACCCACGTACTTCAACGCCAGGTCAAGGCATGATGCTATGGATGAAGTCTGTTTACGGTGATGAAGCGACAGCGGCGTGGAAGAAGCTCGCTCAGAAAACGGTTACTGTGACTAAAGGTTGGTCTGAAGCTTACTCTATGTTCTTAGAAGGCGAGTCGGACTTAGTCTTGTCTTACACGACTTCTCCGGCTTACCACATCATTGCAGAAAGTGATTCTAAGTACGCAGCAGCAAGCTTTGAAGAAGGTCATTACACTCAAGTGGAAGTGGCAGCTAAGGTCAAAGGCAGTAAGAACGAAAAACTTGCCGATGAGTTTATGGCATTTATCCTAAGTGACGAATTCCAATCAGCGATGCCAACGGGCAACTGGATGTACCCAGTGACTGGCATCGAACTACCAAAAGGGTTCGAGCAGTTAACGGTACCGCAGAAAGCTCTGAGCTTTACGCCTGAAGAAATTGCCGCTAAGCGCAAGCCTTGGATTCGCGAATGGCAGAGTGCACTTACTTTTTAACTTACTATTAAAAAGATGAGCGTCCTGTACTTAAAGGCTCATTCGTGATGTTTGGGCCATTTACGGTAAATAATTAATTTATGATAAAGAAAACACCTACGGTCGGGATCTGGGTTGCGATACTCATTACCGCCTTCGTGGTTTCAGCAGTTGGGGCATTGCTTAGCAATGCCCCTTCTCTTGATATCAGCCAAGTATGGTCAGATCCTTACTATTGGCATGTAACGAAATTCAGTTTTTATCAAGCGATACTCTCAACTGTGCTGAGTGTTGGCTTTGCTATACCCGTTGCTCACGCTCTGTGTCGCAGGCAATTTTTTGGACGAGCTTTGTTGTTAAGACTGTTCGCGTCGACTTTGGTTCTGCCTGTGTTGGTCGGTGTATTTGGCTTGCTCGCGATTTATGGCAACAGTGGCTGGTTAGCTAAATTTTTGGCTAACTTCGACATTGAATTACCATTCTCGATTTATGGTTTGAATGGCATTTTGCTGGCGCATGTCTTCTTTAATCTGCCTTATGCTAGCCGCCTGCTTTTACAGGGTTTGGATACCGTGCCTGCCGAGCAACATAAGTTGTGTGCTCATTTGGGTATGAGTCATTGGAATAAATTTAAATGGGTCGAATGGCCGCGTTTAAGACAACAACTACCACATGTTTGTGGTTTAGTTTTCATGTTGTGCTTCACCAGCTTTGCAACAGTGATGGCTCTTGGTGGAGGTCCGAAATCGACCACTATTGAACTAGCCATCTATCAAGCGATTAAGTTCGACTTTGACTTACAGGCGGGTGCGTTACTCGCAATATGGCAAATGCTACTGTGTGGTGTGTTAGCGGTGAGTATTCAGCGCCTGTCTAAGCCAATCTCTGTGACAGCCAGCCAGCTGTCGGAAGAGAAATATTTGGTTAAGGACAGCTGGTGGTCAAAAGCTTGGGATAGCTTTTGGATCATCGTAGTCTCAATGCTGGTATTGCCGCCATTAGCCATGGTTATCTTTAGTGGTATTAATTCACAAGCATTGACGGTACTCAGGAGTGAACCGTTTTGGGCGGCGTTAATGACCTCAGTTCGTGTCGCTTCTTTGGCCAGTGTTATCGCCGTTTTTATTGGTATTGCGATACTGCTGACCAGTCGTGCATGGCGCTTGCAGAATAAGAATTTTCGAGCCGATAAAATCGAACTGATTGGCACTATTATCTTAGTGACGCCGGGTCTAGTCATCAGTACTGGTCTTTTCTTATTGCTGCGTTCATTTACCGATGTATTCAGCTTGGCTTTCTTTATTGTGATTGCCGTGAATAGCTTGATGGCGCTGCCTTACGTGATTAAAACCTTAGCTCAACCTATGCTGCACCTGTCTCAGCAGTATCAGTATGTGTGTGCGAGCTTAGGGATGACGGGCTTCACCCGATTCAGACTCGTGGAATGGCGAGCATTACGTAAACCTATGGCACACGCATTCTCAATTAGCTTCATGCTTGCAATGGGAGATTTAAGTGCGATTGCCTTGTTTGGCAGTCATGATTTTAGAACACTACCTTTGTATCTATTCCAATTGCTAGGCAGCTATCAGATGGAAGCCGCAGCCGTTGTTTCGGTAAGTCTGCTGTTGTTGAGTGTCGGTAGTTTTAGTCTGATTGAATTTTTATTTACTCGAAACTCAAGGCTAGATGCTAAAGGGTTAAGGAACCGATGATGTTAGTGATGAAAGATGTGGACTACCACTATCACCGAGAGTTGTTTAGTTTTGATTTTCAAGCAGAGCAGGGCGACATTGTTGCATTGATGGGGCCTAGTGGTGCGGGTAAATCAACACTGCTAGCGCTGGTTGCTGGTTTTATTGAGCCTACATCGGGTGAGATATCTGTAGCAGGACAATCTTTGATAGGCAAAGAGGCGCATCAACGCCCATTAGCTATGTTGTTCCAAGAGCATAACTTGTTTGCCCATCTCACCGTGCGTGAAAATATTGGTTTGGGGCTGCATCCTGGGTTAAAGCTTACGGCAACCCAAAAGCTTGAAGTTGAGCAAGCAGCTGTACAAGTTGGGGTCGCGGAGTATTTGGATAGATTGCCGGAGCATTTATCGGGCGGTCAACGTCAGCGTGTTGCGCTAGCTCGATGTTTTGTGCAACCGCATGATATTTGGCTGCTTGATGAGCCCTTTTCAGCGCTTGATCCTTTGCTTCGTGAAGAGATGCTTAGCTTAGTTAAGCGATTAGCAGCAGAGCGAAACATTACTGTTTTGATGGTGACACACCACTTAGGTGATGCGCGCAGTATCGCGAACAAGTTTGTGTTTGTGGCACTGGGTAAGGTTTTAGTCGAAGACTCGATAGATGCGCTAACGGCCGATCACCCACAAGGCGAATTGAGTTCCTTTGTTCGAGCCGGAGAATAACGACTGAGTCCTGATATTGAGTACTTCTTAATATTGAGAGCGTCGAATACAAAAAGACCTAGCATGTGCTAGGTCTTTTACTATCTTTCTGAGTAAAGGGAGACGAAGATTAGTCGCCTAGCTTTAGCTCTTTTAAGATTTGGAAGATTTCACGAGAAGACTTAGCCGGTTTATTTGCCGCTTTCTCTTTGTTAGCTTGACGAGCTAGCTGACGAAGACGCTGACGGTCTGCTTCAGGGTACATATCCATCACGTCTGAAATGGCAGCATCGCCTTCAGCAACAACGCGGTCACGCAGTTGCTCTAGTTTGTGCAGTTCAACTGTTGCTTGTGAGTGTTTGTTACGTACTTTATCCAAAGCCGCTTGAATTGGCTCAGGATCGACATTACGCATTACTTTACCAATGTATTGAAGTTGA
The DNA here is from genome assembly GCF_024347335.1 of Vibrio celticus. Lineage (NCBI taxonomy): Bacteria > Pseudomonadati > Pseudomonadota > Gammaproteobacteria > Vibrionales > Vibrionaceae > Vibrio > Vibrio celticus. Next base: position 373,643 of record NZ_AP025463.1, read on the forward strand.
CGACGCTTCGCTTCATTTTTAAAGCGTTGTGCATCTTTAATCGCTTGTGCCAAATCTTCAGACAGCGGAAATTTGTCTAATACAGAAGGCTTTAGACCAACAAGCTCTTCTCCCAGCTTTTGCAGGGCATCCATGTCCGTTTTCATTTCTGTCTTACTTACCCAGATGATTTCTTCTTCTGGTTCCCATGGGGCTTTTTGGTTTTTGCGAGCCATCTTTTCTGCCTATGTCACTATCTCAAACGAATATATTGCCTATTTTAGCAAGAATCTTGGGGAGAAAGCGAAATTCTTGTTATCCTACGTAATATTGACCTAAAAAATTAGAATAGATATGGATGTAAAACAGCAAGTCGCCCAGCAAAGAGTTGAGCTAGAAGCCGCAGTAGCTAAAGCGTTGGATATGGCATCAGTGAGTGCAGACGCAGCTGAGGTCGCTATTACTAAGTCAACGGGTTTAAGTGTTTCAACACGTATGTGTGAAGTGGAAAACGTTGAATTTAATAGTGATGGTGCGCTAGGTATTACTGTTTATCGCGGCCAGAAAAAAGGCAGCGCATCTACATCTGATCTGAGTGAAAAGGCTATTGCTCAAACAGTCGCGGCTGCGCTTGATATCGCTCAGTACACGTCTGAAGACCCATTTGCAGGTCCGGCAGCAAAAGAATACATGGTAAAAGAAATTCCAGACTTGGATCTTTTCCACCCTGATGAACCAAACCCTGACTATGCCGCTGAGATTGCAATTGCTGCTGAGAAGCAAGCGTTAGCTTATAGCGACAAGATCAAACAGAGTGATGGTGCAAGCTACGATAGCCACTATGGCGTTAAGGTTTATGGTAACAGCCATGGCTTACTAGCAAGCTACGCTTCAAGTCGCCATAGCACGAGCTGCTGTGTAATTGGACAAGGCGCTAACGGTGAGATGGAGCGAGACTACAGCTACACCGTTGCACGTCACCGTGATGAGCTATGGACGCCTGAGCGCGTAGGTCAAGAAGCAGCAGAAAAGACCATTAGCCGTTTGGATGCGAAAAAGCTACCAACAGGCCAATACCCAATTATGTTCGCTAACGATGTTGCTACTGGCTTGATTGGTCACCTTGTGATGGCAATCAGTGGCGGTAATCTTTACCGTAAATCATCGTTCCTATTGGATCATCTAGGTCAGAAAATCCTACCTGACTGGTTTAACATTTCTGAGCGACCACATATCTTGCGTGGTTTGGCGTCAAGCCCATTTGATAGCGAAGGTGTGTTCACTCAAGATCGTGAAATCATCACTGATGGTGTTCTGGCGACTTATCTACTGACGAGTTACGCAGCACGTAAAATGGACATGACACCAACAGGCCATGCTGGTGGTATTCATAACTGGTTCGTTAAATCGACCGGCCAAAACTTTGAGCAGATGCTAAAAGAGTTGGGTACGGGCTTCCTAGTGACTGAAGTGATGGGCCAAGGCGTTAATACCGTAACGGGTGATTACTCTCGTGGCGCTGCGGGTTTCTGGGTTGAGAACGGAGAGATCCAATACCCAGTCTCAGAAGTAACAATCGCTGGTAACCTAAAAGACATGTTTACTCAGATTGTTGCTGTGGGTAACGACGTAGAAACACGTTCGCAAATTCAAACGGGTTCTATCCTGCTTGAGTCGATGAAAGTCGCGGGTGAGTAATTCAATTAAAGCGAATCTGATGAATTAAAAAAGGGAGCCGATGGCTCCCTTTTTGTTTTCTGTATTTCGCCAAAAATTGGCTAACTGCTTATGCTAACTAGATCAGTATGGTCGCTAAGCCTAGGAACACGGATAGGCCAATAACATCAGTGACGGTAGTGAGTGCCATACCACCTGCCAATGCCGGATCGATATTCATCTTCTTCAGCATCACAGGGATGGTTACACCAGCGATACCCGCGACAATCAAGTTGGTCATCATTGCAGCTGATATGATGCCTCCCAGTATCCAATTGCCTTTCCAAGCAACCACTATACCGCCAATAATAACGGCCCATAGAATGCCGTTAAGGAAGCCGATAGAGGCTTCTTTGAGTAACAGTTCGCGTTTGTTACTGTCACCAATGTGACCAAGCGCTAAACCACGAATCACTAGAGCGACGGTTTGGTTACCGGCAACACCACCCATGGACGGTACGATGGTCATCAAAACAGCGATGGCTGCCATCTCATTCAGTGTCGCCTCAAACATATTAGACACAGACGCTGCTGCGAGTGCCGCCAAAACATTTGCGCCTAACCACACACTACGACGACGAGCGGATTTTACTACTGGTGCGAAGGTATCTTCGTCATCGTCCATACCCGCCATACTCATCATTGAGTGCTCGGCATCTTCACGGATAACATCAACCACGTCATCGATGGTGATACGACCAACAAGGTGTTGATTGCTATCGACTACTGGCGCTGAAACCCAATTACGACGTTCGAACAGGCTCGCAATGTCGGAAGCGCTGGTTTCAACCGCGATCGCTTCGTCGGCATCCTCCATCACTTCGGAAACTGCCACGTCAGGCTGAGTCGTTACCAGTGTGGTAAGCGATAGGTTACCGATAAGACGTTCTTCTTCATCAATAACATACAGAGCATCAGTTGCATCGGGCAGTTCGCCACGCATACGCATGTAGCGCAATACAACGTCAACATCGACATCACCACGAATCGTGATTACGTCGGTATTCATGATCGCACCCGCTGAATCTTCAGGGTACGACAGGGCAGTTTCAACTAATGCACGATCGACGGAGTCCATTTGAGAAAGGACTTCGCGAGAAACATCGTCGGGTAGGCTTCGAAGTACGTACGCAACGTCATCGGTTTCCATACCTTCGGTTGCTTCTGCTAAGGTCTCCGGTGCCATTTTTGACACAAGAGCATCTTTGACGTCTTCGTTTAGTTCATCAAGAATTTCACCGTAGTCTTCAGGATCGGTGAGTTGCCAGAGTACGTCACGACTTTTGCGAGGGGAGGCTTCTAAAAGGTGTGCAATATCCTCAGGTTCCATGTCCTGAAGTTGTCGGCGTACGTGAACAAATCGGCCGTTTTCTAGGGCTTCGCTGACTTCTTGGAGGGTTTGGTGAGCTTGGTCGAATTCTAATTGCTCTGCCATATTTTCCTCCTATCTCATTATTCTAACAATGCTTGGAATAGTAACTTAATTCTGGGGCTTATTTAAATCATAAACTTAGATAGAACTAAGATTTAATATTGGTTGGTTCGCTGTTTGAGTATTATGTGTTGTAAGTGAAGCGTTTTCGCTACTCACCCTCATCAAACTTGTCTTCAATGAGATGACAGACGGCATCAAGCGCTTGCTGTGAATCGGTGCCTGCAGCTTGAATAGTAATATGTTGCCCTTGCGCTGATTCCAGCATAAGTAGCCCCATCACACTGTCTGCAGTTGCGATTTTATCTTCTTCGCTATGGATAGTGATGGTTGCATCAAAGCTTTGGGCAAGCTCAACCAATTTTACGGCTGCTCTAGCGTGAAGACCCAAGCGATTTTGGATCAGTACAGTTCGAGTTAATTCCATGGTTAGCCCTGTTGGTGCTTCTCTAGGGAGGCGTGTCTGATTTGAACTTGATGACCTAGTTGATCGAAGTACTCACCAATTTTTTGAGTTAGATAAACCGAGCGGTGTTTACCGCCAGTACAACCAATCGCGACCGTTAGGTAACTGCGATTATTCTTCTCCAACATTGGCAACCACTGTTCAACAAAGCCTTGGATCTGTTGCTTGAGCTCAAGAACTTCTGCGTGTTTTTCTAGAAAAGAGTGAATTGGAGCATCAAGACCTGTTAAAGGTCGTAGTGCTGGTTCCCAGTGAGGGTTCGGCAAAAAGCGAACGTCGAACACATAGTCGGCATCACTTGGTAGGCCGTATTTAAAACCGAAAGATTGAAAGACAATGATTAGCTCTTGCTTCTCTTTGCCTTCAACTTTAAATCGAACCTTTTCGCTCAATTCGTAGAGGTTGCAGTCACTACTATCAATCACAATGCAGGCTTGCTCTGCGAGAGGTGTTAGGAGTGTCTTTTCCAAATCAATCGCTTGCTCAAGAGATAATTTTTCTTGGCCGATCGATAAAGGATGGATTCTGCGTGTTTCGCTGTAGCGCTTGAGTAACGTCTGCTTGCTTGCATCGAGGAACAAGACGTTCACATCAATGTTGGTTGCAGACTCTAGCTGCTCTAGCATTTCTGTGACTAACTGAGGCTCTTTCGGTAGGTTACGAATATCAATGCTAACCGCGACGTTTTGATTGATCTCGCGTACCGACTCGACGAAGTCGTTGAGCAAGTTTACTGGAAGGTTATCGACACAGTAATACCCCAAGTCTTCAAGGACTCGTAGCGCAACACTTTTACCGGCCCCAGATTGGCCACTAACAACGATTAACCGCATGTTATTGCTCGCAAGTTGGCACTTGAATCATGATGTCGTAAAGCTCTTGATCGCTTTGAGCATTACGCAACTGTTTAAGAGTTTGCTTGTCGTTAAGTCGTTCTGCCATACAAGAAAGGGTTTTTAGATGCTCCTTGCACTGTTCACTTGGAACAAGCAGGGCAAATAATAGGTCGACAGGACGATTATCAATCGCATCAAATTCGATGGGATCTTGGCATTGCAGTAATACAGCAATCGCTTTATCACTGACATTCATACGAGCATGGGGAATAGCAATGCCATTACCAATACCTGTACTGCCCATTTTCTCACGGCTCAACATGCACTCAAACAGTTCTGTTGAATCTTGACCACAGCTTTCTGCTGCGATCTGACTGATGAGCTCAAGGGCTCTTTTTTTGCTTGTGCATTGGACTGCACTTTTGGTGCAGTCCAATGAAAGTACTTCGCTTAATTGCATGTTAGTGACTACTTAGCTTTTCTTTGTGCTTGTTGAGTTGGCGGACGAGTTTATCAACCAATGAATCAATCGCGGCATACATGCTTTCATCTGTTGCTGTCGCATGGATTTCCCCCTGATTTATATGCAGGGTAGCTTCTGCGATTTGATTGATTTTCTCAACTTTTAAAACAACCTGTACGCTATTGATATGATCAAAGAAGCGTTCAAGTTTGTCGAATTTGGTGTGAACATAGTCTTGCATTGAATCGGTAAGATCAACGTGATGGCCTTGAATATTGATTTGCATAGACTTTCCTTTTCAGTTGGTTGCCTGATTATAGTTGCTAAGTAAATAGCGACTAAATGAGCTTATAGCAGGCGTTTACGCTGACTCGAAGGGGCAATGCCCAGAGACTCACGGTATTTCGCTATCGTACGTCTAGCTACCTGAATTCCTTGGTCAGCCAGTAAAGCAGCAATCTTGCTATCACTTAGAGGTTTCGCGGTGTTTTCTGCTGCGACAAGCTTCTTAATGAGTGCGCGAATTGCTGTCGATGAACATTCACCGCCATTGTCAGTGCTGACATGGCTTGAGAAAAAGTATTTGAGTTCGAAGATTCCACGTGGTGTATGCATGAATTTTTGAGTCGTCACACGAGAGATCGTGGATTCGTGCATATCAACAGCTAACGCAACATCATTCAGAACCATTGGCTTCATCGCTTCTTCGCCATGTTCGAAGAAATCACGTTGATGTTCAACAATGCATCGCGCAACTTTGAGTAGCGTCTCATTTCGACTCTCTAGGCTTTTAATTAGCCACTTTGCTTCTTGCAAATTTGAGCGGATGTATTGATTGTCGGCGCTGTTGCCTTTACTACCCAGATCAGCGTACTGCTGATTCACTTTCAGTTTAGGCACGCTATCAGGGTTAATGGTCACTAACCATTTGCCAAGGTCTTTGAAGACAGATACATCCGGGACCACATACTCAGTTTCATCCGGAGTAATCTTACTGCCAGGGCGAGGGTCCAGCTGTTGAATAAGCTGCAAAACTTCACGTAGTTCTGCTTCTTTCAACTTGGTCTCTTTGATAACCAATTTGTAATCACGGTTACCAAGTTGGTCAATATGGCTAGTAAGTACTAACTTAGCTTCGTTGAGCCAAGGAGTATCTTGAGGGAAGGTTGCCAGTTGCAGTAATAAGCAATCTTGCAGATTGATTGACCCGACACCTAGCGGGTCAAATTGTTGAATTCGTTTACGCACGGCTTCAATTTCATCAAGCTCGATCTCTTCATTGTCGAAGTTTTCAAGGATGTCTTCACAAGTTACAGTGAGGTAGCCATAGTCATCGATGGCATCAATCAACGCGAAAGCTATGCTTCGGTCGGTGTCAGTGAATGGTGTTAGATCGAGTTGCCAAAGTAGGTAATCGTGCAGGCTTTGAGTGGTTTCACCTTGGTAAACAGGCATGTCGTCATCAACTGCAATACCTGTATTACCGGTGTTTGCGCTGTAGACGTCTTCCCAAGTTGTGTCGATTTCTAGTTCGTTGCCAATCTCTGATTTTTCGATTAAGTCTGAACTATCAGGTAAGTCTTGCTCTGTGGCTTCAACGGTTTCTTTTTCGTCACTGCTAGGTTTTTCTTCCGATGTTGGCGTGTCTTCATTGCCTTCTTCGACATCGAGTAGTGGGTTAGATTCAAGTGCTTCTTGAATCTCTTGTTGCAAATCTAAAGTAGACAATTGCAACAAACGAATCGCTTGCTGCAATTGAGGAGTCATTGCTAACTGTTGGCCTAGCTTAAGTTGTAATGAGGGTTTCATTCAGTGTGACTTACCTAGTTATTATTCTTAGAACTCTCGATACTCTCTATATAATCATAGACGGAATTGTTCGCCTAGATAAACTTGTTTAACTTGTTCGTTATTGAGAACATCTTCAGGAGTACCTTCAGCGATTAGGTGTCCTTGGCTTACGATGTAAGCTTTTTCACATACGTCTAGTGTTTCACGAACGTTGTGGTCGGTAATCAAAACGCCCAAGCCACGATCGCGTAGGTGAACAATGATTTTTTTGATATCGATAACCGAGATCGGGTCAACACCAGCGAACGGTTCATCCAGAAGAATGAACTGCGGGTTTGCTGCTAGTGCGCGAGCAATCTCAACACGACGACGCTCACCACCCGACAGAGCCATACCATTACTGGTGCGGATATGTTGGATGTGGAATTCTTCAAGCAGGTCTTCCAACTTATCTTGACGCTGTTCATTGGTCATCTCATCACGGGTTTGTAATACCGCCATGATGTTGTTCTCAACTGACAACTTACGGAAAATCGATGCTTCTTGTGGCAGATAACCGATACCAAGACGAGAGCGACTGTGCATTGGCAAGATACTGATGTCTCGGTCATCAATGCTGATGGTGCCCTCATCACGCGCAACCAGACCAACAATCATATAGAAAGACGTGGTTTTACCTGCACCGTTAGGCCCAAGCAGACCAACGATCTGGCCTGACTCTACCTGCAAGCTTACATCGGTAACAACTTTGCGCTTGCTGTAGGTTTTCGCTAGGTTTTTTGCTTTAAGAACAGCCATCGTTACTTATTCACTTCCGTTGGTTGTAAAACCGTTGACACTCGTTTGTTTTCACCACTGTCAGCGACTAATTTCTGAGAACCGATCTGGTAAGTGATCTTAGAGCCGCGAATGATACTGCCGTCTTGAGATAGCATCGCATTCTTGGTCATGATCAGTTTGTCGGCAACAAGCTGGTAATGCAGGTCGTCAGCTTCACCGTAGAGTGTCTTACCATCGTCAGTAAGCTGAGAGAAGGTTGCTGGCTTACCGAAGCCTTGAATTTCTTCAATCTCGCCGTTTACGGCGTTGCGGGTAACAATAACCTTATCGGCATTGATATTGATGCTGCCTTGTTTAAGGTTTACATCACCAAGAAAGGTTACTTGATTACTTTTCATATCCAATTGCTGGCTGTCTGAGTCAATGTAGACAGGTTGCTCGCTATCCGAAGAAAGGGCATAGACATTTGGTGCCGCAAGGGTCAAAGCGAATAAACTAAGGTGTAAGAGTTTCATATCTACCTTGAACAGAATTAAAGAGGGTTGCATTGTTGGTACCGAAGTTACCTTTCATTGCTTGTCCCTCAGTTTCAAAAAATGTACCGATCATATGGACCGGAGTATCTGAGTAAAAATCTCGGCTAGGCAGCTCAACAATCATTTTATCTGTGGTCATTGTATCGAAGCTGGCTTCTGGCAACAGATTCTTTGCCACGACGTTGTCAAAAGTGACAACTTGATTCTTATCCATAATCGCGCGATCAGCGGTGACTTGCCATTCAATCGTATGCCCTTCACGGAATACCGAAAGAACTGGGTTTTGAAAGTGCGTATCGCCAACTACTGAGTAGTGTTCTAAATACGTCGATTCAACCTGATAGCTACGAACACCGCTTTCGTCGTAGCTGATGTTGTTCAGGCTTTTGCCACTAAACGCGGGCAGCTCCAAATTGGGAGCCACTTGTATCGTTGATGTTTGCTCTTTGTCGTACAGGTAATAGGTCGACCAAGAGGCAATAAATATGAGTATTAAATAGATAATACGAGTAAAACTCATATGCTTAAACCTTTATGCACGTCGAGTTCATTTCTTGCTTGTAAAATCAGGTCGCAGACTTCACGTACTGCACCGTGACCGCCTTTAATAGTTGTCACGTAGTTTGCACGCTTTGCAAGTAGTGGGTGCCCATCTGCCACACAGACCTTCAAGCCAACTTTTTCCATTACAGGCCAGTCAATCAGATCGTCTCCGATGTAACCTGTATTTTCAGGGTTTACAGAAAGCTTATCGCAAATATCTTGGTATGCCTTAACTTTATCGTCTTGACCTTGATAAATCAGCTTAATGCCTAGAGCGGTCATACGATTCTCAACAATTTGAGATTTGCGACCCGTGATGATCGCGATTTCAATACCAGCGTTCATCAGTGATTTTATGCCGTAACCGTCACGAGTGTGGAAGGTTTTCAGCTCTTCACCGTTGTTGCCCATGTAGATGCGACCATCAGAGAAGACACCATCGACATCGCAAATTAGCAGTTTTATCTCTTTTGCGATTGCAAATACATCTGAGTTAACAGTGCCGTATAGAGTTTCGACTGTCTGTGTCATTACATTACTCCTGCTTTCAGTAAGTCATGCATGTTTAACGCTCCGACTAATTTACCTTCTTGGCACAACATCAGGCCATTGATGCTCTTCGCTTGCATCAAGTTTAAGCCCTCAACCGCGAGCATGTTTGGCTCGGCTACCGTCGGGTTTAGCGTCATCACATCGCCGATCTGCGTGTTATGGATATCAACGCGTTTGTCTAAGATACGGCGTAAATCACCATCGGTAAAAATACCGGCCATTTGGCCATCTTCACCAACGATTGCAGTCATGCCTAAGCCTTTCTGAGAGATCTCTAACAGAGCATCTCGAACTAGCGCATCCGGTGCCACAACAGGCAGTGCGTCACCTGTGTGCATGATGTCGTCCAGTTTCAACAGCAGTTGACGACCTAAAGCGCCACCTGGATGAGACAGTGCAAAGTCTTGAGCGGTAAAGCCTCGAGCCTGCAAAAGTGCAACGGCTAATGCATCACCCATAACCAAAGTCGCCGTGGTGCTTGTTGTTGGTGCTAAGCCCAGTGGACAAGCTTCTTCCGGTACTGAAATTTGTAAATGGATATCAGACAAGGTTGCCATGTTTGATGCTGGCTTACCCGTCATGCTGATGATTTTGATGTTAAGACGCTTTAATACCGGGAACAGGCTGAGGATTTCTCCCGATTCGCCTGAGTTGGATATTGCAATCACAATATCACCAGGTTCGATCATGCCTAAGTCGCCATGCGCTGCTTCACCTGGGTGAACAAAGAAAGCCGATGTACCGGTACTTGCCAATGTGGCTGCGATTTTGTTGCCAATGTGGCCTGATTTACCCATGCCCATCACAACGACTTTGCCTTTGTTGTTCAGGATAAGGTCGCAAGCTTTACAAAAATCATCATTAAAATATTGGTCTAATTGAGTGAGACCTGCAACTTCGGTTTCCAAAACTTGTTTTGCAACGCTGCGGTAATCAAATGGCTGAGACATCAAATACTCCAAGTACGGGAAGTTAAATCAACAATTAAGCCGACATGTTCATTAGTAGGTAAGCTTGGTAGGCCACGAACGTCACAATTAACACGCCGCCTTCAATGCGATTCACACTACGAGATTTTCCTAGTGCCATCACAACAAGCAGTAGCGATACGCCTAGCATTACCCAGAAGTCACGACCCATAGCGAATTCGCTCAAGATAGAAGGGTTGAGGATGCCCGGGATACCCATAACAGCAAGGATGTTGAATACGTTTGAACCAATGATATTACCTACAGCCATATCATCTTCACCCTTCATAACGCCGGCAAGTGATGCTGCAAGCTCAGGCAAGCTAGTGCCTACGGCTATGATAGTTAGACCAATGACAAGGTCGCTCATACCGAAGTATTTCGCGATGATTACGGCATTATCAACCAGCATATCAGCAGCCAAAGGCAGAATGATCAGACCAATCACGACCCACATTGCGGCTTTAGGGTTGCTTACACCCTCTGGGATTTCTGATTCTTGCTCGTCAAGGAAGGCATCACCGTTCTTCTTCTCACTGCGGCTGATTTGCAGCATGGCAAATAAGAAAGCGGCGAAAAGAACAAACAACAACACGCCTTCATAGAAACCTAAATGGTTGTCCCAAAGCAGTGCGCCAGCTAGTAAAGTGACACCAATCATTAATGGTAGTTCACGGCGAATCACGCCAGAGCTAATCGATAACGGCTTGATTAGGGCGGTAATACCTAAAATCAACGCAATGTTAGCGATGTTTGAGCCTAATACGTTGCCTACAGCGGTATCTGTTTTGCCATCAAGGGCTGCTGTCGCAGAAACCATCATTTCAGGAGCCGAAGACCCCATTGCTAAGATCGTCATACCGATAACTAGTGGTGAAATACCGAAGTTTCGAGCAAGAGCAGCGGCGCCGTAAACCAGCTTATCTGCACTCCACACCAAAAAACCTAGACCGATAATAAGAAACGCAATCGCTTCAAGCATGATGATTCCTAAAAAATTAATAAAAACGGAGAATTAACCGCTAATTTTGACCTGTTGCTAGATAAAAGGGAAGTCACTCGGCAAATTAATTACCAGTTAGCAGGCAAGAAAGAGAGCTCAATAGATAATTTTCTAATGCTTTCAAATCCCTGCATAGATTCCTGTTTAATATGAATTAATTGAACAGTGCTTTTAATTCTAAAGTAGACTCATTATTATTGCAGCCATAATTGGCGTTTTTTAAAGCAAGGAAACAACAAAAATATGTTGAACACTGAGCTTGTGAAAGTTAAGAACCTCAGCTTCTCACGCGGTGAGCGCGTTATCTTTGATGACATCAGTTTAGAGGTGCCTCAAGGCAAGATAACCGCAATCATGGGCCCGTCTGGGATCGGCAAAACGACTTTACTGCGTTTGATTGGTGGGCAACTGCCGCCAGATGAAGGCGAAATTTGGTTTGATGGTGACAATATCCCTGCATTATCACGTCGAAAGCTGTATCAAGCTCGTAAGAAAATGAGCATGCTATTCCAATCGGGTGCGCTTTTTACGGATCTCAATGTGTTTGATAATGTGGCGTTTCCGCTGCGAGAGCACACTGAACTTAATGAAAAATTCATTCGTACCATCGTATTACTTAAGCTTGAAGCAGTAGGATTACGAGGGGCAGCGCAATTAATGCCGAGTGAGTTGTCTGGCGGTATGGCGAGGCGAGCTGCGCTGGCTCGTGCAATCGCACTGGATCCCGACCTGATCATGTACGATGAACCCTTTGTGGGCCAAGACCCCATCACAATGGGCGTATTGGTTGAATTGATCCGAAACCTCAATCAAGCCTTGGGCTTAACCTCTATTGTCGTTTCTCACGATGTGCCTGAGGTGATGAGTATTGCTGATTGGGTTTACCTCATGGCGGATAGCAAGATCATTGCCGCTGGAACACCTGATGAGTTGTACAACAATAGCGATCCGAGAGTGCAGCAATTTTTGCAAGGCGAAGCCGATGGTCCAGTACCATTTAGATTCCCTGCGAAGAGCTTAGAAAAGGATTTGTTTTAATATGATTGCTAAAACTATTGCGGGTGTCGGTAAGCGCACACTTGCGATCTGTGAGTCATTTGGTCGAGCAAGCCTGATGTTATTTGGGGCTTTGTTTGGCATCCCGCGACTAAAAAACTTCCCTTTATTAGTAAAACAACTTTATAGCGTTGGCGTTCAGTCATTGGCTATTATTTTAGTTTCGGGTCTGTTCATTGGCATGGTGCTCAGCCTGCAGGGCTATGTCGTATTAATTGACTACGGCGCTGAGGGCAATCTTGGCCAAATGGTCGCGCTTTCACTGTTACGTGAGTTGGGGCCTGTGGTAACTGCGTTATTATTTGCAGGTCGAGCTGGTTCAGCACTCACGGCAGAGATTGGTTTAATGAAGGCAACAGAGCAGATCTCAAGCCTTGAGATGATGGCCGTTGACCCTCTTAAACGCATTATTGCACCACGTCTTTGGGCCGGGCTTATCTCAATGCCATTGCTTGCTATGATTTTTATGGCGGTCGGTATTTGGGGCGGTCAACTGGTTGGTGTTGATTGGAAAGGCATTGATCACGGCAGTTTCTGGTCTGCGATGCAGTCTTCAGTAGAACTTGGCCGAGATATTGGTAACAGCATGATCAAATGTATGGTCTTCGCTATCACCGTAACTTGGATCGCACTTTTCAATGGTTATGACGCAGTACCGACTTCAGAAGGTATTAGTCAGGCAACCACACGCACTGTAGTGCACTCTTCTCTAGCGGTACTAGGGCTAGATTTTGTTCTTACCGCATTGATGTTTGGGAATTAATCATGCAACAAACTCGAAAATTAGAATTATGGGTCGGCACCTTTGTTATTGCCGGAATTTGCGCAATCTTAATCATGATCTTTCAAGTCGCTGACGTAAAAGGCATAGGTTCGAACCATACTTACAATCTAAAAGCGACCTTCGACAACATTGGCAGCCTAAAAGTTCGTTCTCCAGTGAAAGTGGGTGGCGTCGTTGTTGGTCGAGTTAAAAGCATTGAGCTCGATACCGAGAGCTACCTTCCTGTCGTTGAACTGTCTATTGACGGGAAATACTCACAATTTCCAGATACCTCTAGCGCTCAAATTTTAACGTCTGGATTAATTGGTGAGCAGTACATTAGTCTGGTTCCAGGCTTCATTTTTGATGATGAAGAGATGCTGGTCGATGGTGATTCGATTGAAGACACCAAGTCAGCATTAGTGCTCGAAGATTTGATAGGCCAGGTGCTGTATAGCGTTGGCGGTTCTGATGATAATGAAGCTAAGGAGTAGTCTCATGTTAAAGACGAATAGCCTATTGAAAAAATGGTTTATAACTACGGTTGCTTTGCTGATGTCGACTCAAGTTCTTGCTGAAGAATCGATTGATCGCACTCAGCCTTATCAGATGATGACGCAAGTTGCTGAAGTGGCATTTGATCGTTTGAAGAGTGAGCAAGAGAATATCCAGCAAGATCCTGAGTTATTGAAGGTCATTGTGGAAGAAGAGTTGATGCCCTATGTTAATGCTCAATATGCAGCTCTTAAACTGCTAGGTCCAAACTTGAAAGGCGCGGATAGAAAAGACGTGGGCGAGTTTATCGATTCATTCCGTAAATACCTGCTTTCTTCTTATGCTCAAGTGCTGACTCAATACACAGATCAGACGATTGAATTTGGTCCAGAACCAAAAATCAAAGCGGATAGCCGTATTACGAGCATCAAGGTTGATATCATCGATACGCCGCGACCAAACATTAAGCTTGAATTTAAGCTTCGCAAAGACAAGAAATCTGGCGAGTGGAAAGCATTTGATATGGTTGCCGAAGGCATTAGCTTGTTGTCGAGCAAGCAATCGGAGTGGAATACTAAGATTCGTCAAGAAGGCATCTTACAAGTTGCTGACGAACTAGAGAAATTAGCCGCACAACCGATTCGTTTTGAGAGTAACAAATAATGAGCCATTCTCAATGGCAAGCACTAAGCTCTAAAGAATATCAGCTGCTTGGTGATCTAGACCGAGACAGTGTTCCTGCAATCTGGCGTATATTGGAAAAGTGGCAAACGACGGAATCGAGCGTTGAAATTGACCTTAGCCATATAAATCGTGTCGATTCAGCAGGAATGGTGATGCTAATTCACTTATTAGAGCATGCAAAAAATCAAAACTGTCATATAATGCTCAGTTTCGTGCCAGAACAATTACGAACGTTGTTCCAATTGAGCAATATCCAGCCGATGATGGCAGAACACATAAAAAATTAGGCAGGAGCTATTTGTGGACAGCACAAAAGTACAAGAATTATTAGCAGAAGCACTGAACCTTCAGGAAATTTTCGTGAAAGGGGAAGGCAGTCATTACGAAGTTGTTGCGGTTGATCCATGTTTTGACGGCATGAATCGAGTTAAGAAGCAGCAACTAATCTACGGCCCACTAATGGAATACATTCAACGCAATGACATCCATGCTCTTTCTATTAAGGCTTTCACGCCGGAAGAGTGGGAACGTGATAAGAAACTGATGTCACTTTAAGGTTTATGATGGAAAAGTTTCGAGTTATTGGATCGGATAAGCCGCTAAGCGGTGAAGTGACGATCTCAGGCGCAAAAAATGCAGCGCTACCTATCTTATTTGCTTCAATTCTTGCTGAAGAGCCAGTAGAAGTAAGTAACGTTCCTCACCTACGTGACATCGATACTACGATGGAACTGCTTAAGCGTTTAGGCGCAAAAGTATCACGCAATGGTAGTGTTCATGTTGATGGCAGCGAAATTAATGAATTTTGTGCGCCTTACGATTTAGTGAAAACAATGCGTGCTTCTATTTGGGCTTTAGGTCCTCTAGTCGCTCGTTTTGGTGAAGGCCAAGTGTCACTTCCAGGCGGTTGTGCAATTGGTGCTCGACCTGTTGATCTGCATATCCACGGCCTAGAGCAACTAGGTGCGACCATTAAGTTGGAAGATGGTTATGTGAAAGCAAGTGTTGATGGCCGTCTGAAAGGCGCGCACATCGTGATGGATAAAGTAAGTGTGGGTGCCACCATTACTATTATGTGTGCAGCAACGCTAGCGGAAGGAACAACAGTACTTGATAACTCAGCGCGTGAGCCTGAGATTGTT
The DNA here is from genome assembly GCF_024347335.1 of Vibrio celticus. Taxonomy (NCBI): domain Bacteria; kingdom Pseudomonadati; phylum Pseudomonadota; class Gammaproteobacteria; order Vibrionales; family Vibrionaceae; genus Vibrio; species Vibrio celticus. The sequence goes on from NZ_AP025463.1 coordinate 388,848, forward strand.
GATACGGCTGACTTCCTAAATAAACTGGGTGCTAAAATTTCTGGCGCAGGTACAGATACGATTACTATTGAAGGCGTTGAACGTCTTGGTGGTGGCCAACACTCTGTGGTTGCTGACCGTATTGAAACAGGTACTTTCCTGGTTGCTGCTGCTGTTTCTGGCGGTAAAGTGGTTTGTCGCAACACCAACGCTCATCTTCTTGAAGCTGCCTTAGCGAAGCTTGAAGAAGCGGGTGCGAAGGTTGAAACGGGCGAAGACTGGATCAGCCTTGATATGACAGGTCGTGAGCTGAAAGCGGTGAAAATCGTAACAGCACCTCACCCTGGCTTCCCAACCGACATGCAAGCACAGTTTACTCTGCTTAACATGATGGCGAAGGGCAGTGGTGTTATCACTGAAACTATCTTTGAAAACCGCTTTATGCACATTCCTGAGTTACAGCGAATGGGTGCAAAAGCCGAAATCGAAGGCAACACGGCTATCTGTGGTGAAACGGAAAAACTGAGCGGCGCTCAAGTAATGGCAACGGACCTTCGCGCATCTGCGAGCCTTGTTATTGCTGGCTGTATCGCTCAAGGCGAAACTATCGTTGACCGTATTTATCACATCGATCGTGGCTACGATAAGATTGAAGATAAATTGTCAGCCTTAGGCGCAAACATTACACGATTTCGTGAGTCGAGCTAACCTAGGTTAGTGGATTCATGAATCAGTAAGATGAAAACATAAAAGTCGGAACCTTGGTTTCGGCTTTTTTATAGTTGTATTTACCGCAAGTAAATCTATTGATCACTTTTGCACGAATAGATGAATCAACTTGGCGGTCGGTGAGGAACAAAATGATAGCAATATTACGTATTTTCGCAGTGGCGATATTTGCGATTCTTATGTTTGTATTTGGTTGTGGTTACTGCCTATTAAGTCCACGCAATCCAAAACACGTATTTACCTTTGGCCGTTATTTCGGTCGAATGTCGAAGATCTTCGGCATGAAGTTAGAGCTTCGCATCCCAGAAGATGCCTACTCTCGCGGGCAACATGTTTATGTAGCGAACCACCAAAACAGCTGGGATCTATTCACGATTTCATCAGCGGTAACGCCAAAAGTGGTGACGGTTGGTAAGAAAAGCCTAGTGTGGATGCCTCTATTTGGTCAGCTTTACTGGTTGACGGGTAACATCCTAATTGACCGTGCTAACCGCAGCAAAGCGGTAGGTACGATTGATCAGGTGGTGACGAGTCTAAAAGAGAGCGATGTTTCAGTTTGGATGTTCCCTGAGGGCACTCGTTCTCGTGGTCGTGGTCTGCTGCCATTCAAAACAGGTGCATTCCATGCTGCGATTGGTGCTGGCTTGCCTATCATCCCTATCGTGTGTAGCTCAACAGGTGGCGTGAAGCTAAACCGTTGGAACAATGGTCACGTGATTGTTGAAATGCTGCCACCAATCAGCACTGAAGGTTACGACAAGTCTAATGTTCGTGAACTGGCTAACCTAGCTCGTGAGCAGATGGCTGCTAAGCTTGAAGAGTTAGACAAAGAAGTGGTTGAGCTTAACAAGAAGTAATTATCTAAGCGAAACGATGAACAATAAAAAAGGTTGCCAACTGGGCAACCTTTTTTGTATCTAATAAACACTCAGCATTACGCTAAGTCGTTTACTAGAAACCGTTTATTCTAGAGAGAAAAACCTATTTGCGAACCGCAATAGCTTCGATCTCGATACCAACATCTTTTGGTAGACGAGCTACTTCAACACATGAACGTGCAGGGTAGTTTGCAACGCCGTGCTCATCGAAGAATTTACCGTAAACTTCGTTTACTGTGCCGAAGTCGTTTAGGTCTTTAACGAATACCGTTAGTTTTACGATGTCTTTTACAGTCAGGCCTGAAGCTTCAACAACCGCTTGAACATTGTCTAGAGATTGGCGAGCTTGCTCTGCGATATCAGCAGATACTTCACCAGTTGCTGGATTTACTGGGATTTGACCAGAAGTCAGTACCATGTTGCCAAGGTCAACGCCTTGTACGTATGGGCCGATTGCAGCTGGAGCAGATTCTGTGTGAAGTACTTTAGTCATTGGTTTATTCCATCAGTTATTAGATAAAAATCAATTTTCAGTGTGCCTTCAAACTTTGGATAGGTAAAGCGCAAAATACCCCGCACAGGCGAGGTATTTGATAGTTTTTACATTCGGTCTGCTTTGCCGTATGACGTTATCTTTCTGTCACGATCTCACGAGAGAAGACTTTTTCGCAATACTTACACTTCAAGCGAATATCTTCTTTCTTTTCAAAGATCTTAAAGCTGCTTTCAACCGGTTCATTGTGAGTAATACAGTTGGTATTTGGACACTCGAACACATCGTTGATTTGCTCAGGAAGTTCTAGTGGTAGCTTCTTAACCACTTCGTAATCTTCGATTTGATTCACGGTTGCGTGAGGCGCATAAAGAGCCAGCTTGCTCGCCTGTTCTTCTGTGATAAACACATTCTCAATCTTGAGCAGGTCTTTTCCGCCTAGTGCAGAAGACGGTAGATTCAGGCCAATCGTCACGCGCTGATGAGAATTGTGCATGTCGAACAGTTTTAACACCTTGATCCCGATATTGGCTGGGATATGGTCGATAACAGTACCGTTTCTGATTGCTTCAACTTTTAATTGAGTCTCTTTAGACATGATATCTCTCCTCTACAGCGTTTCGTTAAGAACAAGGGCTAGCAATGCTTCACGAGCGTAAACACCATTCTCTGCTTGCTGGAAGTAGTAAGCGTAAGGTGTTTTATCGACATCGACAGTAATTTCATCAACGCGAGGAAGAGGGTGCAGAACCTTCAAGTTATCGCGTGCATTTTCCAGCATCGAAGCGGTCAGGATGTATGCGGATTTGATGTGCGCATATTCTGACTCATCGAAGCGCTCTTTTTGAACTCGAGTCATGTACAAGACATCAAGCTCAGGAATCACATCTTCCATGTCCGTCAATAGTTGGTACTTGATGCCCGCTTCATCAAGCTCTTCGCAAATGTAGTCTGGCATCGCCAGTGCTTCTGGAGCCACGAAGTAGAAACAGATGTTGTCGAACTTCGCTAGTGCTTGCGTCAACGAGTGAACCGTACGGCCGTACTTAAGGTCACCAACGAATGCAACGTTTAGGTTGTCGAGGCGGCCTTGTGTCTCAGCGATAGAGAATAGGTCTAGTAACGTTTGTGTTGGGTGTTGGTTTGCGCCGTCACCTGCGTTAATAACAGGTACACCGTTTGAGAACTCAGAAGCCAGACGCGCTGCGCCTTCTTGAGGGTGACGCATCACGTAAGCGTCAACGTATGAAGAGATAACCTGTACCGAGTCCGCTAGCGTTTCACCTTTCTTTGCCAAAGAAGTGTTACCACCACTATCGAAACCAATCACATCACCACCGATGCGTTGAATAGCCGTTTCAAAAGAGAGACGAGTTCGCGTAGAAGGTTCGAAGAAGCAGCTGGCAACAACTTTGTTCTTGATGAGTTCTGGATTTGGTTCAGCCTTTAGCTGACCTGCCGTTTGAACAATTAATTCTAGCTCTTCACGAGAAAGCTCTGGAATTGAGATGATGTGCTTTTGATAGAGCGAATTCGCCATGATCTTCTTCCCCACAATAATGTATTGGCCATAAAAAAGCCCCCCATAATGGGAGGCTTTAAAAAAGTGCTGAAAAGCAGAATAGACGGCCTGGTAAGCATCTTAGCTTACGAGCAATATTTGGTGTTTTCACAATATTACTATGTGTTATCACAATATTGGTTGGCGTCATTTTCACTACTCTCAGACAAATTGCCGAGAATTATACGCTTTCAATTTGTGAGCGCAAGCGATTACATCAAGCTTTTATTTACTTTCAGTATTCGCTATTGACCCAGTGTCGCAACCATTACCGCTTTGATGGTATGCATGCGATTCTCAGCTTCATCAAACACAATTGAGTAATCCGATTCAAAGACTTCATCAGTAACTTCTAAACCGTTCATTCCATACTTATCTGCAACTTGTTGGCCGATCACGGTTTCATTGTTGTGGAAAGCAGGTAAGCAGTGCATGAATTTCACTTGAGGGTTACCAGTGAGCTTAATAACATCCATGTTCACTTGATAAGGCGTCATAACCGCAACACGCTCGTCCCAAGCTTCTGGCGCCTCGCCCATTGAAACCCAAACATCGGTATAAAGGAAATCACAGCCTTTAACTCCTTCAGCAACGTCTTCCGTTAGAGTGATTTTGGCACCTGTGCTTTGCGCGATAGCTTGGCACTCTTCGACAAGCAGCTCTTCTGGCCAGAACGCTTTAGGTGCGACAAGTCGAATATCCATGCCCATCTTCGCGGCACCGACTAACAGAGAGTTACCCATGTTATTGCGTGCATCGCCTAGATAAGCAAAGCTGATTTGGTGCAGATGTTTTCCGCGGCCATGCTCAAGCATAGTGAGGAAATCAGCCAAGATCTGAGTAGGGTGGAACTCATCGGTTAAGCCATTCCAAACTGGCACGCCCGCATAAGCGCCTAAGTCTTCAACGATACTTTGGCCAAAACCACGATATTCGATGCCATCGTACATACGCCCCAATACACGCGCCGTATCTTTCATTGATTCTTTTTGACCAATCTGAGAACCAGAAGGACCAAGGTAAGAGACCTGAGCACCTTGATCAAAGGCGGCCACTTCAAACGCACATCGTGTTCGAGTTGATGCTTTCTCGAAGATCAAAGCAATGTTTTTGCCGTTGAGTTTCTTCTGCTCAGTGCCTGCATACTTAGCTTTTTTTAGGTCAGCAGACAGGTCGAGTAAAAACTGAATCTCTTTAGGAGTAAAGTCGAGAAGTTTTAGAAAGTTACGATTGCGAAGATTAAAGGCCATCTCTCGCTCCTTGCGTATATAGAATCAATGAAGAATCTAGTTAAACATAAAAATGCTATATTTGTGAATATTTATTTTATTGATTTGATAAAAAAGGCCAGTAAATGAATACTGGCCTAGATAAGTTATTGTGTCGGTTTAACTGAGCTCTTTGACTTAGATACCATCTCTTTCGATAGGGCAGCTCATACAGCGCGCGCCGCCACGACCACGGCCTAGCTCGTTGCCAGGAATCGTTAGAACTTCGATACCCGCTTTATCGTATTTCTCATTGGTGTAAACATTACGCTCATAACCAATCACTGTACCTGGTTTCACAGTCAGTACGTTGTTTGCATCATTCCACTGTTCTCGCTCAGCTTCGTAGTTATCACCGCCGGTTGTGATGATCTTCAGTTGATCAAGGCCTAGTGCGCCTTCAATCGCTGACAGGTAGTTTTCAGCTTTCTCGACACGCATTTCGCCGTTTTCTTTTGGCGTTAAGCGCCAAGTGTCGAGGTCTTTACGAACGATCTCTGGATAGACAGAGAACGTGTCGATATCCATGTGTGTCATCACCGTATCAAGGTGCATACAAGAGCGGTGTTTTGGTAGATCGATCGCAATCACTTCGCTCGCTTGGCCTGATCTAAATAGGCTAGCCGCTAGGTTTTCGACACCTTGTGGTTTCGTACGCTCTGAAATACCAACCAGTACCGCACCTTTACCGATAACCAGTACGTCACCGCCTTCAATGTTAGCGTTGTCGTAGTGAAGGTCTTCGTCACCAAAGTACTTAATGAAATCTTGACCGGCGAACACTGGGTGCCAGCGGTAGATAGCACGCAGGTGGTTCGTTTCACGTTGACGTGCAGGCTTCATCATCGGGTTAAGCGATACACCGCCGTAAACCCAGCAAGAGGTATCTCGCGTAAATAGGTGGTTAGGCAGTGGCTCGATAACGAAATCGAGTGGTCGATGCATTTTAGGCAGCATCGATGATGATTTGATAGGAAGCTCAGAGTAGGCTAAGCCACCGAGTAAGATCGTTGCTAGATGCTCATTATCCATTTGAGCAAGGTAGTTTCTTAAGTCACGGGCGAAAGTCGGCCCATAACGGAAATCTGAGATTTGAGTATTCAGCAACCACTCACGAGCCTGAGATACGGCAAGCGTCTCTACTAGCAGGTCGTGCAGCAGTAGCACTTCTACGTCTTGGCTGCGCAGCGTTTCTGCAAAGGCATCATGTTCTTCACCAGCGGCTTCAACGGCAAGTACATCATCAAATAGAAGATCATGACAGTTTGAAGGGGTGAGGTGGGTGAGTGCTCTTTCAGGTCTATTTAGGAGAACTCGTCTCAATTGACCGACTTCGGAGCCAACGTACAGCTTACTCATTTTGCATCCTTACTATTAATCCAGCGTCTATTTATGACAAGCTTGTCCGTAATATGCAAGTTTTGTAGATTGAGTTAATACAAGGTATTTGGCTAATAATTGGTCATAAAACCTGTCATTTTTAATTTTATACAGATTAAATTCCAACTAACTGGCTATCGAACGGAACAACGTTTTTGAGGATCTATGCTCAATTGATGGCTTGTTAGAATTGAATTTTGCTTATTAATCGTGATTTTTTATTCACTATTATGCACTTTTTGATAACAAGCTGAGGATTTATGCACCCCAAAAGCGGTTTAGCGTATGCACCTAACGTGACTAATCACGCAAGTTTTATTCAATAAGCTCTAAAGTGGCCACAAAAACGAAATGCTAAAATACGGCGCGGTTAATAAAATGTTGAAAATTTGTTTCTGTGATTTTGATTTCACTTTTGAATTGATATTGGCTCTGCGATCTCGCGATAAACTTACCTTTCTAGGCCTGATCTGGGTGGCTTTTCTGGACGATCCGTGCCATATTTCGTGGCAATCAAATTTGATCTTTTCATAGTCAACACTCTGGAGCAGACACATGTCTCACGAAGATGAATATCTATCAGTAGCGGAATTAATTGAATTTCAAAAGGAAGAGACTCGCGACATCATTACAGCATTAATTGAAGATGGTAGCGATCCTGAAGCTCTATACGATATCGAGCATCACCTATTTGCTGAAGATTTCGATGTGCTTGAGAAAGCGGTTGTTGAAGCATTCAAAATGGGCTTTGAAGTGCTTGAAGCTGAAGAGACAGAAGACGAAGATGGCAATAAGCTACTTTGTTGTGATGCAACGATGCAATGTACTCTGAATGCAGAAGCGATTGATGAGCAAGTTGAGAAGCTTGTAAACCTTGCAGAGAAGTTTGACATTATCTACGACGGTTGGGGCACTTACTACGAAGGTGAAGATGCTATCTACCCAGACGAAGATGATGAAGGCGAAGAGTAATTCTTTCCCAATTTTAAAAAATGCCAGCCTCGAGCTGGCATTTTTTTACCCTCAGAAAAATAAATGTCTTTATATGCATTCATTCATTATAATGCGGTCAAAATTGATCTAGCTCAAGGAATGATATGCGGTTGCTTCTCGATGGTCTTTGGCAAATTTCGCCACTGACGGATCTCTCTATCCCACAAGATGACATCACTTTTCCGGCTCCGTTAAGCTCAAAGCTCCCTGATAGCTTGAGTGAAAATGAAATTGCAGAGCAAGAGTGGCACCTGATGCACGACATCGAAGTGGATGACGCTATGTTGGCGTGTCCATTTGTTGAGTTGGTGATGGCCGGGGTCGATTACTTTGCTGAAGTTCGACTTAATGGTGTGGCTGTGTTTGATTGTGATGGTAGCCAAGCTGAATACCGTAAAGATATCCGTCCTTATATGCAGTCCGGCCGAAACCGTTTCGAGATCCTTTTCCTTGAAGAAGAGGAGAGCTTATTGCTTGAAGAGGATATGGATGACTCTGTATCTTCACAGGCTATCGCTAAATCTGATTCACGCATCGGGATTTGGCAAGCGCCATACCTGCAGTTCGTTCGAAACGTCAAGCTAGAGCAAGTTGTCACAGAGCAGATCTGGCACCACGGTGGTGGCTGTGAGTTTAAAGTGGATGTTATCTATCAAACGCTAAAGGCGGGGTTAGTATCGGCATCCATCAAGTTTAATGGTATGACACTCGTGATGCCGATTGATGTACGCGCAGAACATACTGGCGTCGTGTTCCAGGTTGAGGCGCCTATCATTTTCGATATTGAGAATCCTAACCCTAAGCATCTATACCCGTTAGAAGTGGTACTTGATGGGCAAGAAGAGAGTTCTTTTGTTGCCTTGAATCCAACCTCTTGCGTCAGTAACTTTCTACGATAAATATTTGTATTTTAGAGCTATCTTCTTTCGCTATAGCGGCGCATCCTGCTTATAACGATTTGGCCATGACAACCTCACAAGCGTCGTGGCCTGTTTCTCCCCAAGCTGACTCAAGATGCTCAAACCCAAGCTTCTCATAGAGTTTGACCGCAGCACCCAAGCACTCCGTCGTTTCTAAATACATGTCTTGATACCCAAGTTGCTTGGCTTGCTTTAAGCTCAAAGCGACAATTCGCTTGGCTAGGCCATGCCCTCGAGTTTGCGGTAAGAAGTACATCTTTTGTAGCTCACACACATTGGGTTTACCTGCTAGAGGGGCAAAGCCACCGCCTCCGACGATCTTTCCGTTGTGTTCGATAACCCAGTACATTGCATTCGCTTGGCTATAGACAGAGTACATATCATCGAGTGTCGTATCGGCCACGCCATAACCTTTATCTTCTGTGAGCCCATGCTCTGCCGAAACTTGGCGAATGACTTCGGCTAATTGTTGGTTGTCTGACTCTGTGAGTGGGCGTAATACAAACTCATCGGCTTGGCATACTTTCGTTAGCCCTTTTAAATAGCTCTCAAGTCCTTGCTTAAGCAGCTGTTGTTCGTTGTCATTGAGTGTCGAGAGTACTTTTTCAAAGAAGATGCTTTGTTGCTGGTCGAGTTGAGATAACGCATCAATACCTTGAGTGGTCAGGGCGACTAATTGGCTACGTTTGTCTGTTGGATTCTCTAGGCTTTCAACTAAGCCAAGTTTGATCAGCCCTGCGACAGTGCGGCTAGCATTCGATTTATCTACGTTGAGTTGCTGTGCCAATTGGTTGATGGTGATTGGCTGCAACTGGATTTCACCAAGAGTATGAGCCTGAACGGGAGTGAGGTCGACATCGCCACACTGCTTATCAAGCATGCCAAGTAAACGAACCGTTTGACGAGAATAGTCTCTTAACTGTTGAGAATTCATAACTACCTACCTTTGGATTAAGAAATAAAGTTGCGCACCGCAATTAATTTAATTGCGGTGCGCAACGTTGTCAATGGTAAGCTGAATTTTGTTATTCGAAGCAGGTTATTTCAATCGCTCAGTGAGGTTTAGATTAAGCGTGTTGATGTAAACAAAACTGAGCTTGTACAGCTTGGTTTTCAGCTTTTCGTAACCAGACTTTCTCGTGGAAGTAGTAAGCAACGGTATTTAGAGTTGGCTCTAGTAAAGCCATCACACCGCCGATAAAAGCATCTCCAGTCAACAAGTAGACAACAGTAAAGGCAACACTAAAGTGGATGGTAGCAAAGCTTGCTGTTTTTAATTTGGTCATCCACTGACGAGCTTTAAGTGCTGGAACTTGAGCCCACGCCTTTTCATGAAAATAGAAGGCAACAGTATTCACAGAGGGCTCAATCATAGCGATTAAGCTACCAATTAAGATGTCGCCTGTTAGTACATAAGCGACACTAAATGCGATAGTAAAATGTAATGCAGCAAAGGTTAGTGTCTTTTTCATGATAATTACTCAATCGTTGTGTTGTTTCGATAAGTCTATTATTGAGAATTATTATCATTAAATCTAATGGGTAGTTAAGATTGTTTTGATAGGCAAAAGCTATCAATGAAATGGTGTGATGCTGACTGAGAGTTAGGGCACAAAAAAAGGCTGACCATGAAGGCCAACCTTTTTGTCTAGAGCGAGAAGTTCTAAGGCTTCTCGGTCACTCGGTTTTAAAGCGCAGCGATTGTCGCTTTTTGCTCTTCAAGCTTCACAAGAGTCTCTTGGTAGCCTTCAAGCTTTTCACGCTCTTTCGCGATAACGGCTTCTGGTGCTTTAGCAACGAAACCTTCGTTACCTAGCTTACCTTCGATACGCTTAATCTCGCCGTGAGTCTTAGCAACTTCTTTATCTAGACGAGCAAGCTCAGCATCTTTATCGATAAGACCTGCCATTGGGATCATTAGCTCAGATTTGCCAACCAGCTTAGTTGCACAAGCTGGAGTCTCTTCGCCGTCCGCAAGAACTTTAATATCGTCTAGCTTAGCTAGAGAAGTCAGAACGATCTTGTTTGCTTCGATACGAGCTGCATCTTTCTCATCCGCTACTTTGATCATTACTTCTAAGCCTTGGCTTGGTGCAATGTCGTATTCCGCACGTAGGTTACGGATAGCAGTGATGAAAGTCTTAACCCATTCGATGTCGTCAACGATCTCAGCATTGAAGTTAGCTTCATTAAACTGAGGAAGCGCTTGAGTCATGATCGTCTCGCCTTCAACGCCATCTACTAGCGGCTTAACGCTCTGCCAGATAGATTCAGTGATGTAAGGAAGAACAGGGTGAGCAAGACGCAGAGTCTTTTCAAGAACCGTGATAAGCGTGTAACGAGTCGCTTGTTGTTGAGCTTCAGTACCTTTCCAAAGAACAGGTTTAGTTAGCTCTAGGTACCAGTCACAGAATTGGTTCCAGATGAATTCGTAAAGCGTGTTTGCTGCCATATCTAGACGGTAGTTGTCTAGGTGAGCATTAAACTCTTTCGCTGCAACTTCAAACTGAGACTCAATCCACTTGTCTGCTAGAGAGAATTCCATGTTTGCACGGTCTTCTACAGACAGTGACATGCCACAGTCGTGCTCTTCTGTGTTCATTAGTACGTAACGGCTTGCGTTCCATAGCTTGTTACAGAAGTTACGGTAACCTTCAAGACGCTTCATATCCCAGTTGATATCACGGCCAGTTGAAGCCATAGCAGCAAGAGTGAAACGCAGCGCATCAGTACCGTATGGTTCGATACCATTTTCGAAAGTCTTACGTGTCGCTTTTTCGATCTTAGCAGCCAGTTTTGGTTGCATCATGTTGCCACAACGCTTCTCTACTAGCTCTTCAAGGCCGATGCCGTCAATCATGTCGATTGGGTCAAGTACGTTACCTTTCGACTTAGACATCTTGTCGCCGTTTTCATCACGGATAAGACCCGTCATGTAAACAGTTTTGAAAGGTACTTGAGCCTTGCCATCTTCGTCTTTCACGAAGTGCATGGTCATCATGATCATACGAGCAACCCAGAAGAAGATAATATCAAAACCAGATACTAGTACTTCTGATGGGTGGAATGTTTTCAGTGCTTCAGTATCTTCAGGCCAGCCTTGTGTGCCGAACGTCCAAAGTGCAGAAGAGAACCAAGTATCCAGTACGTCGTCGTCTTGCTTAAGCACAACAACAGGCGCTAGGTTGTTCTTTTCACGAACTTCTTCTTCAGTGCGACCTACGTAAACTTTACCATCGTTGTCGTACCATGCTGGGATACGGTGGCCCCACCAAAGTTGACGAGAGATACACCAGTCTTGCACGTCACGCATCCACGCGAAGTACATGTTTTCGTACTGCTTAGGTACGAATTGGATTTGGCCATCTTCAACGGCTTTAACTGCAGGTTCTGCAAGCGGTGCTGTACGTACGTACCATTGGTCAGTCAGCATTGGTTCGATAACTACACCACCACGGTCGCCGTAAGGAACCGTTAGGTCGTGATCTTTGATCTCTTCAAGAAGACCAAGTTCATCGAATTCAGCAACGATAGCTTTACGTGCAGCAAAACGCTCCATGCCTTGGTACTTAGCAGGGATGTCCGTTGAGTAAACATCGCTTTCTTCGCCGTTCGTTGTGAAGACTTCAGCAGCATCACGGATATCAGCGTTGAACGTTAGGATGTTGATCATCGGTAGGTTGTTGCGCTTACCTACTTCGTAATCGTTAAAGTCATGAGCTGGAGTGATCTTCACACAACCCGTACCTTTTTCCATGTCTGCGTGCTCATCGCCTACGATAGGGATAAGACGGTTTACAACAGGAAGTAGGATTTCTTTGCCGATAAGATCTTTGTAACGAGGATCTTCTGGGTTAACAGCAACACCAGTATCACCAAGCATGGTTTCAGGACGAGTAGTCGCAACAACGATGTAGTCTTTACCATCAGCCGTTTTAACGCCGTTCGCTAGCGGGTAGCGGAAGTGCCACATGAAACCTTTTTTGTCTTTGTTTTCAACTTCAAGATCCGAGATTGCAGTGTGCAGTTTAGGATCCCAGTTTACTAGACGTTTACCACGGTAGATTAGGTCTTCTTCGTAAAGACGAACAAACACTTCTTGGGTCGCAGCTGATAGGCCGTCATCCATAGTGAATCGCTCACGATCCCAATCTACAGATGCACCAAGACGACGAAGTTGTTGAGTGATCGTGCCACCTGATTCGCCTTTCCATTCCCAGATCTTGTCGATGAAAGCTTCACGGCCGTAGTCGTGTTTTGTTTTGCCTTCTTCAGCAGCAATCTTACGCTCAACAACCATTTGAGTTGCGATACCAGCGTGGTCAGTACCCACTTGCCAAAGCGTGTTTTTGCCTTTCATACGTTGAGCACGGATAAGCGTATCCATGATCGTATCTTGGAACGCGTGACCCATGTGTAGGCTGCCAGTGACGTTCGGTGGCGGGATCATGATGCTGTAAGCTTCTTTTGATGTGTCACCGTGTGGCTTAAAGTAGCCTTTCTCTTCCCAAGTCTTATACAGAGCTTGTTCGATTGATGTTGGGTTGTATGTCTTTTCCATAGTGCTCTTAAACGGATACTGTGAATGGTTAATCGTGGTCAAACTTCATAAGTGAAGCTTCTTGAATCTAAATCCAAAGATAGCTTTAACTATGAGGTTTGACTATGGATGTTGAATCTCGATAGTTTGTAGCTGATATCCAGCCTGACGGTAAATTTTATACCTTTCTCGAGCGAGTTGCTTAGCTTTTTCTTCGCAAGGGACGAAGTCTATCACCTGAGCAAAGGCGTTCGCAAAGGTTGTATGATTATCGGCCAGATTAATTACGAGCTGACGATTCCAATTATGTTTTACGCCTTGATAGCCAATTTCGATATTGGTTGAATACTTCGGGCCTTCGCCAACCAAGTTGTGCGCAATAAACTCACTGGGTTCGACTTGCCAAAAAACTTCAGCAATACGCTCGGCATGCTCTTTATCATTACCGTTGAGATAAAGTTTAGCGCCTTGTTTTGCAAAGTGCTGAGCAAGAAACAGCACATAGTGAGCAAAACCATCTTCGCTGGCTTGCGGGCTGTCTGAAGGCACAATGTAAAATGTAGCAGTCTGCATACTTAATACTCGAACTTAAAATCGTGGATATCAATGTTACTTGGTTAACAGGGTCTAACAAATAGCGCTTATTAAAAAAGGGCCCGTAGGCCCTTCTTATTATTTTGAAGATTGCTCTTCAGTCTCTTGGCCGCTGCGGTTCAATAAGAATTGGACTAGCATTGAGACAGGACGACCTGTCGAGCCTTTCGCTGCGCCTGACTTCCAAGCTGTACCAGCACTGTCGATGTGTGCCCAGTGGTACTTCTTAGTGAATTTAGACAGGAAGCAACCAGCAGTAATTGTGCCGCCAGGACGGCCACCGATGTTCGCCATATCAGCGAATGGGCTGTTTAGCTGCTCATGGTACTCGTCTGCCATTGGTAGACGCCATGCACGGTCACTTGCTTGCTCAGAAGCATTAACAAGTTCGTGAGAAAGTGGGTTGTGGTTCGATAGAACGCCACTGATGTGGTGACCCAGAGCGATAACACATGCGCCAGTTAGCGTAGCAACATCGACAACACAGTCAGGTTCAAAACGCTCAACGTAAGTTAGAGCATCACATAGAACCAAGCGACCTTCAGCATCAGTGTTGAGTACTTCAACCGTTTGGCCTGACATTGTCGTTAGGATATCACCTGGACGGTAAGCATTGCTGCCTGGCATGTTTTCACAACCTGCTAGGATACCAACCACGTTAATCGGCAGGTTAAGCTTAGCCAGTGCTTTCATTGTACCGAATACAGACGCCGCACCACACATGTCGTACTTCATCTCATCCATGCCTTCACCAGGCTTAAGCGAGATGCCGCCTGAATCGAAAGTCAGACCTTTACCGACTAATACAATCGGCTTCGCATCTGGATCCGGAGCGCCTTTGTATTCCATGATAGACATCATAGATTCATTTTTAGAGCCACGGCCTACAGCTAGGTATGATGTCATACCCAGTTTTTCCATCTCTTCTTCGCCAATGATCTTAGTCTTCACTGTCTCGTAATCGTCAGCTAAACGGCGAGCTTGAGAAGCAAGATAAGCAGGGTTTGCGATGTTTGGTGGCATGTTGCCTAAATCTTTAGACGCTTTTACACCTGAAGCAATAGCAAGGCCGTGAGAAATAGCTTTCTCACCCAGGCTCAATTCGCGGCGTGTTGGTACGTTGAATACCAATTTACGTAGTGGGCGACGAGTCTCTGGTTTGTTGCTCTTGAATTGGTCGAATGTGTAAAGACCATCTTTAGTCGCTTCTACTGCTTGGCGAACTTTCCAATAAGTGTCGCGACCTTTAACGTGAAGTTCTGTAAGGAAACATACTGCTTCCATAGAACCTGTTTCGTTTAGTGTGCTGATGGTTTTTTGGATAATTTCTTTGTATTGACGCTCGCCTAGCTCACGTTCTTTACCACAGCCTACTAGTAGAACACGTTCTGAAAGTACACCAGGTACTTGATGCAGTAGTAGCATCTGGCCAGGTTTACCCTCTAGATCACCGCGACGAAGCAGTGAACTAATGTAGCCATCGCTAATCTTATCTAATTGCTCGGCTACTGGAGAAAGGCGGCGCGGTTCGAATACACCGACAACGATACATGCGCTGCGCTGTTTCTCTGGGCTGCCACTTTTTACACTGAACTCCATGCGTACTCCTACATCCTGAAGACAAATCGAACTAAATGTTAGATAATGGGTTCTTACTTGTTGGATCCTATAATGGAACTAACCTTAAAGAAGAACGCTAACACTTAGCTAAAAATTTAAAAAAATAAAAGGTTCAACGGGAAATTATAGTGATTCAATCAAAAAAACAAGTTTTGTATAGGTAATTTGAGCGTGATTATTGTTAGATATTTGATCCGCGAGACAATCAAGAGCCAATTTGCGATCTTTTTTGTTCTCTTTCTCGTGTTTCTCAGCCAAAAATTCATCAGTGTTTTAGCGGACGCCTCTGATGGTGATATCCCTGCAAGTCTAATA
Organism: Vibrio celticus; assembly: GCF_024347335.1. NCBI lineage: Bacteria > Pseudomonadati > Pseudomonadota > Gammaproteobacteria > Vibrionales > Vibrionaceae > Vibrio > Vibrio celticus. The sequence continues at coordinate 404,118 of NZ_AP025463.1, forward strand.
TTGTCGATTGTTGGCTTAAATATGCCAGCGATGGGCTTGTTGATGCTTCCACTCAGTATCTATATTGGTATTTTGCTCACTTTTGGACGCCTTTACGCTGAAAGTGAAATAGTGGTCATGAACGCCACCGGTATTGGTAATAAATTCCTGATCCAATCTGCACTTTACCTTGCTTTGATTACGGCGACAGTTGCTGCCTTTAACTCATTTTGGTTATCTCCTTGGTCACAAGACAAAGTTGAACAAATGTATGAAGAAGTAGCCGCAGAGAACAGCGTTGATTTATTACCGAAAGGCAAATTCGAAGGTACACCGGATGGTTCTTCTGTGGTGTTTATTGATGATATCGACGGTAATAAATTAGAAAATGTGTTCGTTGCTCAAATGCGCCCGCGTGATTCTGTACTGCCAAGTGTGATGTTCTCGAAGTCGGGAGATGTAAAAGAGCTCAGTGATGGTCGCCAAGTTATCGTGATGTACGATGGCACTCGTCATGAAGGTGTGCCTACACGCCTTGATTATATGGTGACACACTTTGAAGAATACGAAGGCCTGATCGGTCAACGTGAAGTTGAGAAGAAAGGTCGAGACTGGGAAGCCATCCCTACGCTTGAACTGATTGGTAACTCAAATAATAGTGCGAAAGCAGAGTTGCAATGGCGTATTTCTTTGGTACTTTGTATTCCATTGTTGACCATGCTTGTCGTGCCACTGTCTGCGGTCAACCCTCGACAAGGTCGTTTTGCGAAAATCGGCCCAGCAATACTGATTTATCTCACCTATTTCTTAGCAATCAGTGCAACTAAATCTTCAATTGAAGAGGGGAGCATTCCTGCGGTAATCGGCATGTGGCCAATTAATGCGTTATTGTTATTTATCGCGATTGGTGCAAACTTTATGGATAGCGTGCCAGTAAGGCGTTTGAAAGAAAAATTCAAGAATAAGAGGTTGGCTTAAGCCGTGTTTAAGATTCTCGATTTATATATAGGCAGAACCATCATCGCAACGACGTCACTGGTATTGGTGACGTTTGTTGGTCTCTCTGGGATCATCAAGTATGTAGAGCAGCTGAGAAAAGTTGGCCGTGGTACATACGATCTATTACAAGCGCTGTACTTTGTTTTACTGAGTATCCCTCGTGATATCGAAATGTTCTTTCCAATGGCTGCATTGCTTGGCGCGTTGATTGGACTTGGTATGCTTGCTGCAAGTTCTGAGCTTGTCGTTATGCAGGCAGCTGGTTTCTCTAAGTTGGATATCGGCCTATCGGTACTTAAAACGGCTATTCCACTGATGATCGTGGTGACATTGCTTGGTCAATGGGGAGCACCGCAAGCGCAGAAGATGGCTCGTGATTTAAGAACCATCTCGATTGCTGGTGGTAATATTATTTCGACGCAAAGTGGGGTCTGGGCTCGTGATGCCAATGACTTCATCTTTATTGTCAAAATCGATGACCAGAAGCTATATGGTATGAACATGTGGCGCTTTGATGAAAACAAGGCACTTAAGACCGCTATTTATTCTGACGAAGTTGATTACGTTGGAGACAACGTGTGGACGATGAAGGATGTAGAGATCACGTCTTTTGAAAATGAGCTTCAAATTACCAAAGAAAGCCTACCGACTTACTCTTGGGAAACCTCATTAGCTCCAGATAAGTTGGCGATAGTAACGGTTAAACCAGAAGAGCTATCGTTAAGTGGGTTGTATGATTATGTTTCTTATCTGAAGGCGTCGGAGCAAGACGCATCACGCTATGAATTAGCGCTGTGGCGAAAGATAACTCAGCCAATTTCGATCGCGGTTATGATGTTGATGGCACTGTCGTTTATCTTTGGTCCTTTGCGTAGCGTGACCATGGGGGCGAGGATTTTGTCAGGTGTTATTGCTGGCTTTACCTTCTATATATCCAGTGAGTTCTTTGGCCCGGTGAGTTTGGTTTATCAAATACCGCCTGCCTTTGGCGCAATAGCCCCGAGCGTGGTATTCCTTGGAATTGCCATCATGCTCTTGAGGCGGAAACTGTAAATAGTAAAAAGGAAGGCATAACGCCTTCCTTTTTTGATCTTGATTGGAGCTAACTTAAATCACGCTAACGTGCTTGTGGTAACACAACGACTTCAGTCTTGGCCCAGATATCGTGAAAGCCGCGCTTTTCAGGATCGAATGGAACACATAGGTTTGCCAATCCAAAACCTGAAGTACCTAAGCGAATCAACGCCTGAGTTACTGTGATAGCCGAGCCATCTTTGTTTTGAACGCGCAGCTTCCAAGCTCTCATGCCGAGAGTCTGACCAGCTCTAGTCCAGAAGAACACGAAGAAATATACCCAAACGGCCACTAAGTAAAAGGTGTATGCAGGGCTCCAAATCGGATGGTTGGTTAAGAAGTCACTAACATCGGCATATCCGCTGTGGTTAAAAATGCCGAGAGCCATGAGCGCATGCAGCAGAGCGACAATGACGCCAGCCGCCAACATTTCAATAGCGATTACGATCAGAGCGTCGTAGAACAAGGCACCAAATCGGCGCATGACTCCTGCTGGTGGCAGAGTATTTGTTGATGTCATGTGTTATTACTTCTTTAAAAATTGAGGCGTCAGAATATAGTTTAAGGCTTAGCCTGAAAAGAGACATGACGCACAGCTTATGACTTAGTGGCGAAATTATCGGCAAACACACATGAATTCAAGTTTTTATACTTGCCACATCGGTTCGCATACGTATAATGCCAAACATCGAAAGGGCAATGCCCCAAGATAATGCCGGTATGGTGAAATTGGTATACACGACGGATTCAAAATCCGTTGCCTTCGGGCGTGGCGGTTCAAGTCCGCCTACCGGTACCATATTTAGATAAAGCCCTGATCAGAAATGGTCGGGGCTTTGTTGTATCTGGGATATAGGAAGTGTGCCGCAGGCACATAGGTTAGCAGCATAAGGATGTGTTTCTAGTCTTGAGCATAAGCTCATGAAGAGATGGTGGTAGGTCCACCGAAGTCTGCTGTCGGAAGCTGGCTTCAAACCACTTCAAGTGGCTGTCATTAAGAGTGATGGTCATAAGCGTTGAAGTAAAAGTACGAACTCAAGTTCGGCAGGTAGGGTACAAAGAGATGAGTTATAGCGAACCTATGTTGACGCGTCGTAATCCAGAGACTGACATCAAAATCGAGGGCGTTTCTATCTCTCGAGATAAGTTTGCAGGTTAATTCCGAATGCTGTGTAAGCGGTGTCCGGCGTATAGTGGGCATGACTTTGTATCGGGCTCTTTGTGGGAACTGCGGGAACCAGTCATCACAATGCTAAGGAAGAAGTACAAGTAACTGAATTTATGAGTATGAGAGTACCGATGTGTGATACTGGGACGGAGCAACTCGTAGTAGTGTTGAAGTGTTTGTAATGAACATGGAGCGAAGGGTTGCGTCAAGCTGCTTGCATGTTTAGCTCAACTACCAAATGGTAGGAGGAAGCTATAGATGGAAGCAAAACCATTTACCATTTCAAAGTGGGCAGTGAAGCACGCCTACGAATTAGTTAAAGCTAATAAAGGAAGTGCAGGAGTTGATAATCAATCTATTGAAGGTTTCGAAAGAAATCTAAAAGGTAATCTTTATAAGATCTGGAATCGATTATCTTCTGGCACCTATTTTCCACCTCCAGTTAAAGCGGTAAGTATACCGAAGAAAAGTGGAGGAGAACGGATTTTAGGTATACCAACGGTAAGCGATCGGATCGCACAAATGGTCGTAAAACTTGAATTTGAGCCAAAGGTTGAGCGGATCTTTTTGCCAGACTCATATGGGTATAGACCTAATAAATCAGCGCTTGATGCTATAGGTGTCACTCGTAAGCGATGTTGGAACTATAACTGGGTACTTGAGTTTGATATTAAAGGGCTGTTCGATAACATTCGGCATGATCTGTTACTTAAAGCGGTATATAAACACACCAATCTCACTTGGGTAAGGTTGTATATAGAGCGCTGGCTAGTAGCACCGATGCAAATGGAAGATGGCGACCTCAAAACTAGGCAGATGGGGACACCGCAAGGTGGCGTTATTAGCCCTGTATTAGCGAACCTATTTCTACATTATGTTTTTGATAAATGGCTACAAAAGCATTTCCCCAAAACATTATGGTGCCGTTATGCTGATGATGGTTTGGTTCATTGTAATACTGAAAGCGAAGCTCAGCAGATGCTTGAGGCTCTGAAAGCTCGTTTTGAGGATTGTGGACTTGAGCTCCACCCCACAAAAACCAAAATAGTATATTGTAAAGATGGGAGTAGAAAAGGTGATTCGGAACATACCAGTTTCGACTTTCTTGGCTATACCTTTATGCGTAGGGTTTGCAAAAACTGGAAACGCAATAGCTTATTTTTTAAGCTTCTCGCCGGCAGTGAGCAAATCAGCATTAAAATCAATGAGATTGAAAATTAGAAAGTTACGAGTGCGGATGAAAACAGAACTTAGCATAGCGCAAATGGCTAAGTGGTTAAACCCAATGATAAACGGGTGGATCAACTACTATGGTCGCTACTATCGCTCGGCACTGTATGGCATGTGCAGGCACGTAAATAAAGCTCTGGTTCGTTGGGCGAGACGAAAGTTTAAGCCATTACGACGTCACAAAACACAAGCAATGAGATTCTTGGAAAGGATTTCAGAGCAGAACCCCCACTTGTTTGCCCATTGGAAGCAAGGAATGTTAGGTGCGTTTGCTTGATGGGAGCGGTATGAATTGAGAGGTTCACGTACCGTTCTGCGAGAGGCTGTGGGGGAAGCTCCCACGGTCTACTCACCACATTGCCTTCGCGGTGGCGGCAGGAGTGCCTGTCCAATCAGTCCGCCTACTGGTACCATATTTAGATAAAGCCCTGATCAGAAATGGTCGGGGCTTTGTTGTATTTGGGATATAGGAAGCTTTGCCTTCGCGGTGGCGGCAGGAATGCCTGTCCAATCAGACAGATCTTGATGTTTCATTCCTAAATCCCATAATTTCCCTTCGCTATTCGATCTGATATGAATTAATTATCTTAAATCATGATGTTACCTGTCATTCTCTCTTCTATTGTCTATGTTTAAAGGACTAACAGAGGAGAGAGATATGCTGACAGTAACCCCTTACTTATTTTTTGATGGTCGTTGTAGTGAAGCACTGGATTTTTATCATAAGTGTTTTGGTGGTGTGGTTTTATCTAAGCAACTTTTTAGTGATGCACCACAGGTAATAGAGGGAGCTCAACCTGATTGGGTTATGCATGCTGAGTTTGAAGCGTTTGGTATGAAGCTGATGATGTCTGATGGTGTTAAGGCAAAAGAACTCGAAGGTAACAATCTCGCTCTCTCTCTTGTAACTGAAGATACCGCGACTCAAGAACAAATCTTTGAAAAGCTTAAGAAGGGAGGGCGGATAATGACTCCACTCGCAGATACGTTTTGGGGGGCTCGATTTGGCAAGGTAGAAGATAAATTCGGTATACGCTGGATGGTGCACTGCGACTCTTTAAGTTGAACCTGTGAAATTGGATAGTGAAATTGCTGCTTGGTTTTATTAGAATTAAAAATAGAGATTAATCATCAATATTATATATAAAAATGGGCAGCATAAAGATTACCGTAGATCGCATTCAGCCCGGTCTGCATATACGACTCCCCGTAAAATGGAATGAACACCCATTTTTATTCAACAGCTTTAAAATCAAAGATGACGCTCAAGTAAAAGTAATTCGACATCTTGGGATTAAGCACGTCTATATAAACCTGAGTCAAAGTGATACCTCACCTTTACCTGCTAATCACGTAGGTGAACAAGAAGTCGATATTGATTCACAGGTAAGTCTTGAAACGGAAAGAATGTGGAAAGATAAGCATGAGCGTATCGAAACCCTTAGCTCTTACCGCCGCAGGGTGAGTCATTGTGAGAGAGAGTTTGAACGCTCGCTTGCTCGAATGCGCTCTGTGATGACCAAGATCCGTAACAGACCTTTAGATGCGGTGGGGGAGGTTAAGGCTCTTGTTGATGATATCGTTGAGACCCTAGTGAGCGATGATAACGTCACCTTGCATCTTATGAATGCTAAAGCGGATTTTGAAGACCTCTACTTTCATACACTGAACGTTTCGGTTGTTGCACTGATGATAGGTAAAGCTAAAGGCTACGATACGCAGCAATTGAAAGCTCTCTCTTTCGCGGCAATGTTCCATGATATAGGCAAGATCAAAATACCAGCTGCGATATTAAGAAAGCAGAGTGCACTCACGGTGCCCGAAGAGAACTACCTGAAGCTTCATACTAAATACGGTGCAGATATTGTATCGGCAATTGATGACTTTCCTGAAAGTGCTAAAAAGGTAATCGCTCAGCATCATGAGATGAATGATGGTTCTGGTTACCCCGAGGGCTTAAAAGAACATGAGATTGATGAATTTGCCAAGATAGTCTCTGTGGCTAATGCATTTGATAACCTTTGCCATGGTAAAGCGCAATCTCAACAAATGATCCCGTATTTGGCACTGTCCCACTTATATAAAAGCTGCAAGCATCTATATAGCCAAGGTAACTTGGGGCTGTTGGTTAAGTTCATGGGAGTCTACCCCCCAGGAACCGTAGTACAGCTTTCAAATGATTCGATTGGGATTGTGATATCCGTTAACGCTAAACATATGCTTTATCCAAATGTACTTATCTATGATCCTAGCGTGCCAAGAACCCAAGCTCCGATCATTGACCTCTTTATTAAAGAGATCAAAATCGTTAATGCCGTTCATCCAAGCAAATTACCTGAACAAGTTCGAGAGTATCTAAACCCTAGGGCTCGTTTATCTTACTTTTTTGATAGTGGAGAGTAGTTATCCACAGGTCGTTGTGGGTAATTTGTTCGAAACTTGGGGTGAAAGTGGTATAAATAAGCCCTTGATTGAAATGTCTTCGCTTAACCTCTTTTTTCAATAAAAAACGCATTTATTGCTTGCCAATATGAGCGGCATCTCTATAATGCCGCCTCACTGACACGGCAGACGCCACAAGGCTTCAGCGAGAAATGTTAGTAAGGCAACTAGCTTTAAGCGATGATTCGCTTCTACTTTTAGAAAGTAGGAATTAATTCCAAATAAGTGTTTGACACTGAGAATTAAATCGCTAGAATGGCCGCCTCTTCCGAAGTGATGTAAGTCACAACGAAGAGAAGCTCTTTAACAATTTAAACCTATCAATCTGTGTGGGCACTCGTTGATGAATATCAAAACGTTATTACTTAGGTAGTAACCGTTACTTCGGTAACAAAATTGATTTCAATGAACTGAGTGACCAATCAAGTCTTAGGACTTGGCACAGTCAATTCATTACCATTCTGTTCCTATTAATTTAAGAAGAGAGGGGTAATAGCTTTAGAATTACATGTTTCTGTTCTTTTTCGAAAGAGCGGTAAATATTAGTTTTGAAGTCAGTATTCGTTGAGTCACAAAATCTTAAATTGAAGAGTTTGATCATGGCTCAGATTGAACGCTGGCGGCAGGCCTAACACATGCAAGTCGAGCGGAAACGACACTAACAATCCTTCGGGTGCGTTAATGGGCGTCGAGCGGCGGACGGGTGAGTAATGCCTAGGAAATTGCCTTGATGTGGGGGATAACCATTGGAAACGATGGCTAATACCGCATAATGCCTACGGGCCAAAGAGGGGGACCTTCGGGCCTCTCGCGTCAAGATATGCCTAGGTGGGATTAGCTAGTTGGTGAGGTAATGGCTCACCAAGGCGACGATCCCTAGCTGGTCTGAGAGGATGATCAGCCACACTGGAACTGAGACACGGTCCAGACTCCTACGGGAGGCAGCAGTGGGGAATATTGCACAATGGGCGCAAGCCTGATGCAGCCATGCCGCGTGTATGAAGAAGGCCTTCGGGTTGTAAAGTACTTTCAGTTGTGAGGAAGGGGGTAGTGTTAATAGCGCTATCTCTTGACGTTAGCAACAGAAGAAGCACCGGCTAACTCCGTGCCAGCAGCCGCGGTAATACGGAGGGTGCGAGCGTTAATCGGAATTACTGGGCGTAAAGCGCATGCAGGTGGTTCATTAAGTCAGATGTGAAAGCCCGGGGCTCAACCTCGGAACTGCATTTGAAACTGGTGAACTAGAGTACTGTAGAGGGGTAGAATTTCAGGTGTAGCGGTGAAATGCGTAGAGATCTGAAGGAATACCAGTGGCGAAGGCGGCCCCCTGGACAGATACTGACACTCAGATGCGAAAGCGTGGGGAGCAAACAGGATTAGATACCCTGGTAGTCCACGCCGTAAACGATGTCTACTTGGAGGTTGTGGCCTTGAGCCGTGGCTTTCGGAGCTAACGCGTTAAGTAGACCGCCTGGGAGTACGGTCGCAAGATTAAAACTCAAATGAATTGACGGGGCCCGCACAAGCGGTGGAGCATGTGGTTTAATTCGATGCAACGCGAAGAACCTTACCTACTCTTGACATCCAGAGAAGCCAGCGGAGACGCAGGTGTGCCTTCGGGAGCTCTGAGACAGGTGCTGCATGGCTGTCGTCAGCTCGTGTTGTGAAATGTTGGGTTAAGTCCCGCAACGAGCGCAACCCTTATCCTTGTTTGCCAGCGAGTAATGTCGGGAACTCCAGGGAGACTGCCGGTGATAAACCGGAGGAAGGTGGGGACGACGTCAAGTCATCATGGCCCTTACGAGTAGGGCTACACACGTGCTACAATGGCGCATACAGAGGGCAGCAAGCTAGCGATAGTGAGCGAATCCCAAAAAGTGCGTCGTAGTCCGGATTGGAGTCTGCAACTCGACTCCATGAAGTCGGAATCGCTAGTAATCGTGAATCAGAATGTCACGGTGAATACGTTCCCGGGCCTTGTACACACCGCCCGTCACACCATGGGAGTGGGCTGCAAAAGAAGTGGGTAGTTTAACCTTTCGGGGAGGACGCTCACCACTTTGTGGTTCATGACTGGGGTGAAGTCGTAACAAGGTAGCCCTAGGGGAACCTGGGGCTGGATCACCTCCTTATACGAAGATATGCACGATGAGTACCCACACAGATTGATATGTTTAAACAGTTAAGAGTAACCTATGTCCCGTTCGTCTAGAGGCCTAGGACACCGCCCTTTCACGGCGGTAACAGGGGTTCGACTCCCCTACGGGATACCATCTTTAAGCACACTTATTTAAGTGTTTTTAAAAATGGTTCATTTTATTGAATCAAGCTCTTTAACAATTTGGAAAGCTGACTGATTGATTACTTACGAGTAATTCAATCAAATTTAAAAGTTCTCAATGTTTATCTTTCATTAGATAAACACAACAAACACATTCAAGTGTCTTGTATTCGATTCAAACCTAGTTTGAATCACAATTGAGTCCGGCAAACAGTTATCAAGAATTAACCCTTCTTGATGACAACCAAAAACCTTGGTTAGTTGCCATACGCTTATTTGTCTTCACTTTTTAAAGTGAAAGTAAATAGAAACCCTTTCGGGTTGTATGGTTAAGTGACTAAGCGTACACGGTGGATGCCTTGGCAGTCAGAGGCGATGAAAGGCGTAATAACTTGCGATAAGCCCAGATTAGGTAGTAATAACCTTTTGAGTCTGGGATTCCTGAATGGGGAAACCCACGTGCATAAGCACGTATCCTGTTGTGAATACATAGCAACAGGAGGCAAACCGGGGGAACTGAAACATCTAAGTACCCGAGGAAGAGAAATCAACCGAGATTCCGAAAGTAGCGGCGAGCGAAATTGGATTAGCCCTAAGCTTTTAATGATGCAGGTGAAGAGTCTGGAAAGTCTCGCAATAAAGGGTGATAGCCCGTAACCGACACATCATAATCAGTGAAATCGAGTAGGGCGGGACACGTGATATCCTGTCTGAATATGGGGACCATCCTCCAAGGCTAAATACTACTGACTGACCGATAGTGAACCAGTACCGTGAGGGAAAGGCGAAAAGAACCCTGTGAGGGAGTGAAATAGAACCTGAAACCGTGTACGTACAAGCAGTAGGAGCACCTTCGTGGTGTGACTGCGTACCTTTTGTATAATGGGTCAGCGACTTAATTTTAGTAGCAAGGTTAACCGTTTAGGGGAGCCGTAGGGAAACCGAGTCTTAACTGGGCGTACAGTTGCTAGGATTAGACCCGAAACCAGGTGATCTAGCCATGGGCAGGTTGAAGGTTGAGTAACATCAACTGGAGGACCGAACCGACTAATGTTGAAAAATTAGCGGATGACTTGTGGCTAGGGTGAAAGGCCAATCAAACCTGGAGATAGCTGGTTCTCCCGAAAGCTATTTAGGTAGCGCCTCGGACGAATACTACTGGGGTAGAGCACTGTTAAGGCTAGGGGTCATCCCGACTTACCAACCCTTGCAAACTCCGAATACCAGTAAGTACTATCCGGGAGACACACGGCGGGTGCTAACGTCCGTCGTGGAGAGGAAACAACCCAGACCGCCAGCTAAGGTCCCAAAGTATAGCTAAGTGGGAAACGATGTGGGAAGGCTCAGACAGCCAGGATGTTGGCTTAGAAGCAGCCATCATTTAAAGAAAGCGTAATAGCTCACTGGTCGAGTCGGCCTGCGCGGAAGATGTAACGGGGCTAAGCTATACACCGAAGCTGCGGCTACGTACCTTAGGGTATGTGGGGTAGGGGAGCGTTCTGTAAGCCGTTGAAGGTGTGCTGTAAGGCATGCTGGAGGTATCAGAAGTGCGAATGCTGACATGAGTAACGATAAAGGGAGTGAAAAACTCCCTCGCCGGAAGACCAAGGGTTCCTGTCCAACGTTAATCGGGGCAGGGTAAGTCGACTCCTAAGGCGAGGCCGAAAGGCGTAGTCGATGGGAAACGGGTTAATATTCCCGTACTTCTTACAATTGCGATGGGGGGACGGAGAAGGCTAGGTGGGCCTGGCGACGGTTGTCCAGGTTCAAGTATGTAGGCGGGTGGTTTAGGTAAATCCGGACCGCTACTAACGCTGAGATACGATGTCGAGCTACTACGGTAGTGAAGTCATTGATGCCATGCTTCCAGGAAAAGCCTCTAAGCTTCAGATTGTAAGGAATCGTACCCCAAACCGACACAGGTGGTCGGGTAGAGAATACCAAGGCGCTTGAGAGAACTCGGGTGAAGGAACTAGGCAAAATGGTACCGTAACTTCGGGAGAAGGTACGCTCTTATCAGTGAAGTCCCTTGCGGATGGAGCAGACGAGAGTCGCAGATACCAGGTGGCTGCAACTGTTTATTAAAAACACAGCACTGTGCAAAATCGTAAGATGACGTATACGGTGTGACGCCTGCCCGGTGCCGGAAGGTTAATTGATGGGGTTAGACTTCGGTCGAAGCTCTTGATCGAAGCCCCGGTAAACGGCGGCCGTAACTATAACGGTCCTAAGGTAGCGAAATTCCTTGTCGGGTAAGTTCCGACCTGCACGAATGGCGTAATGATGGCCACGCTGTCTCCACCCGAGACTCAGTGAAATTGAAATCGCTGTGAAGATGCAGTGTACCCGCGGCTAGACGGAAAGACCCCGTGAACCTTTACTACAGCTTGGCACTGAACATTGAACCTACATGTGTAGGATAGGTGGGAGACTTTGAAACCGCGTCGCTAGATGTGGTGGAGTCGTCCTTGAAATACCACCCTTGTAGTTTTGATGTTCTAACGTTGGTCCCTGAATCGGGATTACGGACAGTGCCTGGTGGGTAGTTTGACTGGGGCGGTCTCCTCCCAAAGAGTAACGGAGGAGCACGAAGGTGGGCTAAACACGGTTGGACATCGTGTGGTTAGTGCAATGGCATAAGCCCGCTTGACTGCGAGAATGACAATTCGAGCAGGTGCGAAAGCAGGTCATAGTGATCCGGTGGTTCTGAATGGAAGGGCCATCGCTCAACGGATAAAAGGTACTCCGGGGATAACAGGCTGATACCGCCCAAGAGTTCATATCGACGGCGGTGTTTGGCACCTCGATGTCGGCTCATCACATCCTGGGGCTGAAGTCGGTCCCAAGGGTATGGCTGTTCGCCATTTAAAGTGGTACGCGAGCTGGGTTTAGAACGTCGTGAGACAGTTCGGTCCCTATCTGCCGTGGGCGTTGGAAAATTGAAAGGGGCTGCTCCTAGTACGAGAGGACCGGAGTGGACGAACCTCTGGTGTTCGGGTTGTCATGCCAATGGCATTGCCCGGTAGCTAAGTTCGGAATCGATAACCGCTGAAAGCATCTAAGCGGGAAGCGAGCCTTGAGATGAGTTTTCCCTGGCACTATAAGTGTCCTAAAGGGTTGTCGTAGACTACGACGTTGATAGGCAGGGTGTGTAAGTGCTGCGAGGCATTGAGCTAACCTGTACTAATTGCCCGTGAGGCTTAACCATACAACACCCAAGGGGTTTTGTGGACTCAAAGACAGACCTTGAATGAGTTTGAAGAGAAATAACTTTTAAATACAGTTTTCCAGATTATTTTGCCTTCAGTTTTAAAAAACTGAAAGTAAAAGCAAAATTTGCTTGGCGACCATAGCATTGTGGACCCACCTGATTCCATGCCGAACTCAGAAGTGAAACACAATAGCGCCGATGGTAGTGTGGGGTTTCCCCATGTGAGAGTAGGACATCGCCAGGCTTTAATTTCGACTTTGTCTATTTAATAGACAAGTCACCATAGAGTTCTAAGTTTCTTAGAGTTTTATGTTGACTTTCAAAGTGGAAAGCGTATTATACGCGTCCTGCTTAAGTGCTAAGGCACTGAAAGCGTTCTCTTTTTAGAGAACACGCTCTTTAACAATTTAAACCTATCAATCTGTGTGGGCACTCGTTGATGAATATCAAAACGTTATTACTTAGGTAGTAACCGTTACTTCGGTAACAACTTGATTTCAATGAACTGAGTGACCAATACGTTTAACTACTTGTAGTTATTCGGCACAGTCAATTCATTACCATTCTGTTGGAATGGTAATAGCTTTAGAATTACATGTTCATGTTTACATGAATATTAGTTTTGAAGTCAGTATTCGTTGAGTCACAAAATCTTAAATTGAAGAGTTTGATCATGGCTCAGATTGAACGCTGGCGGCAGGCCTAACACATGCAAGTCGAGCGGAAACGACACTAACAATCCTTCGGGTGCGTTAATGGGCGTCGAGCGGCGGACGGGTGAGTAATGCCTAGGAAATTGCCTTGATGTGGGGGATAACCATTGGAAACGATGGCTAATACCGCATAATGCCTACGGGCCAAAGAGGGGGATCTTCGGACCTCTCGCGTCAAGATATGCCTAGGTGGGATTAGCTAGTTGGTGAGGTAATGGCTCACCAAGGCGACGATCCCTAGCTGGTCTGAGAGGATGATCAGCCACACTGGAACTGAGACACGGTCCAGACTCCTACGGGAGGCAGCAGTGGGGAATATTGCACAATGGGCGAAAGCCTGATGCAGCCATGCCGCGTGTATGAAGAAGGCCTTCGGGTTGTAAAGTACTTTCAGTTGTGAGGAAGGGGGTAACGTTAATAGCGTTATCTCTTGACGTTAGCAACAGAAGAAGCACCGGCTAACTCCGTGCCAGCAGCCGCGGTAATACGGAGGGTGCGAGCGTTAATCGGAATTACTGGGCGTAAAGCGCATGCAGGTGGTTCATTAAGTCAGATGTGAAAGCCCGGGGCTCAACCTCGGAACTGCATTTGAAACTGGTGAACTAGAGTACTGTAGAGGGGGGTAGAATTTCAGGTGTAGCGGTGAAATGCGTAGAGATCTGAAGGAATACCAGTGGCGAAGGCGGCCCCCTGGACAGATACTGACACTCAGATGCGAAAGCGTGGGGAGCAAACAGGATTAGATACCCTGGTAGTCCACGCCGTAAACGATGTCTACTTGGAGGTTGTGGCCTTGAGCCGTGGCTTTCGGAGCTAACGCGTTAAGTAGACCGCCTGGGGAGTACGGTCGCAAGATTAAAACTCAAATGAATTGACGGGGGCCCGCACAAGCGGTGGAGCATGTGGTTTAATTCGATGCAACGCGAAGAACCTTACCTACTCTTGACATCCAGAGAAGCCAGCGGAGACGCAGGTGTGCCTTCGGGAACTCTGAGACAGGTGCTGCATGGCTGTCGTCAGCTCGTGTTGTGAAATGTTGGGTTAAGTCCCGCAACGAGCGCAACCCTTATCCTTGTTTGCCAGCGAGTAATGTCGGGAACTCCAGGGAGACTGCCGGTGATAAACCGGAGGAAGGTGGGGACGACGTCAAGTCATCATGGCCCTTACGAGTAGGGCTACACACGTGCTACAATGGCGCATACAGAGGGCAGCAAGCTAGCGATAGTGAGCGAATCCCAAAAAGTGCGTCGTAGTCCGGATTGGAGTCTGCAACTCGACTCCATGAAGTCGGAATCGCTAGTAATCGTGAATCAGAATGTCACGGTGAATACGTTCCCGGGCCTTGTACACACCGCCCGTCACACCATGGGAGTGGGCTGCAAAAGAAGTGGGTAGTTTAACCTTTCGGGGAGGACGCTCACCACTTTGTGGTTCATGACTGGGGTGAAGTCGTAACAAGGTAGCCCTAGGGGAACCTGGGGCTGGATCACCTCCTTATACGAAGATATGCACGATGAGTACCCACACAGATTGATTAGGTTTAGAAAAGTTAAGAGACGATATTGGGTCTGTAGCTCAGCTGGTTAGAGCGCTCGCCTGATAAGCGGGAGGTCGGTGGTTCAAGTCCACTCAGACCCACCAATATCGACCTAGATGGGGCTATAGCTCAGCTGGGAGAGCGCCTGCCTTGCACGCAGGAGGTCTGCGGTTCGATCCCGCATAGCTCCACCATCTTTAAGTATTCTCTTAAGAGAGTCTTTAAAAATGGTTCATTTTATTGAATCAAGCTCTTTAACAATTTGGAAAGCTGACTGATTGATTACTCACGAGTAATTCAATCAAATTTAAAAGTTCTCAATGTTTATCTTTCATTAGATAAACACAACAAACACATTCAAGTGTCTTGTATTCGATTCAAACTTGTTTGAATCACAATTGAGTCCGGCAAACAGTTATCAGGAATTAACCCTTCTTGATGACAAACAAAAACCTTGGTTAGTTGCCATACGCTAAGACCCTTTCGGGTTGTATGGTTAAGTGACTAAGCGTACACGGTGGATGCCTTGGCAGTCAGAGGCGATGAAAGGCGTAATAACTTGCGATAAGCCCAGATTAGGTAGTAATAACCTTTGAGTCTGGGATTCCTGAATGGGGAAACCCACTTACATAAGTAAGTATCCTGTTGTGAATACATAGCAGCAGGAGGCAAACCGGGGGAACTGAAACATCTAAGTACCCCGAGGAAGAGAAATCAACCGAGATTCCGAAAGTAGCGGCGAGCGAAATTGGATTAGCCCTTAAGCTTTTAATGAGACAGATGAAGGCTCTGGAAAGTGCCGCAATAAAGGGTGATAGCCCGTAATCGACATCTCATCATCAGTGAAAACGAGTAGGGCGGGACACGTGATATCCTGTCTGAATATGGGGACCATCCTCCAAGGCTAAATACTACTGACTGACCGATAGTGAACCAGTACCGTGAGGGAAAGGCGAAAAGAACCCTGTGAGGGAGTGAAATAGAACCTGAAACCGTGTACGTACAAGCAGTAGGAGCACCTTCGTGGTGTGACTGCGTACCTTTTGTATAATGGGTCAGCGACTTAATTTTAGTAGCAAGGTTAACCGTTTAGGGGAGCCGTAGGGAAACCGAGTCTTAACTGGGCGTACAGTTGCTAGGATTAGACCCGAAACCAGGTGATCTAGCCATGGGCAGGTTGAAGGTTGAGTAACATCAACTGGAGGACCGAACCGACTAATGTTGAAAAATTAGCGGATGACTTGTGGCTAGGTGAAAGGCCAATCAAACCTGGAGATAGCTGGTTCTCCCCGAAAGCTATTTAGGTAGCGCCTCGGACGAATACTACTGGGGGTAGAGCACTGTTAAGGCTAGGGGGTCATCCCGACTTACCAACCCTTTGCAAACTCCGAATACCAGTAAGTACTATCCGGGAGACACACGGCGGGTGCTAACGTCCGTCGTGGAGAGGGAAACAACCCAGACCGCCAGCTAAGGTCCCAAAGTATAGCTAAGTGGGAAACGATGTGGGAAGGCTCAGACAGCCAGGATGTTGGCTTAGAAGCAGCCATCATTTAAAGAAAGCGTAATAGCTCACTGGTCGAGTCGGCCTGCGCGGAAGATGTAACGGGGCTAAGCTATACACCGAAGCTGCGGCTACGTACCTTAGGGTATGTGGGGTAGGGAGCGTTCTGTAAGCCGTTGAAGGTGGTCTGTAAGGGCTGCTGGAGGTATCAGAAGTGCGAATGCTGACATGAGTAACGATAAAGGGAGTGAAAACTCCCTCGCCGGAAGACCAAGGGTTCCTGTCCAACGTTAATCGGGGCAGGGTAAGTCGACTCCTAAGGCGAGGCCGAAAGGCGTAGTCGATGGGAAACGGGTTAATATTCCCGTACTTCTTACAATTGCGATGGGGGGACGGAGAAGGCTAGGTGGGCCTGGCGACGGTTGTCCAGGTTCAAGTATGTAGGCGGGTGGTTTAGGTAAATCCGGACCGCTACTAACGCTGAGATACGATGTCGAGCTACTACGGTAGTGAAGTCATTGATGCCATGCTTCCAGGAAAAGCCTCTAAGCTTCAGATTGTAAGGAATCGTACCCCAAACCGACACAGGTGGTCGGGTAGAGAATACCAAGGCGCTTGAGAGAACTCGGGTGAAGGAACTAGGCAAAATGGTACCGTAACTTCGGGAGAAGGTACGCTCTTATCAGTGAAGTCCCTTGCGGATGGAGCAGACGAGAGTCGCAGATACCAGGTGGCTGCAACTGTTTATTAAAAACACAGCACTGTGCAAAATCGTAAGATGACGTATACGGTGTGACGCCTGCCCGGTGCCGGAAGGTTAATTGATGGGGTTAGACTTCGGTCGAAGCTCTTGATCGAAGCCCCGGTAAACGGCGGCCGTAACTATAACGGTCCTAAGGTAGCGAAATTCCTTGTCGGGTAAGTTCCGACCTGCACGAATGGCGTAATGATGGCCACGCTGTCTCCACCCGAGACTCAGTGAAATTGAAATCGCTGTGAAGATGCAGTGTACCCGCGGCTAGACGGAAAGACCCCGTGAACCTTTACTACAGCTTGGCACTGAACATTGAACCTACATGTGTAGGATAGGTGGGAGACTTTGAAACCGCGTCGCTAGATGTGGTGGAGTCGTCCTTGAAATACCACCCTTGTAGTTTTGATGTTCTAACGTTGGTCCCTGAATCGGGATTACGGACAGTGCCTGGTGGGTAGTTTGACTGGGGCGGTCTCCTCCCAAAGAGTAACGGAGGAGCACGAAGGTGGGCTAAACACGGTTGGACATCGTGTGGTTAGTGCAATGGCATAAGCCCGCTTGACTGCGAGAATGACAATTCGAGCAGGTGCGAAAGCAGGTCATAGTGATCCGGTGGTTCTGAATGGAAGGGCCATCGCTCAACGGATAAAAGGTACTCGGGGATAACAGGCTGATACCGCCCAAGAGTTCATATCGACGGCGGTGTTTGGCACCTCGATGTCGGCTCATCACATCCTGGGGCTGAAGTCGGTCCCAAGGGTATGGCTGTTCGCCATTTAAAGTGGTACGCGAGCTGGGTTTAGAACGTCGTGAGACAGTTCGGTCCCTATCTGCCGTGGGCGTTGGAAAATTGAAAGGGGCTGCTCCTAGTACGAGAGGACCGGAGTGGACGAACCTCTGGTGTTCGGGTTGTCATGCCAATGGCATTGCCCGGTAGCTAAGTTCGGAATCGATAACCGCTGAAAGCATCTAAGCGGGAAGCGAGCCTTGAGATGAGTTTTCCCTGGCACTATAAGTGTCCTAAAGGGTTGTCGTAGACTACGACGTTGATAGGCAGGGTGTGTAAGTGCTGCGAGGCATTGAGCTAACCTGTACTAATTGCCCGTGAGGCTTAACCATACAACACCCAAGGGGTTTTGTGGACTCAAAGACAGACCTTGAATGAGTTTGAAGAGAAATAACTTTTAAATACAGTTTTCCAGATTATTTTGCCTTCAGTTTTAAAAAACTGAAAGTAAAAGCAAAATTTGCTTGGCGACCATAGCATTGTGGACCCACCTGATTCCATGCCGAACTCAGAAGTGAAACACAATAGCGCCGATGGTAGTGTGGGGCTTCCCCATGTGAGAGTAGGACATCGCCAGGCTTTAAAATTTTAGAGTCGTTTTTAAACGGTTCTTGAATTGCTGATATAGCTCAGCCCGGTAGAGCGCACCCTTGGTAAGGGTGAGGTCCCCAGTTCGAGTCTGGGTATCAGCACCACTATTTAGTTGATTTGATTCACCAAATTAACAACAGAATTTGTTTGACGACCATAGCATTGTGGACCCACCTGATTCCATGCCGAACTCAGAAGTGAAACACAATAGCGCCGATGGTAGTGTGGGGCTTCCCCATGTGAGAGTAGGACATCGTCAGGCTCAAATTGCTTTATGCTGAATAGACACTGCGGAGTGGTAGTTCAGTTGGTTAGAATACCGGCCTGTCACGCCGGGGGTCGCGGGTTCGAGTCCCGTCCACTCCGCCACTTATTAGAAAGCCTAGTCTTATGACTAGGCTTTCGTCGTTTCTGGGTATCGATAATTTGGTCTCCAACCACGAATTCCGGTCGCCTGAGATCCCAGCTACTCCGCTACTTATACCAATTCCATTAATTAATACCAATTCCATTAATTAACTTATCAATCTAGTCCAGTCTCTAAAGCAGAGAGATTGGACTCTGCGTTTATCTTCACAAAAACTGTTCCAAGCTTCGCACACCGAGTTCACTATATCGTTATAGTTCTCAAAACACCGATTCGCTAACCTGTACTGACGAAGCCATTGCCAAACTTGCTCTATTGGGTTTAATTCTGGTGAATAGGGCGGGATATGGATTATCGTGATGTTCTTAAAGTGATTGGCTAAGTGTGTTTGATGCCAGCTTGCTTGATCCATAATAATCACTGAGTGTTTACCAATAGGTGTCGCCGTTGAGATCAATTCAAGGTGCTTCGTCATGGCTTCCATGTTGCTTAGCGGTGAAACAATCGCTTCAGCTTCGCCCGTATTGACACAAATAGCTCCAAACAAATAAGCGTACTCAAATTGCTGCTGTTGAACGGCTCTAGGTCGAGTTCCTTTTTCAGCCCAAATCTTGGTTGTGGTATTGCGCTGACCAAATCTAGCTTCGTCTTGAAACCAAACAAGTACTTCTTGTAAGTGGATATGGCCAGGGATCTTAAGGATCGTTTCTATTTGGAATTTTTTTAAAAGACTCTTGGGTTTCTTCTGATTGTTTTGGGTGCTTTGAACGCGTTGTTATCCAGCTCAAGTTAAGTTCATGCAACAAGCGGTATATACCGGATGGTTGGTAAGAAACGTCAAATTCATCAAAGATGAATTGTGCGATATCACTCCCTTGTAAACGCCCACCTTCAGGTTTTATCGCATTTGAAGTGACGTATTCTTTAAGGTGTGCTTTTTGCTCAGTAGTCAGTCTGGAAGGCCTTCCCGTATGAGGTTTTTCTGTTAGTCCCTCAACGCCATAATCGAGATAGGCTTTTATCCATTTGTTCACACTAAGACGACTGACTTTAAGAAATGAAGCGATTTCAGTTCGATTTTTACCATCAATAAAGTGAGATGCGGCGAGTAATCTTAGTCTTAACCTAGCGTTGGAGGTTGTGCTGATAAGTTTTGATAAATCTGAGTTCATATAGACTCCTTTCAGAGTCCATATTAGATCACAAATTTAATGGAATTGGTATAACTTACCAATCGAGTCCAATCTCTAAAGCAGAGGGATTGGACTCTGCGTTTATCTTCACAAAAACTGTTCCAAGCATTGCATACTGAGTTCACTATATCGTTATAGTTTTCAAAACACCTATTCGCTAACTTGTATTGTCGAAGCCATTGCCAAACTTGTTCTATCGGGTTTAATTCTGGTGAATATGGCGGGATATGGATTATCGTGATGTTCTTAAAATGATTGGCTAAATGTGTTTGATACCAGCTCGCTTGATCCATAATAACCACGGAATGTTTACCTCTAGGGGTCGCCGTTGAGATTAATTCAAGATGCTTCGTCATTGCTTCCATGTTGCTTAACGGTGAAACAATAGCTTCAGCTTCGCCTGTATTGATACAAACGGCTCCAAACAAATAAGCGTACTCAAATTGTTGCTGTTGAACGGCTCTAGGTCGAGTTCCTTTTTCTGCCCAAATCTTGGTTGTGGTATTGCGTTGACCAAATCTAGCTTCATCTTGAAACCAAACAAGCACTTCTTTTAAGTGGATATGCCCAGGGATCTTAAGGATCGTTTCTATTGGGAATTTTTTTAAAAGATTCTTGAGCTTCTTCTGATTGTTTTGGGTGCTTTGAACGTGTCGTTATCCAACTCAAATTAAGTTCATGCAGTAAGCGGTATACACCGGATGGCTGGTAAGATATATCAAATTCATCAAGGATGAATTGTGTGATGTCACTCCCTTGTAAGCGCCCACCTTCAGGTTTTATTGCATTTGAAGTGACGTATTCTTTAAGATGTTTTTTTGCTCAATAGTGAGTCTGGAAGGTCTTCCTGTATGAGGTTTTTCTACTAACCCTTCAACACCAAAATCAAGATAGGCCTTGATCCATTTATTCACACTGAGACGACTGACTTTAAGAAATGACGCGATTTCAGTTCGATTTTTACCATCGATAAAGTGAGAGACCGCGAGTAATCTTAGCCTCAACCTCACGTTGGAGGTTGTGCCGATAAGCTTTGATAAATCTGAGTTCATATAGGCTCCTTTCAGAGTATATATTAGATCATGAATTTAATGAAATTGGTATTATAAGAAGCCTCGCTAGAAATCGCGGTGCTTTTTTGCATCTAAATTACAGTGCTTCGCACGTCAGTCGAATAATTTACACAAAAGACTCCCCTTAGCCTACAGCATCGGTGTTCTCCAAAACCAACCCTATGACTATGGAGTACATCATTTCTGACTCTTGATATGATTTGGCACGAGCATCACTTCAAATGCACACTGCTTTAAGCTTAGTGCTCAAAAACTCGAGCCATACGATGTGTAAGTTAGCTTTATGAGACAGAACTGACTCAACGTATCCCCTTCTCGCACCTGAAACTATACAGGCCCTACAGCCCATCTTTTTGCTCTGCACTTGTAGGCTGTTTCTCGATTTAGCGAGTGTCCGTCAGGTACTAGATTACAGCCCTTCCTCCATGAAACCTGACTTCTGTCCTGTCTGTGAATCTAGAGGATAGTTCTGATGTGTAATTAGGGCTCTATCATGGAGGCTTCTCTTAAGAACGCTAGAGCTCATAATGAGTCGACTTAATGTCTCTTGTTATGCATTGAGCTTAAAACTACTCTCGATGGTATTGAGAGCCTTGTTAGAACCACTTTAAAGGGTGAAAGTGGAGTAAATTCAGCTTTGAAAGGTGAGAGTTGATAGGTTGCGTTCCAAAGTGGTGTTGGAGGGATATTTAATCTAAGAAATAGAGCATCCCTCGTATCCGTATCTACACGTGCATTGATGTTCATCCCCAACTGATTGCGATGTTCTCTGGTTCTAGGGGATGGTATTTTAGGATATTTACCGGTCTCTCTTCGATTCTGATTTGCTTGTTGACTAGATATGAATTGGTTGTTTGACCGTTTTGCTCTGAGCATATTGATTTCTTGCTGGTTAGTTCAAGCTATGTTTTGGCTATTGCGACTAAGATAAAGATAGAAGGTGACTACTGTTTGCTTGGTAAGAATAGAAAATCCCCAAGTCATCGGTGGATAGTTTTGTGATTTTTTAAGAAATAGATAAAGCCTTAAAACCTAATGGATCTAACTATGAAATTGAGTTTTAACTTTGAAGATGCGAGCCAGATCTTTGTGGGATCTTTCGCTTTGGCCGTGCCGATTTCTTTTTCTGAAGAGGCTTGGAAGTTAGGGGAGACTTTACCTACCGCTAATCTATTGCTGCTATTTTTACTGTCTGCGGTGTTCTTAGGCTTCTATACGTATGAGAGTGTCTTTCAAAAAGATGTTGTTGCTCGGTTGCCGGTGTTTATTTTCAGAATAGTTATTGCTTATGTTATGACGGCATTGGTCGTTGCTTTGGTACTGACTTGCCTAGACAAATTACCTCTATTAAGTGATCCCATCGTATCGATCAAAAGAGTGATTGTTATTTCAATGCCAGCCTCTATGGGCGCTATTGTTGTGGATAGTTTTGATAAAGAGTGACCTGTGTGTCAATTTGGATTGAAGTGTCTTACAGAGCTTTTCTAGCGCTTATTTGATTCGTCATTAAGCTTTCTCATATCCAAATTTAGCATTGATTTTTTCAACCGATCTCCTCATCAATAAAATGAGTAGCAACGTACTGTGACTAGCTCTTACGTGAATGTGTCGTTTGTTGTTGGGAGATTTTGAATTGCATTAAGTAGCGAAGATTTGTAGCTTTGGAAGGATATAAAAACGGTTGGTTTCTGAATTGAATATGGTATTTGAAAGGTGAGGGTAGTTGTATTAATAAGTTAGGATCTTTAAATGCAAAAAAGCCGCATCAATGATGCGGCTTCTTTTAATTGGCTCCCCTTGCAAGACTTGAACTTGCGACATACGGATTAACAGTCCGCCGTTCTACCAACTGAACTAAAGGGGAATTGATTGTTTAGTCTCTAATCAAGAGAATGGTGCCGACTACCGGAATCGAACTGGTGACCTACTGATTACAAGTCAGTTGCTCTACCTACTGAGCTAAGTCGGCATCATGAATCAAAAAGCTTATGCTTGATGATTAACTTGGCTCCCCTTGCAAGACTTGAACTTGCGACATACGGATTAACAGTCCGCCGTTCTACCAACTGAACTAAAGGGGAATTATTCTTAAAGCTTTAAAGAAATGGTGCCGACTACCGGAGTCGAACTGGTGACCTACTGATTACAAGTCAGTTGCTCTACCTACTGAGCTAAGTCGGCACATAATATTTCTTTGTGCTTTACTGTTGTTGTCTAAGACACCAACAAATAAATTGTGGTGCCCGGAGGCGGAATCGAACCACCGACACGAGGATTTTCAATCCTCTGCTCTACCGACTGAGCTATCCGGGCGACGAGGTGTATTAAACGTGTTTTCGCGTTCTGGGTCAACATTAAATTGCAAAAAAAGTATCGTTTGATGTTTTTCTATACTTAGTGGGTTGTTTTTGCTCGTTTGGGGTGAAAAACCTAGGTCTAGCATGCCCTAAAAGATAGTAAAACTACGGTTAACTACACTGAATGGGCGCCGAAATAAAAAAAGCACGTATGAAAACGTGCTTTTTTATTTAAAAAATTTCTAGGGAGTTTAGTGTTTTACTTCAAACCTATTAACCCAAGCTTCTAATTCGTTGGAAAGAGAGGCAAGACTTTGGGTGCTGTTATGACTTTCTGTTACGACATTACTCAGTTGGTTACCGCTCTCTTCGATCATATTGATACGCTTCGATATATCATCGCTCACCTGAGTCTGCTCAGCGGCCGCTGTTGCGATTTGATGACTCATTGATGAAATGGACTCTAATGCGACAACAATCTGTTGTAGTGCTTCAGAGGCGTTTTGAGACTCTGTTACGGTGCTTTCACTGGTCGCGGCACAAACTTCCATGGTTTGAATTGCGTTGCGAGATCCTTCTTGAAGGTTATTAATCATTAATTGGATTTCTTTGGTGCTCGATTGTGTTCGGCCTGCAAGGTTACGAACCTCATCTGCTACAACAGCAAATCCACGACCTTGTTCGCCAGCTCGAGCTGCTTCAGTGGCTGCGTTAAGTGCCAACAGGTTAGTTTGCTCCGCTATATCACCAATCACATCCAATACTTTTGCAATGTTGTTTACATCGTTATCTAGGTTAGCGACAGCTTCGCTTGCTGTGCCTAGTTGGCCTGCTAGGCCTTGAATGTTATCTACTGTGTTGTGAATGAGTTGTTGGGTATGTTGGCTCTGTTTGTCGGCCTCATCTGTGTTGCGCGCGGTATCGCTAGCGGAATCAGCAACGTTATTGGCTGAAGAGGCCATCTCGGTCATTGCTGTCGCTATCATTTCTGTTGATTGCTGTTGGGTCTCTGTCAGTTGAGCAATTGACCCAGCGCGATCTTCTACGCGCTGCAGTTCGCCCCTTAATGCCAGCATTGAAGCATCAAGGTTTGATACTAGTTCAGCCAGTGATTTACTCATTTGTTGTACTGCCTGGTAAATACTGCCGGCTGTTGCCTGAGTTTCGAAAGAGGTTTGAATTCGACCTTGTGCTACGGCTTGTACTGCTTCTCGTACGTCTTTAGGTTCGCCGCCAAGAAGCGCTAGCATGCGTTTAATGGATACAATTAGGCTCGCTAGAATAAGACCAGCAATCACCACACAAAGGAATAGCTGCCATTGAGCAGTAGACCAAAAACGAGCGTTAACTTCATTGAATCCGATACCGGTGCCGACAACCCAGCCCCAATGTGGCGTTTTCTCTGCAATAGACAGTTTTTCTTCAATCGTTCCATCTGGCAGTTTTTGTGTCCAGGTGTACTCAATGATCTGGCCAGTACGATTACCAAGTACTCTTTGGATTAGCTGACCAACACTATTGCCGTCGCCATCTTTAAAGTCGTTAAAGCTGGTTCCGTGTAGTTGAGGATCTAATGGTGTAGCGATAAACGTCATGTGCTCATCGGCTACGTAAACATATTCATTGTCTTTATAGATGTTGTTACGAAGAAGGCGAGTAGCCAGTTTCTTAGCTTGCTCTTCTTCTAGAGTGCCATCAATCGCCATCTTCTCGACTTCAGTAAGGATGCTGTATGCACTCTTAAATAGCTCTGTCACACGAGCCTTGTTGTCCATGTTGCTAGCGACTCTCAATGTCCATAAACCAGTAGCCGTCAGTGCTAGCAGGGCGATCAATATGATGCCCGATAATAAGTAAGCTTGCGTTTTTAGTTTCATATTTCCCCGCGCAGCGATTCAATAATTAGTATTAGGTATAATTCATCGAATCTTAATCTAAGTGGTGTAGGGCTGATATTAGAAAGACATCAAAACATGATAGAGATTAAATTTTCGAAGAAAAAAAAGTAACAGAACTCGGTTCTGTTTTTTTGATGTGAAGATTAGCGTGTCATGAACTTTGGGATGAGTGGTTCTGTTGGAGTGGGGGACTCTTTATAGATCTTAGAATCTGCTGCTGTAGTAAGAGTACTAGAAGGAGATAACTCAATTTATCGAGACTGATTAAGAGTAGAGCTGATGAGTATATTGAATAGAGTTTGCTTTTGTTCAAACGAAAAAAGCCAAGTCTTTCGACTTGGCTTTTTTGAATGTGGCTCCCCTTGCAAGACTTGAACTTGCGACATACGGATTAACAGTCCGCCGTTCTACCAACTGAACTAAAGGGGAATTATTTGTGTCAACATCAGGTCTATAAAGACCATTATTTGTTAAGCACCAAATAATGGTGCCTCGAGGCGGAATCGAACCACCGACACGCGGATTTTCAATCCGCTGCTCTACCGACTGAGCTATCGAGGCAAAAGAATGGTGCCGACTACCGGAGTCGAACTGGTGACCTACTGATTACAAGTCAGTTGCTCTACCTACTGAGCTAAGTCGGCACACTAAATTCTTTGCTTAAAGAGTTAAACTCTTCAATTAAAACCTCATATAAAATGAAGTCCTTTAAAAATGGCTCCCCTTGCAAGACTTGAACTTGCGACATACGGATTAACAGTCCGCCGTTCTACCAACTGAACTAAAGGGGAATTACTTGTCTCAACATCAGGTCTATAAAGACCATTATTTGTTAAGTACCAAATAATGGTGCCTCGAGGCGGAATCGAACCACCGACACGCGGATTTTCAATCCGCTGCTCTACCGACTGAGCTATCGAGGCAAAAGAATGGTGCCGACTACCGGAGTCGAACTGGTGACCTACTGATTACAAGTCAGTTGCTCTACCTACTGAGCTAAGTCGGCACACTAAATTCTTTATGCTTTTGTCCGTGTTGCTACTCCCTGTTAAAGAGTGTTGACACCAACAAATCAAATTGTGGTGCCCGGAGGCGGAATCGAACCACCGACACGAGGATTTTCAATCCTCTGCTCTACCGACTGAGCTATCCGGGCAACGGAGCGCTATTAAACGGATTTTCTTCATAACCGTCAACACCTTTTTTGAAAATAATTAAAAAAAACGTTCGTTAGTTGTTTTTTTATTCAAAAGTGAGGCTTACGTTTTACCTTGGTTAAAATCTTTCTTGAATTTTGTTACTTTTTCTAAGTAACGACGCGACTCTTTGTTTGGGTGCTTTTTAGTAAGTGCCCAGTACGCTTGGCTAGGTTGCAGCGAGTTTAGGTCTCGCATTGCTCGCTTTCTGTCCTTACTGAAGGTATTGAGTACGCCACCCGTGCCGCCGTTGTATGCTGAAATCATGCTGTACTCGAGCGTTGTCGGGTGTTTTACATCTTTCAAATAACGATTTTTGAGTATGTAAAAGTATGCGGTGCCAGCATCAATGTTGTTTTCTGGATTGAATAAATACTCAGGACTTGGCTCTCCAGGCTTGTTCTTTACTAGCTTAAACACATCTCGACCAGCGGTTTTAGGCACCACCTGCATAAGACCGTATGCATTCGCCCAACTCACCGCGTAGGGGTTGAAACTACTCTCTGTTTTGATAATCGCGTAGATCAAGTCTTCAGGAATGTCATAACGTTGCGATGCTCGTCGAACGATATCGGCGTATTGATAACTACGCTGACTGGCGTGATCGGCTACCATTGGGATCTCAACGTAATAGGCTTTTTTAAAGTCGACTTCTTTGGTTTTTAGGTTATTAGCGATCAGGTAATCAGCGAACTGGTTAGCGCGCCAAGACCATTGGATAGGCTTTTTTTCTTGGTCTACAACTTGGTTGTAGAGGAAAGGCCTGCCTTCTAATTTGATGCTTTTGGAAGAGAATAGGTCGACATGCGCTGGATCATCTGGCGTCAAAAGCGTTGTCATGATTGCGTTTTTGAGGTGTTTTTTAGGTTCAGTCGAGGAGACCGTTTCTACCGTTATGAGGCCTTCGCTAAAGTTTACTTCTGAACGGCTCAGGTAATTATCTATGTATTTCACATAGTTACTCTTACCTGCCATTTTTACTTCACTACTGCCCCAGCGTTTTTGGATATTGCCAGAAAAGCTATTAATCAAAGCATCTAGTGCTCCGGTGTCTTTTTCAAACTGACCAGGTAGCTCCGCTAAGTTGCTTACAAATCGGTTGGTCGGTTCGTAATTAACATCATAAATGCTTTCGACAAATTCACGGCTGCAGCCAGTTAATAACATGGCTGTTAGGAAGTAACTTAGCTTTTTCATAGTTCCTCATACAAAAATGACATCGCAGCGTTAACCATGATGTCATTAAAAATTGCTTAAATAAATGTCTTATTCGCTTGGTGGAGTATAGCCATCAATTACGACATCTTTACCTTCGAAAAGGAAGTTAACCATCTCAGTTTCAAGAAGTTTACGATGCTCAGGATCCATCATGTTTAGCTTCTTTTCATTGATAAGCATAGTTTGCTTGCTTTGCCATTGTCCCCAAGCTTCTTTAGACACGTTGTCAAAGATACGCTTACCTAAGTCACCTGGGTAAAGTTGAAAATCTAGGCCTTCAGCATCTTTTTGAAGGCGAGCACAAAATACAGTGCGGCTCATAGTGGTTCCTCTTATCGCGTTCGTTGATTCAAACGTCGTCGTTCAGTTCAAAGGGTAGGCTCTCAATAAGCTGCTTTACAGGAGCGGCTAGGCCAATTTCTTCCGGTTTTGATAAGTTATACCAGAGACCTTTAGTCCCTTCCATTATCAAATCTGGTTGTTTATCTAATTTCACTAATACTGGCGTGATATCTAAGTGGTAGTGGCTGAAAGTGTGTCTAAACGCAATCATGGTCTTGATCGAATTGGTTTGAGTGTCTTTGATCGAGCGAAGATCTAGTTGATGTTCGATCTCTGCGTTTTCATTTTGAGGGAAACAAAACAATCCGCCCCAGATACCAGATTGAGGGCGCTGTTCGAGCCACACTTGGTTATCGTGATACAGAATCACAAACCATGTTTCTTTTACTGGCTTTTCTTTCTTAGGCTTTTTGCCTGGGAAGTCGAGCTGTCTATCGAGCTTCTTGGCCTCACACATGCTTTCAATTGGGCAAAGGGTACATTTAGGTTTGCTACGGGTACAAACCATCGCTCCCATGTCCATCATTGCTTGGTTGTACTTATCGACATCTTTCTTCGGTGTATGTGCTTCGGCGTGTTCCCAAAGCTGGTTCTCGACTTTCTTTTGCCCCGGCCACCCTTCAACGGCAAAGCTTCTCGCAAGCGTTCGTTTTACATTGCCATCAAGAATCGCATGAGGAAGCTTATGAACCGAAGACAGCACTGCAGCTGCAGTCGAGCGACCGATGCCCGGTAGCGCGTTCATCTCTTCGATAGAAAGCGGAAATTCACCATCATATTGCTCAGCAACGATCTTAGCTGCTTTATGTAGATTGCGAGCTCGTGCGTAATAACCAAGCCCTGTCCATAAGTGGAGTACCTCATCTTGTTCGGCGTTCGCTAGGTCGATAACCGTTGGAAAGCGTTCCAAGAAGCGCTGGTAGTATGGAATCACCGTAGCAACCTGAGTCTGCTGAAGCATGATTTCAGATAGCCAAACGGTGTAGGCGGTTTTGTTTTGTTGCCAAGGCAATTCTTTACGCCCGTAGGCGTCATACCACTTTAATATGGCGGTTGCGAAAGGAGTCACGACATGCTCTATGCTTTGCTATTATTAGAAGTGAAATTGCACCACACTTAACGTTGGATGTAAAACAGACAAATTGTGTGGGAATTTATCCACGGAAAGACTTGCACCGGAGGCAATTCTTTGGATAATCCCCGCTTTGATTAATCAATGTGCAGGCAAAAATCAATGAGTGAAGTGACCACTAACGAATATACTGAAGACGGCAAACTGGTTCGTAAGATCCGTAGTTTTGTTCGCCGCGAAGGCCGCTTAACAAAAGGCCAAGAGAACGCGATGAATGAATGTTGGCCAACAATGGGTATCGACTACAACCCAGAGCTTCTTAACTGGAAAGAAGTATTTGGCAACGATAACCCGGTTGTACTAGAGATTGGCTTCGGTATGGGTGCATCACTGGTTGAAATGGCAAAGAACGCACCTGAGAAAAACTTCTTAGGTATTGAAGTTCATAGCCCGGGTGTTGGTGCGTGTTTAGGTACAGCTCGCGATGCTGGCGTAACTAACCTGCGTGTAATGTGTCACGATGCGGTAGAAGTATTTGAACACATGATTCCAGATAGCAGCCTGCATACACTGCAACTGTTTTTCCCTGACCCATGGCACAAAGCTCGCCACCATAAACGTCGTATCGTTAAGGCTGAGTTTGCAGAGATGGTTCGCGGCAAGCTTCAACTTGATACTGGTATTTTCCACATGGCAACAGACTGGGAAAACTACGCAGAACATATGATTGAAGTGATGAACGTAGCTCCAGGCTTCGAAAACATCGCTGAAGATGGTGATTACATCCCTCGTCCTGATGAGCGCCCGCTAACTAAGTTTGAAGCTCGTGGCCACCGTTTAGGTCATGGTGTTTGGGACATTAAGTTCAAGCGTACTAAGTAATTCTGAATCAAATTAAGTGAAGGGCAATCCGACTTAGGATTTAACCCCTACACTTTATGGGATTGATTAAAGCCAACATTATTGTAATGTTGGCTTTTTTGTCCTTAGGCTTTTATTGCTATAAAGGCTTAAGGACAGAAAGTAACGTAACACCCCTACAAAAATAACAATATAGAAGTAAGCGCACATGAAACCAACTCAAGCTATTTTAGCCGAGATCTTAGACGAAGTTCGTCCTTTAATTGGACAGGGAAAGGTCGCTGATTATATCCCTGCACTGGCTCGCGTATCGAACCAGAAACTGGCGATCGCGGTATACACCAATGAAGGTGAGGTGATTAAAGCAGGCGACGCTGAAGAAGCATTTTCTGTGCAATCTATCTCCAAAGCCTTGAGCCTTACGTTAGCTATGGTGCTATACAAGCCTGAAGAGATTTGGCAAAGAGTAGGCAAAGAGCCTTCAGGTCAAGCCTTTAATTCGATGATTCAGCTTGAGATGGAGCAGGGGATTCCCCGTAACCCGTTTATCAATGCGGGTGCTATTGTCGTAGCGGATCTATTACAAAGCCGCCTGTCAGCACCGAGACATCGCTTGTTGGAGTTTGTGCGCCAGTTGTCGGGTGATACTCATATTGTGTATGACAAGATAGTAGCGGCTTCAGAAATGATGCACAGCGATCGTAATGCGGCTATCGCTTACTTGATGCGTTCATTTGGTAACTTTGAAAATGATGTTATCCCTGTTCTGAATAACTACTTTCATGCCTGTGCGCTTAAAATGACGTGTGTAGATTTGGCAAAAACCTTCAGTTACTTGGCAAACAAAGGCGTGTCGGTTCAAACCAAGAAAGAGATCATCACGCCAGTCCAAACCAAGCAGTTGAATGCTTTGCTTGCGACGTGCGGTTTGTACGATGGTGCGGGCGAGTTTGCCTACCGTGTTGGTATGCCAGGAAAATCGGGCGTCGGTGGCGGTATTATTGCCATCGTTCCGGGTGAGATGACAATCGCCGTGTGGTCCCCAGAGCTTGATCCTTCTGGCAACTCGCTCGCAGGTACTAAGGCTCTAGAGTTGCTTTCAGAGCGTATCGGTCGTTCTATTTTCTAGAGAAAGGTGCGAGCACGGACGTTGTCCTATAGAACGCTTCGCTCCGAGAGAGGGCTATAAAACAAAAAGGGTTGACCCTAAAGCCAACCCTTACGCAATGCTTCTCGAATCTCTAACTATTCGTCTTCTTCTGCCATAAAGGCTTCCAGCAAATCGTTGAGGAATAGCTTCCCTTTTTCAGTGATCTGCCAGTGAGTGTGGGTTTCATTCAAGTAGCCTAGCTCTTTTGCCCATTCAATCGTTGACTGAACAGCATCAAAACCAAGCCCTGTCGTATCAATGAAATCTTGCTTTGGACATGCTTCCATTAACCTAAAGCGGTTCATGAAGAACTCAAAAGGGCGGTCTTCATTCGGCACTTCAAATTCATCGGATAGATAAGGCTTTACCATGTTTTGGTACGCAGCTAGGTAGCCTCTAGGATGCTTAACCTTAGTGGTGCGAACAATGCGTCCATCTGCAAAGCTCAGCTTGCCATGAGAGCCACAGCCAATACCTAGGTAATCACCAAAGCGCCAGTAGTTGAGGTTATGTTGGCACTGATATCCCGGCTTGCTGTAGCCTGAGATTTCGTACTGTACATAACCTGCGTCAGCGAGCTTCTTATGGCCTAGGTCGAAGATATCCCAAAGGTCATCATCATCAGGCAGCTTTGGTGTTTTGTAATAGAACATGGTGTTAGGTTCTATTGTTAGCTGATACCAAGATAAGTGCGGAGGATCGAGTTCGATCGCTTTGTCTAAATCAGCCAACGCTTGTGCAATACTCTGATCGGGTAAGCCGTGCATTAAGTCTAGATTGAAGCTGTTTAATCCGATCTTATGTGCTAGATGAGCTGCGTTGACCGCTTCATCTTGACCATGAATGCGTCCAAGTCTTTCTAGTTTCTCTTGCTCAAAACTTTGCACACCCACCGAGATTCGACTCACCCCCGCCTTTTGGTAACCTGCAAAACGCTCAGCTTCGATAGTTCCCGGGTTGGCTTCCATGGTGATTTCTATTTCAAGTTTGAACGGGATGCGCTGTTCAATGCCTTGTAACAATCGGCCAATTCCTTCAGGAGAAAACAGGCTTGGAGTACCGCCACCAATAAAGATCGAATGCAGTGGGCGAGGTGCGCCATTGAGATGATATTTCTCAATGTCTGTATCGAGATCCTCAAGCAGTGCATCGATGTACTCTTTTTCAGGGATCTCTGCTTTCAGAGCGTGAGAGTTAAAATCACAATACGGACACTTTTGTACACACCATGGGATGTGTACATAGAGGCTAAGTGCGGGTGGTATTAGCGCTGCGTCGTGCATTACAGAGCTTGCTCCTTAAGGGCTTTAAATAGTGACGCAAGTGCTTTGCCACGGTGTGATAGTTGCTTCTTACGTGAAGATTCAAGCTCTGCTGATGCGCAGTTATCTTCTGGAACAAAGAATACGGGATCGTAGCCAAAGCCATTCTCACCATGTTCTTCGGTAAGGATGCGACCTTCCCATTTTCCGTGACACACCAATGGTGTTGGATCGTTTTCGTGACGCATTAGCACCAACACACAGTGGAAACGCGCAGTACGCTTTTCAGTTTCGACACCTTGCATCGCGTCTAGCAATTTTTCGATGTTCTGCTTATCGGTTGCCCCTTCACCTGAGTAACGCGCTGAGTAGATGCCCGGAGCTCCATTTAAGTAATCAACCTCTAAACCTGAGTCGTCAGCAATGGCTGGCAGCCCTGTTTCTTTCGCTGCGTGGCGAGCTTTGATGATGGCATTTTCAATGAAAGTCGTTCCTGTTTCAGCGACTTCTGAAACGTTAAATTCACTTTGTGCGACAACGTCAAAACCAAACTCAGACAGAATATCTGCCATCTCGCGAACTTTACCTTGGTTGCCTGTTGCTAAAACAATCTTACTCATGGGAATGTAGCTCTAAATAAGTTAATAAATGAAAAGTAAGGTTTGAGCTTACTCTTCTATATAAAATTTCTGTGTGAAACGCAGTGGACCAGTGCCTTTTAGGCCTGCGTTAACATCGATGTCGAAGGTGATGTTTTCTTCGTGAGTTACGGGGAACTCAGCAAGGTAATAAATCGCATCGCCTTCTTTGATTTCTCGAAACTTCAAAGTTCGGGTGTTTCCAACGAGGTTCTTCGCTGTTCCCGTAATTTTAGCCGTTGTCGCAGGCTTGCCTAGAGAAGCCTTGTCTAACACGCTGATGTTGAGGATTGCTGAGTATCCATTTCGCTTAAGTTTGTATTGTTTAGCGACTTGCGCAGTTAAGAACGTGGAATTAAAAGCCGAGTAATGAACCTCGACATCCTTAATGTTCTTAAATTGCCCTGCAGAGCTCGGTAAGGCAACAAGAGCGGTTAGTAGTGCTGTTATCCATAAATGCATAATGACTCCAATAAATAGCAAAAAGCCATCATAGGATGGCTTTGACTTCAGTTGGGATTTGGCTTGGCGAGCATATTCGAACTTGCTTGTGCCTACCGAGTTCTCCCTTTTCTATCTTAATTTGCCCTTTTGCGACCTTAAACTGTTTCGCAAGGTATTTCGCTAAATGGGCATTGGCTTTGCCATCAACCGGTGGTGCAGTAATGGCAATTTTCAGTTCCTCACCGTGCAAGCCGACAATTTTGTCTCGGCTTGCTTTTGGTTGGATATAGAGCCTGAGAAGAATATCGTCTTCCTCGGCCCAAACCGCTTTTGGCATCGTCAAAGTACCTGATGTTTGTACTTGAATTATAGCTGATACCAAATAGGACCAATCATGTCGCCCATTAGGAAGTTCGCAAATTGCAGAACAATGAACAGAACCAGTACGCTTAGATCGAAACCACCCATGTCCGGAAGGATACGGCGGATAGGCACTAGCATTGGTTCAGTCAGTTGATGGAATACGTACTCGATTGGGCTACGACCTTGGCTTACCCAGCTTAGGATTGCACGGATAAGTAGAACCCAGAAGATCAAGCCACCAGCCGCTTTGAGCAGAGACAGTGCACCAAAGATTAGGAAGCTAATATCGAAAACGGCAGCGCCGCCAGAAATAATCAGGTTTAGAGCAACGAACTTAAGTACACACAGCACATAAGCGAAAACAACGGTCGCCAGATCAAGGCTGCCGATTGATGGAATAACTCGGCGTAGTGGGGCAACAACCGGTTGTGTCGCTTTTACGATGAATTGTGAGAATGGGTTGTAGAAATCTGCACGTGATGCTTGTAGCCAGATACGCAAGATCACAACCATGATGTAAAGATCAAAAACGGTCGAGATCAAAAAGCTCATCGAGTTCATATTGTTTCCTTTTTCGGATTTACTTGCCGCTTAGATATAACCCGAGCGGCAAAATGCTTGTTTACCTTGATTGGTACTAAAACAGTTTTTCCATCTCTTCAGCTCGAGCAACCGCCGCTTGCATGGCTTTTGCTACGATGTCTGATAGTTGATGTTCGTTAAACGTGCGTAGTGCTTCTGCGGTCGTGCCGCCTTTTGAAGTCACTTGTTCACGCAGTGTAGATAATTCTGTGTCTGGATTTGCAACCACCATCTCTGCCGCACCTAATGCCGACTGCTGCACTAATTTACGAGCGGTTTCCTGGTCGAAGCCTTGGTTGATTGCTTCGGCTTGCATCGCTTCCATAAATAGGAAGAAGTAAGCCGGAGCACTGCCCGCCGCCGCAATGATGTTATTAATCCCAGACTCTTGCTCAACCCAGCTAACTTCACCTACAGCTTGCATCAGCTGAGAAGCAAAGTCTTTATCATTTTGGCTGACCGTTGAATCGGCATAAAGACCACTCATCCCTTTACCAAGCAGTGATGGCGTGTTTGGCATCACACGAACAAGGTTCAGCTGGCAGTTTAACATCTCATTGAGTCGATTCGCATTAATACCCGCGGCAATTGAGATTACCAGTTTGTTGCTGAAGTCGATATCTTGTAAGGGTTTACATACATCAGCCATCATTTGTGGCTTCACGGATAACACAACAACGTCTGCTTGCTCTGCTGCTGCAATATTATCGCTGGTGGTATTGATGCAGTATTCTCGTTCTAACGGCAGCCTTCTGGTTTCTGAAGGTGCTGTTGCAGTAATCTTTTGCGCTGAGTAACCACTCGCGACTAAGCCCGCTACAATTGAGCGAACCATGTTTCCCGCCCCAATAAAGGCGATGTTCTTATGTTCCATATATAAAATCCTGAGCGTGTCGCTGCGCGGATAAGGCGAAGCGGTATCAATACTTGTTGGTTACTTACTACGGCTATTTCGCGTAATCACGAGCGCCGAAAATAGCTGTTCCAATACGAACCATTGTGCTACCAGCCTCAACTGCTGCATCCATATCACCACTCATCCCCATCGAAAGGGTATCAACGTCTGAATACTTCGCGGCTAGCTTGTTTTTAAGCTCTGCCAGTTGAGAAAATGCATTAAGCTGAGATTGATAGTCAGATACGTTTGCAGGAATCGACATCAATCCTCTTAAGGTGAGGTTGGGGAGCGATGAAATCAACTCCGCGAGTGCAAAAACTGTCTCTTCTGAGGTTCCAGATTTGGACTCTTCACCACTGGTGTTTACCTGAATCAACACTTGCAAAGGTGGAAGTTCGCTTGGTCGTTGATCATTAAGCCTTTGTGCGATCTTATCGCGATCGACGGAATGCACCCATTGAAAGCTTTCCGCGATTGGGCGGGTTTTATTGGATTGAATTGGACCAATAAAATGCCACTCTAAATTTAGGTTAGAATGTTGTTCTGAAAAGTGTTTTACTTTATCTACACCTTCTTGAACATAGTTTTCACCAAAGGCAACTTGGCCTCCGAGTGCGGCTTCTAGAATCGCATCAATAGGTTTAGTTTTGCTGACGGCTAAAAGTTGCACGGACTCTGGAGCTCGTCCGCACTTTTGCTCAGCACTACGAATCTGTGAGGTGATTTGTTCGATATTTTGTTGAATACTACTCATAGCTGACTTTACTTAAGGGAAAATAAATGGATATCACTGAGTTACTAGATTTTAGTGTAAAGCATAACGCGTCAGATCTACATCTTTCTGCGGGTGTATCTCCAATGGTACGTATAGATGGTGAAGTAAGGAAGCTTGGAATCCCAGCTTTGAGTCATGCTGATGTGCATCGTTTGGTTTTTGAGATCATGAGCGATTCACAGCGCGGCGAGTTTGAAGAAAAATTGGAAGTCGACTTCTCTTTTGAATTACCCAATGTTGGTCGCTTCCGTGTTAATGCGTTTAACCAAGCTCGTGGCTGCTCTGCTGTCTTTCGAACTATTCCTGTCGAAATCCCGACTTTAGATCAGTTAGGTGCACCTGAGATCTTCGAAAGGATTGCTAACTACGAAAAAGGCTTAGTGCTCGTTACTGGTCCAACTGGCTCTGGTAAATCAACGACTCTTGCAGCGATGGTTGATTACGTAAATCGCAACCACAATAAGCATATCCTGACGATTGAAGACCCGATTGAATTCGTTCACACCAATAATAAATGCTTAGTCAACCAGCGTGAAGTTCACCGTGATACTCACAGTTTTAAAGCGGCACTGCGCAGTGCGTTACGTGAAGACCCGGACGTGATTCTTGTTGGTGAGCTTCGTGACCAAGAGACGATTAGCTTAGCGTTAACCGCAGCAGAAACGGGTCATTTAGTGTTTGGTACTCTGCATACTAGTTCTGCGGCTAAAACGATCGACCGTATTATCGATGTGTTCCCAGGTAGCGATAAAGATATGGTTCGTTCGATGTTGTCTGAATCACTGCGCTCGGTGATAGCCCAGAAGCTGCTAAAGCGTGTTGGTGGTGGTCGTGTGGCGTGTCATGAAATCATGATGGCGACACCTGCGATCAGAAACTTGATTCGTGAAGACAAGGTTGCGCAGATGTATTCGATCATTCAAACGGGCGCAGCGCACGGCATGCAGACCATGGAACAAAATGCGAAGCAGCTGATGGCGCAGGGCTTGGTTGATTCGGAAGAGGTCGAGAAAAAGATCGAAATTGAAACCTCAATGTTTTAATCAAGGTGGACACAATGGAATTGAATCAAATCCTTGAGGGAATGCTTTCTCAAAAGGCATCGGATCTTTATATCACTGTCGATGCACCAATCCTGTTTCGTGTGGATGGTGAATTACGCCCCCAAGGAGAGAAGTTGAATGCGGCTCAGGTTGCTCAATTACTTGATGCGATGATGGAACAAGACCGACGTGATGAATATCAGCAAACGCGTGAGGCTAATTTTGCGATTGTGCGTGACTTTGGTCGTTTTCGTGTCAGTGCATTCTTTCAGCGAGAGCTGCCTGGAGCGGTCATTCGACGTATCGAGACTAACATCCCAACCTTTGAGCAACTAAAGCTTCCTGATGTACTGCAAGACCTGTCAATTGCTAAGCGCGGACTTGTGCTGGTGGTTGGGGCGACTGGCTCTGGTAAATCGACCTCAATGGCTGCAATGACAGGCTATCGTAACACCAATCGCTCGGGGCATATTTTGACGGTTGAAGACCCGATTGAATTCGTACATGAGCACAAAAAGTGTATCGTGACTCAGCGTGAAGTAGGGCTGGATACCGAGAGCTATGAAGTCGCACTTAAGAACTCGCTACGCCAAGCACCAGATATGATTTTGATTGGTGAAATTCGTAGCCGTGAAACCATGGAGTACGCGATGACTTTTGCTGAGACGGGGCATTTGTGTATGGCAACCTTGCACGCGAATAATGCTAACCAAGCGTTAGAGCGTATTCTTCACTTGGTGCCGAAAGAACAGAAAGAACAGTTTTTGTTTGATTTGTCGATGAACCTACGTGGTGTCGTCGCTCAGCAACTTATTCGCGACAAGAATGGTTGCGGGCGTCATGGTGTATTCGAGATTCTGCTGAATAGCCCTCGTGTGTCTGACTTGATTCGTCGTGGTGAACTGCACGAACTGAAAGCAACCATGGCTAAATCGAAAGAAATTGGTATGCAGACTTTTGACCAAGCTTTGTATGATTTAGTGATAGCAGGCAAGATCGGTGAAGAGGACGCGTTCCACAGTGCCGATTCTGCTAATGACTTGCGCTTAATGTTAAAGACTAGACGTGGTGATGATGACTATGGAACTGGGGCTTTGGCTGATGTGAAGATAGATATGAGGTGATAAAAGACGCCTGATTACATTCTAGGTTAAAATCAGGCGTTCATCATATTCATCGTTCGACTGCGTCTGTAATATCAACGCTTCTTGTTCTTAGGCTCACTGATTACGCCTGCGGCAGTCGAAGTATGATTCATATAACCTGCATTATTGGAGCTTGTTGAGCTACATGCTGAGATTGCTAGAGCTGCGAAGATTACTAGAAATATTTTCATAAGAATTCTCACTTACCTAATAATGAATGTGAGAGACAATACGTCGAATTATTAGTGTAGGATCAAAAATACTTTCAGCATTTGGCGCTTAATTTTTTATTAAAAATATTGCGCCTCAAACCAACTTTCTAGAATAACAACTGCGGACTGATTATCCACATTGCCCTTGCTTAATGCCTTATAGCCGCCCATTTCAAAAAGGTCGGCCCTTGCTTCTGTGGTCGATAGTCTTTCATCATGTAGTTCAACATCGACACCAAAACGTCCTTTAAGACGGTTAGCGAACTTCTTCGCTCTGGGTGTAATGCTTGCTAGATCTTTACCGTGAAGGTCGGTAGGAAGGCCGACTACAATCAAGTTCGGTTGCCACTCCTTTATTTGCTTTTCGATATCGTCCCAATTTGGGATACCATCTTTAGCTTTAAAAGCTTTTAGAGGACTTGCGGTGCCCGTGATTTCTTGTCCTATCGCACTGCCGATACTTTTTGTACCGTAGTCAAATGCCATAATTGTTCGTGACATGGGGTTTCCAAATTTATCTGTGTTTGAGAGTGTCTGTTTATTTTATTTAGCTGATTTGAGCTAGGCGTGACCAGCGTCTGCTGAAAGCTGAGCGGCATTAATGCCTAACATCTGCACGGCGACTTTCCAGCGGTCAGAAATCGGTGTATCGAAGATGACCTTCGGGTCGGCTTCAACGGTTAACCACGAGTTCTCGGTCAGTTCGGTTTCCAGTTGTCCCGGTTCCCATCCTGCATACCCAAGTGCGACTAAATAATTCATCGGCTCATCTTCTGTGCCCAACACCATCAAGATATCTTTTGAGGTTGTCACCGAGATTTGATCTGTCATGTTGATGCTGGATTGATAGCTGCCTTTAGGTTTGTGCAAAATAAACCCACGATCTTCTGCGACCGGTCCACCGTTCAATACTGGCTTATCAAGACTTGCTTGGTTGGATTTCGGCTGCTCAGAATCAACCTCAACTTGTTTAAGCATGCTGCCGACAGTGACATCGATAGGGGCGTTGATCATTAAGCCCATCGCTCCTTCGTCGTTGTGCTCACAAAGGTAAATTACCGAATTTTGAAAGTAAGGGTCTTTCATTCCGGGCATAGCAACCAGAAAGTGGTTCGTTAAATTCATAGAGCCTCCTGCCAGTGTGTTCCCAGTAAAGGAAAAAGAGCGGCGTGAAGCCGCTCATTGATTCTGTGCCGTTTGCGAATAGCTAAGGCTTTCTTTAGTTTAGGCTATTTAGCCTTAACGCGACGCTCGACTGCGTCCATTAATTTACCTGTTACCGAAATATCAAAAGCAGCTTCAATTTCACGGATACAAGTAGGGCTAGTTACGTTAATTTCTGTCAGCTTGTCACCGATAACGTCAAGTCCTACAAAGATTAAGCCTTTTTCTTTTAGTGAAGGAGCCACTGCTCGTGCGATAGCCCAATCTGTTTCACTTAACGGACGAGCTTCACCCGTACCGCCGGCTGCTAGGTTACCGCGTGTTTCCCCTTTAGCAGGAATACGAGCTAGGCAGTAAGGCATTGGCTCACCGTCAACCACAAGAATACGCTTGTCACCATTGCTGATGTCAGGAACAAAAGTCTGTGCCATTGCGTAGTTTTGACCGTGGTTAGTTAAAGTCTCAATGATCACTGATACGTTTGGATCGCCTTCTTTCACTCGGAAGATAGACGCGCCGCCCATACCATCAAGTGGTTTTAGAATCACGTCACCGTGTTCTTCTCGGAACGCTTTAATTTTTTCAGCTTTACGAGTCACGATGGTGGTCGGTGTCAGTTCTGGGAACCAAGCCGTGAACAACTTCTCGTTACAGTCGCGAAGGCTTTGCGGTTTGTTTACGATCAGTGCGCCGTTCTCTTCAGCACGCTCAAGAATGTAAGTTGCGTAGATGTATTCTGTATCAAACGGAGGATCTTTACGCATCAGTACAGCATCTAAATCAGATAGCGCGATTGTCTGTTCTGACTTGAATTCGTACCAACCGTTTGGATCTTCTTTTAGTTCTACAACCTTAGTGTCAGCAATGGCTGCGCCTTGATCTAAGTGTAGATCATCCATTTCCATGTAATGGATTTCGTAACCACGACGCTGAGCTTCAAGCATCATGGCA
Organism: Vibrio celticus; assembly: GCF_024347335.1. NCBI lineage: Bacteria > Pseudomonadati > Pseudomonadota > Gammaproteobacteria > Vibrionales > Vibrionaceae > Vibrio > Vibrio celticus. Next base: position 444,532 of record NZ_AP025463.1, read on the forward strand.
AAGCTAGAGTCTTTTTTGATGTTAATGGATGAAATTGGATCCATTACGATGCCAAGTTTGATCATTTTTCTCTCCTAGCCTAGATCGCCAAAACGAACTTGTAAGGCAGTAATTGCGGTTAGAGCTGCTGTCTCAGTACGAAGTACACGTGGGCCGAGTAGCGTCTCTTCAAATTTGTATTGTTCAGTCATGCCGATTTCTTCAGCTGACAAGCCACCTTCAGGACCAATCAATAGGCGCACCTTGCTGATAGGTTCTGGAAGGGTGTTAATTGAGTACTTTGCGCGAGGGTGTAGGTTTAGCTTTAGTGCTTCGCTTGGTTCGCTACACCACTCTTCAAGCTGCATAATTGGACGAATGACTGGAACCGTATTGCGGCCACACTGTTCACACGCCGCGATAGCAATCTTTTGCCACTGTGCGAGTTTTTTCTCGAAGCGTTTTGTATCAAGCTTAACGCCACAGCGCTCTGAAATTAGAGGGGTAATGGTGTTCACACCAAGCTCAACCGATTTCTGAATCGTGAACTCCATTTTGTCACCACGTGAAATCACTTGGCCTAAATGTAAGTCTAACGGAGATTCGCTGCTGCGTTCGATGCGTTCAGAAACATTAACGGTGACATTTTTCTTTGATACTTCAGCTATCGTCGCAGGGAATTCAGCGCCACTGCCATCAAATAGAAGAACATCTTGGCCTTCTTTCATGCGAAGGACACGACCAACATGACCCGCGGCATCTTCGCCTAAAGCGAGTGAACCTAACTGATGAATGCGTTCTGGGTGATGGATACGAGGGATTCTCATGCTGGTAAACCTATAAATATGTTCATTTGGGTATTTTGTCTCTGCCTAACATGGATGCTTTTAGTTGAAAAAACAAGGGTAGAGCAAGAGTTTCAGGGGCAATTCTGAAACTCTTGTTTGAGATAGTTAGGAATGTTGATTGTACGAGCGACGTTATTGACAAGCAGGGTAAACAAATGGGTTGTGATTGCCTTGGATGGCATAGATTCGCTCATCACGAGTACATTCCCACTTGTCGACAGGAAATTGCTTGTTCCACGCCATCATTAGGTTGGTTTGTTGCTTAGATAGTTTGAAACCATACTCTTGGCTCATGTAAAGGTAAGTACGTGCGATAGAGCCTTTTGCTCTGTCTGGCGGCATAACTTTACGCTGCTTGAAGTTGACCTGCATTTCACACTGACCATAGCTCACACCATCCATGCCATTCCACTGACTAAAGTTGTAGTTGGAGCGATCACCGTTAACCTCGCCAATGGCCGGAGTTAGGTTGTGAAGGTCGGCTTCCATGGATTTGAATATTTTGTCATTGCGAGTGCAGTTCTTGCGCCCACCATCTTGCCAACACTGACGCTGGTGGCCAAATTGCCAAGCTGGAACCACGTGTTCCCACTCAATTCGACTCGCCCGCTTTTGTTGTTTTCGGACTTGATAGCCACAGCCATCAAGGTCGGGAATGCCTTTCTTTTTGTCCTTCCATGTAATGTCACAGCCGCAATAAAATGAAGTCGGATGGTCGAGGTAAATCTTCACCGCTTCTCTTTTTGCTTTGGAAAATGAGCTCGGTGGTGCGGCGAGAACGCTTTGGGTTACCAGTAGGCCAAATACTATTGTTAAGTAAAAAAATACAGGTAGGCCAAATGCTTTGAAGGTGAGTTTTTGCATAGAAAAAGACTGATAAAAGTATGATAAACATCAGTCTAGCACTCAAATGTTAGATCTCTCTATTAGATTTGTTCTACCGAGTAAATCAACCTGTCACTAGCTTAGTTGAATTCCCGTGAAAGCTAAGGTTTGCTGGCACAATTGGCAGCGGTAGGTCGATTGATTCCGAAGTACTTTGTTGTGTCGTCTGATTGATAATGGGTAAGTGGTGCACTCACATCGATATTCAAAGGTTTTCCCTTGAACTGACGCGATTTCAAAGCTGTGAGTTGTTCTGGCTGGCACGTTGAATACTTTTTCCATCACGTATTTCCACTCGTTTCCGTGAGGTCTAACACGTCCGAAAACCTGATGCGTGATCAGGTGTGCGAGTTCATGCGGCACAACTTCGTTGATGAAGGCGTCTTCATTCTCAGCGAATAGTACGTGATTGAGCTTAATTTCGTTGAGCTGAAGGTAGGCCTTTCCCGCCGCTTTGCCTCTTAACTTGAAGGTGATAATTGGGTGAGGGAATTCACGAGAGAAATGTTGATTTGCGATAGCTAGGCACTCGGCCAATTTCTTATTTGCTCGATGTTGTTGCGGGGTGTAAGACAAACGTTGTTAACTCCAAATAAAAGGCCTCAGCGTTTAAGCTAAGGCCTCATCATAACATTGCTCGTTAATATGGCGATTATTTATAGATGGTGATTCTTCTTGATGATCTCGTGATAAGCATGCCATGTACCATAGCCAAGTAGTGGCATGGTGACGATCATTCCTATGCCGTAGGTAGCAAACCCCACCAGAATACCGGCACAAATAATACTCGCCCATACCACCATCGCAGGGATGTTCGATTTCACGGCATTAAAGCTAGTGAAAATCGCACTCATCACATCGACGCGTCTCTCCATCATTAACGGAATTGAAAATGCTGAGATGCTAAATATGAGGCTTGCGATAACAAAACCAATCACAGAACCCGTAATTAAGAAGGGAGCGAACTCAGCCAGTGGTGCGCCTTGCACTGAAGGGTAGAGCGCGTGCAATAACGCAGCGATACGCATCCAGAATATCATCACAACCATCAATACGATCGCAAAAGCCCATTGGTGGGTTGAGTTACGAGTGATGGCTTTCATCGAATGCAGCAGACTGGCGTTGTGGCCTTTTTCTCTTTCCCAAGCTGCGTCATATAAGCCTAAGGCAAGAAACGGCCCTATTAGCATGTACACGATCAGGCTTGGCATCACGACCAAGTGTGTTCCTTGCCATTGGACAAGCTGAACAATGGCAATTGCCGCTCCCATGAAGCACAAACCGTAGAATGCGCTGATTAATGGCATTCTTACCAAGTCATGCAGAGCAAGCGACAACCAATGAAAGGGTGCGGAAATACTGATTTGGTTACAAGGAATGGTGCGAGCGTAATCCTTATCGCTGACCTTGTGTTTTTTATCGTTCAGTTCGGATGGGTGCGCGGTACGAGGCATAGATCCCCCTAGTTAAATAACGTCCTAGTTATAATTCCATAAGGCTCATCGATGTGGCTTGTGTGAGAGTTATGGGGTTGAGCTAAATTGCTCTTTGTCATCCCAGTTTTTGTTCTAGCGTGCATTTAACGAACGTTATCAGACTGAATTAATTTAAGTTAAATGTGAGCTTGATCGCTTAGGAGTTACCTTAACTATTGTCAGTAGTGTTAGAAAACACAAATTATCAGCGGCTTTTTATACTAAGTGGTTAACGGTAAAGAAGGGCGTTATATAAGAGAATGGCGAGTGAAAGTAAGGTAAGTACATAAAAATAAAGCCCTTACTAAGAAGTAAGGGCTTTAAAGAAACAAATCGCAGTGGCTAAATTATTTTAGGCCAGCGAAGTCCGCAAGGATTGCTGCTTTGTCAGTCGCTTCCCAAGGGAACTCTTCACGACCGAAGTGGCCGTATGCAGCAGTCTGCTTGTAGATAGGCTGAAGAAGGTTCAACATCTCTTGAAGACCGTATGGACGTAGGTCGAAGTTTTGACGAACTGCTTCAATGATAATTTCGTGAGCTACTTTTTCAGTACCAAACGTTTCAACCATGATAGATGTTGGATCAGCAACACCGATAGCGTAAGACAGTTGAATCTCACAGCGGTCAGCCATGCCAGCAGCAACGATGTTTTTCGCAACGTAACGAGCCGCATAAGCTGCAGAACGGTCTACTTTTGATGGATCTTTACCAGAGAATGCACCGCCGCCGTGACGAGCTGCGCCGCCGTAGGTATCAACGATGATCTTACGACCTGTTAGACCACAGTCACCCATTGGGCCGCCGATTACGAAACGGCCTGTTGGGTTGATGAAGAAGTTAGTGTCTTTGTTGATCCACTCAGCAGGAAGTACTGGCTTGATGATCTCTTCCATTACTGCTTCACGTAGGTCAGGTGTTGTTACTGAGTCGCAGTGTTGAGTCGAAAGAACAACAGCGTCGATACCAACGATCTTACCTTGGTCGTATTGGAACGTAACTTGAGATTTCGCATCTGGGCGAAGGAAGTCAAGTTTACCGCTCTTACGTACTTCAGCTTGCTTTTTAACAAGAAGGTGAGAGTAAGTAATTGGAGCCGGCATTAGGATTGGTGTTTCGTTAGTCGCGTAACCAAACATGATACCTTGGTCGCCTGCGCCTTGCTCTTTAGGATCTTCTTTATCAACACCTTGGTTGATGTCTGGAGATTGCTTACCAATTGTGTTTAGAACAGCACAAGAGTCAGCGTCAAAGCCCATATCAGAATGAACGTAACCAATTTCACGTACTGTTTCACGAGTGATTTCTTCGATATCAACCCATGCAGACGTTGTTACTTCACCGCCAACCATAACCATGCCGGTTTTAACGTAAGTCTCACAAGCAACACGTGCTTTTGGATCTTGTTCCAAGATGGCATCAAGAACAGCATCAGAGATTTGGTCTGCAATTTTATCTGGATGGCCTTCTGAAACAGATTCAGAAGTGAATAGGTGCTTAGCCATGAGAGCTCCACTTTTAGTTTTTGGTATAAATAGTTTATGGCGTCGCAAGCTAGGAAGCGCCGCCATTAAATACAGTATATTTTGTAGGTGTTTCTACATCTAGACGGCTATTCTAAATTCCAGCGGTCGAATTACAAGCTCTTTTTTATGATATGTCATAACTAATCGTTTGCGTATGGATTGAGATAAGCCACTGCCAAGTGATGTAAATGTTCGAAAATTGCGAAAAATGACCGTTAAAATGCCAGTAAAACGTTTGCAGTCGCAATAGTCGTTTGAGAGAATACCCGCGCTAATAAAAATGAAAACTTTAGCAATTATCTCTTTTTTAAATCGCTTATGTACTCAGGAGCAGACATGCCTTCTCGTAAAGATCTAGCCAATGCAATCCGCGCACTTAGCATGGACGGTGTTCAACAAGCAAATTCAGGCCACCCAGGCGCACCTATGGGTATGGCTGACATCGCTGAAGTTCTTTGGCGTGGCCACTTGAACCACAACCCTGCAAACCCAGAGTGGGCTGACCGTGACCGTTTTATCTTGTCTAACGGCCATGGTTCAATGTTGATTTACTCTCTGCTTCACCTTGCAGGTTACGAGCTTTCAATTGAAGACCTGAAAAACTTCCGTCAACTGCACTCTAAGACTCCAGGTCACCCAGAGTACGGTTACGCTCCTGGTATCGAGACAACGACTGGTCCTCTAGGTCAAGGCATCACTAACGCTGTTGGTATGGCAATGGCTGAGAAAGCGCTTGCTGCTCAATTCAACAAAGAAGGCCACGACATCGTAGACCACTACACTTATGCATTCATGGGTGATGGCTGTCTGATGGAAGGTATCTCACACGAAGCATGTTCTCTAGCAGGTACGCTTGGTCTTGGTAAGCTGGTTGCTTTCTGGGATGACAACGGTATCTCTATCGATGGTGAAGTGGAAGGTTGGTTCTCTGACGATACACCTAAGCGTTTTGAAGCTTACGGCTGGCATGTAATCCCAGCGGTAGATGGTCACGACTCTGACGCTATCAATGCAGCGATTGAAGCGGCTAAAGCAGACCCTCGTCCAACTCTTATCTGTACTAAAACTATCATCGGTTTTGGTTCTCCAAACAAAGCAGGTACGCACGACTGTCACGGTGCTCCACTAGGCGCTGATGAAATCACAGCAACTAAAGCTGCACTGGGTTGGGAACACGGTCCTTTCGAAATCCCAGCGGATATCGCAGCTGAGTGGAATGCAAAAGAAGCAGGCGCAGCGAAAGAAGCAGCGTGGAATGCTAAATTTGACGCATACGCAGCGGCTTACCCTGAGCTAGCAGCAGAATTCAAACGTCGTACTAACGGCGAGCTTCCTGCTGAGTGGGAAGAGAAAGCAAACGCAATCATTGCTGATCTTCAAGCTAACCCAGCAAACATCGCTTCACGTAAAGCATCTCAAAACGCACTAGAAGCGTTTGGTCAAATGCTTCCAGAATTCATGGGCGGCTCTGCTGACCTTGCGCCTTCTAACCTAACTATGTGGTCTGGTTCTAAGTCTCTTGAAGCAACTGACTTCACTGGTAACTACATCCACTACGGTGTACGTGAATTCGGTATGACGGCTATCATGAACGGTATCGCTCTGCACGGTGGTTTCGTACCATACGGCGCAACGTTCCTAATGTTCATGGAATACGCGCGTAACGCAATGCGTATGGCTGCTCTAATGAAAGTTCAGAACATCCAAGTTTACACGCACGACTCTATCGGCCTAGGCGAAGATGGTCCTACTCACCAACCGGTTGAGCAGATCGCTTCTCTACGTTTAACTCCAAACATGAGCACATGGCGCCCATGTGACCAAGTTGAATCAGCAGTTGCTTGGAAACTGGCTATTGAGCGTAAAGATGGTCCTTCATCTTTAATTTTCTCTCGTCAAAACCTTGCACAACAAGATCGTAACGCTGAGCAAGTAGCTAACATCGCTAAGGGTGGTTACATCCTGAAAGATTGTGCTGGTAAGCCAGAGCTAATCATCATTGCAACTGGTTCTGAAGTTGAGCTTGCAGTTGAAGCTGCTGCACAACTAACCGCTGAAGGTAAAGCAGTACGCGTAGTATCTATGCCTGCAACTGACGCGTTCGACAAGCAAGATGCTGAATACCGTGAGTCTGTACTTCCATCTGACGTAACTGCACGTATCGCAGTAGAAGCTGGCATTGCTGACTTCTGGTACAAGTACGTTGGTTTTGGTGGCAAGATCATCGGTATGACAACGTTCGGCGAATCTGCACCAGCAGGCGAACTATTCAAGATGTTCGGCTTTACGACTGAAAACGTAGTAAACACCGCGAAAGAGCTTCTTGCTTAATCATTGATTGCTAGCTTAGTGCTAACAATGAAATGAATAAAAAAACCGAGCGCCGAGCTCGGTTTTTTGTCTCTGGGATTTGTTTCTCCTAGACTCATCTCTATAAGCAACAGATCAATCTGTCATGAACAAGCTGAGTTATTCAAGTAATGCCTTTTGGGTAGGATTCAGTTATCATCTGTTGCACGAAATTTTGGTTAGATGTACGGAACTATGCTAAAAGTCGCGATAAATGGATTTGGACGAATAGGGCGTAATGTATTACGCGCTGTCTATGAAAGTGGCAAAAGCCAACAAATCAAAGTAGTAGCTGTCAATGAGCTTGCTCAGCCTGACGCTATGGCTCACCTATTGCAGTACGACACCAGTCACGGCCGCTTCGGTAAGAAAATCTCTAACGATCAAGAGCACATTTATGTCCATCATGGCATTGGTGCTGAAGACAAGGGTGAGTTTGATACCATTCGTATCTTACATCTTGCTGATATTGAGCTGCTGCCTTGGCGTGACCTTGAGGTGGATATCGTTCTCGATTGTACCGGTGTTTATGGTTGCCGAGATGACGGCCTCGCGCACATTGCTGCAGGGGCGAAAAAGGTACTGTTTTCTCACCCCGGAGCCAATGACCTCGACAACACCATTATCTATGGTGTGAACCACGATACCATCGAAGCGGACCACCGAATCGTTTCCAATGGTTCGTGCACCACCAACTGTATTGTCCCTATCATTAAGGTTCTTGATGACGCCTTTGGCATTGAGTCCGGTACGATTACGACTATTCACTCTTCAATGAATGATCAACAAGTTATCGACGCGTACCACAGCGATTTGCGTCGTACTCGAGCAGCAAGCCAATCGATCATTCCTGTCGATACCAAGTTGCATAAAGGTATTGAAAGAATCTTCCCGAAATTTTCCAACAAATTTGAAGCTATATCTGTGCGTGTGCCGACGGTAAACGTAACAGCGATGGATTTAAGTGTCACAATTAATGCAAATGTGAAAGTTAATGACGTAAATCAAACCATTGTTAATGCATCCCAGTGTACATTACACAATATAGTTGACTATACTGAAGCGCCGCTCGTTTCCATCGACTTTAATCACGATCCCCATAGCGCAATCGTTGATGGTTCACAAACTCGAGTGAGCAACGGCCACTTAGTTAAAATGCTAGTGTGGTGTGACAATGAATGGGGCTTTGCGAACCGAATGCTAGATACGGTTCTTGCAATGCAAGCTTCTGAAGGCAAGAAGTAAGACCTAGAAGCAAATGTGCGGATTATTTATTTTTTAGCTTGAAATAAATACTAAGAGTCCACATATTATTGGTAGTGAAAGAATTACCAGTTGAATAATTTATAGGCTTAGCAGGGTTGCTGAGTTTCCAAAACTTTATATTTATTTAAATTTGAGAGGACAAATCATGTCTGTGATCAAGATGACTGACCTGGAACTTGCAGGTAAACGCGTATTTATCCGTGCTGACCTAAACGTACCAGTAAAAGACGGTAAAGTAACTTCAGATGCACGTATCCTTGCATCTCTACCAACTATCAAACTTTGCCTAGAAGCTGGCGCAAAGGTAATGGTTACTTCTCACCTTGGTCGTCCTACTGAAGGCGAATACAACGAAGAGTTCTCTCTAGCTCCTGTAGTTAACTACCTAAACGACGCACTAGACTGCGAAGTTAAACTAGCTAAAGATTACGTAAACGGCCTAGAGCTAAATGCTGGTGAACTTGTTGTTCTTGAAAACGTTCGCTTTAACAAAGGCGAGAAGAAAAACGAAGAAGCACTTTCTAAGCAATATGCTGCACTATGTGACATCTTCGTAATGGATGCATTCGGTACAGCTCACCGTGCTCAAGCTTCTACACACGGTGTTGGTACTTACGCTCCTGTAGCATGTGCTGGCCCTCTTCTAGCTGCTGAGCTTGAAGCGCTTGGTAAAGCAATGGACAACCCAGCTCGCCCACTAGTGGCTATCGTTGGTGGTTCTAAAGTTTCTACTAAACTAACCGTTCTAGAATCTCTTTCTAAAATTGCTGACCAGCTTGTTGTTGGTGGTGGTATCGCGAACACATTCATCGCTGCTGAAGGCCACAACGTAGGTAAGTCTCTATACGAAGCTGACCTAGTTGAAACTGCTCAGAAGCTAATGAAAGAGTGTGCTATCCCAGTAGCAACTGACGTTGCGTGTGCTAAAGCATTCGACGAAAACGCAGAAGCTGAAATCAAGCACGTTTCTGAAGTTCAAGACGACGACATGATCTTCGACCTTGGTCCAGATTCAACTGCGGCACTAGCTGAAATCATCGGCAACGCGAAAACTATCCTTTGGAACGGCCCTGTAGGCGTATTCGAATTCAAGAACTTCGAAGCGGGTACAGCTGGTATCTCTAAAGCAATCGCTGAGTCTGCAGGTTTCTCTGTAGCAGGTGGTGGTGACACGCTAGCAGCTATCGACAAGTTCGGTATCAAAGCTGACGTTTCTTACATCTCTACTGGCGGTGGCGCTTTCCTTGAATTCGTTGAAGGTAAAGTACTTCCTGCAGTAGCAATGCTTGAAGAGCGTGCTAAAGCATAATTGATTTAGAAAGGCGAGATGTGAATCTCGCCTTTTAACGTTTGCTGCATATCACACTTTTTTGCTAGAATGGCATAAGTTGTGAGCAAATGATTGCAAGTTTTTAAACTTAAGTTTTTTAATCTTAAAACGATAGAATAAATAGGACTATTTCCATGTCTAAGATCTTCGACTTTGTAAAACCTGGTGTGATTTCTGGCGATGACGTACAGAAAGTATTTGAAGTAGCAAAAGAAAACAAATTTGCTCTTCCTGCTGTAAACGTTGTTGGTACTGACTCTGTAAACGCAGTACTAGAAGCAGCTGCTAAAGTTAAAGCTCCAGTAGTTGTTCAGTTCTCTAACGGCGGCGCTGCATTCTTCGCAGGTAAAGGCGTTAAACTTGAAGGTCAAGGCGCACAAGTTCTTGGCGCTGTAGCTGGTGCAAAATACGTACACGCTGTAGCTGAAGCTTACGGTGTTCCAGTTATCCTGCACACTGACCACGCTGCTAAGAAACTTCTTCCATGGATCGACGGTCTACTAGACGCTGGTGAAGAGTTCTTCGCACAAACTGGTAAGCCTCTATTCTCTTCTCACATGCTAGACCTTTCTGAAGAGTCTCTAGAAGAGAACATCGAAACATGTGCTAAGTACCTAGAGCGCATGGCTAAAATGAACATGACAATCGAGATCGAACTTGGTTGTACTGGTGGTGAAGAAGACGGCGTTGATAACTCTGATATGGACGCATCTGAGCTTTACACTTCTCCAGAAGACGTAGCATACGCTTACGAGAAACTAATGGCTGTTAGCCCACGTTTCACTATCGCTGCATCTTTCGGTAACGTACACGGTGTTTACCAAGCTGGTAACGTTGTACTTACTCCAACTATCCTACGTGATTCTCAAGCATACTGTGCAGAGAAGTTCGGTATCGCACCTAACGCTCTAAACTTCGTATTCCACGGTGGTTCTGGTTCTTCTGAAGCAGAAATCCAAGAGTCTATCGGCTACGGTGTTATCAAAATGAACATCGATACTGATACACAGTGGGCAACTTGGGACGGTATCCGTCAGTACTCTGCTGACAACTTCGATTTCCTACAAGGTCAAATCGGCAACCCAACTGGCGAAGCTGCTCCAAACAAGAAGTACTACGATCCACGCGTATGGCTACGTGCTGGTCAAGCTTCAATGGTTGCTCGTCTAGAGAAAGCATTTGCTGACCTTAACGCTGTAGACGTACTATAATTCTTTGAATTAAGTACTCTTTAAGTTTTAAAAACCCGCTCATTGAGCGGGTTTTTTTATATCTGATAAAAACTTGTACTAAATATGTGAAAAACCTAGCGTGCGGTGAATAAATTTCGTAGTCTTTTAGTTATCGGTATTTGTGTTTATCGGTAAGTTTTAATAATTCAAAAGCTTACATAAATATGACTTTGCAATCTGTCAAAGATAGGATATCGTGCCGAAAAACTGAACTTGGTTCAGTTTATAAAAAGGACTTGGCTTTAATTTACTTTTAACACAATGACTTAACGGTAATTACACTGTTTATTATATTGCAGAGTAAATGAGGCTTAAGGCAGTTTAGCCCATAGCATATTATATAGAGGATGCACATTATGGCTGATAGTTCGACAGCGATTGAGACTCCACTTGTGGATGGTTTGTCTCAAGCAGAGCAGTGGTTAACAAATAATTCAGATTTATTTATCCAATATGGCGTAAATATCATTTCAGCACTGATAATTCTATTTATTGGTAACCTTATTGTTAAAGCAGTAGCGAATAGCGTGTCTAAGGTTCTTCAGAAGAAGAAAATGGACCGAGCCGTTGTGGAGTTCGTCCATGGTTTAGTTCGTTACTTGTTGTTTGTGATTGTTTTAATTGCTGCACTTGGTCGTCTAGGCGTTCAAACTGCATCTGTGGTTGCTGTTATTGGTGCGGCTGGTTTAGCGGTAGGCTTAGCGTTACAAGGCTCACTATCTAACTTTGCAGCTGGTGTACTTATCGTTGCATTCCGTCCATTCAAGTCTGGTGACTACGTGGAAATTGGTGGTGTAGCAGGTTCGGTTGATTCAATTCAAATCTTCCAAACAGTTCTAACAACGCCAGACAACAAGATGGTTGTAGTACCTAACGGTAGCGTTATTGGCAGCCCAATTACTAACTACTCTCGTCATGATACGCGTCGTATTGATCTAATGATTGGGGTTTCTTACAACGCTGATCTTCAAAAGACAAAAGCGCTACTGACTAAGATTTGTGAATCTGATGAGCGTGTACTGAAAGAGCCAGGTGTTCAAGTTGGTGTTCACACACTAGCAGACTCTTCAGTAAACTTTGTTGTTCGCCCATGGGTTAGCACTGCAGAGTACTGGAATGTTTACTTCGACCTGATGCAAGCAATCAAAGAAGGCTTGGATAATGAAGGTATCGAAATCCCATTCCCGCAAATGGATGTACACATGAATAAAGTAGAAGCTTAATTTCTAGTTAGTTTTTATAACTATAAGCTTTTATAAGGAAAGGCGGATAACTTAGGTTATCCGCCTTTTTTGTTGGTTTTCTAAGAAAAACAGATTTACCAGTATTGTTCAATAAGTCCATTGGTAAGCACAGCTGCTATGGCGAACATCATGGTTGCTACCACGATATCGATGCCTTTCTTAACCTTAGGTTTAGATAGCGTCGGGCCTAGTTTTGCAGCGCCTAATGACAAAGAATAAAACCAGACGAACGAAGCCAATATAGTCCCCATAGCAAACGCAATTCTGTCGTTGCCTTCAAATTGCCCACCAATGGATCCAAGGATCACCACGGTATCCAAATAGAGGTGTGGGTTTAATACTGTTACTGCCAATGCCCCCAAAATAACGGTGCGCTTGCCACGCGCCAATATCTCACCTTTCGATTCGTCACTGGTGCGCACTTTGAATGCACTGCGTAGTGAGAGCAAACCATACACAGTCAGAAAAGCGATACCACCGAGTGTTACGGAGGTAAGTAGTAACTCATTTTGCGACAAGATCGCTCCGCCGCCAAAAATACCTAATGAGATAAACAGAGTATCGAGCAGGCTACAAATCGTTGCTGTCGTTAAATGATGATTGCGTTTTATCCCTTGATTTAGGACGTACGCATTCTGAGCGCCAATAGGGATAATCATACTTGCCCCTAGACCAAAACCTTGTAATAAAACCCAAAAACTCATTTTAACCTCCACTTATTTAACGATATTTACGAGCTATATGGCGAAGATACTCTGACCCTTTAAATAAGTATAATTAATGATTTTAATACATTATTAGAGTTGCTAATGTAGTGGTGGGTTAGCTTAAAAAGGAAGCAAATTGATGCGCGGATTGGATTATAAATGGATAGAAGCGCTGGACGCTGTGGTGAAACAACGTAGCTTTGAAAGGGCTGCTGAGCAGTTATATATCTCCCAGTCGGCGGTATCTCAGCGCATCAAACAGTTGGAAAAGTGGTTGGCTCAGCCTGCCTTAGTGAGAGAAAGCCCGCCTAGGCCAACGCCTGCGGGTAAAAAATTACTGGGCTTATATCGCCGTGTTCGTTTGTTAGAGCACGAGCTTGTGCCTGAGTTGATGAATGAAGAGGGCTCTCAGCCACTATCGATATCCATAGCCACCAACGCTGATAGTTTGGCGACATGGCTGCTACCGGCTTTGTCGGATGTGATGAAATCTCGCCAAGTCGAGTTGAACCTCGCGATTCATGGTGAGTCGAGAACCATTGAAAAGATAAAAAGTGGCGAGGTAGCCGGTGCAATCAGTTTGGAGTCTCAAGCGATTCCAGGCTGCAGTGCCGATTATCTCGGTAGGATGGATTATGTTTGCGTGGCTAGCCCTGATTTTCATCAGCGTTACTTTTCTGATGGCGTCAACTACGCCACGTTAAGCAAGGCACCTGCGGTTTCCTATGATCAATACGATGATCTGCATAAGAAGTTTTTGCATGATCATTTTAACGTCCCGAGAGACAGTGTGATCAATCATACAGTCGGCAGCTCGGAAGCATTTGTACGTTTAGCGTTGTCGGGTGTTGCCTATTGCTTGATTCCTCGATTGCAGATTATCGATGAGCTAGAGTCTGGTGATCTTATTGACATTACCCCTGGCTTTCTGCTGTCTTATCGCATTTATTGGCACCATTGGCAGCTCGAGAGTGGGGTGTTAAAAGAGGTATCCCAAGCGATATTAAGTTTTGCTCACAATCACTTGCCTCAGTAAGCTGTTGATTTTTTCAGCGTCAAAGTTCTGTTAGAAGTGCGTGCTCTGGATTGGCTACACGATAAATTGCTCTATGATGAAAGTACATTTGTTTAGCATAGGTCATACCTAATGAAGCTTGTACCAAAGATGTTAGCAACGTCTCTTACTCTTACTGCGGCGTTGAGTGCTGTGAGTTTTCCATCATTGGCAGACTCTCCATCCTTTCCTCATATTTCAACGACAGGCTATGGTGAAGTGATCGCGACACCTGATATGGCGACATTCTCTGTGAGAGTCGTGGAATCGACGATGACTGCTGAACAGGCTAAAAATACCGTTGATAAAGTCGTGACAGGCTTTCTAAATAAGTTGTATCAAGCTGGTGTTGATGAGGCGAGTGTTCATAGCTCAAACCTGTATCTATCTCCTCAATATCACTACCCGAAAGATGGCAAACCGGAACTGGTTGGCTACCGCGCTTCACGTAATGTGACCGTTCAAGTGACTGAGCTAGCTAATCTTAATGAGTACATGGATATTGCTATTGGAGAAGGCATTAATCAGATCGACAACATTCAGCTTCAAGTTCGAGATCAAGCCAAGTATCAAGAGCAAGCGCGCTTAGAAGCCATCAAGGATGCGCGATCGAAAGCTAAATCATTAGCGAGTGGGTTTGAGCGTGAGTTGGGTGATGTTTGGCGTGTTGATTACAACGCACAATCTTCTCAGCCTGTGTTAATGCGTTCAATGGCGATGGATGCGAGAACAGAGTCGAACTCTTATGAAGACTCAACGATCACCATTCGCGACCGTGTTAATGTGATCTACCAGATCGAAGAATAAGATAGCGCTATAGAGGCTTTTGGATCACGGTGATCTAATTACCTACGATAGGCCAAATACTAAAAAGGCTCTCATAATGAGAGCCTTTTTGTTTTTACTAATATCGAGTTCGATGATTAGTGAAGTAGACGAGCACGGATTGTGCCTTCGATCTCTTTCAGTTTAAGCAGTGCTTCTTCTGAACGATCCGCTTCTACATCGATAACTACATAACCCATATCAGCCGCAGTCTGTAGGTACTGACCCGCGATGTTAATGCCTTCTTCAGCGAAGATGGTGTTGATCTGAGTTAGGATACCTGGGCGGTTTTCGTGAATGTGCAGCAAACGAGACGTGCCCGTGTGTAGCGGTAGAGATACCTCTGGGAAGTTAACACTTGATAACGTAGAACCGTTATCAGAGTATTTCGCTAGCTTGCCAGCCACTTCAACACCGATATTCTCTTGTGCTTCCTGAGTTGAACCACCTACGTGAGGTGTAAGAATCACGTTGTCGAACTGCATCAATGGCGACTCAAACGGGTCTGCATTGGTTTTTGGTTCTGTTGGGAAAACGTCAATAGCCGCACCTGCAAGGTGACCAGATTCCAGAGCGCCACACAAAGCAGGAATATCGACTACCGTGCCACGAGCTGCGTTGATAAAGATAGAACCAGGCTTCATGCGCTCGAACTCTTCTTTACCCATCATGTCTTTTGTTTCGTTGGTTTCAGGTACATGCAAAGAGATTACGTCACACTTGTTCAGTAATTCCGTCATGGTATGAACTTGGGTTGCGTTACCTAAAGACAATTTGTTTTCAATGTCGTAGAAGTAAACGCGCATACCAAGGTTTTCCGCAATAATACCCAGCTGAGTACCAATGTGACCGTAACCAATAATACCTAAACGCTTACCACGAGCTTCGTAAGAGTTGTCGGCACTCTTTTTCCAGATGCCACGGTGAGCAAGAGCGTTCTTTTCTGGAATGCCACGTAGTAGTAATAGAACCTGGCCAAGAACCAGCTCAGCAACGCTTCGAGTGTTTGAGAATGGTGCGTTGAACACAGGGATACCGCGTTTTGCTGCTGCTTGAAGGTTGACTTGGTTAGTACCAATACAGAAACAACCAACGGCAACCAGCTTTTCAGCTGCATCAATAACTTCTTGGGAGATGTTAGTGCGAGAACGAATACCAATGAAGTGAGCATCTTTTACTGCTTCAAGAAGTTCATCTTCCGGTAGCGAGCCTTTGTGGTACTCAATGTTTGTGTAACCAGCGGCTTGCAGCACTTCTACAGAAGAAGGGTGAAGACCTTCTAGAAGTAGAATTTTTATTTTTTCTTTTTCCAGTGAAACTTTGGCCATTGTTCTCGTCCTTAAAATGGAAAGGTTGGGCAAATGCGGCGCACGTGCTACAAAATGGCTGAAAGGGGAACAAATTCACCACTTTGTTAGGAGACAAACGTTTTCCCTGTGCGTCTTCTGAACAATAAAGTAACAAAAAAAAAATGTTTTGGGTAAGAAAATTACGGAATAAGACATAATTTTACAGCAATAAAGCAAAAAAAACGGCGCCCTAGGGCACCGTATGTAATGAAGTAACAGAAAAACTCAATCTTCTATTATTTATTCTTCGATTTTTGCACCTTCAGACGTGCCGGTGATAACCACATCAGCGCCACGGTGAGCGAACAGACCAACCGTCACCACACCAGCAATACCATTGATGATATCTTCTAGTTGTTTCGGGTTTTCAATCGCCATGCCGTACACATCTAAGATCACGTTGCCGTTATCGGTTGTGCAGCCTTCGCGGTAAACTGGGTCACCACCAAGCTTAACCAGTTCACGTGCCACGTATGAACGTGCCATTGGGATTACTTCAACAGGCAGTGGGAATTTACCCAACACATCAACTGCTTTAGTGCCGTCAACAATACACACAAACTTATCAGAGATAGCCGCTACGATTTTTTCACGAGTCAAAGCAGCGCCGCCGCCTTTGATCATATCGCGTGAAGCGTTAATCTCGTCTGCGCCATCAACATAGATGTCTAGTTTGAATACGTCGTTGCACTCAAATACTTTGATTTCTAGTGCTTCTAGTTTTTCAGTAGAGGCTACAGAGCTTGAAACCGCACCTTTGATTTTGTCTTTCATTGTGCCAAGTGCGTCGATGAAGTGATTTACTGTAGAGCCAGTACCTACACCTACAATGCTGCCTTCTTCAACATATTGAAGTGCTGCCCAGCCCGCTGCTTTTTTCATTTCATCTTGAGTCATGCCATTCTCCTGAATAAGGTCTTGCGCTTTGAATTAATCGTTCGCGTATTGAAGTTAACGTTTATATTTCGAGGTTAACGTTTGCGGCGCGATTATAGCGCTTTAATGGTTGTTTTCCCATTGCCAAGTTTTACTCGGAGTCACGATTTTAGGTAACGGAATGTCCCATTCTTCAATCGGTAGGGTATCAACATGTTGGCAATCATGAGCCAAACCAATTGGAGTTGCACCTTCCCCCGTCTCGAACCACTTCACCAAGGTGCGATCGTAATATCCGCCGCCCATACCTAAACGATGGCCATGAGAGTCAAAGCCGACAAGGGGCGTAAGAATGAGGTCGAGTTGCTGACAAGGTTTAACCAGCATCTGATTGAGCTGAGGTTCGACAATACCGTACTTATTCAAGACCGTCGGTGTGCTTGGCGAGTAGTGCAGAAACAGCAGGTGTCCGGCAGAGAAGGGGTGCAATACTGGTAAATAAGTTTGCTTGCCTTGCGCCCATAACCATTCGATTAAAGGCTGGGTATCGAGTTCGCCATCGATAGAGATATAGAGGGCAATATGCTGAGCAGACTGAATCTCATCAAGCTGCATGCATTGCTTAACTAAGTCTATACCGGATTGAGTTTGTTGGTCGCCAGATAAGGCATTGCGCTTGATACGGATCTGTTTGCGAAATTCGCTGCGTGTGAGCGTCTTCATAAGAAGGGATACCCCAAAGTGCCGTTGAGAATAGATGGCCCTTGAACCAGCGAGTTCAAGGCGGATCAGCAATGATTACCGTAGGCTTCTCGGTCGGGCCGAGCATGCTCAATAGCACTCAAGTACTAACCCTTAGGGATTGCTTATCGGCTCGGGGACGTGAATCCTCTGACAAACACTCCAGGGTAAATTTTGTGTACGCTATTGCTGTCCGTGCTTAACTTTACTGAGGACATCTGAAAGTGATGTCGTGAGCTGTTCCATTCGCTCGGTCAGTGCGTTTTGTTCATCGTTTGCTTCAAACTTCTTGGTTTGTAATTCGTAGCAAATATTCAGAGCTGCGATAGTCAGCAGCTTCACTTCATTGGTTACCTTAGTACGTTCAGCCATCTCTTTCAATCGATTATCAAGATCGGCCGCCGCTGCAATCAATGACTCTTCTTGCCCTGGTGGACAATTCACTCGAGTCAGTTTTCCTAATATTTCAACGTCTACCGCTTGATTACTCATGATGGATGAACTCTTTAACGCGCTATTTTAAGGCTGTTGCCCTTCGCCATTTTTTGAGAAAGAAAAAGTGCAAGTACCGATGAGGAAGCAATCTCCTCTGAGGGAGAAACTATAGGTAAACCGCTATTAAGATTCAAGCTTTTCAGAGTGACTGTTTGTAAATGAGAGCTTGAGCACACAGTAATTCAGCAAATTGAACAATTGGTAGTCAGTCATCCTTCAATTGCTGGGGATCGATGCTTACCAGAATTGGGGTGAAGTGGTACGATTATACTATCGATATAAAGAATAACTGAGCGAGCTATCTGATGAGCGAAACTACTTTACCTGATTACCTAACGGTTGCGACTGAACTTCAATCGGCAAGTCTAGCCGTAACCCCTGCTGAGATGCATGGTTTATTAACGGGTATGTTAAGCGGAGGCTTAAGCCTAGCAGATAAGAGTTGGCAACCGCTGATCTTTGATTACACCAACGAAGGTATGGGCTGGCCAGATCGCGCGTTAACGCTAGCGGAAGCGACATTGAAAGTAACGACCAGTGAAATCACAGGTTCAGGCATGGAATTGTCTATGTTGCTGCCTGACGAAGACGCAAGCGCAAGCCTGTTTGACTTGGCTGACGGTGTGTCTGATTGGATTAACCATTTCATCTCTGGTTTAGGTCTTGTTGGCGCTCAATTGAACAAAGCGTCTGAAGGCACGAAAGAAGCGTTGGCGGATCTTGAAGAGATGGCAAAGCTAGGCATTGATGAAGAAGATGATCTGGAAGAACAAGCACAACTTCTAGAGCACGTTATTGAGCACGTAAAAGCGTGTGCATTAACGATTCACGCTGAATTTGGTGCACGCCCATCTGAAGATGCGGCGCCAACCATTCACTAATCGTTTGTCGGTTTGAGGTTATGATGGCTCAATATGATGTTGTAATTGCTGGTGGTGCAATGGCGGGGGCGACGTTAGCCCTTGCTCTGAACCGCCTAAGCCAAGGCTCGTTGTCGATTGCGGTGGTTGAGCCTTATCAGGTTGATCATCAAGCTCATCCTGGGTTTGATTCTCGTTCGATCGCTTTGTCTTATGGCACGGTACAGATCCTTGACTCTCTGCACCTGTGGCAATCTATCGCTCCGGTAGCGACCCCGATTAAAGATATCCATGTATCGGATCGTGGGCATGCAGGGATGACGGATATCTATAGTGAAGAACTGGCTGTAGATGCACTTGGCTATGTAGTCGAGTTAGCCGATGTTGGTCGAATTTATCAGCAGAAGCTGGAATCAGAAGCGGCCATTACCATGCTTTGTCCTGAGTCTGTCAGTAAAGTTGAACGTGAAGAAGCGTTGACGACGATTGAACTGACAAGTGGGCAAACCATAACGACTAAGTTACTGGTTGCGGCTGACGGTGCAATCTCAACCTGTAGTCAGCAACTCAATATCCCACTGAATGAACATGACTTTGAACAGGTTGCTGTGATTGCCAATATCGTGGCGAGCGAACCCCATCAAGGTCGCGCATTTGAGCGTTTTACCCATCATGGGCCAGTCGCTCTATTGCCGATGAGTGATAACCGTTTGTCTCTGGTTTGGTGTTTACCGCCGGAGCAAGTCGATAAAGTTATGGCTTTTAACGACGACGAATTCCTTGAGCAGCTGCAGAAAGATTTTGGTTGGCGACTTGGCCGATTAGAGAAAGTCGGCAAGCGTGCGAGCTATCCACTGATTCTTCGTCACCGACAGCAAAATATCTCTCATCGATTTGCCATTGTTGGTAATGCTGCTCAAACGCTTCACCCCATTGCGGGGCAAGGCTTTAACCTAGGTATCCGAGACGTGGCTTCCTTGGCAGAAGAGTTGTGTACTCAGTTGGATGATGTGGGTCGTTACCGTGGTCTTGTTAACTTTAGAAAACGTAGAGAACAAGATAGAGACGCAACGATCACGTTGACTTCAAGCCTAGTTCACCTGTTCTCAAACGATTTTATGACCGCTCGCATTGGGCGTAATCTTGGGTTAGCCGTAATAGATAACCTTCCACCACCTAAAGGTCCACTTTTGCGTCATACGCTTGGCCTAGTAGAAAGATAAGGTAATAAATAATGATGCAAAGTGTTGATATCGCGATTGTTGGTGGTGGCATGGTTGGCTTAGCGCTTGCTGCTGCCCTGAAAGACAGTGACCTAAGAATTGCTGTCATTGAAGGTAGAGCTCCCAGTGAAGGGCTTAGTGAGCTGCCTGACGTACGTGTATCCGCGTTGAGTCGTTCTAGTGAAGTGATTCTTCGCAACTTAGGTGCATGGCAAGGTATCGAACAAAGACGTGCAGCACCGTATCAAGCGATGGAAGTGTGGGAGCAAGACAGCTTTGCCCGTATTGAGTTTGACTCGACACGCTTGGCTCAGCCGAACTTGGGTCATATCGTTGAAAACCGTGTGATTCAATTAGCGCTGCTTGATCAGGTTAAGAAGCAAGACAACGTCAGCCTGTATATGCCCGCAACGTGTAAAACGATGGCGATTGGTGAAAGTGAAGCTTGGTTAACATTGGACAATGGTCAAGCACTGACAGCTAAGTTAGTTGTTGGAGCAGACGGCGCAAACTCTTGGGTTCGTAAGCAGCAAGATATCCCATTAACACATTGGGATTACGGACACAGTGCGATTGTCGCGAACATCAAAACAGCAGAGCCGCACCACAGCGTTGCTCGTCAAATATTCACACCTCAAGGCCCATTGGCATTCCTACCAATGCAACCAGGCCACATGAGCTCGATTGTTTGGTCTACCGAACCAAACCGTGCCGAGAAGCTGGTATCCATGTCGGATGCTGATTTTAATAAGCAGCTAACGGCAGAGTTCGACTCGAAGCTTGGATTGTGCGAAGTGGTTGGTGACCGTTTTGCCTTCCCACTGCGTATGCGTTATGCACGTGACTTTGCGGTAGAGCGTGTGGCTTTGGTTGGTGATGCTGCTCATACCATTCATCCATTAGCGGGGCAGGGCGTTAACCTTGGCCTATTAGACGCAGCAAGCTTAGCACAAGAGCTGTTAAAGCTATGGGCTGCGGGTGAGGACATTGGCACCAAGCGTAATCTTCGCGGCTACGAGCGTTGGAGAAAAGCAGAGGCGGCGAAAATGATTGCTTCAATGCAGGGCTTTAAAGACCTGTTTGAAGGCGATAACCCAGCTAAGAAGCTGATTCGTGGTATCGGTATGAAGCTAGCAGGTCAATTACCGGGTGCGAAAGATGAGATCATGAAGCGCGCACTGGGTTTATCTGGCAATCTTCCTGATTTAGCTAAGCGTCCAGTGACTCATCGATAGTGACATAGTGTTCTGGTGATTTATCGAATCATCATTGATACGAAAAAAGGGTTGGCATAATGCCAACCCTTTTTGTTTTTAATTCTGTAGATAATCAGGTCATGCGTACGCGCAGCGCAGTTTCATGATTTCATTATTTATTTCTTTCACTGTTTGAAAGTGACGCTTTTCTGCTCGGTCTGGTAGCACGAGCTTACCGTTATCAAACTCAAATTTTCCTACGCCGTAAATGTAGATTCGTCCTTTGAAAAGTCGACTTACATGTTTAGCAATCATACTCGGTGTATAGCGCTTAAACAGTCTCATTCTTAATTATCCTTATATTTACCTAGCCTGCATATTATAGAAAAACTCCGAGATAATAATTGTGATAAGCATGGAGTAATATGCAGTAGCGTTGACGTCAATTAGATATTTGTGCTGTTCTAAGCACTTTTTGCAGTAAATATCTATTTTTACGTGAGCTCCTCCCCAAAATAATACTGAGTAGTGAACTGCCGTGAACTTTCCTGTTCGGTATTAAGCAGTGATAATGTTACAAGTATAAGAATAGGCGGGATTTTTTTGTTTGTGTAATCAAATTGTAAATTTCGGACAAAAAAAAGCCCGTCTAAAACGGGCGAATAGTCACAGATGCATTACACAAAAGTGGATACTGATGTTACTCAGTGGATTCACTTGCACTGATTTGCTTAATAGCTAGTCAGTAAATTTACAATAACGCAAATTTAACTTTGTGACTACTTATGCCTTTATTTTGAGTAAATATTTATTAATGGTGTGTTCTTCTTATGACGAAGTTCACACTAAAAATGTACTCAATGAAATATTCAAATGAAGTTTGCGAAGCATGATCTGATCGAAACGATCATCGACTGATGTCCGCGACAGTCGGTGCACATAGCGCCATAAGATCATTGAGATCCAACGCAACGCCAGCCATTCGATCGCCGGAGCTAATGGTCACGGTCGAGTTGTTCTGAATGGAAGGATCAAAAATGATCGGCATGTGTCTCTTTAGAGCAAGCGGGCCAACGCAACCCACTTTAAAGCCAGTGATTGTTTCAACATCAGCGAGCGACACGCAGGTCATTCGACGGTAATTCAGTACCGAGCGTACTTTCTTAGGGTCGACAGAGCGATCGCCAGCAGTACAGGCCAACGCATACTGGTTACCCATATCCTTGAGCAGGATGCACTTCACCATTTGAGAGGCGTCGATGCCTCGCTCTTGTGCCGTTTCTTCAATGCTGGTGGTTGGCTTGCTTTGCATCAGCAGGCGATAGTTCACCTGCTGTTGATCCAGCCATTGTGTAATCAGCGTTTCCACGTGGTTACTCATCGTCAAGGCTGTACGGCAGTGGCAGGATATTCCATGTTTGATCAGGCTGCGCGGTCAGTCGAAGCTGAACATCGTCATCAAGGTTGTTTGGAAGTACCATCAAACCAATCGCTTGGTTATCAGCAAATTGATAGACGTTTAATAGTCGGCCTGCGCCACGCCAGTTCTCACCCACGCTACGCTCTAGTTCAATTGGGTTCTCTAGAGACAATACTTCTGCTGTTGTTCCTGAAACAATACGCATCTCACGCTTGTTCATGCCACGATACTTGGCACGAGCTACCGTTTCTTGACCTGTGTAACAGCCTTTTGAAAAGCTGATACCACCAATCGCTTGCAGGTTAAGTGCTTGAGGGATGTGCTCGTTTTGTTCTTCTTTCGATAGGTTAGGCTGAGCATCAAGAATTTCATGATATTGCCAAAGTGCTTCTGATACTTTTTCTGCTGAGCTACTTGATACTAAGGTTGCAGCAACATCTTCCGTAATAAGCAGCGCCCAACGATTGTCAGAGACTTTAACCGCTGTGCCACCAGAGATAGCACGCACGTTACCTTGGCCTTCTGAGATTGAATCAATGTATTGATCCGCAGACGCGCCCATCACACCGATAACAACATCTGTCGTTTGCTCGATATCAACCTTAGAGAACACGGCGTATTTTTTGATTTCGACCAGCTCTACTTCAATCGCAGATTTAGGCTGCATGAGTGCGTAACCGCAATTGTGATGGAACAGGCGGAAGATACTCCATACCTTTCCTTTTGCATCACAGTGCGCGCCTAACGTCGATTCATCATTAGGAAGAGTGACGACATCGCACGTTACTTGACCCTGTAGGTACGACTTTTTGTCATCGCCTATCATGGTGATTGCGCTCCAGTCTGACACGTGTGTCATCATCAGTTCTGGAAGCGATTCATTTTGCGTATGAGCGAGTGGCTGAAATGTGTTTTTCCAATCCATTTTATCTTTCCTAAGAATTTTATTTGGCTCTATGTTAATCCGGTTCTGTTTCTTTGTCAGCCTAGGTTTTTTTGTGAGCTTAGATAGGGACTGTGACTCACATAGTAGTTGCAGGGCGTATGACTTGTTACACTCCGAGAAAGAAAAATTATAGGTGAGGATAGCCAATGTACACTGCAGAGCAGAAAGCACGAATTAAATGGGGTTGCCGTCGCGGCATGTTAGAACTTGATGTAGTCATCATGCCATTTTTCGAAGAGTGTTTTGATTCATTGCAAGAGCAGGAACAGCGCGAGTTTGTTTCTCTATTAGAGTGTGATGACCCAGATTTGTTTACTTGGGTAATGGGACACGGACGCAGTGAAAACCTAGGCCATGCATCAATGGTTGATAAAATTGTCGCACACAACCTCAGCAAGGTTCGTTAAGCTTCAGCTTAACCCTTCGTATTCCGCATTATTTGCAAAAGGCACTATTTTTGGGTGCCTTTTGTTTTTCATCGTCCTGTCTTCTATTCCACTTGCGGCCAGCCTTTATTGCTTAGTTTTAATGATCCGCTTGTTCAGAAACAACCATGTGATTCTAAATAGTGCCTATGGGCGTTTTGATTACAAAGAGGATGGTGATATTCGACTCAATGACCGAACTTACCGACTTAAGTCCGTTGATAAGATCTGGGCGCAGTTCTTCGTTAAATTGCAGTTTGAATGTGGGCACTCGGTACTGCTTTGGCGGGACAGCTGTTGCGAGCGAGAATATCGTCATTTTCTGGCGAACTTACAACGAGCACGCTAGATAAAAGAAAGCGTTAGACAAAAGAAAAGGGAGCACTCGGCTCCCTTTCGCTTAATTATTTTTCGCTGACGACTAATTAGCTAATCACGTTTAACCCATTATTATGCTTGGCGTTTCTCTGGCGTCAGAATCGTTGGGCCGCTGTCTTCTGCAAGTTCAGGGTAATCCAACGTGTAGTGAAGGCCTCGGCTCTCTTTACGTTGCATTGCACAGCGAACCATCAGTTCAGCCACTTGTAGCAAGTTACGCAGTTCTAATAGGTTATTCGAAACCTTGAAGTAGCTGTAGTACTCATGAGTTTCTTGTTGCAGCATCTGAATACGGCGTAATGCACGCTCCAGTCGTTTATCCGTTCGAACAATGCCCATGTAATCCCACATGAACAAGCGCAGTTCGTGCCAGTTGTGTTGAATGATAACTTCTTCATCACTGTTGGTGACTTGGCTTTCATCCCATGCTGGTAGTTCAGCGCACAGTTGAGATTGGTCTATGTTCTCAACGATATCTTTTGCTGCTGCCCATGCGTAAACCACACACTCAAGCAGTGAGTTAGAAGCCATACGGTTTGCACCGTGTAAGCCGGTGTAGCTCACTTCGCCAATCGCATACAAGTTCGTTAGGTCGGTTTGACCTTGCTTATTCACCATGACACCACCACACGTGTAGTGAGCGGCTGGCACGATAGGGATCGGCTCTTTGGTCATATCGATGCCCAAGTCCATCAAGCGAGTATGGATCATCGGGAAGTGCGTTGTGATGAATTCTTCAGGCTTGTGGCTGATATCAACATACATGCAGTCGGCACCCAAGCGCTTCATTTCGAAGTCAATTGCGCGAGCAACCACATCACGTGGCGCCAGCTCACCGCGCTCGTCGAAGTCTTTCATAAAGCGAGAACCATCTGGACGACGCAGGTAGGCACCTTCACCACGCAGTGCTTCCGTTAGTAGGAAGTTACGCGCTTCTGGGTGGAATAAACAAGTTGGGTGGAACTGGTTGAACTCAAGGTTTGCCACACGACAACCCGCACGCCAAGCGATAGCAATACCATCACCTGAAGAAACATCTGGGTTAGAGGTGTATTGGTAAACCTTTGAAGCGCCGCCTGTTGCTAATACAACAAATTTAGCGCGCACGGTTTCAACGTGTTCTTGGTTACGGTTCCAAATGTAGGCGCCGATCACCTTGTCTTTTGAACCACCAATCTTATCTTCAGTGATCAAATCCAGCGCATTGTGGCGCTCGAAGATCTCGATATTTGGGTGGTTGTTGACGTTATCTTGTAGTGAGGTTTGCATCGCCATGCCAGTTGCATCGGCAGCGTGCAGAATTCTGCGGTGACTGTGGCCACCCTCACGAGTGAGGTGATATTTTGGTTGGCCTTCTGTGCTGTTCTCATCTTTATCAAATGGAACACCACCATCAATCAGCCATTGCACACACTCTTTCGCATTTTCAGCAATGAATTGAACTGTATCTTCTTCGCATAACCCAGCCCCAGCTATTTGAGTATCCTCTACATGAGACTCAATACTGTCCGACTCATCGAACACCGCGGCGATACCACCTTGTGCGTAATACGTCGATCCTTCGCTGCGTGGTCCTTTGCTTAATACAATTACTTTTGCATGTTCTGCTACGCGTAAGGCTAATGACAAGCCTGCCGCACCACTTCCTACCACTAATACATCACACTGATGTTCACGGTTTGCGTTCATAAAACTTATTAAATCCCGGGCTATAGTCGAGTTGTCCACTCTCAATTGACTTTGTCTTGTTTTAGGAGTTTGGCTAAGACTGTTATAATCTCTCCAGAGTCATCCTTAAACGCTATGCAAAATCAATATATAGACAGCTATCTAGAAATATTTAATTGCTCAATACCATTGCTTTTGCTCAAGTTTCCCCAAATTGATAGGGATAGCTATTTTTATTACATCACATTGTGAAACAATAATGGCAAATAATTTTAAGAAAGTTGGAACTTTCGGTATTTGGCTTGGTCACAATAGTGCTCTTGTAGACGGTGGTGTCAATACTACATTTCGCATAATTAGTACCCATATCTGTGAAGGTGAGGGTTATAACAATAGGAGTACCCGCTCGAATGAACGAGCAGCTAACCGATCAAGTGTTGATTGAGCGAGTTCAGAGTGGAGATAAGCAGGCATTTAACTTACTAGTGGTTAAGTATCAAAACAAAGTTTGTAATCTTATCTCTCGATACGTGAATAATTCTGGTGATGTACCTGATGTAGCACAAGAAGCTTTTATTAAAGCTTACCGCGCGATACCTAACTTTCGTGGCGAGAGTGCCTTCTATACATGGTTGTACCGAATTGCCGTGAACACCGCTAAAAACCATATCGTTGCCCAAAGCCGTAGGCCGCCAGCAACAGATGTAGATGCAGAAGATGCAGAATATTACGAAACAGGCAACGCGTTAAAAGAAATATCGAACCCTGAGAACTTAACGCTGTCAAAAGAATTGAAACAAGTCGTTTTTGGAGCGATTGAAGCGCTACCAGAAGACTTAAAAACTGCAATGACGTTGCGAGAGCTCGAAGGTTTGAGCTACGAAGAGATTGCAGAAGTAATGGATTGCCCTGTAGGAACCGTACGTTCGCGTATTTTCCGAGCTCGTGAAGCGGTGGAAAAGAAAATTAAACCTCTTTTGCAACGCTAGAACTTGTAATAATTATGGTGAAAATAATGGCTGATAAAGAAAAGCTTTCGGCACTCATGGATGGTGAAACGATCGATAAAGCTCTCATTGTAGATCTCGAATCCGATCAAGAAAGCATGGATACCTGGCAGAGTTACCATTTAATTGGTGATGTTATGCGTGGGGATGCGCCAGAAACTCCAGAGTGGAACATTGCTAATAGTGTAGCGGCAGCGCTTGAGAACGAGCCTGCACATGGTTCAATGTCGAACCTGCACCAAGTGAATGTTGAACCTGCTGTTGCTCCAATTGAAGAGCAGCCAAAACCTCAGCAAGCGAAGCGTCAGCTTCCGGCGTGGTTACAACAGTTTGGACAAGTTGCCGTGGCAGCGTGTGTTTCATTAGCCGTTGTATTAGGTGTTCAACAATATGGTGGCAGCGACCCTGCAGCACCAGAGCAGTTGCCTGTACTCCAGACGATTCCATTTGCGGGTTCTGCGGAACCAGTAAGCTTAACGCGTGACTCTGTTGAGAAACCAGCATCTGAAGCTAACTTGCAAGAGCAGCGCAAACGCGTTCATGCAATGTTAGAAGATTATGAGCTGCAGCTAAGATTAAACAGTGATGCATCGCCAATGCAAGATGCACATCTAGAATCGGACATTGAATGAAGAAAATCCTGGTCAGTGCACTGACACTGTTCAGCTTGATGTCTCCAACAGCCTTTGCAGAGGAAACCACTGCAAAGGCCTTGTTGCATCAAATGAACGAGGCCAGTCAGCATCTAAATTACGAACTCTCCTACATTTTGATAAAGAAGAGCAGTATTGAGCCTCTTGTTTATCGCCATGCGGTTAACGACGACCAACAACTTGCACACCTTGTTTATCTAAGTGGTCCTGTTCGTGAAGTCATTCGACGTGGCAACGAAGTTAGCTACATCGAGCCGGGTACAGAGCCATTTACGATTCAGTCAGGCAGCATGGTTGCACCTGTTATTCCGATGATTAATCGAGATATCGAATCTCTGAATCAGTACTACGACTTTGTGAAAGTTGGGCGCTCTCGTGAAGCAGGTAGCACCACTCAAGTGCTGCGTGTCGTGCCGAAAGACGGCCTTCGCTATTCTTACGTGGTTTGGGTCGACGAGAAAACGAGTCTTCCTTTGCGTGCCGACCTTTTGGATCGTGATGGCGAAGTACTAGAACAGTACCGCACTATCTCTTACGTGGTGAACGATAAGATTGCAGAGGCAATGGGGGGCTTGAACCAAGCTCAATTGCCGAAAGTCTTATCACTGCCGGAAGGCTTAGTGAGTGAAACTAATTGGCAAGCGTCTTGGATTCCTGAAGGGTTTAAGTCAAAAGAGCTTAGCCGCTATCAAATGGCTGCGACCGATAAAATGGTTGAAAGTCAGCTTTTCAGTGATGGGTTGTTTAGCTTTTCAGTTTATATCGCTGAAAAAGACGAGCATTCATTGAAAGGGCAGCTAGTACGTCAAGGGCGTAGAACCTTGCACAGCTTAGTGATTGGCGACAAAGAGATCTCAGTGGTTGGTGACATTCCGCCGGCAACTGCAAAACGTGTTGCTCAGTCAGTTACATTCAATAAATCGGTACAAGCGCAATGATGACCGCGCTGGCGACCGTTAGCTCGGTTGAACAAAAAGGTAAGCAATACTTTGTTCAACTGAGCTGCGAACAACAAACCAGTTGCAGCAGTTGCTCTTCTCAAAAAAGTTGCGGTACGGGTATTGTGACCAAGGCTGTTGGCAATAAATCTTTGTTTTGGCAGCTTAAAACCAAAAGCTTAGTCAAAGCAGGACAAATCGTAGAAATTGGCTTTCCAGAAAAAAGCCTACTTCAATCGGCGGCGATTGTTTATCTCATCCCACTTTTCATGTTGATGATTGGTGCTGGTTTTGGACAACTCTTGTTACAACCCTTACTCCAAGGGGGCGAGGGCATTGTTATCTTAAGTGCAGCGCTGTTTACTGCTGGTGGGATTGCCTTAGCGAAGCGGTTAGCCAAACCCATGGAAGACAAATCCAAGCAAGAAGTCGTCTTGATTCGAATCCTAGGTGAGTCTCTCGTCTAATTTATGATGCTTCTTGCCCTTAAATTGGGTAGAATCTGCCAACTTGATTGAAATGCCGCCACCAATGCTGACTGTAGATTGGACGCGTCGCGGCTTTCTTATTATCCCTATTCAAAGAGTTTAGTCACACCAAGCCTATGAAGCACATTCGTAATTTTTCGATTATCGCCCACATCGACCACGGTAAGTCGACCCTTTCTGACCGCTTAATCCAAGTTTGTGGAGGATTAAGTGAACGTGAGATGGCAGCTCAAGTCCTCGATTCTATGGATATAGAACGCGAGCGTGGTATTACAATTAAAGCGCAGAGTGTGACTTTAGATTACAAAGCTAAAGATGGTGAAACTTACCAACTTAACTTTATCGACACTCCTGGACACGTAGACTTCTCTTACGAAGTATCTCGTTCTCTAGCGGCTTGTGAAGGCGCACTACTTGTAGTGGATGCTGGGCAAGGTGTTGAAGCACAAACTCTAGCAAACTGTTACACAGCAATCGAAATGGAACTGGAAGTAGTGCCAATCTTGAACAAGATTGACTTACCTGCAGCTGAACCAGAACGTGTTGCTGAAGAAATCGAAGAGATCGTTGGCATCGATGCGATGGAAGCGACTCGCTGTTCTGCGAAAACAGGTTTGGGTGTTGATGATGTCCTAGAAAACATCGTAACGGCAATCCCGCCACCGGAAGGTGATCCTGAAGCGCCTCTACAAGCGTTGATCATTGACTCTTGGTTCGATAACTACCTTGGCGTAGTTTCTTTGGTTCGTATTAAAAACGGTAAGCTGAAGAAGAACGACAAGATCAAAGTAATGTCGACAGACCAAGTATGGGGTGTTGACCGTCTAGGTATCTTCACGCCTAAGCAAATCGACACGACAGAGCTAAATACTGGCGAAGTAGGTTGGGTTGTTTGTGGTATTAAAGACATCCTAGGTGCGCCAGTTGGTGATACGTTGACGCTTGCAAAAGGCGGCAGCACTGAACGTCTACCTGGTTTCCAAAAAGTGAAGCCTCAGGTATACGCAGGTCTATTCCCTGTATCATCTGATGATTACGAAAACTTCCGTGACGCGTTAGGCAAACTAAGCCTGAACGATGCATCACTGTTCTTCGAACCAGAAAGTTCAGCAGCACTTGGTTTTGGTTTCCGTTGTGGCTTCTTAGGAATGCTTCACATGGAGATCATCCAAGAGCGTCTAGAGCGTGAATACGACCTAGATCTAATCACAACTGCTCCAACAGTTGTGTATGAAGTTGTAAAAACAGATAAAACAGTTCTGTACGTTGATAGCCCGGCTAAACTGCCAGCGGTTAATGACCTAGAAGAAATTCGTGAGCCAATTGCACGCTGTAATATTTTGGTACCTTCGGACTACCTAGGTAACGTAATCACACTGTGTGTTGAGAAGCGTGGCGTACAAGTAGACATGGTTTACCACGGTAACCAAGTTGCTGTAACGTACGACCTTCCTATGGCAGAAGTTGTTCTAGACTTCTTCGACCGTCTGAAGTCAACGTCTCGCGGTTACGCATCATTGGATTACAACTTCCAACGTTACGAGCCATCAAACATGGTACGTGTAGACGTACTGCTGAATGGCGAAACGGTTGATGCACTAGCGATCATTACGCACAAAGATATTGCTCAGTCTCGTGGTCGTCTACTGGTAGAGAAGATGAAAGAATTCATCCCTCGTCAGATGTTCGATATCGCGATTCAAGCAGCGATTGGTAACCACATCATTGCTCGTTCTACAGTGAAACAACTGCGTAAGAACGTAATTGCAAAATGTTACGGTGGTGATATCAGTCGTAAGAAGAAACTTCTTAAAAAACAAAAAGAAGGTAAGAAGCGTATGAAGCAGATCGGTAACGTTGAACTGCCTCAAGAAGCTTTCCTTGCAATCCTTCACGTTGGAAAAGACTAGGTATCAATCGCACTAACTATCTGCTGAACATTACTGGTTAAAATCGTTTATTTCTTTGTTGCAAAGATTGCAATTAGGCCCACTAGTCACTGCACTTTGCGCCTCGAACTAAACGATTTTTCCTTCGTAATCTTCCCAGCATTTAGTCAGCATGATTGATACAAATTAGAAATATTAAGCAGAGTGAAAGAGTTATGCTCTTTCACTTTCGTTATTTTTAAAGAAATGAAATTTAAGGGATATCAATGGCTAATACATTTTCGCTTATCTTAGTGATCGTAACTCTAGTGACCGGCATTGTATGGACGTTGGAAAAGTTTGTGTGGGCGAAGAAGCGCCAGCAAAAACTTGCTGACGTTGAAGCACAATCGAATGGCCTAGACGCTGAAACCAGCGCAAAAGTTACGGCTCAGCCTTGGTGGGTTGAGAACAGTGTGTCCATTTTCCCGGTAATTGCATTTGTTTTGATCTTGCGTTCATTCATCTATGAACCGTTTCAAATCCCTTCTGGCTCGATGATGCCAACTCTTTTGGTTGGTGATTTCATCTTGGTAGAGAAGTACGCGTACGGTCTAAAAGACCCAGTATGGCGCACTCAATTGGTAGAAACAGGCAAGCCAGAACGCGGTGATTCAATCGTATTTAAGTACCCACCTCAGCCAAACATCGACTACATTAAGCGTGTTGTTGGTATGCCTGGTGACACGATTCGCTACAGCAGTCGTAAAGAGATCTGTATTCAGGCGAAGGGTACAAGTAGCTGTGAACCAGTGAAACTAAGTAATGTTGAAGAAAGCCAATTTATTCAAGATGGTGTGCCTCTGATTCAGCTGAACGAACAGCTTGGAGACGTAGAGCACCAGATTTTAGTTAACCCATTACGCCGTGATCGTGTGCAAGCATATCAGCCTCGCAATGGTGTTAACGAATGGGTCGTTCCAGAAGGCCAGTACTTTGTGATGGGTGATAACCGTGACAACAGTGCCGATAGCCGTTACTGGGGCTTTGTCCCTGAAGCAAACCTTGTTGGTAAGGCCGTTGCTATTTGGATCAGCTTCGAATTCGAACGCGGTTCAGACAGTGTACTTCCAACATGGATTCCTACTGGTGTGCGTTTTAATCGCATCGGTGGGATTCATTAATCGATCACATAACACATCGAGAGAGCATGAATTCTCCAATTGATAAACTAGAGAGAAAGATTGGCTATCAGTTTAATGATGCCGATCTTATCCACTTGGCGCTGACTCACCGCAGCGCCGCAGGTAAACATAACGAACGTCTTGAGTTTCTGGGCGATTCAATTTTAAGTTTTGTTATCGCTGATGATCTTTACCACCGTTTTCCTAAGGTAAACGAAGGTGATATGAGCCGCATGCGCGCAACATTAGTACGTGGTCATACATTGGCAGAACTAGGTCGTGAATTCGAACTAGGAGATTACTTAAAATTAGGTCCAGGTGAGTTGAAGAGTGGCGGTTTCCGTCGTGATTCTATTCTAGCGGATGCGGTTGAAGCGATCATCGGCGCTGTCTATTTAGATAGTGATACCGAGACGGTTCGCGGCATTATTTTAAGCTGGTACCAATCTCGCCTAGATGCTATTCAGCCTGGAGTATCTCAAAAAGATCCGAAAACTCGCCTACAAGAGTTTTTGCAAGGTCGAAGAAATCCTCTACCTGTCTACACAGTGACTAATATTAAAGGTGAAGCACACAACCAAGAGTTTACGGTTGAGTGTGAAGTGGCAGGTGTGGATAAACCTGTTATCGGTAAAGGCACTAGCCGCCGCAAGGCAGAACAAGCGGCTGCTGAAACAGCATTAGAGCAACTAAGCAATGTCTGATAACAACCAAGATTTCGATATCGATGCATTCTTTTCATCTGATAGCAAAAAAACAGGCCTACCGGAAAACCAACACTGTGGCTTTATCGCTATTGTCGGTCGCCCAAACGTAGGTAAGTCGACGCTTCTGAACCATATTCTGGGTCAGAAGATTTCTATTACATCACGTAAACCACAGACGACACGTCACCGTATTATGGGCGTTGAAACTGAGGGTGACTACCAAGCGATTTTTGTTGATACTCCTGGACTTCATATTGAAGAAAAGCGTGCCATCAACCGCTTGATGAACCGTGCGGCGAACAGCTCACTGAGTGATGTAAACCTAGTATTCTTCCTTGTCGATGGTACTCACTGGACTGACGACGATGAAATGGTTCTGAACAAACTGAAG
Organism: Vibrio celticus; assembly: GCF_024347335.1. Taxonomy (NCBI): domain Bacteria; kingdom Pseudomonadati; phylum Pseudomonadota; class Gammaproteobacteria; order Vibrionales; family Vibrionaceae; genus Vibrio; species Vibrio celticus. The sequence goes on from NZ_AP025463.1 coordinate 478,062, forward strand.
AAGACTGACTTCCCAGTTGTACTTTGCATCAACAAAGTAGATAACGTTCAAGACCGTACTAACGTGATGCAGCACATGATGGAAGTCTCTAAGAAGATGGATTTCATTGACGTTGTGCCAATCTCAGCGAAGCAAGGTAAAAATATTGATGTACTGCGTAAGCACGTACGTGAACATTTACCTAAAGCGACACACCACTTCCCTGAAGAATACGTGACTGATCGCTCACAACGTTTTATGGCCTCTGAAATTATCCGTGAAAAGCTAATGCGTTTTACGGGTGATGAGCTACCTTACTCGGTAACGGTTGAAATCGAACGTTTCGATTACAACCCAGATAACGATGGCTTCCACATCAATGCACTGATTCTTGTTGAGCGTACAGGTCAGAAGAAAATGGTGATTGGTAAAGCGGGCGAGAAGATCAAAACGATTGGTCGTGAAGCGCGCATCGATATGGAAGAGCTATTCGGCCGTAAGGTTTACCTAGAGACTTGGGTCAAGGTTAAATCTGGCTGGGCTGATGATGAGCGTGCACTTCGCTCGTTAGGCTACATCGACGATCTATAATATATTGAACGTCACTTTCTGAGATTAAGAAAGTTGAACTGAAGATAAATCCAAGAGAGAGTGCGAACTCTCTCTTTTTGTATCTGTAATAAGGGTAAGTGATTGAGCGAAGGGTTACAGCGATGCTTTGTGTTGCACCGTCGACCATACAGTGAGTCGAGCCTGATCTTGGACGTCTTCAGCGAAGAGTTCGGTCGGGTGACGTTGATGTCTAAAGGCGCTCGCAGCAAGCGTTCCAATTTGAAAGGTGCATTACAACCTTTTACGCCGCTACTGCTTAAGTGGTCTGGTAATGGTTCGATGAAAACCTTACGCCAAGCTGAACCCATCAGCTTGGGGCTTCCTCTCGCCGGTATTAATCTGTATTCAGGCATGTACGTGAACGAGCTTATCGGTCGGGTATTGATGGCGGAAGTACCGATGCCTGCACTTTTTCACGACTATCTTCATGCTTTAACAGAGCTGGCGCATAATGATAATCCTGAGCCAGCACTGCGTCGCTTTGAGCTGGCTCTATTATCCGCTATGGGCTATGGCGTCGACTTTTTACACTGCGCGGGCACTGGCGAAGCGATCGATTCGAGCATGACTTATCGCTATCGAGAGCAGAAAGGTTTCATCGCTTCGGTGCGTCGAGACAACCTGACTTTTATGGGCGATGAACTTATCGCAATCAGTGAACGTAGGTTTATCACTAAAGAGCAGTTAAAAGCGGCAAAACGCTTTACACGCATAGCCTTAAAGCCGTATCTTGGCGGCAAACCATTAAAAAGTAGAGAGCTATTTATGCCAACAATAGCCCTCTCTAGAGCACGGAGTATTGGAAAATGAGCTCAATCCTTTTAGGCGTTAATATCGACCATATTGCAACACTACGTAATGCACGTGGTACTAAATACCCAGATCCAGTACACGCAGCTGAAATTGCTGAACGTGCGGGTGCTGACGGCATTACTGTTCACCTGCGTGAAGACCGTCGTCATATCGTTGACCGTGATGTGCGTATTCTGGCTGAAACACTTCAGACTCGTATGAATTTGGAGATGGCAGTAACGGATGAGATGGTTCAAATTGCCCTCGATACTAATCCTGAGTTTGTTTGTCTGGTTCCAGAGAAGCGTGAAGAGCTGACCACTGAAGGTGGCTTGGATGTGGTTGGTCAACTTGAAAAGATCAAAGCGGCGATGGAAAAACTGTCTGCAGCTGGCATTAAGGTGTCTCTGTTTATCGATGCTGACCGTGAGCAAATCGACGCAGCAAAAGCGTGTGGCGCACCGTTCATTGAACTGCACACTGGTCATTACGCCGATGCTAAAACAGAAGAAGATCAACAAGACGAGCTGAAAAAGATTGCTGCAGGCGCAAGCTACGCGGACGATCTTGGTATCACAGTCAATGCGGGCCATGGTCTGACTTACCACAACGTCGCCCCAATTGCGGCTCTTCCTGAGATCTACGAGCTGAACATCGGTCACTCGATCATGGGACGCGCAGTGTTTGATGGTTTGAACAAAGCCGTTGCAGACATGAAAGCCGTGATGGAAACAGCACGCAACAACGCTTAGTTTTCTAAACCGTAAGCGTTAAGTCGTAAGCGACGAATTAGTAGAATTAATAGATAGAAGTTTAGTAGTAGGGTAAGCATGGCTGTTGTTGGATTAGGTACAGATATCGCAGAAATTGAACGTGTTGAAAAGGCATTGTCACGAAGTGGTGACGCTTTTGCTCAGCGTATTTTGACCGATTCTGAATTTGAAGTATTTCAGCAACTGAAGCAAAAAGGGCGTTACCTTGCAAAACGTTTTGCTGCCAAAGAAGCAGCATCTAAGGCGTTGGGCACGGGGATCGCACTGGGTGTGACTTTCCACGACTTTGAGATTTCAAACGATGAGCATGGCAAGCCAGTTCTGAGCCTGCATAAAAAAGCGCGTGAAATCGCAGAGGCGAACGGCACAACATCAATTCATCTGACTATCTCGGATGAGCGTCACTACGCAGTGGCAACGGTGTTACTCGAATCGTAAATAGATTATCGCGACTTTATATCTAGTGCTCTTGGCTCTAGACAGAAAAAAGCAGAGCTCATGAGCTCTGCTTTTTTATTAGCGGGTAAACCCTCTAACGAATACTGGTGAGTAACAAGTGCCCACTAGGTCTTGGCCGGTTTCAAGTAGTGAATCGCGGTTGCTTGAACCTTATCTAATTCATCCTGAAGCTCGAAAAGCTCCGGTTCAATATCTTCAACAGAAGTACCAGAACGTAGCTCTTTCTCTATCGTCGCACATACCGATTTTAGTCTTGGTACGCCGCTGTACGAGCTGCTGCCATGCATCTTGTGGATGATGTGTATCAGCTCTTCAACTGGGTAGTCACTGTCTTCTATCGCTTTGTCTGCTGCCTCATAAACCTCTGGAATAAAGTCTACGAGCATTTGCAGCATATCGCGTGCGAGATCTTCTTTATTGGCGGCTTGTTTCATCGCAGCTTGCCAATCAATGATGATGTTTGTGTGCACGCTGGCTTCAGTTTCTGACACTGGAGCGTTGTCGACTTCAGCAGAGACCGCTGGGTGGTCTGGATCTATTTTTTCGATGTGCTCAACCTCAGAGGTCGAGCTCCAATGAATCAGAACCTGCTGTAAAACATGCTCTTCAATAGGTTTGGTTAGGTAGTCATCCATGCCCGCTTCAAGCAGTCGGTCACGTTCGCCAATCATGGCATGCGCGGTAACGGCAATCACAGGCGTATTTGCATTGTTCGCCAGCTTCTTGATGTTCTGACAAGCGGTCACACCGTCCATCTGTGGCATTTGAATATCCATGAAGACGATATCAAATGGCGTCTCTGTCGCTTTGTCTATCGCCTGCTGACCACTGGTACAACTGATGACGGTTTCTACACGCTCTTTGAGCAGCGCGGTGATCAGTTTTAGGTTGGCTGGGTTGTCGTCGACCGCCAATACCGTAAGCGGAAGCTTCTCTTCTGAATGTGTTTCAATTGCTGGTGCAATCAAGGTTGGTGCCTGATTCGATACCAGAGTTTGCAGTAACTTCTTACGAGAAAGAGGCTTAGTGATGCACTGAACATCGACCTCTTTCATTAGTTGCTCACCCAACGCTAGCTCGGTACTTGGTGTACCAATTATCACGTTTTGAGCAATCTTCTTCGCACCGATCGCCCAACCACTCACGGTATCAAATTGATATTCTTGGTTGGCGGCTAGGTTAAGCAAAACGTAGTCATACGAGGTGGTCTCGTCTGGCATCACCGAACGATACGTTACCACTAAACCTTCTTGAGTTAGGATTTGCTGAGTAATCGATGCCGCTTGCATGTTTGGTTCGATAAGCAGCAGTTGTTTGTCTTGCAGACACTGAGTCTCAATTAGCTCAGTCATCGGCATATCAGTCGTTGATAGTCTCAAGGTGAACCAGAAGGTAGAGCCTTGGTGAAGACGACTGGTTAGGCTGATCTCTCCGCCCATTTGGCTGACCAGTTTTTGGGTGATAACCAGACCTAAGCCTGTGCCACCATAGCGACGAGAGATACTTGCATCGGCTTGGCTGAAGGCTTGGAACAGCTGAGCTTGTTGGCGCTCAGAAATACCAATACCCGTATCGCGAACCATGAATTGCAGCTCGATGTTGTCTTCACTTTGTGAGCGAAGCTCAACGCTGATATCAATGTTGCCGCGTTCGGTAAACTTGATTGAGTTACCAACAAGGTTGGTTAGGATCTGCTGAATACGCAGTGGATCACCCACCACGCCTGGCGGTACTTTAGGATCGATCTTCAGTGTCAGCTCTAGGCCTTTCTCATGAGCGTTGGTTGCTTGAAGGTTTACTACCTCTTCAAGGCTGGCTTGGAACTCAAATGGAATGTTCTCTAGGGCTAACTTACCGGCTTCAAGTTTTGAGAAGTCCAAGATATCGTTGATGATGCTAAGCAGGTTATTTGCCGAACGTTCAATGGTTTGCAGATAATCGGTTTGACTGTTCGATAGGTGAGTCTTGAGCATCTGACGAGTAAAGCCAATTACACCGTTCAGAGGCGTTCTCAGTTCGTGAGACATATTCGCTAAGAACTCAGATTTAACACGAGCCGCTTCTTGCGCGCGTTTCTTCGCGATGTCTAACTCAACGTTTTGAATCTCTAGCTGTTCAAGGGTTTCACGCAAATCTGATGTGGCTTGGTCGATACTGTGCTGCATCTCGACGTGATATTCTGATAGCGATACCGCCATCGCGTTGATACCGTTTTTCAGCGAATCTAGCTCACCATGCATCTTACCTTCGATACGTACATCTAGGTGACCACGACGAATGCGGTCGACCATATTTTTCATGTGTGTGATCGGTTGGGTTACGTCGTGCATCAAACGGAACGCAAACACGGCCGATAAACCAAGTCCGAGAATCAACACCAAGAAGGCAGAGAACACTTCTTGATATTGCTGCAGTCGAAGTGAAGATAGATCTAACTCAATTGCAATATAGCCGATCGCTTGATTGGCTTGAGACTGACCGTTGGCTGAATTGATGTACTGGCCTTCGGCGATGATAGGCGTCCGCAGGATCAGCGTATTATCGAGAAGGTTCGATGAGCTCAAATGCGGAATCGGTTTATCTTTCGGATAGGTTAGGCTTTCAAAATCGGGGTGGAAGTTTGAGGTTACAAACAACTCATGACGCTCATCAAACACCGCGATACTGCGTACCAGCTTAGAGTTTTTTCGATGCGCATAGCTAATAAGCTGACGAACAGACTCTCGACTTTCGAGCTTCATGCCTGATTCACTCGCAATCGCAAGTGGTTCAATGATGCTAGTACCAGTATTAACCACCTGACCCTCAAGGTCTTGATAGCGGTTAAATGAGAAAAATGCACTCAATAGCAACCCAATAATCAGGGTTGGAGCTAGAGTTAAGGTAATTACACGGGCTCTTAAGCCATATCTGGTCATGTTCTTTAATTACATCGAGGTCTGGATATGGGAAAATAACGCACACAATGGCGGTTAAGTGAACGGTAAGCTTAATCAAAGCCGTGACGTTCGACAATGATTCCAAGACATAATAGTGAGTCCTGGATACCAATTACTTATTAAAAGATACATTAGGCACAAGCAATGGCACGTTTTTTCCAACCAAAAAAGAAAACTCAACTCGAGACCAAGCATCAATCGGTTTTGGTTGAACGAATGGATCACAATGGCGCTGGCATCGCTTATCAAAAGAATAAACCGGTTTTCATTGATGGTGCATTGCCCGGTGAGCAGGTGGTTATTCAACTTACTGAGAGCAAAAGTAAGTTTTCGCGAGCTAAACTCATCAAGTTATTGAAGCCGAGCGAGCAGCGTTTAAAGCCGTTTTGTAAGCACTTTAATCAGTGTGGTGGCTGTCACCTTCAACACCTCGGCTACTCTTCTCAGGTTGAGCATAAGTCGCAATCTCTGACCCACCTGATGAGCCAATACCAAACGGTGAACACTGAAGTTGCACAACCTATTGTCGGTGATGAAACCGGTTATCGACGTCGCGCGCGTATCAGCCTATTTGTTGACAAAAAGACACAGCAGCTTCAGTTCGGTTTCCGTAAGAAGCAGAGTAAGCAGATTGAAAATATCACCGACTGTGCCGTGCTTGATCCTCGCCTCAATGTATTGCTGCCAAAACTGAAAAATTTACTGAACACTTTCAACAGCCTTACGTCTTTAGGACACGTTGAATTGGTGTTGGGCGATACTGGCCCTGTAATGGTGCTACGTCACCTTAAGCCTTTGGTTGAAAAAGATGAGCAAGCGCTGATTGCGTTAGCAAAAGAAGAAGGCGCTACGCTGTACTCGATGCCTGAAACCGATAAGTTGGTTCGCTTAGTTGGCGATGCACCTTCTTATAGCGAAACTGGCGTAACGTTGCCGTTTGAGCCAAACCACTTTATCCAAGTAAACCAGAAAGTGAATCAGCAGATGGTGGCTCAAGCGATTGATTGGCTAGAACCTCAAGCGGATGAGCGAGTGCTCGACCTGTTTTGTGGCTTAGGGAATTTCAGTTTGCCTATCGCGCAACAATCGGCGTTTGTGGTTGGCGTAGAAGGCGTTGATGAAATGGTTCAGCAAGCCACATCTAACGCAGCGTTAAACCAGTTAAGCAATACGGAATTTTACCAAGCTAACCTTGAAGAAGACTTATCTTCACAGCCTTGGGCAAAAGAGAAATTTGATAAAGTATTGCTTGACCCGGCACGTGCGGGAGCGAGTGGGATCGTTGATCAAATTTCAGCGTTAGGAGCGAAGCGTGTGGTTTATGTTTCGTGTAATCCTGCTACTCTAGCTAGAGATTCTGAGAGCTTAGAAAAACAAGGCTATCAATTAGCCAAACTGGGTATGTTGGACATGTTCCCCCACACCAGTCATCTAGAATCGATGGCTCTCTTTATCAAGGCTTAGAGGCCCTTAACAAGGCTTCAAATGAATCACAAAGGCGCAGGGAAGCCTGCGCTGATATCAATATGGTCGAACTAACTTGGAACCAGTTAGTCATATTGAATTGGGTATAAAACATAATAACTAGGAAGGCATGATGGTTGCGGTACGAAGCGCACATTTAAACCCAAGCGAACAGTTTGAGCTAGAAAGTTGGATTGCGTCACTAAATCAAGACGCAAAAACCTCGAATAAACTGATCAAAGTTTATCGTCACTGTGAAGAGCTATTAAAAGATCACGAGCAAGCGTCGCTCCTGCTTTGGCGTGGCCGCGAGATGATCGAAATCTTGGTTACGCTGTCCATGGACCGTGCCACTTTAATTGCAGCGCAACTTTTCCCCGTCGTCTCAAGCGGCGTTTTTGAGCGCGAAGCGTTTGAAGAAAGCTACGGTAAAGAAACCGTAAAGTTGATCGATGGCGTTGAAGAAATGGCGGCCTTAGGCCAGTTAAACGTGACTCTTGAAGGCAGTGCTGCCTCGGGTCAAGTTGATAACGTTCGTCGTATGTTACTGGCGATGGTCGACGACTTCCGCTGCGTAGTCATCAAACTCGCTGAGCGAATCTGTAACCTTATTGAGGTGAAAAAAGCGCCTGATGCTGTGCGTCGCGCGGCAGCAAAAGAGTGTTCTAACATCTACGCTCCGCTCGCTAACCGTTTAGGTATTGGTCAGCTTAAGTGGGAAATCGAAGATTACGCATTTCGCTACCAACAGCCAGACACCTACAAGCAGATTGCTAAACAGTTGTCCGAGCGTCGCATCGTACGTGAACAATACATTAAAGATTTCGTTGACGACTTAACGGCGGAAATGAACCGTTCAAGCATCAATGCAGAAGTCAGCGGTCGACCAAAACACATCTACAGCATCTGGCGTAAAATGCAGAAGAAAGGCTTGGACTTCGATGAGCTCTTTGACGTACGTGCGGTACGTATCATCGCCGACCAGCTTCAAGACTGCTATGCCGGCTTAGGTGTGGTTCATACCAAATACAAACATCTACCAAGTGAATTCGATGACTATGTGGCGAACCCTAAGCCAAATGGTTACCAGTCTATTCACACCGTGGTTTTGGGCCCAGAAGGCAAGACCATTGAGATTCAGATCCGTACCAAGCAGATGCACGAAGACTCTGAGCTTGGTGTGGCGGCGCACTGGAAGTACAAAGAAGGTGCTTCAAGCGGACGCAGTGGTTACGACGAGAAAATCACTTGGTTGCGTAAACTTATCGATTGGCAAGAAGAGATGTCGGATTCTGGCGAGATGCTGGATGAAGTTCGTAGCCAAGTATTCGATGATCGCGTATATGCCTTTACACCGCGCGGTGACGTGGTCGATTTACCTATGGGTGCAACCCCACTGGACTTCGCTTACCACATCCACTCGATGGTCGGACACCGTTGTATCGGTGCCAAAGTAGCAGGCCGTATCGTCCCATTCACTCATAAATTATCGATGGGTGATCAGGTTGAAATTATCACTCAGAAAGAGCCGAACCCATCACGTGATTGGCTGAACCCAACCACAGGTTTTGTTCATTCTGGTCGTGCTCGAGCCAAGATCAATGCTTGGTTCCGTGCGCAAAGTCGTGAGAAGAACCTAGAAGCGGGTCGAGACATCCTTGAGGCGGAACTTGCTAAAGTGGGTGCAACCTTAAAAGATGCAGACCAATACGCTCTGAGACGCTTTAACGTCAACACGCCAGATGAGCTTTATGCTGGTATCGGCAGTGGCGATTTGCGCATTAACCAAGTGGTTAATCACATCAATGCGTTGGTCAACAAGCCTACGGCGGAAGAGGAAGACAAGAAAGCGCTAGAGAAACTGCTTGAGTCGGAAAACAAGCCAGCACAACAGAGCCGTCCGAAGAAAGATGCGGTAGTGGTTGAGGGCGTTGATAACCTAATGACGCACCTAGCTCGTTGCTGTCAGCCAATCCCTGGTGATGTGATTAAAGGTTACATTACTCAAGGTCGTGGTATCTCAGTGCACCGCGCTGACTGTGAACAGCTAGGCGAACTTAGTATGCACGCACCAGAACGTATCATTGATACTGTTTGGGGCAATGGCTTTGTTGGTTCATACATCCTAACGCTGCGTGTTGAAGCGCTAGAGCGTAATGGCTTGTTGAAAGACATCACCTCACTGTTCTCGAATGAAAAGATCAGCGTGACCACAATGAAGAGCCGTATCGACTACAAGCGTCAGCTATCGGTAATGGATTTCGATTTGGAAGTGACCAATATTGAAATTCTGAGTCGCGTGACCAGCCGAGTAGAGCAGATCAAAGATGTCATGAGCGTAAAACGCCTAGGCTAGTTTTTACGTCGTACTTAGCTTTCTAACTGCGTTAGTTTCACTTATTTCACTCCATCACATAGGCAAGCTATGCTCAGGAGCCTCATAAGTTTACTGCCTTGTTAGAAGAACTAGGGCGTGTTGATCTTTGCTGTACATTTCGCGTTCAACAATACATCGGTAGCCACATTAACATGAATGCCAGCGATAACATGCTGGCATAATTCCTTTCTAGCTTGTCATATCTACTTGAAATAGCTCGATAATGCTTAATTCTCCCAAAGGCATTTTCGACCAAGTGACGATACTTGTATAAACACCAATCCATACTGTCTTTGTCTATATCTTGTCCGTAATTGCGTTTAGCAATTACCGTTTCTCCGCCACGTTCCTTAACAAAAATACGGAAAGGTTCGCTGTCATATCCTTTATCACAAACGATGGTATTAACTTCATCGAGTTGCTCAACTAAGCTTTCGGCATGCACTATATCGTGGCGTTGTCCCTCTGATAAATCAAAGCAAATCGGCAGGCCACCACTATCTACGGCTAAGTGAATTTTGGTTGAGTTGCCCCCGCGACTTTTTCCTATTTGCTCTGAACTTTCAGTAGCTGCACCTGTACTATGCTGATGTGCTCTAACTATAGAGCCATCAAGAAATACCCATTCAAAATCAGCCATGTTAGATAAGCTTTGAAAAGATTATCTAAAATCCCTTTCTTTGACCAAAGATTAAATCGTCTGTAAACGGTACTCCACTCTCCGAACTCAGAGGGTAGATCTCGCCAAGGAATACCTGTTCTCATTCGATAAAGTATTCCTTCAAATGTCATTCGATGTTCAGTTTTATCGTAAATACGACCTGTACTTTTCATAACTTGGAGTAGCAGTTCCCAGCGAATATCAGTTAGCATTGTTCTTGGCATGGTATTGGTTATGGTTTTACTTTTGGCGAAGCAAATTATAACTCTTTACCATGCTGTTCAAAAAACACTCACGAAAGATCAACACGCCCTAATTACTTAGTAAAAAAGATAGCTGTCATTCCCTACAGTGAGGAACGAACGTGATAGGGAATCTCGTCAAGCGATTTGAGATCCCCAACTCGCTCATTCTTCGCTCTTGGGGATGACGGAAAGAATAGAAAGGTGAGTGGTTTTGGCTGCTCACCTTTTTTAGTTATAGAAGACATTATAAATTTAAAAATCAAAGACAGTGAATAGGAAGAAAGCGATGAATCACCCGATTGAACAACTTGAACAGATCATGACTAAGCTGCGCGATCCAGAAGGTGGCTGTCCTTGGGATTTGAAACAAAATTTTGAAACAATTGTGCCGCATACTATCGAAGAAACCTACGAGGTGGTGGACGCGATTCACAACAAAGATTGGCCGAACCTACAAGAAGAACTGGGTGATCTGCTATTTCAGGTGATTTTCTACAGCCAGCTCGCCAAAGAGCAAGGGCTGTTTGAGTTCTCTGATGTGGTCGATGGCATCAATGAGAAGCTAACGCGCCGCCATCCGCATGTGTTTTCTGATACCGAGTTTGCGAGCGATGAAGAAATTAATGCCAACTGGGAAGCTGAAAAAGCCAAAGAAAAAGCTCAGGCAGGCAAAACTCAAGAAAGTATTCTAGACTCAATACCAAACTCTCTACCTGCGCTTTCACGTGCTACAAAGATTCAAAAACAGGTAGCGAAATATGGCTTTGATTGGGACTCTATTGGCCCAGTGGCGAATAAGGTTTTAGAGGAAGTCGATGAGGTGCTAGAAGAAGCGCTTCAAGTGACGCCAAATGAAGATTTGGTTGAAGAAGAGTTGGGTGATTTGCTGTTTGCGACGGTCAATTTGGTGCGACATTTGGGTAAAAATCCAGAGTCTGCACTAAATAAAGCCAATCTGAAGTTCTCACGTCGCTTTAAAGGGGTGGAACAAAAAGTTCGTCAGCAAGATAAAATTTTGACCGATTTTTCACTACAACAGCTTGATTCCATGTGGGATGAAGTCAAGGTGGCGGAGAAAAGATAACCAAAGCTTTTATCATGAATTGATTTGAAGCAAAAAATAAAAAATAGCAGTGTGATAGATTTCACGTTGTGGCGATAAGGGGCTTCTGGTATATTTTCATCCCGTCCAGAAGTAGTCCATTTCCCTCATTCAACCAATTTCAGGTTAAACATGACGACAAATTACATTTTTGTTACTGGCGGGGTTGTATCCTCTCTAGGTAAAGGTATTGCTGCAGCATCTCTTGCGGCTATTTTAGAAGCTCGTGGTCTTAAAGTGACTATGATGAAGCTTGACCCTTACATCAACGTTGATCCAGGCACTATGAGCCCGACTCAGCACGGTGAAGTGTTCGTTACGGAAGATGGCGCTGAAACAGACCTTGACCTTGGTCACTATGAGCGATTCATTCGCACCAAGATGACTAAGCGTAACAACTTCACTGCAGGTCGTGTTTACTCAGACGTACTCGCTAAAGAGCGTCGCGGTGATTACCTAGGTGCAACTATTCAGGTTATCCCACACATCACTAACTCTATCAAAGAGCGTGTAATTTCTGGCGCATCTGGCCACGATATCGCGATCGTTGAAGTTGGTGGTACGGTTGGTGATATCGAATCTCTACCATTCATGGAAGCGATTCGTCAGCTAGCAGTAGAGCTAGGCCGTGAACGCGCAATGTTCATGCACCTGACTCTAGTGCCATACCTAGCAGCTGCGGGCGAAGTGAAAACTAAGCCAACGCAACACTCTGTAAAAGAGCTACTGTCTATTGGTATTCAGCCAGACATCCTAGTTTGTCGTTCAGACCGCAACATTCCTTCGAACGAGCGTAAGAAAATTGCTCTGTTCTGTAATGTGCAAGAAAATGCAGTTATTTCTATGCGCGATGTTGACTCTATCTACAAGATCCCTCAGCTTATTAAAGCTCAAGGTACTGATGAACTTGTATGTAAGCGTTTCGGCATCACAGCTCCAGAAGCAGACCTGTCTGAATGGGAACAAGTAATTTACGAAGAAGCTAACCCAACGGGTGAAGTGACGATTGGTATGGTTGGTAAGTACATTGAACTACCAGACGCATACAAATCAGTAAATGAAGCGCTAAAACACGCGGGCTTGAAAAATCGCCTAAGCGTTAATATTAAATACGTAGATTCACAAGACGTTGAGTCTCGTGGCGTAGAAGTTTTAGAAGGCCTAGATGCAATCCTAGTTCCTGGTGGCTTTGGTGACCGTGGTGTTGAAGGTAAGATTCTTGCTGCTCAATACGCTCGTGAAAACAAAGTACCGTACTTAGGTATCTGTCTAGGTATGCAAGTAGCACTTATCGAGTACGCTCGTAACGTTGCGAAAATGGAAGGGGCACACTCTTCTGAATTCTGTACTGAAACTAAGTACCCAGTTGTTGGTCTTATCACTGAGTGGACTGATGGCGAAGGTAAAGTTGAAGAGCGTACAGAAACATCTGACCTTGGCGGCACAATGCGTCTTGGTTCACAGCTTTGTCACCTAGCGAAAGGGACGAAAGCTTACGAATTATACGGTAGCGCGACGATCCATGAACGTCACCGTCACCGTTACGAAGTGAACAACAATCTTCGTCCACAAATCGAAAAAGCGGGCCTAAAAGTATCGGGTCTATCTGCGGACAAGAAACTGGTTGAAGTTATTGAGAACCCGAACCACCCATGGTTCGTTGCTGCTCAATTCCACCCAGAGTTCACTTCAACGCCTCGCGATGGTCATCCATTGTTTGCAGGTTTCGTTAAAGCGGCTGGCGAGTTCCAGCGCGGCGAGTTAGAGAAGTAAAAAGGAATACAGGTAGCTGCGTAAGTTGTGCTGCTACCTTTAAATTTGACATTTATATATTCAACGAGAAGGAAACATTCAATGTCTAAGATCGTTAAAGTTCTAGGTCGTGAAATCATCGATTCACGTGGTAACCCAACTGTAGAAGCTGAAGTACACCTAGAAGGCGGTTTCGTAGGTATGGCTGCTGCTCCATCTGGCGCATCTACTGGTTCTCGCGAAGCTCTTGAGCTACGTGACGGCGACAAATCACGTTTCCTAGGTAAAGGTGTTCTTAAAGCTATTGAAGCTGTAAACGGCCCAATCGCTGAAGCTCTAGTTGGTACTGACGCTAAAGCACAAGCTGACGTTGACCAAATCATGCTTGACCTAGACGGTACTGATAACAAGTCTAAGTTCGGCGCGAACGCTATCCTAGCTGTATCTCTAGCTAACGCAAAAGCTGCTGCTGCTGCGAAAGGCATGCCTCTATACGAGCACATCGCTGAGCTAAACGGTACTGCTGGTCAGTTCTCTATGCCTCTACCAATGATGAACATCATCAACGGTGGTGAGCACGCAGATAACAACGTTGACATCCAAGAGTTCATGATCCAACCAGTTGGCGCTAAAACTCTTAAAGAAGGTCTACGTATCGGCGCTGAAGTATTCCACAACCTAGCTAAAGTTCTTAAGTCTAAAGGCTACAGCACTGCAGTTGGTGATGAAGGTGGTTTCGCTCCTAACCTTAAGTCTAACGCTGAAGCTCTAGAAGTTATCGCAGAAGCTGTTGCAGCTGCTGGTTACGAACTAGGTAAAGACGTTACTCTTGCTATGGACTGTGCAGCATCTGAGTTCTTCGACAAAGAAGCTGGCATCTACAACATGAAGGGCGAAGGTAAAACTTTCACTTCTGAAGAGTTCAACCACTACCTAGCTGAGCTAGCGAACAACTTCCCAATCGTTTCTATCGAAGACGGTCTTGACGAGTCAGATTGGGATGGCTTCAAGCACCAAACTGAACTTCTAGGCGACAAGCTTCAAATCGTTGGTGACGACCTGTTCGTTACAAACACTAAGATTCTTGCTGAAGGTATCGAGAAAGGCGTAGCTAACTCTATCCTTATCAAGTTCAACCAAATCGGTTCTCTAACAGAGACTCTAGCTGCTATCAAGATGGCTAAAGACGCTGGCTACACTGCAGTAATCTCTCACCGTTCTGGCGAAACTGAAGATGCAACTATCGCTGATCTAGCGGTAGGTACAGCTGCAGGTCAAATCAAAACTGGTTCTATGAGCCGTTCTGACCGTGTTGCTAAGTACAACCAACTTATCCGTATCGAAGAAGCTCTAGGTTCTAAAGCTCCTTACAACGGTCTTAAAGAAGTTAAAGGTCAATAATTCACTCTGAATTATTAGCTTAAAGCTTTTGAAAACGCTCTACTTCGGTAGGGCGTTTTTTTTTGCTTGTAGGAAAGTGAGGTCTAATTTCTAAAGCTCCTCCTTTTTACAACGAAAGCGGTCTTAAAGAAGTTAAAGGTCAATAATTCCTAGCGAATTGTTAATCTAAGTTTTTTAAATACCTCGCTTATGCGGGGCATTTTTTGCCTAAAATTCGTCATTCCCTAGACTGACGAAGGAAGGAATAGGGAATCTCTTATTTACCTTTGACTCCATAGATTCCCAACTCAGTCGTTCCTCCTTCTTGGGAATGACGAGAGTATGTGGCTTAGGGAAGGTGCTATCTCTTTGAGTTTTTTGTCTGCAGTGATTTGTATTCCCCGTCATTCTCGAGACCGACGGAGGAGGGAGTCGGGAATCTCATTGTGGATTTCGAATAACAATAATTCCCCGACTTATTGATTCCCTGACACCACATATCTCGCACCAATAAGCTCATTATGGTATATATGTGCCTTATTCTAGCTCCTTCTTTTTCAACCGGCGAAAGGTGTTATGCGAATTTTTGCTTTAGTACTGCTCATAGTGTTTGGCTGGCTACAACACACACTGTGGCTCGGTAAAAATGGTATCTCTGATTACTACGGTGTGAACAACGAAATCCAAGTTCAACAGCAAGTAAATGAAAAGCTGCATATTCGAAATGCAGAAATGTTTGCTGAAATTGACGATCTACGCCAAGGCTTAGACGCGATAGAAGAACGCGCACGTCATGAACTTGGAATGGTCAAAGAAGGCGAAACGTTTTATCGCATCATTGGTGAGGAATCCCATTAATGTCGACTCAACTTCAAAGCGTGATTGCTGTTGTACCTGCGGCAGGCGTCGGTAGCCGAATGAAGGCAGACCGCCCTAAGCAATATCTTAAGATTCACGGCAAAACAATTTTAGAGCACACCGTTGAGAAATTACTGTCTCACCCTCAAGTCGCTCAAATTGTCGTTGCGATCAGTGATGATGATCCATACTACCCTGAGCTAGCACTTAACCAGAATCCACAAGTGATCCGAGTGTCTGGCGGAAGCGAGCGAGCAGACTCTGTACTCTCTGCGCTAAACTATATCGCTGAGCAGCAGCTTAGTGATTGGGTAATGGTTCACGATGCGGCAAGGCCGTGTGTTCAGCTAAGTGATATCGACAAGCTAATTTCCGGTGCAATGAGCCATGATGTGGGCGCTATTTTAGCGGCTCCAGTGCGTGACACGATGAAGCGCGGTGCCCAAGGGCAGATTGAGCATACCGTTGAGCGTGCCGATTTATGGCATGCACTTACGCCACAAATGTTCAGAGCAAAGCCTCTGTGGAAGGTATTAAGTGAGGCGTTGCAACAAGGCGCTTCAATTACTGATGAAGCCTCAGCCTTTGAATGGAAAGGTTTATCGCCCGCTTTAGTGGCAGGGCGCTCAGATAATTTTAAGATTACTCAGCCTGAAGATTTAGCGCTTGCTGAGTTCTATTTAAGTCAGAATAAGGAATAATGATGATTCGTATTGGCCATGGCTTTGATGTACATAAGTTTGGTGGTGAAGGCCCTGTAATTATTGGTGGTGTAAGCATCCCTTACGAGCAAGGTCTTATTGCCCACTCAGACGGTGATGTAGCCCTTCATGCGTTGTGTGACGCTCTATTAGGTGCGATTGCTGCGGGTGATATTGGTCGTCATTTCCCTGATACCGATGACGAATGGAAAGGCGCGGATAGCCGTGAACTACTGAAAGATGTTTACCGTCGAGTAAAAGAACAAGGTTACGTGATTGGTAATGCCGATATTACTATCATGGCGCAAGCTCCAAAGATGGCGCCTCATATAGACTCTATGTGCCAAGCTATTGCTCAAGACCTAGAAACCAGCATTAGCAATGTGAATGTAAAAGCGACGACCACTGAGCGTTTAGGTTTTACAGGTCGCAAAGAGGGCATCGCATGTGAAGCGGTGGTCCTAATTACTAAAAGTGCGTAAGCACCAACACGAAAAGAACAGCATGTCAGATATTTTATCTTCATTGGCTTATCTAAACGGTAAACCAACTGCGAAAGCAAAACTAAAAGCAAAAGCCGAACACTTTGTCGTTAATGAAGACTTGGGTTTTGAGTTTACTGGTGAAGGCGAGCACTTAATGGTTCGTATTCGTAAAACCGGTGAAAACACGAGTTTCGTAGCAAACGAGCTGGCTAAAGCTTGCGGTGTTAAGTCGAAAGACGTGAGCTGGGCAGGTTTAAAAGACCGTCACGCAGTAACTGAGCAGTGGTTGAGTGTGCACCTACCAAAAGGTGAGCCTGACTTTTCAGCTTTCTTAGCACAGTACCCAAGCATTGAGATCTTGGCGATAGCACGACACAACAAAAAGTTACGCCCGGGTGATTTAGTTGGCAACCAATTCGAGCTGACTTTGTCTGAAGTAACAGACTGTGATGATGTCGTGAAACGTTTGGAAAAAGTCGCTCAAGTTGGCGTGCCAAATTACTTCGGTGCTCAGCGTTTTGGTAATGAAGGTAACAACTTATCTGAAGCTCGTCGTTGGGGCCGTGATAACGTTCGTACTCGTAACCAGAATAAGCGCAGCTTGTACCTTTCTGCCGCTCGCTCGTGGATTTACAACCTGATCCTGTCAGACCGTATTGAGCAAGATGCGTTTGCATCGGCATTGGTTGGCGATATTGTCATGAAAGACGGCGCTCAACTAGCGGTAACTGCGGACAATATCGAAGCAGTAAACCAAGACATCCTGAATGGCGCTGCATGGGTTACTGTTGCTTTGGCTGGCGATAATGCTTTGCCAACGACTGATGAGTCTCAAGCGTTAGAGCAAAAACATCTTGATTCTGAACCTGACCTAATGGCGCTGATTCGCGGTAACCGCATGCGCCATGACCGTCGTGAAGCATCGTTAAAACCAACCGATTTAACTTGGGAAGTGAACGAAGATAATATCACTCTTAAGTTCTCTCTAGACGCAGGTTGTTTCGCAACTGCTATCGTTCGAGAGTTGGTTGAAGAAGTACACGTAGAAAGAACCTACGAGCAATAACGATTCTGCTTGGAGCTGGGTCACTTGATATTGGAATTTAAGTGGCTTGGCTTAGTATGGGAACAAAAGAAAGGATACAGGATGAAGATTTTACTCAGCAATGATGATGGTGTGCACGCTCAAGGTATTCATGAGCTGGCAAATGAGCTACGTGATCTTGCTGAAGTTATCATTGTTGCCCCTGACCGTAATCGCTCGGGTGCGTCAAATTCATTAACTTTAGAACAACCTCTGCGTGTTCAAGAGATTGCTGAAAATACCTATTCGGTACAAGGAACACCGACCGACTGTGTGCATTTTTCGTTAAACGAACTGCTAAAGAACGATATGCCTGATCTGGTATTAACGGGCATTAATCACGGTGCTAACCTGGGTGATGACGTGCTTTATTCCGGCACGGTGGCAGCAGCAATGGAAGGGCATTTTCTAGGTGTTCAATCGGTAGCGTTTTCTCTGGTGGGAAAAAAACATTTTAAGACAGCGGCAGTGATTGCTCGTCGTATTGTCGAACAACATTTAGCAAACCCAATCCCGACCAATCGCTTGTTGAACGTGAACGTTCCTGATTTAGCCTTAGAACAACTGTCCGGTACTCAGGTGACACGCCTAGGTGCTCGTCATCACGCTGAAGATATGATCAAGCAAAAAGACCCGCGTGGTCACGATATCTATTGGCTCGGCCCTCCGGGCAAAGAGCAAGATGCCGGTGAAGGCACCGATTTTTACGCGATTGAGCATGGCTTTGTGTCGGTAACACCGTTGCAGGTTGATCTGACGGCGCATGAGTCGTTGGGCGCGATGGCAACATGGTTAGGGGAGAAGTAAGTGAGTAATCCGCAAGCTGAGCGTTTAATTACTTTTCTGATTGAAAATGGCATCCGAGATCAAAAGGTTCTTGATGCGATTTACCAATTGCCGAGAGAGAGCTTTTTATCGCAGGCGATGTATCACCAAGCCTATGATAATAATGCGCTGCCTATCGGTCAGGGTCAGACAATCTCACAGCCATACATTGTTGCTAAAATGACAGAGCTACTTGAATTACAACAAGATAGCCGTGTCTTGGAGATCGGAACGGGTTCTGGTTACCAAACTGCGGTATTGGCTCAACTTGTTGATCATGTGTATTCGGTTGAAAGAATAAAGTCGCTACAATGGGATGCGAAACGTAGGTTGAAGCAACTCGATTTCTACAATATCTCAACTAAGCATGGTGATGGTTGGCAAGGGTGGTCTTCAAAAGCCCCTTTTGATGCGATTATTGTCACCGCCGCTGCAGAGTCGATTCCTCAAGCGCTTCTGCAACAGCTGAAAGATGGCGGTCGTTTACTGATTCCAGTCGGTGATGACGAACAGCAACTATTGAAGATCGTTCGACACGGCGATGAGTTTTTATCGAGTGTTATCGAGATGGTGAGATTTGTACCTCTTGTTCCTGGTGAGCTAGCTTAATAAAAGACTAATGGTGTAGGTGGATAGAGAGTCGATGCGTTCGAAGTTGTTAAAAGGAAGTACTTTACTGCTTAGCTGTGCCCTTGTTGGGTGTGCAGCGAATTCGCCTGCGCCCGTTTCAAACCTAAACAAGAATTACTCATCGATTGATCGTGGTAGTTATCGTGGCAGTTACTATGAAGTTAAAAAAGGCGACACCCTTTA
Source organism: Vibrio celticus (assembly GCF_024347335.1). NCBI lineage: Bacteria > Pseudomonadati > Pseudomonadota > Gammaproteobacteria > Vibrionales > Vibrionaceae > Vibrio > Vibrio celticus. Next base: position 497,363 of record NZ_AP025463.1, read on the forward strand.
CTTCATTGCTTATGTCACCAATAAAGACGTTAAAGACCTCATCGGTTATAACAAGTTGTCTGCTCCTTACACTATCCACCCAGGGCAGAAGCTTAAGTTATGGCGTCCTAGCTACAACGCGCCAGCGTATGGTAAGTCAACGGTAGCGGCAGCAGCAGTTGCTGCGCCTGTCGCCGCATCCACAACGTCATCTGCGGCAAGTAAACCGAAAACCACACCACAAAAGAGCAAAAACTCTAAACCGGCTCCAGCTCAAACTACCACCAAAGTGGTGAAAAAAGATCCACCGAAGAAGGTTGAACAATCCAAATCAAAGGAGTATGTTGGTTCTAAAGGTAAACAGAATGTTACACCGCCCACCAAACCAACAAGTGATAAAGTATCCAAATGGTTATGGCCAACTAAAGGGAGAGTAATCAAGAATTTCTCTGTAGGCGAACAAGGAAATAAAGGCATAGACATAGCAGGACAGCGAGGTCAGCCAATAGTATCTACTGCAGGGGGAACGGTTGTTTATTCGGGTAATGCACTACGAGGCTACGGCAATCTAGTGATTGTGAAGCACAATGATAATTACTTAAGTGCATACGCGCATAACGACCGACTATTAGTATCTGAAGGGCAAAGTGTGAAACCAGGGCAGAAGATAGCAACAATGGGAAGCTCTGGAGCCAGCAGTGTTAGGTTGCACTTTGAGATTCGTTACCAAGGTAAATCCGTTAATCCAAAACGATATTTACCTTAAATACAATATGCAAAAATTACGTATTGTATGGAGTGACATAGTCATTTAGCGACATATGAAGTTGTAATGTCATGCTAATTTCGCCAGGGGGAGGCGTTATGAGTATAAGCAATGCAGTAACCAAAGAAGAGTTCGATCTTGACCAAGCAACCACGGAACCGGAAGCTCTTGGAAAAGCAAAACGAACAGTCACTAAGAAAACCGAAGCGAAAGAAGAAGTTGAAGTTACGTCTAAAAGTTTAGATGCCACTCAACTCTACTTAGGCGAAATTGGTTTCTCACCACTACTAACCGCTGAAGAAGAAGTGCTATATGCACGTCGAGCTCTACGCGGTGATGAAGCAGCACGTAAACGCATGATCGAAAGTAACCTGCGTTTAGTGGTAAAAATTTCACGTCGTTATAGCAACCGCGGCCTTGCACTTCTCGATCTAATCGAAGAAGGCAACCTAGGTTTGATTCGCGCCGTAGAGAAGTTTGATCCAGAGCGTGGCTTCCGCTTCTCAACTTACGCGACATGGTGGATTCGTCAAACCATTGAACGTGCGTTAATGAATCAGACTCGCACTATCCGTTTGCCAATCCATGTTGTGAAAGAGCTGAACATCTACCTACGTACTGCAAGAGAGCTATCACAAAAGCTTGACCATGAACCAACGGCAGAAGAAATTGCTTCTAAGCTAGATAAGCCGGTTGGTGATGTGAGCAAGATGCTTCGTCTAAACGAAAGAGTGAGCTCTGTTGATACGCCAATTGGTGGTGACGGTGAGAAAGCGCTGTTGGATATTATTCCAGACATCAATAATTCAGATCCTGAGGTTTCAACTCAAGATAGCGATATCAAGAACTCGTTGATTTTCTGGCTTGATGAGCTGAATCCTAAGCAGAAAGAGGTGCTTGCACGTCGATTTGGACTACTGGGTTATGAACCGTCAACATTAGAAGAAGTAGGCCGCGAAATCAGCCTGACTCGTGAACGTGTTCGTCAAATCCAAGTTGAAGGTCTTCGCCGTCTACGTGAGATTCTTATCAAGCAAGGTCTGAATATGGAAAACCTGTTCAACGTAGAAAACGACTAGTTGAACGGATGATGCTTCTCTAAATAGAAGACAAATAAAAACGCTGACTTTAAGTCAGCGTTTTTTTGTTTGTGGCTTTGGTATTTCATGCCGTCTAATGAAAATAGCAGTACGGCCATAACAAGCTACTTGGTAAGAAACTAAAGCAGCTTCTTCAAGCGGTAAAGTTCTTCTAATGCTTGGCGAGGAGTTAGATCATCAGGATCAACATTCGCCAGTGCTTGCTCTACTTCACTCGGCTCTGGGATCAGACTCAGTTGATTTGCGATATCGACACCGCTTGGCTTCGATGTTGGCGACTCGACACTTAACGCTTCTAGTTGAGTCAGCTTCGCACGAGCATTCTTGATCACCGCTTTCGGTACGCCAGCTAGACCTGCAACCGCTAGACCGTAAGATTTACTTGCTGCACCTTCTTGAACTGCGTGCATAAAGGCAATACTGTCACCATGCTCAACCGCATCTAGGTGTACGTTAGCCAGTGTTGGAAGTTGGTTAGGCAGTTCAGTTAGCTCAAAGTAGTGCGTTGCAAACAGTGTCATCGCATTGATTTGATTAGCTAGCCATTCCGCACTTGCCCAAGCCAGAGATAGGCCATCGTAAGTACTGGTACCACGACCGATTTCATCCATTAGCACTAGGCTATTTGGTGTCGCGTTGTGCAGGATATTTGCGGTTTCTGTCATCTCAACCATGAAGGTTGAACGACCAGAAGCCAAATCATCGGATGCGCCAATACGCGTAAAGATACGGTCGATAGAGCCGATGGTTGCGCTTTCTGCAGGAACATAACAACCGATATGAGCCATCAATGCGATGAGTGCCGTTTGGCGCATGTAGGTCGATTTACCACCCATGTTGGGACCCGTGATGATCAGCATCTTACGTTGATCATTCAGGTCGATAGGGTTAGCAATGAAAGGTTCGTCCATCACTTGTTCAACAACAGGGTGACGACCGGCCTGAATTTGTACGCCAGCAGACTCTGTCATGGTTGGACGACAGTAATCAAGGGTATCTGCACGCTCAGCCAAGTTCTGTAGAACATCAAGCTGAGATACTGAAGAGGCGATATTTTGTAGGCGCTCTAGATACGGCAGTAGTAAGTCAAACAACTCTTCCCACAGCTGTTTCTCGATAGCGAGTGCTTTCGACTTAGAGTTAAGTACTTTGTCTTCGTGCTCTTTAAGCTCAGGAATGATGTAACGCTCAGCATTTTTCAGCGTTTGACGACGAACATAGTGTGGCGGCACAAGATGGCTTTGCCCACGGCTTACTTGAATGAAGAAACCATGTACGTTGTTGTAGCCAACTTTTAGCGTGTCGATGCCATGACGTTCACGCTCTTCTTGCTCAAGCTTATCAAGAAATTCGGTTGCGCCTGCTGCAAGGTCGCGCCATTCGTCTAACTCGGCATTGTAGCCTTCTGCAATCACACCACCGTCACGGATAACGACCGGTGGGTTCTCTTTGATTGCACGCTCAAGCAGCTCAGAAACCTCATCCACAGGAGAAGCATATTGAGCAAGTTGAGTTAGGTATGGGTGCTTCAGTTGCGTCAGTGTTTCAGCAAGCTCTGGCAAATATTCCATTGCTTGGCGAAGACGCGCCATATCACGTGGACGAGCAGAGCGAAGTGCTAACCGAGCAAGAATACGTTCAATATCACCAATCTGCTTTAAGGTTGGCTGTAGCTCTGTGAATAGAGCCAGATCTTTCATCTCACCAATCGCATCTAGGCGCTGATCGAGTGCAGAGATATTGCGCATTGGTTGATGTAACCAGCGCTTAAGCATACGGCTACCCATTGCTGTCGCAGTGTGATCAAGTACTTCGGCAAGGGTGTTATCAGTACCACCACCAAGATTTTGCGTGATCTCCAAATTACGACGAGTTGCAGCATCAAGGATCACCGAGTGATCTTGTTTATCCATCGTCAGTGAACGGATATGAGGAAGGGCAGTACGCTGGGTATCTTTCACGTATTGGATCAAACAACCAGCCGCACATAGACCCAGTTTCGCGCTTTCTACGCCAAAGCCAACCAGATCGCGAGTGCCAAACTGCTTATTCAATTGCTGCTTAGCGGTGTCTAATTCAAATTCCCATACAGGGCGGCGGCGGTTGCCATTACGGCTTGCCATTAGATTGACGGGTTCGAAATCTTCAGGGAAGAGTAGCTCACGTGGTGAGGTTCTCTGCAGTTCTGCGGCCATTGCTTCTTCGGTTTCTGGCTCGCAGAGTTGGAACCGACCGGAGGTGATATCCAGTGTCGCGTAACCAAACTTACCGTTGTGATGGTAGATGGCAGCAATCAGGTTATCAACGCGCTCAGAAAGCAATGCTTCATCGGTCACGGTACCGGGTGTGACGATACGTACAACAGCACGCTCAACAGGGCCTTTTGAAGTTGCTGGATTACCAATCTGTTCACAAATTGCTACGGATTCACCAAGTTGCACTAACTTTGCAAGGTACCCTTCAACGGCATGGTAAGGAACACCCGCCATAGGAATAGGCTCACCGTTTGATGAACCGCGTTTAGTCAGTGAAATATCGAGGAGTTGAGAAGCTTTTTTAGCATCATCGTAGAAAAGCTCGTAGAAATCGCCCATGCGGTAGAACAGCAGAATTTCTGGGTTTTCTGCTTTCAGTTTTAGGTACTGCTGCATCATGGGAGTATGTTTTTGATCGGCTTTCACAGTTAACTTCTTTCGTTTATTTCTATTGCGGCTTAGGATACGTGAAAGCGTTTCGTGCGAAAAGCGGCTGATGCGAAAAGATGCGAATCCAAATGATATGACAGTAAATAAAGGGAAGCAGATGATGCAGATGACTCAAGACCTTAGTGAACAGCTTGGACATTTACTCGCTAAACACAAACACGTGTTAGTGACGGCTGAATCTTGCACTGGCGGAGGTGTCGCGAGTGCAGTCACCGATATTGCGGGCAGCTCTGGATGGTTTGATCGCGCTTTTGTTACGTACAGCAATGAAGCCAAACAAGAGATGATCGGTGTACAGCTTAAAACCTTAATGGAGTTCGGCGCCGTGAGTGAGCCTGTCGTAATAGAAATGGCGAGCGGGGCATTGCAACATTCAAACGGGACGATCTCTGTATCAATCAGTGGCATCGCTGGCCCAGGTGGCGCGACCGAAGATAAGCCTGTTGGTACAGTATGCTTCGCGTGGAAAGCGCTAAATGGCTGGTATAAAGTAGAAACGCATGTATTTACAGGCGACAGATCACAAGTACGCCAACAAGCCACGCACCATGCCCTGCAAGTTATTTATGATTACCTATCAATGGAAGGTAAATAACATTTGTACAAATTATTTTCATACAGGTATAGACACTGTATGAATCAACAGTATAATGAAAGCCAATTAGTCACCCCTATGTGGGTTAGAAATAGATTCTAGATCGTTTGTTGAGACAACCGATTATGTGGAGATAGAAATGGACGAGAATAAACAAAAAGCGTTAGCCGCAGCCCTTGGTCAGATTGAAAAGCAATTTGGTAAAGGTTCTATCATGCGTCTTGGTGATAACCGCACAATGGACGTAGAAACTATTTCTACAGGTTCTCTATCTCTAGATATCGCACTAGGTGCTGGTGGCCTACCGATGGGACGTATCGTAGAAGTTTACGGTCCTGAATCATCAGGTAAAACAACGCTAACGCTTGAGCTTATTGCTGCAGCACAGAAAGTGGGCAAAACGTGTGCATTCGTTGATGCGGAGCACGCACTAGACCCTATCTACGCTCAAAAGCTTGGTGTTGATATCGATGCACTTCTTGTTTCTCAACCAGATACGGGTGAGCAAGCGCTTGAAATCTGTGATGCACTGGCTCGTTCAGGTGCAATCGACGTTCTTGTTATTGACTCAGTAGCAGCACTAACACCAAAAGCAGAAATCGAAGGCGAAATGGGCGATAGCCACATGGGTCTTCAGGCTCGTATGCTTTCTCAAGCAATGCGTAAGCTGACGGGTAACCTTAAGCAGTCTAACTGTATGGCTATCTTCATTAACCAAATTCGTATGAAAATTGGTGTGATGTTCGGTAACCCAGAAACAACAACAGGTGGTAACGCACTTAAGTTCTACGCATCTGTTCGTCTTGATATTCGCCGTACTGGTGCGATTAAAGATGGTGATGAAGTTGTTGGTAATGAAACTCGTATCAAGGTCGTTAAGAACAAGATTGCAGCACCATTCAAACAGGCTGAAACTCAAATCCTTTACGGTAAAGGCTTCAACCGCGAAGGTGAGCTTATCGACCTAGGTGTTAAGAATAAGCTAGTAGAAAAAGCAGGCGCTTGGTACAGCTACAAAGGCGATAAGATCGGTCAAGGTAAAGCTAACGCTGGTAAATACCTACGTGAAAATCCAGAAGTTGCTCTAGAGATCGATACTAAACTTCGTGAGTTACTACTGACTCCTGCTGTTCTTGAAGAGAAAGACGCAGAGAAAGAAGAAGAAAACGAAGAGCTATAAGCTAACGTTTTGTAGAGTGGGTGTTTGAAAGAAGCCATCCGCTTTGAAAGAACTTAAAGCCTCGCATATTTTATGCGGGGCTTTTTTATTGGAGCAGCTCCGTCGAGCATGTCTTTGGTCAACTCTCTTTCGTTGACTGAGTTTCTTCGATATTAGGTCGTCAATTTAGTTCTGCTTTTCCACGGCTAGATATAGTGGAATATTCTTCATTTTATCGAATTCCCACTAAAATCCTGCCCAAGGGTGTCTTTTCTACAAGAAAACTAGTCGAAGCCTTAACCATGATCTACAATACGGCAAAATTCTAACTCGACTATTTTCAGGAAGAGCTGCATGTACATGAGCACTGATGAGGTTCGCAACGCGTTCCTTAAGTTCTTTGAGAGCAAAGAACACCAAATCGTAGACAGTTCATCGTTAGTTCCACATAACGATCCAACCCTGCTATTTACTAACGCAGGTATGAACCAATTCAAAGATTGCTTCTTAGGCGCCGAAAAGCGTGCCTACACTCGAGCAACTACGGCTCAGCGTTGTGTACGTGCGGGTGGTAAACACAATGACCTTGAAAATGTAGGTTTCACGGCTCGTCACCACACGTTCTTCGAAATGCTAGGCAACTTCAGCTTTGGCGACTACTTCAAAGAAGAAGCGATTGGTTTTGCTTGGGAATTCCTGACTGAAACTCTTCAACTGCCAAAAGACCGCCTGCTGGTAACGGTATACGAGACAGATGATGAAGCATTCGATATCTGGAACAAGAAAGTAGGTGTTCCTGCTGACCGTATCGTTCGCATTGGCGACAAAGAAGGCGGTAAACAGTTCGAGTCTGATAACTTCTGGACGATGGGTGACACAGGTCCTTGTGGTCCATGTACTGAAATCTTCTACGATCACGGTGAGCACATCTGGGGCGGCCGTCCTGGCACACCTGAAGAAGATGGTGACCGTTTCATCGAGATCTGGAACAACGTATTCATGCAGTTCAACCGTCACGCTGACGGTACAATGGAACCGCTACCTAAGCCTGCTGTAGATACAGGTATGGGTATTGAGCGTATTTCTGCAATTATGCAGGGCGTTCACTCTAACTACGAAATTGATGTATTCCAAAAGCTAATCAAAGCGACAGCGGAAGTTGTGGGTCATGACGATCTATCTAACCAATCGCTACGCGTTATTGCTGACCACATCCGTTCTTGTTCATTCCTAATCGCTGACGGCGTTATGCCTTCAAACGAAGGGCGTGGCTACGTTCTACGTCGTATTATTCGTCGTGCAGTTCGTCACGGTAACAAGCTTGGCGCACAAGGCGTGTTCTTCCACAAACTTGTGGGTGTACTGGCTGAAGTGATGGGCTCTGCGGCAGATGAACTTAAGAAACAGCAAGAGCTTGTTGAAAAAGTACTTCGTATTGAAGAAGAGAACTTTGGTCGTACTCTAGAGCGCGGCATGGTTATTCTTAATGACGCACTAGATGCACTTGAAGGCAAAGAGCTTGACGGCGAAACAGTTTTCAAACTTTACGATACATACGGCTTCCCAGCTGACCTTACTAACGATGTAGCTCGTGAACGCGACTTTACTATCGATGAAGAAGGCTTTGAGAAGGCGATGGAAGCACAGCGTAAGCGTGCACGTGAAGCTGGCCAATTCGGCACGGATTACAACGCGACAATCAAAGTAGACACCAACACTGAGTTCTGTGGTTACACAGCAACTGAAGGTGCAGGTGAAATCTCTGCGCTATTTGTTGACGGCGAAGAAGTATCTTCACTATCGGCTGGCGACAAAGCAATCATCATCCTTGAAGAGACACCATTCTACGCTGAGTCAGGCGGTCAATGTGGTGATGCTGGTACACTAAAAACAGCGTCGGGTCTTTTCAAAGTACAAGATACTCAGAAGCTAGGTAACGCATTTGCTCACCACGGTGAGCTAGTTGAAGGTGTATTTGCTAAGGGCGATAAAGTAGAAGCAACGGTTGACGCTGAGCGTCGTGCTGCTATCTCACTAAACCACTCTGCAACGCACTTACTTCACTCTGCATTGCGCGAAGTGCTAGGTGAGCATGTTGCTCAGAAAGGTTCTTTAGTTAAGCCAGACAACTTACGTTTTGACTTCTCTAACCTTGAAGCGGTAACACCGACACAGATTAAAGAAGTAGAGCGTTTGGTTAACGCACAAGTTCGTAAGAACCACGTGATTGAAACCAACATCATGGACATCGAGTCAGCGAAAGAAAAAGGTGCAATGGCACTGTTTGGCGAGAAGTACGATGATGAAGTTCGTGTTCTATCTATGGGCGATTTCTCTACTGAACTTTGTGGCGGTATCCACGCAAGCAACACGGGTGATATCGGCCTATTCAAGATCACTTCTGAAGGTGGTATTGCTGCGGGTATTCGTCGTATTGAAGCGGTAACGGGTGAAGCTGCTCTAGATGCAGTAGAAGCTCAGGCTAACGCTTACGAAGAGAAACTTGCTGAATCAGCTAAGAAAGCGAAATCGCTAGAGAAAGAAATCCAACTGCTTAAAGAAAAGATGGCTGCTGCAGAAAGTGCAAACATCATGGGTAAAGTAGAAGACATCTCTGGTACTAAGGTTTTGGTTGCTGCAATTGAAGGCGCAGACAACAAGAACCTACGTACTATGGTTGATAACGCTAAAAACCAAGTGGGTAGCGGTATCATCCTTATCGCGAACATCGCAGACGGTAAAGTTGGCTTGATTGCTGGTGTAACCAAAGACCTAATCGGCAAAGTAAAAGCGGGTGACCTTGTTAAGATGGTTGCTGAGCAAGTTGGCGGTAAAGGCGGCGGTCGTCCAGATATGGCTCAAGCGGGCGGTACGGACGTTGAAGCACTGCCAGAAGCGCTTAAATCTGTGCGTACTTGGCTAGAAGAACGTCTTTAAGCTTAAGTAATTGATACAAAGATGCCCAATCAGTTGATTGGGCATCTTTTATTTTGCTTATTGGAAGTGTGTTTAAACAAGGTTTGATTGAGATTACCCAAGAAGTCTAATGGTGGCGTTAGACTCCTTGGTTAATTTTTTATTGCTTCGCCCTGACGCGGAGTATGTGTTTTTTTGTCATATATAGACATTGGTCTTGGGAAGGTGAGGACGGGTGAAAATGCCTCTTATCGTGCAGAAATTTGGTGGAACGTCGGTGGGTTCAATTGAACGAATCCATCATGTAGCAGAAAAAATCATTGAAGCGAAAAATGAAGGGAACCAGATCTTGGTTGTCGTTTCTGCTATGTCTGGTGAAACAAATCGGTTAGTTAACTTAGCCACACAAGTTGATAGCGTACCAAACGCTAGAGAACTGGATGTGTTGCTAACGGCTGGCGAGCAAGTTTCCATGGCCTTGTTAGCAATGACGTTACACAAGTTAGGTTATGAAGCGACATCGATGACTGGCTACCAAGCCAAGATACACACGGATTCTAATCATAATAATGCAGCGATTGAGCGTATTGATACTGCTCCTATTCAAGCTCTGCTAGATGACAATCAGATTGTTATTGTTGCAGGCTTTCAAGGGTTTAATGCGAAAGGTGATATCACAACATTAGGCCGCGGTGGTTCAGATACTACAGCGGTAACGCTTGCAGGTGCCTTGCAGGCGAAAGAATGCCAGATCTATACTGATGTAGATGGTGTTTACTCTTGTGACCCTAGAGTCGTAAAACAATCTCAGAAATTAGATACTTTAGACTTTCCTTCTATGGAAGAGATGGCTCGCCGAGGCGCTAAGGTATTGCACCTTCCTTGTGTTCAGTATGCATGGCAGCACAACGTGCCATTGCGAGTGCTTTCAAGCTTTGAACAAGGCGAGGGCACATTGATCGCGGGTAATCAGTGTTTGAATGATATTGCTGGCATCGCCATCCAAAGAGATATGGTACGTATCGAGTGTTTGAATGAAGATTTACCGTCTTTCATTTCACATTGCCAACTGTTGGGGATCGAAGTCTGTAGTGTGATCGAGGAAACAGAACGGGCAGCACTCATTATTAAACAAGACATAAGTGCCAAATTAAAACTAGTTTTTGACGAGAAAATCCGTAATAGTGAACAGGTTAGTTTGTTAACTGTGGTAGGAAGCCGAACACAAGAAATTGTGGTCAGTTCACATGGATTGTTGTCTGAAGGCGAAATTGATGTACAGCATCACTTATTGCAGCAGCAGTCTTTAACTTTGGTGATATCACCAACGCAAGTCGATATGGCTGCTAACATATTACACAATGCATACATCGTAGCGCGTGAAACACAGGGTTATCCTAAAAAAGAAGTGCATTTTGGTTAAATAAACTCAATCGATAGTTTACGAAAATATAACTTTTGTTGGATAATGCTCTCGTAGCTAGATAAATTTAGAGATTACTCAAGGAGCAAAGAATGCTAATTTTGACTCGCCGCGTTGGCGAAACACTGATGATTGGTGATGAAGTAACAGTTACTGTACTAGGCGTTAAAGGTAACCAAGTACGTATCGGTGTTAACGCACCTAAAGAAGTATCTGTTCACCGTGAAGAGATCTACATGCGCATTCAAGCTGAAAAAGGTAATGGTAACGTTGCATCTGGCAACTACTAATACTTTTGCGTAGAGAAGAGGCTAGCATTATTGCTAGCCTTTTTTGATCTTGGGGAACCGAAACACTGATTGGGACATAGATGGGTTGGATAACGGATCGGTCTCAAAGTGGTGAAGTGAATGCTTTGTGATGTTGTGAGAATCAGACAAGGTTGAACAGAACGGTTGCTCTGTATTTTGTTTGGCAAAACTCAAGATTTATTCGCTTCCCCTATGGCGCAAATACGCATCCCGTAGTATTGTGCCATCAGCGGTAGCACTTGCTGCTGGATAAATTAGATAATTGTTTTCGGCTGTTTATTATTGCCAATCTTTCACCTTAATTTTTAAGGGAAAAAGCGCGATTTGAATCTTATAAGTTCAATTTGCAAGCGCTTTGATTAAATAGCAAACGGTTGAGTGTTTTTGTCCAATTTTTTTCAATAAAGTGTTTGACATATTTTCGGTAAAACGTAATATGTGCCTCCGCAAGACGGTGAGGTGGCCGAGAGGCCGAAGGCGCTCCCCTGCTAAGGGAGTATGTGGTTTGTAGCTGCATCGAGGGTTCGAATCCCTCCCTCACCGCCATTTCTTGCGAGTCTAAAATTAGCAATTTAGACAATGTAAATGTGCGTCCTTAGCTCAGCTGGATAGAGTACCTGGCTACGAACCAGGCGGTCGGAGGTTCGAATCCTCCAGGACGCGCCATTCTCTCTTCTCTTACTTGTAAGTGATTTGAGAATAATGAATTAGGTGAGGTGGCCGAGTGGCCGAAGGCGCTCCCCTGCTAAGGGAGTATGTGGTTTGTAGCTGCATCGAGGGTTCGAATCCCTCCCTCACCGCCATTCATTACAGGCCGATGGCCTTTTTTTTTCTTCGTAGCAAGAAGAATGTGATATATTTCACAACTTCATTCTTAATGAATGAACACCGTGCGTCCTTAGCTCAGCTGGATAGAGTACCTGGCTACGAACCAGGCGGTCGGAGGTTCGAATCCTCCAGGACGCGCCACTATTTAAGGGTTTATTTCTTTTAAGAATGAAAGTCCTTGTATTGACTAAGTTGATACTAAAACCGTGCGCTCTTAGCTCAGCTGGATAGAGTACCTGGCTACGAACCAGGCGGTCGGAGGTTCGAATCCTCCAGAGCGCGCCACTATTTAGGGTTTAGTTCTTATAAGAATGTGAATCCTGATATTGATAAATCGTTCGTCGAGAATTAATATCAAAAACCGTGCGTCCTTAGCTCAGCTGGATAGAGTACCTGGCTACGAACCAGGCGGTCGGAGGTTCGAATCCTCCAGGACGCGCCACTATTTAGGGCTTCTTTCTTATAAGAACAGAAATCCTTGTATTGAGTTGTTGTTTACAACGAATTGATACTAAAACCGTGCGCTCTTAGCTCAGCTGGATAGAGTACCTGGCTACGAACCAGGCGGTCGGAGGTTCGAATCCTCCAGAGCGCGCCACTATTTAGGGTTTCTTTTATGAACCCCTGATATTGGGAATACCGATATCGAAAACTGCGCGTCCTTAGCTCAGCTGGATAGAGTACCTGGCTACGAACCAGGCGGTCGGAGGTTCGAATCCTCCAGGACGCGCCACTCTTTAGGGTTTCCTTATGAACTCCTGATATTGGAAATACTGATATCGAAAACCGTGCGTCCTTAGCTCAGCTGGATAGAGTACCTGGCTACGAACCAGGCGGTCGGAGGTTCGAATCCTCCAGGACGCGCCACTATTTAGGGCTTCTTTCTTATAAGAATGAAATCCTTATATTGATCTATTGTTAGTAACAATGAATTGATATTAAAACTGTGCGCTCTTAGCTCAGCTGGATAGAGTACCTGGCTACGAACCAGGCGGTCGGAGGTTCGAATCCTCCAGAGCGCGCCACATTATTAGAAAAAGCCTCGTTTATACGAGGCTTTTTTTATGTCCGCTGCAAATTTGTTGCGACAATGTTAAATTTGTTCGTTATTTAACTTGTTGTATTTAAAGTAGTTCTTGATTACTTCTTTGTTATTCCACCTTTCTCATATCAATTCCCAGAAAAGCCCCGTTTAAGTCACAGTTTAAATATCTAAAAATGACGTGTTTGACAGATTTATGTGATCTGATAGGCGAATAATTAACCTTATGTGTGCGTTATCCGTAACAGAACCTTAAACAAAATTGACAAACTTTTACCAATCGAGATAATCCATGGGTCGGGATCACTATTCGCTGAAATCCTGTACGTATGTCAGGATGACGAAGAAAGGAAGCAACATGACTAATATTGGAAGCCTGCTGGGAGATGCGGCGACTCTAATGATGACGGGGATGTCCGTTGTCTTTATTTTCCTAACTATTCTAGTTTACCTCGTTCGGTTGATGTCAAAACTGGTACCAGAAGAAGTACCAGAGCCGATCGCAGCACCTAAAAAAATTCAAAAATCACAATCAAACCCTTCAGCTGTTAGTCCACAGGTAGTGGCAGCAATTTCGGCCGCGGTTCATCAATACCGTGCGTCTACTGCTAAGTAGCATTTAAAGGATTAAAAAGGAGTTTATGAGCATGTCTAAACCACTAGCTATCACAGATGTGGTACTTCGTGACGCGCACCAGTCACTATTTGCTACTCGTATGCGTATCGAAGATATGCTGCCAATTGCGGCAGAACTGGATAAAGTCGGTTACTGGTCACTTGAGACTTGGGGCGGCGCGACGTTTGATTCGTGTATCCGTTTTCTTGGCGAGGATCCATGGGAGCGTTTGCGTGAGCTGAAAAAAGCGATGCCAAACACACCAATGCAGATGCTACTGCGTGGTCAAAACCTATTGGGCTACCGTCATTACGCGGATGATGTAGTAGAAAAATTTGTTGAACGTGCCCATAAAAACGGCATGGACGTATTCCGTATCTTTGATGCGATGAATGACGTACGTAACTTTGAAAAAGCAGTGAAAGCAACGATCGACGTTGGTGGCCACGCTCAAGGTACGTTGTCTTACACAACCAGTCCGGTTCACAACTCAGATACTTGGGTTGATTTGGCTAAGCGCCTAGAAGACCTAGGTTGTCACTCACTATGTATCAAAGATATGTCCGGTTTATTAAAGCCGTATGAAGCGGAAGAGCTGATTACACGTATCAAAGCATCGTGTGACGTTCCTCTAGCACTGCATAGCCACGCGACAACCGGTCTATCGACTGCAACAGCGGTTAAAGCCGTTGAAGCGGGTATCGACATTCTAGATACCGCTATCTCTTCAATGAGCTGTACTTACGGTCATACGCCAACCGAAACGGTTGTTGCGATGTTAGAAGGTACGGAGCGCGACACGAATCTTAAACTAGACCAAATTGAACCCATCGCGGCTTACTTCCGTGATGTACGTAAGAAGTACGCGAAATGGGAAGGTCAGCTGAAAGGTGTCGATTCTCGTATCTTAATCGCTCAAGTTCCTGGTGGCATGTTAACTAATATGGAAGGCCAACTTAAAGAGCAAGGCGCAGCCGATCGCATGGATGAAGTTCTAGAAGAGATCCCACGCGTACGTAAAGAGCTTGGTTACATTCCTTTGGTAACACCAACGTCTCAGATTGTCGGTACTCAAGCGGTTATTAACGTCTTAACGGGCGAACGCTACAAGAGCATCACGAAAGAGACTGCTGGTCTACTGAAAGGTGAGTATGGTCAAGCTCCTGCTGAAGTGGATGCTGAACTGCAAGCGAAAGTTCTAGACGGTGCAGAGCCGATTACTTGTCGTCCTGCCGATTTACTTAAGTCTGAAATGGATACGTTAACGACGGATCTGTTAGAGAAAGCGAAATCAGAGGGTATCTCTCTAGCTGAAGATACGGTTGATGATGTACTGACTTACGCGCTCTTCCCACAAGTGGGCCTTAAGTTCCTTAAGAACCGTCGTAACCCTGAAGCATTTGAACCTGCACCAACGCTAGAAGTTGCGGCTCCAGTTGCTGCAGCTCCTTTACAAGCTTCTGGTGGTATTGAAAGCTACAGCGTGAAGGTTGATGGGCAAGTCTATGATGTTGAAGTTGGTCCACAAGGTGAACTGACATCGGTAGCGCCATCTGCAAAACCTGCTCAAGCGGCTCAGGCTGCGCCAGTAGCAGCGTCTGACGCTGAAGCGGTTCCAGCTCCATTGGCGGGTAACATCTTCAAAGTAAACGTTCAGGCGGGTGCTGAGGTTGCTGAAGGCGACGTTCTGCTAATCCTAGAAGCGATGAAGATGGAAACGGAAGTTCGTGCTGCTCGCGGTGGTATCGTTCAAGAATTGAATGTTAAAGAAGGCGATGCAGTTACTGTAGGCGCTCCACTACTAAGCTTAGCGTAAGGGAGTACCATGGAAGGATTGATGACCTTATGGTCTGAAACAGGGATTGCGAACTTTGAGTTCGGCCAGATCTGTATGATGCTGGTTGGTTGCTTACTGTTGTTTTTGGCAATTCGTAAAGGATTTGAACCGTTACTTCTACTGCCTATTGGTTTTGGTGCTGTATTAGCAAACATTCCAAATGCTGGGTTTACTGATCCTGGCGGTTTGCTCTACTACGTCTACTACATTGGTATTGAGACAGGTATTTTCCCACTGCTGATCTTTATGGGTGTTGGTGCGATGACGGACTTCGGTGCGTTGATTGCGAACCCTAAAACATTGTGGCTGGGGGCTGCGGCTCAGTTTGGTATCTTCGCGACACTATTTGGCGCCATCTTGCTGAACTACGTTCCAGGAATGGAGTTCTCGATGGCTGATGCTTCGTCAATTGCGATCATTGGTGGTGCCGATGGCCCAACTGCGATCTTCTTGGCGAGTAAGCTATCTCCGGATCTTTTAGGTGCCATTGCAGTAGCAGCTTATAGCTACATGGCTTTGGTTCCTATCATTCAGCCACCAATCATGAAAGCGTTAACGTCTCCTGAAGAGCGAAAAATTAAGATGGCTCAACTTCGTCATGTTAGCAAAGCAGAGAAGATCCTCTTCCCGCTAGCTGTACTACTGATGACGATTTTGTTCCTACCTTCAGCAACACCTCTAGTGGGTATGTTCTGTTTGGGTAACTTAATGCGTGAAGCGGGCGTGGTTGATCGCCTTTCAAAAACAGCTCAAAACGAACTGATTAACGTTGTAACTATTTTCCTAGGTCTAGGGGTTGGTTCTAAGCTTCAAGCGGACACGTTCTTGAACTTAGAGACTCTGGGTATTCTTGGCTTAGGTGCGGTGGCGTTCAGTATCGGTACGGCGGGTGGTGTATTGATGGCGAAGGTGTTGAACCGCTTCTCGAAAGAGGACATCAACCCACTGATTGGCGCAGCTGGCGTATCGGCGGTTCCAATGGCGGCTCGTGTGGTAAACAAGGTTGGTCTTGAGGCAAACCCTCAGAACTTCTTGTTGATGCATGCAATGGGCCCGAACGTAGCCGGTGTACTTGGTAGTGCGGTTGCGGCGGGTATTCTATTAGCTCTCGTGGGCTAGTGGATTTGCTGGGTCATGTATCGTTACGTTAATTGGTCGTCAATTTACGAATGAGCGGTTAACTTAGCCTTATTAAATGGTTTATAGTCAAAGGGATGCTTTCGCATCCCTTTCTTTTTATTAATTAGGGTGCTTGCTCACTAGGGCTTTTATCAATCAAGGAAATGTGGAAATGGAAAATAAACAGATTGCGATTACTCAATTCGGCGGCGTCGAAAACCTAAGTATTCAAACCAGTGCGATCCCTGAGCCTAAGGCTGGAGAAGTGGTGGTTAAAGTTTCCTTTTCAGGCATTAATCCGATTGATGTCAAAACCCGAGCGGGCCTTGGTTGGGCGGCAGCACAAAACAAAGATAACCTACCTTGGGTACCTGGTTACGATATTTCAGGGCAAATTGCCTCGCTAGGCGAACAGGCTGAACGCTTTACTGTTGGTGATAACGTGGCTGGCTTTATTGGTTTTCCACTGCAAGGTGGCGGTTACAGCCAATATGTGTGTGTTCCAGAAGCTGCATTAAGTATGGTTCCTGATTCTGTCACTCTAGAAGCGGCAGCGGCATTACCACTCGCGAGTCAAACAGCGGCACAAGCGCTCAACAAAGCCGAAGTGAAAGAAGGCGACCGCGTGCTTATTTTAGCGGGCGCGGGCGGCGTTGGTCACCTTGCGGTTCAAATTGCAGTGGCAGCAAAAGCTGAGGTTTACACAACCTGTAGCGAAGCCAATTTTGATTACCTTGCGACGCTAGGTGCTCACGCGATTAACTATAAGTTTGCGCCAGCATCAGAAAGAGTATCTGATGTCGATGTGTTGATTGATTTGGTTGGTGGCGATACCGCGCTTGATGCATTGAAGTGCCTGAAAGATGGTGCGAGAGTAGTAACCGTTCCAACTCTATCTGCAGAACTGATCTGCGAAAAAGCCACACTACTAGGTTTTACTGCATCAGGCATGCTGGTTGAACCAAACCCTGAGCAAATGGACACCATGCTTTACATGGTCAGCGTCGGATTGCTCAAAACAGAAATTCAAGGTATCTACCAGTTAGACGAGGCGCAGTCGGCGCACCTGCAGGTTGAAACCGGACACACCAGAGGCAAGGTGCTACTTAAAATGCAAGAAAGTTGATAGGCAGTGTTAGAATTTTTTAACTCCCTTTTTGAAAATATCGCGCTGTGGTTCTCGGACTCGGCGCTGTGGGTACTCTTCATTAGTGGCTTCTTGAGTGCCACGTTACTACCCGGCGGTTCAGAAGCGAGCCTTGTGGCTGCATTGAGCTTAGATCAGTTTTCAACTTCATCGATCATTCTGGTGGCGACATTAGGCAATACCTTAGGCGGCCTGACTAACTATTGGATTGGTTTGTGGTTGCCTAATCGAACTCAATCTGAAAAGCATGGTCATAAGGCTATGGCTTGGCTGAGTCGTTATGGCTACTGGACACTGTTATTTAGTTGGTTACCGATCATTGGTGACCCTTTGTGTCTAGCGGCGGGTTGGCTAAGAATGAAATTCATCCCTAGCGTTATTTTGATAGCGATTGGCAAAGCCGCTCGCTATAGCTTACTTGCTGCTATCTACTTCGGTTTTTTCTAAGGAGAACCTATGAAAAAGGTTTTACTTGGTACATTTTCTCTTATCGCCATTGCTGGCTGTTCTTACAATGTACCTAGCTCAACGCCCTTCTTTTCCTCGTTACCTGAAGGTGTCACTCTGTTAGAAGAGGTTAAGCCTTCTAAAGATAAAGTGGTGATTCCTTACACCAAGTATCAGCTTGAAAACGGCCTGACAGTTATTCTTTCCCCTGATGATTCCGATCCGTTGGTGCATGTTGATGTAACTTATCACGTCGGTTCAGCACGTGAAGAGATTGGTAAGTCGGGCTTTGCTCACTTCTTTGAGCACATGATGTTCCAGGGTTCTGAGAACGTTGGTGACCAACAGCACTTTAAGATCATTACCGAAGCGGGTGGTTCGTTAAACGGCACGACCAACCGTGACCGCACCAACTATTTTGAAACTGTTCCTTCTAACCAACTTGAAAAAATGTTGTGGTTAGAATCAGACCGAATGGGCTTTTTGTTGGATGCGGTTTCTCAGAAGAAATTTGAGGTTCAAAGAGGCACGGTCAAGAACGAGCGAGCGCAGAGCTACGAAAACCGTCCTTACGGCTTAATGTGGGAACGCATGGGCGAAGCGCTTTACCCAGAAGGTCACCCTTACTCTTGGCAGCCAATCGGCTATGTTGAAGATCTTGACCGTGTTGACGTGAATGACCTAAAGGCGTTCTTCCTACGTTGGTACGGCCCAAACAATGCCGTGTTAACGATTGGTGGTGATATCGACGTTGATGACACGCTAGAGTGGGTTAACAAGTACTTCGGCCCAATCCCTCAAGGTCCTGAAGTAAAGGCGGCAGAGAAGCAACCTGCTGTTCTAACAGAAGATAAGTACATCACCTTAGAAGACAATATTCGTCAGCCGATGGTGCTTGTGGGTTGGCCAACAACGTATCGCGGTGAAGAGACGCAAGCTTCCCTGAATGCATTGTCTAACGTGTTAGGTTCAGGTACCAACAGTTATCTATATCAAAACCTCGTAAAAACGCAGAAGGCAGTAAGCGCTGGATCTTTCCATGATTGTGCTGAGCTCGCTTGTACCATGTACGTGTATGCAATGGGCAACTCAGGTGAAAAAGGCGATTTGACGGTTCTCAATAAAGATCTGATGGATACCCTAGAGCAATTCTCGAAAGAGGGTGTTGAACAAGAGCGTTTAGACCAGATCACAGGCATGGCAGAAGCGAATGCTGTTTTTGCATTGCAAAGCGTTAAAGGTAAGGTGTCGCAACTCGCGTCTAACCAAACCTTCTATGGTCAGCCTGATCGCATTGAATCACAACTCGACCAAATCCGAGCGGTGACGCCTGAGAGCGTAAGTAAGGCATACCAAGATTTCATCGAAGGTAAGCACATGGTTACCTTGAGTGTGGTTCCTAAGAAAAAGCTCGATTTGGCAGTTCGTGAAGCGACCTTTACCACGCCACCACGTACGTTGCCGGAATACAACAAGGTGACGGAAGATCAACTGGATTTCAGAAAGGCACCGAATACTTTTGATCGCAGTGTGATGCCAGAAGTGAACTTTGGTGTTGAGGCGACCATGCCTGAGTTGTACCACATGCACTTTGCAAATGGCACGGACTTGATTGGTACTGTGACCAGCGAAACACCGACAGTACAGCTACAGATTCAACTTCCAGCTGGCGAGCGTTATGTTCGCAAAGGGCAAGAAGGCCTAGCAAACCTAACGGCTTCGATGATGGAAGAAGGCTCAACCAAACGAACCGTTGAAGAGTTACAAGCGACCTTAGATAAACTTGGTAGCAGCGTGAGCATTAGTGCGGGCAGCTACACCACAGATATTTCAGTCTCGGCGCTAGAGAAAAACTTGCCTCAAACCTTAGCGATTGTGCAAGAGGTTCTATTCGAGCCTAAGTTCGATGAGCAAGATTTCGAGCGCGTTAAGAAACAGATGCTAGAAGGCGTTGTGTATCAGCATCAGCAGCCAAGCTGGATGGCTTCTCAGGCAACCCGTGAAGTGCTGTTTGGTGACACTGTTTTTGCTCGTGCAAGTGATGGCACTAAGGAATCTCTATCGAAATTGACCTTAGACGATGTGAAAAAATTCTATGCGCAACATTACACACCAGAAGGTGCCAATATTGTTGTTGTGGGAGATATCTCGAAGAAAGAGGTAGGGAAACAGCTACAATTCTTTGAGCAGTGGCAAGGCGATGCGGCACCATTAACGCGTCCACAGATCGTCAAAGAGCTTTCTGGTCAGCACCTGTACTTAGTCGACAAACCGGGTGCGCCGCAAAGCATTGTTCGCTTGGTTCGTAAAGGCCTGCCGTTTGATGCGACGGGTGAACTATATTTGAGTCAGCTAGCTAACTTTAACTTAGCAGGTAACTTCAATAGCCGTATCAACCAGAACCTACGTGAAGACAAAGCCTACACTTACGGTGCAAGCGGCTACTTTGCGAGTACTCGTGAAACGGGCGCGGTGGTATTCAGTGCACAGGTAAGAGCGAATGCCACGGTTCCATCGATTCAAGAGTTTATTAATGAGCTGAACGAGTTTAGTCAGAGTGGATTAACTGACGAAGAGGTGAAATTTATGCGCCTTGCCGTCGGTCAACAAGATGCACTTAAATACGAAACGCCAAGCCAAAAGGCTGGGTTGTTGAGTAATATTGTTGCATTGAGCCTTGATGAAGATTACCTACAACAGCGTAATCAGATAGTTGAAACGGTTTCAAAAGAGACCTTAAACGAGCTATCTAAGAAATGGTTTGACCCGAATGATTATCAAATAATCGTTGTTGGTGACGCGACTTCGCTTCGCCCGCAATTAGAAAAGTTAGATATTCCAATAGAAGAGCTTGAAATCATTCGTTAGAGTACACATTAAAGGGGGAGGGAAAAGACTCTATTTTTCTCCTCCGGCCTAATTTATGATAGTTCTAATCAGAACGATATAAGATAAGTGAACTGAATTTTGACTGATTTTGCTGCGCGACTAAAGCAAGTTGCAACCAACCCTAAGACCTTCTCTCAATTTGGTCGTGGTGTTGAAAGGGAAACGTTACGCTACACGGAAGATGGGCACCTTGCGACTGGGCCGCACCCAAAGGCTTTGGGATCTGCGTTGATGAACGGATGGGTAACGACCGATTTTTCTGAGTCGCTACTGGAGTTTATTACGCCTGTTTCTAACGACGTTCCGACGCTTTTGAATCAGTTATCTGATATCCATCACTTCACACAAACCAAGTTAGATGGCGAAAAACTATGGCCGCTTTCTATGCCTTGTTATGTAGGCAGTGAAGATTACATTCAGCTAGCGCAATACGGCACCTCTAACAACGGCAAGATGAAGACGCTATATCGTGAAGGCTTAAAACGTCGTTACGGTAGCCTGATGCAGATTATCTCTGGTGTTCACTTCAACTTCTCTTTCCCTGATAGTTTTTGGGATTGCCTATTTGGAGAGCAAACCGAAGAAGCGCGTTGTGAATCTAAGTCAGATGCTTACTTTGGTTTGATTCGTAACTACTACCGCTTTGGTTGGTTAATCCCATACTTCTTCGGTGCTTCACCTGCACTATGTCCTTCTTTCATCAAAGGCAGAGAGACAAAGCTACCTTTTGAAAAGATTGGCGAGACGCTGTATCTGCCAAAAGCAACGGCACTGCGCCTGAGCGACCTTGGCTACACCAACAGTGCGCAAAGCGTATTGAAGATTGGTTTCAACAGCCTAGACCAATACCTTGAAGGTTTGAATCAAGCGATTCGCACGCCATCAGAAGAATTTGCCGAGATTGGCACTAAGGTTGATGGTGAATACCGTCAATTGAATAGCAACGTATTGCAAATTGAGAATGAGCTTTACGCTCCAATCCGTCCTAAGCGTGTCGCGAAGAGTGGTGAGAAGCCATCTGAAGCATTGGCACGTGGTGGTGTTGAGTACATTGAGGTTCGTTCTTTAGACGTAAACCCATTCAGCTCAATTGGTATCAATGAACAGCAGGTTCGCTTCCTAGACTTATTCCTAACGTGGAGTGTGCTAACGGACTCTGCTGAGATGGATAACTGTGAGCTTGAATGCTGGCGCGATAACTGGAACAAGGTGATCTTAGAAGGTCGTCAGGTTGGTCTAGAACTGCAAATCGGTTGTCATGGTGAGCGATTGTCTCTGCAAGATTGGGCGAAGCGTGTCTTCAAAGATCTGCGCTCTATTGCCGAGATGATGGACGCTGAACAAGGTTGTCGTGCATACCAAGAAACGTGCGATACGCTTGAAGCTTGGATTGATAACCCAGAGCTGACCATTTCTGGCCAGTTGCTAGAAGAGACTAAGAAGTTAGGTGGCTTAGGTAAAGTGGGTTGCGCGTTAGGTAAAACGTACGCTCAGCAACACAAAGCGCACCAATACAAAGTATATTCAGCTGAGTTGATGGAAGCAGAAGTTCAACGCTCTGTGACTGCTCAGCAACAAAGTGAAGAAGCAAGCACTCAAGATTTTGATAGCTTCTTAGCGGATTATTTTTCGTATTTAAAAGCATAGCGAGACTTTGGTGGAAAGGAAGCAAGCCTTATTAGGTCAGCCTACTCGAGTGAGTAGTAAATGGTTACCTGTAGCAACTGTTGGTGTTGTCTCTAGCCTATTGGTTGGATGTGCAACGCCACCGCCAAAGCAGCAAGATAATTTGTGTAGCATCTTTCGAGAGCACCCTTCATGGTATGAAGATGCCTTGGATATGCAAGAAGAGTGGGGCACGCCGATTAACGTCGCGATGGCTTTTGTGAAACAAGAGAGTAGCTATCGTCATGATGCGCGTCCACCGAAAGATTACATTCTTGGCTTTATACCGTGGGGGCGTGTAAGCAGTGCCTACGGTTATGCACAAGCTCAAGATCCTGCTTGGGAAGATTTCCAAAAGGCGACCAATAACGGTGGCTCAAGAACCAACTTTGATGATGCATTGATGTTCATCGGTTGGTATACCAGCGAGACGCGTCGTCAATTGGGCATCTCACTATGGGACCCATATAACCAATATCTGGCTTATCATGAAGGCCGTGGTGGTTATAAGCGTAAGTCATACAACAGCAAGCCATCGCTGATTAAGGTGGCACGCAAAGTCGAACAGCAAGCAAAAGATTATGGATGGCAGCTGAAACAGTGCCGCAAAGAACTAGAAGACAATCGAAGCTGGTTTTTCTAAAGCCAGCCGTCATGGAGAAGAGCAATGCCTTTATTAGATAGTTTCACTGTTGATCACACACGCATGAACGCACCAGCAGTTCGTGTTGCTAAAACAATGCAAACCCCAAAAGGGGATACCATCACTGTGTTTGACCTGCGTTTTACTGCGCCAAACAAAGACATCCTATCTGAGAAAGGTATCCATACTCTAGAGCACCTATACGCTGGTTTCATGCGTAATCAATTGAACGGTTCAGATGTAGAGATCATCGATATCTCACCGATGGGCTGTCGCACGGGTTTCTACATGAGCCTGATTGGTACGCCTACAGAGCAACAAGTGGCTGACGGTTGGTTGGCAGCGATGCAAGACGTACTGAAAGTTGAGAACCAGAATAAGATCCCTGAGCTGAACGAATACCAATGTGGTACCGCAGCAATGCACTCTTTGGATGAAGCGAAAGAGATCGCGAATGCGATCATTACAGCAGGTATCTCGGTAAACAAGAATGATGAACTGGCACTGCCAGAGTCTATGCTGCAAGAGCTTAAAATCGACTAGTCGTTGTTCGTTCACCTTGATGCGGTGAGTTAGTATTAAAAGGCCCGGTTCAATGAACCGGGCCTTTTTCGTCAACGTATTTTAGGGCGAGACAGAGATTCAGTGATAACTCAGTTAGCCGTTCACGATCTGTGGGAACACGCGAACCAGTTTGATGCGGTTCTCTTCAAGCTCAACAATTTCCATTGGGTGGCTGGCAACCTGAACACTGAGGTGACTCTCTGGAATATCTTCAAGATGTTCCAGTATCAAACCATTCAGGGTTCTTGGGCCATCGGTAGGCAGTGCCCACTGTAAGCCTTTGTTGATATCTCGGATATTGGCACTGCCTTCAATCAAGAAGCTGCCATCGCTTTGCGGAGTAATCTCTTCAGATAAGCTTGGGGCGATTGAGGTGGTAAACTCACCTACGATCTCTTCTAGAATATCTTCTAATGTAACCAAGCCGTTGATGTCGCCATACTCATCAACAATCAAGCCGATGCGCTGCTTATTGCGTTGAAACTTAAGTAGCTGAATGTTGAGTGGTGTCGCTTCAGGAATAAAGTAGATCTCATCTGCGGCACGCAGCAGTGTCTCTTTATTGAATTCGTTCTTTTCAAGCATCAGGCGGTAAGCTTCACGCAGCCTAAGCATGCCGACCACTTCATCTATTTGGTCACGGTACAGCACCACGCGGCCATGAGGCGAGTGGGTCAATTGACGAACGATAGATTTCCAATCGTCATTGATGTCGATACCAGTTATCTCATTACGTGGCACCATGATGTCGTTCACGGTGACGTGCTCTAAATCCAGAATAGACACCAACATATCTTGGTGACGCTGAGGAATTAGGCTACCTGCTTCATTTACCACGGTTCTAAGCTCTTCTGAGCTTAAGTGGTCGGTCGCATCGTGGCTGGCTTTGACACCTAAGATACGAATGAAGCCGTTGGTAATGAAGTTGACCAAGATCACCAATGGTGACAGCACCTTCATCAGTATCATTAAAAGGATACTACTCGCGTAAGATACACGTTCAGGAAATAGAGAAGCGATGGTTTTTGGTGTTACCTCGGCGAACACGAGGATCACGAGAGTTAGGGTACCAGTAGCGATAGCCACACCGATATCCCCGTAGATGCGCATACCAAGAATAGTAGCGATCGCAGATGCAAGAATGTTGACGAGATTGTTGCCGATAAGAATGAGACCAATCAATCTGTCTGGGCGGTTCAGAAGTTTTTCTACACGTTTGGCACCTTTATGACCCGTATTGGCCAAGTGCTTTAAACGGTAGCGGTTCAGGGACATCATGCCCGTTTCGGAACCAGAGAAATAACCAGAAATTACAATGAGACACGCGAGTAGCGCAAATAAGATACCCGTTGATATGTCGTCCAAAACTATTCTTTTCCTATTTGTGTATCTTGATTAATTTATGACCGAACATGGTCGAGATGTCAATTGAATGTATTGCACTCAATATTTTAAAGGCAAGGTATGTGAGACCTTGCCTTTATTTTACAGACTAGTTCAGGATGATTTCCTGAACGAAGCGACTACCGAAGTAGGCTAATGTGAGCATGCTGGCACCCGCGAGTGCAAACCACGTGACTTTTTGTCCACGCCAACCTTTCTGATAGTGACCCCATAGAAGGATGGAGTAGATAACCCAAGCGATAAAAGACAGCACAGCCTTGTGCGCTTTTCCTTGAGCAAACATATCTTGTACGAAGATGAGGCCGGTTAACAAAGTACCCGTTAATAAGCCATTACCAATCAGAATGATCTTGAAAAGCTGTCTCTCCACCATCATTAAAGGAGGTAGGTTAGGGTTGATCACCAACGCTTTTTTCTTTTTAAGTTTGTGATCTAGCCACGCGAGTTGCAGGGCGTATAGCGCGCCGATAGTCAGTGTCGCGTATGAGAATAGAGCCAAAGATATGTGCACGAGCAGTTTTGGGTCATTCTCTAGATGCTTTATGAAGGTGCTTGGAAGAAAAGTAGCAGCCATCAAGTTCAGTGCCGCGAAGCTATAAACGACGGGCAAGATAAACCACAAACGAGTTTTGAGCATAGCGCCGCTCATAACCACAGATATGATTAAACTGATTAATGAAGCAACGTTCAAGATACTGAGGTTTTGACCACTGGCATTAAAAATCAAATCGCCAAGCAACCAAGCATGGAAAGCTAGAGCAAGTAATGCGCTGATAAACACCGTTTTTACACGGATTCCTGTTTGGTGCACGAGACCTGGAATGATCGTGGAAATCGCCATTGTATAAAGAAAGGCTGCTGCGATCGCAATAAGACTGTCCATGGTATCCATTTAAATGATTACTAATTGGCGAATTATACCTCGCATCGCTCTTTGGGGCTATGGCGAACCTCATTCAATTCCAAGTGAATAATGTCTCACGTCACAAGCACGGATGATTAACGCTCTACAACGGGTATGACTCTAATCCGCGCTAATGTATACTCACAGTAATAGTCGCAGTTTTGAGCGAAGAGAAAACTATGTTTGATAATTTAACGGATCGTCTATCCAAAACGCTGAAGAACATCAGCGGTAAAGGTCGTCTGACCGAAGACAATATTAAAGAGACGCTGCGTGAAGTGCGTATGGCGCTACTTGAAGCCGACGTTGCACTGCCCGTTGTCCGCGATTTTGTTAAGCGCGTAAAAGAAGGCGCTGTGGGTGTTGAGGTTTCTAAATCTTTAACGCCTGGTCAAGAATTCATTAAGATCGTTCAAGCTGAACTTGAAGCGGTGATGGGTGAGTCTAACGAGGCTCTTAACCTAGCAGCGCAGCCGCCAGCCGTTATCTTAATGGCGGGTCTACAAGGTGCGGGTAAAACCACATCGGTAGGTAAGCTATCTAAGCTTCTAACTGAGCGTGACAAGAAGAAAGTCTTGGTTGTGTCTGCCGACGTTTACCGTCCAGCGGCGATCAAACAGCTTGAAACGTTAGCAAGCGATGTTGGCGTAGACTTCTTCCCATCTTCAGCTGATCAAAAGCCTCTTGATATTGCAAACGCTGCAATCGACCACGCGAAGAAGAAATTCTACGACGTGCTACTTGTCGATACTGCTGGTCGTTTGGCTATCGATGAAGAGATGATGGGCGAGATCAAAGAGCTTCATACTGCAATTAAACCCGTAGAGACACTGTTCGTTGTTGATGCAATGACAGGTCAAGATGCTGCGAATACTGCAAAAGCCTTTGGCGATGCGCTACCACTAACCGGTGTTATCTTGACGAAAGTTGATGGTGATGCGCGTGGTGGTGCTGCTCTGTCTGTTCGTCATATCACAGGCAAACCGATTAAGTTCTTAGGTGTTGGTGAAAAGACTGACGCACTAGAACCGTTCCACCCAGATCGTGTTGCTTCTCGTATCCTAGGTATGGGCGACGTACTGTCTCTTATTGAAGACCTACAGAAAAACGTTGATACCGAGAAAGCAGAGAAACTGGCTAAGAAGTTCAAAGAGAAGAAAGGCTTTGACC
Organism: Vibrio celticus; assembly: GCF_024347335.1. Lineage (NCBI taxonomy): Bacteria > Pseudomonadati > Pseudomonadota > Gammaproteobacteria > Vibrionales > Vibrionaceae > Vibrio > Vibrio celticus. The sequence continues at coordinate 524,592 of NZ_AP025463.1, forward strand.
TTGAAGACTTCCGTGAACAACTTGGTCAGATGCAAAACATGGGCGGCATGATGGGCATGATGGATAAGCTTCCAGGCATGTCTCAGCTACCAGATAACGTTAAAGATAAAGTTGATGACAAGATGTTCAAGCAAATGGAAGCGATCATCAACTCTATGACTATGAAAGAGCGTCAACGCCCTGACCTAATCAAAGGTTCACGCAAAAAGCGTATTGCCGCTGGTTCAGGTACACAGGTACAAGATGTAAACCGTATGCTTAAGCAGTTCACCCAAATGCAGAAGATGATGAAGAAAATGCAGAAAGGTGGCATGAAAGGCATGATGCGCAACATGCAAGGCATGATGGGCGGCGGTGGAGGTATGGGCGGAATGGGTGGTGGCTTTAACCCGTTTGGTCGATAATCTACAAATGTAAGCTTTAGCTACGTTACTTTTCATAGTGTTAGCCGTGTCACAGAAAGTGTACGGCAGCTATGTTGGTGAAAAAATAGCTAAAGCCCTTGCATTGCACCGGAATAAGAGTAAAATTCCGGGGCTTTAATTTGGCACGAGACCCCAAGCTATTTACTTATACTTGGGGTTAATTATTTTATTAAGAAAGCAAAGAGGACGACATGGTAACCATTCGTTTGGCACGTCACGGTGCAAAGAAGCGCCCATTTTATCAAATCGTAGTTGCGGATAGCCGTAACGCTGCAACTGGCCGTTTCATCGAGAAAGTAGGTTTCTTTAACCCTACTGCTCAAGGTCAAGAAGAAGGTCTACGTCTAGACCTAGATCGTGTTAACCACTGGGTTGGTCAAGGCGCATCTCTATCTGATCGTGTAGCTAAGCTAGTTAAAGACGCTCAAAAAGCGGCTTAATTCTTTTTTAAAGAGAAATAGCTTATGTCGATGAAGGGTAAAGAAACTATGAGCGAGCAAAACAATAGAATTGTCATGGGTAAACTTGGGTCTACCTATGGTATTCGTGGCTGGCTTAAAGTGTTCTCCTACACAGACAATGCTGAAAGCATATTTGATTACAGCCCTTGGTATTTAAACCTAAAGGGGAAGTGGGTTGAGTACAAAGTTGAGAGCTGGAAACGTCATGGCCAAGGTTATGTATGTAAGCTAGCGGGATTAGATGTTCGTGAAGACGCGCAACTGATGACTAACTTTGAAATTGCTATTGACCCTGCTTCGTTACCTGAATTGTCAGAAGATGAATTCTACTGGCGCGAATTGTTCGGTATGCAAGTTTTTACCACTAAAGGTTACGACCTTGGTGAGGTCACTGACCTATTAGAAACTGGCTCGAACGATGTTCTAGTAATCAAAGCAAATCTTAAAGATGCTTTTGGCCAAAAGGAACGGTTAGTACCGTACCTTGAAGAGCAAGTGATCAAGAAAGTTGATCGCGAAGCTCGCCGGATCGAAGTTGACTGGGATCCTGGATTCTAACTCCAAATTACAGAGCGAGAGAACACATGTGGGTTGGCATTATTAGCCTTTTTCCTGAAATGTTCCGTTCTGTTACTGATTTTGGAGTAACAGGTCAAGCGGTTAGAAAAGGTCTTTTATCTATTGAGACATGGAATCCTCGTGATTTCACTCATGATAAACATCGCACTGTTGATGACAGACCTTACGGTGGTGGTCCTGGCATGTTAATGATGGTTCAGCCTTTGCGCGACGCTATCACAACTGCCAAGCAAGCAGCACCGGGAAAGACGAAAGTTATCTATCTTTCACCTCAAGGTCGTAAACTCGACCAGAAAGGTGTTGAAGAGCTGGCAACAAACGAGAATTTACTTCTTATTTGTGGTCGCTACGAAGGGGTAGATGAGCGCATCATTCAATCTGAAGTTGACGAAGAATGGTCGATTGGAGATTTTGTGATGACGGGTGGCGAATTGCCAGCCATGACGCTGATTGATTCAGTATCTCGGTTTGTTCCGGGTGTACTTGGAGATTTCGCTTCAGCAGAAGAAGATTCTTTTGCAAATGGTTTGCTAGATTGTCCCCATTATACGCGCCCTGAGGTGCTAGACGATAAAGATGTGCCATCGGTACTCAAGTCTGGAAACCATAAGGACATTCGTCGCTGGCGATTAAAACAATCGTTGGGCCGAACTTGGCTAAGAAGACCAGAACTCCTGGAAAACCTAGCTCTGACTGACGAACAGGAACAATTACTGGCTGAATTCATTAAAGAGCAACGCTCTTAACGAAAAGCAAGCAGTAACCTATTAAATTTAGTATCAGTTTATTCTAGGAATTTATACAAATGAGCAACATCATCAAGGCTCTTGAAGAAGAGCAACTAAAATCAGACCTTCCTAAATTCGCACCAGGTGACACTGTTGTAGTTCAGGTTAAGGTAAAAGAAGGTGACCGTGAGCGTCTACAGGCTTTCGAAGGCGTTGTAATCGCTATTCGTAACCGTGGTCTACACTCTGCATTCACAGTTCGTAAGATCTCGAACGGTGAAGGCGTAGAGCGTGCGTTCCAAACTCACTCTCCAATGGTTGATAGCATCGAAGTTAAACGCCGTGGTGCAGTACGTCGTGCCAAGTTGTACTACCTACGTGAGCGTTCTGGTAAGTCAGCTCGTATTAAAGAGAAGCTTACTAAGAAGTAATTCTTTTTGCATTCTATCGATAAAAGCGGAGCCATTTGGCTCCGCTTTTTTGTGTCTGTTATTTGGAGCTTAGCAGGTAAGAGATCCCCAATTTGCTCGTACCTCACTCATGAGGATGACGACAGTAGTACAGGCTTAAATGCAACCGTCATTCCCTAGACTGACGAAGGAAGGAGTAGGGAATCTCTACTAGCGCCGTGTTATAGACAATAAAAAAGGATTGACGTTAAACGCCAACCCTTAAAAATTTACTCGCTACTCGCTACTCGCTACTCGCTACTCGCTACTCGCTACTCGCCTAGTACGGATCTTCCGACCACCCATCGCTATCCGACATGTCTGGTGCACCAGCGATGCTGTTCTCTTCGTCAGCCCATTCTCCGAAATCAATCATCTGACATTGTTTGCTGCAAAACGGGCGGTGCGGGCTTTGTTCACCCCACTCAACGTCGGCATTACATTGAGGGCATTTAACGATGGTGATTTTCTTCGACATAGTGATTCTTAATTTGAAGGTGTAATAATAGTGAGTTTAGGCTCGAGTGAGGACTCAAGCCAAACTATAAAAGGAAATTAATTAGGTGCAGATCGCCAATTCAAATTCGATGTCTTGAGTACAGGCTTGCCCAGTTTCAAAGCTCATGAATTTAACAGCAAAGCGATTCTTGTGACCTGAGATCATCGGGTAGGCACCGTATTGCATCGGAATAGAAAGACGAAGGATATTCGCTTCATCGGCATCGCTCTGGAAGAAGCCAGCACGAGCGATTTGCTCTTTAAAGTGACCCGTTTCTCTGGTGAGCTTCAACCACAGTGTTAGCGCTTCATACAGAGGCTGTAAGCTATCCATCCAAGCTTTAGCATCTCGCATTCTCTTATCAAGAGGAAGGTGCAGCCAATAATGCAGTGCCGGTAAATCAAAGCAGCATGAGCCACCTGGAAGATTAAAGCGTTGGCGAATTGCACTTAGGAAGCGGTCTTCTTTAAGTGACTGGCCAAAACGCTCTGCCTGCATCAGATCACGATAGATATTACCAATGTCATTAAGCAGTGATGTCAGCATCTCTTGATCGACACCTTCAACATCCAACCAACTTTTGTAGGTTACACGTTGTTTCTCAATATCTTTTGCGAGTTCGCTCTTGAGTTGGATCTGTTCGAAGATTTCAATCAGATCAAAGATGGAACGGAAAAAGAGTTGATACTGTTGAGCATCGGAAAATGTAGAAGACAAGTGTAGCTGCCTCAAGAGTGATTCAACTCTTAAGTAGATGCGTGTTTTCTCATTTAGAGGATGTTCAAATTTATGGGTGATCATCGAGCAAACCTTCATTCAACATTGTTCTATTCTGACCCATCTACAGCACTGATTGCCAGATACTTTTGATGTAAATCTGTGATTTGAGGCAAAAGTTCTTGGTTTTTAGTATGGTTTTTAATCACGTCATCTGCAACTGCTAAGCGTTGTTCTCTTGAAGCCTGTGATTTTAAAATTGATGCAACTTGTTCCCTAGAAACATTATCACGACTCATCGTACGTTCTATTTGAACTTCTGTTGGCACATCAACAATTAATACGCGATCGGCCATGCCTTGCATTTGGTTTTCCACCAATAGCGGTGCAACTAATAAACCATACGGGGATGTGATTTTAGACAGGTCACTGTCAATTTTGTCACGGATCATGGGATGAAGAAGATCATTGAGCCACTGCTTTTCTTTAGGATCTGAGAAGATCAGCTCACGCAGCCTACTTCGGTTGAGTGTTCCATCGTCAAGCAAGATAGACTCACCAAAGTGTTCTGTAATCTGTTTTAAGCCGTCACTGCCCAGCGCAACCACTTCACGTGCCACGATATCAGCATCAACAATATCAATATTAAAATGTTCATTGAACAGGTTAGCGACCGTGGTTTTGCCACTGGCGATACCACCGCTTAATCCGATAATGATTGCCATGGTTAAATTCCTAGTACAGAAGTGAAATACCAACCCATGATGTCGTTACCCCACATCAAGCTTACCCAACCCGCAATTGCAAGGTAAGGGCCGAACGGAAAGGCTTTATCTATGCCTTGCTGTTTCAGGCGAAGTTGAATCAAACCAAACACAAGGCCTACGAGTGAAGATAAAAGGATGATCATCGGTAGGTGTTGCCAACCAAGCCATGCACCAAGTGCAGCCAGGAGTTTGAAGTCACCGTAACCCATGCCTTCTTTACCTGTGAGTAGTTTGAACAACCAATAAACAGACCATAAAGCGAGGTAGCCAGCCATTGCGCCAACCACAGAATCTTGCAGCGATACTGGGCTGATATTAAACAGTGCTAAAGCGATACCGGACCATACCAAAGGCAAGGTAATTTGATCAGGCAACAACATAGTATCGAGATCGATAAAGGTCGCGGTAATCAGTGCGAAGGTGAAAAAAATCAAAGCAATGGCGTAGTAACTGAAACCAAAGTGGCTAGCAACCATTGTGCAAAGTATTGCGGTAAGCAGTTCGACCAAAGGGTAGCGAGCACTGATTGGATTAGCACAGCTGTGGCACTTACCCTTTAAGAACAACCAGCTTAAGACTGGAATATTATCGACGATTCTTAATTGGGTTTTGCATTTCGGGCAGGTAGAGCGAGGAATGCTGAGATTGAACTTTCCCTCTGGCGCTGGAATTTTATATTGAGAAAAATATTCCGAGCACTCTTGTTGCCATTCGCGTTCCATCATAATCGGTAAACGGTGTATGACTACGTTGAGGAAGCTGCCGATAAGAAGGCTAAAAATGAAAGCTAATACGGTGAATAGCCAAGGATAGTAGTGAAATACTTCCATAGTGTCCTTTACCACTTAATCAAGGTGAGCAGAGGTTGCTGCTCATGGGTGTTTAGTTGCTTTAACTATCCTAACACACTCATAAGATTAAAGATCGGTAAGTACATCGCAACCACAAGCCCGCCAACGACAGTGCCTAAAAACACGATGATCAGTGGCTCTAGAATCTTGCCTAAATTGTCGACTGTGTTGTCTACTTCAAACTCGTAAATCGACGCTACTTTATTGAGCATATCATCAAGGTTGCCAGACTCTTCGCCAATCATCACCATCTGTAACACCATTTCGGGGAAGGCATTGGTATTGCGCATTGCGATATACATCGGCATGCCTGCAGCCGTTTCTCGGTGAACTTCAATGATGGCCGATTCATAATGAAGATTGCCTGCGGTTTTGGCTGTGGTTTTGAGGCTCATTAAAATCGGAATGCCAGAACTAAAGCTGGTTGATAAGGTTCGGCTAAATTTGGCAATAGAGGCTTTGGCTAATACGCCACCAAGAACAGGAAAGCGTAATCCTAGCCGGCTAACAGACAGTCTGATCGAGTGGGAACGCTGACACAGTTGGTAAATAATCAGGACAACAAGCCCGATGCCGACAGCCGCATAAAAACTGTAAGCCTGCATCCAATGGGAAAGGTAGAGTACTTGTTGGGTGAACCAAGGCAGGTCGGCGCCAAAGCCGGAAAACATCGACTCAAACTCTGGAATCACCATAGTCAGCATTAAATAAGAAACGGTCAGTGCAACGGTGACCACCATCGCGGGGTAGATCAGTGCTTTGACGACTTTGGACTTTAACTGCTCGCTTTTTTCTCTATAGGTCGCTAAGCGTTCGAACACTTGTGCGAGGTTGCCTGACAGTTCACCTGTGGCGACTAAATCAGTATAGAGGTCATCAAAGTGGCGGCTTGCAGTTCGCATCGCTTTTGAGATTGGCGTTCCGGCTTCTACACCTTTGCAGATATGCGATAAAATTGATTTCATTTCAGCTTTTCGGTGATTGTCTGACACTAACTTGATGGCTTGTACGATAGGCACGCCAGTGGCGAGCATAGTAGCAAGCTGCCTAGTCAAAATAGTGATGTCTTTGGCTTTGACTCTATGGGTTAAACGAGTGACGGCTGAAATACTTTTCTTTTTGATTTTCTTAATCTGAATGTGCTGCTCTTTGAGCTTTTCTCGTACTTCCAATTCGGTGAGCGCTAAGGTCTGCCCAGACACTTTCTTGCCGGAACTATTAATGCCTTTCCAGTGATAGCTTTTTAGTTGTGATTGTTTGGACTTGCTACTCATTGGTGCTCCATTGGGTTATAGGTACAGAACACGTTGCAGTTCTTGGTAGCTGGTGGTGCCTTCAAGCAGTTTATCCAGACCTGACTCTTGCAATGTTCGCATGCCTTCTCGGCGCGCGAGATCTTCAATCGCCAGCGCATTGGGTTGACTGATAAGACTTGTCTTGAGTTTGTCGGTCAAAGGCATAACTTCGTAGATACCAACGCGACCTGAGTATCCTTGATTACACTCATTACAACCTTGAGTGTTAGCTTTGTAGATGGTTTGGCTGTTAGGAATCGAGTGACGCAGAAATATGTCTGGCGAGTCGTCAACTTCTTTGCAATGGTTGCACAATCGTCTTGCCAGTCGTTGGGCGATAATCAAACTTAGTGATGAAGCGAGGTTAAAGGGTTCTATCCCCATATGAGCGAGTCGAGTGACGGTTTCTGCGGCGGAGTTAGTGTGCAGCGTCGAAAGAACCAGGTGACCCGTTTGCGATGCTTTGATCGCGATCTCTGCCGTTTCCAAGTCGCGGATCTCTCCAACCATCACAACATCAGGGTCTTGTCGTAAAAATGATCGCAGTGCCTCAGCAAACCCAAAGCCGATCTTAGGTGTTACTTGTACTTGATTGATACCACACAGGTTAATTTCCACTGGGTCTTCAGCTGTTGAGATGTTGCGTTCCGTAGTGTTAAGAACGCGAAGGCCAGTATAAAGGGAGACGGTTTTTCCGCTGCCGGTTGGCCCTGTCATTAAGATCATCCCTTGTGGGCGCTTCAGGGCATTGAGGTAGAGTACTTTTTGATCTTCGCTGTAACCTAACTTATCGATATCTAAATTAGCAGCGCTGCTATCAAGCAGTCGAAGTACAATCTTCTCACCCCACAAGGTAGGCAATGTTGATACACGCATATCAATCGCGAGGTCGTCGTTCAAGCGCAACTTAATACGACCATCTTGAGGCAAGCGACGTTCGGCAATATCAAGCTTGGCGAGTATTTTCAGACGAGCAGATAAACGGCGACTTAAATGGGAAGCGGGTTGTTGTATTTCAACAAGGATGCCATCACAACGCAGTCGTACTCGGTAGTGCTCTTCATAAGGTTCGAAGTGGATATCTGATGCGCCTTTACGCACCGCATCAACCAGTATCTGATTGATAAAGCGGCTGACAGGGGAATCGTCTTGGCTGAGGTCTTCAATCGATGTTATCTCGTCGTCAGAAACCTCAACTAGGTTAGCGAGTTCATCTTGAGTGATCTCTTTACGTTTAGAGTCTTGCCCGGAAATCGAACGGCCATACAGCTTTCGTATTGCGCCTTCTAGTTCTGAGTAGTTGGCGACGACCAATTCGATCTGCAACCCTGTCGCGAATCGAAAGTCGTCTTCCGCTTGTAAGTCGGTTGGATCGGCCGAGGCGAGTGTAAGAGTTGAGCTAGAAACTGAAATTGGAATGGCGCGATATTTAGTGATCAGCTCGCGAAGCCCTAATTGGTCGCACAAGATTTCATAGTCAGTGTTGGCAAGTTGTACTAGCGGCAAACCGAAGATGGCCTGAATCTTATGTGCGAGACTCTCGCCTGTGAAGATGTCTAGAACGAGCAAAGCTTCAGGCGTAGAAACACCTGAAGCTTGAATATGTTCCGCAACGGCTTGTTCTTGAGTCAGGCTAAGTAAGTCAGCCTGACGAAGAACGGTTGGGAGGTTGGTGAGCATTATGGAGCAACACAACTATCTAGCTCAATTACAGGACTTGTATTATTTGCACAAACCCATGGCGTTGTTGGAGTTTTTGAGTATTTGAGAGCTCCTGACACTGCAGCATCACTGTCGAAGGTGAACGTTAATGTTGAAGATGCAGTAGACGCAGCTCCAGCTCCCGCAACTGACGCTGAAATTGTTCCTAGAGGGTTCATTGTAGCTGAGCCTCCAAACTCACCTAGATTTGTAGTAGTGCCGCTATTATTTTGAGCATATAAATCGGCATTAGTTAGGAGTGATTTTAATGTGGCTAATGCAGAAGAGGCTGCTGATTTGGCGACATAATCTTTATATGCAGGTACAGCAATTGCCGATAGCACGCCAATGATCGCCACTACAATCATTAATTCAATCAACGTAAAACCTTTCTGATTTGTTCTGTTACTTTTGTTCTTCATTGTCTCATTCCATTCTTTAGTTTGTTTCAGTGCAGGCACTGGTTGATTGAGAGGATAGAAGTCGGAATAGGGAAGTGGAATGGTGTTCAGGTGTGGTCGCGAGTGGTTTTGTATTTATTAGTGTGGTGTTTCATATAGTGCGCAAATTTATGCGATCAACTTAAATAACTGATTGAAATACTGATAATTTAGGCAATAAAAAAGCACGGTGTTTAACCGTGCCTTTATGAATAAGTTATTTATATTTCAATAAATTACGCTTTGAATCTCATTGATAGATCCATTGCTTTTAGGTGCTTAGTTAGTGCACCTACCGAGATGTAATCAACACCCGTTTCAGCAAATTCTGCAATCGTATCTAGAGTCACGTTACCTGAGTTCTCTAGTGCCGCACGACCTGCGTTGATCTTCACTGCTTCACGCATCATGTCTGTAGTAAAGTTATCTAGCATGATGATGTCTGCGCCAGCGCTGATTGCTTGCTCTAGCTCTTCTAGGCTTTCGGTTTCAACTTCTACTGGTTTACCTGGGTTTAGCTCTTTTGCTGTAGAGATAGCTTTCTCAATGCCACCACACGCGATGATGTGGTTTTCTTTGATTAGGTACGCATCGAAAACACCGATACGGTGGTTGAAGCCACCACCACAAGCGACTGCGTATTTTAGTGCGCTGCGCAGGCCAGGAATCGTTTTACGAGTATCTAACAGGCGGCACTCTGTATGTTTAATTTTGTCTGCGTAGATAGCCGTAGTCGTCGCACAGCCAGATAGCGTTTGAATGAAGTTCATTGCGTTACGCTCACCGGTTAATAGCGCGCGTGCTGGGCCTGTTAGCGTGCAAAGCGTTTGGTTTGGTTCAACTTTGTCGCCATCTTCTACATTCCACTCGATAGTCACTTCACCGCCCAGTTGCTTAAACACTTCATCAGCCCACGCTTTACCACAGAATACACCGTGCTCACGGGTAATGATGGTTGCGCTGTTGATTGCGTCTGCAGGGATTAGACTTGCCGTAATATCAGCCGCTGGATCTAACGTGCCACCTAGATCTTCTTTGATGGTCTCAGCGACTGCACGAGTGATCTCTAGAGGCAGTTGCTCTTTTAAGTAGTCAAGGCGTTGGTGGCTGTTATGTGTGTTTTTCATCGCAAATCTAATCTTGAAAGGGAGTGGGAATGGAATGATACTCTTGCTTAACTTCAAATTAAAGAGGCTAGCGCGACTGCTCTATGGGCAAGGTCACATCTTATTGTGCTAGCAGAAAAGAAAGTGAGACCAAGATGACGATCAGCTCCAACGGATGGTACGACAACGCTCGGCATGTTCCTTCCCCGTATTTTGATGCTAGACCTAGTGTCGAGGATATCTCTCTGCTGGTGGTCCACAACATTAGTTTGCCTCCGGGGCAATTTGGTGGGCCTTACATCGAACAGTTTTTTACAGGCAAGCTAGACTCGTCGGAACACCCATTTTTTAAGGTGATTCACCAAATGGGCGTATCGGCGCACTGCTTGATTCGTCGTGATGGCGAAGTGGTGCAGTTCGTTTCGTTCTTAGACCGAGCTTGGCATGCCGGCCATTCGAGCTTTGCAGGGCGTGACAGATGTAATGATTATTCGATTGGTATTGAACTCGAGGGCAGTGACTTTGTGGCGTATAGCGAGCAGCAGTATCAAGCGCTTGCCCAATTAACAGAAACGATTGTATCCACTTTTCCTCAAATCACCACCGAACGCATCACTGGCCATCAATATATAGCGCCTCTGCGTAAAACTGACCCTGGCTTGGTGTTCGATTGGAAGAAGTTTAAAGGAAAGCTAAAAGCTTAAGTCTTAGTTTTTGGTTATGACCTTACCGCTGTTGGGCGTTGAATAGTCAACGCCTAGCATAATGACTTGTGAATTTTTGTTGTTGCTATGTAAAGAAAGTGGTGGAGAGAAGAGCATCGATAAATTGAGAGTGTGACGAGCTTATCAAACACCCATTTATTAAAGTTTATGAACAGAATTTCCACCCTAAATGTGCGCTTGGTTCGATTTTTAAACAAGTGGCACTAATCTTTCTGAAACAATTCATTTTTATCCTGAAACTTTCTAGCACGAAACCTCCCCAAAAGTATTACCCCTGTAAATGGTAAGACCAATTTGGTTGCTGTTTTAAATTTCATTTGTTAAATCATGGTTAATTCACACTGCGTTCTATGATGCAGGTCAATTTTACACTGGACAGTGGCGTTTTAATTATGTTAATTTCTGCCCAACTTAAAATTGGTATTACCAATTGTCAGCGAAGAAAAAGAAGAACAACAAACTATGGCTTATCAAAGGATTCGTCAGCCAAAACTCTCCGATGTTATCGAGCAAGAGTTAGAAAGGTTGATAGTGGAAGGAACACTGGCTCCAGGGCAGCAGCTGCCGCCTGAGCGTGAACTGGCGAAACAGTTCGATGTGTCTCGTCCTTCAATCCGAGAAGCGATACAACGTTTAGAAGCAAAACGCCTGCTTACTCGCCGTCAAGGTGGAGGTACGTTTGTTAGCGAAAATATCTGGAAAAGCTTTTCAGATCCTTTGCTTAATTTGTTGTCCTCCCATTCTGAAACCCAACTAGACTTGTTGGAATCGCGTCATGCGATGGAAGGGATTTCGGCTTACTTCGCGGCATTGCGTGGCACTGATGAAGACTTTGCTCGAATTCAAGCATGCCAAGAGAAAATTCGCGGTGCGCAAGATAAGGGCGATATTGAAGCCGAATCTGCAGCGGTGATGGCTTTTCTTATTGCTTTAACAGAGGCAGCGCACAATGTGGTGTTACTGCACATTGTTCGTAGTTTGGCTCCGTTACTTGAACAAAACGTCTTAGAAAATTTAAAGCTGTTGCATCGTCGTAAAGACGTTGTGGAGAAAGTGAGTATACATCGAGCTAACATTGTAGATGCGATCGTTTCAGGACAGCCAGAACAGGCACGTGAAATGTCACACTCTCATTTAGCTTACATCGAAGAAACATTGATGGATTTGACCAAAGAAGAATCGCGTCGCGAACGTTCTTTACGTCGAATTCAACAGGGTAAATAGCCGTAATACTTCGGCTTTTTACGTGTTTAGTAGAATCCAACTAACAAAAAGGATAGATCGCCATGTCTGACATGAAGCATGACGTTGATGCTCTGGAAACTCAAGATTGGTTAGAAGCTCTTGAGTCAGTAGTACGTGAAGAAGGTGTAGAACGTGCACAGTTTTTACTAGAACAAGTTCTAGATAAAGCGCGTTTAGATGGTGTTGATATGGCTACAGGCATCAACACAAACTACATCAACACAATTCCAGCAGCACAAGAGCCAGCTTACCCTGGTGACGTAACTCTTGAGCGTCGTATTCGTTCGATTATTCGCTGGAACGCAATCATGATCGTATTGCGTGCTTCTAAGAAAGACCTAGACCTTGGTGGTCACATGGCTTCTTACCAGTCAGCAGCAGCGTTCTACGAAGTATGTTTCAACCACTTCTTCCGTGCTCCAAACGAGACTGACGGTGGCGATCTAGTTTATTACCAAGGTCACATCTCTCCAGGTATCTACTCTCGTGCATTCGTTGAAGGTCGTCTAACTGAAGAGCAGCTAGATAACTTCCGTCAAGAAGTTGATGGTAAAGGTATCCCTTCTTACCCGCACCCTAAACTGATGCCTGAGTTCTGGCAGTTCCCTACAGTATCTATGGGTCTAGGTCCGATCTCTGCGATCTACCAAGCGCGCTTCCTTAAGTACCTTGACGGCCGTGGTCTTAAAGATACTTCTGCTCAACGTGTATACGCTTTCCTAGGTGACGGTGAGATGGATGAGCCAGAGTCACGTGGTGCTATCTCTTTCGCTGCGCGTGAGAAGCTAGACAACCTATGTTTCCTAATCAACTGTAACCTACAGCGTCTAGACGGCCCTGTAATGGGTAACGGTAGCATCATCCAAGAACTTGAAGGCCTATTCAAAGGTGCAGGTTGGAACGTTGTTAAAGTTATCTGGGGTAGCAACTGGGATTCTCTACTAGCTAAAGACACGACTGGTAAGCTTCTTCAACTAATGAACGAAACTATCGATGGTGACTACCAGACATTCAAATCTAAAGATGGCGCATACGTACGTGAGCACTTCTTTGGTAAGTATCCAGAAACAGCTGCACTAGTTGCAGACATGACTGACGACCAAATCTTCGAACTGAAGCGTGGTGGTCACGATTCTTCTAAACTGTTCGCTGCATTCAACAATGCAAAAGAGACAGGTGGCAAGCCAACAGTAATCCTAGCTAAAACAGTTAAAGGTTACGGCATGGGTGAAGCTGCAGAAGGTAAGAACATCGCTCACGGTGTTAAGAAGATGGACATGACTCACGTACAATACCTACGTGACCGTCTAGGCCTACAAGACATCCTTTCTGATGAGAAAGTGTCTGAGCTTCCTTACCTGACTCTAGAAGAAGGTTCTGCTGAGTACGAATACCTACATGCTCGTCGTAAAGTCCTACAAGGTTACACGCCAGCACGTCTGCCTAAATTTACTCAAGAATTCAAAGTTCCTGAGCTAGACGCATTCGCACCTCTACTAGGTGAACAGAAGCGTGATATCTCTACAACTATGGCCTATGTACGTACGCTAAACATCCTTCTTAAAGATAAGAACATTGGTAAGAACATCGTTCCTATCATCTGTGATGAAGCTCGTACATTCGGTATGGAAGGTCTATTCCGTCAGGTTGGTATCTACAACCCACACGGTCAAGAATACACACCTGAAGATAAAGGCATCGTTTCTTACTACAAAGAAGCAACGTCTGGTCAAGTTCTTCAAGAAGGTATCAACGAACTAGGTTCTATGGCTTCATGGGTTGCTGCTGCAACTTCATACAGCACAAACGATCTACCGATGATCCCGTTCTACATCTACTACTCAATGTTCGGTTTCCAACGTATTGGTGACATGGCATGGCTAGCAGGCGACCAACAAGCTCGTGGCTTCCTACTAGGTGCTACTGCAGGTCGTACAACACTGAACGGTGAAGGTCTACAGCACGAAGATGGTCACTCGCACATCCAAGCGAACACTATCCCTAACTGTATCTCTTACGACCCAACGTTCGCTTACGAGCTAGCAGTAATCATGCAAGACGGTATCCGTCGCATGTACGGTCCTGAGCAAGAGAACGTTTACTACTACCTAACAGTAATGAACGAGAACTACGCAATGCCAGCAATGCCAGAAGGCGCTGAAGAAGGCATCCGTAAGGGTATCTACAAGCTTGAATCTCACGCTGGTGCTAAGGGCAAAGTTCAACTAATGAGCTCTGGTACTATCATGAACGAAGCGCGTAAAGCCGCTGAAATTCTAAGCGAAGAGTACGGCGTAGCATCTGACGTATTCTCTGTAACGTCGTTCAACGAACTAACTCGTGACGGCCAAGCGGTAGAGCGTGACAACATGCTTCACCCAGAAGCTGAAGAGAAAGTACCGTACATCACGACTGTTCTTGGTAAAGAACCTGCAATCGCAGTGACTGACTACATGAAGAACTACGCTGAGCAAGTACGTGCGTACATGCCAACTGAGTCTTACAAAGTACTTGGTACAGATGGTTTCGGCCGCTCTGACAGCCGTGCAAACCTACGTCGTCACTTCGAAGTTAACGCTGGCTACATCGTAGTTGCAGCTCTAACTGAACTGGCTAAACGTGGTGACATCGAGAAATCAGTAGTTGTTGAAGCAATTGCTAAGTTCGATATCGACACTGAAAAAACTAACCCGCAATACGCATAAGACTGGCATTAAGGTAGGTAAATACAATGACAATCGAAATTAATGTACCAGACATCGGTGCTGACGAGGTTGAAGTAACTGAGATTCTTGTAAACGTTGGTGACAAGGTTGAAGAAGAGCAGTCACTGATCACTGTTGAAGGCGACAAAGCTTCAATGGAAGTTCCAGCGTCTCAAGCGGGTATCGTTAAAGAAATCAAAGTAGCGGAAGGCGATTCAGTTTCTACTGGTTCTCTTATCATGATCTTCGAAGCGGAAGGTGCTGCTGCAGCACCGGCTGCGCCAGCAGTTGAAGCGGCGGCACCAGTTGCTGCAGCTCCTGCAGCGGCGGCTGAGCTTAAAGAAGTTCACGTACCAGACATCGGCGGTGATGAAGTTGAAGTAACTGAAATCATGGTTGCTATCGGTGACGCAGTAGAAGAAGAGCAATCTCTTCTTACTGTTGAAGGCGATAAGGCTTCTATGGAAGTTCCTGCACCATTCGCTGGTATCGTTAAAGAAATCAAGATCGCTTCTGGTGATTCAGTTTCTACTGGTTCTCTAGTAATGGTATTCGAAGTGGCTGGTTCAGCACCTGCAGCAGCTCCGGCTCCTGCGGCGGCAGCACCAGTTGCAGCGGCTCCAGCAGCATCTGCTGAGAAAGAAGTAAACGTTCTTGATATCGGTGGTGACGAAGTAGAAGTTACTGAAATCATGGTAGCGGTTGGCGATACAGTAGAAGAAGAGCAATCTCTAATTACTGTTGAAGGCGACAAAGCTTCAATGGAAGTGCCTGCACCATTCGCTGGTACAGTAAAAGAAATCAAGATTGCAGCTGGCGACAAAGTGTCAACTGGCTCTCTAATCATGACTTTCGTAGTTGAAGGCGCAGCTCCTGCTCCTGTTGCAGCACCTGCACAAGCAGCAGCTCCAGCGGCGGCACCTGCTCCTAAAGCAGAAGCACCTGCAGCGGCTCCAGCAGCAGCTGGCGACTTCCAAGAGAACGGTGACTACGCTCACGCTTCTCCAGTAGTTCGTCGTCTAGCTCGTGAATTTGGCGTTAACCTTTCTAAGGTTAAAGGTACTGGTCGTAAGAGCCGTATCCTTAAAGAAGACGTTCAGTCTTACGTTAAAGATGCACTTAAGCGTCTTGAGTCTGGTGCAGCTGCATCTGGCAAAGGCGGCGACGGTTCTGCTCTTGGTCTACTACCATGGCCAAAAGTTGACTTCAGCAAGTTCGGCGAAACTGAAGTTCAGAAGCTTTCTAAGATTAAGAAGATCTCTGGCGCTAACCTGCACCGTAACTGGGTAATGATCCCTCACGTTACACAGTGGGACAACGCAGACATCACTGAGCTAGAAGCATTCCGTAAAGAACAGAACGCAATCGAAGCGAAGAAAGACACTGGCATGAAGATCACTCCACTTGTGTTCATCATGAAAGCTGTCGCTAAAGCGCTAGAAGCATTCCCAGCGTTTAACTCTTCTCTTTCTGAAGATGGCGAAAGCATCATTCTTAAGAAGTACGTAAACGTGGGTATCGCTGTTGATACACCAAACGGTCTAGTTGTTCCTGTCTTCAAAGACGTGAACAATAAAGGTATTTACGAGCTATCAGAAGAGCTAATGGCTGTTTCTAAGAAAGCACGTTCTGGTAAGCTAACAGCGGCAGACATGCAAGGCGGTTGTTTCACAATCTCTAGCCTTGGTGGTATTGGCGGTACTGCATTTACTCCAATCGTAAATGCTCCAGAAGTAGGTATCCTAGGTGTATCTAAGTCTGAAATTAAGCCAGTTTGGAATGGTAAAGAGTTCCAACCACGTCTACAGCTTCCACTGTCTCTATCATACGACCACCGTGTGATCGATGGTGCTGAAGGTGCACGCTTCATTACTTTCCTAAACAGCGCACTATCTGACATTCGTCGTCTAGTACTGTAATTGAGAAAGTAATTATTAAGGTGACTTTCGGGTCACCTTAATTCTTTATATAAAGACTATTTTTAGAGAACAGTTTCCTGCATTTCTCATAATCTGATAGGGAATTGTTGTCTAGCTCACAGGCTAACTTAAAGCTACTTTCACACTGTTAACATCTCTGTAAAATGTTTCCTGTTTGAAAGCCCAATAATTTTAAGAACATCTACTCAGCCTGTTAGGGATAATGACTACAAGAGGTCACAATGAGCAAAGAAATTAAAGCCCAAGTTGTTGTACTTGGTTCAGGTCCTGCTGGTTACTCAGCGGCATTCCGTTGTGCGGATTTAGGTCTAGAAACAGTACTAGTTGAACGTTACAGCACTCTTGGTGGTGTATGTCTAAACGTTGGTTGTATTCCATCAAAAGCACTTCTTCACGTTTCTAAAGTAATTGAAGAAGCTAAAGCGATGGCAGAGCACGGCGTTGTATTCGGCGAGCCACAAACGGACATCAACAAGATCCGTATTTGGAAAGAAAAAGTAGTTGATCAACTAACTGGCGGTCTTGGCGGTATGGCTAAGATGCGTAACGTTACTGTTGTTAACGGTTTCGGTAAGTTCACTGGTCCTAACAGCATTCTTGTTGAAGGCGAAGGCGAAGCAACAACTGTTAACTTCGACAACGCAATCATTGCTGCGGGTTCTCGCCCAATCAAACTTCCTTTCATCCCACATGAAGACCCACGTATTTGGGATTCTACGGATGCACTAGAACTAAACGAAGTACCTGAAAAACTGCTTATCATGGGCGGCGGTATCATCGGTCTTGAGATGGGTACGGTTTACCACTCTCTAGGTTCTAAAGTTGAAGTTGTAGAGATGTTCGATCAAGTTATCCCTGCTGCGGATAAAGACATCGTTAAAGTCTTCACAAAACGTATTAAGAACAAGTTCAAGCTAATGCTTGAAACTAAAGTAACAGCAGTTGAAGCGAAAGAAGATGGTATCTACGTTTCAATGGAAGGCAAAAAAGCACCAGCTGAAGCTGAGCGCTACGATGCTGTTCTTGTTGCTATCGGTCGTGTTCCAAACGGTGCACTTATCGACGCTGAAAAAGCGGGTATCGAAGTTGATGAGCGTGGTTTCATCAATGTTGATAAGCAAATGCGTACAAACGTTCCTCACATCCATGCGATCGGTGACGTTGTTGGTCAACCAATGCTTGCTCACAAAGGTGTGCATGAAGGTCACGTAGCTGCTGAAGTTATCTCTGGTAAGAAGCACTACTTCGATCCTAAAGTAATCCCATCAATTGCGTACACTGAGCCAGAAGTTGCTTGGGTAGGTAAGACTGAGAAAGAAGCGAAAGCTGAAGGCATCAACTACGAAGTTGCTACTTTCCCTTGGGCTGCTTCTGGTCGTGCAATCGCTTCTGACTGTGCAGACGGTATGACTAAGATGATCTTTGATAAAGAGACTCATCGTGTAATCGGTGGTGCTGTTGTTGGTACTAACGGTGGTGAACTTCTTGGCGAAATCGGCCTAGCAATCGAAATGGGTTGTGATGCAGAAGATATCGCTCTTACTATCCACGCTCACCCAACTCTACACGAGTCTGTTGGTCTAGCTGCGGAAGTATTCGAAGGTTCAATCACTGACCTTCCAAACAAGAAAGCAGTGAAAAAGAAGAAGTAATTCTTCTTTAGTCACTCGCTAATGTTTTTAAAAGCCGCTGATTCGTCAGCGGTTTTTTTATGTCTGAAGTAAGGCGCAGGAACGTTTCACTCCGAGATGCGAGTACGCTGCGCTTCGGGATGCGAAGAGCCATTCCATTCTACAAAAAAGGGTTGACCGCTTAGGCCAACCCTTAAATTATTTACTCGAATCTCGAATCTCGAATCTCGAATCTCGAATCTCGAATCTCGAATCTCGAATCTCGAATCTCGAATCTCGAATCTATTTATAAATGCACAGCATGTTTAAGTAGCTATCTGTTAAGCTTGAAAGCTCTTCAGGTGTTTCTACACGTTTCGCTTGGATGAATAGCGAGTAGCAGATGCCGTGGAATAGGTTCGCTAGATGCTTAGGATCGTGATCGTCACAAACTTCGCCGCGCTCAATCGCTTTACTAAACATGTTCTGGACTAACATTTGGTTAGTGCGGTTTGTTGTTACGAACAGTGGCCATACTTCATCACGAGTCGATGCGCTCCATTCGAACCATACGTTCAACCAGTGGCTGTCTTGAGCTACTAGTGTCACCATTTCAGTCGCAATATTATGTAGGTTTTGTTTTGCGTGAATATCTAGATCGATATTGTCTGAAAGGAAGTTTGAGAATTGACGGACAACATGATTAAGCACTTCATCAACCAGATCTTCACGAGTAGGGAAGTAGTTAAATACTGTTGCTACTGATACCTGAGCGATATCTGCAATGTCAGCGTGACCACCACGGCCAATGCCGCGACGAGAGAACACTTCAAGCGCGATTTCCATCAGCTGAAGTTTTCTTTTTAAAGGTGAAAGCCTAGTTCTAGGTCTCTTAGAGATTGAGTCCATTTTATTTTCCTTGCCAACGATTTTTTTATATTAATGATTTTATTATTATTTAAGCCAAGATGAGTGTAATGGTGCATATGCGAATGGTCAATCCTTTGAGCTTATTTAATAGACAGTTACATCAAACTTGATACATAAAGCGTGATCCACATTGATGTGAAAGGAGGCGACTATCAGACAAAGCACAAGTGCACATTTCATTGATAATCTGACAGTAAATTCGAACCATAAGGTGGTGTGGGTATTTGAGCAGTGCTAGACTTACGCACAAAATTGAGCGACACAACTGACGAAACTGTCAACATTCGTCGCAATCACCAAATAGAATGAGAGCAGTATGAAGCATACAGTTGAAGTCATGATCTCTGAGCAAGAAGTTCAGGATCGAGTGAACGAACTAGGCAAACAGATCACGGAACACTACAACGGTAGTGAAGATCTAGTTTTAGTTGGCTTATTGCGTGGATCTTTTGTCTTTATGGCAGATCTTGCTCGTGCTATCGATTTAACGCACCAAGTTGATTTCATGACCGCGTCTAGCTACGGCAACGGCATGGAAAGCTCACGTGATGTTCGTATTTTGAAAGACCTTGATGATGATATCCAAGGTAAAGACGTTCTACTTGTAGAAGATATTATCGATACAGGTAACACGCTGACTAAAGTAAAAGAGATTCTGAGCCTACGTGGTCCTAAGTCTATCGAAATTTGTACGCTACTAGACAAGCCTTCTCGCCGTGAAGTGACTGTAGATACAAAATGGATTGGTTTTGAAATCCCAGACGAGTTTGTTGTTGGTGTTGGTATCGACTACGCACAAAAATATCGTCACCTACCGTACATCGGTAAGGTAGTACCTCAAGAGTAATCATTACGCTTGTGGTTTAGAAGTCATTAAAAAGCCCGCATCAAGCGGGCTTTTTGTATATATGACGGAATGGGCTAGCTTTGTTGACTAAGAAGAGGCGTCGTTAAGATCTTATTCAATGCATCTAAGTGACTGTTCTCTAGGGTATCGTTACTTGAGCAACGTACGCCAAGGTCCTGCAGCTTGCCATCGCCAATACCATAAACCACACCGTGGATTTCAACGTCTTGGCCACGCTCCCACGCATTTTGCATAATGGTTGAATTGCCTAGGTTATAAACCTGTTCTGCGACGTTAATTTCGCACAACTTGTCACCCCATTGCTCACGAGGAAGCCCCTCGATTTGCTTACGGTATTTTAGGTAATTGTCACGGATGTGCAGTAACCAGTTGTTGATAAGACCAAGTTTAGGGTTATCAATCGCCGCGTTAACACCGCCACAGCCATAGTGACCGCAGACAATGATGTGTTTAACTTTGAGTACATCGACGGCGTACTGTACCACTGAGAGGCAGTTTAGGTCGGTATGAACCACTTGGTTTGCCACATTTCGGTGAACAAACAGTTCGCCAGAGTACAAACCAGTGAGACGCTCGGCCGGAACACGGCTATCTGAGCAGCCAATCCATAAAAAACCAGGGCTTTGACCCTCTTCAAGCGTTGTAAAATACTCAGGTCGTTGAGATCTAATTTCTTCTGACCATTTAGAGTTGTTTTCAAAAAGCTGTTTAATCTCTGGCATTTTGCGTCTTACATCCCTTAATTAAGAATCTCAACTATACACAATGTTACAAATTCAATCTCGTAAAAACTGTGTCAAATAGTACTCATCTGACGTGTACTCGTCGTTAAAATCATTAACTTAGCGTAGAAGCTATGATCTGGTTATAAGACATGAATAATGTGATTGAATTAACACTTTCTGAACACTTGATACATTTGTTAAAGTGATAAGGTTTGTCATTTCATCATCAGGAAGGTGTGTTTTGTTTGGAAGTCGTTTTACGGATATCAATCTCAAAGGGGACATGTTTGGTGGTGTTACTACAGCCATCATCTCATTACCTTTAGCATTGGCATTTGGTGTTGCTTCTGGTGCGGGCGCGGAAGCCGGCCTTTGGGGCGCCATCATGGTTGGCCTATTTGCGGCATTGTTTGGTGGATCGAGCAGCCTGATCTCTGAACCGACCGGCCCGATGACGGTGATCATGACAGCCGTAATGACCAGCATGGTCGCGAAATACCCTGAAACTGGCATGGCAATGACCTTCACCGTCGTGATGATGGCTGGTGCATTTCAGATATTGCTTGGTACGTTAAAGCTCGGAAAATACGTTACTTTGATGCCATATAGCGTGATCTCCGGATTTATGTCCGGTATCGGCGTTATTCTAATTATTCTTCAGTTGTCTCCTTTATTAGGACATGCCGCACCTTCTGGTGGGGTGATGGGCACGCTCTCCGCACTTCCTGATACGCTCGCAAACCTAAAAGTGAGCGAACTGTTTTTAGGAGCATTGACGCTCGGTATTCTTTTCGGTTTTCCAGCCAAATATCGTAAGTATGTGCCTGCTCAACTGGTCGCTTTGGTTGCTGTGACTCTCTTGTCCGTCATTATTTTTGATACCGACTCTATTCGCCGTATTGGTGAAATCCCAGCTGGTTTGCCTACGCTCGTTATTCCTACGATCAGCGCTGAACAGTTCACGACCATGGTTATTGATGCCTTGGTACTGGGTACGCTTGGCTGCATTGATACGCTTCTGACCGCGGTTATCGGAGATTCGCTGACTCGTAAAGAGCATGACTCAGACAAAGAACTTCGCGGGCAAGGCATTGCCAATATGATCTCTGGCCTGTTTGGTGCGCTACCTGGCGCGGGCGCCACTATGGGTACTGTGACTAATATTCAGGTGGGAGCGCGTTCTCCGCTTTCCGGTGTTATTCGAGCTTTAGTACTTGCGTTAGTGGTATTGGTTGCAGGTGGCTTAACAGAACCGATTCCTATGGCAGTGCTGGCTGGTATCGCGATGTATGTTGGTTTCAATATCCTAGATTGGAGTTTTATCCAGCGCGCACACAAGGTGAGTTATGCCGGTATGGGTGTGATGTACGGCGTGATGCTACTGACTGTGTTTGTCGATTTGATTATTGCCGTTGGACTGGGCGTGTTTATCTCGAACATTCTGATTATTGAAAGGTTGAGCCGAGAGCAAGCCAGACAAGTTAAGGCGATCAGTGATGGTGATGATGAAGACGATATCCCATTGACCGATAGCGAACGTCAGTTACTCGATAGTGCTAATGGTAAAGTGTTGTTCTTCTATCTATCAGGGCCGATGATATTCAGTGTCTCAAAGGCGATTTCACGTCAGCACTCAAGTATCTCTGACTATGAAGCGATGATTCTAGATCTGACCGATGTCCCTATGATTGATGTCACTGTTGGTCTTGCGCTAGAGAATGCGATTAAAGATGCATTGGATGCGCAGTGTGAGGTGTACCTGCTGTGTCCTAATGAGAATACTCGTCAGCAACTAGAGAAGTTCCACGTGATTGACCTAGTGCCGGAATCCAACACTTATCGATTTAGATATGAAGCCCTGACGGCAGCAACAAGCTATGTCGATAGAGATGAACATCAATTTGAGTCAGTTTAATTTTCAGTAACAAGCGAACATGAATGAGCTGATATGAATAAGCCATAGACGCTCACTTCAAGACTGATCATTAATGCCGTTAAGTGAATCACTTAGCGGCATTTTTATATTTATTGAACGTTGATTTAGTCTTCAGTTAACCAAGATGCTTATTTGTTTTCGAAAGAAACTCTCACACGATATTTGTATTAATCGTCAATCAACGATAAACTTGTTTGCAAAATGGCCGAGTAAACAAGTTTGGGTTAGTTTTCTGCTAGCTCGTTTTAAGCATTACTCTCTTCCTCAAGCTCGGTCGTCTACATCTTATCTATAGCAAATGGCAGTCTATCTCTATGTATGCATTAGAAATTGAGCAATTAAGAAAAACTTATGCTGGGGGCTTCGAGGCTCTTAAGGGCGTTAGTTTACAAGTAGAAAAAGGCGACTTTTACGCACTACTTGGTCCAAATGGTGCGGGTAAATCAACCACCATTGGTGTTATCTCTTCACTGGTAAATAAAACGTCAGGCAAGGTTAAAGTGTTCGGCTACGACATTGATACCGATCTGGAGTTGGCGAAGCAGAACTTAGGCCTTGTGCCTCAAGAGTTTAACTTTAACCCGTTCGAAACCGTTGAACAGATCGTGCTGCAACAAGCGGGTTATTACGGCGTGCCAAAAGCCTTAGCGAAAGAGCGAGCGAAAAAGTACCTATCTCAACTCGATTTGTGGGAAAAGCGTGGCGAACGTGCGCGTAACTTGTCTGGTGGTATGAAGCGTCGTTTGATGATCGCGCGTGCATTGATGCATGAACCTCATTTGTTGATCCTTGATGAACCAACAGCAGGCGTTGATATTGAACTACGTCGTTCAATGTGGGAATTCCTAAAAGATATCAATGAGAAGCAGGGCATTACCATTATCTTGACCACGCACTACCTAGAAGAAGCAGAAATGCTGTGTCGCAACATTGGTATCATCAATCGCGGTGAACTGATTGAGAACACAACAATGAAAGCGCTGTTGGGCAAATTGAGTGCGGAGACCTTTATTCTGGATCTGGAAGAGGGTACGACTGAACCTAAGCTTGAAGGTGTGAATAGCCAAGTGATGGTCAATGGTTCGCTAGAAATCGAAATCGACAAGAACCTAGGTTTGAATACCATTTTTGCTCAATTGAGCGAGCAACAGGTTAAAGTCCTCTCTATGCGTAACAAAGCAAACCGTCTAGAAGAGCTATTTGTGAGTATCGTCCGTGAGGGGAGTAAATAATATGTACAGCCTATATTGGACCGCTTTCTGCAGTTTGTTGACCAAAGAGATCAATCGCTTTACTCGTATCTGGGTGCAAACTCTGGTGCCGCCAGCGATTACCATGACGCTTTACTTCATTATCTTCGGCAACCTGATTGGTGCGCGTATTGGTGAAATGAACGGCTTTAGCTACATGGAATACATTGTTCCCGGTCTGATCATGATGTCGGTGATCACCAACTCATACTCCAACGTTGCTTCATCGTTCTTTAGTGCCAAATTCCAAAAGAACATTGAAGAGTTACTTGTAGCACCCGTTCCTAATTACGTGATTATCGCAGGTTTCGTAATGGGCGGCGTGGTTCGTGGCTTGTTAGTGGGCACTATCGTAACCTTCGTGTCGTTGTTCTTTGTCGACCTGCAAGTTGACCATTGGGGCGTGATCATTGCGACGGTATTTTTAACGTCGGTAGTATTCGCTTTGGGTGGCTTGATTAACGCGGTATTCGCGCGCACGTTTGATGATATATCTATTATCCCAACCTTTATCTTAACGCCGCTGACGTACCTTGGTGGTGTGTTCTACTCGATCAGTTTATTGCCTGAATTCTGGCAAGGCGTATCGAAGTTGAACCCTATCGTGTACATGGTAAACGCGTTCAGATATGGCTTCTTGGGTGTGTCTGATGTGGGGATCGTGACGTCGTTCGGCGTACTAGGCGTGTTTATCGTGCTGTTGTATGGCATTGCGCACTACTTAGTGACAAAGGGTATCGGCTTACGTAGCTAACCTTTGGTTTATCTAAGTAGCAGGTAAAGAAAAAGGTCGATATAACATCGACCTTTTTTATGTTTTTGCGTTTGGTGTTTTTGTTTTGCGTTAAGAGCAGAATCCGACTATTCAGTTGCTTCTTCTTTCACTTCTTCTTTGGTTTCCGTTACCAAATCGAGAACTTGGTTATCGATAAGACGGGTCTTACCTAGGAAAGCCGACATTAGAATCACTGCTTGAGTGGATTCTGAAGTGATCGCTTGCAGCGTCTTAGCATCACAAATGAAGATTTCGTCAGGTTGAAGATCTGCAGCGCGCAGCTGGTCAGTTGCATCTTCAATCACTGATGCGTAATCATCGCGGCCACCACGAATGGCACTGCTGATCCAGCGCATAGTACGCGCTAGAACTGGCGCTCGTTGGCGCTCGTCAATCGTTAGGTTGCTATTGCGAGAGCTCATTGCCAAACCATCCATTTCACGAACGGTCGCAACGCCGACAACTTCAATGTCTAACGCTAAATCAGTGGTCATCTGGCGAATAACAGCAAGTTGCTGAAAGTCTTTCTCGCCGAAGCATGCAAAGTCTGGCTGAACGATATTAAACAGTTTAGTGACAATGGTTGATACACCACGGAAGTGACCTGGACGAGAGGCACCTTCAAGCATGTGAGATATGCCAGGGACCTCAACAAACGTCTGTTTGTCTAATCCATCTGGGTACATCACCTCTGGCGTTGGTGTAAATACTAGCTCAACACCTTCACCTGTTAGCTTACTTAAATCTGCTTCTAACGTGCGAGGGTAGTTGTTTAGGTCGTCGGCACGGTCAAACTGCATTGGGTTTACAAAGATGCTTACCACAACGATGTCGGCCAGTTCACGAGCTTTCTTTACCAGAGTCAGGTGGCCTTCATGCAGGTTTCCCATTGTCGGAACAAAAGCAACCGTACGTCCATCACGCTTAAACTGTTTAATCTGCTCACGAAGAGCCGCTATTTCAGCAAAAGTTTGCATACTTACTCCTAAGCGATTGTATGAGCTTCATCAGGGAAGCGCGCGCTCTCTACTTCTTCTTTGTATAGAGCTACTGCCTTACGCATATCACCTGTTTCTGCTAGGAAATTCTTAGAGAATTTCGGCATGTAGTTCGCAGAAATACCGAACATGTCATGCATAACCAAGATCTGACCATCGGTAACATTACCTGCGCCGATACCGATAACCGGTACGTCACAAGCTTCTGTAATTCGTTTTGCCAATGAAGCCGGTACACATTCAAGTAGAACGATTTGAGCGCCTGCGTTTTGCAGTGCTAACGCGTCAGCAACCATTTTGTCGGCTTGCTCGTCGTCACGACCTTGAATCTTGTAACCACCAAAAATGTTCACAGACTGAGGCGTTAAGCCTAAGTGTGCACATACTGGTACCGCACGTTCTGTTAGCATCTTCACAGTATCAACCAACCAGCTTCCGCCTTCGATTTTTACCATGTTCGCACCAGCACGCATCAAAGTCGCTGCGCTCTCGCAAGCTTGTTCTGGCGTTGCGTAGCTCATGAAAGGCATGTCAGCCATAAGAAGACAATTTGGGCTACCAGCACGCACTGAGCGAGTATGGTAAGCAATGTCTTCAACGGTTACTGGTAATGTATCGTTATGGCCTTGTAAAACCATACCCAGTGAATCACCGACGAGCAGAACTGGTATTTCTTGGCTTTCGAATAATTGAGCAAAGCTCGCATCATAAGCTGTCGAAGTCGCGAATTTACGACCTTCACGTTTGCATTTGATCAGGTCGTTAATGGTTACTTTTTTCATTGGTTTTCCTTAATGCGCTTGGCTATTGTTGCCAAACATTGAGCCCGTTCTTATCTACTATTTTCAGCAGTTCTGTCAGCTCAGTCCCATCAGGGAGTTGTAAACTTGGTGCGATTTCAGCAAGCGGGTAGAGTACAAACTCTCGTTCTTTCATTCCATAATGAGGAACGATTAAGCGCTCTGAATCGATCACCTCATTGCCGTATAGCACAATGTCGAGATCCAAGGTTCTTGGTCCCCAACGTTCATCTTTACGGACGCGCCCTTGCTCTAGTTCGATCTTTTGAGTGCAATCAAGTAGTTCAATTGGCGTTAATTCGGTTTGGATAGCGACTACCGCGTTGATGTAGTCTGGTTGATTTTGCGGCCCCATTGGAGTGCTACTATATAGCTGAGAGGTCGCAATAAACGTTGATCGCGGTAGGCTTTTTAGCGTTTCGATAGCCAAATTTGCTTGGCTAACTGGGTCGGCAAGGTTGCTGCCGACCGCAATGTAAGCAGTTATCATTCTGATTGCTTACTCTTTTTGTTTCGGTAAGTCTTACGGCGACGATGGCCTGACTTTGATGGTGCTGCAACGTCGTTAGCCATTGCTTGACGCATGTTGCGACCTGCAGTCTGATAACGCTCCCACCATTTTGCTAACTCTTTGGTTTCGCCACCTTCAATCTCACCACGCATTTCTAGGAAATCGTAGCCTGCACGGAACTTGTTGAGCTCCATTAGACGAACTGCGCGTTTACCGTTGCGGCGAGGCAGTCGAAGTTGCAGTTGCCAAACTTCGCGAATGGTTGCGGTGTGACGACGAGGAATCGCAATAGACTTTACTTGCTGATCAAGAATGATGTTACTTGCTTCCATGATCGCATCGTAGTGTGCCATACCCTGTTCAGCGACAAGTTTGTCTGCCAGCTTGTTCATTGGGTACCAAAGCATCGCTGCGAACATGAATGCTGGGTTTACTCGCTTACCGTCTTCGATGCGAAGGTCGGTTGAATCGAGAACTAAATCAAGCATCTGCTCTGTGTGAGAGTCGTAATCTTCTGTGAAGTGCTCAGCTACTGCTGGGAACATCTGTTGGAACAGGTTGTACTCGCGCATCAGGTGGTAGGTTTCTAAACCGTGACCTGACTGCAGTAATTTTAGAGATTCTTCGTAAAGGCGCGCAGCAGGGATATCTCTCAGAAGGTGAGCTAACTCTTCAATCGGGTCAGCTGTGTCTTCTTCGATGTCGAAATCCAGTTTAGCGGCGAAGCGCATTGCACGTAGCATACGTACTGGGTCTTCGCGGTAGCGCGTTTCTGGATCGCCAATCAGGCGGATCAGTTTATCTTCTAAATCTTCTACACCACCCGCGTAATCGTGGATGCTGTAGTCTGCAATGTTGTAGTACATCGCGTTGATCGTGAAATCACGACGCTCTGCATCTTCATCAACACTGCCGTACACGTTATCGCGCAGTAGCATGCCTTCTTTCGATTGTGCAGAAACGTTTTTCGATGGTTCTTGGTGGTGACCACGGAAAGTTGCGACTTCAATGATGTCACGACCAAACATGATATGTGCCAAGCGGAAACGGCGACCGATAAGGCGACAGTTTCTGAAGAGGTGTTTGATCTGCTCTGGCGTTGCGTTGGTCGCAATATCAAAATCTTTTGGCTGAGAGCCTAATAAGATATCGCGCACACCACCACCGACTAGAAATGCGTCAAAACCCGCACCATTCAGGCGATATAGCACTTTTAGTGCGTTGTCGCTGATCTGCTTGCGTGAAATATTGTGCTCTTGACGAGTATAAATATTCAGAGCTAATTCGTGGAATCCGCGTTGTTCGCTTGGGGTATTGTCGTTTGTATTCATTAGTTTAGAACAAAGTAGGTATCGCCAACTTTGTTTTTCTCTTAGTCCAAAGTGGTAGTGCAGAGTTTAATTGCGGCTAATAATAGCTTAGCGCGAGCCATTTGAGAACATCGTCTGCTTAACCACAGTGGTTGGTTATGGCATTTTTATGTGTCGTTTTTGCTATTTGCCGTGAGTTTCGAGCTAATTACAGTGCTCTTTTTGTAAACTATCAGGTAACTGACTGACGTTCCATTGTTGGCAGCCCCACAATAAAATCTCATCCATTGAAGCCTCACAAAGAGCCGTCGGGATATCAAAACCTAAGAATCGCATCGCGTTGAGTAACGTTGGTTTTGGGTTATCGAGATCTATCGCGGTGGCATGGTTCTGTTTTGACAGTTTATTCCCCAAGCCATCGGTTGCCAATGGTAAGTGCAAGTAGCTCACTGTTTTTTGCTTGAGCGTCTTATACAAACTGATTTGTCGACCAGTTGGTTCTATCAGATCTGCGCCTCTTACGACTTCTGTCACTCCTTGGTCGATGTCATCAAGAACAACGGCCAAGTTATAGGCAAACAATCCATCTCTGCGTTTAATAATAAAATCTTCTGCAGCTAATGCTTTAGGGATTTGAATGGTGCCGTGGCGCACATCATCAAAGGACTCCACTGGAAAGTCCATGCACAAGCGCACCGCCTGTTCGCCTGAATCGATTAAGCCTGCATCTCGACAGTGACCATTGTAAAAGCCACCCAAAGCCTTTATCTGCTTACGGGTGCATTGGCAGTAGTAGGCTTGATTGTCAGCGACCCATTGATCGATTTGAGCTTGATAGAAGCCATGACGCTGGCTTTGATAAACGACTTCACCATCCCAAAATAGGTGGTAAGCCTCAAGCGTCTTAAGAATGAGGTCTGCAGCGCCGGCCATTTCTCTTGGCGGATCTAGGTCTTCCATACGAACTAACCATTTTCCTTGGTTAGATTTCGTTTGAAAGTAGCTACCAAGAGCAGCAACAAGTGAGCCAAAATGAAGAGGACCTGACGGTGATGGTGCAAAGCGCCCGATATAATTCATGAGTGAACAACCTAATCTAAATGGTACCGCAGTAGCCGATTCTTAAGACGTTTAACAAGAGCTTTAATGCGTAGAACTAAGGCTTAAAGCTGCTATTTACTATCAAGCGTGTGAAATACTTCGCTTGGATAACAAACAAAAAAGGGAGCCAAGGCTCCCTTTCTTTACATCTGCAAGAATTAACCTTGCATCTGTTTCTCTTTGATCTCTGCAAGTGTTTTACAGTCAATACAAAGATCAGCAGTTGGACGAGCTTCAAGGCGACGAATGCCAATCTCGATACCGCAAGAATCACAGAAGCCGAAATCGTCTTCTTCGATCTTGTCTAGTGTCTTCTCAATTTTTTTGATAAGACGACGCTCACGGTCACGGTTACGTAACTCTAGGCTGAATTCTTCTTCTTGAGAAGCACGGTCAACTGGGTCTGGGAAATTCGCTGCTTCGTCCTGCATGTGGTGCACAGTACGATCAACTTCTTCCCTGAGCTGGTTGCGCCAAGCTGCTAAAATTTTTGTAAAATGTTCCGTTTGCTCAGGTGACATGTACTCTTCACCTGGCTTCTCTTGGTACGGTTCAACACCTGCGATGGCTAGGATGCCTAGCGCTTTTTTCTTAGATTCTGGCATACAGCATCTCCTATTTACACCTAGTCAACTGCAAAGCAGCTAATTTTAAGGCGGGTATCTATAGCAGAAAGAACGAATGGTGGCAAATACTCTTATTCAAACTTGCAATCAATGTGATTAGTTCAGCATCTTTGCCTAGCTATTGATAAATTCAACAGCTTGTTTTAGTTGTATTTGAGTACTGCTGAGCTCTGCTTTATAGCAAAGCACTTCAACTCCAGCGTCTTGTGCTTGTTTTAGTAATAACGAATATTTGGCGTCTATATGGTGTGCCGCAGACACTTTTTCAATACCTGAATGTAAAACAGTGAATAAAAGTACGGCTCTATTTCCAGATTCGACCATTTCTGTGAGTTCACGCAGATGTTTTTGGCCTCTGGTTGTGACCGCATCAGGGAAAAAACCTTGCCCTTTAGTTGACGTTTCTAGCTCGTCGAGCAAAGTGACGCTTTTCACTTCGATATAGCAAGGCGGCTTTTCGTTATCTTCAAGCAGAATATCAATGCGACTATTCTCACTGCCATATTTCACTTCGGTTCGTAACGCGTTATAACCTAAGAGTTCAACTATAGTCCCATTTTCAATTGCTTCCACTGCTAGCTGGTTTGCCCGCGCAGTATTTACACAAATACGATGACCTTTGTCTGTTTCTGAGATCTCCCAGCTGTTTGGGTACTTTCTTTTTGCATTATCGGAGGTTGAGTACCACACCGTATTGCCAGGAGTCGCACATCCTGTCATCGCTCCAGTGTTAGCGCAGTGAATAGTGCGTTCGCTGCCGTCAGGAAGTTGGATGTCAGTGAGAAAGCGTTTATAGCGTTTAATAAGAGTCGCTGGCTCTAATGGCGGATTGAAGTGCATATTACTTATTTAGACAGGTAGGTTTTTATGTACAATGTTGCCAACATTACACCACAAGGTTCTCCCATTGCCACAACTGCCCATAGAAGCTGTGATGCCAGATCTGCTCGCTGGCGTAGAAACACACACTCAACTTATTCTAAAGGCCGCTCCCGGTGCGGGTAAGTCAACATTCTTCCCTTTACAGTTAGTTAAGACCAACGCCGTTCAAGGCAAAATCATCATGCTTGAACCGAGGCGTTTGGCTGCAAGGAATATTGCCACTTACTTAGCGAGCCAATTGGGAGAAAAGGTGGGAGAGAGCATTGGCTTTAGAGTTCGTGGTGAATCTAAAACCAGCAGTGCAACTCGCTTGGAAATCGTCACCGAAGGGATAATGACAAGAATGATCCAAACCGACCCTGAATTAACTGGGGTTGATATGGTGATCTTTGATGAATTTCACGAGCGCAGCATTCACGCCGATACCGCATTGGCGTTTAGTTTGGAGATCCAAGATGCGTTGCGTGATGATCTAAAAGTGGTTGTGATGTCGGCAACCTTAGATCAACAAACACTGCAAACTTTGCTACCGAATGCCAAATACGTTGAATCACAAGGTCGCACCTTTCCGGTCGATTTCCGTTATCAGCCTCTTGGCGCAAATGAATATCTAGCCCCTAAAATGGCTAACGTGATTCGTTCTCTGGTGGAGAAAGAGTCAGGCTCACTTCTGGCCTTTTTGCCGGGCGTTTCTGCGATTAAGCAGGTGGAATCTCAACTAGAACAACTGGCCAGTGATATCGATGTTTGCCCTCTTTATGGGCAACTTAGCTTTCCTCAACAACAGAAAGCGATCGCGTCATCAGAGAAAGGGCGTCGAAAGGTGGTATTGGCCACCAATATCGCGGAAACCTCTTTGACTATCGAAGGTATTCGATTAGTGGTGGACTCCGGGCTTGAAAGAGTCGCTAAGTTTGATTTGAAAACTGGTATCACCAAGCTCGAGCAAGTGAAAATCTCACAATCTTCTGCTGAACAACGAGCGGGTCGTGCAGGACGAATTGAAGAGGGCTTGTGCGTTCGTTTGTACAGCGAAACGCAACTAATGCAGCAACCTGCTGTACCAGAGCCTGAGATTCTTCATTCTGATTTGTCTTCGCTGGTGTCTGAATTTACGCAATGGGGCGCTGCGAATGCAGACGAGTTGCAATGGTTAGACATTCCGCCCCAAGCTGCAGTGGAGCAAGCCAAGCAACTGCTGCAAAGCCTTGATATATTAGACAGCAATGGTCAATTTACGGCGCTAGGTAAACTGGCTCAACGTTTAGGCCTTGAACCACGTATCGCCAGCATGCTGATAAAAGCGCAACAGAACGGCCAAGCATTGCTGAATGCTGCGATTGTCGCCGCCGCTTTACTTGAAGAGCCTGAACGCAACGTCACAGATATTCAGCATTCGTTGCACCGACTTAAGCAAAGAAAACATTCGAAAAATAACGTGGTGATGCAGCGAGCGAAAAGTCTCGCCAGCAAACTCAATCATCACTTAGATTTGTCACAAGCTGACGAATCATTGCTACCATTAGTGCTTTGTTTTGCCTTCCCGGACCGGATTGCACAAGTGAGAAGCGCGACCAGCAGTGCTTTCCGTCTTGCTAATGGCCACGGCGCCGAGGTTCGTGACGATGATCCATTGGCGAACAATGACTATATCGTAGTGATTGATTTGATGCGCAGCACAGGGCGAGCCAGTCAGATTTTCTTGGCCACCGCGGTTGATATTGCGCAGCTAGAAGCTCAATTTCCCAAACTGTTTGTGCGTTCCGATTACGCCGATTGGGATGAGAAGCGTGGCCGTTTAGTTGCCGAGCAGCGAGTGTCCCTGGGCAAACTGATTATCAGCACCAAAGCTTTACCCGATCCCGATTCGAATCAGGCGAGCCAAGCGCTGCTCAACTATGTCGCTCGATGCGGGCTGGATCGATTACATTGGACACCTTCGGCTAAACAGCTGGTTGAGCGTGTACGCTGCGCTCAGCTTTGGATGCCTGAACATGATTGGCCAGCGATGGATGACGCGAGTTTGGTTGAACATATTGATGAGTGGCTATCACCCTATCTGAATGGCATTAAGTCGGCAAAAGGGCTGACTAGTGTTTCGATTGAGCAGGCGTTGTCTGCTTATCTTGGCTGGCCTTTGAATCAAGAGATAGACCAATGGTTACCAACGCACTATGTGATGCCGACAGGCAGCAAGAAGATCATTCGTTATCAATGTCAGTCTGAACCCGTGATCTCAGTGCGAATGCAGGAAGTCTTTGGTGAACAAGATTCGCCATTGATTGCGCAAGGGCGTAAAAAAGTCGTGCTTGAGCTACTTTCTCCAGCACAGCGACCACTGCAAATTACTCAAGATTTAGCTGGCTTTTGGGCTGGCGCGTACAAAGAAGTACAAAAAGAGATGAAAGGCCGTTACCCAAAACATCCTTGGCCGGATGACCCTGCTAACCATGTAGCAACCACTAAAACCAAACGACAGTTGAATCGATGATGACCAAAATGTTAACGCCAAAAAAGGCACCACCTAAAAAAGCGCCAACAAAGAAGTCACCCGCGACCAAAGCCAAGCCAAGAAAACCAAGAGCGGCTGCGAAAAAGACCAAACCTAAGGCTAAGAAGTCAGGTCAAAGAGGTTGGTTGAAGATCCTGTGGGGTATTTCTTGGAAAGCGGGCATAGCGCTCGCGGCATTGCTGTTGTTTGTCGGTATTTATCTTGATTCTGTGGTCAAGCAGCGTTTTGAAGGTCAGCTGTTTGATTTGCCAACCGTGGTTTATGCGCGAGTACTAGACCTGTCTCCTGGAACTCCAGTGAGTTTGGTGCAGGTTAAGAATGAGCTCGATGTGCTTAATTATCGTAAGGTGAACGCGCCTCGTCACCCGGGCGAATACTCCTCTTCTTCAACCAAGATTGAAATGATTCGTCGTCCGTTCGAGTTTGTCGATGGACCCGAAGCGGATCGTCATGTGATGCTGCATTTCAACGGTAACGAGTTAACTCGAATTCAGTCGTTAGAGAAGAAAGGCGACATGGGGTATTTGCGTGTTGAGCCGAAAATGCTGGGCATGCTTGAGAAAAGCAACGACGAGCAACGACTGTTCTTAAAACGTAACCAATTCCCAGAAGTGATGGTTGATGCGCTACTGGCGACCGAAGACAGAAATTTCTATCAACATGATGGGGTTTCGCCATTGGCGATCGCTCGTGCGATGGTGGTGAATGTTAAAGCCGGGCGCACGGTACAAGGTGGTAGTACGCTGACTCAGCAGTTGGCGAAGAACCTGTTCTTGTCCAGTGAACGTACATTGTGGCGTAAGGTTCGTGAAGCCTACATTGCGCTTATCTTAGACCATCGTTACAGCAAAGACCGAATCCTAGAGGCTTACTTAAACGAGGTTTACCTTGGGCAAAATGGCGGGCAAGCGATTCATGGTTTCGGTTTGGCGTCTCGCTTGTACTTCGGTCAACCTATTCAAGAGCTCCGTATTGATCAGCTAGCACTGCTTGTCGGTATGGTAAAGGGACCTTCGTATTACAATCCGGTTCGTTATCCTGAGCGTGCTAAGACTCGACGCGATCTGGTGCTTCGCTTGTTGATGCAGCAAGACATATTAACTCCGCGACAATACGAAGAAGCGGCGAGTCGTGATTTGGATATTCAAGACAACCCACGTATTGCTAGCCGTCAGCCCGCTTACTTCCAGCAAGTCAATATTGAGCTTAAGAAGTATGTCGGCGATCGATTTGAAGCGAAAAAAGGCATTCGAGTTTTTACCTCTTTGGATCCGGTTTCCCAAGACAAGTTAGAGAAGTCGATTGCACGTAAGGTGCCTGATTTATCGAAAACCGCAGGTAACAAACTGGAAGCTGCAGCTATTGCCGTGGATAGAAATACCGGTGAAATCCGAGCTATGGTCGGTGGTAAACGTACTGGCTACGATGGTTTTAACCGTGCCTTGAATGCGAGTCGTCCTATTGGTTCTTTGGTTAAGCCTGCAATCTACTTAACCGCCTTAGAACAACCCCAAAAGTACACGTTGGCGACAACACTGAAGGACACGCCACTGAGCTTGAAAGGCAGTAAAGGCAGCGTATGGAGCCCAAGAAACTTCGATCGTAAGTTCCGCGGAGATGTGCCCTTGTATGTGGCGCTTTCTAAGTCTTACAACGTACCTACCGTTCGTTTGGGCATGCAGTTAGGCATTGATAGCGTCTCGGATACGATTGAAAAGCTGGGTGTCGATAAAAATGAGATACGCCCAGTGCCGTCGATGTTTTTGGGTTCGTTCTCACTGACTCCGTTCCAAGTAGCGCAGATGTACCAAACCATTACCAACTCTGGTCGTATCGCACCTTTGTCTGCTCTTCGTTCTGTGGTTGATAATGATGGCGAGGTTTTATATCAATCAATCCCTCGCGTATCGCAAAGTGTTGATCAGCAAGCTGCTTGGTTAACAACTTATGCGATGAAGCGTGGTGTATCGGAAGGTACGGGTCGTTTCCTACAAGGTCAGTTTGCTTGGGCAGGGTTAGCCGGTAAAACGGGCACCAGTAATGACAGTCGAGACAGTTGGTTCGTGGGTGTTGATGGCCGTGAAGTCACCACTATCTGGCTAGGGCGCGATGATAATAAGCCAACTAAACTAACGGGCTCAAGTGGTGCGTTACGTGTCTATGCCGATTATCTTAAACATAGAACTCCGGAGCAATTATTACTGCCTTGGCCGAATGGGATTACGACGGCCAGTTTTACTCGAACTTCTGAAGGGGCTTTAGAGTTTGACTGTGATGGAGCGATGAAACTGCCTGTTTGGGATGAGAATGGAAACATTAAAAAGGGCTGTGAAAGTCAACCAAAACAGTGGCTAAAGAAGCTTTTTCAGTGGTAAAGTCATAACAGAAAAGAATGACAAGGATAGTTTAAAGAATGATTTCTCGTTGGATAGTGAGCGGCTTAGGTATTGTGGGCACTGTAATCAGTTTTCAGCTGTTTGCATCTACCGCGACACAGGTTGATCAATCTCAGCAAGCTGAACAAGCTCATAAAAGGCCAACCGTTGCTGTCGTTCTTGCTGGTGGTGGTGCCAAAGGTGCAGCTCACATTGGTGTACTTAAAGCCTTAGAAGAGATGCAAATCCCGGTGGATTATATTACCGGTACTAGTATGGGCTCATACGTTGGTGGTCTTTATGCGACAGGGATGAGCGCAGACGAGATCGAGAGCTTTATTTATACGGTTGATTGGAATCGTGGTTATCGTGATCGCGTTAACCGTAGTGATCGCCGAGTGCGTGACAAAGAGTATGAAGACCGCTACCAACTGAACACCGATCTCGGTTTAGGTTGGGGCGAAATCAAAGCTAGGAAAGGGGTGGTGCAAGGCCAGAATATGTTGCGTATTCTACGTGAGACCACAGGTAACCTCTCTCCACTCGACTCTTTTGACCATCTTGCTATTCCCTACCGTTCAGTCGCAACTGACATCATCGAACTTGAAGAGGTTGTCATCGATCATGGCCACCTTGTTGATGCCATGATGGCGAGTATGTCAGTACCCGGCGCGCTTCCCCCTTATTCCCTAGATGGTCGAATGCTGGTTGATGGTGGTGTCACCAATAACATGCCCATCGACGTTGCCAGAGCGATGGGCGCGGACATTGTCATTGCGGTGGATATCAGTACCAACTACAAAGGCAAAGATGATTTCACGAATTTTCTAGCTGCAGCTGACCAACTCTCTAATTATCTTGTTCAACGCAGCACCCAAGAGCAAGCTGAAACTCTAACAGACGATGATGTCTTCCTGCGCCCAGATGTTGGGGAAATGGAGACGACAGAATTTGATAAAATGCCATCGGCTTTCCTCGCGGGCTATGAAGCCGCTAAGCAGCATACTGATGAACTTTCTAAGCTATCGCTCTCAAATGCCGATTATCAGCATTATATCGAGGACAAGCAAAAAGCACGCAGACAGCTAAAACACGGCGATCAGACCGTCGTTGACCGAGTTGTTATCAATAACAATACCCACTATTCCGATAAGCTGATCGAAAACCGTTTAAACCTTGATTCAGGAGAGGTTCTGAAGACCAGTGAAATTGAATCTAAAGTACAAGACCTCTATGCGCTAGATAGATTCGAGTTGGTGACTTATGAATTTGACACTGTAGATGGCGAGGAACAACTGCAGGTTGATGTGAACGAAAAGTCTTGGGGGCCAAACTACCTCAACTTTCGTTTCTTTCTTGAGGATGATTTCTCTACTACAAGCCAATACTCGCTCGGTGTCTCAGCCAACTTTACTGATATTAATAAGCATGGTGCAGAGCTAAGAACCAATATCGAGATGGGAACGGACAAACGAATTGAAGCGGAACTTTACTCGCCATTCTTTTCGAGTCAAAAGCTGTTTACTTCGGCATCGGTTGTTTACAGCAAAGAGAACAGAAACCTACCCGCAGATATTGATGATATTGAAGAACCGACACTGGACGTAACGAAAGATTATCTCCCTATGACGTATAGTGAATATGTCGGTGAATTGGCATTAGGCTATCAACCAACCTTGTGGCAGGAGCTGAAATTTGGTGTTCGTTATACTGATGGGGATGTTGAGGTTTCTTCGTTACCTTCATTGGGCAGTGGTGGCTACAAGCGTATTGGTGGCTTCATGGGTTACCGACTGGATACTTTGGATAATTTCAGCTTACCGACCAAGGGTTACTTTGTCGATTTAGAGTACCTCGTTTCTCATGATGATTTTGATAATGACAGCTCTCTTGGTGAATCGGATTTAACGTCTGAGAGTGATACGGTTTATGAGTTTTCGGCCAATTTCATGGCAGCAAAGAGTATTGAGAAGCATACTTTAGTCGCAAAGCTTGATTACGGCATTGTAGAAAGTAAAAACTCTGTTTTTCCAATCGCTCCCAAAGAGCTAGGAGGGTTCCTCAATCTATCCGGTATTCCAAGGAATAGCTTGATCGGTCAAAACTTAGCATACACCAGTTTGATTTATCGCTATAAGTGGTTTGAAAATGACTTCGGTCTCTTTAAATCACCATTCTACGTGGGGGCATCCATTGAACATGGTGGTGTTTGGTCGAACAATGATTTGAGTATTGATGAAGCGCCAATGTACACCGCGGGTTCTGTTTTCGCAGGTGTCGATTCACCCATCGGGCCAATCATTTTAGCTTATGGCCGAACCGAAGATAACTTCGATTCGGTGTATCTGATTGTAGGTACGTCCTACAAATAATCATGCGCAGAGTCGCCATTTAAGTGCGTAATTAGGCAAAAATAGTGGGACTTTCGTCTTAACTTGCTATGTTGGTCAAAATGATAAGATTTTAATTTAACGTTAAATTTGCTATTCTACCGCCCACAGTTTGGCCTCTATGACGCCGCTCATCAATACAAATTGAATGACAAAAATGGCAATGGAGAGCCAAGTTTCCAAGGATGTTCACTTCTTTATTTTACTAACAATTATGAAGGGAAGAAGTGAACCGCAATGAGAGGAAAAAAGTCGTGCTTGAAGCCTACCGTAAACACGTCGAAGAACGTGCTGCCGAAGGAGTTGTTCCAAAACCACTAGATGCTGAGCAGGTAGCTGGCCTAGTTGAACTTCTGAAGAATCCACCTCAAGGTGAAGAAGAAATCATTCTTGACCTACTAGAAAATCGCATTCCACCGGGTGTAGATGAAGCTGCTTACGTAAAAGCTGGCTTCCTTACGGCTATCACTAAAGGTGAAGTAGCTTCTCCACTAGTAAGCAAAGCAAAAGCTGCAGAACTGCTTGGTACCATGCAAGGCGGTTACAACATCGAATCTCTAGTATCTCTACTAGACGATGCTGAGCTTGCTCCAATCGCTGTTAAAGCGTTATCTCATACTCTACTGATGTTCGATGCGTTCTATGACGTAGAAGAGAAAGCGAAAGCGGGCAATGCATCTGCACAACAAGTACTTCAATCTTGGGCTGATGCTGAATGGTTTACAGCGAAAAACAAAGTAGCGGAAAAGATCACCGTTAAAGTATTTAAAGTTACCGGTGAAACGAACACCGATGACTTATCTCCAGCGCCTGATGCATGGTCACGTCCTGATATCCCAGTACACGCGAAAGCGATGCTGAAGATGGAACGTGATGGCATTACTCCAGATGAACAGGGTAGCGTTGGTCCAATCAAACAAATTGAAGAAATGCAAAAAGATGGCATTCCATTGGCTTACGTTGGTGATGTTGTTGGTACAGGTTCTTCACGTAAATCGGCAACAAACTCAGTACTTTGGTTTATGGGTGAAGATATCCCATTCGTACCAAATAAGCGTACTGGCGGTGTTTGTCTTGGTGGTAAAATTGCACCAATCTTCTACAACACAATGGAAGATTCAGGCGCACTACCCATTGAACTGAACGTACAAGACATGAACATGGGCGATATCATTGATATCTACCCGTACGAAGGTGTTGTTCACAAGAACGGTTCTGTGATTTCAAACTTTGAGCTAAGCAAAGTACTTCTTGATGAAGTGCGTGCTGGTGGCCGTATTCCACTGATCATCGGTCGTGGTCTAACGGGTCGTGCTCGTGACGCTCTAGGTCTAGAAGAAACGGATCTGTTTGCTAAACCAATCGACCCATCTGCATCTGATAAAGGCTACACGCTAGCTCAGAAGATGGTTGGTAAAGCATGCGGCGTTGAA
Source organism: Vibrio celticus (assembly GCF_024347335.1). Lineage (NCBI taxonomy): Bacteria > Pseudomonadati > Pseudomonadota > Gammaproteobacteria > Vibrionales > Vibrionaceae > Vibrio > Vibrio celticus. Next base: position 564,257 of record NZ_AP025463.1, read on the forward strand.
GGTGTGCGTGCTGGTCAGTACTGTGAACCTAAAATGACGACAGTCGGTTCTCAAGATACGACCGGTCCTATGACTCGCGATGAGCTTAAAGATCTGGCGTGTCTTGGTTTCTCTGCAGACCTTGTAATGCAGTCTTTCTGTCACACATCTGCATACCCTAAACCAGTCGATGTAAACACTCACCATACGCTACCTGATTTCATCATGAACCGTGCGGGTGTTTCACTTCGTCCGGGTGATGGCGTTATTCACTCATGGCTAAACCGTATGCTTCTTCCTGATACTGTAGGTACAGGTGGTGACTCGCATACTCGTTTCCCTCTAGGTATTTCATTCCCTGCGGGTTCTGGCTTGGTAGCATTTGCTGCAGCAACAGGCGTTATGCCTCTTGATATGCCTGAATCTATCTTGGTTCGCTTTAAAGGTGAAATGCAACCGGGTATCACGCTACGTGACCTAGTACATGCCATTCCTCTTTACGGTATCAAGCAAGGTCTACTAACGGTAGAGAAAGCCGGTAAGATCAATGAATTCTCTGGTCGTGTACTAGAAATTGAAGGCGTTGAACACCTATCTGTTGAGCAAGCATTTGAGCTTTCTGATGCATCTGCTGAGCGTTCTGCTGCAGGTTGTACGGTTAAGCTATCTCAAGAGTCTATCGATGAGTACCTGAACTCGAATATCGTTATGCTTAAGTGGATGATTGCTGAAGGTTACGGTGATGTTCGTACGATTGAGCGTCGTATCACAGCAATGGAAGAGTGGTTAGCGAACCCTGAGTTGCTATCTGCTGATTCAGATGCGGAATACGCGCACGTTATCGAGATTGATCTTGCTGACATCGATCAACCAATCCTATGTGCACCAAACGATCCAGATGATGCTCGTCTTCTTGCTGACGTTCAAGGTACTGAGATTCAAGAAGTGTTCATCGGTTCTTGTATGACCAACATCGGTCACTTCCGTGCTGCAGGTAAGATGCTAGAAGAGTTTAACGGCTCACTAAATACTCGCCTATGGGTGGCTCCGCCAACGAAGATGGATAAAGACCAACTGACAGAAGAAGGCTACTACGGCATCTTCGGTCGTGCTGGGGTACGTATCGAAACTCCTGGCTGTTCACTATGTATGGGTAACCAAGCTCGTGTTGCTGATGCTTCGACGGTTATGTCGACGTCAACGCGTAACTTCCCGAACCGCTTAGGTAATGGCGCGAACGTTTATCTGGCTTCTGCTGAGCTTTCTGCTGTTGGTGCGATTCTAGGTCGCATCCCAACGAAAGAAGAGTACTTAGAGTACGCTGAGAAGATTAATGCAACGGCTGCTGATACATACCGTTACCTGAACTTCCATAAAATGGGTCAGTACACGGAAAAAGCAGACACGGTTATCTTCCAGGAACCAGCCTAGTCCCTCGTCATATTTGTAGCGGCAGCGTTGTTGACTGCGTACGTTCACCCTAATCACATAGAGCTTCTATGCTCATAGGGATGAACGTACTTGTCGCCTAGCTGCCACTCCAACTATTTAGAGGAACCCAAATGATAGAGCGTCTACTTCGGTAGGCGTTTTTTTATGTCTGAATGTTAGAAGACGAGCGACTCGATCTCTTGATGACTTCGCTATATACTCTCGCCTCATTTTTAACCCTATCTGTCATTAGTGCGCGGAGCCTTTATGGAATTTGAATTTACAAGAAACACTTTAATGGGCGAGTACTATGTAAAGTGCAGTATGGGGCACGAGATCGTTGGCCGCTGGTTACAAGAAGAGATCGGTAAAGATAAGCAGAAACTAGATCATGTGATGGCGCTTATTGAGCAATCTCGACAGGACCTGAGTAATGAAGTGACGCTGCTTGGCAAAGAGATTAGCCTTGCGATCAATGAAGATGAAGTAACGATTCAAGAAAACGTGTTAGCGCATGAGCAAGAGATGGAAGAGGGCAGTGAATTCGACTTCTATAACTGTGAAAGCCAAGCAAGCTGCGGAATCGACGATTTCGAACTGCTCATCGAACGCTGGATGGACTTTTTAGGTTACTAGGGCGTGTTGATCTTTGCTGTACATTTCGCGTTCAACAATACATCGGTAGCCACATTAACATGAATGCCAGCGATAACATGCTGGCATAATTCCTTTCTAGCTTGTCATATCTACTTGAAATAGCTCGATAATGCTTAATTCTCCCAAAGGCATTTTCGACCAAGTGACGATACTTGTATAAACACCAATCCATACTGTCTTTGTCTATATCTTGTCCGTAATTGCGTTTAGCAATTACCGTTTCTCCGCCACGTTCCTTAACAAAAATACGGAAAGGTTCGCTGTCATATCCTTTATCACAAACGATGGTATTAACTTCATCGAGTTGCTCAACTAAGCTTTCGGCATGCACTATATCGTGGCGTTGTCCCTCTGATAAATCAAAGCAAATCGGCAGGCCACCACTATCTACGGCTAAGTGAATTTTGGTTGAGTTGCCCCCGCGACTTTTTCCTATTTGCTCTGAACTTTCAGTAGCTGCACCTGTACTATGCTGATGTGCTCTAACTATAGAGCCATCAAGAAATACCATTCAAAATCAGCCATGTTAGATAAGCTTTTGAAAAGATTATCTAAAATCCCTTTCTTTGACCAAAGATTAAATCGTCTGTAAACGGTACTCCACTCTCCGAACTCAGAGGGTAGATCTCGCCAAGGAATACCTGTTCTCATTCGATAAAGTATTCCTTCAAATGTCATTCGATGTTCAGTTTTATCGTAAATACGACCTGTACTTTTCATAACTTGGAGTAGCAGTTCCCAGCGAATATCAGTTAGCATTGTTCTTGGCATGGTATTGGTTATGGTTTTACTTTTGGCGAAGCAAATTATAACTCTTTACCATGCTGTTCAAAAAACACTCACGAAAGATCAACACGCCCTAGTCTCTAATACCTATTTGTTAGTCACTCAGAGCTTTGAAGGCTCCGTTGCCCAAAACTGGAGCAATAAGAGCATTACGCATTAAGATAGTGAAAAGGCCGCACCATATTGGTGCGGCCTTTTTCGTTATTACGACCTTGTTATCTTTATATTATTTAAAATCAAGAACTTAACTTTTTGGCACGCTACTTGGATTGTAATAAGAGAATTAACGGATTAAGTAAGAATTTAAGGAACGAATATGAAATTAATAAATGCCATTGTTAAGCCATTCAAATTAGATGATGTACGCGAAGCGCTCTCTGATGTGGGTATTGAAGGTATGACTGTTTCTGAAGTGAAAGGCTTTGGTCGTCAGAAGGGACACACTGAATTGTATCGTGGTGCAGAGTACCAAGTGGATTTCCTACCAAAGGTGAAGCTAGAGATTGCTACCCAAGCTGAGAATGTTGACCGAGTTGTTGAAGCGATTAGCCAAGCGGCACACACCGGAAAAATCGGCGATGGCAAAATTTTTGTGTATGACCTAAGCCAAGCCGTACGAATTCGTACTGGTGAAATGGATGCTGAAGCACTTTAAAGAATTACAAGGACTGGAGACTTTAATATGGAACTTACAACAACAGTAACGGAACTACGTTACGCACTAGACACTTTTTTCTTCCTCATTTCAGGTGCGTTGGTAATGTGGATGGCAGCAGGCTTCGCGATGCTTGAAGCTGGCCTAGTTCGTTCAAAGAACACCACAGAAATTTTAACTAAGAACATCTGCTTGTACGCGATTGCTTGTACAGCGTTCTTAGTGGTTGGTTACAACATTATGTATGTCGACAACGGCGAAGGCGGTTGGTTGCCATCATTCGGTACTCTGATTGGAACTCAAGGTGAAGGCGCAGACCACTCTCTAGAATCAGACTTCTTCTTCCAGGTAGTATTCGTTGCAACTGCAATGTCTGTGGTATCTGGTGCAGTTGCTGAGCGTATGAAACTTTGGTCGTTCCTTATCTTCTCGGTAGTACTAACAGCATTCATTTACCCAGTTGAAGGTTACTGGACTTGGGGCGGTGGTTTCCTATCAGAAGCGGGTTTCAGTGACTTTGCAGGTTCGGGTATCGTACATATGGCCGGTGCAGCAGCTGCATTAGCAGGTGTTCTACTACTTGGTGCTCGTAAAGGTAAATACGGTAAGAACGGTGAAATCTACCCGATTCCTGGTTCAAACATGCCGCTTGCAACACTAGGTACATTTATTCTTTGGTTTGGTTGGTTCGGTTTCAACGGTGGTTCTCAATTGATGGTTTCAGATTTCGAGAACGCGACAGCAGTTGGTCAAATCTTCCTTAACACTAACGCAGCAGCGGCAGCTGGCGCAATCGCAGCACTACTAGTATGTAAAACGACTTGGGGTAAAGCAGACCTAACAATGATTCTTAACGGCGCGTTAGCTGGCCTAGTAGCAATCACTGCGGACCCTCTATCACCATCACCTCTATTTGCTGTAGCGATTGGTTCGGTATCTGGTGCATTGGTTGTATTCAGCATCATCGCTCTAGATAAAGCTAAGATTGATGATCCAGTAGGTGCTATCTCTGTACACGGTGTATGTGGTTTCTTCGGTCTAATGGCTGTGCCACTAAGCAATGCTGATGCAACGTTTGGTGCTCAGCTAATGGGTGCAGCGGTCATCTTTGCATGGGTATTCGGTGCTAGCCTAGCAGTATGGGCAGTGCTTAAAGCAACAATCGGTATCCGAGTAACGGAAGATGAAGAACTTGAAGGTATGGACATGCACGATTGTGGTGTCGGCGCTTACCCTGAGTTTGTATCAGTAAAATAATCAACAGTCGTCGCCTAATCTGAATGGGTTAGGTTAGACAAAGAAAGCCCCGCAACTCTTGTTGCGGGGCTTTGTTGTATTTATGGTTGCACAATATATAAACACGAACGTTGAAGTTAGGCTCATTGTTTAAGGGGAATGACAAGACACAAAGTTGAAATGGTTTGTTACAAAAGTGAGAGTTTGAATGGTCTGAGTAGACGGATTTTTTGTTGGTCGTCATTGTAATTATGTTAATGATGAATATAATAACGCAACTGATAGACATTATCATTTCGATATAAAGGATTTTACAATGAAGAAACTGCTAACACTTTCAGCTCTAGCGTGTGGTGTAATTGCCCCGACAGCAATGGCTGCGGAAGAAGTAAACGTATACTCTTACCGTCAACCTTTCCTTGTTGAGCCAATGTTCAAAGAGTTCACAAAAGAGACTGGTATTAAAGTAAACGTTAAGTTTGCTAAAAAAGGTTTAGCAGAGAAGTTAGCTCAAGAGGGTGAATACAGCCCAGCTGACGTTGTCTTAACTGTAGATATCAGCCGTCTATCTGAATTAACTAAACAAGGTCTAGTTCAATCTGTAGAGAGCGATGTACTTGAAAAGAACATCCCTGCTCAATACCAAGATACAGATAATGAGTGGTTCGCTCTAACAACTCGTACACGTAGCGTTTATTCTTCACGTGACCGTGTTGGTCGTCTAGGTGAAGAGTTCACTTACGAAGATCTAACTAAGCCTGAATTTAAAGGCAAAATCTGTACTCGTAGCGGTAAGCACCCATACAATGTTTCTCTAGTATCTTCGATGATCGCTCACAAAGGTGAAGCTGAAACGAAAGAATGGCTAGAAGGCGTAAAAGCAAACCTAGCACGTAAGCCTCAAGGTAACGACCGCGCGCAAGTTAAAGCGATTAAAGAAGGTCTATGTGATGTTGCTCTTGGTAACAGCTACTACCTAGGTAAGATGGTTAATGATAAAGAGCAAAAAGCTTGGGCTGACTCTGTTTACATTAACTTCCCTAACCAAGAGACTACAGGTACTCACGTAAACATCTCTGGTATGGCAATGGCTAAATACTCTCCAAATGAAGAGAATGCCGTTAAGCTAATGGAATTCCTATCTGGTAACACAGCACAAAGCATGTACGCAGAAGTGAACTACGAATACCCAGTGAAAGCAGACGTTAAACCTTCTGAGCTTGTTGCTTCATGGGGTGAGTTCAAAGCGGATACTGTTTCTCTAGATGAAATTGCAAACCACCACGCGGCTGCAATCAAGCTATTGGACGAAGTTAAGTTCGATCTATAATTTATTACGGTAGGCTTCGGCCTAAGTAAAATGACAACCTCAAGTCGCCATTTTGGCTACTTGGGGTTGTTTGTTATTGGAAAATCACTTTTTGATACAAAGCACCCCGTTAATCCCTTGAGTTATTAGCATCTCACCTTGAAGTCATTAGAGTATATGGGTATAAATAACCCCACCATTAAAAGGATATGAGATGTATTTGCAAATGCATTTGTGTTTCATTAAGCCTCGTTGTAGTTAGGCGATGAAAGAAAAGAATTATTTATGGAACACCAGTAGCGGCATTATTGCTGTATTACTGGTCTTACCGATCTTAGCGATTTTTACGACGGCTGTTGGAGAAACAGATGAGCTATTTTCTCATCTGATGTCCACAGTGATGCCGACCTATGCCTACAATACGGTGGTTTTAGTCATAGGAACCATGTTCCTGTCTTTAGTTTTTGGTATTCCGTCGGCTTGGGTTATGGCAATGTGCCGTGTTCCGGGAGAGCGTGTTTTGCAGTGGGCACTCGTCCTGCCATTAGCAATGCCAGGCTATATCGTTGGCTATATCTTTACTGATTGGTTCGACTTTGCTGGCCCTGTTCAGGTTCTACTGCGAGATCTTACTGGGTGGGGACCCGGTGAGTATTGGTTCCCGGATATTAGAACCTTATCTGGCGCTATTATTGTTCTATCTCTCGTTCTCTATCCTTATGTTTATTTGCTGTGCCGCGCGGCATTTATGGAGCAAAACGTCTCCTTATTGCAATCCGCTCGTTTGTTAAAATGCTCACCTTGGGAAAGCTTCCGTCGTATCTCCTTACCACTTGTTCGTCCATCAATGGCGGTCGGTTTATCGCTTGTTGCTATGGAAACCATCGGTGACTTTGGTACCGTGAGTTACTTTGCAGTAAATACTTTAACGACTGCGGTTTATGATACTTGGCTAGGCTACTCAAGCTTAACGGCAGCAGCGAAAATATCGGCAATTATGCTGGTTATCGTGATCCTACTGTTGAGCTCAGAGCGATACAGTCGCCGTAAGCAGAAGCTATTCCAGAATCAGTTCAGCAGCCGCGAAGATTTTCGTTACGACCTTTCTGGTTGGAAAAAATGGCTGGCACTATTCTGGTGCTGGGGATTAGTTTGCGTTGCGTTCTTATTCCCTCTTGGCCAGCTCATAATTTACGCCTACAAATATTTTGCTCAAAGCTGGACCCCTGAATTCAGAGAGTATGCCATCAATAGCCTTTACGTTTCGGTAGCTGCTGCGATTATTGGCGTGATTATCGCGATGATTGTTAACTTTAACCAACGCGTTAGTCCGAGTAAGAAAAATCAGGCTTATATGCGCCTAGCTTCGATGGGCTATGCCGTCCCAGGCACCGTGTTAGCGATTGGGGTGATGGTACCTGTTTTGTTCATGGATCACTTGGTCAATGACATTGCGAAAGTGATGGAGTGGGGGCGACCCGGTTTGATCTTCTCTGGTTCGATGTTCGCGCTAATCTTTGCCATGGTGGTGCGCTTTTCGGCAGTGGCAATTGGCAGTATTGAAAGTAGCTTGAGTAAAGTATCTCCTTCATTGGATATGGCTTCGAAAACTATGGGTTGCAATACCAATCAGATGTTACGCCGTGTTCATTTACCTTTGATTAAACGTGGCGCATTGATCGCTGGTTTACTGGTGTTTATCGAATCAATGAAAGAGTTGAATGCGGCATTGCTGCTGCGTCCTTTCAACTTCGAGACATTGGCGACTTATGTTTATAACTATGCCTCAGATGAGCACCTAGAATTGGCGGCGATGCCTGCTGTATTATTGGTGTTGGTGGGTTTAATTCCTCTGATCATCGTAAACCGTTCCTTGGAGCAGAAAAACTAATGAGTTGTGCATTATCAATTAAAGATCTGACTTGTAAGTATGAGTCGCAAACCATTTTGGAAGCGCTCTCGTTAGAAGTTGAGCATGGTGAAATTGTTTGTCTTCTTGGTGCGAGTGGCTGCGGTAAAACGACCTTACTGAAGGCGATTGCGGGCTTACTTCCATTAAGTAGCGGTGTGATGAGTTTGAACTGTCAAACCATTGATGATGGCGAGAATTGGTTGCCACCAGAGCAGCGTAACATTGGTATGATTTTCCAAGATTACGCCCTGTTTCCGCACCTGACGGTAAACCAGAATGTCGGCTTTGGCTTGAAAGACCTTTCTGAGCAGCAAAAGAAAGACAAGGTTCAAGAGATGCTGGAGCTGGTTCACTTAGATGAGTACGGTGACCGTTACCCACACCAACTTTCAGGTGGCCAACAACAGCGTGTCGCTATTGCTCGCTCTTTGGCGTACAAGCCAGACTTATTATTATTGGATGAACCATTCTCAAATATCGATACTCAGGTTCGTCATGAGCTGATTTCTCAGATTCGTAAGATCTTTAAGAAGCAGGGTGTCACAGCTATCTTTGTAACTCACAGCCGTGAAGAAGCGTTCGCGTTTGCAGATAAGATGGCAGTAATGAACGACGGTGTGATTGAGCAGTATGGTTCGGCCTCTGAGTTATATTTCCATCCTTCGAGTAAGTTCGTTGCAGACTTTTTGGGTGGCGGTAGCTACCTTAATGCACAGCGTATTTCAGAGCTGGAGTTTGAAACCAGCTTGGGTGTGGTTGAAGCTAAACCACAAACGGAGATTGAATTCGGCAGTGCGTGTGAGCTTCTTTTAAGACCACAGCATATTCAAGCTAGTTATGAACAAGACAGTGCTATTTCAGTGCTAGAACAGCAATTTATGGGCGATCACTGTCGTTATGTAATCGAAGCGCATGGTCAGAAGTTATTAGCAACCTCATCAGAAGCACTTGAAGTGGGTATGCCGGTCAACGTAAAAGTGGATACCAAAGGCGTATTGGCTTTTTAAAGAGATATAACGCGATACTAATCGTTACAATAATCGCGATAAAAAAGCCCAGCACTTTAATCAAAGTACTGGGCAAGAGTTCTTCACTTATAGGCTTTAACAAGGCAGTGATTTGTTAAGTCCCATACAAAACTGCTGCACTCTATAAGCCTATAGAGAGAGGAAGTCTTTCACTTTTTGAAGAACACGTTCTGCAGTGTCTTTATCTTCCATTTCTGCGAAGATTCGTAGTAACGGCTCTGTTCCTGAGAAACGAGCAATCACCCAGCCGCCATTCTTGAAGTACACCTTAGCACCATCTTCATAGCTGACTTTTTCAATTTCGTATTCAAATTCAGGCAGTTGTTTCTCTACGTAGATCTTAGTGTAGAGAGCTTCCTTCTCCGAAGGCTTAAACTTACAATCGCCTTCAGCGGTGTAGGCATAGCCATATTTAGAGTAGATTTCATCAAGCAGCTCAGACAATTTCTTACCTGTTACGCTGATCATCTCAACCAGTAGGCTTGACGCGAAGACACCATCTTTACCTTTGATGTGACCACGAATGGTTAAACCGCCTGAGCTTTCGCCACCAATCAGTGAGTCATCGGCCTCCATTTGCGAGCTGATATGCTTAAAGCCTACAGGAACCTCAAAGCTCTTTTCGCCATGATCCGCTGCGACTTTATCTAGCAGGTGTGTGGTTGCGATGTTTCGAACAACAGAGCCCTTCCAGCCTTTGTATTCCAGCAAGTAGTAGTAAAGCAGCAGCAGTACTTCGTTAGGGTGAATGAAGTGACCCTTCTCATCGATGATACCCAAACGGTCAGCATCGCCATCAGTACCAATACCAATGTCATAGCCTTCTGCTGCAACTAAGTGCTTCAAGCGATAGAGCGTTGCAGCGTTTGGCGACGGCATTAAGCCACCAAAATCTGGGTTTTTGCCATCGTTGATGACGTCGACATCACAGCGACCGTTAATCAGCACAGTTTGCAGAGCATTTTTTGCCACGCCAAACATTGGATCAATCAGCACTCGTAGATTAGCTTTCTTGATCGAATCGATATCGATGAAGTCGATGATTGAATCGACAAAGTCGTTCATCGGGTTGATGATTTCGATTTCTTTGTCGTTTAATGCTTGTTCGAAATCGACTCGGATAACGTCTTCGTTGGTTAGTGTTGCGATTTGCTGTTCGATCTTCTCGGTGATGATCTCATCGGCATCACGGCCACCTTCAATGAACACCTTGATGCCATTGTAATCAGCGGGGTTGTGAGAGGCGGTAATACACGCCGAGTAGGTGCATCCCATCTCTTTCGCTTGGAACATCACGATAGGAGTCGGAACGAACTTGTCGATAAAGCTCACTTTGATGTTGTTGGCTGCCAATACTTCAGCAAACCAGCACGCGGCTTTATCTGAAAGGAAGCGGCGGTCATAGCCGATAACGAAGCCGTTTTTCGCTGCATCTTCATTATTGATGATGTTAGAGAGTGCTTGTGCCACTAAGCGGACGTTTTCTCTAGTGAACTCTTCACCAATAAACGCGCGCCAGCCGCCAGTACCAAATTTAATCATTAGAAAATCCTTTTAGTCTCACTATCTCAAGCCAGTAAAGACTTGAGATAGGAGCTGTTCATCAAATTAAGTGATTAGCCGAGTACAACGATAACTTCGTTCACGCTGCCTTCCGCTTGTACTGGAATTGCACCTTCAACCTGTTCACCGTTGATAGTGATAGAGGCAACACCTTTGCTTACCGCATTCGGGTTCTGCACGGTGATGTTGTAAGTTGCGCCACGCCATTGACGAGTTACTTCAAACTCAGGCCAATCAGTCGGGATACAAGGATCAACCGTTAATCCTTCGAAGCCAGTACGAACACCAAGAATGAAGTTGGTTACCGCAAAGTAAGCCCAACCAGAGGTGCCCGTTAACCAAGGGTGGTTTGCACGGCCGTGGTCTTGGTGATCTTTACCCATGATGAACTGCACGTACGAGTATGGTTCTGCGTAACGCGTTTCAATCATGTCGTTTTGGTTGTACGGGTTCAGTGCGTCGTAGAATTTCATCGCACGGTCACCACGACCTAGTTTCGCTTCTGCTACCCAAGCCCATGGATTCGGGTGAGAGAAAATTGCACCGTTCTCTTTTACTCCTTGGTAAACGCGAGTTACGAAGCCGATATCGTCGTTTGGTGTTGCGAATGAAGGAGAGTTTAGGTGTAGGCCGTATTCAGAGAAAAGGTTTTCATCAACAGCGTCCATCGCTTTCTCGCCACGTTCTTGAGAAACAGCACCAGATAAAACCGCGAGCGTGTTTGACTCAAGGTGCACACGACCTTCAGCTTGTTGAGCGGTACCGATCTTGTCGCCATTTTTAGTCAGACCACGGATGTACCAACCACCCTCGTCATCCCAAAGGTGAGTTTCACACGCTTCGCGTACGTTCGCTGCCATTTCTGTGTATTTAGCAACATCAGCATCGTTATTGCGGAACTTAGCTAGGTCTAAAAATTCTTGTAGCGCCCAGAAGTGTAGGAATGACACCATTGAAGATTCACCGCCACCTAGGTTCAAACAGTCATTCCAGTCAGCACGTAGACCTTTACAGATACCGGTTTGCCCTACGTATTCTGCAGAGAAGTTCAGTGCCGCTTTCATGTGTTCGTAGACAGTCGCTTCACCTCCGTCTGCGTATGGAATTACTTCATCAAAGAAGTCATGTTCACCGGTTTCCATCACATATTTGATGATGGTCGGAACGATCCACAAGTGATCATCAGAACAAGTATCTTCAATGCCGTGGATCTTGTCGTCATCTGACGGTGTTGGAACAACAGTTGGTGATTTTGAAGGCTCAACGTCTGCTTTCTCTGGATCGAACCAGTCTGGATCGAATAGGTGTAGACCGTAGCCCGCTTTTACTTGGCCACGAAGCAGGTCGATAATACGTTTCTTGGTCATTTGTGGGTTGGCATGAGGTACTGAAATCGCATCTTGCGCAGTATCACGGTAGCCAAGACCAGTACGACCCCCAACTTCAATGAATGATGCAAAGCGTGACCAAACTACACAGGTTTCTGCTTGGTACAGTGTCCAAGTGTTGATCATGGTGTCTAAGCCTTCGTTTGGAGACTTAACTTGGAACTTGTTGCAACGCTCGTCCCAGTGATCTTTGATGCCTTGGAAAGCCGCATCTACGTTTGCTGTGTCTTGGTACTTCTCACGTAGGCGCTCACCGTTGCCTTTGCCGATACCTAGTACGTAAGCAAAGCGAACTTCTTCACCCGGTTGAATGGTAAATTGCTTATGCAGAGAACCACAGTGGTTGTAACAGGTTTGAGCGCTGTTCGAACACTGACCGTTTTCAACCGCAATCGGGTTAGCTTCATCGCGGTACATACCAAGGAAGTTGTCACGCTGACCGTCGTAGCTGTCTGGTGAGAAGGTTGACGCTAGGTAGTAGAAGCCTTCAAAGTCGTTAGTGTTGTAGTACAGATCGTATTCCAACACACCTTTTTGGTAAGACGTGCCCGCAGAGTACAGAGACATCTGGTGGTTTTGGTTGTCTGATTGGATGTGGCTGAACGAGAACTCTACAAATGAGAATGTGCTGATAGTACGTGGCTTATCAGTGTTGTTCTTTAGCACAACGTCCCAAACTTCTGCATCTTCGCCTTTAGGTACGAATAGCGTTTTGGTTGCGGTAATGCCGCTGTATTCACATTTGAATTTTGAGTATGACAGGCCGTGACGAACCTCGTAGTTCGCTTCATCTAGGCTCTTGGCCACTGGTTGCCAAGAGATAGACCAGTAATCACCCGTCTCATCATCACGCAAGTAAACATAGTGTCCAGGACGGTCAAAGGTACCGTTTGGACGGAACTTAGTAACACGGTTGTATTCCGGAGAATTGTAGAACGAGTAACCGCCCGCATTGTGCGAAATTACAGTACAAAACTTTTCAGTACCTAGGTAGTTGGTCCAAGGTGCTGGTACATCAGGGCGAGTGATGACGTATTCGCGATTGTCGTTATCGAAATAGCCGTATTTCATTGTCATTTCCTTTTTAACAAACTGCATCTATGCAGCTAATTTTTAAATAGTGATGCTGAGTCTTATCTGACTGAGCACCTTAATTTGAGTTAGCAAGCGCTCGATGTGAGTGTTGCTTTGGTTTTGTTTTATTGAGCTTTCCAAGGGTTGCGATAGTCAACATTGAGTCTGTCGAGTAGCGGCAAGTGACCCTTTAGGCGAGACAGGTAATCTAGCCAGTTTCGGTTGTTTTTATGTGTCCAACATCCTTCAGCTAAAGCGCTAATTCTTGGAAATACCATGTAATCCATACGCTTTTGGTTGGTGACGATCTCACACCATAGAGCACACTGAATTCCGCGGATCCGCTTACGAATTGGGTCGGTGTCGGATATCTCAGCAAGCGCTTCGTAGGTATAAGCTTGTTCTAATGGGATAACGGCAGCCCAATCTACGCCCGGCTCTTCCGGTGCATAATCTTGGGTCATGTCGAGATAGGTAAACTGTGCAGGTTGCAACACCACATCAAAGCCTTGGCGAGCGCAATTGACAGCCGCTTCTTCACTGAGCCATGAGTAGATGATGGTCTCTTTACTCACTTTGTCGCCGTGCTGCGCTTCTTCCCAGCCGACCATGCGTTTGCCGAGTTGCTTAAGCTTGTTCTCGGCGTAGCGGAATAGGTGGCCTTGTAGGTCTTTGCTGTCTTGGTACTGGTGTTCTTTCATCAATGCTTGAGCAGCTGGGCTGTTGGTCCACACACCGGGTGGCACTTCGTCTGCACCCATGTGAATTAATTCGCTAGGGAACAGCTCTGCGACTTCTTCAATAACTGCATCTAGAAATTGGTAAGTACCTGCTAAACCTGGGTTTAGTACATTGTCGTTGTAGTGCTGAATGCTCTTGTATTGAGTGGTATCCGCTTGCTCTACCAATATGTCAGGCAGTGATTTGATTGCGGCGCGGCAGTGTCCCGGAATATCGATCTCTGGGATCACCGTGATGCTGCGTTGCTCTGCATATTTAATGACTTCGCGAATCTGTTGTTGTGTGTAGAAGCCGCCATAGTTGTCCGCAATGTGGGTATATTGCGGCTCTAGTGCATGATCAGGGCCACGCCAAGCGCCAATTTCTGTTAGCTGTGGCAGGCTCTTTATCTCAATTCTCCAGCCTTCATCATCGGTGAGGTGCCAGTGAAAAACGTTGAATTTGTAGTGCGCCAATTGGTTGATTAAACGCTTCACTTGATCCACTGAGTGGAAGTGACGAGCGCAATCCAACATCATGCCGCGGTACTTAAAGCGAGGTTGATCGGCTATCTGACAGCATGGTAGAGAGAAGTTCTCTGCGTCCAATTGTTGAACTAGTTGAATCAAGCTTGCCACAGCGTGTGTAAAGCCCGACTGGCTGCCTGATTCAGCAATAATCTGTTGTGCAGTGATGGTCAGTTTGTATTCGGCTTCATCTAACGTCGGGTTGCTGCGAAATAGAATGTCGCCGCTTTCGTCTTTTGGAAGTTCAGCTGAAAGCGCGGTCGAAACAGGCAGCTCAAAGGTCGAGAGCAATTCTTGCTGGAACCAAGAGACTGCCTTATCAGCAAGATGAGATTGAACCTCAATTTTGCAGTCGCTGCTTAGCGCGAAACTACCATGCTGAAGTTCGATATGATTCGGTTGAGGAATCAATGCAATCTCAGCAGCGTTAACTTCAGGTATTTGATTGCGTTCACGGTATGGCGAAGCCAGTACAATGGGTGATATCGCGACAGGCAGTACCGATGTTTCTCCATCATTATGTGACTGGATAAAGGCATCGTTAAGGCCATCAGAATAGAAGCGGAATGGTGCGCTTTGAATACTGAATTCAAGGTAGTAATGGTTGTTGGCCTTTAACACTGAAGAACTTGGTGTGAACGAGCAAAAGCTGCCAACTTGAGTCAGCTCTCCTTGCGATAAACTCTCTGGAAGGATGAATCGATCAAATGCAAAGTGCAGAGACCAATCTTTTACGTCGAGGTCACTTAAATTATGTACCGTAAGGCCAAATCGGCAGTTATTTTTTTGTTCAGAAAGAACAGCTAAGTCGATGCGATAATTCATATAACTTCCCTGCTAAGCCTGTTGATACAAGTTGTGTTGTGGTTTACCGGCAAACATCAATGCGCCTTCGATAGCGTCGAATTGAGGTTTAACTATCCATTGTTGTACTGGTGGTGATAGCCAGTTGAGAATACGCTCAGCGATACTCCCCATTAAACACACCTTGTCAGCGCCTTTTCGATGCAGTGCTAAGACAAACATTTCGATATCAGCCGCGGTTTGCTTGAGCATCTCGATAGCCAGTTCATCGCCTTCGTTAGCGAGTTGAAAAATCACTGGCGAGAATTGACCGTAATCCTTTGGAATAGCGCCTTTTGACCATTCGACGATGGCATCCACATCATTATCAAAGTGATTCATAACGTGCTGAGTCAGTGGGGTTTTGCTGCGAATACCGTCTTCTGCAAGCAAGACTTGTTGAATCAAACGTAAGCCCATGACTGCGCCGCCGCCTTGATCTGAAATCGGAAATTCACGACCGCCAACCACATGTTGCTCACCGTCTTTTAAGTAGATACCGCAAGAGCCCGTGCCACCAATCATGATTGCGCCGTTTTGGCCATTATGAGCACCAATACAAGCGCCATAAGCGTCGGTATTTAGTGTCATGCTTGCGAAAGGGTGCGGTTGTACCATGAAGTCAAACCATGCTGATTTTTGCTCAGCGCCAGCCAGAGCTAGGCCAACATGCATATTAGAAAAATCGTTAGAGTTGAGTAGCCCTTGTTGTGCCGCTTTTGTGATGGCATCAATAATTGAGCTCATCGCAACATCAACACCCAAAAGGATGTTGGCACTGCCACTTTTCGCCTCACCAATCAGTTTGCCTTGGTCATCACGAATACGAGCACGACAAGAAGTGCCGCCACCATCAATACCGACGTAGTAAAGCGTCATGATTATTGCTCCTTACGCTGTGCTAAGAAGTTGAACTGTGCAGCGGTTGCTAATAGGAACCAAGCGCCGTGAGGGATCCATTGTTCACCCCAGCGCCAGTTTTGGAGCATGTCATCTTTTTGTGCTGATGGGTTGAACGCAATGTCTTGTTCATCTTCAAAACCAGCCGTGATGCCATTACAGATACCTCCTTTCGCATTGAAGAACCCAAGCTGAGGTAGGTAGTCTGGGTTGTTATGGCCATGACCATCGAGCATGCACATGTGGTATGGGTTGAGGCCCAAGATCCAATCAAGGCTATTTTGTGAAAGCTGGATTAAGCGCTCTTGAAGTTCGCTATCTTTAATGTGCGGTTGAACTAGGTAAGCCATGGTTGCGATTGAGCCAAGACGTGCGTTCTCGCCTTGCCACCAGTAGCCTGTTTCGTTTTTCTGAGCGACGAAGAAAGCATCGCGCTTATCACCATCAACATTTTTAACGTACTGTCTTGGGTAGCCAAATGGGTTGGTTACTTTATCGGTGATGTTGATTTCGAATTGACATGCTTGTTCAACAACAATGCGAGCTTGTTCTTTGAGCTCCGTATCGGTTTCATTGTTGATGTACTCACACAAAGCAATTACTGGAAGGCCAGCTTCAGCTGCATGAAAGTATGGGCGAGAGCCATCAGAGTTTGCTGACCAGAAGTGCTCAAATAAATCATCTGACTGTTGGCGAGAGATTAAACGAGTCGCCCAAGTTCTTGCTTCTGAAAGGTATTGTTCGTCTTGTGTTACTCGATACAGCTCATTGGCTGCGAGTAGGGCGCAATACTCATCGATGATGTTCTCTTCACCATCGTTTAGGTATTGGAGGTTGTACTCTTTAAGATGCCAGTAACCTTTGGTCGCGGTATCAAGATAGGTTTGGCTAGAGTAGCTACCTGAAACCTCAAGTTCAGAAGCCACAGCGAGTGCCGCAATAGCAACACCTGCACCTTGTCGGTAGCCTGCTTGTAAGTCTGTTGATTTATGACCTTCTTGAGTCGCATAAGCACAGATATCGCGCTGGTTGATATCTTTACTCCACTTGTCGAATACTGTCATGTAGAAGTATCCAGCCGCGTCTTGCATACGTACTAAGAAATCAGCACCGAATAGCGCTTCTTCTGTTAGGCGAGTCATGGAGAATTTAGGGAAGTCTGGATTGCCACTGGTTAAGCGCACGCTTTTGAGCATGTTCCAAACAACCATAGGAATCTGTTGTGGATTGAGGTAGTTGCCGTAAGACAAGTGGCTAAAGTACTTGCTTACATCACCTGATGCGTCGTACCAGCCACCGTGGACATCGACGTATCTGTCGGTGCCAAGAATTTGTGCTTGTCGATCTTTCTTGTCAAAAGTGCCGCCACAACGTTGAGACTTAAAGTAATGAAGCACATCAGAAAAGGTGTGGTTCATTAATAGGTTGCTACCAATCTCGAAAACTTCTGAGCGTAGGTTATCAAAACGCAGGTAGTAGCGACCAGATTCAGTGGCTGAACTGAAATCAATAGTGAAGAATTGCCCTTGATGCCAATTTGCTACGCGGCCTTGTTTAACCACATCAAAACTTCCGACAGTCATATGGTTGTCAGCACAGACGAGTAGAGCCGTTGTGCTAGATAGGCGAGCTTTCTTAGTTTGTAAGATAGCTTGCTTGGGGCCTGTGGACTCATACCCAATATGGTTGGTCAATAACAGCATCAATATTCTCCGACAGTCCTAGTTTCTATTGGCTAGGTACTTGAATTTTTTTGGATATAAATAGTTAGGGTCCGCAGACCCTAACTTGGGTTTTTATGCTTAGCTTTCGTGTAGGTAACAGCGTACAAAGTGGTTATCAGCTAGCTGTGTAACCCCTGGTAGCTGCTCTTTACACTTGTCCATTGCGTGAGTACAACGGCCTGCAAACGGGCAACCTGCTGATACTGGTGTCCAAAGTGGAATCTCACCTTTATTGCCAGCAAGTTGTTCGTGGATCGATTTCTTAGGATCTGGAACAGCAGAAACAAGCAATTGCGTGTATGGGTGTTGAGGGTTAGCAATAACGTCGTCGGTATCGCCCCATTCCACCATGTGACCGACGTACATCACTGAAAGATCCTCAGCAATATAACGAGCAGTTGCGATGTCGTGAGTGATGTAAAGCAGTGACATTTGTTTCTCAAACTTCATCTCTTCCATCAGGTTTAAAACACCCGCACGAATTGAAACGTCTAGCATTGATGTTGGTTCATCGGCCAGAACAACTTCAGCACCAACTGCGATGTTACGTGCTAGATTGACACGTTGACGTTGGCCGCCAGACAGTTGGTGAGGGTATTTCTTCGCCGTCTCTTTTGGCGGAATGAGACCAACTTGCTCTAAAAGATCGTAAACGCGTTCTTCTAGCTCTTTTTTATTGCCCGGAGATACTTTCTTGTGGATTAACAACGGTCGAGCAATGTGGTGGAAGATATTGTGCGTTGGGTTCAATGAACCAAACGGGTCTTGCCATACCATTTGCACGCCTTCACGGTAGTGCATAAGATCTTTTCTGCTTGAGATCTCTTGGATATCACGGCCTTTGTATTCGATCGTGCCGCCCGAAGGCGCGTACATTTTTGCGATCATCTTTGCCGTTGTTGATTTGCCTGAACCAGACTCACCAACCACCGCTAAGCCGCGACTTTTATACATCTTGAATGACACGTCGTTAATCGCACGCATCATTGGGGTTTGAATGGTGGTACTGCTTATTGGGAAGTCTTTTACGACATTTTTACCTTCTACCAATAATTGACCGAAATCTTTGCTCATAATTGTCTCCAGAATCCTTATTCGCTTTGCTTGTTTTTAGGCGGGCGAGCCGCCTTGTTCGTTATTCACGCCAAGTCAGCGTGCAAGCTATAGCTTCCTTTGTACTATTGGGTCACCGTACAGGTGGCAGTTAGACAAATGTCCCGGGTCGATAGAACGCAGCTTGGTTGGCACCTTAGTACACGTTTCATGTACACGGTCACAACGAGCTTGGAAACGACACCCTTCTGGGATCTCTAACAGGTTCAGAGGGTTACCCGGAATACCTGCTAACTTTGTCTTTGGCCCTGTCAGTGGAGGGAAAGAACTTCCCAGCCCTTTGGTGTAAGGGTGGTAAGGGTTTTCTAGAATATCTTGAGAGTTAGCCACCTCGATTAGCTCACCTGAGTACATGATGCCGATGCGGTCAGAGAACTCGACCATCAATGACAAGTCATGGGTGATAAACAGAATAGAGAAGCCAAACTCTTCTTTCAGTGCATAGATCTTTTGTAGGATTTCGCGTTGCACAACCACATCAAGTGCGGTTGTCGGTTCATCCATAATGATCAGTTTTGGATTCAGTGCTAACGCGATAGCAATAACCAAGCGCTGACGCATGCCGCCAGAGAATTGGTGAGGGTAGTCACTCAATCGGCTTGGGTGAATATCTACAATTTCAAGTAGACCTTCAGCACGTTGTTTAGCTTGCTCACGAGTCATGTTGGTGTGACGCATAATTACGTCACAGAACTGCTCTTCCATCGGTAGTACTGGGTTGAGTGCGTTCATCGCGCTCTGGAATACCATCGACATCTCGCTCCAACGGAACGACTGCATACGGTCATCACTGTATTCAAGGATGTTCTCACCGTTGAAGATAACCTCACCACCACTGATGTAAGCGGGCGGCTTATGAAGACGCATCAGAGAGAAAGCGACCGTTGACTTACCACAGCCAGATTCACCAGCTAGGCCGAATACTTCACCTGGAGCGATGTCGAAGCTTACGTTGTTACACGCACGAACATCGCCAGACTCTGTGATGTAATCCACGCATAAGTTGCGGATAGAAATTAGTGGTTCAGACATGATTATTTATCTCCGCTCCAAAGTGCATTTTGTGGTGGTAGTTCTGGTTCACGTTCTTCTTTGTCTTGTGCTGCTAGTTTCTTCCAACGCTTCATGCCTTTGTGAGAACGCAGTTGCGGGTTAGCAATTTCATCGACAGCGAAGTTAAGTAGAGCAAGACCAGTTACAAGTAGTGTCAGTGCGATACAAGGAGCCAACAGTTCCCACCAAGCGCCAATCAGCATTGATGAAGAGGTTTGAACGTTGTAAAGCATGATGCCCCAGCTGATTGTGTTCGGGTCACCAAGACCTAGGAACGAGATCGTTGCTTCCATCATGATTGCGTACATCACCGAACCGATGAAGCTTGCGCCAACGATAGAGATAAGGTTTGGCAGAATCTCTACGAAGATGATGCGGAATGAAGATTCACCCAAAACTTCAGCGGCTTTTACAAACTCTTTTTCACGCAGTGCCAAGGTCTGGGAGCGAACAACACGAGCGCCCCAAGCCCAGGACATAAAGCCGATAACCAAGGTTATGGTGAGTGGCCCTGCCTCACCGATAAAGGCTGCTACTACGAACAGTAATGGGTATTGAGGGATTACCAGCATGATGTTCATTGCGGCTGTTAGAACGTCATCGACACGGCCTCCGAAGTAGCCCGCAGAAACACCAATAACAGTGGCGAGTAAACATACGGTTAGACCCGCACCAAAACCTACAGCAAGAGATACGCGTGCGCCGTATACCACTTGAGACCAAACGTCACGACCCATACGAGTTGTACCTAGTACGTGGTCTGCCTTCTTAGACATGATCAATGTACGGCGGTCGTCTGCTAGGTTTTGAGCAACCCAGCCATCAGGGTTAGTTTGTGCAGACTTCACCACGAAACCAGGGTATTCATGTGGGTTGCCTGTACGCTTGTCTGGTACATGTTTGGTGATTAATGGAGCTGCAATCGCGCCAAGAATAAAAATACTTAGGATGATGACGCCTGTTAGGGCCATCGGGTTACGCCAAATGAGTTTTAGAAAGTCTTTCATGATTATTTACCACCCTTACGAAGACGAGGGTCAAGAACAACGTAAAGCATGTCTGCAACTAGGTTAAAGAACAGCATGAATAGCGTCATGATAAGCAGCTGACCTTGCAGTACTTGGTAGTCACGAGCGTTAATTGCGTTGAAAAGTACGCTGCCAAGACCTGGATAGTTAAAGATGATTTCGATAATTAACTGACCACCGATTGCCATACCTAGCGACATTGAAAGGGCTGTCACACTTGGTAGCATCGCGTTACGAGCTGCGTAGTTGAATACTACTCGGTTTTCGCTCAGGCCTTTGCCTTTCGCCATGGTGATGTAGTCTTCGGCTAATAGGTTGATCATGTTGTTACGCATGTTTACTAGGAAGCCACCAATTTGAACAACAGAAGCACAGAACAATGGTAAGAAGGCGTGGTAAGCGACATCTTTGATGAATGCCCAGCTTGTCCAATCAGGCATGGTACCTGCGGTGTAGGCATAACCGGTTGGGAACCACTTCAAGCCAATTGCAAAGGTAAATAGTGCAATCATCGCGATAACAACTTGAGGAACAGCTTGTAGAATCAGCATCCCTGGCGTTACGAAGGCATCGTATTTACTGCCGCGTTTCCACGCTGCGAAAATACCTAGGATCGAACCAATCGAGAAAGAAAGAATAACTGCGGTGCCGGCTAAGAAAAGCGACCAACCGAATGCTCCACCCAACAGTGTGTTTACAGAAAGTGGGTAGAATTGAATTGATGTACCAAGTTCCCAGCTAAGAATGTTCTTCATGTACGCTACGTATTGAACCAGTAGGCCACCATCAACAAAGCCTAATAGTTCTTTCATTGCAGCAATACGCTCTGGAGTAACTTGTACAGAAGCGTTCGCAAACATCATGGTAACGGGGTCACCAGGCATTGCTCTTGGAATAATAAAGTTTAACGTCGCAGCAACTAATAGCGCGACAAAATAAAATGACAAACGTCTTAAAAAATAACCCATAACTCACACCTTACTCACCCAGATTGTTTCCCTGTTTCTGGATTCAGGTCGCTCCTAGCGAAATTTGGAACGAAAAATCCCCTGACGACTAGCGCCATACTTTCAATTGAGAGTGTGGGGATTTTTATAAGCGGCGTAAGAGGTTACGCCGCAAGGATTGAACGATTACTTATTTAACTGGTTTTAGGTCCAGTACATGAAGTAGACGCTCTGGAATACCAGCCCAAATGTTTGGACGGCCTTTTGGATTTTCTTCGTTCCACCAACCAGTGAAGCGAGTTGTGTTGTATTGATACATGTAAGCACCAGACATCACAGGGATTGTCACTTGGTCTGCAGCGATGATTTGCTGGATACCGTGTGCAATGTCTAGCTGTTCGTTCTTATCAGCTGTTTTGTAGAAGCTGTTTAGAAGACCATCTAGCTTGTCGTTTTTGTAGAAGTGCATAGCGAAACGAGGCATACCATCACCAGATTGTAGTGATGAGTTGTAAGCACTATTCCAGTACGTGTATGGATCCGCACCGTGGAAGTAGTTTGTGTATGCTACGTCGTATGTACCTTCAAGCATTGCTTGGTTGTAAACAGAGAAGTCAGGTGTACGAGCTTTCGCTTTAATACCGATTTCGTTCAGCTGTTCTACCGCTAGTTGAACTGTGTTGTTGAAGTCAGTCCAGCCGTTTGGCGATTGAATCATTAGTTCAAAAGACTTGCCTGATGGAGTGTCAACAAAACCATCTTTGTTTACATCTTTGAAGCCAGCGTCAGCAAGAAGCTTCTTCGCGCCTTCAGCGTTGTAAGTGTTGAAGCCTTTGTACTTGTCATGAGTTTTTTCATCAGACCAAGCTTCAAACGCGTAGCCAAGACCCGATGCGAAATCGTTCACAGTACCGCCACCGTAGAATGCGATGTCGATGATAGTTTGACGGTCAAGAGCCATAGAGAAAGCACGACGGAAGTCAACGTTGCTCAATGCTTCATGCTTCGCAGCATCAGGGTGCTTGAAGTTAACGATGAATGCCTGTGTACCTGCTGGCGGGTACCAGTAGTGGTGTTTAGGGCTAGCTGCTGCGTATGTACGATCGATATCTGGAACGAAAGAAGACGTCCAGTCCATTTCACTGTTTACAACTTTACCTAGGAATTGGTCGTTGTTCGCAATTTGTGGAACACGTAGACAGTCAACATCTAGGTTGTCTGCATCCCAGTAGTTCGGGTTTGCACACTGGATGTATAGTTGCGCTGTAAACGTATCGATTTCTGTAAATGGACCAGAACCTACCGGGTTCTCATTGGTAAACGTTGATGGATCTTTAACGTCTTTCCAGATGTGCTTAGGTACTACAGGTACTTTAGCAATCTCGTAAGGTACGTTTGAGTTTGCTTCTGTTAGTGTGAACTTAACTTGGTTGTCGTTCAGTTTTTCTACAGAAGTTACCCAAGAGTTGATACCAGATTGGTCAAGCTCTGGCTTCTCTTTTACAAGGTTGAAAGAAAAAACAACATCATCAGCAGAGAAAGTTTCTCCGTCAGACCATTTAACACCCTTACGAATGTCGAAAACAACGCTCATCAGATCATCTGACATCTTGAAGTTTTCAGCTAGACGGAACACTGGAGTGTTACCGTGCATTTCGTTAAATACTACTAGCGGCTCATACATGAAGTCAGTTGTAGTATGTAGGTTAGTAGCACCAAGGTACGGGTTAAAGTTACGTACGAAGGTAGTGTACTCTTTCGGGTGAACGGTCAGTTCACTGCGTTCTGCAGCGGTTGCTACTGATGCAAAACCTGTTGTAGCAGTTGCAATAATTGCTGTTGCTATTGCTGTTTTTTTTATATTGGCAAGCATAGCTGTTCCTTACTATTTGCTTTCATTTCACTAATGGATTGAATGTTATCTGTCGCTAAATTGTTTAGTAGATACACACTCTGGTTAAAGGCCTACCTCTTCTTCGTTGCTCCAGATTCATCGTTGATTCTGAGAAGTGGTAAGAGTGGCCTGTAGGCCTTTGGCAGGAATAAGAAAACACCTTATCGATGAATTAATCAAACTCGTTTCCCGTCAAAAACGTTAAAAACACACAGCCCCACGTCATTAACGTCAAAATAGGTTGCTTTGGTGGTTTTTTGTTCGCAATTGTTAAGGTGATGTGACTCGCATTTGGTTTTGTGGTTCTTGCTAGTTGTAAGTGTTCACTAACTTTAAAGGCTTTTTATTATAATGCTTTACCCTACGTTGGTATAATTGTAGATCTCGGTCACTTGCCAGTTTTACGTTAAATTTCCCTAGAAAATTAAATCTGCCGTTCTGTTGTGACTCGCTTCTCAAACTGCAACAAAGAGTCAGATAACGGTCAGATATGATTGAGAATAGAACGAAAAGCACTGACGGTTACGAGCACGCACTGTGCGTAATTGGCGTGAATTCTGCCTTGTTTAAAGACGTGAAAAAAGTGCGTTGCAAGCGTTGGGATTCTACTTTTTGTGATTATTAGGTGTACAAAAAAGCCCACGCTAGGTGGGCTAATTTGGTGATGTTGGTTCAGGGTTTAACTGGTCAGTAGTTTCTGAAGTTTATCTCTTAGCATCTCAATATGGGTTCTTTCTGGCGTCTGTTCTTTACAGTGTTCCAGTATGAATTCGATTGAGCTCAGTACCGTTCGCCAGCGAGGGGTTTTCGGTAGGGTTTCTACGCGTAGGTATTTGTCCAGCGTTCGAGTTTGCAGCGTACTGCGGTCTAAGTAGACGCGCCACAAGCCACTCTTCTCGGCGAAAGCGAACTTGGTTTCACCAGTCACTGATTCCCAGTAGATGATGGCATTAGTCATCGCATCGACCAGTACCTCGCGCATTAACTCTTGCTTGTTTTTACCTTCACCGGTTGCCTTGTCAGCAAGACGAGTAAATTCTCCGCCAAGCTCTTTAAGCTGCTGTAACTTATCTTTGTCGCCTTCAAAGGCATAACTAGAAAGAGCCTCAACCGCCGTTTCAAGGTTATTGATTCGGTTGGAGTTAACGCCACCACCGACATTGAAGATGTACATGGTGTCGAGCCCTGAGCCTTCAGGTAGCTTAAGGATGTCACTCGGTATGCGCTGACGTGTATCGTCTATATAGATATCAATATCACCGCAGTAGTGGGCTTGTTCCACTTTAAGGTATTTAGGCGCAATGATCTCGTCGGCCATTGAGCGTTTAAGTTGTTCCTGTCCGCGTCTGAATAGCTTCGCGGCAGCTTCGTTAGCAAAGCGAATGCGTTGGTCATCACGAATACAGATGATGGCTTCAGGTGCCGATTCAAGTTGCTCCAATAAGCGGCCTTGAGTTTCTAGCAAGTTAGCTTCAACCATCGCTCTATGTTTGAGCTCGAGTTGCAGTTGGTCGTTTTCAAGGCGTCTTTGTTCAGCTTTACTTGCTGAAAGATGCGCTGTAATTCGAGCCGCCAGTTCTTGTTTGTTGAACGGTTTAGATAAATAGTCATTGGCACCCGCTTCGAAACCTCGAACACGGTCTTCTGCTTGGTTGAGTGCCGTTAGCATGATGATTGGCAACTGAGCATGATCGTATTGCTTACGCAGTGCTTCACAAACCTGATAGCCGCTCATTCCTGGCATCATGATGTCGAGTAGAAGCAGCTCTGGCTTCTCTTTCTCAATCAGTTCAATGGTTTCAGGGCCATCACATGCAGTACGTACTCGATAACCTTCTAATTTCAAGAAGCTGTCTAATACTCGCAGGTTAACCGGCTCATCATCGGCGATAACCAGTAACGGGCCATCTGGGTTCTCACTGATAACACTATTTTCTTGTTGGCTGTTATCAATTAAATCAGGCGCTTGGAAGTGCGAGTAGTGACCTGATTCGTTGTAGCTGTCCAGCTCATCTTGAGTCGCTAGAGGTAGGGTAAAGCTAAACGTAGTGCCAAGCATTGGTTGGCTACTTACGTACAGTGAACCACCCATTAGCTCAATCAACTGACGGCTGATCGATAGTCCAAGCCCTGCACCTTGGCGGTAGTTACTCGCATCTTGGCCTGCTTGAATCAATGGCTCAAAGATGTGCTCAAGGTACTCGGCCGGTATACCTTGGCCAGTATCGACAACTTGTACACGAATGTTGTCGTCGATAACGCTGGCAGAGATAACAATCTTACCTTCTGAGGTGTACTTGATGGCATTGCCGACCAAGTTATACATCACTTGCTCAAGTCGTTGAGGATCCGATGAAACCAGACCTAAATCACTTGGGACTTGGTTAATAATACGGATTGGCTTATTGCCCAATAGGTGATGAGACAACTCTAGGACCAAGCTGGTGGCTGCAGATAAATCAACGGCTGACTTCTTAATGTCTAAGCTGCCATAGCGCATCTTGTGATAATCAAGCAGGTCATCAACCAGCGTTGCCAATCTTTGGCCACTATTGATGATGATATCCAACTGATACTTCTGATTTGCCGGAATAGGACCGTTTGCTCCAGATATCAACGCTTCAGCGATACCCACCATGCCATGCAGTGGTGTTCTCAATTCGTGTGAAGTAGTCGCTAAGAACTCATCTTTAAGTTTGTTGGCCAGTTGCAACTCTTCGTTTTGCTTTTGAATGGTCTTAAGGTTGTCCTCAAGCTCATCATTTTGACTTTTGATGAGCTGCATTTTTTCACGAATCGAGCGCTGCATTCTTTCGAAGCTCACCGCGAGTCGGCCTATCTCATCTTTGCGCTCGGTATTGATCATGGTTTCATCGAGATCACCCGCCGATACTTTCTCGGCAGCCCACGTCAGTTTAAGTAGTGGGGATGTGATGAAGTTAGACAGGTAGTGCGATGCAACAACGACGAGAATGATCGCCGTTAGCATCACGATCACGAAGATCTTCTCTAGCTGATGAATTCGGGCAAACGCCTCTTTCTCTGGCAGTTCAACCACCAAAGCCCATGTTGCGTATTTCAGCTCAATTGGCGTATATGCCGCGATGATCGCTTGATCTAGGGTGTTGTCGAAGGTACCAACCGCCGTTTCACCAGCCAATGCTTTATCGACAACGTCTAGGCTCAAATTGATAGACTCTTGTGAATGAGCAAGGCTACGCGGCAGGTGATCATCACCCACAAGCAGCGTTTGAATATTCGAACTCTTGTTGAGATCCGCAATCAGCTTAGTAATGCCGTTGATTGGCAGCCTAAACATCGCGTAGCTGTGCAGGTAGCCTTGTTGAACAATAGGTGCGCCTAACCATGCGGTCTGTTTGCCATTCTCGTCTTTAAAGTCAGAAACGATAACCGGCGTGTAATCTTCGTTAGATTTACGTCGGTCGGTTACGTCTTTGGCTAGTCGTTGAAAGGTAATACCTAGGTTGGAATCCTTGTATTTTCCAGTCAGCAGATTGGTGCCGTAATCGTCATTTTTAAAGACGGAATAAGCAACGTTACCGTTGATATCAACTAAGAGAATATCGTCAAAATCAGAGCGTTTAAGCAGTTCTAGGTAAGCATTATGGTAGCGCTTGTGCAGTAAGCGATAACGTTCGCTGCCAATAAAGCTGCTGGACTCTGGAAGAATCGACGTTTTGATTTGATCGCCAGACCCCTGAATGTAGCGCTGCTGCGCATTACCGCGAGCCTCGTCAATATCTAACCCCAATCGTTGGAATGCATTGATCAAACCATAAAATCGCCCGCCACTGGCATTGGCCAATTCTGAGCGAACAAAGCCCATCACTTGGGATTCTTGAGCTTGTAGGTAATCGACAATTTGCTGTTGCTTAGTATCACGAACCGAAACAAGGTGTGAGGTGCTTTGTTCCTGAAGATCCTGACTGTGCGATTGGAGGAAAAATATCGCGATAAGTGTCACAGGGGTAATACTGAGGACAAGAAATGCCAGCATTAGGGTATTTTGAAGGCGCTTAAACTTCTGCTTACGATAGAATCTAAACATAAATTGGGTACTACTTTCCTTTGATGTACTGCTAAAAGGGGCGAAAACAAGTACAGAGAATAGAATTAACGGGTTCCAATTTAACGAAATTAACGAGTTTTTTTACTTTGACAAGTAAGTGGTATTTAAAGCGTGTGCAAAAGCTCATTTTTATAGAGTTTTGACAAAAATATGAACAGACAGCGCAGATAATGACCCTGCGCTGTGCTAGAGAGGTTATTTGTTTGCGTGATAGATCGCGAATTTAGTGGTCTTATTTAGAGTCGCGCATTTTCCAAATGCTTGTTCAATAATTGGAATGTATTTTAAGAAACTGTTCGCAACAATAATCATCTCACCAGAACGCTTCAAATGCTTAGGAGCCTGAGCAAGCAAGGTCTCAGTAGCGCTGTAGCTAGTGTCTAAACCTGAATGGAATGGTGGATTACTGATGATGAACTGGTAGTCTTGTGCAGTATCAGAATAGACATCGGATGCGAAAACTTTACCCGTTAAACCATTCGCTTCTAGCGTTGCTTGGCTTGATGCCACGGCAAACGCACTGATGTCGCACATTTCTAGCTCGATATCTGGGTTACGAGATGCCATTACCGCGCCTAATACGCCTGCACCACAGCCAAAATCCAGTACCTTGCCTTTTAGTTTTGGCAGGGTGTCCAATAGAAGTTGGCTACCAACATCGAATTGACCGTGACTGAAGACGCCAGGAAGGCTTTTTACCGTCAGAGGTTGTTCATCAATGTTAACCGTGTAGGTCTTAAACCAGTCGTGCAGGTTGAACGCTTGTGGTTGCTCGAAGCATTGACCCCAGTAGAAAGAGCAACGACGCGCTGAATCGTATTTAACAACTTTGCCGTAAGGAGCAAACATCTTCTCGATGCTTTTCACGCCTGAACGGTTTTCACCAACCACGACGATCTCGGTATCTTTGCCTAGCTTGGCAAATAGCATCGCCAACAAAAATTCCGCTTCCGCTTTGGCTTTTGGCCAGTACAGCATCACTAAGTCGGCTTTGGTCTCTTCGGTAAACTCAGCACCGTAAAAACGTTGGATGCTGCTATAACCTTCAAGCTGACGGTAGTAGCTGTAATTAGAGGTGAACACAGAGACAGATTCACAATGCTTCGCTAATTCAACAGGGAATAAGTCTTCAGCCTCACCGGCAACTAAAACATGTTTGCCTTCAAAGTAGGCAAGTTGGCGCTCAGCAATCTGGCTTGGGGCAATATAAGCTGACATAGGACACTCTATTGAATCGTTAGCAAAAAATGAGGACGGATTTTCGCATAATCCGCCCAAAGCTTGAAGTGTTTAATACTCGTTGGGCAAGTAAGTGATTGAAGAGCGGTTTAACTCTTGTCTTGCTGGTTTAAAAAGTCCTTAAACTCTTCATCGTAGATGTTAAATAGAACAATGGTAATCGCAAAAATCAGTGGGCCGTAGATAAGACCAATCAAGCCAAACAGTTGAATACCGCCCAATAGTGAGAAGAAGATCATTAGGGTATTCATGCCTGCGCTGCCTTGCATTAGCAGCGGACGCAGAAGGTTGTCAATTGAACCAACGATCGCCACACAGTAAACCGTTAGGAAAATTGCCCACGTGGTATCACCCGTTAGGAACAAGTAAGTTGCAGCTGGGATCCAGATTAATGCGGTTCCCACAACTGGGATGAAAGAGGCAAAGCCCATCATAGTGCCCCAGAATAGACCTGGGAAACCAGCAATCCACATACCTAAACCGCCAGCAAAACCTTGCGCGATGGCGGTTAAGAATGAGCCCATTACTGCTGATTTAGATACTTGCTCTATCTCTGTTAGAAGTTTGTCTTCTTGGCTACGAGACAGCGGCAGAATATGACGAACCACACTGATGATTTTGTCGTGATCTCTTAATAAGAAGAACAAAACGAACAGCATCAAGAAGAAATCCATCAAGAAATTGGTCGCATCACCTAAGATTTTCGCACTGATACCAACTAGCTTAGAACCAAAGCTTGTCGCAAACTCACCGACTTTTTGTGCGATGGCTTGGGGCTCAATGTTGTCGAAAGGCAGGTAGTTATTCACAAATGACAGCGCTTTGACCACTAACGGATGAGCAAACAGAGTCTGAATGCCACCGTGGGTCACCCATTGGTAAGTATTCTGAGAGAACAGAGAACCTTGCTGAACAATTGCTGCGAATACTGCCAATAAAGGGATAACAATAATGAAAGTCAGAATCACACAAGACAGCAGAGAGACGATGTTTTCTTTATTTGGTAGCTTTTTTTCAAGCCACTCATGGATTGGGAACATCAATAGTGAAATGATAAAGGCCATAACGATAGAGTTAACGTATGGCTCGATAAGCAGGTAACAAGCATAAGCCGCCGCGAGTAGGGCGATGATGATCACCCAGTGGCTGGTATTGATTTTGAGTTTTTCTGACACGGTAATGGTCTCTATATTTGCGTTCTGAGTTTATAATGGCTGCAAAACAGAGAGTTAGCAATGAGGAGTTTTGATAATGGGATGCTGTAATAAAGATAAGAAATGCCAAGACGAAGAGCAGCAAACAAAAAAAGAGATCCCTTGGTTCAGAATGTTCCTTGGCACTTTGATGTTGTTGGTTTTTCTTTTCTGGGAACGTTAGTCGCTTTTGGTTCGGTTATAGCCTTAATCGACGGCTAAATAAGCTGTCATATTTGTGGCAGGTTAACGCGATATATAAAAAAGGGCTGCATTTAATGCAGCCCTAAATTCAATCGGTTAGCGACTTATAAAGTGCTTTCGATTATTTGCTTTCAGCAGCAATGATCGCAAGAGAGCGGTCAGCAGCTTCTAGTGTTGCATCAAGTTCTTTTGAACCATGAGCAAGAGAAGTAAAGCTTGCTTCGAATGCTGAAGGTGCAAGGTAAACACCGTGATCTAACATTAGGTGGAAGAAGCGCTTGAAGCGTTCTACATCACACTTAGTTACATCTTCGTAGCACGTCACAGTTTCTTGATCAGTGAAGAAGAAACCAAACATACCACCAACTTGATGAACTAGCATCGGGATGCCGTGCTTGTCAGCAAGTTGCTTGAAGCCTTTTGCCAACTGCTTAGTTTTTGAAGCTAGACGCTTTTCGTTGCCTTCTTCTCGTAGAAGGTTCAAACATGCGTAGCCAGCAGCCATTGCAACAGGGTTACCTGAAAGCGTACCCGCTTGGTAAACAGGGCCAGTTGGTGCGATGTATTGCATCACGTCTTTACGACCACCGAAAGCGCCCACAGGCATGCCACCGCCGATCACTTTACCAAGACACGTTAGGTCTGGCTTGATGTTGTAGTAAGCCTGAGCACAACCTTCAGCAACGCGGAAACCTGTCATTACTTCATCAAAGATTAGCAATGCGCCTTCTTGATCACAGATCTCACGTAGACCTTCGTGGAAGCCTTCTACAGGAGGGATACAGTTCATGTTGCCCGCTACTGGCTCAACGATGATACAAGCGATCTCGCCTTTGTTTGCCGCGAAGATTTCACGTACAGAATCTAGGTTGTTGAATGTTGCCGTTAGTGTCAGCTTAGCAAAGTCAGCAGGAACACCTGGAGAGCTTGGTTGACCTAAAGTCAGTGCGCCAGAGCCAGCTTTTACCAGTAGGCTGTCTGCGTGGCCGTGGTAACAGCCTTCAAACTTAAGAATTTTGTCACGACCAGTGAAGCCACGAGCTAGACGAATCGCGCTCATTGTTGCTTCTGTACCTGAGCTCACCATACGTAGCTGTTCCATTGATGGAACCATCTCAGATACAAGTTCAGCCATTTTGATTTCAGTTTCGGTTGGAGCACCGAAGCTAAGGCCGCGTTGAGCTGCTGCAATCACAGCATCACGGATAACAGCATGGTTATGACCAAGGATCATTGGACCCCAAGAGCCAACGTAATCGATATACGCTTTACCATCAGCATCAAAAATAAGTGGGCCATCAGCGCGTTCAACGAAGATTGGAGAACCACCTACGCCATTGAATGCACGAACTGGAGAGTTTACGCCACCAGGAATAGTTTGCTGTGCTTTTTCGTACAGCTCTGCTGATTTGGTCATTGATATATCCTCTTTTGACTGTCGGACCAATTGGCACGCATTGTACCTATCCCTAATCCAAGTAGGAATGCTTTCGCCCAGATAATCACCCGAATCTGGTTGTTTTGTGTGGTTACACGTTTTAATTGCCAGATATTGACGAGTTTACAGCAGTAAAAGGAAGGATCCGGTGGTGAATACTTGAACGTTTCAGTCAGGTATTAGATAATCACCCGAATATAAGAAAATACTCAACAACACTGGTCTCGAATTAGATTTGTATCATGTTGTTTTTGACACAGGTAAGAGAGGTTGTCGTGAGCGAAGTAAATATCCCATTGTCTTTTTCTGATGCAGCAGCTACCCGCGTACAAACGCTAATCGCTGAAGAAGAAAACCCAGAACTAAAACTGCGTGTATACATTACAGGTGGTGGTTGTAGTGGTTTCCAATACGGCTTCACATTTGATGAAAAAGTAAATGATGGCGACACTACGATTGTAAACAGCGGTGTAACGCTAGTTGTTGATCCAATGAGCCTACAGTACTTAATGGGCGGCATGGTTGATTACACAGAAGGCCTAGAAGGCGCACGTTTCTTTGTGAACAACCCGAACGCGACAACAACATGTGGTTGTGGTGCATCATTTAGCGTATAGCATGAGTTGAAAATAGCTTGAGCTCAAAGCTGCATTAGAAACATTTCAAACGCCGAACTTATGTTCGGCGTTTTTGTTTTTACTTAGTAACTTATTACTTTTCAAGGCATTCCTCTCATTTTTAGTACACGGCATATTTTTTAAATTGTCGATAGCGTCCAACTTCGTTGAGGATTGGTCTGTTAAGGTTACCTTTGTGCATAAGGAAGTTGCACATCACGCTATTAAGCCAACTAGCGCGCATGAATTACATCGGACAAAAGGATTTGTTATGCCCACTCTATTTTTTCACTCACCACTTTTTCAGAAATTGAAGCAGCCGTGGCTGGTTTCTCTGACTCTAGTCGTGTTGTTGTCGATTTGGCTTGGTTTAGGCGTAGGGCAAGCTGAAGAGTCACCTGAAAAAAAGGCGACAGAAATTCCATTGGCTAAGGTTTCCTTTCAAACATTCACTTCATCACCGACCTTTAAAACGATAGATCTCTATGGAAGAACGGCGCCCGATCGGCATGCTCGTCTAGGTGCAGAAGTCGCGGGCAAGATTGTCAGATTGAATGTTGTTAAGGGGGATATGGTTAAAGCAGGACAAGCCATTGCCCAGATAGATAAGGGTGATTTAGAGATTCAACTAGAGCGAGCATCTGCGTTATATCGCTTGAAGCAGAAAGAGTTCAAAGCGGCGCAGTCACTGAAGAAAAGAGGGTTGCAAGGTGAAATCGCCTACACCACAGCTGAGGCTTCATTAACAGAAGCAAAAGCCATGATGCGCAATGCGGAATTGGCTTTAAAGAATACTGTCATTACTTCGCCTTTTTCGGGTGTGGTTCAAGACTTAATGGTTGAACTTGGTGACTTTGTTGGGGTTGGTGATCCGGTCGCGGGCGTGATTGACCTGGATCCTCTGGTCATCGAAGCCGATGTCAGTGAACGTCATATCCAGCATTTGTTAGTCAATCAATCCGCCTTGGTTCGCTTATTGGGAAGAGAAGAGGCTGAAGGCCGCTTACGTTATGTTTCTCGAATATCTTCTGCTTCTACCAATACTTTTCCAATCGAGATTGAAATCGATAACTCCAAAGGCCTATTACCTGCAGGTGTCAGTGCCGAAGTAAAACTCAACCTAGAAACAAGAGACGCAATCAAAATAACACCGGCGATGCTGGCATTGGATGAGGCGGGTAACCTCGGGGTCAAAACCTTGGTCTCTGCTAGTGACTCACCAACGGTGAAGTTTGTAGGCATTCAGCTAGTAAAGGCCGAACAAGATGGAGTGTGGCTCACTGGGCTAGGTCAACGCGTCGACATCATCACCGTAGGTCAAGGCTTTGTGCGTGATGGTGATTCTGTGATTGCTGTTGAGCAAGGTGCTGAACTCTCAAATCTAACCGCAGAGTAGGAGATTGCCGATGTATTCAATAATTGATGCAGCCTTGTCTCGTGCTCGAACAATGCTTTCCCTTTTGGCGCTTATCTTGGTCGCTGGTGTCGTCACTTATATCACTATCCCCAAAGAATCGAGCCCAGACATTACGATCCCGATTATCTATGTCTCTGTTGGGCACCAAGGTATTTCGCCAACCGATGCAGAACGTTTATTGGTTAGGCCGATAGAGCAAGAGCTGAGGTCGATTGAGGGCGTAAAAGAGATGACAGCAACTGCAGCTGAAGGCCACGCCTCTGTTGTGTTGGAGTTTAATGTTGGTGTCGATCTCACCAAAGCAATGGCCGATGTGCGTGACGCGGTTGATCTGGCTAAACCAAAACTGCCAGAAGACAGTGATGAGCCAACCGTAAATGAGGTGACGCTGGCTTCAGAGCAACCTGTTTTGTCTGTTGTACTATTCGGTACCGTTCCTGAGCGCACCATAGTGCAAATTGCCCGAGAACTTGGAGACAAATTAGAAAGCTATCGCCAAATCCTTGAAGTCGATATTGCAGGCGATCGCGATGACATCGTCGAGATCATTGTTGATCCGTTATTGATGGAGAGCTACAGCTTAGATCAAGCAGATATCTACAATCTGATCGCTCTGAACAATCGAGTAGTTGCCGCTGGTTTTGTTGACACTGGCTACGGACGTTTCTCAGTCAAAGTTCCTTCGGTGTTTAACTCTTTAAAAGACGTACTTGAGTTGCCTATCAAAGTGGATGGTAAACAGGTAGTCACTTTTGGTGATGTCGCCACGGTTCGTCGAGCGTTTCGAGATCCTGAAAGTTTTGCTCGTTTAGATGGCAAATCTGCGGTGGTGTTGGATATCAAGAAGCGTGCAGGTGAGAATATCATCGAAACCGTTGAGCTAGTCAAAGCAGTAATGGCAGGCGCTCAGCAGCAAGCGGAATGGCCAAACAATCTCTTGGTCAAATACACCTGGGATGAATCTAAAGATGTGAAGATCATGCTTAATGATCTGCAAAACAATATCTTATCCGCCATTATTCTGGTGGTTATCGTTATCATCGCGATTCTTGGTGTGCGTACCGCTTTGTTAGTGGGTATTTCAATCCCTGGCTCATTCCTAACCGGGTTATTGGTTCTTTCTGTGTTTGGCTTAACCGTCAACATCGTAGTGCTGTTCTCGTTGATTATGGCGGTGGGTATGTTGGTTGATGGCGCCATTGTGGTGACCGAGTTTTCAGACAGGCGAATGCAAGAGGGTGAAGGGCGCAAAGCCGCTTACCGAGATGCAGCGAAACGGATGGCTTGGCCGATAACCGCATCGACGGCAACAACCTTAGCCGCATTTGCTCCGTTGCTGTTTTGGCCGGATGTGACGGGCGAATTCATGAAGTTCCTGCCATTAACATTGATCGCTACGTTAACTGCCTCATTGATTATGGCGCTGTTGTTTGTCCCTGTATTAGGCGGTTTGATTGGCAAACCTCAATACGTATCTTCTCAGAGCCAAGCTCGAATGGTCGCACTGCACAACGGTGATTTCTCACAGGCTACTGGTTTAACCAAGGCTTACTACCACACGCTTTCGATTGCGATTAAACACCCATTTAAGATCCTCTTCAGTGCGATATTACTCGCGGTTGCGGTTGGCTTTACTTACTCCAAAGCCGGTCTTGGAGCAGAGTTCTTTCCTGAGGTTGATCCGCCATTCTTTAACGTCAAAGTTCGTTCTCATGGTGATCTGTCTATCCAAGAAAAGGATGACATTATGCGCGATATTGAACTGATGATGCTCAATCATGATGAGTTCGATACCGTTTACACGCGAACGGGTGGTGACGACCAGATTGGTTTGATCTCAATTACGCCTGTTGACTGGCAATACCGTCGCAGTGTTAAGGCGATCATTGATGAGTTAAAAGTGCAAACTGATCAATACGCAGGTGTTGAGATTGAATATAAGTTTCCTGATGCTGGGCCTCCGGTTGAGAATGACTTAGTGATTGAGCTGTCGGCAAGAACGCCAGAGCAACTTAATCAGGCTGCAAAAATTGTGAGAGGTTGGGCGGATGGTAATCAAGCGCTAACTAATATCAGTGATACCGCGAGTAAAGATGGCATCGACTGGAAGGTGGATATTCGCCGCGACGATGCTGCGCGCTTTGCTGCTGATGCGACCTTGGTGGGTAATACCGTTCAATTCGTGACTAATGGTCTCAAGATTGGTGATTACCTCCCAGATGATTCTTCAGAAGAGGTCGATATATTGGTGCGTTACCCGAATGATAAAAGGGATATTGGACGCTTCGACCAGCTGAGAGTCAAAACACCTGCAGGCTTGGTGCCGATCACCAACTTTGCTCAGATTGTTCCCGACCATAAGCAAGATACGATTAAACGTCTCGATGGTAAGCGTGTGGTGAACATCATGGCGGATATGGAAGAAGGCTATAACCTTGCGCTGGAACTACCAAAGATCGAACAAGCATTAAGTGAGCTAGGGCTGCCGAGTAGCGTGGAATTTCGTATCCGTGGCCAAAACGAAGAACAAGAGAACTCGTCAGCCTTTTTACAAAGCGCGTTCTTGGTGGCACTAGCGGTGATGGCTTTAATTCTGATTACTCAGTTCAATAGTTTCTATCAGGCGTTCTTGATTCTAAGTGCAGTGTTGTTCTCAACGGTTGGTGTGTTCGTTGGTTTACTTATCTTCCAGCGCCCGTTTGGCATCGTGATGTCCGGTATTGGGGTGATTGCGCTGGCTGGTATAGTGGTGAATAACAACATCGTGCTGATCGATACTTATAACCAATTGATTAAAAGAGGCTTGGATAAGCGAGATGCGATTCTGAGAACCGGTGTTCAGCGTTTAAGGCCTGTAATGCTTACCACGGTCACCACCATTTTAGGTTTGATGCCGATGGTGCTAGAAATGAATATCGACTTGATTAATCAAAAGATAGAATTTGGTGCGCCGAGCACGCAATGGTGGTCGCAACTCGCTACGGCAATTGCGGGAGGCTTAGCATTCGCGACAGTATTGACCTTGGTACTGACTCCTTGTTTATTAATGTTAGGGCGAGATAAGAAGCCGGAAAAATAGTAGATATAGTGGTTCGATGAACATAAAAAAGAGCGCCTTGGTGGGCGCTCTTTTCGTTGGTTTATATGGCTATTAATCTAATTGGTCGCTAGTAGCCTAATTAGTCGCTAGCAACTGACCGTATCGCTCAAGGTTATTTAGTCGAATCTCTGAGTTCGCAATAAATGTTGCTTTTGCTTTACCCGTTAACGACTTTGATTGAGGCAACTTCACGGTACGCGCATTTTTATGCACGCCATTGACCAAGAATTCATAGTGTAAATGCGGGCCAGTTACACGACCTGTTCCACCCAAAGTACCAATGGTTTGGCCTTGTTTTACGCGCTGGCCAGTTTTCACCATACGTCGCTTCATGTGTAGGTACTTGGTGATATAAGTGTTGCTGTGGCGAATGAACACGTAGTTACCGTTGAATTGGTTGTACCCAGACTTCTGCACGATACCGTCACCGGCTGCCCAGATAGGTGTGCCAACAGGAGCTGCGTAGTCAGTGCCGCGGTGAGCTCGAACCTTACCTGTTACTGGGTGTCTTCTGGTAGGATTAAAGTTCGATGTTACGCGACGAAAATCAATTGGTGAGCGCAAGAACGCTTTCTTCATCGCACGACCATTTTCGTCGTAGTAGTTACCAGTTTTATCGTCCAATACCGCGGTAAATGAATCACCTTGGTTTTTGAACACTGCCGCCATGATCTTGCCGCGACCAATCACTTCGCCTTCAACCACTTTCTCTTGATACAAGATTTTGAAGCTGTCGTTCTTACGAATATCTAGCGCAAAATCGATATCCCAACCAAAGATACCTGCCAGTTCCATAATTTGGTTTGCGGTTAAACCTGCACTTACGCCAGCATTCCAGAAGTTAGAGGTGATGCTGGCTTCGGCATAATTGTATTGGTAGGCCACTTCTTTTTTGTCGAAACTTGATGAGAAAGAATCGCCAGACTTAGTGATCTTGAAGCTTTCAAACGCACTAAGTTGTCTTTTTAACTGAATAAGGTCGTTGTTTTCATCGAAGCCGAACTGCAATACATCGCCAGGTCTTAGATTAGACAGCTGCTTCTTAATATCATCATTGGTATTGAGTAGCGTGATCAGCAGGCGGTATGAGAGGCCAATACGTTCAAATAAAACAGAGGTGCTTTCGCCAGAGCGAACGGTGTATTTCTCCCAATTGAGCACTGCCGTCGGCGGTGCGTCACTCGAGCTAATAAGCGCAGAGGCATTGATAGTCAGTGGGTAATGTTTTCCCACAACTAAAGCGCCCGAATCGTCACGCAAACTGTTGACGTCGGGGAGTAAGAAAATCGCGACGAAAATTATGGCACTAAAAAATGCGATAAAAGCCCGGTGCAAAATAGGAAGGCGTGCAAAAATAGACAACATGTTCCGGTTCGTTCTGTAAATATTATGAAAATCGACGACGGAATAGTGTAACTGGTTTCAAAATACATCGCTATTCAAGTAAGATGTCTAATTAATGTATTTTTGCCAAATCTGTGGGAGTGAACAAGAATGGCGAGTATTGAAGCTGCACTAGCCGAGATCAAACGTGGCGTAGAAGAACTGATTCCAGAAGACGAACTGATTGCAAAACTAAAAGAAGGTCGTCCTTTACGCATTAAGCTGGGTGCCGATCCAACAGCTCCAGATATCCACCTAGGCCATACGGTTATCTTTAACAAGCTTCGTGCTTTCCAAGAGCTTGGTCATGAAGTGACATTCCTTATCGGTGATTTCACTGCAATGGTTGGTGACCCATCCGGTAAAAACTCAACACGTCCACCGCTAAGCCGCGAAGACGTATTGAAGAATGCTGAAACTTACAAAGAACAAGTATTCAAGATTCTAGATCCTGCGAAAACGCAAATTCGTTTCAACTCTGAATGGCTATCTGAGCTTGGCGCTGAAGGTATGATTCGTCTTGCTTCTAACCAAACTGTTGCTCGTATGCTTGAGCGTGATGACTTCAAAAAGCGTTATGCTGGTGGTCAACCGATCGCAATCCACGAATTCATGTACCCACTTCTACAAGGTCACGACTCTGTTGCACTAGAGAGTGATGTTGAGCTTGGCGGTACTGACCAGAAGTTTAACCTTCTAATGGGGCGTGAACTGCAAAAAGCAGCAGGTCAAAAACCACAAGCGGTACTGATGATGCCACTACTTGTTGGTCTAGACGGCGTTAAGAAGATGTCTAAGTCTGCGCACAACTACATCGGTATCAGCGAAGCACCAAACGAGATGTTTGGTAAGATCATGTCTATCTCTGACGATCTAATGTGGAGCTACTACGAGCTACTGTCTTTCCGTCCTCTTGAAGAAGTTGCGGAACTGAAAGCTGGCGTTGATGCAGGTAAGAACCCGCGTGACGTTAAAGTGCTTCTTGCTAAAGAGATCATCGCTCGTTTCCACAGTGAAGCAGATGCAGAAGCCGCTGAGCAAGAGTTCGTTAACCGTTTTGCTAAGAACCAAGTTCCTGATGAAATGCCAGAATTCGAATTCGAAGCTGGTCTGCCAATTGCGAACGTTCTAAAAGAAGCAGGTCTTGTAAACTCGACTTCTGATGCGATGCGTATGATCAAGCAAGGCGCGGCTAAGCTTGAAGGTGAGAAGATTGAAGACAGCAAATTCGTACCTGAAGCAGGTACTGCCGTTTACCAAGTAGGTAAGCGTAAATTTGCTCGTATTACCATTAAGTAATAATGCACATCAATAATTGAACCAAAGGCATCCACGGATGCCTTTTTTATTGACTTAAAATTGACGAAACTTTGAAACGCCTATTGCTACACTATGCGCGCTGTCAAATTGACAGTAATTCTGGAGATTTTTATGAACAATACCGACCATCCTCCTAGTTTGAATGGAGAAGAATAACCTGTCTCGGTATTGATCTATTGTCCTGCCGTTCAGGTAGGGTATCTTTGTTTCCCCCGCATTCTTTTCCACACACTAGATTCTAACAAGTAGACACATTAGTAGCTTTCAGCTCTTGGTGCGCTTAGCTGCACGTTCTTGGTGTATTAACTATAGGCTATTTGTTTTGATGGTCGTTACCTTTGCCAATCGGGAGATTCGCCATGACGGTAATGAACAACACTTTTTTATCTATTGAAGCTCTGTACTCAGAGCAAGACATCCAAGCTGTATCGAATGCATTTCAACAGTACGGACGTGAACAACAAATTAATCTTTTGAACCGAATGCCGCTCGAAGATGCGGTGCTAGTGCTGGGCCAGTGCTCTCTTAGTACGATTCAGACTTTACTTAGTGAGTTAGAAGAGCAGGGCTTTGAGAAGCGCTCTCGACATCTAGCTCACCAACTAGGGCTGATCTACTCAGAGGTAGAACCTCAGCAGGGTTATCTTTCTACTGGTGTCATGAGCCACGTTAGGCAGCGTATCGGTTGGATTATTGCGTTAGCACTATTGGGAATCGTCTCAGGGCTTATCATTGCTCAGTATGAAGACATTCTCAGTCAGTTGGTACTTTTGGCAATCTACATGCCGGTAATTGCTGCTGCTGGTGGTAACACCGGAACACAAGCCGCGACTTTGGTGATTAGAGCCTTAGCCACAGGTGAGTTGAAAAAACGCCAATGGGCTAACGTTCTGTGGAAAGAGTTTAGAGTTGCTATTTGTTTAGCTCTAGCGATTGCCGTAGTGATGATTGGGCGTATTCTGCTATTCAGTGAAAACCAATCGACAGGTGGTTATGACATCAACATGATTGCGTTAGCGATTGCGGTAGCGCTGTTTATTCAGGTGACCATATCAACTGTACTCGGTGGCGGGTTACCGATAGTTGCTAGGCTATTTAAGCTTGATCCAGCGGTGTTAGTGAGCCCAGTGCTTGCTTCGATAGTGGATATCTCAGGAATGTGGATCTACTTCACTGTCGTGAACTCATTCCTAGGAATCGCTTAAAAGCTGATAAAAATAGTTAAATACATCTGAGAAACAAAAATGGTGCTGAATATTGAAGGTCTTCAGCGCCATTTTTGTTATTAAAGTAGAAGTTTACACAGAGCTAAGCATTACTTAGATTTGCTTTGTGTTTGACTGAACTCGACCACATCTTTGTAGAAAGCACGTTCAAACTGGGTGATAGGTGCTTCCACTGGTTTGTCTGGATCTTGTTCTTCAGGGAAGTAATCACGAACAAACTGCACAAACAGAGAGTTTGGTTTTCCCGCCTTATCTAATCCGTATCCCGCCATGTTGTAACTGCCGTATAGAGAACCACTTTTGGCGATAATGTTGCCTTGAATCGGTGCTTTTCTCATGCTTTGACGGTATTTGAGCGTTCCATCAGTGCCAGATGTAGGCATAGCCTCAATCAGGTTGAGCTGTTGATCGTTTTCCCAGATATAACGAAGCACTTGAGCCATGGTCTGTGACCTCATTCGGTTATTTCTGGATAACCCTGAACCATCGACGAGCTGCGCTTTGCTGAGGTCAATATTAGCCTTGGTCAGCAGTATCTGTTTTATTGCTTCAGTGCCGTTATTGAAGCTGCCCGGTTGAACATAAAATGTCGCACCCAACGTTTTAGTTAGATTATCTGCGATAAGGTTATCCGACTTCTTGAGCATGATATCGATCAGTTCAGGAAGCTTTTCTGAGTTGTGACTAGCGACTAACGTGGTTTTGTCTGCTTTCTCTTTTTTACCAATAATCACATCACCTTTTACGTCTATTTTCAGTTCTTTGAGAAGCGACGTAACGACTTGATAGGTGTAAAGTTCTGGATTTTGAATCGCGAACTTGAGTGGCAGTGGCTTTTTACGTTCAACTAAGCAACCAGAGAGCTTGTAAGCGTTATCTGGTGTCGTTATGAGCTCCAAGTCGCATTGTGTAGCCTTCTGCCCAGAGCGAGTTACCGTGGCGGCGGTGGTCGTCACGTCTATCGGATAGTGAGCGGGAATATAAACGCGTGTCGCACCGTTATCTTTTGTATAAATAGAGGCTTGTGCGCAGTTACTGTCTAAGGTCATTGCACTAGAGGGAGCGCTGTAACAAACGCCTAAAATGTCCCAAGGCCAACCAACCGCTCGTTGATAGCCAGTAAAAGCTGAGTTATCGAGGTATAAGTTGCCCTTGATTGTTTTAGATTTCGACTTAGCATATTGATCTAAAAGGTTTTTTAGATGCTCTCTTTGTAGTGTTGGGTCACCACTGAATGCGATCACGACATCTTTATTAGAACGCGCAATGCTGGTCGTGTAGTTAAAATTATCTCCTAACTCCAATTTGGCTGCCAAAGCGGTGACTAGCTTTAACGTACTAGCGGGGGGGTAGAAGGCATCACTGTTGGAATTCATTTTGTCTGAATCGCCTCTCAGGGATTCCAAAATCACACTTGTGCTACTGCCATCAGGTAGTTTATCTAGAGGGAGGTATTCGAAAGCACTAATTGAATAGCTATACAGTGACAAACCACATAGGAGTAAGCTGGATAGAAGGCGCATAGAAGGTTTTCTTGGATGACTGATGTTTTCAGTATACAGATATAAAAAACGCCCGCTATAGAGCGGGCGTTTTGATTCTCAATTAACTAATCAATCAATTAGGTAATCAGAATTAGAAGTCGTAACGTAGACCAATAGCTAGCTCGTCTTCAGCTTGTGCTTTAGTTGCACCTACGTTTACCGCTGTATCAGCTTTACCGAACTTGTCGCCTTCAGAGATAAGGTTGAAGTTGTACGAGATGTACGTACGGAAGTTAGGCTTGAAGTAGTAAGTCGCATCTACAGCAACGTTGTCAGCTGATGTATCACCATCTGTTTCTGCGTTGTTGTACGTTAGCGTGAATGCAGCTTGGTCTAGCGTGTAAGCAGTTGCGAATTCGTAGCCAGTGTA
Source organism: Vibrio celticus (assembly GCF_024347335.1). Classification (NCBI taxonomy): domain Bacteria; kingdom Pseudomonadati; phylum Pseudomonadota; class Gammaproteobacteria; order Vibrionales; family Vibrionaceae; genus Vibrio; species Vibrio celticus. Next base: position 607,165 of record NZ_AP025463.1, read on the forward strand.
ATCACCGTTGTCTTTCGATAGTTCACCATCTGTGAACGTACCAGCAAAGTATAGAGCGTCAGTGCGGTAAGATGCCGCTAGCATGTACTCGTTTTGCTCTGCTTGATCAGCGTAACCAGCACCTAGCTTAAAGCCAGAATCGCCGATTGCGTAGATACCTGATAGAGAGTAGCCGTCTGCTTCGTTATCATCGTAAGAAATTACAGTATCGCCAACTTTGTTTTCTGTACGGTCAGCAAAACGGTAGCTTGCTTTAACTGCTAGGTCTTGGAATTCACCTTTGTAAGAAAGCATGTTGTCTGTACGGTCAGCTGCTTTAATTTTGTATGCCGCTGAGTTACCGTGGTAAGACATGATATCGGTAAAGTCAGTGATTACGCCTAGCGCACCGTCGTTTTTACCGTAAGTTACTTCACCGAATGTACCGCCGATACCAGCGTATGTGTAACGGTTGTCTAGATCAGAACCGTCAGCGTTGTCTGCAGTCGTGAACTCACCTTCGTAAAAACCAACACCGTATAGGCCGTCTTGGATTTCAACTTTACCTAGGAAGTTTAGACGTACACGAGAGTTATCTTGTGCTTTGCCATCTTTTAGAGATAGACGAGCTTCAGCACGACCACCGATCTCTAGAGAAGTGCCGTTTGAGCTGTATACAGATGTACCTTCGATACCACCAGCTTGTTTACCGTCGGCTGCTACTGCGTTAGTAGCAAGAGCTGCAGCAGATACAGCAAGCGCGATCATAGTCTTGTTCATGTTATTATTTCCTAATTACTGTCCATAGAAGTTTTATCAAGGATTTGAACCCTTTTGTGTATTGCCTGTATTAGTCAGGTGTCATAATCATGATTAGAACAGAAGTCTGAAAAATGCCAGTGCAATCCATGGGTTACTTTTTACCTCTAAAGTTCCATAGTTAGTTAGTAAAATGATATAAAACCAAAAAATGAACACTGTTTTATTATATCTCTTGTTGTTTAAGTGGTTGTTTTTAAAATGCTTTTATAAGAGTGTGATCTGTGTTTATTTTGTTTGTTTTTTGTTTTTTTAGGTATTTAACTCTCTACTGATTGATGAGGGAGTTATTATTCATTTTTGTGATGTCTGTAATTTAGACCTAGATAAAGCTTTTATAACGCAAAGTGGAATAAAGGTGATTTAGCCATAAAGTTTGTTTACACTAAGCCAAATCGTTTTGTTTCTATCACCCAATAAATGCGTTGGGTGTATTTATGTTGGCCAAAGAAAGCTTTGGCATAGAGGTAAAAAATGGAAAAGGTTCCAATGACAGTACGTGGCGCTCAACAGCTACGTGACGAATTAGATCGCCTACTTAAGCTACGCCCTGTTATCTCAGCAGCTATTGGTGAAGCACGTGAACTAGGTGACCTGAAAGAGAATGCTGAATACCACGCCGCTCGTGAAGAGCAGGGTATTTGTGAAGCTCAGATCCGTGATATTGAATATAAGCTATCACTGGCTCAGATCATCGATGTAACGCAAATGGATAATACGGGCAAGATTATCTTTGGTACGACAGTGACACTGATTGATGTGGATACTGATGATGAGTTCCGCTACCAAATCGTTTCAGAAGACGAAGCAGACATCAAAACGGGTCGTATTTCTGTGAAATCGCCAATTGCTCGCGGCCTTATCGGTAAAATGGAAGGCGACGAAGTCATGATCTCTACCCCTGGTGGTGACAAAGACTTCGAAATCGACAAAGTAGAATATATCTAATTGAATTTTCTTTGTTTCTGATAAGTAAAAAGGTCGCTAAATGCGACCTTTTTCGTTTCTCACGCTACACTAAAAGATAAGCGCTGTGGCTTCCTATTAGTGAAGTTAGCTTATATTAAGCTCGCTTATTTACGTGGAATCTCGATTTTACGTGCTTCTGACTGACGGAACAGTACTAGAACTTTACCGATAGTCTGTACTTTCTCAGCTTTAGTTTCACGTACAATTGCATCGATAATCAGTTGCTTAGTCTCACGGTCTTCTGATGCAACTTTAATCTTGATCAGTTCGTGGTGGTCTAGAGCTAATTCGATTTCCGCTAGAACAGCTTCAGTAAGTCCATTTGCGCCCATTAGCACAACAGGTTTTAAACTGTGAGCTAGGCCCTTTAGATGCTGCTTTTGTTTGGTACTTAGGTTCATTACGCGGCCAATTTTCTTTACTATTAGGGTTGAAAAAACCTATTTTAACGCCATCTAAAGCTGAAGACTATAATTTATTCAGCAATAAGTACTTTCCTCCAATTTAGGTATCCAATGAGCAAACAGAAACACTCGGCCAGTTCAGGCCGTTGGTTGAAGGAACACTTCGACGACAAGTACGCAAATGAAGCAAGAAAGAAAGGCTATCGTTCACGTGCTTATTTCAAAATGGAAGAGATTCAAACGAAAGATAAATTGCTGTCTCCTGGGATGACCATTGTGGATTTGGGTGCAGCACCTGGCGGTTGGTCTCAATATGCTGCTAAGATTGTTGGAGACAACGGACAAATCATTGCGTGTGACTTGTTACCAATGGATCCGATTGCTGGTGTTAGCTTTTTACAAGGCGATTTCCGCGAAGAAGCTGTGCTAGATGCCTTGTTGGAACGTATACAACCAAACATGGTTGATGTCGTGATGTCAGATATGGCACCTAATATAGCAGGCAACAATTCTGTGGATCAGCCAAGAGCTATGTATTTAGTTGAATTAGCTTTGGATATGTGTCGACAAGTTCTAGCTACCAATGGTAGTTTTGTTGTAAAAGTATTCCAAGGCGAAGGGTTTGACCAATACGTTAAGGACGTCCGCGAGATGTTTAAAACAGTAAAAGTTAGAAAACCCGACTCTTCTCGAGCTCGATCTCGTGAAGTGTTTATCGTAGCCACTGGTTACAAAGGTTAACGATTCTCTTCCAAGAGTGAGAGTTAACAACATGGCTACAGGTTACAAACTGTAGTACCCTACCTTTAATTACAATTAGTTATCGAGAGGCTTACACCTTGAGTGACATGGCAAAAAATTTAATTCTGTGGCTTGTTATCGCGGTAGTGTTGATGTCGGTATTCCAGAGCTTCGGCCCTGGGGAAAGTAACGGCAGAGCAGTAGATTACACCACGTTTGTACAGGAAGTTGGCCAAGGCCAGATTCAAGACGCACAGTTCAATAACAGCGAAATCACTTTCACACGTCGTGGTGGTGGTTCTAAGTATGTAACTTACATGCCTGTTTATGATCAAAAGCTTCTTGATGACTTAATTAATCAAAACGTAAAAGTTCAGGGTACACCACCTGAAGAGCAGAGCTTGCTTGGCACTATCTTCATCTCATGGTTCCCAATGATCTTACTGATTGGTGTATGGATTTTCTTCATGCGTCAAATGCAAGGCGGCGGCGGCGGTAAAGGCGCGATGTCTTTCGGTAAGAGTAAAGCTCGAATGATGAGCGAAGAACAAATCAAAACGATGTTTGCTGATGTTGCTGGTTGTGACGAAGCAAAAGAAGACGTGAAAGAGCTCGTGGACTACCTTCGTGACCCAAGCCGCTTCCAAAAGCTAGGTGGTAAGATCCCGACAGGTATCCTGTTGGTTGGTCCTCCTGGTACCGGTAAAACATTGCTTGCAAAAGCGATTGCTGGTGAAGCGAAAGTACCGTTCTTTACTATCTCTGGTTCTGACTTCGTTGAAATGTTTGTTGGTGTTGGTGCATCTCGTGTGCGTGACATGTTCGAACAAGCGAAGAAAGCGGCACCTTGTATCATCTTTATCGATGAAATCGATGCTGTAGGTCGTCAACGTGGCGCTGGTGTTGGTGGTGGTCACGATGAACGTGAACAAACACTGAACCAGATGCTGGTTGAGATGGATGGTTTCGAAGGTAACGAAGGTATTATCGTTATCGCTGCGACTAACCGTCCAGACGTACTAGACCCTGCATTACTTCGTCCTGGTCGTTTTGACCGTCAAGTTGTGGTTGGTCTACCGGATGTACGTGGTCGTGAACAGATTCTTAAAGTACACATGCGTAAAGTGCCACTATCAGGTGATGTTGAACCATCGTTGATCGCTCGTGGTACTCCAGGCTTCTCTGGTGCAGATCTTGCGAACCTTGTGAACGAAGCGGCGCTATTTGCTGCTCGTGGTAACAAGCGCAATGTATCTATGGTTGAGTTTGAACTTGCGAAAGACAAAATTATGATGGGTGCAGAGCGCCGTTCAATGGTTATGTCTGAAGAAGTGAAAGAGTCAACGGCTTACCACGAAGCGGGTCACGCAATTGTTGGTCGTTTGGTGCCGGAACACGATCCAGTGTACAAGGTGTCAATCATTCCACGTGGTCGTGCGCTTGGTGTAACTATGTACCTACCTGAGCAAGATCGCGTAAGCATGTCTCGCCAACATCTAGAATCAATGATCTCTAGCTTGTACGGTGGTCGTCTTGCTGAAGAACTTATCTACGGTAAAGACAAAGTTTCGACTGGTGCGTCTAACGATATCGAGCGTGCAACTGATATTGCTCGTAAGATGGTAACGCAGTGGGGCTTCTCTGAAAAACTGGGTCCTCTTCTATATGCTGAAGAAGAAGGCGAAGTTTTCCTAGGTCGTGGTATGAGCCAAGCGAAACATGTTTCTGACGATACGACTAAGCTGATCGATGAAGAAATTCGTATTCTAATAGACCGCAACTATGCTCGTGCGAAGCAAATTCTTGAAGAGAACATGGATATCATGCACTCGATGAAAGACGCGCTAATGAAGTTTGAAACGATTGATGCAGGTCAGATTGATGACTTGATGGAACGTAAAGACGACATTCGTGAGCCAGCTGGTTGGGGTGATCAGGCGAAAGCAGAACCTGCGAAGGAAGAAGCTAAACCTGAAGCGAAATCAGAAGAAGCAACAGCTGAACCAAAAGCTAAAGAGTCGAAAATTGAAGAAGTTAAATCTGAAACAGATGATGTTCAAAACAAAGATTCTTAATTGCTAAGCTTTAAATTAAAACCCTGAGTACGCTCAGGGTTTTTCTGTTTCTAGCCCAAGATGTTTTTACCTTTAAGACCCGCCTTCCATGATATTAAAAGCACATAATAAAACGCTCGTTTTAGACCGCCCACATGTGATGGGTATTCTCAATGTTACGCCTGACTCTTTCTCTGATGGCGGAAAATTCAATTCATTAGATAATGCTCTACTGCAAGCAGAGCGAATGATTCAAGCTGGTGTTAGCATTATTGACATTGGTGGTGAGTCAACTCGCCCGGGAGCACCTGATGTACCTTTAGAAGAAGAGCTCGCTCGCGTTATACCTGCCATTAAAGCAATTCGCGCTAAGTTTGATGTGTGGATCTCCATTGATACCAGTAAAGCTGAAGTGATGCGCCAAGCCGTTGAAGCGGGGGCTGATTTGATCAATGATGTGCGCGCACTGCAAGAGCCCGGAGCTCTAGAAGCGGCCGCCGATGCTAATGTGCCAGTTTGCCTGATGCACATGAAAGGTCAGCCAAGAACCATGCAAGCCAACCCAAATTACGATGATGTCCTAACGGATGTTGAAGCGTTCTTAAAAGAAAGGGTGGAGGCTTGTGAGGCTGTTGGTATATCAAAAGATCAGCTGATTCTGGATCCTGGTTTTGGTTTTGGTAAAACCATTGAGCATAATTACCACCTATTAGCGCACCTTGAAAAATTTCACACGCTTGGGTTGCCAGTCTTAGCGGGGATGTCGAGAAAGTCGATGATCTTTAAGCTACTAGACAAAGCTCCAGCCGATTGCATGGTCGCTAGCGTCACTTGCGCGACTATCGCAGCAATCAAAGGCGCACAAATTATTCGCGTTCACGATGTTGAAGATACATTGGAAGCGATGAAAATAATCGAAGTGATGAATAACAATCACTAATCATAATTAAGGAAAATCAATATGTCTGATAAGAGACGTTACTTCGGCACAGATGGTGTACGTGGCAAAGTTGGCCAGTACCCGATTACACCTGATTTTGTTCTGAAGCTTGGCTGGGCTGCGGGTCGTGTTCTTGCGAAGCAGGGCACAAAGAAAGTCATCATTGGTAAAGATACTCGTATCTCTGGCTACATGCTTGAGTCTGCGCTAGAAGCTGGCCTTGCTGCTGCTGGTCTTCAGGCTACGTTTACTGGCCCAATGCCAACACCTGCTGTTGCTTACCTAACTCAAACTTTCCGCGCTGAAGCGGGTATTGTTATCTCTGCATCGCACAACCCTTACTACGATAACGGTATCAAGTTCTTCTCTTCTGAGGGAACAAAACTGCCAGACGATATCGAGTTGGCAATTGAAGCAGAGTTGGATAAAGACATCGAATGTGTTGATTCTTCTGAGCTAGGTAAAGCAGTACGTTTGAACGATGCAGCTGGTCGTTACATCGAGTTCTGTAAAAGTACGTTCCCACATAAAATGACACTGGCCGGCATGAAGATCGTTATCGATTGTGCTCATGGTGCGACTTACCACATTGCACCTGCTGTATTTAAAGAGTTGGGGGCTGAGGTTGTTGCGATTGGTGTTGAGCCAAACGGTACTAACATCAACCACGAAGTCGGTGCGACGGATGTACGTGCTCTGCAAGCAAAAGTGGTTGAAGAGAAAGCGGCCTTAGGCCTTGGCTTTGATGGCGATGGTGACCGTATCATCATGGTTGACGAGCTAGGTAACAAAGTTGATGGTGACCAAATCGCTTACATCATTGCTCGTGATGCACTGCGTCGCGGTGAGTTGAAAGGTGGCGTTGTTGGTACACTAATGACCAACCTTGGTATGGAAAATGGCCTTAAGCAGTTAGGTATTCCGTTTGTCCGTGCTGCTGTTGGTGACCGTTACGTAATGGAACAGCTTCTTGCTAAAGGCTGGAAGATCGGCGCTGAAAACTCAGGGCACGTTATCCTACTGGATAAAGTGACGACGGGTGATGCTATCGTTGCTGCTCTACAAGTGTTGGCGTCAGTTGTTGATAGCGAAATGACACTGAATGAGCTGTCTCAAGGCATGACGTTGTACCCTCAAGTTTTAGAAAACGTTCGTTTCAGTGGAGATTCAAACCCACTTGAAGCCGAAGCGGTGAAAGCAGCGGTTGTTGAAGTAGAAGCAGAGCTTGGCGAGAAAGGCCGTGTGCTATTACGCAAGTCTGGTACCGAGCCACTGCTGCGTGTCATGGTTGAAGGCGAAGATGCAGAGCTTGTTCAAGCGTCTGCGCTTAAGATTGCAGATGCAGTAAAAGCAAACTGCTAATTTAACCTTTTACTTAGCTGGCGCAACGAATAGCGCCCGTGATTAGAAGTGATTGAGTTATCTCACGGTCAAAAGATATAACGGTCAAGAGATATAAAGGTCAAAAGAGACGTAAATGAGTTTTGTGTCGCTTTTGACCTTTTTTTGACCATTCACTTGGTAAAGGCTTATTTTTTAGCAAATTCTCCTTGTCAGCCATCGTCGCATTCGCTAGTATTGCTCGGCCTTCAGTTAGGAGGTCGCTAGCCTTGTTCTTAAAAATAGTTTTTTGAACGGCGCTGGCTCAACAATTAGGAACATAGGTGGAAAAATGTTTACAGTTCTACTTGTGATTTACCTGTTGGCAGCGCTTGGTGTAATTGGCCTAGTGTTGATTCAACAAGGTAAAGGCGCAGATATGGGAGCCTCTTTCGGTGCTGGCGCTTCAAACACTGTGTTTGGTGCTGGTGGCTCAGGAAATTTCCTTACCCGAATGACTGCAATTTTTGCAACTACATTTTTTATCCTTAGCTTAGTGCTTGGTAATATGTCTACACATAAAACTGAGTCACAATGGATTGACCCGACCCAAGGTCAGGTAATTCAACAAGCTGATGATGCAGTGAGTGAAGTTCCGGCGCAAGGCGACGAAATTCCACAATAATCTGTAAAGATTTGATGCCGAGATGGTGAAATTGGTAGACACGCTAGCATGAGGTGCTAGTGCCTTAGGGTGTGAGGGTTCGAGTCCCTCTCTCGGCACCATGTTTACAAACTTGTAAAACATCTTGTTGGGCGTATAATGCTCGCAAGTCGGACGCGGGATGGAGCAGTTTGGTAGCTCGTCGGGCTCATAACCCGAAGGTCGTCGGTTCAAATCCGGCTCCCGCAACCAATTTCAATGCTATTATATAGCTTGTATTGGTAGCAAGTTTGCACAGTGTGAACCTCACTGTGAGTTAAGTGCGATATCGAATATGATGGTACTTAACATATAAGGGTCCAGCAACAAAAACCCCGGCTTATACGGGGTTTTTTGTTATCTAAGCATTTGTAACTGTATTTAGATAATGTTTGCTTGGAATTTAAATTGGGCTTTGAGCCCTTTTTTTGTTTCTGGAGTGGTTAAATGACTGGTTTAGAAAGACAACTTACTGAAATGCTTGACGCTCCAGTAGCAGCATCAGGTTATGAGTTAGTTGGATTAGAATTTATTCGTGCTGGTGAGCACTCAACGCTACGTATTTACATCGATTCACCAAACGGTATCAATGTAGATGATTGCGCTGAAGTTAGTCACCAAGTAAGTGCCGTAATGGACGTTGAAGATCCAATTTCAGTGGCTTATAACCTTGAAGTGTCTTCACCAGGTTTAGAGAGACCACTGTTCAAAGCAGAGCATTACCAACAATTTATTGGTCACGAGGTAAGCATCGTTTTGAAAATGGCTGTCGGCAACCGTCGTAAATGGAAAGGTGATATCCAATCTATCGAAGGCGAGACAGTGAAAGTATTGGTTGAAGGACAAGAAGAAGAATTCGTCCTGAGCAATATTGCGAAAGCTAACCTGATCCCTAAATTTTAGTTCTCCTAGAGAGAAGAGCTTAAGAGGCTAGATTAATGAACAAAGAAATTTTGGCGGTAGTAGAAGCTGTTTCAAATGAGAAAGCAGTTCCTCGTGAGCGTATTTTTGAAGCGCTTGAAATCGCGCTTGCAACGGCAACAAAAAAGAAAAGCGAACTAGAAATCGAAGTTCGTGTTGAAATTGACCGTAAAACGGGTGATTTCGAAACTTTCCGTCGTTGGGAAGCTGTTGAGGAAGTTGAATTCCCAACAAAAGAAATCTCTATTGAAGCTGCAAAGTACGATGACCCAGAGATCGAACTTGGCGGTTTCATTGAAGATGATATCGAATCAGTAACGTTTGACCGTATTACGACTCAAACGGCTAAGCAAGTTATCGTACAGAAAGTACGTGAAGCTGAACGCGCTCAAATCGTTGAGCAGTTCATCGATAACGAAGGCGAGCTAGTAACTGGCGCAGTTAAGAAAGTTAACCGTGACACTGTTATCCTAGACCTAGGTAACAACGCTGAAGCGGTAATCCTTCGTGATGACCAACTTCCTCGTGAAAACTTCCGTCCAGGTGACCGTGTTCGTGGTCTTCTTTACGCAGTTAAACCAGAAGCTCGTGGTTTCCAGCTTTTCGTTACTCGTTCGAAGCCAGAAATGCTAGCTGAACTATTCCGTGTTGAAGTGCCTGAGATTGGTGAAGAGCTAATTGAACTTAAAGGTGCTGCACGTGACGCTGGTTCTCGTGCTAAAATCGCTGTGAAAACAAACGACAAACGTATTGACCCAGTTGGTGCGTGTGTTGGTATGCGTGGCGCACGTGTACAAGCTGTTTCTAACGATCTTGGTGGTGAGCGTATCGATATCGTTCTTTGGGATGATAACCCGGCTCAATTCGTAATCAACGCAATGGCTCCTGCTGATGTTGCTTCAATCATCGTTGATGAAGACGCACACTCTATGGATATCGCTGTTGAAGCGGATAACCTAGCACAAGCGATTGGCCGTAGCGGTCAAAACGTACGTCTAGCTTCTCAACTTACTGGTTGGGAACTGAACGTAATGACTGTTGCTGATCTTGAGAAGAAGCACCAAGAAGAAGCAGTTGCTTCTATTGAAAACTTCATGAAGCACCTAGACATTGAAGAAGACTTTGCTCAAATGCTTGTTGAAGAAGGTTTCTCTACGCTTGAAGAAGTAGCATACGTTCCTGTGAACGAGCTTCTTGAAGTAGATGGTCTAGACGAAGGTATCGTTGAAGAACTACGTAACCGCGCAAAAGACGCACTGACTACTCTAGCGCTAGCGAAAGAAGAAACTTTCGACGGTGTTGAGCCTGCTGAAGACTTACTTGCACTTGAAGGTCTTGAGCGTGAAATGGCTTACAAGCTAGCAGCAAAAGGCGTTGCGACATTGGAAGACCTAGCTGACCAAGGCGTTGATGAACTAGAAGGCATCGAAGACCTAACTGCAGAACGTGCAGGCGAGCTAATTATGGCTGCGCGTAACATCTGTTGGTTCGGCGACGAAGAATAATTCAGCAAGGAGAGAAAGCGGTATGACACAATTAACAGTTAAAGCACTGAGTGAAGAGATTGGTACGCCAGTTGACCGCTTAATTGAACAACTTGCTGATGCAGGCATGAAGAAAGCAGGGTCGGATCAAGTGACTGATTCAGAGAAGCAAACATTGCTAACGCACCTTAAAAAGGAGCACGGCGATACTTCAGGCGAAACAGAACCGACTCGTTTAACTCTTCAACGCAAGACCCGCAGCACGCTAAGTGTTGCCGCTGGAGGCGGTAAGAGTAAGGATGTTCAAGTAGAGGTACGTAAAAAGCGTACTTACGTGAAGCGCAGCACTATTGAAGATGAAGCGAAACGTGAAGCTGAGGAAGTAGCTAATCGTGAAGCGGAAGAGAAAGCACAACGCGATGCTGAAGAGCAAGCGAAACGTGATGCTGCAGAGAAAGCACAGCGCGAAGCCGAAGAAAAAGTAACACGTGAAGCGGATGCAAAACGTGAAGCTGAAGAGAAGGCTCAACGCGCACAAGCTGAAAAGGCTAAAAAAGACATGAATTCAAAAAATGCAGACGCTAACGCACAAGCGAAAAAAGAAGCGGATGAACTTAAAGCTCGTCAAGAGCAAGAAGCAACTCGTAAAGCAGAAGCTGAAGCAGCTAAGCTTGTTGAAGAAGCTCGTAAGTTAGCAGAAGAGAACCAAGAACGTTGGTCTGAAGAAGAGAAGAAGAAGAAAGAGCAAGAGAAATCTGCGGATTACCATGTGACTACTTCTACTTACGCTCGTGAAGCTGAAGATGCGGCAGATAAGAAAGATGAGAAAGCACCTCGTCGTCGCAAGAAGAAAGCAGCTCCTGCTAACCAACCTGCAAACAACCGTGGTGGTCGTAACCAACGTGGTCGTGGCGGTAAAGGTAAGCTTGCTAAACCAACTTCAATGCAGCAAGGCTTCGATAAGTCAGCAACTGTTGCTAAATCTGACGTTGCTATCGGCGAAACTATCGTTGTTTCTGAACTGGCTAGCAAAATGTCAGTTAAAGCAACTGAAGTTATCAAAGTAATGATGAAGATGGGCGCTATGGCGACTATCAACCAAGTGATCGACCAAGAAACAGCACAACTTGTTGCTGAAGAAATGGGTCACAAGGTAATCCTACGTAAAGAAAACGAACTTGAAGAAGCAGTACTAGCTGACCGTGATAGCGATGCTATCGCTGAAGGTCGTGCTCCTGTTGTTACTATCATGGGTCACGTTGACCACGGTAAAACTTCAACACTTGATTACATTCGTAAAGCACACGTTGCTTCTGGCGAAGCTGGCGGTATCACGCAGCACATTGGTGCTTACCACGTAGATACTGACAACGGCATGATCACTTTCCTTGATACTCCTGGACACGCGGCGTTTACAGCTATGCGTGCTCGTGGTGCTCAAGCGACAGATATCGTTGTACTTGTAGTTGCAGCAGACGATGGCGTAATGCCACAAACAATCGAAGCAATCCAGCACGCGAAAGCGGCAGGCGTTCCTCTGATTGTTGCTGTGAACAAGATCGATAAAGAGGGTGCAAACCCAGACAACGTTAAGAATGAGCTAGCTCAATACGACGTTATCCCTGAAGAATGGGGCGGTGAGAACATCTTCGTTCACATCTCTGCTAAACAGGGTACAAACATCGATGGCCTTCTAGAAGCAATCCTTCTTCAGTCTGAAGTTCTTGAACTTACAGCGGTTAAAGAAGGCATGGCGTCTGGTGTTGTTGTTGAATCTCGTCTTGATAAAGGTCGCGGTCCAGTTGCAACAGTACTAGTACAGTCTGGTACTCTAAACAAAGGCGACATCGTTCTTTGTGGTCAAGAGTACGGCCGTGTTCGTGCAATGCGTGATGAAAACGGTAAAGACATCGAAACTGCAGGTCCATCTATTCCTGTAGAAATTCTAGGTCTTTCTGGTGTTCCTTCGTCAGGCGATGAAGCGACTGTTGTACGTGATGAGCGTAAAGCACGTGAAGTTGCGAACTACCGTCAAGGTAAATTCCGTGATGTTAAACTAGCTCGCCAACAAAAAGCGAAACTAGAGAACATGTTCGCGAATATGACGGCTGGCGAAGTTGCTGAGCTTAACGTTGTACTTAAAGCTGACGTTCAAGGTTCTGTAGAAGCGATTGCTGACTCTCTACTGAAACTGTCAACTGACGAAGTGAAAGTGAACATCGTAGGTTCTGGTGTTGGTGGTATTACTGAAACTGATGCAACTCTTGCTGCAGCTTCTAACGCTATCATCCTTGGTTTCAACGTTCGTGCTGACGCAACTGCGCGTAACACGGTTCAGAACGAAAACCTAGATCTACGTTACTACTCAATCATTTACCAACTGATTGACGAAGTTAAACAGGCGATGGGCGGTATGCTTGCTCCTGAATTCCGTCAAGAGATCATTGGTCTTGCACAAGTTCGTGACGTATTTAAGTCGCCTAAACTTGGTGCAATCGCTGGTTGTATCGTTACTGAAGGTACGATTAAGCGTAGCAACCCAATCCGTGTACTTCGTGAAAACGTTGTTATCTACGAAGGTGAACTAGAGTCACTTCGTCGCTTTAAAGATGACGTTCAAGAAGTTAAGAACGGTTACGAGTGTGGTGTCGGCGTTAAGAACTACAACGACGTTCGCGTTGGTGACCAGATCGAAGTATTCGAAATCGTTGAGGTTAAACGTACTCTAGACTAATCAGTCTGTACGACTCGACATATTGACTAAGGTTACTAACATTACTAGTAAAGGTAATAAGTAATCGGTTGTTGAATACACCATGGGGGGCTGGTAATTACCAAGCCCCCCATCTTTCTAAGTGAGAAAAGAAAATGTCAAAAGAATTTAGCCGCACACAACGTGTGTCTCAGCAGCTTCAAAAAGAGCTTGCGCTTATCCTACAACGTGAAGTTCGTGACTCACGTATCGGTATGGTAACTATCTCAGACGTAGAAGTGTCTCGTGACCTTGCTTACGCAAAAGTGTTCGTGACTTTCCTATGTGTTGGTGAGCAAACTCCTGAATCATGTCTTAAAGCTCTTAAAGAGCATGAAGTGCCAGTTCGTATGGCTCTTGGTAAGCGTATTCGCCACCGTCTAACGCCTGAAGTTCGTTTTACTTACGACAACACACTAGTAGAAGGCATGCGTATGTCTAACCTAGTAAGTGAAGTTCTGAACGACGACAAGCGTAAGCAAGAAGAAGCTGGCCGCACTGACGAAACTCAGTCTAAGGGCGAAGAGTAATGGCTCGCCGTCGTAAAGGTCGCCCTATCAACGGGGTAATTCTATTAGATAAGCCGACGGGCATTTCGTCTAATGATGCACTGCAAAAAGTAAAGCGTATTTACTTTGCAGAGAAGGCAGGGCACACCGGTGCTCTGGATCCTCTTGCGACTGGCATGCTGCCAATTTGTCTTGGTGAAGCGACGAAGTTCTCTCAGTTTCTTCTAGATTCTGATAAGCGCTACGTTGTTATCGCTAAGCTTGGTGAGCGTACCAATACCTCTGACTCCGATGGTGAAGTGGTAGAGACACGTGATGTTAACGTGACTCAAGAACAGCTTGAGCGTTGCATTGCGAGCTTCAAGGGTGAAACCGATCAGATACCATCAATGTTTTCGGCATTGAAGTATCAAGGTAAGCCTTTGTACGAGTACGCACGTGCAGGTATCGATGTTCCTCGTGAGTCTCGTAAGATCACTGTGTACTCAATTGAACTGCTTCGCTTTGAAGGTGATGAAGTTGAAATGGAAGTGCATTGTTCGAAAGGCACATACATCCGCACAATTACCGACGATCTTGGTGAGATGCTAGGTTGTGGTGCCCACGTGACTATGCTTCGTCGTACAGGTGTTGCAAAGTACCCATACGAGCGTATGGTTACTTTGGAGCAGTTAAACGAGATCCTAGAGCAAGCACAGACGCAAGAAATTGCACCGAAAGAGCTGCTTGATCCTCTGCTGATGCCAATGGACACTGCTGTTGAAGACTTACCAGAAGTGAACCTGAACGCGGAACTGACTGACTTAGTTCAGCACGGTATGCCAGTTCAGGTTGCTGGTGCGCCAACGGAAGGCACGGTTCGTATGACAAGTGGCGAAGAGAAGCTGTTTGTCGGCGTTGCTCAGATTGCTGAAGATGGCCGAGTTGCACCGAAGCGTTTGGTTGTTTTCAGAGATGAAGAGCCACAAGCGTAGCGCTTACATAGTGTCTGATCTTAGCGCTGAGTCGTGAAAAGCGAGCAGATAAGACAGAAAGCGAACGCCTAATTTAGGTGGTTCGCTTTTTTCGTTTTTAATGGGTTCGATTGTTATTGCACCAACTGACAAACTTCCCTATAATCCTCGGCTCGCGTAGCGGCTGAATCAGAGATTGGCTGCTACAAATATAAACTTACTCTTATCAGGAGAGAATTATGTCTCTGAATGCAGAAACTAAAGCAGCAATCGTTGCAGAATACGCACAATCTGAAGGCGACACAGGTTCACCAGAAGTACAAGTAGCACTACTTACTGCTTCTATCAACCACCTACAAGGTCACTTCAAAGCGCACAAACACGATCACCACAGCCGTCGTGGTCTACTACGTATGGTTTCTAGCCGTCGTAAGCTTCTTGATTACTTGAAAGGCAAAAACCTTGCTCGTTACCAAGACCTAATCAAGCGTCTAGGCCTACGTCGCTAATAGCGATGTCTGCAAAGACAGTTTGAAGAAAAGGAGCATTTATGCTCCTTTTTTTGTGCCTGTAAGAAAATGCTAGGCTGGATGCTCAGAATATCATCTGGCTTTTTCTGATAGGAAATATATCTCCTAATAAAAATAGTTTATACTACGCCCGCCTATAGCGTTTTCAGCGTTTGGCAATCAACCTCTCAAGAGATTACAGTCACAGATGTCGGCCAATAGGTCGCGACTATTCAAAGGCGGATTTGGTCCTAATTCGGCGTATGAACACATACAAAGAGTCACCATCCTAAGTCCCTTTTCACTAGTCGCGATTGGTAATGTCTTGAGTCATTATTCACTTAATCTAAAGTCTGACTTTAGAGCTAAGGATATACAATGTTTGAAAAACCAGTTGTAAAATCGTTCCAGTACGGTAACCACACCGTTACTCTAGAAACGGGCGTAATTGCACGTCAAGCTACTGCTGCTGTAATGGCGACTATGGACGATACATCAGTATTCGTTTCTGTTGTTGCTAAGAAAGAAGCAGTTGCAGGTCAAGACTTCTTCCCACTAACAGTAAACTACCAAGAGCGTACATACGCTGCGGGTAAAATCCCTGGTGGTTTCTTCAAGCGTGAAGGTCGTCCATCTGAAGGCGAAACACTAACAGCTCGTCTGATTGACCGTCCAATTCGTCCACTTTTCCCAAGTGCGTTTAAAAACGAAGTTCAAGTTATCGCTACGGTTGTTTCTATCAACCCTGACGTAAACCCAGACATGATCACTATGATCGCAACGTCTGCTGCACTTGCTATCTCTGGTGCTCCATTCAATGGTCCTATCGGTGCTGCACGTGTTGGTCACATCGACGGCGAACTTGTTCTTAACCCATCAAATACTGAGCTTGAAAACTCTAAACTAGACCTAGTTGTGTCTGGTACAGAAGGCGCAGTACTTATGGTTGAATCTGAAGCAGATAACCTATCTGAAGAAGAAATGCTTTCAGCTGTTGTTTACGGTCACGACCAACAACAAGTTGTAATCAAAGCAATCAACGAGTTTGCTGCTGAAGTTGCAACTCCATCTTGGAACTGGGAAGCGCCAGCAGTTAACACTGAGCTTAAAGCTCAAGTTGCTGAACTTGCTGAAACTCGTCTATCTGACGCGTACCAGATCACTGAGAAAATGGCTCGTTACGAGCAAGTTGGCGCAATCAAGAACGACGTTGTTGAAGCTCTAATTGCACAAGACGAAAACCTAGATGAGCGCGAAATCCGCGGCATGCTTGGTTCTCTAGAGAAAAACGTAGTACGTAGCCGCATCATCGCTGGCAACCCACGTATCGATGGCCGTGAAAAAGACATGGTTCGTGCGCTAGACGTACGTACTGGTGTTCTTCCACGTACACACGGTTCTTCTCTATTCACTCGTGGTGAAACTCAAGCACTTGTTACTGCAACGCTTGGCACACAACGTGATGCTCAAATCATCGACAGCCTAATGGGTGAGAAGAAAGACAACTTCCTTCTACACTACAACTTCCCTCCATACTGTGTAGGTGAAACTGGTTTCGTTGGTTCTCCTAAGCGTCGTGAAATTGGTCACGGTAAGCTTGCTAAACGTGGTATCCAAGCAGTAATGCCTTCTGTTGAAGAATTCCCATACACAGTTCGTGTTGTATCGGAAATCACAGAATCTAACGGTTCTTCTTCAATGGCTTCTGTATGTGGTACATCTCTAGCTCTTATGGATGCTGGTGTTCCAATCAAAGCTTCTGTTGCGGGTATCGCAATGGGTCTTGTTAAAGAAGGCGACGATTTCGTTGTTCTTTCTGACATCCTTGGCGACGAAGATCACCTAGGTGACATGGACTTTAAAGTAGCAGGTACTAACGCTGGTATCACTGCACTTCAAATGGACATCAAGATCGAAGGTATCACTAAAGAGATCATGCAAATTGCACTTAACCAAGCGCAAGGTGCACGTAAGCACATCCTTTCTGTAATGGATGAAGCTATCTCTGGTGCTCGTGAAGATATCTCTGAATTCGCTCCAC
Organism: Vibrio celticus; assembly: GCF_024347335.1. Classification (NCBI taxonomy): domain Bacteria; kingdom Pseudomonadati; phylum Pseudomonadota; class Gammaproteobacteria; order Vibrionales; family Vibrionaceae; genus Vibrio; species Vibrio celticus. Next base: position 624,263 of record NZ_AP025463.1, read on the forward strand.
GTATCCACACAATGAAAATCAGCTCTGATAAGATCAAAGATGTTATCGGTAAAGGCGGCGCAGTTATCCGTGCTCTTTGTGAAGAAACGGGTACTACAATCGAAATCGAAGACGATGGCACAATCAAGATTGCTGCTACTGAAGGCGCAGCTGCTAAAGAAGCTATCCGTCGTATCGAAGAGATCACAGCTGAAGTTGAAGTTGGCCGCATTTACCAAGGTAAAGTTGCTCGTCTAGCTGACTTCGGTGCATTCGTTACTATCCTTCCAGGTAAAGATGGTCTAGTACACATCTCTCAAATCGCTGACAAGCGCGTTGAGAAAGTGTCTGACTACCTAACTGAAGGTCAAGAAGTTCCTGTTAAGGTTCTTGAAATTGACCGTCAAGGCCGTGTACGTCTAAGCATGAAAGAAGCAGTTGAAACGCCAGCTGAAGGCGAAGCACCTGCTGCTGAGTAATTCTCAGTGTGTCGATGGTGATATCGCTTTTTAGTGATTTCTAACCTATCGTCAACAAAGCATGTTATAAAGGGGAGCATATCGCTCCCCTTTTTTATTGCGGTCATAACAGGAGTAATTATTTGTGAAATGGTTTCAAACCGCGAGTATGTGTTTACTGCTTGTACTAACAGGTTGTGCGACAACATCAGATAACACCTCACGTTGGGTTTATCCACCGATGGCTGTGCCACTGCAACCAAGCGTTCAGCAAGAAGTTCAAATTGCACGTCTTAGTCAGTTATTACAGCGCCCAGATTTGAACGATGAAGTTCGAGCTAAGATGCTGTTTGAACGTGGTAACTACTACGACAGTGTTGGCCTGCGTGATCTCGCGCGTCTCGACTTCAACCAATCTCTTTCATTGAACCCTGCTCAACCTGATATCTTTAATCTTTTGGGTGTTTACTTTACGCAGGTAGGGGAGTTTGATGCAGCTTATGAATCTTTTGATTCTACGTTAGAGCTTGATCCTGCAAACTCTTACGCAGAAAGAAACCGCTCTATCGCGCTTTATTATGGCGAGCGTTACGACTTAGCCAATGAAGAGATGATGAAGCACTATGCCGATGATCCTAGCGATCCGTTTCGCGCTCTGTGGTTGTACATCATTCAGCATGAGCTAACGCCAGAACAAGCTAAGCTTGATTTACAAAAACGTTATGAGAGCCGTGATGAGCAGTGGGGCTGGGTATTAGTCGCGATTATGCTTGATGATATTACTGAAGAGCAGGCTTTCAAGGCGATCTTAACCGGTACTCGTGACAACACGTTACTTGCGCAGCGCCTAACAGAGACGTACTTCTACCTTGCTAAGCGTTACCATATGAATGGTGACTACGCGAATGCTATCTCTTTGTACAAGTTAGCGGTTTCTTTTAACGTGTATGAATACGTAGAACACCGTTACTCTTTCTTAGAGTTAAGCCGTATCTTCACCACGCTCAAAGCCGAACACTTAGCGCAAGTTAAGCTGGCTGAGGCCGAAGAAGAAGCCAACGCTAAGTAAGCAACACATTTTGATTCCGAAAAGCCGCTGCCTGTCAGCGGTTTTTTTATGCTCCTTTTTTATGATCTTCATCTCGTTTTGATTGCTTTTTATTTAAACAACACTAAAATAGTTAGCCTTGCTAACTAAATGCCATTTTTGATTAGGTGAGTATGCTGAACCAGAATTTAGAAAAGATTGAGCGCTTCGCCTCTAAGATATGGCGCACTCAGGTAAATGAAGATCCTATTTGCCAATTGAGCTTCAATGAGTATGACTATTTGAAGGTCATCCAAGCCTCTCCTGAACCGATCCGATTGACTGATCTGGCGATTGAAATGCAAGTAACCAAACCTTCAGCAACCACTATGGTTCAAAGGCTTGAGAGAAAGGGGCTTGTGGAGCGTAAAGCTTCGCTCGAAGATGCTAGGTCTAAGTTGGTCGTATTGACCAGCAAAGCTGAAGTGGGCTTGGAAGAAGAAAGTAAGATCTATCAGGTCATGGCACAGATACTGGAAAGTCGTTTGTCTGAGCAAGAATCTCAGCAGCTAAACTTATTATTAAATAAAGCTTTGAAGTAAATATTTAGATATTTAGTTAGCCTTGTTAACTAATTTTTCGAGTCATATCTTGTTGATATGCGACTCACAAATGAAAGTAGAATAAGAAATGAGTAACTCAATTAGTCGCCAGTTTTGGCGATACACAATCCCTACTGTGGCAGCCATGTTGGTTAATGGCCTGTACCAAGTGGTGGATGGCATCTTCATCGGCCGCTATGTGGGGGCTGATGGTCTTGCAGGTATCAATGTTGCGTGGCCTGTGATTGGTTCGATTCTCGGTATTGGTATGTTGGTGGGTGTGGGCACAGGTGCGCTTGTCTCGATTCGCCAAGGTGAAAAAGATACTCAAGGCGCTAAACAGATCTTAGCAACGGGCTTAACCTTGTTGTTAGCGATAACGCCTATTGTCTCTGCATTGCTGTTCTTGTTTGCTGATAACTTCTTGCTTTGGCAGGGCGCTGAAGGGCGAGTGTATGAACTTGGCCTGCAGTACTTACACATTCTGATTGGTGCCAGTGTCTTCACGTTAGGTTCGATCGCGATGCCGTTTTTACTGCGTAACGATGATAGCCCTAATCTAGCGACGATACTGATGATTGTTGGTGCGGTGATTAACATCGTACTCGATTACCTGTTTATCGCGCTCTATGGCTGGGAGTTGATGGGTGCAGCATTAGCAACAGCGATTGCCCAGTTTGTAGTAACGGCTCTCGGCTTGGCTTACTTCTTCTCACGTCGAGCAAACCTACGTTTACGTTGGAATGAGTTGAGACTGAAGCTGGATGTGATTCCACAAATCTTCGCCATTGGTACATCAAGCTTCTTTATGTACGCTTATGGTTCGATGATGGTGGCGCTGCACAATGCGTTGTTCTCTCAATATGGCGACCAGTTGATGATTGGTGCTTACGCTATTTTGGGCTACATCGTGACAGTTTATTACCTCACAGCGGAAGGTATCGCCAACGGCATGCAGCCATTGGTGAGCTACAACCATGGTGCGCGTAACCAAGCGAACATCCGTAAGTTACTTAAGATAGCGATGATGAGTTCGGTATTGATTGGTGTGGCTTTCGTGCTGCTTTTGAACGCGTTCCCACGTGAGTTTGTATCAGTATTTAACTCAGACGAACCTCAGTTAGTTGAGTACACCGTGTTGGGTATTCGACTTCACATGTTTGCCTTAGCGCTGGATGGCTTCTTGGTAGTCGCAGGTGCTTACTATCAGGCAGTGAACAAGGGCAGCAAGGCGATGTTTGTGACGATAGGTAACATGCTGATCCAGTTACCTTTCTTGTACATTATGCCTAAGTTGTACGGTGTGCCGGGGATCTGGATTGCGTACCCACTGTCTAACATCGCACTAAGTGTGGTGGTGATGGTAATGCTTTACAAAGACTTAAAGAAGCTCGATGCCTCACCGATGGAAACAGCGACGGCATAGGTCGTGTTTCTTAAGTCGAATTAAAAAGGTCTAGCGAATGCTAGACCTTTTTTGTATCTGTTGCTGGTTAGTTCAATGCGAGGAACTAGATGTTCTTAACGTCTAAACCTGCAAGCTGATGCCAGTAACCATTACATTGGCGGCTTTCAATCTTCATCGGTTTTTGACCTTGCTCGTTTGCTCTGAAGTTATTGATTTCAGAGAAGGTATCGATACCGAGTGGGCTTAAACGAACCACATCAACCAGGTCATGCATGTTTGGTAAATCGTTGACTAGGTTGTAGCAGTAGCCTGATTGCGTCTGGATGCCATTAAGGTTGAAGACTGATTGGCCTTCTTGGCTTTCTACTTGTAGCCCTGTTGGGTACTTGATACAGCAGGTTTCGCAATCGTCTTTAGCTTTGTTTTCAGCGCGAGCGGTAAAGCAGCGTGCCGAGTAAGCAAGCGGCAGGTAGCCGTGGCTAAACACTTCAACTTCGAACTTGTTACGAATATTTAGCTCTTCACACTGGGTCATCACGTTGCTTAGCCATTCGCGAGAAAGCTCAACCGGCATACACCAACGCGTCATACCTTGTTTCAAGAACAGGTTTAGCGTGCGTGCGTTGTAGGTGTTTACTGCAGGGCCAACCACGAAAGGTACTTTGCTTTCGCTGGCTAGTTGAATTGCAGACACATCATTGGCTTCGATAGCAAAGTCACCGTTATCAATGTACTTCTTCATGATGTTGACTTCGCTTGGCGCTTCGAGCAATGCCATGGTCGAGAGGACAACTTGCTTACCTGAAGTAGACAGCTCTTTAGCAATGTCCATCCAGTGTTTCGCTTTCATCTCACGACGCTTTGAACACACCGCTTCACCTAGGTAGATGATGTCGGCAGAGCTTGATTTCGCTTGCTCATAGAAGCTTTCAACGTCTTGTTTTGGCCAAAAATAAAGTAGAGGGCCTAATGCGTATTTCATTGAGTTCTCCATTTGGCTCTATTGCCATTTACGGTGATAAGCGCCAAGCGTGGTTTGTGTACCTTCAGATACATTCGCCAGTGTCGCATTCCAAGCTTGTTCCACTTGGTATTGTTCTGGGTTCGCTAAGTAGCGAGCGATAGCTGCGCGCCAAGTGCGAGTGACTTGTTCAACATAAGCAGGGCTGCGTTGGCGACCTTCAATCTTCACTGAGGCAACGTTTGCCGCGAAAAGCTCAGGCAACATGGATAGCGTGTTGAGGCTGGTGGGCTCTTCAAGTGCGTGATAGCGCTTACGTTCACCATCGATCTCGGCTTCAAAGCGGCCTTTACACAGCGTTGGATAACCTGCGTTTTCACCTGATTCATATTTATCGATAAGGATTTCGTTCAAGCGAGATTCGAGGCCAGTTTCTGTTTCTTGCCAGCGAACGTATTTCGCCGGAGAACAAGCACCAACGGTATTTGGTGACTCGCCTGTCATGTATGAAGAGAGGTAACAACGGCCTTCTGCCATGATACACAAGCTACCAAAAGCGAATACTTCAAGGTCAACGTCAGAAGTGATATTACGAGAAAGCTGTTTGACCTGATGAATCGACAACACACGCGGCAGTACGACACGCTTAACGTTGAAGTTTTTATGGTAGAAGTCGATAGCCGCCGCATTGGTCGCAGATGCTTGCACTGACAGGTGCAGTTCGAGATCTGGATACTTATTTGCTGCGTACTCAAGCACCGCAATGTCTGCGATGATCAGCGCATCAACACCCAGAGCTGCGGCGTTGTCTACGGCATTGGTCCAACGGTCGAAGCCATTTGGGTGAGCAAACGTATTTAGGGCAACATGAATTTTCTTGTTGTGGTCATGCACATACTGCACAGCACGATCGAGCTTTTTACCCGCAAAGTTTAGGCCTGCAAAGTGTCGGGCATTGGTATCGTCTTTGAATCCGATATAGACAGCATCCGCACCACAATCAATAGCGGTTTTCAAAGCAGGTAAGTTACCCGCTGGGCATAAGAGTTCCATTTGCTCACTACCAGTAGAATTAAGTTGAAGCGAGCATTTTATGAAGAATTGTGAATGACGGAATTGATGTAAGGCAGGTTTAGATGGATAAATCTGCTTTTACTCCGTTTGAGGTACTGACGAGTGACCGTTTTAGATGTTGGCTTGGTTTAAATATGAGGTACTTGAATTGGTTAGCTAGTTCTTATGACGGCGGTTTTGGGCAAACAACTCTTCGACATCTTGTTTCGGTTGCGGGCGATAGAAGTGGAAACCTTGAATCGAACTACAGTTGAGGTTCGATAGCAGAGTCGCTTGCTCACTGGTTTCGACACCTTCAGCAACCACGGTCAAATCGAGAGATTTACCTAGATTGATGATATTTTCAATCACTGTAATTTGCTTTGGTAGGGTATCGATATCCGAGATGAAAGCTCGGTCAATCTTAAGTTCATCAATCGGGAAGCGAGCAAGGTAAGACAGTGAAGAGTAACCAGTACCGAAATCATCAATGGAGAGAGCAAAGCCGAGTTTCTTGATGGCGTTAAGCATTTGAAGTGTGTGTTCACTATCACTCATTACCGCGCTTTCCGTTAGCTCGAACGTAATCGCACTTGGATCAAGCTCGGTCGAACGCAGCAATTTTTCCATGTAATCAATCAGCTTTGGATTCCCAAACTGTTCTGGAGATAGGTTGATCGCGACACGACCTGGAAGGATACCTTGCATCTTCCAGCGTTTAACCGTAGCAAATACTTCGCGCATCACCACTCTACCAAGTTGTTCGATAAGACCAGCTCTCTCCGCTACAGGAATGAACGCGGCCGGGCTGATATAACCTTCGACAGGATGCTTCCAACGTACCAGAGCTTCAGCGCCGTTGATGGTGAAATCACGGGCATTCACTTTCGGTTGATACCAAACCTCTAGTCCATTTTGTTGCAGCGCTTTTTGTAGCTCTATCTCAAGCCACAGTCGCATGCGCGCTTCTTTGTTCATCTGTTCGTTGAACTTGATCAGGCGGTTGCGACCACGATCTTTGGCTTCATACATTGCTGTGTCTGCATTTTGCAGCAAGATACGAGCATCAGTACCATCTTGAGGAAAGCTCACGCTACCAATCGAACAGGCTAAGCGTTTGCTAAAGTGGTGAAGATCGAAGGGTTGATTGATCAGAGATATGATCTTTTCAGCGAGCATTTCAGGTGTTCGTTGATGTTCAGGTTCTGGCAGGATAATACCAAACTCATCCCCGCCTAAATGCCCAATCACGGCCTTACGAGGCAGTAGGCGTTTAAGGCGCGAAGCGACCTCTTTTATCACCTTGTCACCGATGTGATGACCAAGTGAGTCATTGATATTCTTAAAGTTATCAATATCTAGATAGAGCATCACCACCTGCGTATCGTTGTGAATGAACTGCTCAAGACGCTTAGTAAACCCAACTCGGTTGTAGAGCTTGGTCAGTGCATCGATGTAGGCATCTTCACTGTTTGCCGGTGTATATTGTTTTGCGGTTTCTTGTGCGTCTTGGATAAGCACCAGCTGAGTGTTGCTTCCAAGAACGGTGGTGGAGTCGATGTTGAGCTGAACTTTACGTTCAAAGCCGCATCGGGCACCTGTTAAGCAAACCAAACCAGATTCAGAAATAATAGAGCTGAGGTTATTACTAAAGACTGTTTTGGTTTGTTCATCGATAAATAGGCGTCCCAACTCTTCGCCAATTAACTCTGTGGTTGAGTTAAAGCCAAGCAAGCGCGCTGCTGCTGGGTTGGATGACAAGATGTAGTCACTTTCAACGAGCAGTAATCCGTCTGGGAGTAGTTGAGATAGTTTGTGGAATTTGGCTTCAGACTCTTCTAAAGAACGGACAAGTACTTGGTTTTCTGATGTGTCAAAGGCGTGAAAGACGATGTAGTCGGTTTTGTTGCCATTGGTAAGCGGAGATAGGCTGAAATGAAGGCTGGTATCGAGGTCAGTTTCGTTGAGGGTGACTTCGGCCTCAATCGTTTCGCCACTGAATGCACGCTCATAGTAAGGCTTGAGATGTTGGTAGAACTGTTCGCCCAATGTTTGGCGGTCATTCATGCCTGCAAGCTCTGTTTGACTCAAACCAGCAATATCGCAGTAACGCTCATTCACCATAAAATAGTTATGTTGAGCATCAAGTACTGCAAAAAAGAACGGACTATTTGCAGTTAGCTGGGTAAACCAATGTTGTAGTTGCTGGGGAGGCATCAAAGTACTACCAATTCTCCAAGAGCTTGAATATTCACTATCGATAAATATTTATTACTTTTTGTGTGGCTATCGATATTTACCTGTGAGTGCAGCGATCCGCTGTAATTCTCATTACCTGAGTTACTATAACTGTGATTTTCAGGATATTAAAGGTCGAGTATCAAACAGAAGTTAATTTGATACATAACAGTAACTGAGATCTCAACATCATCTATGATGCATTCCATATTATTGACAAAGTTACGGATAAGTCACGTGATAAACAAGATTCGCACTCAACTAGTTCAAAATGCCGCATCAATTTTGCGATCTCCAGTCCAGTTATTGCCTAAAACAGTACAAAAAAAAGCCTTATTGGAGGCGCTTAAGAATGTCTTCAAGGAAGCTTTAGAGGACGGTGACTTTGAGTTTTTAGAAGACAAATGGCTGAAAGTCTCAATAAAAGACATGGGGTTAAGTTGGTGTATTAGCTACAAAAATGAGCAACTGGTTGTAGCTGATGAAGAGGTGGCTGAAGATGTAAGCTTTAGCGGCAATCTTAACGATCTTGTGTTGATTGCGGGGCGTAAAGAAGACCCAGATACGCTTTTCTTCCAACGTAGACTGTCTATTGAAGGCGATACCGAGCTCGGTTTAGAAGTCAAAAACTTGATGGATAGCGTAGATTTGGACTTATTGCCGACTCCTATGAAAACTTTGTTAAATCAATTAGCTGATTTTGTGCAGAAGGGAGTACAATCCCCAGATACACAAAGTGAGGTAATGAATGCTTATTCGAACTGAAGCACCGGCAGATATACTTGTCATTGATCGTTTATTGAAATCTGTTTTTGAAACAGATGCAGAAGCTAACTTGGTTATGAGCTTGCGTGAGAATAGCCATTTAACGCTATCGCTGGTGGCTTGTTCTGATGAAGGCGAGGTGGTTGGTCACCTGATGTTTAGCCCTATCACTCTTGATGGCGACGATCATAACTGGCAAGGGCTTGCGCCTCTCGCTGTGAAAGAAGAGTTCCGCAATCAAGACATTGCCAAATCTCTAGTTGAAGATGCGTTTTCCACTTTGGTTGATTTTGGTTACCCAGCTTGCGTTGTGCTTGGTGACCCTGCTTATTACAGCCGCTTTGGTTTCAAGGCTGCGAGCGAGTTTGGCCTGAGTTGTGTTTGGGATGTGCCTGAAGGTGCTTTCCAAGCGATCGAATTGGTAGACGGTGCATTTACTGGACATGCTGGTGAGATTGCTTACAGCCCAGAGTTCAACGACTTATAAGCTGATTTATCACGCAATAAGATACAAACTGATTTAGTCTAAATAAAGGAGCTTGATGCTCCTTTATTTTTTGTTAGTATCAGCCCAGTTCTAATAAGTGTTCTTTCAATAGAGGCAGCTTTCACAAAACTAGTTCTAACAAACTTCTTGTTTCAATAAACTTTGGCTCCAATAAACTTAAGGTTACTACCGCTAGATATGTCACAAACACACGCGCAATACCTACAAGAGATGGGCATTAGCCAATGGGAACTAAGTCACCCAGAGCGTTTAGCAGGTTATGAATCTGAATTGACTCCGCTCTCGAACGATTGCAAGTTACTGTTGGTTTCGCCTGAAAAACCTCAGGAAGATCTCGCCGTGATGTTTGAGCGAGTACTCAAAAGTATCAAACTCGACTTATCTCAGGCTTTACACCTTCAACCGCAACACTTGTCTACTGTGGATTTAGGTTCGGTTGAGTGGGTATGGTTTGCTGGTTGTGAGTCGCCTCAAGAGCTGAAGGCTAAAACACTTCAATCGCCATTACTGTCTGACATTAACGGTAACACCCAACACCGCCGCGACTTATGGCAACAAATTTGTGCTTATGACTAATCAATTTTTACCGACTTCACAACAACACCTAGATGCCATTTGGCAGATAGAGCAGGCCGCGCATTCTCACCCTTGGTCTGAAAACATGATCCGAGATCTTGATAGCCGAGGCGCTTGTCATCATGTGCTTGAAGTCGATGGGCAAGTGGTCGGGTACTTCTTCGCGCAGAATATCGTTGGCGAAGTCACGCTGCTTAATATTGCGGTAGACCCAAGCCAGCAAGGCAAAGGGTATGGAAAAGCGTTAACGGAACATTTCCTTGATATGTGCGAACAAGCTGACGCAGAAAGCGCTTGGCTAGAAGTTCGCGAAAGTAATGTGAATGCGTTTAATCTTTACGAAAAGGCCGGTTTTAATGAAGTTGATCGCCGTCGTAACTATTATCCAACCAAGCAAGGCAACGAAGACGCCATCATTATGAGCTATCTTTTTATGTCTTTTAGCTAGGGCGTGTTGATCTTTCGTGAGTGTTTTTTGAACAGCATGGTAAAGAGTTATAATTTGCTTCGCCAAAAGTAAAACCATAACCAATACCATGCCAAGAACAATGCTAACTGATATTCGCTGGGAACTGCTACTCCAAGTTATGAAAAGTACAGGTCGTATTTACGATAAAACTGAACATCGAATGACATTTGAAGGAATACTTTATCGAATGAGAACAGGTATTCCTTGGCGAGATCTACCCTCTGAGTTCGGAGAGTGGAGTACCGTTTACAGACGATTTAATCTTTGGTCAAAGAAAGGGATTTTAGATAATCTTTTCAAAAGCTTATCTAACATGGCTGATTTTGAATGGGTATTTCTTGATGGCTCTATAGTTAGAGCACATCAGCATAGTACAGGTGCAGCTACTGAAAGTTCAGAGCAAATAGGAAAAAGTCGCGGGGGCAACTCAACCAAAATTCACTTAGCCGTAGATAGTGGTGGCCTGCCGATTTGCTTTGATTTATCAGAGGGACAACGCCACGATATAGTGCATGCCGAAAGCTTAGTTGAGCAACTCGATGAAGTTAATACCATCGTTTGTGATAAAGGATATGACAGCGAACCTTTCCGTATTTTTGTTAAGGAACGTGGCGGAGAAACGGTAATTGCTAAACGCAATTACGGACAAGATATAGACAAAGACAGTATGGATTGGTGTTTATACAAGTATCGTCACTTGGTCGAAAATGCCTTTGGGAGAATTAAGCATTATCGAGCTATTTCAAGTAGATATGACAAGCTAGAAAGGAATTATGCCAGCATGTTATCGCTGGCATTCATGTTAATGTGGCTACCGATGTATTGTTGAACGCGAAATGTACAGCAAAGATCAACACGCCCTAGTCATACTGTAGCTTTTAGCTAAGCAGAGAGTACGCGAAAAATAGGGTGTAAACTGACCCTTTAGAAAGTGACACGCTTTCTGTATAATCCGCACACAGAATTCAAGGGCAAGTATTATCTACTTGCCCTTTTTACGCTTTAGATCAGCAAAGGGCGACTATGTCTTTCCAACAAGAAGTGAGCAAACGTAGAACGTTTGCGATTATCTCTCACCCGGATGCGGGTAAAACCACGATTACTGAAAAAGTTCTTTTATTCGGAAACGCGATTCAAAAAGCGGGTACCGTAAAAGGCCGTGGCTCTAACCAGCACGCTAAATCTGACTGGATGGAGATGGAAAAAGAACGTGGTATCTCGGTAACTACGTCGGTAATGCAATTCCCATACAATGATTGCCTAGTAAACCTACTAGATACTCCAGGACACGAAGATTTCTCGGAAGATACGTACCGTACGCTAACAGCGGTTGACTCTTGTTTGATGGTTATCGATGCTGCGAAAGGTGTCGAGGATCGTACTCGTAAACTAATGGAAGTAACACGTCTGCGTGATACGCCAATCGTAACGTTTATGAACAAACTTGACCGTGACGTTCGTGATCCAATGGAAGTGCTTGATGAAGTAGAGAGCGAGCTAGGTATGGCTTGTGCTCCAATCTCATGGCCAATTGGTTGTGGAAAAGAGTTTAAAGGTGTTTACCACATTCATCGTGATGAAACGATCTTGTATGAATCTGGCCACGGCCATGAGATCCAAGAAGTTCGCATCATCAAAGGTCTAGATAACCCTGAGCTAGATGAAGCGGTAGGTGCTGATCTTGCGGAAAGCGTACGTGAAGAGCTAGAGCTTGTTATCGGTGCTTGCCCTGAGTTTGATCACGAACTGTTCCTTGCGGGTGAACTAACGCCGGTTTACTTCGGTACTGCATTAGGTAACTTTGGTGTTGACCATATGCTTGATGGTCTAACGAAATGGGCTCCAGCGCCTCAAACGCGTCAAGCTAACGAGCGTGATGTTGAAGCGACAGAAGAGAAGTTTTCTGGCTTCGTATTTAAGATCCAAGCAAACATGGACCCTAAACACCGTGACCGTATCGCATTCATGCGTATCGTGTCGGGTACTTACAACCAAGGTATGAAGATGAACCATGTTCGTACTGGTAAGAGTGTAAGTATCTCTGATGCGGTAACCTTCATGGCGGGTGACCGTGCTCGTGCTGAGAAAGCATACGCGGGTGATATTATCGGTCTACATAACCACGGTACTATCCAGATTGGTGATACCTTTACTCAAGGTGAGAGCCTTAAGTTCGCTGGTATTCCTAACTTTGCACCTGAGCTATTCCGTCGTATCCGTCTACGCGATCCACTGAAGCAGAAGCAACTTCTAAAAGGCTTAGTGCAGCTTTCAGAAGAGGGCGCAGTACAAGTATTCCGTCCTATGCAGAACAACGACCTGATCGTTGGTGCGGTTGGTGTGCTTCAGTTCGACGTGGTTGTAGCGCGCTTGAAAGCGGAATACAACGTAGAAGCTATCTACGAAGGTGTTAACGTTGCAACAGCTCGCTGGGTTGAATGTGATGACGCTAAGAAACTAGAAGAATTCAAACGTAAGAACCAATCTAACCTTGCGCTAGATGGCGGTGACAACCTGTCTTACATCGCACCAACTATGGTGAACTTGAACCTTGCTTCTGAACGCTTCCCTGAAGTTCAGTTCCGAGCGACGCGCGAGCACTAATTTCTCCGCGATCTATTCGAGTTAAACAAAAACGTCTATTGTTCTGCAATAGGCGTTTTTTAATGCGTTTTATTTGAGGTTTAAAGGCTGAGGTTAGAAGCAGTTATGTTGGGTTGGATAAAAGCTTGGGTTAGGAAATACGATAAGTGGTGTGAAGAGCTTGGCTTAATGCCTGAGAACAAGCGCAGTTGTGTTGCTTATCGTCGTGATCCTCAAGGGAAACAAACAGAGAGTAGGGAAGATGACACAGCAAATAAGTGACTTTCCGCTGTTTGATACTCATTGCCATGCGGATTTTGAGGCGTTTGAGCAACATATTGTAATTGATCAGGGAACTACACTTGATCAAAGTATTGATGGCTATCTTAAAGAAGCAAAGCAAGCTCAAGTCGAGAAGTTAATCATCCCTTCTATTGGCCAAAGTAACTGGAGGAAGCTCGATGAAATCGCTCAATCTCACCCCAATGTTTACTATGCATTAGGCTTCCATCCTTACTTTTTAGAGCAGGCCAATGACGAACAATTTTCGGAACTTCGCCAATTACTCTCTTCAAAAAACAGCCAATGTGTCGCGATAGGTGAGTGCGGGCTCGACTTTTTTGTGGACGTTGAACGAGAGAAACAAGAGCGCTTTTTCATCCAACAAATGGAACTTGCCAAGGCGTTTGAGCTGCCTTTAATCATCCATGAGAGGAAGTCTTATAACCGACTTATCGAGCTAATAAAGCAGCATAAGTTCACCTTAGGTGGTGTGATTCACGGCTTTTCAGGGAGTGAACAGCAAGCTTTAGCGTGGATCAAGCTCGGTTTCTATATTGGCGTCGGTGGAACGATAACTTACCCGAGAGCGCAAAAAACACGCACAACCATGGCAAAATTGCCCCTTGAATGTCTGGTATTGGAAACGGATGCTCCGGACATGCCCCTGTATGGAAACCAAGGAAATGTTAATCATTCCAAATATTTAGTTACGATCTTAAATGAACTTTTTTTGCTTAGAAAAGAGCCAAAGCAATCGATTGCAGCGCAAATTTGGCAAAATAGCCATCGCGCATTCGGTATATGTGAATAAAACCGAAGGTTTTTGTTTATCGTTTGCGTAAATTGCACTGAGCTTGTGATTTGGCTCACATTTGCGTGTGAATGGTACATGAATCTTCTACGAAAGTGTGAGGACGGCATTACTTTATTAGTGGTCGCATGAGTATAATTGCCTCCGCTTTATAGCCCCATTTTGTAACACGCCAATAAATAACTAATAAGGAAGTCATAAACTATGAGCCTGTTTATGAGCCTAGTCGGAATGGTTGCACTGATCGCAATCGCAGTACTACTATCTGACAACCGCAAAGCTATTAATCTAAGAACAGTGGGTGGCGCTTTCGCTATCCAATTCGCACTTGGTGCATTCGTACTTTACATCCCTTGGGGTCGTGATCTACTTGCAGGTTTCTCTGCTGGTGTAGCAAACGTGATCGACTACGGTAAAGACGGTACTGGTTTCCTATTCGGCAGCCTAGTTAACTTTTCAGTTGACGGTATCGGTTTCATCTTTGCTTTCCAAGTACTACCAACTCTGATTTTCTTCTCTGCACTTATCTCTGTACTTTACTACATTGGTGTTATGCAAATTGTAATCAAAGTTCTTGGTGGTGGTCTTCAGAAAGCTCTAGGTACTTCTCGCGCCGAGTCTATGTCTGCAGCAGCAAACATCTTCGTTGGTCAAACTGAAGCACCTCTAGTTGTTCGTCCATTTGTTCCTAAAATGACTAACTCTGAACTATTCGCAGTAATGTGTGGTGGTTTGGCTTCTGTAGCTGGTGGTGTACTAGCAGGTTACGCATCTATGGGTGTACCTCTAGAGTACCTAGTTGCAGCGTCATTCATGGCAGCACCTGGTGGTCTACTATTCGCTAAAATCATCAAGCCTGAAACAGATACGCCAGACGACAACATCGCTGACGAAATGGACGGTGGCGATGACAAACCAGCTAACGTTATCGACGCAGCAGCAGGTGGCGCATCAGTTGGTCTACAACTAGCACTTAACGTTGGTGCAATGCTACTAGCATTCATCGGTCTAATTGCTCTAATCAACGGTATCCTAGGTGGCATCGGTGGTTGGTTCGGTATGGAAAACCTAACTCTAGAACTTCTTCTAGGTTGGATCTTCGCACCGCTAGCATTCATCATTGGTGTTCCATGGGAAGAAGCAACTATCGCTGGTTCTTTCATTGGTCAGAAGACAGTTGTTAACGAATTCGTTGCATACCTAAACTTCGTACCATACGTTGGTGAAAACGCTCAAGTTGTTGCAGCAACTGGTCAAGTGATGTCTGAGAAGACTCAAGCTATCATCGCATTCGCACTATGTGGTTTCGCAAACCTTTCTTCAATTGCGATTCTTCTAGGTGGTCTAGGTGGTATTGCACCAAGCCGTCGCCACGACATCGCACGTATGGGTGTTAAAGCGGTAATTGCTGGTACTCTATCTAACCTGATGGCAGCAACAATTGCTGGCTTCTTCCTGTCTTTCTAATTAGTTAGAAATCGATATATAGACGCCATAATAATATCGCCCCGTAGCAAGAAATTGCTGCGGGGCTTTTTTGTTTTTAGGCCTAGTGATTCTTTGGCATAAGCATCAGCTTGAAGTCGATTAATGGGTCTAGAATGTTTTTTTGAGATACAAACCGTTTGCGTTCTAAGGAGCACTACAATTTATTGATGGATACCTATAATGTATAAGCTAAAGGGATAGGATGTCTCTGTTGGCAAGAAAGTAACCTCGAAATCAACTCGAACGTTATTCTTCTGGGATTAAGCCAAAATTAGCGATACGCTATAGATGTTAGACACAACATGACTGATTTGTTGTGCCATAGACCAAACTGGTACTGTGCGGTGACAAGGATTGCAATTGGTAGCGAAAGTTATCAAGTCTTCAGGGAACCAAGTCCGTTCATTTGTGGCTACTGAGCATTACTAAAATATCCATCTATACTGGATGGAGGGCGAAGTAGTTAACTATTTGAATATATTGATCGGAGATAGAAATGAGCGATTTAAAAGCAGCAGCTCTACGTGCACTTAAACTTATGGATCTAACTACGCTAAATGACGATGACACTACAGAAAAAGTAGTGGCGCTTTGTCATGACGCGAAGACTGCAGTAGGCAACACCGCTGCAATCTGTATTTACCCTCGCTTTATCCCAGCAGCTAAGAAAGCGTTGCGTGAGCAAGGTACTCCAGAAGTACGCATTGCGACTGTAACTAACTTCCCTCATGGTAATGACGACATCGAAATTGCTGTTGCAGAAACAAAAGCAGCGGTAGCGTACGGCGCAGACGAAGTTGACGTAGTATTCCCATACCGTGCTCTTATTGCTGGCAACGAAGAAGTTGGCTTTGAGCTAGTTAAACAGTGTAAAGCAGCTTGTGGTGACATCACGCTTAAAGTGATCATCGAAACAGGTGAATTGAAAGAAGAAGCACTGATCAAGAAAGCTTCTCAAATCTGTATCGAAGCAGGTGCAGACTTCATCAAAACTTCAACAGGTAAAGTGCCAGTAAACGCGACTCCAGAGTACGCGCGCATGATGCTTGAAGTTATTCGTGACATGGGCGTTGCTAAAACAGTTGGTTTCAAACCAGCTGGTGGCGTACGTACTGCTGAAGATGCAGCACTATACCTAGCAATGGCTGATGAGCTACTAGGCGCTGAGTGGGCAGACAACATGCACTACCGTTTTGGTGCTTCAAGCCTACTAACTAACCTTCTTAATACATTAGAAGTGACAGACCAGACTGCTGATCCAGCAGCATACTAATATCCCAATCGGGTGTAACAAAATTTAGTCTGTTTGATGGAGTGGCGTTAAGTCACTCCACATTACCTCTTTCCCTACAAACCATACTCACTAGAGTTTGGGAGGCACTAATGTATCTACCTCAAGAAATTATTCGCAGAAAACGTGATGGCGAAGTCCTAACAGCGGAAGAAATTAACTTCTTCATTCAAGGTGTCGCTAAAAACACGGTTTCTGAAGGCCAAATTGCAGCATTCGCAATGGCTATCTTCTTTAATGAAATGACAATGCCAGAGCGTATCGCACTAACGTGTGCAATGCGTGATTCAGGCATGGTGATTGACTGGAGCCACATGAACTTTGATGGCCCAATCGTTGATAAACACTCTACTGGTGGTGTTGGTGACGTAACTTCTCTGATGCTTGGCCCTATGGTTGCAGCATGTGGCGGTTTCGTTCCAATGATCTCTGGTCGTGGTTTAGGCCACACTGGCGGTACGCTAGACAAGCTTGAATCTATCCCTGGCTACAACATTACACCAACCAATGATGTGTTCGGTGCAGTAACGAAAGATGCTGGTGTAGCGATCATCGGTCAAACAGGCGATCTAGCTCCTGCTGACAAGCGTGTTTACGCAACTCGTGATATCACAGCAACAGTCGATAACATCTCGCTAATCACGGCTTCAATCCTATCTAAGAAACTGGCTGCTGGCCTTGATTCTCTAGTGATGGATGTAAAAGTAGGTTCAGGCGCATTCATGCCGACTTACGAAGCATCTGAAGAGCTAGCGAAATCTATCGTTGCAGTAGCAAACGGTGCGGGTACGAAAACAACAGCAATCCTAACGGACATGAACCAAGTTCTGGCTTCTTCAGCGGGTAACGCAGTAGAAGTTCGTGAAGCGGTTCAATTCTTAACAGGCGAATACCGTAATCCACGCTTGTTAGAGATCACTCTAGCATCGTGTGCTGAAATGTTGGTGCTGGGTAACCTAGCTAAAGATTCAGACAAAGCGCGCGAAAAACTGATGGCAGTACTGGATAACGGTAAAGCAGCAGAGTGCTTCGGTAAAATGGTAGCGGGCCTTGGTGGTCCAGCAGATTTCGTAGCGAACTACGATAACTACCTAGAAAAAGCAGAAATTGTTAAGCCAGTGTACGCGCTAGAAAGCGGTGTGGTATCAGCAATGGATACTCGTGCAATTGGTATGGCTGTGGTTGGTATGGGCGGTGGTCGTCGCGTAGCAACTGACAGCATTGATTACGCAGTCGGTTTTGATCACTTCATTCGCCTAGGTGAAGTAGCAAGTGAAGATAAGCCATTAGCAATGATTCATGCTCGCAACGAACAACAGTGGCAAGAAGCTGCAACTGCATTACAAAATGCAATCACTGTGGGCGGAGAATATACAGCAACGCCAGACGTTTACCGTCAGATTCGTTCTGAAGACGTGTAAATAACAGATATCGGTATGCCTCGCGTATACCGATAAACAGAGTTCTGGTGCAAAGAGCAATAAGTTGGTGAAGAAAATGAAAAGAGCATTTATTTTAGTTTTAGATTCATTCGGTATCGGTGAAACAGCGGATGCGGACAAATTTGGTGATGTAGGTTCTGACACTATGGGCCACATCGCAGATCATTGTGACCAAGGTCTTGCAGACAATGCAGATCGTAAAGGTTCACTGACGCTGCCAAACCTGTCTAAGCTAGGTCTAGCGATGGCTCATAAAGAGTCTACAGGTCGTTTTGCTCCTGGTATGGATGCAGACGCTGAAATCATTGGCGCTTACGGTCACGCTGCTGAGCTTTCTTCTGGTAAAGACACGCCATCAGGTCACTGGGAAATCGCGGGTGTTCCTGTACTGTTTGACTGGGGCTACTTCACCGACAAAGAGAACAGCTTTCCAAAAGAACTGACTGACCGCATCCTTGAGCGTGCAGGCCTGTCTGGTTTCTTAGGTAACTGCCACTCATCTGGCACGGAAATCCTAGATAACCTAGGTGAAGAGCACATGAAGACTGGCCTGCCTATCTTCTATACTTCTGCAGACTCTGTTTTCCAGATCGCTTGTCACGAAGAGACATTCGGCCTGCAGAACCTATTAGACCTTTGTCAGATTGCTCGTGAAGAGCTAGAAGACTACAACATTGGTCGTGTTATCGCTCGTCCGTTCATTGGCCCAGGTAAAGGTCAATTCGAACGTACTGGTAACCGTCGTGACCTTTCTGTTGAGCCACCTGCAGCCACCATTCTTCAGAAGTTGGTTGATGAGAAGGGCGGTAACGTTCACTCAATCGGTAAGATCTCTGATATCTACGCGGGGTGTGGCATCACTCAGAAAACCAAAGCAACAGGTATCCCTGCGCTATTTGAAGCAACCAAAGAAGCGATCAATGAAGCGGGCGACAACACTATCGTGTTCACTAACTTCGTTGATTTCGACTCAGCTTATGGCCACCGCCGTGATGTTGCTGGTTACGCAGCGGCACTTGAGTACTTCGATGGTCGCATCAATGAAATCGTCGATATGATGAAAGAAGATGATGTGCTTATCCTAACGGCTGACCACGGTTGTGATCCGACATGGCCAGGTACAGACCATACTCGTGAGCACATCCCTGTGATTGTTTACGGTCAGAAGGTTCCAGCCGGTTCTTTAGGCCGTCGCGATACGTTCGCTGATATCGGTCAGAGCTTAGCGTCATACTTTGGTACATCGCCAATGGGACACGGTACAAGCTTTCTATAATAGTTAACGAAGAGAGAGGGAAACCTCTCTCTTCTTTTTTTGTTTTGAGATTAAGGATATTTTCAATGGCTACTCCACATATTAATGCTGAAATGGGTGATTTCGCTGACGTAGTTTTAATGCCAGGCGACCCGCTACGTGCTAAATACATCGCTGAAACCTTCTTAGAAGAAGTGGTTCAAGTGTGCGACGTTCGCAACATGTTTGGTTACACCGGTACTTACAAAGGTCGTAAGGTTTCGGTAATGGGACACGGTATGGGTATTCCATCTTGTTCTATTTACGCGACTGAGCTGATCAAAGACTTTGGTGTGAAGAAGATCATTCGTGTGGGTAGTTGTGGTGCAGTGAGCGAAGATATCAAAGTGCGTGATGTGGTGATCGGCATGGGCGCATGTACTGACTCTAAAGTGAACCGTATTCGTTTTAAAGATCATGACTTTGCGGCTATTGCGGATTACAAAATGGTGCGCGCGGCAGAAGATGCAGCCAAAGCTCTCGGTGTCGGTGTAAAAGTCGGTAACCTGTTCTCGGCTGAGCTGTTCTACACGCCAGATCCAGAAATGTTCGAAGTAATGGACAAATACGGCATTGTTGGCGTAGAGATGGAAGCAGCTGGCATCTATGGTGTATGTGCTGAATACGGCGCAAAAGCTCTAACGATTTGTACTGTTTCTGACCACATCAAGACTGGTGAGCAAACGACATCAGATGAACGTCAAACGACTTTCAACGACATGATGGTTATCGCACTAGACTCAGTGTTGCTTGGCGACCAAGAATAATCTTGATTTGTCTTAGCTTGATAAGTTAACAGATAACAAAAACCCCGCTGCCTGAGCGTCGGGGCTTTTTATTTGATTGCGATATTTATTCTCAGTCTAGTGTCTTTATTGTCAGCCTAGTGTGTCTATGAGCTTACATTCTTCAACAGTAAGTTCTCACCAGACTTAGTCGGTCTTCTGCGAATCAGCATGATGAACAACACGCCACTCACAAACCCCATCAACACCATACCGATCATGTAGCGATCACTTTTGCGGTAGTGGTGATCAGAAATCGCCGTCATTTTACCGGTTTCAAAAGTCACTCGAATAAAGCCGATGATCGTTTTCTCTGGAGAATAAATAGGTTCAACTAACTGTTGTCTGCCGATACTTGCTGTTGAAAGTGGCGTATCTAAGCCTAGAACCTCGCGTACCGAGAGGGCTTTTTCGCTCGAAGCCAGTCGAATACCCTCTGCATCATAGATGGTGGTATCGAACACCAGTCGGTCTTGAGATAGCTGGTTAGTCAGATCAAGCAATCGCTCTTGGTCTTGTTGCGTGATCATCTTGCTGGCTGAAAGGGATGCCTGAGAGATAAGCAGCTTGGTAAGAGTTTCCAACTGTTTTGCTTGGATCTTCTCGTTACCTTTACTGATCACGACCGTATTTTTAATCGTTACAACGAACATGGTAGCCAACAAAATGAGGGCTAGCATTCGTAAAGCGTTACGTATTGAGAACAATGATTCATTCATGTTTCACGAAGCCTGAAATAAACAAATGTTATGATTAAGACATATTGAGACTTGCGTTTTCAAATTGCAATAGGTTAACGTTTAGCATAGTTAATTAGGAATCATACACATGGACGCTCAGAAATATCTGCCGATAAAAAGGCATACGACATTATTAACTCGACTCCCCGAGACTCGTTTCGCTTCTCAACTCGCTAAATCCAAGGCCAATTGGATTGTGTTTGGTGAGTACCTATCTCCACAATCTTTCGATGACATCGACTTTTTCACTGGCACTTACAACACCATCCTCGATACGTGGAAGGTTGGGCATTATGAAGTGGCTTTGATGTCAGGCAATCTAACGCCAGCACACGAAGAAATCCTCCAAGCGCTAAAGCTTGATTATGCTTGCCTTAGCGAGGTCCCAGACTTATCTAAGCCAGGTTTGATCGTGATGGATATGGATTCCACAGCGATTCAAATTGAATGCATCGATGAGATTGCCAAGCTAGCCGGAGTGGGAGAGCTAGTCTCTGAAATCACAGAAAGAGCAATGCAAGGCGAGCTCGACTTTGAACAGAGCCTGCGCCAACGAGTAGGAGCACTGAAAGGTGCGGATGAGTCGATATTAGAGCAAGTGCGTCAGTCATTGCCATTCATGCCAGACTTGGTCGGACTGGTGAATACTCTAAACAAACTTGGTTGGAAAACTGCGATTGCATCAGGCGGCTTTACTTACTTCTCTGACTACCTGAAAGATACCCTTGATCTTGACTATGCTCAGTCGAATACGCTTGAGATCGTCAATGGTAAGTTAACGGGTGAAGTCTTAGGTGATGTTGTTTCGGCGCAGACCAAAGCGGATATCTTGGTAGAGTTGGCTGAAGAGTACGAATTGGAACTGCACAATACTGTTGCCGTTGGTGATGGTGCCAATGACTTGGTGATGATGGGTTCTGCAGGATTAGGCATTGCCTACCACGCAAAACCAAAAGTAGAGCAGCAAGCTCAAACCGCTGTGCGTTACGCAGGTTTAGGCGGGGTGCTGTGTATCTTGTCGGGTGTATTGGCTAAGCAGCAGAAGATCAGCTGGCGAGCGAAACCTTAGGGGTTCTACCTAAGTGCTATTGGCTATGTATCTTATTTAGCTATAGTGGCTCAGACACAAAAAAAGCAGGCTATCAACCTGCTTTTTCTATTTTAATTTTAAGTTAAGACGCGGTTCGAAGTTAGCGTGTCAGCTCTAATCGAATCAACACTTCATCGGTAATGTCTTCTATCTCGCCATAACCGATAAATGCCGTCACTTCATTCTCTAGTTTCTTAGCTTGATGCATACTGATGCGTGAAAGCTCTTCTAAATCAGACTGGAATAAACTCGTTAGCGGATTAAAGATAGGTGCCGTCGTGACTCGCAATACATACACGTCACCTAAGTGCTGCGCTTTCTTAATGAATAAGATGCGTTCTTTTGCTGAGGCGAAGTCTTTAACCAACTTGGTGTGTACCGATTGGATCTTGTCGCCAAACTTTACCGCAGCAATGTACACGTCATGATGCTTCGGTTCTGCACCTTCAATTCTTTTTAGTGGCTCAGCCAACAGTGAGTTGGTGTGACCCTTGAAGATTGGCTCCAGTGAGAACTTTTGGTTGTGACCAAGTTTAGCAAGTAACGTTAGATGCTTATTCAGTGGGAAATTCACACCAATGATCTTACAGCGCAGCGTTGAACTTGGCTTATCAATGAATATTGGGTTACTGACCATCTTGCTCAACAAAATGTTGTGCAGTGATTCGAGTAGCGAATGTGTTGGCAGTATTTCTTGCTTCTTAATCAGCTTACTTTGGTTTTGATCGATAAGCCCATTAAGAAAAGCGATGGTACGCATTGTCTTGGCGTTCTCAGCAATAACCAACTGCACGTTACGGCCATTCGGGCTCACTCGAATCACGTGGTAAGGCACAGTGCTCAGGGGCAGGTTCTTGTCATAGAGCTGCAGTTCATTGAAGTTCACTAATACCGGATCATTAATCTTGAGTACCATTGGGTGTTCAAGGCTAATGCTCAGTCCACGCTTCGAGATATCTAAGGTGTGTCCGTTCGCCGCTGCGCCATCTTGTGATGTGAGTTGCAACGGTGACTTAAATTGGTATCTCGGCTCCTTACGACGAGTCTGAGAGTCAAAGTAGATGCTTTGAATATTACCGACGACAGTACGCGGGTGACGGAAGCGGTTCAGTTCACTGCTTGGAATCCGTGGCTTCTCACTTAATAAATAATCAGCCGCACTTTCGTGATCGCCGATCTCTTGCAAGATTCCGCAATGCGTCAGTTGAGCTGAGCTTTGAGCCAGCGTATCCGAGTGTTTAGCTAATGCTTGTCGCTCGGTGTCTGACAGTTCGAAAACCGAGAACTTGAACGCCTTCCAACTTTTACGCTTACCACCGATATGCCAGAACAGTTGTCTTTGTTCACGAGAGGCTTCAGGTAGCATCATTGAATAGAACAAGGTCTTGTTTTGGTGTTCATGGGTAAAAGAGTAGATAACGTTACTGGTTCCCTTCACTCCTGGTTTCGCCAGTAGGTTCATACGTTGCTCGTTGAACAGGGTGCCCAGCGCTTGTTGATTACGCTCGTCGTGCCAATATTGCCATAAAGGATGGTTATTATCCGTCAGTAGGGCAAGCTTGAGTTCGCTGCCGCTGAAAAACAGGGGAAGGTTACAAGTGTGCTTTAGATAGGTGTGTTCGATTCCTCGAGTACGAGTTCGAATGACCCTATCTTGATTCTCATGGCTGGTTTTCTTACTGGTGCTATTTAAAGACTCATCGAGTAAGCGAGCCACAATATTGTTGTCGCTTACCTTGATGGTTCTTAGAAATTTGACCGCGTTGTTCTCATAAGATTCGTCGATACCCAAAACACGAAATTCAACCGCTTGGTTAACATCGTTTTCTTGGGACTTTTCGATAAGCTCTGAGAACTTAACGCTGATGATCTCGCCGAGGTTGTATCGAAAGGCGCTAGGCACCTTGAACTTTGCACCTGACGGGGATATATCAACCGTTACACCATGTAGGCTTTGACCTTTCGATGTGGTGATCTCGACCTGCGAGCTAATCTTGAGTCTGTTCTCTTGGCGTTTTAAGTCGTAACCTAGGTTAATAGCTTCCGCTTCGTACGGGCTATTGGCGCTAGTAATGTCATGGTTACCTTGAGAAGACGTTTTAACAACGCTCAGAGGCTGAGTTCGCGGAGTCATTACTAACTCCCATGCGCCTTCTGTGTAACCTTTAAATTTTTTAGTACCACGTTGATACGCGTTTAACGCGATGTCATCGAGCCAGTGCTTACGGCCGTCTAACGTGAACTGACGACATTCATTATCAATGCGCCCACGTAAATCAATGCTCTTTGTACACGGAGCCATGATACGATTCAGTTCCATTTTAACCAGCAGTTTTAGAGACGGAGATTCGCCTTCTGTCATTTGAGAAAGAAGGAATTCGAAATCTTCGGCGTGGTAGGCCGGGATAAGACGTTCTGCTACAGATAGAATTTCAGATTGCTGCATACTTTTCTTGTTAGAATGGACGGTGCATTTATGTTATCGACTAGTTTAAATCGATCTTTAAGTATAAGTGGTATGACTGCAATGTTTATTTTCATCCGTACGGTCAAATAAGTCACAAATTGACAACAGCATTGTGTAACTGAGTAAATTATTGAGGTTTTATGGCTAAGGCAAAACGAGCTTATGTGTGTAATGACTGTGGTGCTGACTTTCCACGTTGGCAGGGGCAGTGCAACGCATGTGGTGCTTGGAACACGATTACAGAAGTTAGGTTAGCCGCTTCACCTCAAGTAGCGCGCAATGAAAGATTATCTGGTTATGCAGGTGCAGTAACAGAATCGAGCGTTCAGACATTATCTGAAATTAATCTACAAGAAGTACCACGCTTTAGTAGTGGCTTCAAAGAACTCGACCGCGTACTCGGTGGTGGTGTTGTCCCTGGGGCTGCGATCCTGATTGGTGGTAACCCAGGCGCGGGTAAATCAACATTATTATTGCAGACCATGTGTCAGCTCTCTTCTCAACTGCCGACTCTTTATGTAACAGGTGAAGAATCCCTACAGCAGGTTGCAATGCGCGCCTCTCGACTCGGATTACCAAAAGAGCACCTAAAGATGCTCTCTGAAACCAACGTAGATAAGATCTGTCAGGTTGCTGAAAAAGAACAGCCAAAGATCATGGTTATCGACTCAATCCAAGTTATGCACGTTGCCGATGTTCAATCTTCACCGGGCAGTGTTGCTCAGGTTCGTGAATCGGCAACCGCATTAACGCGCTACGCAAAACAGAATAACGTTGCCGTGTTCTTAGTTGGACACGTAACTAAAGACGGCACCTTAGCCGGGCCAAAAGTACTTGAGCACATTATTGACTGTTCTGTTCTATTAGATGGCGGAACCGATAGCCGTTTTAGAACACTGCGCAGTCACAAAAACCGTTTTGGTGCGGTCAATGAGCTTGGCGTGTTTGCCATGACAGGACAAGGACTAAAAGAAGTCAGCAACCCATCGGCTATCTTCTTATCTCGTGGCGAAGAAGAAACCTCGGGCAGTTCGGTGATGGTTGTGTGGGAAGGTACTCGTCCATTGCTTGTTGAAATCCAAGCGCTGGTGGATTATTCCCAGCTGGCTAACCCGCGTCGTGTCGCTGTCGGCCTAGAGCAAAACAGGCTTTCGTTGTTATTAGCTGTGCTGCATAAACACGGCGGCTTACAAATGGCTGACCAAGATGTGTTTGTGAATGTCGTCGGTGGTGTTAAAGTAACCGAAACCAGTGCTGATCTTGCGTTGGTGATGGCTCTACTTTCAAGTTTCAGAGATCGCGCATTGCCAAAAGATGTGGTGGTATTTGGAGAAGTAGGCCTAGCGGGTGAGATTCGACCGGTACCGAGCGGACAAGAGCGTTTAAATGAAGCATTTAAACACGGCTTTAAGAAAGCAATCGTACCGGCAGCAAACATGCCTAAAGGTGGCATTCCTGGAATGCAGATCCATGGCGTGAAAAAATTATCAGAAGCAATTAATGCTTTTGATGAGTTGTAATTGAGCTCACTTCAGCTACTCTATACAGCAGAAATTCAGTCTAACTTAAACGCCAATTGCGCTTTAGATTAGCACTAAACTAAACAATCATTTAGATTGTTTCTACAGATTGCCTTTTTCTATATGTTAGAAAAAGGCAAAGTTTTTTAGTCCCAAATGCATGCAAAGCTATCAGTCTTCACAGATTGTGATATACTCTGCGCGCATTTTATATCCTATTAACAGAGTAAGACAATGGCAGATTTATCGAAATACAGAAACATTGGTATTTTCGCGCACGTTGATGCGGGTAAAACAACTACCACTGAGCGTATCCTTAAGCTAACTGGTCAAATCCACAAGACTGGTGAAGTACATGATGGCGAATCAACTACTGACTTCATGGAACAGGAAGCTGAGCGCGGTATTACTATCCAATCAGCAGCTGTAAGCTGTTTCTGGAACGGTCACCGTCTAAACGTTATCGATACTCCTGGACACGTTGACTTCACAGTTGAAGTATACCGTTCTCTTAAAGTACTTGATGGCGGTATCGGTGTATTCTGTGGTTCTGGTGGTGTTGAACCTCAATCAGAAACTAACTGGCGCTACGCTAACGAATCAGAAGTATCTCGTCTGATCTTCGTTAACAAACTAGACCGTATGGGTGCAGATTTCTACAACGTTGTTGACCAAGTTAAAAACGTTCTAGGTGCTACTCCTCTAGTTATGGTTCTACCAATCGGCCGCGAAGATGAATTCGTGGGTGTTGTAGACCTTCTAAGCCGTAAAGCATACGTTTGGGATGACACTGGTCTTCCTGAAAACTACGAAATTCTAGATGTTCCTGCGGACATGGTAGATGACGTAGAGCAATACCGTGAAGAGCTAATCGAAACTGCTGTAGAGCAAGACGATGACCTAATGGAAGCTTACATGGAAGGTGAAGAGCCTTCTATCGAAGACATCAAGCGTTGTATCCGTAAAGGTACTCGTGACCTAGCGTTCTTCCCAACTTTCTGTGGTTCTGCATTCAAGAACAAGGGCGTACAAATCGTTCTTGACGCTGTTGTAGATTACCTACCTTCTCCAACTGAAGTTGATCCTCAACCTCTAATGGACGAGAACGGCGAAGAAACTGGCGAACACGCTATCGTTTCTACAGATGAAACTTTCAAAGCGCTTGCATTCAAAATCATGGATGACCGTTTTGGTGCTCTAACTTTCGTTCGTATTTACTCTGGTAAACTGAACAAAGGTGACACGATTCTTAACTCATTCACTGGCAAAACAGAACGTGTTGGCCGTATGGTTGAGATGCAAGCTGATGACCGTAACGAACTAACTAGCGCACAAGCTGGTGACATCATTGCGATCGTTGGTATGAAGAACGTGCAAACTGGTCACACTCTATGTGATCCTAAGCACCAAGTAACGCTTGAGCCAATGGTATTCCCAACTCCAGTAATCTCAATCGCTGTATCTCCAAAAGATAAAGGCGGTTCTGAGAAAATGGGTATCGCGATCGGTAAAATGGTTGCAGAAGATCCATCTTTCCAAGTTGAGACTGACGAAGAGACTGGCGAAACTATCCTGAAAGGTATGGGTGAACTTCACCTAGACATCAAGGTAGATATCCTTAAGCGTACATACGGCGTTGACCTAACTGTAGGTGCTCCTCAAGTTGCTTACCGTGAAACTATCACTCAAGCAATTGAAGATAGCTACACGCACAAGAAGCAATCTGGTGGTTCTGGTCAATTCGGTAAGATCGATTACCGTATCAAACCAGGCGAAGCAGGTTCTGGCTTCAAGTTCAACTCTGTAGTTGTGGGCGGTAACGTTCCTAAAGAATTCTGGCCTGCAGTTGAGAAAGGCTTCGCATCTATGATGGAAAACGGCGTACTAGCTGGCTTCCCAACTCTAGACGTTGAAGTTGAACTTTTCGATGGTGGTTTCCACGCAGTCGATTCATCTGCAATCGCATTTGAAATCGCAGCGAAAGGTGCATTCCGTCAATCTATGCCTAAAGCTGGCGCGCAACTTCTTGAGCCTATCATGAACGTTGACGTGTTCACTCCAGACGATCACGTTGGTGATGTTATCGGTGACCTTAACCGTCGTCGTGGCATGATCAAAGATCAACAAGCTGGCGTTACTGGTGTTCGTATTAAAGCTGACGTACCTCTTTCTGAGATGTTCGGCTACATCGGTCACCTACGTACTATCACTTCTGGTCGTGGCCAATTCTCTATGGAATTCGCACAATACGCACCATGTCCAACTAACGTTGCTGACGAAGTGATTGCAAAAGTTAAAGCAGAAAAAGAAGCTGGTAAGTAATTAGCTCTTTTCTAAATTAACTAAAAAAGCCCCGCAAGTGAAAGCTTGCGGGGCTTTTTGTTATCTTACTCTTGGAAGACTAAGACTAAGACTAAGACTAAGACTAAGACTTAAGAGTTCTGTTTTAGCTCAATGTAAATCGACTCAACCTTCACTCGAGCCCAGTCTGTTTTACGCAAAAACTTTAAGCTAGATTTAATGCTTGGGTCCTTTTTAAAGCAGTTGATGTTCACCATGTAACTCAACTCTTCCCAACCGTAATGTTCAACCAATTCAGTCAGTAGCTTCTGTAGAGTGATACCGTGAAGTGGATTATTGTCTTGTGTCATGAGATGTTCTCGCCATTTATTTGAGCTCAGTATATCAGTTTCGCTTTATGAATTATCAGACCATTTAAGTTGGTAATCTGTATCGATAATAGTTAACTCTTCTCGACCTCTATTCCCAAACAGCCGAACCTGATTTTGCATCCAAGCCTCAAAACGCTTTATCTTTTCTCGATGAAAGTAGCCAGCGGGGGCGCATAAGAAGTAATTGTATTTAGGCTTGAGTGCTAAGTTACCGATTCGAACGAGTTTCTTTTCCTGCAAATACCGATACACCAAACTGTGCTTCACAAGAGCAACGCCTTGTACGGATAATGCACCTTCTAAAACAAAATGCGAGCCATCAAATTGCAATGATGAGCGTCCTGCCTTCGCTCCAACAATGTCTAGCCATAGATTCCAATCCATATCTGGCCATCGATCTTCAATCAATTCAGCTTTGTGTAGATCGTCAATGTCATGGATCCCATGCTTCTCTTGATAAATCGGGTGACAAACTGGGTAAACCACCTCGTCCATTAACCAACGAGACTCGATATTTGGGTAGTTACCATGACCATACCGAACGCAGACATCGACATTAGAATCTTCAAACGTCACTAGCTTGTTGGTCGGTTCAATCAGCATGGATAGGTCAGGGTGGCGATCGCGAAAGTCGCCAATTCTAGGTACCAACCAGTGTTGGGCAAATGATGGCACGGTTGAAATAGAAAGTTGAGTCGGGTTTGGGTCTTGGTTAATTCGCCTCACACCATCTTGAATGTGGGCAAAGCCTTTCTTCGCTTGCAGGTAAAGCACTTCACCTTCGTGAGTGAGTACTATTTTTCGGTGCTGGCGAATAAACAGGTCTGCGTCTAGCCATTCTTCAAGTTGGCGAATTTGTTGGCTGACGGCGGCTGCCGTGACAAACAGCTTTTCAGCTGCGAGCTTAAAACTGCCAGTTTCAGCCGCAGTATAAAAATAGTAGATCCCTTGGAATGGTGGGGTGCGTTCTCTAACATTAGTTTTCCTTAACTGAATGTCAGTATCTATCGTTTGTCGATGTTGCTCTGTTGGTCGATTATTGACCATAACAAAGCGAAAGATCAACAGGAGAAAGGTTATGAATACAATAACTGCGGGAAAAAATAGTCATCAAGCATTCTTTTCATCATTATCAGTTAAGAAATACTATTCTAAATTTAAACTGTATTTTCAGAACCGTAGAACGAGAAAGCACCTAGCTGAACTGTCAGATCATTTACTTGAAGATGTTGGTATTACCCGAGGCCAGGCTAATGAAGAGGTGAGAAAAGCATTTTGGGAGTGATTCAGGTGATCAGACGTAACTCTTTCTTCTTAGGAGGAGTTACGCCAAAACCAATGCTAGATCTTTGAGATATCAGAAACCTCTTCATGCAGCCACTCAGTAAACGCCGCAATACGCTCTTTTCTCGGTGAGCTAGGATCAAAACATAAGTTAACTTGAACGCCAGGTGTCATCCCAATATTAAACGGTTTAACAAGCAAGCCGCGTTCGATAAAGTCTCCGGCCAGGCTATCTGTTGCTAGGCAAACCCCATGGCCCGCCATCACTGTCGTTAACCCCATATCAAATGTTCCCACCTCCATCCATTGCATAGCGCTAGTTTGAGTCGAGATATTGGCTTGTTTGAACCACTCTTCCCAAGGAAAACAACCGCCTTCAAATTGGATTAACCAACACTTAAGTAGTTGTTCTGGTGATGTAAATTTCAAAGAACTGGCGAGCTCGGGAGAACAAAAGGGATATAGAGGTTCATTGAACAGTACCTCAAGTGCTAAACCTTGCTCAACACACAGATCTTCCCCTTGTCGAATCGCGACATCAATTTCACCATGTTTTAGATTTGGTGTGTCACACCCTGTGAGGATCTTGATTGGAATCTCAGGGTGCTTGACTGAGAATTTCCAAAGCCTCGGCAGCAACCAACGCGATGCAAAAGAGGGAGGACTTCGAACAACGATAACGCCTTGCAAGGGTTCAGACTGGATCTTATCCAATCCGACAACAAGCTCTTTAAATCCATCTGACACATGTTGGAAGAGAGTCCGCCCCTCTTGAGTTAATGCCATTTCACGCCCTTTCCTAATGAACAGCTTGCACTCTAGTTGTCCCTCTAACTGACGGATCTTTTGGCTGACAGCAGCTTGGCTAACGAAGAGCTCTTCTGCTGCCTTGCTGTAGCTACTCAAGCGAGCTGCGACTTCGAAGTAACGAAGTCCGGAAAGGTGGCGTAGTCTATTGTCCATAACGTCTGCTTATAGCTCTTGTTAGAAATGGTTCATAGACAGGATCTTAAGCTCTAAGCTATTTATTTAGATAGAAAAAAGGCTTCATTTATGATCAGATAATCGTCGCCAAACAAACCACCCATATCAACCGTGAAGCCGATGACGATTATCTCCCTACAAAAGCAGTTTAAGCAATTCTTTAATGCTGATAGCCTTCAAAAAATGGCGAAAAGTACAGGACTTATGAAGCGATGTCGGGCTATCTTACCCGACCAGCTAGTAGTAAGCCTAGTGGCCGCTTTGAGCAAAGGAAACTGCTCATCTATTGCCGATTTACTAAGGCAATTCAATGGGATGTGCTTAAGCGCTAAAGATACTGTGGCTTATAAGCCCTACCATAACCAGTTAAAAAGAAGAATTTCCGATATTCATGCGCCAATTGGCCATGCGAGCGATAGCTCAGTTTGCTCGCCAGCAGAGTGCCAACCTACCAGATAAACTCGCCACCTTTGATGATGTGCTGCTTCAAGATGGTAGCTCTTTCCACATTCATCGTGACCTTTCGAACGTTTACCCGAGCCGATTTAAACGCAATCCAGCCGCAGTTGAATGCCATATGACAATGTCTTTAAAAAAGCTTTTCTCCAGTCGCAATGAGCATCAGCGCTGATACAGCATCAGAAAGAGACTTTTTGCCCGCCCCCCAAAACAATGAGTAACAAATTGTTGTTGGCTGACGCAGGGTACCCTGACTTCCAATTCTTTACTGAGCTTGAACTGTATGGTGGTTTCTATATTTTTCGAGGAGCAAAGTCCCTGAATCCTCATGTTATAGAAGCGAGAAACGGTCAGGGCCGGCATTTATCTAAACTAGAAGGAAAGAAGCTCAAAGACATCACTCGAGGTACTAATCGCTCACAGGTACTCGACCTTAAAGTTCGTAGTGGTAAGCAAGAATTTAGAGTGGTAAGACGTTGGTTTGCAGAAGAAAAGCGATTCTGTATTTGGTTAACTAACTTGCCTTCAGGTACCTATACTGCTGATGACATAATGGCGATCTACCGCTGTCGATGGCAGGTGGAGTTGCTTTTTAAAGAATTAAAATCTCACACAAACTGGCAACGATTTGTCACCGCACAAAAGGCCATCGTTGATGGGCTTATCTGGGCCAGTTTACTCTCGCTGATCATCAGGCGCAGTACTGCGCTTCAGATAATGCCATCGGTCTCGCTGTTTAAGGCGGCAAAAAATGTGGATGTGTGGCTGTTGCCCATATTTGAATGTATCAGCCACAAGGCATGGTCAGAAATAGGTAATAAACTGGAATGGGCCTCTAGCTATATATTTAAGAACGCACAAAAGTCCGCCCAGAGGAAGTCAAAGAAAAACATCACGTTAGACGGGATTTATGCTGGTCTTAATGCTTAAGGTTCAGTCTATGAGAAATGGTTGTTCGCTTATCGAACAGGTTGTTTTCATAATAACGACAGAGCGATGGCAAATACAAGAGAGTAATTATGGAAATATTAATCAGTTTGACGAGGTTTTATGGTGCTAAGTTATTTAAAAATAAGAAAATAAAAGTAGGTGAAGTTAAGGCGAAACAGAATCAGGTTTTATGTGCTGAACAGCTGAGTCGTCGAGTGAAAGAAGATATAGGGTTAGAATATGAAAACAACGATGCAACTGATTATACTAAATATTTATAATCATGACTTATGTAGCAATTAGCGTGAAGGCTAGTCTCGCTGGTTCTATCTCGGCCACAATATTCATTTGTACTCGCTTAATCCAGCCTGACTTTACCCATTAATCATCGAGTACTTATAAAATCCTATTCCTACTAAACTAAATGCTTAGTTTTCAATTTACGTTGTCTTATTTTTGAGACTGCAACTCTGATTTATATAGAAACAAGCGTCGTAATGTTTTTTCCTTTCTTTGTCTAATGGATATAAAACAGACAGTTATTTTGGGGATTAATAAATAAAAATTAAATTACTATGTATTATTAGATTCTTTAATTTTATATAAGTAATTGAATTAAATTAAATAAAATAAAAACAGTTTGAATCCACCTACGTATTAATAGTATTGAAATTGATTAATTGAATAGTGCTTGTGTAACTCATTTGTCAGTTCTATATATGTAGTGTTCAGTTTTTCTATATCTCCTGAGGTTTTCTATTGGGCTAGATAAGGTGAATAGAAAGGCGAGAGGGTGGGGGCTGTATGAAATCTATTTTAAGAGTTTCGGAGCGTAGCCGTTTCCGAAGCAGTTTAAAATCAAAAATGAAAGGCATCGCTATTATCGAGTTTACGGTTGTGGTGAGCCTGTTTTTTGCGCTTTTCTTAACGGTTGTCGATCTTGGTATATATGGGTTTGTTAAATTGACCATGCAACATTCGGCAAGAGAGGGCGCAAGATATGCCATCACAGGTCGTTCTGATCTGGATCCTGATGCGTCGAGTGACCGCGAAGCAGCAATATTAGAAAAAATTTCTCAATCCTCGAGCGGTTTGCTCGACAAAGTGATGGATGTCCAAAACATACGTGTTGAAGATGTCTATGGCAACGCAGTCACTGGCTTTGGTGGCTCAGGAGACATTATTTCTATTCATCTTGATTGCGAGTGGCCATCTGTAAATCCTTATATGTATGTTTTGCTTGATGACGGGAAGTTTAAATTTACCGTTAGTGCGGCAATGAAAAACGAAGCTTTTTAAGGAGGGACAGGATGTTTCCTTTACAGACAAAGAAAGCCGCTGAGAAAGGGTTTGCGGCAATCGAAATGACGTTAATAGCACCATTGTTTATGTTGCTTATTGTTGCGGCTGTCGATATCACGCACCTCATTCAAGCCAACCACACCATTATTAGTATCAGCCGAGAAGGTGGAAACATTATTTCTCGGAGTAATACTGACACCCCCCAAGAAGTGATGGACATCATCGCCACGACATCGGGAACATTGGATTTGACGCAAGACGGCGTCATTTACATTACCGAGGTCGTTGGGCAAGAAGATGCTTCTCCCTACATTAAAAGCCAATACCGATGGAACCAACACGGGCTAAGTAAAAATAGTTCTATTTGGTCGAGCTGCAGTAATTGGGCAAATGATGGGGAGTGTTCTGATGTGGATGCAGATGATCCTCCGCTCATTAACAATTTAGCCGTTGCGCTTGATGATGGGGAGATCGTGTACAGCGTAGAAGTATTCTATGACTATTCGCCGATTTTTAGTCGAGTATTCGATGAGGAATATATTCTGAGCGATACAACATATATGTAAGGGAGGTTTAAATGGATAAGGGAACCCCAATCAAATATCGTTACAATCGTGGGTTAGTGGCTTTGATGTCAGTCATCGCATTGCCTTTTATTCTGTTAGTTGTCGGGCTTTCTGTTGATGCTGGACGTGCTTATATTGTTAAGTCGAAATTATTTGCAGCAGTCGACGCGGCTAGTATTGCCGCTGCAAGAGCGGTCGCCAATGGCGAAGATGCAGGGCGTGCCGCTGCTCAAAAATATTTTACAGCAAATATCCCGGCCGACTTTTATTCAGCAACACCTAGCTTGGGCGCAGTCAATTTCTCCTATGATTCATTCGGTAATATCTCGATTGATATTTCAGCTACGGCACAAGTGCCCACCATATTTTTACCTTTAATAGGGTTAGACACCTTTAACCCTGGCGTGTCAGCACAATCTATTCGTCGCCCTGTCGATCTAGTGTTAGTGATTGATAACACAACTTCTTTGAGGCTTGGGAGCATAGGTGATGTTACTCAAGATGTTATTGATAGGTCTAAGTCATTCGTTGAAAATTTCCATGAAGGGTTTGACCGAATTTCATTGGTTAAATTTGCTTTCGGAGCTGAGGTTCCAGTGGGATTCAACGCGACTCGTGGCCATAGTCGAAGTACTATCAAATCGGAGATAGATAGCTTTAATTTTGGTAGTACGTCTAATGCACAATATACCAATGCGTCGGAGGGGATCTATCGAGCTTTAAACGAGCTTAGAACGGTTACCGATCCCGCTAACTTGAAAGTGATCGTGTTCTTCACTGATGGAGCGCCCAATACCTTTGCGACAACGTTTGATTTTGAGGACGGTGATTCGCATACGGGAGCTATTCGATCGAGTGATGGCAGCAGTGGTACACCTAGAGGGCTTTGGAGACATGACTCGATTGCAACGACTTTAAGTGGAGGTTATGAGGGGCGTGATATTGATGACCATATTAGCGAGATGCCCGATTACTATACCGCTCATGATTCAAGTGCAACTGAGTTCAATATTTTAAATCCGACTCATACGGTGCGGCCGGTAGCACAATATGACCCTGATAGTCATTCGGCAAATGATCTGTATACCAGAGTGAATCGTGTGGCACGTAATTTAGTGGAAGACATTGCTGAAGCCGCGAGAGGGGAAGATATTTACGTCTTTACCTTGGGGTTGGGTTCATCATTAACATCGGCAACCGGACCTGATAGTGAGTTTGGAGAAGACTTGCTGTTACGAATGGCAAATTCTAGTGCGCTTTTGGATGATCCAGATTTGAGTGCGGATTATGACCCTGCCCAACTAGAAGGCGTGTATTGCCATGCCATCGATGAGGAAGCATTAGGTCCTTGCTTCGATGAGATGTTGGATGTGATTATCCGTTTAACCTTGTAACGTCTTTCTGGTTTAGCACTTTTACATATTGATAGGTTAAAGGGAGCTCAATCGAGAGATTAGAAAAATAAAAGAGGGAGCTTTTCGCTCCCTCCCAATGCTATGTGTATTTTTGTCGTCGGTTATTCTTCCCAAACTACCAATTTATCTTTCGGCCAGTTATGACCGACTTCATGGTATTTCTGCTCAAGGATATGTCGCTTTATCTTGAGAGTTGGAGTAAGAACACCATTATCGATGCTCCATGGTTCCTTAATCATTAGTACGCCTTTGATCTTCTCATGCGAAGCTAACTGTTCGTTCATTTTTTCAATGACGCGTTTGCTTGTTCTTTCGTAACGAGCCCGATCAAAATTAGGGAAGTCATGCGGTACTACCAGCAGGATAGGGCCAGGTAAGCCTAGGCCTATCAAACACATCATTTCTACACGACTGTACTCAAAGAGTTTGTTCTCGATTGGAACGGGAGCAACAAACTTACCTTTAGCGGTTTTAAAGGTATCTTTCTTACGTCCACGAATCGTTAAATAGCCTTCGCTGTCAATATCACCAATATCACCCGTATGTAGCCAACCTTCTGAGTCAAAAGACTCTTGAGTCGCAATATCATTTTTGTAATAACCAGAGAACATGCCTTTGCTTCGAACTAAAATCTCCTCGTCTTCTGCAATTTTTAGTTCAATGCCCGGACCTGCATTACCTACAGTACCAATTTTGTCTGCTCTAAACGGGTGGTTAATCGTGCTGTAGGCGAAAGACTCAGTCATTCCCCAAGCTTCGGTAATGTGTAGGCCAACACTCTCATACCATGCAAGTAGAGCTGGTGATACCGGAGCTGAGCCACAGCCGAGAACACGCGCTTGGTCTAAACCCAGACCGTCAGCCAGTTTCTTCTTAATGATGTTATTCACAAATGGAATTTTAAGTAAGAAGTTCAGTTTTTTCTGTGGCAGCTTATCTTGGATTCGTTGTTGGAATAGAGTCCATAAACGAGGAACTGAGATAAACAAAGTTGGACGGTGCATTTTTACATCGTCAATAAACGTGTCTAAAGATTCTGGGAAAGCAGTGACTACACCCCCCATTACGGACGAACCAAAGATGTACACTCGTTCGGTGATATGGGCAAGCGGCAGATAAGAAAACAGACGGTCGCCGGGTTGGATACCAATGTGATCGATTAATCTCTGAACTGACCATGTAAAGGCACCATACGTAAGCATTGCGCCTTTAGGTAACCCAGACGTACCCGAAGTATACACAAGCGACATCAGCTTATCATCGTGATGCTGAGGTCGTTTCGTGGATGGTTCATGTGTCTCTATGAGCTGCTCAAAAGTATGTTGGCACTTCGCAGCAGTATCGTAGGGTAATGAGATACTGACTAAGCTCGGGTTATCATCGAGTACTTTTTGTGTCGCTGCAGGATCATCGAGCTTACCTGCAATTACGATCTTACTTTCACTGTGTTCAATACAGTATTGAATGGTGTCTGCTCCCGCTGTCGGAAAGATTGGGACGCTGACAAAATCTCCTAACATCATGGCAAGATCACAGATAAACCACTCTGCACAGTTTTTTGAAACGAGAGCGACTCGATCGCCGGGTTGGGCTCCGAGTCCTTCTAATGCTGACGCCAGTTTTAGTGCTTTGTCGGCCACTTCTTTATAAGTGAATTCAACAAATTGGCGGTTAATGATTTGTTTTAAATAGACTTCATCTGGGCGTTCTTCTGCCCATTTTAAAATCATGTCATTGGGTGTAGGGAGAGCTGTTGCTTTTTCTTGGCTAAACTCGTTAGGCTGAATCATTGTCTAACTCCATGTTTTTCGCTAAGTTATTTTTGTTAAAATCATGTTAAATGTACCATGATTTTTTCTTTTAGGGAGTAAAATTAGCGTTTTCTGTTATCCGTGCAGGCACGTCTGTAACTTGCGGGTGTTACTCCGGTCCTTTTCTTAAAGATTCTTGAAAAATACGACACATCCTTGTATCCACATTGGTAAGAAATAACAGCGATTTTTGATTCGGTATCGGCTTCGATTAACTTTTTAGCTAACAGGATTCGTTTATCGCATACAAAGTCTCTAAAGCTTACCCCAAAGTGTAGATGAAACTTCTTAGAAAAGTAGGTTGTTGAACAATGGCACTTTTCCGCTATCTCGGTTTCTCTGATTTCTTTGTTGATGTTGTCCATAACAAAGTTAACGACTTCAGAGGTAAACAACTTTGCAGGTAGTTGATTATTGTTGTTCGTATCTCGGTCTAGATCAAAGTGAGGCTCGAAGATATGTTGTGTTTTACGTTGTAGTTCTTCGAACTTACTGGTCAGATGATTACTGTTTGTTTCGATAATAAAAAATATATTCTTATGATTTCGAACGATATTAGGTATCTTACCTGAACAAATAATGACTATTCGCTTGTTTAGGTTTTCACAAATAGACAGTGCCATTGTAAGTAGTTGAAGTTCATCCGTTCGATTCAATATATAGAATACTAACCTTACATCTAAGTTACTGATTATAGATATATCTTGTTTATAGTTCTCAATAGGGAAGTAGTGACTAATTTTGTTGGTAATAATTGAGTTGAAATCACTGTCTATATCAGAAAGTAGTGGTGTTATTATTTCCATTGGTATTGAACCTGTGTCATATCAAAATAAACAGTAAGGAATTAATGTGAAAATGGTATTTATTAAATAGATTAGAAGCACCACAAAAAAGTGCAAGTAAATAGCAAGAAAATCCTAACCGAATATATTGTTCGGCTCTAGATTTAGTTTACAGGTAAATAAAACCTGATACGTAAATCAAGGAGAGATTCTTATGAACAACTTATTGAAAAACATTAAAGAATTCATGAATGACGAAGAAGGCCTAACAGTCATTGAGTATGTGATCGGCGCAGCTATGTTGGTTTTAGGATTGACAACCATATTTAGCGGAATCGGTAGTGCGCTATCAACAAAACTAACCGCGATTGTTGGTGCGATTAGTACTACAACTGCACCATAGAAAACATGAATTTTAAAGGCATTAAAAAGCAGAAAGGACTAACCATTGTCGAATACATTATCGGTGCGGCTTTGCTTGTTTTTCTTGCTTGGGCAATATTCTCTGGTATAGCCACCGCCTTATTCAGTAAATTCTTAATAATTGTGTCAGGTATATAAATGAATGATAAGTGAATCTCTAGTATTTTGGATGCTACTAATTGTCGTATCAGTGTTCGATGTAAAAGAAAATCGAATACCGAATAAAGTTCTGATTTTATTTATATTGTTGTACTTTATTTTATCAATTAATAGTGGCTCTACTTGGGGTTCGCTTGCCATTTCTTTGGCCGGGTCAGCAGCTTTTTTCGTTTCAGGACTTTTTTTATATTTCTTACGAGCAATGTCTGCGGGTGATGTGAAGTTTTTGGGTGTGATAGGTTTATATGTCGGATGGGGAAGCTTACTCGATACTTCTTATTATATTCTCATTGCCGCAGGGATAATAGCTACGTTTTATTTACTTTATAACCGTGCCAACAGCGAGTCTCTAACCGTTAGAAGTTATTTTGAAGAAAAACTAATGTTAGTTAGTGGGGTTTCAACAAATACAAGAAACTCGTCTACGGCACATTCTCGGTATTCTAATAAGGTGACGATGCCTTTCGCACCTTCCGTTGTTATAGGTTTAGCGATGTATAGCTATTTTACATAGATCAAACTAAATCACTAATCGATGTGTTGGAGAGGACATATGGATATGAGAGGGATACCTTCCCCGAGTAATTTAAAGCCTCAAATATCAGCTCCTATGGTTCCGACTTCCATTGAAATGCTTGGTGTTCCTGAGGTTGTTGTTGAAAACTTGTTGCTCAAGCACTTATCCGCTTACCCTAAATCTGATGTGCTGGAACTTTCTAACTATTTGTGTGTAGTGACACATATTGTTGAAAACGGACTTGCGGTACTCAGAAATAAATCCCTTATCGAAGTATTCCAACCTACTTCTACTTTGTCTTTGGAATCGTCTTCTCATAGTCATGTCCGTTATTCCTTGTCAGAAAAAGGCTTAGAAGAGGCCGACCTTGCGTTCAAACGAGATGCTTATTTAGGTCCAGTTCCTGTTTCTCTCAAACAATATACTGAAATTGTAGAGCAACAAGATTTAAGGGCAGAGCTTGTTACTCGCCCTGATGTGGAAGCTGCATTGAGTGATGTTTACGGCGTACAAAAAATGATCTCCGTGTTAGGGCCGGCAATAAACTCGGGTAGGGCGCTGTTGTTGTATGGGCACGCTGG
The DNA here is from genome assembly GCF_024347335.1 of Vibrio celticus. Lineage (NCBI taxonomy): Bacteria > Pseudomonadati > Pseudomonadota > Gammaproteobacteria > Vibrionales > Vibrionaceae > Vibrio > Vibrio celticus. The sequence continues at coordinate 663,988 of NZ_AP025463.1, forward strand.
TACAGGTAAGACTTTTGTTGCGTCTCGTATCGTAAATGCGCTTCATACTTCAGTTTTTATCCCCTATGCCGTTTATGCGCTAGGGAATGTCATTAAGGTTTTTTCAGCGCAACATCATACCCCTTTAGATCGTAATGGCAGTGAGCAAACTGTTTCACTCCGAGATCAATACGATAAGCGATGGCTCAATTGTGAACGTCCTAATATCCAAGTGGGTGGAGAGCTCACCATGGATATGCTTGAGGTAAATCACTCCGAGCACAATCGCGTTTGGTTAGCACCTTTACAAATGATGGCTAATAACGGCATCTTTGTTATTGATGATCTGGGGCGCCAACCCATGCCGGTGGATGCTTTGCTCAACCGCTGGATCGTACCAATGGAATATTTCTTTGATCACCTGTCATTACCGAATGGGCAACAAATCACCATGCCATTCGTTTTAACGCTCGCATTTTCTACCAATTTGAATCCTGAAAAGATCAGTGACCCTGCCTTTCTACGTCGCTTGGGCTACAAAATAGAATTCAAGCCTCTGAATCAGCAAGATTATGAAGCTCTGTGGGTGAGCGTAACTGTTGATAAAGAGATAGAGCTGCAAGATGGTTTCTTTGAGCGTTTGTCTCAAATGCATACGCTGCACAAAGTACCGCTTTTCCCTTGTTTACCGAAAGACCTTGTTGGTATTAGCAAAGACATTCTTTCGTTTGAGCAACTCCCACCCGTTATCACATTCGACATTCTAGCCATGGCATGGAAAGTCTATTTTACCTCTGATGGACACGAGGAAGAGAATAATGAATAAGAGTCAAGTTTTCCTACTGTTTTTACTGTCCGTAGTATTCGGTTTAGCCGCTGTATTTTTCGCTAAACAATGGATGGACAATCAAGTTCAACCGACGATTGAAGTCGAGCAAGTTGAGCGTCATCCGGTTGTAGTGGCATCTCAAGAAATTGAAGCTGGAACCATAATTGAAGAGCAATATTTAACAACGAAGTTGATGGAAGTTGATTGGATCAATGAAAACAACTATTCGGATAAAGCGGAGCTTATCGGAAAAGTAGTCGCCAATACTATTTATTCCGGAGAGGTGCTTCACAAGTTACGTTTTACTGTGCCAGGAGAGGGGTCAACACTTGCTGCTCTCATCCCTGAAAATAAACGTGCGGTAACGATACGTGTTGATGATGTTATTGGTGTGGCCGGTTTCTTATTACCGGGGAATAAGGTTGATATTCTCAATACCGTTTCTTACGGAAAAAATTCTGCAGCGACTCAAACGGTCTTAAAAGACATTAAGGTTTTAGCCGTCGACCAAACGGCTAAAACGAAAGAAAACAGTCCGATTATCGTTCGTGCGGTAACACTTGAGATGACGCCAAAAGAGGCGGAGAAGCTTCTCACGGCTAAAAGCAAAGGTAGTATTCAGCTGACCTTGAGAAATCCACATGAAGTAGAGAAAAAAGTGGTTCGTCGATATGTGCCTAGACCAAGTGTCACCATTATCAAAGGTACAGAAACATCTAGTGTGCGCGTCAAGGATTGAGGTGAGATATGAAAATATTATTAGCGTGTGTTTTTAGCCTGATTTGTTTTTCGGCAGCCAGTGTTGCTGCACTGCAGACGGGAAAAACGGTCACGGTTCCACATCACAAATCTACGCATGTGGTGCTGTCGGGAAAAGCGGCGAAGGTTTCTCTTGGTGATCCTGAAGTCTTAGACATTGTGATTTTGAAATCTAATGAGTTGTTCTTAATTGGTAAAAAATTAGGGGCGACAAACTTGATGGCTTGGGATTCGCGAGGTCAGTTGATTGAGTCTATTAACATAGAGGTTACTCATGATCTTAATAGCTTAAAGTCAAAGCTATACGAGTTTCTTCCTGATGAGACGATTGAGGTTCATAGTGCGCAAAACCGTTTGCTGTTAAGTGGGCAAATCAGTAATCAACAAAAAATGAATGTAGCGATGCGAATTGCCGAAACTTATGCGGCAGGACAAGCAGCGGATGATGCTAAAGAAAGTGGTAGTGAGCAAGCAGCCGCAACGGGTGTGATCAACTTGATGTCTATTGGTGGCGCACAACAAGTTATGCTTGAAGTAACGGTCGCCGAGGTTCAGAGAAGCTTAGTGAGAAAGTTCGATGCTAACTTCCATTTCTTCCAAACCAGTGGTTCTAACTTTTCGTGGGGCGCTTCATCAGTCCCTGCAGGTGTATTGGGCGCAACGCCAATTTTCGATATCCCAACCTCTACCGATTACGGGATTTTAGGTTCTTTCATCGATAGTAATACCTTGTTTACTTTTGCTCTTGATGTCGCGAAGCAAAACGGTGTGGCTAAGGTATTAGCTGAGCCAAACTTAACCGCATTGAGTGGCTCAAAAGCTGAGTTCCTAGCGGGTGGTGAATTTCCTATTCCTGTTCCCGACGATGATGGAATTACCATTGAGTACAAGGAATACGGTGTTGGGTTGAAATTCATACCTACCGTACTCAGCGATAAAAAAATCAATCTTAACCTAGCGGTTGATGTGAGTGAGATAGCTAACAGCAGTTCATTGACTATCGATCCTGGTTCGACGAATGCGACTTATTTTATCCCACCAATCACACGTCGAAGTGCATCTTCTACGCTTGAGCTTGCTGATGGCCAAACTATCGGTATTGCAGGGTTGTTGAGTGAGAATGTACGAGATGTCAGTAACAAAATGCCGGGTATTGGTGATGTGCCGATTTTAGGTCAGCTTTTCAATAGTCAGGAATACATATCGGGTGAAACCGAGTTGGTCATTCTTGTCACCCCTAGACTCGCCAAACCGGTGGATAGAAGTAAAATCACGCTACCAACTGATGCCTTTGTAGATCCTAATGATCTGGAATATTACTTATTAGGTAGAAGTGCTTACATTGCTGAGCCTTCTGATTCTGAAGACAGCAGCAATACAAATTCAGACAAAGGAATCGCGCCAACTGATGGTGGCAGTGAAGGTTCATTTGGTCATGATTTATAAGGAGATAGATATGATTAGAACAATGATGGTCTTTCTCGTCATTCTATTAGCGGGTTGCGCGAATGACGCACCTTTGGGTCAGTCGGTTGCTAAGCTGCAAGCAGAACAAACGTACAACCCTAATGCGACTCAAGAGAACTTACAGGTTTTACCTGATGGTACCGGAGAGCGAATGCAAGCTGGGTACGATAAGTATGTGGGTAAAGGTGATGAAGAACTCTCCGGAAGTAGCAGCCAGGTTTTAAAGAGCTTTAATTAGTTTGGAGGTACTTTATGTTGTATCAAGTATCAAGAATGCCTAAAAAACAGGGCGGATTGGTGGTCATATTTGTGACCATTGCGCTGTTAGTTTTCCTAGCTGTATCTGCCTTAGCGGTGGATATAAATCATATGTTAGTGAATAAAACTCGCCTGCAAAATGCTGTTGACTCTGCGGCTTTAGCAGCAGCGACGATTTTAGATAACAGCAAAGATCAAACTGCGGTATCAACAGAAGTTACATCAACATTAAATGCGATGGCGGGATCTTCTGGCAATCATGAATTTGATTTTTCGACTGCTGTAGTAACCGTAGAGTACTCGAATAATCCGCAAGATTTTATTGGAGTGGCAACGTTCGGTGCTGACGATGATGTTTATGTGCGAGTCAATGTCAGTTCATTGGATATGGATGAATTCTTTATTCAGATGTTTGGTTTGGCCAAAAGTGTATCTGCAACCGCTGTTGCAGGACCAAGTTCTGGTCAACAAGTCGTAAACAACATTGTACCGATTGGAGTGTGTATTGGTGATGGAACCTCAGATAATGATGTAAATGAAGATGGCTATCACGATACTACTGGCGCGGAAATTACCAACGTATTTGGTTATGAAGTCGGTAGTGTTCAGGCGCTTAAAGTCGGAGACAAAAAGCTGTCTCAGATGGGGAATGGTAACTACCACTTGCTGGACTTTGGATCTGGTGGGAGCACAGTTAGAGAAGCTTTGGCTGGATACTATGATTACTCAGTTGCGATTGGCGATGATGTCACAACTAAGCCCGGAGGAACGGTTGGCCCTACAGGTCAAGGGCTGAACACTCGTTTTGGTGATTACGGTGGAGGATTGGCGAGTTCAGATTATCCTTCCGATTACGTAACAACAGAACCTAGTTCTAAAATTACGATAGACAGCAAAACAGGCGATATAGACTTTGATGGTTCTTATACCTATGCGCAATATGAGGCCGCTACAAACGCATGTATTGCAAATAACGGTTCTGGTTGCGTTTCCGGTGGTACTGCATGGCGACGTATCCTCCCAATTCCTATGGTCGACTGTTCAGGGAAAAGTGGTGGAGTAACCAGTTTTACTGTAGAGAAAATAGGGTGTTTCTTCTTATTGCAAAAAGCGCCAACAAACAATTCTGGCACGCCTGCTGTGTTTGGTGAATTTATACACTCTTGCAGTGTCGCTGGTGGCTCTAGTGGCTCAGAGTCATCCACTGAAGGTCCATATACGATTGTGTTGTATAAGGATCCTGATGGAGAGGGGTCGTAGTTATGAATAGTAAATTCAAAAAACAGCAAGGTTTTGCTGCGATTGAAATGATGATTGCGACACCGGTGTTACTGTTTTTCTTGGTGTTGGTTCTTGAGCTGGGAAACATTTTAATCCACTACAACATCATCTCAAAATCTGTTCAAAATGGGGCCCGTTATGCGGTTACTGAGGTTTATGGAACACAAGGTGGAACAGTAGCGCCTACTGCAGAAATTCAAAACATAGTGGTTTATGGGAAGAATACAGTCGGTACTGCAATACTCTCGAGCCTTGTCACTTCTGATGTGACAATTACCCCTCCTTCTGGCGATAGTTACGTGCGAGTGACGGTTAATTACAACTATGTTCCGCACTTTTTATCTATCCCATTTTCATCGGAAAGTTTATCGGTTCCTTTAAGCGTCTCGTCCGTGATGAGGGTTTTCTGATGAAGTTAATCAAGAAACAAAACGGTTTAGCCATCATTGAGTTTACGATTGTTTCTTGGTTGATATTCTTGCTGATTTTTTTGATTGTCGCCTTGGGGGCTTATGTCTTTTCACTGCAAATAGTGAACGAAGCGACAAGAAAAGCAGCAAGGTTAGCCACCGTTTGTTACGTGTTGGATCGCGATAATATTGCAGGGGTTGTTGTAGAAGATATACCCATATTAGGCTTTAGTGATAGTAATTTGGAGGTTGCGTATTTGGATGCTGCAGGCGCTGAGATTACTTCTGATCTGGAAGCAAATCTGAGTGCGATTAAGTTTGTACGAGCAAGAGCGACAGGTTATGGCATTCAACTGATCAGTAACCTAAGCTTTTTAGGAACGAATGGTTTTTTGGCTGCACCTGCATTTGAGACGATTTTACCGTCTGAGAACTTAGGTGTGATAAGAGCGAATTCAAATACTAGGACAAGATGTCCGAAACAAATACAGGGTGAGTAGCATGGGCGAAGCAATTGATATTTTACCTAATGAAGACGATGCGATTCGCCTTAAAACTAACTTGAATGTATGGCTGATTTATAACAATGAGAATTTTCATGCTCATATGAGGCAGCAGTTGAAACGTTGTCGAAACGTGCATATTGAGTCTTTTTCTTTGTTAGGTATGACTGAAGAGTATGTGAAAAATATTGATGCCCCTGATCTAATCTTTGTTGAAGCAAGCGGTGGCTGGGCTCAGAAAATGGTGGATTTGCAAAGCTACAATCTGCAGTTAGAAGAGCATGATTTATCTTTGGTTGTGTTTGGTGATGAAAGTGACAATGGTTCACTAAAAATAGCGCTAAGACTCGGTGCTTCGGATTTTTTGTCTCACGATATATCTATCTCTGGTCTTCTCCCCTTACTAAAGAAAACAGCGGCAGAGAAAATTGAAAACTCGAGCTACGGAGAAGTGTTCTTATTTATCAACACTAAAGGTGGTATGGGGGCGACAACCTTAGCGCTCAATACAGCCGTAGAAATAGCAAGTTACCACCCGAATGAGGTGCTGTTGCTCGATATTGACCTCCAGTTTGGTGTTATTCCTGAGTATTTGAATATCACGCCGACCTACAGTATTTCTGATGCCATCGATAGCTCAAATGATTTGGATGAGATGTCTTTGAGTAGCTTGGTGAATAAGCACACATCAGGGTTACACGTTTTAAGTTTCAAGCATGAAAATAACGCAGATGATTATGAACATGCTCAGAAAATCGGGAAGTTACTGCCCGTATTACGTCGCTTCTATCGCTATATTATTATCGATTTTTCTCGAGGGTTGGATCATATCTTCGCATCGGCTATCTCTCCTGCGACTAAGGTGTTACTTGTTGCTCAACAAACCTTGGTTTCGGTTAAAAATAGTAATCGATTAATTCGAACGCTCAAGTTTGAGTACGGATTGCAGCAGGACTCAATTGAGATCATTGTGAATCGTTATGAAAAGCGACAAACCATCAAGCTAACAGACATAGAACAAACCGTTGGAAAGCATGACATCCATTTAATGCCTAATGATTTTAAGGTGGCTCTTGAGAGCGCCAATTTAGGTTTGCCGTTGGTTGAATCGAAGAAAAAGAGCTCGATTACACGGTCGATTATTGATTTGTCCCATATCCTTTCTCCTCCAGAACAAGAAGAGAAAGGTTGGCTTAAAAAAATATTTTCATAACACGTTTGTTACAGCATATATGAGGGATCGTTATGTTCTTTAAACGAAAAAATATTAATCCGGAGTTTGAAAAGAAAGTAGAACAGTTTTCCCAAGAGGAAGACGGCGTTGTATCGCCCCTTATTCAGAAAGTAGCTAACGTATCTCATGAAGCTAAGAGTTTAGAGGCGAGTGAAGAGCAAGAGAAGTCGGTGAATGAGGCGAAAAAAGTCTTAGAGCAAGAATTGTCGATTAAACACTACTTTCATAAACAGCTACTTGAAACATTAGATTTAGGTCTACTTTCTAGTTTGGATAAAGAGCGTGCCAAAGTAGACCTTCATGAAGCGATCGTTCAGTTAATGGCGGATGACCAAAGCCACGCATTAAGTGCTGAAGGTCGTAAACGAGTTATCAAGCAAATTGAAGACGAAGTCTTTGGTCTTGGCCCGCTCGAACCATTGTTAGCCGATAAAACGGTCTCAGATATTTTGGTCAATGGACCTAAAAGTGTTTATGTCGAACGCCGAGGTAAATTAGAAAAAACACCGTATACGTTTTTAGATGATCGCCACTTAAGAAACATTATTGATCGTATTGTCAGTCAGGTTGGACGCCGGATTGATGAAGCGTCTCCGATGGTGGATGCTCGATTAGTTGATGGTTCACGAGTGAATGCCATTATTCCCCCTTTGGCCTTAGATGGTCCTTCCGTTTCTATTCGACGTTTTTCTGTAGACAGCCTAACCATGGATAATTTGCTGGAATATAAGTCAGCCTCCCCACAAATGGCAAAGTTCATTGAAGCCGCTGTAAAAGGTGAACTTAATATCCTTATTTCTGGTGGTACTGGTTCAGGGAAAACGACGACGCTGAATATTTTTTCTGGGTTTATTCCTAGAGATAAACGGATTATTACCATAGAAGACTCCGCAGAGTTACAGCTGCAGCAACCACACGTGATTCGTTTAGAAACACGCCCAGCGAACCTTGAGGGTAAAGGTGAGATCAGTCAGCGAGAGCTGGTAAAAAACACCTTGCGTATGCGACCTGACCGTATTGTTGTCGGGGAGGTGCGTGGTAGCGAAGCTGTTGATATGTTAGCGGCGATGAACACGGGTCATGATGGTTCACTTGCTACAATTCACGCGAATACACCTCGTGATGCACTAAGCCGTGTTGAGAATATGTTCTCGATGGCGGGTTGGAATATTTCGACGAAAAACCTCAGAGCACAGATTGCTTCTGCTATTCATTTGGTGGTTCAAATGGAGAGACAAGAAGACGGTAAGCGTCGGATGGTGAGTATCCAAGAGATCAACGGGATGGAAGGAGAGGTTATCACTATGTCTGAGATATTCCACTTTCAGCGTCAAGGTATAGACGAGAATGGCAATATCTTAGGTTATTACACTGCAACCGGTGTGGTTCCTCAGTCTCACGACCAGTTGGTTAAGCGTGGTCTTGACTTGCCGTTTGAGCTCTTTACCGAATCACATAGTTGAGGAGCCGATTATGGATAACGTAACTGTATCGTTGGCCCTATTGTTTGTCGCAGTGTTGTTTATTTCGCAAGCCTTGTTATTGCCAGCTGCCGGAAAAAAAGCCAAGCACAAAGAGTTATCTCGTCGCTTAAAAGAGACGCAAAGAAATATTGATGAAGAGAGCTTGTCTCTCTTAAAAGAACATTACAACAAAGAGTTATCGCCACTCGATCGAAAGTTGATCGTTATTCCTTTCTTTGCCGATCTAAAACGTATGCTTGAGTTAGCTGGTCTCAAACTCACATTAAGCCGCTTCTTATTAATCGTATTTTTGTGCGGAACCTTGTTGGCTTTGATTGCTTTGGTATTCAATCAAGTGTGGTTCATTTGCGTTGCCGCTTTCGTCTTTGTTTGGGTTGTTGCTTATCTATTTGTACAAAACAGAGTGACTTACAGAATGGCACGGTTTGAAGAACAGTTGCCAGAGGCCTTAGATATTATTCGTCGAGCTCTACAGGCGGGCCAGCCATTGGTTCAGTCTTTTAATGAGGTGGGCGAAGAGATGCCAGAGCCTATCGGGGTTGAGTTTAAGAATACCTATAACTTACTGAACTATGGTTACGATTTAAGGCTCGCTATTTTACAAATGACAGAAAGAGTACCGACGGTATCGATGCTGGCTTTCTCAAGTGCGGTCATGTTGCAGAAAGAAACGGGGGGTAATCTCTCTGAGAATCTGCAAAAAGTATCTGAAGTATTAAGAGCTCGCTTTAAGCTAGAAAGAAAAATCAAAACCCTATCCGCTGAGAGTCGACTTTCTGCTTGGATACTGACGCTTTCTCCTTTCGCCCTGTTTTTCGGTCTTAAATTCGTAAACCCTGAATATATTGAGCCTTTGTACAGTGACCCTAGAGGGATTTCTATGGTCAGTGTCGGCGTGATTTTGTTGGCGATTGGGGCGTTGTGGATAAGAAAAATAATAAATATCGAGATATAGATTATGGAATTCTTTGATTTAGAAGTATGGAAACAAACACTATCTGAGTTCGGTATCAGTAGCCAAACCCTACTTTACGGGATGATTCTTCTGACTACGATGCTGCTTACTCTTACTTTAGGTTTTCTTTTTGTTGGCACTCGCTCTCCGTTGGACAAAAAGTTAAAACAAATTTCTGGAGGGAATCACACTGGCACTCGCAAACCTTATGACTTTACCAATACTTTGGAGTCGCTGACGCCATTCATTGGACGAGGGAATAAAAAAGATAACGAAACGTATTCAGAAAAATTAATGCATGCTGGATACCATGAAAAGAGCGCACTTTCAGTGTTTTATGCCTTCAAGGTACTATCAGCATTAATTGGTTTTGTCTGTGCATTTATGGTGTTTTACTTGGCTATAGGTGGCAGCTACAACAATTTATTGATTGTGACGTGTGTTTTTGTCGGGACGTTCTTCCCCAATTTTGTATTGAGTAAAATGCAAAAAGAGAGACAGAGAAAAATCAGGAATGGGGTTCCTGATGCTTTAGACCTTTTAGTGGTTTGTACGGAATCAGGCCTAGGTTTTAATGCTGCGCTAGGGCGTGTCGCTAACGAGTTATACATTTCCCAACCCGAATTGGCTGATGAACTTGATACGGTGTTTGCCAAAATACAAGCAGGTGTCACGATGCCAGATGCTTTGAGTCAACTTGTAGAAAGAACGGGGTTACATGAATTGGATGGCCTTGTTTCTTTGCTCTCACATGCTTCAAGAATGGGGGGGAGTTTAGCTCAGACCTTACGTGACTATACCGAAGATTTTCGAGATAAACGCCAACAAGCAGCGGAAGAAATCGCAGCAAAAATACCCACCAAGATGTTGTTCCCAATGTTGTTATTTATTTGGCCATGTTTTTTTATTGTTGCCCTTGGACCAGGGATGATGATTGTTATGGACGCATTAAGTGCGCCAGGAGTAGGTTTATGATGCGAATGAACAGAATGGTTTTACTTTTACTACCGCTATTGATTCTCGGGTGCGCCTCTTCTGATGAGCCAACTAATCAGTTTGATGCCGAATTGTATTCGGGTAAGCCAATTGACACCCTAACCAGTGACGATCCACCGGTCAGTGAAAAAGAAGCAATCATGCGTGGTGATGTCGCTCTTAGAGATAACAACATCGATTTAGCTCTCTATGAGTACATCCGATCTCTGTCTTTTCCTGAACAAGAGTTTCACGATAAAACGCTATTTACGATCGGTCGAATTCACTCATCGAGAGGTAATTACGCACTCGCTGAAAAAGCGTATTTGGCGGCATTAGATTTTAACCCTGCGCATACTGAAGTATTAGAGCAGTTAGGTGTTTTATATACTAAGCAGCGCCGTACAGACGAAGGTCGAAGCTACTTCTTTAAAGCGATCAATGCAGACCAAGTTCGCTTAAAAAGTAGTAGCACGATTAAAAACTACCAAGCGTTAAGTCAAAGTGAAGTGGCAGGTTTGAAGGTTGATAGTATGTCTCCTGCTTTGGCTTACATGGGAATCGGAGTCTTGGAAGATGTAGATGGTAAACATCAGATAGCCCAAGAATATTTTAAAAAGTCGCTCACTATCGATAAGACTTCAGTGAAGGCTTTACTGAACATGGGTTACTCCCATTACATGTACGGCAACTACAAAGAAGCGTACCAATACACGCGTTCTGCTTTAGAGATCGAACCTAACAATGAGAAGGCTCAAAACAACCTTGCACTTATTTATTTGGCATCAGGTGATGTGAAAAAAGCCATAAATGTGTTTATGCGTCATATGGATGCGCCGGAAGCTCTGAATAATGTCGGTTACTTTTTAATTATTCAAGGCCGACCTGATGAAGCGATTCCTTACTTGCAACAAGCCATCGACAAAAAACCTTCGTATTACAAAATCGCCAATGAAAACCTAAATCGAGCCTTAGCCGAGGTGAGAGAAATGAAGGAGAGCACACCAATATAGTGTTGTTCTATGAAAAGTTACTCTCCTTATGGTAAATAGTACAAATGAATTAGCCCCTGATGAATTTCCTTATCAGGGGCTAATATTTGTCACTCAGTTTTGTATCAAAGTTGGGTATCTAAGTACTTAATTATAAATAGTTAAGCATCGCACCAGCTGCGATAAAGGTACCAACTAAACCTACAATCGGCATCTTCACGGTTTTCAATAGCCAAACACCAACAATGATCAGAGCGAAGTCTAAGCCGCTACTCACTGCACTTGTGAAGATGGGTTGGTATAGAGCCGCAAGTAATAAGCCGACTACAGCCGCATTCACACCTGTAAGCGCCCCAGCTACTAGAGGCTTACTCGCAATTGCCTGCCAGTTCTTCAGTACACCCAATAGCAATAAGAAGCCCGGTAAGAACACCGCAATCGTTGCGAGCAGTGCCCCAGTGATCGGTGCTGATGGTATTAATACATAACCGAGGTAAGTGGCTAACGTAAACATCGGGCCCGGTACGGCTTGCGCTGCGGCATAGCCGGTTAGGAAGGCATCTTGAGACAGTTGGTCACCAATGCCATTTTGTAGCAGCGGAAGTACCACGTGGCCGCCACCAAATACTAGGCTGCCTGCTTGATAGAACAAGCCAAATACTTCAATGCCTTGAGAGTAAGCACTGAATAGAGGCAGACCAACCAGTAAAGCAACGAAAATCACGAGTGGTGTTAACGATATCTTGTGCGTCGAAGGTGCTGTTTTTAATTCGTGTGAGGTTAAGAACTTACTGCCAACCATAGCAGCAAACAATAGAACTAATACCTGAGGCCAGATCCCAGGAATTAAAAGTAGAACAATCGCGGTTATCACACACAGTGCTGTTGCTATCTTTGATTGGCAAAAGTTTTTGTACATGCCGAAAGTGGCGTCAGCTACAACCACGACCGCGAGTAGCTTAAGTCCGTGGATGATTGAAATGAAAAGCGGTGCTTCCAACAACTGGTTGCTCACTAAGGCCAATATCAACATTAGGATGACAGAAGGGGAGGTGAAGCCGACAAATGCGGCAATCGCACCGGTTAAGCCACCTTTTTTGTAACCAACCGCGAAGCCAACCTGACTTGAGCCTGGACCCGGCAGAAATTGACTGAGGGCGACAATTTGCCCGTACTCTTCGTCGGATAACCAATTCAGTTTCTCAACAAAGGTTTTACGGAAGTAGCCAATGTGTGCCGCTGGTCCACCGAAGCTAATCCAGCCAAGCCAGAAAAAGGTTTTAAAAATTGAAAGCATGATCGATTCCAGATAAATGTTTAGCGTAATTTAGGTGGAGTTAAACTATGATTCAAATTAATTGTTTTAATTATAATTATGAATGATATGGGATTGATTTGTGGCTGATTTTAACTGGAAAGGAATTGACCTTAACTTATTGATTGCACTGCAAGCTCTATATAAAACCAACAGTGTGAGTAAGGCGGCAGAACGTTGTTATGTCAGCCAATCAGCGATGAGTCATAGCTTACAAAGACTGAGAAAGCTGTTTGATGACCCTTTGTTTGAGCGTGTCGGTAGTAAGATGGAAGCGACCGACCGAGCGATTGAATTATCAAGCACTGTCGATGCGTTGCTTAATACTATTCAATCTGAAGTTCTGTTGTCCAAAAGGTTCGAAGTTGATAGTTATAAAGGCAGCTGGAAGATCGGACTTACCGATTACGCGGAACAGATGTTTGGCCCAATGATCTTCGATTTTATTAAACAAGCTTCGCCAAACTCTCAAGTTGCATTTCTTAACGTTAATCGAACCAATTACCAGCAGGTATTTGAAGAGGCTAAGCTAGACATTGCGATAGGCAGCTTTGGTGAAGTGCCTAAGCTATATGGCATTGAACATCTCTATACCGAGCAGCACGTTTGCTTACTTGATAGCTCAGTGCTTGGTGTTGAGCTTCCGATGTCGCTAGAGACATTTGTTTCTGTCGATCATGCATTAGTTTCCCCCAATGGTTCTCTAAAAACGGGCGTAGACATGAAATTAGCGGAACTCGGTTATGCGAGAAAAGTTGCGATTGCATCGAGTAATTTTTTGACGGTAAAACGGCTGATAAGTGGAAGAAAGTTGCTGTGTATTGTGCCTAAGTTGGTCGCTCGAACTGACTCTAATATGGAGAATTCGCTGATCGCTGTTGCCCCGCCGATAGAGGTTCCTGATTTCGACATTCAACTTGTTTATCGCAAAGGAAAGCAACTCGATGATAAAAACACCCATCTGAGAAAAACCATTAGTCAGGCGGTTGAAGAGGTAACAGGTCGAGGAGAGTAGCTCGTTATCCGATGTGATAAGGGGCGGTACATATCTAGGGCGTGTTGATCTTTGCTGTACATTTCGCGTTCAACAATACATCGGTAGCCACATTAACATGAATGCCAGCGATAACATGCTGGCATAATTCCTTTCTAGCTTATCATATCTACTTGAAATAGCTCGATAATGCTTAATTCTCCCAAAGGCATTTTCGACCAAGTGACGATACTTGTATAAACACCAATCCATACTGTCTTTGTCTATATCTTGTCCGTAATTGCGTTTAGCAATTACCGTTTCTCCGCCACGTTCCTTAACAAAAATACGGAAAGGTTCGCTGTCATATCCTTTATCACAAACGATGGTATTAACTTCATCGAGTTGCTCAACTAAGCTTTCGGCATGCACTATATCGTGGCGTTGTCCCTCTGATAAATCAAAGCAAATCGGCAGGCCACCACTATCTACGGCTAAGTGAATTTTGGTTGAGTTGCCCCCGCGACTTTTTCCTATTTGCTCTGAACTTTCAGTAGCTGCACCTGTACTATGCTGATGTGCTCTAACTATAGAGCCATCAAGAAATACCCATTCAAAATCAGCCATGTTAGATAAGCTTTTGAAAAGATTATCTAAAATCCCTTTCTTTGACCAAAGATTAAATCGTCTGTAAACGGTACTCCACTCTCCGAACTCAGAGGGTAGATCTCGCCAAGGAATACCTGTTCTCATTCGATAAAGTATTCCTTCAAATGTCATTCGATGTTCAGTTTTATCGTAAATACGACCTGTACTTTTCATAACTTGGAGTAGCAGTTCCCAGCGAATATCAGTTAGCATTGTTCTTGGCATGGTATTGGTTATGGTTTTACTTTTGGCGAAGCAAATTATAACTCTTTACCATGCTGTTCAAAAAACACTCACGAAAGATCAACACGCCCTAGTTTATGGGACTTTGATTAGTGGTTTTCGTCTTCGCAACCAGTACCCAATAACATGCCAAAGAGCGACGACTAATATCGCCCCTAAGTATCCGTCGATTGCATAGTGCCAAGCCAAGTGAACGGAGCCGATCTGGACAATTAAAGCATAGCCCCACGCTAAATATCCCAGTTTTTTGTTCAACCTAAATGCTGTCATTGCCATTAATACGGCGATAGTGACATGCAAACTAGGCATAGCAGATATCCCCGTTCCTCGGCCTCTTACGCCTGTAACATAGCTATCCCAAAGCATATCCTGCGCGGATAGCATCCAAAGTGGGAATAGATTCGCTTGCTTTAACTGGAGGTCCTGCGCTTGTAGACGTTCCATTAACCTAAGATAGAGATCTTGTTCATAGAAGTGGTGAAAGTAGGCGGGGCCCGCAGACGACAACAGCGTCGCTATGACGTTACCTAGGAGAAACCAAGATATCAAGAAGGTGAGGATAAACTGATTACGAAGTTGGTCATCTTTTCGATAGATGATGAAAAAAAGTAACATCCCCCACATCAGAAAAAACCATAAGTTGTATAAGAAGTTCATCACCAAAGTTGAAGCTGCATTTGGCAGGAAGAAGTGTGTGATTTCCCATGGAGATACGCCAAAGTGTAACCACTTATCTAAGTGGTAAAAAGCGAGGTCTAAAGTGTAAGGGTTGAAGTGGGGGATGAGTGACTTGATAAACGTGTAACTCGAAAATGAGATGTTCAAAGCGAGCATTAACAAGGTAAAGTAAATGGGTTTCGAGATAGGAAATAGCAATGATTTCACTTTTTTGATGAACCGTATGGTTGGTTTCTTTTCTCTCTTAAACAGTAAATAACAATAGTAATACGTTGCCCAGATAATAAAAGTGACATAGCAAATAGTCATTAAGACATCGATATAACTATAGATGTCATACTTCATATTATTTGGGACAAATAGGTTGATGGTTAAGGTGAGCGGAGCAATGAATGCCACGTACCATAAAATCAGTTTGTTTCTTCTGAATTCATGAAGTAAAGACGACAATAAGTTTGATTGTTCTTTTTGAGGAGCGGGTTTGGCGGTGGTCGTCTCTGAATCCATATAGCCCTTCATCAAGATTTCCTATCATGATTAAAGGTTAGTTCATTTGAGCTGGTTTTCTACTTTAGCTTTATTCGATTTAGCAAAAATAACCGAAATAATTCCTTCCATTTTTCGCAACCCGACTATACTTAATTTACGACTCAAAGCAGTCGTAAAGAATAGGATTTTTGATTTACCTAAGTAAAAAAATGGTTATATCCTCATGATATAGCTTAAAAAACTACCAGGCTAAACGGACTTAGTTGGTCTTAAAGCGCTAGCTCCCCCTAGCGCTTTTTCTTTTATGTCGATTCTGGCAAAAGGGTCTGAATCCTTTTTAGCAGTTGCTCGATCTCTTGTTTTTCATAGTGAGCCGTCACTATCGGTTGGCTGCTTTCTCTTGGGAGTAATGCCGTTTCGATATGGTGCTGCAATAAAGCATCTTGTGAGTTGGCGTTGAGCTTCTCTGCAAGTATCACAGCTTGTCGACCAATCGTGGTGAAGTCTTGTTTGATGGTGGTCAATGGTGGATTAAAAAACGCACTGTCCTCGATTCCATCAAAGCCGACGACCGCAACCTTATCAGGGACAGGTATCTGCAGTTCTTGCAGTGCACGTAAAGCTCCCAATGCCATCTGATCACTTGCCACTAACACGGCATCAAATACGGCTTGTTTAGAGACAGCTTCTCGAACGCCAAGGTAACCACTTTCTGCTTGCCAGTTTCCTTGATATTGATACTGCACCTTACTCTCTGCATCTGATAACACGGCTAACCAACTTTGATGACGAATCTTTGAGGCACTGGATTCATTCGGGCCAGTGATCAGCAGGAAGTCCGTTCGTCCGCTTTCAAGTAGATGTTGAGCTGCCAGTTTTGCTCCTTCCGCATGATCACCGCAAACATAGTTCACTTGGCTGTTAGAAGGGACATCAATGAAGATAAGGTTGAGGTGCTGATATTGTTCCACTAACAATTCTGCATCGGCACTCTTTAAAGGCACATTCAGAATAATGCTGTCGACCTGTTGAGCCATCAGTTCACGAATAGCCTCACGGGTGTTCGCGAGATTAGGCTCGGAAACAACAGAGAAAGCGACGCCATAACTCATATCATGAGCCTGCATTCGCACGCCATTGGCGATCATTGCTGCGCCATGCAGTGCCATATCGAGAGTGACTAAACCAACGCTGGTGGACTTGGCTCGACTGAGCATTTGCGCACCTTTATTGGGTACATATCCCAGTTGCTTTATGGCGGCGTTAACCTTGTTACGGGTGGATTCCGCGACGTCTTGTGAGCCATTGGTTACTCGAGATACCGTCTGGGTGGATACCCCTGCCAGTTTTGCTACGTCTTTGAAGGTGATACTCATCGCTCTGCTCATCGAATATTTTAGAGTGAAATAAGCCTACCGAAATTTACCAAACTAAACTCTGCTCACTCTCAAATAAATGTCTTTTAAAACATTAAAAATGTTTGCGGAAACAGTCGATCTTGTGCAAATTTTTCGAATATTAAAGCCAATTTACATCACGATTTTGTGGGTTTTGGATACTAATCTGGCGTGATGGGTTCACTATTATTTCTATATTATGTTTACGAAAACAATAGAGATTAGTAATGAACGAATTTATTCACTTAAAGAGTAAAAACCATAGTTTGATCATTAAATCAGGGCGTGTTCCAGAGGTTTTGCATTGGGGGGCAAAGATCGCAAGTATTGATGAAGATCTTCTGCTTTCGACAGAGAGACCGATTTCCCAAGCACGACTTGATGTGGATGTGCCTCTCTCTCTTTGTCCTGAGTTAGGCAGTGGGCACTTTAACGCTCCGGGCATTGAAGGTCATAGAGAAGGGCTTGATTGGGCTCCCGTCTTTAAGACAGTTCGTTACGATGCTCAAGATCAAGAAGTGAGTTTCCTCCTTGAAGACAAGGTTGCTCTACTGGATCTTAAGGTTGAGATCAAACTGGATTTCGAATCTGACGTCGTCCAAAAGCGTGTAACCATCACCAATAAAGGCAGCAATAAATACTACCTGAATAAGCTTTCTTCTACGTTGCCATTGCCGAATCACGCCAACGAACTCATGACGTTCCATGGCCGTTGGTGTCATGAATTTCAAACGCAACGTCAGCGTTTTGAACATGGCGGCTTCATGCAAGAGAACCGTCGCGGTCGTACTTCACATGAAAACTTCCCTGGCATGTTTGCAGGCACTCAAGGGTTCTCAGAGCAGAACGGTTTGGTGTGGGGATTTCATTTGGGTTGGAGCGGTAACCACCAAATGCGCGCGGATGTTCGTAGTGATGGCCGCCGCTTTGTTCAAGCGGGAGAGTTATTGCTAGCGGGTGAATCGATTCTAGAACCAGAGGCTACTTATCAGACACCTTGGCTCTATGCCTGTTACAGCAATTCTGGCTTGAACGGTATTGCTCAGCGTTTTCAGCAATTTGTTCGCGACAATATTATTCAATTCCCAACCGAAAAACCTCGTCCCGTTCATTTAAACACATGGGAAGGGATCTATTTTGATCACAAGCCTGAGTACATCATGAAGATGGCAACGGAAGCGGGCGTGATGGGCGTTGAACGTTTCATTATTGATGATGGTTGGTTTGTGGGGCGTGATGGTGAACGTACCGCACTGGGCGACTGGTATTTGGATGAGGTGAAATACCCAAATGGCTTAGAACCTGTGATTGAACATGTTAATCAACAGGGTATGGAGTTCGGGTTGTGGGTTGAACCTGAGATGGTAAGCCAAGATTCTAATCTTTACCGAAATCATCCTGATTGGGTGCTTGGTTTACAAGGGTATCATCAACCATCTGGCCGTTGGCAGTACGTGTTAGACCTACAAAATGAAGCGTGTTTTAACTATTTGTATGAACGCCTCAATGCGCTTTTGACTCGATACAACATCACTTACCTTAAGTGGGACATGAACCGAGAGTTGGTTCAACCTGGGCATCAAGGTAAAGCTGCTGTGCATGGTCAAACTAAAGCGCTATATCGCCTTGTTGATGAGTTGAATCGAGCGCACCCAGAAGTCGAGATTGAATCTTGTTCTTCGGGCGGCGGCCGTATCGATTTTGAAATTCTAAAACGAACACATCGTTTCTGGGCATCGGATTGTAATGATGCCTTAGAGCGCCAAGCCATTCAGAAAGGCATGAGTTACTTCTTCCCACCAGAAGTGATGGGGGCGCACATTGGCCCAGCAGAATGCCACTCAACCAACCGTCGTCACAGCATCAATATGCGTGGTGTAACTGCACTCATGGGGCATATGGGTGTTGAGCTTGACCCTGTTAAAGAGTCACCGGAAGAGAAACAAGCATTCTCACATTACATTTCACTGCATAAGCAATTTCGTCATGTTTTGCATTCTGGTCGTAGTTTCCGAATGGATCCTTCGGACAAAAATCAGAACATTTATGGCGTTGAAAATGACGATGAAATGCTGATCACCGTGTGCCAATTAGCGATGCCTGAATATGCTCTGCCTTCGCCACTTCGTATTAGCTGCGTGGAAGACAACGCGATGTATCAAGTGAAGTTAGTGGACATGCCAAAAACCAGTTTCCAGTTGATGAAACAACGCCCCCAATGGCTCGACAAAACGTTAACCCTGAGTGGCGATAACCTCAAAGAGATTGGATTGACCTTACCTATTCTCGACCCAGAGTCTGCCTTGATTGTTCATCTGAAAAAGATATGAAACGCTAACTCTGAGTACCCCTACAAATAAAATTCTAAATATAAAAATATAATCGGCAGCGAGGAATTGCTGCCGCAATAACTAAACTTAAGGAAAACAAAATGTCTATTACAGTTCTGCTGTCATTCTTGTTATTTACTGGTTTTGTTGTCGCGTTTACCTACAACAAAGTTAAAAATGACAAGAACACCTCACAAGACGGTTTCTTTCTTGGCGGAAGAAGCTTAACCGGTGGTTTGATTGCCAGCTCCCTAATTTTAACCAACTTGAGCGCGACTAGCTTTGTTGGCATGAGTGCACAAGCTTATACCCATAACATGAGTGTCATGGGGTGGGAAGTGGCCTCTGGTGTCACTTTGGTGATCATCGCTTTGATGCTGGTACCGCGTTACCTGAAGCAAGGGATAACGACGATTCCTGATTTCTTAGAGAGCCGTTACGACATGTCGGTGAAGAAGTTTGTGACGTTACTTTTCTTGTGCCAGTACGTCATCAATATCTTGCCAACCACACTTTATGCCGGTGCCGTTGTTCTGGGAGAGATCTTTGATGTTCAAGCTCTGCTTAATATTTCAGAATTCAGCTCTATTGCCCTAATTTCAGCGACGATCGGTCTACTTGGTTTCTTTTACGCGATTTATGGTGGACTCAAAGCGGTCGTGATTGCCGATACTATTAATGGTGTTGGTCTTATTATTGGCGGCATGATGATCCCCGTGTTTGGTTTAATGGTGTTGGGTGAGGGCAGCTTTGGTGCTGGCTTGGATATTCTGCTTTATGCCGCGCCAGAGAAACTGCAATCGGTTGGTACAGAGACTGATCCACTGCCGTTCTCAACACTGTTTACTGGTCTGCTTTTGGTGAACTTGTACTACTGGGGTACTGATCAATCCATCATTCAACGCGCATTGGGTGCTAAGAACCTGAAAGAAGGTCAGAAAGGGGTTATCCTTGCTGGTGCGATTAAGGTTATCTCTCCGCTGTTTTTGATCATTCCAGGTATTATCGCTTTCCATATGTTTGGCGCAGATGCTGGTAACCCAGATACCATGTACACTCGTTTAGTGAATGAAGTTTTGCCTAAACCGCTGGTGGGCTTCTTCGTTGCGGTGATGTTTGGTGCCATCCTAAGTACATTTAATGGTGTGCTTAACAGTTCGACCACTCTATTTGCATTGAATGTCTACAAACCTTTGTTTGGCCAAGGTAAAACGGATGAAGAGCTAGTGGGTAAAGGCCGTATCTTTGGCGTTGTGATCGCGATTATCTCGGTATGTATCGCACCATTCATCATGTACGCACCAGAAGGTTTGTTCCAATACCTACAAATGGTAGCGGGCTTCTTCAGTGTGCCAATCTTCACTATCGTGTTTGTGGGTTACATCTCTAAACGTGTGCCAGCTCTAGCGGCTAAAGTGGCATTGGTGGTATTTGTAAGTTCATACGCTGCGATGCAGTTAGTGTTCAAAACACCTATTCACTTCTTACACCAATTGGCGATTCTGTTTGTTGTATGTACAGCGCTGATGTTCATCATTGGCTACTTTATGCCACGTGAGTCTGAGTACGTGATGCCAGTCAATGAGAATATTGATGTGACACCTTGGGAGTTCCGTTTCGAGGCTTCGGCTATCATTCTCTACATGGTATTAGGTGCTTACGTGATGTTCTCTGATGTGGGCTTTGTATCTGATGATCCAACCATCATGCAGGTTTACGGTGTGTGTGGCATCGTGATGTTAGTCGGTATTTTGGGCCGATTAGCAAAGCGTAAGAAAGGACTTGCGACCGCGTAGATGAGTTAGGGTAATTAAAAACGAAAACGCCGCTCTTTGGAAATAGGAGCGGCGTTTTTCGATCTTGTGAAGATAAATGGAAGTCTAAAAAGAGAATCGAGTCCATTTCTTAGCTCGCCAGCGATAGGCCATAATGATTCCGCGGAACCACTCGTCCATCGCGATTGCCATCCAAGCACCTAATACGCCATAACCCCAATGCACGCCAAGCAAATAGCTCATGGCAACCCCAATGCCCCACATGCTGAGAATACCCATTTTGATCGGGAATTTAATGTCGCCAGCGGCCTTTAGACAAGAGATAAAGATCAGGTTAAATACTCGGCCAGCTTCAAGAATGATGGAACCTGCAATCAGTGCCGCCGTTAGCGCAATGATCTCTGGATCTTGCGTGAACAGATCGAGAATTTCGAAACGGAACACATAAACCATGCAGGTAATCGCAGTTGAGGCGATAAAGCCAACCACAAAGTAACGTTGCACGCGCTTGGTGATCTCGTCAATCCAACCCTTACCAATGTAATAGCCAGTTTGGATTTGGCTGCCTTGACCAATTGCCAGTGCAAACGCAAAAGAGAGACGAGCGATGTTTTGTGCGTAAGTAAACGCAGCCAGTGAAGAGGTGCCCATCTGCACCACGAAGAAGGTAATGCTGATCTGAGCCATGTTATAAGAGAGCACTTCTCCTGCGTTCATCGAGCCGATCTTAATGATTTTTTGATAGATGGCTTTAGGCACAGATTTAAACTGCTTCACTGGTAGATCAATACCTTTGCTTCTGACCACACCAATCAAGATCAACATCCCGATCACTTGGCTAATGACGGTCGCAGTCGCAACCCCTTGCACGCCGTATACAGGCAAACCAAAAGGTTGATATAAGGCGCAGTAGTTACCGAATACGTTGATAACGCCAGCAATCATGTTGATCACCATCGGTGACTTTGAATAGCCATGACTGCGCAAAATAGTGGTGAGAACCACACCTATGGTTACATTGAAGGTGAGAGCACCACTGATGAACAGGTATTCTTGCGCGTACTGTTCAACTTGAGGTTCGAGTTGATAAAGCGGGATAAAATATTCAGCAACAAGAACGGCAATCACACTCAGTAGCACACCTGCAATAATGGCTAGAATGATACTTGCTACACCCACGTGAGCGCTCTCTTGAGTGCGGGAGGCACCGTTGTACTGCGCGATTAAAATACCCGTACCACTGCTGACCATGGTCGAAACAATGATCAGGAAAAAGGATATCTGAGAAATAACACCAACGGCAGACACGGCTTTGTCCGAGTATCCCGATAGCATGAATACATCACTGGTGTTGAGTGCGGTTCTTAAAAGAACTTCGATAAAAATTGGCCAGGTGAGCGCAACGATTCCCATACGTTTGTTTAGGGTGGAATCAGCATTAGGCATTTAGGTTTTCTCAAAAAAGGGGTAGGCGACACTATAGTTTAGCGATTATTTAGTAAACGACTATCAAATTAATGTCCGGAAGGCTAATAAGGATAAATAAAATTTGAATAAGTCTTCAGAAACCAATGTTTCAATGAGAGTGATGAAATTTTTGAGCGGGATTTCATAGCAAGAGCACTCTTTGTTTTTTTGTGAGTAAAAGGTTGCCCGTGTTAGCGGAGTACAGCGAATTGAGTAAAAGGATCATGGTAGGCCAAATGGTCTAAGTGCTTGTTGTTCGCTTATTTTGCTTCAGGTGTAAAAAAGGCACTCAGCGAGATACTGAGTGCCAAAGTCTGAAATTTATGAGGTTATGTTTTCATTGAATTCCAGAAGACAGGTATAGGTTTGATTTACTCTGCGTCAGTAAAGAAATCGTTGTAAAGCATGTACAGGTGAGCCGCACTCCAAGAGAAGTTTGGTGCGCCTTGTTGTTCACCATTTAGTGGGTTGTAGTTCTCACGGATAGGACCGTCTTGAACTAACCCATCAGCATGGTCAAAGAACGCGCCTGCCATTTCAATCGCATCATCACGGTAGCCGTAGCTGTCCATGCCTTTAAGGCCGAAGTAGAACTGGTCTACCCATACGCGTCCACGCCAGTAAATATCTGGGCCAAATGCTGGGCTAGAAAGCGCTGCCGTACCCAGCGGAAC
Organism: Vibrio celticus; assembly: GCF_024347335.1. Taxonomy (NCBI): domain Bacteria; kingdom Pseudomonadati; phylum Pseudomonadota; class Gammaproteobacteria; order Vibrionales; family Vibrionaceae; genus Vibrio; species Vibrio celticus. The sequence continues at coordinate 687,103 of NZ_AP025463.1, forward strand.
GTAGGTGTTGAACTCTGAGGTATCTTTCATCACAGAAACAACCGCATCAGCGTGATCTTGCGTTGCTGCGCCATTGAACAGTGGTGACCACCCTTCAGGGCCTTTACCACGTTCTACAATCGGTTTACCTGCACAGCCATTGGCTAGTGGTTTGTCTTCAATGCGAATGTCGTAGAAGAAGTTAGTGCCTTCGTCGAACATACAAGTGTTGATGTAGTTCGATAGGTGTTCTGCTTTTTCACGGAACTCTTTTGCTTCTGCGTCTTTACCTAGAATGTCAGCCATTTCTGCTAGGTACTTGTTATCGCTGTACATGTAGCTTGCTTGGTCGACAGATTCTTGCAGTAGCGAGTAGCCTAGCAGTGTGCCGTCTTCAGCGCGGTTTTGAGCGAACTCAACATCCCAATCGCTGCGCTTACCACCGTTTGCAACGTATGCGTCTAGCTGATCTTTATCAATGAAGCCAAATGCGGCTGCATCGTCACGGCCTGATTCCCAAGATGCAGCCGTTTGTGCGGGGCTCTCGATGTAATCGTAGTTACCCTCTGCAATCACTTTATCCAGTGCCGCTTGGCCTACGACTGTTTCGTGCTTATCGCCACGAACCACGGTGAAGTACATTTCACCTTCAGGTGTATTGTGTGCTTTGTCGCGTGCTGCGCCGTATTCTGGAACACCGTTGCCGTTGTTATCACGGTTGCGTAGCCACCAATCATGGTATGCCACGAGCTTTGGATACATCTCTTGTAGCCAAGCTTCGTCGCTGGTGGTCTTGTAGACTTCCATTACTGCCCATGCTGCTAGGCTTGGTTTGGTGTTACGCTCATTCCAGTTACCGCCGTCGCCGCCACGTTCTGGGCTTAGGTTGTAAGCGAGTAGATCGGGCACGTAGCCCTCATCCCAAGGGCGAACGGCATCGTCGGCTTGGATTTGGTAAGCGAACATTGCACGGATGTTATCTTTCGCTACGTCTGGGTTGAAGTGAGCCATTGCGTAGGCTTGTTTCCATGTGTCCCAAGGCCAAGTTTGGTTACCTGAGAACCAACGCGCGGTTACCGATGGAGTGACAGAATCAAACTCCATCGCACCAGCAGCGCCACGCCAGTTACCGTTTAGGGTTTCCATCGCTTTTACCGCAACACGCTCTTGCTCTGGCGTTGCATTCGGGTTGGTCAGGCCCATTTCTAGGTAACCTTCCCAACGCGCTTCAGATGCGGCTAAGAAGTCGGTCGGGTTTGCCATGATCTTTTTGATTTCTGGCTGTTCAGCTTTCGCTTCTTCTGCCGTTAGAACATGCGAGTAAGTCGTGTAGATGGTGGTCGATGCTTCAATGTTTGCCGTTGAAGTAAACGCTAAACCATCCACTGTGGTTTGTGTTGGAATCGACTTGTGAACTTGGTATTCAGATTCACCAGAAGTCAGTAGACCCCACGTTGAACGCACCTTACCGAAAGTCACCTTCAAGCCATCGTCAGTTGCGACGATTTGACGGTCATACTCAGGGTAAGTCTCAGCGATTGTTTTGTCGGTTTGTGCCACGCCTTCTTTGGCGTGCGTCTTTTCTAGTAGTTCACCATCCCACACCAATTCAACCGGTGAGTCGGTGGTGATTTTGGTCTCTAGCAGAGAGGTACGGTTAGAAGCAAAACGCAGCGTCATTTCTACTGTCACATCGTCAGATTTTAGTGTCTGAACCAATGCGCCCGGTAGGCTGTAAGTTTCCATCGTGAATTCGATTTTTTTTCCGTCTTTGAACACGCTTAGGCGATCAAAGTTGTCAGCCATGAAGTTGATGTACTCTTCGGTAAGCAGAGCAGTACCCGGGAAGCCGCCCATGCCTTCAGCTGTGTCTGGCAGTAGGTGACCGTGCCATGCACCTAAATCGAAGAATGGGTTGAAACGCTGGTGGTCATCGAAGTCGTAATCACGCATGTATTCTGGTGAGCCAGTACGGTCGATAACGTTCTTAAATTGGCTTGCTTGAAGCTCTTCAGAGCCTGTATTTGATGAGCAACCAGTAACAACAAGTGCTGCACCGATAGCGATAGCTGCGAATGATTTGTTCAGTTTCATAGTGAGTTCCTGTTATTACCAGTAGAAGTATTGCATTGCGAACACTTGTGCGTCGCCGATTTCAGTGTCGCTGCCTACGCCAAAGCGGCTATCGAAAGCAGTCGCAAATGTGCCGTTGCCGTATTCGTACCAAACGCCCGCGTTGATGTAAGAGGTGATTTCTTTGTCGCCGTTGTCACCATCAAAGTTTGCGTAGTTGTAGGCTGCCGAAAGGTAAACGCCCTGAGCCGCTTCGTACCAAGCACTGGTTTGAATGCCTGATTCGCTACCGAAAGACTCTTGGTTACCTTTATCGGTGTCGTGCCAAATACGCGTAGCGAAGTTTTTGTATTCAGCACCCAATAGCAATAGTTCACCGCCATCGTTGTTACGCACTTCACCGCCACCCATTAGGGTTAAATCATCGGTCAGATCGTATTGGAGGTAACCGTTGACCATGGCGTTCTTATCTTTCCATTGGTCTGCAAAGTTGTCGTATTTACCGAAGTGAATCAGTGCATCGTCTTCAGAGAAGTCAGATTCTGGCGCGAAAGAAACGCTGTAGCGTAGCTTGCCTTCTAGGTTTTGGATCTTCACACCAACATGCACGTCACGCGTGTTTGAGATCGCGTAGCCGTACTCGACGGTAGGGTCACCCCACCATTGAACGTCATCCAATGAAGAGTCCATACGACCAACAATAAATTCTGTTTTAGCGTCGGTGCGGTAGCCAGCGTAAAAGCGGTTAAAGCCACCTTCGAAGCCGCCCCAGCCATGGCCAGTTGCCCAAGCATTGCCTTCGTCGTCAGCTTGTACTGTCCAGCCTTCCATGTAAGCAAGACCGAACCAATTTCCGTGCTCGATAGCCAAGCCTGCTTCGATGTAAGTACCGTCTGCATAACGGCCTTTGTCGTCGCCTTCTAGTGCAACGTGACCACCAAGGCCAAGCTCACCATAGAAGTTAAATAGGGTTTCTGTTTTAGGGGGCTGAGTGTCGCTGTGGTTAGCGGCTGTTTCATCAGCGTGGGCATTAGCCGTTAGAGCAGCAAGGATACAGCTTGTAATAAGAGTGGTTTTAGTAAAACTACTTTTCATTTTAATCACTTCTGTGTCGGGGTTGTAAATGAAGGTTCGTAAGCAGTTCTGACTTCTAATATGGGGTGCTCTTCAAGGCGTATTGGTCAGGTTACTTACGATCGCAAAACCGATATTAATGATAATTTTGATGTTTAAAATTAATTCAGTTTAAAAGTGTGATCTATTTTTAGTAAATATTTACTTTGTTTTTATTTTGACTTTAAGTTGAATGTGTAGAGGCATGGCTAGGGTGGTAGCTATTCAGTCAGCGAATCACTTTGTAGGCGGTTAGATTGTTGAATCGAATGTCTTCTTTCTTGAATAGCTTTGATGAAATCTAGGTGTTGAGTAGAAGTGTTCCAACAAATAAAAAGGCACTCACCAAATGCGAGTGCCTGAAGTTTAAATGTGAGTGCCTTAAGTTTTCAATCAGAGTGTAGGGTAAAACTAAGCGTTCGCTGGTTCAGGTTTCGCTTCTAGTTTTTTCTCTTCTGGAGATAAGCTTTTCTCGTATTGACCGTACTTCCACCATGCGTAGCCAAGGAAGATCACAATACCACCCACGTTGTAGAAGATGATGGTCATGATGTCTGCGCCTGTTGGGAATGTAGAAGCGAAGAAACCAACGGTGAAGATAGCGATAAGGATCGATACTGCTGTAATACCGACCGTACGAGAACCCATGCGGAAATCACGTGGTAGGTGGTCCAGTTTCACGCGCAGGTGCAGGTAAGCAATCATGATGAACAGTGGCGGTAGCATAGAAGCTGCTGCGGTCATGTTGATGATGGTGCTCATCAAGTCTTGAACGGTGTCAGACGCCAACGTTGGGATGAACATCAGTGGAATCACGATGAAGAACTGAACCCAAGCTGCACGCTCTGGTACACCTTGTTTGTTAAGCGCGACAGTCTTCTCGCCAAAGATGCCTTTAGGGATTTCAGAGAAGAAGATCTTAACCGGTGTCGCCGTCCACATAAGTAGAGAGCCCAACATCGCAGTGAATGAAACCACACCAACGAAACGGTTCATCAGGATTTCCGACAGTCCAAAGTGTCTTGCTAGTCCTTCAAATACCTGCACTGAGCCGCCAGTAAATTTAGGCTCTTCTCGCGACACAAACACGTTTGCTAGTACTGAACCCACCGAGTAAAGCGCACCAATGAAGATACCGGCAATGATGATCACTTTAACGAAAGACTTGTGACCACCTTTGATGTCGTTGACGTAAACCGCTACCGATTCTGCACCGCCAGCCGCCATGAAGATCCAAGTGATTACCCCAAGGAATGCCCAGTTAAAGCTTGGTGTCATCGCTTCAATGGTGATTGGGTCTGCTGGCTCGATACCACCGATCAAAGCACCGCCAGACAACAAGATGTAAGACATTGTTAGCAACAACATAAGCGACGATGTTAGTGAGGTGATGGGGCCTAGTAGTTTCGCGCCATTGTTTGAAATGTGCGTAGCAATCGCAAACAAAATGGTACTGAGGATCGCCGTGGTGATTGGCGTGAATATGTACTCAAACCCTAAGAACGCATACGACGTATAAGCGATGATTCTAGGCAGCAGAGAGGTGAAGAAGAACAGATTAACAAACCAGTAGGTATAAGCCGAAATAAACGCCCGCTTCAGAGTTTTTATTCAGTGACACAAACTCTGCAACGATCAAACAAAATGGCACAAAGTAAAAGATGGTTGCTAGAAAGAACATCGGAGCCGAGGAAAGGCCGATCTCGATGTTGTTATTAATGATGTTATTGAAGCTGTATACCGCCGCGAAGGTCATAGACAGTAGGGCAAATTTGCCTATCGTACTGCGTTTATTTTCGGACATGATGTTCTCCGGTGAATCACGTTGATGATCGTTATAACTTGGTCCTAGAGAGGGAAGCTCTAAGCCGCACTTTTATTGTTATGTTGGTTTGGCAAACACCCGCTTTGTTTTATCAGGGTTGGCTCATTGTTGTTTTTATAGATTTACGATCGGACTTCTTTGGGCTTTTTCTCTCTGGTATTTCAGTAAAGTTATTACCAAAACAAAGAGTTAAAGATTAAGAAGTTCATTGAAGAGATTGCTGGTTTCATGAGCGACGATTTATAAGGCTTGTAGGGGCTTTTTGTCGCTTTTTTTATATGAATCAGTTTGTCTCTTCAGCAAGAAGATTAAAGATTAAGCGGCGGGAAGTTAATCGAAATTGATCAAATATGTGACCTTGAGTAAATAAATTTAGTTAATGTTTTACCTTGGTTTTTATTCGAGTTTTATTACCTATTAATTGGTGTTTTTCGTGAACTGAAACCTTGACGGAACGCCGTTTTTATTTTTTGGTTTGTCGTTTAATTGTCTGATTTAAAACAAAAAAAAGCGCCTTGGTGGGCGCTTTTAAAGTTGGGGGGGTAATGCAGAGAGCTACGATTGCTTAGCTGTTTCTAGCTTTGCGTCTTTACCTGCCTGCTTTTTTTCAAAGCGAGAGATCCACCACCAAGCAAGACCAGAGAATACCGCTGTCATGAAGACGTTGATGAAGAAGGCTTGAACAAGGTCAACACCTGTCGGGAATGCCGATGCTGTCCTGCTCACAACGAAGATACCAATCAGTACCGAAACCACTGCCATACCTTGAACTCGAGTACCCATGCGGAAATCACGTGGTGTGTCGTCATGCTTCAAACGGAATACAAAGTACGCCACCATGATGAAGATAGGCGGAAGCATTGCGGTACCAGCGGTTAGGTTGATTGCTGTGTTCATCATGTCTTGTACTGATTCAGAGCCGAAGCCGTTAACCACAAGCATCACGAATACAAACGCGAACTGCCACCAAGCTGCACGTACTGGCACGCCGTGTTCGTTAAGCTCTGTTGTTTTCTCGCCGTAAACACCTTTAGGAATTTCAGAGAAGTGAATTTTTACTGGAGCTGCTGTCCACATCATCATCGAACCGAACATGGCAACGAATAGGATAATACCGACGAAGCGACCCGTTAGAGATTGTGAGATGTCGAAGTAGTTTGCCATACCTGTGAAGATTTCAACCATGCCGCCAGCGTAGGTCAGTTCATCACGAGCAACGAATACGTTTACTAGAAGAGAGCCAACTGCGTACATTGCGCCGATTGCGATACCTGCACCAATGATAACCTTGATGAAAGACTTGTGACCTCCCTTAACATCGTTTAGGTAAGCGGCTGCGGTTTCAGCACCACCGGCTGCTTGGAAGATCCAACACATGATACCTAGCGTTGCCCAGTTGATGGTCGGTGTCATTGCTTCAAGCGTGATTGGTTCTACTGGTTCATGGTTGCCGCCCAGTGCCATTAGTGCGCCGATAACGTAGATGGCAAACAGAGCGAATACGCCGTAGGCCACGATCTCGGCAATCTTACCTAGCCAGCTCGCGCCTTTGGTTGAGATGTGTGTCGCTGCTGCAAACAGAGCAATCGAGATAGCCGATGTGACGACTGGCGAGAAGGCGTATTCATAGCCCAACATCGCGTAAGACGCATAAGCGATTACGTTTGGTAGCAGAGATACAAACCAGAAAAGGTTTACGAACCAGTATAGGAACGAACCTAGGTAGGCTGCTTTTGAGCCTAGCGGTTTTTTAAGCCAGTCGTACATGCCTGACTCAGAATTTTTATTTGCAGATACGAATTCAGCAATGATGAACACGAATGGAATGAAGTAAATAAGGGTAGCGAGCAAAAAGATAGGGGCTGAACTCAATCCCAATTCGATGTTGTTGTTTACGATGTTGCGAACGTTAAATACCGCTGCAAATGTCATGGAGAGTAGGGCAAATTTGCCTAACTTACCGCGTACAGATTCAGACATAGTGTCCTCCAGGGAATCACATAATTATAGTCGTTATTTCCCTATGCTTCTTTGTAGGGAAGAAGCACAGAGGTTTTGTTCAGTCTATTTGAGCCTTGAACGGCAAGGCTCAAACGCGCTGTGAGTTAATAGGGTTATTGCTTACTTATTAAGGAAGTAACCGTCTTCAATGGTCACTTTCAGCACCACCTTGCGAACTCGGTTATCACCGTGGAAGCGGTAAGCTTTGCTGTTATCAAAGATCGCCACTTGGCCTTCAGATAACTCACGAGTTTCACCGTTACCCAGTAGGTGTTCACGGTCGGTTTCATCGCTGTAAGCTTGGGTCTGTTCAAGTTGAGACTTATCAGCAAACTCAACCGTTTCACGACCTTCCAAGTAGTAGTGCACATCAAAGTAACGACGGTTGCCGGTGAAGTTTTCTGTGTTACGAGCCACACCGTCTTCAATCATGTAAGCCAGTGAGTCACCAATCGAATACATCACGCCATCTTTGATGTTGCCGATGTTTTCAATCGCTTCTACACAGCGTTGCCATTTACGACCGTCGCGGTAAACGACTTTAAATTGCTCTAGGTTGTCTAAAACGATCATCGCTTATGCCTCGTTCTGTTGTGGTTGAGTTGTTGGCGTATTCGCCGTGAAGAACTCATCACCAAAGTTGTGATTGATTAGGTGTTGTGCGTCGCAATCGCCTGCTTGGAATGGAATCAGAGTTAAGCCGTAGCGGAACTCATCCATGTACACGCGGTAAGAATCCAATACTTCGCTGCCCCAAGAGTTTGAACCTAGGCCCATCACTTGGTGGTCTAGATTTAGGGTGATGTAACCGCTCTTCTCTAGTTCAATCGTATGCTGTGCTTGATGCAGGTTTTGGTTGGTGTAGAACCATGCGCTGAAGTTGATTTCTTGCTGTGGTTTCACCGCAATACCATTGCCAGCACGGCTTGAAAGCGCAGCCCAACGAACGTGTTGGCGGTTGCCGTTGTTTTGTGGGAACGGGTAGTTCTCGAACATTTCAGCCACGGTTGATTGGTACACATCAATCATGTTGGCTTGCTTGCTGTCTTGGTAGTTCTCTTCAGGGCCGCGGCCGTAGTATTGAACTTGGTCGAAATCGCCGTTGATGCCCATATCTAAACCAATCACTGGAATCACGTGAGGGTAATCACCGTAACGCTCGCCGCTCAGTTCAACGTTCAGTTGGCCTTCGGCACTGATTTGGTAGCGATATTCACAACGCATGCCGAAATCGAATACCGGTGGAGCAACGATACTGGTGGTGGTGATCTCAATCTTGCCGTTGTTCTCTTCCACGTTTAGCGTGCGGAAGTGCTCTTGCATGATCTGTAAGTGTGCAGGCTCCCAGTAACCATCGTGCTCTTGTTTATGGTTATCGATCATTGGCTTGAAGAAGTTCAGTTTAGGCTCCGACTTAATCAGTTCTTCGCCATTGACTAACCAGGACGTCAGCTTGCCGTTCACTTTTGAGAAATTCAGAGCAAAGTTGTGGCCTTTGATTAGGTAAGCTAAGCGAGACTCTTCAACATTCAGTGCAGTTGCATTGTTGTTCGTGAAGGCTTCAAGTTGTGCTGTGTTCTCTTTCACTTGGAACTGATAAACCGCGATGTCGTGGTTCGCCTCGCTGTATGAAGTACGAGAATCCTTACGAACCGTAAAGTTCACAAACACTTCGCGCGCATCAAGCTGTGGCAAGTTAAGCGTTAGTTCACGGCTAGAGTTCTCAGCCAGTTCTTCAACCTTGATGTGTTGTACGGCAATGGTTTCACCCTCAGCGCGGATTTCCGCAGTGATGGTGTAGTCATCGATATTTGAGAACCAAAGCTTGTTGTCTACTGTGAAGGTGCCCGTTTGTGCATCGAAATCGCGAAGCTTCACAGGGGCAATCACTTGCTTGTACTCTTTCAAGCCTGGGCCTGGCGTTTGATCCGGGTAGATCAAACCGTCCATGCAGAAGTTGTAGTTGTTCGGGTAGTCACCGTAGTCACCGCCGTATTTGTAGAACTCTGTGCCTGCTTCATCACGCGCTAGAATGCCGTGGTCACACCATTCCCAAACATAGTGACCTTGAATCGCATCGTGCTTGTAGAACACGTTTTGGTACTCGGTTAAACCGCCCGGGCCGTTACCCATCGCGTGTGCGTATTCACAGATGATGCGTGGCTTTTCGTGTGGGAATTCACCGAAGGCATTCATCAATTGAGCGCGTGAGTACATGGTTGAAATGATGTCGACCACTTCAGCGTCACGGTCTTCTTCGTAGTGAACCAAACGCGTGTCATCAATTGCTTTTGCTGCATCGTACATAGAACGGATGTTGCAGCCGTAACCAGACTCGTTACCCAGTGACCACATGATGATAGAAGGGTGGTTCTTTTGAGCGTGAATATGACGCTCGATACGCTCAACAAACACAGCTTCCCATGCTGCATCGTTAGTGATGCGGCTTAAGTCGCCAACGTTAGCAAAACCGTGTGTTTCAACATCGGTTTCGCCCATCACGAACAGACCGTAGATATCACACAGTTCGTAGAAACGTGGGTCGTTCGGGTAGTGCGCTGTACGTACTGAGTTGATGTTGTGTTGCTTCATCAACACTAAGTCTTTCTCTACGCGATCCATCCCAACAGCACGACCTTTTAGGTGGTCGTTGTCGTGGCGGTTCACGCCGTGAAGCATCACGTATTTGTTGTTGATGTAGAACAGACCATCGCGAACTTTAATGTCGCGGAAACCAACGCGTTGTGGGATCACTTCTAACACTTTGCCGTCAGCGTCTTTCAGCGTCAGCAGCAGTTGGTAAAGGTATGGGTTTTCAGCGTTCCATTGAACAGGGTTCACTACATCGATAGAGAATTGAGTATCGGCATTGCCGCCAGTCTGTTGGTTAGGAACAGTTAGGTTATCTACTGAGCCTTGCGAGATAACTTGGCTGCCATCAAGCAATGCGTACTCAAGGGTTGCGTTTGCCGCTGCTGCTAGGTTTTCTAGTTCCACTTTGCACGACAGGGTAGCGCTTTGGTAAGCGTCGTCGAAATCAGTGCGAACGGTAACGTCTTGAATGTGCAGCTGTTCTTTACCTACGAGGTAAACGTCACGGAAGATACCGCCCGTCCACCACATGTCTTGGTCTTCAATGTAGGTTGAATCGGCCCACTGCATCACACGAATAGAAAGTAGGTTGTTGCCTGCTGTTACCTGGCTAGAGATATCGAACTCAGCGGTTAGGCGGCTACCTTTGCTGAAACCTACATATTCGCCGTTTACGTAAACTTCGAAGTAAGTTTCAACGCCATCAAATTTGATGATGGTTTGTTTTTCGTCCCAGCTTTCGCCAAGGAAGAAAGAGCGTTGGTATGCGCCGGTTGGGTTGTCTGATGGTACGAAAGGCACATCAATTGGGAATGGGAAACCTTCATCTGTGTATTGAAGATCGCCGTGGCCTTCCATTTGCCACATGTTTGGAACCGTGATGTTACCCCAGTTGCTCATTTCCTGAGAATAGAACTCTTCAGGAACCAATCGCGGGTTGGTGAAATAGCTGAAATTCCATTGACCACTCAATAGTTGGAAGTGGCTGCTCAGTTCACGCTGAAACGTTTTTGCATTTTTTTCTGATGCGTACGAGAAGAAGTATGCACGCGGTGCCATACGGTTCTCATGTAAGTTCAGGAAGTTTTCCCAGTTGTTCACGTTGCCTCTCTCTCGGCCTGAATGCAATTTGCTGACCGACGTTCTTATGCGTAATTGGGTCGTAGTGAATACGAGTATTTTTGGACTGAGGTAATTATTAGTAAAAGTTTTACTAAATGAAATTGGTGAAAACGTTTTACTTTAACTTCATCACGTTTTTTATGGTCTTTTTACAGTGCTGTGTGATCCACTTAAAAGAATGCTATTGGCTGTTTTATACAGCAAGTTAAAGAGGGGGATACGTGGAGATTGATGTATGTGACGGGCACAAAAAAGGCCACCTTCAACAAAGGTAGCCTTTATTTATCTACTTGATATATTTAATTATTTTGTTGTATCGCGCAGCTTGAGTTTGCTTGGTACATAGACACGTAATGGGATGGTTCGGCCGTCGCGTACTTTCTCAATCAGCAGATTAACGCCTTGAATTCCCATCAATTCAGAGTGAATACGAACCGTTGATAAAGATGGGAAGGTAAATTTAGCTGTTGGGATGTCGTTTACACTGATCAGCGCAATATCTTCAGGAATGTTTAATCCGTGCTCATGAACTGCTCGTAAAACGCCAATTGCGATGGAATCTGACGCAATAAACATGGCTTTAGGGTAGTCGCCCGTCGCGAGCATCTGTTTTGCAAGCTTGTAACCTGATGAGCTAGAGAAGTCACCACGGTAGATGTCTTGCTCACTGACAACGTTCTTGAGGCCACCATATTCAGCAAAAGCGACTTCACGAATATCAGGGGTATTGACGTCGTCTTGGCCACCAATAAAGCCGATGCGCTCATAGCCTTGGTTGATAAAGAAGTTGGTGATCTCTTTGCTGATCAAAGCCAGGTCGATATCGACAGAGTCATAAGGTTCTGAGTGATCGGTAAAATCGACATAACAGATATTATCGCTCAGCTTTTTAGCTTGCTCGATAACCTCTGGTGTCATTCTACCCACCAACAAAACACCTGTGATTGGTGCTGAATTGATCTGTATTTTACTTTCATAACAGTTGGTTAGCTTAACTTCCATCTTTTCACATTGGGTTTCAATCCCGTGGCGAATCGATAGATAGTAAGGGTCGTTAACTTCCGCTTCTTGCTTGTAGTTATACAGTGCTAGGAAGTGATGGTTTTGTTTTTTACTGCTAACGGTTTTTCGTGAGCTGCTGGTTTTGTATTCCAACTTCTCTGCAATTTCAAAGATACGCCTTTTGGTCTCTTCCTTGACGCTTAATGTTGGATCTTCATTGAGAACCCTTGAAACTGTAGCCAATGATACATTCGCTTCAGTCGCGATATCTTTTAACGTTGCCATACTCACTTCCTGTTATTGGAACATTGCGCTGCTTTGAAATTGGTATTTAGTAAAAAAGCAATGCACCTCTTTATTCTACAGACCTATTGTAATCAAACTGGACGTCATTGCATTAACTTTTAGTAAAATAAATGCTCAACTCATCTGTGATGTCTCAAATCTAACTATCTATAATTATCTTATTAAAATTCAATTAATTAGAGGTTAACAGCTATACGTTCTCTCTATGTCATGATCAGTTCCAATGATGAAAGTTAGTGTAAACGTTTACACTTCGTGGTTTTGATCACAGAATTATAGTCAAAATGGCTGCTACTATTTCTGACATACGGTGCTACTGAGCTGAATGTCAGTTCGAGTTAGCCCACGAATGACGACAAAGAGAGGTTGATTGTGAAAGTACTGGTTACGGGCGGCATGGGTTACATCGGAAGTCATACATGCATTCAAATGATACAGGCAGGTATGGAGCCGATCATTGTTGATAACCTTTGCAACAGCAAAGAGCTAGTGTTGGAACGAATCGAATCGTTAACTGGCAAGCGACCAACGTTTTATCTTGGCGACATTCGTGACCAATCTTTTCTAGATGGCGTGTTTTCAGAAAATGATATCCAAGCCGTGATTCACTTTGCTGGCCTGAAAGCGGTAGGGGAGTCGGTGGCTAAGCCTTTGGAGTACTACGATAACAACGTCAATGGTTCATTGGTGTTAGCTCGCAGTATGAAAAAAGCGGGCGTGAAAAGCATCGTATTTAGTTCTTCGGCTACCGTTTACGGCGACCCGGAAGTAGTGCCGATTACTGAAACTTCACCAACTGGCGCGACAACTAACCCTTATGGTCGCAGCAAATATATGGTGGAAGAGTGCTTAAGCGATCTGTTCAACGCGGAGAACGATTGGAGCGTCACTTTACTGCGTTACTTCAATCCAGTCGGCGCACATCCATCGGGCACTATGGGTGAAGACCCACAAGGTATCCCAAACAACCTAATGCCATTTATTGCTCAAGTTGCTGTTGGTCGCCGCGAAAAGCTGGCTGTTTTTGGAAACGATTACCCAACACCGGATGGAACAGGCGTTCGTGACTATATTCATGTGATGGATTTAGCGGATGGCCATGTCGCCGCACTAAAAGTGGTTGGCGAGAAAGCGGGCCTACACATTTACAACCTAGGTACGGGCAAAGGCTCAAGTGTACTCGAGATGGTTGAAGCCTTCGCAAAAGCATCGGGCAAACCGGTTCCTTATGAACTTTGCCCACGCCGCGCAGGTGATATTGCCGAGTGTTGGGCAAGCACTGACAAAGCAGAGCGCGAGCTTGGCTGGAAGGCGACGCGTAGCGTGATGGAGATGACAGCGGATACGTGGAATTGGCAGTCGAATAACCCGAACGGCTACTCCCCTTCGTAATTGAAGCCGCAGCGTTGTTAGCTGCGCTTACCAATTCCAATCACATAGAAGATCTATGCTCATGGATATTGGAAATCTTGCTGCCTAGCTGCAACTCCAATTTCTTTGGGGAATGCAGAGGTAAGAGATGAGATTCCAGATATCTCGTACCTCGATTCTGGAATGACGGATGAGCATAAGGCTATGAAGTGGTTGCCTTTGCACAAATAGCATAACGAGATTACACATCATTCCCTACAGCGAGGCACGAGCGTGATAGGGAATCTCCTTGTAGAAGAATTATTCATCTTGGTGAATTGACCAAGACACAAAATTTGAGAGCAATCTAAACATGTCAAAAGTTGAATTTAACCCAGTAGACCACCCGCATCGTCGTTATAACCCATTAACGGGCCAGTGGATCTTAGTCTCACCGCACCGAGCAAAACGTCCTTGGAGTGGCCAAGATGAAAAACCATCGACCGTGCAGCTTCCTGCGTACGAGAAAGAGTGTTTCTTGTGCCCAACCAATACGCGTATCTCGGGCGACGAAAACCCAGATTACGACGGCACTTACGTATTCAGTAATGATTTCGCGGCCTTGATGCCCGATTCGCCTGACGCTCCAGAGTCTGAAAACCCTCTATTCAAGACTCAAGGTGTTCGCGGGTTGAGCCGCGTGATCTGTTTTTCTCCGGACCACAGCAAAACGCTGCCAGAGTTACCAGTAAACAAGATTCGCGGTGTTATCGACACATGGAATGAACAGATTGAAGAGCTAGGTAAAGACTACCTATGGGTTCAAGCGTTTGAAAACAAAGGTGAGACCATGGGCTGTTCTCAGCCACACCCACACGGTCAGATCTGGGCAAACAGCTTTTTGCCCAACGAAATTGAACGCAAAGAGAAACTGTTAAAAGAGTACTTCGAACAACAAGGTTCGAATCTTTTAGTGGATTACGTTGAAGCTGAAATGAAAGACGGCTCTCGTACTGTGGTTGAAACTGAACATTGGATTGCTGTGGTGCCTTATTGGGCGGCGTGGCCATTTGAAACCATGTTGCTACCAAAAACACACATTCGCCGTATGAGCGAACTGACTGATGAACAACGTGATGACCTAGCGCTTGCGATTAAGAAGCTGACTAGTCGTTACGACAACTTGTTCCAATGCTCATTCCCTTACTCAATGGGTTGGCATTATGCGCCGTTCTTCGAAGAAGGCACGGACATCGATCACTGGCAACTGCATGCGTTGTTCTACCCGCCACTGTTACGTAGTGCTTCGGTTCGTAAGTTCATGGTCGGCTACGAAATGCTGGCTGAATCTCAGCGTGATTTAACCGCAGAACAAGCAGCGCAGCGCCTTCGTGATTTGAGTGACGTTCACTATAAAGAGCAGGAATAGCCTACTTCGTAGATAACGAGTGAGATTCCTGATATCTCGTCCCTCGATTCTGGAATGACGACAGGTGGGAAGCTGATGTTGTCATTCCCTACAGTGAGAGACGAACGAGATAGGGAATCTAAAAGAATTAAAGTGGTGCCGTGAAGGGGCCATAACCAATTGAACAAAGAGTTTAACCAGAGAGTTTACTTATGTCTGACCTTATCCAAAACGTGAAAGCATCTTTTGAGCAAGTCCTTGGTTACCAAGCGACTCATATTATCCAAGCGCCAGGTCGTGTAAACCTGATAGGCGAGCACACTGACTACAACGATGGTTTTGTTCTACCGTGTGCCATTAACTACCAAACAGTAGTCGCAGCGGCTAAGCGTGATGACAACATCGTGCGCGTAGTATCAGTGGACTACGATAATGCAGTCGATGAGTTCGACCTAACTCAAGAGATCATATTCCAACAAGACAAGATGTGGGCGAACTACATTCGTGGTGTGGTGAAGTGCTTAAAAGGTCGCGGCTTTGAATTTACAGGTGCAGACATCTCTGTAACGGGCAACGTGCCTCAAGGTGCGGGTTTAAGTTCTTCTGCGGCACTGGAAGTGGTGATTGGTCAAACATTCAAGGTGCTTTACAACCTAGAGATCAGCCAAGCCGAAGTGGCGCTTAATGGTCAGCAAGCAGAAAACGAATTCGTGGGTTGTAACTGCGGCATCATGGACCAGATGATTTCTGCTGAAGGTCGTGCAAACCACGCGATGCTGTTGGACTGTCGTAGCCTAGAAACTCAAGCGGTTTCTATGCCAGAAGACATGGCTGTGGTTATTATCAATTCAAACAAGAAACGTGGTTTGGTCGACAGTGAATACAACACGCGTCGTGAACAGTGTGAAGAAGCTGCGCGCATCTTTGGTGTTCCAGCATTGCGAGATGTGACGATTGAACAGTTCAATGCCAAAGCCTCTGAGCTTGATGAAATGGTCGCTAAGCGCGCTCGTCACGTGATCACGGAAAATGACCGTACCGTTGAAGCGGCTCAAGCTTTACGTACTCATGATATGAAGCGTATGGGCGAGTTGATGGCAGAATCTCACGCTTCAATGCGAGACGATTTTGAAATCACAGTCAAAGAAGTCGACACTCTGGTTGATATGGTCAAAGACGTGATTGGTGACCAAGGTGGCGTGCGCATGACTGGCGGCGGTTTTGGTGGCTGTATCGTGGCATTGGTTCCGCCTGCTTTAGTCGATGAAATTAAAACAACGGTAGAACAGAAATACCAAGCAGCGACGGGTCTAAAAGAATCTATTTATGTGTGCCAAGCGAAAGACGGAGCAGGCTTAGTTGAAGTAATCTAACGGCTTCGAGACTTAATGTAGAGCTTACCAACTAAAAAGATCATGGTAGGCCAAATACTAAAGCCTTTACCTCAACGTAGAGGCTTTTTACTGGCAGTAGAAGGAATTTAGAATGACACAAGCGCAGAACCTGCACCAATCCATGACACAAACGGCAGCCTATGATGGTCACCCTGCTCAGTTAGTTACCTTGTCCAACAAGCATGGCATGCAAGTAACATTCATGGATATTGGCGCGACTTGGTTGAGCTGTATCCTGCCAGTAAAAGGAAACAGACGAGAAGTGCTATTGGGTGTCAACTCAATGGATAATTTCGAGAAGCAAGCCAGCTATATGGGCACAACCGTTGGCCGTTATGCTAACCGCATTGCCAATGGTCGTTTCAAAATTGACAGTCAGAACTACAAGCTGGAAACCAACCAAGCGGGCAACACCTTACATGGTGGTCCGAACGGATTTGATAAACGTCGTTGGAATATTGCAGAGCAAACCGAAACGTCAGTGGTGTTTACTTTAGAATCTGCTGATGGCGACCAAGGATTTCCGGGGAATTTGAATGTGTCGGTGCGTTATGACATCACCGAAGACAATCGAGTTTCTATTAATTATTCTGCAACCACCGATCAGCCAACCGTGGTCAACCTAACGAATCACGCGTACTTCAATCTACTTGGCGCAGAAGCCGGACACGATTGTTTGTCACACATTGTCAGCATTAACGCTAATCAATTCTTACCGACCAATTCGGTAGGTATCCCGTTAGGCAACCTTAAATCGGTGAAATCGACCAGCTTCGACTTCAATCAGCCTATGATGATCTCAGAGCGTTTGTTGGGGGATGAACAGCAGAAAGCAGCAAAGGGTTACGACCACTCTTTCTTATTGGCTGACGGCTGCAAGCGCACTCAATGTGCCGCTACCGTAACCTCACCAGATGCGCTCGTCACACTAAAAGTATTTTCAACCAAACCTGCGATGCAGCTATACACCGGAAACTGGCTTGGTGGTACACCAAACCGAAGTGGTGGTAGCTATGAAGACTACGCTGGTTTGGCGCTAGAAACCCAGTTCTTACCTGACTCTCCTAACCACCCAGAGTGGAAGCAGGACAGTTGTATTCTCAAGCCTGAACAAGAATATAACTACAGTACCTGTTACCAGTTTGAATTTTCGGGGGATTCTTCAAACTAGTACGCTCTAGTTCAAAGCGGTTACGCCAATGTCTTTTGCTTGTGAATAGGACGATGTGAATTATCGCGTTGTTCTTGGGGGATGAGCAAAAGTAGCGATCAATAAGAGTGTGGTTTATTAAGCGCGATTGTTGAGTATCCGAGTAAGGTAGGAAAGCCCTAACAGAAGCGATTCTGTTAGGGCTTTTTTTGTTTATTGCTTGGTTAGTGGACTAGAACTTAGACTTTCTCTACCGAATTGCGGCGTACCAGAGTTGGAGAGAACATCATTGGTTCAGTAGAGGTGTTTTCACCTTTGGCTAAGTGCAACGCGAGTCGTGTCGCTTTCTCTGCCATCATCTGAATCGGGTAGCGAATAGTGGTGAGCTTTGGATGAACATAGCGGGCAATCAAGCCATCATCGAAGCCGATGATCGACATTTTGTCTGGCGCTTGAATACCGTTTTCATCAAGGACAGACAAAGCACCAGCTGCCATGTAATCGTTGTACGCCACAATACCAGTGATTGGCAGTGACTTAGTCAAAAGATTAGTCATGGCGTATTCGCCACCGTCACTGGTGGGCGCTGAGTATTCAATATAGCTGTCAGATAGCGCTATTTTGTAATCTGAGAGTGCCGCTAAGTAACCTTGGATACGCTCATCGGCATCTTCAATGCTATGCGATGAGGCGATACAGGCAATGTTCTTATGGCTATGACGGATCAGATATTCCGTCGCAAGATACGCGCCTTTCTTGTTGTCCAAGAAAATACAACGGTTGGCAATCTCAGCAATATAACGGTTGATCAGCACTAAGCCTTTGACCTCTTTTGCATAGGCGATCAGTTCTTCGTCTGTCAGGCCTTTCGAGTGGATCACCAAGGCGTCACAACGGCTATTAATCAGCAACTCAATCGCTTGTCTCTCTTCTTCACGATCGTGCGAGCCGTTACCGACAAGGATATGTTTTCCGTTCTCACGAGCGACATTGTCGACAGCCTTAACCAGCGTGCCAAAAAAGGGATCGGAGATGTCACCGACCAATACACCAACAGTATTCGTGCTTTGGCTTACCAGCGCTCGAGCATTGGCATTCGGTCGATAGCCGAGTTTAGACATCGCTTTCGTTACAGACTCTACCGAGCTTGCACTCGCCTTGGGAGACTTGTTGATCACTCGAGATACGGTTGCAACAGAAACACCAGCTGCCTTTGCTACATCTTTAATTGTTGCCATTTTTAACCTCTATACATTGCTGCATCTATTTAACACCGACAATGATAGTAAGGCAACGAAACTCTCATTTTACTTCCAGTAATGAGATCTTTACCGCTTGTAATTATTAGGCTTAATGCTAGTGTAAACATTTACATTTTACTTAATTTCAGTAAATGATTTAATGAGTAAAAATAAACCAATATAGGAAGTGAGAAATGGATACTGTCTCTTATGGTGACTTTGCTAAGTTAGAAATGCGTGTGGGTAAGATCATTGAGGTTGTGCGTCATGAAAACGCCGACAAGCTCTACATCGTGCAAGTGGATGTTGGTGATAAGACGCTGCAAACGGTGACTAGCCTAGTCCCTTATTACACAGAAGAAGAGTTGATGGGTAAGCAGGTTGTTGTTTTGTGCAATCTAGCGAAGGCGAAGATGAGAGGCCACACTTCTGAGTGCATGTTGCTATGTGCAGAAACGGAAGATGAATCTGAAAGTGTATTGCTAACACCTGAACGTGCGATGCCAGCAGGTATTCGTGTCGTTTAAGCTCACTTTAGGTTGGTGAGTCAATGTGTTCACCAACCTAAATCAACTAGCTGCGCACGGGCAGTATCAAGCCATCAATCACACTGTGGTGGTGATCGGAAACTCCAGCAAGGTTGCCGTATTTAGGCTGGTGGCGATCATTTTCTAATGGGTGATGCCAACCTTGTGTGTGTTTAACAAAGTGTGCCGCAAAGCTTTCAGACACCTCTAAACATCCTGCTAATACCGTATCGACGTAGGTTTGAACGATAGGGCTGTTTTCGCAAGGTGCTTCAATCTCGTCTTTGATGTAAACCCAGATCGGTTGATCCTGTTTGAATTCATCTTGGCTTTCTATCTGAGAGGCCTTTAATTCGATACGGTGATAACCACGCTCACGGCGATCAAACTCAGCCAGCGCAATATCATCCACCTCAAGCAACACACCATTCACTTGTCCCTCGCCGAGATTGACGATCAAAGGTGATAACACATAGCTGTCATCGATCTTGCTCCAATGGCGAATTAAGCCATGAACAATCGCAGGGATCGCTTGCCCTGTCTGACCGGTAAGCTGGCGTGAAGATGAGTTGATTAAACTGCCATAACCAAAAATATACATCGCATTCCTTGTCTGAGTTGTTCCATTTAAGTCTAGTCTTACTATATGTGGCGAGATACCAAAAATCAGTAAGTTTCTATTTATACATCTATATGTCTTTATGACTCTTTTGGTTGTGTTTTTTTGACTTGTTTATTGGCTATTGAATCTCGTGAGTCGCTGTTTTTACTGGTTTTATCTAATTGGCGCGTTTCATGCAAAGTGATCTGCATATTGCATCGGATTTGATGCACACAAAATTTGGTTTAGGTAATACCTTGGCCGCTTATCTGAGAATTAGGAGCGAGTTTGTTAAATATCACAGATAAAAGTGTAGAAGACGCGATTCCAGCCTACCTGCGTTTAGGCTTTCGACCTTTCTTCTTTTTAGGCAGTCTCTATGCCGTGATCGCGATTGTAGCTTGGGTCATCATGTTCCAAAACGGTCAGCCTGAAATGCTAAAAGTACCGGCGCTTTGGTGGCACGTACATGAAATGCTGTTTGGTTTCTCAATGGCGATAGTGGTTGGTTTTGTGTTAACGGCGGTACAAACGTGGACGGGTGTCAACGGCACCAAGCACTATCGATTGGCAGCCTTGGTTGGTTTATGGATCGCACCTCGTATTCTGTTTTGGACCCCCGCACCGTTATGGCTTATCTCGTCGGTTGAGGCGCTGTTCTTAATCTTCGCTGCCTACGAAATTGGTTTCCGAGTCGTGAAGTCGAAAGGCTGGAAGAATCTATTCTTTGTGCCGCTGTTTATATTGGCTATCGTGGCGAACTTTGCTAGTTACGCGACCATTAAGGGGATGCCTCCATTCCCATCGTCTGCAGTTTGGCAGGCTATGTTGTGGTGGTTTACCTTGCTGTTATCAGTGATGGGTGGGCGAGTGATCCCATTCTTTACGGCGCGTCGTTTTGAGTTTGAAAAAGCGCAGCCATTGGTTTGGTTGGAATGGCTAGCCAATCTACCTTTGGTTGGTTTATTTGTATTGAGCTTCTTCCCACTGACCTTTGCTCAAGTCGGCAATGAGTTGATGGTATTTGCAGGTGTGACTCAGTTGGTGCGCTTTATCCGCTGGAAACCTTGGACAACGCTATCAGAACCTTTGGTTTGGTCGCTGCATGCAGCTTATCTATGTATCCCTCTCAGCTTGCTGTTACGCGGTTTGCTAGACAACCCGTTCGCGAGCCACAATATGCTGCACTTGTTTGCGATTGGCGGTCTGAGTGGGTTAATTCTGGCGATGATTACGCGCGTTACGATGGGGCATACCGGTCGTGCCATCTACAAAGGGCCAAGCATGGCTTTGGCGTTCTCGGCTATTTTTATCGCGGCACTCGTTCGTAGTTTAGGTGTGACATTCTTCCCTGCGTATTTATTTGAGATGGTCAACATCAGTGCCGGTTTGTGGACACTGGCGTTCGGGCTGTTTATCTGGAAGTTCGGCATGATGCTATTAACACCAAGAGTGGATGGTCACCCGGGCTAAGCTAATTGGTTATCTACCCATGCTGAAAGGGAAGCTCTGAGCTTCCCTTTTTGATCTTCATAACTCATTAAGTATTTGCAACAAGGTATTGGCGTACCTGTGTAATGAGATCTTCTTTGGCGTGAGGCGAGATGAAACTGGCTTCGATGGCATTAATACTGAATTGCGCTAATTCGTTTTTCGTCACTGGATGAGCATTGGCGACCGCGAGGAAGTTATCATTCATATAGCCGCCGAAGTAAGCCGGATCATCGGAATTGATGGTGACGCACAGCCCTTTTCTCAGCAACTCGACGATGTTGTGTTCTTGCATGGTCTCAAACACCTTGAGCTTGGTGTTCGATAGCGGGCAGACCGTTAGAGGTGTGCGTTTTGCTATTAGCTGTTCCATCAGCTCTTCATCTTCTACACAGCGAACGCCATGATCAATTCGGGTAATGCCTAACAAGCTCATTGCGTCGATAATATTTTGTGCTGGGCCTTCTTCTCCGGCGTGTGCGACAGTCAGGAAGCCTTGGTTGATCGCTTCTTGGAATACATGTTTAAACTTCTCTGGCGGATTGCCCTGTTCTGATGAATCTAACCCAACGGCAATGATCTTATCTTTATAAGGAAGGGCTTGTTTGAGCGTTTCAAAAGCGCTGTCTTCATCAAGGTGACGCAGAAAACACATGATCAGTTGGCTGCTGATACCAAGCTCTTGCTCCGCTTGATTCAAAGCTCGAGTAATCCCACCTACGATGACTTCAAAGGCAATGCCGCGTTCAGTGTGAGTTTGAGGGTCAAAAAAGATCTCAGTATGAACCACATTATCTTGCTGGCACTGGAGTAGATAAGCCCACGTCAGGTCGTAGAAATCTTGTTCATGAATCAGTACGTTAGCACCTTGATAATAGATATCGAGAAAGGATTGAAGATTGTGGAACTGGTACGCGTCTCGAACTTGGTCAGGGGTCTCAAAGGGAATCGAAACGTCATTACGCTTGGCGAGTTGGAACATCAGCTCCGGCTCTAGTGTGCCTTCTATATGTAAGTGCAGCTCAACTTTGGGTAAATTTGTGATGAAGCTATCCATAGCAACTCCTTAGCTATTTTAATTATGAGCGGAGTAGGTGAGACAGTAGAGTCTATAAACCTGAGCAAGCAGGTATCTCTTTCATTTATCTCTGTTTGAGCATAGTTCATTTCATTGTTGTCGATAAAATAGGACAGAAGGTTGATGGTGAACCGAGAGTTATGAACCTATTGAAATCAGGCGCAAACGATTTGCAGCATTGGAGTGTGATCCGCTGCAAATATTTGCAGCAATATTTATTGATTTGTGCTCTAATACCGCGCTTACCAAGGGATGGTGTTAAAAGATGCTCACTTAGATGGAGTTATCAAAGTTGACCGATCCCTTAATGATCTCCCTTAGGAAAAAATAGAACATGTCTAAGAACAAAAAATTTGATATCCGCCTTACAGAAAAACGCAACGGTTGGTGTGCAGAGATTACTCGTCAAGTAACGTCTCGTAGCACTACAGTATCTAAGCGTGAGTCTGGTTTCGAAACTGAAGCTCTAGCACAAGAGTGGGCAGAGAAAGAGCTAGCATCTTTCATCGCTAACCAAGCTGAACGTAACGAGCGTAAATCAGAGCAGCGTAAAGAGCGTGACGAACTACGTCACACTAAAGAGCTTAAAGCTGAGCAAGCACGTGAAGCGCGCGCTAAAGCTCGTGCAGAAGAGCAAGAAGACGCTGAATAATTCAGTGCATGACTAATTTATAGATCCCTTAATTTTAAGATAAAGGATTTGTGAAAAAAAAGCCCCGATACAACTTTTTTCTTTCTAGTTAAAAGTGTATTGGGGCTTTTTAGTTTGTGGAGTTCTGTTTTATTGTGTTTAAGAGCTCGGTTTGGCTTCTCGCTTTTAACGTCGAGCTCTTAAACTGTTAAGCATTGTCTGATCAGTTATTCAGCGCAGTTAGCCAATCATCTTCTGCCACTTCTTCAATGTAGCTTTCTACTGATTGTCCTACTTCTTCATCGTCTTGCTTGAAGTAAGCGATGTGGAACACAGCATCACCTTCGTTGACCAAAGGTAGAGTTTGCTGACCAATCACGATACCGCCTTTGGTTGTGATCACTTGGCCTTCTTGGTGACCCAATGGAGAGCTGATGTAAGCAAGGGTTTGTCCTGCTTCAACTTGTTCGCCCAGTCTTACCATGTTACGCAAAATACCGTCTGACTCTGCGCGGATCCAGCTGGTGGATTTACTCAATACTGGCTCTGGTAACTTCTTACGGTTAGGGCGCAGCATGCCGATTTCTTTCATCACTTGATGCACGCCAAGGTAACCCGCACGAATCGCTAGGTGATCAAAACGCAGCGCTTCACCACCTTCGTAAGTTAATACAGGAATCCCCAGTTTTTCTGCTTCGCTACGCAGTGAACCGTCACGCAGTGGAGAATCAATGATCACGGGTGTTGCAAACGCTTTTGCGATGCGCAGTGTTTCAGGGTTCGATAGGTTTGCACGAATCTGTGGCAGATTGGTACGGTGAATCGCGCCCGTGTGTAGATCCAGAATGTAATCACAGTGCTTTGCCACGTTCTCAAAGAAGGTGTAAGCGATGCGTGATGTTAGCGATCCTTTCTCACTGCCAGGGAAGCAACGGTTTAGGTCACGACGGTCTGGTAGGTAACGAGATTTATGGATAAAGCCAAATACGTTAACGATAGGCACAACAATTAATGTCCCTTTCAGTTTCTTTGGATCAATCGCATTGGTCAGTTGTCGTGCAATCTCAACACCGTTTAGCTCATCGCCGTGGATAGCCGCATTTACCATCAGTGTTGGGCCTGCTTGGCGACCGTGAATAATTTCAATCGGGATAGAAAGTGGAGAATGCGTGTAAAGCTGAGCCGCTTGCAGTTCAATCTCCATTCGCTGTCCTGGCTGAACAGTATAACCAAGTAATTCGAATGGTTGATTAGGTTTTAGTCTTGCCATTTAGGTTGTTCTCAACATGGTGATAATTCGTTAACACGGAATGTAGCAATCGTTGATTTTTAGTACGAATCAATCGCTTTACGGTGACGACAAAAGTTTTTTATGAAGGGACTTCTGAATTGGTTTCAGTTTTTTATTTGGCTAATTGAAGGGTGTTTCAAATTGTGAATTTTCTGACAATACATTGATTTAGCGCTGATATTTGTCATTCAGTTCGTTGGTATTATCCACCGCCATTTTTTGGCGGCCAAATTTAAATATTGAGATCAAAATGAAAAAAACAATTTCAAAAATTGTAGCACTAGCGGTGGTATCTGTTGCTTTATCTGGTTGTGTTGGTAGCAACGCAGTAACGGGTTACCTAATGAAGTTCAACATCAAGGCTGTTGATAACCGTTACGCTCGTGGTGGTTTGAACATGCTACTTGCACCTGCATACGGTCTAACGGTTGCTGCCGATTACTTAGTATTCAACTCACTAGAGTTCTGGACAGGTAGCAACCCACTAACAGGTGCTCCGCACATCTTTGATACTAAGACTGATACTTACCTAGACATCAACCACCAACTTGATCCGTCTCTAACGGAAGCGCCAGTGGGTCCTATCACGAGTGCAGATGTGATCGAAAAAGGTCAAATGCAGCAGATTGATGAAAACACGATCCAAATGGACATTACTTACCAGTCTGGTGAGCGTGCGACGTTAATCGGTGTTCGTGATGGCGAGATGGTGACGTACTTCATCGATGGTGAAGTTGTGGCACAAACTTCAATTGATGAGCTAGAAAGCTACGCGGCTTCACGCGCTTAGTTATACCAATCGTAGTAAATAACTGGTCACCCTAGCTTGTTAAAAATCTCGATAACTGCGTTGTGATTTTTGATTGTAGAATAACTACTTATCAGAAAATCACGCCTTGTTCTCAAGCCTTTTTCCTGCGCTATTTCTGAACACTTACTTACTGTGATTGGTATTACTTCTTTAGTCACAAATAGTCATTACAAAGATTAGATACAAAAACAGGTACTCATTGAGTACCTGTTTTATTTTGTGTCGATAAACGGTGTTTACTGAAACACCATTTACTGAAAAGCGCTAACGCTAATCGAATTATGCTTTTTCTGGGATCGCTTCAAGCAATGCAACCATTTGGTTCCAGAATAGCTCAACGGTGTCGATCTTCACTTTCTCATCAGGAGAGTGCGGGAACTTGATGGTTGGGCCGAAAGAAACCATATCCATGTTCGGGTAAGGTTCTTTGAATAGACCACACTCAAGACCAGCATGGATAACCATGATGTTTGGCTTGTGACCGTAGATACCTTCGTACATGTCGCGGAAGATATGCATGATTTCTGAATCTGCGTCTGGTTTCCAACCTGGGTAAGCACCAGAGAACGCGATGTTAGCGCCTGCTAGTTCAGCAACAGAGTGAAGCATGCTTTCTACTTGTGAGCGACCTGAATCGATAAGAGAACGGATCAGGCAAAGCACTGTGATTGAGTTCTCTTCTGTTGTGATAACACCTACGTTTAGAGACGTTTCCACAACACCTTCAATCTCGTCACTCATACGAATCACGCCGTTTGGACATGCGTTAAGTGCCGCGATAAAGCGAGCTTGGTCTGCTGACGCAAGTGCGCTCATTTCTACAGAAGCTTCTTCATTGAAAGTCACGATGCTGTCTTCTACTTTACCTAGCTCTGTTGAAAGCAGCTCAGTGTAGTAGTTGTATAGTGAAGCCAGTTTTTCTTGGTTTGCCGCAGGAACAGCAACCGTTACGAAACCTTCACGAGGGATCGCGTTACGAAGGCTACCACCTTTGAATTCGACGATGCGAAGGTCTAGCTCTTTTGCGTGACCCGCTAGGAAGCGAGCAAGCAGTTTGTTTGCGTTTGCACGACCTGTGTGGATGTCACAACCAGAGTGACCGCCTTTTAGGCCTTTTAGCGTTAGCTTACGTGTTACGAAGTCAGCTGGAATCGCGTTACGAGCAATTTCAAATGTCATTGCGCCGTCGATACCGCCAGCACAACCCATGTACACTTCGCCTTCTTGCTCTGAATCGGTGTTAAGAAGGATATCGCCTTCTAACCAACCCGCTTCAAGACCGAAAGCACCAGTCATGCCTGCTTCTTCATCTACTGTTAGTAGAACTTCGATAGGGCCGTGCTGGATTTCGTTTGAAGCAAGAACCGCTAGGCAAGAAGCCATGCCCATGCCGTTATCAGCGCCAAGCGTTGTGCCTTTAGCTGTAACCCACTCTCCATCAATGTATGGTTGAATTGGATCTTTAGCAAAGTCATGAACTGTGTCTTCGTTCTTTTGTGGAACCATATCGATGTGAGCTTGTAGCACTACACCTTTTTTGTTTTCCATACCCGCCGTTGCTGGCTTTTTGATGAATACGTTACCCGTTGGGTCACGACGTACATCTAGGCCTTGCTCTGTTGCCCAAGCAATAATGTATTGAGCAAGCTCTTCTTCATGCTTAGAAGGGTGTGGGATTGAGCAAATCTTATCGAAGAACTGCCAGATAGGGGCAGGGGATAATTTACTGATCTCAGAATGGAATTCAGACACGGATGACTCCTTTTTTATTTAATAACCATATATTTAGGTTTTGTATGGGCAAAAACCTAGAACAAAAATCTAAAATATGGGTCTGTTTTGATGGCAACAGCATACCACTTGAGCGTTTTGACGAGTAGCGGTTCTAAACCTCAAATAGCTCAAATTTTGAATGCGATCTTGTCCATCTGATCATGGTTAAGCGCCTTGATGCTTATAAATGGCGCAAGCAAACGTTTGTTCAATCCTGTTCTGTAATTTTATTACAAAAATAAGTTTGCAAAATGACCATAAATAGCCAAAAGTGTGACGTATAGCAAAAAATACTTGTAATCTTTTTTCTTTAGGGTATATTAATAACCAACTTCTGAGATGAAGAGTAAATGCTCAAAGGATGAGTCCGTTTTATCGCCTCCAAGGAACCGAGAAATCAAATTCGTTTTTTATTGATTTATTAAGGTGATAGTTATGAAAGGTTTACCATCTGCAATGTTCTGGATTAACAGCTCTGTTTACACTAGCAACTTTGCATACCCTACAAGCTTTGGTTACTAATACCGTAAGCATGTAACTCGAACAGTTTTGTTCACCCCTATATATTGGAATTCTTTTACAGCCCTTTTGGTTGACAGATTCTACCGCCACTCAGTTTTGAGTGGCGTTTTTTTTGCCTGCTACTTTTCCAAACCGCTTTCGCTTGTCACTTTCCTTGCTATTCTGCGTGGTTGTTTTTTAAACGCCGAAATATCAATTTGCGCCTTATTACTGATCCTGTTGAAAAATACATAACTATTGTGGGTTTGAATTCAGAATTTACTGGCTAGATTCTCAATGAAAATAACCGATGGTAGAAAAAACAACCAACTAATTTCACTGAATGCATTGTTGTTAATTATTTGTTTTTAAACACTATTTGCCGATAATGTTTGTATTTTTAATCGCTTTGTTTCATACGGCATTCTGATAAATATCGATTAGAGCCTTAATTCTATCTGGAATTTGTTATTTGATAACTTTATAATCCACAGCCAATCGATTACGCAACCGTTTACTTTTACCCTTATAGGATTCGATAATGTTCGAAAAGCTATTCAAACTCAGTGAAAATGGCACCAATGTGCGCACTGAAATCATCGCAGGTCTAACAACCTTCCTAACAATGGCTTACATCATTTTTGTAAACCCAATGATTCTAGCTGATGCTGGTATGGACCATGGCGCTGTATTTGTAGCAACCTGTTTAGCGGCTGCTATTGGCTGTTTCATCATGGGCTTTGTTGCTAACTACCCAATTGCTCAAGCTCCAGGCATGGGTTTGAACGCATTCTTTACCTACGCTGTTGTAATGGGTATGGGTTATACGTGGCAAGTTGCTCTGGCAGCGGTTTTCGTATCAGGCGTAATCTTCATCTTCTTAAGCATCTTTAAGATCCGTGAATGGATTATCAACTCGATCCCTATGTCTCTGCGTGTTGGTATCTCTGCAGGTATCGGTCTTTTCCTAGCGTTTATTGCGCTTAGCAATGCAGGCATCGTTGTTTCTAACCCAGCAACTAAAGTTTCACTGGGCGACATTACCGCGATTGCTCCTATCCTAGGCTCACTTGGTTTCTTCCTAACGATTGCTCTTGTTCACCGTGGCGTGAAAGGGGCAGTAATGATTGCGATTCTAGCTATCACAGCTCTTGGCATTGTTATTGGTGACGTTCAATACGGCGGCATCATGTCTACACCACCAAGCCTTGCTCCTACATTCATGCAGCTTGATTTCTCTGCTGTATTTGAAATCGGTATGATTTCAGTGGTATTCGCATTCTTGTTCGTCGATTTGTTCGATACAGCGGGTACTCTGGTTGGTGTTGCAACGAAAGCAAACCTAATCAAAGAAGACGGCAAACTACCTCGCTTGAACAAAGCACTGCTTGCTGACTCTACAGCAACATCTATTGGTGCACTGCTAGGTACATCAAATACTACTTCTTATGTTGAGAGTGTTGCGGGTGTTGCTGAAGGCGGTCGTACCGGTCTAACTGCTGTTGTTGTTGGTATCTTATTCCTACTGGCTCTTTTCTTCTCGCCACTTGCAGGTATGATTCCGGCTTACGCAACATCAGGTGCACTTTTCTATGTAGCAATTCTGATGATGTCTGGCTTAGTTGGCATTGATTGGCGTGATCTTACGGAAGCAGCACCAGTCGTGGTAACATGTCTGCTTATGCCGCTGACGTACTCTATCGCTGAGGGTATCTCACTAGGTTTCATCGCTTACGCTGCAATTAAGCTGCTAAGTGGTAAAGGTCGCGACGTTTCACCTGCTGTGTGGGTAATGTCGGCTATCTTTATTCTTAAATACATTTTCGCTTAATCGTCTAGATTTCTGCTTAATCGCTGAAGAGGCTATGTTTGAAATAGCCTCTAATAACATGACAAAATTATTAGGTTTTATACTATGAGCAACAAATTCGTTATCACTTGGGACAACATGCAGACTTACTGCCGTCAACTTGCTGAAAAGCAAATGCCAGCAGAGCAGTGGAAAGGCATCTGGGCTGTAAGCCGTGGTGGTTTGGTTCCTGGTGCAATCTTGGCTCGTGAGCTAGGTATTCGTCACGTAGATACGATTTGTATTTCTAGCTACGACCACGATCACCAACGTGATATGACAGTAGTTAAAGCACCTGAAGGTGATGGCGAAGGCTTCCTAATCGTTGAAGACTTGGTTGATAGTGGTGACACTGCACGTAAGCTTCGCGAAATGTACCCTAAAGCGAAACTGATCGCTGTATGTGCAAAGCCATCTGGCGCTGATTTGCTAGACGAGTACATTGTTGATATCGCTCAAGACACATGGATTGAGCAACCTTGGGATACTAGCCTAAGCTACGTTGAGCCAGTAAATCGCAAGTCAAAATAAGCGTAAACTTAGTTTTTTGAGAAATGACCCTTTATAGGGTCATTTTTTTTTATATTATTAGTGACAACCATTTCTTATTAAGTATCCCAATGTCTGAACCAGAAGAAACGAGCTCGAACCTTTCGGAAACTTTGTTTGTAAAGCACAAACAGGCGAAAGAGACCTCAATGTTGACACAATACATGCCAAGCTCTGAAGCGTTATTGGATGAGAAGCGTGAACAGCAAAACTCATCATGGTACCGAAACCTAAGACGTCTTCAGTGGGTATGGCAAGGCGTTAATCCAATAGAGCAAGAAGCGGTATTGGCTCGCATCGCGTCATCAGATAACTCTCGTACAATCGACGAGTGGCTTGATACGGTCATGGGTTACCGAAGTGGTAACTGGGCATACGAATGGACCAAGCTAGGTATGCAGCATCAAAATCGTTCTAATGAGAAGAACGGTGAAGAGATGGCTGAAGAGCTGTTTTCAGCATCGCTGTGCTTCAGTATTGCGGGTTACCCACATCTCAAGAACGACAACTTGGCAGCTCAGGCTCAAGTGTTGGCCAACGCAGCCTATTCTGAAGCGATCAAGCACACTAAGTTGATCGTCAAGCAGATTGATATTCCATACCAAAACAAGAAGATCAAAGCGAACTTGCATCTGACCAAGACAGATAAACCACAACCGGTTGTGATTGTCAGCGCGGGTCTAGATAGCTTGCAAACCGATATGTGGCGCTTGTTTAGAGATTACTTAGCACCAAAGAACATTGCCATGCTAACGGTAGACATGCCATCGATAGGGCACAGTGCACATTGGCCGTTAACAGAAGACTCATCTTGTCTTCACCAAGCAGTGCTGAATGAATTGCCTAACATCCCATGGGTCGATCACCACAAAGTCGGCTTGTTTGGTTTCCGCTTCGGTGGCAATGCGATGGTGAGACTATCTTTCCTTGAGCAACATAAGATTAAAGCGTGTATCTCTTTAGGCGCGCCAATTCACGACATCTTTGTTCATGCCGACAAACTGAAACAGATGCCTAAGATGCATCTAGATGTGTTGGCTTCGCGTCTTGGTAAAGGGGCAGTTGATATCAATAGCCTTTCTGGGCAGTTGATGGCGTGGTCACTCAAGGTACAAGGTTTGCTGTCAAACAGTAAAACCAGTGTTCCTATCTTGGCATTGGCTCTGGAAGGCGACCCGGTTTCACCGCCAATGGATAATCAACTGGTTGCTATTTACAGTGATTACGGAAAAGCGAAGAAAATCAAAGCTAAGTCAATTACACAAGGTTATGAGCAATCCCTCGAATTGGCGATAAAGTGGCTTGAGGATGAATTATTTAGATGACATTTCTCCTAAATTAGTTAAGCATGAAAAGTGTACAAACTAAGTACCTGATACTCAGAGGTAATTTATAAAATCCAAATGCGTAGTTTCTACGTATAACAGTCTGAGTAACGTCATTCTTAACATTGAAAATGGAGATTCAATATGTCAGAAGTGACACAACAACCTACGCATTATCGCTTGTTAAACGTTTTAAAGGCTATTGGGCCTTATTTGAGGGAGCCACAATCAGAAGATGGTCATTACATTTTTGATTGCTTGTCTGTATGTGTGAACGATAAAAAATCACCAGAAGAACGCGAGTTTTGGGGCTGGTGGCTGGAATTGGATAAGTCGGAAGAGGGATATTCGGCGAAGTACAATATCGGTAAGTACAACATCGATGGTAACTGGGATTCTTTGCCGTTACCTAAAAAGGCGGTCGCTGAGGTCTCTCGAACTCAAGAAGCCTTCCACAAAAAACTGGTTGATGAACTTCAAAGTAAGTTTGAAATCAGCATCCAATTAGACGAAGAGTCTGTCGAATTCGTCTAATTTTAAAGGTTACTCTTCTATATAAAGCAAAAAGGTGCGATTTCGCACCTTTTCTGCTTGTGAATTCCCCTTTTGATTGCTAAAACATCACCTCTTATTTGTTTTATCCATAAAAGACTTCATGACAACAAATCATCAAAGCGGGACAACAACACAGCGTAAAACTGTCGTTGTTAAACTGGGTACCAGTGTCTTAACTGGTGGAACATTGGCATTAGACCGCGCTCATATGGTTGAGCTGGTTCGTCAATGTGCTGAATTAAAAAAACAAGGCCACTCTGTGGTTATGGTTTCGTCTGGCGCAATTGCAGCAGGACGTGAGCACCTTGGTTACCCCGCACTTCCCAACTCAATGGCGAGCAAACAGTTGCTTGCTGCAGTTGGGCAAAGTCAGTTGATTCAAGTTTGGGAGTCTTTATTCGCTATCTACGGCCTTAAGATTGGCCAGATGCTACTGACTCGTGCTGATCTCGATGACCGTGAGCGTTTTCTTAATGCTCGTGACACGATCAACGCACTTGTTGAACACGATATTATTCCTGTCGTGAATGAAAACGACGCAGTCGCGACCAATGAAATCAAAGTGGGCGACAATGATAACTTGTCGGCCTTAGTGGGTATTTTGTGCGGTGCTGATAAGCTTTTGCTACTAACAGACCAAAAAGGCCTGTTTACGGCTGACCCTCGTAAAGACCCAAATGCTGAGCTCATCAAAGAAGTGAAAACCATTGATGACACGCTGCGTAAGATCGCAGGCGGCAGCGGTACGACGTTAGGTACCGGCGGCATGGCAACAAAACTGCAGGCGGCTGACATTGCTCGTCGCGCAGGTATCGAAGTGATTATTGCTGCGGGCAGTGCTGAAAATGTGGTGTTTGATTCACTGAGTGATAACCCACAAGGCACACGTTTCTTGCCTTTAGCGGAAGCGCTTGAAAACCGTAAACGCTGGATTTTAGCGGGCCCTGCTTCAGCAGGTGACATCATGGTTGACGACGGCGCAGTAAACGCAGTCAACACCAAAGGCAGCAGCTTGTTGGCGAAAGGGGTTGTTCGAGTTAAAGGCGAATTCTCTCGTGGTGAAGTTACCCAAGTCACAGACAGCAAAGGCAAAGTAATTGCGCGTGGTATTGCCAGTTATTCAAGCCAAGACCTAGCAAAAATTGCAGGCAAGCACAGTAAAGATATTGGCGACATTCTTGGATACGATTATGGGTCAGAAGTCATTCACCGTGACGACCTAGTTGTGATTCAAGAGTAGCTCGTGATGATAAGGCGAATCGCCTTTTTGCATCCAAAGACAGACAGAATTTAGGGAGAGTTAAACGTGGATTTAACTAACATGGGTATCGCAGCAAAAGACGCTGCTTTCCACCTAGCGACCGCATCTACGGCGCAAAAGAATAAAGCATTGGCGATCATCGCTGATGAGCTAGAAGCAAACGCAGCAACGATTTTAGAAGCGAACGCGAAAGATATCGAATTAGGTCGCGAAGCGGGTTTAACTGACGCACTGCTTGATCGTCTACTTCTTAATGAAGAGCGCTTAACCGGTATCGCTAACGATGTGCGTAACGTGATTAGCCTGAATGACCCAGTTGGCAGCGAGATTGACAGCAAAGTACTGGAAAACGGTATGTCGCTGTCTCGTCGTCGCGTACCACTTGGTGTGGTGGGTGTTATCTATGAAGCGCGTCCAAACGTAACCATCGATATTGCAGCTCTGTGTCTGAAGACAGGTAACGCAAGCATTCTACGTGGTGGTAAAGAGACGTTTTTCTCGAATATGGAACTGGTTAAAGTTATCCAGTCTGCATTAGAGAAAGCGGAGCTTCCAGCCGCTTCTGTTCAGTACATCGAGAAGCCTGATCGTGAACTCGTATCTCAACTGCTTAAACTGGATGACTACGTGGATATGATCATTCCTCGTGGCGGCGCTGGCTTGCACAAGATGTGTAAAGAGAACAGCACCATTCCAGTTATCATCGGCGGCTTTGGTATCAGCCATATCTTCGTTGATGAAAGCGCTGATCTTGAGAAATCTGTCGATGTGGTCGAAAACTCAAAAGTTCAACGTCCATCGGCGTGTAACTCGTTAGATACACTGCTAGTGCATGAAGCGGTTGCTGAAGCTTTCCTAACTAAGCTGAAACAGCGTTTAGCCGGCAAGGTAACCTTAGTTGCTGATACCAGTGCAAAATCGCTGCTAGCGGGTTTCGAAGACCAACGTGATGCGGTTGAAGGCGACTTTGACACTGAATGGCTAAGCTACACGCTCGGCGTGAAAGTCGTTGCGGATGTGGCAGAAGCGATTGACCACATGCGTGTACACAATGCGAGTCATTCAGATGCGATCATGACTAACAGCCTAGAGAGCTCAGAACGTTTTATTAACTCTGTTGGTTCTGCAGCGGTTTATGTGAATGCATCAACACGTTTTACTGATGGCGCACAGTTTGGTTTAGGCGCTGAAGTCGCCGTTTCTACTCAGAAATTGCATGCTCGCGGCCCAATGGGCTTAGAAGAGCTGACAAGCTACAAATGGGTAGGTAAAGCGAACTATTTAGTCCGCGGTTAACGCTGGTCGTTAATTTTACTCCTCAGCTCATTTTTGAAATGGCGATCGAGTAGCAATAATCAATGAATCACCACACAAAAGGGCCTTAATTGGCCCTTTTTCTTTCCTAACGTTTGGCAATTCCGTTACACTGATATTCAATTATTTGGAGGTGATATGCATTGTCCTTTTTGTTCAGAGAACGACACTAAAGTAATCGATTCAAGACTGGTAGCCGATGGCCATCAGGTTCGTCGTCGCCGTCAATGCCTTGCATGTAGTGAACGTTTTACTACGTTCGAATCGGCAGAACTTGTGATGCCTAAGGTCATAAAGTCGAATGGAAACCGCGAACCATTTAATGAAGATAAAATGGTGGGTGGTGTACAGCGCGCTCTAGAAAAACGCCCAGTGAGTGCTGATGCGATTGAACTTGCGATCAGTACGATTAAGTCACAACTCCGTGCAACTGGTGAGCGTGAAGTACCAAGCGAGATGATTGGTAATCTTGTGATGGGCCAATTGAAAGAATTGGATAAAGTGGCGTACATTCGTTTTGCCTCTGTTTACCGCAGCTTTGAAGACATCCGAGAGTTTGGCGAAGAAATCGCTAAATTAGAGGATTAACTCCTCAATCATGTCAAACTTTACTCCCCTAGATTTTCAAATGATGTCGCGTGCTATTCAATTAGCGAAACGCGGCATTTACACCACTGCGCCAAACCCGAATGTGGGTTGTGTCATTGTACAAACTGATGGTCAGATCGTTGGCGAAGGTTTTCATGCCAAAGCCGGTGAGCCTCATGCTGAAGTATATGCCATGCGAATGGCTGGCGATAAGGCAAAAGGTGCGACGGCTTATGTCACGCTAGAGCCTTGTTCTCATTACGGTCGAACGCCACCTTGTGCAGAAGGTTTGATTAAGGCTCAAGTTTCAAAAGTGATTTGCGCCATGCAGGACCCAAACCCAAAAGTCGCAGGTCGTGGTATCAAAATGTTACGCGATGCGGGTATTGAGGTTGAAATCGGTTTGCTAGAGCAAGACGCTCTCGACTTGAACCCTGCATTTATCAAGCGTATGCAAACTGGCATGCCATTCGTTCAGTTAAAGATGGCCGCTAGCCTTGATGGCCAAACAGCATTGGAAAATGGTCAAAGCCAGTGGATCACATCGCCAGAAGCGCGTCGTGATGTTCAGAACTACCGAGCAAAATCAGGCGCTGTGTTGTCAACTAGCCAGACGGTGATTGAAGACAACGCGTCGTTGAATGTTCGTTGGGCAGAGTTGCCAAGCAGTATCAAAGATCATTACGCTGAAGACGAGCTGCGTCAGCCGATTCGCGTGATTCTTGATCGTCAAAACCAACTGCGTCCTGAATTCAAGTTATTCCAGACTCCAACATCCGTGTTGAGAGTAGCCGAAGCGTCTGCGGATATTGAAGTCGCAACCACAGATGCAGGTCTGCTCGATTTACACGATCTAATGCGTCAATTGCCAGCGAACCATATCGACCATATTTGGGTCGAAGCGGGCGCGACATTGGCAAAAAGCTTGATTGAAGCACAGCTGGTGGATGAGCTAATCCTCTATTTAGCACCTAAACTTATGGGCAGTGACGGACGAGGTTTGATGGGCGCATTAGGGTTCACTTCAATGTCTGACGTTATTGACCTAGAAATTAAAGATGTTCGACAGGTTGGTGTGGATATTCGCATCGTTGCGAAACCCGTATTTCGAAACTGATAGTAACGAAACCACAGTAGAAATAGTTACTCCAACTGCATACGTGTCGTTGACAACAAAAAGAGTTTTAAAATGTTTACAGGAATTGTAGAAGCCGTAGGTACATTGAGTGCAATCACTCCTCGCGGAGAAGACATCACCGTAACGGTTAATGTTGGTAATCTTGATATGGCTGACGTTAAGTTAGGCGACAGTATCGCGACCAATGGTGTTTGTTTGACGGTTGTTGAGTATAACGATCACAGCTACAGTGCAGACCTTTCGCTTGAGACCCTGAAAAAAACGGGTTTTGTCGATTACCAAGCTGGCGATAAGGTCAACCTAGAGAAAGCAATGCTACCGACCACGCGTTTCGGTGGTCATATAGTTTCGGGTCACGTTGATGGCGTGGGTGAGATTGTTGAGCGTAACCAAGTCGGTCGTGCGATTGAGTTCTGGGTTGAAATGCCTGCAGAGATCTCAAAGTACGTGGCTCAAAAAGGTTCAGTCACCGTAGATGGTATTAGCCTGACGGTGAATGATTTACGCAAGAATGCTTTTAAGCTGACGATCGTTCCTCACACCTCTTCAGAAACCACCATCGATCAATTCAATGTTGGTCGCAAAGTGAATCTAGAAGTCGATGTATTAGCGCGCTATATGGAGCGTTTACTGCAAGGCCAGCAGCAAGAGTCTGAGCCTGAATCTCGACTGACGATGGAATTCTTACAACAGAATGGTTTTGCCTAACCGTTGGTATAAAGTGCACTAAACATCACTTTGTGAAAGCGAGCAATATCATCAGGTTTAAATAGTGTCGGTTCTAGGAAGCAGAACCATTTCAAAGGATATAGAACAATGCCAATTAGTACTCCTCAAGAAATTATTGAAGACATTCGCCTAGGAAAAATGGTTATCCTGATGGATGATGAAGATCGCGAAAATGAAGGCGATCTGATCATGGCAGCAGAACATGTTACGCCAGAAGCGATTAACTTCATGGCGATGTATGGCCGCGGCTTAATTTGTCTAACGTTGACCAAAGAGCGTTCAAACCGTATGGGTCTAGCGCCTATGGTTCAAGACAACAATGCTCAATACACGACGAACTTTACGGTTTCAATTGAAGCTGCCGAGGGCGTAACAACGGGTATTTCTGCATCAGACCGCGCCGTTACTGTTCAAGCGGCTGTGGCAAAAGATGCGAAAGCGGCAGACTTAGTTCAACCTGGTCATATCTTCCCACTGACCGCTCAAGAAGGTGGCGTGTTAACTCGTGCTGGTCATACGGAAGCAGGTTGTGACTTAGCTCGTCTAGCAGGCTGTGAGCCAGCATCTGTTATCGTTGAGATCCTAAATGACGACGGCACCATGGCACGTCGCCCTGATCTTGAAGTCTTCGCTGAAAAACACGATATCAAACTAGGCACCATTGCTGACTTGATTGAATACCGTAACAACACAGAAACGACGATTGAACGTGTAGCACAATGCCATCTTCCAACAGAGTTTGGTGATTTCGAGCTTGTGACTTACCGTGACACGATCGATAACCAGATCCACTACGCAATGCAAAAGGGCGACTTGTCTGTAGGCGCTCCTTTAGTGCGTGTTCACCTGCATGATACGTTTACCGATCTGCTTCATTCTGATCGCGGTACCGAGCGTAGTTGGTCGCTAGATAAAGCGATGAAGCGCATTGGCGACGAAGGCGGTGTGTTGGTTATTCTGGGTAACGAGGAGTCGTCTGATTCTTTGATCCACAAAGTGAAGACATTCGAAGCTCAAGATAAGAATGAGCAACCAACCATGGCTAAGAAACAAGGTACTTCTCGTCGTGTTGGTGTGGGTTCTCAGATTCTTCAAGACCTAGGCGTTCACGATATGCGTCTGCTTTCTTCAAGCACTAAGCGTTACCACGCATTGGGTGGTTTTGGCCTTAACGTTGTTGAATATGTTTGCGAGTAAGCCGACGTCTGTCCGTTTATAGCGGCATAATTTACCGATGATTTCAGTAGCTCTTTTAGAGGTTAATTTCGATAAAAGAGCAAAGTAGCCAAGCCCGATTCAAAACGTGTTGAATACACAAGCTTGGCTACTTGCTGCTCCAGTAAGGTTGGCAGCAGCGCTGCGTTATCATCTTTACATCTCCGGTGCCTGTTCTTCTAAATTAGCATTAGATATTGCTCACAGTTTTGTGCTAGAATCCGGCGATTCTCACTTGATGAAAATAGTTAAAGGAAGGCTTATGAAAGTGATCGAGGGTGGCTTCCCAGCGCCAAATGCAAAAATTGCTATCGTTATTGCTCGTTTCAACAGTTTTATTAACGAAAGTTTACTTTCTGGTGCAATCGATACTTTAAAGCGTCATGGACAAGTAAGCGAAGACAACATCACTGTTGTTCGTTGCCCTGGTGCAGTAGAACTTCCACTTGTAGCGCAGCGCGTTGCAAAAACGGGTAAGTTCGATGCGATTGTATCTCTTGGTACAGTAATCCGTGGCGGTACACCTCACTTTGACTATGTTTGTAGTGAATGTAATAAAGGTTTGGCACAAGTGTCTCTGGAATTTTCTCTTCCAGTAGCGTTTGGTGTTCTTACTGTTGATACGATCGATCAAGCTATTGAACGCGCAGGAACCAAGGCTGGTAATAAGGGTGCAGAAGCAGCACTTAGCGCACTTGAGATGATCAACGTTCTTTCTGAAATCGATTCCTAATGGGGGCCAGTGTGAAACCAGCCGCACGTCGTAACGCACGTCAATTTGCTCTACAAGCAATTTATTCTTGGCAAATTACTAAAGAAAATATTGCTACCGTTGAAGAACAGTTCTTATCTGGTGGTAAGTATGATGAAGAAGAGCATCATGCCGCAGAACCTGCTCTAGCTATGCCAGAAACAGACGTTGCATACTTCCGCGACCTACTAACTGGTGTTGCTCTTAGCCACATGGAACTTGATAGCAAGCTTCGTCCATTCGTATCTCGCCCTATGCAAGATCTGGATTTGATGGAACTAGCGCTTCTACGTTTAGCTATGTACGAGATGACTCGTCGCGAAGATGTACCATACAAAGTGGTTATCAACGAAGCTATCGAGCTTGCGAAAGTATTCGCAGCAGAAGACAGTCATAAGTTTGTTAACGGTGTGCTTGATAAAGCTGCACCGCACGTTCGTAAGAAATAAGACGTTCGTATATTGAATCTAAAGGTCAGCTTTCATGCTGGCCTTTTTTGTAACTAAATTTCTGTAATATCCATGATTACGGCGATTTTTATGAGACTAAAGATAGGGCATGTGATGTCTGGCGAATTTAACCTGATTGAAAAATATTTTGTAAATCGACAACCACAACGTAAAGACGTACTTCTGGCTGCTGGCGATGATTGTGCTTTGGTCAAAGCGCCGGGTAATGTTGAGATAGCGATCAGCACGGACACCTTAGTGGCTGGTACCCATTTCTTAGCTGAAGCAAATCCGGCTTGGGTGGCACACAAGGCGTTGGCTTCTAATATCAGTGACCTTGCTGCAATGGGCGCGACGCCGGCTTGGGTGTCTTTTGCTTTAACCATGCCTGAAGTGGATGAAGCATGGCTTGCTCCTTTCTGTGACTCCTTTTTTAAACTCGCAGACTACTTTGGTATTCAGTTAATTGGTGGCGACACCACCAAAGGCCCACTAAGCCTGACACTAACTGTACAGGGCTTTGTTCCTGAAGGACGAGCGCTGCGTAGAGATGGCGCGAAAGTGGGCGACTGGATTTACGTAACAGGTAACCTAGGTGACAGCAAAGCTGGCTTAGAAGTGTTACTTAACCCTGATCAGAACAGAGCGAAGCCTTATGCTGCTGAGCTTGAAGAGAGACATTATGTGAGCGCTCCTCGAGTGTTAGCGGGTCAGGCTCTAGTGAACCTTGCTTCATCGGCGATTGATATCTCTGATGGTGTTATTGCTGATTTAAAACATATCCTTAAGCGTTCTCAAGTTGGCGCGAGTATTGATGTAAGC
Organism: Vibrio celticus; assembly: GCF_024347335.1. Classification (NCBI taxonomy): domain Bacteria; kingdom Pseudomonadati; phylum Pseudomonadota; class Gammaproteobacteria; order Vibrionales; family Vibrionaceae; genus Vibrio; species Vibrio celticus. Next base: position 726,908 of record NZ_AP025463.1, read on the forward strand.
ACGCTGCCTATCTCTCCAGAGTTACGTCAGTTCGCTCCTGATATCACTTCAGCTCAGCAGTACGCGCTGACCAGTGGTGAAGAGTACGAACTGTGCTTTACTGTACCAGAAGAGAATAAAGGGTCGCTGGAAAGTGCTTTGTCACACACAGGTACAAAAGTCACCTGCATTGGCCAGATAAGACCTGTAGAATATTTTGAATTACACAATAATGGTGAACCACTAAGCTGGAACTTAACTGGTTACGATCACTTTAAGGTTAATTGATGACAAACCCACTTTCTCTTATTTCTCTTAAAAACCCTTGGCATTTCTTAGCAACGGGTTTTGGCAGTGGCTTATCGCCGATTATTCCCGGCACAATGGGCACGCTTGCGTCAATTCCATTGTACCTATTGTTGGTTCAGTTACCGTTTCCTGCTTACGTTGCCGTGGTGGTGGTAAGCTGCATTATTGGTATTAAGATCTGCCAAGTAACGTCTGATGATATGGGTGTGCATGATCACGGTTCTATCGTTTGGGATGAGTTTGCAGGTTTTTGGATCACCATGAGTTTAGTGCCTATGCTGAATATTCCTGCCGATGACTGGAAATGGCTGCTGACTGGTTTTGTGCTTTTCCGCTTCTTTGACATGGTAAAACCCTGGCCGATTGGCTGGCTAGATGCACGAATTCACGGCGGCTTAGGTATCATGATTGACGATATTGTAGCGGGTATTATGGCGGCTATTTCGTTGTATGCCGTGGCGCATTTCGCTGGTTGGTTAGTGTGAGCTAACTGAAAGACCAAACTAATTAGCAGATACTAAAAAGGTTGACCCTAGGGCCAACCTTTTTTTGTTTGCGGAGCTTACGTATTAAGGCTACTTTGCAAGATAGTCAGAGATAGACTTCTCAATGCCTTTCGCGTCCAAACCAAGCTCTTCATGCAGTTCGCCTTGCGTACCTTGAGCAATGAACTTGTCTGGTAGGCCAAGGTTCAATACTGGCATCAGCTGTTTCTCTTGCATCAAGAACTCAATCACACCTGCGCCCGCACCACCTGCAATCGCATTCTCTTCGATAGTTACCAGTACATCGTGGTCAGCTGCAAGTTGTTTGATCAGATCTTCATCGAGCGGTTTTACAAAGCGCATATCTGCAACTGTCGCATCGATGGCGTCAGCGGCTTGAAGTGCACTCTCCAGGAAAGTACCGAAGCTTAGGATCGCGACTTTCGAGCCATCTTTTGCTTTTTTGCTTTCGCGAACGATACGACCTTTACCAATCTCAAGCGCAGTAAATTCACTTTGAATCTCAGTGCCCATACCATTACCGCGAGGATAACGAACGGCACTTGGACCTGTGTGCTGGTGGCCGGTGTAAAGCATTTGGCGACATTCGTTTTCGTCGCTTGGCGCCATGATCACCATGTTTGGAATGCAACGCATAAAGCTTAAGTCGAATGCACCTTGGTGTGTTTGACCATCAGCGCCGACAAGACCAGCACGGTCGATAGCGAACATGACCGGTAAGTCCATGATAGCCACATCGTGGATCAGTTGATCGTAGCCACGTTGTAGGAACGTCGAGTAGATAGCGACTATCGGCTTATCACCTGCAATCGCCATACCGGTTGCTAGCGTCACAGCATGCTGCTCAGCAATCGCTACGTCGAAGTATTGTTCTGGGTACTCTTTCGAGAAACGTACCATGCCTGAGCCTTCACGCATTGCAGGCGTGATCGCCATCAGCTTAGGATCTTGCGCGGCCATATCACACAGGAAATCGCCAAAAATCTTAGAGAAAGTTGGTTTAGAGCTGGTGCTCTTAGGCAGACTTGAGTGTGCTGGATCGAATTTCGGTACGCCGTGGTAACCGATTGGATCTTTCTCAGCTGGCTCGTAGCCTTTGCCTTTCTTAGTCATGATGTGCAGGAACTGAGGGCCTTTTAGGTCTCTCATGTTCTTAAGCGTTTTAATCAGCTCATTGACATCGTGACCATCAATTGGGCCAATGTAGTTAAAGCCTAACTCTTCGAACATGGTGCCAGGGACAACCATGCCTTTTAGGTGTTCTTCTGTACGACGAACTAGCTCTTTAATCGGCGGAACGCCTGATAGCACTTTCTTGCCGCCCTCACGAATTGACGTGTAAAGACTGCCAGAAAGAACTTGAGCTAGGTGGTTGTTGAGCGCACCGACGTTTTCAGAGATCGACATCTCGTTATCGTTCAGGATAACCAGCATGTCATTGTGAATATCGCCCGCGTGGTTCATAGCTTCAAATGCCATACCCGCAGTAATCGCGCCATCACCAATCACACTCACGACTTTACGGTTCTTGCCTTCTTTCTTCGCACTGATAGCCATACCAAGTGCAGCACTGATCGACGTTGAAGAGTGACCAACAGAAAGGGTGTCGTATTCGCTCTCTTGACGCCATGGGAATGGGTGCAGTCCATCTTTTTGACGGATAGTCGACAAGCGGTCGCGACGACCTGTAAGAATTTTGTGCGGGTATGCTTGGTGGCCAACATCCCAAACCAACTGGTCAAAAGGCGTGTTGTACACGTAGTGCAGAGCAACTGTCAGCTCTACAGTACCTAAGCCTGACGCTAAGTGACCGCTTGACTGGCTCACTGAGTTAAGAAGATAGGTACGTAATTCATCACAAAGCTGTGTCAGCGTCTCTTTTGGAAGTAGACGCAAATCCTCTGGCTTATCAGCCAAAGCAAGAGTTGGGTACTTTGATATATCAAGAGTCATAGGTAATGCGCGCTTATTGTCTTAGTTCTTGCGCTCGATGACGTATCGGGCGAACTCTTCGAGTGACTGGGTATTGTATGGGATTGCAGCCAAAGCTTGAAGCGCTTCCTGTAGCAGAGTTTGCGCTTTTTCTTGAGCGCCCTCTAAACCTAACAAAGAAGGGTAGGTGCTTTTGTTTAATTCTTGGTCAGAACCCTGTGGTTTACCCAAAGTTTCAGTATCGCCAGTGATATCTAAAATATCATCTTGAACCTGGAATGCTAATCCAATGGCATCGGCGTACTTGTCTAATTGAGGCATCACTTCAAACGCTTTTTCACCAGCAGCAAGCGCACCTAAACGAATCGCACATTTCATTAGCGCGCCCGTTTTATTGCGGTGAACTTCTTCTAATTCTTCTAGCGTGACAGAGCGGTTTTCAGCATCAATATCAAGTGCCTGTCCAATACACATACCTTGTGCACCAGAGGCTTCAGCTAGGCGTTGAATCATTCGAACGCGATTGCTTTCACCGTCAGCACTTAATGTACCTTCCGCAAGTATAGTAAACGCGAGAGTTTGTAGTGCATCGCCAGTTAAAATTGCCGTTGCTTCATCGTATTTGATGTGACAAGTCTGATGGCCACGACGCAGTTCATCGTCGTCCATTGCTGGAAGGTCGTCGTGAATCAGAGAATAGGCATGAATACATTCGATTGCAGATGCTGGAGTGTCGAGTTCTTCAGCGGTGCAGCCGAGCATTTCCCCTGTAATGTAGACAAGAAATGGACGTGCGCGTTTACCGCCTAAAAGTAACCCATAACGCATCGCGTTGATCAGGTTCTGATTTTGGTGTGGCAGGCGATCAAGCCAAAGGTTCAGTTGCTCGTTATTACGTGCTTGATAAGACAATAAAGTCTCGATCATAGGGGATCTCATACAATTCGTTATTCTGGTTGTGGGTTAAAGTCACTAAGTTCTGCGTTTTCATCATTTTGCAGTAGGATGCTAACACGCTGTTCAGCATCATTTAGTTTGCTTTGACCGGCACGAGCGAGGGAGATGCCTCGTTCGAACTTTTTCAGCGCATCATCTAAAGCTAGATCACCATTTTCTAGTTGATCAACCAAGCCATCAAGCTCTTCGATTGCCGCTTCAAAGCTCATATTTTCAGGTTTCTTAGTAGCCATAATAAATCTGCGTTTGGAAAGATGAACGAACGTTACCCTAGGCCGCTGAGATGGTCAAATGTAACCAAGAAATTTTGCTAGAAAGTTCGTTTTTAAGGGGCTTGAACGCACTTTGCTTGAATAACCTTAGCTTTATCGAGTTTATGCGCTACGTATAAGAGCAAAGTAAGCCAATAGTTGGGATTCAAAAACGAAAAGTGTGATACTTAGGCCAAGAATTTACTAAAAGATCTTATAGTCTTGCCGATACAAAGATTATCGTCGACATAGAGCTACAAAAAAAGCATGAGGAGTGCTCAGTGGATTTAGCAACCCTAATAGGTTTGATTGGTGGATTTGCCTTTGTAATTATGGCAATGATCCTAGGTGGAAGCCTCGGGATGTTCTATGACACGACATCCATTTTGATCGTAGTTGGTGGCTCAACTTTTGTTGTTCTAATGAAGTTCACCATGGGACAGTTCTTTGGCGCGACTAAAATCGCAGGCAAAGCTTTTATGTTTAAAGCGGATGAGCCTGAAGATCTTATTGCGAAAGTTGTAGAGATGGCTGATGCGGCTCGTAAAGGTGGTTTCTTAGCACTGGAAGAGATGGAAATTAACAACAGTTTCATGCAAAAGGGCATCGACCTATTGGTAGATGGCCATGACGGTGATGTGGTACGCGCTGCACTGCAAAAAGACATCGCATTAACCACAGAACGTCACGAACAGGGGGCGAAAGTGTTCTCTGCATTCGGTGATGTTGCCCCTGCGATGGGCATGATTGGTACCTTGGTTGGTTTGGTTGCCATGCTTTCAAACATGGATGATCCAAAAGCGATCGGCCCTGCGATGGCGGTAGCACTTTTAACCACTCTATATGGTGCGATTCTTTCGAACATGGTGTTCTTCCCAATTGCTGACAAGCTTGCGCTACGTCGTGACCAAGAAACACTTAACCGTCGTCTGGTTATGGATGGCGTACTCGCGATTCAAGATGGTCAGAACCCACGAGTAATCGATGGTTACCTGAAGAGCTACCTAAATGAAGGTAAGCGTACGATTGATGGTGAACCTGCGTAAGAGGAGTTGAAGATGGATGAAGAGAATCCATGTAAATGTCCTCCTCCGGGGTTGCCTCAATGGATGGGGACATTTGCTGACTTGATGTCACTGCTGATGTGTTTCTTCGTACTGCTGCTCTCATTCTCTGAGATGGACGTACTGAAGTTCAAACAGATCGCTGGCTCGATGAAATTCGCGTTTGGTGTACAAAACCGCTTGGAAGTGAAAGACATTCCTAAAGGCACCAGCATCATTGCACAAGAGTTCCGCCCTGGTCGCCCAGAGCCGACACCGATTGATGTGATCATGCAGCAGACGATTGATATTACGCAGCAAACGCTTGAATTTCATGAAGGTGAATCTGAGCGTGCTGGCGGTACCATGCGTGACCAAGGCAAGATGACCGGAGGCAAGTCGCCAGAAGTCTCGACTCACGACAATCAAAACTCTGAGTCAGACCAACAGCAACAACAAGCTGAAGCTCAATCGCAAGAGATGGAAACCTTGATGGAAAGCATCAAGAAGGCGTTGGAGCGAGAGATAGACCAAGGCGCGATTGAAGTTGAAAATCTTGGCCAGCAGATTGTGATTCGAATTCGTGAGAAGGGTGCATTCCCATCGGGTTCTGCTTTCCTACAGCCTAAGTTCCGACCTTTGGTGAGACAGGTTGCTGAGTTGGTGAAAGATGTTCCGGGTATCGTTCGAATCTCAGGACACACCGATAACCAACGTCTTGATTCCGAGCTTTATCGCTCTAATTGGGACTTGTCATCACAGCGAGCAGTGTCTGTTGCTCAAGAGATGGAAAAGGTGCGTGGTTTCTCTCATCAACGCTTGAGAGTACGCGGCATGGCGGATACCGAGCCAGTCGAGCCGAACGATACTGAATGGCAACGTAGCCTCAACCGCCGCGTTGAAATCAGCATCATGCAGGGCGAGCCGCTTTACAGTGACGAAGTGCCTGTTATTAATGAATAGCCTATACGTGTACACACGGTAGCATGCAGATAGCATCGAAAGCCCAACCTTATAATGAGGTTGGGCTTTTTGTTTGCTGGTCTTCAATGGTTCTCTCTGCGGCATTTATGTCGTTTCGAAACCTGCTACTGTTAATAACAAGCGGAATAATGAGGGTGTTACAGCAAGCACTCTTTTCCTTGCTTCACTTTCTCATGTATAATTCGCGCCCTTAGATTTAGATATGATCTATTCTTGCTTCAAGTGCTGTGTAAATTCTCTAATTTACTTGGCGATGAGCGTTTTCAAAATTTTGAACATTAATGTTGTGAAAGTACTATGAAATTTATTGTTAAGCCCCATCCGGAAATTTTTGTAAAAAGTGAATCGGTGCGTAAGCGCTTCACAAGGATTCTAGAGTGCAACATTCGTAACGTTATTCAACGTCGCTGTGAAAGTGTTGCGGTATTCAACCGTCGCGATCATATCGAAGTGACGTCTGAGAGTGACCAGTACTACGCAGAAGTGTTAGAGGCTCTGACTCATACTCCAGGTATTCACCACTCTCTTGAAGTTCAACAGTCTGAATTCAAAGATTTGCACGATATTTACGAGCAAGTACTAGAACGCAGCCGTGCTGACATTGAAGGCAAGACTTTCTCTGTTCGTGCTAAGCGTCGTGGTAAGCATGACTTTACCTCTATTGAACTAGAACGCTACGTAGGCGGCGGCCTAAACCAAGCAGTTGAGTCAGCGAAAGTTCGACTTAAGAACCCTGATGTAACCGTTAAGGTTGAAGTGGCTAACGATAAGCTAAACCAAGTTCTAGCTCGTCACAAAGGCCTAGGTGGTTTCCCTCTTGGTACTCAAGAAGATCTACTGAGCTTGATCTCTGGCGGCTTTGACTCTGGTGTTTCAAGTTACCTGCACATCAAACGTGGCTCTAAGGTTCACTACTGTTTCTTCAACCTTGGTGGCCCAGCGCACGAGATTGGCGTTAAGCAAGTGGCTCACTACCTATGGAATAAATATGGCTCATCTGCAAAGGTGAAGTTCATTTCTGTAGACTTCGAACCCGTGGTTGCTGAAATCCTTGAGAACGTAGAAGACGGCCAAATGGGCGTTGTTCTTAAGCGTATGTTCATGCGTGCTGGTGGTATGGTTGCAGAGCGCTTCGGTATTGAAGCTCTAGTAACAGGTGAAGCACTTGGCCAGGTTTCTAGCCAAACGCTAACTAACCTTCGCCACATCGACAACGTGACAGACACTTTGATTCTTCGTCCGCTTATCAACTGGGACAAAGAAGACATCATCGACCTTTCTCGTATCATCGGTACTGAAGACTTCGCTAAGGTAATGCCTGAGTACTGTGGTGTTATCTCTAAGAAGCCAACCGTGAAAGCGAAGAAAGGTAAACTGGAAGCAGAAGAAGCTAAGTTTAACTTTGAAGTGCTGGATCAAGTGATCGAGAACGCTCGTGTTATGGATATCCGTGACATCGAGAAAGAGAGCCAAGAGCAAGCGCCTGAAGTTGAACAAGTTCAAGCTGTTGCTGAGCACGCTATCGTTCTTGATATCCGTAGCCCAGAAGAAGAAGACGAAAGCCCACTAGAGATCGAGGGTGTTGAAATTAAACACATCCCATTCTTCAAGCTTTCGACTCAGTTTGGCGACCTAGACCAAGCGAAAGAGTACTTGCTGTACTGTGACCGTGGTGTAATGAGCCGTCTACAGGCACTTTACCTACAAGAGCAAGGCTTCCATAACGTTAAGGTTTACCGCCCATAGTGGTGTGTTGACCAAGCGTTAATCATTTTGCAAAGCCGTTTACTGAAAAGTAAGCGGCTTTTTTATTTTCTATTGTGAATGATTTACAGTAGTCAGACAGAGGCGTGAGTTTGGGCGTGCTATCGTCATGCTCAGCTTTGAAATTTTTGATTGATAGAAAAAGTAAGCTCTAAACGGGCTTATAAGTACCGAAGAAGTGTGAGTATCTTGAAGTATTCTGTTACTTTTTAGTGCAACTCAATGGTGCTATTTGTATGTGTTCAGTTGATTATTTGAGTGGGTGTCTGATTCTGTGATTAGCGATGAAAAATAATAAAGATTAATTAGTACAGCTATTGATAAACTTGTTGTTACATTTCTTTGCACATAAAAAAACACCGCCCATAAGGCGGTGTAAACAAATTTGACAGACAGGTCAAAATAAATACAGGAAGTACATGCCTCGTTTCAGTATAAACTGCAACAAAACATTTGGTAGAACTCTACCCAACTCGAAAAGAACGAGTTTGCAAACACAACATCGCAGGAGCTAAGCCAATTGATTCTAGAGAGAATCAAGCCGTTCAGGCTAGCTGCTGCGGGATGAAATATAGAATTTCTCTGGCCGCTAGGCAATGGACAAATTATAATGTTTCAGATAAAAAAAACTAATGCTTATTTAGAGAGTAACTATGTCTCGTCGATTACCCCCATTAAACTCGCTAAGAGTGTTTGAAGCAGCAGCTCGACACTTGAGTTTTACGCGTGCCGCAGAAGAGTTGTTTGTTACTCAAGCGGCGGTCAGCCATCAGATCAAAGCGCTTGAAGAGTTCCTGTCTTTGAAGCTGTTTCGCCGAAGAAACCGTTCTTTGCTGCTGACTGAAGAAGGCCAAAGCTACTTCTTAGATATCAAAGATATTTTCACGTCACTGGCAGAAGCGACGGATAAAGTGCTTGAGCGAAGTGAGAAGGGCGCATTGACCATCAGTTTACCGCCGAGTTTTGCTATTCAATGGTTGGTACCAAGGCTCGCTGACTTTAATCAGCAAGAACCTGATATTGATGTAAGGATCAAAGCCGTTGATATGGATGAAGGCTCGCTGACCGATGATGTAGACGTCGCTATCTATTATGGTCGAGGAAATTGGTCGGGGCTTAGAGCCGATAAGCTTTACCAGGAATACTTGATCCCTCTTTGCTCACCTTCCGTGCTGCTAGGAGTAAAACCATTAGAATCTCTCAGTGATTTAGCATGTCATACGCTATTGCATGATACCTCTCGAAAGGATTGGAAACAGTTTGCTAAGCAAAATGGCATCGATGGCGTAAACGTTAATCACGGCCCTATCTTCAGTCACTCAACCATGGTGCTGCAGGCAGCTGCTCACGGCCAGGGCATTGCTCTGGGCAACAACGTGTTGGCGCAGCCTGAAATCGAAGCGGGTCGTTTGATTGCGCCTTTTGATGAAGTGTTGGTGAGTAAGAACGCCTTCTATGTGGTTTGTCATGAGAAACAAGCCGACATGGGTCGTATTGCTACCTTCCGCGACTGGATGCTAGCGAAAGCGCAAAGTGAACAAGAGGACTTACTCGATGAATAACGTCATCATTGATGGTGAAGACAATCCGATCACCTTTATCTTTGCCCATGGTGCTGGCGCAGGTATGGATCATGAGTTCATGCAGTCGGTAGCCAAAGGGCTAGCCTTTAAAGGGATAAGAGTGATTCGTTTCAACTTCCCTTACATGATTAAACGTGCTGAAGATGGTAAGCGTCGTCCACCTGACAGAGCGCCTAAGCTACTTGAAGCCTATCAAGAGATTATTGAGCAGGTTGATGCCGATAAGCTTGTGATTGGTGGTAAGTCGATGGGAGGGCGTATGGCGAGCCATTTGTCTGAACTTGATAAGGTGGCAGCAATGGCGTGTTTAGGCTTTCCTTTCCACCCACCAGGTAAACCCGAGAAATACAAAGGTGAGCATCTGGCTGAGTTAGCAAAGCCATGCCTCATTTTACAAGGTGAGCGCGATACCTTTGGTAAGCGTGAAGAGTTTGCTGATTTTGATCTGTCTGATTCTATTCGTGTTGAATTTATTCCCGATGGCGACCACAGCTTTAAACCTCGTAAGAGTTCTGGTTACACCGAACAGCAGAATATTGCGTTAACCGTTGAGAAGTTATCAGCGTTTATCAAAGAGGTGCTCAATGAGAAGTAAGTATTTACTCACGTTTGCTGGCATCTCTGGCGCGGTTGCTGTGATGCTTGGCGCCTTTGCAGCTCACGGTTTGAAAGCTATCTTGCCTGAATATCTGTTAGGTGTGTTTGAGACCGGTGTTCAGTACCAATTTATCCATACTCTGGCGATATTGGCGTGTGGTGCTCTGCTTCAGATGAAACTTGGCGCTAAATCACAAAAATATTTTTTCATTGCGGCAATTTGCTTTATCATCGGCATCCTTTGTTTTAGTGGCAGCCTTTATAGCTTGGCACTGACAGGAATAAAATGGTTTGGCCCTATAACACCGTTTGGTGGTCTACTATTTATCATTGGTTGGGGAGTCTTCTCCTTCGCTGCTTTGAATATAAAAGAGGTAACTCAGTGAAACACGTACTACTTTATTGTCGCTCTGGTTTTGAAAAAGAATGTGCTGGCGAAATTCAAGACAAGGCAACACAACTGGAAGTGTTTGGTTTTCCTCGCCTAAAGAACAATACAGGCTTTGTATTGTTTGAATGTTACCAAGCAGGTGAAGCGGATAAGCTGATCAAAGAGATCGATTTCCAATCACTGATCTTTGCTCGTCAAATGCTAGCAGTGGCTGTTGAAATTAAAGACCTGCCAACCGATGACCGTATTTCTCCAATTCTTGAGGCGCTTTCTGAGAAAGAAGGTTTCCCTCGTTGTGGTGATATCCGTATTGAAACGCCAGACACTAACGAAGCAAAAGAGCTTTTGAAGTTCTGCCGTAAGTTTACTGTGCCGATGCGTCAAGCTATGCGTGGTAAAGGCCTGATGACAGCGAAAGATAACGCTAAGAAGCCTGTGCTTCATTTATGCTTTATCGCTCCAGGGCACTGTTTTGTTGGTTACTCTTACCCAACGAACAACTCACAGTTCTTTATGGGTATCCCTCGTCTGAAATTCCCATCAGATGCGCCAAGCCGTTCTACATTGAAGCTAGAAGAAGCATTCCACGTATTCATCCCTCGTGATGAGTGGGACGAGCGTCTGGCTCCAGGTATGTGGGGTGTTGATTTAGGTGCGTGTCCAGGTGGTTGGACTTACCAATTGGTTAAGCGCTCGATGTTCGTTCACTGTGTTGATAACGGCATGATGGCAGACAACCTAATGGAAACGGGTCAAATTAAGCACCACATGGTGGATGGCTTTAAGTTTGAACCAGACCGTAAGAACGTAACTTGGATTATCTGTGACATGGTTGAGAAGCCAGCTCGTGTTGCACACCTTATGGGTGAGTGGATCATCAAAGGTTGGGCGAAAGAAGCACTGTTCAACCTTAAACTGCCTATGAAAGGCCGTTACGATGAAGTACTGCAAGATATCGAGAACCTAAAAGTGTTCCTTATTGAGAACAAAGTGAAGTTCAAGATGCAGGCTAAGCACCTTTACCACGATCGCGAAGAGATCACGGTTCATATTCAGGCGCTTTCAAACATCTCACCGCACTAATATTTACGTTAGTGTGTCAGTGATAAAAATGCTCCTTTAAGGTAATGCCGATCAGTTAAAGCCAAAGTGATCGGTTGAACGATCCTTCAGAGCTGTCAAAATCCAAGTGTATTTAATGCACTTGGATTTTTTTATGGATGTTTCTCAAGCTCTAAACATAATTAATGATTGGAAACCTAGCAACGTTGAAACTTTGTCTGACTTGCTTCCAATTGACCTCATCGACGAAGCTTATTCTCTTACTGATACCGTCACGATGAGAAAGAGGAAATTAACTTTAGAATCCATGGTGTGGCTGCTTGTTGGAATGGCTATCTATAACAGTAAATCCATGAAAGATTTAGTGAACCAACTTGATATTGTCGACCGTACAGGTAAAGCTTTTGTCGCACCAAGTGCGTTAACTCAACGTCGAAAGACGTTGGGTGAAGACGTAATTAAAGCGGTCTTTGAGCGAATGACTACGTCATGGTTAAAAAGTGCAAAGTTACCCCAGTGGAATGGATTAACGCTTCTTGGCGTCGATGGCGTTGTTTGGCGAACGCCCGATAACCCGCAAAATGAAAAGGCATTTTCTCGACAAAAAGGGACGCAATATCCGCAAGTGAGAATGGTCTGCCAAATGGAACTAAGCAGTCACATTATTACGGCCAGTGCCTTTGATAATTACAATACAAACGAAATGATATTAGCTGAAAAACTGATAGAAACAACACCAAACCATAGCGTGACAATGTTCGATAAGGGTTCTATTCTTTAGGCTTATTACATAAATGGCAAGACTCTGGCTCAGAGCGTCATTGGCTTATCCCCCTCAAGAAAAATACACAATATGACATTGTTCAATCTTTAGGGCGAAATGACAAACTGGTTCAATTACACAGTAACCCAAGGGCTAGAAAGCTATGGCCTGATTTACCAAAGTCGATAACCGCTCGACTTGTCACTCGTAAAATTAAAGGAAAAGACTACCAAGTATTAACCTCCATGACGGACTCCCTGCGTTACCCATCAAAAGATATTGCAGGCCTTTATGAACATCGTTGGGAAATTGAGCTAGGCTACCGAGAGCAGAAACAATACATGCTTGGAAATCGTCTCACGCTGCGAAGTCGTTTACCAGAACTGGTAAAGCAGGAGTTATGGGGCATCTTGCTTACTTACAATTTAATCCGATACCAGATGGTCGAGCTCTGCTTCAATCTAAAGGGAAATTACCTTCCTTATCAACTCAGTTTTAACGGCACATTAGCTCATGTATCTGCGTTACTTGTAGGCTTACCTTACTCAACACCAGGCGCAATACCTCGTCAGCTAAAGGGGTTCCACAACATGGCTGAAAGCTTAATACTTGAAGGGCGAAGGGAAAGGACATTCCCTAGAACAGTTAAACCCAGACCACAACGGTATGCTAAGAACAAAAATGCCGTTCACTCTTAAGTGAACGGCATTACTCCTTTAAGGAGCATTTTTTGTATCTGCAGTTTGGCAAACGCTGGGTTGAATCTATGGCTATATGTCGCCAGAAGTTGCATTCATTAGTCAGGTGCTGGTGTTGTGATTATCAATACAACTGACATGAAAATCGCCAAATATCCTACATTAGCCGTGATCTGAGATGAAAAAAGCCGTAAGTGAACGAGACTTACGGCTACCTAATTCAGGGGTGATTCGAACAAGGCTTTATTCAATAATTCAGCAGCAAAACAAAGTAAGTTTTACAGCCAGAACATGTTAATCAAATTCTATTTTATTAAAAGTAAGTGAATGTAAGCAAAGAATGTAAATGATAAGAATTATCATTCAAATTATGTAATATTCACGCCTCCTCACTCGAACTTATAAAATATAAAAATAGAATATGAAACTTAAAGCACTATCAGTAGCCGTAACGGTTGCCTTAACTTCATTTACGGCGCTTGCTGCCGACGAACAAGAAACCGTAGTGGTTATCGGTTCCGCTCTTGATCAACTTGTTCAGACTGAAATTAACTCAGACACCCTTGAAAAGAAACAAGCATCAGACATCAAGGATGTTTTGAACACTATGCCGAGTGTGACGGTAGACGGAAATGCACGTTACTCTCGTAAAGTCTATGTACGTGGTATGGAAGATAAATTTGCCGTTGTGACGATTGATGGCGCTCGTCAAGAAGGGCAACTATTCCACCACTCGGGCGATCAGGCGATTGACCCTGCGATGCTAAAGCGTGCTGAAATTGAGCTGGGTGGTAACTCAGCGCTTTCGGGTTCTGGCGCGATCAACGGCTCATTTAGCTACGAAACCAAAGACCCAAGCGATCTGCTTAAACCGGGTGAAAGTGTTGGTGCTCGAGTAAAAACAAGCTACCAAACGGCTTACGAGCGTTTCGCAACCAACGTTGCTGTGTACGCAAAAGTGAACGACAAGCTGCAGTTCATGGGCATTGCAAATTACTCAGAAGATGGCGACCTACATATTCCTGATCAGGAAGCAGTAACGTCTAAGCAAGGTGAGCTTAAGTCTGGTTTTGCTAAGGTTGTTTTCATTCCGAATGATGCCAACGAATTTAAATTGACCTTCAACCGTTACAACGATGGTGGTAAGCGTCAGCTGTCTGGTGAGAAGGCGGGTGCACTGTATGCTGATGATGAACACAACTACCACTCGCTAAACCGCGATACAGTAACTTTGCAACATGAGTACGATGCTGGTAGTGATTTGGTGCATCTGAAAACCAATGTTTACTACAACCGCCAGTACATGGAGCGCGATGCGCTTGTTGATACGGCGTGGGATAAAGGCGCGAACGGTAACTGGATTAAAGATGGCACGATTGCTATCCCAGACCGTGAATACAACGTGACGACCATCGGTGGTGATATTCGTAACATCTCTTGGGTTGGTCAGCATGAATTGACCTACGGTCTAGATGGTTACAAGGCTGAACAATGGATTGATGCTGGCGATGGTGTGTACCAAAGTGGTTCGCAACAAGGTCAAACTAAGAAGTACGGTATGGATGGCGGCACTGTGACTGCTTACGGTCTTTACGTGCAAGATATGTATGAGTTCAGCGATTTCCGCTTAACGAGCGGTTTGCGTTACGATGTTCATAAACTTGGTGGTGTTTACGATGGTGATTTTGATCAGCTGTCTCCAAAGTTCAAGGGTGAATACCAAACCACGGATAACTTAAAACTTCGTGTGGGCTATGGTCGTCTGTTTAAGGGGGCATCATTGCCAGAAGCATTGACGATGAAAGCTGCACCTGATGTTAACCAGTCTAATACCAAAGCGATGACGGGTAACAACTACGAAGCGGGTTTTGATTACGAGCTGACACGTCTGCTTGCTGCTGATTACGCTATCCTAGGTTTTACGGCTTACACCTACAATCTTGATAATCAGATGCATCCAACTAAGAACAACTCAACATTAGCAAACCAATATGATGTTGAAGTGTGGGGTGTTGAAACCGTATTGAGCTATGAGCTAGATGCGTTAAGTGTTTACGCTAACCACTCATACTCTGATGGTGACCAGAAAGACCTAGAGAATGGCAAAACGAGCCATATGAGTAAAACAGGTATTCACAACTTCAAAGCGGGCTTTAACTACAGCCTAAACAGCGAGTTTGTGTTTGGTTGGGATTCACGCTTTGTACCGGGTAATGACTACATGGACGAAGATGGTGAACAGGTTAAACGTGCTGGTTTCGCTACGCATAACATTTGGGCGGCTTACACTCCAACGTTTGCTAAAGATCTAGAAGTGAACCTTGGTGTCGATAACCTGCTTGATAAGAAGTACGCAGAGCATACTGGTTTTGGTATTTCTTGGGGTTCAGATAAGTACACCAGCTACGAAGCAGGTCGTAACTTCAAAGCGTCTATCGCTTATAACTTCTAATCATCCGACTGAATCCGCTTAGGCGGCAGCCGTATATAACAAAAAGCCTTAGTGTGAACTAAGGCTTTTCTGCTTCAGAAGCTTTGTATATAGAGAGTAGGGATCTAAGAGTTTGCTTCGTAGCGAATATCTTGCAGATTGAACCCTAAATCAATGTCTGTTTTGAGTGCTGATACTTGTTTACATACACGAGCGGATTCGATGTGTTCGTCGAACTTCTTACGATATTTTTTCGGTAGATCTTCTGCTTGATAGGCCGCTTCGATATCTGGGTAAGTGGTCAATATCTCTTTGGCTGCTTTTGGTCCGATACCTGGGATGCCCGGTACTTGGCTTGAGCTTACGCCCGTTAATCCCCAGTAATCCGCCAGTTGTTCAGGTTTAACGCCAAACTCAGCTTCGATAAAGGGTTTATCTAACCAGCGGTGCTGGAAGTAATCTCGGATCTGAAGCGTTGGTGACAACAGTTGGCAGTAGCCCTTATCCGTCGAGACGATGGTGACGGTTTCTCCGTGGTCAGCCACTTTCTTTGCCAGTGTTGCGACGAGATCATCCGCTTCATCGCCATCAGACAGCAGTGAATCAATGCCTAACTCCCACCAAGCTTGTTGAATAGCATCAAGGCCTTTCATCAATGGTTCTGGCATCGGTTTACGATTCTGCTTATAAGCAGGAAGCACATCTGCGCGCCAGCCACGGTCTTGTAAATGGTGATCAAATACCGCGATGATGTGGGTGGGCTTTGATTCATTCAGAATCTTATTGAGAGTGCGAATTGTGGTGGTAATGGTTCTTGCTATATCGGTTGGATCCGGCTGAACAGAGTGCACGCGTCGGATGAGGTTTAAGGCATCGATAATAACAAGATGGATAGACATAAGTTTCCACTAAATAGGCAATAAAAAAGGGGCTGCTAGCCCCTTATAGTAACGTATCACTTAGTGAGTTGAAACGTTAGCGACGTAAACGTCATAACCTGATTAACTTTATGTCTACCAATTGGTTATCACTTATCTACTTACTCGTTAATGAGTGTGCCTATTCGCTCGGTGCGATTTTATAGCAAGGCACGTAGTCCGTACCACCCGGTAGCTTCATTCGATCTTGCTCAACAAAGTCATTCAGCAGTTGGTCCATCTTGGTCATTAGCTCTTTGTCGCCATCAATTAGGAATGGGCCGTGCTTCTCGATCTCGAGAATACCTTCGGCTTTGACGTTACCTGCGACAATGCCTGAGAACGCTTTACGTAAATTAGCGGCTAGGCTCTCTGTTTTTTGGTCCATATGAAGATCAAGCGCCGCCATAGACTCGTGTGTTGGGTCGAATGGCAGTTGGAACTCAGGCTCAATATGCAGTGACCAGTTGTAGCTGTAGGCATCACCGGTTTCTTTACGGTGAGAACGCACATCTGGCATCGCTTGTTTCATGATTTTCGCAGCGCGTGCTGGGTCATCAATCACGATTTCATAATGTTTCTGCGCATCAGGACCTAGAGTTTCACCAATGAACTTATCGATTGAGCGGAAGTAGGCTTCGCTCTCTTTCGAACCCGTTAACACAATCGGCATTGGCTGCTCAGCGTTATTCGGGTGCATCATTATCCCTAAGATGTACAGCAACTCTTCGGCCGTGCCGGGGCCGCCTGGGAAAATGATGATGCCATGTGCCATACGAACAAACGCCTCAAGACGCTTCTCAATATCTGGCATGATCACCAGTTCGTTCACGATTGGGTTTGGTGGCTCAGCCGCAATGATCGAAGGCTCGGTAAGCCCCAGATAACGATGATCGGTGTAACGCTGCTTCGCGTGACCAATGGCAGCCCCTTTCATTGGGCCTTCCATTGCACCCGGTCCACAACCGGTACAGATATTCAGTTCACGCAGGCCGAGCTCATTACCGACTTCACGAGTGTATTGGTACTCGCTGGCATTAATAGAGTGACCACCCCAACATACAATCAGGTTAGGCTCGATGCCTGGCGTCAGCGCACCTGCATTTCTCAAGATACCAAACACAAGGTTGGTAATGTGAGTGGCATTAGTGAGGTTGAGCCTTTGGTTATCGGCTAAATGCATGTTGACGTAAACAATGTCACGCAACACTGAGAATAGGTGTTCTTGAATACCCTTGATGATTTCACCATCAACAAAGGCATGCTCTGGTGGGTTGCTTAGTTCGAGCTTAATACCACGCTCACGGCGCACGACTTCGACATCGAACGACAGATATTTGTCGAGCAACTCTTTGGAGTTGTCGGTGTGGCTACCTGAGTTCAGGACCGCTAACGTACAGTTACGATACAGTTGGTACAGATCACTAGACGCGGTTTTCTTAAGACGCTCAACCTCAAGTTGAGAGAGTAAATCCATGCTACCGGCAGGGCTGATATGAGTGATCATAGTGCCTCCTTGTTGAAAAGAGCAGGGGACGTTGAAGTGACCCTCTGGCTCGAGAGTGAGAAGCAAACGTTGAAAGTGTTTGGTTAAAGGTAGGAGAGAGTTAACCAGACGAAACGGATACGACAGCGTTGCTTGCCAAGAATGCTTGTTAAGCGAATGTTAATCATTAGCTTAGCAAACATTGAAGGAAATGGTATGTGATAAGTATTTGAAAAAATGAAATAAATTAAATCTAGAGCTGGCCTAGTGCCAAACAAGTTGGTTGTTACCGCGTTGTTTTGCTTTATTTAGCGTTGTATTGAGTCGTTCTAACACTTCTTCCGGTGTATCTGACTCTTTAAACTGAGTGCTTGCCGCGCATAAAGTGATCGTGATTTGTTGGTCACGGAACTTAAAGGGTAAGCGGCTTACTTGAGTTTGAATGCTTTGAATCACCTGATGGCAATATTCATCGGTTTGCTCTGGCAGCAGTAACACAAACTCTTCACCTGAAAAACGAGCCACAGTATCGGTGGTGCCTGCTTCTTTGGTGATGGTTCTTGCGATGATCTTGAGTGCTTTATCGCCCGCGGTATAACCAAAGCTATCGTTAATTGCTTTGAAGTTGTCGATGTCGAGCAGTACTACGCGTAGCGAATGTTGCGCGCGGATCCAGCGGCGATACTCAAGCTCTAAGCGATCAGTAAAGGCAGTGCGATTGTAAACCTTGGTTAGAGGATCAAGCAGCATACGCTGAGCCTGATCTTCCAAGCGCTTACGGTAATCTTGCGTCACTTCATAGAGTGAGTCTAACTGAGTCTTTCCGTAACTCATTCTCTCTATCAGAGCTTGTTCTTTCTGCTCTGCGTGGTTCAGTCTTTCCGAAAGAGAGGCGATTTCACTGAGTAGCGGGTTAATCGACAGCTTTAAACTATCAATATCCTTCGCTTTATCTACCGAGCTTTGGCTTCTAGTGACAAGTTCATTTAACTCAGAGTTCAGACCTTGGCGGTGCTCAAAGTAGCTCTGGCTCTGGTCAGCATTTTGGTCTGCCGTTTTGATGCTGGACGCTAGAGAAGCATTAAGCTGGTCGATGAATTGTTCAGATTTTTTACGTTCTAGGTTGGTGCCTTCAATAACCAATTTGAGGATCTGAAGTGTCAGCTCAAGTAGATTTTGTGTAGAAACACCAAGCAGCAGTTTTGCTCGAATATCGGTAAGCAGATCACCCGATTCACCCTCGAAGTCGAGTTCAGTGATCAGATGTTGTAATTCGTTTGATAGGTCGGAAAGGAGCTCTTGTTCTGGAGAGTGCGCAGCGTCGGCAAAATGGGTGCGTGAGTTATTCGCCATAATCTTTATGGCACGCTCATAAATACCTAGAAGTTTCATGGCATGGTCGACTTTCTGACTGCCATTGCATTCGGAGAAGCTAAGTAAGTTTCGTAGGTCGCGTTTTAGCTGTGCTGGAAGGCCAGTTATGCGCTGCAGCGTTTCCCCACTGTGCTTAATGCTATCGTCCAGATATCCGTTCTGTTTATCCATAGCCAACGTTTTCTGCTTAAGCATCCTTTCTAATACTGCCAGCTTTGGGATCATCGAGCTAATGTCTTTTTGCTTTTCTAGCTCTTCCCTAAGGGCAATGAGGTTTTCATCTAAATGGCTGTTACTGCCAACACATGCATCACTTAAAGACGTGACGATACGCTTTAGAACTTTCTGTTCTCTAATAAACTTGAACGAGGTGTCTCTTTGCGTCAAACGGACCTGCTCCAACTGAGATTTCAGCTGGTGGAGTTGCGCCTGAATGTCTTTTTCAAGAATGCCCATAGATGTATTAATTAGCGCCGCGTAGACCGATCTCGATCATTTTGATGAAATTCCGTTACATCGATAATAACAAAACTAAAAATAAGGTCACGACTTGCAAGTCTTAACCGCTCGCAAATCAGTCATCTTTTAGCATTTTTTTGATGTTGTCCTCATTCTGGTACGAGGATTGTATTTTTATTAACCCTTGATTAATCGCATGTTTACACGCTTCTCTTATGTTACCAGTTGCAAGGCTTGCTGCTGGTGCATTATCGATAGCTTTTAGATAGACCCATTGGCTACTGCGTTCTTTGAGACTGATCTCACGAGCTAGATTGGTCGACATCAACAATACGTCGAGCAGCTCTTGATCGTTAATTGCAGTGTAAGCGCGTGGCAAGAATGGGTAGTCAGCGATGCCCATACGGACCGTTCGGTTGATGTTTCGCTCTGTTTCGAAGTCATTCACCCAAGATTGAATCTTTCTGAACATGGCTTCCGGCGACAAATCACGGTCTGAGTTAGGTTCGATATAAAGCAGGTTCGCGTCCGAGAAATGGTAAACACGAGCAGGGCCTTCAAGCTTAGATTTTAGAAACTCACCGAAAGCGTCTTCGAGCTCTAGACCCGCTTTGTAACCGTTCTGCGTATACATATTTCGTAGAAACGGTAAATCAATCATCACGAAGCGTAAGCGGTCGTTGAGTGGTTCATGAATGAGCTCGCCAAGTTGCCATTGTTCGAAGGTTTGGCTGGTTTGTTCCAGCGAGTTAGAGAGCTTCGCATTGAGCATTCTTAAGTTCGGAAGCTTTGAACGTGAGTGCGTAAATAGGTCGGTGCGCAGTGAGTCCACTTCTTTGGCTAAGGTTTGAATGAGATAGCCACGGCGCAGAACAAAGAAGAACAAGACAATGCTGAACAGGAATAGGGCGAACGATATCTTTTGGAACTTACGATGCTCCAGTTTGTATTGCTCTAGCTCTTGCGCTTGGCCAGCGTAGTGCAGGGTTTGTTCGGCAAATTCTTTCTGTTGACGGAACGCGTCTTCGCCAACACGGTTGAGTTTTTGCTGCTCTAAAGAGACAAGGCTGTTGTACTGCTTAAGATTTGCCAACGCTTGCTGTGGGCGACCAGCCTGCTCATAGCCTAAAGAGAGTAAGTAGTATGAGCGTTGCGACAGGCGCATATTTTCTACCTGACGCGAGATCTCAAGTGCACGTGTCGCATGCTTGATCACGTCTTCGCTTTCTTGCAGGTGATACGCCAACCCTGCCGATAGCAGCGCAGCTCGACCTTCCAGCTTTGGAATGTCGGTATATTCCAGTAACTCAAGGGCACGGGTTAGGTACTGTTCTGCAAGAGGGTAGTTATAAAGACGTAAGTAGGTTGCCGATAAACTTAGACGAATATCAATGACTTGGTGGATATCTCGGTCAGTACTCTCGTGATCTAGAACATTGAAAAAGTGTACAAGGGCTAGGTTGTATTTACCTTGGAAGAAGTACACATCACCCATCTTTTTAAGCACTTGTGCTAATACTGGGGAGTTTTCAAAGTTGTCGTAAAAATCAGCGGCTTGAGATAGGTGTTCTAGTGCTTTATCGAGTACTTGGCGCTCAAAGAAAAGCTGCGCCAGTAAGCGGTTTACCTTAGCCAAACGAGAGCTTAAGTTGCCTTCTACCGACTTCCAATAGCCATACAACAACTCAGATAGCGCGTGGTTGTACTCTTTGTGGTTCAGGTAAAACTCACCAACCGAGATGTGGTAGTCAATGGTCACTTTTTCAGAGTAACGTTGGTCGAGATAGGTCTTCGCTTCTTGATAGAACTTTTCGGCTTCATCTACCTTGTTGTCGTAAGAGGCGATGTCGGCTTTCAACATAATCAAGCGATAGGTGATGCCTTCCGTCAGACGTAAGGTTTTATTCACCGATTCTAGGTTTGTTTCAATATTGGCCAGCTCTGCCTTTGCTTTGGCTGACTTTCTGTCACTTAGCCAAAGTAAGCGTACTTTTAGGATCTCGAGATCCAGTTTGAGGTACTCAAGCTTATAGGTTTTCGCGAGCTCAGAGGCTTTGTCGATGTGCTGAATCGCAATGCGAATGTTGCCAAGGTTGTACTCGGCTTTCGCTAGTATCTTGTAAGCATCGATGCTGCTGTTTGGAGTACGAATCGAAGAGTCTGTCTCTTCGCGAGAAATAGCTGAAGGACTTTTCTCGCGTTGATCAGAAAGGACACGTAGCGTTAGGTAGCTGTTGGCCATTTGTTTTGCTTGGCTCGGCTCGATCTCAACCAAGTTATTGGCTTCATTGAGTAGCGCCGACGAATAAACTGACGCATTGACCGATGTGCTTAAGCTTAAAATAAATAGACTAACAACGTATAACCAACGCATTTCAATGTCCCTTTAAAGATTTGGTAGGTTCAAATAAGTGTGGGTGGTTCTCGCCTGATTATTGGCGAGCCATACGCTTATTGTGGCTTGGTCTATCTTGCTCTGTTGAACGGTATGGGTTGATATCCAGACCACCACGACGTGTGTAACGTGCGAATACAGTTAGCTTCGAAGGTGCACAGTATTTCATGATGTCAGTGAAGATACGCTCAACACATTGTTCGTGGAATTCATTGTGCTCACGGAAAGAAACTAAATAACGTAGCAGAGCTTCACGGTCAATTTGCTTACCAGAATATGCGATCTCAACGCTGCCCCAATCCGGTTGATTGGTGATCAAACAGTTCGATTTCAATAGGTGGCTGTGCAGTGTTTCTTCAACGTCTTGTTCGCCAGCAGCACCTTCAAGCAGTGACGCTTCGAAATCGTAGCTAGTGATTTGGATGTCTTGGTTGTCGATACAGTCGCCTTCCATCGTCACGATAGGTTGGTTGGTGTAGTCGGTTACTGAGTTTACATTCACAATCACCGTTTCGCCTGAACATGCCGACAAATCTTGGGTCAGGCGCTCAGTGACTTGATCCCAGTTTTCAAATTGAGTCTGGTTGTAGCTGTTTAGGTAAAGCTTGAAAGATTTTGATTCAATTAAGTTTGGGCTCGTTGCTGGGATGAAAACTTCACCGACCGCCACTTGTGGTAGGCCATTGGTGTTTAGCCACGAAAGCTCGTACATCGTCCAAATATCATGACCAACAAAAGGCAGCTCGCCGTTTAGCGCAAGATCATCGCGATTAAGGCTACGAGGCACTGGTTGCAATAAACTTGCATCGTATTGGTTAGAGTACTCAGTTTTTTGGCCAAGGGTTAAACCCGCTAGCTCTTTTGCGTCAGAATATTTGCTCATACTTTCGTTTCAAATTCGATTAGAATGGGGTCGATTTTACTGAATCCCCCTTACCCTGTCATTAAGTCATCGCTTAATCGGCGCGGAAAGGGCTCGGATTCTATTTATTATTTTGTGTTTAGGAGATTTTCATGACTCAACGTGCTCAAGACGCACTACTTTCTTTTAGTCAGCGATACGTTGACGCGTGGCAGCAGCAACACCAAAGCTTACCTCGTAATGAGGAGTTGGTGGACATCGTATCGCCATGCGTAGAAGAAAAGAGTGGCGACGCCGTGTTGTGGAAGCACTATCCACGTGAGCAATTCGCGGATTTCACCAACGTTGAAACCGGTATTGAGTTGACTCTGCATGACGACATCAAGACTTTCTACGGCGCACAATTCAGCGCAGATATGAACGCGACCTTTGATGGTAACGAGCTGACTCTATTACAGATTTGGAGTGATGAAGACTTCGAATGCCTACAAGAAAACATTTTGGGTCACCTAGTGACTCAGCGTCGCTTGAAGCTAAAACCAACGGTTTTCATTGCCGCGACCGATGCAGAGCTGGATGTTATCTCTATCTGTAACCTAACGGGTAACGTGATTTTGGAGCGCTTAGGCACCAAAAATCGCGATGTACTCGCCGAGACATTGGCAGAATTTTTAGAAAAGCTACAACCAGCGGTATAAATAGATGTACGTACTAGAACTTCAATTTGAGTGTTTTGATAACACAACGGTAAGCGCTGTCGACAAGGCTGTTAATGGCTTAATGGATGCACTTCGTTATAACGGACAAGTGTTAGGTCGTGAGTTCCCAATCGTGATGGGCGATGGTGAATTCTATGTTCGCGTTGTGTGCCCGGAGCAAGACAGCTTGCACCCGCGTAATCACTCAGACTTTGTGAAAGTGTGTTTTGATCGCTTGTCTAACGCGAGCCTACTGGCGCCTAAAATGCGTTTGCTAGGTCGAGATCTGAACTCAGAAGAAGTGGCAGAAGATGAGACGCCAAGCTGGCAGGTGTTATACACGACATTCGTGCATACCTGTTCACCGCTGCGCAGTGGCGATAGCTTGCTACCAATCCCTTTGTATCGTAATCCACCTACCTTCAATGGCGACCATAAAGCCGTGTTGAAATGGCAGACAGAATGGCAAGCCTGTGATGAAGTACAAATGGGTGGTGGTTGTCGCGCTGAACATGCAACGCTAACCGAGATCAGTGACACTAAGAGTGTGCTGTTTAAACGCGGTTGGGGTCTAAGAGGGCGCATTGAATATCTGACTAAGGTTCCAACCTACTACTACTTATACCGTGTCGGTGGAATCAGCCTGAAAGATGAAAAAGAGCGCAAATGCCCACAATGTGGTGGTGAATGGCTGCTAGATGCGCCTATCCACGATATTTTCTATTTCAAGTGTGATGACTGCCGATTGGTGTCAAACATCTCTTGGGACCACCTGAAGTAGTCTTCTTGTAGTTATTTAAGCGTCATGCTTTAGATATCGGAGTGCTATTTAGTGGTCCGATATTTTTTTCCTTTTATATTAAATGTTTAGCACCTTGTATCATCCCCGATGTCGTGACTTCGTTACCTGTCTTGGCTCGATCTTTATTACTCTCTTATCGTTACCCTTTTCCCCTTTCAATACGCACAGAACGTGATATTCAGCTCTTTCTGTAGCGCCAATGTATTCATTGAAATAATCCAACATCCATCAACTTTTAGTTACCTCAATAGTTAGCCAGATCACAATAGTCAATCAGTTCTCTTTCAATTTATATTCTTCTCAATATAAATGGGATCGATCCCATGGGAATGTTCCCATTTGTAAATAATAACCTGATTCTAGATCTGAAAGGAATGGACGATGAAACTGTTACCTATTGCTGCTGCACTCTCTACTGCTTTACTTGCCCCTAATTTATACGCTGATGAAACCACGCCATTGGAGTTCAATGGCTACATGCGCGGCGGCGTTGGCCTTAGTAATGAAGGCGGCTCAAACAGTAAGTGGGAGGTGAGTAAAGTTGGCCGACTCGGCAACGAAAATGACCTGTATGGTGAGTTTGGCTTTAAGAAAGAGGTGTATGCTGAGGACGACGTTTCATTTTTAGTTGATTCCATGTTGTCGTACTGGCAAGGCCAAGATGAGAATGCCGCGGATAAAAGCGTGGATGTGGTGCAATTGAATGTTCAAGCGGTGGGGCTTTTTGAAGATAAGGACATTGGGATTTGGGCGGGTGAGCGCTACTACCAACGTCATGATGTACACATCGTTGATAACTACTACTGGGATGTAAGTGGTATTGGTGCTGGCGTAGAGCACATCAATATGGGCCCAGGTAAATTATCGGTAGCTTTGATTCAAGACACGGTGACTGGTGATGTGTTTGATGGCAAAGAAACCACAGCCATGATTGCAGACGTGCGCTATGCCGGGATTCCACTGTGGAACAATGCTGATCTTGAGGTCGGTATTGATATGAACTTCGCCAATGAAAAACAAGGTCAAACGGTAGACGCGGATGACAGCGTAATGTTAACGGCAAGTTTGAATCAAAATCTATCAGGTGGCTTCAACAAAACGATTCTACAGGTTGCTAACTCTGGCTATGCCGAGCAGATGACGACTTTTGGTACCGGTAAGGGCATCTTACGTGATGCAAACAATAATGACGCCGAGGGTTTCCGATTGATTAACTGGGGCGTGCTTGCGATTGGCGAGAACATTGAGTTTGGCCACACTGTGCGTTATGCCGCGTCAACCGGTGTGGGTGCAAATAATAGCGATGATGACTCTTTCAGTGCCGTCATTCGTCCGCTTTATAAGTGGGACAAACGCATGCGTACCATTCTTGAAATTGGTGGTTTTGTAGAAACGATTGATAACAAAGATGGGGCAGGTGGTAAATTCACAATCGCTCAGGCCTGGGTTCCACAAGTGGGTTTCTGGTCTCGTCCTGAATTCCGTATCTTCGCTACTTATTTAAATGATGCTGAAAACGACAATGCCTTCGGTGAAGGTAAAAACAGTGAAATGAGCGTTGGTATGCAAGTGGAAGCTTGGTGGTAAGTCGTATTTTCTGGTAAATCCTAACCAACAAAAAGGGGCTGACGTTATGTCAGCCCCTTCGGGTATCTATACAGTGCTGTCGTTTAGTTGATTACCAACCTTTAACTACGCCACCTTGGAAGATGTCAGAAGCTGCGTTGTACACTTCTTCAGTTTGGTAAGCTTTAACGAAGTTTTGTACGTTTTCAGCGTTTAGGTTGTCTTCACGAGAAACGATTAGGTTTACGTAAGGAGAATCTTTGTCTTCAACGAATACGCCATCTCTTTGTGGAGTCAGGTTGATAGAACTCGCGTAAGTTGTGTTGATGATAGATAGCGCTACATCATCAAGAGAACGTGGCAGTTGAGCTGCATCTAGTTCAACAATCGTTAGGTTCTTAGGGTTACCCACGATGTCGCGAACGGTAGCTAGAAGACCAGCGCCTTCACGAAGTTCAAGAAGACCTTGTTGCTCAAGAAGAAGTAGAGAGCGACCTAGGTTTGTAGGGTCGTTTGGTACAGCAATACGAGCACCGTCTTGGATTTCGTCTACTGATTTCACTTCTTTAGAGTAACCCGCAATTGGGTAAACAAACGTGTTACCAGCGATAGTTAGCTTGTAGCCACGGTCAGCCACTTGCTGATCTAGGTACGGTGCGTGTTGGAATGCGTTGATGTCGATAGAACCATCATCTAGAGCTGCGTTTGGTGTTACGTAATCTGTGAATGTTACTAGCTCAACATCTAGGCCGTATTTCTCTTTCGCTACTTTAGCTGCCACTTCAGCAACTTGCGCTTCTGCACCTGCCATTACGCCAACTTTTACTTTAGAAGTATCCACTTCTTTATCACCACAACCTGCTAGAACTAGCGCTGAAGCTGCTGCTGCGATAGTTAGTAAACCTTTAAGGCTAAATTTCATAATAATCTCCTTTTAATAAATCTATTTAATTGGGTTCAGACGACTCTAATCTTTATGCGTGAGTCTTTATCTGTGGTCAACGCGGCGAACTAATGAATCACCGATTGATTGAATAATTTGTACCAGCACAATCAACATCACTACCGTCACAGCCATGATAGTCACATCATAACGGTGGAATCCGTAACGAATCGCGACATCACCTAAGCCGCCGCCACCAACAGTTCCTGCCATTGCTGAGTAGCTCACCAGAGTCACTAGCGTAATCGTTACTGAGTTGATGATAGTCGGTAGTGCTTCTGGAAGCAGAACCTTATTGATGATTTGTGTTGGTGTTGCGCCCATTGATTGAGCCGCTTCCACTAGACCTGTTGGTACTTCAAGTAGCGCACTTTCAATTAGTCGAGCCACGAATGGGATAGCGCCAATCGTCAGTGGAACAATCGCTGCTGTTGTACCAATGAAGGTACCAATCAGCATCTTAGTCAGTGGGATAATAGCAACCATCAGTACTAAGAAAGGCACTGAACGGCCCACGTTCACAACCGCACCGAGAATTTTGTTTAGCTTGGTGTTCTCTAACAGACCACCTTTTTTCGTCGTATGTAGAATCACGCCTAATGGGATACCGACAGCGAAGCCAACAATGCCCGCTACAGCAACCATGTAAAGGGTTTCGCCTGTTGCGCCTAATAGAAGGTTACCGTTAAGGCTGACCCAGTCAGCAACCTCGTTGAAACTAAAGGACATAGCCAAGTACCTCTACTTTTACATTGTTGTCGCGTAGGAATTGAATAGCAGCATTATCATCGGCTTCATTACCGAACAGTTCAGCAACCATCATGCCGAACTTCACGCCGCCGGCGTAATCAAGGTCAGAGCTTAGGATGCTGACATCGATATTGAATTTACGTGCGATTTGCGTCATCAGCGGAGCATCAACCGTTGCACCAGTAAACTCAAGACGCACCAGCGGGTAGCTGCTGTTTACGCGAGTCTCTTGCAAGCGTGCTTGGTAATCTTCAGGAATCGTCAGATCCAACGTTGAGCGAATAAATTGATGTGCTAGCTCTGTCTTAGGGTGAGCAAAGATGTCACCGACTGTGCCTTTCTCTACCAATTCACCGCCGCCAATGATCGCGACTTCATGACAAATGCTTTTCACTACATCCATCTCGTGCGTAATAAGCAGGATAGTGATGTTCAGCTTGCGGTTGATTTCACGCAGCAGCTCAAGAATTGATTGAGTTGTTGCTGGATCCAATGCGCTGGTTGCTTCATCACATAGCAGTACTTTCGGGTCAGAGGCCAGTGCGCGAGCAATCGCCACACGCTGCTTTTGACCGCCACTTAGGTTTGCAGGGTAAGTATCACGCTTGTCTGCAAGGCCAACCAGTTCAAGTAACTCGCTGACTTTCGCTTCAATAATCGCTTTATCTTTACCAGCAAGTTCTAGAGGCAGTGCTACATTGTTAAATACAGTACGAGAAGACAGCAGGTTGAAGTGCTGGAATATCATGCCGATGTTACGGCGCGCTTCGCTAAGTTCTGATTTACTGAGTTTTGTTAGGTCGATACCGTCAACAATCACTTCACCAGAGGTCGGAGCTTCCAACATATTTACACAACGGATTAGGGTACTTTTGCCTGCACCAGAAGAGCCGATGACTCCAAAGATTTGACCTTGAGGAATGTGGAGGTTGATATCAATTAAGGCATTGATTTCTTTATTGCCTTGATAAAAAACCTTGTTGACTTGATTAACTTTAATCATAGAGAAACCCGTGCAGGTAGAACAGAATAATATGTCGATAGCTCGCTCGATTTACAGACGATGCTATGGTGTTCTATGATCTAAGTCAATAGATATTTTTACGTCTAGACGGCTAAACGTCGATTGTATGGTTAAGCTAGAAACAAATCGTTAACGAACGCAAAACTAAATAGATAGTGATGAAGCAAATAAAGCGTGTAATAATTAATGATTAATAGAGAGTTGATAGAGAACAAAATTTTGTCTAAACCTGCTGTTTTTTTAGATCGTGATGGTGTGATTAACGTTGATCACGGCTACGTACATGATGAGCATGACTTTGAATACATCGATGGTGTGTTTGAAGCGGCGAAAGCGTTTAAAGATATGGGTTATTTATTGGTGCTAGTGACCAACCAATCTGGTATTGCTCGCGGCATGTTTAGTGAAGACCGTTTTCTTTCTCTGACACAGTGGATGGATTGGAACTTTGTTGATAACGGCGTTGAGCTTGATGGCATCTATTACTGCCCGCACCACGCGGAACACGGTATTGGCGACTACAAGCAAGATTGTGAATGTCGTAAGCCAAAGCCAGGCATGTTCATTTCTGCTCGTGACTTTCTGAAGATTGATATGGCTAACTCGGTCATGATCGGCGATAAAGCGGAAGACATGATGGCTGCAGAAGCGGCAGGTGTTGGTACTAAAGTGTTGGTAAGAACCGGCAAACCAATCACTGAAAAAGGTGAAGCACTTGCAAGTGTTGTGCTTGACAGTATTAAAGATGTACCAGCATTCTTAAAAGGTTAAGGCACTAAGTCTCTTTCACTTAGATATAAGTGTTGTTCACTATATAAAGATGAGGAACGCAGTATGAAAGCATTGTTGATAGCATCTCTATGTACGGTAGCGTTATTCGGGTGTTCTAAATCCGCAGCGCCTGATGGTGCAGTATCGGACGATCAATTCGTGACTTATCAATGTGAGTCTGACGCTTCATTTAAGGTCGCTTACCTTGGTAATGAGAAAGCGGTATTACGTTTGCCAGAGAATGAATATCGCCTCACTCAAATAGCGGCAGGTTCAGGAACGAAGTATATCTTAGATGATGGTACCTCTGAGCTGATCAATAGCGTCACTTTACGCACTAAAGGTGACAACGCACGTCTAGAACTTGGTCGTGTCGTCTATAAAAATTGTCGAAAGTAAGTCATAGTTAACTTCTAAGATTTACAAACAGTTAAGTGAGGGAATCTGCCCTCACTTTTTATTCTCTTCCCTTTAACGTTAGACTTTTTATGAGCAAAAAACTCACTATTCTTGATATTGCAAAACTGTCCGGTGTTGGTAAGTCAACCGTATCACGCGTTCTGACCAATGATCCAAAAGTGAAACCTGAAACCCGTGAAAGGGTGGAAAGAGTAATTCAAGAATCTGGGTATACGCCTTCAAAGTCAGCGCAATCGATGCGCGGTGGCAGCCAAAAAGTCATCGGCGTGATTATCTCTCGTTTGGATTCTCCTTCTGAAAACAAAGCCGTTAGCACCATGCTGGCCGAGTTGTATCGAGCGGATTATGATGTCGTGATCATGGAAAGCCAACTCGACAGAGAAAAAGCCAACGAGCATCTTCAGGTTCTTAAACGTCGTAACGTTGATGGCATTATTGTGTTTGGTTTTACGGATTGTGATATTCCTGCGATCGAAGCGTGGGAGCACAAAGCCGTGGTGATTGCTCTGGATACCGAGAATGTGACGTCGATTAACTATGATAACCAGCAGGTGATCAATAGTGCGTTGGCGCATTTATCGGATCAGGGGATCTCTGACGTTGGCTTTATCGGGGTTGACCCTAGTGATAAATCAACTGGTGAATTGCGTCTCAAGGCTTATCTTGATTGGTGTGAAAGCACCGGAGTGATTGCAAACTATCGTACTGGGCAGCTTCATCACGAAAGTGCTTATCAGCTGGTGGATGAGGTGTTGACTCCCGCGACTCAAGCGATCGTTTGTGCCAGTGATACCCTTGCCCTTGGCGTCATAAAACGTCTGCAAGAGTTACAGCGTGAAGATGTGGTCGTCACGGGCGTTGGTGGCAATGATCTTCTTTCCTTCTTGTTCCCGCGAGTATTTAGTATTGATCCTGGTTACCAATCTGCAGGTAAGCTGGCTGCTAATCTATTGATCTCTCAGCTTTTAGGCAATTCAGAGATCTCTCATCACACACAATCTCCTATTCTATAATCCACTCAATTAAGCGAAATTGAACCGCTTAGATTAAAATTAGAGTGTGATCTCTTTCAACTAATGGGACTGTTCCCATTTTAATTTATCATTCATGCGGGCATTATAATAACCGTGATTGGGAATGTTCCCATAAATCTAAATCTGAGTGGTTATAGCTGCATGGTTTAGATGAGTAATTGAATGAAACCAGGGTGGGGTAGTATGAGTAAGATAGCGAAGCAAGACGTTGCGCGTCTTATCGAGTTAGTCGGTGGTAAAGAAAACATAGCGAGTGTCAGCCACTGTCTGACTCGACTGCGTTTTGTATTGAACGATACAGAGCAGGCCAACAAAGCTGAACTCGAAAAACTGAAGCTAGTAAAAGGCTGTTTTACTAACGCAGGCCAATTCCAAGTTGTGATTGGCACTGAAGTTGATGAAGTGTACGCACTTCTGATTGAACAGACAGGTAAAGAGGCATCATCAAAAGATGAGGCGAAGCTGGCTGCTCGTCAAAATATGAACTTCCTTGAGCGTGGTATCTCCCATTTAGCCGAAATTTTCGTACCACTGCTGCCTGCCATCATTACTGGTGGTTTGATTCTTGGTTTCCGTAATGTGATTGGCGACATTCGCATGTTCGACGGCAAAACCCTCGTTGAAATCAGTCAATTCTGGGCAACCGTTCACTCTTTCTTATGGTTGATCGGCGAAGCTATTTTCTTCTTCCTACCAGTTGGCGTGTGTTGGGCAACGGTTAAGAAACTCGGCGGAACCCCTATTTTGGGTATCACGCTCGGTGTGACCTTGGTTTCACCACAGCTCATGAACGCATACATGATAGGTAAATCGGTACCTGAGGTATGGGATTTTGGACTGTTCGTGATTGAGAAGGTCGGTTACCAGGCTCAGGTGATCCCTGCGATGTTAGCGGGTGTGGCTTTGGCGTTCATTGAAACCAATCTTAAGCGCATCGTCCCAGCTTACTTGTACCTAGTGGTTGTGCCATTTGTATCGATTATTTTGTCTGTGATTCTAGCGCACGCTTTCATTGGCCCATTCGGTCGTATGTTAGGCGATGGTGTGGCATTCGCAGCTAAAGCGGCAATGACAGGTGACTTTGCGATTCTTGGTTCAGTGGTATTTGGCTTCCTTTACGCACCTTTGGTTATCACGGGTATTCACCACACCACCAACGCCGTGGATCTGCAATTGATGCAAGACTTAGGCGGCACACCAATCTGGCCTTTGATTGCACTATCAAACATTGCACAAGCATCGGCAGTAGTCGGCATCATTATCTTGAGCAAGCGTGAAGGTGAACGAGACATCTCGGTTCCTGCGGCAATCTCAGCCTACTTAGGTGTAACAGAGCCTGCGATGTACGGTATTAACCTTAAATACAAATTCCCAATGCTCAGCGCAATGATTGGTAGTGCTGTTGCAGCCGCAATCTGTGGTAGCGCGGGTGTGATGGCGAATGGTATCGGTGTTGGCGGCTTGCCGGGCATCTTATCGATTCAACCTCAATATTGGTCGATTTACCTAGTCGCGATGCTGGTGGCGATAGTACTGCCTATCACGTTAACCCTGTTCTTTTACAAGCGAGCCCAATCCAAGGGTGAGTTAGAAACCGCGAACGCGTAATGCATTTAATAAGCGATGACTCCAATGTGAGTTATCGCTTTTTCTCTTAGTTATAGCTTTTTCTTTTAGTTATAACGGCTATTCGACCATGATTTGCATGGTGATTTTTATTTTATATTTTCTGGTAAGTGAGTGTTAGAGATGGCGATGACTGAACATGATGAAAGCTGGTGGAAAACCGCGACCATCTATCAAATCTACCCAAAGAGCTTCTGCGACAGTGGCAGTAAGGGTACTGGCGATATCAAAGGGATCATTTCGAAATTGGATTACCTCAAACATTTGAGTGTCGATGCGATTTGGCTAACCCCGGTTTACGCATCACCAATGATCGATAATGGCTACGATATCTCAGACTACTACGCGATTAACCCTCAATTCGGCACCATGGAAGACTTCGACTTATTGCTGTCTGAAGCGCACCAACGTGGTATCCGTATCGTGATGGATATCGTGGTAAACCATACCTCGACAGAGCATGCATGGTTTCAATCTGCTTTGGGAGACAAAAACAGCCCGTACCGCGATTACTATATCTGGAAAGATCCGGTAGATGGTCACGCACCAACCAACTGGCAGTCTAAGTTCGGTGGTAATGCATGGGAATTAGATGAGGCGACTGGGCAATACTTCCTACACCTGTTCGCTAAAGAACAGGCTGACCTCAACTGGGAGAACCCGGTTGTACGTGAAGAAGTGAAAGACGTTATCAGCTTTTGGGCAGAGAAGGGCGTTGACGGTTTCCGCTTGGATGTGATCAACCTGATTTCGAAGCAACAAGACTTCCCTAACGATGATATCGGTGATGGCCGTCGTTTCTATACCGATGGTCCACGTGTGCACGAATACCTGAAAGAGATCAGCGAAGCCGTATTCCAGAAGTACGGCAGCGTGACCGTCGGCGAGATGTCTTCAACCACGTTGGAACACTGCCAGCAATACTCAAACGTTGATAACAGTGAGCTATCGATGGTGTTTAACTTCCACCACCTTAAGGTCGATTACACCAATGGTGAGAAGTGGACTAATGCGCCGTTCGATTTCTTACAGCTCAAATCGATCTTTAACCACTGGCAAACAGGATTGAATGGTAAAGGTTGGGGCGCACTATTCTGGTGTAACCACGACCAACCAAGAGTGGTGAGCCGCTTAGGTAACGATCAGCAATATCGCGTTGAATCAGCCAAGATGCTTGCTGCGTCTGTGCATATGATGCAAGGCACACCTTACATCTATCAAGGTGAAGAGATTGGTATGACCAACCCGGGGTATACCGACATCAGCCAATATCGTGACGTTGAGAGTACCAATATGTACGACATTATGGTTAACCGTGATGGTGTAGCGCATCAAGATATGATGGCGATTTTAGCGCAGAAGTCTCGTGATAACTCTCGTACACCAATGCAATGGAACAGTGAGCCTTACGCAGGATTCTCACAAGCTCAGCCATGGCTTGATGTAGCGAATAATTACTCTGAGATTAACACTGAGCAAGCACTTGAAGACAAAGACTCTGTTTTCTATTTCTATAAGAGTTTGATTGAGTTACGTAAACAAGTGCCAGTGATTACGGATGGCAGTTATCAAGATCTACTGCCTGAACACTCATCCATTTTTGCGTATGCACGTGAGAACGAAGGTCAAACTTTGCTGTGTATTAACAACTATTATGGCGAAGAGGCAGAATGCGTTTTGCCGGAACGTTTTGATATGACTAAGGCGAAGAGTTTGTTGTCTAACTATCAACAAGCGAACACTTCAGTTGCATTACATCATCAAGTGTTACGTCCTTACGAGACTCGTATTCTCTTGATTGAAGGTTAACCTTGTTTCATTTCAATAAGCCTAATTCTGATTCCCCTTAAAGGATTAGGCTTTTACAAAGGCTTTGGAGTGCTCCCCAAAGCCTTTTTTATTGTTTGTGGTTAGTTAGCTGTTGCGCTCAGGTTCGGTGAATCTAAGTCAGGGCTAGCTAATCGAAGTCAGTATCGCTGCTGATTCTTCGATCGTAGATTGTTCTACAGACATCAATTCAATCTGTTCAATCAAACCGATGCTAGGGTTGAACCAGCGCTCTGATGATGTGCCAAATTCTGTAGAATCCATACCTTCACAGTTAATGTAGTAGGTGTTTTTTTCTGTTAGATTCGCAGCTTCGATTGATTTATCAGAGATCTTGAAACTCTTACGTACGCCTGTTTCTTCAATCTGTTGTTGCCATGTGACTAGGCATGAGGCATTAGTTGGCAGGCTTGATACCCACGAGTTGTCTTCAAAGTCATTCAGCATGTTAGCGACTGCTTCGCCATCTAACGTCACTTGCAATGAAACGGTTTCCTCACTGATATCAATGATTGGGTTACTCTCTTTTACGTCAGTTCCTTTCAAGCGGAAAAGAGGGCTGCTGCGTATTACGGTTGTGATGTATTGGCTACCAATAAAGTAGGCATTGGTGATTTCATGTAGACCGCGGTCAGGGCCTGCAAAATAAATGCTGCCGTCTTCTTGTGTACCTTCAACATTCGTCATGATGTCTTCAGATACATAAAATTCGGTG
Organism: Vibrio celticus; assembly: GCF_024347335.1. Lineage (NCBI taxonomy): Bacteria > Pseudomonadati > Pseudomonadota > Gammaproteobacteria > Vibrionales > Vibrionaceae > Vibrio > Vibrio celticus. Next base: position 761,827 of record NZ_AP025463.1, read on the forward strand.
ATGCCGTAATTGATCAGATCATTGATAACTTGAACGACCGCTTCATTGCTGGCCTCTTCTTGTAACCCTGCAATAATGAGTTCACCGCTTAAAGGAGTGAAGTTCATTGTCATCACGCCTTCAGTCTTACCATCTTTGGTAAACGAGTAGCCCAATGTTGTTTCTGGTTTAGGGGAAAATGCAGAGCTCGCAATAGGGTAATCAACCTGACTGCTTGGACCTTTATTACCATCTGTAGAACCAGAAGAAGAGCCGCCTCCGCCGCCACAACCATAGAGGGCAAAGAGAGAGGTCGCTAGGGCGTGTTGATCTTTCGTGAGTGTTTTTTGAACAGCATGGTAAAGAGTTATAATTTGCTTCGCCAAAAGTAAAACCATAACCAATACCATGCCAAGAACAATGCTAACTGATATTCGCTGGGAACTGCTACTCCAAGTTATGAAAAGTACAGGTCGTATTTACGATAAAACTGAACATCGAATGACATTTGAAGGAATACTTTATCGAATGAGAACAGGTATTCCTTGGCGAGATCTACCCTCTGAGTTCGGAGAGTGGAGTACCGTTTACAGACGATTTAATCTTTGGTCAAAGAAAGGGATTTTAGATAATCTTTTCAAAAGCTTATCTAACATGGCTGATTTTGAATGGGTATTTCTTGATGGCTCTATAGTTAGAGCACATCAGCATAGTACAGGTGCAGCTACTGAAAGTTCAGAGCAAATAGGAAAAAGTCGCGGGGGCAACTCAACCAAAATTCACTTAGCCGTAGATAGTGGTGGCCTGCCGATTTGCTTTGATTTATCAGAGGGACAACGCCACGATATAGTGCATGCCGAAAGCTTAGTTGAGCAACTCGATGAAGTTAATACCATCGTTTGTGATAAAGGATATGACAGCGAACCTTTCCGTATTTTTGTTAAGGAACGTGGCGGAGAAACGGTAATTGCTAAACGCAATTACGGACAAGATATAGACAAAGACAGTATGGATTGGTGTTTATACAAGTATCGTCACTTGGTCGAAAATGCCTTTGGGAGAATTAAGCATTATCGAGCTATTTCAAGTAGATATGACAAGCTAGAAAGGAATTATGCCAGCATGTTATCGCTGGCATTCATGTTAATGTGGCTACCGATGTATTGTTGAACGCGAAATGTACAGCAAAGATCAACACGCCCTAGTAGCGTCATTGTTTTTTTCATGTTGAACATTCCTAAAGTTGGAAGCCCTTGGTGGGCCCGATGTTTTTAGGAATGCTATTGTTTGGGGAGTAAATAGGGCAAAAAACGAAGTCACATAAGATCTTAATTTATATTTAAGTTATTTATTGTAAAGGGTTTTTCTTTATCCTTTGAGAACTGTTGCCCGACAGCGGTGCAGTAGTTAAGCATTAATGTTTCCCACTGCTTTATGATTAAAGGCTCTTTAACGCTTAGCTTTAAGCTCTTCCAAGGTTGTAGGCAGGTCGATTTGGATTCAGGTTTAGATAGCCGAGCGAATAAATCTTCGGATGGAACCACTCTCAATAACGCAACCAGCGACTCCATGTAGTTGAGGCGGAACTTCTCCATGTTGCCTTGCTTATAAGCAATGTGAGAAACCATCATATAAACCAACGCATTTTCGATCGTAGAGTTTCCTGAGGTATTGGTTAGGAGCTCTTTTGCGGTTTGCAGATCTCTCAGTTTGAAATGAATGATACCGACCCAAAGTTTTAGTTCGTCTGGCAGTAACTTAAATCGAGTTTGAACAAGATTGGTGAACGCAATGAGCTTCTTCTGATCCGTTTCAAATAGAGCAAGTTGTCGTGCAATCAGAGTAGACGTCATGGTGTTGAGCTTGATGCCATCAAACGTGATGGTTTTTCCACTCAGCAATTCGCTGACTTCGGTATTATCGACTGACCAGTCTGGCGACAATGGTGCAGGCAGAGCAAAGTAGTTAGCCAACTCTCGGTTGATCTCCATAACGCTGCTGCTGATGTTATTAACATCAATAGAGTAAACCCCACCAAACGCCAACTTCCCTGAGTTTGGGTAAATCAGGCTTATTTTAGCGACGAGGCGTTTATCTACTTCTTGATCCTTCAGCTGAATGTTAAGCAGGTAATCACTGGTGCGCATGTTCTTTGCGCCCGGAAAGAAGGGAGAGCTGTCTATAGGGTCAAGGAAGTAGCTTGGCGCATCTTGGTTAGCAAGATCGGTGTAGGCGTATTCAATCTGCTGTTGAAGTATTAATGCTTTTACGACTTTTCGGTATTTTCTGGAATTATCGCCGATGGCATCCAATCGATTCAGGAGAAGTTCGACCTTAGGAATCAATCGTTGGTCGCGTTCGACTTCAGAAGCACGAGTCGAAGATTGCCAAAGCATATAGCCCATTACCGCAGTGCTGATCAGCAAAACCAAAGACACCACAACAAGCCAAGGATTAACTGGATTGGAGGTAAATCCTTTTTGACTGGTTGGAGATTCTATGGCGGCATCATCCTCTTTGAAATCAGGGGAAGCCGCAGCAAAGCTAACCGAACTTGGGTTTAGGAAGTAACCCTTGCGTGGGTAAGTCACCAGTATTTTGGTCGCGTCGCTATCAGGTAGGTGTTTTTGAAGTACTGAACGTAAGGTACTGATTCGGTTTGTCAGAACATTTTTTGAAATGAAGTTACTTTGCCATACAGATTCAATGATGCGCTCAGCAGCGAGCGGTTCACCCACGCTAGTCAGAAACAGTTCGAGTAATTCAATAGAACGAGGTTCTAAATCGATGACCTGCTCGTCGCAACTTAAGACTCGTGTGTTGGGGTTGAATTCCAAGCCTTCAATATAAATAGAGGCTTGTTGGTCTTTGGCGCTAGAGAGGTAATCTTGCATAGAAAAGGTGACGGTTTATAAAACCTAAATTCTAGCTGTTTTTGTTATTAAAAACAGCTAGTAATTCACAGGGTGATTGGTATTAAGACGCGTAATTCACCGAGTAGCGAGTTGGTTTGTGGTTCATTGCCAATACGATGTTCAATACTGCGGTGCCTAATACAGATACGGCAATCACCCAAGGTGACACGAAGAAGAACGATGCAAACAGAATACATGCATCAATACCCATTTGTGTTTTACCTACCGAGATACCGTAGCGGTCTTGGATAAACAAGCACAGTACGTTGAAGCCACCCAGACTTGAGCGGTGACGGAATAGGATTAGCATACCTAAGCCCATTAATAAGCCGCCGGCAACAGCACAATAGATCTCGTTATGAACTTCTAGCGAGATAACTAAGTATAAATGATCGGCAAACACAGATACTAAAGCACCAGAAATCGCACTGCTAATAGCAAAGCTACGGCCGAATCGTTTCCATGCTAATAAATAGAATGGGCAATTGGCAACAAAGTACAAAATACCAAAGGTTACAGGCAAGAATTGACTCAAAAGCAGAGCCAAGCCAGTAGTACCACCGGTAAGCAGGTTCGCTGACTGTAAAAAGAAGACGCCTAACGCCACTAAAAACGTGCCAGTGAGAATCGCTACCCAATCTTCTTTACGTGAGTGTTTTTCCATCGTTTTTATAATTACCTAACCAATAAAGGCGTGCATAGTAGAGAAAAACCTTAGCTTTCGGTAGCTTGAGGGGCAAAATTAAGGTAAACCTATGTAATCTGCGTTTTACAGGGTGTAAAGCGTAAAATTGACAGTAAGCGTCATCTTTGGTTGGATAAGCCAAATAACATGATGAATCTTATATGTGATTATGAAAAAACTGCATGATAAAATTGCAATTAGCTCTTTATGACCTAGATCAAATTATGTAGAATGCGTCACATCAAAACGGTGAAGGAAACGTTTGCTTTCGGTCGTTGTGTGGTTTTTTTGAAACTTTCAGTACAATCTGAGTCAGGAGATACAGATGCTTAAGCGTGACATGAACATTGCTGATTACGATGCGGATCTATTCGCAGCTATCCAAGAAGAAACTCTTCGTCAGGAAGAGCACATCGAACTTATCGCTTCAGAAAACTACACAAGCCCACGTGTAATGGAAGCTCAAGGTTCTCAACTTACAAACAAATACGCTGAAGGCTACCCAGGTAAGCGTTACTACGGTGGTTGTGAGTACGTAGATAAAGTTGAAACTCTAGCAATCGAACGTGCATGTGAACTGTTTGGCGCTCAATACGCAAACGTACAACCTCACTCAGGTTCTCAAGCAAACAACGCTGTATACATGGCACTACTGAATGCTGGCGATACTGTTCTAGGTATGAGCCTTGCACACGGTGGTCACCTAACTCACGGTTCTCCAGTAAACTTCTCTGGTAAGCTTTACAACATCATCCCTTACGGTATCGATGAAGCAGGTCAAATCGATTACGAAGAGATGGAAGCGCTAGCTATCGAGCACAAGCCTAAGATGATCATCGGTGGTTTCTCAGCTTACTCTCAAGTTTGTGATTGGAAGCGCATGCGTGAAATCGCTGACAAAGTAGGTGCTTACTTCTTCGTAGATATGGCTCACGTTGCTGGTCTAATCGCTGCAGGCGTTTATCCGAACCCAGTTCCACATGCTCACGTTGTAACAACGACAACGCACAAAACGCTTGCTGGTCCTCGTGGTGGTCTTATCCTTTCTAACGAAGGCGAAGATCTTTACAAGAAACTAAACTCAGCAGTATTTCCAGGCGGCCAAGGTGGTCCTCTAATGCACGTTATCGCTGGTAAAGCAGTAGCGTTCAAAGAAGCTCTAGAGCCAGAGTTCAAAGAATACCAAGCTCGCGTAGTTGCTAACGCAAAAGCAATGGTTGCTGAATTCCTAGCACGCGGTTACAACATCGTTTCAGGTTCTACAGAGAACCACCTGTTCCTAGTTGACCTAATCGACAAAGACATCACAGGTAAAGAAGCAGATGCAGCATTAGGTGCAGCGAACATCACTGTGAACAAGAACTCTGTACCAAACGATCCACGTAGCCCGTTCGTTACTTCAGGTATCCGTATCGGTTCTCCTTCTATCACTCGTCGTGGTTTCTCAGAAGCAGACGCGAAAGAGCTAGCAGGTTGGATCTGTGACATCCTAGATAACATGGGCGATGAGTCTGTTATCGAAGCAACGAAAGCAAAAGTACTAAATATCTGTAAGCGTCTACCGGTTTACGCATAATTTTTCTGGCTCAAATAGCTTAATTTCTGTGTCAAAGGTGCTCATTTACATTCGTAAACTCCGCGCCTTTTCCTTGAACTAAAGCTATTTGATTGAAAAATACGATTTGAAAGGCTCCTGTTGGGAGCCTTTTTTGTTTTTGAAAATTGGTTATTACGGGTATTAAAAAGGGCTGATGTTTGCACATCAACCCTTTGTGGTTTTCTTATGTTGGTTCTACTTTCTGATACTAAGCAGGGTGCCAGACTTACACTTGAATGAGTAATAATGGCGGCTCTCGTTGAATTTGCCTAAGCCTTCGCCGTCACAGTAGTCGATATTGATATCACGCATCACTTCTAGCGTATCTTCGTTGTTTAAAGCGAATTTAGAGCCATCAGAGCAGACAATGCGTACTCTTTCATCATGGCTTACTGAGTAAATATCGACTTCGGTGTTACACAGCTCAAAAGAGGCTTCACGAAAGTTGTCTTGCTGTGTATTTGAAGCGCAACCTGCAGTCAGTGTTGCAGCGAAAACTGCCAAAAGTCCGAGTCTTTTCATTGTTAATCCTTCGCTATCATCAGATTGGGTGATGAGTTTTATAGGCTATTTCAGGTAGCCTATACAACAATACGCTTTGGTTCAAGGAGCGTTCGTTGACTCTAAGATATAAAAGTATAGATGTAGACAGATAATTTATAACTGGCTAACTACATGTTTATCCAATACGTATCACCAATAAAAAAGACCAACACTGAGGTTGGCCTTTCAAAATCAAGCGTGTTCTAAATGACTATCGAAACTGTTTGGCTTCTGGAAGGAACTCAAAACCAGCAGACGCAAGTTTAGCGATCAATGCTGCTTTGTCGATCTCGTAGAAGTTGACCACTCGATCCAAATCACCACCGAAGTCGTCACGTAGCTTCATGTTGACGATGCTCATCAACATTACAGGATCCATCTTTTCAAAATTAGCGAGGTTCATATTAGTCCTCGAAATCTGAGATCAGCAGGTTCGCAGCGGCAAATGCTGCACGCTCACGCGCTTCTTTAGGAAGAGATTCATCTGCAGCAAGGTCGTTCAATGTTTTTACCGCGCAGGTGATCGCTTTAGGGATATAGCCTTGGTCGCCACTGCCAATTTGAGAATACAGTTCACGCACCAAATCACAACAATCGTATACTTTCATTTTTATACCTAACCAAATGATAACTGATCTCAATATACACATAGAGATAAGCAAAAACAAAGTGGATCTGATTAAGTTCAGAGTTAGTTTGTTCTTGCTCAATATCTCATTCTGTTGATGCTCAACGTATCACTTTGCTAGCTTGCTAACTAAGCCGGATATTGACTGCTTAACCAGAGACTTGCTGTTCAAGTTGATAAGTAACTTCATCAGCAAGGTTGAGTTGCTTGGCTAACTCTTTGAGGTAGGCCTTCTCCATGAAGTTTTGTTCATCCGCTACAATCAAAGACGCTAAATAGATCTCACTCGCTTGTTGAGGTGAGGTCGCGAGCTGAGCGATTTCGCTTGGATCGAGCGGTTTGTGCAGCTCTTCAGAGACCAATTTAGTCAGTTGATAATCGGCACCCATGTTTTCGACGGCTTGTTCGATCTTAGCCATCTCTTCTTCATCAACATGACCATCGGCTTTGGACGCTGCAATCATCGATCTGAGAATCAGCACGCTATGGTTTGAGTCGTTCTCATCAAACTGAGCCTGTTCGACATTGGGTGTCTGACCTTGTTTAGACTGGTAGTCGTTGTAGACCTTATAAGCGAGAGCACCAAGTGCTGCTGCCCCACCAATGCCAGCGGCTTTCTTACCCATTTTTTTGGTTTTCTTCGAGCCCATTAACGCCCCTAGCAGTCCACCGCCAACTGCGCCTGCACCGAAGGCTCCGAGTGTACTTTTACTGCTACTCTTGCCATTGCTGCCTTGAGAAAGGCCACTTAAACTTGAAGACCCTTGTGAAAGTTTCTGAGTACCTTGTTTTACGAGATCTGATTTAAGTGCTTGGTTCAGTAAGCTTTTGATATCCATCGATACCTCCAATGGTGAGCATGTCCAAAAAGTTGATGACACCAATATACGGATTTGAAGATGAACAGGAGATTAACTTACGTTATTTACTCTACTGATAAATGGAAGGGAGTTTGAAGGGAAAAAATAGGTATAAAAAAGGCCACCTGATGGTAGCCTTTCAATGTTTATCTAGTGAGTAATCTGATTACTAAGCTAGTTGAGCTTTAAGGTGCTCGATAACCGTGTCCATTGCGATAGCTTCTTTATCACCAGTACGACGGTTTTTGTATTCGAAGTTACCTTCGTCCATGCTGCGATCGCCGATAACGATAGTGTGAGGGATACCCACAAGCTCGATATCTTTAAACATAACACCAGGGCGCTCTTTACGGTCATCGAATAAAACTTCGATACCCATAGCTGTTAATTCAGCGTATAGCTTCTCAGCTGCTTCTTTAACACGCTCAGATTTGTGCATGTTCATTGGTACGATAGCAACTTGGAACGGCGCTAGTGCGTCAGGCCAAGTGATACCGAATTTATCGTGGTTTTGCTCGATAGCAGATGCAACAACACGTGAAACACCGATACCGTAACAACCCATTTCTAGGATAACGCTCTTACCATCAGGACCAAGCACGTTACAGTTCATTGCTTTAGAGTAAGTATTACCCAGTTGGAAGATGTGACCAACCTCGATGCCGCGCTTAAGTTGGATAGTACCTTGACCACATGGGCTTAGGTCGCCTTCAACAACGTTACGTAGGTCTTCAACTTGAGCAAGCTCTACGTCACGACCCCAGTTGATACCAAAGTAGTGCTTACCGTCTACGTTTGCGCCAGCGCCAAAGTCGCTCATTACAGCAACAGAGCGGTCAACGATGAATGGTAGCTCTAGGCCTACAGGGCCAAGTGAACCAGGACCCGCACCAACAAGTGCACGGATTTCTTCTTCAGAAGCCATCTCTAGCGGAGAAGCAACCTGTGGAAGGTTCTCTGCTTTCACTTCGTTAAGTTCGTGGTCACCACGGATGATTAGCGCGATGATATCAGCGTCTACTTCATCAGAAGCTTTAACGAATAGAGTTTTAACAGTCTTCTCGATTGCTAGACCGTGTTGCTCTACCAATTCTGCGATTGTTTTTGCGTTTGGCGTATCAACCAGTTCCATCTCTTGAGTTGGCGCTGCCACTTCTTCAGTAGGAGCTAGTGCTTCTGCTTTCTCGATGTTCGCTGCGTAATCAGACTCAGAAGAGAATGCGATTAGGTCTTCGCCGCTTTCAGCAAGAACGTGGAATTCTTGAGAGCCGCTGCCGCCGATTGCGCCAGAGTCTGCCAATACTGGACGGTACTCAAGGCCCATGCGGTCGAATGCTTTACAGTAAGCATCGTGCATCGCTTGGTAAGACTTTTCTAAGCCTTCTTTATCGATATCAAAGCTGTACGCATCCATCATAGAGAATTCACGTGCACGCATTACGCCAAAACGAGGGCGGCGCTCATCACGGAATTTAGTCTGGATTTGGTACAGGTTTAGAGGTAGCTGTTTGTAAGAGCTGATCTCGTTACGTACTAGGCTCGTTACCACTTCTTCTGCTGTTGGGCTAAGAACAAATGGACGAGAGTGACGGTCTGTGAAACGAAGTAGCTCAGGCCCCATCTTTTCAGAACGGCCAGTCTCTTCCCAAAGCTCAAACGGTTGAACTACGGGCATCAAGATTTCAACGGCACCTGCATTATCGATCTCTTGGCGAACGATATTTTCGACTTTACGCAGTACACGTAGACCAGTAGGTAGCCAAGTATATAAACCTGAAGCTAGCTTACGGATCATACCTGCACGTAGCATCAGCTGGTGGCTGATAACTTCTGCGTCGTTTGGAGTCTCTTTCAGAGTAGAAAGAAGGTAGTTACTGGTACGCATTCTATGGTATCCGTTTCATCATTGATAAAAGAAAACTTGCTGTCGTTCGTGACCACAGCAAATCTGATATAGCCGCATATAATATCAGCCTATTTGGGATCTCAAAAGCGTTCAATGTCAGTTACATTGATGAAAAGCGTTTCAACTACGAATTTCACGTTAAGATCGAACAAATTTACCGCATATTCCTTGTTGTCAGGTTTACCTTTCTTATAGGCAGGGCGAGGATCTTGGCCTAATACTTCTTTGATCACCTGAATGATATGGCGCGCTTGTGGATGGCTTGCGAGCTTACTTTGCGCTTGCTGCGAAAAGTTAACGTCGAGCACCTCTGGTTCATCGGCGGCAAACCCTCCCAATGCATCCGGAATCGAATCTGAATAGGGGATATAAGGCTTGATGTCGATGATCGGTGTACCGTCTACTAAGTCGACGCTGCCGAGATCCAACCAAGTCTGTCCTTTCTCTTGAGACACACCTTTTAGTTCAACCGCAGACATGCCAATTCCATTTGGTCTGAATGTGGCACGTGACGCGAATACACCAATACGTTCATTCCCGCCAAGGCGAGGTGGCCTCACCGTTGGTTTCCAGCCTGCTTCAAGGTTCTTGTCGAACAGAAATAGTAACCAAACATGGCTAAATTGCTCTATATCACGAACAGACTCAAGGCAGTTTGCTGTATCAACCAACCTGACTCTTGAGGTGGATGTGGGTACCAACCTAGGCTGCCTTGGCACAGCGAACTTCTCTTTATAAGGAGACTCAATAAAGCCAACAGGTTCAATGGTGTACATAGTTGGGTGTTCTCTGATTACGATTAAGACGGAAAAATATCATAAAATCGCTTGTTTTTCTTTTGATAATAATTATCATTTGAAATGTTATAACATATCAAATTAGTTGTGTAAGGGGAATACAATGAAACCGAATATCCATCCAGATTACCGTCCCGTGGTTTTTCATGATACCAGTGTCGATGAGTACTTCTTAATCGGCTCAATGCTAAAAACAGACCGTACTATCGAATGGGAAGACGGCAATACTTACCCTTACTTCACGATTGAGGTGTCGTCAAAGTCGCATCCTTTCTATACGGGTAAACAACGAGTGCTACATAAAGAAGGTCGTGTGGCGAACTTCACTCGTCGTTTTGGTCAATTAGGTAAGGGAGCGAAATAGAATGAAAGTTGTGAAATCACTTAAAAGCGCGAAAAGCCGCCATCCTGATTGCCAGATAGTAAAGCGCAGAGGTCGTCATTATGTTATCTGCAAAACCAATCCGAGATTCAAAGCGGTTCAGAAATAGTCAGTCAAATTGATGTGACGCAAGTGTAAAAACGAGGGGAAAGTCAAACTTCATTCATTTGCCTGCTTTTCTTTTCCCTCAAGAGGAACCTGATTAAAGATAGACTGTTTATTTAGCGTACGGTGTGTTTTGTTTTCAAGTGAATCAATAGGTTATATCGTTAGTTATATTTTTAGTGAATGCGTAGTTGTGAATTATAAATCTAGATTTTGTATTTAATATAGATTTATTTGCTAATTAATTGTTCAAATAGAGTTAAAAATCGTCGTTTGTTACACATTTTGTAACATTTTGAATTTCTAATTGATAATTTTGTCGCGTACCCTTCGCTGGCAATTTGAACATTTTTGTCACAATTGCATAGGAATCACTACAAGGAGGGAACTGATGAGTTCATCAGCTTCAATAAAAAACAACTCGCCAAAGAAACCTATTTTTACCCGTTTTCTCGATGGTGTTGAATATTTGGGGAACCTATTACCCCACCCGATCACTCTTTTCGCAATCTTCTGTGTCGCTATTCTAGTTACTTCAGGTATAGCTGGATATTTTGATGTGTCTGTTATGGACCCTCGTCCAGAAGGTGCTCCAGGTCGTGCTGCTGACGGCATGATCTACGTTGTAAGCTTACTTAATGCTGAAGGCTTACAGCTCATTGTTACTAATCTAGTGACAAACTTTGTTGGCTTTGCGCCATTAGGTACCGTGCTTGTTGCAATGCTAGGTGTAGCGATTGCTGAGCACTCAGGTCTATTATCTGCGGCGATGCGTGGCATGGTAATGGGCGCATCTAAGCGCATGGTTACGGTAACCGTAGTTTTCGCAGGTATTATCTCTAACACAGCTTCAGAGCTTGGCTATGTAGTACTTATCCCGCTTGCAGCAATGCTTTTCCACTCTTTGGGTCGTCACCCATTAGCAGGTCTAGCGGCAGCATTTGCTGGTGTATCTGGTGGTTACTCTGCAAACCTTCTAATCGGTACGGTTGACCCGCTGCTTTCTGGTATTACTACAACAGCAGCACAAATGATTGACCCGACTTACAACGTTGGCCCTGAATCAAACTGGTACTTCATGTTTGTTTCTACTTTCTTCATCGCGATTACAGGTGCATTGGTAACTGAGAAGATTGTTGAACCAAAACTGGGTAAATACAACGACGAAGAAGCGTCTGAAGATTTATCAAATGATTCAATGGGCAAGCTAACAGACGTTGAGAAGAAAGGCCTTAAGCTTGCGGGTATCGCAGTGCTAGCGGTTTCAGCGCTTCTTGCTTGGACGATTGTTCCAGCTGATGGTGTTCTACGTTCAGCAGCAGGTACGGTTTCAGGTTCTCCATTCCTGAAAAGTATCGTAGCGTTCATCTTCGTATTCTTCGCAGTTCCTGGTTTTGTTTACGGTAAAGTTACCGGCACAATGAAAACAGACCGTGATGTAATCAATGCAATGTCTAAGTCTATGTCTTCAATGGGCATGTACATCGTACTTGTGTTCTTCGCTGCTCAGTTTGTTGCTTTCTTTAAGTGGACTAACTTCGGTCAAGTATTCGCAGTTGCAGGTGCTACTTTCCTACAAGATATCGGCCTAACGGGTCCAATGTTGTTCTTCGCATTCATCCTAATGTGTGGCTTCATTAACCTGATGATCGGTTCAGCTTCTGCACAGTGGGCAGTAACAGCACCAATCTTCGTTCCAATGCTAATGCTAGTTGGTTACGCACCTGAAACGATTCAAGCGGCTTACCGTATCGGTGATTCAACAACCAACATCATTACGCCAATGATGAGCTACTTCGGTCTTATCCTTGCTGTAGCGACGCGTTACATGAAGAACCTAGGTATCGGTACTCTGATTGCAACTATGCTTCCATACTCAATCGTATTCTTGGTTGGTTGGAGCTTAATGTTCTACGTGTGGGTATTCGTATTTGGTCTACCAGTAGGCCCAGGTGCTGCAACGTACTACACGCCTTAGTTGTAGAGTAGGGGAAACCTTCTTCTAATTGATATTAAAAAAACCTGCATTGTTTGCAGGTTTTTTGATTTTTTATGGAGAGATAGAACTAGGTTAAGCTCGGATGAGCCAGCTAGCGTTTGGCTAGAATTCTATCTAAGTGGTTGGCAAACTCACGACGGTCGGTTTGAGAAAGGGCACTTGGTCCACCCGTTTGGATGCCACTTGAACGCATGGTATCCATAAAGTCACGAATATTCAGGCGCGCTTTGATGGTCTCTTTGGTGTAAAGCTCACCACGAGAGCTGAGTGCTTGCCCACCTTTAGTGATCACTTCGTCAGCCAGAGGGATATCGGATGTAATCACAAGATCGCCGGGTTCAGTGCGCTTTACGATTTCATCATCAGCAATATCAAACCCGCTTGGCACTTGAATTGAGTGAATGTTATTGCGTTTAGGAACGGGAACCAGATGGTTTGCCACAAAGGTACATTCAACCCCTGTGCGCTCAGCTGCGCGTACGATTGTTTCTCGGATAACCTTTGGACAAGCGTCCGCATCAACCCATATCTTCATAGTGTTCTAATTCTCTGTTAGCTTATTGCTCAGTTAACTTGGCTTCAAGCGTAGCAACACGAGCGGTGAGTTCAAGGATTTGCTTTTCTAGCTGGCTAACACGATCAAGTGCCGGCTCTTCTTGTGTCGCGACTTCAACTTTAGGAACACGATTTGCGCTTTTCCAGCTCTTGATAGTCGTGATTAAAGCGGGCATTGGAACAGATGTGCTCATACGAGCCTTAACTAAAGCAACTGTCGGCTCTTTCCCTTGCGCTTGTAGTCCTTCAAGCACTGATTTCAACTCTTCAGAAACATCTTTTGTCAGCATGTTGACCTCCATTTTTAGTCTTTGGTCATTTTACTCGCTCTGGTGAATGATAGCGAATCATAAAACCGCCCATGGCTTGTGAGAGATCTCTTACAAAGGCTGTGAGATAACACGAATACATCGCTAGAGAGATTTATGTGTATATGGTTAACGTATTGAATTTTAATTGTTTTATATAATTAACAACTTTCTTGAATTCAAAATGTGATGCAAATCTATTGTCCGAAATCCTAAATCGCGTAAATTAAACCTTGTCGGAAGGATTCTGACACGGAACAGGAAAGCACCAAGGATTTGGTTATCTTCAGGATGAAGATTTGGTTACTTAGGATAGAGTGATCAAGCATGGAGCGTAAGGACATTGTAGGGATACAGCCAGTTAACAGGAAGTTAGCTGCAACGGAATGACAATGGACACCTTTAGGATTAAAGGGTTGGATTAGCATCAGGACGATGTAAAGGACACCGCTCACGGAACAAGTGATGTGCGCTAACTAGGATTGTTAGCTTTCAGGATGATTGGACACCGCTAGGACGGCGAAGTAAAGGAAAGAGCTGAAGGATTACAGCCACTATTATGGATGATGCATGGAGCATTAATTAGTAGCCGGACTGCTGCGAGTAAGACCCTAGCCCTGACACTTCGGTGTCGGGGCTTTTCTTTTTCTGAGGCTTCCTCTGTCTAGGTGGCTCTTTTTAATCGAGAGCTTTTTCATCTAAGGCGCAACATCTGCTTTTCTGCTAATGGTCAACACAAGGAGTGTTTTATGACGATAGCAACCTCAAGAACGCTGTTGGTACCTTATACTGAACAGCTAGAACTCGACTTTATCAAGTTAAATTGCTGCCCCATTAATCGTGCTGAAATGAACGGGCCTCACTCTGTCGCCTCTGCGAAGCATCTTTTTCAAGAAATACTGCAAGATAACGTCGGCTTCTGCCGCGCGATCATCCACAACCAAACCCGTGAATATCTTGGACATGTCTTTGTTTCATCGGAAAAGGGTGAGCATGAACTTGGTTTTATTTTGGATAAAGAATACTGGAATCAAGGCTTTGCTAGTGAGGTACTAAAACCTTTCTTTAGTTTAGTGCGCTTTGAAGAGCGTCTAACGAATGTTGTTGCGACTGTGAATGTCGGACACAACCCATCGATTAAGCTATTAGAAAAATTAGGCTTTGCATTTAAAGAGACCAAACAAGATCAGTTTGGCCCTTATCATGAATATCGTTATACCGAGCATTGCGACGTTACATTCTATGAGGCTGTAGCTCAAACCGCATAGAACGGAAACCCACCATGGTCAGTTTCCCTTGGTACAGGTCATCACCCAACGCTGAAAACTCAAATTGATACACGGTGTGCCAGCGCCAAATAGTGGTGAGCTCATGGCGCATCTTAAGTTTATGACCACTAAAGGCAACACTTAATAGCTGTAAGTCGAGCTCTTTACATTTTCTCGCAATGGCAGCTTTCGCAAGCTCGGATTGCCTGCGCTGCTGCCAAAACAGAAAGCAAAAGAAGCACAGCATCAAAATAGCCAATAAATTATCTATCATTTAATCCATACTTCCTTTTATCTCTCTATTCCGTTCGTGATTTGAGCTTTTTCTTATGAGCTACTGAGCGTTCAGTCTGATCTATTGCGACTTGGCCGCTTGTTGTAATTCAACAAGTGCATTGGCAAGTTCTGGTGATGGGTTCGAATTCAACAACGGCAAAAATACCATTCTTAGTGTCGGAATCATCACTAAATCTGCAAATAATTGATTGAACAGGTTCTGGTTGCCTGTTTGTGCGAGGCGTAGCAAGAATTGCTCAGCAATCGCTGGATCTTGCAGTGCGTGCCAGCTGCGACCAGCCAAACCAATCAATACTTCTTGGTGACTTAAGCGCGGGCTCGCCAGTACTTGGTTAATTACGGAGTTCGTTGTGCTTTGCTCTGCGCCAGAAAGGGCACGTACCAGTGCCGACAGTAAGAACAGATCCGGCTCTTGGCTGTTAATCTCATTCTCTGCCATCTCTTGTAAGCGTTGAGCCAGCTTGTCATTGATTTGCGTGTGCTCAAGCGCCCCTAGTGTTGCGTATAGAGGTTCTGATGGCAGTTTATTCAATGCCTTGCGAATCGTGACACCATTTTGTTGGCTGCCTAAACGAGCACACATATCAGTGATGCCTTGTAGGCCAACGGTTTTCCAGTTGTCCCAGCCTAGATCGCCAGTGAAGTAGTGTTGAGCGTGTTCGTAGTATTGGCTCGTTGCAAGGTCTAAACCTGCTCTTACTTGGCTATGGAACACGGCCATTTTGTCTTCTGAAGGCTTGAAGGTATATGGGTTGTTTGACAGCTTTTGTTGTTGCTCTTCGCTGATCTCACCGTTCAAACGTGTGCCCATCGCTTCGATAACAAACTTAAGGAAATTGCCGACATCACCTTGATGTAATAGGCCTCTTTCGTCCAGTTTGAATTTTAGGAACCAGATCCACGGTTGCTTGTGTTCGTTCCAGTAACTAATCGCTAAGTGAGCTTGTTTCTGAAGTGGAAATGGGTACGGCTGCTTCCCTTGCTCAACATCAGAGAATAAGGTGTTGTCGATCTTCTGAATACGACGACCTAGGTCGTAGATATCGTATTGGCAACCGCTATTCTTTAGTAACTGAGTGAGCGTGTGAATCGTTTCCATAGTAATAAAGCTCCTAACTTTCTTTCCTAAATAGATGGTACTCTATGCCCCAATTTCAAGGTCACTAGATAAATAACTTGGTGAAAAATGACAGCAGCCACAAAGTTACCTCTTTTACTTCAACAATTAGAACAACAAATGCGCCAATGTTCCCTATGGAGCACGCTTCCGCCTTCGGATGAAGCTCTGGCGAGCGTTGAACCTTTTGCTATCGATTCTCTAAAGCCAGAAGAGTGGTTGCAGTGGATCTTTATTGTAAAGATCAACGCAATGATGGATGCCCAAATGAGCCTACCGAAAGGCTTTGCTATCCACCCTTATTTTGGTGAAGTGTGGAAAAATGAGGCAGACAAAGTCGAACTGCTAGTGACAATTCAGAGCATTGATGAGGTATGTGCGTAATGTTAGAGATCATTTATCAAGATGAGTACTTTGTTGCGGTGAATAAGCCCGCTGGCATGCTAGTGCATCGTTCATGGTTGGATAAACACGAAACGCAATTTGTTATGCAGACATTGCGCGATCAAATTGGTCAGCATGTATTTCCATTACACCGCTTAGACAGACCGACATCGGGTGTGTTGGTGTTTGCGTTGTCGAGTGAGGTTGCTTCACAGGTGATGCCAATGTTCGCTAATCATGAGATGCAAAAAACCTATCATGCGATTGTCCGTGGTTGGATAGAAGAGGGCGATACGCTCGATTATGCACTTAAGGTTGAGCTGGATAAGATCGCAGATAAGTTCGCGAAAGAAGACAAAGAAGCGCAAGAGGCAGTGACAGTCTATGAACCGCTAGCAAAAGTAGAAGTGCCATATTCAACAGGACGCTTTCCTACGAGCCGCTACTGCTTGGTTGAGATGATGCCAAAGACAGGTCGCAAACATCAGCTGCGTCGTCACATGGCTCATCTAAGACATCCGATTGTCGGTGATACTTCACATGGTGATGGTAAGCACAATCGACTGTTCCGTGATGATTTAGATTCGCATCGTTTGTTGTTGCACGCTTCTGAGCTTCGCTTTATCCATCCTTTCACAAAAGAAGAGTTGGTGATGAAGGCCAACCTTGATGAAACTTGGCTAAGGTTGTTTGAAACCTTTGAGTGGGATACTAACTTAATCGATGCTCAAACTTGCTTGTCTAAGTAAGTCTCGCGTGTTTAGGCAATCGCGAGTCTAAGTGAATAGAGAAAATAGAATAAAAAAACAAAGGGCTGATAGTGATATCAGCCCTTTTTGTATCTGTATAACCTTAACGGCATAACTAATGTTGGTTAGTTAACAGTAATAGTTAGTCGCGGGATCATTTTAGCTTTTCTAGATCAGCTTCGATCTCAGCGATCTTGCTTGATACCACTTTCTCTAGATGGCGTAAGTCGGTAAGGATCTTCTGCTTCACATCCACCTCAGCCGTTGGCGTCGGTTTGGTGATTTTGTTGAGTTCATCAATCACAAGAGTGAGGTTGCGGTTAATTTCTGTCACTTCTTTGTATTGATTATTGCCACCGCTAACAAGCACACTTTTTACTTGTCGTGGGTACTTAAACTTAACGCTTTTCGCAAACAGTTCACCTTTCTGCTTACGAAAGTAAATCTTCAGGATATCTTTATGAGCTTCTTGGCGAAGGGAGTAACGTTCAATCTGTTTAGGTTCGTGGATACCTAAGCCAGTGAGGTTTGGATACATAAGCGACCTCTAGGTTATGAATGTAATACTTTTATGTAATTGACTTGATCAATGTAGCAGCCTAACGACGAGCTAGATAGTTGATATCTGTGAATTGATTGTAAGTTGTGGGCAAGATCGCTCTCTATCTTTGCCCACACTTATTTGGCTATTAAAGCTGTTCCTAGAGCTAAACTTGTTTCCTAGTCATAACTTACTTCTAGCACTAAATTAGCTTTCTAAGGTGCGAGTTCTGAAACATGCTCAGTTAACCTTTCTCTTAGTGCTTGTTCCTGTTCTTCAGACAGTCTTCCTCCCGCGTCACTGGTCAGAATAAACAAATCTTCAGCTCTCTCACCTATGGTGGTGATTTTCGCACCGTGCAAGTTAATGTCTAATTCTGCAAAGGTTGCACCGACTTGAGCCAACAACCCCGGCGTATCAAGAGCTCTTAACTCCATCAAGGTGCGTTTCTTACTCTTGGTTGGTAGGAACTCAACTAAGGTTTTTACCTTGAAATGCTGCAAGTTACGTGGCGTACGACGAGTCTTAATCTTAGTTGGGCGGCCATCAGCCAGAACATGAGTTAGATGCTTAGCGACGGCTTTGTGTCTTGCTTCATCAATCGCTTCGCCGTGCTGGTCTAGTACGATAAAGGTATCCAAAACATGACCATCTTTGCTAACCATGACCTGCGCGTCATGAACGTTAAAGTTACGTCTGTCGAGCTCTGCAACCACGGTCGCGAACAGTGCCGCTTGGTCTCTACAGTAAACGAATACTTCTGTACCACCACGTGTCGCTTTTTTGCTGATCAGTACGAGTGGTTGGCTTGGGTCTTCTAGGCGAAGTAGGTGCTCACAGTGCCAAGCGATTTGCTTGTGTGTGTGACGTAAGAAGTAGTCGGCTTTGAAGCGTTGCCATAACACTTCAATTTCACGAGCGGTGAATCCCTCTTTACGCAGCAAAGCTGACGCCATTTGTTGGTTATGACGAATACGATCTCTGACATCGACAGGGTTTTCTAATCCGCGGCGTAGTGCTCGCTGAGTAGAGTGGAATAGCTCTGCTAACAGCGTTCGTTTCCAGCTGTTCCATAGCTCAGGGTTAGTCGCACAGATATCGGCAACGGTTAAACAAACCAGTAGCTCGAGTGATTCTTCATCACGCACTTTTTTGGCGAATTCGGTGATCACATCTGGGTCGTAGATATCACGACGTTGAGCCGTTACTGACATCAATAGGTGATTTTGTACTAACCACGCCACTTGTTTGGCTTCTGGCTTTGAGAGCCCATGTTCAATACAGAAAGAGTAAGCCTCAACCGCACCTATCTCAGAGTGGTCTCCGCCGCGGCCTTTGCCGATGTCATGGAAGATAGCGGCAAGGATCAGCAACTCTTTCTTCTGTACTCGAGGATAGACTTCACAGCAGATAGGGTGCTTATCGTGGTTTTCGATTTGACCAAAGCGGTTGATGTGCTTGAGCAGGCGGATACTGTGCTCATCCACGGTGTAAACATGGAATAGGTCAAACTGCATCTGACCAACGATCTGGCTCCACTGCGGTAAGTACGCAGAGAGCACGCCCAATTTGTGCATTAAGCTAAAGGCTTTGTGCAGGGCATTAGGGTGGCGAACTAGATCCATGAACTTGTCACGAGCTTCAGGAATGGTATGCAGGAATCGGTTCAATCGACGACGCGCCGTTCGCAGTTGTCGCAATGTTGGTGGGCTTACCCCTTCGATAGTCGAGTCATTAGCGATATGGATAAACATATCGAGAATCGTTTCTGGTCTAGCTTGGAATAGAGCTGGCTTGCGCGCTTCGATCAGTGAGCCACGGCGCTGGAAGTCGTTGTCGAGAATCTCAGCGTCTTGAGTCTGGCCACCATTGATGATTGCTTGATCGAACAGTTTAAGCAGCATCTTATTCAGTTCAGCAACACGACGAAGGGTTCGGTAGAACTCTTTCATCATCATCTCAACACCACGGTTGCCTTCGCCCGTATAACCCAGATGTTCAGCAACTTGAGCTTGATGGGCAAAGGTGAGGCGGTTGTCGTAACGGCGCAGTTCAATGTGCAGTGCAAAACGAACTCGCCATAAGAAATCTTGGCACTCAACTAACTCACGATACTCAGCATCGGTTAGAAAACCGTACTTGCTCATCTCTAACAAAGAGGTCGCACCGAAGTGGCGACGCGCTACCCAGCTCAGGGTATGGATGTCTCTGAGTCCACCTGGAGTCGATTTAATGTCCGGCTCTAGATTGTAAGTGGTGTCGTGGTAGCGAGCATGACGTTCTCTTTGTTCTTGAATCTTAGCCTTGTAGAAGGTTTCACTTGGCCAAAATGAATCGGAATGAATTTTCAGCTTTAGTTCTTGAAAAGTGTCTTCACTACCACACAGCAATCGAGACTCTTGCAGGTTGGTTGCAACGGTTAAATCATCAATACCGATATCAAGACATTCGGCAATGGTACGTACCGCGTGACCAACTTCGAGTCTCAAATCCCAGAGTAGGGTGATGAACTGGCTGACTTTTTCGCCAAGTGCTGGTGGCAATGTTTTTTGCGAGACGATAAGGATATCAATGTCGGACAAGGGGTGGAGTTCACCACGGCCATAACCGCCTACAGCGACGAGTGAAATATGAGGCAGTTTATTGAATCCGAAATACTCCCATAAACGATTGAGAAGTAAATCCATGTATTCGGAGCGTAGCAACACTAAGTCGGTAACTGGATGATGATTCAGGAATTCATTTTTTTGATACTGCGTGAAGATCTCGAGCTGATTTTTTAATTCGCAGATTTCAATTTGTTCGTCATTGAACGTAAGAGGGCATTGATAAGGCATAGTCTGCTATCCGTGCAAGCAAATGAGAATAGTAAACAATTTAACAGAAGCTGATGGAAAATCGAAATTGAGTGGATAAAAAATATCCTCGACAATGCGAGGATATTTTTAAAAGGCTGATGCGTTCAGTTCGGTGAACTAAGCGTTCTTCATGATACGTGGGATTGTATCATCGCTGCGCAGTGTTAGTACTTCACAACCAGTATCAGTTACAACCAGAGTGTGCTCCCATTGAGCCGAGTTCTTGCTGTCTGCTGTGTATACTGTCCAGCTATCTTCGTCATCAAGACGACAGCCAAACTTACCCGCGTTGATCATTGGCTCGATAGTGAAACACATGCCTGCTTTTAGCACGGTGCGATCGCTGTTCTTGTAGTGAACCACTTGTGGATCTTCGTGGAATTCAGAACCAATGCCGTGACCACAGTAATCTTTAACAATAGAGAACTTAGCACGTGGGTTGTTCTTGTTGTTTGTTTTGATGTACTTCTCGATAGCTGTACCGATTTGGCCAAGTTGAACACCTGGCTTAACTTGGCGCATGCCTTCGTAAAGCGCTTCTTGAGCAACCATGCACAGACGCTTATTTGCTGGTGAAACCTCACCCACTAGGAACATCTTAGAGGTATCACCGTGGTAACCTTGTGGACGAACGCTTAGATCTGCGTTTTCGTCATCAGGGATGATTACCGTGATATCAACGTTAAGAATGTCGCCATCTTTTAATACAGCCGGTTTGAATTGACCTGTGCTGCCAGTCTCATCTTGTGATGCTGGAATACCGTGGCACACAATGTGGTTGATAGAGGTACAGATTGACTTAGGGAAACCGTGATAATCAAGTGGTGCTGAGTATGCGCCTCTTTCCGTAGCGTACTCATGACAGATTTGGTTTAGCTCTTCTGTCGTTGTACCTACTTGGATGTGAGGTTCAATCATCTCTAGAATCTCCGACGCCAGCTTGCCGGCGACGCGCATTTTTTCAATTTCTTCAGCAGTTTTAATTTTTACAGCCATTGCATATCTCTTAATTTGGTAGCACCTAAGTGTGCATATTGGGGCTATTCTATCAGTGCAGCATTTTAGCGCAACATTCCCATATCCATACAATGCTGGTGGATACTACTCAACCTGAGTGGTTTACGTCCGGTCTATTGAGATAGAAGTGAATGAATAGCGACACTATTTATAGGTAAATTTCGCCGATAGGGATCAGTATAGCAGTCGCCATTTTTAGATTTTTTTTCTAGCCATAGATAGACAAAATATGGTATAAAGCGCGCCGGACATCAGGACTGTTTTCTCCAATAGGCGAAACAAGCTTTGTGTCCACTAACTTATTTCTTTAAATCACACACATTCCGACACATGTTCCGGGGTGCCTCAACAACACAGATAACGGCTGAAAAGTGGTTAGTTGTTAGGGGTCGGATTCATGGGGGATGTGGAGGCCTAACCCCATAGAGGATTTTAAAATGGCAACTGTATCAATGCGCGATATGCTTAAAGCTGGTGTTCACTTCGGTCACCAAACTCGTTACTGGAACCCAAAAATGAAGCCATTCATCTTTGGTGCTCGTAACAAAGTACATATCATCAACCTAGAAAAAACTGTACCAATGTTCAACGAAGCTCTAGCTGAAATCGCTAAAGTTGGCGAGAAGAAAGGTAAAGTTCTTTTTGTTGGTACTAAGCGCGCTGCATCTGAAGCTGTTAAAGAAGCTGCTATCAACAGCAACCAGTTCTACGTTAACAACCGCTGGTTAGGCGGTATGCTAACGAACTACAAAACTGTTCGTCAGTCTATCAAGCGTCTGAAAGAACTTGAAGCGCAAGCTCAAGATGGTACTTTCGACAAGCTTACTAAGAAAGAAGCTCTAATGCGTACTCGTGAAATGGAGAAGCTAGAGAAATCTCTTGGTGGTATCAAGAACATGGGCGGCCTTCCAGACGCTCTATTCGTAATCGATGCTGATCACGAACACATCGCAGTTAAAGAAGCAAACAACCTAGGTATCCCAGTTTACGCTGTAGTTGATACTAACTCTAACCCAGACGGCGTTGACTTCGTTATCCCAGGTAACGATGATGCAATCCGTGCAGTACAGCTTTACCTAAACGCTGCTGCAGACGCGGTTAAAGAAGGTCGCAACAAAGATGTTGCTGCTGTAGCTGCTGAAAAAGACGGTTTTGTAGAAGCTGAATAATAGCGGCTCTGAGCCATATTTAGTTCACATTAAGCGGTCATAATCGATGGCTTAACGGACTGAATACAGTCAATATCAGGGGCCAATTAATTAGGCCCCTGTTTTTTATCTTTTTTAGAATTTACTGAGGAATAGAGAATGGCAACTGTAACTGCAGCTCTAGTTAAAGAACTTCGTGAACGCACAGCTGCGGGCATGATGGAATGTAAAAAAGCGCTTGTTGCTGCTGAAGGCGACATCGAGCTAGCAATTGAAAACATGCGTAAATCTGGCGCAGCAAAAGCAGCTAAGAAAGCTGGTAACGTTGCTGCTGAAGGCGCAATCATCATCAAAGAAGCAAACGGCGCAGCTGCTCTTCTTGAAGTTAACTGCCAAACTGATTTCGTAGCTAAAGATGCAGGTTTCCTTGCATTCGCTAACGAAGTTGCTGAAGTTGCTCTAGCAGAACGTCTAGAAATCGCTGATCTTCAAGCTAAATTTGAAGAAGCGCGTATCGCACTAGTAACTAAAATCGGTGAAAACATCAACATCCGTCGCGTACAATTCGTTGAAGGTGTTGCACTAGCTTCTTACCGTCACGGCGAGAAAATCGGTGTTGTTGTTGCTGGTGAAGGCGAAGCTGAAACTCTTAAGCACGTTGCAATGCACGTTGCTGCATCACGTCCTGAGTTCCTAAACCCAGAAGACGTACCTGCAGACGTAGTTGAGAAAGAAAAAGCAGTTCAAGTTGAAATCGCTATGAACGAAGGCAAACCAGCTGAAATCGCAGAGAAAATGGTTGTTGGCCGTATGAAGAAATTCACGGGCGAAATCTCTCTAACTGGTCAAGCTTTCATCATGGAGCCTAAGCAAACTGTTGGCGCTATCCTTAAAGAGAAAGGCGCTTCAGTATCTAACTTCGTACGTCTAGAAGTTGGTGAAGGCATCGAGAAAGCAGCTGAAATGAGCTTTGCTGACGAAGTTGCAGCGGTACAAAAAGGTTAATCCTTAGCGTATTGTTTGAAAAGAGACCGTGGCAAATGCTGCGGTCTTTTTATGAATAGTGAATTATTTTTTAGCTGTTATGAATGCAAACTGAGCTATTCAGTTTTTATCCATGACTGTTAATCATCAACTCTTTGGAAGGTAAACTCCATGACTACGAACCCTAAACCGGCGTATCAACGTATTCTGTTAAAACTTAGCGGTGAAGCACTACAAGGCGAAGAAGGTTTTGGTATTGACCCGACGATCCTTGATCGTATGGCTCAAGAAGTGAAAGAATTGGTTGAACTAGGTGTTCAAGTAGGCGTTGTTATCGGTGGCGGTAACCTTTTCCGTGGTGCAGGCCTTGCTGAAGCAGGTATGAACCGCGTTGTTGGTGACCACATGGGTATGCTTGCAACGGTAATGAACGGCCTTGCAATGCGTGACGCTCTTCACCGTGCTTACGTAAACGCACGTGTAATGTCTGCAATCCCTCTTAAAGGTGTGTGTGACGACTACAACTGGGCAGACGCAATCAGCCAACTACGTCAAGGTCGCGTTGTGATCTTCTCTGCTGGTACTGGTAACCCATTCTTCACTACGGATTCTGCTGCATGTCTACGTGGTATCGAAATCGAAGCTGACGTAGTTCTAAAAGCGACAAAAGTAGATGGTGTATTTACTTCTGACCCTGTAGCAAACCCAGACGCAGAGTTGTATGATACGTTGTCTTACAACACGGTTCTTGATAAAGAACTTAAAGTAATGGACTTGGCTGCATTTACGCTAGCACGTGATCACAAAATGCCAATCCGTGTATTTAACATGAATAAACCAGGCGCACTACGTCGCGTGGTTATGGGTGAAACTGAAGGTACATTAATCAGCGACGCTGACTAATTTTTCGGGCTTACTGAGGTGTTGTTCCTTGGTAAGCTTATCCTTATCACTCCAAATAAAAAGCTTTCTTGAAGAAAGAACATAATCAAGGTGAAATTGTGATTAACGAAATCAAAAAAGACGCTCAAGAGCGCATGGTAAAAAGTGTTGATGCACTAAAAAACAGCCTGCAAAAGATCCGTACAGGCCGTGCGCACCCGAGCCTACTTTCTGGTCTTACTGTTGAGTACTACGGTGCTCCAACGCCTTTGACTCAAGTAGCTAACGTTATCGCTGAAGATGCACGTACACTAGCTATTACAGTGTTTGATAAAACACTGACTCCTCTAGTTGAAAAAGCTATCCTGACATCTGACCTAGGCCTAAACCCTATGTCTGCGGGTACAGTTATCCGTGTTCCACTTCCACCGCTAACGGAAGAGCGTCGTAAAGACCTAGTTAAAATCGTTCGTGGCGAAGCTGAAGGTGGCCGTGTTGCTATCCGTAACATCCGTCGTGACGCGAATGGCGATCTAAAAGCACTTCTTAAAGATAAAGAAATCTCTGAAGATGAAGATCGTAAAGCACAAGACGAAATTCAAAAGCTAACTGACGCTGCGGTTAAGAACGTAGACGAAGTTCTAGCTGTTAAAGAAAAAGAGTTGATGGAAGTTTAATTTTCCATATTCTTTTCTTTCCGGAAAAACGCTGTACTCACGGTGCAGCGTTTTTTTATGCTACTCTGTTCGACTATTAGAATTTGATTCACTCTTTTATGCATAATTCTCAAGCGTTCACAGACTCTCTTCCTAAACACATTGCTATCATTATGGATGGTAATGGTCGCTGGGCAAAAGCTCAGGGCAAGCCTCGCGTCTTTGGCCATAAAAACGGTGTTCAAGCCGTTCGTAAAACTATCTCTTCTGCAGCCAGACTTGGCATTAAAGCCGTTACTCTTTTTGCATTTAGTAGCGAAAACTGGCGTCGTCCTGAAGAAGAAGTCGGTATCTTGATGGAACTGTTTATTTCAGTGCTGTCGAGTGAAGTAAAAAAGCTTCATAAAAATAATCTACAACTTCGTGTTATTGGTGATAAAAGTCGTTTCAATGATCGACTACAAAAGAAGATAGAAGAAGCGGAAGCTTTGACTAGCACTAATACTGGTATGGTTATTAATATTGCAGCTAACTACGGCGGTAAGTGGGATATTCAGCAAGCAATGACCTCTATTGCTCAACAAGTAAAGTCTGGCGATATTAATGTAGATGACATTGATGAAGCTATGATTACACAGCACCTGACGATGGCAGATATTCCTGAGGTTGATCTACTTATCCGTACCAGTGGCGAATGCCGCATTAGTAATTTTATGCTTTGGCAGTTGGCTTACGCCGAAATGTATTTCACTGAACAATTCTGGCCAGACTTTAATGAAGACAGCTTAGTAGAAGCTGTGACTTGGTTTGTTAACCGTGAGCGTCGTTTTGGATGCACCGGTGAGCAAATTAAAGCTCTGATGGACAGTTAATAAGGATTTTTTGGTTTGAAACAACGAATTATTACGGCGTTGATTTTAGCTCCCCTAGTTATTCTAGGTATTTTTGAGTTATCACTTCCTACATTTATTCTTTCACTAGCGGTAATCTCGTTATTGGGTTTTTGGGAGTGGACTCAGTTTGTTGAAAGCAAATCGCGTTATTTAGCGTTGATTCCAACGGTTGTGGTTAGTGCTGCAAGTTTTGCTTTTATCCCTTTTGATGCATTTAGCCTTAATAACTTGTCTACTGCTCACTACGCCATTCTAACGATTGGCTCGATTTGGTGGGTAATCGCGAGCGGCATGGCGGTAACTTATCCTAAGTCTATGCCTGCATGGAAAGACTCTTCTCTTCTTCGTCACGCCTTTGGTGTGCTGACTCTGCTGCCATTCTTCTGGAGTGTGGTTATCCTGCGTGCTAACGGTATCGATGCTGATCCTTACCATGGTGCAAAACTGGTGATGTTTGTTTGCTTGCTTGTTTGGGCTGCAGATAGCGGCGCATACTTTTCAGGAAAGAGTTTTGGTAAGCGTAAAATGGCACCAGCGGTAAGCCCGAATAAGACGATTGAAGGTCTTATCGGTGGCATTATTACTGCGGTGATCGTGGCTTGGATCTTTGCTGACTTGTTTGACATCCAATTCACAAGCCCACTTCACATGATTGTTATTACCCTTGTGACCGTTGTTATTTCTGTTCTAGGTGACCTTGTTGAAAGCATGTTTAAGCGTGTTTCTGGGGTGAAAGACAGCAGTAATCTGATTCCTGGTCATGGTGGTATACTAGATAGAATAGATAGCTTAACGGCTGCATTCCCTGTCTTTGCTCTGCTTTATTTAGCATTCTAATAAAAAAGGGCAGTGATTCTGCCCTTTATTACATTTCTACGGTCATATGTGATGCGAAATCTAACTATCCTTGGCGCAACCGGCTCAATTGGTGCAAGTACACTAAAAGTCGTTGAGCAAAACCCAGATCTCTATTCAGTGGTTGCACTGGCTGCAGGCTCGAATGTTGAAAAGATGCTGGCGCTAGTTGAAAAGTGGCAACCAAGCTATGCTGCTATGGCTTGCCCTGATGCAGCGTCTCAACTGACTGAAGTGTTGTCCGCGAGTTACCCTAACGTAAAAGTGCTTTCAGGCACTGAAGGCATGTGTCAGGTTGCTTCTCTAGAAGAAGTGGACACGGTAATGGCTGCGATTGTTGGTGCCGCTGGTTTACTTCCTACTATGTCTGCGGTTAAGGCTGGTAAGCGTATCTTGCTTGCTAATAAAGAAGCCTTGGTAATGTCTGGGCAGTTGTTTATCGATGCGGTAGCAAAGTACGGCGCTGAACTACTTCCAGTTGATAGTGAACATAATGCTATCTTTCAATGCTTGCCTCAAAACGTACAAACTAACCTAGGCCGTTGTGATTTGGAAGAGAATGGCATCAACCATATTCTTTTGACTGGTTCGGGTGGTCCTTTCCGTTATACGGACGTTGCTGAGCTTCAGTCGGTAACTCCAGAACGAGCTATCGCACACCCTAACTGGTCTATGGGTCCTAAGATCTCGGTCGATTCAGCGACTATGATGAATAAGGGCTTAGAGTACATTGAGGCGAAATGGTTATTTAATGCCTCTCAAGAGCAGTTGAAAGTGATTATTCATCCTCAGTCTGTGATTCATTCTATGGTCCAGTACAAGGATGGCTCTGTGCTTGCTCAAATGGGCGAACCTGACATGGCGACGCCAATCGCTTTGACGATGTCTTACCCTGAGCGCACTGAAGCGGGTGTTAAGCCTCTGGATTTCACCAAAGTGGGCGAGCTTACTTTCCTAGAACCAGATTTTAGCCGTTACCCATGTTTAAGATTAGCGATTGAAGCTTGTTACTTAGGTCAGCATGCTACAACCGCAATTAACGCAGCAAACGAAATTGCAGTCGATGCTTTCTTGAACAATCGAGTGAGATTTACCGATATTGCTGTCATTAACGAGCATGTTATGAGCAAAGTATGTGAACAACATAACTCTGAGGGCTTAGATAGCTTGGAAAGCCTTCTCGAGCTCGATAATATGTCTCGTCAAATAGCCAATCAATTTATTAAAGAGCAGCTAGCATGAGTGGAATTCTGTGGAACTTCGCATCCTTTATTGTAGCGCTTGGTATTCTGGTCGCTGTCCATGAGTTTGGACACTTCTGGGTTGCTCGTCGTTGTGGTGTGAAAGTTGAGAAATTCTCGATTGGTTTTGGTAAATCAATCTGGAGCAAAGTTGGCCGTGATGGCACAGAGTACAGCTTGTCTGTCATTCCATTGGGCGGCTACGTTAAGATGCTGGATGGTCGTGTAGACGACCTTTCTGAAGACGAGCAACAATACGCTTTTGATAAGAAGCCATTGTGGAAAAGAACGGCGATAGTTGGTGCAGGTCCCGCGTTTAACTTTATCTTTGCCGTCTTTGCGTATTGGCTTGTATTTTTGATTGGCGTGCCAGCGGTTAAACCCGTAATTGGTGAAGTTACTCCGCAATCTATTGCTGCACAAGCCGGAATTGAAACTGGAATGGAACTTAAATCTATTTCGGGAATCAAAACCGCAGATTGGGAATCAGTCAATATGGGGTTGATATCGCATATTGGTGATCAGTCCATGACTGTAACGGTTTCTTCTCAAGACGATATCGGCTTTGAACAACAGATGACATTGGATATTTCAGACTGGTCATTTAATCCAGAAACTGAATCTGCAATGACAACGCTGGGCTTTAGACCGTATTCTCCAGAGATATCGACAGTGCTCGCTCAAGTCATTGATGACGGTGCGGCATACGATGCAGGGGTAGAAGCTGGCGACAAAATTGTTGAGATTAATGGGCAGCCTATTGAACAGTGGCAGTCGGTTGTTGAGTTAATCCGTTCAAACCCGATGACACCCTTGGACCTTGTAGTCCTACGAAATGGTACTGAACAGTCATTAGTTATGACGCCAAAAAGCCGCGAGCTTTCTGATGGTTCCACAATCGGCTATGCAGGTATTGCTCCAGAAGTCGCAGAATGGCCAGAAGATTATCGCTTTGAGTTACAATTTGGTGTAATTGAGTCAGTAGGAAAAGCATTTGATAAAACAGGCCAAATCATTGGTTTGACGCTGACAATGCTTAAGAAGCTCATCGTTGGTGATGTTGGCTTAAATAACTTGAGTGGCCCGATTTCAATAGCCAAAGGTGCAGGGACAACCGCCGATTACGGTTTGGTTTACTTCTTAGGCTTTTTGGCTCTGATTAGTGTTAACTTGGGGATTATTAATTTGGTTCCGCTGCCTATGCTTGATGGCGGACATTTGCTCTTTTTCGCTATTGAGGCCGTTACTCGTAAACCGGTGCCTGAAAAAGTTCAGGAAATGGGATACAGAGTGGGAGGTGCAATCCTCTTCTCTTTGATGGCTCTGGCAATATTTAATGATTTTACTCGTCTGTGAATGGTTTCTCACAGGCATTGGTAGTAGCAAGGAATAATTAGAATAAGTATGGCGATTAAGCAAATTCTGTTCGCAAGTCTATTGGCCACTAGTGTGGCTGCGAACGGAGCACAAAACTTTGTGGTTCAAGATATCAAGATCGAAGGTTTACAGCGTGTTGCATTAGGTGCAGCTCTACTGAAAATGCCAGTGCGTATTGGCGATGAAGTAGATGAAAGCGATGTATCTGAGATCATTCGTGCACTGTATGCTTCAGGTAACTTTGAGGACGTTAAAGTCCTTCGCGATGAAGGTGTTTTAGTTGTTCAAGTGAAAGAACGACCGACCATCGCGAGCATTTCATTCTCGGGTAACAAAGCGATCAAAGAAGAACAACTTCAGCAGAACCTAGATGCGTCTGGTGTTCGTGAAGGTGAAGCTCTTGACCGTACTACGCTGAGTAACATTGAGAAAGGCCTTGAAGATTTTTACTACAGCGTGGGTAAGTACAACGCGACAGTAAAAGCGGTTGTGACACCTCTGCCACGTAACCGTTCTGACCTTAAGTTTGTGTTTACTGAGGGCGTATCCGCTAAGATTCAACAAATCAACTTTATCGGTAATGAAGTCTTCTCTGACTCTGAACTGCTCAGTCGTTTCAACCTGAACGTTGATGTTGCATGGTGGAATTTCCTTGCGGATGAAAAATACCAAAAGCAGGTCTTAGCCGGTGATATCGAAGCGTTGAAATCTTACTACCTTGACCGTGGTTACCTGAAGTTTAAGGTCGACTCTACGCAGGTGGCGATCTCTCCAGACAAGAAAGGTGTTTACATCACACTTGGCCTTGATGAAGGCGAAGCTTACACCGTTAAAGATGTCTCTTTTCGTGGTGAATTAATCGGTCGTGAGGCTGACTTCGAAGCATTAGTGCCATTCGAAGACGGCGATACGTACAACGGTTCTTCGGTAACGTCTTTGGAAGAGAACGTAAAACGAATTCTTGGTGAATCTGGCTACGCGTACCCACAAGTTCGCACGATTCCTGAATTTGACGATGAGACTAAAGAAGTGTCGTTGGTTATCAATGTAGAAGCGGGTAGCCGTATCTACGTTCGTGATATTCGATTCACGGGTAACAACTCAACGAAAGACGAAGTACTGCGTCGTGAAATGCGTCAAATGGAAGGCAGCTGGCTTAACTCTAAATCAATTGATACCGGTAAGAGCCGTCTTAACCGTTTAGGTTTCTTTGAAACGGTTGATGTACAAACAGTGCGTGTTCCTGGCAGTGAAGACCAAGTTGATTTGGTTTACAACGTTAAGGAAGCGAACTCAGGCAGCATCAACTTTGGTGTTGGCTACGGTACTGAATCAGGTGTTAGCTTCCAAGTTGGTTTACAACAAGATAACTTTGCGGGCTCTGGTAACCGTGTTGGCGTAAGTGCCATGATGAACGATTACCAAAAGAACGTGAGCTTAGACTACCGCGACCCATACTGGAACCTAGATGGTGTAAGCTTAGGCGGTAAGATCTTCTACAACGAATTTGAAGCCTCTGAAGCGGGTATCGTCGACTATACCAACCAAAGTTATGGTACCAGCCTAACATGGGGTTTCCCTATGGATGAGCTGAACCGTCTCGAGTTTGGTGTTGGCTATACGCACAACAAGATTGGTAACGTTCCGACCTATATCCAAGTTGAACAGTTCGCGAGAAGTATTGACCAATATGGTGACGAACACATTCTAACCGATGACTTCGACATCAATATCTCTTGGACTCGTAACAATCTTAACCGTGGTTTCTTCCCAACCGAAGGTAACCATCAACGTGCTTTTGCTAAGGTGACGGTACCTGGTTCTGATGCTCAGTACTTCAAAATGCAGTACGATGTAAAACATTACATCCCGCTGACCAAAAAGCATGAGTTCACACTATTGATGCGTGGCCGATTAGGCTATGGTAATGGTTATGGTCAAACGGATGGTAACGATAACTTGTTCCCATTCTACGAGAACTATTACGCAGGTGGTTTTACAACCCTACGTGGTTTTGGCTCTAACTCGGCAGGTCCGAAAGCTGTTTACGGAAGCAGCACAGGTAATAACCCAACCTATGATACCGCTACTGATGATTCAGTGGGTGGTAACGCGGTTGCCTTAGCAAGCTTAGAGTTAATTGTACCAACGCCGTTTGCTTCTGATGAAGCGCGCAGCCAGATTCGTACCAGTGTCTTCTTCGACATGGCAAGTGTATGGGACACCGAGTTCGTAGACCGCGGCGCACCAAATAGTGGCAGCCAGTACTACTACGATTACTCTGATCCAACCAATTATCGTTCATCTTATGGTGCCGCTCTTCAATGGATGTCACCAATGGGCCCACTGGTTTTCTCTCTAGCGAAACCAATTAAAGTTTACGAAGGTGATGATGAAGAGTTCTTCACATTTACTATTGGTAGAACTTTCTAATATTTAAAGGACAATATTTTGAAAAATATGATTAAAGCAGCAGGTTTAGGCCTTGTAGTTCTTAGCTCTTCTTTCTTTGCAACAGCTGCTGAAGCTGCGCAAAAAGTGGGTTATGTAAACACTGCACAAGTATTCCAGGCTCTACCTCAGCGTGAAGTTGTTCTTCAAAAAATGCAGGAAGAGTTCAAAGATAAAGCGGCTGAGCTACAGAGCATTCAAGCTGAAGCAAAAACGAAGATTGAAAAACTTAAGCGTGATGGCGAGCTGCTAGGTCCTGAAGAAGTTGAGAAGCTTCGTATCGAAGTAGGCCAACTAGACAGCAAGTACAAAATCAAAGCTCAAGCACTAGAAAAAGCAAGTCAACGTCGTGAAGCACAAGAGAAGCAGAAGCTGTTCAAAGTGATTCAAGATGCTGTAACTAAAGTTGCAGAGAAAGAAGGCTACGACATGATCGTTGATATTCAAGCTCTACAATACGGTAAGCCTGAATACAACATCTCTGAGCAAGTAATTAAATCACTGAAATAAGTTTTATGAAGAACCTGACTTTAGCCGAATTGGCAACGATTACTGGGGGAGAGCTACACGGAGACGGTACGATTACCGTCTCAGCAGTCGCTCCTATGGATAAAGCGCAAGAAGGTAACATTACGTTCCTTTCTAACGTGAAGTACAGCAAGCATCTAGGTGACTGTAAAGCATCCGCTATTATGGTTAAAGAGAGTGAGCGCGAATTGTGTAAGACCAACGTTATTGTGGTTAGTGACCCTTACGTTGCTTTTGCTAAGGTTGCTCAAGCGCTTGATACTACTCCTGCACCCGCAGCGGCTATTGCTGATTCTGCTTCAATCTCTAGCGATGCAACTATTGGACAAAATGTGTCTATTGGCGCGAACGCTGTGATTGAGTCTGGTGTAGTACTTAGTGACGATGTGATCATCGGTGCTGGTTGCTTTATTGGTAAAAATGCAAAAATTGGCGCAGGCACTAAGCTGTGGGCTAACGTAAGTGTTTACCATGAAGTGGTGATTGGTGAAGCATGTCTGATCCAATCAAGTACTGTTATTGGCTCTGATGGCTTTGGTTATGCGAACGAGAAAGGCGAATGGGTTAAGATCCCGCAAGTCGGCTCGGTTCGCATCGGTAACCGCGTAGAAATTGGCGCGTGTACTACCATCGACCGCGGCGCATTAGATGACACAATCATTGAAGACAACGTTATCCTAGATAACCAGCTTCAGATTGCTCACAATGTTCACATCGGATATGGTTCAGCTCTTGCAGGTGGTACTATCATTGCAGGCAGCACGACGATAGGTAAGTACTGTATTATTGGTGGTGGTAGTGTGATTAATGGTCACATTGAAATTACTGACGGCGTTACGATTACCGGAATGGGAATGGTAATGCGCAGCATCACTGAGAAAGGCATGTACTCTTCGGGTATACCTTTACAGCCAAATAAAGATTGGCGTAAGACAGCAACGCGCGTTCATCGTATTGATGAAATGAACAAGCGTTTGAAAACCGTTGAAAAACTTATTGAGAAGAGCGCGGAATCATAATTCCAGCATTTCTAATAAAAGGCTCGCGTACAGCGAGTCTTTTTCGTTTATAATCCTTCTAATTAAATAAAAAATATACATAGGAATACGACTTTGACTACTGAACAGACAACGATGAACATTACTGAAATTCAGGAACTATTACCTCATCGCTACCCATTCTTAATGGTTGATCGTGTGACTAGCTTTGAAAAAGAAAAAACACTGACCGCAATTAAGAATGTTTCTGTTAACGAACCTCAGTTCACAGGCCACTTCCCTCAGCTTCCTGTATTCCCAGGCGTGTTGATCTTAGAAGCAATGGCACAAGCAACAGGCCTTCTAGCATTCAAATCTTTCGGTGCGCCTTCTGGCAACGAGTTGTACTACTTTGCTAGCGTAGATAAAGCTAAATTCCGTAAGCCAGTAGTACCAGGTGACCAACTGGTTATCGAAGTTGAATTCTTAAAAGAACGTCGCGGCATCGCATCGTTTAACGGTGTTGCTAAAGTTGACGGCGTAGTTGCATGTTCAGCAGAACTTAAATGTGCTCGTAGAGAGTTTTAATATGATTCATGAAACAGCGAAAATTCACCCGGCAGCAGTAATCGAAGGTGATGTAACTATCGGTGCTAACGTGACGGTTGGGCCTTTCACTTACATTGCAGGTAACGTGACAATTGGTGACGACACAGAAATCATGTCTCACGTTGTGATCAAAGGTCACACTACCATTGGCAAAGAAAACCGCATATTCCCACACGCTGTTATTGGTGAAGAAAACCAAGACAAGAAATACGGCGGTGAAGACACGACGGTTGTGATCGGTGATCGCAACGTAATTCGTGAAGCGGTTCAAATTCACCGTGGTACGGTTCAAGACAAAGCAACCACTGTAATTGGTGATGACAACCTACTTTGTGTTAATGCTCACGTAGCGCACGATGTTATTGTTGGTAACCATACTCACATTGGTAACAACGCTATTCTTGGCGGACACGTAACGGTTGGCGACTACGCTGGTGTTATGGCACTTTCTGCTATTCACCCATTCTGCTCAATTGGTGCTTACGCATACATTGGTGGCTGTTCTGCAGTTGTTCAAGATGTACTGCCGTACGTACTTGCACAGGGTAACCACGCGGCTCCATTCGGTCTTAACCTAGTGGGCTTGAAGCGTAACGGATTTGAAAAACCTGAAATTCGTGCACTACAGAAAGCGTACAAAGAGTTATACCGTTCAGGTAAAACACTTGAAGAAGCGAAAGCAGCTTTAGTTGAAATGGCAAAAGAGTTTACTTCGGTAGCGCCTATGCTTGAAATGCTAGAGAACTCTGAGCGCGGTATTATTCGTTAATACTCGATGTGGTTATGTACCAATCAATGTGAGTATGACAATAATTACTTCATCAGAATGGTATAACAAAAAGATCGCTACTCGTTAGGCGGTCTTTTTTGTTTTAGGCAACAAGGGAATTGGAAAACTATGGCACAGCAAGAAGCAGCAACCAATAGCTCGGACTTCGTTTCGAATGAACCATTGCGCGTAGGCATTGTTGTCGGCGAACTGTCTGGTGATACGCTTGGTGAAGGTTTTATCAAAGCAATCAAATTACAGTACCCGAATGCTGAATTCGTCGGTATTGGCGGACCCAAAATGAAGGCGCTTGGTTGTGAGTCTCTTTTCGAGATGGAAGAGCTAGCTGTCATGGGCTTAGTTGAAGTACTTGGCCGTTTACCTCGTCTGCTAAAAGTAAAAGCAGAGTTGGTTAAGTATTTCACTCAAAACCCACCAGATGTGTTTGTTGGTATCGATGCACCTGATTTCAACCTAAGACTTGAACTTGATCTTAAGAACGCAGGCATTAAAACGGTCCATTACGTGAGCCCTTCAGTGTGGGCTTGGCGTCCCAAGCGTATCTTTAAAATCGACAAAGCAACCGACTTGGTTTTGGCCTTCCTGCCATTCGAGAAAGCGTTTTACGATAAATACAACGTTGCCTGTGAATTTGTTGGCCACACGCTGGCAGACGCAATTCCTTTAGAACCAAGTAAACAAGATGCACGTGAGCTGTTAGGCTTAGACCAAGACAAACAGTGGTTAGCCGTATTGCCGGGCAGTCGAGGTGGTGAGATGGGGTTGATCGCTCAACCATTTATCGAAACGTGCCAGCGCATTAAGCAAAAATACCCTGACATCAATTTTGTTGTTGCGCTCGTGAATGAACAGCGTAAAAAACAGTTTACCGAAATCTGGCAAACAACAGCGCCTGAGCTTGAATTCACGTTAGTCGAAGATACGGCAACCAACGTGATTACCGCTGCTGACTCTGTGCTTCTGGCTTCAGGTACCGTGGCTCTCGAATGTATGTTGCTTAAACGCCCTATGGTGGTTGGTTACAAAGTAAATAAGCTGACGGGTTACATTGTTAAGAAATTGGCGATCACTGAGTTTGTGTCATTGCCGAATATTTTGGCCGGTGAAGAGATCGTGAAAGAGCATATTCTTGAGGAATGCCACCCAGACTTCTTGTTCCCATCTGTCGACAAAATGCTATCAGCCGACAACAGTGCATTGATCGAACGTTTTAACGAGATGCATCACTGGATTCGTAAAGATGCTGATAAGCAAGCCGCCAACGCAGTACTGAAATTGATTGGTCGAGAGTTTGTTGAATCATAAAGTGCAGCCTCAGAAAGCACTGACTTATAAGTTACAAAGAGAATTGTCATGGCAGTAAAAGAGAAAAAAGAGCTTCCTCCATTTGAATATCCGCAAGGCTACCAGTTGTTTGCTGGTGTGGATGAAGTAGGTCGTGGGCCATTGGTAGGCGATGTGGTGACTGCTGCGGTTATCCTAGATCCAAATAATCCAATCGAAGGCTTAAACGATTCAAAAAAACTGTCTGAGAAAAAGCGTCTTGCTCTGCTTCCTGAAATCAAGGAGAAAGCCTTGGCATGGTCTGTTGGTCGTTGTTCGCCACAAGAAATTGATGAGCTGAATATTCTGCAAGCGACGATGGTCGCTATGCAGCGCGCTATCGCTGGGTTGAGCATTCAGCCTGACATGGCACTGATCGATGGTAACCGTGTTCCTGAACTGCCAATGGACGGTCTGGCTATTGTAAAGGGCGATTTACGAGTAGCAGAGATAAGTGCAGCGTCTATTATCGCTAAAGTGGTTCGTGACCAAGAGATGGAAGAACTCGACAAGTTGCATCCAGAATTTGGTTTTGCTAAACACAAAGGTTACCCAACCAAAGCGCATTTCGAAGCGATTGAAAAACATGGCGTAACCGAGCATTACCGTAAGAGCTTTAAGCCAGTCAAACGCATTCTTGGCATTGACTAAGCTCTATCTAGATTAGAGCTTTATGTTAACTAGAGCCGGGCTTCGAATAAATTTGCTTACTAGCAGTAGAAAAAAATAGAATACACTCAGTTGTAATCCTAGGCTCCGGTCTAGAACTCAGGAAAAATAATGTCAGATCCAAAATTTGTTCACCTACGCGTACACAGTGACTTTTCTATGGTGGATGGCCTCTCTAAGGTACCGCCATTAGTTAAAAAAGTCGCTGAAATGGGTATGCCTGCTCTAGCACTTACCGACTTTACCAACCTGTGTGGTTTGGTGAAGTTTTACGGTACTGCTCATGGGTGCGGGGTTAAACCAATTATTGGTGCTGACTTCTTGATGCAGTCTCCGGAATTCGGTGACGAGCTAACCAAGCTCACCGTCATTGCAACGGACAATAAAGGTTATAACAACCTAACGCTGCTTATCTCAAAAGCTTACCTTCGTGGTCATGTACAGCATCAGCCTGTTATCGATAAAGAGTGGTTGATTGAGAATGCCAAAGGCCTGATTATTCTATCGGGTGCCAAAGAAGGTGAGATTGGTAAGGCGTTACTGAAAGGCAACCGTGAGTTGGTGGCAAGCAGCGTCGAGTTTTACAAAACGTACTTCGCCGATCGTTTTTACTTGGAACTGATTCGTACCGGACGACCGGATGAAGAGTCTTACCTGCACTTTGCGTTGGAACTGGCTGAGCAAGAAGACTTGCCTGTTGTCGCAACCAACGAAGTGGTTTTTCTAACTGAAGACCTGTTTGATGCTCATGAAATCC
Source organism: Vibrio celticus (assembly GCF_024347335.1). NCBI lineage: Bacteria > Pseudomonadati > Pseudomonadota > Gammaproteobacteria > Vibrionales > Vibrionaceae > Vibrio > Vibrio celticus. The sequence continues at coordinate 799,457 of NZ_AP025463.1, forward strand.
GCGTGGCGATCCATGACGGCTTCACTATGGTCGATCCTCGTCGCCCTAAGAACTACAGCGCGCAGCAATATCTACGCAGTGAAGAAGAGATGTGTGAGTTGTTCTCAGATATCCCTGAAGCGCTAGAGAACAGTGTTGAGATTGCCAAGCGTTGTAACGTGACCGTTCGTCTAGGTGAGTACTTCCTACCTAACTTCCCTACGGAAGGTTTGGCGATTGAAGACTTCTTGATCAAGAAATCTGAAGAAGGTCTTGAACGACGTTTGGCGTTCCTATTCCCTGACGAAAAAGTGCGTGCTGAACGCAGACCTGAATACGATGAGCGACTTAAGATAGAGCTCGAAGTTGTCAATAACATGGGTTTCCCTGGCTACTTCTTGATCGTAATGGAGTTCATCCAATGGTCAAAAGACAATGATGTGCCAGTAGGTCCTGGCCGTGGTTCTGGTGCCGGCTCTCTTGTGGCTTACGCATTGGATATCACCGATCTCGATCCACTTGAATACGATCTACTTTTCGAACGTTTCTTGAACCCAGAACGTGTCTCCATGCCCGATTTCGATATCGACTTCTGTATGGATAAGCGTGACCAAGTTATTGATCACGTGGCTGAGATGTACGGTCGTGATGCGGTATCTCAGATCATCACCTTTGGTACCATGGCGGCAAAAGCGGTAATCCGCGATGTAGGCCGTGTATTGGGCCACCCGTTTGGTTTCGTCGATCGAATTTCAAAGCTTGTACCGCCAGATCCGGGTATGACGCTAGAGAAAGCATTCCTTGCTGAACCTGCATTGCCAGAGCTTTACGATGGCGATGAAGAAGTTCGTGAGCTGATTGATAAGTGTCGCATCCTTGAAGGTTGTACGCGAAATGCCGGTAAGCACGCGGGTGGTGTTGTTATCTCACCCACCACGATCACCGATTTTGCGCCAATCTATGCCGACGCAGAAGGTAACTTCCCGGTAACGCAATTCGATAAGAATGACGTTGAAACCGCTGGTTTGGTTAAGTTCGACTTCTTGGGTCTACGCACCCTGACCATCATCGATTGGGCGTTGGGCCTCGTAAACCCTCGCCTGAAGAAAGAGGGTAAAGAGCCGGTTCGTATCGAGTCGATCCCTCTGGATGATCAAGCGTCATTTAACCTATTACAAAACTCTGAAACCACCGCGGTATTCCAGCTCGAATCGCGTGGTATGAAAGACCTGATCAAACGTCTACAGCCTGACTGTTTTGAAGATATCATCGCATTGGTAGCCCTGTTCCGTCCGGGTCCTCTGCAATCAGGCATGGTAGATAACTTTATCGACCGTAAACACGGCCGTGAAGCGGTTTCTTACCCTGATGAAACGTGGCAACACGAATCGCTGAAAGAGACGCTAGAACCGACGTACGGCATCATCCTGTATCAAGAACAGGTAATGCAAATCGCACAGATCCTTGCTGGCTATACGCTTGGCGGAGCGGATATGTTGCGTCGTGCGATGGGTAAGAAAAAACCAGAAGAGATGGCAAAGCAGCGTGGTACCTTTAAAGAGGGTGCTGAAGCCAATGGTGTTGATGGCGAGCTGGCCATGAAGATCTTTGACTTGGTAGAGAAATTTGCGGGCTACGGCTTTAACAAATCTCACTCCGCAGCATACGCACTGGTTTCTTATCAAACGCTATGGCTGAAAACGCACTACCCAGCGGAATTTATGGCTGCGGTAATGACGGCGGATATGGATAACACCGAGAAGGTTATCGGCCTTGTTGATGAATGTTTCCGTATGAAGCTCAAGCTTTTACCACCAGATATCAACTCAGGTTTATACCGTTTCAACGTGGATGAAGATGGCGCGATTGTTTATGGCATCGGTGCGATAAAAGGGGTCGGTGAAGGTCCTATTGAAGCGATCATTGAAGCGCGAAACAAAGGCGGTTACTTTAAAGACTTATTCGATTTCTGTGCACGTCTTGATCTGAAGAAGGTTAATAAACGTGTTATCGAAAAGTTGATTCTATCCGGAGCCTTAGATAGATTAGGTCCTCACCGAGCGGCAATGATGGCATCTTTGAAAGATGCGGTGAAGGCTGCGAGTCAACATCACCATGCCGAGTCTTTTGGTCAATCTGATATGTTTGGCGTGTTGACCGACGCTCCGGAAGAGGTTGAGCACAAGTATACCCAAGTGCCTAAATGGCCTGAGAAGGTTTGGCTTGAGGGTGAACGTGAAACGCTTGGCTTGTATTTAACGGGTCACCCGGTTAACGCTTACATCAAAGAGTTAGCGAAATACACCAGCTGTCGTTTGAAAGACGCTACACCAACGCGTCGTGACCAATCACTAACGATTGCCGGTTTGGTGATTGCTGCGAGAGTAATGACGACGAAGCGCGGTACGCGAATCGGTCTGATGACACTTGATGATCGATCGGGCCGAATGGAAGTGATGTTGTTCTCGGATGCGCTCGATCGCTACGCAGAATTGCTCGAAAAAGACAAAATTGTGGTCGTTTCCGGACAGGTCAGCTTTGATGATTTCAATGGCGGGCTTAAAATGTCCGCGCGCGAGGTCATGGACTTAGGAAGCGCCCGTGAGAAATATGCTCGTGGGGTGTCGATATCTATCGACCAATCCCAAATTAACGGTCAATTTTTTGAACGCTTTAGTCAAATCTTAGAACCTTATAGAGCCGGAACGGTCCCAGTCAATGTATACTACCAGCGTGCCGACGCTAGAGCGCGGTTAACATTGGGCACAGAATGGCGCGTGACGCCAAGTGATACATTACTAGACGAATTAAAACAGCTGCTTGGAAATAGCCAAGTAGAACTCGAATTTAACTAAAATTTAGCTTCGCGAATGCGGAGCTGAATCAACAAGGATTCATAGATGAGCCTGAACTTTCTAGAATTTGAAAAGCCTATCGCTGAACTTGAAGCAAAAATCGAAGCGCTACGTGACGTTTCGCGTCACGGTGGTGACACAGCGGTAGATCTAGACAAAGAAATCGAACAACTAGAGAAAAAAAGCTTAGAGCTTAAACAGAAAATCTTTAGTGACTTAGGTGCATGGCAGGTAGCTCAACTTGCTCGTCACCCTCAACGTCCTTACACCAAAGATTACCTGGAGCATGCGTTCACAGAGTTTGAAGAGATGGCGGGCGATCGCGCTTACGCTGACGACAAAGCGATTGTGGGTGGTATGGCTCGTCTAAATGGCCGTCCTGTTATGGTTATTGGTCACCAGAAAGGTCGTGAGACTAAAGAGAAAGTGATCCGTAACTTTGGTATGCCAAAGCCAGAAGGTTACCGTAAGGCACTACGTCTAATGGAAACCGCTGAGCGTTTCAACATGCCTATCATCACTTTCATCGACACAGCGGGCGCATACCCAGGTGTTGGTGCTGAAGAGCGTGGTCAATCTGAAGCTATCGCTAAAAACCTAAAAGTTATGGCAGGCCTTTCAGTTCCTGTTATCTGTAACGTTGTGGGTGAAGGCGGTTCTGGTGGTGCACTAGCGATTGGTGTTGGTGACTACGTGAACATGCTTCAGTACTCTACGTACTCAGTAATCTCTCCAGAAGGTTGTGCTTCAATCCTATGGCGCGATTCAGATAAAGCACCACAAGCAGCTGAAGCGATGGGCCTGATTGCTCCTCGTCTTAAAGAGCTTGAGCTTATCGACGAAATCATTCCTGAGCCTCTAGGTGGCGCGCACCGTGACCCTGCACAAACGGCTCAGAACATAAAAGACATGTTAGTTAAACAGCTAGAAGAGCTAGAGCAGTTTGATAACGAAACGCTGCTTGAGCGTCGTTACCAGCGTCTAATGAGCTACGGCTACTGCTGATAACTTGCCTTAGTGATAAGGCTAGCTATACGAACAAATGATGAAAGGGTTGGACTCAGTGCCAACCCTTTTTTATTATTAAAACATTATCTCTTCACACACGACCTCTTGGTTTATTAGCCTCATGACACACTTAATTGATACCTTCACATCTGTACTTGATCAAAGCGCGCTTAAGCCTTGTCGATTGCTCGTCGCTTTCAGTGGTGGTGTCGATTCACGAGTTTTGTTGGAGTTGGCTGCCCAATTCGCTAAGTCCCATCACATCGAGTGCTGTGCGGTACATGTTCATCATGGCTTAAGCAACAATGCTGATTACTGGGCAGAGCAGTGCCAAACATGGTGTGATGCTTTGTCGGTACCTTTGTTCATTGAACGAGTCTCGCTAGACATTAGCCGTGGAGAAAGCGTTGAAAAGCTGGCTCGAGACGCGCGATACCAAGCCTTTAAAAAGCATATTAGACAAGGTGATGTGTTAGTGACAGGCCAGCACATCGATGACCAAGTCGAGACCTTCTTGTTAGCTCTTAAGCGTGGCAGTGGTCCGAAAGGGCTATCTTCAATGGCGAAAGTGATGCCGTTTACTGCTGATGCTTATATCGTTCGCCCACTGCTGTCGGTGACGAGAACGGATATTGAAGGGGCAGCGCGCGATATGGCTTTAACTTGGGTAGAAGATGAGAGTAATCAAGACGTTCGCTTTGACCGCAATTTTATTCGTCATCAAGTCACTCCGGCACTGACCGAGCGTTGGCCTAGTTTCCGAGAGTCGGTCAGTCGCAGCGCTCTGCTATGTGCAGAGCAAGAGTTGCTGCTAGATGAGTTGCTAGAATCTCACTTACAGCAAGCTTTGGGTGGTGATCAAAGTCAAAGCGTGAGCATAGAGGCATTGTCTCAGCACTCTGATTTACTGCGTGCACGCCTACTAAGAATGTGGCTGAGTCTCTGCAATCAACCGATGCCGAGCCAAAAGCAGCTCAAACTTATATGGAATGAGGTGGCATGCGCTCAGGCTGACGCCAACCCTAAGCTGGTGTTGAATGAGGTTGAGGTTAGACGTTTTAATCATCAGCTCTATGTCGTCAAAGAGACCAAAGACTTGTCGAACTGGCAAAGTGATATCTCGATGGAAGAGAACTTAGTTTTGCCTGACGGTTTAGGGGAACTACACTTAACTTCAGCGGCGAGTGATGGTGTATCTAACCACTGTGATGCGCAACATTTTAGTCTCAACACAACGAGAGGAACACTGCGAGTGATCTTTAACCCTGAGGGATTGTCAGCACACCCTGTTGGGCGCGGTCATAGCAGGAAGCTTAAGAAGTTGTTTCAAGAGTACCAAGTACCCAGTTGGTTAAGACGCAGAACGCCGATATTAATTGATGGCGATCGAGTGATCGCTGTTTTAGGCTTATTCGTAGATAAAAACTACGAAGGTCAAGATTGTGAAGCGCTTTGGAGCAAGTAGAAAAAGTTTGTGTCACAATTTACCGTCACTTTAATAAAAATAATTAATGGAATATGCAATGAAGAAAATTACACTAGGATTAGTTCTTGGATTTGGACTATTGAGTGGTAACGCTCTGGCGGGTGATGTTGCTGCGGGTCAAGCTAAAGCAGCAATCTGTGCAGCATGTCATGGTGCAGATGGTATCGCAGTGATCCCAGGTTACCCAAACCTTAAAGGTCAAAACGAGCAATACATCGCTTCATCAATTAAGGCCTATAAGAACGGCCAGCGTACTGGTGGTTTGGCCGCTGTAATGCAGGCTCAAGCTTCAATGCTGAGTGATGAAGACATCGCGAATCTAGCCGCTTACTACGCAAGCCTTAAGTAAAATCGTCTCAAAGCGCTGATTAAACAAGATGATAAATTTCGAGCCAGAGCTTCAAAGCTCTGGCTTTTTTCATTGAATGTTTACTATAGCTAACCGATAATGAGCCATTCGCACAGTTTAAGGGATGAACATGAAAAAGATTGAAGCCATTATCAAGCCATTCAAACTTGATGATGTACGTGAAGCACTTGCAGAAGTGGGTATTACGGGTATGACAGTATCTGAAGTTAAAGGCTTTGGACGTCAAAAAGGTCATACTGAGCTATACCGCGGCGCAGAGTACATGGTCGACTTTTTACCTAAAGTGAAACTAGAAATCGTTGTGACCGACGAAGTGGCTGACCAATGTGTTGATACCATCATCGAGACGGCTCAAACAGGTAAAATTGGTGACGGTAAGATCTTCATTACTGAAGTTGAACGTGTGGTACGTATTCGTACTGGCGAAGAAGACGAAGACGCCGTATAAAAAAACTATTACCCTAAAAGGAGCGTTTATCGCTCCTTTTTCATTTCTGGTAGGGTGCTGTATGTTTAAGAAAACCATCATTCTTATCACGCTATTGATAACGCTTGCTGTCGTTAGTTTTCATTTTATCTTCGTGATCCCGAATAAACCCAACCTGATCACTTCCTCTCAAAGTACCAGTAACGACATCTACAGTTGCTACCAAAACTCTGCACCGAAAGCGATTGATGTGTCTGATGGCTTAGACATTACGGTGTGGAATATCTATAAGCAAAACCGAAATAATTGGCAGAGTGAGTTAAATAAGCTGTCAGCAGGTAGCGATTTAGTCTTGCTACAAGAAGCGAGTATGACAGAAGGGCTTCGCCAATGGGTAACGAGCGGCCAGTGGGGAAGCACACGTGTGAATGCGTTTGAGGCGTTTGAGCAAAGTGCAGGGGTACTCAACCTAGCAACTCATTTGCCGATTGAAGCTTGTGCTTATACTCATGAAGAACCTTGGCTTCAATTGCCTAAATCCGCGCTTTGGTCGCGTTACCAACTAAGCAATGGCGAAGAGCTGGCTGTGATTAATATTCACGCTGTGAACTTTACCTTTGGTACGGAAGATTATGAGGCTCAGCTCAAGAGCTTAACTGATAATCTGCAAAAGTATCGTGGACCTGTTATTTTTGCTGGGGATTTTAATAGCTGGAGTGAAGCTCGCTTTGCTGTATTGAAAGATGCGTTGGAGAAGGTTGGTTTGACGGAAGTTACCTTTGAGCCAGATAACAGAACTCAGTTCATTACAGGACTGGTGCTCGACCACGTATTCTATCGAGGGCTAGAGGTAGAAAAAGCAAAAGCGCCCATTACGGACGCTTCTGATCACAACCCTATGCGAGTGACCTTTAAGGCTAAATAGTCATTAGTCATTGGAGCTTAACCATTCGCACGGTGGTTACCTTGGGAAATCTAACGGAACAATAGGCTAGAGAGTTTTCGCTAGCCTTATCTCTTCAACTTAAAAGATTAAAATGTAGAGCGCCCAGATTAGGTAGTAGCCAACCCATGGTAAGCCTGAAATCACAAGCGCTTGCCCGCGTTCAAACTCAGTCCACGTTAATACCGCAGCATAACCTAGCACGATGTACCACGGCAGAAGCAGTGGTAATGAGCTAGCAAACTGTGACCAATCATTAGTTAGCGGTAACTTGATCAAGCCATTTAAGCTGTTCAAGTCGGCAGCGTAGTTCATCACATGTCCATGCTTGAGTATCAGGCTTGCGTAGCTTGCTACATCACCTAAAACAGCTGGGAATATAACAACCGATGCCGCTGCAAACCATCGCCAAAAGCTGTGTTGGTGTTGGCTTGGCTTGGTTGCTAGGTTAAACCAGAATGCCAATAGAACGATGGTCAACGTTCGGCCAAATACGTCGCTGATGATCTCACTTGCGAGTAAGGTATTGCTGTCAAGTAACGCCAATTGGTCAGGGTTCGTTTGAGCCAGTTGCTGCGATAGCTCTGCACTTAACCAGGCAAAATCTACATTCGAAAAATAAGCACCCCAAAATAAAAATGGGCTGAGCATTAATACGATGTAGGGTTGCCATCCCCAAGCACTTCGTTGATAAAGCGCTAAGAAACAAGCTGTTGGCGAACGGAATATATCCAACAGCATGACGAGTGGGTTACTTGACGGGTTCATACACTTACCTTAGTTACATCAACATACAGCTTCAGTTTTTGTCCTGGCTGTAGGTATTTCTTGTTCTGCAAAGTGTTCCATTTTACAACATCTGCACTTTTTACTTTGAACTTTGATGCAATACCGCTGACTGTGTCACCTGATCTCACGTTATAAAAGATCGTACGGATGATGGCGCCGTCTGAACCGTTCTTCCAAATGACCAGTTCTTGACCAACTCTAAGCGTGTCGCGTGGTCCCATGCCATTCCATTTAGCCAGTGACTGGTGAGAGACCTTATTTGCGCGTGCAATCGTCCATAGGCTGTCACCACTTCTTACAGTATGGCTGAGCTTATATTGACCACGACTCTTCGACTGTGTGCTTGCTAGGCGATTTGAGGCGCTTAGGGCGTATGTCTTGTCGTCTTTGGTGGATGTTGGGATAAGTAAGTGCTGGCCGATACGAATATTGTTGTTGCTCAAACCGTTTGCAGAGCGGATCACTTTGCTGGTGGTGTTATATTTGCTTGCCAGTACGCTAATGCTGTCACCAGATTGAACCTTGTAACGCACCAACTTCATGCCTTTGCCTTTATTGGCGGCCACTTCTTTGTTGAACTTCTCAACAGAGCTTAGAGGAAGTAATAATTGCTGATGTTTTTCTGGTGCCGTCGCCCACTGGTTATAAGCGGGGTTGTAGCCTTGAAGCTCTTTGACAGGAATGCCTGCGTAGTTCGCAGCAATTGCTAAATCAAGCTGTTCTTCAGGGTTAACCAGAGTCAGCACTGGCTTGTTCGGGATCGCAGGGATATCGATGCCATACTTTTCTTGATTGGCAATGACATCAGCTAGAGCAAGCAGTTTAGGTACATAGCTGCTGGTTTCTTTTGGTAAGTCCAGAGAGAAGAAGTCGATTGGTTTACCCAACTTCTTGTTCTTACGGATTGCGCTGTTTACTCGACCACCGCCACTGTTATAGGCAGCAATCGCATGGTTCCAGTCGCCATCGAAACGTCGGTTAAGGTCTGATAAGAAATCCAATGCGGCGTCGGTAGAAGCGGCAACATCACGGCGGCCGTCATACCAAAAGTTCTGTTCAAGCCCGTAGTCTTTGCCAGTGCCTGAAATGAATTGCCATAGACCTGCAGCGCTGCCATGAGAGTAGGCAAACGCATCGAAAGAGCTTTCTACAACGGGTAGTAGTGCCAATTCTAGTGGTAAGCCTTTTTCTTCAATCTTAGTCGTGATCAGATACAAGAAAGGTTCAGCACGCTTTGATACGGTTTTTAGATGACTCGGGTGCTTGAGATACCAAGTTCGGTAGTAGTCGACCTTCTTTTGGTCTGGCACTTCCATTTCAAGTTGCATCGCAATGCGTTTCCAAACATCTTCTTGTGTTTGTGGAGTAACGACAGGTGCTTCAACTTTTTGATCTTCTTTGGCTGTTGCTTCTGATGAAACGTTCGCTTGAGAAACTTCTTTAGTAGGAGATGTGTTGGTTTGCTCGGAAGCTTGGTCTGGATTCTCTGACTGAGTTAATTGGCAACCAGAAAGTAGTAATACCAAAGCCCAGCTGTACTTAACTCGCATGTTACAGCCTTTTTAATTAACGGCCGATGATAATACTTGCCACCCCCTATGAGTGACAAGCCTGTATTTGTTAAAATTCGTTCTTCCACGCACGTAAAGCGGTGAATACCGATAAAGGATCGGTCTGCTCGGTGCGATTAGACACTGATTTCACTACACTTGGCTCGGTATAGCGCAGGAAGGGGTTCACAAACTTCTCTTGTCTCAAATTTGTGGGGATGGTCGACTTATTTTGAGCGCGAAGTCGGTTCACTTGGTCGCGATATTGCTGCAAATGTTGGTTATCAGGCTCTACGGCTAATGCGAAAGCGATATTGGCTGCAGTGTACTCATGTGCACAATAAACTTCGGTTTCTTGAGGCAGCGCCGTGATCTTATTCAGTGCATCGAACATCTGTTGTGGTGTGCCTTCCATGATTCGGCCACAGCCCGCAGAGAACAACACATCACCACAAAACAGTTTGGCATCACCCACATAACCAATATGACCCGCAGTATGGCCACTGAGCCCTAGGACGAGGAATACTTCGCCAAACAGTTCTAATTGATCACCATCATCGACCGGATGAGTTAAGGTAGGGATAGGTTCATTCCTTGGACCGACAACATCGACGCCGGGAAATTGTCTAACGAGTTCTGGAACACCACCAATGTGATCATGGTGGTGGTGAGTAATCAAGATTGCATCTAAAGTTAGCTCATGGTGTGCTAAGTACTTTAATACTGGAGCCGCATCACCAGGGTCGACGACAGCACAACGGCGATCGCTATTTTGAATCAGCCAGATGTAATTGTCGTTAAATGCAGGTATGCTTTTGATATGTAACATTATTGGTTCTCCAGTCACTTTTGGTGCGACAGAATAAGTGAGACAGATTATTGATGAAGCCAGCACGTAGCAGAAAGAAGTTTGAACGTCCTTACACTTGGGCGCAATTGCACAATGGGGACTGGTTGAGAGAATCTATTCAAACTCGACTCGATGAGTGGTGCCCAAAGCTATTTGGTTACCATATGCTCAAGCTCGGTGGCCTCAGTAGTGAGATTTCTAGCTGCACATGCAACATTCAACATCAAGTAAACCTAGATATCCAGAACCCATTACATAATGTGATAGCGGATGGCTATAATTTACCCTTTTTGGAGAAAAGCTTTGATGTTGTAGTACTGAGTCATCAGCTAGATTATAGCAATGACCCGCATCGATTATTGAGAGAAGTCGATCGAGTGATGATGGACGATGGCTATATCATTATCACTGGCTTCAACCCAATCAGTGTCACTGGGCTTGCCAGTTTGATGCCTTGGCGAAAGAACAGCTTACCCTGGAGTGGCCGCATGTACACGCCAAGTCGAATTAAAGACTGGTTTGGTGTACTTAACTATGAAGTAATTCATTGTGACACCTACGCGCTGTTTCCGATGAGTAAGTATCAAGCGATGTGGACGTGGTTGGAGAACAGTTTAGGTGGTTGTGCATCCTTCGCCGGAAGCCAATACTTTATTGTTGCTCGTAAGCGTACTTACCCGCTAAAACCCATCAAGCCACATTGGCACCTCAAGCGACGTTTCTCGCCTGTTGGGGCAAGTTTTAGAACCAATACGCGTCGTACAATGGATTCAGCCAAAGCGTCATATCCGCTAAAAACAGAAAAAGCCGACTAGTTATCGGCTTTTCATCTACTAGTTCGGTTAAGAAATTATCAATTAATTTAAGGCGTTATCAATCAGTTTCAGGAACAATAAATCATTTTCTGAAATGTACGTCTAATTCTAGAAGACGATTAACTTGGCTGATAGCCCGTATCTTCTTTAGTCGGATTTTCCGCTGCGTTTCTTGCTAAATCATCACACATTTCGTTTTCTCTGTGTCCTGCGTGTCCTTTTACCCAGCGCCAATCAACGCTATGGCGAGCGGTTTCTTTATCAAGCCTTTGCCACAGATCGGCATTTTTAACCGGTTTCTTGTCGGCTGTTTTCCAGTCACGCTTTTTCCAGTTGTGAATCCACTGTGTGATGCCTTGACGCACGTATTGGCTATCTGTGGTCAGAATCACAGAACAAGGCTCTTTGAGGGCTTGGAGAGCAACGACAGCGGCGAGCATTTCCATGCGGTTATTGGTTGTTAGCGTGAAGCCTTCTGCTAGCGTCTTCTCGACTTTCTTGTAGCGAAGTACGATGCCATAGCCACCGGGACCAGGGTTGCCTAAACAAGAACCATCAGTGAAAATTTCAACTTGTTTCGTCATGATTTGATACTATTACCTCAAGCACATTATCGTCATAGTCTGACACAGTTATCCTTATGAATACCAGTAGCACTCCAGAACAAAGCACGAACGAAAAAAACAGTTCGAACGAAAATAAGCGCATTGTTGTACTCGATACCGAAACCACCGGTATGAATACAGAAGGTGGCCCTCACTATATGGGTCACCGCATCGTTGAAATTGGTGCAGTCGAGATCATCAACCGTAGGCTGACCGGGCGTCATTTCCACGTCTACATCAAGCCCGATCGTGCGATTCAAGAAGAGGCGATTGGCGTTCACGGTATTACCGATGAATTCTTGATTGATAAGCCTGAATACCAAGACATACATAAAGAGTTTCTCGACTTTATCAAAGGTGCGGAGCTGGTGGCTCATAACGCGCCCTTCGATACAGGCTTTATGGACTATGAGTTTGAGAAGCTCAACCCAGCGATAGGTAAAACGGATGACTACTGTAAAGTTACCGATACCTTGGCAATGGCGAAGAAGATATTCCCGGGTAAAAGAAACAACCTAGATATCTTATGTGACCGTTACGGTATCGATAACTCGCACCGTACTCTCCACGGCGCATTGCTCGATGCGGAGATCCTAGCCGACGTCTACTTATTGATGACGGGTGGTCAAACTTCGCTGCAATTTAACGCTGGTCAACAGGAAGGCGAAGCCGAAAGCATACGAAGAGTAGAAAGTGGTCGAAAATCCCTAAAGGTTTTACGAGCTACGGCCGATGAAGTAGAAGCGCATCAAAGTCGTTTAGATCTCGTCGAGAAAAGCGGAAGCTGCCTCTGGCGTCAGTAGGGAGAAAGTATGTTAAGGGTATTGGCTACCGGTTGCTTATTGCTGTTAAGCTTTGGCTTACATGCAGCAACCGAATCCGTAATGAGTTTATTGGACAACCGTTTTCGAGTTGATCCCAGTATTGAACAAGTCACCTTTGTGATTTATCGAGCCGATAATTCTAAACCTGTCGTTTTGGTTCGCCCTGATGGCAAGAAATACTACTCTTGGCGCAATGCTGATAATGTCCGTTGGTACGAAGAATCGTCTATGGACATTATTTCTATCGACAATCCGATGCCTGGCCCTTGGCAAGCGGTCGGTAAAGTTTCCCCTAAGAACAACATCAAGCTGCTGTCTCATCTAGTTTTGGATGCTAATGAGTTCCCAGATAAGTTGTATCAAACAGAACGCATCAAATTTACCGCTCGACTGACTTCTGATGGCAAGCCGCTGGTGCTGCGCGATTTTCTCGATCGCGTGAAGCTTAAGGTCATCTTTACTAAGTTTGTTGAAAACGAAGAGTCTTTGGTGAGAGAAGCGCGCCCGGTGCCGGTTGTGATGGGCGAGTTTGCCGACGATGGCGCTGATCTTGATGAAAAGGCTGGAGATGGTGTGTTCACGGTCTCTTTGCCTATTGATATCGAGCCCGGTAAATACCGAGTGCGTATTACCTCTGGTAATGGTGTGTTCTTGCGAGCGCAAGAGCAAGAAGTCTTGGTTTATCCAACACCGATCACTAGCACCTTCATTCAGTCACGAAAAGAGGGCTTACCTCATACTATTGTGGTGTCTGGTGAGCAGGGGATGATCGCACCGAGCTCGTTAGCGGTTCATGTTGAGCACAAGGCTCCTGATGAATATGTGATGTACAAGCAGGGGCAAGCTGAAGTCGACGCAATGAAAGTCGCTCTTGAGGTGCCTTACAATGGCGATTTAGGGATCTATAATTGGTCTGGGATGGTTTACGCCACTGATGCTTCAAGTCAGCGCCCGCTGATCTTTCCAATTACCGAGCAGTCATACAGCGTTGTTGAAGATATCGACTTAGCAGAGTCACGACGCCTTCAAGAAGAAGCTCTTGCTGAACAGAAGCGTATTGCAACAGAGTTGATGATCCTTCAAAAACGTGAAGATGACAGACAGCGCAGTATGATCATTATTGCGGTGGGTAATGTGGTCGCGATTCTATTGGGCTTATTGATTTGGTTTGTGGTTCGTAAGGTTAAAGCGAAGAAAAAAGCGTTACCTGAGATGCAGCTCAAGGCGCCCAAGTAACTCGCTTAGATGATTAGATTGTTTAGAGAGAATCAGCCGCTAGATAAAGCATTGGAATTTGCGGCAACGAAATCATGAACAAAAAAACGGGACTCATTGGAGTCCCGTTTTTGTTTCTTTTTCTGGCCTTAAGCGACGTTATCAATCGATTGGTCTGGGTACTGCGACTTTGCTGCAAGCTCCTCAGGTGAGAAGTCATCTACGTTAATCGTGTACAATCTGTGTTCCTCAGCGCTAATCAGAAGGTTTGCTTCTTCTTGCGTTAAGATACCTTTCTCAAGTCCCAACTGAGCAACAAGGTCAAGTCGTAGGAAGGCACGTTTTTGATGTGTCTCTTTGCAGACTTTGTCGAACAGAGGTTCAGCTTGAAGAATCACTTCTAGCGCTTTTTCAATCTTACCTACTGGGTTGTATTCCGTCGCTTCTAGGTATTGGCCGCGACCTATACGAGAGCGCGTTTCGCTTGGTGTTTGTAGAATGTGCGCCACTTTGCTATCGAGCTTGTCGTTTGGAGCTCGACGGATACGACCAAATGGCATTAGCACAACACGAAGCAGACGACCAATCACAGGGTTAGGGAAGTTCGCTAAGAACTCATCAATCGCCACTTCAGTCTGACGTAAGCTATCTTGCATCCCCCAATGTACTAACGGTAGATCTTCAGCGTGGCTGCCTTCACTTTCAAAGCGCTTCAACGTTGCTGAACCGAGGTAAAGTTGACTCAGGATATCCCCCAGTCTTGCTGATAAACGTTCTCTACGCTTCAGTGATCCGCCCAGAACTGCCATTGAAATATCAGACAGTAGCGCTAGGTTTGCACTGTAGCGGTTTAGCTGTTGGTAGTAACGCTGTGTCTGTTTATCCGTTTTATTTGAAGGTGTTGGCGCATCAGAACCACGACCGTCGGTTAAACCAAACCACAAACTGCGGACTAGGTTACTCATCGTAAAGCTAACGTGTCCTGCTAACGCTGAATCAAACTTATCAAGCGCATCGCTGCTTTCAGAATAAGCGGCTTCCATTTCGTTAAGTACGTAAGGGTGACAGCGAATCGCACCTTGACCATAGATGATCATTGAACGAGTCAGGATGTTTGCGCCTTCAACCGTAATCGCGATAGGTGAGCCTTGGTAGCCACGAGCTAGGAAGTTCGATGGGCCTAAACAAATGCCTTTACCGCCGACGATATCCATCGCATCAATGATGCTGCGTTGGCCACGGTGAGTACAGTGGTACTTAACGATTGCAGAGATAACCGAAGGCTTTTCGCCAAGGTCGATGCCCGCGACGGTTAGGTTACTTGCTGCGTCCATTACATAAGCGTTACCCGCTAGGCGTGCAAGTGGCTCTTCAACCCCTTCCATGCGGCCAATCGGTTGTTTGAACTGACGGCGGATACGAGCGTAAGCACCTGTTGCGAGCGCAGCAGACTTAATGCCACCGGTTGAGTTTGAAGGCAGTGTGATACCACGACCAACCGACAGACACTCAACCAGCATACGCCAGCCTTGACCAGCCATTTTCTGGCCACCAATGATGAAATCGATAGGCACGAAGATATCGTCGCCTTGGGTTGGACCATTCTGGAAAGGTACGTTTAGTGGGAAGTGGCGGTTGCCAATCTCTACGCCTTTTAAATCCGTTGGGATAAGCGCACAGGTGATACCAAGATCTTTTTGGTCACCAAGCAGACCATCCGGGTCACGCAATTTAAAAGCCAAGCCTAAAACGGTCGCGACAGGCGCGAGAGTGATGTAACGCTTGTTCCAAGTTAGGCGCATGCCCAATACTTCTTCGCCTTGCCAGTCGCCTTTACAAACCACACCGTAATCTGGGATTGAACCTGCATCTGAACCGGCTTCTGGGCTAGTCAGAGCAAAACAAGGGATCTCTTTACCTTCCGCTAGGCGAGGCAGGTAGTGGTTTCTTTGTTCTTCTGTACCGTAGTGCTGTAATAGCTCACCAGGGCCTAATGAGTTAGGTACGCCAACCGTCGATGACAATACGCTCGAAACGCCCGTTAGCTTCTGTAGAACCAAAGATTGAGCGTAAGCTGAGAACTCTAAGCCGCCGTATTTTTTCTTGATTATCATGGCGAAGAATTTATGGTCTTTCAGGTATTGCCATACTTCTGGTGGTAAATCAGCAAGCTCATGAGTGACTTGGTAATCATTGACCATTTCACACACGGTATTTACTGGACCATCTAAAAACGCTTGCTCAGCTTCAGAGAGTTTCGGGTCAGCAATGTTCTGAAGCTTCTTCCATTCAGGTTTGCCTTTGAACAGCTCTGCTTCCCACCATACTGTGCCAGCTTCTAGTGCTTCTTTTTCTGTCTGAGACATCGCCGGTAGAACTTTCTTAAATAAAGAGAGTGCTTTTTGGCTGATCAGTGTCTGACGAATGGTCGGTACAGCAAAGATCGCAACGGCTAATAGATAGCAAAGCCAGCCAGTAACAGCCACGCCGCCAAACAGTGTTAATGCTACCATTGCGCCGGTTAATACAACTAATGCACGTACCAGACTAACTCTATGGTAAAGACAGACGCCTAAGATGGCGGTCATGCCGAGTAGGGAGAGCAATATGTTCATGATCGATTTCCTTTTCAGAGATCACTTATTGTTATTAAGTTTAGGTAAGAGGTCTAACCAGTTAAGTGTAAACAAAATATTAAATATTTGTAAAACTCTAAAGTGAATAAAAAGTGATCTCAATAGAGTTAAAGTTCTAATTGTGAGAGGTTGGTGGCGAATATTTGGACGGATTTACAACGACAAGTTAATTAAGGTGGCAATCTTTGGGCTTAAGTGTCGACACTATTTCATGTTTGTGGGTAAACTCAGCTATAAAGAGGGGAAAACCCTCAGTTCTCATTTCACGCACTTTAAGCTGCGTCAAAAAAATAAGAGATAAGCCTTATGTACCAAGACCTAATCAAAAGTGAATTGAACGAAGCTGCTGACGTTCTGAATAAGTTCCTAAGTGATGACCATAACATCGCTCAAATTGAAGCGGCGGCAAAACTGATTGCTGACTCATTCAAGCAAGACGGTAAGGTGCTTTCTTGTGGTAACGGTGGTTCACACTGTGACGCAATGCACTTTGCGGAAGAGCTTACTGGCCGATACCGTGAAAACCGTCCAGGTTACGCTGGCATTGCGATTTCAGATCCAAGCCACCTGTCTTGCGTGAGTAATGATTTTGGCTACGACCACGTATTTTCTCGTTATGTAGAAGCGGTAGGTCGTAAAGGTGATGTGTTGTTCAGTCTGTCGACTTCAGGTAACTCTGCCAATATTCTAAAAGCGATTGAAGCTGCTCAAGCTAAAGGCATGAAGACGATTGCATTGACGGGTAAAGATGGCGGTAAGATGGCGGGTTGTGCTGATATCGAAATCCGAGTGCCACACTTTGGTTATGCAGATCGCATCCAAGAGATTCACATTAAGATCATTCATATTGTGATTCAGCTTGTTGAAAAAGAGATGGAATAATAGTTTTACAGACATTTGGAGCCCAGGTTTGTGGCTCCATTGGTTTTAATAGGGAGTAGATTAAACCATGTGTGAATTGCTCGGTATGAGCGCGAATGTGCCAACTGATATTTGTTTTAGCTTTACTGGTCTTATGCAGCGTGGAGGCAATACTGGCCCGCACCGCGATGGCTGGGGTATTACCTTCTATGAAGGAAAGGGTTTTCGTACATTTAAAGATCCTAACCCTAGCTGTGAATCTAAGATCGCTGAGTTGGTTCAAAACTACCCAATTAAAAGCCAAGCCGTTGTCAGTCATATCCGTCAAGCGAACCGTGGTGGTGTTAATCTAGAGAATACACACCCTTTTACTCGTGAGCTTTGGGGGCGATATTGGACCTTTGCTCACAATGGTCAATTAACGGATTACGACGATCTGATTAGTGGTCGTTTCAGACCGGTTGGCGAGACAGACAGTGAGCTCTCTTTCTGTTGGCTACTCAAACAACTTGAAGAGCGTTTCCCTGAGCCACCTCAAGATATGGAAGGTATGTTTCGCTTTGTGGCTGAGTGTTGTGACAAGCTGCGTGAGAAAGGCGTTTTCAACATGTTACTCAGTGATGGTGAGTATGTGATGACGTACTGCACCAACCATTTGTACTGGATAACAAGGCGCGCACCTTTTGGTAAAGCGAGCCTGATTGATGAAGATGTTGAGATAAACTTCCAGGAAGAGACCACGCCTAATGATGTGGTTACAGTGGTGGCAACTCAGCCTCTAACAGACAATGAAGAGTGGTTTAGAATGAAGCCGGGCGAATATGCGCTGTTTCATTTTGGTGAGCTGATTGGAAACAATCATAAAGCGTTGGAAGATGTCGCTTATGCGCCGAAGAAGGTAGCAAGCCAAGCGCCAACTGAACCATTGAGCTGAGCTAAGTATCCCGAATAGCATTATTTGAACCCTATAAAAAAGGCCGCTTACTGAACTAATGAATCAGTGAGCGGCCTTTTTTGGATTTGATTTAGTATCTGAAGAATTACTCTTCTGCGTAACCGTGTTTACCTAATGCCTTACCGTCTAAGACAGCTTGCCCATTTAGCATTGATAAACGATCTTCGGCGAACCATTTACAGACCATAGGGTAAATGCAGTGTTCTTGAGTAAGCACTCGGCTTGCCAACATATCAGCATCATCATCTTCAAATACCGGAACCTTAGCTTGTAAGATCACAGGGCCACCATCAAGCTCTTCGGTCACAAAGTGGACACTAGTTCCGTGCTCTTTGTCTTGTGCATCAATGGCACGCTGGTGGGTGTGTAGGCCTGGGTATTTAGGCAACAGGGAAGGGTGGATGTTGACCATTTTACCCGCATAGTGACGAACAAACTCTGAACTCAGGATACGCATGTATCCCGCAAGTACGATTAAATCGGGTTGGTATGCATCAATCTGAATCATCAATTCATGATCGAACTCTTCACGTGAACCAAAGTCTTTTGGATTCACTGAATGTGCGTCAACACCTGCGGTTTTCGCTCGTTCTAATCCAAAAGCCTCTGCTTTGTTTGAGAAGACAGCCTTAACTGAAGCATCAATCATATTGTTATCACAGGCATCCAAAATTGCCTGTAAGTTACTTCCGCTTCCTGAAACTAACACAACGATGTTTTTATTAGAGTGACTGGTTTTATTTGAGTGATTGTTTTTCATAGAGTGGGTCATACGATTGATTAACTGAACTGTTTACAATGTACCTACATAAACTAAGGTTTTCTGCGGGCTAAATAGCAAAATGAGGACCATTAGGTCCTCATTGATTAACTAAGTAAGTGAACGTATCACTTATTTGATTTCTACTTGCTCTTCGCCAGCTTCAGCGTTTGCGATCTCACCGATAACCCAAGCGTTTTCGCCTTCAGCTTTCAGTAGTTCAACAGCAGCGTCTGCTTGATCTTTAGGTAGAGCAACAACTAGGCCTACACCACAGTTGAAAGTGCGGTACATTTCAAATGTCTCCACGTTACCTTTCTCTTGTAGCCAGTTGAAGATAGCAGGCCATTCCCAGCTCTTGCCATCAATGACGGCTTTAGTACCTTCAGGAAGTACGCGTGGGATGTTTTCCCAGAAACCACCACCTGTGATGTGCGAGATAGCATGAATGTCATGCTCTGCAATCATCTTAAGTGCCGATTTGATGTAAATCTTAGTAGGTTCTAGTAGGTGCTCACCAATAGTGCGACCTTCTAGTTCTTCACTCTTATCAGCACCAGAAACTTCTAGAACTTTACGAATTAAAGAGTAACCGTTTGAGTGTGGACCACTTGAGCCGACAGCGATAAGTGCGTCGCCTGCTGCTACTTTAGTGCCGTCAATGATGTCAGCTTTTTCTACAACACCAACACAGAAGCCAGCTACATCGTAGTCGTCGCCTTCGTACATGCCTGGCATTTCAGCAGTTTCACCACCGATTAGTGCACAGCCAGCTTGAACACAGCCTTCAGCAATACCAGAAACAACGTCTGCTGCTGTATCTACATCTAGCTTACCTGTTGCGTAGTAGTCTAGGAAGAATAGCGGCTCACCACCTTGAACGATTAAGTCGTTCACACACATTGCCACTAGGTCGATACCAATGGTGTCGTGTTTTTTCAGATCCAAAGCAAGGCGAAGTTTAGTACCAACACCATCAGTACCTGAAACAAGTACCGGCTCTTTGTATTTCGTTGGAAGTTCACATAGGGCGCCAAAGCCACCAATACCGCCCATTACTTCAGGGCGACGAGTGCGTTTAACAGCACCTTTGATACGGTCTACTAGTGCATTACCTGCGTCGATATCAACACCAGCGTCTTTGTAGCTTAGAGAAGAAGTATTACCACTCACGGGATAGTCCTCGAACTTAAGTTGGATGTGAAAACGGCGCTATTCTAACAGGGCTTGATTACCAAGAGCAAACGTTTGCGCGGTTTTTTTTATTAGAATAAAGATTCTGAAATAACCTTAGAGTTCGTGTATAATCTACAGGTTTGTTTAAATATTGCCGGAGTTGGAAATGAAAGTTGTTGAAGTGAAACACCCGCTAGTAAAACATAAAATTGGCCTGATGCGTGAAGGTGAGATTAGCACTAAGCGTTTTCGTGAGCTAGCGACAGAAGTGGGTAGCCTTCTAACATACGAAGCGACATCAGACTTTGAAACTGAGCGTGTGACGATTAACGGTTGGAACGGTCCAGTAGAAGTTGACCAAATTAAAGGTAAAAAAGTAACGGTAGTGCCAATCCTACGTGCTGGTCTAGGCATGATGGACGGCGTTCTTGAGCACATCCCAAGTGCACGTATCAGCGTTGTTGGTATCTACCGTGACGAAGAAACACTTGAGCCAGTACCATACTTCAACAAGCTTGCATCTAACATCGATGAGCGTATTGCTCTAGTGGTAGACCCAATGCTTGCGACAGGTGGTTCTATGATCGCGACTATCGACCTGATGAAAGAGAAAGGTTGTAAGCACTTTAAGATTCTTGTGCTTGTTGCTGCTCCTGAAGGTATCGCTGCTCTAGAAAAAGCGCACCCAGATGTTGAGCTTTACACGGCTGCAATCGATGAGAAGCTAAACGACAAGGGCTACATTGTTCCTGGTCTTGGCGATGCTGGCGATAAGATCTTCGGTACTAAGTAATTCGGTTTCAGCTTAAGTGACTCTAAACAGTTCCTTAACTCGCTGAATTAACCGTATTAATAAAAAGGGAGAGCATTCGATGCTCTCCCTTTTTTGATCTTGTTAGGTTGTGATTCTTTGGAATCTAGCCTTACCGACTCATTAATCGATTTGAGCTTTATCTACCACAGTGTTGTCACCTAGCTCATCTGGAAGTACTAGGTTAAGTAGAATCGCTACGATGCCACATAAGCTTACGCCCTGTAGGCTAAAGTCGCCGATGCCAAATGCCATGCCGCCAATACCAAAGACTAAGGTAATGCCCACAATCACAAGATTACGTGATTTGTGCAGGTCAACTTTGTTCTGAATTAGAGTATTCAAGCCTACGGTTGCGATAGAACCAAACAGTAGAATCATGATGCCGCCCATTACAGGAACCGGAATCGTTTGAAGTAGTGCACCTAGCTTACCAACCAATGCCAGAACGATGGCGGTTACCGCAGCCCAAGTCATGATCACTGGGTTGAATGCTTTGGTCAGCATTACTGCGCCTGTTACTTCACTGTAGGTAGTGTTTGGTGGCGCGCCTAGCATTGAAGCAGCAATTGTTGCCACACCGTCACCAGTAATTGTGCGGTGTAGGCCAGGTTTTTTAAGGTAGTCTTTACCGGTCACGTTAGAGATAGCAAGCATGTCGCCTACGTGCTCAACAGCAGGTGCAATCGCAACAAATACCATAAAGAAGATAGCGTTGATGTTGAACTCTGGCGCTGTGAAGTTTGGCAGAGCCAACCAAGATGCTTGCGCTACTGGTGTGAAGTCGACTGCGCCATAAACCAAGCTAGTGATGTAACCCGCGACAATACCACCGAAGATTGGCAGTAGCTTAAGGAAGCCTTTAGAGAACACACTGATGACAATGGTCACTAACAGTGAAATCGAAGAGATCCACAGTGCAGCGTCTGCATCAACAAGCTGAACCGCGCCATCGCCTGTCTTACCTAGCGCCATGTTAACCGCAACAGGCGCAAGGCCTAAACCGATAACCATGATCACAGGGCCAACCACGACAGGTGGAAGCAGTTTATGGATGAAGCCAACGCCACGAACTTTAATTAACGCGCCCATTAGTACATACACAACACCCGCCGCCATAAGGCCGCCCATGGTTGCACCTACACCCCAAGTTTGAATACCAAACATGATAGGCGCGATGAATGCGAAAGAAGACGCTAAGAAGATTGGCACTGAACGGCGTGTAATAAGTTGGAATAAAAGGGTACCGATACCTGCGCCAAAGAGTGCAACGTTAGGATCAAGTCCTGTTAGTAGCGGCACGAGTACAAGCGCACCAAAAGCTACGAACAGCATTTGCGCACCTTGCAAAGCATTTTTCATGATATGTCCTTAAAAATGGTCGTTATATGAAAAGTGAAAAATAAAATTCGCGGGATTCTATCACTTAGCAATCGATTGCTACACCAGATAGATCAAATTTATTTATCTTAGTGATGTTTTATATCCATCTAAGCCCTAGAAATTCAGTTTATAAGTGAGCGATTTATCATGGCCAGGTGATATTTTGTGGTTATTAAACACAGTGGGCGCTATCGACCTTGCCCCTCAATCCATAGTTGCTTATCATCTAGGCACAAGATTTGAATATTAGGATCAGTATGCGCTACATAGCATTGTTGTTGATGGGACTATTAGCCTCTCCGAGTTATGCCTTAACTCAAGTAGATATTTTTAGTGCTGAAGTTGCGATTAACGCTGAAGACAAACAGCCAGAACAAGTGGCAAGAAATACAGGTATGGAGCAGGTATTGATACGTGCGACTGGCCAAACTGATGTCGCTTCGAATGAGACGATTCAAAAGGCGATGCGCAAGAGTTCGCAGTACATGTCTCAAATGAGTTTTGGCGAAAGCAATGACCAATCAACATTGCGTATGCGTTTTAACGGTGCTCAAATCCGTTCTCTGTTGACTCAAGCACAGTTACCTTACTGGCCTGACACGCGTTCAAACATCCTTGTTTGGCTGGTGGAAGAGGACAACTACGACAAGAACATCGTATGGGAACACTCTAACTCAGAGTTAGCAGCTAGCTTACAAGCTAACGCAAAAGAGCGTGGCTTGCCTCTAACGCTGCCTGTGGGTGACTTTGACGATATTACGGGTATTGCGACTTCTGATTTGTGGGGTAGCTTTGTTACGCCAATCAGTAAAGCGAGTCAGCGTTATCCTGTTGATGCTGTGTTGGTGATAAAGGCTCAATCTTCAGGTCTACGTTGGACTCTATACGATCAAAAGCCAAGTCAATTGACGAGCGCACCAACATCGCCTGTAAGTGGTTCTTTATCAGGTAACAGTGCCACGACTTCTAAGAAGTTAGTCGACCAAATCAGTAACTACTACGCAGGAAAAAGTGCTGTGACGGTAGCGAGTGAGTCATCAGAATCGATTTTAACGCAGTTTATTAGCCTGAATAATGCTCAAGACTTCTTTCAGTTGGAAAACGCACTTAAGCGTCTCAACTCGGTGGCAAGCCTAGATATTCTGAAGATTCAGAACAACGAAGTCACTTTCCGAATTCACTTATTGTCGACTCAACAAGAGTTTGAGCAAGAAGTTGCAAGTATTCGCCAAGTTGCGAAGGTTGAAGAATCTTACATTGAGCCTGAAGTGAGCCCTGAATTTGAAACTCAAGACAACACCATGTCTGTAGGTGACGATTCAACAGATGCTGCTGAAGTCGTTGGTGACGAAACTGACTCAGGCGTGCAAGTGATTAAGGGCAACGAGGTGTCTGAGGATACTGAGCTAACGAATACGCCTGACGCAACGTTAGAGGATTCTAGTACAGAAGATCTAACCATCACTGCGCCAGTACATGCTAAGCCAAGCTTGGTCTACGAGTGGGTTCGCTCATAGTTGTCAGCTGACATGACTGATTGAAATGAAAACATGAAAAAAGCCCTGCAAGAGCAATCTCGCAGGGCTTTTTGTTTGTAAGCGTTCAGTTTAAAAGCATGGGCTCAATATTATTGCTCGAACTTAGCTTTTTCTTTCTTTTCTACTTCGGAAAGACGCTTCAACTTGATGCCTAACTCTTTGGCTCTAAAGCGAGTAAATAAGATATTGCCCGCGAAACCTAGAGTCGTCAGAAGCAGTTCTACAGCCGCTAATAAACGTTCACCATCGTCTACATACACAATAGTTAGTGCGTGTAGGAAATAGAGCATCAAGACGAAATTCGCCCATGCGTGCGTATAAGGTTTTCCTGCTAAAATGCCCGGCAGTGGCAGTAATAGCGGGATAGCCCAAGCAATCGCCAGTGTGACATTACTGAGATGAGGGTGCGGTGAAAGTGTCATCTGCCAAGCTACCACCCAGAATAAAAGTGACAAGTTGCCCGCTAAAGCAAGGTAGCGAAATAGCTTGGTTTTGGGAGACATAGCCTTCTCTGGCATATACATCATTGATAAATTCCCTTCTGGTTTAACGCGATGCGCGCTAGGCGTTTACCTAGGTTTTGCGCCAACTCAATCTCTTCTTTGCTAAGCGAAGCGCTCTCTCCAGTACTGCTTGCACCATAAGGCGTACCACCGGTTTGCGTGGTGTGCAGTGCAGGTTCTGAGTAGGGGATGCCCACGACTAACATGCCGTGATGAAGTAGGGGCAACATCATGCTTTGCTGTGTCGTCTCTTGACCACCATGCAGTGATGAAGAAGAGGTAAAGACACAAGCTGGTTTATCGATGAGATCGCCATTGATCCACATTGATGTCGTGCTATCCCAAAAGTGCTTCATTGGCCCGGCCATGTTGCCAAACCAAACCGGACTGCCTAGCGCCAAACCATCACAAGATCGAAGCTCTTGTAACGAGGCAATAGGATCGGTTGGTTGATAGCGTGAATCAGGCTGCTCCTCTACCGTGTACACGTCGTTCACCGTTCTTAACATGGCTTCACAGTTCGGGATGGACTCCACCCCTCGTGCAATCTGCCTTGCTAGAGCTTGTGTGTTGCCGTGGCGACTGTAGTAAAGAACAAGAATGTTAATGCTCATATTGGATTACAGAATCTCTAGCACTTGCTCTGGTGGACGACCAATTTTTGCTTTGTTGTTCGCGACAACGACTGGGCGCTCAAACAGTTTTGGATTGGTTGCCATCGCGGCGAAAAGATCTTCATCAGTAACTGAAGCATCACCAAGGTTTGCTTCTTTGTAGTCCGCTTCTTTGGTGCGCATCATGTCGCGAACACTGTCAAAACCAAGCTGAGTGAATAGTACTTTCAGCTGTTCAACAGTCAAAGGGGTGTCTAGGTATTTGATTACCTCTGGCTGTACGCCGTTTTCCTGAAGCACTTCTAGAGTTTGACGGCTCTTTGAGCAGCGTGGGTTATGATAAATCACGACAGACATGGTTCTTCCTCATTATTATTTTTGATTTAATTGTTTAGCTGAAGCCACCAGAAGTGACTTCTTTTTTGTGTAACGTTGAGCTTTCTTTTTATTCTGGTAACGAGCTGTTATCAGTAAACGCTACTATTGTAGCGACAAGAAGCGTTCTCTCTGAATCATTAGCTGATCAATTCGAGCGTCGTAGCGTGCTTGTTTTAGGCTTCCTAATTCTGCGATTTGACTTGCTTGCGTGTAGTACTGAATCGCTTTGTTCCAGTTGGCTTGCAGAGCCAAAATTTCTGCACGAGCAGCCAGTTCTTCGTCGCTATTACCAAGGCTCGTATTTACTTTAGAAAGTAAGTGCCAGCCATTGGTGTCGTTCGGATTATCGTGCGTGTAACGTTGCAATACGCGAACGGCTTCCTGTAGATCTTCATTTTCAATCAGTGCATTGGCGTAGTTAATGGTCAGAACCGGGTTGTTTGGTTGACGAACCAGTGCCGATTTAAGTTCTTTAATTGCAACCTCAGGCTGTTTCTTCTCGATGTGCAGATCAGAAATAGCATCTAGATAAAACAGGTTGGTTGGGTCGCTGTTAATCAGCTTGTTCAGGATGGGCTCTGCTTTGTCTAATTTTTTAGAGTCTAGGTAAACCAGTGCTTGGCCGTATTCTAATGACGGAACCAAAGCTTTAGGGGCTTTCTTTAGCTGACGCTCAAACCAATCAAGAGCAGCATCATTATTAATGCCAGCATAGCGAGCAACAATGCGAGCTCTTGCTAGGTGGTAGTCCAGAGAGGGAGCCAGTTTCAGTGGCGGGTAACTACGAGCACGAGCACGTGAATCGGTAATTCGGTCTTCTGGTAATGGGTGAGTCAGTAGCATTGGCGGTGGTGTGCTTGCATAGCGGTATTCATCAGCCAAACGGCCAAAGAAACGTGGCATTGCATTCACATCAAACCCAGCTTTTGCCAGCGTGTTGATACCAAAGCGGTCGGCTTCTTTTTCATTACTACGTGTGTAGTTGATTTGGCTTTGCATATTACCCGCAGTCGTTGCCGTTAGGGCTGCAATGCCGGCTTCAGGGGCTGCAATCGCCAGCAATACAGACGCCGCAAGGGCTGCAATGGTTGCTGGAGAACGGCGCGCTTGGTCTTCCATACTACGTGCTAAGTGACGTTGGGTTACGTGCGCGATTTCGTGCGCTAATACAGAAGCTAATTCACTTTCAGATTGTGCATGCAGGAACAGACCGGAGTGCAAAGCAACATAACCACCAAAGAAAGCAAAGGCGTTGATGTTGCGGTCACGGATCATAAAGAACTGGAAAGGTGTCTTTACATCATTTGCGTTCGCGACCAGACGATGGCCAAGCGTATCAATATACAGGTTTAGAACTGGGTCGTTTACGATAGGCTGGCTGCTTCTGATGATGCGCATGTAGGCATCACCATAGATGAGCTCTTGGTCGATAGTGAGTGTGCCGCCAGCAGCGGTACCGATATCTGGTAGATCCAAACTATTGGCATTCGCCATAGTTGGGGTGCTTAATGTGGCTGCGATGCATAAGCAAGCAATTGAGCGAGCGCGTTTAAACATATTAGTCAGTAATACTCCGTTTCTTCTGACAGTAAGACAAGTGCAATGCAAATTGGTTCTTTATCTGATTTAACCTTTGCCAAGTGCGTGCGCTATCGTGAAGGAAGATGAATGAATGATGGCGCGTTTTCAAAAACAGATTACAATACGACCCTTATAATAAGCATCGAGCTCAAGAATGACACCTAATATTCTAGATTTACGCCAAGAGCGCTGTCCAATGGCGCTATTATTAGCCAAGCGTCACAGTGTAAAGTTAGAAGTAGGGCAGTCATTGTCAATTTATGTGTCTGATAACAGTTCGATGAAAGATATTGTTACTTATTTGTCTAAGCAAGCCTATGACGTCATCACTGAGGTTTGCTCTAATTACCATCATCTCCTCGTCACTAAAAAGGAATTGCAGTCAGATGCTTGAAATGGTCAATCGTTGGTATAAACGACGTTTCTCTGATCCCCATGCTGTCAGTTTGGTTGCCATCATTCTCTTCGGCTTTATTACGATCTACTTCTTTGGTCACCTAATTGCACCACTCTTGGTTGCGATTGTGTTGGCTTATTTGCTTGAGTGGCCTGTTACCCAACTTCAAAGACTCGGTGTTCCAAGAACGCCCTCGGTGATGTTGGTGATCATGATGTTCTTTAGCGTGATGCTACTTGCGATCTTTGGTTTGGTACCAACTATTTGGGAACAAGTGGGTAACCTAATCAATGACATCCCAAGCATGTATGGCAGCTTGCAAAACTTCATTGCAACGATTCCTGAACGCTATCCAGAACTAGCCAACCTGCAGATCGTTGAGTCCATTATGTCTAACGCCAAGAACAAAGCGTTAGGTTTTGGTGAAAGTGTTGTCAAAGGCTCTCTTGCTTCTCTTGTGAGCTTAGCGACCTTGGCGGTTTACTTGATTCTTGTACCACTGCTTATCTTCTTCTTGTTAAAGGACAAAGAAGAGATGATCAGAATGGCGAGTGGTGTACTTCCTCGAAATCGTCGTTTAGCGACCAAAGTATGGGAAGAGATGAACCAGCAAATCTCGAACTACATTCGCGGTAAAGTCTTAGAGATTTTGATCGTTGGTGGTGTCAGCTACGTAACCTTTGCGATTCTGGACCTGCGTTATTCAGTCTTGTTGGCTGTCGCGGTTGGCTTCTCAGTACTGATCCCTTATATCGGTGCGGCAGCTGTGACTGTTCCGGTAGCGATCGTTGGTCTGTTCCAGTGGGGATTAGAGCCTCAGTTTTACTGGTTGCTTCTCGCTTACGGTATTATCCAAGCGCTAGATGGCAACGTGCTCGTTCCGGTTCTTTTTTCTGAAGCGGTGAACCTGCACCCAGTGGCCATTATTGTTGCCGTGTTAGTGTTTGGTGGACTGTGGGGATTCTGGGGCGTGTTCTTTGCTATCCCGTTAGCGACGCTAGTTAAGGCGGTTTGGAATGCCTTGCCGAGTCACGCATTAGACGATGACCCCGAACATCAAAAATAATTGATCTTGTTATAGAAAAAGGCCGAACATCCATGATGTTCGGCCTTTTTGCTCTTAGCTTAATAATTAGCTTAATGAGTGTTGCTCTTGGATTAGAAAGCGGTGAATCTAAGTCATTAACTCACTCAAATCGCCCTTAAGCTTCTTGATTGAAGTAATCGAGAACCACTTCGTGGTGAGTCTTAGTCTTGAACTTGTTGAAGACATGTTCAATCTGACCTTCTTCATCAATTAGGAAGCTAATACGGTGCAGACCGTCGTATACCTTACCCATGAATTTTTTTTCACCCCAAACACCAAACTGTTCAGCAACGCTATGGTCTTCATCAGATAGCAGTGTGAAGTTTAGAGATTTCTTTTCAACGAAGTTTGGTAGACGTTTTACGGGGTCAACACTCACACCTAGAACAACCACGTTCAGGTCATCAAGCTGTGCTTTGATATCACGCAGGCCTTCCGCTTGCACAATACAACCTGGAGTCATTGCTTTTGGGTAAAAATAGAAAAGTACTTTTTTACCTTTGAAGTCACCAAGAGATACGATATTGCCATCTTGATCTGGAAGAGAAAAAGCAGGTGCTGGAACACCAGCCGTTAGCGTATTCATGACATTTCCTTTTTAAAGACTGTTTTTGATAAAGTTGAGCGAGCCTTGGACTGATAGGCTCTGACACAGCGAATCGAATTCTTCTTGTAGCTGCATCAAGTTACATTCTGATTGCACAGAAGCGGTAATAGAGATATGGAATTGGTCGTTGTCGAGTTGAACTTTAGATTTATTGATGGTTCGTGCACTTAACGAATCGAGGCCGATGTTTCGGTCTGCGAAGAACTGAGTAAACTGCTCAGTAAGGCCGATTTTATCGTCTGACTCAACGAACACCTCTACTGTGTAAGAGTTCTCAATAACATCATGAGTTGAGGTTCGCTTCATAATCGTAATCAAGTCGTGCTCTTGTCCAAGCAAGGGCAAGGTGGTTTCAACGCGGGTAATGTTGTTTGCCTTTCCAGACAGCAGCATGATAAGCGTAAACTCTTCGCCAAACAGGGCGATACGGCTATCAATAATGTTACAGCCTGATTGGGTGACTAAATGAACCACTTGGTTGCATACACCTGGGCGATCAGTGCCCACAGCTGTGATTACTAGATGTTGAGTCATAAAATCACGTCTCTTTATATTCCATTGATTCATGCATGTTAGCACAGTTAGCTCGTGGAATAAGCGTGCGTACGGGGCTTTTTATGAGCCACCTTGCTTCGAACATGTAACCAATGATAAGAATATCGAGCGCGTTAAAAAATGAGATAGAGTGATGAGAGCACAGCTTACTTGTTACTGACATCCAGTGATGTGCTATCCGCTAGATTGAGTGCAGGTTACCCAAATTCTAGGTAGAACGCCGTTAGAAGTCGTTTTACCTCAAACATACGACAATATTTAATGCAGATGTTGCCGGTAAGCCACTTTAATGTCTTGTGTTTATTGATTGGCTTACAGTAACATGCAAAAAGAATAAATTAAGGGAGATAGACATGTTTTCAGGAAGTATCGTTGCGCTAGTTACGCCATTTAATACAGATGGTGAAGTGGATTTCGACAGCCTTAAAAAGTTAGTTGAGCACCATGTTGCTGCAGGTAGTGATGGTCTGGTTGCGGTTGGCACAACAGGTGAGTCTTCAACACTCACTATTGAAGAGCATGTCAAAGTCGTCAATAAGATCGTTGAATTTGCTGATGGTCGTATTCCCGTTATCGCTGGTACAGGTGCAAATGCAACTCACGAATCTGTTCTATTCAGCCGTTTGTTGAATGGTTCTGGTATTGCTGGTTGCCTGAGTGTAACGCCTTACTACAACAAACCGACTCAAGAAGGTTTGTACCAACACTACAAAGCGATTGCTGAAGTCAGTGACGTTCCACAAATCCTATACAATGTTCCTGGTCGTACCGCTGTAGACTTGCTGCCAGAAACGGTTGCTCGCCTTGCTGAGATCGAAAACATCGTTGCACTGAAAGATGCGACGGGTGATCTCGACAGAATTGCAATTCACCGTGAACTTTGTGGCGAAGACTTTATCTTACTAAGTGGTGATGACTTAACAGGTCTAGAATTTGTTAAGCGTGGTGGCGATGGCGTGATCTCTGTAACGAATAATGTTGCAGCCGCTGATATGGCAACCATGTTCAAGCTAGCGAAAGAAGGTAAGTTTGAAGAAGCAGAAGCGATCAATGAGCGTTTGATGCCTCTACATAAGAATTTGTTCGTTGAGTCTAACCCTATTCCCGTAAAATGGGCGGTTCATAAAATGGGTCTGATTGCTGAAGGTGGCTTACGTCTACCGCTGACTGAACTGTCAGAGCCAGCTCAACCTGTTGTTGCTCAAGCAATGACTGAAGCGTGCATTTACTAAAACGTATGAAGTGATGCCGAAGCGAACCTTCGGCATTTAGGAGTATAAATGAAGTATTCTCACCAGCTAGTGATTGGGTCACTGGCTGTTTTCGTTCTTACAGCATGTTCTGGCAGCCCGACTCAACGTCGCCAAGCCAAAGATGATTTCGAATACTTAGAAACACCTGAGTTTTCACAATGGCAATTCCCTGAAGATGCTCAGCCTCAGTTCTACCCAAATTTTGACATCCCAAGCGGTGAATTCAGTGGTGGTACAGGTCGTGAAGTGGATATTCGTCCACCGCAACAAGTGCTTGAGCTTATCCCAGGGGCTCGTGCTGAGCGTCAAAACGGTGAAGTGACACTATGGCTTCTTCGTGCTGAAGAGGCAGATCGCGTGTGGCAAACGGCTGTAGATATGCTGGCTCAGCGTGGTATTGGTATTCGTGAGCAATCAGAGAATGAGATTGAGACTGATTGGGTAACTTGGGTTTCTGAAGATGAAGACGTAGAGATTGGCAGCCGCTACTCAATGTCTCGCTTCCAAGCGAATAACCGTCATGGCTTCAAGATTAATCTGATTGATTGGCGTGAAGGTACTGAAGAGAAACCGGTAACGGCAACCAATAAAGAACGTTACAACGCGTTCCTGACTAACCTAGTTATGGCTAAGTACGATGAAAACCTTCGTGCTGAAGCGGAGCTGAAAGCACAAGAGTTAGTGAAGCGTATTCCAATCTCAATGGGTGCTGACCGTAGTGGTTTCCCTGTGATTATTGCTCGTACGCCATACAATGTATTCTGGCAGCGCCTGCCTAGCTTGTTGCCTGAAATGGGCTTTGAGCTTGAAGAACGCAATCAATCTCAGGGTACGGTGAAGGCGAAGTACGCAGCACCAGATGATGAGTTCTGGGAAGAAATTGGCCTACAGCCTATTGACTTAGCGCCAGGCACTTACAACTTCCTATTTGGTGATCTTGGCAACCGTACGTCAATCAACGTAACGGATGCATCAGGTAAGCCAGTAGAAGAAGAGCTGCTTAAATCAATGGTTCCGGTACTGGCGCATATTGCTGACCAAACCAAAGATGACAAAGAAGCGAAAGCTGAGTAGTCGCACTTAAGCCGTCACAGAGCGGAGTTAAATCAGTTCTGTGATTAGCTCAAGCAAATAAAAAAGAGGACACACTGTGTCCTCTTTTTTTGTATTCGTTGTCATCAGGTTGTATTGGTCAATCAAGCTGATTAGCCAAAGCAAAAAAGCTATGCGTCTTTACTGTCTTTGGATTCTTCTTTTTCAGCTTTCTCTTGGTTAAGTTTATCCAAGCGATTGAGCTTATCTAAGTCTCGCTCAGTTTTACCTCGGCCCGTCAGATCCATATTGGCGGTCTGTTTGAGCGCTGCGATGTTACCCACCACAACGCTAACCACGATGATGATGATAACCCAAGGGTTTGTAAGCCACTCCAACATAAGCGCTCCTAATGACTGATATTCGCTACGAAGCGTGCATAGATCTCGTCTAGCTGCTCCATAATAATCTCATACCCTAATATTGGCTTAGATTGGAGTTGCTTGCCAAGTAAAGTCGGAGATAACTGTGATAAACACGACTCCGATACTTTGCGATGGCTGATATGCCATGGTTCGACCGCCACACCACCTAGGTCTTCGCTATAAGGAAAAAAGAACCCAAATTGCGAAGCGTGAACAGATAGCCATTGGTAAAACGCGTGCTGGTGGCCAGTAAGGTATTCCCATGGCTCTAATTGCAACTGTGTGCCTTCAGGTAAGTCGTTTCGAGCAAAGACATCAAAGTCACAACCCCAATGATGACGGCTCGCTCCGGGAAGGGCAGACCATCTCAGGATTGCCGACAATTTCTGATGTTCACTGAGTGTTGAAGCATCAAGTGGTTGGCTC
This sequence comes from Vibrio celticus, assembly GCF_024347335.1. Lineage (NCBI taxonomy): Bacteria > Pseudomonadati > Pseudomonadota > Gammaproteobacteria > Vibrionales > Vibrionaceae > Vibrio > Vibrio celticus. The sequence continues at coordinate 832,151 of NZ_AP025463.1, forward strand.
TCTGAATCTAATATTGGCGCTTCACCAGAAAACTTACGGTTCCAAATCAGAGACTGCCTTGCGTAGTCGCGAAAGCCACTGGCAATCTCCATTTTGAAACCAGCAAGTTGAGCAGCTTCAATCAAATTGTTTAGGTCATCTTTGACCTCACGGTGAACCAAGAAGGTTTTGCTGCCAATGAGGCTAGGTTCTAGATGAGAATCTGATTTTCCGGTTAGCTGCTCTGGTGTCATAACGTGTCTCACAATAATTAGATGCTATGAATCGCTGATGAAAGACTATTTAGCGAACAGGTTCACTAATGTTCTTTCGTACATGTCAGTTAGCTTCTCTAAATCCGCCACTTTCACGCATTCGTTAACCTTGTGAATCGTTGCGTTAACAGGACCTAGTTCTACCACTTGCCCCTTCATGCGAGCAATAAAGCGGCCGTCAGATGTACCACCTGTGGTAAGCAGCGCAGGCTTAACATCATTCACGTGACCGACTGCATCGACAATAGCATCAAGCAATGAGCCTGCGTCTGTTAAGAACGGGTCGCCATTGAAGGTCCATTTCAGATCGTATTCGAAGTCGTACTTATCGAGCGTTGTTGTGATTCGCTCAACGATGATGTCGTTGCTTAACTCTGTGCTAAAACGCAGGTTAAACTGAACATTAAACTCACCAGGGATAACGTTTGAAGCACCCGTACCTGCGCTTACATTAGGGATTTGGAAACTGGTTGGTGGGAAGTAATCATTGCCTTTGTCCCACTCAGTCGTTGCCAACTCGTTGATAGCAAGCAGAGAGCTGTGTACCGGGTTATTCGCTAGATGAGGGTAGGCAACATGGCCTTGTGTACCTTTAATCGTTAGGTCGCCAGTGATAGAGCCACGACGGCCATTCTTCACGACATCACCCACGAACTCAGTGCTCGATGGTTCACCAACGATACACATATCGATGTTTTCACCGCGTGCCATTAATGCTTCAACAACACGTACTGTACCGTTGATGAAAGGGCCTTCTTCATCTGAAGTGATCAAGAAACCGATTGAGCCTGTGTGGTCTGGGTGTTTGGCAATGAACTGCTCGACAGCAACAATCATTGAAGCCAGAGAGCCTTTCATATCAGCAGCGCCACGGCCATGTAGGAAACCGTCTACGATAGTCGGTTCGAATGGCTTGGTATTCCACTGTTCGATTGGGCCTGCAGGCACTACATCAGTGTGACCAGCAAAAGCAAACAGAGGCGCTTCAGTACCACGGCGAGCCCAGAAGTTGGTCGTATCTTCAAATACCATCACTTCGATTTCAAAACCGAGTGCTTTTAAGCGTTCAATCATCAGGTCTTGGCAGCCTGCATCTTCTGGTGTTACCGATTGACGGCTGATTAGGTCTTTTGCCAGAGCCAAAGTTGGGCTATCTGTCATCCTTGAATTCCTTGTTTAAATAAAACGTCTAGTCATTAATTTTTAGGCGCTGATTCAATGATCAACTTCCTGTTGTCTGTCTATGTAAATACAACGATCTAAGCAAAAATAGCCGCGTATTGGTCGGCTTTAAATCCGATGTGAAGTTTGCCCTCTACTTTTAAGATTGGGCGCTTGATCATTGCAGGTTGTTCAACAAGCAAAGTCACCGCTTTTTCTTCTGTTAGGGTATCTTTCTGTTCTTGAGAAAGTTGGCGATAAGTCGTACCACGTTTGTTTAGCACAAGCTCCCAACCTAGCTCAGAGCAGAAGCCTGTTACTAGCTCTTCTGTGATGCCTTGTTTGCGATAATCGTGAAATTCGAACTCGATACCTTCAGCTTCGAGCCATTTCTTTGCTTTTTTAATGGTGTCGCAATTTGGGATACCAAACATGGTGATAGTCATTATTCTTCCTTTGAGTGATTTTATTTCATTGTTATGAGTTGAATCCTATCAGGAAGCGGCAACTCAGACAAAATAGAGTGATGAATATTTCATAGAGTGAAAAAAAAGCGTAAGAAAATGTCACTATTGGAGACTTATTGATCAGCCTCAACATGTTGTCAGCGAAAAAAGAAATAATTGAGCTGCACATATATAGGAGGTGTCAATGGAGTTGAGTCCTGTTTTTGCAAGGCGGCTATATTTAGCATTGTTAGTGGAAAGCCTTGATAGGCCAAATGTGCCTAAACTCATCGAAAAAACGGGGTGGCCTCGTCGTACTATTCAAGATGTACTCAAGGCGTTACCGGGGATCGGTATCGAACTTATGTTTGTTCAAGATGGGCGACGTCATAATGATGGCTATTACCAGTTATCCGACTGGGGGCCATTTGACAGTCAATGGGTTATCCAGCGTAAAGGCGATATAGCAACAAGCCTTGGATTTAGTGCATAAGCCAGCGAAAGCTGGCTTTCTTTTTTTAGAATAGAAATAGTAGGGAGCATCTCGCTCATTTGAGTAGTGAGCTACCTCATTACGTTTCTATTTACTTACACAGATAGGCAGTTCCCAGCATAGTCACGGAAGTGGAAAAATCTTGGGGAAGTGTGAATATCACGGTATCTGCGCCTAGCTCAATCGTATTCGACTTGAGTTCATTCATGGCGCCTTGAATCAATGTGTCATTCGGGTAAAACAGGTAGCTGTACCAATGGCCTTCGCTGCCTGTGACTTCCCCTTTATACTCGCATTGCTCGATATTAATCACACCGTGGTAATCCATTTGCACTTTGTCAGCTTCGCTATGAGGTATTGATGTTGGTGTCGTGCAACCTAGCAATGCACCACTCATAGCTAAAGCGATTAATTCCTTTTTCATACGATTACCCTGTTATTTCATCAAATAAATTGCGAAGCCTATCCAGCTAGCGACCAGTAGTAGCCACGGTAATTTGCTGCCGTGATTTGATGTTGTTGCAACACTCGTGTCGACATTCTGTTCTTGGGCTTGATTAGTCTGTTGAGTTTGTTTCTCTTTCTGTACTCGCTTTTTTGCTTTGTCGGCTTGGCGACTGCGCTCTTTTTGCTGTTTCTTATACAGTGCGATGCCTTTCTCGATACCCTGAGCAATCAGTTTAGTTTGTTCTTTGGTTTGAGCTGGCTTTTGAGTCGCTTTGGCTATCTTCAGTGCTTCTTGTTGAGATTCAAAAGACGGTGTATTAGTTTTCTTTTTCATACTGAGTTCGATAATTAAAACGGATTAACCAATAAGATAACGCAAACCTAGTTAAGTATGAATGATTTGCGTTAAAGTGTTGGTTTGAAAATAAGTGAAAGTGAGATTTGTGCGGTACTCCATAGAACAATACGACAAACACGGCTTTTTGAAAGCCCCGATCTTATTATGGTTAGGTTGGCTATTTCTGGCGAAAGCTTTGGTCGTTTTCATTGTTGCGGGCGCAAGCCGAGAGTCGGGAACGGATATCCTCGAGATAATCTATCCTGACCACCAGATGTTTTATGTCGGAATTGCTTTGAGTGTCCCTAGCTTACTACTGATGTGGCTGTTTGGACTTAGAACACCAGATAGAAAGCGTCTAAATAAAGTCGTTTCTTGGGGGCGTTGGGTCACCATGATGGCTATCTTGGCGCAGGGGTCTCATACCATTTATTTAATCTATTTGGATAATGGATGGTTCCGTTGGTCAAATGGCATCACCCTGTTATTGCTGCTGTGGTTAGCGCTTTTTCTAACCAATAGTCATGCTGCTAGGGATTGCTTTAAAGTGGTTGAGCTCGAAGACTGATTCTCATCAAAACATTTGTCCCATTCACAATTATACTTAGAAGCTAAAAATGAAAGGATTAATCTATGCTTAACATCTCAAATGAGCAGCCTAACGTTCAAAGTGCTATCTTGCCAGAAGCTGGGCCTTTCGCTCTTTACGTTCAATTAAAAGTGAATGCTAACGCTGCTAACGTATTAGCTGAAATTCAAAAGCTTCCGACTCTAATCGACGAGCTTAACCAAACTCAACCCGATGCGAACTTAACGGCGTCAGTTGCGTTCTCAAAGGCGTTTTGGGATAAGTTCGAGCAAGCTGCTCCGTCTGACCTCATTGATTTCCCTGCGCTTGGTGAGGGTGATGTCACTGCACCGAGCACATTGTCTGATGTTCTGATTCACTGTCATTCAAATCGACACGATCTGCACTTCTTCATCCTACGCAAATTGCTATCTGAAGTAGCTGCAGACGTTGAAGTAGTGGATGAAACCTACGGTTACCGCTTCCTAGATTCACGTGACATGACCGATTTCGTTGATGGCACTGAAAACCCGAAAGACGCACAGCGCGCTGAAGTGGCGATAGTGCCTGAAGGTGAGTTCGCTGGTGGTAGTTATGTGATGGTGCAACGTTTTGTGCATAACCTACCTGCTTGGAACCGATTAAATGTATCGGCACAAGAGAAAGTGGTTGGCCGTACTAAGCCAGACTCTATCGAGCTAGATGATGTTCCTGCGGCGTCTCACGTTGGCCGTGTGGATATCAAAGAAGAAGGCAAGGGCCTTAAAATTGTTCGTCATAGCCTACCTTACGGCACAGCAACGGGCGACCACGGTCTATTGTTCATTGCTTACTGTAACGTTCGTCATAACTTTGATGCGATGCTAGAGAGTATGTACGGCGTGACAGATGGTAAAACAGACCAACTGCTTCGCTTTACTAAAGCAGTGATCGGCGCTTACTACTTTGCTCCTTCAACTGAGATGTTGAGTGCATTAACGATTAAGTAAGTCGTCTAAAAAAGAATAAACAAAGGGAGCCTCTGGGCTCCTTTTTTATTAAAGCTTTAGATGAATTGGTCGATATAAGAGCAATCGTGAGTTTTATTCATCTTTTTGTAAGTGAAGGTCTATGGCTATAACTGTTAATACAAATGTCTCAGCGCTGGTGGCTCAGAGGAATCTGTCGAATGCCAACAACATGCTGAACCAATCTTTGGAGCGCTTAGCTTCAGGGAGTCGTATTAATAGTGCAAAAGACGATGCGGCTGGCTTACAAATTTCAAATCGACTAGAAGCGCAGATGAGCGGCATTGATGTCGCGGTTCGAAATGCGAACGATGGAATCTCCATTATGCAGACTGCAGAAGGAGCGATGAATGAAACCACCAATATCATGCAACGCATGCGAGATTTGTCACTGCAAGCGAGTAATGGTTCGAATAGCCAGTCTGAAAGGACGGCTATTCAAGAAGAAGTGACAGCTCTAAATGATGAGTTGAATCGAATTGCTGAAACGACTTCGTTTGGCGGTAAAAAGCTCCTTAACGGTAGCTTTGGTAGCTCGTCATTTCAAATCGGTGGCAGTTCTGGTGAAGCGGTGCAGATAGGTTTGAAAAACATGCGCACCGATGACATCAATATGGGTGGTTTTAGCTATGTCGCCAATGGCATGGCAAGTGACTCGTGGGAGGTCAAATCCAACCAGAATGATATGACGATGTCGTTTACCGACCGTTTTGGTCAGCCACAAGAGATCACCATCAACGCGAAAGCGGGCGATGATATCGAAGAGTTGGCGACTTACATTAATGGTCAAACGGATCTGGTCTCGGCTTCAGTTAATGATGAAGGGCAGCTTCAGATCTATATGTCTGGCGAAGACACGGCAGGCACGATCTCTTTTTCAGGTTCGTTAGCCACTGAGCTTTCCATGTCTGCGGGTTATTACGAATCAGTCGATGACATCAATGTAACGGATGTAGGTAGTGCTCAGCGTGCCGTCTCTATTTTGGATACGGCGATGAAGTATGTCGATAGCCATCGCTCTGAATTAGGGGCAATGCAAAACCGCTTTGATCATGCCATTAATAATCTTGAAAACGTTCATGAGAATTTGGCGACATCAAATAGTCGAATCAAAGATACCGACTACGCCAAAGAAACCACTCAAATGCTCAAGCAACAAATACTGCAGCAAGTGAGCACAACGATACTCGCTCAAGCCAAGCAAGCGCCGAATCTGGCTTTAACGTTATTAGGTTAATGAATTACCTCGAATTTTATAAAGGCATTTCAGCTTCGCTATTGCTTTTTGGCGAATAAAGATACAATTTCTCACTCGACTGACTTCCCGGCAACTTTAGCGATTTTCTTATCTTTTTTCGATAATTTTACGACCAGTCACGCTTTCTTCTGTTTTACCGCTATTTCTTTAATTTTGTTGTTTTTTTCCTAAAGGTTTCGCCAATCACGCCGTTATTAAAAATAACTTAGAGATAACTACTTGGTTTTCCGAGACGTCGGAAACCGCTATACCGGAAAATCAATTGGAGAAATCACCATGGCAGTGAATGTAAATACAAACGTTTCAGCGATGACAGCGCAACGTTACCTAAACAACGCAAACAGCGCACAACAAACATCAATGGAGCGTCTAGCTTCTGGCTCAAAAATCAACAGCGCAAAAGATGACGCTGCGGGCCTACAAATCTCGAACCGTTTGAACGTTCAAAGTCGTGGTCTTGATGTTGCTGTACGTAACGCGAACGACGGTATCTCAATTGCACAAACAGCTGAAGGTGCAATGAACGAGACGACTAACATTCTGCAACGTATGCGTGATTTGTCTCTACAATCTTCAAACGGCTCAAACTCAAAATCTGAGCGTGTAGCGATTCAAGAAGAAGTAACAGCACTGAACGACGAACTGAACCGTATCGCGGAAACGACGTCTTTTGGTGGCAACAAGTTACTTAACGGTACTCACGGTACTAAATCATTTCAAATCGGTGCGGACAACGGTGAAGCGGTAATGCTTCAACTGAAAGACATGCGTTCTGATAACGCTCAGATGGGTGGTAAGAGCTACCAAACTGAGAACGCGAAAGATAAAGACTGGAACGTTCAAGCGGGTTCTAACGACCTGAAACTATCGTTCACCGACAACTTCGGCCAAGCGCAAGAAATCGACATCAACGCAAAAGCGGGTGACGATATCGAAGAGCTAGCAACGTACATCAACGGTCAACAAGACTCTGTGAAAGCGTCTGTAACTGAAGATGGCAAGCTACAAATGTTTACTGGTAACAACAAAGTTGAAGGCGAAGTAGCATTCTCTGGCAGCTTGGCTGGCGAACTAGGCATGCAACCTGGTAAAGACGTAACCGTTGATACTATTGACGTAACATCAGTTGGCGGCGCACAAGAATCTGTAGCAGTCATCGATGCGGCACTTAAGTATGTAGACAGCCACCGTGCTGAGCTAGGTGCTTTCCAAAACCGTTTCGACCACGCTATCAGCAACTTAGACAACATTAACGAGAACGTTAACGCATCTAAGAGCCGTATTAAAGATACCGATTTCGCGAAAGAAACGACTCAGATGACTAAGTCTCAGATCCTTTCTCAAGCTTCAAGCTCGATCCTTGCTCAAGCGAAGCAAGCTCCGAACTCGGCACTTAGCCTACTAGGTTAATCGATTAAAAAGCCACGTTGACCTTCGGTGTCAACGTAAGGCCTCCACAAATTAGCTCGTGGTGAGAGATGAGCGCTAAACAGACCCAGCTTCGGCTGGGTTTTTTATTGCCTGCAATTTGGCGAAGGTGTATTTGAAAAAGTGCAATGTTGGTAAGCAGGAGCAAAAGCGAGATTCCCTATCGCGTTCGTTCCTCACTATAGGGAATGACGAGTTCTCTATAGGTGGGTAAGGATATTTACGTCATTCCAGAACCGAGTAGAACGAGGTATCAGGAATCTGTTTTTAAGTCAGATGTTAGGGCTCTTGTTGTAGTCGAAAGACAATAAGCTAGATAAAGCTTATAACCTAGAGCGCAGATGAAGAATCAGGAGTCAATGATGATAGCCACCTCAGAATCGAACGGAACGAGATATCAAAGCCCCGGTGCTTGTCGAAAGTCATACCGCGTGCTCTAACGCATGAGATCTGCGCTTATGGTGGCGTTTAACATGGTTTAATAACAAAGTAGGGTTATGTTGGGAATTTAGAATTGGGTATTAGTGTGGCTTATTGAGGGATTGTTTGCAGCAAGGTGATGAGTAGTAATCAGAACTGTCTTATAAGGAACTTGAGCAAATACAGCAGGCACAAAAAACGCCACCCTTAGGTAGCGTTTTAATTAAAGCAGATAAGTAATCGAGATTACTTCGTTACTTTAAGAACTGGAGTTTCGCCAACAGTTACAGAACCAGAAAGCTTGTTCAGCTCCTTGATTTCGTCCATGTTAGAGATAACAACTGGAGTAAGCGTAGATTTCGCTTTCTCTTCTAGAAGAGCTAGGTCGAAAGTGATGATAGTGTCACCAGCTTTAACAGATTGACCTTCTTCAGCTACACGAGTGAAGCCTTCGCCTTTAAGTTCAACAGTATCGATACCGAAGTGAACGAAAAGCTCAACACCGTCGTCAGACTCGATAGAGAATGCGTGGTTAGTTTCGAAGATCTTACCGATAGTACCGTTAACTGGAGCTACCATTTTGTCGCCAGCTGGTTTGATAGCGATGCCGTCACCAACGATTTTTTCAGCGAAAACTACATCTGGCACGTCTTCGATGTTTACGATTTCACCAGAAAGAGGTGCGATGATTTCGATTGCACCAGCATCAGCGCTGTCATCAGATACAAGCTTTTTCAGTTTGTCAAACAGACCCATTGTGTCATGCTCCTAACGTTTAGTTTTATTCTGTAGAATATACTATACCAATCTAACAAATTAGACGACTATTTTTAGCCGTCTAACTTTATTAAGCATTTGGCGATTACTGAGTTTTCTCAGCGATGAATTTTTCTACGCAAGCTTCAATTTCTGCAGCTGTAGGTAGAGATAGTGCTTCGTCAGCCATAGCCTTAACTTCAGCGAAGTTAGAGTTACGGATTACTTTCTTCACTTTAGGGATAGAGATACCGCTCATAGAGAACTCATCTAGACCCATACCAAGAAGAAGTAGCGTTGCACGTTCATCACCAGCAAGCTCACCACACATACCAGTCCACTTACCTTCAGCGTGTGATGCGTCGATCACTTGCTTGATTACTGTAAGTACAGCAGGAGATAGTGGGTTGTATAGGTGAGAAATCATTTCGTTACCACGGTCTACCGCAAGAGTGTATTGCGTTAGGTCGTTAGTACCGATAGAGAAGAAAGATACTTCTTTCGCTAGGTGGTGTGCGATTGCAGCAGCAGCTGGAGTCTCAACCATTACGCCGACTTCGATTTCTTCATCAAAAGCTAGGCCTTCAGCGCGAAGTTCAACTTTGTACTCTTCGATTGCTTTTTTCAGTTCACGGATCTCTTCAACAGAAATGATCATTGGGAACATGATACGTAGTTTACCGTGTGCAGATGCACGTAGGATGCCACGTAGTTGGTCACGTAGGATTTCACGACGATCCAAGCTGATACGTACTGCACGCCAGCCTAGGAAAGGGTTCATCTCTTGTGGAAGGTCCATGTATGGTAGGTCTTTGTCGCCACCGATATCCATAGTACGGATAATCACTGACTCGCCTTCCATTGCTTCTGCTACTTCTTTGTAAGCAACGTATTGCTCTTCTTCAGTAGGAAGCGCGTCACGGTCCATAAATAGGAATTCAGTACGGTACAGACCAACGCCTTCACCACCGTTACGCAGGATACCGTCACAGTCTTTTACTGTACCGATGTTACCGCAAACTTCTACACGGTGACCGTCAAGAGTTTCAGCATGTAAATCTTTTAGTTTTGCTAGTTCAGCCGCTTCTGCTTCGAAATCTGCTTTGATTTTCTTAGCTTCTGCTAATTCAGCTTCAGAAGGGTTGATGATGATCTTGTTGTTCATCGCGTCTAGCACAAGCATGTCGCCGTTCTTAACTTGCTTAGTGATATCGTTAGTACCAACGATAGCAGGAAGCTCAAGAGAACGTGCCATGATTGAAGTATGAGATGTACGACCGCCGATGTCACAAGCAAAACCAAGAACGTAGTCTAGGTTGATTTGTGCAGTTTCAGATGGCGTTAGGTCGTAAGCAACTAGGATAACTTCTTCATTGATGTCTGCTAGAGAAACAATGTTGATGCCTAGTGCATTTTTAACGAAACGAGTACCGATATCACGGATATCAGTTGCACGTTCTTTTAGGTACTCATCATCAAGAGACTCTAGTGCAACAGCTTGCTCTTCGATCACAGTGTGGATCGCGTTGTCTGCGTGCATCTTGTCTTTCTTGATGAGTGCTAAAATCTCTTCTTCTAGCTCTTCATCTTCAAGCAGCATGATGTGGCCTTCAAAGATTGCTTCTTTTTCTTCGCCAAAAGTTTCAAGTGCTTTTTGCTTAACAACTTCAAGTTGTTGAGAAGATTTGTTACGAGCGTCAAAGAAACGCTGTACTTCTGCTTCAACTTGGTCGTCAGAGATAGATTGAGTATTTAGGACAATTTCATCTTCTTGAAGTAGTAGTGCTTTACCGAAAGCAATACCAGGAGATGCTAGGATGCCTGAAATCATAGCCTTACCTTAGTTGTTCAACTGTAAACGGGAGAGTGTGTGACTTTAAGTCGTCGACTAATGTCGCGCTTATTCCTATCTATTTCGAACAAAGCCACTTTGCTATGCAAAATGGCTTTGAAAGAAGGAGACCGTATTAGTGTAGTTGATCCATAAGAGCAACTAGGTGGTCTACTGCTTGCTGAGCTTGAGGACCTTCAGCTGAAATAGTAACGTTAGTACCTTTTACTAGGCCTAAAGTTTGTAGTTTGAACAGGCTTTTCGCGCTAGCGCTTTTGCCGTTAGAAGTCACTGTGATGTCAGCGTCGAAAGATTTTGCTTCTTTAACGAACTGTGCAGCTGGACGAGTGTGAAGACCGTTTTCTGCTGTGATTTCTACTTGCTTCTCGTACATTTTATATACCCCAATTAATTTATTTTTTGTAAGTTTGTAACCAGATTAGCTTAACTGCTTTAGCCCAAATGCGCTAGAGGCTAGTACGCCATGTTCGTGTTAGAACTTAGACTGGTTATAAATTTTTATCCAGCCATGGTCGTCTTTTACTGAGTACTCATGACTTTCAGAATTTGTTTATTGCTTCTTTTATTTTGAAGCGAAAAATAAAACAGACCCGATATTACCAAAGGTGGGGCAGGGATCAACAAAAAAGCCCCTAAACGGGGCTTTTTTGGACGAAAAATTGATTTGACCACATATTATTGTTGGTTCTCTTTTTCCGTAAAGATGCCAGCGAATAGGGCTGTGCTTAGGTAACGCTCACCAGAGCTTGGTAGTACAGTAACGATAGTTTTTCCTGCAAATTCAGGTAGTTCGGCGATTCTGTTTGCTGCTACAACTGCCGCGCCAGATGAGATGCCTGCAAGAATACCTTCTTCTTTCATTAGGCGTTGAGCCATCTCAATCGCTTCTTCAGAAGTTACCGATTCAACACGGTCAATAATCTCTAAATCTAGGTTTCCAGGGATGAAACCTGCACCGATACCTTGAATTTTGTGCGGAGCTGGCTTGATTTCTTCACCTGCAAGCGCTTGTGCAATAACTGGAGACTCAGCTGGCTCAACCGCTACTGAAGTGATCGCTTTGCCTTTTTCACCTTTAATGTAACGACTTGTACCAGTGATAGTACCGCCCGTACCAACACCCGCTACAAACACGTCGATTTCGCCGTCTGTTGCTTCCCAAATTTCAGGACCAGTCGTCTGCTCGTGAATCTGTGGGTTAGCTGGGTTGTTGAACTGTTGCAGTAGTAGGTACTTGTCTGGGTCTGAAGCGACAATTTCTTCTGCTTTAGCAATCGCGCCGTTCATGCCTTTTGGTGCTTCAGTCAGCACTAGGTTTGCGCCAAGCGCTTTAAGCAGCTTACGACGTTCTAGGCTCATTGATTCAGGCATAGTTAGCGTTAGTTTGTAACCGCGTGCTGCTGCTACGAATGCAAGTGCAACACCTGTGTTACCACTGGTAGGCTCAACAAGTTCGATACCTGGCTTAAGCGTCCCCGCTTTTTCTGCTTCCCAGATCATGTTTGAACCGATACGACACTTAACACTGAAGCTTGGGTTACGAGCTTCGATCTTAGCTAGGACGTTACCTTTGCTTACTTTGTTAAGGCGGACTAGAGGTGTGTTACCAATCGTTAGGGTGTTGTCTTCGTAGATCTTGCTCATGCGATATTCCTTCATTTATTGACAGAACTAAACGTAGTATATCAATCACTTTACCGTCTAGTGTCTTTCGATGTTTGTTCAGCTTGAATTTAGATTAAACAAGTTGAAAAAAAGGTAAAAGGATTAAAAAGTTATATCATATAGATATGTAGCAGAATTCACGCCTATCTTTATTGAGATCAGAACTTCAAAAAGATAGGCGAAACAAGGAAGTATAGGCGGGGTAATAGACGAGAACTATAGACGAGAACTATAGACGAGAACTATAGACGAGAACGCAGAGCTTGGTCTTTAAACTCAGCAACCCACATCGCCGTCGCGCCGCAAACGGCAACGGGCATTACGATCAGGTTTAGAATTGGAATTGTGGTGAACACAGAAACAAGCGCGCCAAAGCTGTAGCTCTTGCCTTGTTTTTGTTTCAAATTGTTTCTCATGTCATCAAACTTGATTTTATGGTTATCGAACGGGTAGTCGGCGTATTGAATCGCTAACATCCATGCTGTGAAAATGAACCATAAAAACGGTGCAACGGTTTGTCCTAGTGCTGGAATTAACAAAAGCAGGAATAAACCGATCGCTTTTGGCAGAATGTAGACAAGCTTGCGCCATTCTCTCGCTAATATACGTGGGGTATCTTTGAGGACATCAAGTAAACCATCGTCATTAACTTTTTTACCACTCAACAACTCTTCAACTTTTTCCGCGAGTAAGCCGTTGAACGGTGCGGCAATGAAGTTAGCGAGCGTACTAAAGAAATACGAGAACGTGGCCAAGACGGTTAACACAAGCAGTGGCCATAAAATGTATGACAACCACGACAAGAAGCTTGGCAATGTACCAATCCAACCTTCAATCCAAGTATTTAGGTTGGAGAAGATATAAAACAAGGCACCACCAACGAGTAACACGTTCGCGATAAGTGGCATTAGCACAAACTTACGAATGCTCGGTGATAAAGCGATTTTTATTCCGAAAATAAAATAGCCAAAGCCGGAGCGGGGAACAGATTCAATAGTCATATTTAAATTAGGTCACATGTGAATTTGGTTAAATAGCAAACATGTCTAGTGTACTCGACCGAAATTAAGAAAAAAAGCGTGGTGAAAATCACACCATGTAAGGAACTAATTGTATTAAGTTGTTCTAAAACAGTGGCTACTTTTGATAGAGTAGTGAGATTAGCCAAATTAACCCAACTTAGTGACAGCGTGTTTATAGCTAGTTGACTAAGAAAGCTGAGAGCGAAAAATGCAGGAATTGCGATTTGTACTCATTATTGTTGGCGCATTAGCTATCGCCGCATTATTGTTCCATGGTCTATGGACGAGTAAAAAAGAAGGGAAAGCAAAGTTTGGAGATAAGCCGCTCGGTAAGCTTGATAATGACAGCTTAGATGAAGCAGAAACTATTCCAAACCGTTCATTCGCCCCAGAAGATGATTTTGAGATAATCCGAAAAGAACGTAAAGAGCCGGATTTTGCTGTTTCACCCTCTGAGACTGATCCGCTGATCGACTCAGATCCGCTAACAGCGCCACAAGCGAAAGAAGCTTACGAAGATGACATCGAATTGAATGATCTTCCTTCTTTCAGCGTAGAAGACCCAATTAAGGTTGAAAGTGAACCTGAAGTGATTGAGGAAGAGAAGGTCGTTGAGCCTGAAGTTCCAAGCTTTGAGTTGACTGACGAGCAAAAAGAAAACCACGCCGGCTTTAAAGAGCAGTACGGTTCGTTTGAAGAATCTTCTGAGACAGTTGATGAGCCACTCGTTCCAAACGAAACGCTTACTCAACGAGAGCCAGTTGTTGCGAAAGAAGTCGTGACTCCGCAAAGTGCGCCCGTTGAAGAAACTCAGCCAGATGAAGAACTTGGCTTAGAAGTGATTGTTCTTAATGTTCATTGTGCTGGAGAGATCCCATTCGTGGGCACTGAACTTTTCCGCAGCATGGAGAACAACGGTCTAACTTATGGTGAGATGTCTATCTACCACTGCTTTGCACAATCTACAGACGCACCAAAAGTTATTTTCAGTGTTGCGAACATGATGCAACCAGGAACTCTAGAACACGACGATCCTGCTGACTTTACCACAAAAGGTATTTCGTTCTTTATGACGTTGCCTTGTTACGGTCAAGCTGATCAAAACTTCAATGTGATGCTGAGTGCGGCGCAGAAAATTGCCGACGATATGGGCGGAAACGTGTTGGATGAGTCACGCAACTTAATGACACCAAACCGTTTATCTGACTACCGCAAGCAAATCAGAGACTTTATGACGGCATCGCATGCCTAGCCGTATTGTTTAGCCTTGTAAATAATCTATATTTATAGAAAAGGGCTCCTAAGGGAGCCCTTTTTGATATTTCAATCACGATAGAGAATGATATGAAAGAATCGATTCAAGTTACCTTAGAGCAGTTAAGAGAAACTCTGCATTATCACGCCGTTCGTTATTACGTAGAAGATAGCCCTGAGATCCCTGACGTCGAATACGATCGATTAATGCAGCAATTGCTAAAGATCGAAGAAGAGAATCCTGAGCTTGTTACGGTGGATTCACCAAGCCAACGTGTTGGCGGTCAGCCTTTAGATGGCTTCACGCAAGTGACTCACGAAATCCCAATGCTTTCTCTAGACAATGCATTCTCTGACGAAGACTTGGATGCGTTCAATAAGCGTATGTCCGATAGAGCACCAACCGCGAACCTTAAAACTTTCTGTTGCGAGCCTAAACTCGATGGCCTCGCTGTGAGCTTGCTTTACGTGAACGGGACATTAGTTCAAGCGGCGACTCGTGGTGATGGCGCAACGGGTGAAAACATCACGGAAAACGTACGTACGATTAGCTCAATTCCACTTAAGCTACAAGGCGAAGGTTGGCCAGAACGTATTGAAGTGCGTGGCGAAGTGTTTATGCCAAAAGCCGGCTTCGATAAACTGAACGAAATGGCGCTGAAGAAAGGCGAGAAAGTCTTTGTTAACCCACGCAATGCCGCTGCAGGTAGCCTGCGTCAGCTTGATTCTCGTATTACAGCGAAGCGTCCACTGGCTTTCTACGCATACAGTGTCGGTGTTGTAGAGGGCGCTGAGCTTTCTAATAGCCACTATCAACGCTTCTTACAGCTGAAAGGCTGGGGTTTACCTATGTGTCCTGAGACTAAGCAGCTTAGCTCACTTGAGGACGTAAAGGCTTATTATCAAGATATCATGACCCGCCGCGATGCTCTGGCTTATGAGATCGATGGCGTGGTGATCAAAGTCGATGATATCGCGGCTCAAGAAGTACTTGGCTTTGTTGCTAGGGCTCCTCGTTGGGCGATTGCTTACAAATTCCCAGCGCAAGAAGAAATCACTCTGCTTAACGATGTTGAGTTCCAGGTGGGCCGTACTGGCGCTATTACGCCGGTTGCTAAACTAGAACCTATCTTCGTAGGCGGCGTGACGGTTAGTAATGCCACTTTACACAATGCCGATGAGATTGCTCGTTTAGGCGTGAAGGTAGGCGACAGCGTTATTATTCGCCGAGCTGGTGATGTAATTCCACAGATCGTTGCGGTTGTACAAGATCGTCGTCCTGAGACTGCGAAAGACATTGTTTTCCCTGATGCTTGCCCTGTATGTAGCTCTGCGGTTGAGCGTGTAGAAGGCGAAGCGGTAGCGCGTTGTACCGGCGGTTTAGTGTGTCAGGCGCAGCGTAAAGAAGCGCTTAAGCACTTTGTGTCGAGAAAGGCATTGGATGTTGATGGCCTTGGCGTAAAGGTGATAGAGCAACTTGTAGACCGTGAAATGGTAGAAACGCCCGCTGATCTCTTTAAGTTAAGTGCTGGCGTGATTACTGTTCTTGACCGAATGGGGCCTAAATCGGCACAGAACGTCGTGAGCGCGCTGAATAAAGCCAAAGACACGACATTAGCGCGTTTCCTCTATTCACTCGGTATTCGTGAAGTCGGTGAAGCGACAGCGATGAACCTAGCGCAACACTTTAAGACGTTGGAACTGGTTCAAGCCGCAACTCATGAACAGCTAGTGGAAGTGTCAGATATTGGTGACATCGTTGCTAGCCACATCACCAGTTTCTTCTCACAAGAGAAAAACAGAGCGGTTGTTGATCAGTTAATCGAGCTTGGTGTGAACTGGCCTGTGATCGAAGAAGCTCCTGATGACCAAGAACTGCCTTTGGAAGGTAAAGTCGTTGTGTTAACAGGTTCATTGTCGCAATTAGGTCGAAGTGAAGCTAAAGCTGCGTTACAAGCATTAGGTGCGAAAGTGACGGGTAGCGTATCGAAGAAAACGGACATCTTGTTTGCCGGAGAAGCTGCGGGTTCTAAATTAACCAAAGCACAAGATTTAGGTATCGAAATAAGAACCGAAGAAGATCTAATAGCCCTTATTTCGTAAGTAAATACAGATAAAAAAAGCTCAAAGGCACTTCTTTCAAGGGAGTGCCTTTTTTGTTTCTGATATAAAAATGAGGGCTTTTTAATTGTTGAGAATTTTGTTCCTATACGAACTCTAAAATCAGGACAGTGACGCTGCTCAACATTAATGAAATACCATTGTAGTTGTATCAAAAATGCGAGTCACTTCTATTTTTACAAGAGTACGCTCCATTCAAGTGATTGATATTTATTGTTTTTATTGTTTTTGGTTGTGAGCTTTACAATTTATCGATCTGGATCACTAAGTACCTACTAAATTTGCACCAACTCATATTTTTTTAGATGAAAATTAAGTTCTCATTGATCTTTTTGAGGGCGAAGTTAGTCTTAATGCCATGGATGCACACGATGTGTATAACCAGAAAGGAAATAGAGAATTCAGAGTTTAGGGTTCTCAAACAAGAAAAGGTATTTCTCTCTACGGCGGCCAACTTTAGGCGGGGAATATTCAAACAGCTATATCCATTTTTAGGAGTTTTATTCCATGGAAAACAAAATTTTCAAACGTACTCTACTAGGTGCATCTGTTGCACTTTTATCGACAGGCGTAATGGCTAAAGAAGTTGGTATCAACTCTGACTTCAACGTTGACGTTTACGGTGTTGCAGCTATCTCTCTAGTGAACTACAACACAACTGACAACAATGACTCTAGCTCTGGTTACGCAGTAGAGAACGAATCTCGTATCGGCTTCCGTGCTCACAAAGATATGTTTGAAGACGTTACTATCACAATGCAGATCGAATCTGGCTACGTAGATAGCACAGACTGGTCTCACGGTGGCGTTTCAGGTGGTGTTCTAGGTTTCCGTGATACGTTCGTTGGTGCTTCTGGCTCTTGGGGTAACCTTCGTGTGGGTCGTGTTCTTACACCACTATACGAAATCGTCGACTGGCCATTCTCTAACCCTGGTTTAGGTTCTGTATTCGATTGGGGCGGCATCAACGGTCACTACGATCGTCAATCTAACCAAGTACGTTACGATTCAGCTAAATTTGGCGGTTTCTCTTTTGCAGCTTCTGTTGGTCGTGATGATAACGACAACGGTGGTGGCGCAGCGACTCGTGATGCAAACTTCGTTGGCGCAAGTGCTAAATACAGCTTTGAGAAAATCACATTCATGGGTGCGGTTGAATCTGGTACTCGTGTAGTTGCGGCTTCTGGTGGTGAGTATGTTGTAGCTCAAGAAGACATTAAAGATGCAAACGGCAACGTAACTACGCCTAAAGGTGAAATTTACCAAACTGATGCTGTAGCTGGTTACGATGACGACACATTCGCATACATCGTTGGTTTTGAAGCTAGCCTACCAGCAGGTTTCGGTTTCGCTGCAGCATATAAAGGCGAAGAGCTAGACAACGGCATCCGTAAAGTGACTCAAGATTCTTACTCAATCATTGGTCAATACTGGAATGGTCCAATCGGTTTCAAACTAGGTTACGCAGCTAACCTTGAGTCTGAAACAAATGGTTCTAAAGATGCTAACTCAGACAGCAACACTATTTCTGGTCAGCTAATGGCTGTTCATAACGGTTTCGTACCTTACCTACGTGTAGCGGGTCGTACTGTTGGTGACGCTGATACAGATATCGTAACTCGCGTTGGTCTTGAGTACGGTTTCTAAGCTAGAATCTTTAGCTTAAACAGTTAGATAAAAATCAAAACGCTGGTAAATTTTGTTTGCCAGCGTTTTTCCATAGTGAACATAAGGAATTAGTCATAATGAATAAAGTTAGTGTAGTTGTATTATCATTATTTTTGGGAGCTTGTAGTTCACTCGATTCACAAAGTAATTTTGCAGACTCAGTTGCAGATGTACAGCCAAAAGGTGGTTACATTCAAGTGACTGGACAATCTTATGTAGCGGAAAGTAAAGCGAACGTCGGTGCTGATATCCTGAAATCGTCACTTTACTTTACATACAACAAAGAAGTAACACAGAACTCGGCTCCAGAATCTTCAATTATCATGGATGTGAGTTACTTCCAGAGCTATAAAGAATACGAAACCGTAAGCTTTTTTGGAAAGACGATAGACCTTGAAGAGAGACAGGTTCCAAGAGAGAGCTGCAGCGAACACTGCACAAAGACTCAATATATTGAATTTCCATTGAGCGAAGCTGACATTCAGCAAGCAAGAGAAAAGAACTTAGAATTTACACTTGATGGACAAAACTCAGTAATGAGTACAACTTTCATTGTGCCGAAAGCGTATATCGACACAATCTATAATGGCGCAAATAATCATACAGCTATCGCTGTTGCTCCAGTAGCGGTGCCTGTTGCGGCTGTAGTTGCTGAAGAACCAAAAGCATCACAAGCACAAGAGATGGTGAATTACTGGTATGGTGAAGCAACCAAAGAAGAGCAAGCTGCAGTGACAGATTGGGCATTCAAGAATCGTAAGAACGCGAACCCAGCATCACTAGAAGGCTCAAAAGAGATCG
Organism: Vibrio celticus; assembly: GCF_024347335.1. Lineage (NCBI taxonomy): Bacteria > Pseudomonadati > Pseudomonadota > Gammaproteobacteria > Vibrionales > Vibrionaceae > Vibrio > Vibrio celticus. The sequence goes on from NZ_AP025463.1 coordinate 851,109, forward strand.
AAATGGTTTCATACTGGTTCAATAAGCTAGACAGTGAAGAAAAATCTCAAACTATGATTTGGTTGTTAGAGCAAGAGTAAGCCTTTAACGTTACGCCCTAACTATGTTATTCAACCGCAGTATTGTATAACAGCAGTACTGCGGTTTTTCATTTTAGGCTTACAGGTAAGATTGTGAATATTGGTGAAGTAGCGAAGCGTGTTGGTACAACAGCGAAATCCATTCGCTTTTACGAAAGTAAAGGCATGATGAGTCCTCCACATCGGTCAGAAAACGGCTATAGGCAATACGGCGAGATTCACATCGAACAGTTAGAGTTTGTACTAAGAGCTAAAATGGTTGGGTTTACCCTGGATGAGTGTAAATCACTGGTTGAGTTGGCAATGAATCCCAATCGAGAAAGCTACGAGGTAAAAAAGAAGGCAACGCAGAAGTTAGACGAAATAGAATTGAAGCTTGCTGAGTTAAATAAGATGAAAGCTCAACTGCAATCTTGGGTTCATGACTGCCCTGGTGATGCTTCAACGGAATGTCCTATCTTAAACAATCTATCTGGCCGCAGTTAGGTTGTGTCAGTTATAAATAATCGTCAGGCTGCAATTACATTACTAGCCTGACTTTAGTCTCCTATCACAGCACTTTTCCGCCGTAATGTTTACAAATCAGTAATGGCACGTGAGTGACTGCATTACCATCTGAACATTTTACAATAGGCCCCATGTTTCCGTTACCAGGAGACTGGCTGCTCGCGAGAGCGCTTCCGAATGATAAGCTGAAAATAGCCGTTAGAATTATTAAAAAATGTCTCATACAAACTCCGTTAGGTTTATCTCTGATTGAGATAAATGAAAGTATGGACAAGGAAAAGAAAATTTCAAAAGTTGGTGCATATTTCGGAGCATTCCGATCAGTCATTTCGGGATTATCCGATCACCCATTTCGGTTTAAACCGATCACTGATTCCGCGATTATCCGATCACTTTTAGTCAAACTCCGAAATCGGTGATCGGAATAGCGAAAACCGCGATCGTAATGGCCGAAATCCTTCCTTTTTCTCTTTTAAATCAATAGCTCGCTATTCTTTACTTCTTAAACAAGAAGGAAAGGAAGCGACAATGGCCAAAAAGAGAACTCCAATGAACAAAATCAAAGAGGTATTACGCCTTAAATACGACTGCGGTCTCTCAAATCGTGGTATCGCTTCTTGCCTTAAACTCGGCCCGTCCACCGTATCAGAACTCCTTACTCGCTTTAAACAAAGCCAACTTGGTTGGCCTCTACCCGACAGTTGCAGCGATGCAGATCTCACACAGGCGCTGTATCACGGCAAGAAAGTCAGTCGAGATAAAGTTATGCCAGACTTCACTCAATACGCAGTCGAACTCAGGCGTAAAGGTATGACAAAGATGCTGCTCTGGCAGGAGTATCATGAGCAATATCAAGAGCAAGCTTACGCTTACACTCAGTTCTGCGAGCACTTCACTCGTTGGTTCAAAACCCAAAAACGCAGCATGCGCCAGCTTCATGTTGCAGGTGATAAACTGTTTATCGATTACTGTGGGCCTCGGCTTCAGGTGGTCAACCCTGACACAGGCGAAGTGCGCGAAGCGGAGGTGTTCGTCGCGACTTTAGGCGCGTCCAATTACACTTATGTTGAAGCCTTCCCAGCCAAGGGAAGCCCTACTGGTTAGAGGCGCATGCGAATGCGTTCGAACACTTCGGTGGCGTACCACAACTCTTAGTTCCCGATAACCTACGCAGCGCAGTCACCAAAGCCAATCGTTATGAGCCGAGACTGAACGACAGCTATCAAAAGCTGGCTAATCACTATCAAACAGCCGTGATGCCTGCTCGCCCCTACAAACCGAAAGACAAAGCCAAGGCAGAGAATGCCGTGCTCCTAGTAGAACGCTGGATCATGATGCGGTTGCGACACCAAGCCTTCCACACTTTTAAAGAGTTGAATCTCGCCATCCGTGAACTCATGAATGAGTTAAATCAGCGTGAGATGAAACAGTATGGCGCCAGCCGCCAAGCGCTGTTCGATAAACTCGACAAACCTGCATTAAAGCCACTGCCTAGGCAGCGTTACCTGTATACCGAAACTAAACGAGCCAAAGTTGGCCCTGACTATCACATCGAATATCGCCGTCATTACTACTCGGTTCCCCATCAACTTGTTGGTCACCATGTCGAGTTGGAAGCCTCTAATCGCCTGGTGCAGATCTACCATCAAGGTAACTTGGTGGCCCAGCATCCACGTAGCCAAAGAGAGCGAGGAAACAGCACCCAACCAGAGCACATGCCAAGCAACCATCAACATCAGAAGTGGTCGCCAGGGCGCTTGCTTAGCTGGGGAGCCAATATCGGCCCAGCCACACGAGAAGTCGTCAATAAGATGCTGAACTCCAAGCCTCATCCAGAGCAGTCTTATCGTTCCTGCCTTGGCTTGCTCAGCCTCAGTAAAACCTATGGCGAATCGCGCCTAGAGCAAGCCTGTAAAGATGCGCTGATGCTGACAAAATCCAATTACACCTTCATCAGCAATTTGTTGAAAAACAATCGTGAAGGACAACTGAGTAAAGACAACACGAGTACGCCAAATCTTGTTCATAGCAATGTTCGTGGCCCGAACAGTTATCACTAGGAGAAAGGATATGAATGCACTGAACGACCAACTCAAAACCCTACGCTTGAGCCATGCAGCGAAAGCATTAGAGCAGCAGCAAGAGCAACTGACCACCTACGCAGAACTGGACTTCGAGGAAAGGCTAAGCCTACTTCTGGAAAGCGAGATCTTGAATCGCAATCAGAGCAAAATCCAACGCTTAAAACGACAAGCCAAGCTGAGAGTAGATGCGCAGCCGAGCCAACTTATCTATAAGGAGGGACGAAACCTCAATCGTAAACAGATGAGCGAACTTCTGACGGGCAGTTATCTATACAAACACCAGAACATCTTGGTTACAGGCCCAACAGGCGCAGGCAAAACGTATCTTGCCTGCGCACTGGCAACCAGCGCCTGTGACCAACAACAAACGGTTAAGTACTACCGATTAACTCGCTTGCTTGACGACCTGACCGCTGGTCGTCTGGATGGTAGCTATCAAAAGCAACTCCAATCGCTGGCTAAGAAAGCCTTACTGATCCTCGACGACTGGGGGATGGAAAAACTCACTCAAGAGCATGCGGGTCACTTATTAGAAGTGCTGGAAGAGCGTTATCAAAACAGCAGCACAATCGTCATCAGCCAGTTACCTGTAAGGGAGTGGTACAACATGATCGGCAACGCCACCGTCGCGGACGCGCTAATGGATCGGCTAGTACACAATAGTCATAGAATAGAACTGGGAGGTGAGTCAATGAGAAAACTGGCGCAATCCGATCACTTAGAGTAAAAATAAGAAGAGGGAAAAACGGTAGGATCAGGTGATCGGAATAAACCGAAACGAGCGATCGCAATCACCGAAATACGCAGTTGGACGGACTTAACATTTTTAATAATTATAATTAAGCGAGAGTCAGGCTAATTATTCATATATATCTTGGGTAAGAAATCTGGCTTTCTTATGCCTTTTTCATAGACAGGATCTTAAGCTCTAAGCTATTTATTTAGATAGAAAAAAGGCTTCATTTATGATCAGATAATCGTCGCCAAACAAACCACCCATATCAACCGTGAAGCCGATGACGATTATCTCCCTACAAAAGCAGTTTAAGCAATTCTTTAATGCTGATAGCCTTCAAAAAATGGCGAAAAGTACAGGACTTATGAAGCGATGTCGGGCTATCTTACCCGACCAGCTAGTAGTAAGCCTAGTGGCCGCTTTGAGCAAAGGAAACTGCTCATCTATTGCCGATTTACTAAGGCAATTCAATGGGATGTGCTTAAGCGCTAAAGATACTGTGGCTTATAAGCCCTACCATAACCAGTTAAGAAAAGAAGAATTTCCGATATTCATGCGCCAATTGGCCATGCGAGCGATAGCTCAGTTTGCTCGCCAGCAGAGTGCCAACCTACCAGATAAACTCGCCACCTTTGATGATGTGCTGCTTCAAGATGGTAGCTCTTTCCACATTCATCGTGACCTTTCGAACGTTTACCCGAGCCGATTTAAACGCAATCCAGCCGCAGTTGAATGCCATATGACAATGTCTTTAAAAAGCTTTTCTCCAGTCGCAATGAGCATCAGCGCTGATACAGCATCAGAAAGAGACTTTTGCCCGCCCCAAAACAATGAGTAACAAATTGTTGTTGGCTGACGCAGGGTACCCTGACTTCCAATTCTTTACTGAGCTTGAACTGTATGGTGGTTTCTATATTTTCGAGGAGCAAAGTCCCTGAATCCTCATGTTATAGAAGCGAGAAACGGTCAGGGCCGGCATTTATCTAAACTAGAAGGAAAGAAGCTCAAAGACATCACTCGAGGTACTAATCGCTCACAGGTACTCGACCTTAAAGTTCGTAGTGGTAAGCAAGAATTTAGAGTGGTAAGACGTTGGTTTGCAGAAGAAAAGCGATTCTGTATTTGGTTAACTAACTTGCCTTCAGGTACCTATACTGCTGATGACATAATGGCGATCTACCGCTGTCGATGGCAGGTGGAGTTGCTTTTTAAAGAATTAAAATCTCACACAAACTGGCAACGATTTGTCACCGCACAAAAGGCCATCGTTGATGGGCTTATCTGGGCCAGTTTACTCTCGCTGATCATCAGGCGCAGTACTGCGCTTCAGATAATGCCATCGGTCTCGCTGTTTAAGGCGGCAAAAAATGTGGATGTGTGGCTGTTGCCCATATTTGAATGTATCAGCCACAAGGCATGGTCAGAAATAGGCAATAAACTGGAATGGGCCTCTAGCTATATATTTAAGAACGCACAAAAGTCCGCCCAGAGGAAGTCAAAGAAAAACATCACGTTAGACGGGATTTATGCTGGTCTTAATGCTTAAGGTTCAGTCTATGATGCCTTTTTAGCTTAATCAAACTTTTTAGCTTTACGAAATAAGAACTTATTTTTTTTCAATTCAATCTATCGCAATGATAATTCGAATATTATTAAGGTTCAAAAATAGAAAAAACCTGCATTTATTGAAAATGCAGGCCCCATATAGCCCTATCTGGCAGGGTAGTTGTCACTGTTAAAATTTAACCAGTTTGGGCGATAAAGAGTAATTGTGTCTCGTATCTCAGTAGAAAGAAAAGAAGCTATATTGAAGAAGCTGTTGCCTCCATATTCAATGTCAGTTAAAGAAGTGTCGGAAGAGGAAGGAATTAGCACTGCGACCCTGTATCATTGGCGCAAGCAACTCAGACGTTCAGGAGCCGCAGTGCCAAATAGCAACACTTCATCAGAGCAGTGGTCTGCTCAAACTAAACTCGCCATCGTCGCTGAAACCTACTCAATGACAGAAAGTGAACTCAGCCAATATTGTCGTGAAAAAGGTCTTTTTCCAGAGCAAATCCAAAGCTGGCGCAGCGATTGTATGCAAGGGTTTAAGTCGAGTAAAGAGCAGGAAGCTGAAGCAAAGAAGCAGGCTAAAGCTGACAAACTTGAAATCAAAGAGTTGAAGAAAGATTTACGACTCAAAGAAAAAGCACTCGCTGAAACGGCCGCTCTCTTGGTACTAAGAAAAAGCTGAGAGCCTTTACGGGAAGAGCCAGAGGACGACTAACCTCAACCGATGAAAGGCAGACCATAGTGACTCTTATCCTTGAAGCGAAGCAATGCGGATGTCGTTTAGAGCCAGCTTGCCATGAAGTTCAAATCGACTTGAGAACGTATCGTCGCTGGTATCAGCAAGGTGAAGTTCAAGCTGACAAAAGGCCAATATGCCTCAGACCTGAGCCTGCTAACAAGCTGTCGCAGGAAGAGCGTGATGCGATAATCGAGGTGTGTAACCGCTCTGAGTTCGCAAGCTTGCCTCCAACTCAAATCGTCCCGACACTGCTTGATAGAGGTGAGTATATCGCCTCTGAGTCGAGCTACTACCGAGTGTTGAGTACGCAGGGCAACTTCACAAACGAGGTCGTCAGCGGAGCAGACAGAAGCAAGCGAAGCCAACCAGTTACACAGCGACGGACTCGAACCAAGTCTATACGTGGGATATCACTTACTTACCTTCAAAAGTTCGAGGCCAACATTATTACCTGTATGTCATTGAGGACATCTACAGTCGAAAAATTGTTGGTTATGAAGTGTATGAGCATGAATGCGGTGAGCTGGCGTCACAACTTCTGCAACGAACGTTGATGCGAGAGCAGTGCTTCAATCAAGCGCTGGTTCTTCACTCCGATAATGGTGCGCCGATGAAGTCGTTGACGTTCAAAGCCAAAATGGAAGAGTTAGGTATTACTTCATCGTATAGTCGCCCAAGAGTCAGTGATGATAACCCGTATGTTGAGTCATTGTTCCGCACGGTAAAGTACATGCCAAGCTGGCCAACAAAGGGCTTTGAAACAATCGATAGTAGCCGAAGTTGGGTTGAAGCCTTCGTACGCTGGTACAACACCGAGCACAAGCACAGTCAGCTAAATTACGTCACGCCTTCAGAGCGTCACAATGGAAAAGATAAAGAGATCTTGAAGCGTCGTGTAGAGGTATTGCTCGCTGCAAAACAGCGAAAGCCTGAGCGGTGGTCTGGTGATATCAGGAACTGTGCGCCTGTTGGTGACGTTCACCTAAATCCAGAAAGAGAAGCTGCTTAATAAGTAAGCAAATGATGACAACTACCTTGAAAAACACCGATAGCACTTGATTATAAAGGTTCTATTATTAGAACTATTCCGTCTAAAGCGACAATCTTAATTTCGGTGCCAGATGGAATATCTTGACTCGCCTTTGCAGACCAAGAAGAGTCACCGAACTTGATTCGACAGCTACCTTTCTTTACGTCTTCACTTAGAATAACGGTTTGACCTACCAATTGCTTTTCTCTTTGGTTTAACTCTCGCCCTGCATCCGATTGCTTGTCATTCGAGAGTTGTCTTCTCCACCACAACCAAGTCGTGATAAGTGAGAAGCTTGCAAAGGACAGCCATTGCATCTGCCAACCAATTGGTAGAGCACCCAAAAGTGCACCGACCAACATGGCAGATATGCCTATCCATAAAAAGTAACCAGCGGTTCCAACCAGTTCAAGTGCAAGCAGTGCTAGACCAAATGCCAGCCAGTGCCAGTGGTTTACTTGTTCTAGTAATTCGACCATAAGTTAGTCCTTACTACCTTTGTCATTCTTATGTGCAAACATCTCTGCAATACCAGCCACAGAACCCATTAGGCCTGTTGCTTCAAGCGGTAGCATGATGATCTTGCCGTTTTCTGCTTGGCCAATTGATTTCAGTGCGTCGGTGTAGCCTTGTGCAATAAAGTAATTTACAGCTTGCATGTCGCCTTGAGCAATCGCCGTCGATACCATTTCTGTCGCTTTCGCTTCTGCTTCTGCAGCACGTTCACGAGCTTCGGCTTGAAGTATTGCAGCTTGTTTTTCACCTTCCGCTTTCAGGATTTCTGACTGCTTGTGACCTTCTGCTTTTAGGATCTCTGCTTGTCTTACGCCTTCTGCTTCTAAGATATCAGCACGTTTGTTTCGTTCTGCCTTCATCTGAGCATTCATTGCAGCGGTAAGATCGGCTGGCGGTTGTACGTCTTTAATCTCAATACGCGTAACTTTTACGCCCCAAGGATTAGTTGCTTCATCAACGATGTTAAGCAATTTGGTATTGATCATGTCACGTTGGCTGAGCATTTCATCCAGCTCCATCGAGCCAAGTACAGTACGGATATTGGTGAGGGTTAAGTTACGGATCGCGTGCTCAAGGTCATTTACTTCATAAGCTGCTTTAGGGGCGTCGATAACCTGAACAAAACACACCGCATCAATAACGACGTTCGCGTTGTCTTTAGAGATGACTTCTTGTGCTGGGATGTCGAGTACACGCTCCATCATGCTGATGCGCTGTCCAACTTTATCAATAAATGGAATGATTAAGTTAAGACCCGGTTTGAGAGTATGTGTGTATCGTCCGAAGCGTTCAACGGTCCAGTTGTTGCCTTGTGGAACGGTTTTTACGCCGGCGAAAATAAATAACAGTGCGACGGCAGTAAAGACGCCAATAGTAATCAAGGTATCAATAGGCATACAAAGTCCTTTGCAAGTTTAAGTTTTTGAATGTTTATTACTCATACTGGCGCATATTTAAAGGTGGGGCAAATTTATAAATGAGAAATGGGCCATAAAACATTGATTTTATGGCCCATTGTGATGTTTTACATTCGAAAATCTAATAGGTGGATTTGCTTGAATTTAGATTTGATAGTTAACTTACGACTCAGCTGTTACAGAACCTGACTAGTAAAGCAGAGAGTACAACTGTCGACGGTATTTACTCGCAACCGCGTTACCTTGTCCAAGCGCACTCAAGATATCCATGAATTCTTTCTTCATGTCACCATCGAGAGTATTAAGATCTTTTGCTAGGAAAGACCACAGTAGATCCATTGCTTCTTCGCTACGGTTCACTTGGTGGTATTGCAGTGCTAATTCAGAGGCCGTTTTAGCATCGCTTGGGTTTTGCTGAAGAGCGGATTCTAGGGCTTGAATCTCAGGGCTGTCTGCTGCTTGTTTATGAAGTTCAAGCTTTGCAACTAAGCCTTTGTAGTAGTTGTCTTGGTACTCAAGAGGGATAGTTGCTAGCTGAGCTTCAGCAAGGTCAAATTGTTGCGTTTCTAACAAACACTCTGCGATCGCCAGTTTTACTTCACCTTTATTCGTCAGCTCTGCTGGAAGTTGCTGCATTGCTGCTAGTGCCTGTGTGTGCTCGCCAGTTTGCATTTGCTCAAGCGCTTGACGCAAAGCAAGTTCATCTTGGCTAGGAAGGTGCTTACTTAGCATATCGACAATCGCTTCTATGCTTTGAGGGCCACCGAGCCCATCGACAGGTTGACCGTTAACAAACAGTGCAATCGTAGGCAGTGCTTGAACACCAAACTGGCTAGCAATCGCTTGTTCTTGCTCGCAATTCAGTAGGGCCAAAGTAAAAGCACCGTTGTATTGCTGAGTTAATGTTTGGAGTTCAGGAATGACTTGGGCGCTCTCTTGGCTCATTGGTGCCCAAAAATGGATGAGTACAGGGGTCTGCATCGAACCTTCTAATACTTGACGAAAGTTCTGCTCATTAAGTTCAACAATATGCGGAGATTGCATTTACGTTCCTTGAGGTTTGTTTTGTGGATACGTTGCAAATATGGGGTGAGAAGTCGGTAACTTCAAGATCTAACTCAGTTATCTCAGATAAAAAGCGCTAAAAATAGAAAAACGCCATGCTTCGATGTTGATAGAGTTGTTATCTCAACATGGAAGGCATAGCGTTATCATCGAGGTAGTCAGTGAGGCGTTGCGTGAGATACTCAAAACAGTATAAACAGCGTAATAGCCAGACCCACACCTACCCAATTAAGGCGGTTTAAAGTCATGAGATTTCCAGAGTAGAACCATCAATTGGGAATAACTGATGGGATAGGATAATCATGACATCTTATTGTTACGGAAAAATTACATCGTTACATTAAAGTTTGCGACTCTGCATTCAAAGTTAGCAATTTATGCAGCTTTTCTCAAAATAGGGTCTAGCAAGCGACTCGGTAAGATCCTTTTCAATACCGCGAACACTTTAGTTGGGGTCGTAACTCGGTATCTTAGCTTGGGTTTGTCAGCGGTGAGAGCATGGAATACTGGCTCAATACAGCTTTCTGGAGGCAGAACAAAAGCGTTATTCGATGATTCTTTTTCGAGTCGATCCTTTTGTTGCTGGTACGCGTCTTGGTGAGCGCTGTCAGAAATGTTGATCCATTTATTGAACGCTTTCAGGGCGTTGGTTCTAAATTGAGTCTCAATTGGCCCAGGTTGCAGTAATGAGATCTGTATACTACTGCCATGCAGTTCTAATCGTAAGGTATCCGTCCAACCCTCAATCGCGAATTTAGAAGCATTATACGCACCACGATACTTCATGGCTGCAAAACCTAATACGGAACTGTTTTGTACGATTCGACCTTCGCCACGCTCGCGCATGTGCGGAAGGATCTGACAGACGAGATGATGCCAACCAAAGAAGTTGGTTTCGAATTGTTCTCTGAGCCCTTGGGTCGGTAAGTCTTCTAGCGCACCTGCTTGACCGTAAGCACCGTTATTGAATAATCCATACAATCCATTAGGTGCGAGATCAATAGCAAGCTTGGCGCCATGCTCAATACTTTCTTGGTTGGAAAGATCTAATTGAATACAGGTGAGGCCTTCATCTTGAAGGCGTTGAACATCTTGTGGATCACGACAAGATGCAATGACATGAAAACCACGCTTTTGAAGTGCATGAGCACATGTATAGCCAATACCTGTTGAGCAACCGGTAATAAGAATCGACTTGTTCACACTTAATCCTTTATTAGAGTCTCTATCGCTCTAGGGTAAAGAATTAGTCTTGATGTTGTAACAAGTTTTTTAGTGCTGGCTCGATTCTTGAGTAACTAAAGATGAATCCCATCTCAGTGAGTTTCTTCGGCTTGGAGCGAATGCTGTCAAATAGCAAGCAAGATGATTCCCCCATTAGAATCGACATTGCCCATTTCGGCGTGAATAAGAAATGCGGTCGGCCTAATTGTTTCGCTAACGTGCTGCTGAACAGTTTGTTGGTCACAGGGTGAGGGGCACACATATTGAATTCCCCTTGAGCGTGAGGGATAGACAACAAGTAGTTGATGGCTCTCACCATATCGAGAATGTGAATCCATGGCATGTACTGCTCACCTGAACCTAGTGGACCACCGACGCCGAGTTTATAGGGCAATAACATCTTCTTGAGTGCGCCGCCATTCTCGCCGAGTACAACCCCTGTTCGCAGTAGTATCACGCGTGTACTTTCTGATTGTGCTCTCTTGGCTATCTCTTCCCAGTGGGCACAGACTTTATGAGGAAAGCTTTCATCTTCTACTTGCAGTGACTCGTCAAACGGGTGCTGCTGTTGATCTCCATAGTAGCCGACGGCTGAACCGCTAATAAAAGCGTGTGGCGGGTTGCTACTGGCATGAATTAGTTCGACCAGCTTTTCAGTGATGTGCCAGCGACTGTTACAGATCCTCTCTTTTTGCTCTGTACTCCAACGCTTATCGGCAATCGGTTCACCCGCGAGGTTGACCACCACATCAAAGTCATTGAGATCACTGAGCTCATCAAGGGATTGAATGTAATGAAGGTTGTTCTGGTTGAGGTGATTTAGGTTTTGCTTCGCATTTTCAGGACTCCGCGTCAGCAATGTCACGTCGTCAGTGTTCCAACTCTTGACCAATTCAGAGCCAATAAATCCAGTACCACCCGTTAACAATATCTTCATACCAATCTCCCTATTAAACATAATTATAGACACGGCTTGTTTTTAATCGCCATTCAATACGAAAAAATCACTATAACGATCAGTTGGTTTCAATAGTGTGATCCCCAAATTACGCCTTTTAAATTTAAGAATGAGTGAAATAAAATTCATTTGGCCAGGAAGTATACCGTTATCACACTTATGGGTTTTACTCGGATATGTTACCAACTGCGTAATATTTATCACATAAGGAATGATAAGGATTTGCCATGATTATTAGTAACTCATAATCAGCGACAAGGAATTGCGATGACGGCGGTGCTTGCTTTGTTTCGAGCCATGTTAGGTAGCCTGAGAGATCTATTGCCGATCGTGGCGGTGATCGCTTTTTTCCAGCTTGCTGTCTTGCAAGAGCCACTTCCTCATCTGTTATCAATTCTAACTGGCTTAGTGCTGGTGGTGTTTGGTCTGACTTTCTTTATCTTTGGCCTTGAAATGGGGTTGTTCCCGATTGGCGAATCGATGGCTCAAGCTTTTGCGCGAAAGGGCAGTGTGTTCTGGCTATTGACCTTCGCTTTTTGTTTGGGTTTTGGTACCACCATTGCCGAACCTGCGTTAACCGCAGTGGCGGCCGAAGCCGCGGAAGTGGCCGCCGAGGGAGGCGTCATCCCCAATACGTTAGATGAAATGGAAGAATATGCAGATGGTCTGCGTTTCACCGTAGCATTGTCTGTCGGTATCGCTATTTTACTTGGGGTGCTGCGAATCTTAAAAGGTTGGCCAATTCAGTACATGATCATCGGTGGCTATATTGGAGTTGTGGTGCTTACTGCATTTGCTCCGGAAAACATTATTGGGATTGCGTATGACTCTGGTGGAGTGACAACATCGACGATCACCGTTCCACTGGTGACAGCACTGGGGGTGGGGTTAGCCTCGTCGATTAAAGGACGAAATCCTATGATTGATGGCTTTGGATTGATTGCATTTGCTTCGTTGTTGCCGATGATGTTTGTCATGGTTTATGGGATGGTGGTGACATGATCAGTGTGCAGCAATTTATCGACACCTTTTTAGGTACCGTGATGGATGTAATTCCGATTGCGGTGATCATCTTTGGTTTTCAGTTGGCGGTATTACGTAAGCCTGTGAACAATTTAGCTAAGGTGCTGATTGGTTTCTTTTACGTCATCCTTGGTTTGTCTCTTTTCTTGATGGGATTGGAACTTGCACTGTTTCCCTTAGGGGAGACGATGGCCATGCAACTGACCGAGCCAAGTTTCCTGACTGAGTTTAAGGTCAGCTCTGGCCTTACGTTGGTTTGGTTTGACTATTATTGGGTTTATCTTTTTGCATTCTGTATTGGTTTTAGCACCACAATCGCCGAGCCTTCGTTGATTGCTGTGGCAATTAAGGCGAATCAAGTCTCGGGCGGCAGTATCAGTGTTAATGGGCTGAGAATCGCCGTGGCATTGGGTGTCGCTATTGGTATCTCGCTTGGAAGCTATCGGATTGTTGCTGGAGACCCGATCCATTACTACATCATTTTTGGTTATGTCGTCGTGGTCATTCAAACCTTTTACGCCCCAAAACTCATTATTCCATTGGCCTACGACTCGGGTGGCGTAACTACATCAACGGTGACGGTCCCTTTAGTGACCGCGCTCGGGCTTGGACTCGCTTCAACCGTACCAGGAAGAAATCCTGTCATTGATGGCTTTGGGTTGATCGCCTTTGCCAGCTTATTTCCCATCATTTCAGTGATGGGCTATGCCCAAATAACACAATGGTTAAACCGTTTACACACCTCTAAGGAGAGCAAAGATGCGCTTTAAACTTATCTTAGCGTTTGTAGAAGAGAGCAAGACCGACACTGTGCTCGATGCCGCGCGTGACGCGGGCGCGACTGGAGCAACGGTGATTAACAATGCCAGAGGGCAAGGTTTAAACCAAAAAACCACCTTCTTTGGCTTAACGTTAGAGGTGCAAAAAGATGTGTTGCTGTTTGTGGTTGAGGAACACTTAGCTCGGCATATTCTCGAAACTATTGGCGAAGTCGGTGAGTTTGACCAGGAGTCAGGACAAGGTATAGCGGTGCAGATCGATATCGAAGACGCAGTCGGGGTTGCGCATCAAGTCGAGACATTAACTAAGGTTGTGGAGGATGAGTTATGAGTACCAGTGAAAAAATCCGAGTAGGTGATGTCATGGCCAATACGTACGTGATTATCGATGGGCTAACCACTGTTTTAGAAGCGATAGAGATGGCGAAGAAGCACAAAGTGAAAGCCATCATTGTCGATAAGCGCCACGAAGATGATGAATACGGCATCGTATTGATGAATGACATTGCCAAGAAAGTACTGGCTAAGAACCGATCTCCGAAGCGAACCAATGTTTATGAGATCATGACCAAGCCAGCGCTAAGCGTGTCTGCTGAGATGAACGTAAAATACTGCGCTCGCCTATTTGAACGCTTTGGTATTAGTCGTGCGCCAGTCGTTTGTGACAACAAGATAGTCGGTATGGTTAGTTACAATAATATCGTAATCAACGGTATGGCGAGAGATGACGTGTAGCATTTAGATACGTACAATAGGCTGATAAACTTTATGGAGAAGTACGTGTGAAATTATTCTTTGCTTCAGACCTACACGGTTCGCTGCCAGCAACAGAAAAAGTATTAGAGCTATACCAAGCCTCTGGTGCACAATATTTGGTTCTATTGGGTGATATTCTGAATCATGGTCCAAGAAACCCGATTCCAGAGGGATACAACCCGCCGGCGGTTGCAGATAAGTTGAATGCGTTTTCTCAAGAGATCATTGCCGTTCGTGGTAACTGCGATAGCGAAGTGGATCAGATGTTGTTGTCTTTTCCAATGATGATGGATTACTCGTGGGTGCTATTAGAATCAGGCCAACGTATCTTCCTAACCCATGGTCATTTGTACAATACCAATAAACGCCCTGCGCTGAAGGCAGGCGATATTATTGCACACGGTCATACCCATATTCCTGTCGCCGAATACCAAGACGACATCTTTATCTTTAATCCTAGCTCGGTGACGTTCCCACGAGAGGGACACGCGGCGAGCTATGGCATCTATGAAAACAATACCTTCAAAGTCATTAGCCTTGAAGGTGATGTTCTCGTGAGTGGTCAGCTTTAAATCATTGGATCGGCTGTGAAAGGCTTATTTTGAGTCTACGTGGCCGAGATCTCTGTCTGGAGCAATGATATTTCGCACTCTTTGCTTCAGAATTTTAGCTTCTGGAAAACCGTCATCTGTTTTTCTTTCCCAAATCTGCACACCATTACAAAAGATTTCGAACCTGCCTCCGGTGTCTGGGTGTAAGCTCACTTGTTCAATTTCTTCGCTGAAGGTATGCAGTAGCTCTTGGCATAACCAACTAGAGCGAAGCATCCAATTGCATTGACGGCAATAATGTATGGCGATTGATGCTTTTGCTGCTGTTTCTTTCGCTGGCGCCAGATTAGGTTGTTCCGTTTTCATGGTTAATCCTTAAAATGCTACATCCGTAATTTGATACCAACGGCTAACAAAAAAGGGGCTTCATGCCCCTTTTTTCTATTGGTTTACCGTTTCATGGTATTCAGCTATTCATAAACAGTAAATAGCGATCCAATCTTAGTTTGAAAACAATACGGTAGAACCATGATTTAAGCTAGTCAGTAGCAGTGCCTTCGGGTTAACAATATCTATGCGGCGGCTTTGCTCTGCGTCCATCTTAATGACTTGAGTGATCAGCTCTAGCTGTTCTTCTGAAAAGTCTTGGCGCTGAGCCGAGGTCACATCTTTAAACTCCGTTGGCGAAACCAGTAAGTAATTATCGTTAATATCCCACTGACCCGTTTCAGAGATGTTGATGACATTCGCAGGCTCAGTTTGATTACCGTAAAGTCTCACCACTGACATTCTTAAATATGTACCATTTGGTAGGTATTTCGCATTCGATGATAGTTCAACTCTACGAAGCGGGCCGATGGAGTCAGCTTGCTTGTTATCGCTAATTAGCGTCACCATTCTCGACTGCCATTCATGCTGAGTGAGCAAGCGCTCTACTTTTGCATTGCTGCTCCAATATAGCCAACCACTCAAGAATGCCGATAGAACCAGTAAGATAATCGATACTTTTAATTTCATGTTACTTACCACCGTTACAAATGTCGTTTACATCCGACTGGTTTGCGTAAATTCTTAGGGTTACATTTTCGCTCGAGTAATCTTGCGGGTGAATGTAGTTGAGGGCAAGGTTATTGGTTTGTCCTCCTGTAGCGATCACTTCAGCCGGCTTTAACACACCAGTGTGATTCGTGTTGTAACTTAATACACACTTTTCTATTGCTGGCAGCCAACTGCTGAGGTCTGGGTGGTTAACCGGTGATTGAACCTTTACACCATCCACTTCAGTCAAAATCGTGAACTCGGACTCCACCGGGGTAGTAAACGTTAAAACGAGAATCGGCATGATGAAAGCGGCAAGCAGTAACCAAAATGTTAACCATTTATTGGTGCTTTTAGCCGGAGCTACAACAGGAGCGGTTGCTGGTTCTACTGCCACTTTAGTTTGTTGAACTTTTGTAATTGGCTCAGGTTCAACCGTTTCAGTGATCGCATCTTCAGTCGCTGCAGGCGTTGCAAACGTTAGGATAGGCTCAACGTCATTTTCTGCAATTTCAGCGGCTACTGGCTGATCATTTGATGACAGTGGCGCAGAGCGCTCAACGGTCGCAATAAATTGGTAACCGCGCTTCGGTACTGTCTTTACGAATTCAGGAGATTTAGTCGAATCTTTGAGCATCTTTCTCAGAGTCGATACGGCTTGCGTTAAGCTTGAGTCATCAACCTCAAAGCCTTGGTCTCGCCAAACATACTCATGCAATTCATTACGAGTGATAACTTCATTAGGCCTTTCTGACAGCATCAAGAGAATGCGGCTTTCATTGCTACCAAGACGTACGACTTCACCGTCGCTCATTTGATCGACAAGTGAATTGCTGTTTGGGTCGAATACGAACCGTTGTGCGAGAATAAACTTTGTGCCGATATTACTCATTGAATTCTTCTATTTTGGATTGTTTTGGGGGGCGAAATAGACAAATCTCAGGTGAAGTTCCGTTAATTCTTCACCAAATCATGGCTTATTTTATGTTCTTTTATATTTATCAGGCTCAAGGATAATAAAAACAGATAAAAAAAACAGTGTTTTTATGATTTTTGACCTTGAATTTACATTTGTCATCCTCATGTTAATGAACAGAAGAGTGGCATCAAGTGTTACGCCCCTATGATTATTCAACATAAAGTATAGATGTTTTGGAGTAAAAATGAGCGAAACGGCAACGCAAAATAAAGAGACTCGTGGCTTTCAATCTGAAGTAAAACAACTACTTCATCTAATGATTCACTCTCTGTATTCAAATAAAGAAATCTTTCTACGTGAGCTGATCTCTAACGCATCTGACGCGGCTGACAAGCTTCGTTTTCAAGCCCTATCTAATGGTGACCTTTACCAAGGCGATGCTGATTTAGGTGTAAAACTTTCATTCAACGCTGAAGCAAATACCTTAACGATCTCTGATAACGGTATCGGCATGAGCCGTGACAACGTTATTGAGCATTTAGGTACGATTGCTAAATCAGGTACAGCAGACTTTTTCTCAAAACTGTCTGAAGACCAAAGCAAAGACTCTCAATTGATTGGTCAATTTGGTGTGGGTTTCTATTCTGCGTTCATCGTTGCTGACGCGGTAACGGTTCGCACTCGTGCGGCTGGCCTAGCAAACAATGAAGCCGTTCAATGGCACTCTGCTGGCGAAGGCGATTACACCATCGAAGACATCACTAAAGAATCTCGCGGTACTGACATCATTCTGCATATGCGTGAAGACGGTAAGGAGTTCTTAAACGAATGGCGCCTGCGTGAAGTGATTGGTAAGTACTCTGATCACATCGGTATCCCTGTTTCTATCTTCACAGCCGTGAAAGATGACGAAGGTAAAGACACCGAAGAGAAGCATTGGGAACAGATTAACAAGGCGCAAGCGCTTTGGACTCGTAACAAATCTGATATCGAGAAAGAAGAGTACCAAGAGTTCTACAAGCACGTATCTCACGATTTCGCTGATCCACTAACGTGGAGCCACAACAAGGTTGAAGGTAAGAACGACTACACAAGCCTGCTTTACATCCCAGCGAAAGCACCTTGGGATATGATGAACCGTGACCATAAGAGCGGCTTAAAGCTTTATGTGCAACGTGTATTCATCATGGATGATGCTGAACAGTTCATGCCATCTTACATGCGTTTTGTTCGCGGTTTGATTGATTCAAACGATCTGCCTTTGAACGTGTCGCGTGAAATCCTGCAAGACAACAAGGTGACTCAGTCTCTTCGTGGCGCATGTACCAAGCGTGTGCTGACTATGCTTGAGCGCATGGCGAAGAATGACAATGACAAGTATCTAGAGTTTTGGAAAGAGTTTGGTCTAGTAATGAAAGAAGGCCCAGCTGAAGACATGGCGAACAAAGAGAAGATCGCTGGTCTACTTCGTTTCTCATCAACGGAAGTGGATTCTGCTGAACAAACTATCAGCCTTGAATCTTACGTTGAACGCATGAAAGAAGGCCAAGATAAGATTTACTACCTAACAGCGGATAGCTACGCTGCAGCTAAGAACAGCCCACACTTGGAGCAGTTCAAAGCGAAAGGTATTGAAGTGGTTCTAATGTACGATCGCATTGATGAGTACGTTATGAACTATCTAACTGACTTTGATGGCAAACAATTCCAATCGATCACAAAAGCAGGCTTAGATCTAAGCAAGTTTGAAGGTGAAGAAGAGAAAGAGAAGCAGAAAGAGACTGAAGAAGAGTTCAAGTCTGTTGTAGAGCGCACTCAATCTTACCTAGGTGGTCGTGTTAAAGAAGTTCGTACGACCTTCAAGCTAGCAACAACACCTGCGGTTGTAGTAACGGACGACTTCGAAATGGGCACGCAAATGGCTAAGCTTCTTGAAGCTGCTGGTCAAGCTGCGCCTGAAGTGAAGTACATCTTCGAGATTAACCCTGAGCACGCTCTGGTTAAACAAATGGCCGATGAAGCAGACGAGCAAGCGTTTGGTCGTTGGGTTGAGTTGCTACTTGGGCAAGCGATGCTGGCTGAAAAGGGCTCAATGGAAGATCCGTCACAATTCTTGGGTGCAATCAACGAGCTACTGACAAAGCGTTAGTCTTTCGACTTTAGGTTAAGCCAAAAATTGTAATAAAAAGCTCGCAAATGCGGGCTTTTTTTATGAACGTCGCTGAAAATCTATTAAACGTGGTCAACGTCACCGTTATCGTCACAACAAATGTTGCCGATACATTCTTTAGTCGTAAATTCAGCCAAATTGAATATTAATGTGATAGAATGCTCGACCTAATCAGCTGGAGCTAGGAACCAATTCCTTCCAGTTGTATGATTTTTAAACGTTATACCGAAACTTACCGTTTTGCTTCTGTTTACAGTTTTGCTTAACCTCAGCTGTTAACTAACTTTTCCTGTTTATCTTAAATATGAACGAGGAAGGTGGGATAGTGAGCTTCGGTATAAATCATAATTTTATAAGAGGATTAAACATGCGCATCATTCTTCTAGGTGCTCCTGGCGCGGGTAAAGGTACTCAAGCTAACTTCATCATGAACAAATTTGGTATCCCTCAAATTTCAACTGGTGACATGCTACGTGCTGCTATCAAAGCGGGTACTGAGCTTGGTAAGCAAGCAAAATCAGTAATCGACGCTGGTCAGCTAGTTTCTGATGAAATTATCCTTGGTCTTATCAAAGAGCGTATCGCTCAAGATGACTGTGAGAAAGGTTTCCTACTAGACGGTTTCCCACGCACAATCCCACAAGCTGATGGCCTAAAAGAAATGGGCATCGCTGTTGATTACGTTGTTGAATTCGACGTAGCTGACGATGTGATTGTTGAGCGTATGGCTGGTCGTCGTGCTCACCTTCCTTCAGGCCGTACATACCACACTGTGTACAACCCGCCTAAAGAAGAAGGCAAAGATGACGTAACTGGCGAAGAGCTAGTTGTACGTGATGACGACAAAGAAGAAACCGTTCGTGCACGTCTAGGCGTATACCACGATCAAACAGCTCCGCTGATCTCTTACTACGGTAAAGAAGCTGAAGCAGGCAACACTCAGTACCTTAAGTTTGACGGTACTAAGCAAGTTGCTGAAGTTAGTGCAGAACTTGAGAAAGCACTAGCATAATTGGCTAACAGCCAGTTTTAGAATTTGATATATTGGAAGCGACCTTAAGGGTCGCTTTTTTTGTTTCAGTTTTTAGTACGATACCAATCTAGATAATTTGATTGCACATGATTCAGAACGGTTCAGACCCGATGGCAGTGGCTAGCAATTGAGAGTGGATGTTGTGTATCTCATATGAAGAATGATTATTCAGACTTTTATTGGGGCGCAATGATCTTAAACTTATGCAGATTAGTATATTACTTTCCAGAAAATCACATATTGGTCTCAGGTATCTATGGAAAATAATAAAAAGCAGGGCGTTTTACTGGTGAACTTAGGAACACCAGATTCGGCGACCCCATCTGGCGTTCGTCGATTTTTGAGTGAATTCTTACACGACAAGCGAGTAGTAAACCTAACCCGTTGGCTTTGGTGCCCAATCTTGCACGGGGTGATTTTACCGATTCGAGCACCCAAAGTAGCCAAGTTGTATCAATCTGTCTGGATGGATGAAGGCTCACCACTGCTTGTGTATTCTCAAAGACAAGCTGAAAAGCTCCAGAAGAAACTAGAGATGCCGGTTGCACTGGGTATGACCTATGGTAACCCAAGCATTAAGACTGGTGTTGAGCAACTGATGGACCAGGGCGTTGAGGACATCATCGTACTGCCTTTATATCCTCAGTACTCTGGCACAACCACAGCGGCAGTTTCTGATGGTTTAACCAAAGCCTTTAAACAGATGCCAGTTATCCCAAGCTATCGCTTTATTCGTGACTACTACTCACATCCTAGCTATGCCAAAGCATTGGCTGAAAGCGTTCGTAGCCATTGGGAACAAAATGGCAGAGCCGATCACTTGGTTTGTTCGTTCCACGGTATTCCGAAGCGCTTAGCTGATGAAGGCGATATCTACCCACAGCATTGTGAAGCAACGACAAAGCTGCTTGCTGCTGAGCTAGGTTTATCTGAAGAAGACATCACCATGACCTACCAATCGCGATTTGGTCGAGAGGAGTGGTTGAAGCCATACACTGACGAGACACTTGAATCACTGCCAAGCAAAGGTATCAAGAAGATCGACATCATGGCACCTGCATTTTCGGTTGACTGTTTGGAAACGTTAGAAGAGATTTCAGACCAGTGTAAAGATACTTTCATTGACGCTGGTGGTTCGGACTTTAGCTACATTATGTGTTTGAACGACAGAGACTCGCACATCGATATGATGGCAGAGTTAGTCGCTCTATATCGCTAACAGCTGCTGAGCCTTGATTACGTCTTATCGCATAAATAACAAAAGGGCTGCTCATTGAGCAGCCCTTTTTGAACTTGAAGTTTCTTCTTGAAATAGCTCTAGATATTAAGCAACAGACGTTTCTGCTGTCTCAGCTTTTGGCTCTGCTTCAAGCGTCATGTTGGTTTCTACACCATGCATCCAGGATACAAGCTTACCAGCACAAAGAAGCAATAATACGCCACTAATTGTTGCTGTAATCGCGATACCACCAAAGATAGACATCGCGCCAAGCTCACCAACGTGAGAACCCACTAGGCCTGCTACGTAGTTTGCAACCGCATTGAAGCCAAACCAAGCACCCATCATTAGTGATGCTAAACGAAGTGGAGCTAGCTTAGTGACCAACGACAGGCCAATAGGAGATAGACAAAGCTCACCAAGGGTATGGAAGAAGAAAGCACCGACTAACCATAGCATTGATGTTTTCACTGTTAGGTCGCCGCCTTGTTCCATTACCGCGCCCATCATGCATACAAAGCCAAGTGCTAAGAAGAACAATGCCATTGCAAACTTAACAGGAGAGTTGGGTTCACGCTTACCCAATTTCACCCAAAACGCGGCAATGATTGGAGCAAGTGTAATGATGAAGAATGGGTTCAAAGATTGGAACCACGCAGCAGGAACTTCAAAGCCACCAATCATACGGTCAGTATATTGTTGAGTGTAGATGTTCATTAGGCCGCCAGCTTGTTCAAAGCCCGCCCAGAATACAATCACGAACAGACCCATGATAAGAATCACTTTTAGTCTGTCGAACTCTTCTTTGGTCAGTGGCGCTTTTTCTTTAGATTTGTTCAGTGCTTTCGCTCGAGCAGCAGCAGGCACAGAACCGATGTTGCCTAACCAAGACTGAGCCATTGTCACTTGCATGATCAAGCTAATAACCATACCAATACCAGCGGCTAGGAAACCTGCTTTCCAACCAAATGAGTCGACAGCAGCGCCTGAAATTAAGCCACCAAGAAGTGCACCTAAGTTGATGCCCATGTAGAAAATGGTGAAAGCACCGTCGCGGCGGTTATCGCCTTCTTGGTACAGGTCGCCAACCATGGTTGAGATGTTCGGTTTAAACATACCGTTACCACTGATTAGCAGTGCTAAACCAAGGTACAGCGCGTTCACTTGGTCTAAACCGATGAAGCCGTTAGGTAGAGCCAGTGTAAATTGGCCAAGTGCCATTAATACACCGCCAATCAGAATTGATTTACGCTGACCCAGGTAGTTATCGGCAATCCAGCCACCAATTAATGGTGTGATGTAGACTAAGCCGGTGTAAATACCGTAGAGATCGAGTGCGTCTTTCGTTGACCAACCCAGTCCACCGTTGAGGGTAGTGTCAGTCAAAAATAAGACAAGGATGGCACGCATCGCATAGTACGAGAAACGTTCCCATAGCTCTGTGCTAAAAAGTAGAAATAGGCCTCTAGGGTGGCCAAAGATGTTGTGGTTGCTTGGCATAAGTTTTACTAATTTTAGGTATTAAAAGATTTTATAGTCATTCATGTATACACAGTGGGATAAAAGTCTGCAATAGACGTATTTTATGGTCACGACAACTTGGTTTGTGTAAGATGTTGATATTAAAGAGATTTGCTTTTAATGTTGCCCATTTTAGATGTGCTGCAAACTAATTTTCCAGATTTGAGCTGGTTGGTTAATAACCTTTATTAAATCTGTGTCGAATGAAAATCTTTAGACACATTACTTTGGTGAATTGTTTTGATATTAAATAGGATGCTATACTTATTGTGTGGGACATACATATGCTTACAACAATGAGTCTTTTGATCTCTAAATGATCTCTGTACAATGCTTAACCACTCCGACACCTATAACTTTTTGTTGATAAATTGGTCTGCTACGCATTATTTTTCGTTAGCAACGATTCATTTTATTAATGGTGATTTAACCGTTTTAGGCATGTGGTAAAATATCTAAAAATATAAAATGGCTAGTTAAATGAAACGTTGGTATTTGCTTTACTGTAAGCGTGGTGATCAAAAACGCGCTCAGCAGCACTTAGAGAATCAGGGGGTAGAGTGCTTTTACCCTCAAATAGAAGTCAAAAAGGTGGTGAGAGGGAAAGAAAAGCAGGTCAAAGAACCGCTGTTTCCGTCTTACATCTTTGTTCGCTTCGATTATGAGCAAGGTCCTAGCTTCACGACCGTTCGTTCAACACGTGGCGTTGTGGACTTTATTAAGTTCGGTTCACTGCCGCACGAGGTCCAAGGAGACTTGGTGTTTGAACTTAAAGAGTTTGAGAAGTGCTGCAGTAACGAAGTGGAAGATTGTTGTGTTGAGTTTGAATCTGGACAGGTAGTTAAGATTCAGAGTGGCCAATTTGCTGGGGTTGAAGCTATTTTCGATCAGAAAGACGGTGAGGCTCGATCGATTATGCTGGTGAAAATGATCAGCCAAGTCGTTCCAATCAGTATTGAGAACAAAGCACTACAAGCTCGCGCATAACTGCAGTAATAAAAATAGGCTTAAAACAAAAGGCGCATAATGCGCCTTTTTTAGTCTTTAGGATTTGTTCAAAACGCTCTAAGCGTTGTAAGCATCGTTGTGAACGGCTTGTACTGCACGGCCTGATGGGTCGACACAGTTTTTGAATGACTCATCCCACTCAATCGCTTTCGCTGATGAACAAGCAACTGAAGGACCACCAGGTACACACTCTGCCGCAGATTCTAGAGGGAATAGCTCCTCAAAGATTTCACGGTAAGCATAACCTTCTTTGGTTGTGGGCGTGTTGTAAGGGAAACGGAACTTAGCAGCTTCCATTTGTTGATCCGTTACTTTTGCTTCAGCCGTTGCTTTCAATGTATCAATCCAATCGTAGCCAACACCATCAGAGAACTGCTCTTTTTGACGCCATGCGATTGAATCTGGTAGGTAGTCTTCAAAACACTCACGCAGGATGTGTTTCTCCATTTTACCGTTACCACACATCTTATCTTCAGGGTTTAGACGCATTGCGACATCGATGAACTCTTTATCCAAGAATGGTACACGGCCTTCAACACCCCATGCCGCTAGTGATTTGTTTGCACGAGCACAGTCGAACATGCTTAGAGCAAGTAGCTTACGTACTGTCTCTTCGTGGAACTCTTTCGCGTTTGGAGCTTTATGGAAGTACAGGTAACCACCAAAGATCTCATCAGCACCTTCGCCAGACAATACCATTTTGATACCCATTGCTTTGATCTTACGAGCAAGCAAGTACATTGGCGTTGATGCACGAATCGTCGTTACATCGTAAGTCTCGATGTGGTAGATAACATCGCGGATGGCATCTAAGCCTTCCTGAATAGTGTAAGTCATCTCGTGGTGCACGGTACCGATCTTGTCCGCAACTTCACGAGCAGCGATAAGATCTGGTGCGCCTTCAAGGCCAACAGCGAATGAGTGCAGTTGTGGCCACCAAGCTTCAGATTGCTCATCATCTTCGATACGCATTGCCGCAAAGCGTTTAGCGACCGCTGAAGTAATTGATGAATCAAGGCCACCAGATAGAAGTACACCGTAAGGAACGTCAGTCATTAGTTGGCGTTTAACAGCTGCTTCTAGTGCTTCAGTCAGTTCTTCTTTGCTTGTGCTGTTGCCTTGTACCGCAGCGTACTCGTTCCAATCGCGGATGTAGTAGCGTTGAGGTTCCGCATCTTTCGAAGAGTAGAAGCTACCAGGAGGGAATTCACTGATCGTCTTACATACTTCAACCAATGCTTTCATCTCTGAAGCAACGTAGTAGTTACCGTGCTCATCGTAACCTTGGTAAAGCGGGATGATACCAATATGGTCGCGGCCCACTAGGTATTCGTCTTTCTCTTCATCGTATAAAACGAAGGCGAAAATACCGTTAAGCTCTTCTAGAAGGTCTGCACCCATCTCTTGGTATAGCGCTAGGATAACTTCACAGTCAGAATCAGTCTGGAACTGGTACTTATCTTCATAGCGTGCGCGAAGTTCTTTGTGGTTATAAATTTCACCGTTCACTGCAAGAATGTGCTTTTTGTCTTGGCTGTATAGTGGTTGAGCACCACTGTTCAAGCCAACAATAGCAAGACGTTCATGAGCAAGGATTGCTTTTTCACCAGCATAGATACCAGACCAGTCCGGACCACGGTGACGAAGCTTCTTAGACATTTCTAAAGCAATAGGGCGAAGTGCTGCGGCATCACTTTTAATGTCGAGAATGCCAAATACTGAACACATAGAACTTCCTTTTAAATAATTTCCAAATCAACTGCATTCAATTTGCCATTCTGGCTAAAAAAAGCAACCGGATGTGAGCAAAAAAATAATATAAAGGGTGTTCTGTTAGAAATTATCTAATTTTTATGTGCTTTTGGTGTGTGATGTTTAATTGCGGTTGGTTTTTTAAACAAAAACCTCTCAAAAGTGCGAAAAATAGTCAGTTTTGAGAGGTTTAGTTGAACACGGTCTAATACTAGATTTTATTGATATTTGGATTTAACTGTTCGCAAACGTGGCGAGCAAAACCACTACCAGCCTCGCTGTAAATGTTAAATGCCGCATCAACGCCATTCTCTTTCAGTGTTTCGAGTTGATCTGGATATTCAGCAATAGCCGCAATTTGGCCTTTAAAGTTACGTGACTTCAATTGCTCTAAAGCGGTTTGATTACCTTGGTGGTGAGGCATAGCCAGGATCACTAGCTTTACGTTTGCTGTATCTAGAATTCGTTCCCAGAAATCCGGGTCAGTCGCGTCACCAGAGATCACGTTCCTGCCATGGCTTCTGTGATTGTGCGCGGCTTCTTCGCGAACTTCAACACCTAGGCTGACTTTGCCATAGCGAGTGCGTAATTCGTCATAAGCACCAGTACCAATTCGTCCCATACCAAGAATCAGCACTTGGGCCCGACCTGGGTCAATTCGCTTATCACGTCGGTGAAGCTTTTCTGACGCATGCTCTTTTAGCCATTTACCTGACTGCTGATAAAGCTTGTGACCAGCTCGGTTTAAAGGTGCTGCGATTAAGAACGACAGTGAAACAGCAATTGCCACAGCCACCAAGATGTCACCTGACATCCAGCCCATCTTGAAGGCGAGACCACCAACGATGAGGCCAAACTCGCTATAGTTAAACAGTGATAGCGAGGCAAGTAGAGAC
Organism: Vibrio celticus; assembly: GCF_024347335.1. NCBI lineage: Bacteria > Pseudomonadati > Pseudomonadota > Gammaproteobacteria > Vibrionales > Vibrionaceae > Vibrio > Vibrio celticus. Next base: position 877,184 of record NZ_AP025463.1, read on the forward strand.
GTTCGAACACGGAACTTGAAGCGGTTGAGTACCAAGAAGTAGAGAACACCTTTCACTGGCAGCATCAGCAAGAACAAGATTGCGAGCATAAAGCCTTGAATGGTTGGTTGCTCTGACAAACCAATGTTCAAGAAGAAACAGACAAGGAAAAGTTCTTTAAGGTTAAACAGCGACTTTGATAATTCTGAGGCTTTTGGGTGGCCAGCAAGTAACATACCTAAAACAAGAGCCCCCAAGTCTGGTTTCACACCAACCAAATGGAATAAACCAGCACCGACGACTAATGCGAAGAAGATGCCGGAAAGAACCAGCATCTCACCGTGACCAACCCAATCGAGCACTTTGTAGAACAGTGGGCGTAATAAGGGTAGGGCAAACAGAGCAATCGCATACCACTCAGGTATTTTGCCCGTAGAAGCCGTTAAGAATACTACGGCGAAGATATCCTGCATGACCAAGATACCAATCGCTAACGTTCCGTAGGTCGCATTCATTTCGCCTTTCTCTTGCAGAGTCTTAACCGCAAATACGGTACTAGAGAATGAAAGAGCAAAACCGAGCAGAACGATCTGTTCTACCGACATGGCAGCTAGCGATGAAATACCTAAGAACTTAAAGCCAAACAGGGCGACGGCGAAAAACAGAGTGGATAAAAGGTTGTGGATTGTCGCGCCAGCCCAGATCTCTTTAGAGAGTAGGGTTTTGATATCGAGCTTTAAGCCGATAGTAAATAGAAGCAGCGTGACACCAAGGTCAGCTAAAGTAATGATGGTGTCATTGGTTTCAAAGCCAAAGGCAAAAAGCCCAAAGCCTGCAACCAAAAAACCAACTAATGGGGGAAGGTGACACTTTAAAGCAATAAATCCTGCGATAAACGCAGTGGATATTAATATAAGTTCCATAACTTGTTGTTGTAGTTCCCTAGCTTAAAAAAACGGGCCGTGTTTATACAAACACGGCCCGCGGAAAATCAGAATTGTTTTTCTCTAGTCTTCGAGAAGCTTCTGCAGTAACACGCCGTTGAGCATAGCGCGCTTAATCATGGCAAAAGCTCCCATCGTAGGATGTTTATCGATCTGTGATGCTACAATAGGCAAGCCGCTATGGAAAGTCGTTAACGACTGATTCTCTACATTGCGCTTAATTGCAGGGAAAACAATCTCTTGTGCCTTGGTAATATCACCAGCAATGATCACTTTTTGAGGGTTAAATAAGTTAATCGTCATCGCGATAGCCTTACCTAACTGGTTTCCTACTCGAACTAAGCTTTGCTTGGCTAGCTCATCACCATTAATCGCGTGGTCACAAACATCTTGAATCGTAATATGCTCAAGCTCTGTTAAAGAAGACTCATAGCCTTGTTTAATCAGCTTCTGCACGCGTTCAACGATAGCTGGGTTTGCCGCTACGGTTTCAAGACAGCCGAAGTTACCACATTGGCATTGCTCGCCTAGCGGATCAATTTGGATATGACCAATTTCACCCACATTACGGTTATGACCTAGGAACACCTGGCCATTAACGATAATACCTGCACCTGTACCACGGTGAACACTGACCAAAATAGAATCTTGGCTGTCTTTACTTGCACCGAAGTAGTGCTCTGCAAGCGCCATTCCGCGAACATCGTTACCCACAAAACAAGCGACATGGAATGTGTCGCGAATAATGTCACTTAAAGCCAGGTTATCAATATCCGTGTTTGGCATGTACTCAACAACACCAGTCGTTGGGTTAACCAAGCCTGGAAGTGTGACACCAATAGCAATCAGCTGATCGATCTTTGGTTGGTGTTCAGCAATGAAAGCCTTCAAATTATTAACCAAGCCTTGGGTAAGGTCTGACTGGTCTGAATAATTCAGGTCTTGCTGTTGGAAAGCCAACTCACGACCGCCAAGGTCATGAAGGCTTATTTGAATGTAGTCTCGACCTAAACGCACAGCGACAGAATGAAAAGGTTCTACTTCTGTGGTTAGGGAGATAGCGCGTCTACCGCCAGTAGACGCTTGCTGCGCAACCTCTTTAATTAGGCCGCGCTCTAAAAGTTGGCGGGTAATTTTTGTAACACTTGCCGGTGCGAGTTGGCTTACATCAGCCACTTGTATACGACTGATAGGCCCTTGTTGGTCTATAAGTCGGTATACCGCCGCACTGTTTAGTTGTTTAACTAAGTCTACGTTACCTATTTGTCCGCCATTCATACTTAATTGTGCTCGTATTGTCCGTTAACAACAGTCGCTTTAACGTTAAAGTCTCGGTCAAATACAGCTAGGTTTGCAACCATGCCTTTTTTGATTCGACCTAGCTTGCTTTCTACACCGATAGCCGTAGCTGGGTATAGCGTAGCCATGCGAAGAGCTTCGTCTAAAGCGATACCAGCGTGCTCAACTGTATTCTGAACTGCTTCAATCATAGTCAGAGCTGAGCCGCCCAGTGTGCCGTTTTCATCAACACACTTACCATCACGGTAATATACTTTCTTACCGACAAAAATAAAGTATTCCATGTCAGCACCTGCAGGAGCTGTGGCATCCGTCACTAATACCAACTTTTCTCCCTTGATTTTATGCGCAATTCTGATGTTTGCGTAATCAACGTGGAAACCGTCGGCAATGATCCCAGCGTAAACCTCTGGTGTGTCGTAAATCGCGCCTACAACGCCCGGTTCACGACCGACCATAGGGGTCATTGCATTGAATAGGTGAGTAGCGAACGTGATACCAGATTCAAAACCTTGGCGTGCTTCTGCGTAAGTTGCGTTGGTGTGGCCGATAGAAACCACAACGCCAGCTTTGTGCAGGCGTTCAATGTGTTCAGGGTCGTTTAACTCTGGAGCTAATGTAACTTTTGCAACAAGGTCACTGTTGCCACAGATAAGCTCAATCATTTCGTTGTCAGACTTACGAATGTGATCGACGCTGTGGATGCCTTTTTTCGCAACGTTCAAGTACGGACCTTCTAGGTGCAGACCTAAAGATTGGTTTTGGTACTGGTTGTGGTACTCACGAGCTGCCGTAATAACCGCACGCATATCTTCGTCTGAAGAGGTGATAAGCGTTGGTAAGAAGCTAGTACAGCCAGATTTCAGATTTGCTTTGTGCATGATCTGCATGGTTTCTGCAGTGATCTCATCGTTAAGCATTACACCGCCACAACCGTTCAGTTGTAGGTCAATGAAACCTGGACTTAGGTTTGCTCCGTCTAGGTCGCGAACCTCGATTCCCTCTGGCAATTCAGAGATAGGACAGACTTTTTTGATCAGTTCGTTTTCGATTACAACAGCATGATCGGTCAGAACATCACTACCAGTGTAAATTTTACAGTTACTTAGCGCGTACATAGTCAGCTAATCCTTATTTCGTGAGATCTTTTAAATTCGTTCGTTACCTAAATGCGGACTTAGTTTGCGAGCATCATTTACGTAACGATTTATCTTTTATGGGCAAACGGCTTCAATATGGGAAGCTATTTAAGTAGTTGAAAAATATATGAACAACTGATCGTTATTATACATTTAGGTTCATTGTTAATGATTATTCATACGGCAATAGAAGCCCGCAGATACCATCTTTTTACCTAATGATTAGATTTGGATTTTATCTATAAATGTTCATTTTTTTGAATGATAAAATAAGTTTTATGATCTCGCTAGCAAAAACCTCTGGATTTGGTAAAAACTGGTGATTAGGATCACAAATGGTAAGGTTTTAATTTGCGGAGCAAAATTAATTGAATACACTGAATAGGACTAAATTGAGCGACTAAAATAAGTTTCTCAAACGAATTCTAAAAAATCCTATAGGGGGAAACAACTGGTGAATATTCTAGGATATGCACAGAAGCTTGGTAAGGCGTTAATGCTACCAATCGCAACGCTTCCGATTGCGGCGCTTCTTTTACGTTTAGGTCAAGGCGATCTACTTGATATTCCATTCATGGCGCAAGCTGGTGGTGCTATCTTCGGTAACCTACCATTGCTCTTTGGTCTAGGTATCGCGATTGGTCTTTCTAAAGACGGTAACGGCGCAGCAGGTCTTGCTGGTGCAGTTGCTTACTTCGTACTAACTGCTACAGCAACGACAATTAACGCAGACGTTAACATGTCATTCTTCGGCGGTATCTTCGCAGGTATCATCGCAGGTCACTCTTACAACGCTTTCCACGCGACACGCCTTCCAGAGTGGCTGGCTTTCTTCGCGGGTAAACGTTTAGTACCTATCATGGCCGGTCTATTTGCACTTGTTGCAGGTGCTGTGTCTGGTGTGGTTTGGCCTGGTGTTCAATCTGGTCTAGACGCACTGGCTCACGCAGTATCAACGTCTGGCGCTATCGGCCAATTCGTTTACGGTACTCTTAACCGTGCACTTATCCCTGTAGGTCTACACCACGTATTGAACTCATACTTCTGGTTCGGTATGGGTACATGTCAAGAGATCATCGTTGCTGGTCAAGGCGCATTCGCTAACATCACTCAACTTTGTGTTGACCCAGCACTGGCTAAAACTCTAGTTGTTGGCCAAGAGCACACATTCACATTCGCTAACTCTGTAACTCCAGAAATCACTACTGTAGTTAAAGAAGTGACTGAAACTGTTAAATCTGGTGACCTACACCGTTTCTTTGGCGGCGATAAAGGCGCTGGCGTATTCATGAACGGTTTCTTCCCAGTAATGATGTTCGGTCTACCAGGTGCTGCACTTGCAATGTACCTAGCTGCTCCTGCTGAAAAACGTAGCCAAGTTGGTGGCGCACTATTCTCAGTTGCATTCTGTTCATTCCTAACAGGTATCACAGAGCCGCTAGAATTCATGTTCGTATTCCTAGCTCCTGCTCTATACGCAATGCACGCTGTATTTACAGGTCTGTCTCTAGTAGTTGCTAACATGTTTGGTACTCTGCACGGTTTCGGTTTCTCTGCTGGTCTTATCGACTTCGTATTGAACTGGGGTCTAGCAACTAAACCATTCGTACTACTACTAATCGGTCTTGGTTTCGGTGCTCTATACTTCTTCACTTTCTCTTTCGCAATCCGCGCTTTCAACTTGAAATCGCCAGGTCGTGAAGATGATGACGAAGCTGTTGCAGCTCCTGCTGGCGACGCACCAAAAGGCGACCTTGCACGTCAATACCTGAAAGCTCTAGGTGGTCACGATAACCTAACTTCAATCGACGCTTGTATCACTCGTCTACGCTTAACTCTTAAAGACCGCTCTGTCGCTGATGAAGTTGTTCTTAAGAAACTAGGTGCTAAAGGTGTGGTTAAACTAGGTGAAAATAACCTACAGGTTATCCTAGGCCCACTAGCTGAAATCGTAGCTGGCGAAATGAAAGCTATCGGTGCAGGCGAAGACCTATCTGATGTAAAACTTCCATAGTAAAGGAAGTACTTAATTAAGACGTAAAGTTACTCTTAAGTAAGTGTCAAATTGAAAGCCTCCCACATGGGAGGCTTTTTTGTGCCTGCTGTTTAAGGCTAATGAACACGGTTCGTTCTATTCTTCATCGAATAGCAGAAATATTCGCAATTAACGGACGGTTCTTATTGTGCAAAGGCAAAGAATTGTGGATGATTAGCAACAATGATCTTTCAATCTTTGACCGGCGCTATAAGCGACCGTTTTCTTGGGGACGAAAGATAACTTTCTCTGACAATACTAAATACATAGAGGTGCTATAGATGAGTGAAGCTGAGGCTCGTCCATCGAATTTCATTCGCCAAATTATTGATAAAGATTTAGCGGATGGTACACACAGTAGCGTGCATACTCGTTTCCCGCCGGAGCCAAATGGCTACCTGCACATTGGTCACGCTAAATCTATTTGCTTGAACTTTGGTATTGCTCAGGACTACCAGGGACAATGTAATCTTCGTTTCGATGATACAAACCCTGAAAAAGAAGACGTTGAATACGTTGAGTCAATTAAGAATGATGTAAGCTGGTTAGGCTTCGAATGGTCTGGTGATATTTGTTACTCATCAAACTACTTCGATACGCTTTACGCTTATGCTGTGGAATTAATTAATAAAGGCTTAGCGTATGTTGACGAGCTAAGTCCTGATCAAATCCGTGAGTACCGTGGCACGCTAAAAGATCCAGGTAAAGCGAGCCCATACCGTGACCGCAGCCCTGAAGAGAACCTAGCGTTGTTTGAAAAAATGCGTGACGGTGGCTTTGAAGAAGGTAAAGCGTGTTTGCGTGCTAAGATCGACATGAGCTCTTCGTTCATGGTTATGCGCGATCCTGTTATCTACCGTGTTCGTTTTGCTCACCACCATCAAACGGCTGACAAGTGGTGCATTTACCCAATGTACGACTTTACTCACTGTATCTCTGATGCGCTGGAAGGTATTACGCACTCTATCTGTACGCTTGAATTCCAAGATAACCGTCGTTTGTACGATTGGGTTCTAGATAACATCACGATTGATTGCCAGCCTCGTCAGTACGAGTTTAGCCGTCTAAATCTTGAATACACAGTAATGTCTAAGCGTAAGCTGAACCAACTTGTGGTTGAAAACCTAGTTCAAGGTTGGGATGACCCACGTATGCCTACTATTTCTGGCCTACGTCGTCGTGGTTTTACTTCAAGCTCGATTCGTGAATTCTGCAAGCGCATTGGTGTGACTAAGCAAGAGAACATGATTGAGTTCGGTTCACTTGAATCTTGCATCCGTGATGATCTGAACGAAAATGCACCTCGTGCAATGGCTGTTCTGGATCCAGTTAAGATCGTTATCGAAAACTACGAAGCAGATACAGTAGAAACGCTAACGGTTGCAAACCACCCGAACAAGCCAGAAATGGGTACTCGTGAAGTTCCATTTACACGAGAAGTTTGGATTGAGCGTGATGACTTCCGTGAAGAAGCAAACAAAAAGTACAAGCGTTTGGTTCTAGGTAAAGAAGTTCGTCTACGTGGTGCTTACGTGATCAAAGCTGAACGTATCGAAAAAGATGCAGAAGGCAACATTACGACTATCTTCTGTTCTTACGACAATGAAACATTGGGTAAGAACCCTGCAGATGGGCGTAAAGTGAAAGGCGTTATTCACTGGGTATCTGCTGATAAAGCGTTGCCTGCTGAGATTCGTTTGTACGATCGTCTATTCACAGTGCCAAACCCTGCTGCTGCAGATGATTTCGCTGCAACGCTAAACCCTGAATCACTTGTTACGCTAAACGGTTTTGTTGAACCTAGCCTAGCAGAAGGTGTGGCAGAGCAAGCGTATCAGTTTGAACGTACAGGTTACTTCTGTGTGGATTCGAAAGACTCTAAAGCAGACGCACTAGTCTTCAACCGTACGGTTGGTCTACGTGACACTTGGGGTAAAACTGAAGCTTAATGCTTGAGTGCTTAGTTTGTTAAAAGCGACCCAATAAAAAACCGGCTTAGAGCCGGTTTTTTTGTGTCTGAATAATATGGGATAAGTATCGGAGAATCGTACTTATGTAGGGCCATATAAAAAACGCCGGCCTAAGCCAGCGTTCTGTATTACTACTTCGCTTTATGCGCGTCTGGATTGCCTTTGCAATCTCCGTTAATGCTTTTGCCGTACAAGTACAAACTGTGGTTTGTTAGTTGCACGTTGTAACGCTGAGCAATCTCTTTCTGTCTTTCTTCGATGATGTCATCAGAGAATTCGATCACTTCGCCACAATCTAAACATACAAGGTGGTCGTGGTGGTGCTGTGTAGAAAGTTCAAATACAGACTTGCCGCCTTCGAAGTGGTGACGAGTTACAATGCCAGCGTCATCGAATTGGTTAAGTACTCGATAAACGGTTGCAAGACCGATTTCTTCACCTAGGTCGATCAGCTTCTTATATAAATCTTCAGCACTAATATGTTGGCAGTCTGGCTGTTGTAATACTTCTAAAATTTTGAGCCGTGGAAGGGTCACTTTAAGACCTGCATCTTTTAGCGCTTGATTATTGTCTGACATATACTTTCCTGTTGATGATCTGCAGCAATTAACAGAATTCAATATTAATATCATTATAGTTTAGTCAGGCATAACAATAAACCACGAACTTCAAAGGGTTACTTACTGACATCACAATCTGTTTTGTAAATTGGAAGTATCTCACTTATAGTGGAGGTACGACCAGTCAAGGTGACGGTGTTTCTGATATGAACATGGAATGTTGTTATGAATAAGCAACTCGCAAAAATATATAAACCCAACATTGTAAAATTTGCTCTTAATATTTGGCCTCCCTTTTGGGGAGCGGGTATTCGAATAGCCCACATTAGCGCTGACTTTAGGGTTGTTAAGACAGTACTTAAACTACGCTGGTGGAATAAGAACGCCAATCGTACTCAATATGGCGGCAGTATCTTTTCTCTTACCGATCCCGTTTACTCATTGATGTTAATGGGAATTTTAGGTGAGCGATATTATGTTTGGGATAAAGAAGCGAGCATTAACTTCATCAAGCCGGGGCAATCGGACTTGTATGCAGATTTTGAGATAAGCCAAGGGCAGCTTGATGATATCTATCGTCAGACACAGCTCGGTGAAAAGTGTTTTCCTGAATTTATTATTCACGTGAAAGATAAGCAGGGTAATGTGGTTTCTGAAATTCAACGCACCCTCTATGTAAGAAAGAAGCCGCAATTTAGAGATGATGATGAAGCATTAGAAGCTGAGTGCTAATTAGTAGATTTTAAATAGCAAAAAACCTCCCATAAGGAGGTTTTTTCATATCTACATAATGGTTATTAATTGTAACAATTAACAACCACTAGAGAATTAGTCTTCTAGCTCTGCTAGGCACATCTCTTCGTGGATTTGTTTAACCCAGTTAGATACGCGCTCATCAGTTAGCTCAGGTTGACGGTCTTCATCGATACATAGACCAACGAATTGGCTGTCATCGCCTTCAACTAAACCTTTCGATGCTTCGAATTCGTAGCCTTCAGTTGATGTGTGACCTAGGATAGTACCGCCTTTCGCTTCAACGATGTCACGGATAGTACCCATAGCATCACAGAAGTATTCTGCGTAATCTTCTTGGTCGCCACAACCAAAGATAGCAACAAGCTTAGTTGAGAAATCAATAGCTTCTAGCTCTGGGAAAAAGTCATCCCAATCACATTGTGCTTCGCCGTAGTACCACGTAGGGATACCAAGAAGCAGTAGATCGAAGTTATCGATATCTTCTTTGCTGCTTTTTGCAATGTCTTGAACGTGAACGAGCTGTTTGCTCAATTGCTTTTGAATCATCTTAGCAACAGCTTCAGTGTTACCTGTATCGCTACCAAAGAAGAGACCTACACTTGCCATAGAATCATTACCTTTCATTTTGTCTGTTGTCGGTGTAATAAAGTTCGGAAGAGAATCGTTAGATCCCAGTTCCTTCCCAGCTTAGTTGGATTATCCCTTTGGCGATAAAACCCGCACAGCCAAGGAAAAGTACTAACCATACGATGCGACGACCAAATGGAGGAACATTTCCCTGCTTGAGAACGTCCTTAATTGCCATACCGATTAAAAAGAAAATCGCGGCAAACAGGAGATCTAAACCAACAGATTCGATGATGTTCATGTAGTCGTAAAGCATGGGAACCTTATATACCAATTTTGCTTGGGCGCACTATATCACTGTTGTGAGATAAAGTTAATCTGCAGTAATTACACAGCTCTCATTTATCTGCACGAAAAAGTGCAGTTAAGCGATGAATTTTCTAATTGCTCGAAGTACTTCTGCTGGTTTTTCAGCATGCAGCCAGTGACCGGTGTTGGCAATGACGTGCGCTTTTGCATTAGAAAATTGCTGTTGAACGGCTGCTTGATGTTCTGCGGTGAGGTAATCAGAATCCCCACCTTTTATGAATAAGGTTTTGACCGAGGTTTTCTCGATCGGTTCCCAGCCAATGATGTGCGCGTAATTAGCTAGCAGTGATGCGACGTTAAAGCGCCACTCCATAATGCCTTGCTCTGTTTTGAACAAAGATTTGGTCAAAAACTGGCGAACGCCATCGATCTCGATATGTTTTGCGAGAACCTTGAGTGCGTCTGAGCGTGAAGTCGGTTTTTCTTCTATCACGGCTTGTAGGCCTGCGAATACGTTGTCGTGGCGACTTTGAGTGTACGCGACTGGCGCCATATCCAAGACAATCAATTTATGCAGCGCAAGATGCTGTGTCAGTGCCATCGCTACTTTGCCACCCATCGAGTGACCAATCACAGTGACGCCTTCTAACTTAAGATCATGCAGCAGTTGAGCCACGTCTTGTGCCATCGCTTGATAGTTATGAGTGTCACTATGGAAGGATTGACCGTGGTTGCGGAGATCGATACTAAGTACCTGATGATCGGCTTTTAGATCCCTAGCGAGCAAGCCAAGGTTGTCCAGATTACCGAATAATCCATGGATCAAAACAATGGTGTGACCCTCACCTTCAATTTTATAGTTGAGCTGTACTGACATTTTTATCTTATTCATGGTGGGTTTGACGTAGAGTATCCGCGCGGATCTCGCTATAATCCCCCAGAGTTTAAACATTGAGATTGTGAAAAGCGAATGAAAACAATTGAGGTTGATGAGGACCTATACCGTTTTATTGCGGGTCAGACAGAACGTATTGGCGAAAGCGCTTCAGATATTCTGCGCCGCTTGTTACAGGTTGATAGCCAAGGCATGGCTCCGATCGAAGAGATCGTTGAGCCAAAAGGTATCGTTGTTAGCAAAGAGGTAGGCTTTACTCCAGAGAAGTTCGATGGCGTTAAAGAAATGCGCTCACTACTAATATCAGATGAGTTTGCATCACTAAAGAAAGCCATTGATCGTTTCATGCTTGTGTTATCAACACTGCATAAAATCGACCCTTTAAGCTTTTCAGAAGCAACTCAAGTAAAAGGCCGTAAGCGCGTTTACTTTGCAGATAACGAAGCGACGTTGCTAGCAAACGGCAACACGACTAAGCCTAAAGCTATTCCACAAAGTCCTTTTTGGGTTATTACTAATAACAATACAAGCCGAAAAAGACAGATGGTTGAGCAGCTTATGAGCCGCATGAATTTCCAAGCAGAATTGATAGAAAAAGTAACAGGTTCAATTTAACGAAATCTGATTTAAACCTCATAATATCCATGGATAAGAAGATATTATGAGGTTTTTTTGTTTTTAAATTTTATATATAAGGATGTCGAAAAATGGCTATGCACCCTCGTGCTGGGCAGAAAGCTCAGCAGGAAGATCTTCATAATATCCCGGCTTTAGTTGCTAACTATTTCTTACAGCAACCGGATGCTACGAACCCAGATCATAAAGTACTTTTCGGTACTTCAGGTCACCGCGGTACAGCAGACAAATCAACATTTAACGAAAACCACATTCTAGCAATTGCACAAGCGGTTGCTGAAGTTCGTGCCGAGCAAGGTACAACTGGCCCTCTTTTCTTAGGGAAAGATACTCACGCTCTATCTGAGCCTGCGTTCTCTACGGTTATCGAAGTGCTTGTAGCGAACGGTGTTGAAGTTATTATTCAAGAAAACAACGGCTTTACTCCAACACCTGGTATCTCGCACGCGATTCTTACGCACAACCTAGTGAATGACAAAAAAGCCGACGGCATTGTTATCACGCCTTCACATAACCCACCTCAAGACGGCGGTATTAAATACAACCCGACACACGGTGGCCCAGCTGAAGCTGAACTGACTCAAGCGATTGAAGACCGTGCGAACGTGATTATTGCTGAGCAAATGCAAGGTGTTAAGCGTACGCCTATCGCACAGGCTAAACAGTCTGAGCTAGTAAAAGAAGTTGACCTAGTCGCGCCATACGTCGCTGATTTGGTTAACGTCGTGGATATGGAAGCGATCCAGAAAGCAAACATTAAGATTGGTGTTGATCCACTGGGTGGCAGCGGTATTGATTACTGGCGTCAAATTGGTAAAGCGTACAATCTAGATCTTACTCTGGTAAGTGAAGCGGTTGACCCTTCATTCCAATTCATGTCTCTAGATAAAGATGGCGTAGTTCGTATGGACTGTTCTTCTCCATACGCAATGGCAGGCTTACTGGCGCTTAAAGACGAGTACGCTCTAGCATTTGGTAACGACCCAGATTACGATCGCCACGGTATCGTGACACCTAAAGGTTTGATGAATCCAAACCACTTCTTAGCGGTTTGTATTGATTACCTATACCGTAACCGTGAAGGTTGGGGTAAAGACGTTGCTGTTGGTAAGACACTAGTATCAAGTGCATTAATCGATCGCGTAGTTTCTGACTTAGGTCGCGAACTTTGTGAAGTGCCAGTTGGTTTCAAATGGTTCGTTGATGGTCTTTACAACGGCCAGTTTGGTTTTGGTGGCGAAGAGAGCGCAGGTGCTTCTTTCCTACGTAAAGACGGTACGCCTTGGTCAACAGATAAAGATGGCCTGATTCTTTGTCTACTTGCGGCTGAGATCACTGCTGTAACAGGTAAGAACCCACAAGAATACTACGAAGAACTTGCCGCTAAACACGGTGAATCTAAGTACAACCGTATTCAAGCGGTAGCAAATGGTGCACAGAAAGACGTGCTGAAGAAACTATCTCCAGAGATGGTTTCTGCTGAGACGTTGGCTGGTGATGCAATTACTGCACGCCTAACACACGCTCCAGGTAACGGTGCTGCGATTGGTGGCTTGAAAGTGACAACTGAGAACGGCTGGTTTGCTGCTCGTCCATCAGGTACTGAAGACATCTACAAGATCTATTGTGAAAGCTTTAAGGGTGAAGAGCACCTGAAAGCAATCGAAGCAGAAGCTCAAGAGATTGTGAACCAAGTATTTGCAGCGGCTGGCCTATAATCGAATCTCGATTACTAGAGTTGCTACGTAAATAGAAGAAGGGTTGATGTGAAAGCATCAGCCCTTTTTATTTGTGTTGATTTTGTATAAGCGGGAAAGGTAACTGAGTTAGCTCAAACGACTAACCGTGTGGCCAACTTTGTGGCATCACAAACCAGAATTGCCCCGACTTTGTTTGCCCATGGACGAAGCGATCACCAAATTCGGTGATAGGTTCACAGGTGAAGTCATCAGTGCCAGCTGCCCATTGCTCTTTGGTGAGTGGATACAGTGGTTCACTGATTAAATGAGCCTGATCTTGATAGCACCAAAAGCCGTTTATTTGGCTTGGGTTAATGTCGTAGCCCAAACATGCAGTAGGTACGTTTTGTTCTAAGAATGGGTTGGTGTACAGACGACCTTGCATCAGTAAGTGCTTTGAGTCGACATCGATCTCTGGATATTGCTCAATAAACGCTGAAGAAGAGGACATTGCCAACTGGTGGCTGAACATCCTGTCGAGTTTCTTATCCAATTGGTCGTGAGAGTTGGGTCCAAACCATGTTTGTTCGTGGAGCAGATAAAACTTAATCGCCACTTCCCAATGTTCCAGCTTTTGGCTGCTCTCTTCTTCAAGAATAAAGTCGATTGCACCAAGAGTTCTGCCTTCCACATTGATCTGAATCTCGTCGTGCTTTATCGAGTAATTCGGTGAGGCAGCGATCACTTGCTCGCATAGATATTGGTAGAGGAAACCTAATCTAGGATTACCATCATAAGTATGTGATGAGTCGATGGCATGGTGGCTAGAGAATGCACTGAGATCCGAAACTGGTGGCTTGATTTCTAGTAATGGCGGTGAGTCGATGACCCATTGGTAAAAACGTTGCAGTGCTGTCATCTCTTCCTCATAAACTCATCGTGGGGCTTTCGACATTCTACCCGTAAATTGATATAACGACGTTATTATAAAGGTAAGCTGGAAAGAAAAATGAATAACTTACAATTAGAAAAGCTACTTAACGAAAAACTGCAGCCACAGCAGATTAAAGATTACTGTCCTAATGGTCTTCAAGTTGAAGGCGCAACAGAAGTGAAGCGAATTGTTACCGGTGTGACAGCTTCTCAAGCCTTAATTGATAAAGCGGTAGAACTGAACGCAGACGCTTTGTTAGTCCATCATGGTTTTTTCTGGAAAGGCGAGTCAGAAGCCATTCGTGGCATGAAGGGCAAGCGCATTCGTACTCTGATTAAAAATGACATCAACCTTTTAGGTTATCACTTGCCGCTTGATATTCATCCTGAGCTTGGTAATAACGCGAAACTGGCGGAGTTACTTGAGATAGAAGTTGAAGGCGGCTTGGAAGGCCATCCACAATCGGTTGCTATGTTTGGTAAATTAAAAACACCAATGACAGGTACTGAATTTGCAGCAAAAATCGATAAAGTTTTGAATCGTAAGCCATTGCATATCGCTCCAGAAAACCAAGACAAAATGATTACGACCGTCGGTTGGTGTACTGGTGGCGGCCAAGATTACATTGAACTTGCAGCTTCTCAAGGTATTGATGCGTTCATCTCTGGTGAAGTTTCAGAGCGCACCACTTATTCAGCACGCGAGCAAGACATTCATTATTTTGCTGCTGGTCACCACGCGACTGAGCGCTACGGTGTAAAAGCGCTAGGTGAATGGTTAGCGAGAGAGCATGGCTTGGATGTTGAGTTTATTGATATCGATAATCCGGTATAAGAGCAGATTCGGGATGAGGGATACGGGTCGAGTGTATGCGTCATTCTCTAGACTGACGAAGGAATAGGGAATCTCTGAAGGTTCTCTATAAACTGATTGAGATCCCCAACTCACTCGTCCCTCGTTCTTGGGGATGACGATATTATTTTATTCGTTCACTTCGCATTCTTGAGGATGACGGTGTTGAGAGCGTACAAAAGAAAAGGGGTTGATGTTCTCACACCAACCCCTTTTAACATTATGATTTATAGCAACTATTCACGTTCGTGAAGTGCTTTAAAGTCACGTTGTTCTTCACCAGTATACAGCTGACGAGGACGGCCGATACGGTTCGTCGGATCGCTGTGCATTTCGTTCCAGTGAGCAATCCAACCGATGGTACGAGACATCGCGAAGATTACAGTAAACATAGATACTGGAATACCGATTGCTTTCAGAATGATACCTGAGTAGAAATCTACGTTCGGGTATAGTTTCTTAGAAACAAAGTACTCATCAGAAAGAGCGATACGCTCAAGTTCCATTGCCACGTCTAGTAGTGGATCTTGGATGTTTAGCTCTTTAAGTACTTCGTGACACGCTTCGCGCATTACTGTTGCACGTGGATCGTAGTTCTTGTAAACACGGTGACCGAAGCCCATCAAACGGAATGGGTCATCTTTGTCTTTTGCTTTCGCAACGTATTCTTCAATGTTATCTACGCTACCGATCTCTTCAAGCATGCGCAGACAAGCTTCGTTTGCACCGCCGTGAGCTGGGCCCCAAAGTGATGCGATACCTGCTGCGATACACGCAAACGGGTTAGCACCAGATGAACCAGCAAGACGCACTGTAGACGTAGAAGCGTTCTGTTCGTGGTCAGCGTGTAGAGTAAAGATTTTATCCATTGCACGAGCAACGATAGGGTTCACTTCATACTCTTCACATGGGTTTGCAAACATCATGTGTAAGAAGTTTTCTGCGTAGCCTAGGTCGTTACGTGGGTAGATAAACGGCTGACCGATTGAATATTTGTAACACATTGCAGCCAGTGTTGGCATTTTTGAAATCAGGCGGTATGCCGCAATTTCACGGTGTGTATCGTTGTTTACATCAAGTGAGTCGTGGTAGAACGCCGCTAGAGCACCTACAACACCACACATTACAGCCATAGGGTGAGCGTCACGGCGGAAGCCGTGGAAGAAACTAGCAATTTGCTCATGCACCATAGTGTGACGTGTCACGGTAGTCTTGAACTTTTCGTACTCAGCTCGAGATGGGGCTTCACCGTAAAGAAGTATGTAACATACTTCTAAGTAATCAGCGTTATTGGCAAGTTGGTCAATTGGGTAACCACGATGTAAAAGAATACCTTTTCCACCGTCAATAAAAGTGATTTGAGACTCACAGGATGCAGTGGCAAGAAAACCAGGGTCAAAAGTGAAAAAACCATTAGAACCTAGTGTACGAACATCGATCACTGGAGTACCAAGTACACCTTCTGTAATCGGCAGCTCGATTGGCGCTTGACCTTCAATGTGAAGGGTAGCTTTCTTATCCGCCATAACAATCTCCTTTGTTTATTATTTAATCCGTCCAGGATGTTTATGTGCCATTTTTTTACTGGTCTTACGTGGGAAAGTCAATTTTTCTGCAGCTTTGTGTGCACTTGTTAGTGTTTTTTACATTAAATTCGTTAAAAATCTGGTCTGTGTAGCATTATTTGTTACATCAATTGTATTAGAATGTTGCCAGCCGTATAGTGGCGCTGAAAAGTTTGGTTAAAACCTTATAAATGCAAGGCTAAGAAGAAATGTGAGGTGTCTTTCTTAATCGAGCAGTTAACAATTATTTTACAATTATCTAAGGCTCAACTTCAGTTATTTGTTAAGTTAATGTTAAATTTTGAAGGTTAGCAATCAAATTTTGTCCATAACAATATCATAAGGTTATTTAATGACCATAATGCTCAATGGAGCTGAGTGAGCAAGCCCGTGAAAGAAAGAAAGACAAGACCTGTTAATTTAGATTTACAGACCATCCACTTTCCAATCACAGCAATAGCTTCCATCCTACACCGTGTGTCTGGGGTGATAACTTTTGTCGCGATTGGAATTTTGCTTTGGTTACTATCCATTTCCCTCTCATCCCCAGTAGGCTTTATGGAAGCTAGCGACATTGTCGATGGTTTCTTCGTGAAGTTTATTCTGTGGGGCATTTTAACCGCTTTGGCTTACCACATTGCTGGTGGTATTCGTCACCTTCTTATGGACCTAGGTCACTTTGAAGAGCTGGAATCTGGCGCTAAGAGCGCTAAGGTTGCATTCGCAGCAACAGCGGTATTGTCTCTACTAGCGGGGATCTTAGTATGGTAAACAACGTTTCTACTTTTGGTCGTAATGGTGTTCATGATTATCTACTGATTCGTGCAACTGCCATCATTATGACTCTTTACACTATCTACCTAGTAAGCTTCTGTGCTTTCTCTGGTGATATCTCTTACGCATCTTGGACGCAATTCTTTGGTGGAACATTCACTAAAGTCTTCACCATGTTAGCGCTTACTTCTGTTTTGGTTCACGCGTGGATCGGCCTATGGCAAGTACTAACTGACTACATCAAATGCGCAAAACTGCGTGTTGGTCTTCAAGTTGGTGTTGTTGCAGTTCTTCTTGGATATTTCTTCTCTGGTCTGTTTATTTTGTGGGGTGCGTAAGTGACTATTCCTGTTCGTGAGTTTGATGCCGTAGTTATCGGCGCTGGTGGTGCAGGTATGCGTGCCGCACTGCAAATTTCTGAGCAAGGCCTTTCTTGTGCATTGCTTTCTAAAGTTTTCCCTACTCGTTCTCATACGGTTTCAGCGCAAGGCGGCATCACTGTTGCTCTTGGTAACGCGCATGAAGACCATTGGGAACAACACATGTATGACACAGTAAAAGGTTCTGATTACATCGGTGACCAAGACGCTATCGAATACATGTGTAAAAACGGTCCTGAGTCGGTAATCGAACTTGAAAAAATGGGACTACCTTTCTCTCGTTTTGAGAACGGTACTATTTACCAGCGTCCTTTCGGTGGTCAATCTAAAAACTTTGGTGGTGAGCAAGCGGCTCGTACCGCAGCTGCAGCCGACCGTACTGGTCACGCTCTGCTTCACACGCTTTACCAACAAAACATTAAACACAAAACGACCGTTTTCTCTGAGTGGTATGCACTGGATCTTGTTAAGAACGAAGATGGTGCAATCTTAGGTACTACTGCGCTTTGCATGGAAACAGGCGAGGTTTGCTACTTCAAAGCGAAGGCAACAATCCTGGCTACCGGTGGTGCTGGTCGTATCTACGCATCAACAACCAATGCACATATTAATACTGGTGACGGTGTTGGTATGGCGATTCGTGCTGGCGTTCCTATGCAAGACATCGAAATGTGGCAGTTCCACCCAACGGGTATCGCTGGTGCAGGTGTATTGGTAACGGAAGGTTGTCGTGGTGAAGGTGGTTACCTTCTCAATAAAGACGGCGAACGCTTCATGGAACGTTACGCACCAAACGCTAAAGACTTAGCGGGTCGTGATGTTGTTGCTCGTTCAATGATGGTTGAAATTCGTGAAGGTCGCGGTTGCGATGGCCCTTGGGGTCCACACATTAAGCTTAAGCTTGATCACCTAGGTAAAGAGACGCTTGAATCTCGTCTTCCTGGTGTATGTGAACTTTCTCGTACCTTTGCTCACGTTGATCCAGTTAAAGAGCCAATCCCAGTAATCCCAACATGTCACTACATGATGGGTGGTGTACCAACACAAGTTTCTGGTCAAGCTATTAAGCAAACTGAAGACGGAAGCGATGTTGAAATCCAAGGCCTATTTGCTTGTGGTGAAATTGCATCAGTTTCTGTACACGGTGCTAACCGTCTAGGTGGTAACTCACTGCTTGATTTAGTGGTATTTGGTCGTGCGACAGGTCTACACCTAGGTGAGACACTGAAGAAGCAAGACGAAGCGAAACCTGCAACTGAAGCTGACATTGAGCGTTCACTAGAGCGTTACAACCGTTGGGAAAACAGTACAGACGGCGAAGATCCAGCGCAAATTCGTAAAGATCTTCAGCAATGTATGCAGAACAACTTCTCGGTATTCCGTGAAGGCAAAGCAATGGCTGAAGGCCTAGAAGAGCTAAAAGCGATTCGCGAGCGTCTGAAGAATGCACACCTATCTGATAAGTCTACAGAGTTCAACACTCAACGTATCGAGTGTCTAGAGCTTGAAAACTTGATGGAAACAGCATTCGCAACGGCTGTTGCTGCAAACTTCCGTACAGAGAGCCGTGGCGCACACGCTCGATTCGATTTCCCTGACCGTGATGATGAGCAATGGCTATGCCACTCACTTTACAACCCAGAGTCAGAGAGCATGACTAAGCGTGGTGTAAACATGGAACCTATCCATCGTGAAGCGTTCCCACCAAAAGCACGTACGTACTAAGGAGATATGACCATGAAACTGAATTTCTCTTTATACCGTTACAATCCAGATGTCGACCAGAAGCCTTACATGAAGGAATACACTCTAGAAGTGGATGAAGGTTCAGACATGATGCTTTTGGACGCGCTTATTCTGTTGAAAGAGCAAGATCCAACAATCTCATTCCGTCGCTCATGCCGTGAAGGTGTATGTGGCTCGGATGGTTTGAACATGAACGGTAAGAATGGCCTAGCGTGTATCACGCCATTGTCTGCGCTTTCTGGCCAAGACAAGATTGTGATTCGTCCACTGCCTGGCTTACCCGTTGTTCGTGACCTGATTGTAGACATGACTCAATTCTACGATAACTACGAAAAAGTGAAGCCATTCTTAGTGTCTGATGGCAATGTACCACCGGCTCGTGAAAACTTACAAAGCCCTGATGAGCGTGCTCATTTAGATGGATTGTACGAATGTATCATGTGTGCATGTTGTACAACGTCATGCCCATCGTTCTGGTGGAACCCTGACAAATTCATCGGACCAGCAGGCCTGCTTGCAGCGTACCGTTGGCTAATTGATAGCCGAGATACAGCGACAGACGAACGTTTGTCCGATCTTGATGATGCATTTAGCGTTTTTCGTTGCCATGGCATCATGAATTGTGTAAGTGTTTGTCCTAAGGGATTAAATCCGACGAAAGCGATTGGTCACATCAAGACCATGCTAGTGAATCGTTCGGTTTAAGTTATATAAAAATTGCCGCCCTAGAAGTTTTGGGGCGGCCTTTTAATAGCTCGGCATAGACCGCAGCAAACGTGAAAACTACTGGTTAAGGGAAAATATGCACAACGGCGTGATGAAGGCATGGCTCGAGTCTTCACACTTGGCTGGCGCCAATGCAACGTACGTAGAAGAACTCTATGAACTGTATCTAAGTGACCCAGATTCGGTAAGTGACGAATGGAGAAGTGTTTTTGAAGAACTGCCTGTGCAAGCTTCAGAGACAGTGGAACAACCACACTCTCGTGTTCGTGAATACTTCCGTCGACTCGCTCAAGAAACAAAGCATTACAGTGTCCAAGTTAGTGATCCAGATGTCGATGCGAAACAAGTAAAGGTTCTGCAACTTATTAATGCCTATCGATTCCGAGGGCATCAAGCAGCAAATCTAGACCCCCTAGGTTTATGGAAAAGAGCGACAGTTGATGAACTGGACCCTTCTTTCCACACTCTTACCGAAGATGACCTCAATGAGACGTTTAACGTCGGCTCTTACGCCATTGGCCAAGAGACGATGGTGCTTAAAGATCTCTACAAATCTCTAAAGCAAACTTATTGTGGCTCTATTGGTGCAGAATACATGCACATGACAAATACAGAGCAAAAGCGTTGGATCCAACAACGTTTAGAGTCTGTATCTGGTCAACCCTCTTTCAACAAAGAAGAAAAACAAGCTTTCCTAGAAGAGCTAACTGCTGCTGAAGGTCTTGAGCGCTATCTTGGTGCGAAATTCCCAGGCGCAAAACGCTTCTCGTTGGAAGGTGGTGATGCGCTTATCCCAATGACGAAAGAAATTATTCGTCATGCTGGCGGACAAGGCATGCGCGAAGTTGTTGTTGGTATGGCTCACCGTGGTCGTCTAAACATGTTGGTCAACGTGCTTGGTAAAAAGCCACAAGACCTGTTTGACGAGTTTGCGGGCAAGCACGATGACACGTGGGGTACTGGTGACGTGAAATACCACCAAGGTTTCTCTGCGGACTTCGCAACGCCAGGCGGCAACGTTCACTTAGCACTTGCATTTAACCCATCTCACTTAGAAATCGTAAACCCGGTAGTTATCGGTTCAGTACGCGCGCGTCAAGATCGCCTTGGTGATAATGACGGTAGCCGTGTACTTCCAATTACTATCCACGGTGACTCAGCTATCGCTGGTCAGGGTGTAGTACAAGAGACGTTTAACATGTCTCAAGCGCGTGGTTTCTGTGTGGGTGGTACGGTTCGTATCGTTGTAAATAACCAAGTTGGTTTTACAACGTCTAACCCACGCGATACTCGTTCTACGATGTACTGTACTGATATCGCGAAGATGGTTCAGGCTCCGATTTTCCACGTTAACTCTGATGATCCAGAAGCGGTTGCGTTTGTTGCGCGTCTTGCATTGGATTACCGTAATACGTTTAAGCGTGATGTTGTTATTGATTTGGTTTGTTACCGTCGCCACGGTCACAATGAAGCCGATGAGCCGAATGCAACACAGCCTTTGATGTACCAAAAAATCAAGAAGCACCCAACACCACGTAAGCTTTACGCTGACGTGCTAATGGAGCGCGGTGAGTTTGGTATTGATACAGCAACTCAGCTAGTTAACGAATATCGTGATGCACTTGATCACGGTGAAGTTGTGGTTAAAGAGTGGCGCCCTATGGCACTTCACTCAGTAGACTGGTCTCCTTACCTAGGTCACGACTGGAACATCGAGTGGGATAACAAGATTGATATCGAGCGCCTGAAAGAGCTTGGTACCAAACTTTGCCAATACCCAGACAGCCACAAGCTGCAAAGCCGAGTCAATAAACTGTACAACGATCGTACTGCCATGGTGAATGGTGAGAAACAAGTCGATTGGGGTATGGCTGAAACGCTGGCTTACGCAACACTTGTTGACGACGGTAAGCGTATTCGTATCTCAGGCCAAGATTCAGGTCGTGGTACGTTCTTCCACCGTCACTCAGTACTGCACAATCAATCAGATGCAAGCACGTATGTTCCTCTTGCGAACATTCATGATAAACAAGGGCCATTCCAAGTGTTTGACTCTGTGTTATCTGAAGAAGCGGTACTCGCATTTGAGTATGGTTATGCAACAGCAGAGCCAAGCGGTCTAACCCTTTGGGAAGCACAATTTGGTGACTTCGCAAACGGTGCACAAGTTGTTATCGACCAATTCATTTCATCAGGTGAGCAAAAGTGGGCACGTCTATGTGGTCTAACTATGCTGCTTCCTCACGGTTATGAAGGCCAAGGCCCAGAGCACTCTTCTGCACGTCTTGAGCGTTACCTTCAGTTATGTGCTGAACAAAATATGCAGGTTGTTGTTCCTTCAACACCGGCACAGGTTTACCACATGATTCGCCGTCAGGTTGTTCGACCAATGCGTCGTCCACTGATTGTAATGTCACCTAAGTCATTGCTTCGTCACCCTCTGTGTACTTCTTCTCTTGAAGATTTGGCAGAAGGCACGTTCCAACCAGCTATCGCAGAAATTGATGACCTGGCTCCTGAGAACGTAAAACGCGTCGTGTTCTGTTCAGGTAAGGTTTACTTTGACCTGCTTGACCAAAGACGTAAGAACGAGCAAGACGATGTCGCTATTGTACGTATTGAGCAACTTTACCCGTTCCCTTATGAGGACGTGAGAGCTGCCATCGCACAATACACAAATGTAGTCGATTACGTTTGGTGTCAAGAAGAGCCACAAAACCAAGGTGCTTGGTACAGTAGCCAACATAATTTCCGAGCTGCTATCCCAGTAGGTGCTGATATTCAATACGCAGGTCGTCCTGCATCAGCATCACCAGCTGTTGGCTATATGTCGGTACACTTGAAACAACAAAAAGCGTTAGTTGACGACGCTTTGACCCTACTTAAGAACTAGAAGTAAAAGGAAAATACGCACATGACAATTGAAATTCTGGTTCCAGATTTACCTGAATCTGTGGCTGATGCAACAGTTGCTACTTGGCACAAAAAACCGGGCGAAGCGGTTGCACGTGATGAAGTCATTGTAGATATCGAAACAGATAAAGTAGTTCTAGAAGTACCAGCTCCTGAAGCGGGTGTTCTGGAAGCTATCATCGAAGAAGAGGGTGCTACGGTACTTTCTAAGCAGCTTCTGGCTAAAATCAAGCCGGGTGCTGTCGCTGGTGAACCAACGAAAGACACCACTGAAGATACAGAAGCATCTCCTGACAAGCGCCATAAAGCTGCGCTAACAGAAGAGAACAACGACGCACTAAGCCCAGCCGTTCGTCGCCTGCTTGCTGAGCACAACCTACAACCAGCTGACGTTAAAGGCACTGGTGTTGGTGGTCGTATTACTCGTGAAGACATCGACGCACACCTAGCAGCAGCGAAAGCGGCTCCGGCAGCAGCATCTGCACCAGCAGTTGAAGCGCCAGCAGCAGCTCGTAGCCAAAAACGCGTACCTATGACTCGCCTACGTAAGACAGTTGCAAACCGTCTTCTAGAAGCGAAGAACAGCACAGCAATGCTGACTACTTTCAACGAAGTGAACATGAAGCCAATCATGGACCTTCGTAAGCAGTACAAAGACCAATTCGAGAAACGTCACGATACGCGTCTTGGCTTCATGTCTTTCTACGTGAAAGCAGTAACAGAAGCGTTAAAACGTTTCCCTGAAGTGAACGCTTCTATCGACGGTACAGACATCGTTTACCACAACTACTTCGACATCAGCATGGCGGTATCTACGCCACGTGGTCTAGTGACTCCAGTACTGAAAGACTGTGACACACTAGGTTTCGCTGATATCGAAAAAGGCATCAAAGAGCTAGCAATCAAAGGTCGTGACGGCAAGCTAACGGTTGATGAACTGATGGGCGGTAACTTCACTATCACAAACGGTGGTGTATTTGGTTCTCTAATGTCTACGCCAATCATCAACCCGCCTCAAGCGGCAATTTTGGGTATGCACAAAATCCAAGACCGTCCAATGGCTGTTGATGGCAAGGTAGAGATTCTACCAATGATGTACCTAGCGCTTTCTTACGACCACCGTCTAATCGATGGCCGTGAATCAGTTGGCTTCCTAGTGACCATCAAAGAGCTACTAGAAGATCCTGCACGTCTGCTATTAGACGTTTAGTATCGCTAAAACGTCTAGTTGGCCCGGTTAGCTAGACGTAAAAAGTTTCAAAGGCTAGGCTGCTCAACGTCTGGCCTTCACTTGAACTGTAAAGCCATTAGAAAATGGACAGCAGTTTATTTGAGAAGACCCTACAGACGTAACACAGGAAACTGTGTCGTTATGGAAATAATAATCCCTTAAGGGAAAATAAACGGAATATCAAAATGAATTTGCATGAATACCAAGCCAAACAGCTGTTTGCAGAATTCGGTTTGCCTGTACCAGAAGGTTTCGCATGTGATACTGCACAAGAAGCTTTCGAAGCTGCAGGTCGTATCAGTACAGCCAAGAAAGTCGTTAAGTGTCAAGTACACGCTGGTGGCCGCGGTAAAGCGGGCGGCGTAGAGCTACATGACACCAAAGAAGGCGTTAAAGAGTTTGCACAAAAGTGGCTAGGTAAAAACCTAGTGACTTACCAAACAGACGCTAATGGTCAGCCTGTAACAAAGATCCTAGTTGAAGAAGCATCAAACATTGCTAACGAACTTTACCTAGGTGCTGTTGTTGACCGTGCAACGCGTAAAATTGTATTCATGGCGTCAACTGAAGGCGGTGTGGACATTGAGAAAATCGCTGAAGAAACTCCAGAGTTGATTCACCAATCAGCGATCGATCCTCTAGTGGGCCCTCAAGCTTACCAAGGCCGCGAACTTGCGTTCAAACTTGGTCTAGTTGGCGATCAAATCAAACAGTTCGTTAAGATCTTCATGGGTCTTGGCCAAATGTTCTCTCAGTACGACCTAGCTCTACTAGAAATCAACCCGCTTGTCATTACTGGCGAAGGCAACCTGCTTTGTCTAGACGGTAAGATCAACATCGACTCAAACGCAATGTACCGTCAGCCAAAACTTCGTGAAATGCACGATCCATCTCAAGAAGATGAGCGCGAAGCACACGCAGCACAGTGGGAACTGAACTACGTAGCACTAGATGGCAACGTTGGCTGTATGGTTAACGGTGCAGGCCTTGCTATGGGTACGATGGATATCGTAAACCTACACGGCGGCAAGCCAGCAAACTTCCTTGATGTAGGCGGCGGCGCGACAAAAGAACGTGTAGCTGAAGCATTCAAGATCATCCTTTCTGATGACAATGTTAAAGCAGTACTCGTAAACATCTTCGGTGGCATCGTTCGTTGTGACATGATCGCTGAAGGTATTATCGGTGCAGTTAAAGAAGTAGGCGTAACAGTTCCTGTAGTTGTTCGTCTAGAAGGTACAAACGCAGACCTAGGTCGCGAAGTACTTGCTAATTCTGATGTTGATATCATTGCAGCTGAATCTCTAACAGATGCTGCTCAGAAAGTTGTTGCTGCTGCGGAGGCTAAATAATGTCTGTATTAATTAACAAAGACACTAAAGTAATCTGTCAGGGTTTCACTGGCGGTCAAGGTACATTCCACTCAGACCAAGCTATCGCATACGGTACGCAAATGGTTGGTGGTGTTTCACCTGGTAAAGGTGGTCAAACTCACCTAGGCCTTCCAGTATTCAACACAGTACGTGAAGCGGTAGAAGTAACTGGCGCAACTGCAACAGTTATCTACGTACCAGCTCCTTTCTGTAAAGATGCAATCCTAGAAGCGATTGATGCAGGTATCGAACTGATCGTAACGATCACTGAAGGTATCCCTACGACAGATATGATCGACGTTAAAGTGAAGCTAGAAGAAACTGGCGTTCGCATGATCGGTCCTAACTGTCCAGGTCTTATTACTCCAGATGAGTGTAAGATTGGTATCATGCCTGGTCATATCCATAAGAAGGGTAAAGTAGGTATCGTATCTCGTTCAGGTACTCTGACGTACGAAGCAGTTAAGCAAACAACAGATGAAGGCTTTGGTCAGTCTACATGTGTTGGTATCGGTGGTGACCCTATTCCAGGTTCAAACTTCATTGATATCCTAAAACTTTTCCAAGAAGACCCAGAGACTGAAGCAATCGTAATGATTGGTGAGATCGGTGGCACTGCGGAAGAAGAAGCGGCTGAATTCATCAAAGCAAACGTAACTAAGCCAGTTGTATCTTACATCGCTGGTGTTACTGCTCCTCCGGGCAAACGTATGGGCCACGCAGGCGCAATCATCTCTGGCGGTAAAGGTACTGCTGAAGATAAATTCGCAGCACTAGAAGCAGCAGGCGTTAAGACTGTTAAGTCTCTTGCTGACATCGGTAAAGGCCTACGTGAAATCACGGGTTGGTAATCAGCGGGCTTTTATCGATTGAGATAGAAGTTAACTGAACGATATTAAAAAGGCTTGGTCACTGACCAAGCCTTTTTTGTCTGTTTTCAATCTTACGAGATACGAAAATCGTACGCTTAAGCGCGACTTCTAATCATTTGAGATAACATAAACATTGCTGCAGCACTAATAACAACAGACGGGCCTGCAGGCGTATCATAGAACCAAGACAAGCTTAGCCCTCCGAAGACTGCGATGGAGCCAATAACCGATGCGAGGAAGGCCATTTGCTCGGGTGTATTCGCGAATTTCCTTGCTGTAGCTGCTGGGATGATCAGTAGCGATGTCATTATTAACGCACCAACAAACTTCATGCCGACAGCAATCACGATACCGACCAATAGCATCAGAATCAGACGCATTAAATCAATGTTGATGCCATCAACCGCCGCGAGATCTTCGTTAACCGTCGTTGATAGTAGTGGTCGCCAAAAGATAGCAAGCACCAACCCAATCACAGCAGCACCCGCATAGATGAACACTAGATCAGTCGGCGATACCGCAAGCAAGTCGCCAAATAAGTAACTCATTAGGTCAACTCGAACGTTGTCTAAGAAGCTTACCGCTACAAGGCCTAAAGAGAGCGCACTGTGCGCCAAAATACCGAGTAGGGTATCGGTCGCGACCAGTTTTTGTTTTTGCAATGTTACGAGCAACACAGCCAGCATCAAACAACAGATCAGCAGCGCGAAGTACAAGTTAATGTTGAACAGGAAGCCAAGTGCTAATCCCATCAAAGAAGCGTGAGCAAGCGTGTCACCAAAGTAAGCCATCTTGCGCCAAACCACGAATGAACCTAGTGGGCCTGCAATCAGTGCAATACCCAAACCCGCCAAAATAGAGGGAAGAAGAAACTCAAGCATTAGTGGTGTCCGTGTTTATGGTTTGAACATTCATGTGCACCGCCCGTTACTGGTTGGCCTGCAAGATCATGATGGTGATGTTCGTGTTGGTGGTGATAAAACGCTAGCGTCTCTTGGGTCGCGGTGCCAAAGAGCGCAATATACGAAGGATGGTGTTTGATGTCTGCAGGTGCACCTGAACAGCAAATGTGGTGGTGCAAACAGATAACATCGTCTGTTTTTGCCATCACTAAATGCAGGTCGTGCGAAACCATAAATACGGCACAACCAAAGCGGTGACGAATGGTGTCAATCAAGTCATACAGGTCAATTTGCCCTTGAACGTCGACTCCTTGAGCCGGTTCATCAAGAACCAGTAGGTCTGGTCTTCTTAGTAATGAACGAGCAATGAGCACACGTTGGTTTTCACCGCCTGATAACTGGTGCATGTTGCTCTTTTGCTGATGTTCAGCACCAACGAGCTTCAATGCTTCAAGGATTTCTTGCTGACTGAACTTGCCAGTGAGCTTTAGAAAACGCTCTACGTTGAGCGGCAGGGAATCATTGAGCTTTAATTTTTGTGGTACATAGCCAATTTTCAGTTTTTTGGCTTTTGTTATTGTGCCTGAAAATTTGGTCTGTAAACCCAGTACCACTTTTACTAATGTCGACTTTCCTGCACCGTTTGGCCCAATCAGGGTGGTGATTCTGCCGCGCTCTAAATTTAGAGAGATGTTGTCTAGAACTTTTCGACCGTCAAATTCGACGCTCACAGAATCTAGTTGGATTAAGTTATCCATGAATAGAACTCATTTGCAATTCACTAATGTTATAATGTAACATTTACCTCAAGCCTAAGCTACTTTTCTATCATCGAGGGATTATGTCACGTTCATCTTTTATACTTGCTACTTTGCTTTTAGCGCCAAGTGTCGCAAGTGCCAATACTATTCTAACAAGCTTTAAACCAATTCAAATGATTGTGACGGAATTAACGCAGGGCGTTAGTGAACCGGATGTGTTGATGAACAGCAATGCTTCGCCGCACGATTATGCGCTTAAGCCATCTGATGTCAAAAAAGTTCACAGTGCCGATATGGTTATCTGGTTTGGCCCTGACCTAGAAGCCTTTTTGACTAAGGTGATTGGTTCAAAAGAAAACGTTATCAAGATCAGCGAGATTCCAGGAATTAACTTGCGAGAGTTCGGACACGATGACCACGATGCTCATGAAGGACATAATCATGGTAGCCATGACCCGCATTTTTGGTTAGGCATCGATCAAGTTGAAGTGGTCGCAAAATACATCTCAGCAAAGTTGATTGAATCTGACCCTGATAACGCAATGGCGTATCAAGAAAACCTAGATTCATTCCTGATTGCTTTAAAAGAAAAGCAGCAGTCTATTCATGAACAACTTGCGCCAGTGAAAGACAAAGGTTACTACGTATTTCACGATGCGTATGGCTACTTTGAGCAAGAGTTTGAACTAAATAACTTAGGCCACTTTACGGTGAGCCCAGAGCGTAAACCGGGCGCAAAAAGCCTGATTGCTATCAAGAAAACCTTGGTGCGTGACAATGTTCAATGTGTATTCGCAGAGCCTCAATTTACTCCGGCTGTGATCGAATCGGTGACTCGTGGAAGTAACGCTAAACAAGGCCAGCTTGATCCGATCGGTTCAACGGTTGAAGTGAAGAGTGGAAGTTATTTCGATTTTCTTCAGCAACTTACAGATAGCTACACAAGCTGCTTAAGTGGGAAGTAATTCATAACGAGTATTCTTTACTCTACTTTGCTCTCGTTAATTTATGAATGATGCCGCTTTTTGCGGCATTTTCGTGACCGTTAAGATAAAAACCTCCTAACAAATAGCAAACCTCCTTTCTCCTTTTCTAATTTCCGCTAAAATAGAAAGATAATAATAATCACAAAAAAACTCAGTTTTTGGTTCAGCAACGATAAGACGTTGTGGTGCCCAAAATTTCATGCGTTGTTGCTGTTCAGGATTAAGAGTTGTATCGAATTATCTTTAAAATGTTCATGTTAATGAGCATTTCATTTAGCGTTCTAGCGGTAAATACATCACCCTCCGTTTTCTATCCTTTGCCCGTTCAAGCGCAAGGGAATTTTCTTGCGGCTAAAAACTTGTACCTAGGTGCTGGAGGTGGGCTTTGGGTTCATGATGTGCATGGAAAAATACTTTTTTACGATGGCCGAACCTTATTTCCTCGCAAAGGTAGCTTGCTGCAATTTTCTTCAGAAAGAGTCGCGTTTCTTAATGATGAGTTTTGGACATTTTTCGACAACGAGGTGTATCGACATAGCCCAGGAATTGGCAATGAATTGGCGTTTAGCCTAAGTCCCGGCGCTGAAATAACGAATATCGGTGCATCAGGCGATTATATTTGGGTCACTGACGGCAGCAATTTTTATACCTACAACACTCAATCTTTAGAATTCAACACGTACTCTTTACTGAAATTGTACCGATACAATAACAGTAGTGACATTGCGATTAACGATGCGGAGTGGGTGCTGTCAAAGTGGGTACTGGCGACCAGTTCAGGCGTTTACCTTTCAGAGAATCAAGAGTTTACCCATGTCACCGCATCAAACAAGAGCCATATTGAGACGGTTTATTTTTCGAATGCTCGACGTGAGTTAGTGATTGGTACCTTAAATGGTGCTGTGATTGTTGATCTCGCTAACCCAGATAAAGAGACCATCGTTAAAGGGTCGCATGTTCTCTCGTTGGCCGAAACTTCGGACCAGTATTGGATTGGTACAGAGCACGGCCTTATTAGCTACAATTTTATTACGGGACAAATTACTCGATTCAAACAAGCCGCCAATCAAGACTTCTCGTTACCGGGTGAGAAAATATATTCATTGATCAATGACCATGCTGGTGGCATGTGGATTGCGACAAACAACGGTATCCGATATTTCTCACTGTTCAGCAAAACTTTTTCGAGAACGCCCCTAACTGGTATGGGCATGCATTCGAGTAGTGTGGTGATCAACAAAGTACTGCCTGTCAGTGACCAGTTATCTTGGGTCGCGTCTTCAATGGGGCTCTACTTGGTTGATTCTGAAAGTGAAGAGAATCCAATTCGTGTTTACTCTAATTCCGTTAATGATTTTGAGATTTTTGGCTCGTCAATTTGGTTGGCGACCGAAGAAGGCATCATTAGTCTAAATACGGAAACGCTACAACCTGAAGCCCTTGATTTACCAAGGCCGATTAAGGGAGTACACGTTGAAAACTTTGCGCTTCAGGCAGACAACGTACTTTGGATGACTTCTGGGCAAAACCTTTATTCGTTATCTATCGAAACCATGAAACTAACGAGCTATGGCACTGACTGGTTAGTCGACAAGTTTTTGCCTGCGAAGATCACTGATCTCAATATAGGCTTGCTCGGTCGTATCTATATAGGCACTGACCATGGCTTCTACTCGTTCATTGATAAACGAATTAGTTTTAGTCGTTCCAGCGAGCGTTTTGGCAAAGTCGTCGATATTGAAAAAGCGAAGGATGGAGCGCAGTGGTTTGCTAGTAGTTATGGCGTGTATCGAATCCCGGATGACAGCTCTATTATTCAAGAAATCACTCTTGTTGAAGACAATATTAGACCTAACTGCCTGATAAGCGATGACAATGGTGTTTGGTTAGGCTCTTCGAAAGGCATCAGTTATTACGGGTTGGATGGGCAGCTGCATAAACACATCGGTTCGCCATTTGGTTTGATCACCAATGAATTGGCGGCAGGAGCGTGTGCTCTGTTTTACAGTGAAGAGAGCCAACCTTCGAGGCTTGTTTTCGGCTCAAAGTATGGCGTAGTCAGCGCGTTGTCTAACGAGTTACTGGTATCAACCACACCTCATAGCCGTGCCTTGTTGAGTAAGATAAGTGTCGACCAACAAACGATGTCACTTGGCGGGAAAACGGCTGAACTGGATGAGATTCCTTATGGCTCATCGATGGGGTTTAAGCTAGGTATCTTGCCAGCAACGTTCGCACCAGCGATGGAATATCGACTGAGCGACGATGAACCATGGAGTGAGTTTGAAGGGGGCTTGTTAACGCTCGACCATCTTCTTCCTGGGGATTACACACTTGAAGTGAAGCCGGTCAAGGACTCCCATTATCGCTTTGTGTCAACCAATCAAAGCTTCTCGATTGCGGAGCCTTGGTATCTGACCAATTGGGCTGCAGCAAGCTCTCTGATGTTACTGATTGGCGTTGTGACTATCTTGGTCTTTTGGCGTTCTCGTTATGTCACTTTTGCCAACCGGCACTTAAAAGCGCAAGTTGCATTGAAGACGGATCAATTGAGGCACCAAAGCCGGATATTGCTCGCGACTAATCAACAGCTTAAAAAGCAGCTATCCGTTAAGAATGCGCTTGTGTCTCATACTGCCAATGAACTCTCTTCTGAAGTGAATCAGATTGCTGCGATGATCCCGAATTGGAATGAAGAGCACGGGAAGTCGCCAATTCTAACCTTGAAAAATGGCTTAGCCCAATTGAGCAATAATCCTCAAGGGAAAGGGCAAGTTTGTTACGATATAATTTTAATCTTAGAAGCGGTACTCAAAGCTTGGCAGGACGACTTAGCGAAAGCTGGTATTGAACTGGATATTAAAGTCGAAACAAAACAACGATATGTCTCGTTGCTGTATTTTAATCTCGATATTATCTTCAATAGCTTGGTTGGGAGCATCATCAAGAGAAACTTTAAGTCGCAGAGTATGGTGGTTCTGGTTGAAGAGGTTAAGGAGCATCTTGTTGTAACCATTCGAGATCATGGGATGCCTTTCCCTAAGCTGGCATCAAGCATGGGTGACAATACCGGAAAGTCGACCGACCTTAACATCGAAAAGCTGCCGCTATTGATGAATCAGAGCGGTGGCGAGCTTAATGCCTTTGTTTCGGAGTCTCAAAATAAGGTTCAGCTTTCGTGGCCAATTGAGTACCAAGTGCTCGATAATCTTGAAGCCAGCACAATTGAACAGATTGAAACCATTAAGCTTGCCGCTTCAGCGCCAGAACAGCAAAAACTGACAGCGGAGCAAGAATGGAAGAACAGAGTGTCGCAGCTTGTGAGTGAAAACTACGCTGATGCCGAGTTCAGTACTGCAACTGCCGCTAAGTATTTGTTTATGTCTGAGAGAAGCTTACAGA
Organism: Vibrio celticus; assembly: GCF_024347335.1. Lineage (NCBI taxonomy): Bacteria > Pseudomonadati > Pseudomonadota > Gammaproteobacteria > Vibrionales > Vibrionaceae > Vibrio > Vibrio celticus. The sequence goes on from NZ_AP025463.1 coordinate 909,369, forward strand.
GACGCTTTAAATCGGCTTACAACAAGACCTTTAAAGAGCACTTGAATGAAGTACGTCTAGAGCATGCGTGTGAGCGCTTACTTGCTGGAGAGAAGATCTCTAATGTGGCGTTTGATTCGGGGTTCAATGACCCTTCCTATTTCAGTCAAAGGTTTAAGCACCACTTTGGCATGTCACCATCTAAGTTTGCTGAAAACAACGAAGAGTAGCAGTAGCGCGCAGCGGATACTCCGCTAGAACATAAATAAAGATACTCTAGCCTCGACATTCGTGTTGGGGCTTTTTTACGCTCATATGAGATAGAGATAGAGATAGAGATAGAGATAGAGATAGAGATAGAGATAGAGATAGAGATAAAAAGGGTTAGGGCTGCAGTAAGTTTGCTAGGGGTATAACGAGGAAGAAAAAAATATCGTGGCATAGCCGGGGGGACTATACCACGGGTGCCAATGACACCTTCGCTTGCTGCCGGAGTGATATAGCAAAGCCATATCACCTCTGGAATAAAATTAAAGAGAAGTAGTTTCTCTTCGATGGAGTAACTATACGTCCAGCCACTTATTTTACTTATAAAATTAACGACAGATACCTATGAGAAAACCGACATTATTTTAACTAATTGATAATTAATGGTTTGTTGTTGTCTGGGAGGATTTGTACTAGTGAGGTAGTTCTTGCTAGTTGTTGAAAGTAACGTTTTTGACGTAAACGTTTTTAACGAAATTTACGAGTATGTATTTTCGAAAACATTGATTTCACACAATAGAATTGTGGGCATGTATGTGTATTATAGCGTTAATAACAATCTTTCTCATTATCAGTCACGAATTGGGTACTTATGAAACTCTCACAACTAGAGCAAGGAAAGGCGGCTTCTATTGTTGCACTAACAGGTTTAACACCAGACGTAAGGAAAAAACTTATGGTCATGGGTATGTTGCCAAAAACCGAGGTGACGCTTATCCGCCGTGCACCTATGGGTGATCCGCTTCAAGTTGAAGTGAGAGGTGTTTCTATCGCCATTCGTGAAAGCATTGCAGAACAAATCGAGGTTATCTAAATGGATTATCAAGTTCTTACCGTTGGTAACCCGAATAGTGGTAAAACAACACTGTTCAACGCACTGACTGGTGCCAAGCAGCACGTTGGTAACTGGGTTGGTGTAACTGTTGAAAAGAAGACGGGTTTATACTCGCACGCAGGTGATCAGTTTCAACTAACGGATTTACCGGGTATCTACGCATTAGACAGTGGTAATGATGCGAACAGCATCGATGAATCTATCGCGTCTCGCGCTGTTTTAACTCACCCAGCAGATGTGATCATCAATGTTGTCGACGCTAGCTGTCTAGAACGAAGCTTATACATGACATTACAACTACGTGAGTTGGGTCGCCCAATGATCGTTGTGTTGAACAAAATGGATGTATTGAAGCGCGAACGTCAGGTGATTAACCTTAAAGCGCTAGAGAAAGAGCTAGGTTGCCCAGTTCTAAGCTTGTCTGCAAACGACAAAGGTCAAGTGGTTCGCTTTAAAGAACGCCTGCATAAACTGCTTGTTCAAGGTGTGAGTCTTGACCCTATCTCTATTGATTACGATGTCGCGTTAGAAGCTCTTATCCCTTCTGTTGAGTCACAATTTGATGATGCTGACGTATCTCACCGAGCACTAGCGATTCGCGCTTTAGAAAATGATTACTTGGTATTGAATGGACTGGCTCCACAAACTCGCACTCAAATTGATAGCGTGCGTCTTGGTGCCGATTTCGATATTGACCTTGCTGTTGCTGACGCTAAATACACTTTCTTACATGACCTTTGTAAACGTGTTCGTCGCAGCGAAGGCAAACTAAGCCGTAACTTTACAGAGAAAGCAGACCAATTCATTTTGAACAAATGGGTCGGTATTCCTTTCTTCTTCGTCATCATGTACCTAATGTTCATGTTCTCTATCAATATCGGTAGTGCGTTTATCGACTTCTTTGACATTGGTGTTGGGGCAATATTAGTAGATGGTGGACACCACTTATTAGATGGTCATTTACCCGTTTGGTTAGTTACTGTACTTGCTGATGGTATTGGCGGTGGTATTCAAACAGTTGCGACCTTTATTCCTGTTATCGCAGCGCTTTACCTATTCTTAGCGGTACTAGAAAGTTCAGGCTACATGGCTCGTGCTGCATTCGTACTTGATAAAGTGATGCAGAAGATTGGTTTACCGGGTAAAGCATTTGTCCCACTTGTACTGGGCTTTGGTTGTAACGTGCCTTCAATCATGGCAACTCGTACTCTTGACCAAGAGCGCGAACGTAAACTGGCAGCATCAATGGCGCCGTTTATGTCATGTGGTGCTCGTTTACCGGTATACGCACTGTTCGCAGCGGCGTTCTTCCCTGGTGCAGGACAAAACGTAGTATTCGCTCTGTACATCATGGGTATCGTTGCTTCTGTGTTCACGGGCCTTTTCCTGAAAAACACGATCTACCCAGGTAGCAGCGATAGCTTAGTAATGGAAATGCCAGATTACGAATTGCCGACAGTGCAAAACGTAATGCTGAAAACTTGGCAGAAGCTGAAGCGTTTCGTACTTGGTGCAGGTAAAACAATCGTGATGGTTGTGGCTATTCTTAGCTTCCTAAACTCTCTAGGTATGGACGGCAGCTTTGGTAACGAAGACAGCGAAAACTCAGTACTGTCTAAAGCGGCTCAAGTTGTAACGCCTGTATTCCAACCGATTGGTATCACTGAAGAGAACTGGCCTGCAACGGTTGGTATCATCACGGGTATTTTCGCTAAAGAAGCTGTTGTAGGTACATTAAATAGCCTATACACAACGCCTTCTGATGAAGAAGCGGCTGAGTTTGACTTAGCAGCAAGCTTGCAAGAAGCGGTAATGACGATCCCTGAAAACCTAGCCGGTTTGAGCTACTCAGATCCATTAGGTATTGAAGTTGGCGACTTGTCTGACTCTAATTCTGTAGCAGCTGACCAAGAAGTCGATACATCTATCTTTGGTAACTTGAAAGACAAGTTTGTATCTGGTCATGCGGCATTCGCTTACTTGATTCTTATCCTGCTTTACACGCCTTGTGTGGCAGCGATGGGTGCTTATGTTCGTGAATTTGGTCAGACGTTTGCACGCTTCATCGCGGTTTGGACGATGGCTCTTGGTTACTTTGGTGCGACTTTCTACTACCAAGCGGTAAACTTTGCTGCGCATCCTGTGACAAGTGCAGTATGGATGGTGGCGATTGCTGGTGGTTTTGTGGTGACGTATCACGTCTTCAAGAAAGTGGGCAGTAAGCAGAAAGCACTAGAGGTGCAAGTAGTATGATTTTAACTGAACTTCATCAATACATTGATAGCCACGGCGTTGCGGCTCGTAAAGAGCTCGCTGCAAAGTTTGGCATGAGTGAAGATGGCGTCGATGCGATGCTGAGTGTTTGGGTCAAGAAAGGGAAAGTTTCTCGCTTGGTCGATACGAATAAGCATGGTCATACAACGCGTATTCGCTACACCATCAGCAAACAAGATGGTTTGTCGCTTAACGTGATGATGTAGTTCAGGTCTTCAGACTCTCGTTGAAAAAGGCGAGATTAGAAAATGACAAAGCCGCTTATCTAAGATGAGCGGCTTTTTGTTATGTGTCTTTTCTGAAGTGTTTTGCTTTAAAGCTCAATGAGATGAACTCGAATTATGCTTTCTTGAAGATAGAGCTCAGTGACAGAACGTTTTGGATACGAGTCAGGATAGCGGCTTGATCTTCTTCACTGCGCTGTTCGCCTTTTGTATTGCCCCATACTGGGCCGGGCCAAGCAATGTCGTCTTTGAAGCGTGCAATATGGTGGATGTGCAGTTGTGGCACCATATTACCCAGCGCACCAAGGTTCAATTTGTCTGGTTGGAACGTGGCTTCTAATGCTTGGCTTACCGCCTGAGATTCATGTAGGAACTGCTGTTGCTCTTTCATTGGTAAGTGGTGCAACTCTTTTAGGTTGGCACGTTTTGGTACCAAGATAACCCAAGGCACTGCGTTATCTTTGTGTAGCAGGGCTAAGCTCAGTGGAAATTCGCCGATAAGTGTGGTGTCTTTCGCAAGTTGCGGGTGAAGTTCGAAGCTCATGATCTTTCCAATTAATTGTTTTACATGAGTATAAGGTCGGAGTTTGAATGTGGCTAGGGCTTACGTTCTCAATAAGCAGATTCCCTATCACGTTCGTCCCTCACTGTAGGGAATGATGGTGAGAAGAGGGATAACGATTTGGTGTGGTTTGATGGCGCATCATTGATGTTGTCTTGGATTCACTACACCTATTCTCGTCATCTCCTAGAGCGACGAATGAGCGTAATAGGAGCTCTCTTGCTGTGTAGGTTAGCTAATCGCTTAAATAATCGAGTAAACAAACCTCCAGACAAAAAAAGGTTGACGCTTTCACGTCAACCTTTCTAATTTTCTCGAATCTCGAATCTCGAATCTCGAATCTCGAATCTCGAATCTCGAATCTCGAATCTCGAATCGCTTACATGCGCTCTAGAGTGTCGATACCTAAAAGCGACAGACCTTGCTTGATCGTCTTCGCTGTTAGTGCAGCAAGCTTCAGACGGCTCTGCTTAACAGCTTTGTCTTCAGCAACTAGGATAGGGCACGCTTCGTAGAAGCTAGAGAATTGACCAGCTAGTTCGAATAGGTAGCTACACATGATGTGTGGTTGACCTTCACGAGCAACAGACTGTACTGCTTCTTCAAACTGTAGAAGTTTCGCGATAAGCGCTTTCTCTTTCTCTTCAGTGATTTTGATTTCACCTTCAAGCGAGTCCATAGAAATGCCAGCTTTAGCAAATACAGAAGCAACACGAGTGTATGCGTACTGCATGTATGGTGCTGTGTTGCCTTCGAATGCAAGCATGTTGTCCCAATCGAACACGTAGTCAGTAGTACGGTGCTTAGAAAGGTCTGCGTACTTAACCGCTGCCATAGCAACAGTGTTCGCGATCGCTTTCTTCTCGTCTTCTGCTAGTTCTGGGTTCTTAGATTCGATTAGCTGCGCTGCACGAACTTCGGCTTCATCAAGAAGATCAGCAAGACGAACAGTACCGCCTGCACGAGTCTTGAATGGCTTACCGTCTTTACCTAGCATCATGCCGAATGCGTGGTGTTCAAGAGAAACAGATTCTGGGATGTAACCTGCTTTGCGAACGATAGTCCAAGCTTGCATTAGGTGCTGGTGTTGACGTGAGTCGATGAAGTAAAGAACGCGGTCTGCGCCTAGTTCTTCAAAACGGTATTTTGCACAAGCGATATCAGTGGTTGTGTAAAGGAAGCCGCCGTCACGTTTCTGAATGATAACGCCCATTGGGTCGCCATCTTTGTTTTTGTATTCGTCTAGGAATACAACCTGTGCGCCGTCATCTTCTTTAGCAAGACCTTGCTCTTTTAGGTCAGCAACGATAGTTGGCAGCATGTGGTTGTACATGCTTTCGCCCATTACGTCATCACGTGTTAGAGATACGTTTAGACGATCGTAGTTGCGTTGGTTTTGAATCATTGTTACGTCAACAAGCTTCTTCCACATCTCTGCGCAGAACTCGTCGCCGCTTTGCAGTTTAACAACGTAGCCACGTGCTTTAACTGCGAACTCTTCGTCTTCATCGTAAAGCTTTTTAGATTCACGGTAGAAGCCTTCAAGGTCAGCAAGCTCCATTGAAACTTCGCCAGACTCAGCCTGAACGCGCTCAAGGTTTGCGATAAGCATACCAAATTGAGTACCCCAGTCACCGATGTGGTTAGCACGGATAACGTTGTGGCCTAGGAATTCAAGAGTACGAACTACCGCATCACCGATGATCGTTGAACGTAGGTGACCAACGTGCATCTCTTTCGCAACGTTTGGCGCAGAGTAATCCGCAACAATTGTTTGTGTTTCTGCTACTGCAACACCAAGGCGAGAATCAGCCAATGCTGCGTCTGCTTGTTGTGCTAGGAAAGCTTCATCTAGGAAGATGTTAAGGAAACCTGGGCCTGCGATTTCTACTTTAGAAGCGATACCGTCTAGGTTTAGAACGTCCAATACTTTTTGAGCAAATTCTCGAGGATTAGTGCCTAGTCGCTTAGCAACGCCCATAACGCCGTTTGCTTGGTAGTCACCAAATTGTGGTTTTGCAGATTGGCGAACAGCCGCAGGAGAGCCTGCAGGTGCGCCAGCGGCTTCTAGAGCCTGAGATACTTTGTCATTAATAAGTGCTTGGATATTCACACGCGTTTCCTTCAATTCAAGGATGATAAGAGTGGCCGTTATTTCGAGGTCATTAAATTGGTTAATTATGCGTCTAGTTAACGATTTAATGCCGAAATGAACAACAGACACTGTTTAAGTTCACAAAAATGGCGTTAATCATACCAATTTTGTGGGGTTTCTTATAGGTCGAATTGATAGAAAATTAACATTTCCTGAGTGGTTTTTGACAATCGACTTTTACCAAGACGCGTTTGCATGTTTAAGGAGCGAAAAGAACATACTTATTGAGTATCTTTTGTAAAAGCAACGCTTGTTGCAAAAGGCAAAACTGATAACATGCAGCCATTATTTGGAGAACACAGACAATGATGATGAGCCTGAAGCAAGCTGAACTAGAACCACAACAAATGATCGCCCGCCTTGATACCTTTATGGCAAAAATCGAGAACCTAGGAAATACATTAGGTTTGGATTTAAGCTTTGCTCAAGCGGATCATATTGCGCTGCGAATCAATGACACTGAGTTAGCCAAATCTGCGCATCAAGCGTGGTCTGAGTACGGCTCTACGATTTCAGAAGCGATGATCAATGGTCGTCCAATTGTGGTGTTGGCTTTCGATGACCCCTTGCAAAGCCTTGGTTGGAACATTGAATGTTTGGAACTGCCATATCCAGCAGAAGGTAAGATTTACCCAAGCCAAGATTGGGAACATGTAGAGTTTGTGATTCCGTCTCATGGCCAAACGGCTGATGAGTACTTAGCGGATCTAAAAGAAACTTACCCGCAGTTCGCTGCTAACTTTGAAACGCTGGCTGAGCAAGGCGTTAAGATCAAACTCTCTAGCCCGAAAGGCGAGGGTGAACGCCTGAATAACCCAACGGTTGCATTCAAACATCAAGGGATTTGCATCAAGCTGCATCCACACTCTTTGAAGAAGATTGTGGAGTCAGAGCAGGCATAACCTAAGGTTGTTCAAAGAAGAGATTCCTGATCTTGCCTAGGTTCGTCGGAATGACAGATAGGAGTGGAAAACTCGTCATTCCCGATAGCGACGAAGGAGCGTAGTCGGGAGTCTCTTAAAGTTGGTCTGATCATCAGATACAAAAAACGCGCGATGGGTAAACCCTATTGCGCGTTTTTTATTGGGTTCTAACTGGAAGTCTTACCGGAAATCGAATCCTCGACTTACAGAATCACAGTCTTGTTGCCGTAAACAAACACATGATCATTGATCACCTTGTTTAACGCCTTACTTAATACATTCTTCTCTACGTCACGACCGGCTTGCGCCATGTCTTTCGCGCTGAAGTTGTGATCCACAGGGATAACATCTTGCTTGATGATCGGTCCTTCATCGAGATCATTAGTCACAAAGTGTGCCGTTGCGCCAATGATCTTCACGCCGCGCTCATACGCTTGTTGGTATGGCTTCGCGCCAATAAATGCTGGCAAGAAGCTGTGGTGGATATTGATGATCTTGTGGTTGTACTTTTCAACAAACCCTGGAGTCAGCACTCGCATGTATTTAGCCAAAACAAGGTAATCCGCCTCGTATTGGTCAATCACTTCTAGCATCTTCTTCTCATGTTCTTCACGGTTTAACCCTTCGTGAGAAACATGGTGGTAAGGGATGTCAAAACGCTCGGTTAGGCTTTGTAGAATGTCGTAGTTACCGACAACGGCTGCGATTTCAACGTCTAAGCTGCAATCGAAGTTCTTCATTAGAATGTCGCCAAGACAGTGTGCTTCCTTGGTCACGAGTATAACAACACGCTTGCGAGATGAATCAACAAGCTTACGTTTCGTGTTTTCTGGCAGGGCTTGGTCTAAGTCGGCAAGCAAGGTTTCATCATTGAAATACCCTTCAAGCTCGGTGCGCATAAAGAAGTGGCCACTTGTGTTATCTACGAACTCATTGTTGTGAATAATATTGAGTTGGTGCTTATAACAAATGTTGGTGATCTTAGAGATGAGGCCCGGGGCATCAGTACAATGTGTTAGTAAAGTTTTTCTTTCCATTTGCATCTTACTTCCATGAAATATTTTTATTCTTCAAATTAAATGCAGGCCGTCGAACGGTGAACTGAGCCGCAATATCACCGTTATAATTAATCTATTATCAAGTTGGTTTCAACAAATTCTGCTGTTCGTTTATCGCTTTGATAAATTGTTTGATATGGAAATATCAGTTTTTAGATAGATAAACAGGCAGAAGCTTCATTTTTAAAAGTTTTGACCGTAGTACGCATTTGAACTTCAACCAAGGCATTTACGCCTTGGCCAAAAATAGAGGTGATACTTATGGATAAAGAGTTACTAGGGCGTGTTGATCTTTGCTGTACATTTCGCGTTCAACAATACATCGGTAGCCACATTAACATGAATGCCAGCGATAACATGCTGGCATAATTCCTTTCTAGCTTGTCATATCTACTTGAAATAGCTCGATAATGCTTAATTCTCCCAAAGGCATTTTCGACCAAGTGACGATACTTGTATAAACACCAATCCATACTGTCTTTGTCTATATCTTGTCCGTAATTGCGTTTAGCAATTACCGTTTCTCCGCCACGTTCCTTAACAAAAATACGGAAAGGTTCGCTGTCATATCCTTTATCACAAACGATGGTATTAACTTCATCGAGTTGCTCAACTAAGCTTTCGGCATGCACTATATCGTGGCGTTGTCCCTCTGATAAATCAAAGCAAATCGGCAGGCCACCACTATCTACGGCTAAGTGAATTTTGGTTGAGTTGCCCCCGCGACTTTTTCCTATTTGCTCTGAACTTTCAGTAGCTGCACCTGTACTATGCTGATGTGCTCTAACTATAGAGCCATCAAGAAATACCATTCAAAATCAGCCATGTTAGATAAGCTTTTGAAAAGATTATCTAAAATCCCTTTCTTTGACCAAAGATTAAATCGTCTGTAAACGGTACTCCACTCTCCGAACTCAGAGGGTAGATCTCGCCAAGGAATACCTGTTCTCATTCGATAAAGTATTCCTTCAAATGTCATTCGATGTTCAGTTTTATCGTAAATACGACCTGTACTTTTCATAACTTGGAGTAGCAGTTCCCAGCGAATATCAGTTAGCATTGTTCTTGGCATGGTATTGGTTATGGTTTTACTTTTGGCGAAGCAAATTATAACTCTTTACCATGCTGTTCAAAAAACACTCACGAAAGATCAACACGCCCTAGCCAAAAAACTGTACTGCAAGCGAGTGAATTCATTGGCGAGAGGTACCGAATTAGATGGTCATGTTCTAGATGAAATGTGGGAAAGTAAGACCTCACCAACCGATGCAGCGAAAGCCATACAGCCTGGTGATAACCATTTTGAAGGTGCTCCTTGGCTATCACGTTATCTCAGTCGAAAATAAAACGATTCTCTAATTCCTACTTCTTCAATTCTTACCTTCAAGGTAACTTAAGCCACGTCAAGCCAAACCAAACACCTCCGGTGCGAAGTCATTCTTGATTCGCGCCGGCTCACTAAACCTGCCATAATTCGCCTTCTCTTTTTCTAAACTTCGTACTCTATGATATCTAAAACGTTTTCTGCTGATGGCGCTCTGGGCAAAGCTATCCCTGGGTTTCAACCAAGACAAGCTCAGTTAGACATGGCTGAAGCGGTTTCACAAGCTATTGAAAATCAAAGCCAGTTGGTTGTTGAGGCTGGAACAGGTACTGGTAAGACGTTTGCTTACTTAGTGCCAGCGCTGCTTAGTGGCAAGAAAACCATCATTAGTACGGGGTCTAAAAACCTTCAAGAACAGCTGTTTCACCGAGATTTACCCTTGATGGTCGATGCGCTTGGCTTTTATGGTCAGGTTGCGTTACTCAAAGGGCGTTCAAACTATTTGTGTTTGGACAGGCTCAGCCGTCAAATGATCGAGAGTCATGGCGCTCATACCGACCCAACGGTACTGGCTCAGTTAGTCAAAGTTCGTAGTTGGTCGTCATCCACTCAAACGGGTGATTTGGGCGATTGTGATGATATCGCTGAAGACAGCCCGGTTATCCCGACGATTACCTCGACCAATGATAATTGCTTAGGTAAGGAGTGCCCAAGCTACACTGATTGCTTCGTGCTTAAAGCGCGTAAAAAAGCGATGGACTCTGATGTTGTCGTGGTAAACCACCATTTGTTCTTAGCGGATTTAGCGATTAAAGAGACCGGATTCGGTGAGCTGATTCCTGAAGCCGATGTGTTTATTTTCGATGAAGCGCATCAACTTCCCGATATCGCCAGCCAGTACTTCGGACAATCGGTTTCCAGTCGACAGATCCAAGAGCTAGCCAAAGACATTGAAATCGCTTACCGAACTGAAGCCAAAGACATGCGTCAGCTACAGAAAGTAGGGGATAGGCTCGTTCAATCGTCAGCCGATCTGCGTATTGTGCTTGGTGATACCGGCTTTCGTGGTAACTGGCGCGAAGCCTTGAAATCCGAGTCGATTGCACGCGAATTGGTTCGTTTGCAAGATGCTCTGCAACTTGCGGTTGATGTATTGAAGTTAGCGCTTGGGCGAAGCCAACTGTTAGACACGGCTTTCGAACGCGCAAATATGATTAAGTCGCGTATCGAACGTGTGTGCGATGTGTCGATCACTGGCTATTCGTATTGGTATGACACTACACCGCGCCACTTTGCTTTGCACATCACACCGCTTTCTGTCGCCGATAAATTCCACGAACAGATTGAACTGAAGCCGGGCGCGTGGGTATTTACCTCCGCAACCTTGGCGGTATCGGATGATTTCGACCATTTCACCTCACGCTTGGGACTAAAACCGTCGGCACAGTTTTCACTGCCGAGCCCGTTTGACTATCCGAATCAGGCGCGCTTGTGTGTTCCTCGATATCTTCCTGAACCGAATAGCCCAGGCTTAGCCGATAAGTTAGTAAGAATGCTGACCCCAGTGATTGAGCAAAACCAAGGTCGTTGTTTCTTCTTGTGTACTTCACACAGCATGATGAAAGAGTTGGGGGAGCGATTCCGAGAAACCCTCACGGTTCCCGTTCTATTACAAGGTGAGACAAGTAAGCAAAAAACCTTAGCCGAGTTCATGGAATTGGGTAACGCATTGCTTGTGGCGACAGGTGCTTTCTGGGAGGGGATAGATGTTAGGGGCGACGCATTAAGCTGTGTTATCATCGATAAATTGCCCTTTACGGCCCCTGATGACCCTTTACTTAAGGCTCGAATCGAGGACTGTAAATTAAAAGGGGGTGATCCTTTTGCACAGGTACAGTTGCCAGACGCTGTGATTACCTTGAAACAAGGTGTCGGCCGATTGATACGTGACAAGCGCGATAATGGCGCTTTGATTATTTGCGATAACCGATTGGTGACTCGCGATTACGGTGGCATATTTTTGGCGAGTTTACCGCCTATCCCACGTACCCGTGACTTAGGGGTCATTAAAGAATTCTTAGCTAAAGACCATTCAACCGCTGCTGATTAATTGGCATTGTTGAGTTTAGCCATTATTTTTAGATTAGATAACAGATATTTGAGACACAAATGAGCGCGAAAATTCTTGCAGTAGATACCGCAACTGAAAACTGTTCAGTTGCATTAGTAATGGGTGACCAGGTGTTCGCACGTAGCGAAGAGGCTCCTCGAGACCATACAAAAAAAATTCTACCTATGGTGGATGAAGTACTGAAAGAAGCGAATGTCGCTTTAACCGAGATCGATGCTATCGCATTTGGCCAAGGCCCAGGCAGTTTCACGGGTGTACGTATTGGTATTGGTATTGCTCAAGGCTTAGCTTTTGGTGCTGATTTACCGATGATCGGTGTCTCAACACTGGCAGCGATGGCGCAAGGCAGTTACCGTAAATTTGGTGAAACTCACGTTGCGACAGCGATTGATGCGCGTATGAGTGAAGTATACTGGGCTCGTTACAGCCGTGAAGATGATGGTCGCTGGACTGCGATTGATGCCGAATGTGTCACGCCACCAAGTGAATTGGCGGCGCAGTTAGAAGCGGATTCTGAAACATGGGCGAAAGTCGGTACTGGTTGGGAAGCGTATGCAGAGCACATGGATACACTAGCGATCAACACCAAAGCGTGTGAAGTGCTATTCCCAGAAGCTCAAGATATGGCGTTCCTTGCTCAATTCGCTTATGCAGAAGGTAAAGCGGTTGCAGCAGAAGAGTCTGAGCCAGTTTATCTTCGTGACAAAGTGACTTGGAAGAAACTGCCAGGTCGCGAATAATTTTTACAAGGTTCTGATGCAAATTAGGTCTAAATGCGTATTATTTAGATTTGAGAGGGCAGATATTTAGTCATGGTATCAATTAACAACTTACCTCCTTCTTCGATAGGCAGCACGTCTAAGCCGAATCGAATTAAAAAGAAGGAGCAGGCAAAAAAATCTGATGCCAGCACTGCGGTTGGGCAACCGACTAAGGTGGCTAATGCTGTTTCTCATTCTATTCGTCAAGTTAAAGAGTCTGAACTGCACAAGGCTCAAATCCAGTATGATCTTCCAGAAGGCCGAGGACGTAAGGCTATGGAAGAGTATATGGATGTAATGAATCAGGCGAAGAAAGAAGAACTTGCAAAGCTTATCGGTGTCGACATCTACATCTAGAGCTTCTTATTAATGCCTGTTTAAGGACCAGAACCATGTCAAATTATCTCTCTAAATTACGCTTAATAGCCTTTTCTATTGGTGTCTTGATACTTGCCGGGTGTTCATCACTTCCTAGCGAGCTTGAAGCAAAATCAGAGCCTGTGATTAGCAATTACCAACAATGGGTCGACCAACTACCGGATGCGAAAAGTGTTCGATTAGGTGGCGTTATCTCTAAAGTGACCAACTTGAAAGACAGGACTCGAATCGAAGTCGCTAATATGCCGATTTCGAGTAGCGGTAAGCCAGATCTGGACGCAGAGCCAAGCGGACGTTTTGTTGGTTATATTGAAGGGTATGTTGAGCCTCTAAGTTTTGCAGAAGGCCGTCTGATTACACTGGTTGGTCAGTCAAGCGGAAGTGAAGATGGAAAAATAGGGGAATACCCTTACACCTTCCCTGTAATGAAAGTGGACAATCAACGACTGTGGAACATAACTGAGCGCGTGGTTGTTAACGATTTTGCACCGACCTACTACTCGTGCAGAAGTTTACATTGTCGCAGTTTTCAAACGATGCCAAGACAAGGTCGAGTGATACAAGACGTAGAGTAATTAACTTGATTCGACGTTGATTGCGCAAACAGATGGAACTACATGTTTGATGATTGAAAAGTCATACTCCCTCGCGAGCGGGACGCTTGCAACACAACAGATTGGCAACCCACAAACGACCGCAGCGACGGTCGTTTTTATTCATGGGTGGTTGGATAATTCGTCCAGCTTTAATCAGGTTATGCAGCAAGTCGCCAAGTTTGCGCCCAATGCTCACCTTGTCGCTATCGATCTCTTCGGACACGGCTTCTCGTCGCACAAATCGGGAAGTTACTACCCATTTCATGATTATATTGATGACTTGCATCAGTTGGTGACTAAATTATCGCCAAACAGACTGGTACTGGTAGGACATTCACTTGGTGCATTGATAGCAAGTTGCTATAGTGCCGCCTTTCCTGAAAAGGTGTCAGGATTAATTCAAATTGAAGGTCACGGACCTCTTTCTGAAGCTCCCCACGAAACAGTCTCTCGCTTGAGGGATGGGGTACTCAGTCGTCTTCGACAGCGAAGAAAGCCTTCACGTCCTCTGGCAAGCCTTGAGGATGCTATTAAGCTGAGAGCTCACGCCAACCAAATTAATGCTGAATTAATCGCTCCTATTGTTGAGCGAGGTATTGTCGAGTTCGAGAACTCTTGGCAATGGCGATGCGACCCTAATCTAAAATGTGACTCGTTATATCGAATGTCACAGGCGCACGCTGAAGCGATTATGGTGGCTATTGAATGCCCTCAATTAATAATCCTAGGGAATGATGGATTCCGACATTTGCAGCATAATCGCTACAAATCAGTGCATAGTCCTCTGCATATAGAGACTGTTCCTGGCGGACATCATTGTCATTTAGAGAGCCCAGAGCTAGTTTCAGAGCTAATTCTTGGTGTAGTTAACAAAATTTAAACAAGTGTTTGAGCCTTTTAGTGCTCATGCACTAAAGCTGTGCTGTAATACCGCAATGATAAAAAGCGGCGAAGCAGTCGCCAGCTGATAAACGAGGAGTAACATCGTGGATAAACCTTGGCTTTCACGTTATCCAAGTGACGTACCAGAAACGATCAACCCAGATCAGTACCCATCTCTTGTAGAAATGTTTGAACAGTCGGTACAGAAGTACGCGGACCAACCTGCATTCGAGAACATGGGCTCGATTATGACATTCCGTAAGCTTGAAGAGCGCAGCCGTGCTTTTGCTGCTTACCTGCAGAATGACTTGAAACTGAAGAAGGGCGATCGCGTCGCGCTAATGATGCCAAACCTACTGCAATACCCGATTGCACTATTTGGTGTATTGCGTGCCGGTATGATTGCAGTGAACGTCAACCCACTGTACACACCTCGTGAGCTTGAACATCAACTGAACGATTCTGGTGCAAAGGCGATTGTTATCGTATCTAACTTTGCGAGCACGCTAGAGAAAGTCGTTGATAACACGCCGGTTAAACACGTAGTTCTAACTAGCCTAGGGCAAATGCTGCCACGCGCGAAAGGGACAATTGTCGACTTCGTAGTGAAATACGTAAAAGGCATGGTACCTAAGTATGATCTGCCGGGTGCTATCTCATTCAGAAAAGCGCTGCACAAAGGTCGTCGTCTTCAATATGTGAAGCCGTTCATGGCGGGTGATGACATCGCGTTTCTACAGTACACAGGTGGTACTACGGGTGTAGCGAAGGGCGCAATCCTAACGCACCGCAATATGATTGCGAACGTACTGCAAGCGAAAGGGGCTTACGGTCCTGTTCTGCAAGAAGGTCGCGAGTTGGTTGTAACGGCATTGCCGCTTTACCACGTATTTGCACTGACGGTGAACTGCTTACTGTTTGTTGAGATGGGTGGTCGTAACCTTCTAATCACTAACCCTCGTGACATTCCTGGCTTTATTAAAGAGCTACAAAAGGTTCCGTTTACTGCGATTACCGGTGTAAACACACTGTTTAATGCACTAGTTAATAACGAAGATTTCCACGAGTTGGATTTCAGTAACCTACGCCTATCTGTTGGCGGCGGCATGGCGGTTCAACGCGCTGTTGCTGAGCAATGGAAGAAAGCGACAGGCATTCACCTATTGGAAGGCTATGGCTTAACCGAGTGTTCTCCATTGGTAACAGGTAACCCATACGACCTTAAAGACTACACAGGTGCTATTGGCCTACCTGTACCATCGACAGAAGTTCGTATTATTGATGACGAAGGCAAGGTTATTGCTAATGACCAAGTAGGCGAACTACAAGTTCGTGGCCCTCAAGTGATGCAAGGCTACTGGCAGCGCCCTGAAGCGACTAAAGATGTGATCGATCAAGACGGTTGGTTATCGACAGGTGACATCGTTAAGTTTGATGACGAAGGCTTGTTGTACATCGTAGACCGTAAGAAAGACATGATTCTTGTATCAGGCTTCAACGTCTACCCGAACGAGATTGAAGACGTAGTGGCTCTGCACGGTAAAGTGCTAGAAGTAGCAGCTATCGGCCAGCCTCATGAAGTGTCTGGTGAGTTAGTTAAGATTTACGTGGTTAAGCGTGACCCTAGCCTGACTAAAGAAGACATTATCGCGCACTGTCGTGAGCACCTAACGGGTTACAAGATCCCTAAATTAGTCGAGTTCAGAGATGATCTTCCAAAGACTAACGTAGGTAAGATCTTACGCCGCGTACTGCGTGAAGAAAACGATGCAGAACTTGCGAAACGCGCTAGCGAATAATTAGCCCGTTTACGAGAAAGCACTGCACCATAACCATAGAGGCGCTTAATCTAAGCGAGCGCTGAAAAATGGTGTTAGAATGCCGACAGTTAATGTCGGCATTTTTGTATCCGGCGATCAAATAGAAACCTGTGAGAGTTTTTGTGGATTATCAAATCATTACCCAATTGAAAGACCTTGAGCGAGTTTGCCAACAAGCACGTGAAGCCGATGTCGTTATGCTTGATACGGAGTTTGTTCGTACAAGAACCTATTACCCTCAATTAGGCTTAATTCAGTTATTTGATGGTGAAACGCTGTCACTGATTGACCCTATTGCTCTTGGTGAAATGACACCATTTGTTGGATTGTTGAAAGACGCTTCTGTTCTGAAAGTGCTGCATGCTTGCGGTGAAGATTTGGAAGTGTTCCAAAACGCATTTGGCTGCACACCAACCCCAATGGTTGATACACAGATCATGGCAGCTTTCTTAGGTCATGGTTTATCAACGGGCTTTGCTGCTCTGGTTTCAGAGTTTGTTGGTGTTGATCTCGATAAGAGTGAATCGCGCACTGATTGGCTGGCGCGTCCGCTTTCTCAAAAGCAATTGGACTACGCAGCGGCAGATGTGCATTACCTAATGCCAATGTACAACAAGCTTCTAGAAAAAGTGATGGAAGCTGGCTGGTGGGAAGCGGCTCAGCAAGAGTCTGATTTACAAGTTGCCAAACGTATCCGTAAAGTAAACCCAGACACTGCCTACCTTGATATTAAAGGGGCGTGGCAGCTTAAACCTAAGCAGCTAGCGATCTTACGACCTTTAGCAACTTGGCGTTTAAAAGAAGCAATCAAGCGCGATTTGGCGCTGAACTTTGTCTTCAAAGAACAAGACTTATGGGCTGTGGCGCGTTTTGCGATGAAAGATCCTAAGCACATGGAGCAAGAAGGTTTCGATTACCGCTCTGTGCGTCGCCATGGTGCGAAGATCAGCTCAATTGTTAAGTTAGCTGAACATACACCAGAAGAAGAGTACCCAGCACCAGTAGAACGTCTAATGGACTTCCCTGGCTACAAGCAACTTTTCAAAGTGTTGAAAGATGAAGTTAAAACGGCATCACAGCACAGCGGTTTAGCGACGGAATTCTTGGCATCTAAAAAGCAACTTAACCAAGTGTTAAGCTGGGTGTGGAAGCACGATCGTAACCCAGAGAAGCTGCCTGATGTTATGCAAGGCTGGCGTTTAGATGTGGTTGGCGAAAAGCTGAGTAAAGCGATCAAATAACCGCTTGCTGCTTTAAAGCCTAACTTAGTTACAGCTATAAACTGCAGATACAAAAAAGAGAGCCTAGGCTCTCTTTTTTTATTCAATCAATACAAGCAAGTGTATTCCTGCCAATCTTGTTCAGAAAGATTATCGCTCTTCTTCTGGAAGCTTAACATTCAGCTCTAGCACTGAGATGTCGTCATCTTTGTGTTCAAAAGTCAGATCAACCATTGATGGATCAACCTCAACGTATTTGGCTATACACTTCAAGATGTCTTCTTTTAGTTGCGGCAGGTAAGACGGCGCTGGGTCGTCATGGCTGCGTCGTTCGGCAACAATGATCTGCAAACGTTCTTTGGCTAGATTTGCAGTGGTCTTTTTCTGTGGTCTAAAAAACTCTAATAATGACATTGTGCATTAGCCCCCGAACAGTCGTTTGAAGATGCCTTTCTTCTGTTCCGTTAAGAAGCGGAAGTCAACTTGGCTACCCAGTAGTCGCTCTACAGTATCATTGTAAGCCATACCTGCGTCGGTTGCTTCGTCAAAGATAACGGGAACACCCTTGTTCGATGCATTCAGTACCGCTTGGCTCTCTGGAATCACGCCCAGTAGAGAGATGTGTAGGATCTCTTCAACGTCTTCAACACTTAGCATCTCACCTTGAGTTACGCGTGCTGGGTTGTAGCGAGTCAATAGAAGGTGTGTTTTCACTGGCTCTAAGCCGTCTTCTGAACGACGAGATTTAGAGTCAAGAATACCTAGAATACGGTCTGAGTCGCGTACAGAAGAGACTTCAGGGTTAGTCGTTACAATCGCTTCATCAGCAAAGTACAACGCCATTAGAGCGCCTTGTTCGATACCCGCAGGAGAATCACAGATGATGAAATCAAAGCCCATTTCATCTAGCTCATCAAATACGCGACGAACACCGTCTTTGGTTAGTGCATCTTTATCACGAGTTTGAGAAGCAGGAAGAATGAACAGGTTCTCTGTGCGCTTGTCTTTGATCATCGCTTGGTTCAGCGTGGCTTCACCATTGATAACGTTAACGAAGTCGTACACAACACGACGCTCACAACCCATGATTAAATCTAGGTTACGCAGACCGATATCAAAGTCGATAACTGCGGTTTTCTTCCCTTTTAAAGCCAGACCTGAGGCAATAGCTGCACTAGAGGTCGTTTTGCCTACCCCGCCTTTACCTGACGTTACAACGATAATGCGTGCCATTCTGTTTTCCTTTTATTTCTCTTATAT
The DNA here is from genome assembly GCF_024347335.1 of Vibrio celticus. NCBI lineage: Bacteria > Pseudomonadati > Pseudomonadota > Gammaproteobacteria > Vibrionales > Vibrionaceae > Vibrio > Vibrio celticus. The sequence continues at coordinate 928,018 of NZ_AP025463.1, forward strand.
TGCGAGGACATCAACGTGTAATACATCGTTTGCCATACTGAACATGGTTTTCTTCTGCCAGTACTCGCTTTCAATTTGATCGCTGAGCCAGTAATTTCCAGCAATGGAAACCAGCTCGGCTTGTAAGTCATTACAAATTATTTTTGCTTCAGTTTGACCACTTGCACCCGCAATCGCACGGCCGCGTAAAGTGCCATGAATATGGATGCTGCCATCGGCAATCACTTCCGCGCCTGCACTCACATGGCTGAGTATCAATAGATCGCCATCTTTCGCGTAAACCTGCTGACCAGAACGAATAGGGGTTCTAATCACTTTGATTGGTGCCATCTTCGCTGGAGCTTGAGATGGTGACTTGCTTGCCGTCATCACCGCAAAACCGGCTTCTTTGGCGAGATTTTGCATTCGCTTATCAGAACAGCCAGCCACACCAACCGGGATCATGCCCGCTTGAGATATACCATTTTTAAGTTGCACAAAATCGATATCGCCCGCGACTTTGCTGATGTTGATAACAACAGGTGCGGCAGCAAAAAACGTAGGTGCTTGGTCTACTTTCTCTTGAAGAAAAGAGACTGCATTTTCGACTTGATCATCGGATAAGTGCAAAACAGATAGCGTAAAGCTGCTACCTTTTAGATCTGGGTTACTAGACATCGAAAAACTACAGGACCTCAATAGCGAATTGGTACAATTTCTTTATCAATAAAATAAAGGGCATTGCCTGAAACTAGGTTTATCATGTTATATTCCCAAACCAAGCACAGCAAGTAATCTTGTTGTCAAATGGACGTTTTGTTCCCAATATTTCCCTAACATAAACTATTGATCTCGCAAGTGAGAGTTTTGTAGTCATAATCAATTAAAAAGGTTTGTCATGCTGTGTTCTATATATAAAAGCTCAAAGAAAGAAGGAACATACCTTTATATCCCTAAGAAGGATGATTTTTCACAAGTTCCTGACGCATTGATGCAAATGTTTGGTAAACCTAGTTTTGTAATGGTAATTAAAATGGACGGCCGTAAACTGGCTCAAGTGAACATCGAAAAAGTGAAAGAATCACTGAATACCGATGGTTTCTTTTTGCAAGTTCCGCCACCACCAGTTAACGAACTTGAGCTTCATAAAGAGCGTAAAGCTCAACAGAAATCTCAAGACGAAGAGTGATAGCCACCTCAATTCAAGGAGGAGTGATTGTTGAGTAAATTTTCGAATACCATATTGGCTGTGTCGGCATTACTATTGGGTAATAGCTTGACCATTAGCTCAGTACACGCTGAAGAATTGAGCTTCGAACAATATGTAGAAAAACTAAAGCAACAAGGCCGTGAAGAAGGCATCTCTGAAACGATCATTGATCAAGCCTTTGATGGTGTAACGTTTAAGCCAAGAGCGGTGAAAGCCGACAAGAATCAACCTGAGAAAAAACTGACTCTGGATGAATACATTCCACGAGCAGTGCCTGATTGGAAAGTGAAGCAAGCCAGATCACTTTATAAGAAGCATTACACAGCGCTAAAGCGTATTGGTGATGAATATGGTGTTCAACCAAGATTCATTGTCGCGCTATGGGGTGTTGAGAGTAACTTTGGTAAGTTCACTGGTAACTACAGTGTTATCGATGCGCTAACGACCATGGCTTACGAAGGACGCAGAGAAGCGTTTTTCCGCAGCGAAGCGATGGCGGCGTTGAAGATTCTTGATCAAGGCCATATTGCACCAAAAGAGATGAAAGGCTCTTGGGCGGGCGCAATGGGTCAGCCTCAATTTATGCCAAGCTCATTCTTAGCATATGCGGCTGATGGTAATGGCGACGGTAAGAAAGACATTTGGGGCACTGAAGAAGACGTATTTGCTTCAGCGGCAAATTATCTCAGCCAATCAGGATGGGATGACAAATATACTTGGGGTCGTCAGGTTCATGTTCCGTCATCTGTGTCGATCGATTTACAAGGTCGAACTGAAGACAAAGCGAAATACTTAAAAGAGTGGTCTGAACTCGGTATTAAGCGCTATGACGACCGCCCACTGCCAACGCTCGATGAAGACATTAAAGCTTGGTTGATAATGCCAGATGACGAAGCGGGTCGTTCGTACCTCATTTACAACAACTACAATGTGTTAATGAAGTGGAACCGTTCTTACTACTTTGCTTTGGCAGTAAGCCATCTAGCCGACAGAATTAAGTTTGATTAATAGACCCATTTGATTAATAGACTGAATTTGGTTAATAGCCCTAGGCCGCTTTGAATAGCATTTGGCCTACCATAGGCAGAACGAACTAAAGGACTCTTCGGAGTCCTTTTTGATTTTATATTTCAGAGATTTAATAAGGTGATCTTGTGCTAACAGATAGAGCTGCACAGATGGTGATATTCCATGCGCTGATCAAGCACGAAGGCTTTACCAGTGCTGCAAAAAGCTTGAACGTTTCGGTGTCTCATATCAGTAAGCAAGTCGCTTTGCTTGAAGACTCAATCGGCATCAAGTTGGTGCAAAGGACAACACGAAGCCTCACGCTGACTGAAGCGGGAGACGTGTTCTATCAACATTGTGAGCAGTTGTTTAACACGGTAAAAGCGGCTCAGATGGATATGGACAGCCAGCGCGATGATATCTCTGGAATCTTGCGCGTCGGGTTGTCGCAGTCATTTGGTACACTGCATATCATTCCGGCGATTGATCAACTCAGACAGCTTTATCCTCAGTTGAGAATCGAGGTCCACTTGTTCGACTATAAGGTGGACATGATTGAAGAGCGCTTGGATCTCTGGATCACCAACAATGAAGACTTGCCTGAAGGTTACATTGCGCAGCGTTTAGCCGACAGTCAGTTTGTGGTGGCTGCGTCACCGGATTATCTGATTAAGGCTGGGACGCCACATGTACCTTCCGATTTGATTGACCATAACTGTCTTATCTATCGCAGCCGTGAACGAGATTACACATCGTGGGCGTTTGACAACGGGCAAGAAAACCTCAGCGTCAAAGTCGCGGGCGATTACTCAGTTGATTTGGCTGAGGCAGTACGAGACGCGGCAGTATCAGGGTGGGGCGTTGCTTATCTGGCGACTTACTTAGTGAAAGAAGAGTTTAGAACGGGAAAATTGATTCAAGTATTACCAGAGTGGAGAGCCAGTCAGCTAATGCCATTCTATGCTGTTTATCCAAGCCGAAAGAACATGCCGAAGAAGCTTTCAGCTGTGATTGAGTTCATTAAAGATCATATCGGGTCGCCGACGTATTGGGACAAAAACCTCAAAACGTGCGTTGAACTGCATCGCTAACTGTTTCCTAGTCTATAAATATAATTTCCATATGGAAAAAGTACGCTTTTTAATCAAAGTTAATTATTAAAATTCAATAACTTAATTATACTCATAGTTATATCGTGATTACCCCAACATCACGTTAACAACCTCAGCTTGCCGCAAACGATTTCCTCTATAGAATGCGTCGCCTTTCCTATCTACAACTTTTAGGTTGACGCACATGGCTTCCCTACTTGGAATTATCACTATTTTAGTTGCCGCTTGGTTACTATCTACGGACAGAAAAAATATTCCACTAAGAACAGTCTCTTTGGCTTTCTTATTACAAATCTCATTCGCGCTATTGGTTCTGTATGTACCAATGGGTAAAGAAGCGTTGAATGCAGCCACAGGTGCGGTATCTAGCTTGATCAACTACGGTCAAGAGGGGATTAACTTCCTATTTGGTGGCTTAACGAATAACGGATTTGTTTTCGCGATTAATGTTCTGGGCATCATTATCTTTTTCTCTGCACTGATTTCAGGCTTGTACCACATCGGCTTTATGCCAAAGGTGATCAACCTTATTGGTGGTGCGCTACAGAAATTCTTGGGCACAGGTCGTGCGGAATCACTGTCTGCGACTGCCAATATCTTTGTCGGCATGATTGAAGCGCCATTGGTGGTTAAACCTTACTTAAAGCACATGACGGATTCACAACTGTTTGCGGTGATGGTGTGTGGTTTGGCGTCTGTAGCTGGTGGTACGTTAGTGGGTTATGCATCGCTTGGCGTTGACCTAAACTTCCTGATCGCTGCGGCATTCATGTCTGCACCAGCCGGTCTATTGATGGCTAAAATCTTAGTACCTGGCAGCCCAGATGACGCTCAAGAAAATATTGAGTCTGATGTAGAAATTCCACGAGCAACAAACGTCGTTGAGGCAATGGCAGATGGGGCTATGTCTGGACTTCGTATTGCCGTTGCAGTGGGTGCAACACTTCTTGCCTTTATCAGTGTGATTGCAATGCTAAATGGCTTGCTAGGTATCGTTGGCGGCTGGTTTGGCGTAAACCTAAGCTTCGAACTTATCCTAGGTTATGTATTCGCACCCGTTGCATGGCTGATCGGTGTACCGTGGTCTGAGGCTGTGGTTGCGGGCTCATTGATCGGTAACAAGATTGTCGTGAACGAGTTCGTGGCTTTCATCCAGTTAATGGACGTAAAAGACGCACTGAGTGAGCATTCACAAGCGATCGTAACTTTCGCTCTATGTGGCTTTGCTAACATCTCTACCATGGCGATTCTTATCGGTGGTTTGGGCAGCTTAGTTCCAGAGCGTCGTTCTTTCATCTCACAATATGGCTTCAAAGCAATTTGTGCAGGTGTGTTTGCTAACTTAATGAGTGCCGCTATTGCTGGTGTTGTACTTTCTTTATAGTTAACTGATCATGACTTTACTCCCCCTATAGTAAAGTGACTGATTAATCACAATAATATTCGGTTAGCGTGAAAAAGAGAGCCTATAGTGTAAGAACGTAGGCTTTCTTATTTCATTGAATAGTTTGTACCACAGGGTGTGGTGCAAACCTTTTAGGGGCACAAATGGATTTGTCGATTACTTCTTCTTTGGCGTTAATTGGACTCTTGTCTTTAGCTTGTCAGCTGCTCGGCTGGCGTTTACGTCTTCCCGCTATTCTTCCTCTCCTAATCGTTGGCCTGTTGTTAGGTCCTGGCCTGAATATTCTAAATCCCGATGCCATTTTCGGTGATGTGCTGTTTCCTATGATTTCATTAGGCGTTGCCATCATCCTGTTTGAAGGGGCATTAACCCTAAATTTCAAAGAGATCAGAGGCCATGGTCGGATGGTGACTCATCTCGTGAGTTTCGGCATGTTGATTACATGGGCGTGTATCGTGGCGGGTGCTTATTACTTTGTGGATTTCAGTTGGCCGTTAGCCGCTCTATTTGGGGCATTAGTTGTGGTAACTGGCCCTACTGTAATCGTGCCCATGCTACGCAGTATTCAGCCTAAATCTTCCTTAGGAAGTATCTTGCGATGGGAAGGGATAGTGATTGATCCGATTGGCGCTCTGTTTGCGGTTCTCGTTTACGAGTACATAGTTTCTTCTGCCGACCCTACCGGACACGTTCTGTCAGCTCTGGGCCTGACGTTAGTCATAGGTTTAGGCTTAGGGATCATCGGTGGCCATTTGATTGCCAAGATGCTGCAAGGGCATTGGGTACCGCACTATTTACGTAATGTGGCTGTGCTGACGCTAATGTTGGCGGCGTTCTCGTTTTCCAATGATCTGAGTGAAGAGTCTGGTTTATTAACCGTGACCATCATGGGGATCTGGCTTGCCAACGTGAAGGGCTTGGATATCGAAGACATCATCGAATTCAAAGAAACCTTAACCGTGTTGCTTATTTCTGCGTTGTTTATTCTGTTAGCGAGCAGGCTCGATTCAGGAACCTTCCTCTCGATAGGTTGGGGTGGGGTTGGCCTGTTAGCGATAGTGATGCTGGTGGCGCGTCCTTTGAGCGTGTGGTTCAGCGGGATCGGTACGGATCTTACTTCTGCGGAAAAATGGTTTTTGAGCTGGATGGCGCCGCGCGGGATCGTGGCTGCCGCGGTTTCTTCTCTGTTTGCAATCAAGCTTCAAGAAAAACAATTGATAGAAGGTGCAGACCTGCTGGTACCAATGGTGTTCTTGATCATCATCGGTACAGTTGTGATTCAAAGCCTCACCGCGAGTTGGTGGGCAAGAAGGCTAGGTGTGACTCAAGAGAAGGCACAAGGCGTTATCTTCTTTGGTGCGACTCAGTTTTCACGCCAGTTTGCCAAAGTATTGGCGACACACAACATCAATAGTGTGCTTGCCGATACCAACTGGGAAAGCATTCGCTTAGCACGCATGGATAACTTGAATGTCTACTTTGGTAACCCAGCTTCGAGTCACGCTGAAAATAATCTGGAATTGGATGGAATAGGGCGTGCGATGATCGTGTCGCCTTATCGTCAAACCAACCCGTTAGTTAGCATGCACTATCAAGACGAGTTTGGTGGAAATAAGGTGTTTGAGCTTGAATCCTCAGAGAATAAACATGAAAGGCACCAGGTGAGCCGCGATGGCAATAGAAGTCTGTTTTCGGAAGGGGTTACCTATTCTAAGCTTAACTCACTGATGGCTCAGGGTAGCCAAATTAAAAGTACAGGTTTGACCGAGGCATTTGATTTAAAAGAGTTTAATGCTTTGTATCCTAAAGCCATTCCTCTTGGGGTGATCACTGGCGGTGATTTCCGTTTAATGACACAAGGATCTGAGTTGGAAAAACTCATATCAACGGAGTGTGAGCTTATTAGTTTATTACCGCCTTCTGAACAGACGGAAAAAGTTGATAGTCCAGATAAGTAGCAACGAGCGCTTCATCAAAAGCGAGTCACCCCGTTTTAAAAACGAATAGCTAAGTACCAAAGCATCAAAAAAGCCGCAACGTTCATCACGTTGCGGCTTTCTAATTTATTTATATGCGCTGCGGACTATTTCGAGTGAAATTGCTCACAAGCGATCATGGTGTTCTCGATTAGGCTCGCCACCGTCATTGGGCCAACACCACCCGGCACAGGTGTGATGAAGCTTGCGCTTTCTTTCGCTACGTCGTATTCAACGTCACCCACTAGTTTGCCAGATTCCAAACGGTTGATACCCACATCGACCACAACAGCGCCTTTCTTAATCCAAGCGCCAGGAATGAAGTTAGGTTTACCAACGGCAACTACAACAACGTCTGCTTGACGCACGTGACCTTCAAGGTCTTTGGTGAAGCGGTGACATGTTGTCGTCGTACAACCTGCTAGAAGAAGCTCTAGCGTCATTGGGCGACCTACGATGTTTGATGCGCCAACCACAACCGCGTGCTTACCACGTAAGTCGATGTTGTAACGGTCAAGCAGCGTGATGATGCCTTTTGGCGTGCAAGAGCGAAGCTTAGGCATGCGCTGAGCCAAACGGCCGACATTGTAGGGGTGGAAGCCATCAACGTCTTTTTCTGGCGTGATACGCTCAAGAACGTGAGTGCTATCAATGCCTGCTGGTAGAGGCAGTTGAACAAGAATACCGTCGATTTCTGGATCGTCGTTCAGTTGGTCTACCAGTGTTAACAATTCGTCCTCTGTCGCAGTGGCTGGCAAGTCGTAAGATTTAGATACGAAGCCAACTTCTTCACACGCTTTACGCTTACTTCCAACGTAAACCTGAGAAGCAGGGTCTTCACCCACTAAAACAACCGCTAGGCCCGGAGCGCGTAATCCAGCTTCAGTACGAGCTTTTACACGTGCAGCAACTTCGGAGCGAACCGTTTGAGAAATTAGCTTTCCATCAATATTTTGAGCAGTCATGAATTTCCTTAGTATTGATATTCAAGTTAGTGGCTGATGTTTTTGGCGCATTATTCCAGAAAATCTTTTTGATTACCATCAAGCAAACGTTTGCTTTGGTCTATTTTTCAACACTTATATGTTTGTTGGCCTTTTTTTACCCACTTAGATCAGAATGTTACATAAAGCCGTTGCTTTACTGATTCGAATTCGTATAATTCGTTCCTGTAGCGCGCCCTTAGCTCAGCTGGATAGAGCACCTCCCTTCTAAGGAGGTGGTCGAAGGTTCGAATCCTTCAGGGCGTGCCATTATTCTATAAGGCCTGATAACTTTTTAAGTTGTCAGGCCTTTGTCGTTTCTGGCCTTTGTAGTTAAGTATATGGTCAAGTAACGATGAATCTACAGGTATGGCAAAGTGAAAAAAAGCCCACGATCAGAGGTCAATTAAGTGGGCGAATAAATCTTAACTTGTCGCTTCAAAGTTTGCGATAGCTCCTCTGGCGACTAAAACATAAGCTATTGCATGAGTGGGTTATTAATTGGCTTTCCAATATCGGGCAGTGGTCTTTCGTTCGTATCCCCATAACCAATCTTAAATCTGACTCGATTTATGCAAATTTTGTCGATTTGTGGAGTCATCAAATCAAATTGATTAAACCTCTCTTCAAGGTGTGAATGTTGTTCTTTATACGCCTGAATTACACGACGTAATAAGCGATAGAAGTCTACCTCTTCGAAGCCCAACGCCGCGATTCTCGGAGAAATAAACCTTAACACCGTAGCAAAGTGACCGGTTAATAAGTCGTGGACCAAATAGTGTGGCGGTAATCGTGTGAGGTTTTCTTTGATAGATCCGTCAAGCGAGTTTAACTCGGGAAACTCTTGATTGACGATTCTTAAGTCGCCATGGAAGTCTTTGATAATACAACCACAAGGTATATTGTCTTCTAGAACTAGAGTGATGTTTTGTCCATGCGCAACAAGACCAACGCCATACTTACACAACGCCATACTTACACATCAAATGGTAGAGTGGGACTACGACATGGCTAAACAGTTTTTCTAGCCACTGCTCAATAGTGATACCTGATGCATCGATTAGAGAACCAATTAAAGGCTTTCCGTTGAGGTCTCCTTGCATCAAAGCTGCCATAGTGATTGGACGTTTATGTTCTGCAATGATGTGCTCAGCACGCTCACGCCAAATGCACCCCAGATTGTTTTAGCAGGACTTGCAGGACTTGCAGAACTTGCAGGCTTTGCATTGGCTTGCGGGGGGACTTTGCTACAAACACTATTCAGAAATCCGTTAGCAAGCCCTGATATTTCAGGGGTCAGTACCAGTTCTGTCTTAATGATCGCTTGTCTGCTGGTGGTTTTCCCGGGAGCCAGTCACAACATGATCGTTTTAGCCGGCCTAACCGGTGCTCTTGCCGTTATAGCGCTCCTTTTTTGGGGGCTTAAATCACAACTTAGCGTCTCTCAACTCGCGCTGTTTGGGATTGTCATCTCTGCATTTACTGGCACTGCCACTCACATCTTGTTGACTTTCGGTAGCACAACATCAACGGTCACTCTCATGTGGCTGTCTGGTACAACTTATGGCACATCTGCTGGAAGCATTATGCCTTTGGCTATTACGATCGCTTTGTCACTTATTGTTATGGTTCCTATTCTACGAAGCCTAGACATCACGCCTTTGGGAGAAGTGATTCCTCAAGTCGTGGGGATTGCTCTTACCCCTTACCGCTTAGTGCTGCTCGGAGTTGCTGCTCTATTAACGGCGGTTGCAATATCAACTGTTGGTGCAATTAGCTTCGTTGGCTTGCTAGCGCCACATTGCGCGCGTCTATTGGGTTTGTATCGCCATGTTCATCTGATTCCCGCCGCGGGTCTTACTGGTGCGTCTCTTTTAATTTGGGCTGACGGAATAGGACGCAGCCTTATGCCTCCTTCTGAAATAGCAGCTGGCTTGGTCGTGTCTATTTTAGGAAGCCTTTGCTTCTTACTTTTACTACTAATCGGATATCGAAAACAACGTCATGGAATTGATTAAATTTCTTCAACAACGTGTCTCTTATCATGTTCATGAGTTATCTCTACCAGCTCCGGCTGGGTGTGATTTAGAGACCATACTGCAAACCGCAATGAGTACTCCAGATTATGGGAATCTTAACCCTTGGCATTTTCTAGTGATAGACCATGAACAAGTTGAAGCACCGGTTGAATTATTGAGTGCCGCATGGGTTGCGTCTGATGTGAATGTAGGTAAAGGGCAAGTCAAACGACTATCAAGTTATTTACGCCAAGCTCCGATCCTTTCTGCGGCTGCAGCATGCCAAATGATACTCCTAGGAGCGGATGCGAGTGGTTACGGTGGCGTTTGGTATTCGAAGGAAGCCGTGGACCTACCAAATGTGAAAGAACATCTTCACCTTAATGAGAGTCATGTTCCTGTGGGTTTCTTGGTACTAGGTACTCCTGTAGAAACACGTAAAAAACGTAGACGGTGCGCAAAACCGCTGACATCAAAATGGTCGCCACAGACGACCTACTAAATTATGAAATGAATCCTAAGAGATTGAGTTAAATGACGCATTTACTTACGATGCAGCACTTCTTAAACAGCTTGCTGCTTGAAACATCTGAATATCAAATTAAGGACAACAGTATTCGTGTTGATTTGAACGGTCATGGGCAATTAGAGATACCTCTTACCTATGTATCAGCCTCAGGTCGTCATCGATATAGTGGAAAAGTACTGCTTCGAGAGCTAGATAAATTATCACAAATACCGTTTTCTCAGGCTGCTTCTTTGTTAGTTGAACGTTACTTCCCTGAAGTTGATAAAGATAAAAAAAACGCTTTTTTTACAACGTGTTGAAAATTCAAATGATTATGTAACGTGGGTATCTTCCGCATTGGCTTTGCATCAATACCAACATGATTTGAAAGGTTTTATCACATCAGAACAGGCACTTAGTGGTGGACACAGTATGCATCCAGCCCCTAAGTGTAATGAACCTCTGACCCAACAAGAGCGTAAGCGTGTCACGAACCCCGCATTCTAATTAACCAGCACGAAGAATAAGATCATCTCTCCAAACCAAAGGAGAGTTGAAATGGCAAAACGACGCACCGACCTAGAATGGCAATCACTGTTTGAGCAATATGAAAGCAGCAGTGTTACCCAACGCGCTTTTTGTGAAGAGCATGGACTGAGTTTATCCACGTTCTTTGCCAAACGGCGTCAATTCCAAACTGCAAACCAATCGGGATCTGTCGGATTTGTTAGAGCCGAAATCGTTGAAAAGACAACCAAGTATCAGGCCCAGATAGCTACGGCTAACATGACACTTCTCATCAATGATGTGGAGCTGAGCATTCCTCAAGGTACGCCAGCCACCTATCTTGCTGAACTCATTGGAGCGTTGTCATGAAAGGTATGCTCAGCGCTCCAAACATTTACCTTTATCGTGAAAGCGTCGATTTTAGAAAGTCCATCAACGGTCTTGCCGCGATTATCGAAAATGATACGGACTTACCTCTTGGCAGCGGTGCGCTGTTCCTGTTCACTAATAAACAGCGCGATAAGATTAAGGTGCTGTACTGGGATAAAACAGGCTTCGCCCTCTGGTATAAACGCCTTGAAAAAGCCAAGTATAAGTGGCCTTCAAAAGAGAAAAATCAGGTGTTTACCCTCACTCAACTTGAGCTTGATAGACTGCTTTCTGGCTTCACAATTATCGGTCACGAACCCATCAAAATAAACGATTTTACAATGAGTTAATCAAGAATAAAGCCTTATATACTAAGCGTTAACGGCACGATTTCAGTATAATCAAAGCCATGAAAAAGACACCAAATATCAATCCTGAAAGCCAAGATGTTGCCGAGCTACAAGCGATGGTAGCCGCTCTGATGTCGGAGAAAAATGAGTGGAAACAAGAGCGTCAATCGCTGCTTGAACAACTCAAACTCGCCTTCGACCGCCAGTTCGCGAAACGCTCGGAGGCGTTAAAGCCTTACGATGAATCACAAGGTGACCTCTTCAACGAAGCGGAATGTGAAGCCGTTAAAGAAGACGAGGTTGAGGTGACAACGACGACCACAACGAAAAAGCGTGGTAAACGTAAACCTCTGCTTAAGACCTTACCTCGTGAGGTTATCGAACTCGATTTAGATGACCATGAAAAGCAGTGCGCTTGCTGCAATCATGGCCTGCATAAAATCGGGGAAGACCGCAGCGAGAAGCTAGAGTTCACGCCTGCGGTACTCAAGGTGTTGGAATATGTTCGCCCTAAGTACGCTTGCCGCCAGTGCGAGAAAACAGGTGACAGCAGCCGAATCGTTCAGAAGCCATCCCCTCAGAGTCTCATCCCTAAAAGCTTCGCCACAGAAAGCTTGCTGGCCAACATCATTCTTGGCAAATACCAATACGCGATGCCACTTTATCGCCAAGAATCTCTGTTTACCCAGTCGGGTATCGAGCTATCACGCACCACGATGGCTAGGTGGGTCATCCAAGTCAGCGAGAAGTTCGCCCCGCTGTATGCCGCCTTGAAAGAGCACCTACTTCAGCAGGTGGTGGTTCAGGCGGATGAAACGCCGCTCAATGTGCTCAAGGAAGAGAAGCAGTGTTATATGTGGCTCTACTGCTCAGGCGCTGACTCGCCCGAAGCGGCACTACCGAATGTGAAAAATATCGCCTTTTACGACTATCAAAACAGTCGCGCGAGGGCGTGTCCCGTGGACTTTTTAGGTGACTACAACGGTTATCTACAAACCGATGGCTACGCGGCCTATGATGGTCTGCATCACGTCACCAATGTGGGGTGCTTAGCGCATGCACGTCGCAAATTCATGGATGCTAAAAAGCTTCAAGGGAAAGGTAAATCGGGCAAGGCTGATAAGGCGCTGGCTAAAATCCAAAAACTCTACGGGATAGAATCACGCTTGAAAGGTGCGCCTGCCGAAGAGCGAAAAGCAGAGCGTCAAGCGCTTGCCAAGCCAATACTGGATGAGCTTTACCAATGGATGACGACCCAGAAGGTGATTGGCTCTAGCCCACTAGGTAAAGCGATAAAATACACACTCGGGCAATGGCCAAAGCTCATTCGTTATATCGACGATGGTCACTTATCTATCGATAATAATCGCGCTGAACGTGCAATTAAACCACTGGTCATTGGCAGGAAAAATTGGCTATTCTCCAACACACCAAACGGTGCTGAGGCGAGCGCGATGCTTTACAGCATCATCGAGACCGCGAAAGCCAACGGTCTTATCCTCTACGACTACATGGTCAAGTGCATGAAAGAGCTGGCGAAAGAAGAGCCTGATATCGACGCACTCCTACCTTGGAACTTCAAACACTGATAAGTCGCTCCGTGGGTTCATGGGGCGGATACACAAGAGCAAGAAGCGTACTTACCTGAATTCGCTGGTGAATTCGCATTGGAATGGTTTGCCGTAAAAGAAGATAAGCTCGCTGGCGAATACGTTTCGGGGAGTATGAAATATGAACTAAAAGAAATGTTTCTGAGCTGTCACACTCAAGGTGGTTCTTCATTACCAGATGCAGACTGGGTGCCAATTCCCATGCATCCGCTGCAAGCAAGAGAGTGGCGAAAAGCACAAGAAAATTGTCAGTTTTTTGCATTTCAGGGCAATCTAATCTTCTTATTGAGATATGACACGTTAACACCTGAAGTATTACCATCTTCAATGTATACATTATTTATTAGTGTCTAATTATCGAAAACTGTATCAATTCATTTCTAGGCTATGTAAGTAGGTTTATAATTGTATTATATCAGACGAGTCACGATTGTTACTGGCATCAAAAATGAATACAGATCTCGGTAGTACCGAAATTTTTTATCAAATGATTGATATGGATCCAAAAAATTGGCGTTCAATGCTCTCAGAATTAAACCAGGGTTCCCCAGAAGTCGCTCAAAGGGTATCCGATCTACTTGTGGCTCATGATCAGCAATGTTTGAGCGAATTGTTAGATGTCCATTTATCTTCCTCAACGTTCAAGATTCAGTCATTTGAAAATGACCTCGTTGATGGTCGCTACTTGATTGGTCATGAGTTAGGCAAAGGTGGTTTTGGAGTAGTTTATTTTGCTTCTAGATGTGATCATCTATTCGAACATAACTACGCGGTCAAGTTTTTCAACTCCGAAGCATTTGATATTTTAGGTGAAGAAACGTTGTTCACTGAAGCTCAGATAATGGCAAATCTCAGTCATTCTAACATTACTAAGGTTTATGACGCTGGCCTTCATAAAGGGTTTGCTTATATTGTAGCGGAATACGTGGATGGTTGTTTACTCGATGAATACCTGTCAAGCACTCCCCTTTCTTTTGATCAAAAGCTCATTTTGTTTCGAGATATTTGCTCTGCTATCGAGTATGCGCATGAACTGAAAGTTCTACATGCTGACTTAAAGCCAGAAAATATACTCATAAATAGTCATGGGATTCCCAAGATTATCGATTTTAATTTAACTCAAACTCTTAGATGTTCTAGTGAGCCCTTGGGTAACTCTTTCCGTGCTGCAAGTCGAACTTATGCTAGTCCAGAACAAATTGTAAGTGGAAGCTTGGATGAAAGATCTGATGTCTTCTCTTTAGGCCGAATTTTACAAGAGATGTTTCCAAACGATACAGCACCTAGAGATTTAGTCCGAGTATATCAATATGCCACCAACTTGAACCGTACTCGTCGATATCAAAGTGTTCGTGACCTAGCCAGTGATATAGAAAATGTAAGGTGTTGCTATCCATTAAATTATCGCAACCAACATTGCATTTATAGGGCAACTAAGTTTATTCAGCGTTATCCCGCCAGCACTGTTTATGCCTCTTTTATTATTGCAATTTTGACTACAGCCTTGATCGCTCTTTCAATCGAGGCGAAAAATCTTAGTCGTCAAAAGCTACAGCTTGATTCGATCATATATGACGCAACATCGATGGTTTATCCATTGAATAACTCCTTACTGGATTGGGATGAAATTATTCGATCGCGAAATAACATTGTCGTCGATGTAGATGTTTATGGTGAAGGGATTAACTCCGAAGTTAATAGGGAGTTGTTTAATGAGACTTTATACGACTCTTGGATTGCAACAGGTGATATTGAACCCATCATAGACTGAACCTTAAGCATTAAGACCAGCATAAATCCCGTCTAACGTGATGTTTTTCTTTGACTTCCTCTGGGCGGACTTTTGTGCGTTCTTAAATATATAGCTAGAGGCCCATTCCAGTTTATTGCCTATTTCTGACCATGCCTTGTGGCTGATACATTCAAATATGGGCAACAGCCACACATCCACATTTTTTGCCGCCTTAAACAGCGAGACCGATGGCATTATCTGAAGCGCAGTACTGCGCCTGATGATCAGCGAGAGTAAACTGGCCCAGATAAGCCCATCAACGATGGCCTTTTGTGCGGTGACAAATCGTTGCCAGTTTGTGTGAGATTTTAATTCTTTAAAAAGCAACTCCACCTGCCATCGACAGCGGTAGATCGCCATTATGTCATCAGCAGTATAGGTACCTGAAGGCAAGTTAGTTAACCAAATACAGAATCGCTTTTCTTCGGCAAACCAACGTCTTACCACTCTAAATTCTTGCTTACCACTACGAACTTTAAGGTCGAGTACCTGTGAGCGATTAGTACCTCGAGTGATGTCTTTGAGCTTCTTTCCTTCTAGTTTAGATAAATGCCGGCCCTGACCGTTTCTCGCTTCTATAACATGAGGATTCAGGGACTTTGCTCCTCGAAAAAATATAGAAACCACCATACAGTTCAAGCTCAGTAAAGAATTGGAAGTCAGGGTACCCTGCGTCAGCCAACAACAATTTGTTACTCATTGTTTTGGGGGCGGGCAAAAAGTCTCTTTCTGATGCTGTATCAGCGCTGATGCTCATTGCGACTGGAGAAAAGCTTTTTTAAAGACATTGTCATATGGCATTCAACTGCGGCTGGATTGCGTTTAAATCGGCTCGGGTAAACGTTCGAAAGGTCACGATGAATGTGGAAAGAGCTACCATCTTGAAGCAGCACATCATCAAAGGTGGCGAGTTTATCTGGTAGGTTGGCACTCTGCTGGCGAGCAAACTGAGCTATCGCTCGCATGGCCAATTGGCGCATGAATATCGGAAATTCTTCTTTTCTTAACTGGTTATGGTAGGGCTTATAAGCCACAGTATTTTTAGCGCTTAAGCACATCCCATTGAATTGCCTTAGTAAATCGGCAATAGATGAGCAGTTTCCTTTGCTCAAAGCGGCCACTAGGCTTACTACTAGCTGGTCGGGTAAGATAGCCCGACATCGCTTCATAAGTCCTGTATTTTTCGCCATTTTTTGAAGGCTATCAGCATTAAAGAATTGCTTAAACTGCTTTTGTAGGGAGATAATCGTCATCGGCTTCACGGTTGATATGGGTGGTTTGTTTGGCGACGATTATCTGATCATAAATGAAGCCTTTTTTCTATCTAAATAAATAGCTTAGAGCTTAAGATCCTGTCTATGTTGAACCCATAGGGTCTCTAGTTGTTACTTATCCTCCGATTGTTTAAAGGTGATTAATTGTGTCGAAATCAAACAACCCGCAGATGCAAAAAGGTCTTACTGAACTCATTTCGCAATGGCAACATGATTGTAAAGAGTCTGAAGCTGAACTGTATCGATTGGCATACTCTAGGCTCAAAGAGTTGGCTCAATTACGTCGTTATAAAAGTGCAAAGGTATTTAACAAGCCTCTTGATGATACAAGCTATACGGCGACCATATTGACTCATGAAGCGTATTTAAAGGTAGGGTCTATAAGAAAAGGTGAAATAGAAGGTACGCGTGATTTTTTTTTAATGGCAGTTAAAGCGATGCAGCATATTCTCATTAACGACTCTTGGGCGTTGAAGGCTGATAAGCGTCAGGAAGACAATTTAATGTTCGTTGAAAACGCATTGTCAATCGAGTATTTATCTCTTGATAAACGTGTAGAGCTAGAAAAATCCTTGATGGACTTCACTCATCACTACCCCCGTCAATCCAATGTACTAAAACTAAAATACTACATTGGTCTAAAGCACCAAGAGATCAGTGAATTATTAGGTTGCAGTAACAGCCTGATTGATAAAGACCTCAAATTTGCCAAGAGTTGGCTCCATGATAAGTTGGCGGCTTAACTTCGCATAATTGGAAAAAATCAGAATTTATTTTACGAGTTTTCCATTATTCCCTGTGCCTTGCGAGTTCCAAGTAAACCTCTAAAAATAGTGATGTTTTAATTGTTACAGCCTACTGAAGTTGGCTGTATGAAGACTCATTGAATAGGTTTAATAAGGAATAATAATGAAAAAGCAAGGCTTGCTCGCAGCGTCAATTGCAATGGCTCTGGTTGGGTGTGGTTCAGACAGCGATTCGTCGAGCAACCCAACGACGTTTTCGATCACGGCTATTGATGGTTATTTGATTAAAGCGAATGTTTCGGTTGATACGACCAAAGATGGTATTTGTGATACGGACTTAACAGGCAAGAGTAGTCAAACTGATGTCGATGGGAAGGTAAACATTCCAGTTGCGCATCAAGGTGCCGTGGTGTGTGTTGAGGCAGTTGAAGGTCAAACAATAGACAGCAACCGTGGTCTGGTTCAACACGGCTTCACACTGGCTAATGCGGGCAGTGGCGCAATCATCAACCCAATGACTAATATGGTGAACAAACTGCTAGCTGCAGACTCGGAGTTGACAGTAGCTGAAGCTGAGGAGCAAGTAGTTGCTGCTATCACGGGTGACGAAGGTCTTGAGGTGTCACAAGCACTTATCTTTGGTGACTACATTGCAAATACCACAGAGCAAGCAGAAGCACTAAATTTGATTGGTGAAGTGCTGGTCGATCACTCTGACGAAGATATCGAAACTAAGCTGAAGCTGACTCAAGCTATGGCAGAAGCAACACAAGAGATCATTGAAGACGATAAGCAAACGCTAGATGATTACTCGCCAATTATTGATATTCCACCAGGTGGTGGAGACATTAGCGTTGAAAGAAATACTCGACCGAAAGTTGTGGGAGTTGCTGAACCTGTCAAACTGACGCTAGGTGAAGCATGGCGACCAAACAATATTGGCAACAAATTCGAGGATGCAGAAGGTCATCAAATGACCTTCACTATGGCAGTCGCTGAATTTGATGGTGATGGTGTTTTTGAAGGAGAGACTGGCCTGTCTATCGACTCGTTAACGGGCCTCATCACTGGCGAGCCAGAACTGGCAGGTAGCTTTGTTTACCATATCTTTGCAACCGATGAGTACGACGCACGTTCATACCCACTGACGTTTGAAGTAACCGTGTTAACGGATAACCAGCCTCCAGTTGTGGAGGAGGGCGAGCTAGAAAACCTACAGTCGACGATGGATCAATGGGTTCTGACAGAAGGCGAACTACTGACGGATACGCTAGATGTAAGCGAGCTGTTCACAGATCAAGATGGTGACGCTTTGGAATACAAAGTAGAAACGACGCTATCGACAGCCACTCGCACTGGTTTTAATGCCTTAGTGGATGATGAGGGTAGAGTGAGCTTTACTGGCCTGATTCCGCGTCCAGCTGCGGCGGGTGCAGAAACACTGATTGTCTCAGTCAATGATGGCGTAAATAGTGATTGGGTTTCGGCAACGTTAAGCTTCCCACTTATCGATGAGTCTTACACTCCACCCGTAGATGGTCACCCGTTAGAAAACCAAACTTGGCACTTTTTAGAGTGGGGTTCAGACGATGGTACAGACAGCGGTGTTAATGAAATCGATAGAGTCTGGTGTGATTCAATTCGTTTAAGTGATGGCAAAGTTTACTTTAATCAACGCAGCTTAGATAACCTGCAATCATGTGGTGAAGCGGATACTTTAGAAAGTGAAAGCTCTTACGTTATCAAAGAAGATATCGTTGAACTTACAATGAGCTGGGAGGATGAAGAAGACGGCATCCTATCAGAGATTATACACCTTAAAATTGTTGAAGATGCTGATGCAACAATGGGCTCAGGTACAAAAATGGTGTTGATGTCATTTGTTGAAGAAGACGAAGAGCATCAAAGACTTGCTTGGTACAGCAATAAGTCTTTAGCTGAAGCTCGTATCAACCTTGAATCTGATACTCACGATGGTGACAATGATTTCCCAATGTACTTACCAGGTATTGAGGATGGTCAGTATGAGTTAGGCTATGTTTCTATGTCTATGGGGTTACCTAATTCAAGTGATCAAGGTCAGTATGATGCGAATATCTTCTTTGATATCCCTGGGCATAATATTACTTGTGATGACTTAAGAGAGTTCTATAAACAGTTTTACATCAGTGGCTATGATGAGTCAGGTAACCGTTTTTATTCATATTCTGGCAATAGCTGGGACGGCGGCTTCGAGTGTTATGATAATCAAGAAAATGGCGTCAATTATGCAGGTATCGACTTTGATATTGATGAAAATTTAAAAGTTGGGAATGTGTATAGTTTTGTCGGCATTATGCAGTTTTCTGAACTCCAACACCTAGAAGAAATTAAGTTCAATATGACGTGGAAAGGCGAAAATAACTAATTCACGTTTATCATTATTGAGTCATACCTTAATAGATTGAAAGGGAGCCCACGATAGGGCTTCCTTTTTTATTTTTCGATAAACTGACAATTGTTCGTTTTTTGGGGTTTACATCATTTGGTAATAAAGCCACTATGAATTCACGAAGAATAGACAAGTAAAGCTATTTGCCAGTCGGTTTAGGAATCAAGCCTTCTGCTCAATAGCTGATTTAGAGGAAGTAATGGCAGGAAACAGTATCGGACAACATTTCCGCGTGACCACGTTCGGAGAAAGTCACGGTATCGCACTAGGATGTATCGTAGATGGGTGCCCACCAGGATTAGAAATTACCGAAGCAGACCTTCAAAGAGATTTGGATCGTCGTCGCCCTGGTACTTCTCGTTATACAACGGCTCGCCGTGAAGCGGATGAAGTGAAAATCTTATCAGGTGTATTTGAAGGCCAAACTACGGGCACTTCTATTGGTCTATTGATTGAAAATACAGACCAACGCTCTAAAGACTATTCCGAAATTAAAGACAAGTTCCGCCCTGGACACGCTGACTATACGTACCATCAAAAGTACGGTGTGCGTGATTACCGTGGCGGTGGTCGTTCTTCAGCTCGTGAAACTGCAATGCGTGTAGCGGCAGGTGCAATTGCGAAGAAATACCTAAAACAAGAATTTGGTGTTGAAATCCAAGCTTACCTTTCTCAAATGGGTGACATCTCAATTGATAAAGTGGATTGGAACGAGATTGAAAACAACGCTTTCTTCTGCCCTGATGCCGACAAAGTACCGGAATTTGACCAACTGATTCGTGACTTGCTAAAAGAAGGCAACTCGATCGGTGCGAAGATTCAAGTGGTTGCGACTAAAGTGCCTGTAGGCCTTGGTGAGCCAATCTTTGACCGTCTAGATGCAGACATCGCGCACGCTCTAATGAGCATCAATGCGGTGAAAGGTGTTGAGATTGGTGATGGTTTTGATGTGGTTAATCAACGCGGTAGTGAACACCGTGATCCATTAACTCCAGAAGGTTTCAGCAGCAACCATGCTGGCGGTATCTTAGGTGGTATTTCTACTGGCCAAGATATTGTGGCAAGCATTGCGCTTAAACCAACCTCAAGCATTACCGTTCCTGGTGACACGATCACTAAAGACGGCGAAGCAACGCAGCTAATCACGAAAGGTCGTCATGATCCATGTGTTGGTATCCGTGCGGTGCCGATCGCAGAAGCAATGTTAGCGATTGTATTGCTTGATCACTTGCTACGTCACCGTGGTCAAAACTTTGGTGTGACAACTGAAACGCCAAAAATCTAGTTCTGCTTCGTTTAATTCAGAACAGATTTGAAACTGATTTGATAAAAACAAAAAGGGTTGCTTCGTAATGAAGCAACCCTTTTTCACATTAGCAGGATTATTCGTCCAGTCAGCGAGCATCAATATTAACGATCGCTCTCAATACTGACTCTAAGCGATTAATGCACTGAACTTTCAGGATCAAGCTGGAACGAAGGCAAACGCCATTTGAATCTTACAGCCGCCATGCGCAGCAAGTAACCAACTACAAGCGTCACAATGGTCGCTGTTACGTCGTTGATGCCAAGCTCAAGCAAACCTAGGTACAAACCTGAAGCGACAAGTGCGACAGACGCATACAGCTCTTCATGTAACACCAATGGTGTTTGACGACAGATAAGGTCGCGTAGCAAGCCACCAAATACACCTGTCACTAATGCTGATACCATGCAAATCATCGGGTGCAGACCCATGGTCATCGCTACTTTGGTACCAATGATACTGAATACAATCAGGCCTAAGGCATCCAAGCGAATGAATAGCCCTTTGAGCTTGATTACCCATTTAGCCAGTCCGGTTGTAATAACACCTGCGATACAGGTGATTGCCAGATACTGCGGGTTTTCGACCCAACCTAAAGGGTAATGGCCAAGTAAGATATCTCGCACCGTGCCGCCGCCAATTGCCGTTGCACTCGCAACCAACATTACACCAAACCAATCCATTTTTTGTTTGCCAGCACTGAGAGCGCCGGTCATGGCTTCTGCCGTGATGCCAATGATATACAAAACACTTAGTAGCATTGCTGTAGCTCTATAATTTAGGTCTATAAACTCGAGTCTTATAGGCCTTAGGGATATAAAATGAAGCGCGAGTGTAGTAGTAAAAATGCTTGTTGACGAATGAATATTTGTACCGTGAATGGGCGTTTCAGATTAGCTAAACTAATCATTCACCTTAAAGTGGTGTAATCTGGGAATGGCAATCGATTGTCACTGCAAAGTATAATGGCGAACCCGATGTCATTACGCTTGATAGGGCTTTACCGAGCGCTTAAAAAAAAGCAAAATGCCCCAGTTATTTTTACTTAAATTTGATTTTATGACACACCAATACTCAGACATTATCGATATCTTCAATCAGACCTTTTTTGAAAGCTTTAATACCAAACTAGAGCTAGGGGCTGATGAGCCGATCTATTTGCCTGCTGATGATACTATCCCACACCATCGAATCGTGTTCGCACGTGGCTTTTACGCCTCTGCACTCCATGAGATCGCACACTGGTGCGTTGCTGGGCCTGAGCGTCGTTTACTGGAAGATTTTGGCTATTGGTATGAACCTGATGGTCGAACGGAATCGGTTCAAGCTGAGTTTGAAAAAGTAGAAATTCGCCCACAAGCGTATGAATGGATTATTGCGATGAGCGCAGGCTTTCCTTTTAATGTCAGCTGTGACAATCTACACGGCGATTTTGAGCCAGATCGTTTGGCCTTTATGAATAAAGTACATAGCGAAGTTATGGGTATCTTTGAAGTGGGCTTTCCGCCTCGCGTAAAAATGCTCTCTGAAGCATTACGCAGCTTCTACGATGTAGAACCTTTATGTACTAGCCAATTTATTGTGAAATAAGAGAATATTATGATTATCGAATTTGAAGAAAAACTACTTGAAGTAATTGATGCTCGCATTGAAAACGCATCAGACGATGAACTGTTTGCTGGTGGTTACTTACGTGGTCATATTTCTCTGTCAGTGGCTTCATGTGAAGAAGAAGGCATTGAAGACGTAGCTGAAGTAAAAGCACGCATCGAGAAGAGCCTAGATGACGCTCGCTCTGAACTAACGCCAGCAGATCGCACCATCGTTAATGACCTTTGGGTTGAACTGCAAAACCAAGCTTAATAGCTAACAATTTATCACTATCCGCTCAGTCCCTTCCTTTCCATTTTGCTGAGCTGTTAATTATTTGAGACTCATTCGAAATTTTTGAATGAGTCCGTTCAATCCTTGTGATGGTTCCATTTTCTGACTACGTTATTCTAATCCCACTTAACGGATTTACAGAAAAGGTCACATCATGAAAGTTATCGCATTCGGCGCAAGCACAAGCTCTACTTCTATCAACAAAACTCTAGCAACTTACGCAGCTAACTTGATTGAAGGTGCTGAAGTTAAAGTTCTAAACATCAACGATTACAACGTTCCTATGTTCAGTGAAGACACTGAAAAAGAGATTGGCCAAGCGGAAGGCGCACAAGCATTCTTACGTGATTTAGCTGAAGCAGATGCGTTTGTTATCTCTTTTGCTGAGCACAACGGCCACTACCCAGCTGCGTACAAAAACCTATTTGATTGGGCGACACGCATTGAGCGCTCTGTGTTTGGCGAGAAGCCGGCGGTTTACCTAGCGACTTCACCTGGCCCAGGCGGTGCACAAACGGTACTTGGCGCAGCAACAGGTTCAGCGCCATACTTTGGCGGAAACGTAAAAGCGTCAGTTTCAGTACCAAGCTTCTACGATAACTTTGATTTTGAGTCTGGTTCTATCAGCAACGAAGAGATTGCTCAGCAGATCAAAGACGCGGTTGCTAAGCTGTAAATACAAGTTAGATCAACACGAACAACAAAAAGCCCGAGGGACATAATGTCGCTCGGGCTTTTTAGCTTTTAGTTTCAGGTATTTCCAATATTTAGATATTCAGAATAGTTGAACTAGAAACTACTGATTTGTTTTTGAGTGCTTATCTGCAACCCAGCCAGCGGTTAATGCTTTACCTTTACGCAGCCTGCGTACCCACATTCTGCTTGGGTGAATCGCTTCAAGCACATCGACAGGTAAGGGAAGCGGATCGCCACAAATTTGTGATGCTAACACTTCAGCCAATAATGGCGCAGAGCTCAAGCCACGTGAGCCTAATCCGATAAAACAGTATAGGTTAGGGAAGCTTGTCACCGTTTCAACATCATCAACCGAGTCACGCTGTGGGTTAAAGTTGTGTAGATCTTGGTACTGATCTTTAATGGCTTCGAAATCGCCCACATTGCCAACAAATGGCAAGTGGTCACGGCTCACGCTACGGATACCTTGGCGCGCTAGGTTGCTACTGGTATCGACATCTTTTGTCCATGCTTGGTCTGGCAGTGACCCATGCAGACGCTCGCCATTATGTTGCTGAACCTCAATATCAAACTCTTGGTCGATGTTGGTTTTGTCGTAGTTTGCGCCAATACAATGGTGTCCATTGTTTGGGTTTTGTGGTGTTAAGTAACCATCAAAGCACAACACGGTTTTTAGTTTACTGAGGTTATCCGTGGTCGGAATGTGGCTCACTTGACCTTTAACCGGTGTCAGTGGTACTGGCTGAGTCTGCTCAAACTGAGTGAACTTGTGGCCGTTCGCAACCACCACTTGGTCATGCTTGGTTTGAATCTCACCTTGTGGTGTCTCAATGATGAGCAACCATTGTTGTTCAGTTTCGAGCCACTCTAGTTGAGTCACTTGATGTTGATAGTGAGTGCTAACTTGGTGGGTCTCTTCTAACTTCCCGATCAGGCCTTGTGTCAGTTGCAGAGGGCTCAACCAACCACCCAGTGGGAAGTAAACACTCTCTTTATCGACCGGTAGGCCAATCTTTTCATTCGCTTGTTCTGGCGATAAACGCTGAATCAAATCTGTATGGAAATTGCCTTCCAACATGCGGTTGAGCTTTTTAGTGGAGCCTTCGTCCCACATCAAAATGTTCACGCCACACCAACTGTGGTCAAACTGAATAGATTGCGCCGCCTGATTAATGAACTGGCGAGCAAACAGTAAGCCTGGTCCAAACACGCGAGACACGTTCGAGGTGGCTTCGCTTAACAATGGATAAATCGCACCTTGATTGTTACCAGAGGCATTGCCCGCAGCTTGTAGGTGTTCACAATAAAGGGTGATGTTTTTACCACGACGACTTAGCGTTTTGGCTAATGCAGCACTGGCTACGCCACCACCAATAATCGCAATGTCCTGTGATTCTTTGTGTTGAGCGAGGCCATACCAAGGTGTGATGTTGGTGTGAGCATGCTTCTCGCCAAGTCGGCCGGCAATCATTTCGCGCTTAGTACCAAAGCCTTTAACCTTCTTCATCTCAAAGCCAGCTTCAATCAAACCGCGACGCACAAAGCCAGCCGCGGTAAAAGTGGCACAGCTACAATCTTGCTTGGCCAGCTTTGCCATGCCATTGAATAGGTTTTGGTTCCACATCTCTGGGTTTTTGCTTGGGGCGAATCCATCTAGGAACCATGCATCTACCAAACCTTGCTTTGGTGTAGGCACATTTGGCATACAATCTTTAATATCACCAAACCATAAATCAAGCGTGATCGCGCCATCACCCAGCACAATACGGTGACATTCAGGCAGGGCTATAGGGTAGTGTTGTTGGAGTTGCATCGCATACTCTGCCAATTCTGGCCACGCTTGATGCGCTTTGATGAGATCCTCTTTATTTAAAGGATATTTTTCAAAACTGATGAAATGTAACTCTTTGGTCATCGCTTGTGGGTTATCTTTAATAAAAGCATCGAACCATTGCCAGACTGCAAGAAAGTTCAAACCAGTACCAAAGCCGGTTTCAGCGATCACAAAACGGCGTTGTTCATGTTCAAGCCAACGCTCTGGAAGGTGGTTTTGCTTTAAAAAGACGTAGCGAGTTTCTTCTAAACCGTTAACATTGGAGAAGTAAACGTCGTCAAATTGGTCTGAAACTGGCGTGCCAGACTCATTCCATTCCAGTTCTGCATTAGTAATTGAAGTCATAAAATCTATCATTTTGTGATTTGAAGCGATATGTTGGTAGGGATTGTACGAATTTCTAGGAAAGCTGACCACTTTTGTTAGGCTTCTTAGTTATCATCTAGCTGAATTTAGAATTATAGGAATGTCACATGAAACGAGTCGTAATCACCGGTATGGGTATTGTTTCAAGTATCGGTAACAACGTCGAAGAAGTTTTAGCATCACTGAAAGAGGGTAAATCTGGTATTACCGCTTCAGAGCAGTTCAAGGAAAATGGCTTGCGCTCTCAAGTATGGGGTAACCTAAAAATGAACCCTGCTGACCATATCGACCGCAAAAAAATGCGCTTTATGGGTGATGCAGCGGCATTCGCTTATCTTTCAATGGAGCAAGCAATTGCTGATTCTGGTTTAACTGAAGATCAAGTATCTAATGACCGCACGGGTATCGTTGCGGGTTCAGGTGGTGCTTCATCTCTAAACCAAGTAAACGCGGTAGACATCATCCGTGAGAAAGGCGTGAAGCGCGTTGGTCCATACATGGTGCCACGTACAATGGCTTCTACGGTTTCTGCTTGTCTAGCAACTCCTTTCAAAATCCGTGGTGTGAACTACTCTATGAGCTCTGCATGTGCGACATCTGCACACTGTATTGGTCACGCAATGGAGCTTATCCAACTTGGTAAGCAAGACGTTGTATTCGCTGGTGGCGGTGAAGAACTTGATTGGTCTCTGACTATGATGTTCGACGCAATGGGCGCACTTTCTACTAAGTACAACGACACGCCAGAACTGGCTTCTCGTACTTACGATGCAGACCGTGACGGTTTCGTTATCTCTGGTGGCGGCGGCATGCTAGTTATCGAAGAACTTGAGCACGCTGTTGCTCGTGGCGCGAAAATTTACGGTGAAATCGTAGGCTACGGCGCAACTTCAGATGGCTACGACATGGTTGCTCCTTCTGGTGAAGGTGCGGTTCGTTGTATGAAGATGGCAATGCAAAACGTTGATGGCGTTGACTACGTGAACACTCACGGTACTTCAACTCCAGTTGGCGACGTGAAAGAGCTAGGTGCTATCCAAGAAGTATTTGGTGGCAACAGCCCAGCAATTTCTGCAACTAAAGCGATGACAGGTCACGCTCTAGGTGCTGCTGGTGTACACGAAGCAATTTACTCAACGCTAATGCTAGACAATGGCTTTATTGCTCCAAGCATTAACGTTTCTAACCTAGACGAAGCTGCTGCTGGCCTAGATATTGTAACTGAAGCTCGTGAGCAAGAGCTAACAACGGTTATGTCTAACAGCTTTGGTTTCGGCGGTACGAACGCAACGCTAGTAATCAAAAAGTACCAAGCTTAATTTAGGCTTGAGTCAGATATACAAAGGTTAATCGTTAACGGGTTACGCGAGTGTAGATTCAACACGCACAGGTCACCCAGTAATAATGACCATCAGAACAAAGTTTTTAGACGTAGGTTTGTAAACGTGTTTTTTAAACATAGTTTTTAAATCTGGGTTTAGAGATTGAAAGGTTTCCAGAGCTTGATCAGTAGTGACTTAGTTAGTACTGGTTGAACAGACGCAAGACTCTGTCTCCTGGAGAGCGAGATAGGATCCTTTTGTTCTGGATGTTTGCCCGATTGTTTATTCAATCGGGCATTTTTCGTTTTAGTCTTCTGACTTTAGTTTTCTAATTTCAGGTAGTCGTTCTTATTACTGCTTTTGCTTGTGCAGACTAGGCGATTCAACCCTTTATTTATAATGTATTCCAATTGCTACTCGACACCGTGTGTGGAATTTTGCACAATCATTTCAATTCACATTTAGGTCGATAGACCCCAACAAAAGTACTCGCCAAATGAAAATCTTAATCGACGAAAATATGCCTTATGCTGAAGCGCTTTTTAGCCAGCTAGGGGAAGTGACAATGAAGTCTGGTCGCACATTAACGGCTGACGACCTAGTTGACGTAGACGCTTTGATGATTCGCTCTGTCACCAAGGTGAACGAGTCATTGATCAGCAAAGCCAACAAGCTGAAGTTTGTCGGGACTGCGACGGCTGGTATGGATCACGTTGACCAAGAATTGATGAAAGAGCGTGGCATTTTCTTTACTGCGGCTCCTGGCTGTAACAAGGTGGGTGTTGCTGAGTACGCGTTCAGTGCGATGATGGTTCTTGCGCAGCAGCAAGGCTTCTCTGTTTTTGATAAAACGGTTGGTATTATCGGCTGTGGTCAAGTGGGCAGTTACTTAGCGAAATGCCTTGAGGGTATTGGTATTAAAGTTGTGCTGAACGATCCTCTAAAACAGCAAGAGGGTGATACTCGCGAATTTACTGAGCTAGATACTCTGCTTGAGCAGTCAGACGTCATCACTCTGCATACGCCAATCACTAAGACAGGTGAGTTCCCAACGCATCATTTGATCAATGAGCAAGTACTGAACAATTTACGTGCTGACCAAATTCTGATTAATGCGGCTCGTGGCCCAGTTGTTGATAACCAAGCGTTAAAAGCTCGCCTGCAAAAAGCCGATGGTTTTACCGCAGTTCTTGATGTGTTTGAGTTTGAACCTGAAGTCGACTTTGAGCTTCTTCCGTTACTCGCTTTTGCAACTCCTCACGTAGCGGGCTACGGTTTAGAGGGTAAAGCGCGTGGTACCACGATGATCTTCAACAGTTATTGTGAGTTTTTAGGTACTGAACAGCGTGCGTATGCAAGCGACTTATTGCCGACAGCGCCTGTACCTCAAATGAAATTAGATAGAGCTTGGGATGAAGCAACACTGCACAATTTGACTCAGTTGATCTATGATGTGCGCAAAGACGACGCCTTATTCCGTCGCAATATCGCTACGCCGGGTTCTTTTGACAAGATGCGTAAAGAATATTGGGACCGCAGAGAGTACAGTGCAGTCGAGTTAACGGGCGACGAATCTTGTAATTTAACGCCGTTATCTAAACTCGGTTTTATGGTAAAGCCAACTTTATAAAAGAGAGAAACAATGAGCCAAGAATTTAATATTGCTATTTTAGGTGCGACTGGTGCGGTTGGTGAAACCATTCTTGAAGTACTTAAAGAGCGTAAATTCCCTGTCGGTGAAATGCACTTACTAGCAAGTGAACGTAGTGAAGGCAAAACTTCCCGTTTTAACGGCAAAACAATACAAGTACAAAACGTAGAAGACTTCGATTGGTCTCAAGTACATATTGCGTTTTTCTCTGCAGGTAGCGAGCTTTCGGAGCGTTGGGCTCCAATTGCAGCTGATGAAGGTGTTGTTGTTATCGATAATACATCACGTTTCCGTTACGAATACGATGTTCCTCTGGTTGTGCCTGAGGTGAACCCTGAAGCAATTGCTGAGTTCCGTAACCGTAACATCATCGCGAACCCTAACTGCTCGACTATCCAAATGGTAGTCGCTCTGAAACCAATTCACGATGAAGTGGGCCTTGAGCGTATTAACGTTTCAACTTACCAATCTGTGTCTGGTGCAGGTAAGCCTGGTATCGATGAGCTAGCGGGTCAAACGGCTAAGCTTCTTAATGGTATGCCAGCTGAAAATTCAGCGTTCTCACAGCAGATCGCGTTCAACTGTATTCCTCAAATCGATGAATTTACAGAGAACGGCTACACGCGTGAAGAGATGAAGATGGTTTGGGAAACTCAAAAAATCTTTGCTGACTCTTCAATCACAGTGAACCCGACTTGTGTTCGCGTACCAGTATTCTACGGTCACGCAGAATCTCTACACATTGAAACTCGCGCACCAATCGGTGCAGAGCAAGTGGTTCAGCTTCTAGAGAACACGGAAGGTGTTGAAGTTTTCCAAGCGCTAGACTTCCCAACTCAAGTTCGTGATGCAGGTGGTAAAGACCACGTAATGGTTGGTCGTATTCGTAACGACATCAGCCATCACAGCGGCGTGAACATGTGGGTTGTAGCTGATAACGTTCGTAAAGGTGCGGCAACAAACGCAGTTCAAATCGCTGAAGTTCTGATTCGCGATTACTTCTAAGCTTTATTGCTTTGATAAACAAGCCTCACTCTTTAGTGGGGCTTTTTTAATCGATTAAAAATATTGTTAGTCAAATTGTGTGAAATTGCTGCGAATATTGTTGCTGCAACACATTTTTTGTTTTCATCTCTATAGTTTTACGTCATTTATCCGATATATTTAATAGATCATCACTTTTCCGAATTTAAGCACCTAGCTGAGCCTTTTATGTTTCAAATTTTCAAGCCGTGGTTAATGCCTTTTGCCTTTATCATTGCGACTCAGATTTCCGTTGTTCGTGCAGATTCCATTCGAGTTGTAGGGCCTAATGGTCAGATACAATCAGCGCCTACGTTTTCAGAACCTCTTCAAAGAGCGCAATCGAATAGCGCTGAGCCTTCACGTTTCTATGGTCCAACTCGCGGCTCAGAGACATTGTGGTCTATTGCTTCAAAGTTACGCCCTGATAACTCCGTTTCAGTCCAACAAACCCTGTTGGCTATTTATCGCTTAAACCCACAAGCGTTTGAAAACCAGAATATCCATAGTCTGCTGCCTGCCAGCAATTTACGTGTGCCTTCTTTAGAGCAAACACGTGCAAGTTCGACGCAGCAAGCTATCAACATCATGAACTCACATCTTGCTAAGCTTGATGCTCCTGCGAGCAAGCCTGTCGCTTCAAAACCAAAAACCTCGAGTTCTGATGCAAAAAATACTACTCCTGCCAAGCAAGTAAGCTCTGCTGAAACTGCAAAAAAACCATTGTCTCTAACTCAGTCTTCTCTAGAACAATCCGCTCCAACCCAAGAGATGAACAAGTTAGAGAAGCAGCTAGAGCTTTCAGAAACTGAACTCTTGTCACTTGAAGAGAAAAACCACCAACTTCGTTTGATGTTGTCGAATGTTCAATCGGAAGTTGATGAACTAAAAACTGAGCTCAGTGATGAAGACCGCATTCGTAGCGAAGTGGAAAAGCTGCTTGATGAAGAGCGCAGAAAGAACGCCGAAATTGAAAAGATGGCACCAAGTGCCATGGACGAATTGTTATCGAATGGTTGGTTAGTGGCGGCTCTTGCGATTATTCCAGGTCTGCTACTTGGTTTGATCATTGTGATGTTGTTAGGCCGTCGTTCTAAAAATGATGAGCAACAGCAAACTACTCAAGAGCAACCGATTCAGCCAGAACCAAGCGTCGTCGCGCCTATTGCATTGGGCGACGAGATGGATGACCTTAACGAGCTGTCGTTAGACGATGATTTGTTCGGTACGGAAGATGACGCCAACAAGTTGTTTGACGATCAAGCGCTAGCTGAAGAAGACGATGTCTTTGCCGGCTTAGATGAATCTGATCTCGATTTCAATCTAGATGGTGAAGACGATGACCCGTTTGCCAGCATTGGCGAAAACGGTGATTTAGACACCAACTTCGATGATCTTGATTTAGACAGCAGTAACGGCATTAGTGTTAATGGCGAAGAGAAGGCTCTTGGTCTTGAAGAGATGGAGCGCGCGCTCGATAAAACCGCGGAAAGCGCACTTGATACAGATGAAGTCGATTTTGACCTTTCTGATGATAACGCAATGTCTGCTGATGACATTGAAGCCTTGTTATCTCAAGAGGGTGAAACTGAGGACTTAGGCTCTAACGAGCTAGACCAATCTTTATTAGATGATCTGTTTGCTCTTGATGACGAAGATGATGACAGCTTTGATATTGATGCGTTGATTTCGGAAGAGCAAAGTAATTCGCCGTCTAACACTGAAGCACCAGCAAGCGATGATTTTGACATTGATGCACTTATCTCAGAGCAACAAAGCGATACCAAGCCTGCTGATTTGAGCAATGACGATTTTGATATTGATGCTCTAATCTCTGAACAACAGAGCTCTGAGCCTGCGTCACCGCCAGCAAATGACGATATTGATGACATCTTTGCCCAGGTTGCCGCTCAGAACGATCAAGCGAATGACCCTTTCAACCTCGATAACGACGATGAGATTGCCACTAACCTAAACAGTGGTTTAGCGTCTGATGATGATATCGAAAACATTTTGTCTCGGTTCGATAAGCCAATCGTAGATGAAGAACCTCAAGACAGCGTTGACCTGCTTGATGTGCAATTGGCTGGGGATGACGTTGATCTAAGTCACTCGACCGACCTTCTTGATGAAATGTTGGAAGACGAATCGGGTGATGAGTCTGAAAGTGAGCCTTTAGGTTTTGATTCATTATCTGAACTTGAAGAGCTTTCTGGTTTATCGACCGATGATGACCTAAACATCGCAGAAGACAGCACGGAAACCTTAGATGAATTGATAGGTGATTCTGACGATGATGATTTCGAACTTGATGCCGACAGTACCGACTTATTGGATGACTTCCTTGATAGTGAATTGTCAGATGATGGGCTGTCAGCAGACGAAGCAGATGCCCCAAAAGCGGAATCTTTAGACCCTTTTGATGACTTACTGACAAGTGGCATTGAAGACGAGCTTGAATCTGAAGAGAAGGCGTTTGATAAAGAGCTAGACGTAGCCTTTGGTTTTGCTAACGGCAACGATGAACCTGAAATGGGCTCAGACGTTGACCTTACTCCGTTAACCTCAGAAAAATCTGAAGTTGAGCCTGAGCAAGCGTCGGATATTAGTGAAACACCACAATCTGAAGCCGTTAGTGATGAATCGTTAGATTCGGAACTGATCCAAGAAAGTGCTGACGTTAAGCCAGAAAATGATGAAGACTTTAATCGTGATGACTTTATCGATGATTTGTTCGGTGTCGCACCGGCAACGGATGCTTTACTTGATGACTCGCTAGAAACGACAGACGAAGCGTTGATTGATGAGTTAATGACTTCTGATGACAACGATTCGCTGCCAGCGACAGAAGAGCCTGCTGAACCATCTCTTGAAAATACGGTTGAATCAGAGCAAGCGCATTTTTCAAACAGCAACGAAGTATCATCGGAAGAAAGCGCATCATCGGTTGAAGATGATGAACTGTATATCGACTCGCTGTTATCTGAGAATTCTGATTTTGACAAACCAGATTTTGAAGAGCGAGTTCAAGAAGAAACCGCACAACAAGAACCAGAGCCGAAAGAAGCCGACGTCCAAGAGCAGCGTGAAGACATCGCTGCTAGCTTTGAAGATCAAGCTTCACCATCCTCTTTAAATGATATCTCTGAAGATGATGAAGAGACGGTTGAAGATTGGTTGGCTGAAGCGATCGACGATGTAGAGTCTCCAGCGAACATCGACTCTGATTTCGACTTTGAGCCTAAAATTCAAGGTAGCGATGAATTTGAAGATGTCGTTGAATCCTTGCCAGAGCCAGAGCCAGAGCCAGAGCGAGAGCGAGAGCGAGAGCCAGAGCCAGTTCGAGCTGCAAATATGCCAGAGATCATTCCAAATGAATTCGGCGTACCACAAGACGACGATTGGCTGATTGAAGACGAGGCGTCTGAACCAGAAGTATTAGCGGAAACTGACGTAACACCAGAGCTAGTGACACCAGTCGCTGAACCTCAGTTAGATGCTGAACCGCAAGTTGAAGCTACACCACAAGCGGAAGTAGCAGAACAAGCTGAAGTTCTAGGACAAGAAAGCGAAGAAGAATTCTCGTTTGACGACTTCGAGTTACCTGAGTTTGGCGAAGAAGACGCACTGGCGGAAGCTGATGCTGAATCAACATCAGAGGCAGCAACGCCTGATATCGACTCTCAACCAAGTGTTGAATCGCAACCAACCGCTGAGCCTCAGCTAGAGGCTGCACTACAGGCTGAAACTGCGAAACCAGAAAGCGAAGAAGAGTTCTCGTTTGATGACTTCGAACTCCCAGAGTTTGGTGAAGAAGACGCGTTAGCTGAAGTGGTGAGTGAACCAGATGAAGCGCAGCTAGAGCAAGACTTAGCGCCTGACACCGAGAAGTTCGAGTTCGATGACCTTGATCTTCCTGAGTACGATGAAGAAAGCGCAAAAGCGGACTCTGTTTTAGATGATATTGAGCAAAGCAATGCTGAGCCGGTAGCGGAAGACCAAGGCGTAGAGTTTGATGAGTTTGATTTGCCTGAATACGGTGAAGATGAAGCGATCTCCGATGCGTTTGCAGAGAAACCGACACCACTGACCTCTTTCAGCCCACAAGGCGAAGAGCAAGATGCGTTGCATGATCTGTTCTCAAATCCGCAGAGCTACAGTCAGGCTGATGATTTCTCGAACGCAGAAGACTCTGAACCGGCTGGCTTTTCACAGCCAGAACAATCACTGAGCGCGGCTTCAGAGCCAAACTCAACGCCTGCAGCGGTTCAAGACGAGCCACTAGAAGGCTTTGATGACTTTGATGAGACAGCATTAGCTGAGTTGCTTTCTGAAGATGTTCAAGACTCTGTCGACAACATGTTCGATAAGCCATTGGATGCAACATCGATTGATAGTGCAGGGCTAGATATTGATGCCATGCTAGAGGTTGGCGGCGAAGACTGGAAAGGTTTTAACCTAGCGCCAGAGCAACAATCGAGCATGCATAATGATGTGCCTGATGACCAACAAGAGATTTGGGCGTCGGCTGAACAGCAAGCTGAACCGAAGATCAAAGAAGAGAATTGGGCTCAACAAGACAACCTAACCGAATCAGGCAACAGTCGTGATAAGCAGTACATGACCATTGATGAACTGATGGCTCAAGTCGAGCAAGAAGGTGAAGAGGTCATTAATCCAGATGATGAAGAGCTTAAACTGGATGTTGGCCTAAATGAATTCCCAGACGTTATCGGCGACATTGGCAACTATGATGTTGATAGCAATGCAGAGGCTGCAGGTAAGCTTGATTTGGCTAAAATTTACATCGAGATGAGTGACTCGCAAGGTGCAATTAAGCTTCTAGAAGAGGCAATCGTTGACGGTAGCGATGATATTCGTCGAGAGGCAAAAAACCTGATCGATTCGTTAAACGGTCGATAAATTAAAAATCATAAAGGGTAGCGTTGGCTACCCTTTGTTTTAAGGCGATACAGAGCGCTATTGTATTATTTGGTTTCTTAAAAGTATCGTCTCGGTCGATGCTGATTGTTTATTGAAGTTTTAGCCCCATCCTATTTGGGCTAGCACTGATTTCCGTATATACTTCTCGCCCATTTTCAAAGAGAACAAGAACATGAAAATTGCTTTAGGTATTGAATATAACGGTACCCACTACTTTGGTTGGCAGCGCCAACGAGACGTGAAAAGTGTCCAAGAAGAATTGGAAAAGGCTCTTTCAGTTGTCGCGAATCACCCTGTAGAAGTTATGTGCGCAGGTCGTACAGATGCCGGTGTTCACGGTACGGGACAAGTCGTTCACTTTGAAACTAATGTCGATCGTAAAATGGTGGCATGGACAATGGGCGCGAATGCCAACATGCCAAAAGATATTGCGGTTCGTTGGGCGACAGAAGTGAATGAGGATTTCCATGCTCGTTTCTCAGCAACTGCCCGCCGTTATCGCTACATTATTTTTAACCATGCACTTCGCCCAGGCATTTTGAATTCAGGCGTGAGCCATTATCATGGTCATCTTGATGAGAAAAAAATGCACGAAGCGGGTCAGTACTTACTTGGTGAGAATGACTTCACTTCGTTCAGGGCAACACATTGTCAATCCCGTAGCCCATGGAGAAACATGATTCACTTGAATGTGACTCGCCATGGACACTACATTGTGATCGATATTAAAGCGAATGCGTTTGTTCACCACATGGTGAGGAATATTACTGGTAGCCTTATTGCCGTTGGTAAGGGTGAGCAGAAACCAGAGTGGATCCAGTGGCTTTTAGAAGCTAAAGATCGAAAAGTAGCCGGCGCAACTGCAAAAGCGGAAGGTTTGTATCTGGTGGATGTTGATTATCCCGAACATTTTGAACTACCACGAGAGCCAATTGGTCCTCTATTTTTGCCGGATAATTTGAACTAAATGTGAGACTTAGGTTCAAAAATTATTACGGTTTAGTGCGTAAGATAGTCCCAGAAAATAGGTACAACCAGTTTTTTATCTACAGTCGCTGTTTTATGTGCTTTAATTCCCACGCATAATTCCCAAATTTATTTCTTTCGCAATCAAGCGGAAGAATCGAAACAAAAAGGTCTTCCATGAGTTGGCTTGAAAAGATTTTAGAAAAAAGCAACATCGTAACATCTCGTAAAGCGTCTATCCCTGAGGGTGTTTGGACTAAATGTACTTCTTGTGAGCAGGTTCTGTACCATGCTGAACTAGAGCGTAACCTAGAAGTATGTCCAAAATGTGACCATCACATGCGCATGAAAGCACGTCGTCGTCTGGATACATTCCTAGACAAAGGTGAACGTGTTGAACTAGGTGCTGATCTTGAGCCACAAGATAAGCTGAAATTTAAAGATTCTAAGCGTTACAAAGAACGTATCTCTGCTGCACAGAAAAACAGTGGTGAGACAGATGCACTAGTTGCAATGAAAGGCGAACTGCTTGGTTTACCTATCGTAGCGTGTGCTTTTGAATTCTCATTCATGGGCGGCTCAATGGGTTCTGTTGTAGGTGCTCGTTTCGTGAAAGCGGTAGATGCTGCTATCGAGAACAACTGTGGTTTAGTTTGTTTCTCTGCAAGTGGTGGTGCGCGTATGCAAGAGGCATTGATGTCTCTAATGCAAATGGCGAAAACCAGTGCTGCTCTAGAGCGTTTATCGGCGAAAGGCCTACCGTTTGTTTCAGTCATGACTGATCCAACAATGGGTGGTGTTTCTGCAAGTTTGGCGATGCTTGGCGATATCAACATTGGTGAGCCAAAAGCTCTTATCGGTTTCGCTGGACGTCGTGTAATTGAACAAACGGTACGTGAAGACCTTCCTGAAGGTTTCCAACGCAGTGAGTTCCTACTAGACCACGGTGCTATCGACATGATTGTTGACCGTCGTGAGATGCGTCAGCGCGTTGCAAGCCTTGTTGCTAAAATGACCAACCAGCCTTCACCATTAGTAGTTTCTGTGAACGATTCACCGAATGAAGCTACTTATGAAGTACCAGAAGCGCCAGAAAAAGGGTAAAGTACCTTCTAACAAACCAACTTAATTATGGTTATGAGTTAGATGAGTCAACAACCTATTCCTCAAGCCACATCCTCTTTGGAGATGTGGCTTGATTATTTATCAAACATCCACACAACCGCTATTGATCTTGGATTAGACCGAGTTCAGGCCGTCGCCTCTAAGGCAAACCTCACCAAACCTGCTCAACATGTTATTACTGTTGCCGGAACCAATGGCAAAGGCTCAACATGTGCATTGATGGAAGCGATTCTATTGGACGCTGGTTACTCAGTTGGTGTCTACAGCTCCCCTCACTTAATTCGCTATAACGAACGTGTTCGTATCAACGGCCAAGATCTATCTGATGAAAAGCTGGTTCAGTCTTTCGATTTCATTGAGAAAGAGCGTGGCGAAATCAGCCTGAGCTTTTTCGAATATGGCACTTTAGCGGCGTTACGCGTATTTCAAACTGAAGCGGTTGATGTTGTGCTTTTAGAAGTGGGTTTAGGCGGGCGTTTAGACGCGACCAATATCGTTGAGCATGATGTTTCTGTGATTACTAGTTTGGCTGTCGACCATGTTGACTGGCTAGGTGATGACATCAATGTGATTGGCTTTGAGAAAGCGGGCATTTATCGTAGCGGTAAACCCGCTATCTGTGGTCAACCCAAGCCACCGGCAACGGTTGCGGCACATGCTGATGATATTAAGGCTGAGTTCTACCAAGTCGGTATTCAATACACTTATGATGTTGACGGTGATACGTGGAACTGGCGCAGTGGTGCATTCCAACTAGAATCGCTACCTATTCCAAGCCTGCCGTTACCTAACGCTGCAACAGCGTTGATGGCATTGGGCACATCAGAGCTTAGTATTAGTGACGTGAACGTGGTTAACGGCATGAAGAATGCGCAGCTTCCTGGGCGTATGCAGCAAATTAGCGAACAACCCGTGATTGTGCTGGATGTGGCGCACAACCCGCATTCTGCTGAATACTTTGCGCAGCAAGTTACTAAGAAGTATGCAGGTAAAAATTTACACGTTGTAGTCGCGATGCTTCATGACAAAGATATTCCAGCAACATTGGAAGTATTAGCACCAATCGCAACTCATTGGTACCCAGCTTCATTGCAAGGGCCACGCGCAGCGACAGCTGCTGAATTGTGTCAAAGCCTACCTGAAGGCGTAGAGCAGCATTCAAACCCTGTCACAGCTTTTGAAGCGGCTTTAGCTTCTGTTAAAGGTGACGATGTTGTGTTGGTTGTCGGTTCTTTCCATACCGTGGGTGAAGTGTTGGAGCATTGGCAGAAAAAAGGAAACTAAATGGCAAGTAAATTCCAAAGCCGATTAGTCGGCACCATCATTTTAGTGGCCATTGGCGTGATTGTATTACCCGATGTGCTAGATGGTAAGAAGCTCCACTATAAAGAAGAGTTTGCAAGCATTCCGATTAAGCCTGAGCTTGATAGTAATGTTGAAGTGTTTGAAGTGCTCGATCCCGTTGAAGATCAGATAGCGCTACCAGATTCTCCGGTTGAGCAAGTGGTTGAAAGTGGTCGTACTGATAATTCAAACACGCAAACCGCGTCTTCTTCCAATAATAAAGAAGTAGACAAAGTGGCAGTCGTGGTTAAGCCAGTACCGGAAAAAAATGAATACCAAGACAGTGCTTGGATTATTCAATTGATGGCTTTGAAGAATGCTGACAACGCAAAAAACGTTGTTAAGGATCTGCAAAAGCGTGGTTATCAGGCTCACACCAAGCAAGAAAAAACTTTTACGCGAGTAATTATTGGCCCGGATGTCTCTAAATCCAAACTTGAGCGACAAATTAAGGAATTAGAAAAAATTACGGGTTCAAAAGGCCAGTTGCTCAAATTTAAACCGTTAAATCCATAAGAAAACGTTTGCGTCAGCATTTTTTCTGTTAAAATGCGCGCCAACTTAAGATGAAGAATTCATGAATTGGTTAGATTTTGTCATTTTAGGCGTGATCGGCTTCTCTGCCGTGATCAGTTTAGTTCGTGGTTTCGCTAAAGAAGCCTTGTCACTCGTTATTTGGTTTGGAGCATTTTTTATTGCTAGCCAGTACTACGCTAAATTAGCGATGTACTTCACCAATATCGAAGATGAGATGTTTCGAAACGGAACTGCGATAGCAGCATTGTTTGTTGCAACGTTAGTTGTGGGTGCCTTAGTTAACTATGTCATCGGTCAACTAGTTCAGAAAACAGGCCTGTCAGGTACAGACAGAATCCTCGGTGTCGTCTTTGGTGGCTTACGTGGTGTTTTGATTGTTTCTGCAGTGTTGTTTTTCATGGATGCGTTTACTGCATTCCCAAGTTCTGAGTGGTGGAAGAATTCGCAATTGGTTCCGGAATTTAGTCGAATCATTGCGCCATTCTTCGAGCATTTACAAGCAACATCTAGTTTCTTATCTGGCGCGCTCTAGCGCCAGTTAATGTCGAAAAATCGAGGATTAGGACATGTGTGGTATTGTTGGAATCGTGGGTTCAACACCTGTAAACCAGTCTATTTATGACGCTTTAACGGTATTGCAGCATCGTGGCCAAGATGCCGCTGGTATTTGTACCATAGAAAGCAATCGTTTCCGTCTGCGTAAGGCGAACGGTTTAGTAAAAGATGTTTTTGAAGCAAAACACATGCAGCGCCTACAAGGTGAAGTTGGTATTGGCCATGTTCGTTATCCTACTGCGGGTAGTTCAAGTGCGTCTGAAGCTCAGCCTTTCTACGTAAACTCTCCTTTTGGCATTACGTTGGCGCACAACGGTAACCTGACGAACGCAAACGAAGTTCGTGAGAAGTTGTTCGAAAAAGACCGTCGTCATGTAAACACAACCTCTGACTCTGAAGTTCTACTGAACGTATTAGCTCATGAGATCGATACCGTTAAAGGTAACGTAACTTCAGATGACGTTTTCCGCGCTGTGGCAAATGTGCACCGTACAATTCGTGGTGCTTACGCGGTAACTGCGATGATCATCGGCCACGGTATGATCGCATTCCGTGACCCACATGGTATTCGTCCACTGTGTCTTGGTAAGCGTGAAGTTCAAGGTAAAACAGAGTACATGGTTGCGTCTGAATCCGTAGCACTCGATGCTGTTGGTTTCGACTTCATGCGCGACGTAGCGCCAGGTGAAGCTATCTACGCAACGTTCGACGGTGAGCTTTTCACTAAGCAATGCGCAGACAATCCACAACTGAACCCATGTATCTTTGAGTTTGTATACTTTGCACGCCCAGATTCATTCATCGACAAAATCTCGGTTTACAGCGCACGCGTTGAGATGGGTGAGATGCTTGGTAAGCGTATTAAAGAAGAGTACGCAGACTTAGATATTGATGTGGTTATCCCAATCCCTGAAACATCAAACGATATTGCGCTACGAATCGCTCAAGCGATCAATAAGCCATACCGTCAAGGTTTCGTGAAAAACCGCTATGTTGGTCGCACGTTCATCATGCCAGGTCAGCAACAGCGTAAGAAGTCGGTTCGCCGTAAGCTCAACGCAATTCGCTCTGAGTTTAAAGGTAAGAACGTTCTTCTGGTTGACGACTCTATCGTTCGCGGCACAACATCAGAGCAAATCATTGAGATGGCTCGTGATTCTGGCGCAAACAAGGTTTTCATGGTTTCAGCGGCTCCAGAGGTTCGCTTCCCTAACGTTTACGGCATTGATATGCCGAGCGCGACAGAGCTGATTGCTCATGGTCGTGATAACGAAACGATTTGTAAGCAGATTGGCGCAGACGCCTTGATTTTCCAAACGCTACCAGATCTGATTTCTGCAGTGGGCATGGGCAATCAAGACATCTCTCGTTTCGATACTTCTGTATTTAACGGCGAGTATGTAACGGGCGATATCGACCAAGCGTACCTAGATTTCCTAGACTCTTTACGTAATGACGACTCAAAGGTTCAACGTGAGATTCAACAAGATCTTGCTAACTTAGAGTTACACAACGAAGGCGCTTAATTAGCGTTTCGTCAGTAATAAAGAGTTTTGCTAGCAATGATTCATTATTGCTAGCGATACAGAAAATAAAAAACCAGAGCATTGGCTCTGGTTTTTTTGTTTGTGGAGAAGGGGATTGACCTTAATGAATGTGGTACGCGATCACAAAATCAATAAACAATCTCACTTTCTCTGGTAGATGGTCTTTGTGGTTATAAAGCATGTAGATATCACGAGGGTTGGCGCTCCAGTCTTCTAAGACTTGCACTAAGCTGCCATCTTCAATGTATTCACGAATCATCACGTCAGGCATTAGGGTGATACCTAGGCCTTCTGAGCACGCTTGTCTCACGACATTAAGCGCATTGGCGTTGAAACGACCTTTCTCGCTATTTACCACTGTCTCTTCATTCGAATTACTCAGCTGCCATTTAATCAGCGGGTAGCCTTTGAGTAGCGAATGGTTCGCTAGCTCTTCAGCATGGCTTGGAGCTGGGTTCTTCGCTAAGTACTCAGGGCTCGCGATAAGAATATCTTTGACTTCACTGATTTTTCGAGCGATTAGGCTTGAATCACGCTGCGGGCCGACACGGAAAATTACGTCCCACTCAGTTGGATCCAGCTGATCCGCTTGGTTGTTCATCATCAGCTCAATATTGATATCAGGGTATTGAGTCATGAATTCACTGAACATTGGCATCATCATGCGCTTTGTCAGATTTGAAGGTGCCGTAATACGAATCTTACCGGAAGCGCCTTTGCACACGTCAGTTAACTCTTCTGCAGTAGAAGAGAGACGTTGCAATAGCGGAGAGCATTCATTGAAGAAACGTTCGCCTGCCTCTGTTAAAGAAAGTTTACGCGCGTGTCTATTGAGAAGCCTAAGGTTCAAAGAATCTTCTAAGGCTTGGATGCGTCGTGTGATGGTCGCAACCGGAATCATAGTCTTGCGCGATGTTGCGGTGTAGCTCCCATTTTCAACGACGAGTCGAAAGAGGTTTAAATCATCTAATTTCATAAATCCAGACACATTTGTTTACAATCTCATCTAATTTATACGTAACAGTGAGATCAATGTTTGCGTTACGTCAACTCGTTGCACTATTTACAAGTATTCCAACCCTCGTCACGAATTACCAGTAAAGAGTGCAAATTTGTGTATTTAACATTTTATTACTAAGTTTTATATTAGTTCTTAGAACAGATAACAATAATAATTCGACTTAGTTTTGTGAGGTTATAGATTATGTACAAAACTCACAGTCAGCCAGTAATGACCTCGGCTCAGGAAGTAATTAACCAAAAATGCGTGATGTTGGTTGATGATGATCCTATTTTTCGCCGTATAACTAGCGCGTACCTAGACAAGGTCGGTTATAGAGTGGTTGAGGCTGAAAATGGACTGGACGCTTTGCAGAAACTTAGAGACTCAGCGCCAGATTTAATTGTGTGTGACTTATCAATGCCAATACTTGATGGCATCGAGCTTGTGGAAGAGCTCAGTTTAGAGTACCCGTCACTGCCTATGATCGTGGTGTCCGGCACTGATGATATGTCTGATGTGGCGAAAGCCTTGCGATTTGGTATTAAAGACTTCTTGGCGAAGCCGTTAGAGGATCACCGCCACCTAGGAAGTGCGATTGCGAATACATTGACAGATTCGTTCGATAACATTTCAGACCAACGAGATTTTTCGAGTCAGTGGTTCTGTGTGGATGACGGGGGAGAGATCCCTGAAGACCAAGAACTGCATTGGCATCTGAATTACCTTCAAGATAACCCAAGCGCAGCAAAAGACTTACTGCATGCGTTGCTTCCAGAGAAAGATACGCGACAAGGCTCT
Organism: Vibrio celticus; assembly: GCF_024347335.1. NCBI lineage: Bacteria > Pseudomonadati > Pseudomonadota > Gammaproteobacteria > Vibrionales > Vibrionaceae > Vibrio > Vibrio celticus. Next base: position 970,197 of record NZ_AP025463.1, read on the forward strand.
TGGCGTTGCAGTTACCGTTTACTGCAATCAACAGAGATGATGCCACTTGTGTTTGATTATGCGTGGATGATGAACGGGCAGTTTGCTTTTTACCTCGTCGATTCATCGTCTTCTGATAATGGCGGCTCCGCGACAACATTGTTAGTGAGAGCGCTGTTCCACGATTACATAAGAAACAGAAAAGATTTTAATGTTGATCTCAAAGATATTGCTGAGATCTTAGAGAAGGGGATTCGTTGCTCTAAATGCTCCACCCCAGTGAATGCCTTGTTTGGTGTTGCAGACCTTGCCGAGGGAACCATCTCCATTTTGCCTGCGGGTCTAGACGGGCAATGGTCGAATGGTGAATTGAATCAATATATTGCAGCAGGTGAGCGCTTGGGCGAGAACTGCAAGAAGAACTTTATTACGCGGGACCTTCCGATCGAACAGGGCTGCCAACTGTCGTTGAGCCTACTTGGATCGGCAAGTTTTAGTTTAGACATACACCAAGGGTCTACCGATTAACCCTATATTTCCTCGGTTTTTGTGAATAATTGATTAAGGTATAGTTGCGCAAATGGTGTGGCTATGCCTTTTTTGTTAAATGTCGATTTAGCAAAGCGGGTTTGGTTCGCCGGATACTTACCTTTACTAACAAAAACAAGAAGCAATCATGGCAGATAACAAAGACTTTCAAGACCCGTTTAATGTATTCTACTTTTTAGGATTTTTAGCCGCATTTTTAATGATTCCATTGCTACCAGCAACACTTACGTTGATCCGTGTATTTAATGGTTACGCAACATTCTAGTTAAGCTGTCGTCGCCGATTGGTGACAGCTAACTCAAGGAGGCCACAATTAGCGTTCGAGTTTTAAGCCTCAATATTGCTGGTGGCCTTTGTATATTTCTCGCAGTTCTAGGGATAGTTTTGCCCGTTCTGCCAACCACTCCTTTTCTCCTTCTTGCCAGCGCATGCTTCATGCGAAGCAATCCGAAAGTTCATAAATGGATGCATGAGCACAAAACGCTGGGTCCTTTGTTGAACAATTGGTATCAACACGGTGCCGTCACCAAACAAGTTAAAACGCGTGGCGTATTCTTTATCTTGTTGAGTTTTGCGTTATCCATCTACTTTGCCCCTATCATTTGGGTCAAGGCTTTCCTAATTTGCGTACTTGTTATTCTTCTCACATGGTTTATGCGACTTCCAACCCATGAGTTGGTTGCTGACAGCAAAGAAAATCACTACCATTAAGCCAGTGTGCCTGCTTGTATAGCGGGCGTTTATTATTTCAGCAATCAGAGTTATGACTCTTGTTGCAATGAATACCAATCGTACCTTTCCTTAATTCCAAGCGTTGATGTTTGATTCGTTAACGAGAGTTTGGAAAGCGGCCTAATGAAGTGCATAAGATTATGAACACAGAAAAAATCTCTCTGATCAAAGCAAGCATCAAAAGCATTCCTGATTACCCTAAAGCGGGTATTTTGTTCCGTGACGTAACAAGCTTGATGGAAGATCCAGCAGCTTACAAAGCGACGATCGAACTGCTAGCGGAAACATACAAGGACATGGGCTTTACTAAGATCGTTGGTACTGAAGCTCGTGGTTTCCTATTTGGTGCGCCTCTTGCACTTGAGCTAGGTGTTGGCTTCATTCCTGTTCGTAAGCCGGGCAAACTGCCTCGTCAAACTGTGGCACAATCTTATGAGCTTGAGTACGGCACCGACACTCTAGAAATCCATACTGATGCTATCGTTGAAGGCGATAAAGTGTTGATGGTTGATGATTTGCTAGCAACGGGCGGTACGATTGAAGCAACAACAAAGTTGATTCGTCAGCTTGGTGGTGTGGTAGAACACGCTGCATTTGTTATTAACCTTCCAGAAATCGGTGGTGACAAGCGCTTACAAGGCTTAGGTCTAGAAGTGTTTAGCATCTGCGAATTCGACGGTCATTAATCCTTTTCGGAATTATTCATGAGCTATCTTGCGTTAGCGCGAAAATGGCGACCAACCAAATTCAAAGAAGTGGTTGGTCAAGCCCATGTTTTAACAGCATTAGAGAATGCCCTTAGCCAGAATAGGTTGCACCACGCATACCTGTTCAGCGGTACACGAGGTGTTGGTAAAACAACCATCGGTCGTTTGTTTGCTAAGGGACTCAACTGTGAAACAGGCATTACCTCAACCCCTTGTGGTGAATGTGCAACCTGTAAAGAAATCGATGAAGGTCGCTTTGTTGACCTGCTCGAGATCGATGCGGCATCACGAACTAAGGTAGAAGATACCCGCGAGCTTCTGGACAATGTTCAGTACAAGCCTGCACGTGGTCGCTTCAAGGTTTACCTAATCGATGAAGTCCACATGCTTTCCAGGCACAGCTTTAACGCGCTTCTAAAGACCTTAGAAGAGCCGCCTGAGTATGTGAAATTCTTGCTCGCAACAACGGATCCACAGAAGCTTCCAGTAACGATCTTGTCGCGTTGTTTGCAGTTCCATCTTAAGCCGATCAGCGTTGATAATATTCACGAGCAGCTCGATCATATTCTTGAACAAGAAGATGTGACGTCTGAATCTCGTGCGCTTGGAATGATTGCTCATGCTGCTGATGGCAGTATGCGTGATGCGCTAAGCCTTACAGACCAAGCTATCGCATTGGGTAATGGCAATGTCGTAACAGATACTGTTGCTCACATGCTCGGAACACTGGATACCGACCAAGCTATCCACTTGCTTGAAGCGATTAGCAGTAAGCAGCCACAGCAAGCGATGGCGTGTATCCAAAGCCTTGCTGAGAACGGTGTTGAGTGGGATGGTTTGCTGAATCAGCTTGCGGCCCAACTGCATCGTCTTGCGATGTTCCAAGCTTTGCCATCTACATTAGATAAGGCACAGCCTGACGCAGAGAAGCTTGAACTACTGAGCAAAGCGCTTTGCCCACAAGACATTCAACTCTACTACCAGATCGTGTTGAAAGGTCGTGAAGACTTACCATTGTCGCCAACCGCTCGCGTTGGTATTGAGATGGTGGTTTTACGCATGTTGGCATTTAGACCAGCTGAACAAGCGGTTGCTTCGGCAATCTCGACTCAGTCGGCAAGCCCAGCGCCAGTTCCAGCAGCTCAAGCTCAGAACGTTGCTCAGTCAGTGAGTCAACCTGTGCCAATGGCAGCTCCGAGACAGCCTCAGATGCAACAACAGGCGCCTCAACAGCAGCCTATGCAGCAGCAACCGGTGCAGCAGAATCCAGCACAGTATTCAGATTCGCAAGGTTACGCTGATCACGCAGGTAACCAAGGTTATCCAGAACAGGATTACTCGCATAGCCAGTATGACGCGCCTCCGGCTTATGATGAGCGTCCAAGCTACGGTGCAGATCAGCCTCATCAGCAACAAACGAATTATCAAAACCAGAGTCCGGTTCAACAGCCAAGCGTTGCACCTTCTGCTCCGCAAGAGCAGCCAGCGCGTGCAACTTCGCCTGTGAGTGGTTTACGCCACCAATTACGTTCTCAACGTAGAGGCAGCGCGGCAACAGAAAACAAAGGCTCGGCGCCAAAAAAGGCTAAAGCGACACCAGCTAAAACTTCAGTTCTTGATCGAGTTGCTCAGCAACACGGTGGTTCTGAGCGGGTGTCGCCAGCTTCTTTATCAGCCTCTTCGACAGAAAATGTGACCAACGATAATGAACCTTATCGCTGGAAACCGTCTAAACCTGTAGTGAAAGAGGTGAGCAAAGAGCTTACACCTACTCAGATCAAGCGTGCGTTAGAGCATATTAAGACACCAGAAATGGTCGATAAATTGCTTCAAGAGTCGATTGCTCAAGATGAATGGTCCGCCACGATTCAAAAGCTAGAGACAGCCAAGCTTGTTGAACAGTTAGCATTGAACTCAGTGTTTGCTAAAAACGACACATCAATCACTTTAACGTTAAGAGCGAGCCAAGCTCACTTGAATACGGACCGCGCGCAGAGTGAGTTATTGCAGTCTCTCAATACTGTGCTTGGAGAAGAGTGTCATTTGAGTGTTGAAATCGGTGATGGTGGAGAAACGCCGCTAGAATTACGAGAACGACTGTATCAAAGTAAGTTGAAAGATGCGTTTACCGCTTTAGAAAACGATGCCAACGTACAGTTCATCGAAAGACGTTTTGCCGCTGAACTCGACAGAGACAGCGTTCGTCCTATCTAGAACGTTTTCTTGTTTAGTGACCGGCGTATCATCCCAGATAAGCAAATCTGAGAACTGAACATCGAGGGGTTGAATCACACAGTTTTAACCCCCATTTAAGCTCGTATAGCTTAATTAATTTTAATAAACCAATTAGACCAGAGAGTATTAACATGTTTGGTAAAGGCGGTATGGGCAACATGATGAAGCAAGCCCAGCAAATGCAAGAGCGCATGCAAAAGCTTCAAGAAGAAATCGCAAATATGGAAGTTACAGGTGAGTCAGGTGCTGGCCTTGTAAAAGTAACGATCACTGGTAGCCACAGCGTTCGCCGTGTTGATATCGATGAAAGCCTAATGGAAGACGATAAAGAGATGCTTGAAGATCTTATCGCTGCTGCTTTCAACGATGCGGCTCGTCGCGTTGAAGAAACTCAAAAAGAGAAAATGGCTAGCGTAACTGGTGGAATGCAACTTCCACCAGGTATGAAGATGCCTTTCTAAGTAACTTATTCTTAAAGGTTAATTCAGGTGGTGGTTTGTATTGAACAGGCTATTACTTGAAAATTAGAACGGTTAAATATGCGTACCAGTCATATGCTGGAGCATTTGATGGAGGCCTTACGTTGTCTACCTGGGGTTGGCCCCAAGTCGGCGCAGCGTATGGCCTTTCATTTGTTACAGCGCGATAGAAAAGGCGGCCTACAATTGGCTGAAGCTCTAAGCCAAGCAATGACCGAAATTGGTCACTGTAATGAGTGCCGTACTTTTACTGAAGAAGATACTTGCCACATTTGTACCAATCCTAAACGTCAGGAAAATGGTCAAATCTGTGTAGTAGAGAGCCCTGCAGACATTGCAGCAATAGAAGCGACTGGCCAATATTCAGGTCGTTACTTTGTATTGATGGGTCACCTTTCACCACTTGATGGTATTGGTCCAAGTGACATCGGTCTTGATGTTTTGGACTACCGCCTGCGTCGTGGTGATATCTCTGAAGTAATCCTAGCGACTAACCCAACAGTTGAAGGGGAAGCAACAGCGCATTACATTGCTGAGCTATGTAATGCCCATGAAGTGAACGCTAGCCGTATCGCTCATGGTGTTCCCGTTGGTGGTGAGCTAGAGCTGGTGGATGGCACCACGCTTTCGCACTCCTTACTCGGTCGTCATAAGATCTAAAAAAGCCGCTTGGTGAATCATCACTATGAACTGACCCCCAATAGTTGGACGCCAATTATTGGGGGTCTTTTTATGTCCAAATATAGCCGAGAGCTAAAATGTATCATTGCTAAGCAATACTTAGATGGCACGTCATCTCTCTACTTAGCAAAACAATATTCAATTTCTTCAAGGCAGATACGGTATTGGGCTCAAGTCTTTGCCATCCATGGTACTGATTCATTTTTACCAACTAAGCATGCCGCGACTGCTCAAACAAAACGAAAAGCATTGAATTTAATGTGGGCGAATGAATGGTCTCTCACGCACACTAGCGCTGTATTAAACCTCTCATCCCCTGGGATACTCTCTGTCTGGCTCAAACGATTTAATGAGCTCGGTATCAAGGGGCTCAAAATGCGCCAGAAAGGAAGACCCTCAATGAAACAGCAACCTCAACGAACCACTAAGCCTGATAATGAAATGACACTTGAGGAGCTAAAAGAGGAGTTAGTCTACTTACGAACCGAGAATGCTGTTTTAAAAAAGTTGGAAGAGTTGGAGCAGGAAAAAAACCGTCGAACAAAGAAAAAGCGGTCATAGCTCTAACTCTTAAAGGCAAGTACCCGTTGAAGCACTTACTGCAGACTCTACAGCTGGCAAAAAGTGTCTTTTATTATCAGGCTCAAACGAGCAAGCGCCCAAATAGCTACGAACGTGAGCTGCGGTTGATAAAGTCAATTTATCATGAACATAAGGGCCGATACGGTTATCGTCGTATTCATTTAGAACTAAAAAATCAGGGGGTCGCGCTTAATCACAAAACGGTTCAAAGGCTTATGGCTCAGCTCAACCTTAAATCGACGGTCAGGATTAAAAAGTACCGTTCATACCGAGGAGAGTCTGGAACAGCTGCTCCCAACGTGCTTGAAAGAGATTTTAGTGCGACTCAACCCGATGAAAAGTGGGTAACTGATGTCACGGAGTTCAAAGTCAAAGAGCAGAAAGTATACTTGTCTCCCGTTGTCGACTTGTTTACTCAGGAAGTGGTAGCTTATAGAGTGGCCAAAAATGCCTGCTTGCCGCTTGTCACGGATATGCTGACGGAGGCTATATCAACGCTTAAACCCAACTCAAAGCCAATTATACACAGCGATCAAGGTTGGCAATATCGCCATCGACAGTATCAGAAAAAGGTAGCGGAGAGTGGGTTAACGCAAAGCATGTCGAGAAAAGGTAACTGCTTGGATAATGCTGTTGCTGAAAACTTTTTTGCTTTACTCAAAACCGAGATGTATCACAACCAAAGCTTTGAAGATGCAGATGCTCTGATAGAGCAAATTAAAGAATACATCGAGTACTACAATACCAAACGTATAAAAGTGAAACTAAAAGGCCTGACTCCGATAGAATATCGAACTCAGGCCTTGAAAGCCGCTTAACAGAAATGTCCAACTTTATGGGGTCACTTCACTAAGCGGCTTTTTCTTTTATTGTTTTAGACGTTTTTTCAGAGCTTAATCTGAACCTCTTACCGCTTTGTATATCATCGCGCCAATCACGGCACCAATAATCGGTGCAACCCAGAATAGCCATAATTGCGAAACGGCCCAGTCACCGACAAATACAGCCACACCAGTACTTCGAGCAGGGTTCACAGAGGTGTTGGTTACAGGAATACTGATAAGGTGAATCAAGGTTAAACAGAGACCAATTGCGATAGGTGCAAAACCTGCGGGTGCTTTTGAATCAGTCGCTCCCATGATCACGAACAGGAATACCATGGTCATGACCACTTCACAGACCAGTGCAGCGGTAAGTGAATAGCCGCCTGGTGAGTGTTCGCCGTAACCATTTGAAGCAAAGCCAGATGCCGCAGCGTCAAAGCCTGCTTGGCCTGACGCAATCACAAATAACACACCACCCGCGATAATACCGCCAATGACCTGGGCAATAATGTAGGGTGCGACGTCTTTGGCATCAAAGCGGCCACCGCTCCAAAGACCTATTGTAACAGCAGGGTTGAGATGACAGCCGGATATATGGCCAATAGCAAAAGCCATGGTGAGTACGGTTAAACCAAACGCGAGGGAAACCCCGAGTAAGCCGATACCTACATCGGGAAAAGCAGCGGCCAAGACGGCACTACCACAACCCCCTAACACCAACCAAAATGTACCGAACATTTCTGCAATATACCTATTCATAACGATCCTTATTAATCTGTACCAGTATCAACAAGATAGTTTAGATTTCGCAGAAGTGTGAAATCTTGTGTATATAGTTGAAAGAAAGAACAGAGAATCTTATGTAATCACTTCGAACTCGCACTAAAGATCGTTAAGGTCAGTCGTATTTTATCGCTATTTTAGCAAGCAAGAGTGACCTGATAATTCGCCGTATTTGTGTCAGTATTCGTTTTATTTAAACTACGATGAGTTGATAAAAATTAAGTAAGTTCTACTTCTACCAACACCCCAAAGTGATCTGATACAACCGGATAAAAATCGTGATTAAAAATCACCTTATGCTGCTTTACCACTACAGGCTGATTACTAAGCACTAAATCAATGCGTAGCGCTTGGCTGTTTTGCTCCCAACCATCAATGTTTTTAATGACAGTGGTTCCATCATCTTTGATTTCAGCAACTTCATAACAATCCATCAAACCGCGTTGTAATACGTAATCATAGCCTTCATTACGTATATAGCTTGGGTTGTTGAAATCGCCTAATAGAAAGCTCAACTCTGTTGGTAAAGTTGCCTTGATTCGGTCGAACTGATCCTCAAATGAGTTCTCTGAGTCATTCCACCAGCCACAATGACAATTAAAAAGATTAAAATCACCCTGTTGAGAGGTCACTTTAATACGCACTGCTCGCCGATGCTTCCAAAAGCTCACATCATAGTTATCACTTAAATCAATGACCTCATGTTCGACAATCGGTAGTCGCGTTAAAAATGAGAGCCCCTCTTGATATACTTCATAACTTTGATGAACGAAATCCCACGTAAGTTGGTAGTGATGACCGTATTCCATGAGTTTTTTCTGTAATAAATAACCATAGTTATTCGACAACACAGTGTGATTGGTTAATATATTGGCATCAACGGCCGGGCTATCTTGATGTTGATTCACTTCCTGTAATGCAACCACATCGGACCCTTGCTCGATAATGGCTTGCGCGACCACATCTAACTTTTCTAGCTGTTTTTCTTCTTGCCAACTGTGGGTATTTAGTGTCATTAACTTCATTATTATTCACTTATTTATTCTAGTGAGATAAAACGCAGCGCAAGGCTGCGTTTCTCGAGGTTATTTGATCTAAAAAGAATTACGCAGGTTGTGCTGAATATTTCTCTATTAACTTAGATTTAATAACATCCACCCCAGGGCCATAAATAACTTGTACACCCTGTTCTTTAATCACAGCACCAAGAGCCCCTGTCGGCTTCCATGACGCATATTCAGCAACCAACTTCGGATCATTAACTGTAATACGCAAGCGAGTCATACAAGCATCAATCTCAGCAATATTGGCACGGCCACCTAAATTCTGAATAATAATGTGCATCTTCTCATCTTCTGACATGGATTCTGAGCTTTCATCCAGGTAGTTACCCATACGACCCGGTGTTGGTAACTTCAATTTCACGATTAGGAAGCGGAACAATCCATAGTTAACCACAAAGAAAACAATAGAAACTAATGCAAAGCGAACCAGATCACCACCGATGCCCGCTGAAACCATCATAGGTATACGAGTGAGTAACTCAATCAAACCAAAGGCATGTACACGTAGGTCCATCACATCGACCAACGCAAATGCAACCCCTGTTAATACCGCATGCGCAACATATAAAACAGGAGCAATAAACATAAACATGAATTCAATAGGCTCGGTCACACCGGTTAATAACACGGCAAGACACGCAGATAAAAACATTGGCTTATATTGTGCGCGCTTATCACTATCAACACAGTGATACATCGCAAGTCCAATACCAATCAATGAAGAGGCTGCGATAATAACTTGGCCCGCTTTGAAGCGTGCTGGGTGCACCGTATCTAACAGATGTTGGTAAGTTGTCGGATCGCTTAATTTAAGATTATTTAAATCGCTAACCCAAGCAAGCCATAATGGGTCTTGACCATAAACACTTGAGCCCGCATTCATCCCAGTCATAAGCTCATAAGTACCACCCAACTCGGTGTAATTCATTGGAATAGTTAAAGTGTGGTGTAAACCAAATGGCAGTAATAAACGCTCTAACGTACCATACAAGAAAGGAGCAGTGATCGGCGCAGTGTCTTTAGAGGTAGCAATCCATTGACCAAAATCATTAAGCGCACCTTGAATTAAAGGCCATATTACCGATAAACCAAACGCAATAATCAGCGAATAGAAAATAACAACAAAAGGCACAAAGCGCTTACCGTTGAAAAATGCTAATGCCTGAGGTAAGCGAGCGAAGTCATGGTAGCGGTTAAATAAGTTGGCACCTAAATAGCCAGACATAATACCGATAAACACACCCATATTTAGGGCAGGAGCACCCAAAATATTCGTGAAGAATTGAGAGACAGGTAGCTCAGAACCAAATAGGCTCATCACAACCGCTTCTGGGTCACTGAGCATAGCGTTATCCACGCCCAATATAACCCCAGTGATACGGTTGATTAAGATGAAGGCAATTAGCGCGGCAAATGCGCCACCTGCACGCTCTTTTGCCCACGAGCCACCAATCGCGACCGCAAATAATAGGTGAAGGTTAACAATGATCCCCCAACCTATGTTTTCCATTATAGCGCCTAGTGTTTCAATGGCACCAAACCCACCCGCATACATTGCGACCACTTTACCTAGTGATATCATGATACCAGCGGCAGGCATCACCGCGATAACAACGATAAGGGACTTCCCAAATCGTTGCCAAAAATCAAACGATAGTAACTTACTCATAAATAGTTCCTTGATTTAAATACAGGCTAACGTTATCAGCGCCTAGCCATAAATATAATTTAATGCTTTCTTGCAAATATATACGCGGCATAAGCGGGGGCTATTTGCGTTGTTATAAAATCTGAGCGAACGTGTTCATTGTTAATATTCTGATTATCAAGCATTAACTCGCCTAATTGGGTGCAGTCGATATCAACAACGCTCTCTTGTGGACTTAAATTGGTAATAATGGTCCATGTCATATCTTGAGCAACACGTTGATAAACATAGATATTAGGATCGTTAGCTAGCAGTAATTGATAACGGCCAACCACTAAGCTTTCATGTGACTTACGCAAAGCAATCAACTGCTTATAGAAACCTAAGATCGAATTTGGATCTTGCTGTTGTTGCTCAACATTGATATCTGCATACTGTTGATTCACCGAGAACCAAGGTTGCACCTCAGAAAAACCGGCAAAATCCTGGTCATTCCATTGCATTGGCAAGCGACTGTGGTCGCGGGATACTTGATTTAACAAGGCTAAGATATCGGCATTGCTCTGACCTTGTTGCGATAGCTTTTGAATTAAATTTCTCGCAGACACATCGTTAAATTCGTCAAGAGAAGTAAACTGATGATTGACCATACCAATCTCTTGGCCCTGATAAATAAATGGAGTTCCTTTCATCAAGAAATAACAACTCGCTAACGCGGTAGCACTGGCATACCTAGAGTTAGGATCGGCAAAAGTATCAATACTACGAGCTTGATCGTGGTTTTCTAAATAAAGCGCATTCCAGCCTTTACCTTCTAAGGCATCTTGCCAACGCGATAAAATGCGTTTGAACGCCACGAGATCGAAATTCTCGTTGCTTTGTTCTTCCGACCATAGCTTCATGTGTTCAAACTGAAAAATCATGTTAAAAACACCACCTTGATCGTGCTCGGTCGCTTCAGCAACCCAAGGCAATGCGTTGTCGGCCGTCACCCCATTGGCCTCACCAACGGTCACAATATCAAAAGGCGAAAACGCCTGCTCTTTTAACTCATACAGGTGCTTTTCAATACCTTCAACATTCATGTGATAATCGAATGAAGAGACATACTTTTCACCCTTTGGATTGGGTAAAGAGGGTAAACCAGCTTGTTTCTGAATATGGCTAATTGCATCGACACGGAAACCATCAATACCTCGTTCCAACCACCAATGAATCATTTTAAATAGTGCTTGTTTAACTTCAGGATTTTCCCAATTAAGGTCAGGCTGTTTTTTAGAGAATAGATGTAAATAATACTGTGCGGTTTTGTCATCATATTCCCATGCACTACCATGAAAAATACTTTCCCAGTTATTAGGTTCGCAAGTCGGTTTTTCATCTGTTGACTCACAACCATCACGCCAAATGTACCAATCACGCTTAGGGCTATCTTTGTTGTCTCGAGATTCGATAAACCATGGATGCTCATCGCTAGTGTGGTTGATGACTAAATCCATAATAATGCGAATGCCACGTTCATGAGCAGCAGTGATTAATTTATCCACATCCTCAAGGGTTCCAAAGTCAGGATGAATCGCTTGATAGTCACTGATATCGTAACCGTTGTCATCATTCGGTGATGCGTAGAATGGGCAGATCCATATTAAATCAATGCCCAAATCAGCAAGATAATCCAGCTTAGCAATGATTCCATTGATATCGCCAATGCCGTCCTGGTTTGTATCATAAAAACTACGGGGATAAATTTGGTAGGCAGTTGCTTTCTTCCACCACGCGAGTGGTTTTGAGTGTAGATCAGTAGCGAGTGTCATCGGTTATACTATGTGTGTTATCGTTAACACATAGTGTTAAATGGAACCTATTTGGACTCAATACAATTTCAGAGAAACTGTGAACTTTCTCTCATTCTTATGTCGAATGTGCCTTCAACGGAACTGAAATCGCGCTTGAGCAATTTTTTGACAGCTTGGTAGCCCACTTGATAGTAGTTAAAAGCGACAGTAGTCAGGCTTGGGACTAACAAATCGCTGTAGTCATAGTCACCCATGCCTACAATCCATAAGTTATGACCAATCTTGAGTTGCTGTTCTTTGGCGCGACGATATAAACGAATAGCAATATTATCGGTGGCACAAAAGTAGACATGATTAGGCTGTAATTGAATTGCCTGGTAGCCGGCTTTGTCCTCCGAGTTGGCTAGAGCTTGTAGTGAAAAATTCAACTCAGGGACGGTGTCAGTAATGGTGGCTTGCATCAACTTAGTACGGCTGGAAAGCATACGCTCATCATAAATATAATGTACGGCTGCCAGCGGTGCCTGCTGTTGTTTTAACTGAGTGATGGTTTGGGAAACGAGTGCTTTAATTGCAGCATGGTCGGGGTAATATAAACAGCAATGGTGGGGGGTGTTTTTACCAATAAATAACACATTGTCTAAGGTTTGATAAAACGTCTCTTCGACACTGTGCTTTGAAGCAATAATAATAGTGCCCAATGCATTTAAGCCATTAAACTCTCTCACAGCTTGGCATTCTGACTCATGGTTAAACCCTGAGGCATGAAAAAGCATTCGTACTTGTGATTCATTGGCAGCCGCCAGCGCTCCTTTAATTACCAAACTAGTTGTATATGACTCAATGCGAGGAGCAACGAAACCAATAATATTAGATTGGCTACGAATGGAACGAGCAAATATATTAGGGGTATAATGGTTTTCTTTGACGATAGCATCAATTTTAAGGCGATTTTCAGCCGAGACATAACCGTCATTAAAGTAACGTGACACGGTCATTGTTGAAATTCCAAGCTGTCTTGAAATCTCCGCCATGGTCATTTTTTTACTCATCACATTTTCCTTCCATAATGTATTATTGCCATATTATCCAATATATTGGCTGACAACAAAGTAAATAAAAACGCTACCTGATGATATACACATAGTACTTCAAGTTTATAAGGTATTGTCCACTTCTCAACCTGAACTGAATGCCCGTAGTCACGACCTTGCTCGTTCAGGTCTTCAGTGCAACGACTGCTAATTTAAAAATGGGCAGGAGACATCACCGACGTAGCTACAAACAAATGTTGGCTATAATTAGTTGCCATTATTGACCTTTATTCAAGGCAAGTTATTGGTTGGTTTATGGGTACGAGAATGACGGCCTCACTGGTATGTGATGTCTTATCGATGGCTTTATTTCGCCGAGAGTTTCCTGAAACGGTTATTACTCATCGCGAGGTAGTCAGTACTGTTCGAAAGACTATTGAGGTCTCATAAGCACCTATAACCTAAAGCAAAGTATAAGTAGAAAAAGAAATTGATGGGATATAGAAAAGGGCTAATACCCCTATCTGGCAGGGTAGTTGTCACTGTTAAAATTTAACCAGTTTGGGCGATAAAGAGTAATTGTGTCTCGTATCTCAGTAGAAAGAAAAGAAGCTATATTGAAGAAGCTGTTGCCTCCCTATTCAATGTCAGTTAAAGAAGTGTCGGAAGAGGAAGGAATTAGCACTGCGACCCTGTATCATTGGCGCAAGCAACTCAGACGTTCAGGAGCCGCAGTGCCAAATAGCAACACTTCATCAGAGCAGTGGTCTGCTCAAACTAAACTCGCCATCGTCGCTGAAACCTATTCTATGACTGAAAATGAACTCAGCCAATATTGTCGAGAGAAGGGCTTGTACCCTGAGCAAGTACAGACTTGGCGCAGCGAGTTTGTTCAAGGAGTCATGTCGAACAAAGAGAGTGAAGCACAAGCCAAAAAACAGGCTAAAGCTGACAAACTTGAAATCAAAGAGTTGAAGAAAGATTTACGACTCAAAGAAAAAGCGCTCGCTGAAACGGCCGCCCTCTTGGTACTAAGAAAAAGCTGCGAGCCTTTACGGGGAAGAGCCAGAGGACGACTAACCTCCACCGATGAAAGGCAGAGCATAGTGGCTCTTATCTTGGAGGCGAAGCAACGCGGATGCCGCTTAGAGCCAGCTTGCCATGAAGTTCAAATCGACTTGAGAACGTATCGTCGCTGGTATCAGCAAGGTGAAGTTCAAGCTGACAAAAGGCCGATATGCGTCAGACCTGAGCCTGCTAACAAGCTGTCGCAGGAAGAGCGAGATGCGATAATCGAGGTGTGTAACCGCCCTGAATTCGCAAGCTTACCTCCGACTCAAGTCGTCCCAACACTGCTTGATAAAGGTGAGTATATCGCCTCTGAGTCGAGTTACTATCGGGTGCTGACTGCACGAGGGCAACTTCACAAACGAGGTCGTCAGCGGAGTAGACAGAAGCAAGCGAAGCCAACAAGTTACACAGCTACGGACTCGAACCAAGTCTACACATGGGATATCACTTACTTACCTTCAAAGGTTCGAGGCCACCACTATTACCTGTATGTCATCGAGGACATCTACAGCCGAAAAGTCGTTGGTTATGAAGTGTATGAGCGTGAGTGCGGTGAGCTGGCGTCACAACTTCTGCAACGGACGTTGATGCGAGAGCAGTGCTTCAATCAAGCGCTGGTTCTTCACTCAGATAACGGTGCGCCTATGAAGTCGCTGACGTTCAAAGCTAAAATGGAAGAGTTAGGTATTACCTCATCGTATAGCCGCCCGAGAGTCAGTGATGATAACCCGTATGTCGAGTCATTGTTCCGCACGGTAAAGTACATACCAAGCTGGCCAACAAAGGGCTTTGAAACTCTCGACAGTAGTCGAAGTTGGGTTGAAGACTTCGTACGCTGGTACAACACCGAGCACAAGCACAGTAAGCTAAATTACGTCACGCCTTCAGAGCGTCACAATGGAAAAGATAAAGAGATCCTGAAGCAGCGTGCTGAGGTATTGCTCGCTGCAAAACGCCGAAAACCTGAGCGATGGCCTGGTGATATCAGGAACTGTGAGCCTGTCGGTGACGTTCACCTAAATCCAGAAAGAGAAGCTGCTTAATAAGTAAGCAAATGATGACAACTACCTTGAAAAACACCGATACGCTTAGGTTATGGCTTCTAACTCGATAAGGTTATCAAGGGCTTCTTGGTCGGTTTTACCACAAATGACAGGGCAAGCTTTGAACTGGTGACATACTTTCGGGCGTGAAGCTTGACCGAATAACTTACACAGATCTTGTTCATTTAATTGAATGCAGCGTACGCCAGCAGGCTTACCATTAGGCATTCCAGGAATAGCAGATGTAATACTTGGAGCGATACAACATGCTCCACAACCTAGACGACATTCCATCAAATTAAACTCACTAAATAACAGGGTGCGCGATAGTAGCAAAAAATGATGAGAGTGACAGCTGTTGATTGAATCAAATAATGAACAATTATTATCCTTGAACTTTTTATGGGCTAGCGGTATAACACGCACCCCAGTAAAAGAGTAAGAAGTAATCCTATGACGAATCCATTTTGGCAAGAAAAAACACTAGAGCAAATGACTGAGAATGAGTGGGAATCACTTTGCGACGGTTGTGGTAAGTGCTGCCTGCATAAACTAATGGATGAAGATAGCGATGAAGTTTACTACACCAATGTGGCGTGTAGCTGGTTAAACGACAAAACATGTTCGTGTAAAGATTATCCGAACCGCTTCACTTCAGGTGAAGAGTGTTTGAAGCTGACTCGTGACAAGATCGATGAGTTTCACTGGCTACCAGACACTTGTGCTTACCGCCTTTTATCAGAATCTAAGCCGATCCCTGAGTGGCATCCATTGATCACCGGATCAAAAACAGAGATGCATGCAGCAGGTGAAAGCGTTCGTAACAAAGTGGTATACGAAATTGATGTGGTGGATTGGGAAGACCACATCCAAAACTTACCTGATAGACTAAAACCTCACAATTAACTTTCAAAGTTGAGAATGCTGTATATACTGATTGTATGTACAGTATAAGGTTTAGTATGTCAGATAAAGATGCAAATAAGAAAAAGGTCATACGAAAAGAAGTAGAAATTTCGACTATACCTAACTTCGTTTACGAGAAACCATTAGTATCTATTGATGAGAATGGCGAGCCTCAGATTACCTACCGTGCCAATGGCAATAAAACCCTCATCAAAAAGCTCCCTTTACTCCATATTGCTGAGTATGACGATAAAGACAAACTAATCAGCTATCAATCATTAGACATGGTTAATGAGTTCTTATTGTCGAAAGCAATCGATGATGGCGTGCTTGAGCTTGGTACAGATGCACAAGGGCTTGCTCATTACTTTAGTTTTGTATTGGACAAGCAGGCTGAGTGGGATGCTGAATACGATGAAGGGGACTTTGACCCTCTCTATGATGACCCCCGTCCAGAATGGAGTATCTTTCCTCGCAACAAACAAGAACGGGTAACCTACCAATATCGAGATGGAATAAAGCAGCTCGCTATTAATGGCGTATTGGCTAAAACAACGGCTAGGCAATATATGAGTAGTGTCGTTGGTTTCTACAAACATTGTCTTCGTCAAGGTATCCGCTTCAATAATCCGCCCTTCCAATTTGAGACAGTTAACATCCATTTCGAAGCGTCTGCATCAAGTATGAAAGCTTACCAACGTAAGCAGGTACACACGACGGATATGCGGATTAAGTTTTCTAAGTCATCACGCAGTGGCGGCACAAACCTCAGCAACCTGCGCCGTGATCAAAGCCGTTTACCAATAATGAATGGAACATCCTGCAAAACATATTAATGAAGTCTCGTAGGGTGGTTCGTCATGGTGACAATAATAAACTGCATTCACTGCCGATTGAGTTTTGCCTGCACCCAATGATTTGCCGTAATACGGGTTACGCCGAGAGGAAGCAGCGAGCCTTCATTTAGGACAGATTGTTAACCCCGAAACCATGATTCAGGGCGGCAAAGAGGTGTTTAAAAAGCCTGTGATGGATTTGGGTGTCGGTGATAAGTATCAATCACTCACAAAGACTGCTGAGGGCTTCGCAGAGAAGAATAAAAGCCGCGAAACCATTATCCCCGCCACATTGATGAAGATGCTTTACGATTACTCGCAGTCTGATAGGTATCAAAAGCGCCTTGAGAAATTCAAAGCATGGTGCAAGGAGCAGGCTGAGGCAGGTAATACGCATTTCTTTGAGGGTGATGATGCAATCAACCCTGAACTGGAATACCTGTTTATTACCCAGTCCGGGAAACCGATGTTTAAGCGGTTACAAGACTTTACTGGGCGCTGGGTGGAAATACGTAACACTGCAAACCTAACCCAAGGTCTTGACCAGCCTATTGTCGGCTCTATACATAATCTGCGTTCAACATTTGCCGTGAATATATTCCGCCACCTTTTAAATAAAAAGGATGAGCATGGCAACCCGTCAATCACACCCGATGAGGCATTGGATAGGGTGTCAGTGTTGCTAGGCCATGAAGATAGGGCGACGACGATGGAATACCTGAAAATTGCACAGGATATGCCTTCTGCCGATGAAATCTACGAGGACGTACTGGACTATATTGGCGCGTTTGATGATTTAGAGGGGTCATTATGATTCAAGGACGAAAGCGCACCAAAATTAAGATAAAGAAGACCAGCGCGCCAATTATTCCACTTTGCTTTGAAGAAATGGTTTTAGACTGCGGCAATGGAGTTCAATCTTACACATACCGTTTACGCTACCGCAATGTTCCAACAGTAAAGCAAATAAAGTCAGGGAGTGAGGTCTTAGCTAATCGGGATGGTATCGTTAGGGACATTCACCAACGACTAAGCCTCTTACCTAAAAACAAGTCAAAGCAGAATTATTTGTCTGGGCTTGTAATCTACTTCCAATATCTTGATGGTATTGGACATCACGGTGACTTTTTCGCTAATGCCGTCATGATTGATTGCTTAAAGCACTTCAATAAATTACGCGAGAAAGGTGAGCAGGTATCAAAAGCAGCGCAAATTAAAATCAGCTTATCTTTCCTGTTAAGGCTGTGGAATAGAGAGTCTGACCTTAATGTATTGCCAGAAGTTGCAGCACGCCCTTTGGCTGCGAACAAAGCGTTCCATGTGGAAACAGAGTTGAAGCCACTATCCAAGGTCTTGGTTAAAGGTGCACTGGCCTTTCAGGAGGCGATTGAGAACAATGAGTTGTTATATATCCATCCGTTTTTTGATGAAGAGCGGTTTGATGAACAAGCAAAGCGTAATAGCTGGACACCAAAGCAAATTAGTTTTAAGAAATATGGCCTCAAGAAATGCATGAAACCTGCGGCTGGAACAATAAAGAGTAGCTCGCTTCAACTTGAGCAGCTTAATCGTCAGGTATTTTATAATCAGGCTTCACGCAATTGGTTTTTCATATTCTCAATGCTGACAGGCATGAATACATCGGTGCTTGCTAATGTGCGCCACAAGGACGTTTCATTTAAAAGTATTGGCAGTGGGCGGTTTGTTTTTGACGGTGAGAAATTCAGGGCAGGCTATAAAGGCTTGGATAATAGCGCTGGCTTTAGTCAGCGAACTAAAGAGTTGATTACCCGATGGCTAAAAACCTCTAAAGCGATGTACCAGTCACTAGGCATCCCGCTGTCAAACGAGCTACCACTTTGCCCTTTCTTTAGTGCCAGCGGTGAGGTTTGGACATTCAATGCCCAGAGTTCACATATTGGCTACATCAATACTCAGCTTGAGAAGATAACTGGCTTAACGGTTACGACAAGTCGATTCAGGGCGACAAAATCTGATGTACTGATGCGAGTCACTGAGGATATCTTCCTTGTGTCACAGGGGCTGAATAATGAAATAAATGTTGTCGCCCAACGCTACTCTAGTGGTGTTCAGGCAGACCATGATAACAACCTTAATGCCACGATGGACGCACAATACGCGGTTGCCAAGGGCGAGGAGATAGGCAAAGCCATCGAGGATGCAAAGGCGATGCGCAGCGATATTTTGTCAGATTATGATTATAAGAATTTGCGCAGCCGTGAAAGCAAAGAGCAGCCATTAATGACCACGCCCAGTGGCATCAAATGCGCAGGGGCAACACCAGAGAAGCTTATTGCGGAAGCAAGGCGCATGAAGCAGTCGGGCATCGATTTTTCGAAAGATACGGGACGTTGCACGGATTTTCTTGCTTGTTTTGATTGTGACAGCCATAAATTGGTGGCGTCAGAAAATGACATCTGGTTGATGTTGTCATTTTTAGAACAAATCGAAGACCTCAAAGAGATGGTGGCAAGTAATTCCGCACCGAAGGATGAGTATTTTGTGGTGGAGGGGGTGTTGAAAAAAGTCCTTATCAGGCTGAAACAAAAAGCACCCAAAAATTACGCTCAAGCAAAACAAAAAGTGGATGATGGCGACTACCACCCGCTTTACCAAGACCGAGCCAGTGCAAGCCAATTCTTTAAGGGGTAATTTATGTCTAAACAGCTTATACAGCTTCGCCAAGAACTCGCTGAAAATCCGTATGTGACGTTTGACTCTGACGGGAAAGGTGTTTCTCGTGTCTTCGATGCAAAGTGGGACTTTCACGCCCTGAACCAGAATGAAAAACATTGTCTTTGGGCATACTGATGAGAAGTACCGCCACGATATTCAGTCTTACCTTTATGCACTGATTCAATACCAAAAGGAAACATCAAACTCCAATTCCCATAAGGCTGTTAGCTCGCTGAGAACGATTAGGATAAATTAAAAGGCATCGCCACACGTTGGGGTAAAAGTGACTTCAGCTTACTTTCGAGCGAGCGAGAGTGGAAAAGATGCAGTAAAACATTGCATGGGGTTGGCAGTGAAGGTACGTGCCGACAACTTGCCTCGGGCATTAATTCACTGAATAAAGCGGGCCTTGTAACGCGTTATGTCCATAAACGAGAGTATAGCCAGTGGGTTAACCCTGATGCTGGTGATGGTCAGGCCATCGCATTTCCTGAAGCGATTCATGTCAGTATTTTAAAAACTGTTGTTGAGTTTGTGGAAACCTATCACCCCTATCGCCATCAGATTTCAGAGGCGATGGAAAAGCTTTACACCTATCAGGATGAAATGTTCAACGCTGAGCTAAAAGCGCTAGGTGTCAGTGTCCTAAGCGATAGGCAAATGATGACATTTAGCAAAAGGATGTCTGATAGAACAAAGAAATGGCCTGAACGAAAAGCCATTCCTAACTTCTCCTTTTACAGGCGAGGAAGCTGGTTAGGAGCAATGCTCAGGATGTGCTTTATCTGTGTCGGCTTATTCTCCGCCGCCCGAAAGGAAGAGCTGCTCTCCATGAACAAAGAGAGCTATGACGATACATTAGCTGCTGTGCCCAAGGTCTCAGGGTTTTCGACAAAGGGAAATAAGGGTGAAAGAATTTATACGACGTGGAATACTGCCCCTATCGCAAAACTGGCACTGGAGCTAGCTTATGACGCCACGCAAGCCGCGAGAAAATACAGTTTAGAACGACTGGATGACTGCTATCAAAATGGTCTGTTAACCCAAGACCAATATAATGCAAAGAAACAAGACCTTGAAAGTGCCTTTATTTCTTCTGATTTCTCTTATGACCGTGAAGCTCTCGTAAATAAAGCATCGTTAAAATACGGTATTGACGGGGCTCGTGATGCATTGAATATGAAAGAGTTCAACATTACTGCGACCGCCGAAGACGTTGACGAATTCGACCTGTTAAATCCAGAGCGAGCAGGAAGTTTAAAGATTGGAGGCGGTTTACCAAAGCTTAGTCCACATGACTTACGAAGGAGTTTTGTGGTCTTTATGGTGAAAAACCGGCTGGGCAATGCGCTTACAGTAAAATACCAACTTAAACACCGCAATATTAATATGTCCAACTGGTACGCGAATTATTCCGAACTGGCGCGTACCAACCAACTGCTGATGGATACAAAGTTAATGAGTGAAGTTGATGAAGCCATTGAAAACTCAGCAGTGGACGCATGGGATGAGATTTACAATGTATCCGATACCTTAAGTGGTGCTGAAGGCGAGCGCATAGCCCAAAATAAAGCAGAGCGGCTAGCACAAGGGGAAGAAATTGTTATGTCCCGAAGTGAGTTGCTCGCTTTGGTAAGGTCTGGTGACAAATCCATTGTGTTGCTTCCTACAGGTGGCTACTGCACCAATCGTAATTGTGAGCGGCTTTGCTCATTGATGGATATTGTTGAAGCCCCCTGTGAGCATAAGGTAATCACTGATAAAGCGGCTAAAAGGCTTTCAAAGGAGCGGGACAACCTCATTGCTTCGTTCCGGGCAATCAATGATATGGGTGATTATGCCAATGAGTTGATTCTGGATGCCAGAAAAAAGAAGATTCAGTCCATTGAACCTACATTGGTCAAACACAGCATCCCATTTGATGGCTTCAATGATGATATTAAGGCGGTATGGTGATGAAAGTTGAGTATAAGGCAACCTGCAAGGCAGAAGGGTTACTGGTCAATGCATTTCAGCGCTTATTAGATGGCAAGCCGCTTCATGTTAAGGCGACTGGCAAGCTGACGTTGAACCGAATCAATAATGAAGCCCAACTTGGCAATAGCTATGTCCATAAGTTCAAAGAGTTCGTGGCCTATGCCAAACCTGTTCTCGATGAATACAACCTCAACCGCGATAAGGCGATGACAACAGGCTTAGATATTGAGCTAGATGTCCCTTTGTCTGAGCTTGATAGGCTAAAACACGAATTAAAAAAAGCAAATGAGCTTAAGGATAAATACAGGGTGCAACGAAACAATGCAGTTGAGGCCCGGAAGCAGTTAGAGGCTGAAAATGCCAGGCTCCGTTTCAGGGTGTTTGAGCTACAACAAGAGCTGTTAGATGAAAACTCAGTTGTGACACCCATAAAGTAACACTTTCCCACGCTCAAAGTGTAATGGGGTAAAGGGACGTAACAAACAAGAATAGCTGTCGCGTAGCCGACAGTTTTATTCAGAGTTGAACAAGCCCGTGCTTCTTCTTTATTAGTAATTTTCGGCTAGGGGTGAGAGGCTTCTTTTGAGTAGTGTCTTTCTTAAGGGCGAGTAAATCTAGAGCGTGATTCATTGTAGCATCACACCTTTAGTTTTCTGATTTATATCATATATTTACACCCTCCCTTTTTAGTTATAGTTAATGCTATTCTCCTTATTATCGTTTGCCTTTCGGCTAGATCGGTCGAGTTATCCCCACACAAGCCATCGTGCTCTGACAGCAAGGGCATGGCCGTACAGCTCGAGGTTTTTTAGGTGTGGCTTCTAATTCAGAAGCAATGCTCTCTGGTAAAAAGAATAATTGGATTTGAACGCATAGCTGTCTAGCATTGCCTCGAAGGAAGCCATAATCTCGTACTCGTTGCATACCCCTAGGAAGCACATGTTGTAAAATAAGCCATAAAAACTCAAGTATGGGGAGCGTACGTGTTTGTCGCTGCTTCGTTTGACTGTCTTGATACTGGAAAGTGACATCACTTTCAGTGATGTTGAGGATATCGTTATCTGGAAGGACGCCTCGATAAAGGTATCGTGACAGATATTCTAAGGCATGAAGTCCATACCCGACACATCGACAATCAACAACCCATGTTTTAGGCACATTTTGAGGCAGCATCATCTCTGCATCGTGATGAATCATGTCTAACAACCTAGCTCGCCATACTTTTGCCAATGCGAATTCATTATATAAGTAGCCCTTTTTCCCCTTATGCCACTCATGCCTCTTTGAATCATATTGCCCCCCTGCAACAATGACATGGAGGTGAGGGTGTAACTCTCTTTTTCGACTGTGTGTATGAAGGACAATGGTAAACCCTAGTTCACCTTTTGATTGCCGACGAGCAAAGTCTTTCAATGTTGAGGACGCAGCAGTGAACATCGCTTGATAAAGAGCCTTTGGATTTCGACGAGCCAAAGACCTAAGCTCATAAGGCACAGTAAACGTCACCATATAATAGTGAGTGGGTAACAGTTTTCGCTTCTGTCTTTCAAGCCAACCTGATGTGGTACTGTGCTGGCATTGGGGGCAATGCCGATTACCACACGATAAGGCCAGTCTGTCATCATGATGACAGTGTGAGCAATACCATTGTGATAACCCTTGCTTCTCAGTCTTGCAGCGTAACATCGCTGCAATCGCCTTCTGGTGTCAGTGCTAAAACGATAGCCGTATTTATACTCAAGTTGATTCTTGTATTGGCGAAGTAACTCAATAAAAGTGCTCATACATTCAGCTCCCAATCGAGGCGAAGCTTATCGGCCAACTGGTTGAGTGCCTGATTCGCATCGTGCAATTTCAATTGAGTCATTTGTGTGTAGCGAGCGGTGGTATTTAGGCTGCTATGGCCCAGTAGTATTTGCAGCGAACGCAGATCTAACCCTTGCTCTAGAAGGTGTGTCGCAAAGCAGTGACGTAAAGAGTGAGGTGTAATTCGTTTGTAGATACCACATTCGTTGATGACCTTCTTTAGTGCTTTTTGAGCACCTTGATCGTTAGGGCTAACATCACAGCACTTCCCTTTACTTGGGAAAAGAAGATTAGGGTGTCGATGGGTGCACCAGTAGCGACGAAGCGCATGCAGGGTTCGATTTGGGATTGGAACCAGCCTATCTTTACCTCCCTTAGCATGACGAATATGGACTCGCATGGTATGGCTATCAATATCAGGAATAGTAATGTGAAGCGCTTCATTGATTCTTAGCCCCATTGTATAAATGGTGAGAAACAGCACTTTGTAGCGGGTCTCTCGAGTCGCGTTGATGACTTGAGCGACTTGCTCTGGGGATATGATATTAGGGAGCCGCTTTACTTTAGGTGGCTTAACAATACCTATCCATTCCCATTGTTTATCCAGCGTATGTTTATAGAAGAATTGAAGCCCACAGCGGTCAAGCTTAATGGTACTCCATGAGACTTGTCCTATAAGTTGACTGAAGTATCGTCGTAAATCTTCAATCGTTAGCGTGTCAGGGCAGCGGTCAAAGTACTGTGTTATTCGTCTAACTGCGAGTGAGTAAGCTTGGATCGTTTTTGGACGTTTTCCTTGAAGCTTTAATTGAGTAAGGTGTTGTTGATGTAGATCGTCGAAACGTAGTTGTTCGGAAGGCGTCATAATATACTCTCCAGTAAAGCACCATCGATATGATGGTGGTACTAAAGAGTATGGTTATCAGAAGAGTATCTTTTCTGCCGCAGAGCGGCTTCGTTCAACACGTTTCTGCCCCTTTATGAGTCAGGAAAGGAAAGATGTAGCAGAATTAACGATTGAAAAAAGTAAGCAGCTATGCTTTATCAACTGATAACATAACTGCTTTTTGAGGCTAGAGAAAAAGCTATTTCACTTCGTATCTTAGTAGAACTTCATTATCCAAAACAACATTTGTTGACCAGATGAAGCTTGCCCCAGCACCGCTAAATTTATCAATAAAGTTCATGTAAGATTTTTTATTATTTACACCAATTTCATCTTCTGAATACTCAGTCGCTTGGGGCCATGAAGCTGCATCGAAATCTTTTGCCATCCAGTTACTTGGAGTTTCCCAATGAGCGGCATAAGCATTTGCACCGTTATCAGTGCCCTCAGTTGTGCAATTCTCCGATAAGCGCTTACCATCAATCTCACTTAAGCAGCTAAGATCATAGATTGGTGCAGTATAGAATGTCTGTGCTTGCCAGTCGGAACCCGTCACAGTGCCGTCACTAAAGCTTGCGATAAAGCCACCATCACCGGGATGGAATGCTTTGCCACGGTTATCTTCTGTACCTAAACCTAAGTTTTCTTCCCAATCGATTACTTTTACAGCAATCGTGTATGGTTTATTTACTTTGAACTTGACGATACTAGAGTTAAACGGTGTGAAAGGTACCGTGTCTACTGCAACAAGCTGATCATTAACATATAACTCGAAATAGTTGTCAGCAAAGATGTAACCTGTGATCTCTTCACCGTCTGAGTCAATAACAGCCACAGGGACAGACTCTTCATCCACATCAGCTATACTATCAGGCGTGATATTGGCGCACTCTTCATAAAGATCGACAGCTTTTGGTGCAGTTGTGAAATGGTTTTGAGCAGGAACTGTCCATACTTTCCCGTCAGCATCAGCAATCTCACCGATGCCTGCCACACGACTTCGACCATTTGCACACTCAAAAAGATTCGTTTCTACTGTTTTTGCAAGACCTTGAGTAATGCTAGCTGATCCCTTGTAATCATTGATGTTTTCACTAACCATTGGGTCTGAGGATGGAGAACAACCCGTCAAAAGCAGGGCAATGGATGAAAGAGCGAATACTTGATTATTTATATTAATCATCAATAAAGATCCAGTAGTAAGTATGAAAGTTGAGTATAGTTTTTAATCTTTGTAAATCAATGTGCTGAGCTGGTTGAGTTACTGGTGCATATACTAGGTCGTGTAATGTAAATCAACGCAAACGATATGTGATTATTAGTAAATGAACCCTTAGCTTGAATTTTTACCAATTCCCCCGTTTGTAACTCGGAATTGTCCAGAGGCTTCTCAGCGCGATCATCGTGCCCCATTGTGAGCTAACGTAGTTACTCATTCATAGACTGTTAACATCGGTTTTCCCTAATTTCTCTCATGATTGCGTATTTCGGTGATTGCGATCGGCTGTTTCGGTTTATTCCGATCGCCTGATCCTACCGTTTTTCTCTCTTCTTATTTTTACTCTAAGTGATCGGATTGCGCCAGTTTTCTCATTGACTCACCTCCCAGTTCTAGTCGATGACTATTGTGTACTAGCCGATCCAGCGCGTCGGCAACGGTCGCGTTGCCGATCATGTTGTACCACTCCTTTACAGGTAACTGACTGATGACGATTGTACTGCTGTTTTGATAACGATCTTCAAGCACTTCTAATAAGTGACCCGCATGCTCTTGTGTCAGTTTTTCCATCCCCCAGTCGTCGAGGATCAGTAAGGCTTTCTTAGCCAGTGATTGGAGTTGCTTTTGATAGCTGCCATCCATACGACCAGCGGTCAGGTCGTCAAGCAAGCGAGTTAATCGGTAGTACCTAACCGTTTGTTGTTGGTCACAGGCACTGGTGGCCAGTGCGCAGCCAAGATATGTTTTGCCTGCGCCCGTTGGGCCTGTGATCAAGATGTTTTGGTGTTTATATAGATAACTGCCAGTCAGAAGTTCGCTCATCTGTTTGCGATTGAGGTTTCGTCCCTCTTTGTAGATGAGTTGGCTCGGCTGTGCATCCACTCTTAGCTTGGCTTGTCGTTTTAAGCGTTGGATTTTGGTCTGATTGCGATTCAAGATCTCGCTTTCCAGAAGTAAACTTAACCGTTCCTCGAAGTCCAACTCTGCGTAAGTAGTCAGTTGCTCTTGTTGCTGCTCTAATGCTTTCGCTACATGGCTCAAGCGTAGGGTTTTGAGTTGGTCGTTCAGTGTATTCATATCCTTTCTCCTAGTGATAACTGTTCGGGCCACGAACATTGCTATGAACAAGGTTCGGCGTGCTCGTGTTGTCTTTGCTCAGCTGTCCTTCACGATTGTTTTCAGCAAATTACTGATGAAGGTGTAATTGGATTTTGTCAGCATCAGCGCATCTTTACAGGCTTGTTCAAGGCGCGGTTCGCCATAGGTTTTACTCAGACTGAGCAAGCCAAGACAGGAACGATAAGACTGCTCTGGATGAGGCTTGGAGTTCAGCATTTTATTGACGACTTCTCGTGTGGCTGCGCCGATATTGGCCCCCCAACTAAGCAAGCGCTCTGGTGACCACTTCTGATGTTGATGGTTGCTTGGCATGTGCTCTGGTTGGGTGCTGTTTCCGCGATCTCTTTGGCTACGTGGATGCTGGGCGACCACGTTACCTTTATGGTAGATCTGCACCAGACGATTAGAGGCTTCTAGTTCGACATGATGACCGACAAGTTGATGGGGAACTGAGTAGTAATGACGGCGATATTCGATGTGATAGTCAGGGCCAACTTTGGCTCGTTTAGTTTCGGTATACAGGTAACGCTGCTTAGGCAATGGCCTTAATGCAGGTTTGTCGAGTTTATCGAACAACGCTTGGCGGCTAGCGCCATACTGTTTCATCTTACGCTGATTTAACTCATTCATGAGTTCGCGGATGGCGAGATTCAACTCTTTGAAGGTATGGAAGGTTTGGTGTCTCAGCCGCATCATGATCCAGCGCTCTACTAAGAGCACGGCATTCTCTGCCTTGGCTTTGTCTTTCGGTTTGTAGGGGCGAGCTGGCATCACAGCGGTTTGATAGTGATTAGCCAGTTTTTGATAGCTGTCGTTCAGCCTCGGCTCATAACGATTCGCTTTAGTGACAGCGCTGCGTAGGTTATCGGGAACTAAGAGTTGTGGTACGCCACCGAAGTGCTCGAACGCATTTGCATGCGCCTCTAACCAGTAAGGCTTCCCTTGGCTGGGAAGGCTTCAACATAGGTGTAATTGGACGCGCCTAAAGTCGCGACGAACACCTCCGCTTCGCGCACTTCCCTGTGTCAGGGTTGACCACCTGAAGCCGAGGCCCACAGTAATCGATAAACAGTTTATCACCTGCGACATGAAGCTGGCGCATGCTGCGTTTTTGGGTTTTGAACCAACGAGTGAAGTGCTCGCAGAACTGAGTGTAAGCGTAAGCTTGCTCTTGATATTGCTCATGATACTCCTGCCAGAGCAGCATCTTTGTCATACCTTTACGCCTGAGTTCGACTGCGTATTGAGTGAAGTCTGGCATAACTTTATCTCGACTGGCTTTCTTGCCGTGATACAGCGCCTGTGTGAGATCTGCATCGCTGCAACTGTCGGGTAGAGGCCAACCAAGTTGGCTTTGTTTAAAGCGAGTAAGGAGTTCTGATACGGTGGATGGGCCGAGTTTAAGGCAAGAAGCGATACCACGATTTGAGAGACCGCAGTCGTATTTAAGGCGTAATACCTCTTTGATTTTGTTCATTGGAGTTCTCTTTTTGGCCATTGTCGCTTCCTTTCCTTCTTGTTTAAGAAGTAAAGAATAGCGAGCTATTGATTTAAAAGAGAAAAAGGAAGGGTTTCGGCCATTACGATCGCGGTTTTCGCTATTCCGATCACCGATTTCGGAGTTAGACTAAAAGTGATCGGATAATCGCGGAATCAGTGATCGGTTTAAACCGAAATGGGTGATCGGATAATCCCGAAATGACTGATCGGAATACTCCGAAATATGCACATGATATGTCATGGTCAGTATTACGTTCGTTTTCTCCCAATAGCGAGCTAAATCAGGGTTAGTAGCCATCAGAGCTGAAGTGAATGGTCATGCTGTCAAATTACTCGCAGTACAGTACGTCAGTCTCAAAAGTGTCTTAGAGAAATATACTTTTTACCGTCTATTCCATTCCTTTGAGGTGCTGTGGTGGTGTGTAATACCTAGTCGGGTCGAGGCATCTTTCTGCCACATAGAGTGGCCTGTAAAAAAGATAGTTGTGTCAAATAACCAATTGCTTTTTAATGAATTGTTAATCTCTAGCCTAGTTTGAGCATCCACTCACTGTTACTATTTCCACCTAGTTAGCACACTTGAGATATGTGAATTGTATGAGTCAGAATAAGATACTAGCGGAAATATTTAATGTACTAGAAAAGCTGTCTGCTCGGTATTTCTCTATTACAATCGGATTTTTGACGGCAGGTATAGCGTTTAAACTCCTTTCTCATTCTACAAACATCTGGTGGCTGCGTTTTTTGTTTTCACCACATCCATTGTTCGGCGAACAGATATTTACACTTTGGGCAGCCTTGCTTGCCATACATGGGACAATCGCTGCGTTATCCTTAACTTTGAATGGAGCACTGATTGACCGTGTTGCAGAAGCTTTTAATCCATCTCTAGAGGGTATCGCACGTCAAGCTGTATTTAAGCGACTTCGTTTCCAAAGTTTTTCTAATTGGTCTATCAGTAGCCTGACAATCGGTATTGGGTGGTTTGCTATTAAAGGGGGGATTATTCTTTACATCATATCAATGATGATGTCCTTTTCATTCTTGATTTTCTATGCCTATGTCTACCGCTATCTACAAAAAGTTAGCATCTCACCCGGTGTAATGAAAGAGTTTGTTGAAGCTGAAATAAAGGATACCAAAGCCCGTGCTAAATCCTTAAATGATAAGATCGAAAGAGTGGCTAGCAACAACTCTAATACACTTATATCACTTAATATTACACAAGAGCCACATCGAAAGTTTCGCCCACGAGCAATTTCACTTCCAGAGTCTCACTCAGGCTTAATATATAGCTATAATGCGGCTAAGCTAAAAGCTTTTATTGACACTATGCACCAAAAAGGGCTTTTTGATTTTACGATAAGTGTGCGCCCCGGACGGTTGGATTCTGATGCGCCTGTTCGCTATTCCATTAACACATTGTTAGACGCTGACAGAGCCAGTTTGGAAACTGCATTCTTGGCAACACTTGGTGATAGTATTATGGAATGCGATCTAGTCTTGTATGATGACTTAGCTTCTCAGCTACAATTTAACGTCTATGATCATGCGATTAGACTTGCCAGTCAGAAAGATCTTGGCGAATCACTTAAATGGCTGTTTTTATTAACAGATGAAGATGAGATAGAAAGAACATTTAACGGTTTGCTTCATTTGTTTTACGAAAATCGTGCGACCTTGTCTCAAAGAGCGAGCATAGTTTCCAACTTAAAGAGCGCGATGGTTACAAGTTTCCATTACAGTGATACCTCACTCTTGTGTACTTTTATATTTCGAATAGCGCAAGACTTGCTGGATATTGATAGCTATGTCGAATTTATTAAAAATGAGAGTGAGTTTTTCGTTAACTTTGTAATCGATTCCGTTGGAAATGAAAAACAGCTCAAAAGTGTTCTTTATGAGCCTCTAGTTGATATTAGTCAACATCGACTAGCTGCCGCGTCCGAATTTATTCAGGTACTGTCCGTTAGAGATAAATATTATGATTTAGATTCTGATACCTCCCACCACCAGTGGAATGCGACTGTCAGGGTGGCCTTTTATCTAGAAGCTCTCGCATTACTGACATTACGTTTAGATGCTATCAGCATACAGGATGGCGCGGATAGAGAACGAGTAC
Organism: Vibrio celticus; assembly: GCF_024347335.1. Taxonomy (NCBI): domain Bacteria; kingdom Pseudomonadati; phylum Pseudomonadota; class Gammaproteobacteria; order Vibrionales; family Vibrionaceae; genus Vibrio; species Vibrio celticus. The sequence continues at coordinate 1,000,472 of NZ_AP025463.1, forward strand.
TCATAATGGACACCATTCGCTCTATTTTAAATGCTGTGGTATTCCGCGAGCTTTATTATCATGAATTTATCTACCATGAAATATTTAAATTACGTCACGGTTTTTCCTACCATTCAGCAGAGTCTGACTTGCGATACATAAAAGATGGCGACGTTTATACGAATACATCAAATGAGTTTTTTAATCGAGCACGAGCTTTGTTGTTGTTTGGTATCCCCGGAGGTAGTCAGCCATTCTCGATAGATTTCATCAGAAATATGGAGTTGCTGATCAGCAAGACAAGTTTCACTACTTGGGAAGCCAAAAATCTCCTAGATTATGTAAGCTCAGACGACTATCAACAGCAGTTCTCATTGTTAACGAAGGGTACGGCTACGAATAGAGGGGAGATTAAACAGTTTGTTGATCAAGCTGTGGGTAAATTAAACACTTTTTATGACCAGCTTCAGGCACTAGTACATCGTCAAATTGTTAATGCTGATCTAGATCCTTCTATAACGCGTGAGATCACCAAAGAAGTTACAAAACGATTTACGAAGGAAATTAGCAACGTATTCCCTGAGCTTGAATTACTTGATAACAATAGCAACATAAAAGATTCATTTATAGCGAAGATAGATAAACGCACATTCTTAAAGCCAATTGATAGCGTTTCGGCAGCTAATCCTTCTCGACATTTGGCGAAGCAGCTGATGCGAACCTTTCTCTTGTCGATGGCTGAGCACTTAAACGATACTGAACGCACCTTGATACAACGTTTGCCGGAGGAGGTTGAACAGTTTACAGGTCACTGGATAACGGTAATAAATGGCGAGATGCAAAGTGACAAAACGACGCCTGTAGGGGCATACCTCAAGGGATATAAACTTCGTGATAAGAACAACACGTTAGGCTTGTGTGATGCTGGGCTTTACTATTTCCAGATCAATTCAACGTCTCTTTCACTTTCTAAAACGGAAAATAACCCGATATCTTTGGAGATCGTGACTGCTGATTCACCTGACTTCAGTGAACTGTTTGGAGATAACTTTGACTTGATGAACAAGGAGCAGACTGTAGTTGTGAAAGCGAAATTTAATTTGGCATTACGTTATGTGTCACCATTACCGATCTATTTTCTTCCAGTAACAGAAATGTTGTCTGCTTAGTTTTGTCAATATGGGATATGGAGGGTGTTTGTCTTTCACATTCAAATCACAATACCGAAAGACCAAGCGTTTACTCATAGGCGCTATGTAGTGGTACGGTGAAATTGGAACGGTTTTAGAGTTTTCCCAATAGAATCACATTAAATCATAAAAAAATCATCATGCGAATGACTGTTAGAATTTTAACTCTAAGAAGGTTTTGTCCAAAAGTTTCTAACGCAGAGTTGTGGTTGTATGTTGTGGTTGTATGAGAGGCATGTATGATGCAACGGAGGATTGCTTGCTTGTATCGCAGAGCGCTGGTTAGTAACAAAATGTTGAGAATTGCTTTGATCGACTTGATGGGATAGTTGAGAATTTTTGGATGAATTTCTCAGGTTTTGCTTAGAGAAAGGGCTTTTTGTTGAGAAAGTCATGAACCCATTGGTATTGCTGGTCTCTCTCATGATTCATAAAAACAAAAATTAATTCTTGCACATCCAAGCCAACCCCAAGTCATACAACGGGCGTATTCCGTGATGTTTATAACTTGTCATAAATTTGCCATGAATCTGAAGTATGACGAACTTGATCAGTGTTGCCGTACAATATGGAATTTCGGCTTGACCTAACGAACCATCTTTCTGGCAATGGTTAGCTAGCCCATTGGAAATGACGTTGGGCTGCCTTTCATTTAATGACGTAAATATGACGATTTAAATACATTAAGGAACTTTCCACATATTATTAACACTAATCATGTTATTAGTCAGTCCGATTCATTACCGTAATATAAGGTCTAGTGTGAAATCTAATCAAAAAGGGTTGGTTCGGCTTATCCATGCAACAAAATATTCATGGTTAGGCTTACGTGCGGCTTGGCGTTACGAGGCAGCGTTCAGACAAGAATTGGTGTCTTTTTGTGTGCTATTCCCTCTGGCTCTCGCTTTACCCGTCGGCGGCTTAGAGAAGTTATTGCTGGTTGGTTCAATTATCGCGGTTATCGTCGTCGAATTACTTAATTCTGCCATAGAAGCTGTTGTTGATCGGATCGGGCCAGAGAAGCATGACTTGTCAGGGCAAGCGAAAGATATGGGTTCAGCTGCTGTTCTGCTTACTCTCTTAATGGCAATATCCACGTGGGTGTATGTCTTGTTTTCTAACTTTGCCGTGTGAAAACATAGTTAATTAATAAGGAAGTTACAAATGACAGATGTTGTTAAAAGGCATTTGGGTATTCTCTATCCTCTCTGCATGACGTTTTTAGTCTGCCTTTTTATTCTTATGCTATCTCGCGTTGGGTTAAGTGTATGGCATGGCGAGCGTGTCAGCCAAGCAAATGGCTGGTTAACCATACTACTTTCTGGCTTACGGATTGATATTTCATCCGTAAGCTATCTGCTTATATTGCCAGCCCTTATGACTTGTCTGCTTGCTGGTAACGGTATTATCGGTAGAAGTTGGTTATTGATTTTACGAGTCTGGATTGTTTTCGGTTTATGGCTTGTGGTCTACATGGAACTCGCGACGCCATCTTTCATTATGGAATATGACGTTCGTCCCAATCGACTATTCATTGAATACCTGATCTACCCGAAAGAAGTCTTCGGAATGTTATGGAGTGGATACAAACCTGAGCTGTTTATCGGTGCCACTGTGAGCATGGCAACTTTGCTTTTGGGATGGAAATTTACCGCTCATCTGATAAAAGATTTAACTTTCCCACGTTGGTACTGGCGACCGCTTCTGGCTGTTCTTGTGGTTATGGTTGGATTTATGGGGGCGAGATCGACGCTTGGACACCGACCACTTAATCCGGCGATGGTGGCTTTTTCTACCGATCCGTTAGTGAATGATCTGGTACTTAATTCATCTTACTCCCTGTTGTTTGCCGCTAAGCAAATGGGCGGTGAGGACAATGCCTTCAAATATTACGGCAAAATGGATAGCCGTGAGATCATCGATTTGGTTCAGAAATCTACAGGGAGAGCGAGTAAAGACTTTACGTCAAACTCGGCTCCAACCATGGCCTATCATGCAGCGACTTATCAAGGTAAGCCTAAGAATCTTGTCATTCTTCTGCAAGAAAGTCTCGGTGCGAGATATGTCGGTGCATTGGGTGGTTTGCCGTTAACACCTAATCTCGATGCACTGATGCAGGAAGGCTGGAATTTTACTCGAATGTATTCAACGGGCACACGTTCAGTACGAGGAATTGAAGCGGTTGTGACCGGTTTCTCCCCGACTCCAGCGCGTTCAGTTGTCAAGCTTGGTCAAAGTCAACGTGGTTTCTTTACTATTGCAGAGCTATTGAAAAATAAGGGCTATCATACCCAGTTTATCTATGGCGGAGAAAGTCACTTTGACAATATGAAGAACTTTTTCTTAGGGAATGGTTTTACTGATATACAAGATTTCCCTACTTTTATGAATCCAGCGTTTGTTGGCTCTTGGGGGGCATCAGATGAAGATTTATATCAAAAGGCTCATGAGCAGTTTACTGAGCTGAGTGCTCAGGAACAGCCATTTTTTAGCCTGGTATTTACATCTTCTAACCATAGTCCGTTTGATTATCCGGATGGTCGCATTACACCATATAACGAACCGAAGCAAACTCGTGAAAATGCGGCGAAGTATTCGGATTACGCTCTGGGTGAATTTTTCAAGCAGGCAAAATCTTCCTATTACTGGGATGACACTATTTTTGTTATTGTGGCAGATCATGACTCTCGCGCTTATGGAAACCAATTAGTTCCGATTGATCATTTTCACATTCCAGCGGTAATTGTGGGTGATGGCGTTTCCGAAAGGCAGGATACGCGCTTAGCAAGCCAAATAGATATTGCGCCGACATTGCTGTCTCTCATTGGTATTAATAGTGTAAACCCTATGATTGGTCACGATATGACAAAAGATATTGATAATACAAAGCTCAGAGCGATGATGCAGTTTTACAAGAACTTTGCCTGGATGGATAGTAATAATAACGTTGTTATTTTTCAGCCGGATAAACCAGCTCAAGGGTTCTATTACGATGAAGTCACAACAGAATTACTTGACCGTAAGATGCCTCAGGACATGATAAAAATGGCGAAAGCCAATGCACTATGGGGCAGTCTTGCTTACCAAAGTAGATTTTATCAATCATCAGAGATTAAGTAATTATCAATTAGCAGGGCTGAAAGTGACCTTCGGCCTTGCTACTCAAATGAGTAGTAGGTTTTGATGGTGCGCCGAGCATGGTGTCAACCTAGGAGGTGAAAGTCCTCTACGGGCTCAGTCGAGCGAGAACCGTTAGCCTATGCAAGGGTGTTCATCGTGAGGTGGAATCTGAAGGAAGCAAATGGCAAAACACAGCTTTGACGAACAGAAATCTGATAGTAGGCATAGTCAACTTGGGTAACCTAGCCATAGATAGATAGCCCGAAGTCTCGAACAGAAGTGTGACTATGTAAATCAGGCAGAGCTGTGGGAAAGGGTGGCATCTTACCTCGGGAGATCTTATCAGTTGTCTTTTAGACTAGGCTAGCAGTGATGTTAGACGAGGATTGATAAGAAGTCAGCAGAGGGCATAGTACCTACAGTGTAGGGAAGGCCTGAACCAAGGTTTTAGATAAGCCTTTAACGAATTCTCAGCGTGTGCGGAGTCTCAGAAAAGAGTAGAAACCCTACAGCTACGTTATTAAATACGGAGAAGTCGGAAACGGATCTGTAATTAACGAAGAGAGGCAAGACACGATGGCGTTGGAGTTAAGCCGCGAGTTTAAGCTAACGGAAGTTAGTATACCTTGGAACCGCCGTATGCGACCCACGCTTGTACGGTGGTGTGAGAGGACGGAGGCCGTGAGGCCTCCTCCTACTCGATTACCTCACCTAATCCAAACACTCTTAATCTAAGTAAATGCTCTAACAAAGTTTTGTCCAAAAATGAGTTGAAGGGGCGCGGCGCAATTTTTATGAATTTTCGATTCATGTGTTTTGAAAGCGGAACACATCAACAATTTGCTGTCTAAAGTCACCTACTACGTCGAAGTAGTGGCACTGCTCTTCAGGGTTGTGCTTAGACAAGGTTGCTACTTTTCGTGCAGATTTAGTTGATTGTGTTTCGCCCCATGAAACCTGATTATCTGGGCCCTCTACGCAGGAGTAGTTTGATGTCTGTGTCTTGTGAATTTCTGGAAATTCAGGGGGGTTATTAGGCATGTGTTCATGAAATACAACATCGTTCAAAGGCACTTCTTCAGCGACTCGGTTAGCATAAGTCACCAAATTGGGCTCGGCAAAAGTATATAACCACGCTTCTTGGTTTATCCCTTTATTCATCCTTAGAATGCGCCCCAAGACTTGCCTGAAGTATAGCTCAGTCTTAACCTTGCTAAGGTGGCAGCACACTTGAAGCCTAGGGATATCTGTTCCTTCGCTAATCATTCCAACACTGACAATCCAATCGGAATCGCTGCTTCTGAAATCATCGATGATCCCTGACGGGTCTTCATGCTTGTAAGTGACAAGAACCACCTTTTTATTAAATTCTTCGGCCAGCATCGTGTGTATTCTTATTGCGTGCTCAACGGATGCTGCTACAACTAACCCGCCGGCGTTTGGTTTCTTTTCCTGAATCACATCTAGCTTCTTTAAGCCTAATTTTATCAGGTATCTTATGCAGGTATCGTCGGTGATGATACTTTGATAGTAGCCAAAAGGTTCATCCAGATATTCACGTATGGATGAGAAGTGCCGAGTTTCTGAATCGTTAGATTTTGCAGTGATCATTTCGTTGTCGACTAAGACAATACTGGGTAAGCGACATACTTTATCTTTAACAGCTTGGCTCAACCCATAAACGTAGTTGCATTCAATTTCAGCCGTGTTGATGTTGTAGCTTGATAGGCTTACCGGTGCTTTATCAGAACGCCATGGAGTACCAGTTAATGAAAGTGTGTATCGAGCGTGGGATTGTATGTGTTGAATGATTTTTTCACCCCATGCGTTCGCCTCTGTCATGTTGAGCCCCGCGCAATGATGAATTTCATCAAGGACAACCATGACTCGGTGAGTTTGTAGTAAAGACCAAAAGTAGTCATCAAAGTACTGCAAAGCTTGATAGGTATACGAGGCACCTAACGCTCCAATAGCGCCATCAAAGCGACAGTTCAGGTGATTCTTAAAGGTATAGGCTAACCCCTGCGATATAGCGGTTGAAGGTGAAAAACAAAGAACAAAGTCGATAGCGTTTTGTTCAAGTAGCCGAGAGGCAACCTCTGCTGCCATGACAGACTTTCCAGCCCCAGGCGTTGCAAGGCAGAGGAAGTGAGACTGACCTTTCTGGTAGTGATGCAGGGCTAGTTCGACGCACTCAGATTGCCACTGGCGCAAAGCTATCATGATAGTGCTAATGCCATTTTGATTGCTCTTATCTGACCAACCAATTTCGAACTTTGAATCTTGGTCTTGCTCCTTACATCATGTAAGCCTTCTTTTAAATGAGGGAATTCAGAGCTAAGGCCTTGATACGTTTGAAACTCTTGTAAACAGGCTAAAAAGTCACTTTCACATTGCTCTAACCTTTCTTGAAGTACCGTTTTAGGCGAATTTGATTTGCTTTCATAAGAGCTATCATGGTTTTCGCTGACTTTGGTAGTGCTGTTGTGTTTCGTTAATTCCCAGGTTGCTTTTGAAAACAGCTCAGTCTTTTGATACGTCGCTTTTTTGGTGCCTTTAACGCTTACTTTGCACAGTAGCTGTTTGTTTTTTAGGCGCAGGATATGTCGGTACACCAGCCGTCTTGCTGCTGCTTTATCTAACGTAGAACCAGCGAGAGCCAGGTACCGATCTCTAAGTTCTAATACAGAAAAATCATCGAGTTGATCCTCAATGAGAATTTGATAGAGAAACGGAATTAGATGAATTGGCTTACTGGACATTTTGTTTACCGAAATTTCGAGTGGGATTTTAAATGCGGATTATAATCCGTGGCTTTATATGCCGCAAGTAAGGATAGTTTTCATTTTAACTTGGATTAAAAATGAAAGACTTAGCGGTTAAATTTGGCTCGAAATTACGTGAAGTTCGCAAAGAAAAAGGCATCTCTCAAGATAAACTCGCGTTGATTGCTGACATAGACAGAAGTTACGTTGGCCGCATTGAACGTGGTGAAGTGAATATTACGCTAGAAAAAGTGTATGGCTTGGCACAAGCCTTAGAATGTAATGTTGTTGAGTTGCTGCCAGCGCCTTAGGGTCAAAGTGTATTCATACCATTCAAGAATCATTGCGGTTGTCGTTAAGTATCTTGTATACGCTGTTTCTTGAAATGCCTAGCACACTAGAGATCTGTGTGATTTTTTGATGATCAGAATGCATACTGATGACTTGTTGCTTTATTGCGTTCGAGAGTGGTTTCCTACCTTTGTATTTTCCGGCTGCTTTTGCTGCCGCGATCCCTTCAAGCTGACGCTCTCTGCGAATGTTTAATTCAAACTCAGCAAAGACGGCCAACATATCGAGAAACGCTTTTCCGGATGCAGAATCTGTTGAGATAGGTTGTTCTAAAGCGGTCAGTAGGATTTGCTGCTCGTTAAAGGTCTTGACCATCTGCTGTAAATCTAGGACTGATCTGGCGATGCGGTCGATTCGTGTAATAACGACAGTGTCTCCGGCTCTTAGGTATTCCATTAGGTCCACCAATCCCTGACGTTTGATGTCTGATCCCGTCGAAGTATCAGAGAAGATTTTTATACAACCTGCTTCCGTGAGTTTCTGAATCTGAAGATCTAATGATTGCTCTGTAGTAGAAACTCGTGCGTAGCCGACCTTGCTCATTGAATTTGCTCATTTAGCATCTAGACTTATTGAACATAGTGTCATTTAAAGTGTTTATCCACTCTAAATGAACATTATTGAGAGGCGATGAGTTTGTTAAATTAGGGTATACCTTAAATGAAAGCTTATCGTCGTATGTTGTGGAAGTCGTTCGTTTAGAGAAGAGGAAACGCCATGGACTTTCGAGATCCCGACTTAGTGCTGACTAAGCGTTTTCGTGGCGGGAAGAAATCCTATTTTCAGGTGAATTCATTTGATACTGAATGGGTGTCATTGCAGGATATAGAGCATGGCGAATGTTTTTCCTTTAAACGAGCGCAATTAGAAAACCACATTAATAACGGTCTTCTTATCGGGACGGTAAAAAATAATGTTCCTGACGCTTTATTCATCAATGCCGTAAAAAAGAAAACAAAACCTGTAGCCGTTGGCAAGAAAGCGGAAATTGAAGCGGAAGTCGACCGTAGATATTTCTATGTTCGAAAGGTGCTTGATTCTGAACTCCCCGTATTATCAGCTACTCGATTAACCCCGTGGATAAGCGAGGCGGCTGAAGAAATCAAAGATATCTCCCCTCCATCCTATAAAACACTTCTCAGATGGCTTAAAGCGTTTAATGAATCAGGATGGAAAAAGGCGTCGCTGCTGCCACGTCATCATAGTAAGGGTAATCACTCGATTCGATTAGCCCCTGAAGTAGATAGGCTTTTATGCGAGGTCGTTACTGAGCATGCTAGGTCTTCAGCTAGAGTGCACATTGGAAAAGCACATCGAGATTTTATTGAGCGAATGCAGCTGTTGAATGATCACCGGCGTGACGAAGGACTACCTGCGCTTACTCCAAGTAGTTATGAAACGACATTACAGCGTTTCAGAAAGTGACCGTTTGAAATTTAGTTTTTATTGACCTAAAACGAGATGAATAATGAACTTTAGAGACCCGAATCTTATTCTTGTGAAACGCTACCGAGGCGGTAAGTGTTCCCACTATCAGGTGAGTGCTGTGACTCGAAGTGAAATTACCCTCAAAGACATCGAGCATGGTGGGCACTTTTCCTTTGCAACAGGCCAATTAGAATCCCATATACAAAAAGGCCGGTTGGCCGCTGTCACTAAAGATACTCTCCCCGAAACTGTATTTGTTAACCCTGTAGGTAAAAAGGCTAAGTCCCAGAAAACAAATCGAGAATTGGAATATGAGAAAGTAATGGAAAGGCGCTACGCGTATGTAAGGGGAGTATTGGACTCAGATGTTCCCGCGTATACAGAAAAGCGACTGGTTCCGTGGCTTACTGCATTTTCTGAAACTATTGACGATGCCAATCCACCAAGTTGGCGAACATTAGCAGAGTGGGTCAGTGTGTACGTGAAATCGGGTTGGCAAAAGAAAGTGTTGAAACCTGCTCATGCGCGTAAGGGTAATCGAACACAATATTTGGATGATGAGGTTGAGAGGCTTTTATTGATGGTTGTTAGGGATCACTCATTAAAGCAAATTAGAGTGAACTATACGCAAGCACATAATGATTTTTTGGAGCGAGTGAAAAAGTTAAATAAGCAGAGGTCTAAGCAGGGCCTGGAACTTGTAAAGGCTAGTAGCTACCGAACAACGGTTAACCGATTTCAACGTTAGTATAGTGATAACTATATGTACCAGTTTAATACTAATTTAAAATTCAATTAAATCATCAGTTTGACTAATTTAGTATGTATGGTGGTATAAATTTGACTTATGTTGCAAGCATCACCTTATGAAGCCTGCAATTTGACTTATCCTGCAAGCATCACCTTAAAAAAGCCGCTCTTTATGAGCGGCTTTTTGCTATCTGATGCTTTCAAGTCAAAGCACTATTTCTAACGCCTAATACCTGTGATGGTTAAGTACGCAGTAAACTTTCGTAACTAGCTAAAACTTATAAAAATCTCAATAGTTATCAGGATCTCGCTCATCGATACACGAAGAATATCCTGCTTGGCAGTTGGCTTTGGCGCAACAGAGAGTATCGAAAGCTGTCGATAGAAGTGACCACTAGTGATCCAGAAACCTTGATTGAAAAAATGCTATAAGACTTTATTGGTATGGTCATGGGGATGAAGTTTCAACAGTGTGCCTAGAAAAGCTGACAGCCTATTTGATGCGAGCGCTATCTGGTCCAACCGAATATTTCTATATGGATGTCAAAGCTAAAATTGGAGTTGGTTGGGGGAGATGAGATTTACCCAAGCCAAGAGTTTTTAGATAGCCGAGAAGATGATGTTCCAACTAAGCAGTTAGCTACCTTTGAACTATTGACCGGAAAGGAAACCGTTACTTTTCATGTTCAAGAAGTTGGTGCGGCGTTGCAATCGATTGACGATTGGTGGCACGTAACGCATGGAAATGACTTCTACCAACTACTCAGAAATACCAAGAGTTGGATTGAAACTAAGACAGCTTCACAAACTATACATAAATTATGTTTGTGTTGATTAAGGGCGGTCTCTTTAATTGATCAAGTTCAAGGTCTAAAACGAAGGCTAAGTAAGGGATCGCTATGACTAAGAGTTAAGAAGTGGACCTCAATGGTTGGACGCATAAACTAATCCCTTAAGTGGTTGATCCAGCTTATGCAGCGTCTCTCTGCCTACCGAAGTAAGCTTCATCTGGGGTGAGGTTATTCAGTCCTTGATGGTTACGCTCTTCATTATAAAACACCATGTAGTTCCCGATTTCAAGCTCTGTTTCTCGGGGTGTGGTGTAAGCCTTTAGATAAACCTCCTCATATTTTAAGCTTCGCCAGAGCCTCTCGATAAAAACATTATCTACCCAACGGCCTTTGCCATCCATTCTGATTCGTATCCCACGATCGAGTAAGGCTTGCGTGAACTCTGTGCTAGTAAACTGACTCCCCTGATCAGAGTTGAAAATATCTGGTGGTCCATAGTGTTGAAGTGCCTCAAGACAAAAGCTTGTATCCATCGTATTTGATAAGCGCCAAGACAAAACCTTACGGCTAAACCAGTCGATAATGGCAACCAAGTAAAGGAAGCCTTTAGCCATTGGGATATAGGTGATATCAATAGCTCACGCTTGGTTTGGGTAGGTAACTTCGATATCACGTAATAGGTAGGGATAAACCTTGTGCGCCTTATTTGCGATGGTCGTTTTAGGCTTGGGATAAATCGCACCAATGCCCATATCACGCATGATCCGAACGATACGTTTACGATTAACTTTATGCCCTTTTTTGAGCAGCTCAGTTCGAATGCGTCTGCTGCCCATGAACGGATACTGGAGATGAATTTCGTCAATCATACGACGCAGCTCAACCTCTACACTTGAGAGTCCTATGGGCTGATATAAGCCGTAGAGCGAGCAATGTTGAGAAGCTCGCACTGGCGTTTTATCGGTAACTGGGTGGATTTATCCAGCGAACTCTTTCGCTGTGCCCGATCTAACGACCGAGCACTTTCGCCAAAAAATCATTTTCCATGGTCAGTTGACCGATCTTCGCGTGGAGTTTATCGACCTGTTCAGTATTGTCTTTGCTTAGCTGACTTTCAGAAGCAAAGATCGTCTCCCCTAAGCATTTGATTGGTATTTTAGGGGAGCTATTAACATTACCGACATCTAAAAATGACCATGTACCAAGTAAGATGATGTATTAACTTGATCTGAATCAAGTTTGCTTTCTTTCCTAAACTTATACTTTTTTTAATCTGAGAAACTATGGTCATCAGAACGCTATGCAGTATACGTTAGACAAGTATTTAGATATTAACCGCTTGCAAAAGTTACAGAATAATTTCAGTCAGTCAATGGAAATTGCACTGGTTGTCGTTGACTCTCGCGGGGAACCTGTCACCAAGCCAAGTGGGTTCTGCGAATATTGTGCCCAAGCGAGAAAAGATCCAACAAGAAAAATGCAGTGTTATGAAAGTGATGATGCTGGTGGTCGAATTGCTATGCAAACTGGTAAGCCAGTTGTCTATCGTTGTTACTGTGGTTTTGTTGAATGTGCTGTACCTATCATGATTGAAGGACAGTATTTAGGGGCAATGATATCAGGTCAAGTCAAAGTGGAAGACAATACGAAAAGTAAGATTCCGTATATTCTTGAAGAGAATAAGATCTGGGAAGATAACTCTGAACTCATTGCTTTATACGATACAACTAGAAAGATGGATTATGAACGCTTTATATCGACAGCAGACACCTTGTTCGATGTTGCTTCATATTTAGTTGAGCAAGCACATTCACGGCTTATTCAAACCGATTTACATGAAAAAGAACTTGAATTAAAAAATGAATTACAAAAAAGTATGGAGATGGAGAAGGCTTTACATGAAGCCGAGTTTAAAGCCCTTTCCTACCAAGTAAATCCTCATTTTTTATTTAATGTTCTGAATACCATTGGTCGCCTATCTTATTTAGAAGAAGCAAATAGAACTGAAAATATGGTGCATAATTTCTCTGATATGATGCGTTATTTATTAAGGAAAAGTTCATGTAGTGTAATCACGCTGGGGCAGGAAATAAAGTATGTAAAAAATTACATGTCTATACAAGAAGTTAGGATGGGAGACCGTTTTTCATATACTTGTAATGTCCCAGATGAATATTCTAATATCCCTTGTCCTTTTTTGATTCTTCAACCTTTGGTAGAAAATTTTTTCAACTACGTTGTAGAGCCTAGAGATATCATTAGTACGCTATCGATTAAAGCCTACGATAATGGAAAAAGTATATTTATTGAATTGCAGGATAACGGTGATGGTATTTCAAAAGAAAAGATAGCAGATATAATTTCTGGTGAGCAACATTCTAATAGTGGTTGCATCGGTATATACAATATAATAAATAGAACAAGGCTTTTATATGGCGATGGATATAAGCTAGATATATCTAGTCCTAACAAGCCCAAAAAAGGAACGAAAATAGTTTTAAAAATTCCTATTAATAATAAATAAGTGAGACGCCGTATGTATAATATAGTAATTGTAGAAGATGAATGGATTGAAATGGAATCTATTGAGCGAATTGTATTAACATGCATCGATAATGCTATTGTTCATAAGGCGTCAACAGGGAAAAAAGCAATCCAATTAATAGATGATATTAAAAATATTGATTTAATGTTGGTCGATATTAATATCCCTTTGCCTAATGGAAAGGAGGTTGTTGATTATTTAAGGTCAAAAAATAATACAGCGAAAGTTGTAGTAACCTCAGCGAACGACGACTTTGATATGTTAAGGGATATGTTCAACTTGCAGATTCAAGATTATTTGTTAAAGCCGGTAAGACAAGAATTACTCAGTGAGACAATTAAAATAACACTTGGATTTGATGAGAGGAAGAGCAAAGAAACTAAAAAAATTAAAGATAAAATAAATGAACTCTTTCAAAATAAAAATTATGTACATTGGAACAACTTCGTTTTAGATACAATTAACGAAATTTACATGCGAGATAACGAGAGTGAAGAAGCAAGAGAGAAAGTAAGAACATTTCTTGATACTTTAGGCTTTTATCTCGACTCATTGAGTGGTGACTATTCCTCTACTTGCTCGAAGCTACATGCTCTATCTGAAGATATTGGACGATTGGGTTTAAACCAAAATATATATCCACGCCTGATCTATTTATTATTTTATGTCGGTGATGTTGTATTTACTCCATTTTTTAAAAAACAAGCGTCTAGTTTGGATTTCATTGATAGGGCAAAGTTTCACATCGAAAAAAATATATTAAAAACTGTCACATTGGATGATGTTTCTGACAAGACATTTGTCAGTTCTTGCTATTTGAGTCGAGCATTCAAGAAAAGTGAAAGTGTCGGATTTTCAAACTATGTAGCACAGAGAAAAATCATTATAGCTTGCTCTTTATTAAAGTTCAGTGATTTAAAAGTAAATGTGATTTCTTTAGAGCTTGCATGGAAAGATTCTAATTACTTTTGTCGAGTTTTTAAAAAGGAAATAGGTATATCTCCATCTGATTATAGAGAAATAGGATAATAATGTTGTATTATCTTGCTTAATTAAAGTGTGGGATAACAAAATACTCCACCACTTTGGCAATAAAGTGCCTTTTCGTCAACCACTCAAATGCTTAACATAAGATATGGTTACGTATGAAAGTATAGATAATGGAAAGATACTTATTTACTTCAGAGTCTGTTTCAGAAGGGCATCCGGATAAATTAGCGGATCAGGTTTCCGATGCGATTCTAGATGCTTTTTTACTCCAAGATTCTTTTGCAAAAGTCGCTTGTGAATGCTTGATCAAGTCGGGGGTGATTATCGTTGCTGGCGAGGTCAATTCATCCGCAAAGGTTGATATTGAGGCGATTATTCGAACCACGATCAATCGCTGTGGATACAACAGCTCAATCGCAGGGCTCGATGGTAACAGCTGTGGGATTATCAATTTACTCGGACTTCAATCTAGCAATATATCTGAAGGTATTCGAAGCTCTCAGTTTTCTCAACTCGGTGCCGGTGATCAGGGTATCACCTTTGGTTATGCCTGTGATGAAACCACAGAACTGATGCCAGCTCCTATCTGCTACGCACATAAATTAATGAAAAGGCAGGCATTATTGCGAAAAAAAAATGTGCTACCTTTTTTTCTTCCCGATGCGAAAGCCCAAATTACGCTTGAGTATCACCAAAATACTATTCAGCAAGCCCACACCATTTTAGTGTCAACTCAACATCTTCCAAGCATCTCTTTGAAAGATCTGCGAGAGGCAGTGATTGAAGAGGTTATTAAACCTGTGATTCCTGCGTCTTGGGTGACTTCAAAAACACAATTTCTTGTCAATCCTGCTGGGGAGTTCCATATTGGGGGGCCCACAGCAGATTGTGGTCTGACAGGTAGGAAAATTATTGTTGATACTTATGGTGGTGCTGCTTGTCACGGTGGGGGCGCTTTTTCTGGTAAAGATCCCTCAAAAGTTGATCGTTCTGCTGCTTATATGGCTAGGTACATTGCTAAAAACTTAGTCGCAGCGGGATTGGTTCGAAAATGTGAAATCCAGCTTGCGTGGGCGATTGGTCTTTCTGAACCAATATCAATGAAGATAAACTCATTCGGTACAGAAAAAGTGCCAGTTTCTCGCTTATATCAACTTGTTGAAGAACATTTCAATATTCGAGTATATGAAATAATTCAACACTTAGATTTACTGGCTCCTCGTTACCAAAAAACCGCTTGTTACGGCCATTTTGGTCGAGATATTTTCTCTTGGGAAGATACGAAAATATCAGAACGATTACGAAGTCGAACCTAAGCAAATCTAGATGCTTGGGTATACATCTAATTAATATTAAGGAGAAAAGTATGTCTATGTCCGATCAAAGCTTAGGCTTAATAGAGACAGTAGGTTTAGCGGCAGCAATTGAAGCTGCGGATGCGGCAATCAAATCAGCAAACGTTGAATTGCTGGGTTATGAGTCTGCGAAAGGTAATGGTTTGCATACTGTTAAACTAGTAGGGGATGTAGGTGCAGTAAATGCGGCTGTGGATGCCGGCGTTGCTGCGGCTTCCCGCATTGGTAAAGTTTATGCTTACAAAGTGATCGCTCGAACTGCCGAAGGTTTGGAGGCGGCTATTATTGCCGGAGACAACGTTAAGTCAAATGCAGTCCAAGAGCCTCAACAAAAAAAACCTGAACAAGCTAGTGCCTCACACGAAGATGCACTAGTAAAAATACCAAAAGCTGTAGTCGAAGAAGATAAAGCGACATCTAAAAAGAATGCATCTGCCGCAAACAAACCAGCTTCGCCTACTGCAAACAAAAGGGCTGCTGCAAACAAAAAGACTGCTGCCAAAGTAGCAGCGTCAGCAACAAAAAAACCACAGTAAAAGGAACAGTGGATTAAGCCGAAAAAATAATACCCGAGCGAAATATAATCATCATCCTGTGTTCAACTCGGATTGCTTTCATTCTTTTAGTTGTTGTGCGCACTATAACTACACCTCAAACGCATAGAATTTCTGTGTGATTGGGGTTTTTTTATTGAAGAGCGATGAATGCAAAATTGTTTATCTATAAAGTAGCTTTCACCTAGTAGTCTATTAGTTTTAAAACCTTTCATTATTGTTCAAAAAGCTTAGTTTGATAGACTACGTTTGGACGAACAGTTTTATATGTTTTAGCAATAGACTGACGTTAAGGTTATTCTATTATTGCTACCTAGTAGTTAACCTAAATTGTCTAATAGTATGGTAACGATTAAGATTGTTTATTCCAGAATTCAACGCCTAAGATTAGTAAAAACCGATTCAAGTTGCCCCAGCCGTAATTAGATAATGTAATAAAAATGGCAGGGTATGTTCGATTTTAATTCTGGAATGGAAGAAGGAGAATAATGCCCTAATGAGAATGATAAATCCACCAAGGCATGGTTAAAATAACAACTATTGTACGTCTTGAGCTTTATTCACGACTTCTGGTTTAGCCACGTGTTTATCAATCAAAAATCGATAACCTGCACCACCGAGACAAGCCCCGATGATGGGTGCAACAATTGGTACGATCATGTATGGGATATCTCTTGCGCCTGTTAATGATATTTCGCCCCAACCACAAAAAAAGGTGAATAAACGAGGGCCGAAATCACGTGCAGGGTTCATAGCAAAACCTGTTAATGGAGCGGCTGCTGCACCAATAACGGCAACAAGAATACCAATCAGAAGCGGGGCCAGGCCACCTTTAGGCACGCCGTTACCATCGTCAGTGAGTGATAAAATCAAAGACATTAGCGTTGCTGTAAGAACAACTTCCACGATAGCAGCATGAAAAACGGTAATAGATGGATGGGGGAAAGTTGTAAATATTCCCGCCAATGCCAAGCTCTCTTTTGAACCTCTCACCATATTTTGTGCCAATTCATAATCTGTGAATAAGTTATGGTAAAGGACGTAAGTGACAGTTGCACCAAAAAATGCGCCAGCGATTTGTGATAACGCATAAGGCAGTACTTTTCTCTTTTCAAAATTAGCGAATAAGCATAAACCGATTGTGACGGCAGGGTTCAAGTGTGCACCAGATGTCCCGGCGGTTAGGTACACTGCCAATGCAATGCCTAAACCCCAAACAATGGCGATCTCCCAGAGCCCAAAGTTTGCACCAGCTAATATGTTTGCACATAAGCAGCTGGTTCCAAAGAATATAAATAGACCAGTCCCAAAGAACTCAGAAATACACTGGCCTGCTAGTTTTTTATCCATAATAAAACCTTATTTATTGTTAGTTAAAAGCAGTAGGGGTTTAATGAAAGTTGTTTTTTTGTTGTTTAACTGATTTAGTATATATTTGTTCGAAAGGTAAAATATTGTCTAGTTCCTTTTTTTTGAGTGAAAAAATTGTCATCTATTTTTATTGAGTGTAAAAAAATAAATGAGGGGTATTTTGTCCAATATTTACTAGAGCAACAAAATTTTACTAACTATAAGCAAGTTATTATAAGTTTCGCTATATCGATTGGTGTTAAATTAAAATGATATTATTTTACCCAAAAAATAAGTGAGAATTTAATGACTAGTCATGTGTTTTCTGTGCCGGATTTATACTTCGGAACAAATGCTATCAGCTCTTTAGAACGCTTAAATTCGAAAAAAGTCGCTATCGTGACAGATGCTTTTATGGTGTCTTCTGGTAAGACTCAATTGTTAACTCAAGCAATGCCTTATGCGACAGTTTCAGTGTTTAGTGATGTAAAACCAGATCCGAACACAGCGGTAATTGTAGCGGGTGTTCAGCAATTTAAATCATTTCAACCGGATGTGATTATAGCTTTAGGTGGCGGATCTCCATTGGATGCAGCAAAGAGCATCAAAATTACGCTAGAAGATCTCTATCAAGGAGAAAAAATTGAATTAATCGCCATTCCCACTACTAGTGGGTCTGGTTCTGAAGTCACTTCATATGCGGTTATTTCCGATGCGTCGAGTGGTAAAAAGTATCCCCTAGTTTCTCCTGATCTTTTACCGGATGCAGCCCTTTTAGACCCAGATTTGGTATTAAGTGTTCCTCGAATGATCGCCATTGATACAGGAATGGACGTATTAACTCATGCCATTGAAGCGGTGCTTTCTACAGATTCCAATGACTTTAGTGACGCTCTTGCTGAGAAAGCGATTCATTTGGTGGCCACTCATTTACCACTTGTCGTCGAGAACGAATTTGCGATTGAACCTCGTGAACATATGCACAACGCATCGTGCATGGCGGGTATGGCCTTTAACTCATCGGGTTTAGGTTTGGTTCACGGTATGGCGCATGCGTTAGGTGGAATCTTGCATATATCTCATGGCAAAATTAACGCTATGTTACTACCACTTATTATTGATTTTAATAGTGAAAATTGCAGCGTGGATATACAGAATAAATATTACAAATGTGCGTGTCTGATGAATATTAATGTTGACTGTCCATCACAGGCAGCAAGTGCGCTATCGGACGAAATTCGTCATTTAAACAAGCAATTGCAGATCCCTGCTTCTCTAACCGAATTGGGTAAGAAACGTGAAGATATTGAAATTGCTAGGCAGGTCATCGTTGAGACAACATTGGCAGACGGGTGTACCACAACCAACCCAAGAAAGCCGTCAGCCATTGACATTGATACTCTGCTCACAAAAATAATTGGTTAATCTGGATCGTTTTGTCACCGGTAAAGTTTGTTAGCAAAAATATCCTAGTCAAAGGCAAATATGAAGACGTATTACAAATTATCATAATAGTCATAAGAACGCCTCAGAGAATGGTAAAGCTATTATGGACACAATTAAGGAAAACGCGGAGCTCATTACACAGCAGATAATGAAAGAGTTATTTGGGCACTCTAATACTGCTTTTACAAGTAGCAATGTAGTGACTGGTTTCAGTACTAAACTGAAGATTCCTGTTGGAATATCTAATCGACATGTGCATTTAAGCCGTGAAGATATGGATGCCTTGTTTGGAGCTGGATCTGACTTAACGCGTTTTAAAGCGGTTAAACAACCGGGTCAATACGCCGCTGAAGAAGTGATAACGCTAAAAGGTCCGAAAGGTGAATTACAAAATGTACGTGTTTTGGGCCCACTACGCAGTGAAACGCAGGTCGAGATTTCGATTTCAGACGGATTTTCTCTTGGTGTGAGAGCTCCCGTAAGAATGTCAGGTGACCTAGAAAACTCTCCGAGCATTGAACTCATCGGTCCACGTGGCAGAGTCATTAAAGATCACGGCGTGATCGTCGCATGGAGGCATATCCATATCTCTCATCAAAATGCCGCGTCATTTGGCCTTGAAGATGGCATGGAAATCGATGTTGAAGCTCAAGGTGACCGCGCTGGGGTTTTACATAATGTTGTCGTACGAGTGAATAGCGACGCAGTGACGGAAATGCATATCGATGTAGAAGAGGCGAATGCCTTTAATCTAAAAAATAACGATAGCGTGACTCTTTACCAAGTGAGATAAGCCATGTCAGATTCAGCGTCATACAAGCGACTAAAAAAACTCGCAAAACTAGTAAAAGATGAAAAGTGTCTGAAGAAAAAAGGCCCTTTTAAAGTTGGAGTGGACCTAGGTACGGCGAATATAGCCATTGTGGTTGTTGATAAGAACAACAATCCGGTAGCAGGTGCGAGTTCTCCTTCAAAAGTGGTTAAAGATGGCGTCGTAGTGGACTACATTACCGCGACTCAGGTTGTTTCCACATTGAAACAAAAAGTTGAAGAGGGTCTCTGCTGTACATTGGATAAAGCAGCCACAGCCATTCCTCCAGGTGTTTCTGAAGGGAGTGTTAAAGTCATTGTTAATGTTGTTGAATCTGCGGGTTTTATTGTTACGGATGTGATTGATGAGCCAGTTGCAGCTGCATGCGCATTAAATTTACAAAGCGGTGCGGTTGTCGATGTCGGTGGAGGCACCACGGGCATGAGCATACTGGACAAGGGGGAAGTCACGTTTAGTGCTGATGAACCCACCGGTGGATCGCACATGACACTGGTGTTAGCTGGTGCAATGGATCTTGAATACGACCTAGCGGAGTCAATGAAGAAAGAAGCAAAACATGAAAAACAAGTTTTTTCCGTTGTTCGTCCAGTGGTTGAAAAAATGGCTAGTTTGGTTTCAATGTGGTTAAAGAGCAATTCAGCAGAACAGTTGTGGTTGGTTGGTGGCGCATCTAGCTTTAGTGAGTTTGCAGAAGTCTTTACCAAAGTGACTGGTGTTGAATCGCTCGCTGTACCTGAGCCATTACTTGTTACTCCGTTAGGCATTGCAATGAAAGCAAGCGAGTAACCACATTATGGAATCAAAAGATTTAACAGTGATGATCAGTCAGGTTGTTGACGATATTTTAGCGCGAAAATCGCAGCCTTCCAAAGTGATTCGAGTCATTTTGACTGGTCACGAACAGGAGTCATTACTCGATACATTGAACTGTATTAAGGCGTTATATCGCTCAGGGTTTGGTATCGCGGTGACGCTTTCTCATTCTGCAGAGCACTCGATCATCAAATCGGTGTTTTTACGTTGGCAGCAAGAAGACGATATTGAATTTTCGATCGATTCTTACCTACCTAGTGAGTTACATGACGATTATTACGGTGTCTTTTTTCCTGCGATATCAACCAATAGTTTGAGTAAGTTAGCATTGTGTATTCGTGACAATCTAGCGACCAGTTGGGCCTTTCATGCACTGCTCAATCGAAAATCGATCACAGCGACACTTAGTCATGAATATCAAACGGTTTTAGATCATGGACCTAATCCGTTAATCGAACAGATATCAACGTATGTTAATAAGGTTGAAAACTATGGGGTCAGGTTTATGACTAAACCCAAGGCATTACATATTGAACCCAAGTCACTGATTACGTTGGCTGATGTCAAATTGCAGCCTGAGGACCAGTCGCTGTCTATCGATAAAAATACAATCATTACGCCGTCAGCTAAAGAAGAGATTGTTCGTCGACGTATCAGCATTGAAAGAATCAATTAAGAGGGGTCTATATGTATTTAGCACAAGTCACCGGAGCGATTGTATCCACGACCAAGCATGAATCGCTTAATGGCAATAAGTTACTGTTGGTGACGCGATTAGACAATGAGCACCGACTAACCCGTGATACTGAGATTGCGATTGACTGTGTTGGCGCAGGAAATAGTGACATCGTTGTTGTCACCACGGGAAGCTCCGCTCGAAAAAGTAGTTGCCACCCAGCCTCCGTTACGGATGCGGCAATCGTCGGAATTGTTGACTCGTTAGAATCGTAAACATTCACATAAGGCGTTGAATATGAACGTAACTAGTAGATCGCACATAACTTTAAGTTTACAGGCAATTATTGAACTCGGCGATTTTGCCCAAAAAGCGGCGGAAAACGTTGGGATTGATATTGTGTTTAGTTTTGTCGATCACGCCGGATCTCAACGTTATTTTTTTGTCATGGACCAAGCGTTATTGGTTAGCCATGAGTTAGCAAGACAAAAGGCATGGACAGCGGTTGCATTGAAAATGCCAACATTGGATTTGACCGAAAAGGTATTGCCTGGTCAAAGCCTCTATGGATTACAACATGCGCCAAACGTTTGTTGTATTGGTGGTGGCCTACCGATATGGGAAAGCGGTCAACTATTGGGGGCTATTGGCATAAGCGGTGGAACCGTCGAACAAGATTGTGCTATTGCACAGGCATCCATTTCACTGTTCACCCGTTGATACGCAGAAATTCGATCATGTATAACCCCCAATCTTATTTAGTATTTACTTTTTGAGGTAATTATGTCGTCAGAAACACGTGTTTTAGTTATTAACTGTGGTTCATCATCTATGAAATTCTCTGTTTTACCAATAGGAGAAAATGAACCAGTTTTATCGGGTGTGGCAGAGAAGTTAGGACTATCAGACGCTTTTATTTCTATAAAAGACTCACAAGGCAAAAAATCTGTTTTCGAACTGGCGGAAGGCACACATGCCGAAGCATTAAAAAAACTGTTTGCCACTATGTCGACATTACAACTAATGGACTCTTTGTGTGCGATAGGACACCGCGTGGCGCATGGTGGCAGTGAGTTCAGTGATTCTGTATTGGTGACTGAAGAAATCATAGCGAAAATAGAACAGTTATCTGATCTGGCTCCTTTGCACAATCCTGCCAATCTTGTCGGAATTGAAACCGCAATGACGTTGTTGCCGACTATACCGAACGTCGCGGTATTTGATACTGCATTCCACCAAACCATGTCTGAAGAAGCTTATACCTATGCGATTCCGTTAGAATTACGCGATGAACATAAAGTACGTCGATATGGCTTTCATGGTACGTCACATCGATTCGTAGCGATAGAAACGGTGAAGCGTTTAGATCTGGATAAATATAATCACGGCATAATTGTAGCGCACCTTGGTAATGGCTCATCGGTTTGTGCAGTGAAAGATGGCGTCAGTGTGGATACATCGATGGGTATGACTCCGCTCGAAGGGCTAGTGATGGGAACACGCTGTGGTGATTTGGACTTCGGTGCTGCCGTGTATATCGCCAATAGTACCAAGCAGTCGTTGGATTCTGTTTACAGCTTGAGCAACAGCCAATCAGGTTTGTTAGGTGTTTCTGGGCTTTCGAGCGATTGCCGTGAACTAGAGCAGGCTCGATCTAAGGGCAATAAACGCGCAGCGCTTGCTATTGATGTTTTGGTGCATCGCTTAGCCCGCCATATTGGTGGTCACCTTGCTTCATTAGATCGTATTGATGCGTTGGTATTCACCGGAGGTATTGGGGAAAATTCGGTGTTAATTCGAGAGCTTGTCATACAAAAATTGGCGGTATTTGGCTTTAAACTCGATAAGGAAAAAAATGCAACGACGAAAGGAGGAGAGTGGGGCGTTGTTTCTACAGTAAACTCACCAGCGATTGTTGTGTTGCCAACGAATGAAGAAAAGGTGATTGCCCAAGATGCTGCGGCACTAGCCTAATCGTAGCTATAGCGCTAAACAATTTGTAATTAGGTAGAGGCAATACTATGAAAAACCCAGAATGTGTTATTAAATCGCATCTTACTCAATTGGATAAAAATACCATTGTTGAAAGAGTGAAACAGGCTGGCGTGGTTGGCGCAGGTGGTGCTGGTTTTCCTACGTATGTAAAGCTTCAATCTGAGGCTGAAATTTTCTTGGTTAACGCAGCTGAATGTGAACCTATGCTTAAAGTCGACCAACAGTTAATGGCGGAGAAATCAGCTGAACTCATTCGTGGTCTAACGTATGCGATGAAAGCCACCGGAGCGAAAGAAGGTGTTATCGCACTAAAAGCTAAATACCAAAAAGCGATTGATGCGCTAACGCCATTGCTTGCCGCTAACATGCGCATTCATATTTTACGAGATGTTTATCCAGCAGGGGATGAAGTCATCACCATTTGGCTGGCAACGGGACGCCGTGTTGCTCCGGCTCAATTGCCTATAACCGTTGGTGTCATTGTGAATAATGTGCAAACACTGATCAATGTTTGTCATGCAGTTGAGCATGAGCAAGGTGTTTTCGATCGTACTTTAACCATTAATGGTTGTGTGAATAACCCCATGACCATCACCGTTCCTATTGGCGTCACTTTCCAAGAACTTCTCGATTATGCAGGTGGCGTTACTGAGAGTGAGTTTGCTGTGATTAACGGTGGACCGATGATGGGGGCATTGGTTGAAGATTTGAATCAATGTGTCACCAAAACGACAGGCGCATTATTGGTATTGCCTCGTGATCACATCATTATTCAACGTCGTCTGAAAAGCGATCAACAGATCCTAAATATGGCGAAAACAGTTTGTGAGCAATGTTCATTGTGTACGGAACTGTGTCCGCGTCACCTAATTGGACACGAACTCGCACCAAGCCAAGTGATCCGAGCCACCAATTATAAAGATCTAGCGCAACCATCCACATTCTTGTCAGCATTAACATGTTCAGAGTGTAGCTTATGTGAAAGTTATGCTTGCCCAGTCAATATTTCTCCGATGCGTGTTAACAAAATTTTGAAGAAACAATTACGCGCGCAAGGTGCGCAATATTGTGGCGAGCTAAAAGACGCCGATCCCATGGCGGAATACCGTTTAGTTCCAACCGCACGTTTGGTCTCTCGGCTCAACCTAACGCCGTATTATCAAGAGGCACTAATGCAACCATTTGATTTGCCGTATCGGCAAGTTAAAGTGGCGATTAGTCAACATATTGGAGCGCCAGGCGAGCCGATTGTACAAGCCGGCGATAGAGTGACACTGGGGCAAAAGCTAACCGAAGCGAAAGCAAATGCGTTGAGTTTAGGCGTGCATGCGAGCTGTAACGGTACGGTGAGTGAAATTGACGCTCAATATATTACGATTCAAAGAGGTAGATAATGAAAGATACCATTGGTTTGCTTGAATTAAGCAGTATTGCAAAAGGCGTTGAAGTCACCGACAGCATGCTAAAAAGCGCTAGTGTGGAAGTGTTAAGTTCGAAAACAATTTGTCCTGGTAAATATATTGTCATGATCACTGGAGATGTTTCTGCAGTCAAACAAGCGCTAGAGCATGGTGAGATGATCGCTGGGCATCTAAAGATCGATAGCATTCTTTTGCCTAAGATTGATTCTAATATTCTACCGGCCATTTCAGGTGTTTCACCGGTAGAAGCTAAAGGTTCGGTTGGGGTAGTTGAAACCTTTAGTGTGGCTGCTTGTATTGAGGCTGCTAACGCGGCAATGAAAGCGGCAAACGTAACTCTAGTGCGTGTCCACATGGCGTTTGGAATTGGCGGCAAGTGTTATTTTGTCGTCAATGGTGATATTGGTGACGTAAAAAACGCGGTCAAAGTTGGCTGTAAAAGTGCGGGTGAGAAAGGATTGTTGGTTCATAGCATGGTGGTTGCCAAACCACATCCAGACATGTGGCAGCATCTTATTTGACTTTAAACAAGGCGACTCACCCGTATATTATCTTCGAAGGCATAGTTTTTATGCCATTGAAACCCAGATAATATTTGTCCTTATCATTGATTTTTTACTCTTCGACAGGGCAAAGTTGTCCTGTTTTTTTACTTATCCCCCACCCAAATTTTCCGCATACCAACATGCTTCAGAGCGTCTCCTATTTACTTGAAATTTAGTGTGATTTGTATCGCTGTAAATTCTTGTTTGTCACCACTTTTGTCAGCAAAAGAATCCTCACTTGGAGCAAAACATTTTGTCTCCATACTTTTATTATGAAATGGATTAATAAATAGGGCAGAGCCTACAGCCTTTCGTAAGGCTACTTTGCCAGAAGACTAAACATTTAAATTATCGAGGTAGTTATGCAACAAGAAGCTCTAGGTATGGTTGAAACAAAAGGTTTGGTTTCTGCAATTGAAGCAGCAGACACCATGGTTAAATCTGCAAACGTAACATTGGTCGGTTACGAAAAAATTGGCTCAGGTCTAATTACAGTGATGGTTCGTGGCGATGTTGGTGCTGTAAAAGCGGCAACTGATGCTGGTTCTTCAGCGGCTAGCAAAGTTGGTGAACTTGTTTCTGTACACGTTATTCCTCGCCCTCATACTGAAGTTGAAAAAATCTTGCCAAAAACAGTTGAGTAATAGAACGGAAGGAAATTGACGATGAAAGATAATTTTGTGGAACAGATTATTTCTGAGGTCATGAACACGCAACAGTCAGAACCTCAACAAAAGGTACCGGCAATAAATGCCGCAAGCGTTGGTCTGACTGAATTTGTTGGTACTAGTGATCTTGGCCGTACTATTGGTCTAGTTATAGCAAGTGTTGATAACCAACTGCATGAAGTGATGAACATTGATAAGAAGTACCGTTCAATCGGGATTATCGGTGCTCGTACCGGAGCTGGACCGCATATCTTTGCTGCTGATGAAGCGGTTAAGGCAACCAACAGTGAAGTGATTGCAGTCGAGCTTGCTCGTGATACGGAAGGTGGCGGTGGCCATGGTTGTCTCATCATATTTGGTGCTGATGATGTTTCGGATGTACGTCGCGCAGTTGAAGTGACGCTATCAGAGATCAACCGAACTTTTGGTGATGTGTATGGCAATGCAGCAGGTCACTTGGAATTCCAATACACAGCTCGTGCTAGCTCAGCGCTTAACAAGGCGTTTGGTGCACCAATTGGGAAATCATTCGGTATCACTTGTGCCTCTCCTGCGGCTATTGGTGTTGTCATCGCTGATGCGGCAGCAAAATCTGCAGTGATTGACCCAGTTGATTACTCGTCTCCAGCTAAAGGTACTTGTTTTAGTAATGAAGTCATCTTTACTTTCGCAGGTGATTCAGGTGCTGTGCGCCAAGCTGTGCTAACCGCTCGTGATGTTGGTCTTCAGCTCTTGGGGTCAATGGATTCGGTTCCTCTTCAGTCTGCGACAACCCCATACATCTAAATTTTAAATTTAAATTGAATGGGATGTTGTAAGGAGTATGAAGAATGAATGAACAAGACATTGCTCAAGCCGTTGAAAAAGTATTGAGCAAATACACAAATGCGACAGCGTCAAACGCAAAACAGGTTGCTTCAATTTCAGGTGAAAACTTAGAGAGTATTGTTTCTCAGGCTTTAACTGCCAATTCGGTAAAGCAACAAGCACCGAAATTTGAGTCAGCTCTAAGCAGCAATGTTGAGAGCATTGTTTCTCAAATATTAACCGAGAAACAGGTGCAACCTCAAAGCGTTCCTAGCCAAAATGTTGCGCAAGGATCGACACAATACTTAGGTTGTTTTGCGTCGATGGAAGAGGCGATCAGTGCAACGTCACAGGCTCAAGTCCAATACCGTCATTGTACAATGGGTGATCGCGCTTCGTTTGTACAAGGTATTCGAGATGTTTTCACTCAAGAAGATGTGCTTGAAAAAATTTCTCGTATGACAGTTGAAGAGACGGGGATGGGAAACTTTGAAGATAAGCTGACCAAAAACCGTATCGCAGCAGTGAAAACTCCAGGTACGGAAGATCTGGCTACGTCGGCACTTAGCGGCGATTCTGGCTTATCTTTAACTGAATTTTCTGCTTACGGTGTTATTGGTTCGATCACACCGACGACTAACCCGACAGAAACCATTATTAACAACAGTATTGGTATGTTGGCGGCGGGAAATACGGTTGTGTTTAGCCCCCACCCTCGTTCACGGAATGTCTCACTGGTTACCGTTGATATGATCAACAAAAAACTGGCTGAGCTCGGTGCGCCTGCAAACTTGGTCGTGACTGTGCTTGAGCCTTCGATCGATAACACTAATGTAATGATGAATGACCCTCGAGTGAATATGCTTGTCGCTACGGGTGGTCCTTCGATTGTGAAAACAGTGATGTCAACAGGTAAAAAAGCCATCGGCGCTGGTGCTGGTAATCCGCCTGCTGTTGTAGATGAAACCGCAAATATCGAGAAAGCAGCAAAAGACATTATTAACGGTTGTGCTTTCGATAATAACTTGCCGTGTATAGCTGAGAAAGAAGTCATTGTTGTCAATGAAGTTGCTGACTACTTGATTCATTGCATGAAGAAAAGTGGCGCCTATTTATTGTGTGACAGACAGAAGATTCAACAACTTCAATCACTAGTTTTGAATGAAAAGGGTACCGGTCCTAATACCGATTTTGTGGGTAAAGGTGCTCGTCATATCCTTAAAAAGCTAGATATCCAAGTTGGCGATGACGTGAAAGTCATTTTGCTCGAAACAGAAAGAAATCACCCATTTGTTGTTCATGAGTTGATGATGCCTATTCTTCCTGTCGTTCGTGTAGA
Source organism: Vibrio celticus (assembly GCF_024347335.1). Lineage (NCBI taxonomy): Bacteria > Pseudomonadati > Pseudomonadota > Gammaproteobacteria > Vibrionales > Vibrionaceae > Vibrio > Vibrio celticus. The sequence continues at coordinate 1,028,182 of NZ_AP025463.1, forward strand.
AAACGTAGATGAAGCGATAGACTTGGCAATTAAGGTTGAACATGGCAACCGTCACACTGCCATTATGCACTCAACTAATGTTGAAAAACTGACCAAAATGGCGCGTTTAATCCAAACCACAATTTTTGTGAAAAACGGTCCATCGTACTCAGGAATTGGTGTGGGTGGTGAAGGTCACACAACCTTTACTATCGCAGGTCCAACGGGCGAGGGGATCACCTCTGCACGCTCTTTTGCTCGCTACCGTCGATGTGTCATGGTCGAAGCATTGAACATTCGGTAACGGTTTAAACATTAATGGAGTTAAGGGATAGGCAATAAATATATGAAAAAACGCATAATAAACGCACCAAGTTCAGATACGCTGACGATGCTTAAACGCCGTGTACCCTCGGAATTTCGTCAGCGCTTGGGTTTGATTCGCATTGATGCAATTGGAATAGTGATGTTGCCGATTCCTGATCTTTATTTCTGTGCAGATTTAGCAAGTAAGCGTGCTGATGTGGCGGTGACTGAAATTACAGGTTCTTGTCCCCAGCATGTCACCGCGCTTGCCATCTTTGGAGACGTATCAGCAGTGAATGAAGTGATACGCACTATTGAAGATGACTTGAACAGTTTTTAATGGATTGAATATGAGAAAAATATTGCTGTTGGTTGGAGATTTTACTGAAGACTATGAAGTCATGGTCCCGTATCAGGCATTAACCATGCTCGGCTTTGCAGTTGATGTTGTTTGCCCTGGTAAATCAAAAGGAGAGAGCATTAAAACCGCTATCCATGATTTTGAAGGTGATCAAACTTATACAGAAAAACTCGGACATAACTTCACGTTAACAGCATCATTTAGTCAAATTCGATTGGATGAATACTGTGGTATTTACCTATCAGGAGGGCGGTCATCAGAATATCTTCGTCTAGAACCATCAGTGCTCCATATTGTGCATTATGCGATGAACCGTAACGTACCGCTCGCAGCGATTTGTCACGGTATTCAGATTATAACGGCAGCGAATTTGGTGAAAAATCGAAGGCTAACCGGTTATTCAGCGGTAAAGCCGGAAGTCGAAATTGCTGGTGGGTACTGGGTCGATGTGGATGATGACGAGTCTGTCGTAGATCACCTGTTAGTGACCGCTCCAACTTGGAAAGCACATCCTTCAATATTGCGCAATTTTATTCATTTATTAGGCATTAACATTATGTGTCGAGATACATGATGTTAATGCCGTTGAACAAATAACTAAGGTCTGATCTTTAGGTCATACTAATTAATAATTACGGAGTACATCACTATGTTAGAGAAAGGTTTTTCTAATCCGACTGACCGCGTTTTACGACTTAAGAAAATGATTATTGACGCGAAACCTTATGTCGAGTCTGAGCGAGCTATTTTAGCGACACATGCTTATAAAGAAAATGAGCATTTGCCTGCAGTTATGAGAAGAGCAAGAGTTGTTGAAAAGATTTTTACTGAGTTACCAGTGACCATTCGTAAAGATGAACTGGTTGTTGGAGCTGTGACTATTAATCCACGTTCAACCGAAATTTGTCCTGAGTTCTCTTACGATTGGGTAGAAAAAGAATTTGATACAATGGAGCACCGTGTAGCGGACCCATTTATTATCGAAAAGAAAACAGCACAAGAGTTGCACGAAGCATTTCAATATTGGCCTGGTAAAACTACGAGTGAGTTAGCGGCATCTTACATGTCTGAAGGGACACACGAATCAATGGATGCAGGTGTGTTCAGTGTGGGTAACTACTTCTACGGTGGTGTTGGTCACGTATGTGTTGATTATGGCAAAGTATTGCGCATTGGCTTCCGCGGTGTGATTGAGCAAGTTAAAGAGGCATTAGTTAAACTTGATCGTACACAACCAGACTTCGTTAAAAAAGAGCAGTTTTACCACGCAATTATCATCAGCTATGAAGCTGCGATTGTATACGCTCACCGTTACTCAGATGAAGCAGATCGCCTCGCGCAAGTTGAAACTGATCCTCAACGCAAACGAGAACTCGAACAAATCAGCCAAAACTGTCGTCGCGTACCAGAGCATGGTGCAACCACTTTTTGGGAAGCATGTCAGACATTCTGGTTTCTACAAAGCATGCTACAAATTGAGTCAAGTGGTCACTCTATCTCTCCTGGACGATTTGACCAATACATGTATCCATTCTTAGCGGCGGATAAGTCCATTGATCCTGTATTCGCACAAGAATTAGTAGACTGTTGCTGGATCAAACTGAACGATATCAACAAAACTCGCGATGAAGTATCAGCTCAAGCGTTTGCTGGTTACGCTGTGTTCCAAAATTTATGTGTTGGCGGCCAGACGTCAGATGGACTAGACGCCACTAACCCATTAAGTTACATGTGTATGGAAGCAACGGCACACGTCCAATTACCTGCGCCTTCGTTCTCTATTCGTGTATGGCAAGGTACACCAGACGAGTTCTTATTCCGTGCTTGTGAAGTGGTTCGCCTTGGTCTTGGTGTTCCTGCGATGTATAACGATGAAGTTATCATTCCTTCGCTACAAAACCGTGGTGTTTCGTTAGCGGATGCGCGTGATTACTGCATCATCGGTTGTGTAGAACCACAAGCACCACATCGTACTGAAGGTTGGCATGATGCAGCATTCTTCAACGTGGCAAAAGTACTGGAAATTACATTAAACAATGGCCGTGCAAACAATAAACAGGTAGGTCCTGCCACTAAAGATATGACGCAATTTACTGATATTGAGGATTTCTTTGATGCATTCACTGCACAAATCGCTCACTTCGTGCGTCAATTGGTTGAAGCGTGTAATAGTGTTGATATCGCGCATGCAGAACGCTGCCCACTGCCATTCCTTTCTGCGTTAGTAGACGACTGTATCGGTCGTGGTAAGTCTCTGCAAGACGGCGGTGCGATATACAACTACACCGGTCCGCAAGCTTTTGGTATTGCAGATACAGGTGATTCAGTGTACGCAATGCAAAAACAAGTGTTCGAAGACCGCAAACTGACGATGACTGAACTAAAAGGGGCACTAGACGCAAACTTTGGTTATGCAGACGGCGCTTCGGCTGCTGTGGCACCTAAAAGCTCTTTAGATGAAAAAGAAGTCTACAATGTTGTTCAACGTTTGATTGCGGAAAACGGCTCTCTGAGCCCACAAGCGATTAAAGAAGAAGTATTCCGCCAGTTATCAAGCGCACAAACACAAGCGACTCCTTCAGTAGGGCGTATTTCACGTCATGAAGAAATTCGTCTTATCCTAGAAAGCTCGCCAAGCTTTGGTAACGACATTGATGATGTTGACTACGTTGCTCGCCGTTGTGCATCGATTTACTGTGAAGAAGTCGAGAAGTACACCAATACACGTGGTGGACAGTTCCAAGCGGGTATCTATCCAGTATCAGCTAATGTTCTGTTTGGTAAAGGCGTCTCTGCACTACCAGATGGTCGTTTAGCCGGTAAACCTTTGGCTGATGGTGTTTCACCACGCCAAGGTAAAGATGTTTCTGGGCCAACCGCTGCGGCAAACTCTGTTGCAAAACTTGATCACTTTATCGCTTCTAACGGTACGTTGTACAATCAGAAATTCCTACCAGCCTCTCTTGCGGGTGAGAAAGGATTGCACAACTTTAGCGGCTTGGTACGTAACTACTTCGACCGTAAAGGTATGCACGTACAGTTCAACGTTATTGACCGTGAACGTCTACTTGAAGCACAGAGAAATCCCCACCTTCATCAAGATTTAGTGGTTCGTGTTGCAGGATACAGTGCTCAATTTGTGGTTTTAGCGAAAGAAGTTCAGGACGATATCATCAGCCGTACAGAGCAGCAATTATAACGTAAAAGTAGTATTAGGCCGCGAAATAAGCGGCCTATTTTTCAAAAAATAATGAGAAACGGTCATGAATAAAGTCGATTACAATACAGAAGGTGTTCTTTTTAACATCCAGCGATATTCGTTACATGATGGCCCAGGAATTCGAACCATCCCCTTTTTTAAAGGTTGCCCACTTTCTTGTAAATGGTGCAGTAACCCTGAATCGCAGCAAGCCAAACCTCAGCTGATCTTCAAAGCCAGTGATTGTGTCAATTGTGGCAAATGTATCGATGCTTGCAAAGTGGGTGCAATATCCCATAACAACCCTCATTTTATTGATCGCGACAAATGCGTCGAATGCGGTGATTGTACTGATGTTTGCCCAACCGGAGCTCTTGAAATAAAAGGCAAGCGAATGACAGTCGAGCAAGTCTTGCTTGAACTAAAAAAAGACGAAAATCTATTTCGCAGAGCTGGTGGTGGGATTACGCTGTCAGGCGGCGAGCCTCTAGCTCAACCTGAATTTGCCCGAGAGTTACTTAAAGGGTGTAAAGAGAAAGGCTGGCATACTGCGATTGAAACAACCGGTATCGGCTCTAAACAAGCGATTGAAGAAGTGTTTCCTTGGATCGATTTAGCACTTGTGGATATTAAAGCCATCAATCCTACCATTCATAAAGCGGGAACTGGGGTTGATAACCGTATTATTCTGGAAAATATCCTTCGTATTTCATTTATTACCAAAGTGACAGTACGTATTCCGGTTATCCCTGGGTTTAACGACAACGCTGAAGAGATTCTGGCGATTGGTCAATTTGCTCAGATGATGTCAAATGTTGATACTATCCATCTTCTTCCATACCACAATTATGGTGAAAATAAGTACTCTTTGTTGGGCCTTAGCTATCCTTTGCAAGGCATAGAATCAAACGCAGATGAAAAAATCGGCCAACTAAAATCCCAACTGGAATCGATGGGTTTTAATTGTCATGTTGGTGGGTAATATGGTCATTATTGTCTAAATCAATCTCGATAGTTGACTCTGATATCTCTTGGTTTTTTATTCAGTACTTGTTTGAATTTTGTTGAAAAATAATTGCTATCTGAATAGCCCACGTCAAAGGCAATGTCGGTAATTGAGTGTTCAGTGTTGATGAGTAAGTACATTGCCTGTTTAGCTCGAATAAAATGCAGATAATGATTAAAACTCATTCCGGTAGCTCGTTTTATCTCTTTGGTCAGTACTCTGACAGGCAAATTGGCAAAGCAAGCTAGGGAATCAATGTTTAACGCTGAGGCATAGTTTTTGTTGATATGAACAAGGGCCGCAATGACTCTGTCATCGAGAGAAAGACGTTCGGTATCGACAATTTTTCCTCGCCAAAGCTCAACGATGAGTTGTTGAAACAGCAATTCTGACATCGCTTCAGAAGTGACGTTGTTGCAATGTGATTCAAAATTTAGTCGTTCGATGATGTAGTTCACACGCTGTGCCGTTTCATCCTCGATAAACCATTCGACCGAGCCGGTCTCTGTGTTGGGTAGAAACTGGCTGAGCTGGGGACAAGATTGAAATTTATCGCGAATAAACAGTACGTTGCTTAAGAATAAATCACTGACGTTCTCAAAAAGGTGGCGATCGCGTTGTGCGACAAAGCAGACGTAATTTTTACTAAGGCACATAGGTATGTCGTTAACGACATGAATTCCGCTGCCTTTCGAGACGATGATTATTTCTTCGAACGAATGATAATGCTCAGGAAAAGGTTCTTGGGGAGAACGAAGTTCAGTCGTTATTGAGCTTTTTGAGTTTAAGAAAAACTCATTGGGTTTAAGGTGGATCATACTTCTCGTCGCTCCCTGACTAACTGATTATTTCTGAGTGAAACGCCATTTTTATCTAGGTAGTTTATGAGGGTAAGCTTAGCAGTAGCGCTTAAAAAATAGGCGGCAATATTTCGGGAATGTGAATTAGATAGCTGTGCTCTTTAAAATCTTGCAATGGAAATTGAAGTAGGTGGCCTTTTCTTCAAGGTGTGGCGGCAAAGGATTGCTTAGCATTAAAACATCAAGGAAAGAGGTGTACTGGTATGAAAAAGGTAGTAGCAGTCGATATTGGAGCGTCAAGCGGACGTGTGATGCTCGGCATGTACAGTGAACATCAGTTGAAAATGTGTGAACTGTATAGGTTCGAGAATGGTCCAGTGCTTCGCAAGGATCAAGCATGTTGGAATGTTGATTATCTGTTGATGGAAATTAAGCACGGCATTAGGCGCGCACTAGACGCCGGTCACGATATTGATTGCATTGGTATTGATACCTGGGGTGTTGACTTTGTACTCATTGACAAAAATGGGGAACGACTGGGTGAGGCTGTTTCATACCGTGACAATCGCACTGAAGGATGCATGTCATCACTCATCGCCGATCTTGGGAGCGATTTTATCTACGGTCGCACGGGCATTCAGTTTCTAAGCTTTAATACGCTCTACCAACTAGTGGCATTAAAGCAGCAAGGCCCGACCTGGTTTGAAGACGTCGAAAAGCTGCTGTTTATCCCTGACTATTTGGGTTTTCAATTAACGGGTGTACAAAACTGTGAATACACCAATGCTTCAACATCCCAATTGTTGAATTGCCAATCTGGCCAGTGGGATGAGCAACTCTTAAAGGCGATTGGAATACCTCAACGTTGGCTTACTGAGCCAACTATGCCGAATCGACTTATTGGTGAGTATTCATTTTCCTTCGATGCTTCTGAGCAACGTTCGAAAACAGCAGCGTCCATTCCTGTTGCATCAATAGCCAGTCACGATACGGCTTCTGCGATATTGGCACTACCCGTAATGGATGATGACACAGTTTATATAAGCTCTGGTACGTGGTCACTTATGGGCTTTGAAAGCCATTACCCATTTAACTCTGCCCTAGCGCAGTCGCTTAACTTCACAAATGAAGGTGGCGCCGAGTCTCGCTTTAGGGTGCTAAAAAACATAATGGGCTTGTGGCTCATTCAGAATGTCCAAAAAGAGCTGATGGATTACAGTTTTGCAGAACTAGTAACGCTTGCAAAGCAATCGAAACCCTTTAGAAGTCTTATTGAGCCAGACCATCCAAGCTTTCTTAATCCTAAATCTATGACCGATGCTATCTGCACTTTCTGTGCTCAAACTGACCAACCCATTCCGTCAACCCCTGGGCAGTTTGCACGCTGCATTTTTGAAAGCCTAGCGATGCAATACAAGCGGGTTTGGTTGGAAATTAAGCAGATCCGAAGCGACTCGGTTAACCAAATCCATATTATTGGTGGTGGTATCCAGAATACATTCTTGAATCAACTGTGCGCGGATGCGTGTGGTGTGACAGTAAAGGTTGGACCCATTGAAGCTTCGGCCATAGGCAACGTCTGTGGACAACTCATCGCACTGGGCGAGCTAGAGAACGTAAAACACGCTCGTCAGGTGGTTTCTCACTCTTTCCCCATTGAAACCTACGAGCCCTTGCACACAGCAGAGTTCTTAGAACAGTGGAAAGAGTTTCAACGAATTAGCAACGTTAATCTATAAGGGATAGACATGATTAATAGAGAGCGAATAGAGGCGAACTATAACAACGCCAAATCTCAATTTGCCGAATTGGGCATAGATACTGAATCTGTGATGCGTCAATTGCATCAGATCCCTATTTCAATGCACTGCTGGCAGGGCGACGATGTATCCGGGTTTGAAGATCCAGATGGTCAATTAACCGGCGGCATTCAAACAACGGGTAATCACCCAGGCAAAGCTAAAACGCCAGCCCAGCTTAGAGCCGATATTGATTATGCAATGAGTTTGATCCCAGGTGAGCTGCGCCTAAATCTGCACGCCATTTATTTAGAAAGCGATCAACCTGTAGAACGTGACCAAATTAAACCAGTCCATTTTGAAAACTGGGTGAAATGGGCGAAAGAGAAAGGTGTGGGTTTGGACTTCAACCCATCGTGTTTCTCTCATGAGTTAAGCGCTGACAACCTCACACTGACTAACCCTGACGACAAAATTCGCAATTTCTGGATCGATCACTGCATTGCCAGTCGCAAAGTCTCTGAGTACTTCGGGAAAGAATTAGGTACACCCTCTGTTATGAACATCTGGATCCCCGATGGATATAAAGATATTCCAGCAGACCGTTTGGCTCCGCGTAAGAGATTGGCAGAGTCGTTAGACAAGATCATTGCGGAGCCGATTTCGACAGAGTTTCACAAAGACGCAGTGGAGTCGAAGCTATTTGGTATTGGCACTGAAGCTTATACTGCGGGATCAAATGAGTTTTATCTAGGGTACGCAGCGACTCGAAATGTATTGCTCTGCTTAGATGCTGGTCACTTTCACCCAACCGAAGTGGTGTCAGATAAAATTTCATCTGCTTCTCTCTATGTTGACGAATTATTGCTTCATGTAAGTAGACCGATTCGTTGGGACAGTGACCATGTCGTAATGTTGGACGATGAAACACAAGCCATTGCAAATGAAATCATCCGTCATGATCTGCTTGATCGCGTCAATATTGGCTTGGACTTTTTCGACGCATCAATCAATCGAATAGCAGCCTGGGTCATTGGTACTCGTAACATGCGCAAAGCCTTACTACGTGCACTGTTGGAGCCAACTACACAATTGAAAAAGTACGAGCTTGAAGGCGATTTTACGAGCCGACTAGCGCTACTAGAAGAGACAAAGTCATTACCGTGGACAGCGGTTTGGGATTACTACTGCATGGATAAAGAGGTGCCTGTAGGAGTGTCATGGCTGAGCCAAGTAAAAAGCTATGAGGAGGAGGTTTTACTTAAAAGGTAATAGCGATGAAATAGCTCATTGGACGGCATTTCTAGAAAAAGACAGTTCGTCAAAATAGAGCTTGTAACAAATATAACTCGCACCGGCAAACATACATATAAAAAATAGTCGGAAGGTCGGTGCTTTAGACGTGGAACATACTCGAAAAATGGAGTTTTAAAATGAACATCAAACGTATCCTACAAACAGCAATTTTAGCCGGTGGTTTAGTCGCGTCAGCCTATTCCATTGCAGATGATTTACGCATAGGTCTTGTGGTTAAAGCGCAAGGTATCGGTTTTTTTGAAGCGGCGCACGAAGGTGCTATGGAAGCTGTGAAAGAATTGGATGAATCAGTCAAGATTATCTACACAGGACCAGTAACACCGACAGCAGAAGGGCAGATTGAGATTGTTAACTCACTGATTGCTCAGCGTGTTGATGCGATTGCAATCTCTGCAAACGACACTGATGCACTGGTCCCTATTCTTAAAAAAGCGCAACAGCGTGGTATCAAGGTTGTTTCATTTGACTCCGGTGTCGCTGAACCAGGGCGAGCGGTACACCTTAATCCGTCAAGTAACGCTCTCATCGGAAAAATCAATGTTGAGCTAGCAGCTGAAGCACTTGAAGCGACAAATAGTGATAAGGGTGACATCGCGATTTTAAGTGCTACGCCAACAGCGACCAACCAGAACATCTGGATTGAAGAGATGAAAAAGGTATTGCCAGACTTCCCGCAACTTAACCTTGTTGCAACGGTGTATGGTGATGACTTAGCGGATAAAAGTTACCGTGAAACAATGGGCCTTATCAAAACCTATCCAAACCTAAAAGCGATTGTTGCCCCTACCTCGGTTGGTATTGTTGCAGCGGCGCAAGCTGTGACGGATTCGGGCAAAAATGGTGAGATTTTTGTCACTGGTCTAGGTCTACCTTCTGAGTTAGCTGGCCATGTTAAATCAGGTGCAGTGAAGAGCTTTGCCATTTGGAATCCGATTGACCTTGGTTACGCCGCCACCATGATCTCGTACAACCTAGTAAAAGGTGATGCAACAAGTGCGGAAGTTGAAATGGGACGCATGGGTGTAGCTCAGTTAGATGCCGAGGGCAATGCCGCAATGGCTGCACCGTTTATCTACAACCAGTCGAACGTGGACAAGTTTGCGAAAATTTTCTAACTCATAGAGATTTTTCTAACCAGCGTTTTTCCTAATTACTAGAAAGGTAAGTAAAGCATAGGCTTGGCAGGCCACACTCTATAGATACGAGGTACGGAGTGCCGGTCTATGCTTTCGAACAAAGGCATAGTTATGTCAGAAGTAAAACCAATCTTTTCGCTACGAAACATCAGCAAGCATTTCCCTGGTGTGAAAGCGCTCGACAATGTTCAGCTCGATTTATATCCAGGCCAAGTGACAGCTTTAGTCGGTGAAAATGGAGCTGGCAAGTCTACTTTAGTTAAAGTCATGACCGGCATCCATCAGCCCACTGATGGAAAATTGATCCTCAATGGCCAAGAGGTAAAGTTAGATACCCCGGATGAAGCGCGCAAGCTGGGGATCACCGCCATCCACCAAGAGACAGTACTATTTGACGAACTCAGCGTCGCAGAAAACATCTTTGCGGGTCACTACATGACGCATTCGTCTGGCTCTCTAGATTGGAAGGGGATGGAAGCAGAATCAACGCGGATACTAAAAGAAATTGATGCTCCGTTGAACCCCCAAAAATTACTTAAAGAGTTGAGTATCGGACAAAGACACATGGTGGCTATTGCACGTGCACTGTCCTTTGAAGCCAGTGTGGTTATTTTAGATGAGCCCACCGCTGCTCTGTCTCACCGAGAAATTGAAGACTTTTATGGCATCGTTCGCCGCTTGCAGCAGAAAGGCTGCGCGATCATGTTTATCAGTCATAAGTTCGATGAAATTTATACCATAGCAGACAGGTTTACTGTGTTTAGAGATGGTTGCTATGTCGATAATGGCTTGATTGCCAATGTAGAAGAGTCAGACCTTGTCGCTATGATGGTCGGCCGCACCATTGAAAATGCTTACCCTAAAGTCGATGCAGAAATCGGCCCCAAAGTGGTTGATATCAAAAACTACAGCCACCCAACAGAATTTGATGACATCAGTTTTAATCTTCGTCAGGGAGAAATTCTTGGGTTTTATGGGCTCGTCGGAGCGGGCAGAACTGAACTGATGCAATCTCTTTTTGGCGTCACCAAAAACTCGTCGGGAAGCATAGAAATCGATGGAAAGGTAGTGTCGATAAAATCGCCACAAGATGCGATTAAAGCTGGCATCGTTTACGTCCCTGAAGAACGTCAAAGCCAGGGAGCGGTGCTCGAGTTCCCTATTTATCAAAATATTGGTTTACCTCAACTCGACGCCGTTAATTCCAATGGATTTTTGAACGATGACAAAGAGTACGAACTCGCTGAACAATATGCGAAACGACTAAGAATTAAAGCACCAAATTGGCATGAAAAAGTAGAAAACTTGTCCGGCGGTAATCAGCAAAAAGTGGTGATCAGTAAATGGTTAGCGACACGCCCTAAGATCATTATTTTGGATGAGCCAACCAAGGGCATTGATATTGGTTCGAAGGCTGCTGTCCATGAGTTCATGTCTGAGCTAACTGGTGCAGGACTGGCCGTGATCATGGTGTCGTCAGAATTGCCGGAAGTAATGGGTATGGCTGACCGAATTATTGTGATGCGTGAGGGATTACAAGTGCAAGAATTTGCACGAAATGACTTTACAGCAGAAAGGCTTGTGAGCGCCGCAACTGGCGTTACGGGAGGCGTACAATGAAAGACCTATTAAAAAATAGAGAGGCACAATTGGCGGTCGTAGTGGTTGCCTTATTGTTCATGATTGGGCTCATCATACCGGAGTTTTTGGGGTTCAATAATTTGCTGGGCGTCTACAACGACACCTCTATTCTGATTATTTTAGCATTAGGGCAGATGCTGGTGATTATCACTCGTTGTATCGATTTGTCAGTGGCAGCCAATGTGGCTTTAACGGGCATGGTAGTGGCGACGATTAATAGTGTTTACCCAGACTTTCCAGTGCCTGTCATTATCTTGATTGGTGCAGCCTTGGGAACCGTGCTGGGCATGATTAATGGCTTACTGGTTTGGAAAATGGGGATCCCAGCGATAGTAGTGACTTTGGGTACGATGAGTATTTATCGAGGCGCTGTGTTCCTGATAAGTGAAGGTGCGTGGATCAATGCGCACCAGATGAGTGAGACCTTCCTAAAAATTCCTCGAACAGAAATTCTGGGTCTGCCTCTGCTTGGCTGGGCATCCATCATCGCCATCGCGATTATGTATTACTTCACGAAGCATCGCCAGCTTGGACGAAAAATCTATGCTGCGGGCAACAGCCCAACTGCTGCCTACTACATTGGCGTCGATGTGGGTAAGAAGCAGTTTATCGCGTTCACAATTTCGGGTTTGTGCGCAGGCGTTGCAAGCTACCTTTGGATTTCTCGTTATGCCGTCGCTTACGTCGACATTGCCAATGGCTTTGAGTTGCAGGTTATCGCGGCTTGCGTTATCGGTGGGGTAAGTATTGCAGGAGGTACAGGTACGGTTATTGGGTGTGTGCTCGGTGCGCTCTTCCTTGGGATCATCAACAATGCGCTACCTGTCATTGGTGTGTCTCCCTTCTGGCAAATGGCTATCTCTGGCGCTGTGATCATAATCGCTGTCGTTGCTAACTCTCGTTCCGAAAGAAAGTTAGGTCGAATTATATTGCGTAAAGCTGTACAGGAGGCGTCGTAATGAACACAAGGATGTCAAAAATGGAAAGTATTAATAACCAACCCGTCAATAATCGGGGTGAAAACAATAAAGCATTACCTAGATGGCTGTTTTCTTGGGAGTCGTTTCTCTTTGCTACGGTAGTGTGTGTATTTATTATTAATAGCTTTGCATCACCGTATTTTCTAGACCCTTGGTCGTTATCTGATGCAACCTTCAATTTCTCTGAGAAGGCGATCATCGCATTGCCGTTGGCTTTGGTCATTATTGTTCGAGAAATCGATATTTCTGTTGCGTCAATTATTGCCTTAAGTTCAACAGCAATGGGATTTGTTGCCGAAGCGGGAGCAGGCATTTTGCCTATTTGCTTAGCGGGAATGCTTGTGGGTGTTCTATGCGGCTTATTTAATGGACTGTTGGTCACACGATTAAACATACCTTCCATTGTGGTGACGATAGGCACAATGAGCCTATTCAGAGGTATTACTTACATATTGCTTGGTGATCAGGCCCTTAAAAACTATCCAGAATCTTTTGCTTATTTTGGACAAGGGTATGTTGTCTGGGTATTGGGTTTTGAATTTGTCTGTTTCTTGATTTTAGCTGTCGTGTTTTATGTTTTGTTGCAACGAACCAACTTTGGCCGCAGAACCTACGCTATCGGCAACAATCCGACCGCGGCGTTTTATTCTGGAATCAATGTTGCTCGACACAAACTGATTTTATTTACCCTTGTAGGGCTGTTCTGCGGTATTGCCTCAATCATGCTCACGTCTCGCTTAGGCAGTACCAGACCAACCATCGCTTTAGGCTGGGAACTTAATATCATCACTATGGTGGTGTTAGGCGGTGTGAGCATATTAGGCGGGTCGGGCACGATCATCGGTGTAGTGATGTCTGTTTTTCTCATGGGATTGGTAACCGTTGGTTTGGGGCTGTTAAACGTCCCAGGAATTGTGATGTCCATCATTATCGGCGTCATGTTGATCAGCGTTATCGCGCTACCAAAAATCATTAACTTATTGAAAAAAAATAAGTAAGGAGATGACTATGAGTGAGGGAATCATCAGAAAAGCGTTCAAAATGTCTGTTTATAAAGATTGCCATCAAATCTATAAGCAAAGGCACGATGAAATATGGCCTGAATTGGCGTCGGTTTTAAAAGAAGCAGGCGCGCGACATTACTCAATATTTTTGGACGAAGAGAGCTCGACGCTTTTTGCTTACGTCGAAATTGAAAGTGAACAGCGTTGGGCACAGGTATCGAAAACACCCGAGTGCCAAAAGTGGTGGTTATTCATGAAAGACATCATGGAAACCAACGCTGACAACTCCCCTAAATCTAGCGAATTAGCTCAGGTCTTTTACTTAGCCTAATTCAGTTTTCCGTTTTCTAAATTTTGGACAATACAATGAGACACATAGAGCTAAATGAATTGGTAATTAAAGAAATCGCAAAAGTGACGGAAGTCGGTACCTACCTGTGGCAAAGAGAGTGGGCTGAACGCAATGGTGGCAACATTTCTGTAGATCTTACTGAAGTCTTTGGTGACGCCCCTGAGGATCTTACCGCGTTTCCCCATTGTTCGCTCCAATCTGTAGGAGAGTTTTCATTTCCTAAAGAGAGTGCGGGTCATATCTTTTTTGTAAAAGGTACAGGTGAGCGCATTCGCGAGCTTACCACGCCTCACGACGCAGGTTGTGTGTTACGTATAGACGATGAAGCGAAAGGGTATCATTTGCTTTGGGGGGGACGTGGTCAGCCAGATTACTCACCAACCAGTGAATTTATTTCTCACGTCGAAATCATCATCGCAAAGCAAAAACAGGGCTCTTCTGATCGATGTGTTGTACACACGCATCCGCTCGAATTAATCATGTTATCGCATCACCCAGACTATGTGCACAGTGATCAAGCTTATACCCAAGCGTGTTGGCAAATGCTGCCGGAAGTCCGTGCTTTCGTTCCCCGGGGGATTGGTGTTGTGCCTTACTGCATGCCTGGTAGTCAGCAAATAGCAGATGGTACTCGTGAAAAGCTCATGCACGCAGATGTAGCAGTGTGGGAAAAACATGGCGCGGTTGCAACGGGACGCGATGCTTTGGAAGCCTTTGATTATATTGATGTTGCCAACAAAGGTGCAAAACTGTTTTTGGGCTGTTTGGCAAGCGGTTTCATTCCTCAAGGAGTGAGCGAAAAGGATATGCAAGATCTTAAAGAAACGTTTAATTTATAGGAGTATTAACTATGGTATTTGCATTAAATTTACCCCGCCTTAGCTTCACAGGGGCAGGAGCCATCACGGATGCAGTTCAAGTTCTCAGTGAGCAAAAGTTAACCAAGCTGATGTTGGTCACTGATAATAATTTGGTTGAATTAGGCGTGCTTGATGGCCTGTTTGAAGAACTCAAAACCCAATCGCTGGACTATGTGCTGTTTGATAAGGTGACACCCAACCCAACTGCCAGTTTGGTACGAGAAGGGCATAAAGTGTACTTAGAGCAGGGGTGTGATGGCTTTATTGCCGTCGGGGGTGGCAGTCCAATGGATTGCTGTAAAGCAATCAGAGCGATGGTTGCCAATCCAGGCAAAGACATTTGTGATTTTGATGGTGTTGGAAAGGTACTAAGAGATGGTGCTTATTTTGTCGCCATCAATACCACGGCGGGCACGGCGGCTGAGATGACCTCTAATTCGGTCATCACCGATGAAGATAGAAAAGTGAAAATGGTGATCATCGATTCACATCAAATTCCAGATATTGCGGTCAATGATGCAAATCTAATGGTCGGGTTACCCGCTCATGTTACTGCTGCAACCGGTATGGATGCGCTGACGCACGCTATTGAAGCGTATACGACAGTCGGTGCGCATACGCTAACGAATCCAACAGCGCTTGAAGCGATAAAGATCATCACTCAGTGGTTACCTATAGCTGTTGAAGATGGTAACAATATCGAGGCGAGAGAGCAGCTAGCTTGTGGTCAGTTCTTGGCTGGGATGGCGTTTAATAGCGCAGGCTTAGGATTGGTTCATGCTATGGCGCATCAGCCTGGTGCGACGCACGATTTGCCTCACGGTGTATGCAATGCAATATTACTGCCTTACATCTGTGAGTATAACGCAGCGTATGTTCCTGAGCGTTTCAAAACCATTGCCGAAGCGATGGTGGGGACGTCACTGGATATGAGTGATATAGATGGCGCCGAATTGGCTATTCGACTTATCCGAGATTTATCGGAGAGAGTAAAAATCCCTTCTGGGTTTAGTCATTTGGGAATTAAAAATGCTGACATTAGCGGATGGATAGATAAAGCGATGGCCGATCCCTGTATTGGAGGTAACCCTCATCAGCCGACACCTAAAGAAGTCGAAGAGCTGTATATGGCAGCGATGTAATCAAACCGTTATTTAGGTTGCTTCTCTGGGTTCACGACCCATCAATACTACCTGATGGTCTCTCTGACTAAACTCACTCAAAAGCTCGCTCCTATGCGGGCTTTTTGTTGTCTGTTATGCGTCCTTTTTGTTGCGAATATGTGATCTTTAGGGTGGCTTTCTTGATGAAATTGCCCTCAAATTCCAAAAGTAAGGTGGTTTTTTAAAGGTTTGAAAGCACGGAGATGCTTATTATCAAATCAATCGTTAACTAACTGTTAACATCTTGATGGGTAGGGTTGATAAATATACAGACGCTACCAGTGAGCATTTGCCTTAATTAAGCGATGTTAACCCTACTTACTTTGGGAAATATACAAACATGGTCATCTCTTCACCCTCAGATTTTCGTCAAGCTGCAAAGTCAAAATTGCCTCAGTTTCTGTTTGATTATATTGACGGAGGTGCCAACCAAGAGCAGACCATGCAGAGAAACACCGAAGCCTTGCAACAAGTGCGCCTGAGACAAAATGTACTTCGTGATATGTCTAATCTTGATCTTTCTATTGATCTGTTTGGTGAAAATCTAGACCTACCCATCGCTTTGGCGCCAGTTGGGATCACTGGAATGTATTCTCGTCGCGGTGAAGTGCAAGCCGCTCAAGCCGCCGCTCAAAATGGTATTCCTTTCACTTTATCGACCGTTTCAATATGTCCCATTGAAGAGGTTGCACCCGCAATACGGCGACCAATGTGGTTTCAGCTTTATGTGCTAAAGGATCGTGGCTTCATGAAAAATGTCTTAGAGCGCGCGAAAGCGGCAGCGGTGACAACATTAGTTTTTACGGTTGATATGCCAGTGCCAGGTGCACGTTATCGTGATAAGCATTCGGGTATGAGCGGTAAACACGCTCCGGTACGTCGAGTTCTGCAAGCGATGACTCATCCTGATTGGGCGATCAATGTTGGACTTCGCGGTAAGCCTCACGATCTAGGAAATATTTCAGTATACCGAGGAAAAACGACCAGTTTAGATGACTATATCGGCTGGCTTGGTGCTAATTTTGACCCGTCGATTTCTTGGAAAGACTTAGAGTGGATCCGAGAGTATTGGGATGGACCCATGGTCATAAAGGGGATTCTAGACAATCAGGATGCGAAAGATGCTGTGCTATTTGGAGCCGATGGCATTGTCGTGTCCAACCACGGGGGAAGACAACTTGACGGTGTGCTTTCAACGGCAGAGGCGTTACCTCGCATTGCGGATTCGGTCAGTGGTGAGATTAAGCTATTGGTTGACTCTGGCATTCGCAGTGGTCTCGATGTCGTGAAGATGTTGGCACTTGGCGCTGATTGCTCATTAATAGGACGCTCTTATGTTTATGCATTGGCCGCTAAAGGCGAAGAAGGCGTTAAGGAACTACTGGGGCTTTACGAGCAAGAAATACGTGTTGCAATGACGCTCACTGGAGCCAAATCGATTTCTGAAATAGCGCAACACTCCCTTTATAACCACAAATAATTCGGATTAGTAGAACGGCACGCAGACTAAGTGGCTAACTATTAATAATCAGCAGATAAGCATCAGTTAAAACAGCAAGGCCAATGTGCGACGAAGCAGTGCACGGGCTTTGCACAGCCTAAAAACGAGGAGAGCACAACATGGATGAGATCAGAAACTACCAAAACTTTATTAATGGCGCGTTTACCGAAAGCGAAAGTCGTATAGAAGTATTCAATCCTGCAACGGAATCATTAATTTCGACCATACCGGATTCAGACAACGA
This sequence comes from Vibrio celticus, assembly GCF_024347335.1. Classification (NCBI taxonomy): domain Bacteria; kingdom Pseudomonadati; phylum Pseudomonadota; class Gammaproteobacteria; order Vibrionales; family Vibrionaceae; genus Vibrio; species Vibrio celticus. The sequence continues at coordinate 1,045,770 of NZ_AP025463.1, forward strand.
CGCTATTCAAAATGCGTTAGAAGCGGCGACAGTCGCTAAACGTAAGTGGGCGGGCAAGCCTGCTATTGAACGTGCACAGTATCTTCGCGCCATTGCGAGTAAAGTTCGTGATAACAAAGATCACTTAGCGCGTGTGATCAGTGAAGAACAAGGTAAAACTATGGATTTGGCAATGGTTGAAGTGCAGTTTACCGCTGACTATATCGATTACATGTCCGAGTGGGCGCGTCGTATTGAAGGTGAAATTATTACCAGTGACCGCCAAGGAGAAAATATCTTTCTATTTAGAAAGCCAATTGGGGTTGTTGCGGGCATTTTACCGTGGAATTTCCCGTTCTTTTTGATTGCTCGAAAGATGGCGCCTGCGCTAATAACAGGGAATACGATTGTTATTAAGCCAAGTGAGGAGACACCGAACAACTGTTTTGAGTTTGCAAAACTTGTGGCTGAAACTGATCTTCCTGATGGTGTGTTCAATGTCATTTCAGGAAAGGGGAATGTCGGTTCAGCACTTTCAGGAAGTCCAAAAGTCGATATGATCAGCTTCACGGGTAGCGTCAAAACCGGTGAAAATATCATGGCGACTGCTGCACCAAATATTACTAAGTTAAATTTGGAGTTAGGGGGTAAAGCGCCCGCGATTGTCTTGGATGATGCGGATATTGGCCTAGCGGTTAAGGCTATTCGAGACTCTCGCATAATCAATTCAGGCCAAGTGTGTAATTGTGCTGAGCGAGTGTATGTGCAACGCGGTATTGCCGAAGAGTTTATTGCTAAAATCACACATGAAATGGAAGCGACTCGATATGGAAACCCACTTGAAGAGAGCGACATAGAAATGGGCCCACTGGTCAATCGACAAGGGCTAGAGAAGGTTCAAGCGTCGGTGGATAAAGCGTTAGCTCAGGGCGCTAAGTTAGAGTGTGGTGGTTCAAGGACCGCTAACGAAAAAGGACACTACTTCCTTCCTACTGTACTGAGTGATTGTGAGAACTCCATGGACATCATGAAGTTAGAAACGTTTGGACCGGTACTCCCCATACAAATCGTTGACTCTCTCGATGAAGCAATAGATTACGCCAATGACTGTGAATATGGCCTTACTTCTTCAATCTACACTAAAGATCTCTCAAAGGTGCTGCACGCGGTGAAGATGCTAGAGTTTGGTGAGACGTACATTAATCGAGAAAATTTTGAAGCGATGCAAGGTTTTCACGCTGGGGTTAGAAAGTCAGGTATCGGGGGGGCTGATGGCAAACATGGTCTTTACGAGTACCTCAGCACTCAAGTTGTTTATATGCAATCATGATGATTGACTGAACCCTAAACAAGAGCTTGGGTGTTCAACCTAGTAAGCTTTTTGAGGCCGCTTAATGATTCTTTTGTCGAAAGATCGATGAGTCATTGCGGCTTCATTACCATCACAATCCCCTAATGAATTTTGTATCTTACGATTCTCACAGTAACGGTCATAAATAAGGTTAAATACACATTTTTTGGCTGTGTTGACCGTTCCATATGTGACACTAAATTCAAAAGCAGTTCATCATGCAGTAGATAGCATTGAGACAACTAAAAATTTGCTACTGGAAGTGTGTCAGACAATTACTGAGAGGCTTACCCCCTGAGTGCAAAGTGACTGTATAATTTCAAGGCTTATTAAAAGTTGACTGTTTTATTTCGTTTTAAGACATTGGCTTATCTATTTGCGTTCATGTGTAGTTAGATATCCGGTTAATTGAGAGCTTATACTTATTAGCTAATAGAGTTTCTAAGCACCTGGAAATAAGTCAGAAAAGGATTGAAAAGCAGGTTATTGATTATTGGGGTCGGTATTGTGAATAGAGTTGATTTAAAACACGGCTACTTAACGATTGCCATTTTCCATCGAGTAGAACGGAGATACACGCTGTTTTTGCTTCTTGATAATCAACAGAGATGGATTGACAAAACATTCGATAGGTTTTAAATAGATCGACTAACTCTTGTGAAAGGACGATGACTCTTTTTTCTTCACTGTGATGGACACGCTTGTCTTGTACCGTCATTACGCCACAGTCCCAAGCTATGTCTTTAGCAAGAGAGTAGGGCTCCTTTACCGGACGTAACGCCAACTCTATCGCTGCTCTGATATGTATGTATAGGGCTAAGCGATGGCAAATTTCGATAGTGGAAAGATCCGCTGGTTTATTCTCAATTAATGGCGATAAAAGTGCATGAAACACGTCTGGTAAAAGGCTCTCTCTTAGCGTGATCGCACTGCCGATATGGTCATGATAGGAAAAGTCATGGCTCAACGTTGTTTTAGTCTCCGTTGACCAATCAAGGTTATCGCTTAGTCCTAGGACCTCAAGAAACTCAAACCATGATTCATAAAGAGAGCGGTTAATTGAGGAGGTATCGAAGTTTGAATAGTGCATGATGACACTGCTGTTTCGTTGGAGGTAATTAAGATAGACAGACGGCAATTTTTGAATAGAGAAACTGTGAAATGAACGAAAGAGTCGAGCTGGTGTTACTTTAAAGGGAAATAACGATTTTGTTGACTCTGATTTTTTCCGTAGCCAGCCTTTCAACTCTGAGGGGGTGACTGAAAGTATCGTTTCAAGTTCTGCTCCATCTCTTTTGCTAGAAGGCAATGCCCTCATTATTAGACTCAATAACGTGCACAAGGGATAGGGAAGATTAATATCGACGAACGACTTTGTGGAGTAATAGTGCTTTGACCCTTTGTCTGGTTGTTTTCCTTTGAATAGTGAGGTCTCGATTCGTAAAAAAGCGGTACAGGAAGATTTTCGATCCAACTTGTAGAAAAGACAGTCACCCCGAGAAGAAATCTTATTGATGCTGTCATCACTTAAAAAAAGACGAAAATCTATTTCGCAGAGCTGGTGGTGGGATTACGCTGTCAGGCGGCGAGCCTCTAGCTCAACCTGAATTTGCCCGAGAGTTACTGAAAGGGTGTAAAGAGAAAGGCTGGCATACTGCGATTGAAACAACCGGTATCGGCTCTAAACAAGCGATTGAAGAAGTGTTTCCTTGGATCGATTTAGCACTTGTGGATATTAAAGCTATCAATCCTACCATTCATAAAGCGGAAACTGGGGTTGATAACCGTATTATTCTGGAAAATATCCTTCGTATTTCATTTATTACCAAAGTGACAGTACGTATTCCGGTTATCCCTGGGTTTAACGACAACGCTGAAGAGATTCAGGCTATTGGTCAATTTGCTCAGATGATGTCAAATGTTGATACTATCCATCTTCTTCCGTACCACAATTATGGTGAAAATAAGTACTCTTTATTGGGCCTTAGCTATCCTTTGCAAGGTATAGAATCAAACCTAGACGAAAAAATCGACCAACTAAAATCCAAAGTAGAATCGATGGGTTTTACCTGCCATATTGGTGGGTAATATGGCCATTATCGTCTAAATCAACCTTGGGGCGGGGGTTAATGAGTCGTTATGATGGTTGCTGAGCCTTGGTATTTTGATGAGGTAATACATTACTTGTAGCGAGCAGTCGATCAAGATGGGCATGAGATTGATATTTTAGTTCAAAAACGCAAAGATAAAGCAGCGGAATTGCGATTTTTCAAGCACTTATTGAAAGCTGAAAAATCAACACGCCCTAGCCAATAGATCAAAGTTTTGCGCGAGGCAGCAAATGGTCTAAGCACTTTTAGAAATGAGGTCATCGCTGCTATCGACTTCTTGATTACTGGTGTAAAGCCGCGTTAGAAGTCGCCATAACTGAGTTTTGTTGACTGCTTAGGATGAACGGCATCCATGAACAAGACAGGGTCTTCGCTCTTTCTTGGCGTCTCGTTGTAGTATGTGATAAAGGCTTGCTGCATCTCTGGATTAAACTTGTGCGGTACACCTTTCGGCTTCTTATATGAGAAGCCGTGGTGATGTAGCCACTTTGAACTGACCCCCAATAATTGGTGTCCAACTGTTGGGGGGCAGTTCATTATGAGCGGCTTTTTGCTATCTGTAGTTTGCCTTTTTCTTGTTCAAGAACATTTCATCTTTCTTAATTCGCAGGCAACACCACTGCCGACGCTTCTTCGTCTGAATCTTCTTTATCTTCTACTTGGTCAGCAACCCAATCGATTGTCTTTGTTAGATAAAGTTTGTTGGTTTCGGTGTCACACCAACTCTTGGATAATCCTCTTCGATTGAATTCACTGCCAATTGCTGCGAGAGTCTGGTTACTTGAGCGCCCGTAATACAAGGTGTCGCACAGTTGCAGGTTCGACATCGATTGTGGGTATGTGTTAACCGACGAGGAATTCATGCTCAGTGCCTTGGATTGATTGTGCGTACAGCCTGTAAGGCTCAGGAAAAAGAAAAGGATTAGCGTATTTTTCATGGTGTATCAGGTCTATTGCCGATGATTTGAAGACAGTATTGGCGTGTATGATTAAATTATTGTCAATTTTTTGCCAACTAGTTATAGACCAAGACTTTCCTCCCAGTTCGAAAGCGTTATTAAGCCAACGACAAAAACGGCATTAACAAACAAAAGCGCAATTTTGTACAAAAGCTGAAAGAGACTATAGAGTAGACTGATAAGTCGCTCGATAATCAACAGGCTTGGTAATTGTTATGGAGAACAAGAAACGCTCTAAAGAAAAGGCCGAATATAAGATAACCGAAGAGCTCGGTGGCCTTGAAATTCTTAATGCTGAATACGAAAAGCAGAACTTCTCGCGCCATAGCCACGAGGGCTACACGCTGGGAGTCATCGAGCAGGGCGCTCAGCGTTTCTATCGAACGGGCGGGCATCATATTGCACCACAAAATGCGATTATTCTGGTCAATGCCGACGAAGTTCATAGCGGTCACTCTGCCACTGAAGGCGGTTGGGCGTATCGAGCCATGTATCCACTCCCAGAGCAACTTGCCAAGATCACTCAAGAGCTTAACCTACCGAATTACGGCGCGCCTTATTTCCCAAGAGCGGTTGTTGAAGACCCTGAACTCGCCAATCAATTGAGGTTGGTCTTCAACACGATCGATGAATCCGATAATCGCCTGTTAAGAGAGACCTTAATGTATGGGATGTTGGTTAAGCTGATTAGCCGACATGGAAAATCGCCGCTTAACCCCCAACTCGATGGGAAAACTCAGCGTCAGCTCGTTCTGGTTAAAGAGTTCTTAGATGACTTTCCACAAGCCGATGTTTCCCTAGACGAACTATCTAAGTTAGCGGCATTGAGCCCGTTTCACTTAGTGCGTTCTTTTCAAAAAGAGTTTGGTCTTCCGCCACATGCGTATCAAATCCAATCACGATTAAGGCTTTCGCGTAAGTTATTGAAACAAGGACATACCATTTCAGATACCGCGCAAGAGTGTGGCTTTCACGACCAAAGCCATTTTCATCGACACTTCAAAAAGGCCAATGGCTACACGCCGGGGCAATACATCAAAATGCTCTAAATCGGACACCTTAATTCGTTCGCGAAATCGAGCAAGTTTGTACAATCGAACCGACTCAACTCCTCTTACATTGAATAGCCAATGTGAAGAGAGAAAAGAACTATATGGATAGTGAAACAATGGATAGACGAACACAGTTATGGAAGGGCGTTTTAGCGGGAATGCCTTTGAGCATTGCAGTAATCCCTTGGGGAATTCTAGCGGGCTCATATGCGATAGATGCTGGATTGAGTCAGCTTCAAGCGCAAGCGATGTCGGCTATTTTGTTTGCTGGCTCAGCGCAACTTGTCGCCGCGGGTATGTTCAAAGCGGGTATTGGTTTAGGCACCATGTTGTTGACCACACTGTTCATCACCTCAAGGCACTTTCTGTATAGCGTATCGATGCGCGACAAAATCAGTCACCTTCCGGCTCGTTGGCGCTTATTGCTGGGCTTTTGGCTCACCGACGAGCTGTTTGCGATTTGTAGTGGGCAGTCTCAGCAAGAGTTTAATCGTTGGTATGCTGCGGGTGTAGGCGGCGGTTTTTATCTTGTTTGGAATATCGCGAGCTTTGTTGGCATTGTCGCGGGAAGCCAAATTCCATCACTTAACGAGATTGGGCTCGACTTCGCGGTCGCAGCAACCTTTATCGCCTTGGTGTTCCCATTAATCCGAACTCTACCCGTCGTAGTGTGTGTGGTGGTTTCATTGGTTGCTTCGGTTGCCATGTCGGTTAACAATATTGAGGGCGGGCTAATGATTGCAGCGATTGCCGGTATGTTAGCGGGCTTTATCAGCGAATCGTTCCAAGAGCGAAACAAAGGCAACAAGACAATTGTGGAGGGGAAATAGAGATGATTTGGTTAACGATATTCCTTATGACAGCGATTGTTTTCTTTAGTCGGTATCTGTTTCTTGAGCCTGCAATCCCGCTTCGACTCAATCAAACCGCAAGGCGCCTGTTACGCTATTCAAGCCCCGCGGTGCTTACCGCAATTTGGGGGCCGATTGTATTTGCACCAGAACAAACATTTTGGCCAAGCCTTGAAAATCCTTACTTGATAGGTGCGTTGGTGACTGGCGTGCTGATTTGGAAAACAGGCAACGTGCTACTTACTATCGGCGTCAGCATGGCGGTGTTCTTGTTCTACAATCTTGTCGCGGTTGATTACCTTTTCTCTTGAGTTCCAATTTCGGCTTTATGTTTCTCTCACGATTTAAGGGCTGTATAAATATGATTACTTGTTATGTTCGGTATGTGATTGATCCTAAAAAGGTAAATGAGTTCGAGACATACGCAAAAATGTGGATTCCTTTGGTCGCTAAATTCGGAGGTCAACACAATGGTTATTTCTTACCGTCGGAAGGGGCGAACAATATTGCCTTGGCGCTGTTTACCTTTGAAAGTCTGGCTGCCTATGAAGAATATCGGATTAAATCGCTGAGCGATGCCGAGTGTATTGAAGCGTTTGAATTTGCAGACGAAGTTGATTGCATCGTGAGTTATGAACGCAGCTTTTTTAGACCTGTTTTAGAGTGATAGACCTTGCAACGTATAGCTTGGTGGCATCTAATGTACTGATTCGCTGTTTGTGTGTTTAGGTTCTGGTAAGGAGTTAGTTTGGCTAAGAAATATTATGTGGTTTGGAAAGGTCGTACACCGGGTATTTTTACCACTTGGAACGAGTGTAAAGCGCAAGTCGATGGCTTTGCTGGTGCGAGATATAAATCGTTTCCAACACTAGGCGAGGCTGAGTCTGCTTTCGGTGGTAAAACGTCGTCTGCGTCAGGTTCTACAGCGACAAAGCCAAGCTCTGCGGGTAAGGCGACGAAAGTGAAGGTGCCGCCTCTTTCGGAGCAGCAAATCACAGATATGCCTTTTGATATCAAGATCTTTACCGATGGTGCTTGTGAGCCAAATCCTGGTGAAGCGGGGACGGGTTTAGCGGTATACCAAAACAACCAATTAACAGAATTGTGGTATGGATTGTATCAGCCTGTTGGTACCAACAATACCGCCGAGTTACATGGGCTTAAGCAAGCGTTTATTCTCGCGAAAGAGAAGTTAAACGCGGGTCTGTCTGTTGCGATTTATTGTGACTCTAAGTACTCAATTGATTGTATTACTAAGTGGGCAACGGGCTGGGAGAAAAAGGGCTGGACTAAGTCGGGCGGCGAGATCAAAAACCTCGATATTATTAAGCCTGCGTATGCTCTCTACCAAGAACTGGCTTCAAAAATTACCATCTACCATGTGAATGGTCACGTTGGTATTGAAGGTAACGAATTGGCCGATAGAATGTCGATTGTAGCTATTTCATCGAAAGAGCAGGAGCTAGCTCAATATCGTGACATCGACGATATTGAGTCTATTTTGGCACTGCGAGCAGGCTAGCTAGGCTTCTTAATGAAAAGCTAATGAAAGTTACTGAAAGCATAAGTCGCCATCATTAGGCAGTGCTAAGTTGAGCGTTACATTTCAAATGGATGTAGCGCTCTTTTGTTTTTGTGTTGCTCCGTTTTTTATGGTGCATAGTCGTTCTTGTGAGACGTAGCAGTCCTTGCGATGCTTACTGCCTCTGCCTGAGTTAATCCTTATTGAGCTGGGTTCTCTATCCAACGAGATAATTGCTGAGCTTGTTTGATCGAATTAAAACTGTCTTTCACTCTCTCACGTGCCTTTAAACCCATCGATGTTTTATCGTTACTGCTCAGCTGCGCGAAACGCTCAATCGCTTCTCTTAATTCTTCCACGTTTTTTTCGCTAACCACAAAACCTGTCTCTGGTGAGACGATCTCTTTGCATCCCATGATGTTGGTGGTAATGACGGGTGTTCCCACGGCCATCGCTTCTTTTAAAACCAGTGGCCCTGTATCCACACACCCGGTTTCGGAAAAACAGAAGGGCGCGATTAGGCTGTCATAGTTCGATAGTTTCTCTTTCACCCACTCGTGAGGTTTCGCGCCAAGAAAGGTCACGTTTCGAGCAAGTCCTTTTTCTTTGACCTGCAATTTTAATTGTTGCTCTAAATCGCCAGTACCGATGATATCGAGATGAATGTCGAGAGGTTCGGCAATCGGTGCCAATGCATCAATAAGATGGTGGATACCTTTTTGCTCCACTAATCGACCAAGAAAAACAAAGCGAAGTTGCTTCGTTTCGGTTTTGGGGGTGAGTTGGAATTGTTTGGTATTCACTCCGCAGTGCAGGAGCTTAATGTTTCCCTTAGCCATGGTGTTGAAATCAGTGAGCATGTCTTTGCACACTGCGACCACAAAATCACTCGAAGAAATTTTCTGCTCAATGTCATAAGCGAATTCGTAAACATCATGACCGTGAGCCACGAATGAACAGGTGATGTTCAACAGTTTTGCCGCGACGATGGCGTGAGCTGTGGTGTGCTGACAGAAATGCGCATGAACGTGTTCGACGTCATTTTCCGCGAGTTGCAGCGCCAGTTTGAATCCATAAGCAAACAATGACTTTTTAGGCATACTGGTTTGCTTGGAAACAAAGGATATCGCCCTGACAAAGCCAAACCAATTGATGTTTGTGACCTTACCAATTCGAACATCTCGACCAATTTTAACAATGTCATAGTCAAATGACTTTTCACTCTCTTCTATCTCAAATGCCATCACGCAAACATCGTGTCCACAAGCTTTCACCGAGTCGACTTCTGTTTGGATGAAGGTCTCACTGAGTACAGGATAAGTTGGTGCTATAAATGCTACTTTCTTCATTTTATGCTCCTTTGACTAATGCTATTAAAGTCAAATAAGCAAAATACGAACCAAGATAAAATCGTAGTTTTGGAGGGCTTTTCGATGGTTTTCCGAAGGTTATCCCCCAAGAAGTCGCTCATTTTCTCAAATTGATAATCAAATTGGAGTTTTGACGCTCATGTCTGATCACCCTGTTCGTCATTTTGAGAGTGTCTGCGTAGGCTACTGATCTAAAAGTGATTTCATAGCAATACATTCTCGGCATAGAACATGCAACGTCAGCCATATAACGTATAATTATGAGGGCGTCATTATGGCTAAAGTAAGTGTTGTTATTCCTACCTACAATTGTTTGGATTACCTGCCGAAGGCGATTGGCAGCGTACTGAAGCAGACACATCAAGACGTGGAGTTGATCATTATTGACGACAACAGCAACGATGGAACGTCGACGTATCTCGCGTCAATCCATGATGAACGCATCATTAAATTATCCACTTTGGGTGTTGGCGCGCCTCAAGCGAGAAACCTAGGGATTGAAAAGGCGACTGGTGAATACATCGCTTTTTTAGACGCGGACGACTTCTGGTTTCCAGAAAAAATTGAGCGCCAACTCGAATTTCATCAACGATACCCAGATCTCGCGATGAGCTTTACTAACTACGAACATCTTACTGAAGATTACCAAGTGATAGTCGACTGCTTTAGTTACTGGTCGCAGTTTCAAGACCAAGATGAAGCGTTTATTAATATAGAAAACCCATTAGAGTTCATCATTGAAAACAATGTGATTGGAACATCAACGGTGATGGTGAAAGCGGATGTGTTTTCTCAAACAGACAGTTTCAATGCTGACATTAAGTATGGGGAAGATTGGGAACTGTGGCTTCGAATGAGTGAAAGTCATCAGATCGGTGTGTTGAACTCCGTGCAGGTTGGTTACTTGATGAGAGCGAGTTCCGTTACCCAAACTGAAAGTCTTAAATTGAGAAATTTGCAGTCTATCGAAACCATTCTTCAACGTTACCAAGATGACGGTCTGAGATGGAACTTACGGACGTCCAGTTTCAAAATTGCAAAGGCACGAATACTAGAAGGTTACGCCGACTATTACAGAGGCTTACAACAGAACCGACGGGCCATGTCTTATAGCATCCGCTCGTTAGCGTTGGCTCCTCAAAAAAGAACCTTACGACATCTTCTTGGGGACTGTAAAAGTTTCCTGATGCCTGCATTGTAAGGAATAGGTGACTTCTATGGGTTCATTAAAACAGTCGGCCTATTACGCCATCGGCATCGTGATGATGAAAGGGATCTCGCTCGTGATGATCCCCTATATCACCCATAAGATGACGTTGGCTGAATACGGTTCTTTAGAAGCCATCGTCTTGTTGGCTGACATCGGGACGATCCTATTTAGCTTTGGGATTGTTGAGGCAATGTACCGGTATGTGGGTGTCGTCGAGGGTGATGAAAAGCTAAAGCTGGTCTCGAACTGTTTCACGTTAAGTGTTTTGGTGTGTGTGCTAGGGGGCGCTTTAATTGCGCTCAGTATGCCGTTATTAATATTCATGCTGCCCGTAGAGTTTCAGCCGTACCAAATTCTCCTTCTCCTTATCCCTGTCATGCTCGACGGAGCGATCTCTATTCCGCTTACCTTAATGCGAATGAATGCGATGGCGAAACGTTTTTGCTTGCTCAATGTCTTCAAAGCTGGCGTTCAAGCCTCGATGACTTTTGCGCTGCTTGAGACTGGATATGGGATTGATGGCGTGTTGATCTCAGCGGCGGTATCTAGCGTGTTACTCATGGTTTGTTTAGTGCGTTATCAGTGGCAAGAGATGGGAACTTTTGGCTGCTTCAAATACTCAGCAAAGATCTTAAAGTTTGGACTGCCTGCTTTGATGGGTGGTGCGTCAATGTACATGATCACAGGGTTAGATCGTTGGGTGATGGCGAGCTTTGTTGGGGTGGAAGAACTGGCGATGTATGCGGTCAGTGGCAAGTTTGCGTTGCTTCTGGGTTTGCTACTGCAGCCTTATGCTCTGTGGTGGTTTCCAAACCGTGTCGCTATGCTTCAACAACCGGGAGGTAGTAAAAAGTGTGCTGATAGTGCCTTAGTCGGAGTGAATTTCGCGATTGTTTTGGGCTCTTTGATGATTCTAACGGTGCCCGGTTTTATCTCTTTAATTTTGCCAAGCAGTTATCAATATGCAGGGACTCTTGTTGTCGCTTTGCTTGCCATCAGCGTTATCAAAAACGCAGGTGATTATCTTAACCTTGGTTGTTTCAGTGGCGATTCGAGTCAATCGCAAATGTGGGTTCAAGGAGGGTGCGCGATACTGGCTGCCATTGGTTATTTTACAGTGACACCGATATTTGGCGTGGGGGGCGTTATCTTCGTTCTTTGCGGCACTTATACCTTAAGGTTGTTGCTCCTATATTTTGTCAGTCAATCGATGGAATATTTACCGTATCAACACAGTAAGTGGTTAACCGCAGTCAGTATCGCTGTTGTGGCTATCGCTTGTGACCGACTTCTTGGCTTGGTATTCGCTCATGTTCATGACTTTGTTTTAGGTGTCTGTGTTGCACTAATAACGCTGGTGGCCTTTGTTAAATATTCGGTCATCGTTATTCCTCAAACTCTGCTTGATAAATTGACACTCGGCAAGCATTCACATGTTGGCTAAACCACATCATTCAGGCCATGAAGAGCTTCATTAAGCAAATCAAAATTCAAATAGTCATAATAAAACGCTGTTCATAATGATTTGGATTAGATAGTATTTATAAATTCAATGAATGCTAACTATGGAAAGATATATGAATAAGTGGATGCTCCTCTCAATGCTTTCAGCGGCCTCATACAGCGCCTCTGATTTTTCAAGTGAGGGTATTACTGCTCCCGACTTCAATTCACCGGATTTTAAGCCACCTGAAGTTTCTCAACAGGAACAACACAACATCGTTTGTGAAAGCGTAGTCTGCAATTCAACATCTGCACGTCAGCCCGTTCCTGTTGTTGGTGAAGTGCCCGATAGGGAGCCTAACCAAACCATCGAAACCCTTGCGAGTGCTATCTATATTGTCGGTGAAATTGGCGTCGCGGAAAATTTGTCTACGCCAGAATATGAGAAATTTTTTAAGAACTAATTAGCACGGTGCGCCAGAGAATGGTTACTGCTTTCAAATGTTGCTACCAAAGATATTAAATGCTGTTATAAAAGGTAAAGTCTCGTTCAACGATTCAATCACCGCGGCATCTGGCAATTAGGAAGCACCAATGGAAATCTGGAAGTTACTGCTGTTCATCCCCGCTTGTTTTGCGCTCAACATGACACCGGGCCCAAACAATTTGTTATCAATGAACAACGCCCGTTGTTATGGGTTTCAGGTCGCCTTTGTAGCGGGCTTGGGAAGAATCCTCGCTTTTTCTGGCATGATTGCTTTGGCTGCATCCGGCTTAGCAGTTGTGCTTTACACCTCTGAAACGTTGTTTTTCCTTATCAAGGTATTTGGCGCGATGTATCTGTTGTGGCTCGCGTTCAACCTATGGCGCTCACAAGCCAGCCCGGTCGCGGATATCGAGCGAAATAAGAACTGGTTTGGTCTGGTTAAACAAGAGTTTGCACTCGCGGCGGGCAATCCAAAAGCGATACTCATTTTTACTGCATTCCTTCCTCAATTTGTCGATGTTTCAGCGAACGTAAATACTCAATTCTTTGTTTTAGGAAGCACGTTTCTTGTATTAGAAATGCTCGCGATTTCTATCTATGCGGCCTTTGGTTTATATCTACGAAATTGGTTTTCAAAACCTCAAATGGCCAAGCGCTTTAATAAAGCATGTTCTGTGTTTCTTGCCTTATCTGGTGCGAATTTGTTAGTGAGCCGTCAGTAGTTCTCATTTTGCTTTTTAGTTTATAGTTAATCTATTTAAGGTCGATGTATGAATGTTGTTTGTGCGGAAAAACAAGAACTGGCTCATATCTACCAGCTTGAACATGCTTTATTTGGCGATCACGCCTATCCGTTGTTTTTCTTTCGTCAGGCATTTGATTGCTGGGGGAAGGGCTTGTTGGTGGCGAAACAGGATTCGGAGGTTGCGGGCTACGTGTTAATGACGCCAACCGACAAACAACAAGAGTATTGGGTTTTGTCACTGGCTGTTAATACTGCTTACCGAGGCATGGGGATTGGCCGTTCATTGATGCAACAGGCGATAGAAACATTGTCACAAGATTCCAAGCTGTTGCTTACTGTTGACCCAAACAACAGCTCGGCTTGTGAGTTGTACTTGTCGATGGGTTTCGTGACCATCAAAGAAGAGAGCAATTATTTTGGTGACGATGAGCCTCGTTTGGTCATGCAGCTCATCGTCTAGTTTCCGTTTCATTGTGTCTATCTAGGGGCAGGCATCACGCGCTTAGGTCAACATCACGATACCGTGCATTAACACCACGCTAGAGGTCAGTCGGGTTCGCATATCAAAATAGCCATCGGGGCCTTCACTTTGGTTCTCTTCTCTCATTGACCTCTCCGCTCGCCAAACCGCAATGTAGCCTAAGATCAGAATCACTGTGGTGAGGAACTCTTGCTGCTCACCGAGTAGCACGGCTAGCCACGCTGCCAGCACAATAACATTGCTTAGAATCAGAGCCTTGTTGCTGGATTGGCTTTCGAAGTTCTCTATCCCATTGCCCCACAAAATGCCCGACAAAAAGCTCAAGATAACCACGCTGTAGGTGATGAAGAGTGTTTCGCCGCTCAAGCTAAAGAATTGGCTGTCGGTGAGTGACAACAGTAGACCGAACAAAAAGGGAATTAAACCCATATAACCGAGCTTGGCCATGGTGTTTCGTGTTTGAGTTGTCTCCAAGTAATCTGACCTCATAGCTGCTGCTCTATTGCATTTTTGAGGGTACTACTGGTTGGCGATGTAGAACTCGGGAAGGTTGCTATCACTTTGCCTTCTTTGCTGACCAAGAACTTGTAGAAATTCCATTTTGGTTTGATACCGGCTTGTTGTTGGATTTCGGCAAAGACTGGGTTTGCGTTTGGCCCTGAGAGTGAAGCGCGCGCCATCATCGGAAAAGTCACACCATAATCTAGGTAGCAGATTTTAGCGGATTGCTCCTCGCTTCCTCTGTCTTGGCGAAAATCATTACTTGGGAAACCAACAACCGTGAACCCTTCATCTTTATACGTTTGGTGAAGCTGCTCAAGTTGTTCGAACTGAGGCGTGAAACCGCATTGGCTTGCCGTATTCACGATTAATAAAGTCTTGCCTTGAAACTCTTCACACAGCTCAATCTCTTCGTTTGAATTTAACAGCCTTTGTTTGCCGTTAAGTATCTCAGGGCAGCTCGCTGAAAAAGCGAATGAACTTGTTAGGCTCGTGATTAGGGCGGTGGAGCACAGCAGTGAATGTTTCATAAGTCTGACTCATTTTAGTTGGCGTAACTGTTATTACTGTTCAACGATTTGAAATGATCACTCTGCTAATCATTAACCGTCACTATTTATGAACGAATCAAGTGTCATCGCTGATGAGATATGGAGCGACCAAACGACTTATGTTCACCCTTGCACCAAGGCGAGCGGCTAACAGATACATGCCACCGATTTTACGATGGAGGAATAGGGCGTCAGCTGGTGGCGTGTGCCAATACTCTTGCTCCATGCTCAAGATGGTGCCAGCTTCACGCAGTCGTTGAGCGAGTCCGCTGGCTTTAAAATCGTAGTCTTCGTCTACCAACATGGGTTCGCAGGCCATAGTCACTAAGTTAAGAATGGCTTGGCGCTGCTCGGGCAGTATGGCTTCGCTAAAGAACCCAATCTGTTCGAGTGCTTGATTGAGCCCTGATTCGTCTTGATTAACAACAGAGGTAAAGGCCAAACGATAGCCATCACTGAATCGGTCACTGTATTCACGGGTGGCACCGAAATCCAATAAGCCAATCTGTCGTGTTTGTTCTACATACAAGTAATTGGCGAAGTTAGGATCGGTTTGCACCATCTTGAGGTCAAACAGCTCTTTGAACATTAACTCGAGCAAGCTGTGCATCACAAAATCTCGAGTACTTTGATCATAACCTTCAATTTGCTCTATCGAGATGCCCTCAATAAAGTCCATGGCGAGCACCGATTCTGATGAGATTTGCGTATGAATCTTAGGCACGACGAAGTGAGAGTGCTCTTTTAATGCATTTTGACAACGAGTCGCATACTCTGCCTCACGAGCATAGTCGGCTTCATCATGTAGTTGTTTTTTTGCCTCTTCTAACAAGCCTTTGTAATCGACTGACTTTGGTATCAACCCAACAATATTGAGCAATGTACCAACGTTATCCACATCACTGTCGATACTTTTTCGAATGCCAGGGTATTGGACTTTGACGGCGAGTTTGTCTCCCGCATCGCTATAGGCTTGGTGAACCTGGCCTATAGATGCGCTGGCAATAGGTTTAAAGTTGAAGGAAAGGAATTCGGCTTTCCAGTTGATGCCGAGTGAGCTTTCTAACACTTGGTTGAGCTGCTTTGTTGGCAGAGGATCTGCGTCTGAGCGCAGGCGAGAAAGAATGTCGGCTAATTCAGGTTCTAAGACATCGCCTGCATCCATTGATAGCATCTGCCCCAGTTTCATTGCTGCACCGCGCAGGTGTGCGAGTTGATCGGTTAGACGAGCAATGTTTTGTGGCGTTAGCAGTAAGTCTTTTGCTTTGGGCCTGTTGCCTTGTGCTATTTGCTTGGTGCCTTCCGTTAGCACATTACCCGCGACCCTTGTTGCCAGCGAGGCAAACTTACTGAATCTAGAAATTCGATGAGTGGGAAGGTTTCTCTCTTTTGCCGACATAAAGGTTCTCACTTAGTTATCAAGAATCACTACAAAGTTCTATAAATCATTACCCAACCGAATGTTTTGTTGTGGTAACTTGTCTAGCGAAACAGTAAACAGAATTTAAAGGGCAAAACATGAAGTTTATTTGGTTAAAAGTCGCGGTTACCGTTTTAGTTTTTGCTGCGCTGTTTGGTGTGGTGTATTACAAAGTCGCGAGTGGTATGTCTTAACCAAGCGCTATTTTGTGCAGCTGTTCCCATCGCAGCGCGACTTTCCGGTTAACCAGAAAGAGACTTTGTATCGGTTCTTGGCAAACCGAAGATAACACCAGTCGGCCACTGGCTTGAATATCGCCCAACGTAAAGGGGCGTATAGCCAACCTTTTCCTACTAAGCGCCACGCTTGGTAGGTCACGTCTAAACCTAGCAGCAGTTTTCCATTCTCATCCAGTGCATGCAAAACGGTGTTGGCTGCGTCGGCATCAATCTGAGGGTAGTCTGAAAAGGCTTCACTGTAGATATCGATGGTTTGAATCTTATTCTCGACATCATGCTTTGCAAGTGCCGCTATCTCCTTTGCGCACAACGGGCATGTCCCATCGTAAAATATCGTTAATGAAGTCATTGCTTCCCTTACTATTTTTACCAATTACAAACTATACGCAATCACCGATTAGGTGGATCATTTTGCTCAGTTATCCGACACTGTAATTGTGACGACTATTTTACAGTGCCATCTCGAGGTAAAATCCGTTCCATGCAATTACATATTAAGAGTCGATCCCCAATGACAACGAAATCAATGAGCCGCTTCATTATAGCCTTCATAACCCTAATGCTAGGTGGTTGTGTTAGCTATAGCGTGACTGAACAAGAAATGACGAACTACCTACAAGATTCAGTGATGTTAGAGCAAGAAGTCGGTGTTCAAAACGTTATGTATGCGCAAGTCGCTGTCGATGACTTAGCGGTGCAAATTGGCCGAGCTGATGCCGAGCGTGTGTCTGTTCTGGCGAATACCAATGCACAAGTTCAGGTGTTTAACGTGCCGAACATGAGGTTGGATCTTGATATCGAGTTCAGTGCGATTCCTGAATACGACAAAGAGAGTGGCGAGATTTATTTGAAATCATTGCGTTTAGAGCGCTTTGAAGAAAAAGACAAACAGCTTTCTCCTGAGGTCGCCAAACTACTTAAGCCTGCCGTTTCTATGATTGGTTTTGCGTTGTCTCAGTCGCCAGTTTATAAACTGGACAGCAACAAGGTTCAAGAGTCATTGATCAAGTCATCGGAACCTAATCTAGTGATTAAAGACAACAAGTTGGTCATCGAGTTATTCGATTAACCTTTCACGTTTAGCTTAGACTCAGATTTAAAACACAATGGCTGCCGATTTGGTGGCCATTTTTGTTTGTGTTGAATCAGCAAGATTTCTGTTTTTAGGCTGTCTATCCAGATTGTTTTCTCTGGCTCATTTATTGAATTAGCCGCGTATCTCACCTTTACTTTACTCTTGTGAGCAAGTCATCGCTTCAGTCATCAAATCATAAGAAAGAAAAGGTGAGCGAACTATGAAGAATCCAGTAATAGCGGATAACAAACCCGTTAAGGTCGAGCTAACAGAAGGGGAGGAGTATTACTTCTGTACCTGTGGGAAATCGAAAAACCAACCGTTTTGTGATGGTTCTCATGCAGGAACGGGCTTCAAACCGAAGAGTTTCGTGGCCCAGGAAACCGGCGACGCTTACCTGTGCCGCTGTAAGTATTCGAACAACCTCCCTTTCTGTGATGGCACCCATAAACAGTTTACGGCTGAGCAAGTGGGCCAAGAAGGCCCCGATGTTCACATCCAAGCGGCAACGCCCGATCTCTCACCTGCGGCTTCTGCAACCAAAGAAGAGCCCACGGTCGAATTCATTCATCAATTAGCACGAGATGGCTTATCCAAAGTGGGTCACCATGGGCCAATGACTTCAATGGGTGTTCCAAGATATCTATTACCTCACTGGGATGATATTCAAGTGATGGTTGCACAAATGGCGACCAAACCGTTATTGGAAAATGTGCCCGTCGGTACTGAGCTTATTATTGGGCCAAAAGCGAAAAAGCCACTCAAGTTGAACATATCCTTATTTGTTTCTGATATGAGTTTTGGTTCGTTATCTGAAGAAGCGAAAATTTCTTTAGCGACAGGCGCGGAGCTGGCGGGAACGGGAATTTGCTCGGGTGAGGGCGGTATGTTGCCCGAAGAGCAAGCGGCGAACTCACGTTACTTTTATGAATTAGCCAGCGCACAATTTGGCTACGATGAATCTAAGCTCAAAAATGTCCAAGCCTTCCATTTTAAGGGTGGGCAGGGTGCTAAAACCGGAACAGGTGGTCACCTACCTGGGGCGAAGAACATTGGCAAGATAGCTGAGGTGCGTGGTATTGAAGCAGGTACAGCCGCGATTTCTCCACCCACCTTTGTTGATCTAAAAACCGTCGAGGATTTCAAAAAGTTCGCCGACCGAGTTCGAGAAGTGACAGGCGGAATCCCAATTGGTTTCAAGTTGAGTGCCAATCATATTGAAGAGGATATTCAGTTTGCGCTTGATGCCAGTGCCGATTACATCATTTTGGATGGTCGAGGCGGTGGTACTGGGGCGGCGCCAGAAATGTTCCGTGACCATATTAGCGTGCCAACTATTCCAGCGCTTGCTCGTGCCAGAGCCTATCTAGACAAGCAAGGCGTAAGTGACAGAGTCACCTTAATCATTACTGGTGGGCTTCGTGTTCCAATGGACTTTGTAAAAGCGATGGCGCTTGGTGCAGATGGTGTCGCTATCTCGAACAGTGCCATGCAGTCGATAGGGTGTGTTGCCGCCCGAATGTGTAACACCAATAATTGCCCGGCGGGCATCGCGACTCAAAAAGCCGATTTACGCCAACGGTTAAATGTCGAGAAGGCATCGAATCAATTGAAGAACTTCTTCGAAGCCTCGACTGAGTTGATGCAAGTGATGGCGAGAGCGTGCGGTCATGACCATTTGAATCAGTTTAACCCTCACGATTTGGCGACATGGAATCGCGAAATGGCCGAGCTATCCGGTGTCGCTTACTCTGGTGTCAGTCCATTAAATCAACTTAAGTAAATAATACTTCGATAAAGCACACTCACTGTATTTTGGGTGTGCTGACTTTTTCCTGTGTAATGCCAACCTATGTTTAACCTTTCGTAATTAACTGCTTTATAAGTGTTTTTAAGTTATTTCCTATTTTTTGAAAATATCGCTTTACCTAAAGTTAACTTGAGGTTTTATCATCATCCCCAATCTAAAAACACAATCTATCACCTTGTCACCTAGTGCAGATTTTGATGTTATCAAACAGACGTTACGAATCTTCAGTTATGAACTTTGAGCTCCGTAATTGAAGTCATGAGTGCATAAAGGTGAGAAAACTGAACAAGGATCAACAATGAAAGTATTAGCGATTGGCGCGACCAACAGTAAAGCATCGATTAACCAACAATTGGCAGCGTACACCGCAAGCTTAGTTGAGGGCGCACAAGTAGAGGTGCTCGATCTTAATGATTTCGAGATGCCCATTTACAGTGAAGACAGAGAAAAAGAGTCTGGCGTTCATCAACACGCGCAGCGCTTTTTTAGCAAGATTGGCGAAGCAGATGCTGTGGTCATCTCTTTTGCAGAGTACAACGGTTCATACACCGCAGCCTTTGAGAATGTGTTTGATTGGACATCACGAATCGACATGAAAGTGTACCAAGGCAAACCTGTTGTGATGCTCTCCACATCACCAGGCCCCGGTGGCGCAAGCTCTGTGTTGTCGTCTGCGGTACATTCTGCACCTTACTTTGATGCTGATGTGAAGGGGTCGATGTCGGTGCCAAGTTTCTACGACAACTTTAATGTAGAAACGGGTGAGATCATCAATGCCGAGATGGCCGAGAACTTGAAATCGATCATGAATCAGATTTAGAAATCGAATGACCTTCAATTAGACAAAGCAGCCATGTTCATGACTGCGTTTCGTTGAGCCCGCAGTCAAAGTTTAAGGACATTAATTAGTTAAAATGAGAATTGGTCGTTATTATAAAGTTAAAGTAAGCTTTAAATATTTATGATCTCAAGGATAGTGTCGTAATGAGAAACATCGTATACCTCACCATTGGTCAGCTGTCAGAGCGAAGCGGTGTCGCTCCTTCAGCGCTGCGCTTTTACGAAACCAAGGGGTTGATTGCTTCGATTCGTACTAACGGAAATCAGCGCCGTTATCAGTCGGCGATGTTGAGACGAATTGCGTTGATACAAGTCGCACAGTCGATAGGCTTCACGTTGGAAGAGATCACCGAAGAATTATCGACACTGCCGATGAACCATACCGCGACTAAGCGAGATTGGGAGCGCGTTGCTAAGAAGTGGCAGGGGCAACTCGACAGTAAAATGGCGCAAATTAAATCGCTACAAGAGAACTTAACAGGCTGTATCGGTTGCGGATGCTTGAGTATGCAAAAGTGCAACTTGCTAAATCCTGATGATATCTTGCATGACCAAGGGCAGGGCGCACAACGGATCGTTGACCAGACTAACTGAGTGTCCCAAAGGCATGGAGCAGCGAACTAAGTTTCAGGTTTTTGCTCAATGGGTTAAGCAACAGTTGTGACGAATAGCGTACCTAGACAAACACGAATTATAGGTCTAGTTTAGATGGTTCTTTCAATAAAAGAAGAGGTTAGTTATGTTCAGCCATGTTTTTCTCGGTACCGAAGATATTGAACGCGCGAAGGCTTTTTATGACCCAATCATGAAAGTGCTTGGTTATAGCGAAGGTTCTGTTGACCCTAAAGGGCGCTGTGTTTACGTTAGCCAAACGGGTGTGTTGGGCTTAACTCAGCCGATTGATGGTCAGCCTGCGACTCACGGCAACGGCATGACGGTGGGTTTTCTTGCGTCTTCTCCTGAAGTTGTAGATGACTGGCATCGAGTTGGCGTCGAAAATGGCGGTACCAGCATTGAAAACGGGCCCGGAGCGAGAGGTTCTGACGAGCGTCGCTTGTACATGGCTTATTTGCGAGATCCTGATGGAAACAAGATCTGTGCGACTCACTTTATGCCATAGTTCGCTTTATGTCATTGTTCATTTTATGCCACAGTGGCGTATACTTAGATCATATTGATGGTTCGGAGTTGGCTAAGTAGCGGCTCTGGACTTGTTAGCTTCCCGATGACTCAAAATTTTGCAAAGGACTGGCTAGATGAAACCGAACGAACTGTTTTATGAAAGTTTTGAGCGCTGCCGGATTGACCAAGAATTTCTCGAAACGTTTTTGGCGGATTTTTGCGAGCATAATCCAAGATTTTCAGAACGTTTTGAAAAGATAGGATTAGAGCAGCAAACCAAGATGCTTAAAGCCTCGATCATTCTTATCTATAACTCTGCTGGTCTACCAAGCGTGCGTAACTCAGTAAGGAAATTGGGTAAAAGGCATAAAGACCTAGGGCTGGATATTTCCGAGATTGAACTCAACGAGTGGTTCAATTCGTTACTCAATACAGTTAAAAAATACGACCCTCACTACGATGAAAGCGTTGAACAAGCTTGGACAGAAACTCTCGAGGCCGGCTTAACTATCATGAAGAAAGAGTGCGTAGTCTGAATCAAAATGTCTACAAAGTAAGCCACGAATCATATGTGGCTTACTTTAGTGTTATCCGTGACTAGATTAGAAGGTAAAGCCTGTTTGAATACCCAAAGCTGACTCCTTGGTATACCAACCACTTGAACCACCGAATTCATACCAATCAAATCCAGCTCGAGTTACAAACTTGGAGTTGCAGAATACTGGCTTTAGTGACTTGTATTTTGGTCGTTTAAAAGCGTATTTTGAACATGCAAACAAAGGCTGCAGAAAACGCTATTTTGCTTTCAACGTCGTGTTTCGTTCAATGAACTTCACTGGCACCATCAGCTTAACCAAGCTTGTGTCTTGCTCTTGAATCTGGCTAACGACAATTTTCACTGATTCACGTGCAAGGCGTCTGAAATCTTGCTTGAAGGTAGTGAGTTGGTAGTTCAACCATTGAGTCTGTGGGATATCATCAAAACCAATCACTTGAAGATCTTCTGGAATACGCAGGTTAAATTCTAAGCGCGCCACATCCATTACTGCCATCGCGAGGTTATCTGTCGCACAGAAAATCGCTTGAGGATGTGTGGGTTCTGAAAACAGAGTCCGAATGGTCTCTAGAGCATCAAGGTAGTCATAGTCAGCTTCAATAACACGAGCTTGCTTGCCTGTTAGATCTTCGAATTCTGAGCAAAAGCCCGATTCACGCTCGCCGTTGGTGTAGGTTGGCACGTTACCTGTCAGGTAAACCGCTGACTTTGTTCCTACGCTATGTAAATGCTGAGCGGCGACTTGGCCAGCGGCGTAGTTGTCACTTATTACATGGCTACTCTTAGTCCCCTCAACTACACGAGCATACTGAACAATGGGGATGTTGAACTCTTCACACTCTTCATAAAGCGACTTATTAAAGGTCGCCGAAGCAGCAATTACGCCATCAACTCGGTATTGGAAGATATTAGGAATCGAGTGGTTGTCGTTTCCATCAACTTGCCAAGGAATCAATACCGCAGAGTAACCCTGTTTTTGTAGCTCAGTAGAGATAAGCTGCAGAGTTTTCATGTGGATAGGGTAGTCGGCATCTGGGAAAACTAAGCCAATCAATTTGGATTCATTTGTCGTCAGACTGCGGGCAAAGGCATTGGGACGATAATTCAACGATTTTGCTGCATCGAACACTTTTTGCTTGGTCTTTTCAGACACTGAACTGCCCGGGACAAATACACGAGATACAGTTGATTGAGAAACGCCAGCAAGTTTAGCGACATCTTTAGATGTGACGGTTGGCTTTGACACCGTGGAGTGTTTTGGAGAGTTCATAGACCATACTTTTGAACCAAATTGATTGTGCATAGAGTAACATAATTAGGTACGTACTCAAAAATACAATATGCCATGACTGGATGAAAAATAAGGGTTGATAGAGAGTGTTGAATATTATTCTGGGTATGACCCAAAAAAGCTCTGCGTTAAGAGCAGAGCTTTGTTTAGAGAATTTATTAATCGACTAACTGGGTGTTAGAAGTAGTAACGAATACCTGCAGCGAATTGGTCGTCTCTGTTTTCGAATTTACCGCCAACGAACTGATCTTTACCTAGGTCGAATTGGTACTCAGTCCAAACTAGGAATTTGTTCTTCTGGAAGTGGTATTCAACACCAGGGATAAGCAAGTTACGCTCATAGCCATCTGTCTCGTCATCACGATCTTCCATGTAGTTGTAGTTCAACGTAGGGCGTAGGCCATTGTCGAAGTGGTAGTAAGTGTAGATTTCACCACCTAGGGTATCGAACATTACATCCGTACCGCCTTGGCTTACTGCTTCCCAGTTTTCGCCAACATGGAAAGTGGCACCTGCGTAGAAGCCACCGTTGCTGTAGTTCGCACCCAATAGCATGATGCGCATGTTGTCGCCATTTTCTACGCCAACCACACCTGAGTCTAGGTCTGCAATTTCATTTTGGTGGTAAGCTGCACCAAGTGTTACACCATCAACCGGTTTGTAAGTGATTGACGCGCCCATACCGTTTTTCAATGAAGCTGTCGCATTACTCGCTAGTGCCACTTCTTCACGTGTCGTTTGGTAAGTGAAGCCGTAGCTTACTTGGTCGTTGATCGAGTTACGGTAAGTAATGGAGTTTTCTGCTCGACCTGTACCAGATGCAATACCCCAGTCAGAAAGGTTGTAAACACCTGAGCCGCGAGTACCGAAGACACGACCTAAGTCGGTGTACCATGCTACGTCATAAAAAGTAGACCATTGCTTAGTACCTGCTGCGATCTTGCCGTATTTGTCGTGCTCTACGCCTGCGTATAGAAGTCGGTCGTAAATATTGTCGCCGTTAGCACCTGAGTTGTAACCCCATTCAGCATGGCCAAAGCCAGTCCAGCCGTTATCGAGTCCCATTTGACCTTTAAGGCCGAAACGAGAGCTACCGCTGTTCCACTCACCGTTGTGGTCGCCGCCCTTATCTTGGTAACGAACGTCGAAACGACCGTCTAAAGTAAGGCTATCGCCCGCGTCATTGGTAAAAGTGTGTGCAGCAAAAGCAGAGCCTGAGGTAAGTGCTGTCAGGATCACTGCTGAAAGAATCGACTTTTTCATTGTAATTCTCTTTATTCAGGCCATAGAAAGCCACCGTGCTTTCAAGCCCGTTATATTGGTAATGGTTTGGCAGGGTGTACCCCATCCATGAGGCACTAGTAGATTCAGTTATTAGTGGAGCAATAATGAATTGGTTGGAGCACTTACTGGGAGCGAGAAGGGTCCCCCAGTAAGCGTGGCAACCTAAATCAGATGTCTATTTAGGTTTCCACTATTTCGTTTCAATCTTTTGGATTAAAGCGCATTGATTACAGCGTTGGGTTCATGATGCTTGAAGTGCGTTCGAACACATCTAGACCTTGCTGCTGTAGCCAGTAAGGAAGGTCGATAAGAACCCAGTTCTCAGACAGCTTGTCACCGTCACGGTAGTAAACGTCAACTACTTGCATGTTTGCACGTACTTCACCGCCAGTCATACCTAGGAAGCCACCTGTTGGTGTGTTTGATAGGTTTGGCCAACCGAAGAAACATGAGAAGTTACCCTCAGCGAAACGACAAACGTGGCCGTTGAACTTCTTGTCTTTCAGGTTGTTACGGAAAGGAAGTTGGTGCTGTTGTTGGTAGCGAGGAATTGTGTAAGACGCGCCGATGCCACATGGACCGTACCAAATCATGTCTTTTGACCAGCTCTTCGCTAGTACTTCTGGTGGGCAACCCATCGCACCGCTGTCGTTAAGAGCAGACAGGTCATCAACCATTTTGTTTACTAGAGCAAGTGTCGCAACACCTTCTTCTGGAGCCGCGTCTTCGAATAGCAGACCATCGTGGTTACGTGGACCAGGGTATACGAAGTGCTTACCAGTTGATGGTGGAAGTGGGTAGCAACCCGCTTGATCCATCATGCCTAGTAGGTCTAGGAACAGGCCTGTCTTAGTGATTTTGCCATCAACAACACAGTTAAATTCTGCGTAGCGAACGTTCATGATCTTGCCAGTTGGGCGCATGCCTAGGTATTCGGCGTCGAATAGACCCATGAAGTGACCCATGCTCATTACCCAAATCTCATCTGGGTTAACTTCGTTGTTACCACCGATGAAGATGTCTTGACGACGCTGCATGCGAGTCATCGACTTCATCATTGGTGCCCAGAATACGTCAGCTGCTGCTTGTGCGCCTTCTTGCTCGCGGAATGGGTAAACACCGCGCCACAAGTAATCTTCAGAAGTGTGTGCTTTTAAAACTTCAGCAACGTTCTCGTGAGTTGCGTTTTCCATTGCATCGAAGTATTCACGAACAATGCGTTTCGCTTCTTGATATTTAGACATAATAATTTCTCTTTGTGTTGTCGAGTCAACATTCGGAACAGGACTCGATTTGATTTTGTTACCGGCTGACTTATCAGCCGGTTTTAAATTTTTCGTATTTGAACTTCAGCGTATGAGTATCGAATTAAGCTTTTGCTGCTTCAGCTTTTTTGCTCTTATCGAAGACGCCACCTTTAAGAGTTTCAGGCAGTGTTAGCCATAGTAAGCCGGCGATAATCCATACGATTGGTGAGCCCCACATTGCTGTTTGTAGGTCGGTACGCTCTTGGATGAAGATAAGAACCATTGGTGCCCACATGCCGATAATACGACCACCATGGAATAAAGCTGCACCATAGCTACGCAAGCGTGCTGGGAACAATTCAGAGAAGTAACCGCCCCATACTGCAGAAGCAGACAGGCCGAAGTTGTAGATAAGACCTAGAAGGGCCAGCATGTTTAGGCCGCCAATCATCATGTCGCCAGGTGCGACAAAGAAGATAGAAACCATGATACCTGCGAGGATGAAGCCGAACGCGTTGATCTTACGACCGTACTTATCTGCTGCCCATCCCCAGAACCAAGCACCGAAGAGTGAACCAAATGCTGAGATAGAGAAGATCAAACCGATGGTTGCACCATCAAACATACGAACATCTTTCAGGTAGGTAGTTACAAAGCCACCGAAGAATTGGAATCCGTAGAAGTTAAGACCAGAAAGAAGTAAACAAGTAATCGTAATTTTGCGGTAAGGCTTGCTTAACATCTCACCCCAAGAACCTTTTTTAGCTTCGGTTACTTCTCCAGCTGCATTGGTTGTGGTTTGTTGATCTTCTTCACCGTAGGCGATCACTGTTTTGTCGCTTGGTAATACAAAGATCATTAACGCTGCTGCTACAAGCGGTGGAATACCACCTACCCACATTAGGCTCTGCCAAGGTGCATCAACACTTGTAATGAAGGCTGCGTAAGCACCCATTGCCACTAAAGCAACAGAGAACATTGAAGAAGCAAAAGCAGTCAACTTACCGCGAACCGTTGGTGTAAATAGGCCAATCATCAAAGATACAGCTACAGTGAAGTAACCACCTAAAGACAGTCCAATGATGAAACGCATTGCAGCCCAAGTGGCGTAGTCGGTAAACATCATGTTGATGATGGTTGCACCACCGTTTAATGCCGTAATTGCTACTAGTGTGGACTTCTTGCCGAACTTGGTTGCGAACCATGCACAGCTCAGTGCACCAATCAGAGCACCAACAGACTGCCAAGTGTAGAACTGAGCGGTATCAGAAAGGCTAATACCAGCATATTCTTCCACAATGTATGGGCGTACGTAGTCAATAATTACAAAGTTATAACAATAAAAAAAGTAACCTACTAGAATTGCTAGATATGCGGCTACCCTTTGAATCATAGGAACTTCGCTCATGTGTTTTTTAATGGTCATGACCGATAAACCTTTATTTTATATAGGGTGGTTTTGGTTTTAATTATTGTGTGTTGATTATTTAGCTTCATCACACCGTCTTCATTTCGGGAGAGATAATAGAATTTTTGTGGTTATTAGATCCGTGATCAAAGTCAATTTTAAAATGAGTGCGTACCCATTTTGTGCATTTTAGTGATCTTGATCTCATTTAACTGGGTTTTTGTGCTTTGTGGGGCGCTTTGAGTGTTTAATCGTCTATCTTAGTGATAATAGTCACACTTATTGTGGGTTTTTGAGGGAAAATATCCATTTTTGAGTACTATTGGCGGCGAATGATTTGCGACATACAATAAACGGAATCTAAAAATGGTTACGTACTCAAGTTTTGTGGTTATTGCTCTTTATGTGCTAACTACTTTGTTTATCAGCTACTTAGTTAATAGGCGCTATAGCGTCGGTGGCGACTTTTCGACTGGTGGAAAACAGTTTGGTTGGTTTACGGCAGGTGTGTCGATTCTTGCAACCTACATCAGCGCAATGACGTTCGTTGGCATGCCGGGCTGGGTTTATAGCTCAGGTATGGAAGCGATGAGCGTACATTTGAACTATCCAATAGTGATCTTTTTCACTGTGCTTTTCTTTGTTCCGGTGTTTTACAAGCTCGGCCTAACCTCGATTTACGAATACCTAGAGCACCGCTTTGGCGTCGTTGCTCGCACGATCAATTCCATCGTGTTCATTGTGGTTCAGTGTATTTCGGCAGGGGTTATTCTGTATGCGGTAGCCTTGATCTTAGTGCAAGTGCTGCCAGTGAGTATCTCTGAGGCGATTATCTACATCAGCGTATTTACTGCGTTGTATACCTATGCGGGTGGTATCTCGACAGTAATCTGGACTGACATGCTTCAGTCAGCAGTGTTGATTATCGGCAGCATTGCGATCTTTGTTTTATTGCTGATGAAAATCGATGCGGGCGAGATGTTGTCTCCTGAACATTTGAATATCATCAATCTCGATTTTGACTTAGGCGTTGATACCACATTGTGGGCCGGCGTAGTGGCTGTGAGCTTCTTGCATCTGAGTGTGTATGGCACTAACCAACTGATTATTCAAAGAACATTGGCGACTAAGTGCGTTAAGACAGCGCAAAAGTCGATGTTGCTTTGTGGCTACGGTGCATTCTTTGTTTATCTGTTCTTTGCTGTGATGGGGGTGCTGTTAAGTGTCTTTTATCAAGACAGCAGTTTTGAAAACAGCAACGAAGTGATTCTCGATTTTGTGTTTAACCATACCAACCCAATCATTGTTGGTTTGGTGATCTCAGCACTTTCGGCTGCGGCAATGTCGACATTGGATTCCACCTATAACTCAATGGCGACGGTCGCAACGTTCGATTTCTATAAGCGCTTCTTCCGTAAGCAAGCCTCTGACGCGCACTATGAATCGGTTGCTAGAAAAATGAGCCTGGTTGCTGCAGCGTCGGTTGTTGTGCCTGCGTTACTGGCTGTTTCTAATGAATCTGTACTTAAAACGATTGCGAGCCTAACCTCCATTTTTGTCGGTATTCGCCTTGGCTCTTTCATCTTGGGTTTGTTTTTCAAACAAGCAAACGAGAAAGGGGTAATTGCGGGCAGTATTGGCAGTGTGGCTGTCGTATTCATCGCCAAATACAGCGGAATAGCTTGGCCTTGGTTTGCCTTGATTGGCACCGTGGTTTTCTTAGTGTTAGGTGTTGTTGTGAGCCGCTTCTGGGGAGAGGTAACCGAGCAACAAAATGAATTTATAGCCAAGCAAAAGCATTTGTTTGCAAAGCCTACCGCGAGTCATTACGGCTTGTTGGTGTTCGCTGTTGTGACGATTGCTGCTTGTACTGTTATCCCTGATTGGCTTTATGCCGCTCTTTCTTAATTGACCGATTTTTTACTGGTATATCTATGTTATCGATCTTTGATATCTACAAAATTGGTGTTGGGCCATCGAGCTCTCACACCAACGGCCCAATGATTGCGGGTTTCCATTTCACACAATTAATCGCTGATAAAATCGCTGAAGTGACGCGTGTTCAGGTGGATTTATACGGTTCTTTGTCATTGACTGGCATAGGTCACCACACCGACAGAGCTACAATATTGGGGCTACTCGGCAATAAGCCAGACACCATCAAAATCACCAGCGCAAACCAAGCAATGCGTCATGCTGTAGACAGTGGTGAGATGGATTTTGCGGGCACAAAGCACATTGCCTTCAACTACGAAACCGACATGTTGTTCCACAAAGACAATCTGCCTTTGCATGAAAATGGCATGATGATTACTGCATTCGACCAGAGTGGCAACGTGATTGTCGATGAAACTTATTATTCGATTGGCGGCGGTTTTATCGCAACTGCTGATGAACTGCAAAATGGTACTCAAACCCAAGCGGTAGAAGTCCCTTTTCCGTTCAAAAATGCCGATGAAATGCTTCAACATGCTGACAATAGTGGGATGAGCCTCGGTGGCATGATTCTAAAAAATGAAGCGGAGTTCGAAGGCGCTGACATTATTTCAGAGAAAGCGGATCAAATCTGGCGAGTGATGAGTCGTTGTATGGAACGCGGCTTTGAAACCGAAGGCATTCTTGATGGTGGTTTGAACGTGACTCGTCGTGCGCCTAATTTGCTTAAGAAGCTCGAAGCAAATGCGGCGGTTGAAAACGACCCAATGGAAATCATGGATTGGATTAACTTGTTTGCGTTTGCGGTTAGCGAAGAAAATGCGGCTGGTGGCCAAGTTGTCACATCTCCAACCAATGGTGCAGCGGGCGTTATTCCTGCTGTGTTGATGTACTACCATCGCTTCATTAAAGAGTTGGATACAAAGCAGTTAAAAGATTTCTTAGCGGTATCAGGCGCGATTGGTATTCTGTACAAAACCAACGCTTCAATCTCTGGTGCGGAAGTTGGGTGCCAAGGTGAAGTAGGGGTGTCGTCTTCTATGGCAGCGGCTGGATTAACGGCACTTCGTGGTGGCAGTAATGAGCAGATCTGCATTGCGGCGGAAATCGCGATGGAACACTCGTTGGGTATGACCTGTGACCCAATTGGCGGCTTGGTTCAAGTACCGTGTATCGAGCGAAATGCGATGGGCGCGATGAAAGCCATCAACGCATCACGCATGGCTTTGAAGCGCAACAGTAAGTCTTTGATCTCGTTAGATAAGGTCATTGCGACCATGTATCAAACGGGTAAAGACATGAACAAGAAGTATCGTGAAACATCACTCGGTGGTTTAGCCTTGATCCATCTGGCTCATCCTTGTGAATAGCTAAGCCAGTTAACCCAGTAAATAATAACGTTAAGCCCAGAGCTTTAGACTTGAGAAATCTATCGCGGCTGGGCTTTTTGTTTGATGTGTTTGATGTGTTTTAGGGAGAGACAGTTAGCTAATCTGAAAGCGGTAATCGATAGCTGTTTTTCAACTCTTTTACTGAGATGTTCGACTGAATCGCGCTCACACCTTTGACTCTTCTGATCGAGCTAATACGCTCAAAGTACTCTTCTAAATCTTTCGCCAACACTTGCACCATGTAATCGGCGCCGCCTGCAATGCAGTGACACATAGGAATCCAATCGGTTACCGCGACAAACTCTTCGAACGGTTCTGTGTTTTCTACTTCATGATTGCCTAGTGTTACAAGGGTAAAACCAGCCACATGAAAGCCTAATTTCTTGCGATTCAGCTTAGCGGCGTAACCATCGATATAGCCTGTTTCTTCCATGCGTTTCCAACGACGCCAGCATGGGGTTTCGCTGAGGTTGACCTTCTCTGCGAGCTTGCTGTTGCTCATGCGTCCGTCTTGCTGGATATGCTCTAAGATGGCGATATCTGTGTCATCTAACACTTCTTTGGTGGATTCTTTCTGTTTCATGGTTATTTTAGAAAAGTCTTGCTCAAATTTGGATTAATATTAGCCTATATAGCAATTTAATTCCTAGTCGAATCTGTAAACTCTCCCCCTATAAATACTTTACTTATTAGGAGTGAGAGGAAATGAGCTCTCAATTAATGCTGGCGTTCTTGCTATTTTCAACATCAATTGCAATTACCCCTGGGGCAGGCAATATCGCATTACTTGGGATTTCAAGTCGTTATGGATTTGCTGCGACTTTACCTTTTATCTCTGGGAACGCTGTTGGCATCATCATCGTATTGGCGGGTTCTAGTGTCGGTTTGGTGAGCCTATTTACCCTTTACCCGGAGCTATACAATATTTTGAAATACGCGGGTGCGGCTTATTTGCTGTTCATGGCGTGGTCGATTGCGAACATGCAAATCGAAGAGAGCACGACCGACAATCGTTCAGGTTTTATGTCTGGTGTGTTGGTGCAGGTGTTAAACCCTAAAGGTTGGATAGCGTCATTAACCGTGTTTTCACAGTTCATTACTCCGAACGCAGATTACTTGATTCAAGTAGTGACCATTATCGCGGGTATGGTGATTACTGGTGTACCGTGCATGTTGGTGTGGGCGTATTGCGGCACCATGCTTAAAAAGTTGCTGCAATCACCAAAACAGATGATGTTTGTGAACCGTTGCTTGGGCGGAAGCTTAGCGATGGTGGTTGCCTTTATGCTTTATCAACCGGCGTAAATCACAAAGAAAAAAACCACTCCTAAATCCATAGGAGTGGCGTCTAAATGTCGACTAAGTCGTTAACAGTAAAGAATTAAGTTAACAAATATTTAAGGAACTTGAGTTAAAAGCTTTAAGCTTTTAAGTATAAAGGTTAAGCAGTTTCAGCCTCTTTAACTGGAGCTGAGTTACGGATTAGGTGGTCAAATGCACCTAAGCTTGCTTTCGCACCTTCACCCATCGCAATGATGATCTGTTTGTAAGGTACGGTTGTTACGTCACCCGCTGCGAATACACCTTTCATTGATGTTGCGCCATGAGCGTTAATTTCAATTTCACCGCGTGGTGACAGCTCAACTTTCGAACCCTTCAACCATTCGCTGTTTGGCATCAGGCCGATTTGAACAAAGATACCCGCGAGTTCTATCTGTTTAAGTTCATCGGTGTTGCGGTCTTTGTATTCCAGACCGGTTACACGGTTGCCATCACCAATCACTTGCGTTGTTTGAGCCATCTTGATGATTTCGATGTTTGGTGTTGCGTTTGCTTTGTCGATAAGCACTTGGTCGGCACGCAGTGTGTCTGCAAATTCAAGTACGGTTACGTGTTCAACAATACCCGCTAAATCAATTGCCGCTTCAATACCTGAGTTACCACCACCGATAACCGCTGTTTTCTTACCTTTGAACAATGGACCGTCACAGTGTGGGCAGTAAGCGACGCCTTTATTGCGGTACTCTTGCTCACCCGGAACGTTCATTTCACGCCAGCGAGCACCGGTACTTGTGATAACCGTGCGAGCTCGTAGTGTTGCGCCGCTCTCTAGCTCAACGTGGATGTAGCCGTCTTCTGTGTCTTCTGCTGCAATGATGTTTGCAGCGCGCTGCTCAGTCATCACTTCAACACCGTACTCTTTTACGTGCTCTTCAAGGCTTGCCACTAATTTAGGGCCAGTTGTCGCTTTCACTGAGATAAAGTTCTCAATCGCCATGGTGTCCATCACTTGGCCGCCGAATCGGTCAGCAACCACACCTGTGCGAATGCCTTTACGTGCAGCATAAATTGCCGCTGAAGAACCTGCAGGGCCGCCGCCTACAACCAATACATCAAAGGGTGCTTGTTGGTTTAGGTTTGCTGCTTTCTTTTCCGCTGCGCCTGAATCAACCTTGTTGAGGATCTCTGCCAGTGACATACGGCCTTGACCAAATAGCTCACCATTAACGAACACACTTGGTACTGCCATGATGTCGCGAGACTTCACTTCATCTTGGAATGCTGCGCCATCAATCATTGTTGTCTTAACCAGAGGGTTAATCGCCGACATCATGTTGAATGCCTGAACCACTTCTGGACAGTTTTGGCATGAGAGTGAGATGAAAATCTCTACATTAAGCTCTTGGTCGAGCTCTTTAATTTGCTCGATTACGTCCGCTTCAAGCTTGATAGGGTGACCACCGCTATGAAGCAGTGCTAGAACCAGTGACGTGAACTCGTGACCCATTGGTAAACCGGCGAAACCAATCGCAGTACCTTTTTCTTGGTTCACTACCTGCATGATAGGGCTGCGCGTGCTTGCGCTATCATCACGAGTTACTTCAATCTTGTCGGTTAAAGACGCGATGTCATTCGCCAGATCTTGAAGTTTGTTCGCGGTGTCGCTGCCATCCAGGCTAAGGACTAACTGAACATTGGTTTTTAGGTTTTCTAGGTATGCTTTTAGCTGCTGCTTCATTGCTTGATCTAACATAATCGTGCCTGCTCTTAAATTCTGTGTCTTGGTATTGACCAATACCTTCTTGCTGAAAAAGGAAAATAAAAAGGGGGCGCAAGTCGGCAAATATTGTGGTGTTGATGTTTTGAAAGGGTGGCGCGCGACTGCCCTTTAGGAGGGGGGCCGAAGCGCGCCTGTAGAACCGTTTAGCTATTCTTGTTAGGTAGGCTTAGATTAAATCTTGCCTACTAGGTCTAGAGATGGAGCTAGAGTCTCTTCGCCTTCTTTCCATTTAGCTGGGCAAACTTCACCTGGGTTAGCGGCTACGTATTGTGCTGCTTTAACCTTGCGTAGTAGGTCTTCTGCGTCACGGCCGATGCCTTCAGCTGTGATTTCCATTGCTTGGATAACGCCTTCAGGGTCGATTAGGAACGTTGCACGGTTTGCAAGGCCTTGACCTTCACGCATAACGTTGAAGTTATTTGTGATGTTGCCCGTTTGGTCACCTACCATGAAGTATTCGATAGTGCCGATTTTGTCAGAAGTATCGTGCCATGCTTTGTGAGAGAAGTGAGTGTCAGTTGATACTGAGTAAACTTCTACGCCGCGAGATTGAAGCTCTGCGTATTTGTCTTGCAGGTCAACTAGCTCAGTTGGACATACAAATGTGAAGTCTGCTGGGTAGAAGAAGAATACAGCCCACTTGCCTTTAACGTCTTGCTCAGTGATTTCTACGAATTCGCCGTTTTTGAATGCTGTTGCGTTGAATGGTTTGATTTCTGTGTTGATCATGATTTGACCCTCTTTCTAATTTGTAGTGTTTAACGCTATCCCGCGTCGATGTAGATATATTGCATTGCCACCGAAAATTAGTGAAATCGGACATTTCTATAGATTCAATAGGCGAATCCTATCTTTGATAGAAGAAAGCTATCAACAAAAACGATTAACAAAAGCCATCAAATATCAACACCTCCCAATTTGAGTAGCTATGCTCTTTAGGTTGTTCTCTCTATTGGGCTTATCTCTATTGGTGTGCGTATCTATGTATCTATGTATCTATGTAGGTAGGGGGAGGTATGGCTTCTTTACGTGAGTTGAGTTGTTATACCAAACTGTGAATAACAAAATATTATCATTAATATAAATTATGATAATTTCAGTTAATCATCGTATCTCCATATACTCTCTTCATCGAAACGAAACATCGAAGCTAGACTTCGAAAAGCACAGAATTTAAAACGAATTTGGAGCAAGTTATGAAAATGAATCACGTAGGCATCATGGTTGGCGACATGGACAAAGCAGTCGAGTTTTACACGAAAGCGCTAGGTCTAAGAATCGTAATGAATAACACTAAAGTGATGGAAGAGCGCGAATCAGCAATCGGCCGCATGTGTATCGCTGTGTTCGGTGAAGGCTTCAAAGGTTTCAACATTGCACACCTAGTAACATCTGATGGTATCGGTGTTGAGCTGTTCGAAATGAAAGAGCGCCAAGAGCGTCACGAAGTTGATTTCTCTCGTCTAGGTATCTTCCATTTCTGCCTACAGCTTCCAAAAGAGCAGTTTCATTCAGCGATTAAACGTGTTGAAGAGTTTGGCGGTAAGGTTCGTATGGACATCATGCGTTACCACCCAGAAGACGAACTAAAACAAGCACAAATGGTTTACCTAGAAGACCCGTTTGGCAACCTGTTCGAGTTCTACTCGCACTCATACGAAGATACGTACGCGACTGATTACGAGTAATCGCGTTACTACCTTCCATAAGGTAGAAAAACCGAAACACCCCCTAAAGAGGATTGGTAGAGATACCAATCCTTTTTTGCGTTTGTAGGGCCTAATACCAATTAAAGTAAAAATGTGATCTAATTGAGATTGATGAATTATTGTGAAATTTAGCCATGGATAGCCTTAATAACACTGACTTCAAAAAGCTTGCGAGCCAGCAAAAAACCATTCAGATGAAGATGCGTTTACTTGCGCTCGCACACTTTAAAGACGGCCTCTCTCGTACACAAATTGCAAAATCTCTCAAAGTCAGTCGAACCAGTGTCAATAAATGGGTTCGGATTTTTTTTGAAGAAGGCCTAGAAGGACTTCAAGAAAAACCTCGGACTGGTAGGCCTGCATACCTCACCGATGAGCAGCGGGCTCAACTCAGTGCCTTCATAAAAAAAGAAGCTGAATCACCTTCTGGTGGCCGCCTTGTTGGAAGCGATATACATGACTACATCGTTAAACACTTTGACAAGCACTACCACCCTAATTCCATCTATTATCTCCTCGACCACATGGGTTTTTCTTGGATAACTTCTCGTTCCAAACACCCTAAACAATCACAGCAAATACAGGACGATTTTAAAAAAATTCCAAATCGAAACGATCCTTAAGATCCCCGGGCATATTGGGCTAGAGAGTGTTGATGTCTGGTTTCAAGACGAAGCTAGGTTTGGTCAGCAGAACACAACAACACGTCTTTGGGCTACTCGTGGAACGAGACCACGCGTAGTAAAACAGCAGCAATTTGAATACGCTTATTTGTTTGGCTCAGTGTGCCCATCGAGAGGGATTGGTGAGGCAATGGTCGTCCCTTGGGTTAACAAAGACATCATGATAAACCATCTAGAGCAGATATCTAAAGTCACAGAAAAAGACCGTCATTCAGTGGTAATAATGGATGGCGCAGGATGGCATACCGATGATATTGCTAACCCATTTGATAATGTCAGTATTATCAAATTGCCGCCATACTCACCAGAGCTTAACCCTATAGAGCAAGTGTGGAGTTGGTTAAGGCAACACTATTTAGCAAACCAAAACTTCATTGATTATAACGATATTGTTTCGAAGGTCTGTAGCGCTTGGAATGGATTTCTTGAGTGCAAAGATCGCGTCACAAAAATGTGTACAAGAGATTGGATTGACCTGATCAGTTAATTTTCCGGATTGGTATAATTTAGGAATATCGGGAAAACCCATCGGCTGCACTAAAACAAACCGACAATGTTGCTCTTTAGTGCAGCATTCCCTTGGTAAAAAACTTAAATGATTGATAAATATAATGTTAAACCATTGGCATATATGTTGCTCTATTACCTTTATGTGAATTGTATACAATAAAAAATACATTAAGGAAATCACATGGAACAGAACAGTGAATTGATCTACGGATTGGATGACCGACCATCAGTTAAAGCAGCCAGTTACGCGGCACTGCAGCATGTATTAGCCAGTTTTGTTGGCATTATCACCCCCACGCTTATTATCGGTGGCGTTTTAGGTTTGGGTGACCACATTCCTTATTTGATGAGCATGGCATTAATGGTGTCTGGGGTAGGTACCTTTATCCAAGCCAGAAAAATAGGGCCAGTTGGTGCAGGGATGATTTGTGTCCAAGGAACCAGCTTTGCATTCTTAGGATCTGTATTAGGTGCGGGCTTCCTTGTTAAAGCGAATGGCGGTGGTCCGGATGAAATGCTGGCGACCATTTTTGGTGTTTGCTTCTTCGGTGCGTTTGTCGAAATTGTTCTATCGCGTTTTATCGAAAAGCTGAAAGTGGTGATCACGCCCGTTGTGACCGGAATCGTTATCACCACGATTGGTATCTCTTTGATTAAAGTTGGCGTCACAGATATTGCTGGTGGCGTTGGCGCCGAAGATTTTGGTTCTGGAAGCAATCTGATGTTGGGTGCCATCGTCCTCGGAACCATAGTCGCGCTTAACCTGAGTAACAATAATATAGTTAGGCTGTCGTCGATTTTAGTTGGGTTGGTAGTTGGCTGGGGCGTTGCCATTTTGATGGGTAAAGCGTCTATGGTTTCTTTTGCTTCTCAACCGCTATTGAGTATTCCTGTCCCATTTAAATATGGCTTCGCTTTTGATTGGCAAGCCTTCCTGCCTATCGCTTTTATTTACTTGATTACTGTTATAGAAACTACGGGTGACCTTACCGCCAACAGCATGTTCTCAGGGCAGCCGGTTAAAGGGCCTAAATACCTCAATCGACTCAAGGCTGGCGTGCTGGGTGACGGCGTGAACTCACTTATCGCTGCGGTATTCAATACTTTTCCGAACACGACTTTCAGCCAGAACAACGGTGTGATCCATTTTACGGGGATCGCGAGTCGCTACATCGGCTACTTCATTGCCGCGATTCTTTTTCTGTTAGGGTTATTTCCCATCTTAGGTGCGGTATTAATGACGATTCCAAAGCCAGTATTGGGCGGGGCGACATTGGTGATGTTCGGTACGGTTGCTGCTGCGGGCATTAAAATCATCGCCAATGAAAAACTGGATCGCCGCAGAATCATGACGATAGCTATCTCACTAGGCTTAGGGCTTGGTGTCATGCTGGTACCAGATTTATTGAAAGAAGCACCCAAGCTAGTGCAAAGCATATTTGGCTCACCTGTAACCATGTCTGGTATTGCCGCGCTTGTGATTACCGGGTTGATGTCTTTGGTGCCTGGAACAAAAGCCAAGCCGATTTCGAACGTCGTACATACCAGTAAAGCGTAACGGGCTTCTTCGTGCTGAACTAAGGATGTTTAACTAGAGCCACATGACATATGTGGCTCTCAACTTTAACTTATTGTGTGACGTGTTGGCATCTCACTTAATTTTATGAATAACATAAAATTATCATTAATATAAATTATGATAATTTCAGTTAATCGTCGTATCTCCATATACTCTCTCCATCGAAACGAAACACCGAAGCGAGTCTTCGAAAAATACAGAATTAAAGAGAATTTGGAGAAAGTTATGAAAATGAATCACGTAGGCATCATGGTTGGCGACATGGACAAAGCAGTCGAGTTTTACACGAAAGCTTTAGGTCTAAGAGTCGTAATGAACAACACCAAAGTGATGGAAGAGCGCGAATCAGCAATCGGCCGAATGTGTATCGCTGTGTTCGGTGAAGGCTTCAAAGGTTTCAGCATTGCTCACCTAGTAACATCTGATGGCATCGGTGTTGAGCTGTTCGAAATGAAAGAGCGCCAAGAGCGTCACGAAGTTGATTTCTCTCGCTTAGGTATCTTCCACTTCTGTCTGCAGCTTCCAAAAGAGCAGTTTCATTCAGCGATTAAGCGTGTTGAAGAGTTTGGCGGTAAGGTTCGTATGGACATCATGCGTTACCACCCAGAAGACGAACTAAAACAAGCACAAATGGTTTACCTAGAAGACCCGTTTGGTAACCTGTTCGAATTCTACTCGCACACATACGAAGACACGTACGCGACTGATTACGAGTAATCGCGTTACCTACTTGTCATAAGGTAGAAAACCGAAACACCCCCTAAAGAGGATTGGTAGCGATACCAATCCTTTTTGTGTTTGTGTGCTTTTAAGTGCTCCATTATGTGGTGGTTAATAAATCAACAGCTTAAGGCATTGTTAAATTTGACGTTTTGAAGATAAAACCTTTCATGAATATGACTGAAGCGAGTGTGCTTCATGAAAATATTGCGGAATCACATTGGTGATAGCCCTCGCTGAGAACTCACAATACTCAGCTTAATACTGCTGAACCGCACTACAATGAAAATAGATAAACATTACATGAAGAAGATCTACTCAAATAGCATGAAAAAACTAAACCTTATCTTTGCCGCTTTTCTTATTACTTTGCTTGCCGGATGCTCGTCACATGCGGCCGTCGATACTTCAAAAACAAAGGGCTATGCCAATTCACATGCGCTTGTGGGAGTGGCTTCTTGGTATGGCGATAAATTCCACGGAAAACTGACAGCAAGTGGTGAAACGTATAATAAAAA
Source organism: Vibrio celticus (assembly GCF_024347335.1). Classification (NCBI taxonomy): domain Bacteria; kingdom Pseudomonadati; phylum Pseudomonadota; class Gammaproteobacteria; order Vibrionales; family Vibrionaceae; genus Vibrio; species Vibrio celticus. The sequence continues at coordinate 1,084,781 of NZ_AP025463.1, forward strand.
CGCCTATACAGCCGCTCATAAAACCTTGCCATTTGGGACTATCGTGAGGGTGACCAATACAGCTAATAACAAGTCAGTCGATGTGAAAATTAACGATCGAGGTCCTTACGTTAAAGGCCGAGTGATTGACCTTTCCCACAAAGCATTTTCTCAAATTGGTGACGTCAAGAAAGGCGTAGTAAAAGTCAAAATTGAGATTATTGATGACAGCAACACCTTTCGATACAAGCACTAGAATCCCCTCCTAACCTCCCCTTGGTGTACATCTCCGATCCCTTACTGTAGTGGGGAAGGGGAGAAACAGAATCGCGATATCGGTGAATGAATAGCTCATTTACGCTTACTCAATAAGGCTGCGTTGTAGCCTTTTTTAGTCTTCTTCTAATCAAATTTTAATAAGATTATCTCATTTCTAGTATGCGGGTTGATGATGTTATGTGGTCAATAAATCAGTGTCTTAGCTTTCTTATCATTAGGGTTCATTGAAATTCATTGTGAAATAATGAAAAGCTAACCTAATCCAAGTTGAGCTTCGGTGTGATTAACAGTGAAAGCCTAAGGGCAATTACATTTAGTTACTTACTGAAGTAAATCTGAAATATTGGTGACACGGTTCTGAAATTTTTGGTGTTTAGCTTATGGAGTTCTATATCGAATTCAAATAAGGAAGTACCCGTGAAGCTAACCCCTGTCGTTGCAGCCGTAATTATGTCTTTCAGTTCAGCAAGTTTTGCTTTTAGCTTGCAACAATCTGCCAATGAAAACAGTGAAGATCTCGTATGGACAGGGCATCTAAGCCCAGACAGCGACACGGTAGTGTCTGCGATGCTCGCGGCTCATATCTATGGCGGTACAGCGACAGTTCCAGAGCCGATTAATCCAGAATCCACCTTCATCTTGAACTACTGTAATGCAGAATCGCCACGCGTAGAGACAGATTACTCCTCATACCGAGTGGGGCTGGTGGATTTCAACCAAGTCACTCAGCTAGCGCCAACCATTGACCAATCATCTATTGTTGCGGTGGTTGATCATCACGCAATTGGTGGCTCACCGATTAACACACCACAAATTGTCGAAATGGATATTCGAGGTTGGGGATCTGCTGCAACTATTCTGGCTGACAACGCTGAAAAGTTGGATGTGACCCTACCTAAGCACCTTGCTTGTGTCGGCTTAGGCGCGATTCTCTCTGATACTGTGGTATTCCAATCATCGACCACGACTGAGCATGATCGTGAATACGCAGAGAAACTTGCAAAAGTTGCAGGCATTTCAGATATCGAAGATTTCGGTCAACAGATGCTGATTGCTAAGTCGGATCTCAGCCACCTTTCTTCTGAAACCATTCTGACGCTGGATTACAAAAACTTTAAATACGGTGGCAAACAGGTGGGTATCGGTGTCGCTGAAACGCTAACGGCTCAACAACTGATTGATCGTAAAGGCGATCTTTTAGCAGCAATGAAGACTTACAAAGAAGAGAACGGGCTAGACCATCTGTTCTTCTCCATCACAGACACTAAGAACAAAGAAGCAAACTTACTGTGGGTAGATGAAAGCGACTATCAAGTCATCAAGTCGGCTTTCAACGCTGAACCAACAAGCGACATGCTGATTTTGGAAGGCGTAACCTCACGTAAGCGCCAGATTGGCCCTGCAGTTCAAAAGGCAATTGAGAGTTTGTAGAGAGTAAGAGCCGTTACTTTATAAATAAGTAGTGAAGGGATTGGTAGAGATACCAATCCCTTCACTCATTTTTAAGTTTATTCATTAAAGCTTAGAATTCATCGTATGACTTTGCTCTCATTTATAACAATTCGATTTTTATACCGTGATATCAAATTTAAATAGAAATGTATGTTTAACGAACTAAAACTTTCTTATATTTAATGGAATGATCCACTTCATTCACGTTAGTAATCGGCTAAATATAAATAATAACAAACATGCAAACTTAGTATTAAAAGAAATTAAATTATAACTTTTGGTTATATGCCCCATTACTTTACTGAGCGAGATGTCGGTACGTAGAATAAATATGGAACCAACATCAAATAAATGGAGTGTAGTGTGAGGCCTGTTCAATTTATGGCTTGTTGCAAAAAACCTCGATACCACCGAATTAGACGCGGAAGATTGGGGCGCTTATACCAAAAGTCCAGATACAAATGTGTCTATTGTAGAACCAACTTTTCAATAGCTAGATGGCGTCACCTTTTTATTACGCCATCACGTGACCAATACTAACGGTAACCATAAATATTTTATTCAATAAGCCACACGGTGTTACTTACAAAGAAAGACACGAAATCGGTGTTTTTCAAGGTAGTTGTCATCATTTGCTTACTTATTAAGCAGCTTCTCTTTCTGGATTTAGGTGAACGTCACCAACAGGCGCACAGTTCCTGATATCACCAGACCACCGCTCAGGCTTTCGCTGTTTTGCAGCGAGCAATACCTCTACACGACGCTTCAAGATCTCTTTATCTTTTCCATTGTGACGCTCTGAAGGCGTGACGTAATTTAGCTGACTGTGCTTGTGCTCGGTGTTGTACCAGCGTACGAAGGCTTCAACCCAACTTCGGCTACTATCGATTGTTTCAAAGCCCTTTGTTGGCCAGCTTGGCATGTACTTTACCGTGCGGAACAATGACTCAACATACGGGTTATCATCACTGACTCTTGGGCGACTATACGATGAAGTAATACCTAACTCTTCCATTTTGGCTTTGAACGTCAACGACTTCATCGGCGCACCATTATCGGAGTGAAGAACCAGCGCTTGATTGAAGCACTGCTCTCGCATCAACGTTCGTTGCAGAAGTTGTGACGCCAGCTCACCGCATTCATGCTCATACACTTCATAACCAACAATTTTTCGACTGTAGATGTCCTCAATGACATACAGGTAATAATGTTGGCCTCGAACTTTTGAAGGTAAGTAAGTGATATCCCACGTATAGACTTGGTTCGAGTCCGTCGCTGTGTAACTGGTTGGCTTCGCTTGCTTCTGTCTGCTCCGCTGACGACCTCGTTTGTGAAGTTGCCCTGCGTACTCAACACTCGGTAGTAGCTCGACTCAGAGGCGATATACTCACCTCTATCAAGCAGTGTCGGGACGATTTGAGTTGGAGGCAAGCTTGCGAACTCAGAGCGGTTACACACCTCGATTATCGCATCACGCTCTTCCTGCGACAGCTTGTTAGCAGGCTCAGGTCTGAGGCATATTGGCCTTTTGTCAGCTTGAACTTCACCTTGCTGATACCAGCGACGATACGTTCTCAAGTCGATTTGAACTTCATGGCAAGCTGGCTCTAAACGACATCCGCATTGCTTCGCTTCAAGGATAAGAGTCACTATGGTCTGCCTTTCATCGGTTGAGGTTAGTCGTCCTCTGGCTCTTCCCGTAAAAGGCTCTCAGCTTTTTTCTTAGTACCAAGAGAGCGGCCGTTTCAGCGAGTGCTTTTTCTTTGAGTCGTAAATCTTTCTTCAACTCTTTGATTTCAAGTTTGTCAGCTTTAGCCTGCTTCTTTGCTTCAGCTTCCTGCTCTTTACTCGACTTAAACCCTTGCATACAATCGCTGCGCCAGCTTTGATTTGCTCTGGAAAAGACCTTTTCACGACAATATTGGCTGAGTTCACTTTCTGTCATTGAGTAGGTTTCAGCGACGATGGCGAGTTTAGTTTGAGCAGACCACTGCTCTGATGAAGTGTTGCTATTTGGCACTGCGGCTCCTGAACGTCTGAGTTGCTTGCGCCAATGATACAGGGTCGCAGTGCTAATTCCTTCCTCTTCCGACACTTCTTTAACTGACATTGAATATGGAGGCAACAGCTTCTTCAATATAGCTTCTTTTCTTTCTACTGAGATACGAGACACAATTACTCTTTATCGCCCAAACTGGTTAAATTTTAACAGTGACAACTACCCTGCCAGATAGGGAAATTGTCAAAAATGAAAACTGTTACTTTCGTTTTGTGAAGATTACTTTTGATCAATGCATTTTATTTTTTCACGCGAGATTTATTTTTTCAAAAGGTGATGGAGAAACCTCCCCTTAATCCGCATCTTCGATCCATTATGATTCGTGGAAAGGGGAGGAACTGAATACCGATGGCGGCATGTGCATTTACACGTTCAGCGCCAAAGAAGATTCTCCCCCTCGGTCGTCAATCTAGAGGGGTTGATGAAATCAACTTAAGGGGGAGTTAGAGGGTGTTTCAAAATCGACGAACACACGGCAGCCTATCAGCTATTGAAAAGTATTGTGATTGCGCCTGATATGAATGGAGCGCACATGCATTCTAATTGAAAGATTTAGTGCTCTAAAACTCACAACGTATAAGCGTTATTCGATTCCAACCACTCTTTTACCGCTCGGTTAAAAGTGACCAACTTCTGCGGTGTTACTCTTCTTTGAGCATAGATAAGGCTTAGCTTTTGGGCTTTTATCGACCATTCTGGGAACACGTGAATAAGCTCACCTTGTTTGAGCAGCTCTTCGACTTGATAGAACGGCAAACTGGCGACACCTATCCCTTGCATCGCCAACTCTAAAATTGAACTGTAGGTATTCGAGCTAACGCTTCCAGTTACTTCAACATGGTAGGTTTGCTCACCATTGATCAACTCCAGCTGATTCCAACGTTCATTTTGACTGTTAAGAATGAAGCTGCATTTATGGATGTCTTTGGTGGTGGCGAGTGGGTAAGTTGATGCGTAATCCGCACTGCAAACGAGAACATTGCGGATGTGCCCGAGATCGTTGGCAATCACATCATTAGGGAGTTCATCGTAGGCTCGGAAAGCAATGTCAAAGTCGCCAGACTCTATCTTCTTTTTCATCGGCCCAAAGTCGAGAATCAAATCCACTTTTGGGTACTCTTGCTTGAAAGTAGGGATGATATGACGACAAAGCGCACGCCCAAACTCTATCGGCGCGGTAATTTTCAAATCGCCTGCCACTTCCTGCGTCATGTCTAAGACACGCATTTCCGCTTCGATTGCTAATAGTTGAATTTGCTTCGCTTTCGAATACAACTCTTCACCCACTTCCGTGAGGCTGATGGAACGAGTCGTTCTGTGAAACAGCTTAGAATTCAATGTTTCTTCGAGTCGTTGTACATGCCGAGACACTAAACCTTTCGACACATCCAATACTTCAGCGGCCTTGGTGAAGCTTTGCTCTTCGGCGACAGTCAAGAAGGTCTGCATATAAATCAAATTCATCATTAGCGCCATTTAGTAAACAGTGAAGTCATTTTGTACTGTTTTTCTCACTCCTTCAAGAAACTAAGATTCAAAACGTAAACAGAAAGGAGAAGAACAATGAACAAATTACTACTTATTACCGCTGCAATGGCTGCCTCTATGAATGTTTCAGCTGCCTCTGTTGTAGAAAGCAACCCAACACTGGTTGGAGACTCATTCGGCTTTGTTGAAGGCCCAACATGGGATGTGGAACATCAACGTTTCTTGTTTAGCGACATTCCAAATAACACAACCTATTCTTACGATCTTAACGGCAAGTTGAGCGTGTTTGATGACAATTCTGGTTATGCTAATGGTCTCGATATTGATGCCAAAGGCAACCTGTGGGCTGCCCGCCATGATAGAAAGTTGTCGTACCGTGAAGGCAACGGAGAGAAAGTGATTGTCGCTGCAACGTATAACGGCAAGCTGCTTAATAGCCCTAACGATTTAACTGTTAACAGTGATGGCAGTGTGTGGTTTACCGATCCTCCGTTTGGTATTCAAGGTTACGGCCCAGCAAAGGCAGAACCAGAGCAACCGGTTAATGGCGTTTATCGTTATTTAGATGGTGATCTAAAGTTGATCACTGGAGAGTTCAAGCTACCAAACGGCATCGCATTTTCTTCTGATGAATCTTCGTTATACGTTGCCGACACATCTGATGGCTGGGTATACCGATTTGATGTTGATGGACAGTCACTCAGCAATAAGACGCAATTTGCCCAGGTGAAGGCGGAGTCTGGTTCTGAACCTATGGTTGATGGCGTCGCTGTTGATGTCGATGACAACCTATTTGCTGCAGCGCACGGTGGCGTGGGGGTGTTCGATAAAGACGGTAAGCAGATAGACTTCATTGCTATTGATGCGGGCCATATCAGCAACCTAGAAATTGGCGGGAAACAGCAAGACTTACTGATGGTAACGGCATACAACAAAGTGTTGGTGTTCAAGCTTAAGTAACACCTTATACAAACGAAAATAAAAAGGGACGGGTAGAAATACCGGTCCCTTTTCTCATTTGAATATGTCTAAAGTGGGTTAGCTCAATGCGCAGTAATGATGCTGCTGGCAATTAAGGCTTAGGCTGATTAGCTTTTAGATCTAGCGCCGTTTGATTTGACCTGCTGAAGTACTTTTTCCATTTTATTGGCATCATAGGAATGACGATCAGGCTGATGCCGACAAGGGTCAACATATCTGGAATCTCGTCAAACCACATCACGCCAAATAGGGTCACAAACACCAACCCCGAATATTCTGAGAGAGCAATTTGGTTTGCTGGCGCTTTTTTATAAGCGACCACCACAAGGGCATGGTATCCAAGAACGAACAGGTTGATTGCCATAATCCACCCAACATGACGCCATTCAATCGCCGCCCATGCAGGTAGAGCAAGAGCCAACGCCAGCGGCAGAGTCATCACACTGGTCCAAAATAGTGTCGAGATAATGTGTTGCTCTGCGTGAAGACGTTTAATCAAAATATTGCCGACACCCATTGCGAGCGCACTGCCTAAGCCTGCAATAGCGGCCCAGTGAAATTGTTCTGGACGCAACACGATTAACACACCCACGAAACCAATCAATGTCGCGACCACTTTTGATGATGTCGGCTTCTCTTTCAATAAAACAATAGAAAGCGGGAGCATGAGAATAGGCCCAACATAGAACATCGCATTTGCGGTCGCCAAGGTGAGGTGTGTGATGGCAATCATTGCGCAGCCACTTCCCACTAGGATGAATTGAGCCCGCAAGAAGTTGATGCGACAACCACCTTGCATGCGTGTCTCTTTGGGTAGCTTTAACCAAAAAGGAAGCAGCAACATCACGCTCAATAGCTGGCGGATAAACACATATTGGAACGTGGGCACTTCACCGTTCAGCACTTTGAGTGAGACGTCTGAAAAGGAGGCGAGCAGGTTGGCGAATACTAAGAGCAAAATCGCGTGGTTGGTGGCTTTGGTCATACAGAAACGGCGCTACATATTTGTCATACAATTATGGGCGCACATAATACATGAGAATCGAAAATATGTAAGAACAAAAAACCAAGTAAGAACAATGTCGTTCGATGCTTAGTGGTATGGGGTGCGAGATCTGCTATTACGACCTGAGTTCAGTAGGTGAGTGTCCAGTCCAGTTTTTGAATGCTCGACTGAATGCGCTCGAGTCTGAGAAGCCAAGTTCGTGAGCCACATAGGTAATGTTGCCGTCGTTTTGATTTAGTAGCGTCAGGCTCAGCTCAAGTCGGTATTTATCGAACAAACGACGAAAACTCACACCTTGTTGTTTAAGTTTACGATTCAGGGTTCGAGGGCTGATGTGAAGATTATTCGCCACGCTATCTAGGTTGGTGTCTTTCACCGCGAGCACTTTGAACGTTTCATTCACTTTGTAGATTAGGTTGGTTTTTAATGTTTTTTCCATCTGTTGGTCGGCGATTCGTACTAACTCTGCATGAAAGTCGGCTTGGAATTGGCGAGGTTTCGCTTGGACAAGATCGTTAGGAAATAGGAGGTAGCGGGCGGGGAAGCCTTCCTTCATTTCAACATTAAAGACACGCTCATAGACGCTCAAGAACTCATCACCGATGGTGTTCTTATGGATGTGAATGGAGAGCTTTTGATTCGGCGCATTAAGGTACCTACGAACGAGCTTGATCATAATACTGAAATAGAGCCCTAAGCTGATGTGTGTCATCAGGGTAGTTTCGTCGATGTACTCTGGGGTTACTGTCCAAAGTTCTATGTCACCACACTCTGTTTCGCGACTGAATATTTTCAGTAGTGGATGTATGTGAGTTGAGTATCGACTCAGAAGCTGGCAAAAGCTGGCAAGGTTTGGTGCAGTGAGCATAGCCATTACCGGAGCGCCCATCTCAAGCTCATCGAAGTGGCGAGCGGATTCATCAAACAGGTCGATCAGTTCATGATCAAAGCGTTGGTAGATATTGGTGATGGCGGTTTGAAGCTGATAAGCCGAGATCGATTCGGCGGAGCAAAGTTGTTTATAGACCTCTGCTCCCGACCAGATATCGCTGCTGTCTCCAATTCTAGCCTGAATAGCAGAATCTAAAGTTTTAAACCAAAATATGGGCAACTGAGTACTAAAACTTTCCACCATAACTCCCTGTTATTTCTGGCGATTGAAGAGTGTTCTTCTCGGTAATATGTCCAAATTAAAGGATTTGTTTACGGGTTACAAGCAATGAAAATCTCAGTTCAACCTTAGAATTTGTAATCAACACCGACTGAAACCACATATTGTGATGATTGGTAATACTCAATGTTTGAATTCGTTGTCTTGGCGCCGAGTAGTGACACCAGAGACCAGTTTTTTGCATCAAAGATATTGGCGTATTCATAAGCAACGAAGGCGCCAAAGTCTTTGTCTTCACGTGTCTTATTAAAAATTGGGTTCTCTTTATCATAGCTGCGTTTTGCTGCATTGAGTGTTAAAGCAAGACCATGATTTCCGTATCTTTTCGCTAGGTTGATTTCCGCGCCAAGGCTCAAGAACGACAGTGCATCACCCTCAGAATCTGAAGAGAAAACATTCATTGAAGGTGTGAGAATGCCTGACCCATCTTTCAAGAAGTACTGATAACCAGACTTGAGATAAAAGTACTTTCGTTCTCGAATCATCAGTGCGCGTTCTTCGTCAGTTAAACCAAGCCCCTTTAGACCGGTGTTTTCTTTTTTAACGTCTGACTCACCAGAAGCGACATCGAGATTAAAGTTCGAGCCCATTATTCTTGAAAGCTGCATTCGAACCACAGTGCCAGTGAGGTCGGTTTCTTTCCTATTTGAGTCAACAGCATAAGGGTCATCCCACACTTCGCCAGATATCAGAGTTGGCAAGATAGAAAAATCAACCACCATGCCACTTTCCACTTGCTGCCTATATCCAATTTCAAATGCCAGCGTACCTGTGATGATGTCGTCTCTTGAGGTACCTAAGAAAAACTGTTTGTGATTCAAAGCGCCAAAGGTGTATTGCACTGAACCCAAAACAGCGACCATTCCCTCGGCTTCCGTATTACCCGACGACGTTAAATCAGCTTGAGATTGATGGTTGCTTTGACCAACATCGAGGTTGCTTGAGTTTGCGGTGAAGCCGGTTAGGAAGGTCATGTTGCCACTGAAGCCTTCGCTTGGTGCTAGAGCTGCGAATGAGTATGGCGCAAGCGTCAGACTTGCCAAGAATAGGAAAATAATATGTTTCATCAAAAGACTCGTACTTAAATGGTTTTCTAAATTGAATCGCTTTTTAAAGGTTCATCGCGGATTAACGGGAATCAAAAACGGTAGTAAGTGATATGGTTTAGTCGCCAAACAAAAATCATACACAAACTACCGTTTTCATGCCGAATTATACTTTCCTAACTTCATTCTGGGAAGGCTTTCAAATAGTAAAGTCTCATCAGACAGCATCACTGATTACCCTGACTCTTAAACCTAACTTTGAGGAAAAGTGCCTTTGTGGTCTTGAAGCCGAAGCTATTCATGAGTATCAATGGCGTCATGTAAAAAAGGCCATGTTGCTCGGTGTTCCTGTTGAACTTTCCGTTCAAACACGAAGAATTAAGTGTCGTGACTGCGGCATAAAAACAGAGTCTCTATCTTGGTTAGAGCCTTATGCTCGTATCACGAAGCGCTTAAAAAATCATATAGAACAACTGCTGCCTCTTCTTCCCATTAAGCATATCTCCCAGTTAACGAGCGTACATTGGCACACCATTAAAGAGATAGATAAACGCCGACTTCGACAAGTTGTATCGTCAGTGAAATGGGAAGAGCTAAGGCAACTCGTCATGGACGAGTTCGCTATCTTTAAAGGGCACAGGTATGCCACGGTCATTGCTGACGCTAAGACTCATCAAGTCATTTGGATAGGGTTAGGCCGTAGCCGCAAGGACATACGACCGTTCTTCGAGCTGTTAGGCAAGCATGGCAATAATATCGAAGCGGTCGCGATGGACATGAATACGGCTTTTGACCTTGAAGTTCAAGCGCACTGCCCGAACGCAAAAATCGTTTACGACTTATTCCATGTTGTTGCTAAGTTCGGTCGTGAGGTCATGGATAGAGTCAGAGTCGACCAAGCCAACAAACTCAAGCAAGATAAAAAAGCGAGGCAATGGGTCAAGCGCTCACGCTGGGTGTTGTTGAAAAATAGAGGCAACTTAAATCCACGGCAAGACAGCTATCTTACAGAAATATTGAATATCAATAAGGACTTAATGACCACTTACATCCTCGGAGCACAACTCAAAGAGCTTTGGTATTGTGAATCAGAAGCACATGCTAAAGGGCTCTGGGAGGCTTGGTGGGCACAAGTACAAGAGAGTGGAATTAAGCCATTGAAAGAGTTCGCTCGAAAACTGAGTCCTTATCTTCACGGTATTATCGCATCGGCAAGTTATCCGCTAAACACCTGCACCCTAGAAGGGATAAACAACAAGATAAAGCTAATCAAGCGAACGGGATATGGGTATCGAGATACAGACTACTTCTTCTTGAAGATAAAATCGGCTTTCCCCGGAAAGCCGCGATGAACCTTTTTAAAGCGCAATCGGGGCTTTTCTGTTTGCCCAAGGCTTGGCGTGTTCTAGTTGATAGGCCAATTCAAATAACAGGCGGTCGTTGCCTCTCGCTGCGGAAAAGTGGCTACCAACAGGAAGGTTCTGCTTGTTCCAATACAAGGGAACCGACATCGCCGGATGGCCAGCCACGTTTTCGATTGGCGTGTAGGACATCAATTTCTCTGAACGTGCCCATATCTCTTTGCCGGAGTGCGTTTTCTGGTCGAAATATTCGATGTCCAAAGGAACATGGTTTGCACAAGGGGTGAGCCATATATCGATGTTTTTAAAGAACTCTCGGTTGTGATTGATCGCGAAGTTTCGGCATCGTTCTTGAGAGTCGATATACAAGCTAGGAGTAGCTTTTAAGCGCGCTTGCATCGTGCGAGCTAAATAGACGACGTTGTCGCTGACTTTGTCTGGCATCGATTCTAGCGGCATCCCTAGGCGATCGAATTGCTCAGCAAAGCTTGCCATTTTGTTGCCAAATACGCCCATGTAGTTACGCATGAACACATCGCCATCTTGGATGGGTTGTTCAACTTCGATAACGATATGCCCAAGGCTTTCGAGCAAAGAGATCGTAGAACGAATGGCTGCGAGCGTATCTTTATCGGGAAGCCTGCCGTGTATATCTTTGAGGGTGACGCCAATCTTTATCTGACGGTTAAGAGAAGCATTAACCATTCCTATTGGGGTTCGAGGAAAAGGCGTCTCAAAGTCATTTTTTGTATGATGCTCTGTGACTGAAACTGCCAAAGCAGCGTCACGAACGGTTCTCGAAATAAACGATTGATGAGTAAAACCTTCGTCTGTTGAACCGTCAGTTAGCCCTAAGATCAAAGATTCTCGACTTGGTTTAAAGCCAAAAATTCCAGTCGCCGAAGCGGGCATACGAGAAGAGCCGCCGCCATCAGTAGAATGCACTAAGGGTACATAGCCAGCTGCAATCGCTGCTGCGCCACCGCCAGTCGATGAGTGAACACCTCGGCCTAGATCCCATGGGTTGCGCGTCGCGCCATAAAGGGAGTTCTGGGTGCAGCCTAGTGTCATCATCTCAGGGATGTTCGTCATGCCAATGGTGTTCAGCCCTGCATTTTGAGTCGCTCGAATAAACCAAGAGGTCGCGTTGGGTTTTCTGCCTTGGTTTAGCTTCGAACCCAGGGTGCATTCAAGCCCAGCAAAATCAACGCAGTCTTTCACCAAGAAAGGCACGCCGGCAAAGGGTGAGTTCGGGTTAAATGAGTTTGCTCGCTCAAGCGCTAAGTCAAAGCACTCAGCAACAACCGCATTAACCTGATCATTGGTCTGGCGAATTTTGTAGATGGCTTCTTGTACAAACTCTTTTGGCGAGGCTTTTTTGTCTCTTATCAGGTTCGCCATCTCAGTTGCATCCAGTGGCGAGTAAACGGTTTGGTGATCTGAAGGCAAATTGGTTGGCGAAGTTGCATTCGCTAAGGTAGGCAGAGAGATAGCCGCAGCTGAAACGGCGCCTTTTCCCATAACTTTGAAAAAATCTCTGCGCTTTAATTCATTGATAGTCATAGTTTCTATCCCAAGTTAGAAAGTCACTATCCTTGTTTCGAAATCTAGCTTGCTAGATCTATCTTCACTCCGTGTGCTGATTTATGGAACTAGAATAAAGATCGGAGTGTTTGCTTGCAGTGCAAATACCGCCAACATTCATACCATTCACGCCAACTCGTTTGTCGGGTTATGTATAGGCCATGCTTATTCGATTTGTTTGGGGATATGTTGCTTGGGTATGCGCTGCCCTTATATCAGCGCATTGCAGATAGTAACTGTTTGAGCCTAATTGGCAGAGAGACACTGTCGGGTAGGATCTCGCAACTCAATAATGGTATTGCCTGTGTCGATTCGTTTGAAAGCAGAGTCACTGACTTGGGCATTGCTGAAATCGGTGCGAAATAAATCGGCGCGCAGTAAATCGACGTTGAGCATTTGGGCGTGACTCATGTTGGCGTTACGTAGGTCAGCATCGCGGAAGCTGGTATTGTTGAGGTTTGCGTGGCTGAAATTGGCATAGGTGATGTTAGCCTCATTCATGTTCGCACCCGATAAATCGGCGCCACTAAAATCGGTACGTATCAGGTTGGCGCAACGAAGGTCAACATCTTGAAGCGCTAGATTACTTAGATCGGTATTACCTAATTGTATTCGTTCGCCGCCTTGGTTTTTTAGCCAGAGTTTATGTTGTTCAAAAATAGAATTGAGTTGTTGCCAGAGTTTGTTGGTCGAAAGCGAGATCAGCTTTAGGCGATTCAAAGAAAAGCAAACAACCAAGTTAGTCATCTCGGTTATTTGCTTTAGATTTGTTGTTTTATGGGGTAGGGGAAGAGCGCTTTTCGAGGTTAAAGCGTGTTTTTATACACTTTGCCGTCTTTCATGATCAGTTTTTGTGTCTCTGTGTTTGCCACACAAGCAACACTGTCCAGTGGGTTGCCATCGATGATCAATAGGTCGGCATACGCGCCTTCAACCACTTGACCAAGTTTGCCTTCTTGGTACGGGTGCTGGTAAGTCGACATCTCGAACAAGCGTCCACAGTTTGATGTCGCCATGCGAAGTGCGGTGATGGTATCGAATACTTGCTCAATCGCACCAAGTTCATTCAATTGTGTCGCGTGAACGTTGGTTTCACCTACACAGTCAGTGCCAAAAGCGATGTTCTGGATGTCGTATTTCTTAATCAGTTCTGCTGACTTGAACATGGCTTTGCCTACGCGTTCTGTCTTGCGGTATGTCTCCTCATTCGGCAGCGGGATCTTGCGCTCTGCAATCAATGAAGAAGTAAAGTAAGAAGGAATCACCCAAATGCCTTTCTCTTTAATGATCTCGGCAATGTCGTCGTCCATGATCGTCGCGTGTTCGAAAGACATCACGCCCGCTTCTGCCGCTCGGCGCATCGCATCAGAGGTGTGGATGTGCGCAGCGACATAAGTGCCGTAATCGGAAGCGGCCTCAACTGCGGCTTTCATCTCGTCTGATGTAAATTGCAATGTGTCTAGCGGGTCGAAGGTTGAAGATGCGCCACCACCAGCCATGATCTTGATTTGTGACGCGCCCATGAATAGCTGTTCACGCACCGCTTTCAATACTTCTGAACGCCCATCGGCCACTTTCATTGAGCCTTGCTTCATCATTGGTGAGTCTTCATGGCCGTTTGCTAAACGCTCTTGTGCTTGGTTTTGACGGTAATCGGAGTGACCACAGGTTTGTGAGATAGCTGCCATTGAAGGCAGAATACGTGGGCCAGTGGCATAGCCGTTGTCGATACTGTTTTTAAGGCCAAGTGTGTTACCCGCTACATCACGAATGGTAGTAAAGCCGCGCATCAGCATCTCTTCCGAAATCTTCGCTGAGCGAATCGCCACTTCTTCGCGTGTCATGGTATCAATCACATTGAAAGGTGCAGATAAAGTGATATGAACGTGTGCATCAATCAGGCCTGGCATGACTGTGCCACCTTGAGCATCAATCGTTTCATCGGCAATCGTTGGGTCAATCTCTCCAATCTGAGTGATCAAGTTATCTTCGATGAGGATTGATACGTTCTCGATTAAGTTGTTATCAACACCGTTAAATACGTTCGCGTTAGTGATTAGCTTTTTCATAGTCTGCACCTTTTGGAAATGAGTGTGTGTCGCTGATGGGGTCATCATATGGGGCGCAGCATTTGAATAATGGCCATTTGGTGACAGTGGTGAATTAGGTGTGTTTTTGTTATTGCTATAAGAGAGGCAAAGGGGATTTTTGTCGAATTATTAATTTGAGGAATGAATGTTGGCGATGTCATGAAATGGTAAGTTTTGATCCGATTCGAACGCTAAGATGTATTTCAAATCAAGGCGACTTATCAAATTAGAGAGAGACAGAATGACTAAATCAGACAAAGTTTACGGGTTCAACACACCACAACGTCTATTCGTAGGTTACACGTTAGCCGTGCTGGTGGACTTAGTAGTGCTTAACTTCTTCGATGAGTACTGGGACTTCGTTAACATTGAGTCTTTCACTATCTCTTTGATTGCGGCATTGTTGTTGCAGCTATTATTGAAGCTCTCTATTGGTTTAGAGCACAAGGTTGCCGAGCACTTCAAAAGCAAGCCGGGCAACGCGCCTAAGGTGTACCGAGCAATCACCACTTACATTATCTTGGTGGGCTCAAAATTCGTGATGTTAGAAGCGATTAACCTTCTGTTCGGCGAGAAGGTGAGCTTTACAGGCCCTTGGGGCGGTGTGGTAGCGTTCTTCGCTGTGGTATTTACGATTCTGGTTGCGGAAGTGATTGTATCGAAGATCTACTTTGCTCTGGATGACAAACAAGATTCAAATGTGAAAGCGCTTAAAGAGACCAACGCGTAACACAACATAAAATACCTATGTGAATAACAGACGAGCCAGCTGAATAAGCTGGCTCGTTTTCGTTTTCGTGTGAGTTGCGATAACCAATTCGATACGCTAATTGGCTTTATTTTTCGTAAACCACATCCCCGCGCAACACCGTCATCAACACTTGAGTCTTAGCGATTTGTCTTGCTGACACTGTGGTGATGTCTCGGTCGAGAATGGCAAAGTCAGCGGATTTCCCTACCTCAATAGAACCTGTTACGTCTTCAATTCCAAGACTTTTGGCTGCATTAAGCGTGTAAGCATCAATCGCGGTGTAGATATCGGTTAGGCCTGTTTTACCCATAATCAAACTGTTCGCGATGCCGACTAAAGGATTGATGTCGTGTACGTTCCAGTCACTGCTTAAGGTGATATTGGCATCAGTCTTAAGTATCGCGTCTAAGTTCATCATGGCTTTGGCACGGCGAGCACCAAGGAAAGCTTCGGCCCATTGGTGTTGATGCCTTGCAACGTAATCAGAGCCGACTTGGAAATCTGCGGTCACGTCTAATTGGCGAAAACGTGGCACATCTTCATCATTGATTAATTCGACATGGGTTAGGGTGTAGGGCTTGGTTGAACCTTGTTTGCGAATGCTTTCTATCGCATCAAGCGATTCACGAACGGCACCATCACCAATCGCATGAATATGGGCGCTAAAACCTATTTTTTCGAGCGCAGTTAGCCACTCTTTCATTTGTTCTGGTGGAATATAGTTCAAGCCATTAGGAGACTGGGGAAGATAAGTATCTAAGTAGGGTGCGAGCGTTTTGGCGGTGCCGTTGATAAAGATGCCGTCGCTGTACATTTTCACCTGATCGACAAGTAACAGACGGCTTTTATCGTCGGAATACATCTTCTCAAAGACTTCTAATTGAGAAGGTATTGCCATCGATGGGTATACCCAAGGGCGCAGCGATACACGCGCCGTTAAGTCTTGATTTTGTTCGGCCTCTAACCGAACGTCATACCAACCTCGTTTCCAATACATGCGACCGTCGCCAATGGTAGTGATGCCGTGGGCTGCCGCTTCCTCAAGTCCGAACATTAACCCTTGGTAGCTTTGCTCAAACAGCTCGCTTTGGCTGTTCCAAGCCATCTCCATCACTTGATCGCCAGCATTGTCTAATAAGATGCCATTGAGCTTACCGCTGTCTTGGTCTTTTAAATAAGCGCCGCCTTGTGGGGTCGGAGATTGTTGGCTGATTCGAGCAATTTTCAGTGCTTTAGAGTTGACCCACATCGAGTGTGAAGTCTGCTCCATGATCACCACTGGGCGATCCGGGAAGATGCTGTCGATGATCTCAAGTGGTGTGTATTCAGAGTCGCTATCGAGCGTCGCTTCTAAAGAAAAACCATAACCCATTAGCCAACCTCTGCCATCGGTATCAGCATTGATCTTACACGCTTCTAAGTAGGGGATTTGCTCTTCTAACGTTGCTTCAGAGTCGAGTTCACAATTTCCACCCAGCTCTGAGGCGGCTTCAAACACATGGTTATGGTTGTCAATGAA
This sequence comes from Vibrio celticus, assembly GCF_024347335.1. Taxonomy (NCBI): domain Bacteria; kingdom Pseudomonadati; phylum Pseudomonadota; class Gammaproteobacteria; order Vibrionales; family Vibrionaceae; genus Vibrio; species Vibrio celticus. Next base: position 1,101,547 of record NZ_AP025463.1, read on the forward strand.
TCCCGGCAACACAAAGGCATTGTCTAGATCAATGACATCAGTACTTTGCCCTTGAAAAGTATGCGCCTGTGATTGGTTACCAATGAAGATGATCTTGCCGTTATGGGTAACGATCGAGTCCGACTCGCGATGCCCGTATATATCTGCATTGGTAAAAATCTGGTCTGCACTTTGGCTTTTAACGGCTGTTTGCGCTTGAACTGCTGTTTGTGTTTGAACAATAGTGTTGGCTTGTGCAAGCACCGGCGCTATGGCCGATAAGCTTGCGAGTAATGCTATCCATGCAGTGCGTGACAGAGTGAGCTTGTTGTTCATTATTATGTCTTCCATGTTCCACTGTTTAGTAAGTATAGAAAGCGAGTGGCAAGAATCATATCGTGAATTTTTAATAATAAAGTGTCCTTGGTTGCTCTCTTGTTTGCATGTAATTCCAGGATCTTTTGAGGAGGTTGTGGGAATATAACTCACCAATAAAGGATTGCGAATTCATTCACAGACTAAACGATTCACATAAGGTTCTGAATAAATTACAGTTAAGTGAACTATAAAAATGGATTTAACGTATTACCAAGGATGTAAGTTTATGTTTTCACGAGACTTACTCGCATTACTAATAAAAACAAGTCGAGGTTAGGGTGAAAAAAATATTATTGCTGCTTAGCGTGATCTTATTGGGTGGTTGTGTGGGCATGCCCGAAACGGTTAAGCCCGTTCAACAGTTCGAGTTGGATCGATACTTAGGAAAATGGTACGAAGTGGCTCGTTTGGATCACTCGTTTGAGCGTGGCTTAGACAACATCAGCGCTGAGTACAGCCTGCGTGATGATGGCGGCGTGAAGGTGATTAACCGTGGATACTCTGCCGAAGAGGGTGAGTGGAACGAAGCGGAAGGCAAAGCGTATTTTGTCGAAGGTTCTGAACAAGGCTATTTGAAAGTGTCTTTCTTTGGCCCTTTCTACGGCGCTTATGTGGTGTTTGAATTGGACAAAGAGGGATACCAGTACGCGTTTGTTTCTGGCCCTGACACCGATTACTTGTGGCTGCTAGCAAGAACGCCTGAAGTCGCACCTGAAGTGATGGAGAAGTTTAAAGCGATGTCGAAAGAGCGTGGGTTCAATACCGATGAGCTGATCGTTGTGGAACATACCCAATAAACCGATCGCTGTTATTGGTGAGAGTGGTTGATGATTGATAAGGCACAGAGGATGAATTTCTCTGTGCCTTTTTTATTCAAAGATAGAGCTACAACTAGCGAGGTTGGTTGCCGTTCAAGAATAGCGCGACACACTCACGCGTGTAATTCAGTCTTTCATTATCAGACTCGCCGCTGTCGTGTCCGAAGAATGCCCAATAAGCCGACTTACCATGAAACATCAGCAACAATTGTCGTGCAGCAATGATCGGTGAACTTGATGTTGAAAGCGTTAAGTCACCCGAATCTATTTTCGACTGCAAATAATCAGCGAGTAACTTAGTGGTCTTCTGTGGCCCTGTTTCTAAATAAATAGAAGCAATTTCTGGATGTGTGTTGGATTGGCTCACCGCATTTTGAAAGGTCTGCCTAGACTGCTCATCAAGTAACAAATTTTGAAACTTCACACCAAACTTCACCAATTCTTCTTCCAAAGTGGCCTTCATATCAAACGCTGAAGGGTTGAGTTCGCGTTCCGCACACTTGGTTTGCATGCAGGTTTCGAAAAGTTCGTCTTTGTTTTTAAAGTGGGAGTAGACCGTTTGCTTAGAAACGTTCGCTGCTTTCGCTATCTGATCCATATTGATCTTGAAGCCATGATCAGAGAAAAGTTGGCTTGCTGCGGTTAAGATCTGCGATCTCTTCTGTTCACTCTTGATGATTTTAGTCACGTGCTGTTTCTCGTTGCTTGGTACTTGGTGTTGCTCAGTTCAATGCATTTCGTTCTGCGCTAAGCATTATGCTTTTTGTGATGGTTTTATCAATCATTAACGATGAAACTTATTTTTAACATAATCAAACTAGACAGTCTAGTTTGGTTTGGTTAGTCTAAAAAAAGAATTGGATTGAGTACCGCATAGGAACAGTGAGTATGTATAAATTGATGAAGGGAAGTGCGGTGGCGTTATCTCTATCGGCTTTTCTTGTTGGATGTGGCGAAAAGGAACAAGCCCAAGAGTCGGTTGATTCAACCACTGAAACGGCTTCGAGCGCCCAAACCATTTTAACCGTGGAAACGATGGCCTTGGCGCTGTCTTCCTCTTATGCGGTACAGCGTGAATATGTTGGTGTGGTAAAAGCAGGGCAACAGGCGAATCTTGGTTTTGAATTGGCGGGTAAAGTAAACGAGATTCTAGTGGATGTCGGTGACACAGTAACCGAAGGTCAACCCTTAATCCGGTTAGACACCCAGCTGTTGCAGACTGAATCGAGCCAACTGAAAGCGCAAGCTGAAGAAGTCAAAGCACAACTGAGCCTTGTGGCGGCAAACTTGAAGCGTCAACGTTCACTGAAAGCAAAAGGCTTCAGTGCCGAGGCTGAGATTGATTCTCTTACTAGTGAACAACGTGTATTGCAGGCGAACTTGCTGCGCATTGATGCTTCAGTAAAAGGCAATCAATTGAAGCTGGTGAAATCGACAATTCTTGCGCCATATTCAGGCACCATCGCAACACGCTTTGTCTCCTTAGGTGATGTTGTAAATGTAGGTAATCCAACCCTGACATTGCTTGCCTCTGAAGGTAAAGAAGCGTTCATTGGTATTCCTGCCCATCAAATGCAAAAAGTAACCTCGCTTTCTTCACCAAGTATTCGTGTCGGGCGAGACGATTTCGCTGTGAGCCTGCTTAATCCGGGGGCGATGGTGGATACTCAATCTCGCAGTGTTGGCCTACGTTACTTGTTTCCGGAGCAAGCTTCTGTTTTAGAAGGGCAACTTGCGTACCTTAAGTTTGATGAGCAAATCGATGACCAAGGTTACTGGGTTCCGCTCACTGGTTTGATCGATGGCCTACGTGGTGTGTGGAATATCTTCGTTATTGGTGAAGACAACAAAGTTGAACGTCGAAGCGTACAGGTGTTGTTTGCCAACAACCAACAAGCCTACGTGAGCGGTGCAATCAGCGAAGGTGAGCAGGTGATATCCAGTGGTTTACATCGTTTGGTTCCCGGCCAAACCGTGAAGCCAGCCAGCGTTACTGCTGAATAGGAAATAGTATGAAAATCATAGAGACTATTTCTAACACTCGATTGCTTATCTTAATGACCGCACTGCTCATGGTGAGTGGCATTTCTGCATTCATGACTCTGCCGCGTGCAGAAGATCCTGTCATTATCAACCGCTACGCGAACATCACAACGAGCTTCCCCGGCGCCAGTGCTGAGCGTGTTGAAACCTTGGTGACCGAGGTTATCGAGAACAAACTGCGTGAGCTGAGTGAGGTTAAACTCGTCAGCTCGACGTCAAGACCGGGTGTGTCGATTGTTACATTGGAACTCAATGATGTGATTACCGAGCCAGAGCCAGTTTGGTCTCAAGCTCGTGACAAACTATCTGACATCGAATCCATTTTGCCTGCGGGCTCTCACTCTCCCGATCTCGACAGTGACCATACCTATGCTTTTACCACGATTACGGCGCTAACTTGGTCTGGTGCTGGCGAGCCTGACCGATTAACGCTGGGGCGCTATGCCAAAGAACTCGCTAAGCGATTACGAACCTTGTCGGGCACTGAATTCGTTGATGAATACGGGATGCCGCAAGAAGAGATTCAAATCAGTTTACGCACTGCTGATGCTGCCGCGCTTGGTCGTTCAAGTGCCAATATTGCAGAATCTTTGGAAGGAGCAGATGCGAAAAACTCTGCCGGTGAATTGGTCAGTGCTTATTCTCGCTTTGGCTTAGAGATTAAGTCTGAGCTTGATTCCATTGAACGTATTAAACAAGTACCAATCGCCACCGACAGCAATGGTCACATCATCCGCATGGAAGACATTGCTTCTGTGAAACGTGGTGAGAAAACCCCGCAAGACCAGATTGCCATTATTGATGGTGAGCCGGGTGTGATTGTCGCGGCAAGAATGCACCCAGATCTGCGAGTTGATAACTGGACGTCGCGAGCTAACGCGCTAATCAGTCAATTTGAGCAAGAGCTGCCGAGCAATATTCAGGTCAACATGCTTTTCAATCAACAAGGCTATACCGAAACACGCTTGGACGATTTGGGTAAAAGCCTGATGATTGGCTTTGGTCTGATTTTGATCGTACTGTTTGTCACCTTGGGTGTGCGCGCCGCGATCTTAGTGGCGATTTCCCTGCCGTTAACTTCATTGCTGACGCTGTCGATCATGAAAATGACCGGTGTGCCGATTAACCAGATGTCGGTGACGGGCTTGATTGTAGCGCTCGGGATCATGGTGGATAATGCGGTGGTAATGGTTGATACCATTCAAGCTTATCGCCTGAAAGGGCAACAACGAGCGGAAGCGACCATGAACGCATTGAAGCATTTATGGGTGCCGTTATTAGGCTCAACCTTAACCACCGTGTTGGCGTTTGCCCCGATTATTTTGATGCCGGGTGCATCGGGAGAGTTCGTCGGTGGCATTGCGATTACCGTGTCTTTCTCGTTGATCGGTTCTTACATCATCTCGCACACCTTGATTGCAGGCTTGGCGACCAAGCTACTGCCGAAACAGCTCAGTGATGTTGATAAGAAAGGTCAGCACCATTGGTACATGACGGGTTTGAGAATCCCGGCTTTGACGCGCTGGTTCTCATCTTCTGTCCGCTTTGGTGTCACGCATCCAATCATCACGATTGCTTTGGTGCTGTTAGTACCGTTTACCGGTTACTGGAGTATGTCTCAGTTGACTGAACAATTCTTCCCGCCATCAGACCGAGACATGTTTGAGATTCAGGTTTATATGCCACCGCAAGCGAGCATTTACGCCACCAAAAACACCTCTGAGAAAATCGATGACATCATTCATCGTTACCCCGAAGTGGAACGCATTGATTGGCTAGTGGGTGCTAACTTCCCATCTTTCTATTACAACCTGCAAGCGAGGCAAAATAATGCGCCATACTTCTCGCAAGCGATGGTGAAAACAGAGAACTTTGACCAAGCCAATGCGCTAATTCCACAGTTGCAAAAGGTGTTGGATGAAGAAGTGCCGGAAGCACAAATCTTGGTACGTAAGCTCAACCAAGGGCCTCCATTTACTGCGCCTGTTGAACTGCGTGTTTATGGTGAAAACCTCGATACGTTAAAAGCGATTGGTGAAGATGTACGCTTGATTCTGGCAGGTGTCCCTCATGTCACGCACACAAGGGAAACCCTGCAACCGGGTACGCCGAAGGTGTGGTTGAAGGTCGATGAAGACACCGCAAAACTGAATGGTATTTCATTGAACCAGTTTGCTGGTATGTTGCAAACCACATTGACAGGTCGTGAAAGTGGCTCGGTGATTGAGGGCAGTGAATCGGTACCAATCCGTGTTCGTGTCGCGGATGATGCGCGTGAAAACTTGGCTCACCTGAGTAATATTCGCTTGCCGATAAGCTCTGATGTCTATTCTACGGGTATCAATGTGTCTACTTTGGCTGAGCTTGAATTGACCACAAGTCGAGGTGCAATCACCCGCCGTAATGGGCAACGTGTGAATACCATTGAGGGTTATATTGAAGCGGGTGTTTTACCTCAAACTGTGCTTAATGAGTTCCAAAAACGCCTAGAAAGCTATCAGATGCCATCAGGCTACACGATTGGTTTTGGTGGTGAATCTGCTGAACGAGACAATTCAGTCAACAGCCTCATCTCGAATGTCGCAGTCGTGGTGGTATTAATGGTGCTGGTGGTGGTGATGTCATTCAACTCGTTCCGAATGAGTAGCATCATCTTCATGGTAGCAGGATTGGCGGGTGGGCTAGGGTTGTTGTCGGTGTGGATTTTCGGTTATCCGTTTGGCTTTACGGTGATTATCGCGATGCTCGGGATTGCAGGCTTAGCGATTAACGCGGCCATTGTGATTCTGACCGAATTGAAACTCGATAAAGAGGCTTCATCAGGCAATGTGGATGCGGTGGTAGAAGCTGTGATGTCGTGTACTCGCCATATCAGTTCAACCACGATCACAACCGTGGGCGGCTTTATGCCATTGATCATCGCTGGTGGTGGCTTCTGGCCTCCGTTTGCGGTCGCGATTGTGGGCGGTACCGTGTTAACCACGCTTATCTCGTTCTACTTTGTGCCGGTGGTTTATCACTTGATGACTCGAAATCAGCGAAAAACCATCGCGATTCAAGCGGCATAACTGTTTTTCAATTTAACGTCTCTTCTATTTAACTGCTCTTCAATTGCCCATAATCGAGCCGTATCTGGCTCGATTATGGTGTTGTTATTCTCAATAAATTCATCCCAATATCTACCATTTTGTTGGTCTTTTCACCGCTATTACGCTCTCAATGAGTCAAATTATCCTTTCTGTTAGTCATAATATTCTTTCAATCCGTCACAGTAGTGCATCGGTGAATGCTTGGTTATCTTGCTGGTGAATGAGTGGGTATTTTGAATAATCTAACCAGTGAATACCTTGTAAATGGTGTGTGAATTCACAATCTTGACGGGCGTCACACTTCTATTTATTCGCTCTTTCTAATGTACCTTGAACTGGCTCTGAGCTGTGGTGACGCGCGAGTGTTTATCTGCTTTTTATAAATCCCTTGTCAGCACTGGCTCTACCCATGTAGCACGCTACAGGTGTGTGTCTTAATCATCTTCTACTTCTTAGTTTTCGCATCTATAAATGGAAGGTTAGTTTCCAAGTTTGTTTGGTGAGCTTTCAAATTCAACTCTTCATAATGCGCCAAATGTAACAATGCATTTCAAAGTGTAACAATTAAGTCATATTTTCTGTGTGGTTTTAACCCAGCAGTAACGGGCTCTATTGCATTGCTTTTTGAGATGCGGCGTTTCACATGCTCAACACATAAATATTCTAATGATCATGACAACCAGTACTTAGGCATTCGTTCTGAGGCTGGATAACCATCGAGAAAGTTAATGGAAGCTTCAAGATATAAACGCATTTTATCGAGGACAAGTTTGTCGAAGATTGGTTTGCTGGGAACCATTCTGATGCTCGAAGGATGTAACTCCGCATTGCTCGACCCAAAAGGTAGCGTTGGCGTTCAGGAAAAAGAGCTGATTATTACGGCTCTGTTGCTGATGTTGATTGTCGTCATCCCAGTAATTCTGATGACCATCTACTTTGCTTACCGATACCGAGAAAGCAATACCACGGAAGAGTATGCACCAGACTGGGCGCACTCAACCAAAATTGAAATAGTGGTATGGACAATTCCAATCATCATTATTGCGATTCTAGCCACCATCACTTGGCGAACAACCCATGAACTGGAGCCATCAAAGCCTCTGGAAAGTGACGTTAAACCCATGGTGATCGAAGTGGTCTCTCTGGACTGGAAATGGCTGTTCATCTATCCGGAGCAAAACATTGCGACGGTTAACTATGTTGCGTTCCCAAAAGATGTTCCGGTGACGTTTAAGCTGACTTCAGACAACATCATGAACGCGTTCTTTATCCCGCGTCTTGGTTCGCAGATCTACGTGATGCCGGGAATGGTGACTAAGTTGAATTTGATTGCAAACCACGAAGGCGACTTCAAAGGTTTTGCTTCGAACTACAGTGGCAAAGGGTTCTCTCAGATGAAATTCACCGCATCGGCCATGCCTGATCAAGTGGCGTTTTTAAATTGGGTAGAGAAAGTGAAAGCAAGTCCTGATCGCATCGAAGATTGGGAGCAGTTCCGTTCATTGGCCGCGCCAAGTGTGGCTGAGCCTGTGACGCTGTTTTCTAGTATCCCACCATTTTTATTCACTGATGTCGTGACCCAGCACCCTGGTTCAATGAACTGTCTGCCGGAAACCCAAGGATAATCGTCATGTTTGGAAGATTAACTCTAGACTCAATTCCCTACCACGAACCCATTATTTTGGTCACCTTAACCATGATTGCTTTGGTGGGTGCTTTAGTGGTGTACGCGGTCACTAAAGCTGGTAAATGGCAATACCTCTGGAATGAATGGTTTACATCTGTAGACCACAAAAAACTGGGCTTCATGTACATTGCGGTTGCGATGGTGATGTTAGTTCGTGGCTTTGCCGATGCGGTCATGATGCGCAGTCAGCAATTGCTTTCTGCAGCTGGTGAGACAGGCTATTTACCTCCGCACCACTACGATCAGATCTTCACGGCTCACGGCGTGATCATGATTTTCTTCGTCGCGATGCCATTGGTTATCGGTTTGATGAACATCATCGTACCGCTGCAAATTGGTGCTCGTGATGTTGCATTCCCTTATCTGAATAACTTGAGCTTCTGGCTGTTTGTGGTGGGTATTATCCTAACCAACATGTCACTGGGCTTGGGTGAGTTTGGCCGAACGGGTTGGTTGGCGTATCCGCCGCTGTCTGGCATTGAGGCGAGCCCAGGAGTCGGGGTCGATTATTGGATATGGGCGCTGCAAATATCCGGTGTGGGTACCACGTTAACGGGTGTGAACTTCTTCGCGACTATTTTGCGCATGCGTACGCCGTCTATGCCAATGATGAAGATGCCTGTATTCACTTGGGCATCTCTGTGTGCCAACATCCTGATCATCATCTCTTTCCCAATCCTAACGGTCACCATCGCGTTACTGACGTTGGATAGATACATCGGCACGCACTTCTTCACCAACGACCTTGGTGGCAACGTGATGATGTATGTGAACCTGATTTGGGCATGGGGACACCCTGAGGTGTACATCCTGATCTTGCCTATCTTCGGTGTGTTCTCTGAAGTGACTGCAACCTTCTCTCGCAAAAAACTGTTTGGTTATACCTCGCTGGTATGGGCGACGGTGGCTATCACTATTTTAGCGTTTGTGGTTTGGCTGCATCACTTCTTCACTATGGGTTCTGGCGCCAATGTGAATGCCTTCTTCGGCATCGCGACCATGATTATCTCAATCCCAACCGGGGTTAAGATCTTCAACTGGCTGTTCACCATGTACAAAGGTCGTATCCGCTTCACCACTCCAATGATGTGGACGGTCGGTTTCCTTATCACCTTCACTGTTGGTGGTATGACAGGCGTATTGATGGCGGTTCCGGGCGCAGATTTCATCCTGCATAACTCGGTATTCCTGATCGCGCACTTCCACAACGTAATCATCGGTGGCGTGGTCTTCGGCTGTTTTGCTGCGATTGGCTACTGGTTCCCGAAAGCGACCGGCTTCACTCTGAACGAGCTTTGGGGCAAACGCGCATTCTACTGCTGGATCATCGGTTTCTTGATGGCGTTCTTGCCGCTTTACGCTCTGGGCTTTATGGGCATGACGCGTCGTTTGAGCCAAGACATCAACCCTGAATTCTTCCCTCTACTGGCGGTTGCGGCTGCAGGTACGGGTGTGATTGCGATGGGTGTTGTTTGTCAGTTCGTGCAGATTTACGTGAGTGTTCGTGACCGCGACCAAAACCGAGATCTAACGGGTGACCCGTGGGGCGGACGCACATTCGAATGGGCAACGTCTTCACCACCGCCGTTCTACAACTTCGCAAAACTGCCTAATGGCGATGAGATCGATTCGTTCTGGTATCAAAAGCAAAGTGGTGAGTTTGATCCAACTCAGGAAGAAGAATACGAACGTATTCACATGCCGAATAATACACCGACAGGCATTTATGTGTCTGCATGGGCGTTGGCATTTGGCTTCGCAATGATTTGGTACATCTGGTGGCTAGCGGCTGCAAGCTTAGTGGGCATTGTGGTGACGTGTATTCAACACAGCTACAACGACGATGTGGATTACTACGTGGAAGTTGAAGAGATCAAAGCGATTGAAGCGGCTCGACGTGCACAGCTTGAAGAAGCGAGGAAACAGTCAGTGAAGGGCGACAACTCTGGTCGTGGTAACAGCGCTGACAGTGATACTGATAGTGATAACAACGAAAATAAAGATGATTTGGAGACGACGTATGCAAGCTAATACTCCGTCACACACTTATGATCTTGCACACTCGCATGATCATCACCATGAAGCTGCGGGCAATAAATTGTTTGGCTTCTGGGTTTACTTGATGAGTGACTGTGTCCTGTTTGCCACGCTTTTCGCGACTTATGCCGTGCTTGAGAGTGGATCTATTGCAGGGCCGACAGGTCAAGACATCTTTGAACTGCCGTTCGTGTTTGTCGAAACCATGATGCTGCTGTTCAGTAGTATCACCTTCGGCTTTGGCATGATTGCGATGAAGCGCAAAGACGTGACCGGACTGAAGCGCTGGATCAAAGTGACTTTCGTATTGGGCTTAGCCTTCATCTGTATGGAAGTGTATGAATTTCATCACTTGATTGCAGAAGGCTATGGTCCTCAAGAGAGTGCGTTCCTTTCAGCATTCTTTACCTTGGTTGGCACACACGGCTTGCACGTAACGTTTGGTCTGATTTGGATGGCGGTGGCTTATCACCAGCTTTCAACCAAAGGCTTGAACGACAACATGTCGATGCGTTTCCAGTGCTTAAGCCTGTTTTGGCACTTCCTTGATATTGTTTGGATTTGTGTATTTACCATCGTGTACTTAATGGGGGTGATGTAATGGAACAGCATCTAGACAGCGGTGCAACGGATTATGTGAAAGGCTTTATTGCGTCACTGATTCTCACCATTATTCCGTTCTACATTGTGTGGGCACATGCGCTACCAAGCACGGAAACTTACGTGATCTTGTTCGGTTGTGCGCTGGTGCAAATCTTTGTCCACTTTAAGTACTTCTTGCACATGGAAGCGAAATCTTCCGATGGGCGTTGGAACTTGGTGTCATTGATGTTTACTGCCATTGTTGTATTGATTCTTATCGCTGGCTCGGTATGGATCATCTACAACATGAACGTCAACATGAAGTTGTAGGCTAGGGTATGCTGAAAAGATATCTGTCTATTACCAAACCGGGCATCATTTTCGGCAACCTGATTTCTGTTGCGGCGGGGTTCTTCCTCGCCGCAAAAACAGAACCCGCCAGTGCGATGTTGTTAGTCACAACATTAGCGGGAGTGGGACTTGTGATTGCATCAGGTTGTGTTGTGAACAACATCTTTGATCGAGATATCGACCAAAAGATGAAACGCACACAGAATCGAGAATTGGTCCAAGGCAACATCAATACAGACGTCGCGTTCGTTTATGCCTTGGTTTTACTACTCTCAGGCACAGCGCTTCTGTTCCAGTTCGCTAATCCGATCTCTGCGGTCATGGTGTTGCTTGGCTATGTGTTTTACGTCTTTTTCTACACCATGTGGTACAAGCGTACATCGGTTTATGGCACTTTAGTCGGCAGTATTTCGGGAGCCGTTCCGCCATTGGTGGGTTATTTGGCGGTGACGAATTACATCAGCCTTGAAGCGGTATTGTTGTTTGTGATGTTCTGCTTATGGCAAATGCCACACTCGTACGCGATCGCGATGTTCCGCCTTCAAGATTATCGAGATGCAGGCATTCCTGTGTTACCGGTGAAAGAGGGCGTCGACAAAGCGCATCAACACATGAAAGCCTATGTAGTGGCGTTTGGTGCAGTATCATTGGCGCTGTTCCTACTCGGGGAAGCAGGTTATGAATACCTCGCGGTGTCGGCGGCGGTTTGCTTTATGTGGACCAAAGTGACATTTCGCAAAGTTGATTGCCTCAACTACATCCAGTGGTCAAAGACCGTCTTCAAGGTCTCTCTGCTGGTGGTCATGAGCATCAGTGGTGTACTGGGGCTGGAGTTGATTCCGTTGCCTACGCTTTTTTGATTTAAGTTTGTCGTTGAACCCTCAATGTTCTGAAGTCCGAGGGTTTGACGACTTTTTATCTGTCCCGCTTTAAGCTATTACCCTTCAAAAATATCACTCAGCCAATCTTCAAGCTGCTCTCGTTTATCTTGTGGGCCGTTGATGATCACTAAGCCGTTTAGTGTTGCGTGATCCCAAGAGATGGTGCCAGTTGCTAACGCATCGAACACATCGAGTTCCGTAATTAGTAATAGATCTTCCTCGGTAGGCAAAGTATCTCTGCCTGAGACATCGACCCCCTTCTCAAATTTCACTTGGCTGTAATGACCTTTGATTGCTTCGAACAAGTTGAACTCAATTTTGCTTGGGTGGGGTTTCGCAAGCGCGGCCTTGATGGCAAAGACTCGAAAGTGATCCGGCTTATTGAGGTTGTTGAATTCATCGTCTTGTCTGGCTGTAATGACGTTGCCAAATACCTCGAGTGAACCGGGCTCTGTCACCAAACTAAATCCGGTATCTTGGTGAAGACCACAGGCAAACGTGAGTGAAGAGGTAAGCGAAAGAATCAGAGCAAATCGTTTTAACATAATGGTTATCGAGACCTATAACAGGGTTAAGAATCTGACGGCAGAAGCCGAACCTGACGATAAAAAAAGGGACCACAAAGGGTCCCTGTATTTGTTTGTCGTCCATGTGAAGCGGTCAGCGTATTGGTTGATAGTGTGTTAGTGATTGTTTACTAACACGCTATCGTCGAAGAGTTATCATCGAAGAGCTATCGCCGAAGAGCGACCGTTCGAACTCGCTATTAGCGAACGATGAGCATGATCTCTTCTGGAGTCATTGGCTTATCGAAGTAGCTCATGAATTGACCGAAGCCCTTGATGTCGCCATTCGAGAACTTGAATGCACCAGACTGTAGGTTGGTACCAATCACTTGTTGAGCGTTTGGACCCGCAATCAAGATTTGGTTCAATACTGCACGAGTGGTGTTGATTTGAACGTCTGCGCCTTTCACTGCTTCTTCGTGTAACTGAGCAATACCGTTGCGAATTTCGATAGTGAATGCTTCGTTCGTATCAGAGAAGTTGTACGTTAGCATCATGTTCACGTCTAACGAGTTTTCTGCGATAAGCGTTGAAGTCATCATGTCGAAGATCTGCTTGCTTGGTAGCGCAGTAAGAACGTCAACAGAAGCGAAGCTGATCATGTTAGAGAAGTCACGTTTGTTCTCTAGTTCAGCCGCCGCGTTAAGCGCCCAGTTACGCCAGTTGATGTTCACTTGGTCTGCAGCCCATGCTTTGTAAGCTTGTGCTTTCATCTCACGAGCTTCCATATCTTGCTTGTTTACCGTGATTGGGTAAGAAAGAATCTCTGCTGCAAAGGTGTAGTTCTCTGCTTTCATCGCCGCTTTTGCTGTGTCGATGATGTTGTCACGACCGCCCATGATCTCTACGAATGCTTTAGCGCGTTGCTCGTAAGCCATTGGCTCTAGCTGCCATGGATCCGCTTCGAAGAAACCGTTGTAACCTACGTAAATTTGGCGAACGGCGTGTGCAACGGTACCGTAGTGCTCACCTAACCAAGGGTGCTCAGCAAGGTGCTTAGGAAGTTTAACCACTTCAACTAGCTCGTCTGGTGTCATACCTTTGTTCATGTAACGGATTGTTTGGTCATGCGTGTATTGAATCGCATCACGGTAGGCCGTTAATACGTCAGATACCGCTTCTTTACCTTCAACAGGACGACCGTGAGAGTTAATCATGATCTCAGTGTCGAACTTACGCATTACGTCGATGCCCTTGAACCACATTGATGGGTCACGGAATTTAGTACCACGGATGGTGTGAAGGTTAGGGAAGTTCTCACCTTGAAGTACTTCAGCCGCGTGCAGGATTTTCTGCTCTGGGAAGTAAACCACTAACTCATCTTTAGTTTCAGATGGCACGTTCTCGATGTGCATCTTAACGCCAGCAATTTCAATTTCAATGTGGCTTTGGCTTGGTACCAGCAGGTTTGGTTCAATGAACGAGATAGCACCTTGCATGAAGCGCGGACCAAGGCCGTCGTTTACTGTGCCGTGCTCACCTTCTTCTACGTGCTTAGCACCTGTGTAAGAAGTACGGTGACCAAATAGAGTACCTAGGTTTGAAGACCAGTTAGCCACTGCTGCGGTTAGGCCTTCTTATGCGATGATTTTTACTTCGCCTGATGCTACTTCTTCATCAGTCACCCATGCACGCACACCAGAGATGTGGTCGATGTGGTTGTGAGAATAGATGATGGCTTTAACCGGCTTGTCGGTGATTTGACGGAACTGTTCTTTAACCGATTGAGCCATTTCTACCGACTCGCCTGGATCAACAATGATGATGCCGTCCGTACCTTCGATCATTACTGGTGTATCTAGACCGAAACCGTAACCAAGGTAAACGTTGTCATCCACTTTAATGATTGCTTGGTCCATTTTACGACCATGCTTGGTTAGGATTGGATGAACGTGATCAGATTCTTCAGTGTAAGCCAGTGAGTCGCCCGTTTTCGAAACAACTTGGATGCGCTCGCCTTTGTCGGGTGGACGACACTTGTTACCAAGTGCCGTCTCCCTTAGAACCCAGCGTGCAACTTTCACTGCACTAGGCTCAAGCCTCCACAAAGGCATCAAATGATACCCAGCAACTTATAAAGCAGTCGAAGCAGGTTCGTTCCAAGAGTTACGAGCTAGCCTTTTGGCTTTTCTTTTAACCAAGTATTCTTGGTAAAGAGGGTCAAAGGGTGTCGCTGCACTTCGGATTTTCACATGTCTTTCTATCGGCACTTTAGCTATTTGGAAGAGATTGAACTGGCAATCCATATCCATGATCTTCTGCCAACCGTGAAAATGCCATTGGCCTTTTCGGTTGATGAAGTATTTTAGAGCGATCCAAGTTTTAGACTTTGTTGGATGACGCCTTTTAGCCCAGTGCCATAACGTATGAAATAGCTTGTGACCTACATATCCGAAGGCCTGTTTAGCCACGCAGTGTCGATAATAGTTCGACCATCCCCTGAGTTTCGGATTTATCAATTTGATAAGATCATTTACTGGCAGGGTTACGTGCTTTTTGACGAGTTCACGTAGATTACTTAAGAACATCAACGTATTGGATTTACTCGGCTTAATGAGCAGTTTCCCTTTGTACTTCCTATGGTTGAACCCAAGAAAATCAAAGCCATCGTTGATATGAGTAATGTGCGTTTTCTCTTCGGATAATGTTAAGCCTCTTTCCGCTAAGAAGTCAGCAATCAACGGTTTGATATCGTTCTCCAGCACTTCCTTTGAAGCGCAAGTGACGACGAAATCGTCGGCGTATCCAATAAAGTTAGCTCTTGCACCCTTTTTGAGTGCGGTAGACTTAATGCGCTGTTCGAGACCCGAGAGCGTAATCAACATCAAGGTTGGAGATATAATCCCACCTTGAGGTGTGCCTTCATCGGTGTCATAAAATAGCCCTTTGTCTACAAAACCAGACTTTAGCCATTGCTCCAACATACGTTTATCAACAGCAACATTGTCCATAAGCCATTGATGCCCGATTTTGTCAAAACAGGCTTTGATGTCCCCTTCGAGAACCCATTGTGCTGACCGTTTCTGACTCAAGCAGATAAAACACTGTCCGATTGCGTCAGCAGTGCTGCGCCTTGGTCGAAAACCGTAGCTGTTAGGGTCGGCAAGACTTTCTGACACAGGCTCTAATGCAAATAGGTGAAGTGCTTGTTGCGCTCTGTCTATCATGCATGGAATGCCTAATGGCCTAAGTTTGCCATTCTTTTTGGGGATATAGATACGCTTGAGTGGTTTGGCTTGATATGCCGTTCTGCTCAATTGATTGACTGCTTTCATGCGGCGTGTATCTGTATTCCAGATTACACCGTCTATTCCAGGCGTTTTACTGCCTTTGTTTTGAGAAACTCGTTTAACAGCAAGAAGTTTTGCTGAACGAGAATGAGTCAGTAACCACTGCAAGGCTTTCGCCTTTCCGTGTTTACCGTCTCTAGTTGCCTTTGCGATACGCATCTGAAGCTTTAATACATGCGATTCAACGGATTTCCAGTCTATTGACTGCCATTGAACGCTGTCAGGAGAGGCACTAATCTCTTTTGAAATCATCATTTGCATTTCTCCTTGAATAAAGTTCTTCAAATTCTCTCGCAACGGGAGACCAGTCAGAAGTAGGCTCACTTTCGTGACCAGATATAAGTCTGTATCTGCATCGTTACAATGCAGCCTTCGCTTTTTCCAACCTCCTATACCTGCACCACTATCGGCCACATAGGCTTTCCCAGAGGGAGTGATACAGGCTTACCGTGTTCCGTATGTCGCGCAATATCAGGGTAGATGCCCGCTATGGTGCGAAGAGTTCATTGATCACGAAAGAGCATGGGGCAATCTCTTTCCGACTCTCATGCCTTTTGGCTACAGCGTATTAACCACTTCCGCTGTTTCATCGTATAACGCACCTTACGCGGATTCACTTATGTTCATCATACTGACTACCTAGCACTCACCCGATTGTGGTTATCAGGAGGATCGTCCTCTCACGATTTAGATCCCGACTGGTGCATGACCAATCTTCGTTACATTGTCAGACTCGCTACTTTATTCAGAGTCCTAGGTTCATCTGGTGATACAGATGGTTCACACATTAAGCGGTGAACAGCGCTTCATACGACCTCACGTCGCACGCCCCAGAACATGTTTGACTTGTGTTCGAATAGAACCTCGCTCTTGTAGCGAGCATCAAGGTCAATGTTTTGGTATTGCGCAGCATTTGCTGTCTGAAGTTCTTGGCCTACTTTCGATGTCGCTTCTAGAGTTGGCGTTGCAGATGCAAAACCAGAAGCAAATAGAGCGCTCGCGATAGCAACAGGAAGCGCCATTTTTTTGAATGTATTAGTCATGGTCGTGACCTTATGTTTGGATACAGGAATTGGATTTCTTGAGTCAAATAATAGAGGTGGGAGAGGTCGCTATCTACGCGCTAATAGGATATCGATATATCGTTTTTTCGATGATTTATTTATCTAATGATTGTATTGGCGATTTATCTTGATCTAAATCAATTAGTAAGTGGGGGCTTGTGACAGATACAAAAATGCCCTGAAATTCAGGGCATTTAATTTGGAACTAATGGCTGTTATATAAGTGTTTACCGAGAATCTTAATACTTACCGAGAACCTCAGTACTTACCAAGCACCTAAGTAAGACTTGTAAGATTGTAGGCGAACCGTTGCTGCGCCGATTACATCGATGAAGCCCCAGAACGGATGCGGCTTCTCAGCCGAGATCCAAGCCGCGCCAGTTGAACCAATAGGGATGTTGTAACCTTCTGGTTCGATGATCTCAAGTACGATAGTACGACCTAAACCATTGCCGTTTCTTACTACGTGTTGACCGACGCTTTGTGGCCCCTGAAGTGGAGAAATGCTCGACTCACCAGTACCGGCATTAAAGCTGTGTACTTTTGCTCGGAACACGTGACCTGGGTATGCGTCAACGAAGAACTCAGCGAAGTCTCCTACTTGAACATAACCATAAGTTTGGTCTGAAATGCGCATCTCAAGGAATTTTTTGCTGGTGTTGTAGAGGTGCATGTTACCCATAACAGAACCTTCAGCAATATTCACTATCGAAACCTGACCGTCAAACTCCGCTCTAATGGTCTTTTTCTCTTGCGCCCAATTTACTTTTTGTAAATCGGCTTTTAACGACACAAGTTCAGCGTGCAGCACTCGAAGATCAGAGTCGTACTTTTCTACGTCACGCATATTGAAGATTTCAGGTGACGTTTCAGCACGCTCTAAGTCGCGATTCATTTGCTTGATCTCTTCTTCTTTCTGAACAATTGAAGATTCGATCTTTGCTTTGTCTGCGGCAGAATCGATGTCGACGAGCGTGTAGATTATGTCGCCTTCTTTAACCATTTGGTTGTGCTCAACAAGTACTTGGTCGATCTGCTGGCCAAAGATTGGTGACATCACTGCGTGTGGTGCTTTCACTGTGGTTGAGTTGGTTAAATCAACGGGTGCCCACAAGCGAGAGATTACCGCTAATACCGCAAGAATCGTTACACCGCCAATGGCAGCCCAGGTATAGTTTTTGAAGTTCTTCTTAAGTGCGCCTGTCGCAAACAGTGACCATACAATTAGGATGTATGGAATCATCATCTCTTTCATTATGCGACCTCTTTTTCTGTAGCGGATGGTGTTGTTGGAGTCTTTTCTTCTGAAGCCTGTTCTTTTAAAGATTGCTCTACTGCAGACGGCTCTGTTACCGGTTGTTCAGATGATACGTGGACTGCGGCTGTCTCTGTATTGGTCGCATCTTGTTTAGGCTGAACACCACGGCGAATAACATCACTCAGTGATTGACCAATATGTTTCCAGTTCGCCAATGCGATAACCAAGGCGATAACCCAGAATGTTTTGCTGATGAACAGTCCACAAAGTGACAGTGCAAACACGATTTGTACGTGAGCGCTTTTGTGCTCTTTTGCTTTATGCACACCCAGTTCATGCAACTGCCACATGCCGTAAACACCGGCTAATACCACAGCAATTGTCACTGAGAACAAGTAACCAGAGAAGTACTCCATCTGGAAGAAGTTCATCATCATTTCATTGGGATGGTTGTTGAATTGAGACATGTCGATGTCTTTAGAATGGATAGTGCCTAACGGTGCAAGAGCCCATGCGCCAGCAAACATTACCGCCATAAACAGGCAGAATTTAATCAAGACCATCACAACGGCCCAGATCTTCTGGAAAACGATTTTTATAAAGTTCATATCTCAACCTACATCAATAAGAAGAGAGAATTTGCAGCCTAGAAGTCACCTTAAATGACATCTTAAAAAGTAGATGTCTATTATGTGGGTAGATTGGTGCTCATAATAAACAAAAGTAACAGATGATATTTAAAGTGATATTGCTCAGTCTAGACAACCGATTCTCGGTATCAAGAAGCGAATATGCTCCTCTACAAATCAATCTTTATTATTTGTCAGCAGACGTAAATTAGATGGCTATGAGGCGTTCGAATTAATATTCGTGCTTCTTTCAGCGACTGTCTTTATTACGTGTATTACCTCGGCAATCGAGGGGCTCTTCCATGACAATTGACATACCAAAGTAAAACATTTGTCAGCATTCTGTTTTGGCTAATAATTGATTTGTTAGCAGGATAATAGGAAGAGTTTTGACCAGTATCTACCTAGAATTACGATTTGATAATATCGTAATTACGATTAGTAGTTATAACTCTAAATCGGTAGGTCGATTTATTTGAAAAGGCTCATATACAGATAGAAAACATTGTTCATTAACTTGGTTTGGATCATAGAAGTCGATGAAAAGTGCTAAAAAGACTGGCCTAAAATATTAAATAAATTAGACCAACCTGTAGGGGATTTTAATCGATTATTTGAACGGGTTTAATGTAACAGGAGCAATAAAGAATTTCAGGTTCCAATCTGGTGCATATGGCACATACTCAGCTGGATTGGTTGTATTAACATTTGCGTCTGGTTTCATTACGTAATATTGAAGTTCTACACCCCAACGAACTGGCATTGGCCCAACCTTAAACATATCGATATAGCCTAATCCGATAGGTACAGTAAATTGGTCGGAACCGTCTTTTGTCCAATCAATTTGAATATTAGGTGTCATACCAATTAACGCGGTGTTGCTGACACGATAGTTTAAGAAATACTGGATGTCCGCTTGATTGGTTGACTCAGTAACGCTGTCACTGCCGCCCACGTCCCACCATTGCTGAGCTAAAAAACCAACGTTCCAGCTTTCAATACTGGTTGGATTACCTGTTTCTTTACCAAGGCGAGCGACCATTGCTGCAGGGCCGACTTGCCACTTATCTTGCGTTAAACCATCAGTACCTGTTGGCATGATCATCGTTGGACCAACACCCCAAATCCACCCATCATCACGGTTAGGGGCAGCCATTGATAGAAAGACAGTGTCTCCCATACCGTTTGTACGTCCTTCAAAGAAATCACCGTTTTCACGATCGCCTGGTGAACTGTAGTGGTTGGCAACCAAACGGTTCACCAAGTTCCATTCACCATCCATGATAGGTACAGGCATTACTGGTTGAAAGCTGAAGCGGTTTTGCATCTCATGGTGACCATCTTCTTTTTCTAGAAAAGTATAATCATTTTGAGTAATTAGCATCCATACATCTGATACTGGGTTTGCTGATTTTTTTGCCGCTTCTTGTACTGATAATTTTTCTTGTGCACTTGCTGTTGTTGAAAGTAATGCTGCTGCAGTAATGGCAACAGAAAGGAAACTCTTTTTAATTTTAAGCATATCTATACTCTTAGTCATAACTTGTTTGGCATTCACTTCATCTTCACAGTCATGAAGTGTTTATTCGTTGGCGGGAAATATAGAAGATGTGAATAATATGAATCTACGTAATATTTCGTTTTGTAATCATCGCAAATACGATAGCTAATGATCTTTATTCATTAGTAGTGAGTTTTATAAAAATAAAGGGCTGCTTTTTGAACTAATGTGCTGGTCGTTCTTTAGGAAAATAGCGAGCGGAGAAAGCGTTCCTCCAAACCTCTTCATTAGGCTGAATAAGGGCTGAAGCCTAAAACGCTCGAAAATTAATAGGTTTAGTTGAAAGAACAGTGTTTTGCTAAATGCACAATTTTCAGCCTGCGCTGTGAAAAAGACAAAGAGCTTTACTAAGTAGCTGAAAGCGACTGTGAAACAGTGTCACGAAAAATGAGACAATAAGCCCTTGTTTGTTGGGTTTATTAGGTTGATAATCAATGCAAATCAAAACGGCGATAAATGACTTGTCGATTGAGAGCAGAAAGAAAATTAATTGAAATGCTTAGCCCAAATAAAAAAGCTTAGCGCGCAGGGCACTAAGCTTAATATTTAGTTAAAAATTTCAGGTAAGTAATATAGATTTAGCCAGATGACTAAAATTAATTCTTATTTGAGTTAGTGTTGTTCAAGGCTGAATGTTACTTGAAGCGATAGTTCACTTGTAAGCCAAAGTAGTGTGCATAACTCTTGTATTGACCGTTAAGGTTACCTAGCGAAGGTGCAAGGTCGAGCGTGTAATCAATGTTTGGTGTACCTAAGTCGATGTAATCGTAGTAACCACGCACTTGCCAGCTGTCGTTTACTTGATAGGTCGCACCGACTCCATAGCGCCAAATGTCGCTTACCGGGAGGTCCATGTATACCTTTGTCGGATCATCTTGCGGTGAGGTTTCGTAACTCACTCCGGTTTCTAATCGCCATTGTTCATTAAGTTGGTAGTGTGTACCGATCGCGAAATTCCATACATCATCAAAATCACGTTGAACGATTTCAATTGGTGCGTTGTTCAGGTCTAGCGTTAGGTCTGTCCAAGTTGATAAGTCATACCAAGTCACACTCCAAAGCATGTCCCACTGCGGATTAACGGCATGAACACCACTTGCTTGAACGTGTTGTGGCATGATGAAATCTAATCCAACATCCATGTTGACGATATTGCCTTTGAATCCTGGTTGCGTTGTTTTTACATCGCCTTCACCGTAGTGCGCGATTTCAGAGCGATAAATCAAACCGATACGATGTGCTTCGTTGAATTTGTAAAAGGCACTGAGTGTATAACCTACGTTAAAATCGTCGGCATTGGCCTCAAGCTTGCCCTCTCCAATCGTTGGGAGAACTCCCGGAAAGACATCGAGTTCGCCATTTGCTGAGAAGTATTCCAGATTGATGGCAGCACCAACAGCAAACTTGTCAGTTACTTTGTACGATATAGCTGGTGCAATTTGTACGGTAATAAACTCCACGTTTTCTAATAGATTACCACCGTGGAAATTGTCACCATAATCAACGCCGGAACCACCCTGTGATGCAACTGAAAGGCCTGCGTGGAATTGATCGTTGATTGGTGTGACAAAGTAGAAACTGCCTGTTGGGGTTGTTGTGCCGCCATCTGCGTTCTCCCCATTTGAAAATGCGGGGCCTGTTGAACCTTGATCAGAGTAATCAAATGTCGTGTCTAAAATAGAAGCATTTACTGTAACGTTGGTTTCTTTTAGTTGAGACATGCCGGCCGGATTAGTCCAAGCTGTTAACGCACTCTCTGCTAGAGCTGCGGTACCAGCTCCTGCAGTACTTGCGTTCAATGAACCTAATTCAGGAAGCAATGGGCCAGCCGCCATTGCATGAGTTGAAAGCGTTGACACTACAATGGCAAGTGCGTGTTTTTTCATGGAATAGAACCTATTTTGGGAGCAGTTTTTAGGGCGCTGATAGTAGTCTCACAAATTGGGTCAAAAAATAGCGAATTAACATTTCATAGTATCGTATTTACGATAGGATAAGATTTGTAGATAAACGAAAGTACTATCCAGAATAAAGGCATGATCTATGAGCAACGACATCCCCAACTTCAATCTACTTGCCGTGTTTTCTGCGGTGATGGAGCAGGGCAGTTTAAGTAAGGCTGCGGATCAACTCAGTACCAATCAATCGACCATCAGTACCGCATTAGCCCGCCTAAAAAAAGAGATTGGCCAAGAGCTTTTTGTTCGCAAAGGCAGAGGTGTTGCGCCTACGTCTTATGCGCAAAGCTTGTATGAACAAATTAAAGCGCCGATCAATGAACTCAATGGTGTGTTTCAGTCGATGGCTAATTTTGATGAGCAATCCTCTGAGCGGAAGTTTGTGATCTCTGCGCCTGAGCACTTACAGTGGGTGCTGCTCAATAGTTTTGCGGCGCTTCCCAATCAAAACTTGTCGCTGGAAGTCTTTGATCAACCAGACAATGATGAGCGCATTTACGAAGATCTTTTGACGTAAGAGTTCGATGCGATGATCGATATTGTGGTACCTGAACACCCAAGTATCGTCAGTGAAACACTTTATGAAGGCGAGTTTGTGATCGTGTGTCGAGCTGATCATCCACGAATTCAAGGTGAAATCAGCGAAGCCCAGTTCCTAAGTGAAAAGCATGCTGTATTAGACAGAACACGACGCAAAGTTCGAAGTTTGAATCACTACACTTCTTTGGATCTGTCCCAGCGTAAAATCGTGTTTCATGGACGCTCGCTGTTCAGTAATATCTTGCTGTGTAGCCAATCCGATTACATCACTGTGGTGCCTTTATCTATGGCCGTGCAGTTCCAAGAAAAGTTAAGTTTACAGCTGTTCAAGCCCCCCTTTGAATATCAGCCGATGTCTCATTACCTGATTTGGTTGAAGAAGCAGAATAGCGATCCCGCTCATAAATGGTTCAGAGAACAAGTCATCAGTACATCAGATTCAATGTCGAAGGCGCTTAAAGATAGGCGACTACGGTTTTAATTGAGAGTTGAATTCTAGGGAAGCATTGGCTTCCCTTTTTTGTGTCGCTTAGTTGGTACTAGATAATATGTTAATAACAAAAATTATTAAAATGAGAATATTTAATAATTTCATTGATTTGTGTGTGTTCAGTAATATACCCAGCAACAGAGAAATAGGTGGCCTCAAGGTTAACCTCAACGAACACTACTTAGCTTCATACGACGAGTTAGCTTTATGCGACGAGGCTGAGATTAAAGCATCAAGGGCGAAATATGAAATTCCTACACACAATGATCCGAGTTACTGATTTAGACAAGTCTATCGAGTTCTACACCAAGGTATTGGGAATGAAGGAACTTGAACGCCACGAAAACAAAGACTACCGCTACACATTGGTTTTTGTTGGCTACGAGCAAGGCGGCACGACTATCGAGCTAACATACAACTGGGATACGAATGAGTACGAGATGGGCAGCGCGTTTGGTCATCTGGCATTGGGTGTAGAAGATATTTACGCAGCATGTGACAAGATCAAATCGCTAGGTGGCAACGTCACTCGCGAAGCGGGTCCAGTGAAAGGCGGTTCAACTCATATCGCTTTTATTACTGACCCAGACGGCTACCAAATCGAACTGATTCAACTAGGTTAATCGAGGATATAACAATGACAAACGCACTATTTCAACCAATTCAACTTGGTAATATCGAGCTTAAAAACCGTATTGTTATGCCACCGATGACGCGTTCTCGCGCAACGCAACCTGGTAATTCAGCAAACGACATGATGGCGGCTTACTACGCTCAACGCGCTTCTGCAGGTTTGATTATTGCAGAAGGCACACAAATTTCACCTATGGGTCAAGGCTATGCTTGGACTCCAGGTATCTATTCTGACGAGCAGATTGCGGGTTGGAAAAAAGTGACTGATGCCGTACATGAAAAAGATGGCGTTATCTTCGCTCAACTTTGGCATGTAGGCCGTGTAACACACCCAGATAACATTGGTGGTGAACAGCCAATTTCGTCTTCTGCACTTAAAGCAGAAAACGTAAAAGTATTCATCGATAACGGCACTGATGAACCGGGCTTTGTTGATGTGGTTGAACCTCGTGAAATGACGAAAGAAGACATCAAAGAAGTGGTTGAACAGTATCGCCAAGCGGCTTTGAATGCGGTTGAAGCAGGCTTTGACGGTATCGAACTTCACGCCGCGAATGGTTACTTAATCAACCAATTCATCGATTCTGAAGCAAACAACCGTACTGACGAATACGGTGGCTCAATTGAAAACCGTTTACGTTTTCTAGGTGAAGTGGTTGAAGCTATGGTTGAAGCGATTGGTGCTGACCGTGTTGGTGTACGCCTTGCTCCATTCACATCGTTGAATGGTACGGTTGACGCTACACCAGTAGAGACTTACACAGCTGGTGCAGCACTGCTTAACCTATACAAAATTGTTTACCTGCACATTGCAGAAGTTGATTGGGACGATGCACCTGAAACGCCAAAAGCATTTAAAGCGGCAGTTCGTGAAGCCTACGAGGGTGTCCTTATTTATGCGGGTAAATACGATAGCGAGCGTGGCGAAAAAGCCGTTGCTGAAGGCGTAAGTGACATGGTTGGTTTTGGTCGTCCATTTGTTGCTAACCCAGATTTACCAGCTCGTATTCAAAATGGTTACCCACTTGCGGCGCACGATCCAAACACATTGTTCGGTGGTGCTGAAAAAGGTTTAACGGATTACCCTGAATACGCAGGCTAAAAACAGCTGCCTGAAGCAGAGTATTGAGATAGTATCTCGATCCTGTTGAATGTTTATAAAAAGCAACCTTGCAGAGTCGGGTTGCTTTTTTTGTTATTGGACCAAGTAAAATGATGAACGTGAAAGCGATGCGCGGAGAGCTTTACCTTCTATTTGCCACCCTGCTAGCTGGGGTGGGATGGATTGCATCTAAGCTGGTGGTATTAGAAATGCCTGGGCCAGTGTTTATTGGTGTGCGATTCCTCGTCGCGAGTCTTATTCTTCTGCCATTTTGTATTCACCATATTCGTAAGCTTTCGCTTAAGCAGATTCTGTCTCTTTGCGGCGTGGGTTTGTTGTTGTCTGCCTCATTGCAGGTATGGGTGTTTGCGGTTTCAGTGACGGAAAGCTTGTCGGAAGGGGCATTCATCATGAGCTTAGCCATGATCATTGCACCGTTTGTGCCTTGGATTTTGTTTCGAGTTAAGCCTAATCGTGCGTTTTGGATGTCTTTCCCGATCGCAATTATTGGCATGCTTCTGCTGACTCTGGGCAACGGCTGGCATGTTGAGCAAAGTCAGATTTACTTCTTGTTAGCATCGATGTTGTTGTCCGTGCACTTTGTGATGAACAAGCGTGTGATTACCAATATCAAGCCTATCGCATCAATCTGTGTGCAACTGTTTGTGGTGGGTGTGAGTGGTTTAGCCTTTACTTCTATGACTGCTCAGCCGGAGTTCGAAATCACCAAAACCTTAGTCTTCTGGTTTATTGTCTCTGCGGTGATCGCAACGTCTATTCGTTACTTGCTGCAAACGGTCGGTCAGCACTCCGTGAACATGGAAGTGGCGGCATTGATCATGATTCTTGAGCCTGTGTGGACGCTGCTGTTAAGTGTGAGTGTGCTTGGTGAAAGTGTTGAGATGCAGAAGCTGCTCGGTGGGGCGGTGATCATTGCTTCACTGTTTTGCTATATCAAATGGTCGAGACGAAAATAAAACACTCGGCGCAAGGCCGAGTGTGGGTTGTTTTTCAATACACGTTCAGAGTGTAATAATTTCTAAGCACTAAGCACTAAGCACTAAGCACTAAGCACTAAGCTAGGTAAGCTAGGTAAGCAGTGAACGCGGTAAGATCAGATTGCCGCGACTACTTTCTGAAGTAGCTTGAGCATTTGTTGCTGTTCTTCAGCATCTAACTCGTTCATCAACTCTTTGTTTAAACGAACTGGGATAGGAACGAGTTGTTCTTCAAGTGCTTTGCCTTTTTCCGTTAAGTAAATTCGGAAAGAACGGCGACTGTTTGGATCGGCTCTGCGTTCGACCAGTTCAAGCTTTTCTAACTTGTCTAATGTGCGTGTCGTTGTTGAATTCTCGACTTTGGATTTCGCAGCAATATCACGCTGAGTCACACCTTCTTCTTCCCAAAGACACATCATGGTTGGCCATAGAGCAATGCTTAAGCCATGTTCTTTCAATTCCGTGTCGAAATCTTTGGTCGACTTATTGGCGATCACATTGATCATCCAACCAAAGCTTTTTTGTCTATCAAACTCTTCTGGCATCTTTCGCTACCTAATTTTACTGTGATATTACAACTATTGTCATCGTAACTAATACCGATGCAATTAGCACCAACAACGCTTTCCTATTTGATGAAAAAGCCAATTGACTGCTATTTCTGAAATAATCCGTTGACGCTGAATGGTTTTGTTTGCCTGTGATCATGGCAAGAACCAGCGGTTTTGAACGCAGTTTGTAGATGATAATGGCCACCAAGTGCAGCACGACAAAGACCACTAACATGCGAGCGGCAATGCCATGCACCGCACATAACACATCGAATATTGCATCAGTAATCACGAGTTCCGAGCCTGGGATCGCATCAAAGAAACCAGCAATCACAAGCCCTGTCATACATTGGATAAACAGAGTCGTGATCATTCCTATCACCATCCAGGCACCCAACGGATTATGTCCCGGTTTTGGGCGAGCCTTTCCACGTAAGTAATTCCAAGCCGATTTCGGTGAGCTAATGAATTGAGAAAAACGACTGGTATCACTGCCGACGATTCCCCAAACCAAGCGCCATAAAATCAGACTGAACAGTGCGAGGCCCAAGTAAACATGGGGGCCTTGTCCGTTAAATCCTGATGCAGCAAGACCAATAAAGAGTGCGGCTTGAAGCCAGTGATAAAGTCGAGTTGGTAGATCCCAGATTTTCATAATGCTTTTCCTGTTCGTAAATTTGCTTGATGGTAATAATTTACACAACAATAGTTGCACACGCAACTATTGTTGTGTAAATTAAATGCATCTCTTCGATTACGGTTGAATTATCAAGTCGTAATTCACTAAGAAACCAATCAGTAATTAACGAAGAAATCACTCAGTCAATTAATCACTAGGAATGACACTATGAAAAAATTCACTATCGCTTTAATCATCGCACTACCAACGATTGCTCTGCCTATGATCTCTGCCGCCGCAGCGGATGTTGTAAATAATCGTCAACAGGCTTTTAGCTCTATTGAAGAGGTCAGTAAACAAGTCGATTCAGAATTGAATAACAGTGACGTGGATTGGCTGAAGGTGGGCGAGTTAAGTGAAATGTTGGTGGAACATGGTGATGTCTTGAACGCGAGTTTTGCTGAAGCTGACAAAGGGGGTAAGGCCAAGAAGGAGATTTGGAGTAAGCCTGAGAAATTCAATCAACTGATGTTACAGATGAATCAAGGTTTTGCAGAGCTGTATCAGGCGAGTGTTGAACAAGACTTGTCGAGTGCAGAGCAAGGGTTAAATTCTGCGAATAAGACGTGCAAAGGGTGTCACCGTACTTATCGTTCTCGTTGGTAACGATTTTAACAACGAGCTTTGAATACAGGTGGTAAAGTCGAACCCTTACCACCATAGTCCTATCGCACAGCCTTCTTTTCTTTGTGCTATCAATTCGAATGCACTAGGGGCGGGAAAGGACGTGAATGAATTACTCGTTGATGGTGACTTTAGTAATCACAATATCTTCGCAAGGCACATCTTCGTGTCCCCAACGAATGGTTGTTGGTGCGACAGCGATTTTGTTTACCACATCCATACCCGCTGAAACCTTGCCAAATACCGCGTAACCCCAGCCAGCATTGGTTGTTGAGGTGTGATCTAGGAAATCGTTGTCATCAAGGTTGATGAAGAACTGCGCCGTTGCAGAATGTGGTGCATCAGTACGAGCCATTGCCACAGAACCAATCACATTCTTCAAGCCACGGTTTGCTTCGTTGACGATCGGTGCACGAGTGGGTTTTTCTGTCATGTCGATAGTGTGACCACCACCTTGAATCATGAAACCTTCAATAACACGGTGAAATGTCGTGCCTTCGTAGAAACCGTCTTGGCAGTATTTAAGGAAGTTTTTCGACGTTACTGGCGCTTTTTCAAGGTTCAGTTCAATCTCGATATCGCCAAAGTTGGTGGTGAAAGTAATCATAGGGCTACCTAAAGTTGAAGTTTTACTGAGTCGTAATGACGAAAGTGGGTTGCAGTATAGGGAAAATAACAGCAGATACTAGTGATGGTTTTATTGTGGTTGAATTCTCGTCAACCACCAAAATCACGCCTGATATTGTTTAAGGAACATCTCGACACTTGAAGTAATGATCACTTGTTTGTGCCCAGCATCCGGTGACGGCACATGACCAATGATTTGCGGCCAAAACGCAAAAGACTTAAGCAGGCCAATGAACTGCGTGGAGGCGAATTGTGGGTCAAGATCGATTAGACGACCGTCTGCCAATGCGGCTTTAATCCAGGTTGTAAGTCCACTTTCTGCTTGGGAATATTTTTCCATCGCTTGATGCGCCAGTTCTGCGTTATGGAAATACTCTGAGAACAACACGCGTGACAGGTCGATGAAGCCTTCAGACTCAAGTAACTCAAGTTCTTGATTGGCTATCGATGAAAGCTGTTCTTCAAGTGGCAGTTCTGCTTGATAAGGGAAATGCGTAGCGGCCAGAGTTTTGCTCCAAATACTGTCTAGAATCTCATCTAAAAGGAGTTCTTTACTGGCAAAGTGATTGTATACGGTGCGCTTTGATACTTCTGCGCGACTCGATATTTTATCCATGCTGGTCGCCTTGTAGCCGCGCTCAGTAAACTCTGCGATAGCAGCGGCAACGATCGATTCACGTTTTCTTTGGCTCAGTGTTTTTTTTACAGTCATCGGGATACTACTCAATATGTCGCGGTTAGCATTGCATACGATAATTTTACACCAGTAAGTTTACTTTTAGAACACCAATCCGTGTATTGGTAATTCGGTCGATAGCAACTGAATCGCTTTGCAATGCACTGTGGGTATCATAGAATCGAAAGTGTATTCGAATTTTATTGATATCAACGGAAGAGAATAAACAATCAATGAGTAGTATTTTAGAGTGTATTCGTACAGTTGGACGAGGAGAAAGAGGGCGTAAGCCTTTATCGTTCGAACAAGCCTACCGCATCATGGATGAGTATTTAAGCGGAGAGGTCGGTGACGACCAAATGGCTATGCTACTGATGCTGATTCGTGTGCAGAATGAAACTAATGAAGAGATCGCTGGCTTTGTAAAAGCGTTTCAATCTCGAGTGCCAGATTTAGGCGCTGATATTGATTGGCCGTGTTATGCAGGTAAGCGTAACGATAACGCCAGTGGCAAGCCTTGGAACTTGTTGGCAGCAAAAATACTCGCTGACAATGGCTATAAAGTCTTAATGCATGGCTATATGGATAAGCCGAGCGGTAGGACGCACGTTGAAAGCCATTTGCAAGATGTCGGTGTGCAAAGTGCTGAGAGCCCTGAACATGCTAAGTCGATTCTTGAACAAGACGGCATTGCTTATTTACCGCTAGCTAACTTTGCGCCCGAAGCACAAACCATGATTGGTTGGAAACACCGTTACGGTTTGAGAACACCAATTAACACGGTAGTTCGTGCGTTGAATCCTGGTGGTGGTCGTTTAGGTTTGCGTGGCAGTTTCCATCCTGGCTTCCCACAACTTCATGCGGAAGTTGAGCATGTTATTGGTAATAAATCCCGCTCGGTGATTTCATTCAAAGGGATGAACGGTGAGTCGGAATATAATCCTAAAGTTAGCCAAACGGTGTGGATGAGCTCCCCTGACAAAGTCGAATCGTTCTACTGGGAAGAGATGATGAACCTAGAGTTGCCACTTCCTAGTCAATGTGTACTTGGCACATCGGCTGAAGAGATGGCGTTAATGGCGAATACCGTTGTCGACAGCATGACAGCCATTCTCTTTGCGGAAACGCACGATAAAACTGAGGCATACCAGAAAGCGGTGCGTCTGTGGCATGAGTATTGTGCGCGTTAAATGGTGGTTTGTAACCAATGATAGAAGGTCAGCGAGCGCTGGCCTTTTTTATGCTTAATTTCTAGTAATGGCTTTTCGTGAATGTCCAAACAATGGAGTTACTTCACTCGCATCAAGCGATGCATTTTGTCTTCGAACTGAATCTCAATCACCTGTGAGATTTTCATCTTATCAACACGATCAAGCATTCTCGTTTGGTAATCACGTTTTTTCATCCACTCTAGCGGTTCTTTAAAGCCATCTTCATTAATCACAAACGACTGATCGGTAATAGAGTCTTCAAAGATATGAACCACCCAAATGCGTGATTGGAAATCCAATAATTCACTAAAGTAGCTTTTTAACTTAGATAAGGAATTAGTTAGATACGTTTTAGGTGAGGTTTGAGAAGACATAGTAAACCGTATTGGGACAATGAAAATCGGCAAGGGCGCCGTCTGATCATTATAGCCTTTGCCCGTTAGGCTTGTCAGGTCGAATTCGGCAGCCATTCACGGCGATTACCCTTGCTAATGCTTTGCTATTGCTACTGTGGCTGCCAGTTCGTGATTAACCAAATCAGTGTCGGATTCACTATTTTACGAATAGGCCGAAGTCGATCTCTTGTTCTCTTTGATACTTCACTAGCTTCACTTTTAGGTCGTGTTTTGCTGCTAAATCAATGGCTAAGCATGACATGCGTTTTATCTCATCAACGCAGCTTGATATAAGCGGTTTTTCTTGATTGTCGATAGTGGCGATGAGTGTGTTTTCTGTGCCGTCGTTACCTGCATAAACATACGCGTACATGTTGTTGTCGTGTTGCATAAACTTCCTAAATCGGGATTTCTAATTATTAGTGCGGTGAAGATTACAGGGTTTATTTACGCAGGCTAGTTTGGCTAAGTAAGGTTAAGCAAGGGAAAGTAAGGCTTTGTAAGAGCTCTTTTTTCTTTTTTCTGGCGTTCGAAAACGTGCTCAACCCTTTGTTTGTCTCACTTTTTTGTCTTGTTAGGTTTTGCCTATCAATAAAATTGTTGAAATCCATTTAGTAAAATCAAGATTTTAGACAACAATTAACTTAACAAGATAGAAAAATATATGACGCAAAGTATTTAGGGAGAACGCAATGCATTCTATTAAAGTGAAAGATTACATGACGCAGCAGGTTGTGACATTTACTCCTGATATGCCGTTAAGTCTAGCGTTAGATAAAGTGATGCGCAGCCACCACATGGGTGGGCCCGTAATCGATGATAACGAACAAGTGATTGGCTTCCTTTCAGAGCAGGATTTACTCGAGAAACTTGTGAAGGTCAGTTACTTCTGCCAAGACACACACCTTGTGGGTGACTGTATGTACCAAGAAGTACTGTCGGTGTCCCCTGACTTATCCATTATTGAATTGGCGGACATGATGCAGGTTGGAAAACCTAAAGCATACCCTGTGATCGATAATCGAAAACTGGTGGGTATTATCACCAGAACTGATGTTTTGAGAGCAATTGGCAAGAACTTGGAAGAATGCTTCAAACATCAGGTATAGTAGCGTGTTAAGAACGATTATTTTTCTCAATACCCTCAATTGAAAAAAGGCGCACTAGCGCCTTTTTTCTGTATAGCGCTTTTTTTGGTCGATCCTTTCTTTGTGGGTCCCTAGCCTGTTGATCTGTTGATTGGGCTTTAGCTCTTGGGTATTCCAACTTTTGGAGGTTTCATGTCAAATCAAACGGCAAAGTTTATTGAAGGTTCAACGATGCGCCACATATTGGTGATGTCGGGGGCTGGCTCTGTCGGTTTGATGGCGTTATTTGTGGTCGACTTACTCGACATGCTGTTTATCAGTATGCTCGGACAGGTCGAATTGGCTGCTGCGGTAGGCTTTGCAGGTACGCTGACTTTTTTCTCTACCTCCGTTTCGATTGGTACTTCCATTGCCATGGGCGCATTAGTGTCCAAAGCCATCGGCTCAAAGAATCAAGAGCACGCTCGAAACCTAAGCACCAGTATCATGATGACTGCGTTTGTTATCAGTTCAACCATAACTGCAATCATGTTCGCTTATATTCCAGAGCTGCTAGCCGCGATAGGCGCTAAAGGGATTGCGGCCGAGCGCGCTCAAGCTTACCTACAGATTTTGCTACCAAGTGGTCCATTTTTGGCGTTAGCGATGGCAGCGGGTGCGGGCTTAAGAGCAGCAGGTGATGCCAAACGTTCGATGTGGGCAACTTTGTCGGGCGGCATTGTTAACGCGATTCTCGATCCTCTGTTTATTTTTGGTTTTGGTTGGAACATCGAAGGGGCGGCTATCGCTTCGGTTGTCGCTCGTTTCTCGGTGCTATTCTTTTCGCTTTATCCTCTTATTCGCAGCCATCAGCTGGTGGCTCCGCCTTCTTTTGTGCAATGGCGTCTTAATATTCGACCAATATTGGCGATTGCGTTGCCTGCGATTATCACTAATACCGCAACGCCTATCGGTAATGCGATTGTGACAACGGGTATCGCACAATATGGTGAGGACTTTGTCGCGGGCTTTGCCGTGATAGGTCGTCTGACGCCAGTTTGTTTTGCGGTTATCTTTGCCTTGTCTGGCGCTGTGGGGCCAATCATTGGTCAGAACTTTGGTGCTGAACGCATGGACAGAGTAAAAGAAACACTCAACAACTCATTATTGGTTACTACGGCATACACCATTGCCGTTTGTATCTTGTTGTACTTCGTTCAAGGTTATGTCATTCAAGGCTTTAGTCTACAAGGTGATGCAGCAATTATTGTGGCAGCTTTCTGTACCTATGTGGCTTTAACCTTCACCTTTAACGGTGCGCTATTTGTTGCCAACACCTCTTTTAATAACTTAGGCAAACCGCTTTACTCGACAGCATTGAATTTGGGCAAAGCGACGTTAGGTACTCTGCCGTTCGTCTATCTAGGTTCGCAGTGGTATGGCGCTTTGGGTGTTCTCTATGGTCAAGCCTTGGGTAATGTTTTGTTCGGGATTTTAGGTATCTTGGTACTTCGACATCATATCGCTGAGCTGATGCAAGGTTCTCAAGTTGATCCAGTGGAAGATGATGTGTCGATTGTCAGTTTGAACACTCAGCCGTTTTGTTCACACGATGCGGTGCTTATCGATGATGTATCGGCAAACCGTGAAGAGTGTGCGGAGCTTAAATCTCAGTAAGCCATCGGCGCTGGCATAATATTTTTGTTTTCTTGAAAACTTCTTCTTGACCTTGGAGTAGCCTCCAAGGTTTATACTTTTGATGAACTTAAGGTTTGGTTGCTGTGATTAGCCAGCAACAACCTCAAGGCTTTTGAGTATTAAGGAGATACATTATGTGCGCAAAACATGCAGCGTGCCGCTCAACAAAAGTGGACGTTCAACCTCAAGCGGCAGGAGCAAGTTGCTCTAGCCCTAAAATTTCCAGCATCACGGCAGCGGGTACTTCATCATGCTGTAGTTCTACGACGGCTTCTGCATCAGCAGATGATTGTTGTGGTTCAGACAGTGGAGAAGAAGACCGGCTGCCCTTAACTGAGTCTCTTAACGCCCAATTTTCCAAAAGTTGGCTGGTTGCCGGAATGGACTGCCCAGCTTGTGCAAGAAAAATAGAAAACGCGATCAGTAATATTGACGGTGTTATTCAAGCGAAGGTTCTCTTTGCTACCGAAAAACTGGTTGTTAAATTCGATAATGAAAGTCTTGCCGACACCATTGAACAGGTCTCTATCAAAACGGGTTTCCCTCTTTCGGAAGTCGGTTCTAAGAAAGAAAAACAACAACCTGAGACTTTTTGGCAAGCGTACATCCAACCTAATTTTCAGATTATCGCGATTGCAGCGGCAATGCTGTTCGCTGCGCTTCTGAAAAGTACATATCCTCAATTAAGTGAAGGCTTATTCACCGCAACCTGTCTACTCGGATTATATCCGGTGGCTAAGAAAGCGGTTCAGTTGGCACGTTCAGGTACACCTTTCGCAATAGAAACTCTAATGAGTGTTGCCGCGCTGGGTGCCTTGTACCTGGGCGAAACCGCGGAAGCGGCGATGGTTTTAATGTTGTTCTTGATTGGTGAGCGCTTAGAAGCGTTTGCTTCATCAAGAGCAAGAAGTGGCGTTCAAGCGCTAATGGCATTGGTACCAGAAAACGCAACCAAGATCATCAACGGCGAGCGTGTCGAAGTTGCAGTCAGTGAACTGGTTCCCGGTGATGTGATTGAAGTGGCGGCGGGCTCTCGTTTACCTGCTGATGGCCAACTGATTACCGACGCTGCAAGCTTCGATGAAAGTGCATTAACGGGGGAATCTGTTCCTGTTGAACATATCGAAGGCAATAGCATCATGGCTGGCGCTGTGGTGGTAGATAAAGTGGTGCGTATTACCATCACTTCAAAACAGGGTGAGAACGCGATCGATCGTATTCTTCACCTGATTGAAGAAGCAGAATCTCGTAAAGCACCGCTCGAGCGATTCCTCGATAAGTTCAGTCGCTGGTATACACCGTTAATGATGTTGGTGGCTCTGTTAGTCATCATCACACCACCATTGTTGTTCGCACAGCCATGGGAAACATGGGTCTATCGTGGTTTAGCGCTATTGTTGATTGCTTGTCCGTGTGCGTTGGTTATCTCAACTCCAGCCGCGATTACGTCTGGTTTAGCAGCCGCCGCGAAACGTGGTGCGCTAATTAAAGGCGGCGCAGCGCTAGAGCAGCTTGGAAAAATTCAAACCATTGCCTTCGATAAGACGGGCACACTGACTGAAGGTAAACCTCAGGTTACGGACATTCAGCCTCTATCGGGTTGGCAACAAGATGCGATGCTTCGTGTGGTTGGAGCAATTGAAGTGGGTTCTACTCACCCATTGGCGCAGTCGCTAGTTGCTAAAGTGAAAGAACTGAATGTCGAAATTCCAGAGTCACACAACAAGAAAGCGTTGATTGGTAGTGGTGTTGAAGGTGATGTTGATGGTGTTAAGTATCAGGTTCTGTCACCGTCTAAAGTCACGTTCGAACTTGGTGCCGATGTGGTTTCTCAGGTAGAAGCATTAGAAGGCGAGGGCAAGACGGTTGTGGTTGTTCTTGAGGTTAAAGATCAAGAAGAGTTAACAGAGCAAGCTACGGCTGTGATTGGTCTGATTGCTTGGCAAGATACGTTACGCAGTGACGCTAAGCTTGCGATTGAACGACTTAATGAATTAGGTATTCAATCTATCATGCTGACCGGCGATAACCCGCGCAGTGCAGCCGCGATCAGTAGCAAGATTGGTATGCAGTACAAGGCAAGCCTATTGCCAAGCGACAAGGTATCTTACGTTGAGGAGTTATCTCAACAGTCGCACGTGGCGATGGTCGGTGATGGCATTAATGATGCACCAGCAATGAAAACGGCGAATGTCGGCATCGCAATGGGTGGTGGTACGGATGTCGCTTTGGAAACGGCGGATTCAGCACTGACTCATAACCGTTTAACTGAGCTGCCAGCGATGATTGAACTGTCGCAAGCGACCATGAACAACATCCGTCAAAACGTAGCCCTTGCGCTTGGTTTGAAGGGCGTATTCTTGGTGACAAGCTTGCTAGGTATTACCGGTCTGTGGGTTGCAGTTTTAGCGGATAGTGGTGCAACTGCATTGGTGACATTGAACGCATTGCGTCTGCTTCGATTTAAATCTAAAGCGGATTAAATCGAGTTCACCGACATAGAGCATTCTTAATATAAAAAGCGCCTTTAGCGGTAATACGTTAAAGGCGCTTTTTGTCTCATTAGTATGCAACACAGGCGTGCGGATTGCTTATTTTTGTGATGCCAATCGGTTTTTTGTGAAACTTGAATTCTTGTTGCGATCATTCATGTGACGAGTGTCACTTCATTTTGTAGTGAGCTTGGTTAGAGTGTGTTCGTACCCCACGAATTTACTATGAGCTTAAATAAGGGTAAAAAGCCCAATAAGCCAAAAGGAGCGAACTATGTCTCAAGCTGTTTTCCACTTAGGTGTTACTGAAGCAGATCTTAACGGTGCTACTCTTGCGATCATCCCTGGTGATCCTGCTCGTGTGCAAAAAATTGCAGAAGAGATGGAGAACCCAGTATTCCTTGCTAGTCACCGTGAATACACGCTTTACCGCGCAGAGCTAGACGGCAAACCAGTTGTTGTATGTTCAACAGGTATTGGTGGTCCATCGACTTCTATCGCAGTTGAAGAGCTTGCTCAACTTGGTGTTCGCACTTTCCTACGTGTTGGTACGACTGGTGCAATCCAACCTCACGTAAACGTGGGTGACATGATTGTTTCTACAGGTTCTGTTCGTCTAGACGGTGCTAGCCTGCACTTTGCTCCAATGGAGTTCCCAGCGGTTGCTGACTTCGAAGTAGCGACAGCAATGAAAGCAGCAGTTGAAGAGTCTGGCGCAGCAGTTCACATGGGCGTAACGGCTTCAAGTGATACGTTCTACCCAGGTCAAGAGCGTTACGACACGTTCTCTGGTCGCGTTGTTAAGCGTTTCCAAGGTTCTATGCAAGAATGGCAAGACATGGGCGTTCTGAACTTCGAGATGGAATCTGCAACACTACTAACAATGTGTGCAAGTTCTGGTCTGAAAGCAGGTTGTGTTGCTGGTGTAATCATCAACCGTACTCAAAAAGAGACGCCTGATCACGACACACTAAAAGTAACGGAAGCACGTTCAATCAAAGTGGTTGTAGAAGCTGCTCGTAAAATGCTTTAAGTCCTAAAGTGCTTTTAGTCTTCAAGTGACATTAAATTTTGAAAATGGCCGCATCGAATGATACGGCCATTTTTTTGTGCCATCTCAAAGTAATCAATAGAGAAAACAGACAACAAAAAAGGCGAGTGACTTAATCGTCATTCGCCTTTTTAACAATCTGCTTAAGAGCATTGAGCTCTCGTGAGTTTATTGGTTTTTAGTACTCTAGATCTTCACTGCCACCCGCAGCCGTAAACCATGCCGTTAGGTGTGTTTTAAGATCTTTCAATTCGTCAGGGCCAATCAATGCAAGGCCAAGATCTTCTGCTCGTGTGATGTCGTTATGACGAAGAGGGCGGAAGCTCACCAACATAGCACGTGCTTGTAGGCCACCTAGCAGGTCTCTAAGCGATTCCAGTTTATACAAGGTGTCATCACCATCATCACGCATGCCTTTGGTCTTACATTCGATGATGTGCAGCTTATTGTTCACCACTGAGGCAACATCAAGCTCGTTACGAACCTCACGTTCACCCAGTTGACGGTATACCTGAACATTCAAAGAACGATCTTGAATGGTCGGCATGTCGTCTTGGATTTGTTTAACTGTGCTGTGAACCAATGTTTCAAGCCATTCACCGTTTGAGAAGCGGCGCGCGTCTTCATTAGCAAAGGTTAAAATACCGTTGTCGTAAGTCGCAATCTTAGCTTCAACCAAATCGCTCAGCAGCATGTTGAGCTCGCGATAGCCTTGTTGCTTCTCAGATAGCCCTACATCAAGTTTTTGTTCTTTACGGCAGGTCGTTGCTAGGTAGTTCAATGTCGCCAGGCCAGGGCCTAATTCGAGTGCGTTACTTGCCCAACGTTCACCCAGTTCATAAAGTTTCTGATCCAGTTGCGGAGACAGCTGAACATCGCTGAATTCACCGCGAGCACCGAACACAGTCAGGTAGTCGTCGATAGTGATGCGGTC
This sequence comes from Vibrio celticus, assembly GCF_024347335.1. Taxonomy (NCBI): domain Bacteria; kingdom Pseudomonadati; phylum Pseudomonadota; class Gammaproteobacteria; order Vibrionales; family Vibrionaceae; genus Vibrio; species Vibrio celticus. The sequence goes on from NZ_AP025463.1 coordinate 1,139,486, forward strand.
TTGAACTTGTGCATCTTCTTTACCATTTGGGTACAACCAGCACAGCTTGTCACTGTTTGGTTCAACCACGAAGATTGGCCAGTGGTAAGTACGGAATACTTCGTACACAGAAAGTAGGCGGTGACGAAGGCCACAACTTGCGTTGAGCTTCACTTCTTGACCGCGTGCTTTGAGGTCTTCAGCAAGGGTTTGGATCGATTCTTTAATGACGGATGTATTTACGATGGTTGGAATTTCGAAAAACTCACTCGTAATGTCGCGCTTGTGCAAAACGCTGTCTAAACGTTTGTACATACTGACTTGATTTTTGTCGCCGATAAACACGATGTGAGTGCTGACCGTTCGGTTATCAAGTAATGGGGTGAGCAAGCGAATGGGGTCTTGATCGATAATGCCAACATGAACAGCCATATAAATTCCTTAATAGCGGCTCGCTCATAAAGGTGAAAGAAAAAAACGGGAAGCAGCAAGCCTTAATAATCATATAATGACAAAGCTCATAAAAAACAAGGGCAACCCTTGATAAAAGTTGCCCTAGCTCAATTAGTTACCACTATTGGGTAAGAAGTCTCAACAATCTCACTAAATATCTATCGATTCTTCATTTATCTATAGTTTGAATTGATGTACTAAATCACCTTGCTGATTTGCCAGAATCGTTAGGTTTTGGCTGGCTTCTGCAATTGATGACATCGCTTGGTAACTCTTATCTGCGATGTGGTTGATGTCTTCGATATTACGCGCGATATCGCCAGACGTTTCACTCTGCTCTGCGGCTGCTTGAGAGATATGTGTGCTCATGTGGCTGATCTCTAGAATCAATGCTTGGATCTCTTCCATCGCACTGTTTGCACTTGAAGCTTGTTGAACCGACATATCCATGTCGCTCATACAACTTTCAATCACGTTACTTGCTGTTTTCGAGCTTGATTGCAGGTTGCTGATCATGGTTTCGATTTCTGACGTTGATTGAGTGGTCTTTTGCGCTAGCACTCGTACTTCATCGGCAACAACTGCAAAACCACGACCTTGTTCGCCAGCACGCGCTGCTTCGATTGCCGCATTAAGTGCAAGTAGGTTGGTCTGTTCAGCAATGCCACGAATAACGTCAAGGATTGAACCAATCTGACTACTCATTTGTTGTAGCTCGCCCACAGCACCCACAGACTCAGTAAGGCGAACCTCAAGCTGATTGATAGTGCTAATGTTGGTGTTCATGATCTGACGACCAGACTCAGAAGCCGATTCTACTTGTTGAACCATGGTGAGTGAGCTTTGCGCGCTGTTTGCCACTTCTTGTACAGAATGAGACATCTCTGTCATTGCGGTCGCGACAGTTGCCGTTTGTTCACGTTGACTGTTCAGCTGAGCTTGCGTTTCAGAAGAAGTCTTTTGGTTTACGCTTGCTGTCTTGGTTAAGTCATCTGAAGCATCATTCAGCTTCACAAGGATATTGTGCAAGTTGTCCGCCAAGGTGTTGATGTGGCGACTCACACGGCTGAATTCGTTGTCGTAGCGAATATCGATACGTTGAGTCATATCGCCTTGAGTCAGGCCTTCTAATGTCCCGAGAATGCGAGTTAATGGCTCTCTTACGCTATGTGCTACGTGGTAACCAATCGCTGCAGCGAATACGGTCACAATGATGCCAATTGCGATCGCATTGAATAGGCCTTTGTCGTAGATGCTGCTTGCGTCAGCTAACGACGAGTTCAGTTGCTCTTCAGCGGTCACGTTGAATGAATCTAGCACTGCCATTGCTTGGTCTACTTCTACGGCGAGGTTTGCAATGTTGATATACAGAGCTTCTTTCGCTTTCAAGTAGTTGTTGTGTTTGTCCAAGACACCGCCTTTCTGACCAACATCTTTGGTGAACTTTTGAACTGATTCATCAAAGACATTTTTAAGTGCTGGTAGTTGTGTTGATAGGCCACGATAAGCGTAGTTAAGGTGAGTAACGGCCTTTTTATTTTGGTTAACGGCTTTTTGAACGAAGGCTACATCAGAGCTAGCAAGTGCATCAGAGGTAATAACTTCTGCGTCTTGCAGTTTGATGAAGTAGCTCTTTGCCATCACTTTTACAGAGATGCTTTTTTGATCGGCAACGTACTCTTTCATGCCAACGGTTAATTCTGAATGTAAGCGTTGGAAGTCACGAGAGGCTTTTTGCACTTGTTCTTGTGCTTCGAACATCGCAACGTAGTTACTCATCGCTTCGTCAGCTTCGGCGAAGTAGCGTTCTTCCATTGCTCTTAATCGCGCGATACGTTCAACAAGTGAAGCATTGTTTTGGCTTGCCGCTTCTAAACTACCGAGAACTTCTGAAAACGAGTTTTGTGATGCAGCAAATTCTGTACGCATTGCAGACATGCGTTCAGCGTTTTGTGTGGTTAAGAAATCTTTGAATGACTTATCAGCAGAAAGCAATTGAACACTCGTTTGATTTGAAAGCGCGACAAGTGGTAATGAGGTTTCTGAGACACTCTCAAAATTGCTGTGTATCTGATTCATGCTGTTCATCATGATGGTTATCGTGACTGCGAACATGATGATGATCAGTGCGAAACCAGCGTACATACGCTTGATCACAGATCCCTTCATGGCTTTCTCCCTAAATAAAAATGCAGACCTAATGTCAGGTCAAAGTAAAACTAACAAAATTATCAGCATTCTATTGAGCTCGGCTTACGCATTTTATGACGCACACGTCAAAAATAGCGCTCAGTTATAACCAATATGCGATTCTTGAGAGCTAAGGCTCGTTTTCTTTGATTTGAACGGTGTTTTTTATTATGCTTTAAAGCAGATTTATTGTGGTTTGATGCGGCATAGCGCATACTCAAAGCATTAAAAAATAAATGTTTTATCGGAGAGAAACATGGCTGAAGAAACCATTTTTACTAAGATCATCAACAAAGAAATCCCAGCAGATCTACTATACCAAGACGATTTAGTAACCGCATTTCGCGATATTAACCCTCGCGCGCCAAGCCATATCCTAATCATCCCAAACAAGCTGATTCCGACAACCAACGATGTTGAAGTCGAAGATGAAGCGATGATGGGGCGCATGTTTACTGTTGCTCGCAAGTTAGCAAAAGAAGAAGGCATCGCAGAAGATGGCTATCGTCTTATCGTGAACTGTAACTCTCACGGTGGCCAAGAGGTTTATCATATTCACATGCACTTGGTTGGTGGCCGTCCACTTGGCCCCCTATTAATGAGCTAATAAAAAGTTAATGAGCTAATGAAAAGCTAACGAGTTAATGAAAGCTAATGCGCTAGTTTAAACGCTCTCATTAGTGGGTTAACACAAGTAGTTAGTTGGAAAATTTGTAGTTTGTATGCCAACTTTAAGTTCTATCTGTTGTCTGAATGTCGGCATCGCTTAGGCAGAGGCTATCTCAGTAGGGTTTCACTGGCTTGAGATCCTTTTTACAACACGTTTCGTTTTGATAATGAGACTAATAAAGTTGGCATTTTAAACATGCACGGAGACGATAAGTGAAGCAACAGTTTAGATTCGCTTCCATTGCCCTGTTATCGGCGTTGACCGTAGGTTGTGCGAGTATGTCTGCAGGAAGCCTGTTCAGTCATTACAGCGCACAAAACAAAGCGATCTACCAAGCCGTTAAATCTGGAGATTATTCAGAGGCTCAACAAGAGCTACCAGATTACGCGGCAGGCGACATCCTTGATAACTTTGAAAGAGGCAGAATTAATCTGCTGGATCAAAAATACCCTGAGAGTAAGGCTTCGTTTGAAGTGGCTGATCAGGCGGTGACTGAGCAGCAACGCAAAGCCGTGATCTCAATCTCAGACAGTGCAACCAGTGTGGGTGCGTTGGCTGTGAATGACAATATTACTGAGTATGTGCCAGCCGATTATGAGTTGGGCTTTCTTCATCTGTATCTCGGTTTAAATTACCTCAAGAAAAACGATTTAGAAGGTGCGGTGATCGAAATGCGTCGCGCCAACCAAGTTCAAGAACAAGCGAAGAAGCAACGCGAAGCTGAGTTAGACAAAGCTGCCAGCGATGCGAAGAAGCAAGGCTTGTCTGCCAATGTGGGTAGCATACTTGCCAATTACCCTGATGCGGGTAAAAAGCTGCAGTCGATACAGAATGCGTATCTGATGTTCTTGTCTGGTCTGCTTTATGAAGCTTCAAATGATTTGAACAGCGCCTACGTTGACTATCGTCGTGCTTTGGCTGTGATGCCAGATAACCAAGAAATCATCGATAGAACCATGGCAACAGCCGCTCGTTTAGGGATGCGACAAGATTTAGCGACATTAGAAAAACGCTATAAGCAATCTTCTAAACTTAGTGCAGGTGAAGGGCGAGTGATTGTTCTTCAAGAGCAGAGCGCTGTACAAGCTATGGACAGTTGGCGACTAGATTTACCTGTTTATGACAGTCGCGATCAGGGGGCAATATACTCTCTTGCGCTGCCATATTACCCAAGTCAAAACGTAGAGCGTTTTTCTGCCTTGCGAATCAACGGTCAGCCGTTACAAGAACACTTGATCACTGACGTAAACGCGATGGCGCAGAACGATTTATCGGAACGTATGACGAGCATTGTTATTCGCCAAGCGCTGCGTGTCGTCGCGAAAGATCGCATTCGTAAAGAAGCAACCAAAGGCGATGATGTCGGTAATATTCTGTTCAACGTGTGGAACACACTGACAGAGCAACCAGACACTCGCAGTTGGCAATCATTACCTGCAGAGATTAACAGCAGCACGTTTGTAGCAAACAGCGGTCAATATACGTTAGAAGCGGGCGCTAAAACGTACGACTTTGATATTCGAGAAGGGCAGACCACCTTGGTGTGGATTTCTCGACAAGGAAACAACGCAACAATGTGGCATAAACAGCTAGGGAGGCTGTAATGAAAAAGTGGTTAATGAGCTTAGCAGCGGTTATGGCTCTGGCTGGTTGTGCTGATAATACAGCTGGTGTAAGGGTCGATAGTCTGACTCAGAACGTTTTCTTTGGTGACAAGGTATTGGGCAGCCGTTTACAGGTTGAAGATATTCGCACCGATCTGGTTGATGGTCATACGCGAGGAATCGTTCGTTTAAACAGTAACTATAAAGGCGATCAACATATCCTTTATCGTTTTTACTGGTACGACGATGCCGGGCTTGAGGTCAACCTTAAACAAGGTCCTTGGAAGCAAGCGATTGTTCGTGGTTTTGAAAGTATTTCGTTGTCGGAAGTGTCGGTAAACCCGAAAGCGACTCAGTTCAGAGTCCAGTTCCGAGAACAGTAAGTTAGATTAAACGGGTCTAATGATTCGTAAATACAAGAATTTAAGAGTGTGGGTAACCCCGCTCAGTGATAAGTTGAGGAAACAAAATGAAAAAGAGTGTCATTGCGCTACTAGGTTTAGCGGTTATTTTAGGCGGTTGTTCAAACAAGGTAAGCTACGGTGATGCACAAGCAGTAGAAACCACGACAATCGATTTCGGTTCAACTGACCTTCAAACGATTGCGGGTGAAATGGTCGATAGCATGATGGCGTCTGGTTCTGTGTCTTACATTACTCGTGAACAGCGTCCAATCGTGTTTGTAGAGCGAATCAAGAACAAAACAAGTGAGCACATCGATACTGAGTCAATCACTGACACCATCAGTACGAAGATGTTGAACTCTGGTAAGTTCCGTTTCGTTGATATGGACCGTGTAGAGTCTGTTCGTGACCAATTGAACTTCCAAAACAACGATGAGCTTGTAAACCAAAGTTCAGCAATTCAATTCGGTAAAATGGTTGGTGCTCAGTACATGCTGTACGGCAACCTATCAAGCATCGTTAAGAAAGACGGTAGCGACGAAGACGTTTACTACAAAATGACGATGCGTCTAATGGACCTTGAGTCTGGCTTGATTGAATGGGCTGACGAGACTGAAATCCGTAAGCAACAATCTAAGAGCCTACTAGGCCTTTAATTTTGCTTACTTGCCAACTAAACGCAGCCAGTTTTGACAGCGTCTAGTATTGGCAGCGCTTAATTTTGACAGCGTATAGCTTGGTCACACGCCAATGCAGTGCATGATGTGCTGTTTATGAAGAGACACTGGCTTTTGGTCAGTGTCTTTTTTGTAGGGAATGAAGACGTTTATAGGGAGTAAATATGGCAATTTTTTCTTGGTCTGAAGCTAAGCTTCTTGATACCAGTTTGAGTTCGCTTGATGGTTACTTTTCTGAGCCACCTGTTAGAGCTCAAACGCTGACCGGCGGGTTGACCAATCGATGTTGGAAGTTGGTGTTAGCCGATGGCACAGCGTATGTTTGGCGGCCAACCACTCCTATCACCAAAGCGTTCTTCATCTCTCGTCATGAAGAGTACCAAGTGCTGTCTACGATTGAACGTCTAGGTATTGGACCAAGTCCAATAGTGGTCAATGAGCAAGGCTTATTGGTTGAATGGATTGCGGGTGAGACGCTTTACGAAGGCTTAGAGCTTGATGATTTGTTGAAGACGCTGATCTCAGTGCATCTGGTTAATACTGCGCGATTACCACTGCAACCATTCAGTTTCACGGCGCGAGTCGACCATTACTGGCTGCAGCTTGATGCGATTCATAAGACCGAAGCCTGCACTAAGATTTATCAAGAGTGGCGCGTGGCTCCGAGTATTACCAATGTTGACCTGTCTTTGTGCCATTTTGACTTAGGTGGTTATAACCTAGTGAGAAACAGTGACGGCATTAAGATTATTGATTGGGAATACGCTGCGCTCGCAGACCCTAGGCTCGATTTAACATTAACCATTGCGGTTGCTGGCGTGCCAGTCACTGAAGCGGTTGAGAAGTACTGCCAGCTGCGAGGTATCGATGATGTTCAGCCTTGGCTCGATGGTGTAGAAGCATGGTTACCAAGAAGCCAGATGATGGCGATGCTATGGTATTTACTTGCTCATCAGCTTTGGGGCGATGAAAGTTATCTGCGTGAAGCAGAGGCTCTGAGTCACACTTTATGTAGCTAGGATCACGTTTAGGAAGTGAAAAATATAATTTCTCAGCTGTTACCTTTAAAACCTTGTTTTTCGTGTTAGATTGATCAAAACGTACCAATATTCAACGGGGGAGGTACAATGATTATCTATCTACATGGCTTCGACTCAACAAGTCCGGGCAATCACGAAAAAATACTGCAGTTGCAATTCATTGATGATGACGTTCGTTTCATCAACTACAGTACTTTGCATCCAAAACACGATATGCAGCATCTGCTAAAAGAAGTGCATAAAGTGATAGAGCAATCCGATGATCCGCATCCCATTATTTGTGGTGTAGGTTTAGGTGGTTTTTGGTCTGAGCGTATTGGTTTCTTATGTGGGATTAAGCAAGTGGTGTTCAACCCTAATCTGCACCCTGAGAACAACATGGTAGGTCGAATTGACCGTCCAGAAGAGTACGAAGACATCGCAACTAAATGTGTTGCTCAGTACCGCATGAAAAACAAAGGACGCTGTTTGGTAGTGTTGTCTCGTGAAGATGAAATCCACGACAATACCAAAACCGCTGCCGCGCTAGAAGATTACTACGACGTAATCTGGGATGAGAAAGAGAGTCATAAATTCAAAAAGATCTCTCAACATCTTCAAGCAATGAAAGCGTTCAAAAACGCTTAATCAATCTGGATGCTTTATAAAAGCAGTGCTCAATGAGTGCTGCTTTTTTACATCTGAACTTTTGCGTTCGTGTTTCATAAAGCGGTTATCGCTGTTTTATCTGTGAGTTTGCGCATTTATAGATCAGTTTGCGCAAACGTTAACTAATTAGTCGCGAATCCTCATTGAGGGTAAGGATTTTTTTGTTGCGGTCATCTTTTTGCTATATATAATGTTCCAAAGCAAAATATTTTGACAAATATCAAAAAAAATTGAGAGCGAGTGAAAAAACTTGCCCATAATTTGTGTTCTGCCTCTCAGGTAGTCACCTTTTTTATCCATGTGAGCAAAGCAACAAACCAACATTTGTTGTTTGTAATCCCTCTAACTACTCGGTGAGCTGTCGTTATTCTTTTTCGCGGTAATCCAATTTGTAACAGCCTTCGCATTCAAGGCCGAGTAGATACATAGAATTTATCGGTTGGAGTAATCGAGCCGAACCCCATTTATTCATTTTGTAGAGGATTGTCATTGTGACAAAAATTATCGTAGTAGGCGGCGGTGCTGGTGGTTTAGAGCTAGCAACTAAGCTAGGCCGCACTTTTGGTCGTAAGAAACGTGCCCAGATCACTCTGGTAGACCGTAAAGCAAGCCACCTATGGAAACCATTACTTCATGAAGTAGCAACTGGCTCTCTGGATGAAGGTGTTGATGCATTAAGCTACCGTGCACACGCAAAAAACCATTACTTCGATTTCCAAATGGGCAGCCTGAACGACATCGATCGTGAGCGTAAAGTGATTGCACTAAGCGAGCTTACAGACGAACACGGTGAACTGCTGATGCCAAGCCGTGAACTTGAATACGATATTCTTGTGATGGCGCTAGGCTCAACGTCAAACGACTTCAACACTCCAGGCGTTCGTGACAACTGTATTTTCCTTGATAGTCCAGAGCAAGCACACCGTTTCCGTACAGAAATGAACAACCAGTTCTTAAAGCTTCACGCTAAGAACGGTCAAGGCACGGTAGACATCGCGATTGTTGGTGCGGGTGCAACAGGTGTAGAGCTTTCTGCAGAGCTACACAACGCAGTTAAAGAGCTTCGTACTTACGGCTTCGGCGACCTAGATTCAAGCAAGCTGAACGTAAACCTAGTTGAAGCGGGTGAGCGTATTCTTCCAGCTCTACCTCCTCGTATTTCAAGCGCAGCACACTCTGAGCTAACCAAGCTTGGTGTGAACGTTCGTACGAATACGATGGTGACTCAGGCGGATTCTGACGGCCTAACAACCAAAGATGGCGACAAGATCCCAGCTCAAATCATGGTATGGGCTGCAGGTATCAAAGCACCAGATTTCATGAAAGATATCGGTGGTCTTGAGACCAACCGTATCAACCAGTTGGTTGTGAAGAACACGCTGCAAACAACTTTGGATGACAACATCTTTGCTATCGGTGACTTGGCGCAATGTACACAAGCAGATGGTTCATTCGTTCCGCCACGTGCACAAGCGGCTCACCAAATGGCAAGCTGTGCATTTAGCAACATCATTGCTAAGTTGAACGGTCGTGACCTGAAAGATTACATCTACAAAGATAAAGGCTCGCTAGTTTCACTAAGCCGTTTCTCTACGGTAGGTAGCTTGATGGGTAACCTGACGAAAGGCTCGATGATGGTTGAAGGTCGTATTGCTCGTGTGGTGTACATCTCTTTGTACCGCATGCACCAGATGGCGCTTCACGGCTTAATCAAAACATCACTGATGATGCTGGTTGGTCGTATTAACCGTGTACTTCGTCCAAACCTAAAGCTTCACTAATCAGGTAAGCCTTCTAAGGGCATTACGCTGATAATAAAAAAGAGCTCTTTGGAGCTCTTTTTTGATCGTGTCGCTTACGTGCTATCGCAGGTGTTGAACTCATTTCTGCTGTTAAGCCGTTGGAGGCAGCACAGAATAAACCACGCCATCTTTGGGCTTACCGTTAAACAGAAATCGATTCTTGGCAATGGTTTCTCGCTCAGCGCCACACTTCTCTATCAACTTTTGGCTGGGTAGGTTCTCGGTATCGCAGACAATCTCCAAACGCGTTAACTTGAGTTGCGCGAAACAAAATTCAAATAGGGCGAGCATCGCTTCTTTGGCGATCCCTCTCCTTTGAAAGTCATCACCCACCCAATAACCTAAACTCGCCATATTAAAGGTGTGGTAAAGCTCATTAATCGCAACCATACCGACTAACTTATCGCTTTTTCGTTCAAAGATGCCAAAGCCAAACGCATCGGCTTTCACCCAGTTTAAGCGAGTCGCCAGAATAAACTTCTCGGCTTCGACGATAGAAAACTCGCTATGACACCAGTCGACCCATGGCAACAAGCTAGGGGAGGACTTAACCAGTTGAGAAAATTCTTGAGCATCTGAGGCCTCAATGATTTTAAGGCTAAGATTTTGTGTGTTGATCTGAAATTCAGGGCTCATAAGACGTACCAAGTAACGTGTAAGTACTGAACAAAGAGAGTCAGTACAGAATAAAGATAGATAGCACTTAATAAAACGCCCTCACTAGGAGGGCGGATTGAATTATTTATATAATTATAGCCGAATCGGCAAGTAACTTACTGCGCTACACGTCTAACTTGAATTACCATTCCAAGAAGTGGGTGGTCAAGGTAGTGAGTTTCTGTGCTGCGCATACGACGTTTCTGGTCCATGCGGTAGCTCTTAAGGAACTCTTGGACTTCAACCATCGGAGAAATCTCAGTTAGGTTGCCCACTTGGACGTTGCTTTCTGCGCCACTTACTGGTGAATCTAGCTCGATTTGTTGCTCTTGTAGAGTTACTTCACGAACGCTTGGCGCTTTTAAATCTAATGTCGTTTCAGCGTATAGGTAGTGCTGAACGTAGATTTGCAGCTTGCCGTCTAATTCGTAGAGTGGCTTATCAATGGTCTCTTCTTGGAACCCATCAGCGCTGCCTGTAGTGATTGCGCCTTTTTCAGAGCCATCAGCATTAAACTGTTTAGAGAAATCTTTACCTGCTTGAATATGGAAAACAGGTGCAGAGCTCTTACCTTGGTCGCCTTGACGCCAAGCGGTATGCATCAGAACTTCAAAGCCAGCGTGTTTACGTAGCTTGTCTTTCTGAGGCGTTAACTTGTATTCCGAGTAAGGTAGCATTTGAACGCCTTTCTTTGCTCGGTATTGGGTATCTTGAAATGAACCAACGCGTTCAAGTGAAATCTTAGGCTGTGTATTTGGCCAAGATTCGTTCACCTTCTCTGCATCAACAGCACGCTTAAAAATGATCACTTCTATATCAAATTGTCTCTGCGCCAAACTTGGCAGTGAGACGAACAATAGTAGCAGTGGGATCAGTCTTTTCATTTTTACTCCGTCTTCCAGCCGAACTACCGGCTGGATAATTTATATGTGCAAGTGGATTGGGTCTTATGCTGAAGGCAGCAAGTTTTGTCTGAATTCGCCCAATAAATCACTAACAAATTGAATTCGTTTCCGTCTGTCGACCAATGGTATCGTAAACTTGAACTTAGTTGGTCCTTCCATTGAAAACTTTTGCGGTTGAGATTGCAACAGTTTAACAAGGTAGGCCGGGTTTATGTCAGCATCCGGGTAGAATTCTAAGAATCCACCCTTGTCGTGAGCTTCAATTTTCTTCGTTTTGATAGACGCTGCGGCTAATTTTAGCTCAGAAACTGACAACAAGTTCTTGGTTGCATCAGGCAGAAGGCCGAAGCGATCAATCAGCTCGACTTTCAACTCTGCCAATTCGTCGGTGTCACTCACACTCGCTATACGTTTGTACGTTGATAAGCGCGTGTTGATGTCTGGGATGTAGTCATCTGGCAATAGTGCTGGCAGACGCATCTCAATTTCAGTTTGTTCACGTAGTAGGTCATCAAGCGATGGCTCTCGACCTTCTTTCAATGCTTCAACCGCTTGTTCAAGCATCTCCATGTACAAGGTGAAACCAACCGATTGGATTTGACCACTCTGTTCATCACCCAACAACTCACCCGCACCACGAATCTCTAAATCGTGAGTTGCTAGGGTAAAGCCTGCGCCCAAGTCTTCGAGCGAAGCTATCGCATCCAATCGCTTGATCGCATCTTTGGTCATTGCTTTAGGGTGTGGCGTTAACAAGTAAGCATAAGCTTGGTGGTGCGAACGACCTACACGACCACGTAATTGGTGCAGCTGTGCTAAACCAAGGTTATCGGCTCTGTCCATCAAGATGGTATTTGCCGTTGGTACGTCGATACCGGTTTCAATGATGGTTGTACACACCAGTAAGTTGAAGCGCTGGTGATAGAAGTCATTCATGATGCGTTCCAGTTCGCGCTCACGCATCTGGCCATGAGCCACGGTAACACGTGCTTCGGGAATCAACTTCTGTAGTGACTCAGCTGTTTTCTCAATCGTGTCGACTTGGTTGTGTAGGAAGTAAACCTGACCACCACGCATGATTTCACGAAGTACTGCTTCTCTTACGATGGCATCATCACTCTCGCGAACAAAGGTTTTAATTGCCAAGCGTCGTGCGGGTGGTGTAGCGATGATCGACAAATCACGCATACCGCTCATTGCCATGTTAAGCGTTCGCGGGATTGGTGTTGCGGTAAGCGTTAGGATGTCGACATCCGCACGCATCGCTTTTACTTTTTCTTTCTGACGCACACCAAATCGGTGTTCTTCATCGACAACCAGCAGGCCTAGGTCTTTAAACTTAATATCACTCGAAAGCAGCTTGTGAGTCCCCACCAAGATGTCGACTTTACCGTCGGCGACATCTTGCATGATTAGTTTTTGCTCTTTAGCTGATTTGAATCGGGATAGAACCTCAACACGAATCGGCAAGTTGGCGAAACGGTCACGGAAGTTCTCGAAGTGTTGCTGAGCAAGTAGAGTAGTAGGAACTAAAACCGCTACTTGTTTGCTGTTATCGGTACAAACGAATGCCGCGCGCATCGCAACTTCAGTCTTACCAAAACCAACATCACCACACACTAAGCGGTCCATGGCTTTTGCTTGGCACATGTCAGACATAACCGCATTGATGGCCATCGCTTGGTCATCGGTCTCTTCAAACGGGAAGCCAGATTTGAAGGTTGCGTATTGACCGCGATCCAATACAAATTTGTAGCCTGGTTTGAGTTCACGCTTGGCGTAAACATCAAGCAATTCTGCGGCCACGTCACGGACTTTCTCCGCGGCACGTTTACGCGCTTTCTGCCATGCCTCCCCACCGAGCTTATGCAGTGGTGCAGAGTCTTCAGCGCCGCCAGAGTAGCGTCCGATGAGATTCAAAGAAGCAACAGGTACGTACAACTTGGCATCGTTTTGATACTCAAGGGTTACGTATTCGGTTTTCATACCACCGGCTTCGAGTGTTTGCAAGCCGATGTAGCGACCAATACCGTGGTCAATGTGCACAACAGGTTGACCTGGTTTAAGTTCGGCTAAGTGACGAATGACAGTGTCGCTGTTAACACTTTTTTTGTCTTTCTTACGGCGCTGAACAACGCGATCACCCAACAGGTCGCTTTCACAGATAAGGGCGATGTTTTGCTCTTCGTGGATAAAGCCATGTTCCGCGGAACCGAGGGTCAGGCTGAACTTGTCTTTACCTTTAATCGCCGCGTCGAGGTTTTCAACTTCGCTTGGACGAACTTTGATGCCTCGAAGTAATTCACTCAGTGCTTCACGGCGGCCTTCAGATTCAACTGAAAAGACCACTTTTCCTTCGAAGGCTTCAGTGAACTTTCTTAGGTTAGCCAAAGGTTCTTTATTTTGATGCTGAACGCTGAGATCAGGCAATGACACGACAGGTAAGTTAGTGCGGCCTGCTTTCTCTTCAATCGACTCTAGGCTTAGGTTGAACTGTGGCTTCTGTTTGAAGTGTGAGAATAGTTCGTCTTTCTTCAACCAAAGTTGCTCAGGTGTCAGCAGTGGTCGTAATGGATCAACACCGCGCTGTTCGTATCGATGAGCAACGTCCGTTAGGAATGAATCTACTGCAGTCTCGACATCACCTAGAATCAGCAGTTGCGCTTCATCGGCAACGTAATCAAACAAGGTTTCAGTGTGATCAAAGAACAGCGGCTGCCAATACTCGATACCAGCAGGCCAAGTACCTTTTGAAACCTGCATATAAACCGATTCTGGTTCGCGGCGCGCATCAAACTGTTGGCGCCAACGAATACGGAAATCTTCAATCGCCGTTTCCGAGGTCGGGAATTCGTGAGCAGGCAGCAGGCGGATCTCAGAGATGTCTTCGATAGAACGCTGGTTTTCAGGATCGAAAGTACGAATAGTGTCGATCTCGTCATCGAAGAAGTCGATGCGATACGGGTCTTTACTGCCCATTGGGAATAGGTCAAGAATAGAACCACGACTTGCGTATTCGCCGGGGCCAAACACTTGATCAACGTAACGATAGCCTGACTTTTCAAGCTGTAGGCGCAGTTTCTCAAGCGAGTAGAGATCGCCCGTTTTCACCATTAACGTGTGTTGTAGCAAAAAGTCTCGCGGTGACTGGCGTTGCAATAACGTGCTGATCGGAACGATCGTGATGCCATCTTTTAGTGTTGGCAGTGCATAAAGGCGAGCGATACGATCTGAAATGATCTCTTGGTGCGGCGAGAAGCTATCGTATGGCAGCGTTTCCCAATCAGGGAATAATGCGACTTCATGTGCCGTAAACTGTTCAATTTCAGATTGAAGCTTAAGCGCCACTTGTGGGTCGGGTACAGCCAAGACGGTATGGCTGTTGTGTTGCTCTGCGAGTTTGGCAATGGCAAGAGCGAGAGACGAACCGACTAGGTTACCGATGTGCTTTTTGTCACCGGCACCTTTAAGTTTAGGTAGTGTAAATATGGATTTTTTGGTCATGTTAATTTACTTGTTATCTCGGTCTAGAGAGCGTTGACGCAAGAGTTTCTGTTGTTGATGAAGTGCCGCTTTAATTAGCAGGTCTTGGTCGGTATCGCGAAGATGAGCGTATTTATATTTGATTTCGAAACCTGAGTCTTTCGCCTCGCTAGCAAATACTTCTGCGTAGCAATAAATGGCTGCAGCTGGGTGCTCTAGAAAAAGTTTGGCTTTTACTAAGCGACCCGGTTCGATGTCTGCTTTTGAAAAGCAGGAAAACTGACTCGCACCAAATGAATAGGTGTGAGTGCGAAATTTCTCATCATCTTGCTGCGATAACATAAAGCTCAACAAGAGGTTTAATTTTGAGTTTTGTGCATCCAATAAACTGGTGACATTCTTCAAGTCGCTGTTTTTCAGTTCCGTTCTAGCGCTGTCAGCTAACAGATCCAATTGGCTAAATTCACTTGCCACCACAAATGGTGCTGGGATCTCAGATTCGAATTGAATTTGAGAAGGTAAAGTGAAGCCGCTGTCCATTGGTTCAATATTAGCGGTAAGGCTATGGTGAACGGTGAAAAACTCTTGTTCTGTCATGCGTTAGTTCCTTGAAGTGATCTATTGATTATCGCTATGTGGCCGCAGTAATCAAGGTCAGTTAATTGAAAGTCTCAAATAGTTGTTTGAAATTTGGCTATTTGACAAGGTTCTGTTTTTCAAGCCTAACTAATTGAGTTAATTCACTCTATATTTTCAATTAACCCCTACACAGTAACAGCAATACCCGTTACATTAACCCGCATCCCCTTTAGATGGTTCAAAGTATGTTTCATCCTATTTCGTTGTTTGTTGGCCTACGCTATTTGAAAGGTCGTTCAGGTGATCGCTTTAGCCGTTTTGTTTCTTATATGTCGACGGCAGGTATCACGATTGGTGTGCTGTCTTTGGTTACTGTTTTATCGGTAATGAATGGATTCGAAGCGCAGTTAAAAGACCGAATTCTTGGCGTTCTTCCTCAAGCGGTGGTTTATGAGCAAGGTGGCACCACCTCTCTTGCTGCCCAAGCGCCTAATTTTGCAGAGCAAATCTCGCTTAATGGTCACGTTGAACCGATTGTCCGCAGTGAGGCGGTGATTCAGAGTCCGGCTCAGTTATCTGCAGGGCTGTTAATCGGCATTGAACCTAATTCAGACGACCCTCTTCAGAACCACTTGATTGCGGGCAGACTGTCTTCACTTAAGGCGGGTCAATATCAGCTATTTCTTGGTCACACCTTGGCGAGAAACTTGAAGGTATCTATGGGTGACAAAGTTCGCCTGATGGTGACCAGCGCGAGCCAATACACCCCATTAGGTCGTATTCCAAGCCAACGAAATTTCACTGTTGCCGGTATTTTCAACACAGGTTCTGATATCGACGCTCAACTGATGGTGACAGACATCCAAGACGCTGGGCGTTTGATGCGTTATAAATCAGACACTATTTCAGGCTGGCGACTGTTTTTTGAAGACCCGTTTGAAGTCGCAGAGTTATCAACTCAGCCATTGCCAGAAGGTTGGTTGTGGAGTGATTGGCGTGACCAACGTGGTGAGCTGTTCCAAGCCGTTCGTATGGAAAAAAACATGATGGGCTTAATGCTTGGGCTTATCATCGGTGTTGCTGCTTTCAATATTATCTCGGCACTTATCATGGTGGTGATGGAGAAGCAGTCTGAAGTCGCGATTCTTAAGACCCAAGGCATGACCGATGGTCAAGTCATGGGGATCTTCATGGTTCAAGGCGCAAGTAGTGGCGTGATTGGCGCGCTCTCTGGTGGTGTGTTAGGCGTTGCCCTAGCGATGAACCTTAATACTATTTTAGAGGCGATGGGCGTTGCTCTATTCTCCTTTGGTGGACAGTTGCCAATTCTGATTAACCCAATTCAAATCGCTGTTGTTGTGGTTTTGGCTATTGCACTTAGCCTGATTGCCACTGTATTCCCTTCTTATCGTGCATCGTCTGTGAAACCTGCTGAGGCCCTTCGTTATGAGTAATTTTCTTCAATGTAATGATATCCGTAAAACGTACCGTGAAGGCTCGTTAGATACTGAGGTGCTCAAGGGAGTCAGCTTTGAAATCGAAAAGGGTGAGCTAGTAGCAATCATCGGTACTTCTGGGTCGGGTAAAAGTACCTTACTGCATATCTTAGGCGCATTAGACGATGCTTCTGCGGGCAGCGTAAGTTTTCTTGGTCAGGATTTAGCATCTTTGAGTTCAAATAAGCAGGCCAAACTTCGTAACCAGCATCTTGGCTTTGTGTATCAATTCCATCATCTTCTCTCGGACTTTTCAGCGTTAGAAAACGTAGCTATGCCGTTGCTGATTGGTGGTGAAAAGCCAGCGAAAGCAAAACAAGAAGCGCAACGTCTGCTTGATAAGGTTGGATTGAGTCATCGTGTTGATCACCGACCTTCAGAGCTTTCTGGTGGTGAAAGACAACGTGTGGCGATTGCTCGTGCATTGGTGAATAAGCCTGCGCTAGTGTTGGCGGATGAACCAACCGGTAACCTTGACCATAACACCGCTCTTTCTATTTATGACTTAATGCGTGAACTGAACCGTGAGTACGATACTGCCTTTTTGGTCGTGACTCACGATGGTGAACTTGCCGGTAAGATGGATCGCCAACTTCACATGCAAGATGGTTTACTGGTCAACGTAGAAAAAGAGGAGAGCTAAGTGTTTTCTTCTTTATCTCTATTGATAGGCGGTCGATTTAGCCGTGCGAAACAACGAGACAAGATGGTGTCGTTCATCTCTTTGTCCTCGACGATTGGTATCGCTGTTGGTGTCGCGGTGATCATTATCGGCTTATCTGCGATGAATGGCTTTGAGCGAGAGCTTCAATCACGAGTGCTTTCAGTGATTCCTCACGGTGAGTTTGAAGGCGTGAATGAGCCTGTGACTCGTTGGGAGCACGTGATTGAGGAATCGGTTAAGCACGATAAAGTCGTTGCTGCTGCGCCTTATGTAAAAATTACAGCGCTTGCTGAAAAGGGCAAAGAACTCAAAGCAATAGAAGTGCGCGGCGTTGACCCAAAACTTGAGCAACAAGTCTCGAGCCTGTCGAGTTTTATCGATAAGCAAGCTTGGAGTGAGTTTAAGGCAGGGCAACAACAGATCATTTTGGGCTCTGGTGTAGCGAATGTGCTGGGTGCGAAAGTCGGTGATTATCTGACTTTGATGATTCCAACGGTAAACGGTTCTGTGAAGGTTCAGGCGCCAAAGCGTGTTCGAGTGAAAGTGGTTGGCTTGCTGATGCTTAATGGTCAGATAGATCACAGCTTGGCTCTGATCCCGATTGGAGATGCTCAGGTCTACGCAAACTTAGGTGAGGCGGTGACTGGAGTCTCTTTAAAAGTGACCGATGTGCTGAACGCGAATTCTATTGTGCGTGAAGTGGGTAATCAGCTTGATGTGTATGTGTATCTGCGCAGCTGGCAGCAGAAGTTTGGCTTCTTGTATCGAGATATTCAACTCGTTCGTACCATCATGTATCTGGTGATGGTGCTGGTTATTGGTGTTGCTTGTTTCAACATCGTCTCGACCTTAATGATGGCGGTAAAAGACAGAGCATCAGAGATCGCGATTTTAAGAACCATGGGGGCATCAGACGGCCTTGTGAAGCGCATCTTTGTTTGGCAGGGCGTATTCTCAGGCGTGTTAGGCAGTTTGGTGGGCAGTGCAATAGGTGTGCTAGTCGCTCTTAATCTCACGACGCTAATCAAAGGACTTGAAAAGCTGGTCGATCACCAGTTCTTGTCCGGTGATATCTATTTTGTCGACTTCTTGCCGTCACAACTTGATATGACGGATGTTGTTGTGGTTTCCGGCACTGCGATTGTGCTGAGTTTACTGGCGACATGGTACCCAGCATCACGAGCAGCGAAGTTGAATCCAGCCTCAGTGCTGAGTTCTAAATAGCATTAGCTTAAATAACAAAGCAGTTCCGCGTCGATAAATACAAAAAAGGATCCCAATGGGATCCTTTTTTATTGAATTCAATTCGTGTTCTTTACGACTTTCGTTACATGCCAATCTTGCAGAGGTTAGTGGCTCATCTGATTTTAACTTGTGTGCGTTTTAAGTGAAGCACATACAAGGTTAGATTGAATAACAAGTGATGGCGTTCAGTGCCTTGCTTGTCGCTTTTTCCAACTTCTTACTACTGAGTAACGCCATAAACCGCGAATACCAAAGTAGCCAATCATTGCTGAAACCACACCACAAATCAGACAACCCAATAAGAACGGAGGCCCTATAGTGCTCATTTGCGCCAAGATGAAGTCCCAGGACAATTCGAAATGGAAGGCTTGAGGTGGCACATGCATAACAAACGCCCCGACTTTATAAGCAAAGTAGAAGAGAACAGGCATGGTAACCGGGTTACTGATCCAAACAAGTGCGACAGCTAAAGGCAGGTTAACGCCACATGCGACAGCAAGGCCTGCAGACATAATCATTTGACTTGGTAGAGGGACAAACGCCATGAATAACCCAACAGCAAACGCGCCAGCCGCAGAGCGACGATTAAGGCACCATAAGTTGGGGTTGTACAAAACATTGCCAAAAACTTTCAATGCTTTCTGACGCTTGATTAGATCATGGTCAGGCATAAATCGTTTGATAAACTTTCTTGGCATAGGAGGAAGCTACTCTCTTGTTTAACACTTGGTTCTTGATTTCATTTGCTGCGACAGTTGTGTCTGCCAGCTTCTGGCCTGTGATGCCACATTGGGTTTGGGCACCATTGATGCTGTTGTTACTGCTAGCACCAACAAAGTATAGCGTTTTCCGGAGTGCAAGAGGTCCAGTAACAGCATTGATACTAGTTATCTGCTTAGGGAATGCGATTGAAATACAAACGAGTCGCTTATTCCAATCAGGGCAGAATACTACCATAAATGCGTCGGTTGTTAGCCTTTTTAGTGAAAATAGCCACGGTTTTGAAAGCGTAATAGTAGCCAGATCAATTGGCGGCGAAAAATTAATCTTTCCTCAATTGATAAAATTGCGTTTGTTTACTCCTTTCAAGCTAACGCTTGGAGATGATGTCTATTTATCGGCCTCAATAAAGCCGATATGGGGCAAACTCAACGAAGCCGGCTTTGACCTAGAAAAGTACTTGTTTAGTGCTGGCGTGGTTGCCAATGCAACTTACAGAGCAGATACCAAGTACCGAATTCACTCTAGCACCAACTTGCGATCCCGATGGTTTGAAACCAGCCTTGAGAGGTTAAGTCTGCTGGCAAATCAAGATCTCATTATCGCTTTGAGTTTTGGATATCGAGACCTTATTCCGCCTCAGCGGTGGGATATGCTTAAAAGCAGTGGCCTGATTCACTTGATGGCTATTTCGGGGCTGCATATTGGGATTGCCTTTGGTATCGGCTATCAGATTGGCAAGATATCAAGGTTACTTTCCCCTTCATTTCTTTGGTTACCTACAATATTCGGGCTCGGCTTGGCGTATTTCTATAGTTGGTTTGCTGGATTCACGCTGCCAACTTTGAGAGCTTTGGTGATGTGCGTCATCGCGAGTTATTTCTTGTGGCGTGGGCAAAATATCAGTTTGCTTCGGTATGTTGCTTTAAGTCTGTGCGTGGTTCTGCTGATTTGGCCGTTTTCAGCTTTATCGAGCAGTTTTTGGTTGTCCTTTGGTGCATTGGGCTCTGTTTTCTACAACTTGTTCCTTTTGCCTTGGGTATCGATGGTGACGATCCCACTGTTGTTTCTGGCAATGTTTCTAAGCTTAATATCGGAGTCAGTGTCTGGCGTGGTTGGTATAACAGCGCTAGACAATGATTTGGTCAGTCAGCTGTGGAAGTTAGTCGACTTATCGCTCGAGCCTCTCGTATTTAGTATTCCTTTCTCTGAGCGATTTTGGATCCAAGTTGATAATCAGACGATTGCATTATCAGTATTCCTTATCTTGTTTTTGAGCTTTGTCAGTCGGTATTTCAAGCGAACATTATCGATATTAGTAACTGCAGTGTTTGTCCTGTGGTGGGAGTTCAGCAAACCCCAACAAGACAAACTAACTATTGATATCTTGGATGTTGGGCATGGGTTGTCTTTGGTCTTGGAGAAGAACAATCAGATTGTTGTTTATGATCTTGGCAATGCGTGGCCAGGAGGTTCGGTTGTTGAGTCCTTGTTGATTCCTACTTTAAACCAGAGGGGGATTTATGAATTAGAAGGTGTGATTGTGAGTCATTTCGATTCTGACCATGCCGGTGGTTATCCGGCGTTACTTGAGAACTATACGCCAAAGTGGATACGAACCAGTCAGGACCTTATTCAAGAACGCCAATCTGCCACTCAAGCCCCGTCTAATATTCAAACATGTACTATTGGAGAGGTTTGGAACTGGCAAGATGTTGTTTTTGAGGTGTTGTGGCCGCCTAAGCAAGTAAAGAGGGCGTATAACCCACATTCGTGTGTGGTCAAGATCTCAGATCATAGTGCTGATTTCTCAATGTTGCTCACTGGTGATATTGAACTGGTAAGTGAGTGGTTACTTGCTCGTGAAGGAGAACAGCTAAGGAGTGATGTCATGTTGGTTCCGCATCATGGTAGCGATTCGTCATCAATTAAGTCGTTTATTGAGGCGGTGTCTCCTCAGCTGGCGATAGCTTCTCTTGCAAAAGGCAATCAGTGGGGAATGCCGAATGAGTCTGTTATTGAACGCTATCAGGAAGCGGGGAGTACTTGGCTTGATACAGGAGAAAGCGGACAAATAACCATCACTCTTAGCAAAGAAGGTTGGCAATATCATGCGATTAGAGAACAACAAGGCGGGCAGTGGTATAGGCAGATGCTCCGTAAGGGAGTAGAATAGATAGATTATTGTGAGAAAATTAAGCGATTCTATGTCAACACAAACAGATGAAACTACCTGGGTCACATTTAAAAGACTTTGGACTTATATTCGACTATATAAGGCCGGCCTAGGTGTTGCGGTAATTGCGCTTATTATAAATGCCGTTTCTGATACCTATATGATTTCCTTACTAAAGCCGTTACTTGATGAAGGCTTTGGTAATGCAGAATCTGACTTTTTACGTACACTTCCACTTATTATCTTCGCCATGATGTTCGTTCGTGGCGTCAGTGGCTTTGTTTCAACCTATTGTTTGAGCTGGGTCTCTGGCAATGTGGTGATGGAAATTCGTCGTAAGATTTTCAGCCATTTCATGCACATGCCTGTTTCTTTTTTCGATAAAGAACAGACAGGCGCATTGCTATCTCGAATTACTTACGATTCAGAGCAAGTGTCTGCAGCAACCAGTAAAGCGTTAGTCAGTATTGTCCGTGAAGGTGCAAGTATTATTGGCTTGTTGACGCTGATGTTCTGGAATAGCTGGCAGTTATCTTTAGTCCTATTTGCTGTCGCACCCGTTGTCGCTTGGGCTATTACCATAGTTTCTAAGCGATTCAGAAAGATCTCTAAAAATATGCAGACCAGTATGGGCCATGTGGCGTCGTCTGCAGAGCAAATGTTGAAAGGACATAAAGTAGTTCTAACTTATGGTGGTCAAGACATAGAGAAGCAACGTTTTGATCAAGTTAGTAACCAAATGCGCCAACAGAGTATGAAGTTAGTAACAGCACAAGCAGCCGCTAACCCAATAATTCAGATGATTGCGTCTGTTGCCGTTGTGACGGTGTTGATCTTAGCTAGCTTTGACTCTATTCGAGCTGAGTTAACCCCCGGTACATTTACTGTTATTTTCTCTGCGATGTTCGGCTTAATGCGCCCATTAAAAGCACTAACTAGTGTAACGTCTCAGTTCCAACGCGGTATGGCTGCGAGTACGACTCTATTTGGCTTGATGGATCTAGATACCGAGCAAAACAAAGGAACGTTGAAACCTGAAACTGTAACGGGTGAAGTTGCAGTAAAAGATGTCACGTTTACTTATGACGGTGCAGAAAAACCAGCACTTGATAAGGTCAGCTTTAATATACCGAAAGGTAAAACGGTTGCGCTTGTTGGGCGATCGGGTTCGGGTAAGAGTACCATTGCCAACCTATTTACTCGTTTTTATGACGTAGACTCTGGTTCAATTGAGCTTGATGGTCACGACATTCGTGATTACGAATTGAGAAACCTGCGTGAGCACTTTGCTCTCGTTTCTCAAAATGTGCATCTGTTTAACGATACGGTGGCTAACAACATCGCTTACGCAGCAGAAGAACAGTATTCACGTGAACAGATCGAACACGCGGCTAAGCTTGCTCATGCAAGTGAGTTTATCGATGGCATGGAAAATGGCATTGATACTGTTGTGGGCGAGAATGGCGCGAGTCTTTCTGGTGGTCAAAGACAGCGTATTGCGATTGCTCGAGCGCTATTGAGAGATGCACCGGTTTTGATTCTTGATGAGGCAACGTCTGCACTGGATACAGAGTCAGAGAGAGCTATTCAATCTGCATTAGAAGAACTGCAGAAAGATAAAACAGTATTAGTTATCGCACACCGACTTTCTACCATCGAGCAAGCCGATGAGATTCTAGTGGTTGATGATGGTCATATTGTAGAAAGGGGCGCACATGCTGAGCTAATCGCACATGATGGCGCCTATGCACAATTACACCGAATTCAGTTCAGCGGATAAGATTAGGTCTTGTTGTGATCGAAAAGATTTGGTTTAACAATCACCCGTTGAAATACCTTCTCTGGCCGCTTTTGTGGCCACTGAGTCTGCTGTTCAAAATGATCAGTAGTCAGCGTCGTGACGCTTATCTATCGGGGAAGAAAGAGACCTACCGCCCGCCTTTACCTGTGATTGTTGTGGGCAATATTACTGCTGGCGGAAATGGTAAAACGCCGGTTGTGATTTGGTTAGTTGAGGTGCTTCAGGCTCACGGCTTTAAACCCGGAGTCGTATCTCGTGGCTACGGTGCAAAAGCACCAAGCTATCCGTTGGTGTTGGATGAAAATACCCCACCTGAGCATTCGGGTGATGAACCTCGCTTGATTCGTAAGCGAACTGGTGCGCCAGTCGCAGTCGACCCTGTGCGAGCTAACGCGGTGAAAGTATTGCTGAGCAAAGGCGTTGATGTGATCATCACTGACGATGGCCTTCAGCATTACGCGCTTGAACGCGATATTGAATTTGCAGTTATCGACGGCGCAAGACGCTTTGGTAGCGAGAGCTTGATTCCTTTAGGTCCATTACGAGAGCCGGTTTCACGTTTAGAAGAGGTCGACTTTTTGGTTAACAATGGCGGTAAAGCACATGGGCGAGAGTTCTCGATGTCTTTGCTTCCGAGCCAAGCGGTTAACCTGAAAACAGGTCAGAAAAGGTCTGTGGCAGAATTACAGAAGCTGGTGGCTTTTGCCGGTATTGGCCACCCACCGCGCTTTTTTAAAACATTGGAAGATCTTGATGGTGATGTGGTTTTCACACAGGGCTTCGCCGACCATCAAGATTTTGATAAAGATGAACTTCATGCCTTAGCTAATAAAGGTATGAATCTGATTATGACAGAAAAAGACGCTGTAAAGTGCGAAGAATATGCGCAAGATAACTGGTGGTATCTTCCAGTTTCTGCGCAGTTTGATGAAGATTCGCAACAGCAAATTTTAAAAAGAATAAAAGAGGTTATGGAATACTATGGATCACCGTCTACTTGAGATCGTTGCTTGCCCTGTATGTAAAGGTAAACTAACTTTTGACAAGGATAAGCAAGAGCTTGTTTGTAAAATTGATCGCCTTGCTTACCCAATTCAAGAGGGTATTCCTGTTCTTTTAGAACCTGAAGCTCGCACCGTTTCTATGGATGAGGGTAAGTAATGTCTTATACGGTTGTTATACCTGCAAGATACCAATCGAGCCGTTTACCAGGGAAGCCACTTGCTGACATTGGTGGAAAGCCGATGATTCAATGGGTATACGAACAGTCAATGAAAGCGGGTGCCGATAGCGTTATTATCGCTACAGACGACGCTCGAGTTGAAAAAGCGGCTAAAGCATTTGGCGCGACCGTTTGTATGACATCACCGAATCATGAATCAGGCACTGAACGCCTAGCTGAAGTGATTGAAGTTATGAAGATTCCTGATGATCATATTATCGTGAATGTTCAAGGTGATGAGCCACTTATTCCACCTTCAATCATTAATCAGGTTGCCAACAATCTTGCTAACAGTACAGCCCCGATGGCAACGTTAGGTGTGGAAATCACT
This sequence comes from Vibrio celticus, assembly GCF_024347335.1. Taxonomy (NCBI): domain Bacteria; kingdom Pseudomonadati; phylum Pseudomonadota; class Gammaproteobacteria; order Vibrionales; family Vibrionaceae; genus Vibrio; species Vibrio celticus. The sequence goes on from NZ_AP025463.1 coordinate 1,164,232, forward strand.
CATGCTGATGAAGTGTTTAACCCTAATGCCGTTAAAGTTGTAACCGATAAAGACGGTTACGCATTGTATTTTAGCCGAGCAACCATCCCTTGGGATCGCGATGCTTACGCGAACAACGGTACTGCAGCGGAATCTCCTTTGCTTCGTCATATTGGTATCTATGCTTACCGAGCGGGTTTTATCAATACCTACATCAATTGGGAACCAAGTACTCTTGAGCGTATTGAGTGCCTAGAGCAACTACGCGTGCTTTGGTACGGTGAAAAAATCCACGTAGATGTTGCGGCGGAAGCGCCGGCTGCTGGTGTTGATACGCCTGAAGACCTAGAAGCGGTTCGAGCTATTATTGGCTAAGCTTCTTTGAGCGAGTTCTTCTTTGCTCTACAAAATGAGAAATGATGAGCCTTGCCTATTGCGAGGCTTTTTTATATCTACCGAAAAGTGCGCTATCGAAAAGCGCGTGTGTGTCTTATTGACCTAAGCAAACGGATATTGAGATAGTTGCATTGCTTTATGCATCATCAACACGGAATTATCTGAGATTTACCTCGCTCGAGTTCCAATTTTTCTCTATAATATGCCGCCTATAAAGTAGTGGCGAATCGCTAGTACAGAATAAAACTTACGACAAAACGTGGAGTAAAAGATGCCTTCTCAAAGCCCAGTGATTACGGTTGATGGACCAAGTGGTGCAGGTAAAGGTACCCTGTGTATGTTGCTAGCAGATAAGCTAGGCTTTCATCTTCTAGACTCAGGCGCGATCTATCGCGTATTGGCTTTAGCGGCAATTCACCATGGTGTGGATACTGAATCAGAGGATGCTTTAGTACCGCTTGCTACACACTTAGACGTGCAGTTTATTGCTGAAGGCGACTTAGTTAAGGTTATCCTAGAAGGTGAAGATGTGTCTGGTGAACTTCGTAAAGAAGAGACAGGCATGGCGGCTTCAAAAGTTGCTGCTTTACCTCGCGTTCGCGAAGCACTGCTTCGTCGTCAACGTGCATTCAGCGCTGCGCCTGGTTTGGTTGCAGATGGTCGTGACATGGGAACGGTTGTGTTTCCTGAAGCTGAAGCGAAAATATTTTTAGATGCAAGTGCTGAAGAGCGTGCGAGTCGCCGCCTTAAACAGTTGCAACAGAAGGGGTTAGATGTTAAATTTGACGACCTTTTGAGCGAGATCCAAGAGCGAGACGACCGAGATCGTAATCGCCCAGTGGCGCCACTTCGCCCTGCAGAGGATGCTCTAGTGCTTGATTCCACCTCAATGAATATTGAGCAGGTAGTAGAAAAAGCACTACACTATATTGAATCGAAACTGGCTGGGTAATTTCGCCGAGCTAGTACGAACGTTGGTCGCAAGGATGATGACCGGCGAATTTATCAACCCCATGCGGTAGGATACCCATGGACGTTTAATTATTGAAGATTAAATAATGACTGAATCTTTTGCTCAACTCTTTGAAGAGTTTCTATCTGAAACTGAATTCCAACAAGGCAGCATCGTTAAAGGTACTGTAGTAGCTATCGAGAACGGTTTCGTTCTTGTAGACGCTGGTCTTAAGTCTGAATCTGCTATCCCTGCTGAACAATTCAAGAACGCTGCTGGCGAACTTGAAGTTGAAGTTGGTGCTGAAGTAGACGTAGCTCTAGACGCTGTTGAAGATGGTTTCGGTGAAACTCAACTTTCTCGTGAGAAAGCTAAGCGTCACGAAGCTTGGATCGTACTTGAGAAAGCTTGTGAAGAAGCTGAAACTGTTGTTGGTATCATCAACGGTAAAGTTAAAGGCGGTTTCACTGTTGAACTTAACGGTATCCGTGCTTTCCTTCCTGGTTCTCTAGTAGACGTACGTCCTATCCGTGACACTGCTCACCTAGAAAACAAAGAGCTAGAGTTCAAAGTAATCAAGCTAGACCAGAAGCGTAACAACGTTGTTGTTTCTCGTCGTGCTGTTATCGAATCTGAAAACAGTGTTGAGCGTGACGAACTTCTTGAAACTCTACAAGAAGGTACTGAAGTTAAAGGTATCGTTAAGAACCTTACTGACTACGGTGCATTCGTTGACCTTGGCGGTGTTGACGGTCTTCTACATATCACAGATATGGCTTGGAAGCGCGTTAAGCACCCATCAGAGATCGTTAACGTTGGTGACGAAATCCTAGTTAAAGTTCTTAAGTTCGATCGTGAGCGCACTCGTGTTTCACTAGGTCTTAAGCAACTAGGCGAAGATCCATGGGTAGCAATCGCTAAGCGTTACCCAGAAGGTCACAAGCTTTCTGGTCGTGTTACAAACCTAACTGACTACGGCTGCTTCGTTGAAATCGAAGAAGGCGTTGAAGGTCTAGTACACGTTTCTGAAATGGATTGGACTAACAAGAACATCCACCCTTCTAAAGTTGTTAATGTTGGCGACGAAGTTGAGGTTATGGTTCTTGATATCGACGAAGAACGTCGTCGTATCTCTCTAGGTCTGAAACAGTGTAAAGCTAACCCATGGCAGTCATTTGCAGAAATGCAAGCTAAGGGCGACAAAGTTACTGGTAAGATCAAGTCTATCACTGACTTTGGTATCTTCATCGGTCTAGAAGGCGGTATCGACGGTCTTGTACACCTATCTGACATTTCTTGGAACGCTGCCGGCGAAGAAGCTGTACGTGAATACAAGAAAGGCGACGAAATCTCTGCTGTTGTTCTAGCAGTAGATGCAGAGCGTGAGCGTATTTCTCTTGGCGTTAAGCAAATGGAAAACGACCCGTTCAACGCATACGTTGCTGACAACAAGAAAGGTGTTCTTGTAAACGGTACTGTTACTGCAGTTGACGCGAAAGGCGCTACTATCGAGCTAATCGAAGGCGTTGAAGGTTACATCCGCGCTTCTGAAGTTTCTCGCGACCGTATCGAAGATGCATCTCTAATCCTAAGCGTTGGCGACAGCGTTGAAGCGAAGTTCACTGGTGTAGACCGTAAGAACCGCGTAATCAACCTATCTATCAAAGCTAAAGATGAAGCTGATGAGCAAGAAGCAATGGCTTCACTGAACAAGTCTGAAGAAGGCGCGTTCGGTAACGCAATGGCAGACGCATTCAAAGCTGCTAAAGGCGAATAATAGCTTCTCATTAAGAGAATTATAGCTATCTAGCCAAGAAAGGAGCCGTAAGGCTCCTTTTTTTTTGCTTATTTTTCCGATAGGTCTATAATTTCTAAAAAGAAAACCAACGAGGGTAACTATGACTAAGTCTGAATTGATTGAAAGACTGTGCGCTGAGCAAACGCATCTTTCTGCAAAAGAAATTGAAGACGCTGTAAAAGACATTTTAGAGCATATGGCTTCAACACTAGAAAGTGGTGATCGAATCGAAATTCGCGGTTTTGGCAGTTTTTCTCTGCATTATCGTGAGCCTCGTGTTGGACGTAACCCAAAGACTGGTGACAAGGTTGAGTTAGAAGGTAAATACGTTCCTCACTTCAAACCAGGTAAAGAGTTGCGTGAACGAGTAAACTCAGGAATGTAGCCTACTTATCGGAATTAAGAAAAGCGGCATACTATAATGTATGCCGCTTTTTTATGACCATAATATGGTGGTCTGATTAGTAATTTTCCTGCATAATCGTACAGCTAACCAACCAATGAGTGATGAACTATGAAAATTATAAAAATAGTCGCCGTTATCGCACTTTTCCTAATTGCACTGGCTTTAGGCTCTCAAAACCAAACAACTGTGAATTTCAACTATCTGCTAGCGCAAGGTGACTTCCACCTCTCAAGTTTATTAGGTGTTGTATTCGTTTCAGGCTTCGCCCTTGCTTGGTTAGTCTTTGGTAATATGCACATGCGGTCTCAGCTGAAAATTCATCGCTTGAAGAAGCAACTCAATAAGCAATCAAAGCAGGTCGCTGCTGATACTAAAGCTTAAAGGCTATATTTGATGTTAGAGTTACTGTTCTTACTTTTGCCCATCGCAGCCGCATATGGCTGGTATATGGGTAATCGTAATGCTCAGCAAGAAAAACAAAAGCAATCACACCAGATCTCCCGTCAATACGTGACGGGTTTGAACCTATTACTGTCAGATCAATCTGACAAAGCGGTTGATCACTTCATTGAGCTGCTTCAAGTAGACAATGAAACCATCGATACTCACTTGGCTTTGGGCAACTTGTTCCGCTCAAGAGGCGAAGTCGACCGCGCTATTCGTATTCACCAAAATCTCATCTCTCGTTCGGGGCTTACCCTCGATCAGAAAAACCTCGCACTGCAACAATTAGCCAAAGACTATATGGTCTCTGGTTTCCTTGATCGCGCTGAAAAAATCTTTGAACAACTTGTAGAAGAACCTGACCATAAAGAGGGCGCTTTACAGCAGTTGGTGGCTATTTATCAGCAGACCCGTGAGTGGAACAAGGCTATCCATTACGGAAATATCTTAGTTAAGCTCGGCAAGAAAAAAATGAAGATGCGTGCGACCGTTGCGCATTTCTGGTGTGAGCTTGCGATGCAAGAACAAGCCGATGGTAATCGTTCTAAAGCGCTTCAGCATTTTAAGAAGGCGCTTTCTGAAGACCCTAAATGTGTTCGCGCAAGTATCGCACTAGGGAAGTTCCACTTAGCGAACGAAGATTACCAAAAGACAATTGATTGTCTTGAATCGGTACTTGAACAAGATATCGATTTTATCAGTGAGGTGTTGCCAACCCTTGCTGAGTGTTACCACAAGCTTGGACAAGAAGCTCAATTGGTCGAGTTCCTCAAAGCGTGTATTCAGAAGAAAGCCGGTGTATCTGCCGAACTGATGCTGGCGCAATTGGTTGCTCACCATGAAGATGTAGGCTCAGCTCAAGAGCTACTGACAAAGCAGCTTGTTAAAAACCCAACTATGAAAGGTTTTTATCGATTAATCGATTACCACCTAGCGGAAGCAGAAGAAGGCCGAGCAAAAGACAGCTTAACCACACTTCAATCTATGGTTGGTGAACAGCTTAAGGTTAAGCCTCATTACCGTTGTCGTCAGTGTGGTTTCTCGACACACTCTTTGTATTGGCACTGCCCTTCATGTAAAGGGTGGGGGACGATCAAGCCTATTCGTGGGCTTGATGGTGAATAGATTTGTGGTCACTTTAAGACCAAATTATTAATTGCAGCTTTCGGGCTGCATTTTTATGACTGTTATTTATCACCAGCTTAGGTGATTAGAAATTTTTAGAAAGTTAACTGCGTTAGGAGATGAAATGAACGACCAAAAAATCATTGTAGCCTTGGATTATGATAATCAAGCGGATGCGTTAGCCTTTGTCGATCGAATTGACCCAGCATCTTGCCGCCTAAAAGTGGGCAAAGAGATGTTTACCCTGTTTGGCCCTGAATTTGTTCGTGAATTACATAAGCGTGGTTTCTCAGTATTTTTAGACCTTAAATTCCACGACATCCCGAACACATGTTCAAAAGCAGTCCGTGCTGCCGCTGAACTGGGTGTTTGGATGGTGAACGTACACGCAAGTGGCGGTGAGCGTATGATGACGGCTTCTCGCGAAATCTTAGAACCTTATGGCAAAGATCGTCCACTGTTAATCGGTGTAACGGTACTCACCAGTATGGAGCAATCTGACTTAGCGGGTATCGGTCTGGATCTTGAACCACAACAACAAGTGATGCGCTTGGCTTCTCTAACGAAAAACTCTGGCTTAGACGGTGTTGTATGTTCTGCACAAGAGGCTTCTTTGCTTAAAGGTGCACTTGGTCAAGAGTTCAAGCTAGTTACTCCAGGTATTCGTCCTGTCGGCGCAGATGTGGGTGACCAGAAGCGCATCATGACGCCTTCTAAAGCGATTGAATCAGGTTCAGACTACCTTGTTATTGGTCGTCCGATTACGCAAGCGATAGACCCTGCTGCTGTACTTGCAGAGATCAACGGTACGCTTGCTTAAGTCTATATTTGGATTGAGATATAAATAAAGAAGGCCAGCAAATTGCTGGCCTTAATTTTTTAGTCTGGATTAGTCTAAACTGGACTGAATGTTCTGTGTGGAGCCTAAACCGGAGCACCACTATGGAATTTGAAGTCGCTGTCTTCTGAAGTGATAAGATCAGCTTCTACTTGAGCAAAATGCGAAATACGCTCTGAAATATCTTTCCCTGCGATCTGTTCTGCTAGCTCAAGGTAATCTTGGTAGTGGCGAGCTTCTGAACGAAGTAGAGACACGTAAAACTTCTCCATGTCTTCTTCCAAGAAAGGAGCCAATTTAGCGAAGCGCTCACAAGAGCGAGCTTCAATAAACGCACCGATGATAAGCTTATCAACCAGAGCATCAGGCTCGTAAGTCTTAACTTGTTTGATCAAGCCCTTAGCGTAACGACCCGCCTCGATTGGCTGGTAAGTCACGCCTTTCTTCTCCATCAACTCCATGACTTGGTAGAAGTGATGCAGCTCTTCTTTGATCAGTAAAACCATCTTATCGATTAGGTCAGCACCGTAATTACAGCCTTCTTTCGCTGTGATTTGCTTGGATACGTTGCTTTTACCACGCAGAGACTCTAAGTCTCCGATACGACGGTAAGCAAATTGCTCGTATGGCAAAATCCATTCATTCAGTTGCTTCGCGCTTTCTTTATCAACTGCGTACTTGCGGATAAGGAACAAAGCACTCTGTGCAGCCTTCAGTTCACACAGCATGTGATCGCGTAGAATGATGTGAAGATTTTCAGGCTTTTTGGCTTCATCTATCCATGAATCTGGCGTTTCGACTTTGAGAAAAGAGTGGATTGGAGCGAGTAATTCTTGATACATGGTCAGGGAAAGTTTGTTGATAATGCGGGGATTTTATCACAGCTCAAGAGATCTCCCTATACAGAGAAAGGAAATTCAACAGCTACAAAAAAGGCCGCCTATTTAATGTAAATAAGGCGGCCTTTAAGTGTTGAGTTAGACTGTTACCATTTCTTCTTCTGACCGAAGAGGGCATCCATATCGTCTTCACGCTCTTTAGATTCCATCTGCTGCAAATCTTGAGCGTTTTTGTCTTGGCGTTTCTGGTCAAGCTCGTTGAGCATCTGCTGAAGCTTTTCTTTGGCTTGATTAGAGTAGGAGTCGTTCTTAGTCGCTAAAGCATCAATACCTTTGCGTAATAGCTGAATCGCTGTTCCCGGTTGTCCGCGAGAAATCGAATCGTTTGCACGTTTGATAACATTTTCAATGTTAATACGGATTTGAATCGTTTCTAGGCGAGCATTTTCAACCACGTAAGCTTGGGTCTCGAAACGGCCTTTATTGTGCTCGTTACGTACCGTATCACGCAGGCGTTTAACTAACTTAAGCATCATGATCGCTTGCTTGTCACTGCTTGGTGAGCGGAAAGCGGTACTCTCGCCACCTTTGTAGTTCTCTTTAAGCTGAGTAATTTGTTGTTTTACGCTTTCAATGCGTTGGGCAAGCTGCTTATTTTTTGGATCGAGTTGATACATGTTTTCTAATGCATCAAGAATTCGATTGTTTAAGCATACAAGAAGATCTTGGCTAAACGGCATGTGATGAGCGTTGCCAATCAGTTCTTCTGTACCATCAATAATGGTTAGATAACGAGAAGCTTCCTGTTTCTTCGCTGTTTCTACCTTAACTTTATATTGAAGCATGATGTTGTAGCCTAAAACTAACACCAAAAGAACGGCTACTAAGGCGATTATTAAACCAATATTCATATATTTGAGTCTGCTTATTATTTTCTATAGCTAACTGGAGAGCATACACGATTCCATTGTGTATCGGCACTCGTAAATTGCAATTTCTGATTATCTCTTGTTGAGCGAAATCGGCAATCAAAACTTACCAACTAATGTATGAGAATGAGGGTTGGGTTGCAAAGCGTTAGTGATATTTTTGTTTGTTAAGCTAGAAAAAATCAATTTTTCTGTCATTTTTGTGTTCGAAGCGTTATAACTATTAATTATATTACACGCGACTATAACGCTCTCTTTGCAAATAAGTTAGCACAGAAATGAGTAAAGGATTACGAGGTTAGATATGAAGTTACAGCAACTGAAGTACATTGTTGAGGTTGTAAACCATAACCTAAATGTTTCAGCTACAGCAGAGAGTTTGTACACATCTCAGCCTGGCATTAGTAAGCAAGTTAGATTACTTGAAGACGAACTAGGTATTCAGATTTTTGAGCGTAGCGGCAAGCATCTAACGCAGGTTACCCAAGCGGGTGAAGATATTATTCGTATCTCTCAAGAGATTTTGGCACGCGTTGAAAGTATTAAAGCGGTAGCGGGTGAGCACACTCATCCAGAGATGGGTACATTGAATATTTCAACGACTCATACTCAAGCTCGTTATGCACTGCCTGATGTGATTAAAGGTTTCACGGCGCGTTACCCTAAAGTATCGCTTCACATGCACCAAGGCACGCCAAGCCAAATGTCAGAAGCCGTCGCTAAAGGTACGGCGAATTTTGCGATTGCAACGGAAGCGCTACACCTTTACCAAGATGCGATTATGCTGCCTTGTTACCACTGGAACCGTTCGATCGTCGTGACCAAAGATCACCCTCTGGCACAGAAGCGTAATATCACGATCGAAGATCTTGCGGCTTACTCTCTCGTGACTTATGTATTTGGTTTCACTGGCCGTTCTGAGCTTGATACCGCGTTTAACAAAGTAGGGTTAACACCGCGCGTTGTGTTTACCGCGACCGATGCAGACGTAATCAAAACCTACGTTCGTATGGGCATTGGTGTTGGTGTAATTGCAAGTATGGCGATTGACCACGAGCAAGATACTGATTTGGTTGCGATTGATGCGAGCCATCTATTTTGTGCGAGCACAACCAGCATTGGTTTTAGAAAAGGTACCTTCCTGCGTTCTTACATGTTTGATTTCATGGAGCGTTTTGCACCGCACTTAACTCGCCCTGTGGTTGAGCAAGCTATTTCTTTGAAATCGAATGAAGAAATAGAAGAGATGTTTAAAGATATCGAGCTGCCAGTTCGTTAATCTCGTCGTGTAAATCTAGATTCTTATTCGGCCTGTATTTGCAGGCCGTTTTTCTTTAGGGCTTTTAGTTTTCGTTTTCTTTATCGAGCCTTTCCATTTCGACCTCTTACCCCTACAATCCACGCATCATAGGGGGAAGCATGCATTCACGATTTAAAATACTCGATTCATTTTTGCTAGAGCACCAGATTTACTGGCGTTCAGAGCCTTTTCACCTATGCCAAACTCAACAGCAGCCGTGGAAAGAGGTCAATCGTCCACTCGTTGATTGGTTAGAAAGCTTAGATAATGAAAGCATTCAAACCTTAAAAGAGCAGCCTCAGCTTTTGATTGAGGAACTGACTCGTTTCCTACCTGAATTAGAAACTGCTACCCAAAACATCCAGTTCGATAACACTGCTTTGGTTGGTTTAGACCTCCCACGTGGTACTGCTGATGGTATTCCTGGCCGAAAGCTACATCAAATTGTCGCAATGGGCGAGGCTGCATTAGGCCATCACCATGGCAAAGAGTGGCTCGAATGGTGTTCTGGTAAAGGCTTTCTTGGTCGAATCCTATCTCAGCAATCGGATCAAAAAGTCACTAGCTTTGAATGGCAGCAATCGTTATGCGAAAGCGGACAAAAGATTGCGGATGACCAGAAGTTAGCGATGAATTTTGTTCAAGGAGATGCGTTTTCAGACAAGGCCGATGACGTGTTTAACTCAAACCAACATGCAGTAGCCCTTCATGCTTGTGGCGATCTTCATGTTGAGTTAGTTAAAAAGTCAGTGTCACATGGGCTACCCGCGGTCACGATTTCCCCTTGTTGTTATCATCTTATTCGAGACGACAACTACCAAGCGATGTCTTCTGTCTCGAAAAGATCAGCATTAACGTTAAGTAAGAGCGATTTAAGAATCCCGCTTCAAGAAACCGTCACTGGTGGTGAAAGAGTAAAAAGACATCGTCAACTAGAGATGAGCTATCGTCTAGGCTTCAGCCAACTGCTTAAGGCTGAACTTAACATTGACGAATATATTCCTGTACCGAGCATCAAAAAATCAGAGTTAGCTGAGGGTTTTGAATCCTTCTGCCGTTGGGCATCTGAAGTGAAAGAGCTATCGCTGGGTTCCGATATCGATTTTGACTCTTATTTGGTTCAAGGCGAAGTGCTTTTCTGGGAAATGGAAAAGCTGAGTTTGGTTCAACAAGTCTTTAGAAGACCTTTAGAGATATGGCTGGCTTTAGATCGCGCTATCTATCTGCAAGAGCAAGGTTATGAAGCTTCGATTGAAGAGTTTTGCGAACGCAGCATTACGCCAAGAAATCTATTGATTCATGGGGTTAAAATCGAGCGCTAGTGGTAAACAGTCTATTCGTGTTTTTTCGACCTAAATCCATTAATGCAAAATAAGGCTATAAATACAAATAAAGTCAGAAATGCAAAAAAGCCAACGTGACATTATGTCGTACTGGCTTTTTGTTTAATTTGTATGAGTTAACTGAACGCTTCAACGAGAAGGTTATTGCGTTCAGTTAGTCATTACATCATTAGTTAAACATTGCGATTGCTTCTTCTGGATCTACGTATTCAAGGTCAAAGCTCTCTGCAACTTCTTTACAAGTTACTTTACCGTGAATAACGTTTAGACCTTCTAGGAAGCCTTCATCAGATAGAAGTGCTTCGCGGTAGCCCTTGTTCGCTAGCTTAACAATGTAAGGAAGTGTTGCATTGTTTAGTGCGTAAGTTGAAGTGCGAGCAACAGCGCCAGGCATGTTTGCAACACAGTAGTGAACTACGTCATCAACAATGTAAGTTGGGTCTGCGTGAGTGGTTGCGTGAGAAGTCTCAAAACAACCGCCTTGGTCGATTGCAACGTCAACAACTGCTGAACCTGGTTTCATCTTAGCGATGTGCTCTTTTGTAACCAGTTTTGGCGCTGCCGCACCAGGGATTAATACAGCACCAATCACTAGGTCTGCTTCTAGAACATGCTTCTCAATGGCGTCTTCAGTAGAATAAACCACTTTTGCGCGACCTTGGAATTCTTCATCAAGACGACGCAATGTATCTACGTTACGGTCAAGAATTGTAACATCAGCGCGAAGGCCTACAGCCATACGTGCTGCGTTAGCACCAACAACACCGCCACCAACAACAACAACTTTTGCTGGTTCAACACCTGGAACGCCACCAAGAAGAAGACCACAACCACCGTTAGATTTCTCTAATGTTTGTGCACCTGCTTGAATAGACATGCGACCAGCGACTTCAGACATTGGTGCTAATAGTGGCAAGCGACCCATATTATCTGTTACAGTCTCATAGGCTACGCAGACAGCTTTGCTCTTGATAAGCTCTTCAGTTTGTGGAAAATCTGGTGCAAGGTGTAAATAGGTAAATAATATTTGCCCTTCGCGAAGCATAGCTCGCTCGACAGCTTGAGGTTCTTTAACCTTTACAATCATCTCTGCTTTCGCGAAAACGTCAGCAGCAGTAGGAAGAATGGATGCGCCTACAGCGATGTAATCATCGTCTGAAAAACCGATACCAGTACCGGCATTGGTTTCTACAAAAACTTGGTGGCCGTGTGAGATTAGTTCTCTCACGCTAGCTGGGGTCATACCAACGCGGTATTCGTGGTTCTTGATTTCCTTAGGTACGCCAATGATCATCCTGACTCCTCATTTTATTTTGGTTGTTTTATCTATGTGTAGGGTAATTCTGTCGAATTAATACCTAGTATAGATAGGTTCAGATAAAATTTGATACTGAATATTAAAAAGTTGTAGTATATTTTTTTGCAAGGAAGTAATAAGGTGGAATAAAAAATGGCAGACAATTATAAGAAGCCGTCCAAGGAACTAGATCGTATTGACCGCAACATTCTTAATGAGTTGCAAAAAGACGGTCGTATCTCAAACGTTGAACTCTCAAAACGAGTAGGACTTTCTCCAACTCCATGTCTTGAGCGTGTTCGTCGTTTAGAACGTCAAGGTTACATTACTGGGTACACAGCGTTGCTGAACCCACAGTACCTTGATGCTTCACTTTTAGTGTTTGTTGAAATTACGTTGAACCGTGGTGCGCCAGATGTGTTCGAACAATTCAACACCGCTGTGCAGAAACTGGATGACATCCAAGAGTGTCATTTAGTGTCGGGTGATTTTGACTATCTTCTGAAAACACGTGTATCTGATATGGGTGCTTACCGTAAGTTACTGGGTGATACGTTACTTCGTCTACCGGGCGTAAACGACACTCGAACTTACGTAGTAATGGAAGAAGTGAAACAAACCAATCAACTTGTGATTAAAACTCGTTAGTCACAATTGGTGAAATGAAAGAAAGCGGACATTTGTTCCGCTTTCTTGCTTTCTGGAATTGGGTTTTTCTGTTTGATATGGTTAAATCAACAGTAGTTTCATTGAAACGAGCGGCTTTGGCCGCTCGAGATGTTTTTATCCCGTTTAATTATTAAGTTGGTTTATGTTCAAGCAGAGCAGTAATAAAGTAGAAACAATCATTAAAACGAGTGAAGAGCCTCAGTCTCCTCGTTTGAGTGGTTCTCAACGTCTCAAAGAGTGCAGTCTGATTCTCGGTGTTCTCTTCTCTATTCTACTTGCCGTTGCGTTATTAACTTTTAGTCCTGCAGACCCATCATGGTCGCAAACGGCGTGGGGTGGTGACATTCAAAATGCGGGTGGCTACCTAGGTGCTTGGTTGGCGGATACGCTTTTCTTCGTATTTGGTTCTTTGGCTTACCCTTTGCCTATCTTAGTGACGGTTGCTGCGTGGGTATTATTCCGCAAACGTAATGAAGACGAGCAGATCGACTTCATGCTGTGGGGCACTCGCTTACTCGGCCTGACTATCCTAATTCTTACGAGTTGTGGTCTCGCGGATATAAACTTTGACGACATCTGGTATTTTTCATCCGGTGGCGTAGTGGGCGACGTCTTAACAAGCCTTGCACTTCCGACGTTGAATGTTCTTGGTAGTACGCTGGTTCTACTTTTCTTATGGGGTGCTGGCTTTACTCTATTAACCGGTATTTCTTGGTTAAGTATTGTGGAATGGTTGGGTGAACGTGCCATCAAATTCTTCACGTCTGCTGTTAATAAGGTTCGTGGCCAAGATCAAGAGCTGCTTGAGCCTCAATTAAGAGAATCAGCAGACCGCGATTTAATCGAAGAACGTCATCAGCGCCATCAAGAGCCAACTTACCGCGATGTTCCTGTTATAGAAGACAACAAAGAATCGACAGAGCATGACCCGCTAGATCCAGCGATGAGCTTTTCTGCGACCAATGATTCTTCAGACGTGGCGACAAATGCGCGAGACAATGCTGCATCGCCGAAGCGTCATTACAATATTCATATGCCAGTCGATGCTCCTGTGAAACAAGACGCTCCTGTTCATGAAGAACCTCAGGTTCAGCCTCAAGCGGTAATTGAGTCAGAGCAACCGACCCCTGCAGCACCTACTTACCAAGCGCCAGAAGAACCGTTAGAAGAAGGTATTGAGCGCTCTAAACAGTTGAATGCAACAATAGAGCAGCTAGAAAATGCGGCCATGTATGAAGATGACCTAGCGGAACAAGATCAGCTCGACGCGCATGATTCCCAGGTTGCTTACCAACAATACATGCAGAACGAACAATCAGAAGTTAGCCCTGCTCATGCTGACCTAGAAAGTGCTGAACCAGAATTAGATAGCTCACCACAATTAAATGGCGAATTCGGTGCTGAAGATGTTCAACCTGAATCCTTATACGCTTCACCTATGGGCGAGCCAGAAGCAACCGTGGAAGACGATTTCTCTGCACAACCTTCACCGTTTGATGTAACGGAAGAGCAAAGCTACCAACAGGGTTCAGATCTTAAGTCTGAGCAGACTGAAGCTGAGTTAGCTGGCGCAGCATTAACCGAAGAACAGTTTGAACCTTTCTCTTATCAAGAAGAACATTCAGAGCCTGAACAGCCAACAGCACAAAGCCAAGAGTCAGCTGTTGATCTTCCTTGGGAAGAAGTAACGGAAGAAGAATCTGCGCATCAAGATCAAGATGTCACCGCATTCCAAAGCATTGTTTCTGAAGCCCAAGCGAATATGGCAGCGGCGCAGAACCCGTTCTTGGTTCAACAAGATGTGAATTTACCGAAACCTGCTGAGCCATTACCCACGCTTGAATTGTTATTCCACCCTGAAAAACGTGAAACCTTTATTGACCGTGATGCGCTAGAGGCAATTGCTCGTCTTGTTGAATCTAAGCTAGCGGATTACAAGATCAAGGCAGATGTGGTTGATATTTTCCCTGGCCCAGTAATCACTCGATTTGAACTCGATCTGGCCCCGGGCGTGAAAGTAAGCCGTATTTCTGGTCTTTCTATGGACTTAGCGCGTTCACTCTCTGCATTGGCAGTACGTGTCGTAGAAGTGATTCCGGGTAAACCTTATGTTGGCTTAGAACTGCCGAACATGAGCCGCCAAACGGTATTCTTCTCAGATGTGGTTGCTAGCCCTCAGTTCCAAGAAGCGAAATCGCCAACGACAGTGGTTTTAGGGCAAGACATCGCTGGTGAAGCCGTTATTGCTGATCTATCGAAAATGCCTCACGTTCTGGTTGCGGGTACAACCGGTTCTGGTAAGTCGGTAGGTGTGAACGTAATGATTCTGAGTATGCTTTACAAAGCATCACCGGAAGATGTTCGATTCATCATGATCGACCCGAAAATGCTTGAGCTATCGGTTTATGAGGGTATTCCTCATCTATTGTCTGAAGTGGTAACCGACATGAAAGATGCGTCGAACGCCCTTCGTTGGTGTGTTGGCGAGATGGAACGACGTTATAAGCTGATGTCAGCATTAGGCGTTCGTAACATTAAAGGTTACAACGATAAGCTTAAGATGGCAGCGGAAGCGGGTCACCCAATTCACGATCCACTGTGGAAGCCGGGTGACAGCATGGACCCAGAAGCGCCATTGCTTGAGAAGCTGCCTTACATTGTGGTTATCGTTGATGAATTTGCCGACCTAATCATGGTGGTTGGTAAGAAGGTTGAAGAACTGATTGCACGTTTGGCACAAAAAGCACGTGCGGCGGGTGTTCACTTGATTCTAGCGACGCAGCGTCCATCTGTGGATGTTATTACGGGTCTTATTAAAGCGAACATTCCAACCCGTGTCGCTTTTACGGTATCAACCAAAACGGATTCACGAACTATCCTTGACCAAGGTGGTGCGGAATCACTATTGGGCATGGGTGATATGCTTTACTTGCCACCGGGTTCTAGCCATACAACTCGTGTTCACGGTGCCTTTGCATCTGATGATGATGTACACGCAGTCGTGAATAACTGGAAAGCGCGTGGTAAGCCAAACTATATTGATGAGATCACCAACGGCGAACAAACCCCAGAAACCTTGCTTCCGGGTGAGAAGATGGAAGGTGATGAAGAGGTTGATCCTCTATTTGATCAAGTGGTAGAACACGTTGTTCATTCGCGTCGTGGCTCAGTCTCAGGCGTACAACGTCGATTCAAGATTGGCTACAACCGTGCTGCACGTATTGTCGAGCAACTTGAAGCTCAAGGTATCGTAAGTGCTCCAGGCCATAACGGTAACCGAGAAGTCTTAGCACCAGCGCCACCAAAAGATTAGTTCCGGTAGGAACTCATAACTATTAAGTCGGTCAAATCGAAAATATGACCGACTTATGTTCTAACAGGATTATTGATGAAAAAAGTATTCGCACTTTTATTTATGAGCTTCTCAGTGTTTGCTTCTCCGAAAGAAGAGTTGAGTAGCCGTTTGGCATTAAACGCAGGCTTCAGCGCTGACTTTAAACAAGTCGTGACCAGCCCTGATGGTGATGTTGTTATGGAAGGTGAGGGCACGGTTGAGATTGCACGCCCAAGCTTGTTCCGCTGGGAAACGACTTTCCCTGATGAAAACCTACTGGTATCTGACGGTCAAAGCTTGTGGTACTACAGCCCGTTCATTGAGCAAGTGAGCATTTATTGGCAAGAGCAAGCGACATCACAGACACCTTTTGTCCTACTTACACGTAACCAAGAAAGCGATTGGGATAACTATAATGTGGCGCAAACGGGTAACCAATTTACGCTAACGCCAACCGCTGTCGATTCTAATCAGGGCGACTTCCAGATTAATATCACCGAAAAGGGTATTGTTCAGGGCTTTAATGTGATTGAACAAGACGGTCAAAAAGGTGAGTTTACCTTTAGCAATGTTGACTTGGGTAAACCTGCAGCAGACCGCTTTACTTTTGTGGCACCGGAAGGTGTCGAGGTCGACGACCAAAGAAACTGATCTAAATAAGCAGATCGTTTGGTAGTAAGTCGATAGGCATTAATGCCATCAACGAATCAAGAGATTGCAATTGAGTAATTACAGCTTAGATTTTGCGGGGGACGAAGATTTTCGTCCCCTTGCTGCTCGTATGAGACCGGAAACTGTCGAACAGTACATCGGTCAGCAGCATATATTAGGCCCAGGTAAACCACTTCGCAGAGCATTGGAAGCGGGCCATATCCACTCGATGATTTTGTGGGGGCCTCCGGGCACCGGTAAAACGACGCTAGCGGAAGTGGCTGCAAACTATGCTAATGCAGAAGTTGAACGCGTATCGGCGGTAACTTCGGGCGTAAAAGACATCCGTATTGCGATTGAAAAAGCGCGTGAGAACAAGCAAGCAGGGCGCAGAACCATCCTGTTTGTGGACGAAGTCCATCGCTTTAACAAAAGTCAGCAAGATGCTTTTCTGCCTCATATCGAAGATGGCACCGTGACCTTTATTGGTGCGACCACAGAAAACCCTTCTTTTGAATTGAACAACGCTTTGTTATCACGTGCGCGTGTCTACAAACTGACGTCCCTGAATACAGATGATATTTCTCTCGTTATTCGCCAAGCGATTGAAGACAAGCAACGCGGGTTAGGTGATGTGCCTGCTGATTTTGCTGATAATGTTTTAGATCGCCTTGCAGAACTGGTTAACGGTGACGCGCGTATGTCGCTTAACTATCTTGAACTGCTGTATGACATGGCAGAAGACAACGATAAAGGCGAGAAAGCGATAACTTTGCAGTTGTTGGCTGAAGTGGCTGGTGAGAAAGTCGCTCGTTTCGATAACAAGGGTGATATTTGGTACGACCTAATATCGGCGGTTCATAAGTCAATTCGTGGCTCAAACCCTGATGCGGCCTTGTATTGGTCAGCAAGAATGATTGCGGCGGGTTGCGACCCTTTGTATATCGTAAGACGTTTGCTAGCGATTGCTTCTGAAGATATTGGCAACGCTGACCCAAGAGCAATGCAGGTCGCAATGTCCGCTTGGGACTGCTTCACTCGAATTGGTCCTGCCGAAGGCGAGCGTGCGATTGCGCAGGCGGTTGTTTATCTTGCGTGTGCACCAAAGAGTAACGCCGTTTACACCGCGTGGAAGCAAGCGTTAACAGATGCTCACAACCTTCCGGAATATGAAGTCCCTCATCATTTGCGAAATGCACCGACAACTTTGATGAAGGACATGGGCTACGGGCAAGAATATCGTTATGCTCATGACGAACCAGGAGCCTACGCGGCGGGTGAAAAGTATCTGCCTCCTGAAATGGGAGAGAAGCAATACTATTTCCCAACAAAACGAGGCTTAGAGACCAAAATTGGCGAGAAGCTAGATTATCTGGCGGATTTGGACGCAAAAAGCCCACAAAAACGCTATGAAAAGTAGTCTTTTTTGGATATCGTTACCTAGTCATAAAATTTCAATTAAATCGTTATAAATTGGTCGAAATAACACCAGTTTTAGGGGTTTAGCAGTGATTCAGTAGCAAACTACTGAATATTCAAATAACTAAAGCATAGGATTAGCAATGCTGGATTCTAAATTACTTCGAGCTGAGCTGGATGAAACAGCGGCAAAATTAGCACGTCGAGGCTTCACCCTTGATGTAGAGACAATTCGTGAACTTGAAGAAAAACGTAAGTCTCTTCAGATGAAAACTGAAGAGCTACAAGCGTTACGTAACTCTCGATCGAAGTCCATTGGTCAAGCGAAAGCAAAAGGCGACCATGAAGAAGCTGAGCGTATCCTTGCAGAAGTAGGCAACTTAGGCACAGAACTAGACCAAGCTAAAGTAGCATTGGCTGATCTTCAATCTGAGCTAGAAACGATCACAATGTCTATTCCTAACCTACCTGATGCAGAAGTGCCAGATGGTAAAGACGAAGATGACAACGTAGAAGTTTCTCGTTGGGGTCAACCTAAGACTTACGACTTTGAAGTGAAAGATCACGTCGATCTTGGCGAAATGTCTGGCGGTCTTGATTTTGCTAGCGCAGTTAAAATCTCGGGTTCTCGTTTCATCGTGATGAAAGGCAAATTTGCACGTCTACACCGTGCTATTGCCCAGTTCATGCTGGACCTTCACACTGATGAGCACGGCTACACAGAAATGTACGTACCGTACCTAGTGAACCACGATAGCCTTTACGGTACTGGTCAACTTCCTAAGTTCGGCGAAGACTTGTTCCACACAAGCCCGCTAACTGAGCAAGTAAGTGACGTACCTCTTAAGACTCTATCGCTTATTCCTACTGCGGAAGTACCGGTAACGAACATGGTTCGTGACACGATTACTGATGAAGCTGAACTGCCACTTAAGATGACAGCTCACACACCATGTTTCCGTTCTGAAGCGGGTTCTTACGGTCGTGACACTCGTGGTCTTATCCGTATGCACCAATTCGACAAAGTTGAATTAGTACAAATCACTAAGCCAGAAGACTCAATGGCAGCGCTTGAAGAGCTCACAGGTCATGCTGAGAAAGTACTTCAACTTCTAGAGCTTCCTTACCGTAAAGTGATTCTATGTACAGGTGACATGGGCTTCGGTTCTGCGAAAACTTACGACTTAGAAGTATGGGTTCCAGCACAAGAGACTTACCGCGAAATCTCTTCTTGTTCAAACATGTGGGATTTCCAAGCGCGTCGTATGCAAGCTCGTTTCCGTCGTAAAGGCGAGAAGAAACCTGAACTTGTACACACACTAAACGGTTCTGGTCTTGCTGTTGGTCGTACTATGGTTGCTATTCTTGAGAACAACCAAGAAGCAGATGGCCGTATTGCTA
The DNA here is from genome assembly GCF_024347335.1 of Vibrio celticus. NCBI lineage: Bacteria > Pseudomonadati > Pseudomonadota > Gammaproteobacteria > Vibrionales > Vibrionaceae > Vibrio > Vibrio celticus. The sequence continues at coordinate 1,183,352 of NZ_AP025463.1, forward strand.
TCCCAACAGTACTTCAGCCATACATGGGCGGCGTAACGCACATCGGTTAATGTCAATTTAGGTTAATCAAATTTAGATTAACCTGACTTGCCAGAATATTTAAAAGGCTTTGCTGTAATGGCAAAGCCTTTTTCGTATCTGAAGTTTACCCAAGTAGAAGTCGTATAAAGCGAAGCTACATAAACGAGAAGCTCGCTTTGGTTGCTTCGTCTGCTTGTTTACAAGCTAGCAACGCCTTTCGATAGTAATTTTGATAATTGTTTTTGGTCAGTTCATCAAGCGTATAAAGTTGAGTGACCACGCCATCACACTTCTGAATAATCGTTAAAACCTGTTTCGTACCCATTGCGTCAGGCCAAATAACAGAGAGCAGTTTGACGATATTCATGCATACGTTTTTGATCATCGGGCATCGCTTGTGAATCTCTAAATAAGCGACCAATACCTGTTTATAGTCCGACGAAGCCTGCTTAATTATGACGTTGCTCTGTTTGAGCCATTCCATCTTTTCTGCGTTACGGCGTTTCATCTCACTGCACATGGTCATTTGACTAGAAACAACGGTTTCGTTCGCCGTTTGGATAATCAACATGCCACAACGACTTTCTGCGACTTTAAACTCATTCTCACAACTCATTCTGTCTAACAACCAGGTGTGATGATAGATAACCGGGAATGCATCAAAGCTATTTCTGTCGTGCAGTGCGGTCAAAATAGTGACCGCTTTTTGGTACTGTTTTGATTCCATTGCAATGTGTGCTGCGATAAGCGCTAAATCCGTTTGAAGACCTGCTCTTGCTTCTGTAGGGATCTTCGAAATTAGATAATTTACTTGATCGAGTGTCGCTTTATTGTTGCTCTCACCAGATGCGCAATAGAGCAAAAATCGAATATGGTTGAGCTTCATATAGAGGTTATCTCGAAAGGTATCTCTATTGATCTGCACATAGTTCTGATAGTGAACCAACGCCGTCTTGGTATCATTTACGGAGAGACACAGGTTTGCGATTGCCAGTTCCCTTTCTGAGTTACCCGGTGTGAGTGCACTCGCCAATTTAAAATGGGCAATCGCAGCAGGAACCTTATTACTGATAAGGTTCACTTGAGCTGCTTGATCTCGATACAAGGTGCTGGTGGGTGCTGAATCAATCAAGCTTTCGATCATTCGTTGTGCTTCATTGACCTGACCCAAATTCGCAAGGCTGTTTGCTAGACCCGCTTGAGCCCAATCAAAACGGCCTTCATCAAGCGCCTTCTCATATACGTTCTTTGCTTCTTCGTAAAGCTTAAGCTTTGACAAAAAGCTTCCGCGAAATTGCTGGATGGTCGTAAAATACTCAGAATGAAAGGCGATCAGCTCTTCGCAGTACTCAAGTCCGGCTTCATAGTCATTTTCTCGTTCGGCCTTATAGATTTTTTGTAGCACCAGCTTCTTTTTTAGAGAGCTTGTGATACGTTGCTTTAAAGTTTCACGATTGAATGGTTTTAATAAATAATTATCTGGTCGAAGCTCTAAAATAGGGCGGATCGATAAAGCGGAATTTTCGCCTGTAACTAGAATAAATATCCCATCGTCTTTCAATCTATTCGATTGTTTAAGCTCTTCAAACAGCTGCTTGCCATTGATGGTGTTACCAAAGTTGTAGTCACAGATAATCACATCAAACGTCGTCTCGCTTGTTATCGTCATAGCGATGCGAGGGGATTTCGCAATTGAAATCATTTGCTCTGAAAAGCCGATATGAATCAACATATTGCGGATGGTTGATAGCACGATCGATGAGTCGTCAACGATAAGTGCATTGAGTTGGTTTAATTTCATGTTTACTTTAAATTATTTACTGACGTGAATTCCGCAGCTATTACGGGTTGCTTTGCTGTCTTGCTCGATCGACAAAACAGAAAAGCTCTGTTTCTACCAAGTTGATACAAGCTTTCGTTAATATTTATTATCTAAGTACAGTCGAATTGAATTAGCTGATTGGATTCTAGAATGAAATCGAGTGAGGAAGCTCATCATAATATCCGACAAAAAATGGCTTGTATTTTAAGCGGCTATTGACCCGATAGGTAACACTCTTTTGCTAATTGTTTTTATGGAGAGGATTAAATTTATTTGTGAGATTCTTCAGGGTGGAATCATAGATAAAATATGAGTTTGAGATTTTTTATTGGCTGTCTGATTATTTGCTTTGTGAGTAGGCCACCTTTAGCACTCTAAAGGCGGCGTATCGGCTTATATGCTAATAAATTTTCGGAATTTCTATTTGGTTTTATTATATCAATTTGACTTGAAGCAAGCTGATTGTTGTAGTGCTTTATCAATTGCAGAGACCAGTTGCTCGATATGCGCAGGGTCGCTGATAAATGGAGGCATCATATAAATTAGTTTACCAAACGGACGGATCCAAACGCCTTGCTCTACAAAGTGAGCTTGGATGGTTTCCATATCGACAGGCGAATGGGTTTCAACTACACCAATCGCGCCTAACCAACGAACGTCTTTAACCAGTGGATGCTCTCGCAAAGGTGGCAGCAATTCTGAGAAAAGCTGTTCTATCTGCTGAGTCTGACTCTGCCAATGACCTTGCTCTATGATGGACAAGCTTGCCGCACCTACCGCGCAAGCTAATGGGTTACCCATAAAGGTTGGCCCGTGCATAAAACATCCCGCTTCACCGCCACATACCGTGTCAGCAACTTCTTTACTCGCAAGCGTCGCTGACAATGTCATATAGCCACCAGTTAAAGCCTTGCCTACGCATAAGATGTCCGGTTGAACATCGGCATGCTCACAAGCGAACAGTTTCCCTGTGCGGCCAAATCCGGTCGCAATCTCATCCAAGATCAGCAATACATTGAATTCATCACACAGTAAGCGAACCTGTTTTAGGAACTCAGGGTGGTAGATACGCATACCGCCAGCCCCTTGAACGATTGGCTCTAAGATCACCGCTGCGACTTCTTGATGGTGTGCTGCCAGCTTTTCTCGAAAACTATCGATGTCACTTGAGTTCCACTCATCCCAAAAGGCTGTTTTTGGCGAATCAGCGAAAATATGTTCCGGTAAAAAGCCTTTGTAGAGGCTGTGCATCGAGTTGTCAGGGTCGGTCACTGACATCGCCGCAAAGGTATCACCGTGGTAACCATCTCTTAGTGTGAGGAACTTTGAACGAGGTTGTCCTTTAGCGTGCCAATATTGCAGTGCCATCTTGAGGCTAACCTCTACGGCTACTGAACCTGAATCGGCCAAAAATACATGCTCAAGATTACTTGGCGCGAGATTCAAAAGCTTCTTACATAGATCGATAGCGGGTTGGTGGGTGATGCCACCAAACATAACGTGTGAAACCTTATCGATTTGGCTGTGAGCTGCAGCATTTAGCTCAGGGTGATTGTAGCCGTGGATGGTTGACCACCAAGATGACATACCATCAATAATTCGTTTTCCGCCTTCTAATTCTAGGTAAACACCGTCTGCGTTGGTGACTGGATAGCAGGTCAGAGGTGTTAACGTTGATGTGTAGGGATGCCAGATATGCTGGCGATCAAAGGCGAGATCCATAGTAACTTCCATTCTTGGTTTGATTAAAAAATAATCATATGTAAACTTTTGATATTATCAATGTGTTGACAGTCTAAAGCTTGTCGGTAGACTAGCCAAGCATAAATGCAATCTCTATTGATAGAGATGAAACATCAAATAATAAAAAAGGATCGACACGTGGAAGTTCGTCATGACTGGACAGTCGCTGAAGTAAGAGCGCTGCTTGAAAAACCGTTTATGGATTTAATGTTTGAAGCTCAAGTGGTTCATAGACAGTACCAAGAGCACAACCACGTGCAGGTGAGTACGCTTCTATCGATTAAGACCGGTGCTTGTCCTGAAGACTGTAAGTACTGCCCTCAAAGTGCTCACTACCGAACGGATGTCGACAAAGAACGCCTAATGGAAGTAGAGCGTGTTTTGGATGCGGCGCAAAAAGCAAAGAACGCAGGCTCGACTCGTTTCTGTATGGGCGCGGCATGGAAAAACCCGAAAGAACGCGATATGCCTCACCTGACTGATATGATCAAAGGTGTGAAAGGTATGGGGCTAGAAACTTGTATGACACTAGGCATGTTAACCCCCGATCAAGCTGGCGAGTTAGCGGATGCAGGTTTGGATTACTACAACCACAACCTTGATACGTCTCCTGAGTTCTACGGCAGCATCATCACCACTCGTACTTACCAAGATCGTTTAGATACGCTATCTCACGTGCGTGATGCCGGTATGAAGATCTGTTCTGGTGGCATTATTGGTATGGGCGAAAGTACCAATGACCGTGCAGGTCTGCTGGTAGAGCTAGCGAACCTTCCGGTACACCCTGAGAGTGTGCCAATCAACATGCTCGTGAAAGTGAAAGGCACACCGATGGAAAACGTCGATGATGTTGAATCTTTTGACTTCATTAAGTTGATTGCGATTGCTCGTATCATGATGCCAATGTCTGCGGTTCGTCTATCTGCAGGTCGCGAGAATATGAATGAACAGATGCAAGCGATGTGCTTCATGGCTGGCGCGAACTCTATCTTCTACGGTTGTAAGTTACTGACTACGCCAAACCCAGATGAAGACACGGATATGCAGCTGTTTAAGAAGTTAGGTATCAACAGCCAACAAGTGGCTCAGAAGCCTGATGAAATTCAAGAAAACGAACTGTTAGATCAAGTGGTGGAGCGCGTTGCTGCTCGTCCAACGAAAGATGACATGTTCTACGATGCCACTGTTTAAATCTCGTATCAAAAGTGCCCTTGCTCATCGCCGTGAGCAAGGTTTAACTCGTCAACTCAAGGTACTCGAAAACAGCAATAGCCCTTTGCTTAATAGTGAAGGTTCTGACTTCATTAACTTTTCGAGTAATGACTATTTAGGCTTTGCAAACGATCCTGAGTTGGTGGAGGCGTGGCAAGCTGGGCTTTCCCTTTATGGTGCTGGCAGTGCTGCATCGCCATTGGTCACGGGTTTTAGTCCTGCTCATCGAAATTTAGAGGCTCAGCTGTGTGAATGGTTGGGCTTTGAACGTGCCATTCTCTTTAGTTCTGGTTTCAGTGCGAACCAAGCCTTGTTATTTTCTCTGCTCGAAAAAGACGACACTCTGCTGCAAGACAAGCTTAATCACGCCTCTTTGATGGAAGCGGGGATGCTTTCTCCTGCAACCATGAAACGCTTTAAGCATAACGACACGCAGCATCTAGAGTCGCTATTAAGCCGATCGCCACAATCCTTGGTTGTGACTGAAGGTGTGTTCAGCATGGACGGCGACCAAGCGCCTCTCAGTCAGATATCTAACCTGACTCATCAATTCGACAGTTGGTTGGCGGTTGATGATGCTCATGGTATCGGAGTGCTAGGTGAGCAAGGGGTAGGGAGCTGCAACGTGGCGCAAATAACGCCCGATATTCTAGTCGTCACTTTTGGTAAAGCATTTGGCCTGTCTGGCGCTGCGATTCTTTGTTCGTCAGAAGTGGGTGATTACTTAACTCAGTTTGCTCGTCATCATGTGTACTCGACGGCGATGCCACCTTCACAAGCGGTGGCTTTGTCTCATGCATGCAAGATGATTCAAACGCAAGAGTGGCGTCGTGAGAAACTCACGGAGTTAGGCGCTCTCTATGCAGAGCAGATGAATGGTGTGAAAGGTTTTATTGATACTCAGACGCCGATCAAGCCATTTGTAATCGGCGAAGCCCAAGCTGCACTATCTATTGCTGAAGAGTTAAAGCGCAACCAAGTTTGGGTAACGGCAATAAGGCCACCAACGGTGCCAATTGGGACTGCTCGTTTGCGTATTACCTTAACGGCGAACCACAGTCAGAAACAGATTTTTCAGTTAACTAATTCGCTGCTTCAAGCAATGGAGCGACATGACGAATTAAATATCAAACCAAGCTTAGAATCGAACTTTGAATTGAAGAAAGAGGCTCAGTAAATGTCACAAGAAGCAGTAGTGGATAATTACGTCGGCCAAGACAAGAGTGCGATTGCCGAGGCTTTCGGCAAAGCAGCAATAACCTATGACAAACACGCTGAATTTCAACGCGATGTTGGCCACCGACTGCTGGGTAAGTTACCGAGTGACCTTTCTGGGTTAAAGGTGCTCGATTTAGGTTGTGGCACTGGCTATTTCTCCGAACAGATGGTGAAACGAGGCGCTGAAGTGGTTTGCGCTGATCTTTCTGTTGGAATGTTAGCAACAGCAGAGAAGCGGTGTGGTGCATCTGTCTCTTTATATCAACAAGCCGATGCCGAACAATTGCCTTTTGAAGATGGGTGTTTTGACATCGTTTTCTCTAGCCTTGCGTTGCAATGGTGTGACGACTTATCGTTACCTTTGAGAGAGATGAAGCGTGTTACAGCGGTTGGTGGGCGTGTTCTTTTCTCAACTTTGCTTGATGGGTCACTGTTTGAACTGAAAAAGTCGTGGTCCAAAATTGACGCACATCAACACGTTAACCATTTTATCACAATCAATCAGGTAAAAATTGCGTTAGCGCAATCTAGCTGTGCGGCTCATCAACTAGACTTGCCCACCATCACCGTTTGGTACGACACTGCGTTTGAACTGATGCGCGACCTTAAAGGTATCGGCGCTAATCACGTAAGTGGTCGCTCACAAGGTTTAACAAGTCGTCGCATGTTGCAGCTTGTTGAACGGGAATATCGAGAGTTTAAAAACCATCAAGGTTTCTTACCAGCAACATATCAAGTTTGTTTAGGGGTTATTCAATTATGATTGATGCATTATTCATTGCAGGTACGGATACCGAAGTGGGAAAAACTGTGGTTTCAAAAGCGATTCTTCAAGCTTTGGCTGCACAAGATTTATCAACAATTGGTTACAAGCCAGTTGCTGCAGGGAGTGAAAAATCCCCTGAAGGACTACGTAATAGTGATGCACTGCATCTTCAAGAAGCGGCGACGCAAGATATTGCTTACGAAGACGTCAATCCATATGCGTTGTTGCTACCATCATCGCCTCACATCGCTGCTAAGCATGATGGTGTTGTAATTGATGAGGCGGTATTATCAGCGAAGCTAGAAGAGCATAAGAAAAACTCTGACATCGTATTAGTTGAAGGTGCTGGTGGTTGGCGAGTCCCGGTTTCAGACGATGAATATCTTTCTAGCTGGGTTAAAAAAGAGCAGCTGCCAGTGGTACTGACTGTGGGTATTAAACTTGGTTGTTTGAGCCACGCTCTATTAACGGCAGAAGCGATTCGTGCTGATGGCCTAAACCTAGTAGGTTGGGTCGCAAACCGTATCAATCCAGGTACTGAGCACTACGCAGATATTATTGCGATGCTTGAAGATAAGTTAGGTGCACCTAAGTTAGGTGAAATCCCTTACGTCCCAAAAGCGAAGTCTAAAAACATTGGTAAGTACATTGATGTGCAGCCTTTGCTTGCGCTTTAATTACCACGTTATGTACTAAATAAGAAAAGGGCTGCGATTGCAGCCCTTTTGCTATTTTAAGCCTTTAGACCTTTAGTTGATAAACAACCGGTCTTTTAATAAACAAGCTTAGAACTAATGTTCTTTAGTCAGTCCCATTAAAGCTTGCTGAGTTTCTGTGATTTTTGTCTGTGCCGTTTGCGGTGTTAGGATTCCAACCTGCTTTTTCGCTTCTTCTTCAGTAATCCCTAGGTGACAGCACAGTAAATCGATAGCCATTTGAGTGTTAGTACCTTCAACCATGATCCTTTCCTTTTTGTACATGGACTAGCCAATAAATCATCTGAAGTCACTGTAAACGGATTGTTATATCGACACCATACGACTTAGGTCTAATAGAGTGGATTTAATTCGGATATGGCCTCGTAATCAAATGTTGCAATTTAATGCTTAACCTTGTTTTCTTAATCTAAGACTATATGTATAAGTAAGTATAAGTCTTCAAGGTTGGAATCTATTGCTGTCTGCCTTGTCTATAACAATAAGTTTTATAAAAACAGCTTTCATGCGGAGATAAGTAATGAAGCGAGTAATGTTGTTCCTTGCAACTAACTTAGCGGTTGTATTGGTACTAAGTGTTGTTCTTAATATTGTATACGCAGTTACAGGTATGCAACCCGGTAGCCTCTCAGGCTTATTGGTGATGGCTGCGGTATTTGGTTTTGGCGGCTCATTCATTTCATTAATGATGTCGAAGAAAATGGCGCTACGCTCGGTAGGCGGCATGGTCATTGAAAGCCCACGTAACGAAACAGAACATTGGTTGATGGAGACGGTAAGCCGTCAATCTCAACAAGTTGGTATTGGTATGCCAACAGTGGCGATCTACGATTCGCCAGACATCAACGCATTTGCAACGGGCGCTAAGCGTGATGATTCATTGGTCGCAGTATCAACGGGTCTTCTGCACAGTATGACGCGTGACGAAGCTGAAGCGGTATTAGCTCACGAAGTTAGCCACATCGCGAATGGTGATATGGTGACAATGACCCTAATGCAAGGTGTTGTGAACACGTTCGTTATCTTCCTATCTCGTTTCATCGCCAACATTGTTGCGTCGAATGACAACGAAGAGGAGGGTGGCAGCAACATGATGGTGTACTTCGGTGTGTCTATGGTGCTGGAACTGGTATTTGGTTTCCTAGCGAGCTTCATTACGATGTGGTACAGCCGCCATCGTGAGTTCCATGCTGATGCAGGTGCTGCGCACTTGGTAGGTAAAGAGAAGATGATTGCAGCGCTAGAGCGTCTAAAGGTGAGCCACGAGCCACAACTAGAAGGTTCTATGATGGCGTTTGGTATCAACGGTAAGAAGTCTCTAACTGAGCTTCTAATGAGCCACCCGCCGCTAGATAAGCGTATTGCTTCTCTACGTAACATGTAATTTCTAATACAAGCTGCTGTCGTTAAGCGGCAGTATCTATGCTAAAGGCTTCCTTCGGGAGGCCTTTTTTGATCTTAGCATTTAAGGATGTTTGTCTTATGTGGTTTGGAGTTTTTGAATGGGGGAGACTAGTTGGAGAACTCAGGTTTGATTAACGACTGTTGTTTTACTTAGGGACTACTGTTCGAAACATTTGTTCTACGCAACAAAAAGGCTTCCACGTGGGAAGCCTTTGTTTATTCGTTTGTTCGAATCTTACAGCTTGTCAGTCAGCTCGATTGCTTGACCGATGTAGTTCGCTGGTGTCATCTCTTTCAGGCGAACTTTCTCGTCTGCAGGGATTTCAAGACCGTCGATGAATGCACGCATGCCTTCGCCATCTACACGCTTACCACGAGTTAGCTCTTTTAGCTTCTCGTATGGCTTCTCGATACCGTAACGACGCATTACTGTTTGTACTGGTTCAGCCAGTACTTCCCAGTTCTTGTCCAGTTCAGCAAGTAGCGCTTCACGGTTAACTTCTAGCTTGCTAATACCTTTCAGAGTTGAAGTGTATGCAATGATAGCGTAGCCAACACCAACACCTAGGTTACGAAGAACCGTAGAGTCAGTTAGGTCACGTTGCCAGCGAGAAACTGGAAGTTTTTGTGCAAGGTGGCTAAATACTGCGTTAGCTAGACCAAGGTTGCCTTCAGAGTTTTCGAAGTCAATTGGGTTAACTTTATGCGGCATTGTAGAAGAACCGATTTCGCCAGCAATAGTCTTCTGCTTGAAGTGACCAAGAGCGATGTAGCCCCAAACGTCACGGTCGAAGTCTAGAAGAATCGTGTTGAAACGAGCAACCGCGTCGAATAGCTCAGCGATGTAATCGTGAGGTTCGATTTGAGTTGTGTACGGGTTCCAAGTTACGCCAAGAGATTCAGTGATGAACTCTTCAGAGAACTGGTGCCATTCAACTTCTGGGTATGCAGAAAGGTGTGCGTTGTAGTTACCTACCGCGCCGTTGATTTTCGCTAGGATCTCAACGCTTTCGATTTGCTTGTATTGACGTTCCATACGGTACGCAACGTTAGCCATCTCTTTCCCCATAGTAGAAGGAGAAGCTGGCTGACCGTGTGTACGAGAAAGAAGAGGAATGTCACGGTACTCGTTCGCAAGTGCTTTGATAGCATCAATTACGTTACGAATTTCTGGAAGAATCACTGTGTCACGAGCTTCTTTAAGCATAAGCGCGTGAGATGTGTTGTTGATGTCTTCAGAAGTACATGCAAAGTGAATGAATTCGTTAACTGCGTGAAGCTCAGGAACGCCCGCAACTTTCTCTTTCAAGAAGTACTCAACCGCTTTTACGTCGTGGTTTGTCGTGCGCTCGATCTCTTTGATACGCAGAGCGTCTTCTTCGCTGAAGTTAGCGGCTAGTTCATCAAGAAACTGGTTAGCTTCTGCACTGAACGCTGGTACTTCCTTGATTGCATCAGTAGCTGCAAGCTTTTGTAACCAACGAATTTCAACGATAGAGCGGTACTTTAGTAGTCCAAACTCACTAAAGATGCTGCGTAATGCAATAGTCTTACTTCCGTAACGGCCGTCTACTGGTGAAACAGCAGTCAATGCTGACAGTTCCATGGTGTTCTCCTGAATTGAGTTTTCTAAATTTTGAGAGGTTTATACCAGTAACAATCTCAATTGTCACGCATATTGCGCAATCGTTTGCGTGAGAGTTGTGTTGATACAAAAAACAAGCTCGCGACAAGGCGCGAGCTAATAAATTACATTCGAGCTAGTAGGATTTGAGCCTGCTCGATCATCTTCTTGCGACCGAAGATAAGGTGGCGGCGTTTACCACCAACCTGGCGCCATAACACAGCGCTTCGAATCCCTGATAGAAGCAGTGCGCGAACCTTATGTTGGCTCGAGGTTTGTTGAAGTACAGCTGGTGTGCCAGAAACCTGAATACGAGGGCCTATTGGGCTCACAACATCAAGGTAGATGCTCGCTAGGTTGCTGATCATTTGCTCGTCAAACAGATCAAAATGTTCAGTTTGGCGTTCTGCAGTTTGAATGCGATCGCCAAGCTGAGACATAGAGTCGTTACGAGAAGATAGCTTACGCTCAAGAGCCATCAAGCTGATAATGTAGCGCGTAATATCGCTACCAGCTGGAGTACTATCGATACCTTTTACTAAGCACTCAAGGCCAAGCTTTAGGTTCGCTTCACGTCCAAATACGCCCACGGTGTTCGCCGGGTTGGTATTTAAAATAGCATTGAGTGAAGCTTCGAAGGCATCTTTATCACAATGGCCGTCTTTCGCTACTTGTTGAACCAAAGCCACAGCTTGGCAAATTCCGGCGAAAGCAATAGTACGGTCATAAAGTGTATTAGCCACGTAGTAACTCCTAGTTGTCTTCTATCGTTTGTCGTTTGATTGATTAGATGCGCTTTTCGATGATACCGCCACCAAGACAAACTTCGTCTAGGTAGAACACTGCCGATTGACCTGGGGTCACAGCAATCTGTGGTTCATCAAAAATAACCTTAATGTTCTCATCATCAATTGGGATGATTGTACAAGGAATATCGGTTTGACGGTAACGTGTTTTTACCGTGCATGTCATAACTTCATTAATTGGTGTGCGATTTACCCAGTGAAGCTGAGAAGCGATCAAACCTTCTGATTTTAGAAGAGGGTGATCTTTACCTTGTACTGCGATCAGAACATTACGCTTCAGATCTTTTTCACCAACAAACCATGGTTCTTCGTTACCGCCGCCACCTTTAGTGCCGCCAATATGAAGACCTTTACGCTGACCTAGCGTGTGGTACATCAAACCTTGGTGTTGACCAATCACTTGGCCTTCTGGTGTTTCGATGTTACCCGGTTGTGCTGGTAGGTACTTGCCTAGGAACTCAGTGAATTTGCGCTCACCGATAAAGCAGATGCCTGTTGAATCTTTCTTCTTCGCTGTGATTAAGTCTTGCTCTTCAGCAATACGTCGCACTTCTGGCTTCTCTAATTCACCGACAGGGAATAGGCTGCGTGCCACTTGATCTGAGCTTAGCGTGTATAGGAAATAGCTTTGGTCTTTGTTGCTGTCTAGACCGCGTAGCATTTCTGGTTTTACGCCAGCATCAAGCTCTTCTTGAGTTGGGAAAGTACGACGAACGTAGTGACCCATCGCAATGTAGTCTGCGTCTAGCACTTCATCCGCAAACTCTAAGAATGCTTTGAATTTGATTTCTTTGTTACAAAGAATATCTGGGTTAGGTGTACGGCCTGCTTTGTACTCTTCAAGGAAGTATTCGAATACGTTGTCCCAGTATTCTGCAGCAAAGTTGATAGTGTGAAGGTGGATACCTAGTTTGTCACATACCGCTTGAGCATCAGCAAGATCTTCAGCTGCCGTGCAGTATTCTTCGTTATCGTCTTCTTCCCAGTTTTTCATGAAAAGGCCTTCTACCTGATAGCCTTGTTGCTGAAGAAGATACGCCGATACTGACGAATCTACACCGCCGGACATACCGACAATTACTTTCTTTTCGCTGTTTCCAGAGCTGATATCTGACATGTCTAAACACCGTTACTATTACTTGGTCGCAGATTCTAACAGAAAGAGAAACGCCGTGACAGATCCGAGACCGGAATCACAGTTTCATTTGCACAAATAGTGCGCTGACTTTGTTAGAGAATCGCATGAGAGCGAGGTGAGTCGCTAGGATGTCAGAAGTATATGTGGCATAGTCGCTCGAAATCCAAGACCTGAGATAAAAAAATGTCTGAACAAAACGAATTTATGCAAGAAGAAGAGCTGATTGAGATTATCGAGAACCAGCTTGAAGATGGCGAACCAGTGAAAGTGAAAGAGACGTTGATGCGTTTAATGATGACTGGTACTCCACGTGAAGAAGCAATTGCGGCTATGGCATGTGCACTGGCAATTGAAGTATTTGACGTTATGAAAAACGGCGCGGAGTTTAATCAAAAACGTTACGCAGAGCATTTGGGCATGCTGCCTGATTTAAGCTTTATGGAAGGCGAATAAAAAAAACCTTTAGCAAACGTTTGCTATGGTTTGAAAGATTGCCGCGTTAAATATAGCGCGGTAGAATCCGCCACCTATTTCCCCTTGACTTAGACTAGCCCTATGAAATTCCCTGGACAACGTAAATCAAAGCACTACTTTCCGGTTCACGCTCGTGATCCTCTAGTGAGCCAAGCTCAAAGCAGTAAAAGAATGTCACGCACTCATATTATCGGTATTGACCAAACATTGGTGGATATTGAAGCAAAGGTGAGTTCTGAACTTATTGAGAAGTATGGTTTGAGCAAGGGACATTCACTGGTTATTGGTGACACAGCCGCTGAATCTTTATATCAAGAATTAAAAGAGCAGTGCCTGATTACCAATGAATACGCTGGTGGCACAATTGGTAACACATTACACAACTATTCAGTGCTAGCGGATGACCGTTCAACACTGCTAGGTGTAATGAGCCAAGATATTAAGATTGGTAGTTACGGTTATCGCTATTTATGTAATACATCAAGCAGAATGGATCTGAACCATTTACAAGGGGTAGATGGCGCAATTGGTCGCTGCTTTGCTTTAATTACAGAAGACGGTGAACGTACTTTCGCAATTAGCGAAGGACAAATGAACCAATTAAAACCAGAAAGCATTCCTGAAAAAATCTTCAAAAGTGCTTCTGCTTTAGTTTTAACGGCTTATTTAGTTCGCTGTAAGCCAGGCGACCCGATGCCTGAAGCAACAATGAAAGCGATCGAATACGCGAAGAAATACGATGTGCCAGTCGTTCTTACACTAGGTACTAAGTTCGTTATTCAAGATGATCCAGAATTCTGGAAAGATTTCCTTGAGCAACACGTAACGGTTGTTGCAATGAATGAAGACGAAGCTGAAGCGTTAACGGGTGAAAGCGATCCACTGGCTGCATCAGATAAAGCGCTAGACTGGGTAGACCTTGTTCTATGTACTGCGGGACCTGTTGGCCTATTTATGGCTGGTTATACAGAAGATGCAGCTAAGCGTGAAACGTCACTGCCTTTACTTCCAGGTTCAATTGCGGAATTCAACCGTTTTGAATTTAGCCGTCCTGCGCATAAAGATTTATGTGAAAACCCAACTAAAGTGTATTCGCACATTGCACCATACATGGGTGGACCAGAAAAGATCAAAAATACCAATGGTGCAGGTGATGCTGCGTTATCAGCTTTATTACATGATATGGCTGCTAATAAGTACCATAAAGAAAACGTGCCAAATTCAAGTAAACATCAACATTCATTCTTGACGTACTCTTCGTTCTCACAAGTTTGTAAATATTCTAACCGTGCTAGCTATGAAGTGTTGGTTCAACACTCTCCACGTTTATCTCGTGGCCTTCCTGAAAGAGAAGATAGCCTAGAAGAAGCGTACTGGGAAAGATAAGTTACTTTCTTTAATCAGTAGTACTATCAGTATCAGGGCGGGATCGCACTTTGTTAACTAATGTGATCTAATAGTGGCAAATCCTCAGATACACAGCAATTTTGAACCTTATTGAATACTTATCTGTCGTCGAAGACACTCGCTCGGACATCAATCAGAAACACAACCTCATCGATGTCATGTTTCTAGTGATTAGCGCTATCGCATCGGGATGTGAAGGTTGGCAAGACATTGAATTTTATGGAGAAGAAAAGCTCGATTGGTTAAGGAAATATAGACCTTTCGAACATGGTATCCCTCGTAGACACACAATAGCTCGCATCTTGCGTTCCGTTGTTGCTGAGTCACTGCTCGAAGCTTTAGCCCTTTGGATAAACGAGCAGCGAACTAGCCATAACAAGCCCATTATCGCATTTGACGGTAAGGTGTTGCGGGGCTCCTATCGTAACGACAGAAAAACTGCGTTGCAGTTGGTCACCGCTTACGATACCGAGCGTGGTCTAGTTCTGAGCCAGAAGCCGACTGAGAACAAGAATGGTGAGATAAACATTGTACGCCAAATGCTTGATGTTATTAATGTAAAGGGTAGCGTTGTCACGGTTGACGCCTTACATTGCCAGCGTGAAACACTAGAGAAAATCAAAGACAAACAGGCACATGTCGTCGTCCAGGTTAAGAATAATCAGCCCAAGCTTCGAGCGGCTGTTGTGGAGCAGTTCCAAACAGTTTTTGATGCTGGCAAAGAGAAAATAGTCACCGAAATCAAAGAGAAAAAACATGGTCGCAGTGAAGAGCGATACGTGTTTCAGCTCAAGGCTAAATTGCCCGATGACTTAGCTAAGAAGTGGCCAACGGTAAGAAGCATCATAGCAGTGGAGCGCCATCGAGTGATCAACGGTAAAGGCACTGTAGATACGTCCTACTACATTAGTTCTTTGTCGCCGAACAACAAACTCCTGGGTCATTATATTCGCCAGCATTGGCGGATCGAGAACAGTCAGCATTACGTGTTAGATGTTGTTTTTAAAGAGGATAGTTCACGCATCACTTTAGATGGTGCAGTGGAAAACATAGCGTTGTTCAGGCGCTTTGTGATGAATATGCTCAAGCAATGTGACTGTGGTGCGCCAAGCCAAAAAGTGAAATTGAAAAAAGCGGCATGGAACGACGATTATCGGGCTAGAGTATTCTTTGGGTTATAAATCCATCAAAGTATGCTCCCGCCCTGCTATCAGTATCAGTTGGTTTCTAATACTGATAGTACAAATATAAAAAAGGCTCCGAAAGGAGCCTTTTTTGTTTCTGAATATATTGAAGTCGTAAATAATACTTTGGTCGACTTAAATATTAATTCTATCGCTTAGCGTGTAATTGATTACTCACTAAGTAAACTAAATGTTTAGATAGCAAACTCTTCTAGAGATTTACCAGCATCTAGCTGTTCTTGGATAGCTGAAGGCGTACGGCCTTGACCTGTCCAAGTCTTCTCGTCGCCGTTTGCGTCTACGTATTTGTATTTCGCTGGGCGAGGAGCGCGTTTAGCTTTTGTTGTTTTAGATTTTGCTTCACCAGAAAGTGCAGCAATAAGATCGGCAACATCAATTCCGTCTTTTGCAATTTGTTCAGCAATAGCAGAAAGCTTAGCTTCTTGCTCTGCTTTAGCAGCACGTTCTTCAGCTTCAGACTCTTGACGCTCTTGTACAACAATAGTCAGCTTGTCTAGCGCTTCTTCAAGTTGCTCAAGAGTTAATTCACGTGAGAACGCACGAAGGCTGCGGATATTTAATAGAGTTTTTGTTAATTCAGACATGATATTTCCCATCAAGGTAAACTAAATAATCTTCCTAATAATAAACAGAGCCTAGGAATAAAACAAATAGTATTTCTTCTATTACATATTTAAATATAAAAGTGAGATGAATAGTTGAAAATTCAGAGCTGTATTTCTATCGAATTTATAATAATTATTAAGATTATCTTAAAAAGTGATATGTGACTGGTGGAGTAGTGAACTTATGTAGACTATTCTTCTATTGATTAGTTCATTAACAAAAAGCTATTTTTCTCGGAATGATATGTTGCATTGTTGCTCTTGATGAGTACAATTGCGGCTACCTGATGCGAGGTGTTGGTTAATTTGTTGTTAAACTCTGGTTTACACGGTTAATAATGTTATCGCACGTAGAGGTGCAATTATAAAAAGTAACTTCCGTTGGGGTGATGCCAATGAACGGGAATGAAAGGTGTAATTGCCGAAGTAAATTGTATATCTAAGCAATTTGCTGGGGTTGTGCTCAATAGGTACAACACTGCCATAGTCTTAATTTTAAACTATGGAGCGCTACTGTAGGGTTGGGTGAAGTGTTCACTTCCCTTTCGCTTAGTTCAACATGAGCTTGGTCAGCCGTATCAAGTTTGTCTGCAGTAGATCTCTAGCCAAATAAAAAACTGGTTTTTGAAGATCATGAATTTAATAGATTTTGCAACATCACCTTTATCTTTGCTTCCGCCCCTTGTGGCTTTGAGCCTTGCTATTGTTACCCGCCGTGTATTGGTTTCTTTGGGTGTCGGTATCATCATGGGTGCGATTCTACTTGCTGATTACTCAGTAGGTAACGCAGCTAGTTACGTGTTTACTAAAGCATCTGGTGTTTTCATCGAAGACGGTGGCATCAACACTTGGAACATGAGCATCATTGCATTCCTAATAATTCTTGGAATGACAACGGCATTATTAACACTGTCTGGCGGTACTCGCGCATTCGCGGAATGGGCACAGTCTCGCGTTAAGAGCAAACGTGGCTCAAAACTACTTGCTGCTTTCTTAGGTGTATTCATCTTTGTAGATGACTACTTTAACAGCCTAGCAGTTGGTGCTATCTCTCGTCCTGTAACAGACCGTTTCTATGTATCTCGCGCTAAGCTTGCTTATATTCTAGATTCAACGGCTGCTCCTATGTGTGTGATCATGCCTGCTTCTAGCTGGGGTGCTTACATCATCACTATCATTGGTGGCATCTTAGTAACACACGGTGTGACAGAGTATTCTGCATTGGGCGCTTACGTTCGTCTTATCCCAATGAACTTCTACGCTGTGTTTGCACTACTAATGGTGTTCGCAGTGGCTTGGTTCGGTCTAGATGTTGGTAAGATGCGTGAGCATGAAATTGAAGCATCTCAAGGCCGTGGCTTTGAAGGCGACAACGATCAAAAGCAAGCGCACGATCTAAACGAAGAGCTAGATATCGAAGAGAGCGAAAACGGTTCAGTTTCTGATCTTGTTATGCCTATCGTATCGCTGATTGTAGCGACAGTTGCTGCAATGCTTTACACAGGTGGCCAAGCGCTGGCTGCTGATGGCCAAGCATTCAACCTTCTAGGTGCATTCGAAAATACGGATGTAGGTAAGTCTCTTGTTTACGGTGGTGTTATCGGCTTACTAGTAGCATTAGCGACAGTATTTAAGCAAAAGCTATCTATGGCTGACATCGCAAGAACAATGTGGATCGGTGCTAGCTCTATGTTTGGTGCGATTCTGATTCTTGTGTTCGCATGGACTATCGGTTCTGTAATCGGCGACATGAAAACGGGTTCTTACCTATCGTCTCTAGTAACAGGCAGCATTGATTACCACTGGCTACCGGTTATGTTGTTCCTTCTAGCGGGCGTTATGGCGTTCTCTACAGGTACATCTTGGGGTACGTTCGGCATCATGCTACCAATCGCAGGTGACATGGCTGCGGCATCTGACATCGCGTTGATTCTGCCGATGCTAAGTGCGGTTCTAGCAGGTGCTGTATTTGGTGACCACTGTTCTCCAATCTCAGATACGACGATTCTGTCTTCTACTGGTGCTCGTTGTAACCACATCGATCACGTATCGACTCAGCTTCCATACGCGCTGTCTGTGGCGTTCGTATCGTGCATTGGTTTCATTACTCTAGGTATGACATCTTCAATTGGCATCGCATTTGGCGCAGCGTCTCTAACGTTTGTTGCTGTATGTTTTGCATTGGCTTACTTCTCTCGCTGCAAAATGGCGACGTGCAAAAGCTAAAACTGAGAGTTAATCTGTAAACTATCAGGGAGGCGTTTGCCTCCCTTTTTTGTGCCTGTTAATTTAATTTTAAGTTTCGTGAAAAAAGTTCGAATAAATGGTTGAAAAAGGATCTCAGCTTAGTTAGTGTGGAGACAAGACAGCAAACAACTGAAGAGCTTATAAGTATGCGTAAATTAGTAATGAACATTCATCACCATCATCACCCTATTTAGTCTTTCGGGGAGATTTACGTATACCCGGGAGCAAGAATTCTCCCGGAGGTTAAGTCAAAGAATTTAGATTTAAACCCTCGGGATGACAAAGTCTTCCGAGGGTTTTTTAGTTTTAGCGCTTTTAAATAATCAATAAATTCAAATATTTGCACAGGGATACAGCAATGCAGACACAACGCCTAAGAATCGCAATTCAAAAGAAAGGTCGCTTAAGTAAAGAGTGCCAAGATCTACTTAAAAAATGTGGTGTTAAATTTAACATCATGGGTGAGCGCCTAGTTGTTCATTCACTAAATATGCCAATCGACTTGTTATTAGTTCGTGATGATGACATCCCAGGTCTTATCATGGATGGTGTGGTTGACCTTGGTTTCATCGGTGAAAATGAACTGGAAGAAGTTCGCCTAGACCGTGTTGCTCTAAAAGAGCCATCAGAGTTTCGCACACTACGTCGTTTAGACTTCGGTGGTTGCCGTCTTTCTATCGCAATCAACAAAGATGAAGTCTACAACGGTCCACAAGATCTTGCGGGCAAACGTATTGCGACAACTTACCCACAACTACTGAAAGCCTACATGGATGAGCAGGGTGTTGAATTCAGCACTTGTATGCTAACAGGCTCGGTTGAAGTTGCTCCTCGCGCAGGTCTAGCAGACGCTATTGCTGACTTAGTTTCTACAGGTGCAACGCTTGAAGCAAATGGCCTAAAAGAAGCAGAAGCTATCTTCCAATCTAAAGCGACACTGATTCAACGTGTTGGTGATTTCGACGCAGACAAAACCGCATTAATTGAAAAACTACTGACTCGTATGCAGGGTGTTCAACAAGCGAAAGAGTCGAAGTACATCATGCTTCACGCGCCAACCTCTCAGCTAGAGCAAATCAAAGCATTACTGCCTGGTGCTGAAGATCCAACGGTTCTTCCACTATCAACAGACAAAGACAAAGTTGCCGTTCACCTAGTAAGTACAGAGAACTTGTTCTGGGAAACAATGGAACAGCTGAAAGAGTTGGGTGCAAGCTCGATTCTAGTATTACCAATCGAAAAAATGATGGGGTAGTGACGATGAGAACCGTTGTTTGGCAATCTTTAAGTGAATCACAGCAAGATTCGGTATTAGAGCGTCCAGCTATTACTGAAGGTGCAAACATCACAGCAACTGTTTCTGATGTTATTGCAAAAGTACGAAATGAAGGCGATGCCGCGCTTAGAGAGCTGACTGCAAAGTTTGATGGTGTAACTCCAGAATCTATCCGAGTCAGTTCGGGTGAGATTGAAGAGGCGTGTGCTCGTCTAACACCAGAGATGAAGCAAGCGTTAGAGCAAGCTTATAGCAACATTGCGAAGTTTCACGAAGCTCAAAAGCCACAGCCAATTAAGGTTGAGACACAGCCTGGTGTTGTGTGTGAGCAAGTGACGCGCGCTATTAATACTGTTGGTCTTTATATTCCAGGTGGCAGTGCGCCACTTCCGTCAACGGTTCTTATGTTAGGTGTTCCCGCTCAAATCGCAGGTTGTCGTAAGGTTGTGCTTTGTTCACCTCCGCCAATCGCTGATGAAATCTTGTATGTCGCAAAGCTTTGTAAGATCGACGAGGTTTACAACGTTGGTGGTGGTCAAGCGGTGGCTGCAATGGCTTACGGTACCGAGAGTGTAGCTAAAGTCGATAAGATCTTCGGCCCTGGCAACGCGTACGTAACGGAAGCGAAACGCCAAGTTAGCAACGACTTCCGTGGCGCGGCGATTGATATGCCTGCTGGCCCGTCTGAAGTGTTAGTGATTGCCGATGAAACTGCAGATGCAGATTTCATCGCGGCGGATTTACTGAGCCAAGCGGAGCACGGTCCTGATTCTCAGGTTGTGCTAGTAACACCATCTCCAGTGGTTGCTGACCAAGTAACAGAAGCGGTTCAGAAGCAATTGAAAGAACTGTCTCGTGCGAACATCGCTCAGCAAGCATTGGCTTCAAGCTTAATTATCATTGCTGAATCGATCACTCAAGCGATTGCGATTTCGAACTTCTACGGTCCTGAGCACTTGATTGTTCAAACCAAGAATCCACGTGAATTGCTGCCATTGCTAGATAATGCAGGCTCAATCTTCCTTGGTGACTGGTCTCCAGAATCTGCAGGTGACTACGCATCAGGCACAAACCACGTTCTTCCGACTTACGGTTACACGAAAACGTATTCAAGCCTGGGTTTAGCTGATTTCTCTAAGAGAATGACGGTGCAAGAGCTAACGGCTGACGGTTTGAAAGGCCTAGCGCCAACGGTAGTAACAATGGCGGAAGCCGAAGGCTTGGATGCACACAAACGCGCTGTGACTATCCGAGTTGAAAAATTAAATCGATTTGAACAGTTAAATAAAGCGAAATAAGGGTAGGGCATGGAAAAGTTAGCAAGAAAACAAGTTCAGGCTCTTACACCTTACTTGTCTGCAAGACGCATTGGCGGTACTGGTGATGTATGGCTCAATGCCAACGAATCTCCGTTTGATAACGAGTACAACCTAAACCTGTCTCGTCTTAATCGCTACAGCGAATGTCAGCCTAAAGAGTTGATTGACGCTTATGCACAATACGCCGGTGTGAAATCAGAGCAAACACTAACGACTCGTGGTGCTGATGAAGGCATCGAGTTATTGATTCGTGCTTTTTGTGAGCCGAACGAAGACGCTATTCTTTACTGCCCACCTACTTACGGTATGTACGCAATCAGTGCAGAGACGATTGGTGTTGAGCGTAAAGTTGTGCCTCTGACGTCTGAATGGCAATTGGATCTTCCAGCTATCGAAGCTCAGCTCGACAACGTAAAAGTGGTGTTTGTTTGTAGCCCAAATAACCCAACCGGTAATTTGGTTGATCGCAAAGACATCATCAAGTTGCTTGAAATGACACAAGACAAAGCGATTGTGGTGATGGATGAAGCGTATATCGATTTTTGTCCAGAAGCGTCAACCGTTGATTTGCTTGAGCAATATCCAAACCTAGCGATTCTGCGCACCTTGTCGAAGGCTTTTGCTTTAGCGGGTTTACGTTGTGGTTTTACGCTAGCGAATAAAGAGCTAATCGATGTACTGCTGAAAGTGATTGCTCCTTATCCAGTGCCAATCCCTGTTGCTGACATCGCCGTTCAAGCACTTTCAGAGCAAGGACTCGCGCGAGCTAAGTTCCAAGTTCTGGATTTAAGTGCTAACCGAGCGTATTTGCAAGCGGGTCTATTAGGCATGCCTCAAGTGACGGTATTTGATGGTTGGGGTAACTACCTACTGGTTAAATTTCCGAACGGCGATGAGTTATTTAAAGCGGCTTGGGATACGGGCATTATTTTGCGTAATTCACCGATTGAAGACTGTGTTCGTATTAGTATTGGTAACCGCGAAGAGTGCGAAAAGACACTTGGATTAATTCGTAACTTTTATCAGTAACGAAAGGCTTACCAGTAATAACATTTGCCAGTTTGAGTTGATTAATTGGGCTGGCAAGTGAAACCAATATTTTGGGTTAGCGTTTGATTTTAGCTAGGCCACCAGATTTAAAATTAAAAGGAAGTTCAAGTGAGTAAACAACAGAAAATACTTTTTATAGACCGTGACGGCACCTTAATTGTTGAGCCGCCAGTTGACTTTCAAGTAGACCGTTTAGACAAGCTAAAATTCGAACCGCTAGTGATTCCTAGCCTGCTTGCTTTGCAAGATGCTGGTTACCGCTTAGTGATGGTCACTAACCAAGATGGTTTAGGTACCGATAGCTACCCACAAGAAGATTTCGATGCACCACACAATATGATGATGGAGTTCTTCGAGTCTCAAGGCGTTAAGTTTGACGATGTGCTTATTTGCCCTCACTTTGACGAAGATAACTGCTCTTGCCGCAAGCCTAAACTGGGTATGGTTAAAGAGTACCTACAAGGCGGTAAAGTCGATTTCCAACACTCTGTTGTGATTGGCGACCGAATGACGGATCTTCAACTGGCAGAGAACATGGCTATCCGCGGTATTCAATATGGCCCGGATGCGGAAACTGAAGGCACGCTTAACTGGCCACAAATCGTTAAAGATCTGACGGTTAATGCGCGTATTGCTGAAGTAGTTCGTACTACTAAAGAAACCGATATCAAGGTTGCAGTAAACCTTGATGAAACCGGTGGCAACAAGATCGATACCGGCATGGGTTTCTTCGACCACATGCTTGATCAAATCGCGACACACGGTGGTTTCCAAATGAACCTGACTGTGAAGGGCGACCTGCACATTGATGATCACCACACAGTCGAAGATACCGCTCTGGCTTTAGGCCAAGCATTGAAAGATGCACTAGGCGACAAACGTGGTATTGGCCGTTTTGGTTTCAGCCTACCAATGGATGAGTGTTTGGCTCAGTGTGCGTTAGACCTTTCTGGTCGTCCATACCTGAAGTTCGATGCTAAGTTCAGCCGTGAGCAAGTGGGTGATCTTTCAACCGAGATGGTGGTTCACTTCTTCCGTTCTCTAACTGATACATTGGCTTGTACGCTACACCTTTCTTCTGATGGCAATAATGATCACCACATCATTGAAAGCCTGTTCAAAGCGTTTGGCCGCACTCTTCGCCAAGCAATCAAAGTTGAAGGTAACGAGTTACCAAGCAGCAAAGGCGTTCTGTAAGGCTAACGTTAGCAAGGAAAAACAATGAAAGATCAAAAAGTCGTTATTATTGATACTGGTTGTGCCAACGTTTCCTCAGTGAAGTTTGCGATTGAACGTCTGGGCTACGCAGTTGAAATTTCAAAAGAACCAGAAGTGGTTCTTGCTGCCGACAAGCTATTCCTACCCGGTGTAGGTACAGCAAGTGAGGCTATGAAAAACCTGCAAGAGCGTGACCTTGTTACCCTTGTGAAGCAAGTAGAGAAGCCTCTGCTAGGTATTTGTTTAGGTATGCAGCTGTTAGGCAAACTGTCTCAAGAGAAAGGCCAAAAGGCTGATGAGTTAGTTGAATGTCTAGGTTTGTGTGATGGTGAAGTTCGTTTACTTCAAACGGGCGACTTGCCATTACCACACATGGGTTGGAACACCGTAACGGCAACACCTAATCACTCTCTATTTAAAGACATTGAAGAAGGCGAATACTTCTACTTTGTTCATAGCTTCGCAATGCCGGTGGGCGACTACACAATCGCACAATGTGATTACGGTAATCCGTTCACTGCGGCGGTTCAAAGTGGCAATTATTATGGTGTTCAGTTCCACCCAGAGCGATCTTCGAAAGCTGGCTCTAAGCTGATTCAGAACTTCTTGGAATTGTAATAAGGATTAGGCAGCGGCTAACGTTGCCATATAAGGAATGTAAATGATTATTCCCGCGTTAGATTTAATTGAAGGCCAAGTAGTTCGCTTATTCCAAGGAGACTACGGGCAAGTAACAGAATACAAAGTAGACCCAGCAGAGCAGTTTAATCTGTATCACCAAGCTGGCGCTGGCTGGCTGCACCTTGTTGACTTAACAGGCGCAAAAGACACAACGGCTCGTCAGTTAGACTTGATTGCTAAGCTCCTTGCTAGCACGCCTGCGAACATCCAGATTGGTGGTGGCGTGCGTAACGAACAAGATGTCGTTGATCTACTAGAAGCTGGCGCACAGCGCGTTGTGGTTGGTTCTACAGCCGTTAAGCAACCTGAGTTGGTGAAAGGTTGGATGGAGAAGTACGGCGCGGAAAAAATCGTGTTAGCTTTGGACATCAACATCGACGAAAGCGGCACACGTAAAGTGGCGATTTCAGGTTGGCAGGAAGATTCAGGCGTGACTATTGAAGCGCTAATTGAAGACTACCTCACGGTTGGCCTTAAACACGTTCTGTGTACCGATATTTCACGTGATGGCACGCTAGAAGGATCAAACGTAGAGCTTTACGTTGATCTTTGTAAGCAGTACCCACAAGTTCAGTTCCAATCATCGGGCGGCATTGGCAGCCTAGCTGATATCGAAGCGCTTAAAGGCAGCGGTGTTGCTGGAGTGATTGTGGGGCGCGCGCTACTTGATGGTAAGTTTACCGCAGAGGAGGCATTTGCATGTTGGCAAAGCGAATAATCCCTTGTTTGGATGTCCGTGATGGACAAGTGGTTAAGGGTGTTCAGTTCCGTAACCACGAAATTATTGGTGACATCGTTCCGCTAGCACAACGCTATGCAGAAGAGGGCGCTGATGAATTAGTATTTTACGATATCACCGCATCAAGTGATGGTCGTGTGGTCGATAAAAGCTGGGTAAAACGCGTAGCAGAAGTGATCGATATTCCTTTCTGTGTGGCTGGTGGTATTAAATCAGCAGAAGATGCAGCGCGCATTCTTGAGTTTGGTGCAGATAAAGTATCAATCAACTCACCGGCATTGGCTAATCCACAACTGATCACTGACCTTGCTGATAAGTTTGGCGTGCAATGTATCGTTGTCGGCATCGATTCATATTTCGATAAAGAAACCGGTAAATATCAGGTCTACCAATTCACTGGCGATGAAGCGCGTACTAAAGCAACCAAATGGGAAACCAAAGATTGGGTGCAGGAAGTACAGCAGCGTGGCGCAGGTGAGATTGTGTTAAACATGATGAACCAAGATGGTGTTCGCAACGGCTATGACATCGATCAGTTAAACATGGTGCGTGAAGTGTGTAATGTGCCATTGATTGCCTCTGGTGGCGCTGGCGCAATGGAGCACTTTGCTGAAGCTTATAAAAAGACCAACGTGGATGGAGCACTTGCGGCTTCGGTATTCCACAAACAAGTCATCAATATTGGTGAACTTAAACAGTATTTAAAACAACAAGATGTAGAGGTGCGACTATGAGTTTTGAACCCGTAAGCTTATCAAAAACAGAAGTAGGCGCATTGTCAGAGCGTATTAACTGGGAAAAAGTAGATGGCTTAGTGCCAGCGATTGTTCAAGATTACCAGTCAAGCCAAGTGCTAATGATGGGATACATGAACCCAGCAGCACTTGAGAAAACGGGTGAAACTGGCAATGTGACGTTTTTCTCTCGCACAAAAGAGCGTCTTTGGACGAAAGGTGAAACGTCGGGCAATGTATTGCAACTGCAAAACATCGCCTTGGACTGTGACAGCGACACCTTACTGGTTAAAGTTAATCCCATTGGTCCAACGTGCCACACAGGTACAACAACGTGTTGGGATGGAGACAAGCAAGAAGAGTCTCAGATGGTGTGGCTTCATCAGCTTGAGCAGCTATTGGCTGCCCGCAAGGACGCCGATCCTGAATCTTCTTATACTGCCAGTCTATATGCCCGTGGCACCAAGCGTATTTCGCAAAAAGTGGGCGAAGAAGGCGTTGAAGTCGCGCTTGCGGCGACGTCGGGCGATAAGGCGGAGTTAGTGTGTGAATCAGCAGATTTGATTTACCACCTAATGGTTCTTCTTCAAGACCAAGGCTTATCGATGAACGATGTGGTCAACAAGCTAAAAGAGCGTCATAAGTAAGCTCTGTTTGGATTAATCGAACCACGCAAAATATAGATAAAAGCCCCGTAAACAAACATGTTTACGGGGCTTTTTAGTTTTCAGAGCCTCTGAGTTTCAAAGCCATAAGTTTTCTAAGCCCCTGTGTTCCCTTTTTATCCCTGACTCTTCGTCATTCCGAGGAGCCTAAGTGACATCAGGAATCTCTTCTCTTAATCTAATCTCTTAGTCGTGCGAGTTACCCGCAGCACTTCTTATACTTCTTTCCGCTACCACAAATACACGGGTCATTACGGCCGATCTTGAAGCTTTCAACCGTTTGGTTTAAGCGAGGATCGATTTCTGGCTGTGTAGTTTCTTCTTGCTCTGGGAACTCACCGTCGATATAGAACCATAGGCCGTTTTCACGAACGAAACGCGAGCGCTCTTGCATACAGTATTGTGCGCCGTCTTCATTGAAGTAAGCTTTAAATTCAACAAAGCCTTCGTCTTGGTGTGAACCTGCCGCAGTATCGATGACCTCTAACCCTGACCAATCACTGTCGATAGATTCGGCGATGCCTTCTCTTTGTGCTTCTGCATTGCAGCTAGGGTGGTAAGTCGCAACAACATAGTCAACCAAACCCAACACGTGCGCGGAATAACGAGAGCGCATCAATTGCTCAGGTGTTTCAACGGCACTGTGGTTAAGGTGCGCTGATTCACAGCACTGTTGGTAAGTATTATTGCTACCGCATGGGCATAAAGACATAGTCAGATCCTGTAAAAATGGCCTCTATTAAGAGGCCATAAATGAATGCGTGGGAGTTTACCAAGAAACGATCGCTCACCAAAGTTTAGTTTCTATTGAAGTTATTGAAATTATCAAAGTGTTAGCGCGAAGATTACTATTTTAAGGCTGGAGACAATAACTCTTGAGCCCAAGTTGTCGCTTCGTCATAAGCTTGACCAAGTTGAGCTTCACTCAGTTTGAGAAGCTGGCGGATACGAGTCGCTTCATCCCAACGAGCTTGCTCATACGCAACCACCATCGCCAATACAGCACCTAACACGCCTTTACGTTGAATCAAGGCTTGTTTGATCTCGATGTCGATTGGCACTGAATCGAGTACTTGTTTCAATGGTTGGTCAAAGAGTGAGTCCAACAGAGAGAACATACCGGTCAAAAAGGCTTGTCCAGGCTCAACCTTCACATTCATCTTCTCGACTAAGAGCTCACATTGACGCGCGCGTAATACCGCTAAACCGTAGAGTGAATCTGGCTTATCTTCTTTCGCGGAGGCGATCGCTACAAGTGAAACGAACTTACGCAGCTTTTGTTCACCAAGGTAAATAAGCGCTTGGCGGAATGAACGAATCGTTGTTGGTGAACCGCCAGCGGAGTTGACGTAGGTAAGTAGCTTATACGACATGGTCACATCGAGCGTAATCAAACGCTCGACTTCACCAAAGTCGATAGGGTCGTGCGCAATCTCTTTTAATAACTGAACGGTAGTCAGGAAGGCCGGGTTGAGCGCACGTGTTTGGATCATTTCAGGCTTGCTAAAGAAGTAACCTTGAAAGTAGGTGAAGCCTGCTTTTTTTGCTTCTTGGTATTCTTCGTACGTTTCCACTTTCTCAGCAAGGAACTTGATATCTAGTCCTTTGAGAGAGTTCATAAACATCGCTGCTTTGGCAATTGGCGTCAAACGGATATCGAACTTGATAATCGAAACGTAGGGTAAGAAGCGCTTCCAAGCTTTACTTGGCACAAAGTCGTCTAGCGCAATGGTATAACCCGCGTCAAAGATGGTTTTGATTGCTTCAAGTAATTCGTCTGTCGGTTCGCAGTCTTCAAGAACCTCAACAACGAGGCTTTCTTTGGGGAACAGAGTAGGGACTAAGTTGATTAGGCTTGCGTATGGGAAGTTCACGAAACCAAGTTTATCACCCAACGTATTATAGTGGGTCGATAAGAAGTGATCGGAAAGCAAACGGCTAGTAGCGAGCTCCGGCTCTACTTCAGGGAAAGTGTTCTTAGGACCATCCCTGAATAGCAACTCGTAACCTATGGTTTTCTTGCCTGTGTCGAGTATTGGTTGACGCGCTACGTATGAATATTTCAACTTGGTACTGTGTTCGGTTTATTTCTGGTAGAGAGATAATAGCTAATTCACTAGAAATTACCATACACTTTCTAAGAAAGTCTGACCGGTAATAATAATCAAAGTGAAAGTTTAAGCGTGATGTTAAAAGCTATTGCTAAACGCTCGATTCTGTAGTTCAAAACTTTGCGGCGTGAACACCAGCACAGAGCCTTGCGTATACCAATCGCCAAGTACGATACGAGTTTTAGTGCAATTATTAGCATTAAATGTATGGATGTCTGGGCGATGAGTATGGCCGTGGATCATCAAATCGACATTGTTTCGTTCCATCACATCTTCGACCTCTTGCTGTGTCACATCCATGATGTCGAGAGACTTGGTCTGCTTGTCATCTTTGATATCTGATTGAACTTTCGAAACAATTTTCTTCTTGATGAAAAATGGGATTCGGTTGAAGACCCATTGTAACCATGGCTGATGCACTTTTTCGCGAAAGGCGAGGTACTTTACATCTTCAGTACATAGGGTATCACCATGCAATACCACCGCTTTTTGTCCGTAGATATCGATCGTAGAAACTTCGTCGAGAAGTTGCACGCCCGTTTGCTTAGCAAATTTTTTGCCGACTAAGAAGTCGCGGTTCCCTTGAGTAAAGTAACAAGGCACGCCTGTTTTCACTAAGTCGATAAACGCTTGGCGGATAGAAGTCGCGAATTCACTCTTATCATCGTCACCAATCCAGAATTCGAAAAGGTCACCTAATACGTAAAGTGCATCCGCTTCTACGGCTTCTTTCTTCATAAAGGTTAAGAAGCAGTCTGTGATGTCTTGTCGTGACGGAGAAAGGTGCAGATCTGATATAAAATATGTTTTCATAGGTCTAAAAAAAGGGAGCGATTCGCTCCCTGTATCCTGATTTTATCGGCTCATCAATTCTAACCGAAAGCGATGAATTAAGCTTCGATTGTAGTACCAGTGATGATCACTTCTTCTAGAGGTACATCTTGGTGCATACCCATAGAACCAGTGCTAACACCTTTAATCTTGTTCACGATTTCCATGCCTTCAACAACTTCTGCGAATACACAGTAGCCCCAACCGTCTAGGCTTTCGCTACGGAAGTTTAGGAAAGAGTTGTCGTTAACGTTGATGAAGAACTGAGAGCTCGCTGAATGCGGTTCCATAGTACGAGCCATTGCTAGCGTACCAACTTTGTTCGCTAGACCGTTGTTTGCTTCGTTCTTGATCGTTGCACGAGTTGCCTTTTCTTTAAGGCCAGAAGTCATGCCGCCGCCTTGAATCATGAAACCATCGATAACACGGTGGAATAGTGTGTTGTCGTAGAAACCGTCACGGCAATACTGTAGAAAGTTTGCGCTTGTTTCTGGTGCTTTTTCTTCGTTAAGTTGAACTTTGATGTCACCAAAATTTGTGTGAAGGATGATCATGATTGTTACCTTACTGTCTTTTTAATATGAAGTTCGAATTCTAGCGCATGTTGACGGACTTTCAAATCACCAAATCATTAACTTAACTCGGATGTTTGAGGTAATTCCTGCTTTTGGGGATTACCTATTAAGGTATGACTTGTTATAATGCGAGCTTATTTTGATTAATCCATAAAATAGATAGAGATCATGCTGAAGATATATAACACGCTCACAAGACAGAAAGAGGAATTCAAACCAATTACAGCTGGCAAAGTCGGCATGTATGTCTGTGGGGTAACCATATACGATCTCTGTCATATTGGTCATGGTCGTACGTTCGTTTCTTTCGACGTAGTAACTCGTTACCTTCGTTACCTTGGTTACGATTTGAATTTCGTTCGTAACATCACAGATATCGATGACAAAATCATCAAGCGCGCTAACGAAAACGGTGAGTCTTGTGACTCTCTGACTGAGCGTTTAATCGGTGAGATGCACGCTGACTTTGATGCATTGAACATGAAGCGTCCAGATGTTGAACCACGTGCGACAGAATACATCACTGAAATCATCGAGCTTGTTGAAAAGCTGATTGAACGTGGTTTCGCATACGTTGCAAGCAACGGCGACGTGATGTTTGAAGTAAAGAAATTCGACGAATACGGCAAGCTTTCTAAGCAAGACCTTGATCAGCTTCAAGCGGGTGCTCGCGTTGATGTTGAATCTGCAAAACGTAGCCCATTAGACTTCGTTCTTTGGAAGATGTCTAAACCAGGTGAACCTACATGGGAATCGCCATGGGGGCCGGGTCGTCCAGGTTGGCACATCGAATGTTCAGCAATGAACTCGTCTATTCTTGGTAACCACTTCGATATCCACGGTGGTGGTTCAGATCTGCAGTTCCCTCACCACGAAAACGAAATCGCACAGTCTTGCTGCGCGCACGGCACTCAGTATGTAAATACTTGGATGCACAGTGGTATGGTGATGGTAGACAAAGAAAAGATGTCTAAATCACTGGGTAACTTCTTCACTATCCGTGACGTGCTAGCACATTACGATGCTGAAACGGTACGTTACTTCCTAATGTCTGGTCACTACCGTAGCCAGCTAAACTACAGCGAAGATAACCTAAACCAAGCTCGCGCATCACTAGAGCGTCTATACACGTCACTTCGTGGCCTAGACCTTACAGCAGCTCCTGCTGGTGGCGAAGAGTACGTGACTCGATTCTCTACGGCGATGAACGATGATTTCAACACACCTGAAGCTTATTCAGTACTGTTTGAAATGGCGCGTGAAATCAACCGTATCAAGCCTGAAAGCATCGAAAAAGCAAGCGGACTTGGTGCATTGATGCGTGAACTAGCAGACATCATCGGTATTCTTCATCAAGAGCCAGAAGCGTTCCTTCAAGGTGATGCGGCAGGTAACGACGACGAAGTGGCTGAAATCGAAGCGTTGATCAAACTGCGTAACGATTCTCGTGCTTCAAAGGATTGGGCAAACGCCGATCTTGCACGTGATAAGCTAAACGAGTTGGGTATTGTTCTGGAAGATGGCCCAGAAGGTACGACTTGGCGTCGTAAGTAAATCTTATAAAAAGGGCTGATTTTCAGCCCTTTTTTCTAGCACGAATTCTCTATTTTCACCTTTTCTATCTTCAACTTTTAATTAACAGGAATATTTCTGTGGCTCAGATGTATTTTTATTACTCGGCAATGAATGCGGGTAAATCAACAACGCTTCTTCAATCTTCATTCAACTACCAAGAACGTGGCATGACGCCAGTGATCTTTACGGCAGCGTTGGACGACCGTTATGGTATCGGTAAAGTGAGCTCACGAATTGGTCTGCAATCTGAAGCTCAGCTGTTTAAAAATGACACCAACATGTTTGATGCGATCAAAAAACTTAATGAGGAAGAAAAGCGTCATTGTGTTTTGATCGATGAGTGCCAATTTTTATCGAAGGAGCAGGTGTACCAATTAACAGAAGTGGTTGATAAACTGCACATCCCTGTACTTTGTTACGGCTTACGTACCGATTTCTTGGGTGAACTGTTTGAAGGTAGCCGTTACTTATTGTCTTGGGCAGATAAACTCGTTGAGCTTAAAACAATTTGTCACTGTGGCCGTAAAGCGAACATGGTAATTCGTACCGACGAGTACGGCGTGGCGATTGCTGAAGGCGACCAAGTGGCTATTGGTGGTAACGACAAATACGTTTCTGTTTGCCGTCTGCACTACAAAGAAGCGTTAGGTAAATAAGTCGATTTATAGTTCAGCTAGCTAAAACGAAAAACGGTGACCAAGTGTCACCGTTTTTGTTTATTGAGCCTGTGTTTTGTTTTATTCCCAGCCGAGCATTTACTTTGTTCAAAGTCTAACTTTTGCTTATTCGAATCCGAGCTTCTTCAATGCTTGATAGGCGTGGTCAACGTCGTCGGGGATGGGCATCTCAATCTGAAAGCCTTTCTCTGGGTAGGATTTGATTCGCTCGTAATCAGCAATTAATGCGCCTAACACCATATCTAACGGTAGCTCTTCGTTAAAGTAATCATCCCAAGTTTGCCAACGTGATGTCACGGTAATCTCGGAAGTTTCGTCAGGCCACTGTTTACTGAAGGTGGCGTAGGTACGTTTCTCCATAAAGGGCTTCTGAACTAAGGTTAGCCTCTTCGGCGATAACCCTTTTTCTGTCAGCAACTCATGAGTGAATCGTACATTTTCCCCAGTATTTGTCGCGTGTTTCTCTATGATAATGTCAGAGTCAGGCACGCCACAATCTCGTGCGATAGCAGCGAATGTTTCTGCTTCTGAGCGCTCAAAATTCCCTTCGGTAAAGCGTCCCACACCGCCAGAAAAAACGATGTAAGGCGCGATCTGTTGGTGATAAAGCTCGGCTGCATATTCAGCGACGCGAGTATCGTTGCTACACAATACAAAGATACAGTCGGAAGGCGTAACCTTGTGACCCATCGACATAAAGTTCCAAAGGGTGTCGACTGAGCGATGCAGTTTTATGTTGGGGTCTGTGTTAGCTATAGATTGTTCAGTCATGAAGTGCGTCCAGTGTGGATTCGAATTTAAATGAATAACCTAAGTCGAGAATCTTCTTCGAAGAGATTAACTTGTCTGGGGTATCAACAACAGTGGGCAGAGGCTCACTGCTGTTGGCGCTTTTCAGTGCCGCGGCATAAAACTCCGCCTTACTGACCGTATTTGGCGTGGTCACGTTAACTACTTCGTTGTGCAGTTGACTGATAGCGAAATCGACAGCACCAATCGCGTCGTCAAGGTGCAGCATGTTGGCTGGAGCTTGAGTGCTGACTTGTTTTAACTTGCTTGCGAAGCGTGATGGGTGACGGCTTGGGCCGATTAAGCCACTAAAGCGAAGAATGGTGTAGTCGATACCTGAATCAATCACTGACTGTTCAGCTTGCAGCATGATTCGCGCGTTATCGGAAAATGAAGACGCGTGCTCGTTATCTGAGGTTGAAAGGGGGAGCGATGCATCCAGCTCGTTCAACACACCCGGCTTGGTTGGGTATACCGTGGTTGAACTAACCATAATGAGCTTTTTAATGTTGGCCTTTTGGCATGCATTGGTGAGTTGCTGCCAATAGTCGGCATACTCTTGTCCTGCTCCTTTTCTAAAGCCAGGAGGGAAGCTACCAATCACAATTTCAGTGTTGTTTTCGAGTAACAGCGAATAGAGTCGCCCGATAGTCTGTTGTGGATCGGATGAATCAAAGCTAAACACTTCACATGGAATTTGTTCGCTACCAATGGCGTCTGCTCCCGCTTGGGTCGTTTTCGTGACCACCACTCGGTTACCATGTTTTTCTAAATGTTCAGATAAAGGTGCACCTACCCATCCTGCACCGACAATAAATATAGAAGCCATGTGTTCCTCACAACTGCAAATGACGAATTTACAATAAGCCTAACAAAGCTTTGCCCAAAAATGAAAAAACTCCACGGCCGAAGCAAGTGGAGTTTTTACTAGAACAATGGAGCTTTAGTTTAGTACGCGAAGAAGCTTGTCTGCGCGCTCTGCCATCTCGATACCTTCATCAGTTAGGTAACCGCCGTCTGGCTGAGTACAAAGGTTTTTTTCGAATAGGCGCTTAACAGCGTCTTGAGTTTCTTGAGCAGCCTCTTGATGAACTTTAATTCCAGTAGCAGCACTACTTACATCAAATTGAAGAAGGAGGTTTAAATCAGCAATATGTTCAGCGTTGTACTTCATAATTAACCTATATATTCATAACGTTCTCTACCTTCACCTTAGTGCGCATTCTCGGCTCAGGCAATAGCAAATAAAGAGAATTGATAAGTGATACCAAATTGATTGATTAATCATCGAGTGATGAGTTTATTTTGGTTATATTGGGTGATTTACACCCACTTAAATCATCAGTGATGTTTATTGCTAAGTGGTTGTAATATATTGTGACTAGAAATAATTTGCATTGAGCGAATATTGTATAAAAAGGATATGCATAAGTGAGAGCGAACAAAGTAGCATTAACGATCAGTATGCTATTTGCTATCTCAGGTTGTCAAAGCACACCCTCAGAGCAGACAGACGCGAACCAAACCACAAACAACAATAATGAATCGACAATAGAGGTTCGTTCATTTCAGTCTGTCCAAAGCGTTTACTCCGAATGGGAAGTTAAGCTTGAAGACCATGCTCAATTGTCTCTCTATGCACCAGAGAATTACAATGAACTATTAGACGCATGGGATGATGCTGAAAGCATTTATGCGGACTTACTGAAAGACGAAACTCGAATAACCAAGAGTTACTCCATTTTTTCGAGCCTAACTTACGCTGAAGCCTTTGATGAAAAAATCGCTTTGATCAAATCAAACTATGACTCGATCTTAGTGTTAAAGAAGAAGGCAGACCGAGTTCTCGCTGATTCGATTGTCCAAATGGATTACCTGAAGTTCTTGGGCGCAGATACCATGTTTACCTCGAGCTACAAACGTTTGTATTCAGAATACAGCGAGTTGTTCGAGTATGTACTGGTCGATGAGCTTGAAGACGCTCAAGAAGCGCAGGTGGAATTTCTTAACAATGCCCGTTTGTTAGAAGTTAAAGTGGCGCATAAGAAATACATCGAACCTTTGAAGAACGAATTAGAGTTCTTGGAAGATGAAGATTTTGATGACGTTGCTCCTCTAACCTTTGCTAAGGCAGCATCTCAAATTGCGTTGGCCGAAAGCCAAGTGAAAGCTAGCCCTCGTGAAAAGTCGATCATTGAAGATGCAGTTCACGCTGCAGAGTTTGAATTGAACCACGTGCGCAGTGTCGCTCATGAAGTCAAAGTGCTGGCGAGCGTAAAAGGCGACCAGTTCGAACAGTCTGTTTTGAATGCAGAGAACCAGTTACTGAGCATTTCACAAATCGTTAATGATGAAGATTACCGTGATGTTGGGCTACGCCAGCAATCACAGAAGATTGTAGCGAGTGTTAAAGCGTTAAAAAGCTCTGATATGACAGGGCTTTTAAAGTCAGAGATTGAAACTTTGACTGAGCAATTGGCTAAGCTGGAGTCTGAAAACCAGAAGCAAGCGCAGCAATTGTCTGAAGCAACCAAGCACAGTGAGTTGCTCGGTGAGCAGATTACCAAGAGTGATGCTCACATAAAAAGCTTAGAAGAGTTAGTGGATAGTTTGAAAAGCTTAGGTGGCAAAGTGGCCAACGAAAGTGATTCTGATGTGATGTCCCCGGCTGTTGAATCTACTCTAGAGGATTCAATCCTAGAACAATCATCAGAAGAAGTGATTGAACCTTCGGCTTAGCATCACTAATTTCTTTATTTGTGATTGAGTTAAAAGCGCCTTAGGGCGCTTTTTTACGTTCTGTTGATCTATGTCAAAATCTAGAAATAAAAGCGCTCAGTGAGCCATTTTAGTGTACGTTATTCTTTTGGTTTTAACGTAACTTGTTGATATTTATAGGTGTGTCAATTTCTATGCTGATAACTACTCATTCAGCAGAGTTTTCTTTTTACTACTAAAGTCGTATGAATTTGGAATAACTCGGACTATTTGCTTTCAACAAGGCTGTGAGAGGCATTTTGAGCCTAAAATAGCTCTTGAATTCAGAAATGAAAGAGAGGATTATCGCGCTCCCGACGACATGTTTCAAAATGTAAATCATCATGAATCTAAACCAATTTGACTCATTATTACCGCCACAAATGGCTGAGCGCGCTGCAGATATTGGCGTAGGTAAAGCAACCAAAGATCCAATCAAATCTTTTCTCCTAGCGATTTCCGCTGGCATACACATCGGTATTGCGTTTGTGTTCTACACCATCGTAACGACTGGTGCTGGTGATTTGCCTTGGGGTATTACTCGCCTATTAGGTGGCCTTGCATTTAGCTTGGGCTTAATTCTCGTTGTTGTTACCGGTGGTGAGTTATTTACCAGTTCGGTGCTTACTCTGGTTGCTCGCGCAAGTGGCAAAATTACTTGGCGCACGCTCGTCAAGAACTGGGCTACGGTTTATGTAGGTAACTTGATTGGCGCATTGTTGCTGGTGGCATGTATGCTTCTGACCAAACAGTACATGTTTGACCATGGCCAGGTTGGTTTAAATGCAATGGCGATTTCCCAACACAAGATGCACCATGATTTTATCCAAGCTATCGCGCTCGGCATCATGTGTAATGTATTGGTTTGTATCGCGGTATGGATGACGTTTAGTGGACGCACACTGACTGACAAAATTGCGGTAATGATTTTACCTGTAGCGATGTTCGTATCGGCTGGTTTCGAGCACTGTATTGCGAATATGTTCCAAGTCCCTTTAGCTATCGGCATTAAAACATTTGCTCCTGCTGAATTCTGGACAATGACAGGCGCTAACCCAGCGGACTATGTTGATCTGAACATGGTGGACTTTTTGATGAACAACTTGCTGCCCGTTACTATCGGTAACATCATTGGCGGTGGTATCTTTGTCGGCATGTGGTATTGGTTGATCTACCTGCGTGACTAATAAAGGTGGCTCTATCAACAAAAGTGGCGTACTTAACTCAGTTGACGAGATGCGCTAAAGCTCAGTGGAAACACTGAACTGACTTATGACATTTACAAGACGGTCTGCATTGCAGGCCGTTTTTTATTTGTGGAAAACCTACTTCTTCACCCCTCTAATGATCATCTGAACACTCAACAGCGCTGCTCACCATATGTGTATATGTCTTTGAAAACACCGAAGGATCAACGGTAATGATCTTTTCTCGGGTGAAAGTGGGCAAAAAAGGATCTATCTTGATTTGGTTATCCACAGTTTCTGTGGATAACCTGTCTCAAATTCAGTGAGTAACCAGATCTAAGTGGAGCCGGGAGGTTATTTCGAAGGCTGTATTTGAGCGAGAACTCGCCCTTCTTTGGTTAAAGATGTCTTCAATGAGAGGTGAAGTGCAAGTGCTAAAGAACAGCTCATCATCACGAAAATTGCCAGCATGATCATCAGTTGATACTTAATCGCGATCATCGGCGAAGCACCACCTAAGATTTGTCCCGTCATCATTCCCGGCAGCGTTACTAGGCCTGTGGTTGCCATAGAGGCCATGATAGGGGACATCGCTTTCTGTATTGCATTACGTACAAAAGGCGCAGCAGCATAAGTAGGAGACGCACCTAACGCGATTGCGGCTTCATATTCTGATTTCTGTGTTTCAAAGGCACCAAACAGGTTCTGCAATGCCACTATATTACTGCTTAAGCTATTACCCAATAACATCCCTGCGATCGGGATAAGGTACTGCGCGTTAAAAACCGGTGTCGGTTTAATGATGAAAAAGCAGATGAACAAGACAATAGGTACACAAGTTACCGCAAGGCTAACGGCGACAGGAGCCAAAAGTAGGTTTCTTGGCAGTCTAGATTTTTCAACAATCGAGCTTGCACCGACGATAATCATCGCAAATAACCACAGCAAATTGACCCACAAACTATTCAAAGTGAACAAGTATTCCAGGTAAAGTCCAACCAGAAATAGCTGAATAACCATACGAATTATGCTGATAGAAGCTTCTTTGCCAAGGCCGAGTTTTAACTTGTGGTTGATGGTAATAGGTAGCAAGAGAAGTGAGCTGAAGAACAATAACTGCCACCAAGATATATCAATAACGTCTTGCATAATGTTTCCTTTTAAGTAGGTCCCCATCATATATGAAAGTGCCAAATGATGCATTTCAGCTTCTCAGCCGTTGCTTCAAAAGATACTCAATAATTTAACAATCAAACCACAAAATATTGGTTGTTTGAGGCATTTTTGGCTACTACTTAGTAGGTAAAACGTTAAAATTGGTTACAATGCAGTTACACAGGTGTTGGGATTTAACATTTGTGAAATATACTTAATTCTTCACATTTGTTAATACTTTTTAATAACTTTGTTTAACTAAAAACAACTTTGGATGAGCTCAAAAAAGTATTGATTAGCAAGGGTTATAACGGGAGATTTGATTGAACCCTACTTTGAGTATGGTCTAAAATTTGTCGTTAGATACTTAAGAACTTTAGCCCCATAGAATGGGTTACTCGAAATTACTAAATACAAAATAGGCAAAATGTATGAGTGATGTTAATAAAATTGAAACTAGCGAAAAACATTCGCTGGAGTGGAAGTCTTTCCTCTTCATCGCGGTGGTTCTCTTCCCAATATTAAGTGTGGCTTTTGTAGGCGGTTACGGCTTCCTAGTTTGGGCACTGCAAGTGTTTGTATTCGGACCTCCTGGTGCTCACGGCGGCATGTAATGCCCTCTAGTAACAACATTTTTTAAAATCAATATTTAAGAGAGCTAAACATGAAATCATTTTTAGTTAAATTATGGCGCACAATGACCCGCCCAGCAGTACACATCAGTCTTGGTGTACTAACTATGGGTGGCTTTATCGCCGGTGTTATTTTCTGGGGCGGTTTTAACACAGCTCTAGAGCACACAAATACAGAAGAATTCTGTGTAAGCTGTCACACCATGCGTGACAACGTATACGTAGAACTACAAGAAACGGTTCACTGGAAAAACACTTCTGGTGTACGTGCTACTTGTCCTGACTGTCACGTTCCACATGAATGGACAGCAAAAATCGCTCGTAAGATGCAAGCTTCTAAAGAAGTATTCGCTCAAGTATTTGGTGACCTAGATACGCCTGAGAAATTCGAAGCTCGTCGTATCGAACTGGCTAAACACGAATGGGATCGCTTCTCTTCGAACAAATCTCTAGAGTGTAAAAATTGCCACAACTACGATTCAATGGATTTCGAAAACATGCGCCCAACAGCGCGTATCCAGATGAAGAACGCGGCAGAGCGTGATCAAAGCTGTGTTGACTGTCACAAAGGTATTGCTCACAACCTTCCATTAGATATGGCATCAGCGAGCGGTATTGTTGGCGAGCTAGAAAACGTAGCAAGCAGCACATCTTACGCAAATGGTTCAGACGTGATCTCTATTCGTCACCTACCAATGTACACAGATGAAACAGCTGAAGTTGAAGCGGGTCTATTAAGCCCTGCAAGTAAAGTTGCTGTGATCGACGAAAAAGGCGACATGATCAAGATTCAAATCGACGGTTGGCGTAAAGCGA
Source organism: Vibrio celticus (assembly GCF_024347335.1). Classification (NCBI taxonomy): domain Bacteria; kingdom Pseudomonadati; phylum Pseudomonadota; class Gammaproteobacteria; order Vibrionales; family Vibrionaceae; genus Vibrio; species Vibrio celticus. Next base: position 1,222,547 of record NZ_AP025463.1, read on the forward strand.
AAGGCTTCGGACGTGTAATCCAAGAAGACTTCGGTATGAATATCTCGACTGCAATCTTGACGAAAGAAGTATCTCAAAGTGACGTAATCACTGTTGGTGAGAAGAAAGAAGATGAGCTAACCGGCCTTCCTTGGGAAGAAGTTAACCTAGCACTTTGGATGAAGAAAGAGTCTATGGTTGATAACTTCGATCCAATCTGGAACGCAGCTGGTCAAGCGTACCAATCTAACTGTTCAACGTGTCACTCACAGCCAGATGAAGCTCACTTCAGCGCTAACGGTTGGGTAGGCATGCTAGATGGTATGATTGCATTCGTTAACTTCGATACAGATACAGAAGCACTTGTTCTTAAGTATCTACAGAAGCACTCATCAGATTTTTCTGAAGGCCATCACTAATAAGACGTCAATTGGAGTAACACAATGGCAATTACAAGAAGAAGTTTTCTGAAAGGTGTCGCGACGACAAGTGCGGCATCGGTTATCGGTCCAAGCTTATTGGCGTCGGCTTCAGCATCTGCTGCAGAAACAGACGGCGCGTGGAAAGTCTCTGGTTCTCACTGGGGTGCATTCCGAGCTCGCGTTTACGCGGGTAAAGTACAGGAAATTAAACCTCTAGAAATCGATCAGCACCCAACAGAGATGCTGAAAGGTATTAAAGGTATTATCTACAGCCCATCACGTGTGCGTTACCCAATGGTTCGCCTAGATTGGTTGAAGAAGCATAAGTACAGCGCAGACACGCGTGGTAACAACCGCTTTATTCGTGTGACTTGGGATGAGGCACTAGACCTTGTTTACCGCGAGCTAGAGCGCGTACAGAAAGATTACGGTCCATGGGCGCTTCACACAGGTCAAACTGGTTGGAGACAAACAGGTCAGTTCCACAGCTGTACTAACCACATGCAACGTGCAATGGCACTTCACGGTTACTCTGTGAAGAAAATCGGTGACTACTCAACAGGTGCTGGTCAAACGATCATGCCTTACGTGCTAGGTTCTACTGAAGTTTACGCACAAGGTACATCTTGGGAACTTATCCTAGAAAACAGTGACAACATTGTTCTTTGGGGTAACGATCCAGTTAAAAACCTTCAAGTAGGTTGGACATGTGAGACTCACGAGTCGTTCGCATACCTAGAACAGCTGAAAGAAAAAGTTGCTAAGAAAGAGATCAACGTTGTTTCTGTTGACCCTGTTAAAAACAAAACAGGTCGTTACCTAGAAAACGAGCAAATGTACATCAACCCACAAACTGATGTGGCGTTCATGCTTGGTGTTGCTCACGTTCTTTACAACGAAGGCCTATACGACAAGAAGTTCATCGAAACTTACTGTCTAGGTTTTGAAGATTTCATCAAGTACGTTCAAGGTGAAACGAAAGACAGAGTTGAGAAGACGCCAGAATGGGCTTCTGCTATCTGTGGCGCAAGCGCGGACTCTATTCGTGACTTCGCTAAGATGCTGGTTAACGGTCGTACACAGATTCTTGTTGGTTGGAGTATCCAACGTCAAGAGCATGGTGAACAGCCTTACTGGATGTGTGCAGTTATCGCAGCAATGGTTGGCCAAATTGGTCTTCCGGGCGGTGGTATCTCTTACGGTCACCACTACTCTGGTATCGGTGTATCTTCAACTGGCTTCGCTGCTCCGGGTTCATTCCCGCTGAACATCGACCAAGGTCAATCGCCTAAGCACACTAACACTGATTACAACGGTTACAGCCGCGTAATCCCTGTTGCTCGTTGGGTAGATAGCCTGTTAGAGCCAGGTAAGAAGATCAAAGCAAACGGCGCAACAGTGACACTGCCTGACATCAAGATGATGGTATTCAGTGGTAACAACCCGTGGCACCACCACCAAGATCGCAACAAGATGCGTAAAGCATTCAAGAGTCTACAAACTGTAGTGGCTGTTGATTTCGCTTGGACTGCAACTTGTCGTCACTCTGATATTGTTCTTCCAGCTTGTACTCAGTGGGAACGTAACGATATCGATGGTTACGGCGCGTACTCTGGCCGTGGTTTGATCGCAATGCACAAGCTAGTGGATCCTCTGTTCCAGTCTAAGACTGACTTCGAGATCATGTCTAGCCTAACTAAGCGTTGGGGTCGTTACGACGATTACACGCGTGGTATGGACGAAATGCAGTGGGTTAAATCTCTGTACGACGAATGTCGCGCTTCAAACGAAGGTAGCTTCGAAATGCCTGAGTTTGCTGAGTTCTGGGAGAAAGGTTTCCTAGACTTCGGCAAAGGTAAGCCATGGACTCGTCACGCTTCATTCCGTGAAGATCCAGAGATCAACGCACTAGGCACGCCTTCTGGTTTCATCGAAATCACAAGCCGTACTGTTGGCAACATGGGTTACGAGCACTGTCAAGAACACCCAATGTGGTTCGAGAAATCTGAACGTTCACACGGTGGTCCAGGCTCTGACAAGCACCCGTACTGGCTACAATCTTGTCACCCAGACAAGCGTCTTCACTCTCAGATGTGTGAATCTGAAGAGTGGCGTGCGACTTACGCGGTACAAGGCCGTGAGCCAATCTACATCAACCCAGTAGATGCTAAGAAGAAAGGCATCAAAGATGGTGACGTAGTACGTGTGTTCAACGACCGTGGTCAACTACTAGCGGGTGCTGTTCTAATGGATAGCTATGCTCCTGGTGTTGTTCGTATCGAAGAAGGTGCTTGGTACGGTCCGATCAACGAGAAAGTGGGCGCGCTAGATACATACGGCGATCCAAACACACTGACTCAAGATATCGGTACGTCTGAACTTGCTCAAGCAACGTCAGCAAACACATGTTTGGTAGACTTCGAGAAGTTCCAAGGCAAACTGCCTCCAGTAACTTCATTCGGTGGTCCAATCGAAGTTTCTTAAGTCTTGTCTTAAGAACCAAGATTAAAGCTTGAATTAAAGCCCCTGTAAGCACTCTTACAGGGGCTTTTTGTATTTTTGATATCAGTGTTGGTGTTTCTAAATAAGCATTATACAGGGCTAATAGAGGGCGTTTTTGAGACAGGCTGTAACGTGCTGTTTGAGAGCAGTAGTAGAAACAGTGGTTCAGGAAGGGAAGGTCAAAAAAAACTGTGGAAAGGCTAGGCTGACGGAAACAAAAAGGCCGATACAAAGTACCGACCTTACAGAAGCCTATGGAGTTAACTGTGCTCAAGTTAGATCTCAAACATAAACCAGTATCCATAAGCACAGATTAGTGCGGGCACACTAGAGTACAAGGTCGCGACCAGCGCCGCTTTGGGAGCCATCGCAATCGCAGGGAATAGCGCGTCACCATCATTTGAGATTGCGTTACCTACCTGAGCCGAAAGTGGTAGTGCGCCTGAAAGGTATAAGCTAGTGACCAATAATTGTGGTCCACAGCCCGGTAGCAAACCCATCAACACGCCAGCCAGGGGGAGCATGATGCCCCAGCTTGAGAATAGCGCCGCAAAATCGACATTTGCTATCACAGAACCAAATTCAAAGAAAAGAAAGGCAACCACCACCCAAGCGGTGACAAAGTTTGTATCTTGAGCGGTCTTTTGCAGTGGATGAGAGCCCACACACTTTTCGTCCTCACTCACCGCCGATTTGTAATCCTCAATTTCACGGGTCAGCCCCCACAGAAACATCGAGCTGATCAGCAAAATTGTCCCCGCCCATTCCATCGACATTTCAGGCAAAGCGAGCAGCTCGTTCACATCGACTTGAAAAGATCCAAGTAGGGCAACGGCAGCACCAGGAACAATCAGTACAGACCAAAGGTAACCTTGCAGGTTTATCGCTTTTTTAGAGACCGATTCTTTGTCTTGAGATTGAGCAGTGCAGCTGTTAGTGGCGTCATTTTTCTCTGTTTGTTTCGGGCGTAAGAAGTCGTCTGCATGAAATAAGTTAATGATTCGGCCTGACGCAGTGCCCACAATCACGCCCATCGCCATCATGGCTAAACCTGTTTTAGGCTCGCTCGCTATGAGTAGGAACGCCGCGTCACCCATGGTTGAGACGAGCACCGCAACTACCGCACCAAATCCGAGTTTTCCCGAGATAAATTGCGTGGTCACCACTATCGCACCGCCACAGCCGGGTAGCGCTCCCATGAGAGCCGCGAACACCACTTGGTTTGAACGAGATTGATGGATGAGCTTATTGAAGACGTTATCTTTGTTGATGTACAGGCTTAACCAATGGTAAATAGCCAAGGTTAAAGCAACATAACAAGACACTGCCCAAAACGCGTCTGATAAAGTAGTCACCGTCAGCTCTCGTGTAGCTGGGGCTGCAACCAATGCTGCAAGTGAGATAGGCAAAAGCAGGCGCTTAAATGACAGTGAAAACTGAGTTGTTTTCGCAGCGCTACTGCTTGGTAAAAAAGAGATTAGTCGATCCATAGGTGTTACTCAAAATTAATGGCTTAAGATAAATATACACGAATGATAATAATTATCAATTGCATTTGTTGTTTTTTTATCTATTGTTACTATTGGCTAAACCCACGAAACATGACCAATCTAAAAAAATGAGGTAAAGTATGGCTAATAAAGAGAGGCTCTAAAGGTAGAGTCATAATTGTTAGTGTAATAGGAAGAAACATGATTTTAGTTGTTGGTCACAAAAACCCTGATAGTGACAGTATTTGTAGTGCGTTAGTTGCAACAGAGCTTCTTAAAGCTCGTGGCGAGGAAGCGACACCAATTCGCCAAGGCGAGATCAACCGCGAAACTCAACACATTCTAGAAGTCGCTGGTGCTGAAAAGCCAGAGCTTCGTACTTCTGTTGCTGGTGAGAAAATCTGGCTAGTAGACTACTCAGATCTAGCACAAGCACCAGATGATGTTGCTGATGCAGAGATCGTAGGTATTGTCGATCACCACCGTCTAGGTGACGTGATGACAGTAAACCCAATGGAAGCTTGGATCTGGCCTGTTGGTTGTACAAACACTGTACTTTTCAACATGTTCAAGATTGAAGGTCACGCAATCTCTCAACAAATCGCTAAACTAATGATGTCTGCAATTCTTTCAGACACAGTGGGTTTCGCTTCTCCAACATGTACTCAAAAAGACAAAGACGCCGTTGCTGAGCTTGCTGAAATCGCTGGCGTAACTGACGTTGATGCATTCATCAAAGCGCTTCTAATCGCTAAGACAAACATCGAAGGCCTATCTGCTGCACAGCTAGTAGAAAAAGACCTTAAAGGCTACCCATTCAACGGTCGTGATGTTGTTGTTGGTCAAGTTGAACTTGCGACTCTTGAGCAAGTAGATGGCATGATCGAAGCACTAGAAGCTGATCTTGAAGAGCGTTGTGAGAAAGACGGTCTAGCGTTCGCTGCGGTAATGCTAACAGATATCACTACTGCTCAAACTCGTCTTCTATACAAAGGTGAGTGGGCTGAGAAATTGGTTAAGCACGAGAAAGACGGCGTATTGATGATGGAAAATACACTAAGCCGTAAGAAGCAAGGCTGGCCTTGGCTACAAGGTGAGCTTGTTTAATCAAGTCGCTTAATATTAAACGCCTGCTTATTTAGCAGGCGTTTTTCTTTGAAGTAGACTTTCTTCTTCATCGATAATGTTTGAAGTTAAAAACACTCGGCATAAAATAGCTTTAAGAGCAAAGTTACTGACTAAAGTAGGAAATTAAGATGACTACACAGCTAGACGATAAAAAAATCGCTGAAATCAACAAGTATACGGGCGAGCAACGCCTGAAATACTGTGTGAAAGAAATCGTAGCAAACCGTGAAGTATGGATCTTAACCGATGAACACGGTTGTGTAATGCTGAACACAGAAGATGAAGATTGTGTTCCAGTATGGCCAAACCAAGAGTTCGCAGAATCATGGGCAACGGGTGATTGGTCTGAGTGTAAAGCTGAGTCTATTTCGTTGAATAAATGGCACAGTCGCTGGACGAACGGTCTAGAAGACGACGAACTTGCTGTTGTAGTATTCCCGAACGAGCAAGAAGAAGGCGTTATCTTGTTCCCTGATGAGTTCGATTTCGAATTGAAAAAGCAGGCAGCTAAGCGCTAATTCTTTCGTAATACAGTAACATCGTAAGTCAGCGCTGCCTTTCTTAGGCAGCGCTATTATTCAATTATCCCATCTAAGCTGCTTCCAACGTATATTCGTCAATACCCAATCAACTGATACAAAGGCGCTTGCTGTGCGGCTTTAGAAGCTTGCTGAAGCACACCTGTTTTGCTGTATCTCTTGAGTATCTTTCGAACGATAGGTTTTACTTCAGATTTTGTCATTCCAGCTTTCAATTCTGGTTCATACAGCAATTGCAGTAGCACTACGTCTAACGGCGATAATAAGTCTTCTGGCGTGTGGTCGTTGAAAATAGAAGGGTAGGCTTTATCTGAATCATTCGGCAGGCCTAGAACTTGTGTGATCTCTTCCACGATACAGGCGACCAGCTTACCTCGCGATCTTGCCTGATCAACCGGGATTACAATCCCAGCGTATACAATCTCGCCTTTAGAATTGGTTCTATAGCCCGCCGTGCAGATGGCGCTATTTAAATGCTGAGTTGATTTGAGCTTGAGCACCGATTTCGCCTCAGATACCCACTGGCTCTGCCTTGTGTATATCCATTTAACGTTCGCTTCGGACTCTTTACTGACGATTGTGATTGGGTGTTGAGTGACTTCAGATAAGTGTTGGATATGAAGCTCTGTGAGCTCTTGATGCAGTTCCTCATCGCCCACTCGATGATCGATCCAAATCTTGATCGGTTGTTTCCACTTGGCGAGCGGTTTGTTGCCTTGGGAGTATTCGTGTTGCAGTGCGACTTTATAAAACGCAGTTTCAACGAAGGTTCTATCTAACCAAGTAAGCGGTGTGCTTGTCGCGTTAAAGGACAACAGCACCAACAAGAGGGGAAGCATTGAAGCTGTTCGATACATACTTTTCCCCTCTGCTAAATGTAGCGTGATTCCAGGTTAGTGGTTGGGCGCTTTGGAGAAATGGCTCTCAACCAATCTTTGGGTGATTTGGTGAGTTGGATTGGTTAGCACTTGATCTGTTTCCCCACTCTCAACCACATTGCCTTCATGCATGACAATGATCTTGTCGGTAATGTGTTTAACAATACCGAGGTGTTGAGATACATAAACGAACGATACGCCCATCTCTTCTTGTAACTCTAAGAACAGATTGATGATTTGCGAGCGCATTGCCATGTCCAAACCATTTAAAGCTTCATCAGCAACAATGATGGATGGCTGAAGTATTAAGGCACGAGCCAAACAAACCCTTTGTTTCTGGCCTGCAGCAAGCATCTGAGGGTAGAAATACGCATGTTCCGGTAGAAGGCCTACGCGCAGTAGTGTGTCTTTCACACGACGCATACGAGCTTCTGGAGGCATGTTGGTGTTTCGCTTTAATGGACCTTCAAGAATTCGACCGATCTGAATGCGCGGGTTAAGTGACGTATTCGGATCTTGGAAGATCATTCGAATCAGCTTACAACGAGTCGAGTAGTCTTTGTGCTCTAGCTTTTCGCCATTCACGCGGATCTCGCCTGCGGTTGGCTCCACCATGCCTGCGAGCATTCTGGCTAATGTTGATTTGCCAGAACCATTCTGGCCGATAAAACCAATTGTCTGGCCTGCTTCAAGAGAAAAGCTAACTGGCTTCACCGCCTGATGAATCTTTTTACGGAAAAGACCAGAGCGAGTCGTAAAGTCTTTAGACAAATCACTGACTTCTAATAATGCACTCATGATTTCTTTTTCTTCTCCATATTCAGAGGGAAGTGACAGTTGAACTTATGGTTCTTTATACGTTTCGTATGTGGGATCTCGACACACTGCCTTTGTGCGTATGGGCAGCGAGGCCCTAATCGACAACCAATAGGAAGATGTTGCAGCGGTGGAATTGACCCCGGCAAAGACTGGAGCTTTTCTTTGTGGGGAATCCAGTCGTTAAAGTCTGGCATCGCTTTTAACAAAGCAACGGTGTACGGGTGCTTTGGTGCATCCAACAGCTTCGGTGTATCAGCGGATTCTACCGATTGACCACAGTACATCACGGTAATGCGAGTCGCCCATTGGGTAATGGTGGTTAAGTCATGGCCGATCAACACGATGGTGGTGTTATTGATCTGGTTCATACGACTCAAAAGACGCAATATTTGAGACTGTGTAATTGGGTCTAAATCGTTGGTTGGCTCGTCAGCAATCAAGACTTTTGGCTTGGCAGCGATCGCCATTGCGATCATCACCTTTTGACACTCACCATCTGTCAGCTCATAAGAGTAACTGTCCATTAGGCGAGAGTGGTCTTTGATGCCGACTTTGTGTAGTAATGCGATCGCTTGCTTCTTATGCCACTTAAATCGTTGCCACCAACGACCTTCAAACGAATGGGAAGGGATCGCTTCAACGAGCTGGTTACCTACTTTTTCAGAAGGGTCAAGACACGTTGATGGCTCTTGGAAGATCATTGCGATATCGCGGGCGATCACTCGGCGTCTTTCTTTCGGCGTCAGTTGCAGTAGGTCGATATTACCTAAGCGCATTCGGTCTGCAGAAACCTTCCAGTTTTCTTTACATACTCCGACGATCGCTTTTGCAACCAAGCTCTTACCTGAGCCTGATTCACCTACTAAGCCGCGAATTTCCCCTTCATTGAGGGTAATACTCATTCGATCTACGGCTTTAACCATCCCTTGAGGGGTCTCAATCTCGATGGTTAGATGTCGAATATCAAGTAACGGCATTATTCGATTCCTGCATTTAGCGCTTGGCGAACACCTTCACCGACGAGGTTAATCACGATAACTGTAAACATAATAGCTAAGCCGGGTAGGGTAACTGTCCATGGCGCAAGGTAAATCAACTCGACCGAATCACCCAAGATTGAGCCCCATTCGGTACTCGGTGCTTGAGCGCCAAGCCCTAGGAAACCTAAAGCCGTGATATCAAGAATTGCGACTGACAGTGCCAGCGTAACTTCAAGCGCGATCACGGTAAGGATGTTCGGAAGGATTGAGTTCCATAGCAGGTAAAAATCGTTCGCACCATCAAGGCGAGAAGCCAGAATATAGTCTTTTTCTACTTCAGCATGCACGGCAATGTACACCGAGCGTATAAAGCGCGGGATCAGTGCCAAACACAAGGCGAGCAAGATATTGAACTCGCCAAAGCCAAGGAATGCCACGAAGATAATCGCCAGCAGAAGAGATGGAATCGACATAACAGTATCAAGCAGGTGGTTTAGCGTGCTTGATAGTAAGCCGCGCGTCATACCAGCAAGTACGCCAATCAGACAACCAATGACGGCTGCGATAAAGGTAATCACCACCGCGGCGCCGAAGGTTAACTGAGAGCCAATTATTAGGCGAGAGAGAATATCTCGGCCCAAGTCATCCGTACCTAGAAAGTATTCTACCGTTCCCGCGGGATCCCATGAGGGCGGCGTTAATAGGTGACCGGTTTGTTCTTGTGCATCATGCGGGGCTAACCACGGTGAAGTGACGGTGACCAGAATGATAAGCACCAAACACCATAAGCCAAACATCGCCAGATTATTACTACGGAAGCTGCGCCAGAAACGTTCGAACTGGGTTGGAATCTGTTCTTCTTGGTAGACGTTATTTGTTAGCATACCATTCCTTCCTTACCAGTGGATTAATCATCGCGCCCAGTAGATCGGACAGAATGTTGGCGGTTAAAACCAAGGTTGCTACCACAATTACGCCTGCTTGAATTGAAACGTAATCTCGATTCGATAAGGCATCCAGTAACCAACGACCAATGCCCGGCCAGTTAAAGATAGACTCGGTAACAATAGCAAGCGTTAACATACTTGATAGCTGAACACCGACCTTAGGAATAATCGGAGGTATCGCGTTTCTTAGCACGTGCTGCGTGATGATCTCTCTAGTGGAAAGACCTTTAATTCGCGCAGCGCGGATGTAGTTTTGTGTCATTACTTCAGCCACTGACGCTCTCATCAATCGGATGACCTGAGTCGTTGGCGCCAGCGCTAAAACAAGACAAGGCAACGCCATATGCTCGATAACACTTTGTAGTGCGTGCGCGCGGTAGTGACCTTCGGCAAAAAAGGCGTCAATCATCGCGAAGCCAGTCACGTGTTCAATCTCGTAAAGTAGGTCGTATCGGCCACCAACCGGGAACATTTCAAAGTGCAGTGAAAACACCATGATCATCAGCAATGCGACCCAAAATATAGGTGCAGAGTAACCGGCCATTGAGGTGAACGATATGGTGGTATCAACAAATTTACCTTGTCTCATACCAGCAATGGTGCCGAAAGGGATACCGATGATGAGTGCCAACACAAAGGCAAAGAAGCACAGCTCTAGCGTTGCAGGGAACACCACGACCAACTCATCGATGATAGGCACACCGTGTTTGCTTAGGCCAAAGTTTAGCGTCGATAATTCAGTGATATAGCTAATCCATCCAGGCCAGAAATCTTGAATTGCCCATGGGGAGGTTTGGTCTAATCGAAGCAGAGAAAAACCCACTAAGGTTAGAATCCCTAGCGTAATAACGAATAAGTTTACACGTCTTAATGTATACCAAAACATTACTGCACCTCTCTTCTGACTTGATCAAAAGGTTGGGCATTGAAAGGACTTGCTTTAAAGCCTGTTAGCGAACGATCGTGCACGCGAAATTGCACGCCATGAGCCAGAGGAATCACAGGAACTTCTTCATTTAGAATATTTTGGGCTTGTCGGTACAAGTTCACACGGTGCCTTTGTTGATTGATCTCTAATGCTAAGTCGAGAAGGAAATCAAAGTCTGAATTACACCACATCGAGACGTTTAACCCTGCACGCTCAGAGCTGCATGAGAGCAGCGGACGTAAGAAGTTGTCTGGATCACCTGTATTGCCTATCCAGCCTGTAAGCAACAAGTCTGTTGAGGAAATAGAGGACAACTGTGTGCGGTCAAATCGGTCGTCGGTATAGAGTTTCAATTCAATACCAATATCGGCTAAGTTTGCTTGGATAAGTTCTGCCGTTTTTCTTGGACTTGGATTGTATGCGCGTGGCTCTAGTGGTACCCACATTGAAAGCTCTAACCCAGGTTCAACGCCAGCTTCTTTGAGAAGCGCAACCGCATAGTTTCGGTCGTAGCGAACTTGAACGCTGTCTTTTTGGTGAGCCCAAGAAGTAGGAGGAAGCAAGGTGTAGGCTTTGGTTCCTGTACCGTAATACACAGAATCAAGAATGTTCTGACGATTGATGGCTAAGTTGAGCGCTTTACGAACTCGAGAGTCACGCAGTGCAGGGTGCTCAGTATTCAGCGCGATGAAAGAGACATTAACCGCCGGAGTAGCAGAAATCTTCAACTCTTCGTGAGCCTGAATAATAGGGATCTGGCTAGAGATCGGAGAGTTGAGCACGTCACACTCACTGCGAAGAAGCTTGGCAAGTGTGCCCGTTCCACGTTGCGAAGTATCGAACACAACTTGGTCCATTTGTACTTCACCTTTCCAGTAGTGCTTGTTCTTTTTCAAGCGCACTAGGTCGTTGATTTGGTATTCATCTAAGTAGAAAGGGCCAGTGCCGACAGGATTGGAATCGATTCGATTTTTCTCATCCGCTGCAATGAGCTGATTGGCATACTCTTTAGAGTGAATGACCGCATAGCTGGTGGCGATGTTATTGAGAAATGAATTGTCTGGGCGACTTAATTGGAATTTCACTGTTAGGTCGTCGACTGCGGTGATATCGACAATCAGGTTCTTGAAGTCGATTCCGGCAAACCATGGATATAGGCCGCCACCCACATAATGAAATGGGTTTGAACTATCAATGACACGTTCAAAGCTAAACACCACATCTTGTGCATTCATGCTACGAGTTGGGGTGAACCAACCTGTCGTTTGGAACGCAACATTTGGGCGTAGTTTGAACGTGTATTCTGTACCTGATTTATCAACAGACCAACTTGTCACTAAGTTCTGTTTTGGTCGGTACGTCATCGGATCAAGAGTGAGCAGTGTATCGAAGATTTGAGGACTCAGCGATTCTGCGGTAATGCCACTATCAACCAGCTGTGGGTTGAAGGTACTAGGGTTACCTTGGCCACAATAAATGAAGCCTTTTTCACGGATTTGCTCGTGATTCACACTCTCACCACATCCAGCGAGAAAGCTCAACGTGCAGATGCTCAGTGATAGTCTTATTAGTGCTTTCATAAAAAGAAATACTTTTCGAAACGAGGCGTTAGAGGAGCCTCAAGATCCGGACAATTTAACATTTTATTTATTCGGCTCCAAATAATAATCAAGTGTGGACAGCTATTTATCGTTAGCTTGTCCGACAATCGCGTACTTCCTCACCATTCCACGTAATTGGTTGTAGGTTAACCCAAGCAATTCTGCGGCTTGTTTCTGGTTATATTTGCTCTGTTTTAGTGCTTGGTTGAGTAGCTTGATGTTTTGTTGTTCTTGCCATGCTTTGTAATCTAGCGGCAAAGAAAACAAGCTCTCTGATGAAGTATGGCTGTTAGATGGTTCATTGCCAGTTTCCGGAGAGGAATCTTGCTCTGTTTTCCATGCGGGCTTAAATGGGTTAAACACCAAATATTCAATAGGATATGGGTCTTTTCCGTGCTGATAGATCGCTCGCTCAATGACGTTTTTGAGCTCTCGTACATTCCCTGGCCAAGAATAATCTAAAAGCGATTCAACGGCAGAAGGGGCAAAGCCAACAAACAACTCCAATTCCAATTCACGACACATCTTAATGGCGTAGTATTCTGCGAGTAGCATGATGTCTTCTTTTCGCTCACGCAAAGGAGGGATAGTAATGACGTCAAACGCCAGTCTATCTAATAGGTCAGCCCTGAATTCGCCCTTTAATGCCATGTCTGGTAAGTCGGCATTGGTTGCACACACCAGTCTTACATTGGCACTTAGCGCTTTTTGCCCACCGACACGTTCATATTGCCCGTATTCAATAACGCGCAATAGCTTCTCTTGAACCGCAAGGGGAGTGGTCGCCAGCTCATCCAGAAACAGTGTGCCGCCTTCTGCTCTTTCAAAACGGCCTTGATGACGACCTTTCGAACCCGTAAACGACCCCGACTCGTGACCAAACAGTTCAGAATCAATCAAACCTTCACTGAGGGTTGAGCAGTTCAATGAGATCAAAGGTTGATCCCAACGTCTTGAGAGGTAATGCAGTCTTTGTGCGATCAGCTCTTTACCTGTGCCGCGCTCGCCAATGATCAGAATGGGTCTTTCTATTGGTGCGAGTTGGGATACTTTATCTAAAACAGAGAGAAAGCTAGGTGATTCACCAATGAGGTTCTGCTGCATAGCGCGTCCTTGTATGAATTGATCGCTGGAGAGGTCATGAAAGAGCCGTAGTGGTGAAAAATACCAATACTTGGCTAAATTCATCATAGCATGGTTCGGATTAATAACCATTTTATTGTAAGTAACTGATAATAAATGGCTTAAAAGTTGGCATGCTACTTGGATTACTTATGGTAGGTTTCACAACAAACGTAAATTTTTGAGCAAGTGGATTGTTAAAGTCGTACAGCGATTTGAAACGCATTTGCCATCATTGTAATTAAGGAGTTCCTCATGGGTATTTTTTCTCGCTTTGCAGACATTGTAAATTCAAACATCAGTGCACTATTAGATAAGGCCGAAGATCCTGAAAAGATGATTCGCCTGATTATCCAAGAAATGGAAGACACGCTGGTTGAGGTTCGTACTAACTCAGCAAAAGCAATCGCAGACAAGAAAGAGCTAGCACGTAAAGTTGAAGCTATCGAAACTCAGATTCTAGATTGGCAAAACAAAGCGACACTCGCACTGACTAAGCAACGTGAAGATCTGGCAAGAGCGGCGCTAATCGAAAAGCAAAAACTGGAAGACATCATCAAGAGCCTTCACACCGAGCAAACTTTGGTTCATGAAACCATAGAAAAGCTAACCAGTGAGATCGGCAAGCTTGAAACCAAAATTGCAGAAACTCGCGCAAAGCAACAAGCATTAATGATTCGTAATAATGCGGCGAGCAATCGTCGTGATGTTCAAAAACACCTGCATTCAAGCAAAACCAACGAAGCAATGGCGAAGTTTGAGCAATTCTCGCGTAAAGTGGATGAATTAGAAGCTGAAGCGGACGTTTACGCTAAGACGGGTAACGCAAAATCTTTAGACCAAGAGTTTGCCGAACTACAAGCTCAAGATGAAATCGAAAAAGAGCTAGCGAAACTGAAGCAACAAGTTGAAAACCGCGATAAATAATCTAGGAGTTGTCTATGTCAACATTTCTAATTGCAGGTCCAATGATTGTCTTTTTAATCTTCGTGGCACCGCTATGGTTATTCTTACATTACCGCAGCAAGAAGAAATCCAGCAATGGTCTTTCTGAAACGGATCTTCAACGTCTGCATAAGCTTTCTGCGCAAGCCGAATCCATGCAAGACCGAGTGAAAACGCTAGAAAAAATACTGGATGCGGAGTCGCCTAACTGGAGACGAAACTATGAGTAGAGAACTGTATCGCGACACGATTAACGGCAAATTGTCTGGTGTGTGTGCAGGGTTAGCGAACTACTTTGGCCTTGAAGTGTGGTTGGTTCGCATCTTAGTTATCTCAGCAGCACTGCTTGGTGGTAGTTTTCTGGTGTTATTAGCGTATTTAGCTTTGACATTTATGCTTGAAAAACAACCACCTCACTATGTTGATGAGATGAAAGCCAAACAAGAGCACACACTCAAACAAAAGCCTTGGGAAAAAGGGCAAACGGCAGAGTCGTTACTGGGCACTTTAGAGGGTGATTTCCAGAAGTTAGAGACCAGTGTCCGCAACATGGAAGCTTATGTGACCTCCGACACCTTTAAAGTCGACCGCGCATTTAAGAACATGTAACGATAAGTCTAAAAAAGATTCGATAACGGTTTAGGAAAATTTATTCCAAGCCGTTATTTTTTTTAATAATTTTGTCTAAATAAATCTTACGATAACTGGTAAGTTACATGTGATTAATCTATGTTATAAAAATATTTATAGATATGGATGATCACCAATGTATAGAGCCTCCGTTGTCCTATTGACAGCCTTAGCTGGGTTGTCTGGGTGTGGTAAGGAGCTTCCTCCCGTACCTGAACCTGATTCTAGACCCGCCAAACTCTTCACCGTTTCCGTCGGTAATAATGCCTTTGAACGTAGTTTTCCAGCCACCACAGAAGCTGGCGATAAAGCCGTTCTTGCGTTCCGTGTTCCTGGGTTACTTCAGACTATCGATGTCACATCGGGTCAACAGGTTACCAAAGGTGACAAACTTGCAACGCTTAACCCTGATGAATATCAGCTGTTAGAAAAGCAAGCGAGAGCTAACTTTAAGCTTGCCGATGTTCAATACCAACGCTCGATTAAGCTGCGTAAAGATCGAGTGGTTTCAGAGCAAGATTTCGATCAAGCGAAAGCCAACCACAACTCGGCTAAAGCTGTCCTGAACCAAGCTAAGGCTAATCTACGTTACACCACTCTGGTTGCGCCTTACGATGGAACGATTTCCATCATTCCTGCTGAAAACCATGAATACATCGCGGCGAAACAAGGTGTGATGAATATTCAAACCAATCAGATTCTTAAAGTCGTTTTCTTATTACCCGACCAACTTATCACGCGCTTTTCTTCAGGGTTTGAAACCGATGCAACCATGGTATTTGATGCGTTTCCTGAGAACCCTTACGTTTTGACTTTCCAAGAAGTTGATACCGAAGCGGATCCAAAAACGGGTTCATACAAGGTAACCATGGTAATGGAAAGACCGACGGATATCGGTATTTTACCGGGCATGTCTGGCACGGTAAGGCTTGTTTCTGCGCAAGCCGCTGCGACTAAAATTCCTACGTCGGCCATGATGACCGATGGAGATGATGTCTCCGTATGGCGTGTGAATAACGACGGTATTGTTGAAAATGTTGCCATCGTCATCGATGAAAAACGTCATATAGTCTCTGGGCTAAACGACGGAGATCGTATTGTCACTTCTGGCGTTAATGGTCTTGAGCCGGGCGTAAAAGTCCGAGAGTGGATCAAGGAAAGGGGGCTATAACATGAAAACACTTAAAGTGGCCACAGGGCTGTCGTGTTTAGCCCTACTGACAGCTTGTGAAGATAAACAAGTGGTAGAAGTGGATAACACACCCTTAGTTAAAGCCGTCGAGATTTCAGTCATCGATTTTAGCGACAAGCTCTATTTCCCAGCGGTCGCGAATGCGGCTGAGAAAGCTCATCTTAGTTTCCGAGTGGCGGGTGAAATCTACAAGCTTGATGTTAAAGAAGGCGAACGTGTTTCTGCTGGTGACATCATTGCAGAGCTTGACCCAACCGATTATCAATTGGATGTGGACAATGCTCAAGCGCGTTACACGGTAATTAACAGTCAATACCGACGTTCGAGTCCGCTAGTGAAGAAAGGCTTATTGGCTAAGTCGCAATTCGATGAAATTGCCGCTCAACGCCAGATTGCTTATGCCGAGTTGGAACTGGCGAAACTGCGCTTATCGTTCACTATGCTTCGTGCGCCTGTTGATGGGATTATTTCTCGAGTCAGTGTCGACCAATATGAAAATATTCAGGTAGGCCAACAGATTGTGAACATTCACAGTGTTGAGGATGTCGAAGTTGTGATTCAGCTCCCTGACCAAATTTATGTGAATCAACCCAATGAAACGCTCCTCTCGAACGTGGAAGCTGTAGTGAGAGTGCCAAGCGGTAATGAATACACCGCAGGTATTAAAGAGTTCACCACTGAACCCGATCCAAGTACGGGTACCTTCACGGTTACATTAGCTTTGCCGATGCCAGAAGACGATTTGATTCTTGATGGTATGGCCGTAGATGTGACTTCAAACGGGCGGGATATCGGTTTGGAGCTAAAAGCTGGTGTACTTATTCCGATCGAAGCGGTATTCAATGCAGACGGTGATGAACTGGATCGTAAAAACTCTTATGTGTGGGTTCTTAACGACGACAAGACAGTCTCGAAACAACAAGTCGTGTTAGGCAAAGCAAACCAGGAAACATTGCAGGTAATGAAAGGATTGGAAATGGGGCAGCATGTCGTTGTTGCAGGCGTATCGCGATTGCGAGATGGGATGACAGTGGAAGTATTGTCTCAGGAGACGAACAATGAGTGAAGTAAATAACAAGCCCCAAAATGACGATCAACAGGGTGATGATCAGATCACAGGTGTTGCTTCTTACTTTATACGTAACAAAGTCATTAGCTGGATGCTATCTCTGATCTTTCTTATTGGTGGTGTTTCAGCATTCTTCGGTTTGGGGCGTTTAGAAGATCCTGCCTTTACCATCAAAGATGCAATGGTCGTGACTTCATACCCGGGGGCAACGCCTCAGCAGGTGGAAGAAGAAGTTACCTACCCACTAGAGAAAGCGATTCAACAGCTTACCTATGTCGACGAAGTGAACTCTATTTCAAGCCGTGGCCTGTCTCAGGTAACGGTAACGATGAAGAATAACTATGGTCCGGACGATCTTCCGCAAATTTGGGATGAACTTCGCCGAAAAGTGAATGATCTTAAGGTTGAACTGCCACCTGGGGTCAATGATCCTCAAGTCATTGATGACTTCGGTGACGTTTACGGGATCTTGCTTGCGGTGACGGGTGATGGTTATAGCTACAAAGAGCTGCTGGATTACATTGATTATCTAAGGCGAGAGCTGGAGTTGGTTGATGGGGTCAGTAAGGTCTCTGTTTCTGGTCAACAACAAGAGCAAGTATTCATTGAGATATCGATGAAGCGGATAAGCTCCTTAGGTCTGTCTCCAAGCACGGTATTTAATCTTTTATCGACTCAAAATATTGTATCAAGTGCGGGTGCGGTAAGAATTGGCGACGAATACATTCGAATCCATCCAACGGGTGAGTTCCAGAATGTTGAACAGCTTGGTGATTTGATTCTGACAGAAGGCGGCGCTCAAGGGCTTATCTATCTAAAAGATGTCGCTGATGTAACTCGTGGTTATGTTGAAGTTCCAAGTAATATCATTGGATATAACGGCAAGCTCGCACTCAACCTTGGTGTCTCTTTTGCGCAAGGCGTAAATGTGGTTGCCGTGGGTGAAACGTTTGACCGACGACTTGCTGAACTTAAATACCAACAACCCGTCGGTATCGACATTTCAGAGGTTTATAACCAACCTAAAGAGGTGAACAAGTCGGTAAGCGGATTTGTGGTGAGTTTAGGGCAGGCGGTTGCGATCGTAATCGTGGTGTTACTGTTCTTCATGGGACTACGGTCGGGACTGTTGATTGGCTTGATATTGTTGTTGACCGTTTTTGGTACCTTCATTTTCATGCAGTACTTCAAAATCGATCTTCAACGTATTTCACTGGGCGCGTTGGTTATTGCCTTGGGGATGCTGGTGGATAATGCCATTGTGGTGGTGGAGGGGATATTGATCGGCACGCAGAAGGGACGAACCCGGATGCAGGCCGCCACTGATATCGTGACCCAAACCAAATGGCCACTGCTTGGAGCAACGGTGATTGCGGTCACCGCGTTTGCTCCAATTGGTTTGTCTGAAGATTCAACGGGCGAATACTGTGGCACCTTGTTTACGGTGCTATTGATTTCATTGATGCTGAGTTGGTTTACTGCTATCTCGATCACGCCGTTTTTTGCAGATATCTTCTTCAGAGGACAGAAGGTTGATCCCAATAATGACGGCAAAGACCCATACAACGGGATGGTTTTTGTTATCTATAAAAACTTCCTTGAGTTCTGTATGAAACGCGCGTGGTTAACCATGATCGTTCTGGTGATTGGTTTAGGTGCGAGTGTGTACGGTTTTGGTTTCGTTAAGCAAGCCTTCTTCCCGTCTTCAACCACACCTATGTTCCAAGTGGATGTGTGGATGCCGGAAGGTACCGATATTCGAGCGACCAATACCAAGCTTAAAGTGCTTGAAAGTTGGCTAGCAGAGCAGGACGAAGTTGAACATATCACGACAACGGCGGGTAAAGGCCTGCAACGTTTCATGCTGACTTATGCGCCAGAGAAAAGTTATAGTGCTTACGGCGAGATAACGGTTCGTGTGAAGAGCTACGAAGTACTTGAAGGGCTAATGAAACGCTTCCGTGATCATGTAAATGGTCAGTTCCCAGAGATCGACTACAAGCTTAAACAGATCGAATTAGGTCCTGGTGGCGGTGCGAAAATTGAAGCGCGAATTGTGGGTTCTGATCCAACGGTTTTACGTTCAATCGCTGCTCAAGTGATGGACATTATGCGAGCTGATGAAGGCGCGTTTAACGTTCGTCACGATTGGCGTGAAAGAACTAAGGTATTAGAGCCTCAGTTCAATGAAAGCCAAGCGCGTCGTTATGGTATTACCAAATCTGACGTTGATGACTTCCTTGCAATGTCTTTCTCTGGTAAGTCGATTGGTGTGTATCGTGATGGTACTACGCTGATGCCTATTGTGGCTCGTTTACCTGAAGATGAGCGAATTGATATTCGCAACATCGAAGGTATGAAGATTTGGAGTCCGGCATTAAGCGAATACATTCCGTTGCAGCAAGTGACGCTTGGCTACGAATTAGAATGGGAAGATCCACTTATCATCCGTAAGAACCGTAAGCGCATGCTGACGGTAATGGCCGACAACGACCTATTGGGTGAAGAAACGGCTTCGACGTTACAGAAACGCTTACAGCCACAAATCGAAGCGATTGAGATGCCACCAGGTTATTCGTTGGAGTGGGGTGGTGAATATGAGTCATCTGCTGATGCACAAGCGTCACTGTTTACCACTATGCCGATGGGGTACCTGTTCATGTTCTTGATTACCGTGTTCTTGTTCAACTCGGTCAAAGAGCCGCTGATTGTTTGGCTAACGGTTCCATTAGCGCTAATCGGGGTAACGACAGGCTTATTAGCCTTGAATACACCATTTGGTTTTATGGCATTGCTAGGCTTCTTGAGTTTATCCGGGATGCTTCTTAAGAACGGTATCGTATTGCTTGATCAAATTGAGATTGAAATTAAATCAGGTAAAGACCCTTATGTTGCGGTAGTTGATGCAGCATTGAGTCGTGTTCGTCCAGTATGTATGGCAGCGATTACAACGATTCTAGGTATGATCCCGTTACTGCCTGATATCTTCTTCAAGCCGATGGCGGTAACCATTATGTTTGGTTTAGGCTTTGCTACTGTACTCACGCTAATCGTAGTACCTGTGCTGTACCGTTTATTCCATAAAATTGAAGTGGCTTAACGTCAACTGACCTTTGAAATAATGCCCCTAATTGGGGCATTATTTTTATATACCGATTGATAAAAAGAGAATACAAAAATGGACGTAAATATATCAGATAGAACTTGTGCCTGGGCGCTTAAACATGAGCTCGAAAGGGAGTACCACGACGCAGAGTGGGGCGTGCCTGTTTATGATGACCAAGTTCTGTTTGAGTTCATTACTTTAGAAGGCGCTCAGGCGGGCCTAAGTTGGATTACGATCCTAAAAAAGCGTGAAGGGTATCGTGCCGCGTTCGATAATTATGATCTCAACAAGTTAGCTGAGTTGAATGAAGACAACGTGCCGCACATCATTGAAAACTTCGATGTGGTTAAACACAAGGGCAAGATTGCCTCTGTATACAACAATGCACGAGCAACGCTTGAATTACAGAAAGAGTTCGGATCTCTTTCTAATGCCTTATGGCAATTTGTCGATAATGAGGTGATCGTGAATCAATGGACTGAGATGTCTCAAGTTCCCGCTTCTACCGAGCAATCTAAAGCGATGAGTAAGTTTTTAAAGAAGAGAGGCTTTAAGTTTGTAGGGGAAACAATCTGTTACGCGTTCATGCAAGCGACAGGCATGGTTAATGATCACTTAGTCGGTTGTCGACATAAATAAAATATTATTTCTAACTCCGACTTATTGTCATGGGCGTTAAACAGAAAAAGGCAGCCAAATATCCTAATAAACATGCCACTCGCTCTTAAGCGAGTGGCATTAAGGAATACCCTGCCTTTTTGGTCTGAGTCTATTAACGCTTTAAATTAAACGAGCGCGTTGTAACGCTCTAATCCCGCTTCTAGGTCTGCAATCAGATCATCAACGTCTTCTAAGCCGATATGAACGCGGATCAAGGTACCTTCGAAGTTCGGATTCGCTACTGTTCTTAGGCTATCAAAACTGTTCGGTTCGTTCGCTAGAATCAAACTCTCAAAGCCGCCCCATGAGTAACCCATACTAAAGTGCGTCATACCATCAAGTAGATCTGTGGTTGCTTTTGTATTTGAGTTTTTCAGTACGAAAGAGAACAAGCCATTCCCGCCAGTGAAATCTCGCGTAAAGAACTCATGGCCAGGGCAAGACTCAAGTGCAGGGTGACGAACATGGTCAACCTCAGGGCGAGTTTCTAACCATTTTGCGACTTTCAAGCTGCTCTCTGCGTGTTGGCGTAGGCGAACATCAAGAGTACGAATACCACGTAGACCGAGGTAAGCGTCATCTGGCGAAACACATTGTCCCATCAAGTAGCTCTGTTCTCTCAGTTGGTCCCAACATTTTTCATTGGCTACCGCTGTCCCTAGCATCACATCAGAGTGACCAACGATGTATTTAGTCGCTGCTTGGATAGAGATATCAACACCGAATTCAAACGGTGAGAAGTTAACACCGGCTGCCCATGTGTTGTCTAACATAACAATGATGTCATGTTCATGAGCAATACGCGCAAGCGTTGGAATGTCTTGAACTTCCATGGTGACTGAACCCGGAGACTCGGTAAATAGAACCTTAGTGTTTGGCTTAATAAGGTCTTGGATGCCTTCACCAATCGTTGGCTCGTAGTAAGTCGTTTCTACGCCCATCTTCTTCATGATGGTGTCACAGAAATCACGCGTCGGTTCGTAGCATGTATCGACCATCAGAATATGGTCACCAGTTTCTACAAAAGAGAGGATGGCATTAGAAATGGCGGCCGTACCACAAGGGTAGAGCGCACAGCCAGCGCCGCCTTCCACTTCAACCATGGCATCTTGGAAAGCGAAATGAGTGTTGGTTCCACGACGTCCGTAAAAAAGCGTTTTGTTAGCGCGATTAATCGTAGCCTTGCGCTTTTCTTCTACTGAGTTGAACACGACAGTTGAAGCGCGCTGCACTGGTGGGTTAACGACACCATTGGTCCACTTCTTATCACGACCTGCAGTGATCAGCTTAGTGGTTTTGTTCTCGGACATGCTGTGAATTCCTTATCAATCGGTTATGTCCTATTTAAAACATGCCAATAGCCTTCAAAGCAAGAGTGAGGCGGGAGTTTTTATGCTTTTCTTTTGCTTTTTAACCTTTCACGTCGTTTATCGTGAAAGGTTAAAAATCAGATAGTCAGTGAGAGATGAGTCGGCATGGACCCATTGATTGGATTACAGCAGTGGATTGAACAGATAGAACAATCTTTCGAAGAAGCGGTTACGCAGGTTTCTCTGCTCCCACTGCTCGAGTTCTACTGGGTGCGATGACTCGATGTAAGATTGCTGAAGTTCAGATAGCTGCTGAGTGAAGTGCACATCGTCAACGGCTAGCGTCACTTCGAAGTTAAGCCATAAACTGCGCATGTCGATATTGACCGTTCCGATTAAACAAAACTCTTCATCAATCACTACTGACTTAGTGTGAAGAAGTCCACCGTAAAACTCGTAAATCTTCACGCCAGCTTCAAGCAGTTCAGTATAAAACGCGCGTGAGGCCCACTTAACCATCAATGAATCGTTGTTATGTGGGATGATCAGTTCTACGTTTACACCGCGTTGCGCTGTCATTTTGAGTGTTTCTAATAAATCGGCACTCGGTACAAAGTAGGGGGTTGTGATACGAACTGAATGGTTTGCTTGATTAATCGCAATGGTCAGAACTTGTAGGATCAAATATTCCGGCATGCCCGGGCCTGATGGTACTACCTGAACAGGGTGATGCGTCATAACCTCTTCAACAGGACACTCTGGTAAATCAGGAAGGATTCGTTCACCTGTTTCCACTTCCCAATCCCAACCATGAATGGCCGACAGCACATTAACGGTAGGGCCAGTTACACGAACCATTACGTCAATCCACTGACCCACACCTGAACTCTGTTTGAAGTGAGCAGGATCAACCATGTTCATTGAACCGGTATAAGCAATGGTTTCATCAATCACAATGATTTTACGGTGCTGCCTTAGATCTAGGCGGCGTATCAAAATACGCCAAGGGCTAACCTCTAGTGCTTGTACAACTTGCACACCGGCGTCTTTCATCATTGAACGCCAGTGGCTTTTGAAAAAGCGTGGGCTACCTGCAGAGTCAAGCAAGACTTTAACATCCACGCCACGTTTCGCAGCTTGAATGAGTGCGGAAGCAACCGAATCCGTTAAGCCTCCAGGGTGCCAAATATAGAAAACCATCTTGATACTGGTTTGGGCGTTTTCTATATCTTCAATAATTGCGTGTAAGATCTCATTGGGAGACGCTTGCAGTGAAAGTGTGTTTCCGCTGAGTGCAGGAATGCCCATTCGATTATTACAAAGTTCATCGATCTTGTGGATAGGGGAGCCAACCTTTCCTGGCAGGTGGAGCTGGCAATCATCTAGTTTTCGGAACCAATCACCAAACGGAGTAAACATGCGGTGAGCGCGCTCAGCCCTTTTTCTGCCTAGGTTTAGCTCTCCAAAAAGGAAGTAACAAGCGACACCTACAATTGGGATAATGTAGATAACCATCAACCACGCGAGAGAAACGCTGACAGAGCGTCGTTTTAGTACGACACGGAAAGTCACACCGGCTACAAGCACCCAGTACAAAGCGACAGAGGCTAAAGTTAAAAAATGGTAGAGCTTTTCCACATTGAATACTCGAAAAAAGAGACACTTAGATAATAATGCTATTTTGCGGATATGGGAATTTAAGGAATCAACTATTTACAAATTAGAGCTAAAGCTGTAAACAGGTAATAGTTGTTAAGTTTTGGTTAACTTAAGACGAAAACGATTGTTTTGTATGAAAAGGCGGCATTTAACCATAAAAATTTACATTGGTAACGAAATATGTACGGTTCGGGCTTCCAATTTTATTCTTAAACTGGTTTACTTGCCAGATAACGAGCGTCAATCAAATCTTTTAGGTGTGTAAATTTTTTTATACGCCTTATCTTTTAAAGACGCCACCCAAAGCAAAACACAACATCACATAACACAAAAGTTTGGAGTACACGTGGCTACTAGTAATACAACCACAACACCCCGCGATACCTGGGGTTCGAAGTTAGGATTCGTAATGGCTGCAGCAGGTTCTGCTGTTGGTCTAGGTAACATTTGGAAATTCCCTTACACAGCAGGCGAAAGTGGCGGCGGTGCATTCGTTGCAATTTACCTGTTTTTTGTAATCTTCATCGGTTTCAGTGTAATGCTGACTGAATTTGCGATTGGCCGTCATACGCAAAAATCAGCAGTAGGTGCATTCAAAACAACTGACCGTCGTTGGACGTTCGCTGGTGTTATCGGCGTAGTCAGTGGTCTACTTATCATGGGTTTCTACCCTGTAGTTGGTGGCTGGTCTATCGCATACATCGGTAAGATTGCTGGTGGTCTACTAGATGCACCTGAAGCAATCGGTGACAGCTTCGGTGGCTTTATCTCAAACCCAGTTCAACCACTTATGTGGATGGGCTTATACCTACTACTTAACATTGTTATTGTTATGAAGGGTATCTCTGGTGGTATTGAGAAAGCGGGTAAGATCCTGATGCCACTTCTTTTCATTATCCTTATCGTGGTATCAATCAAAGGCATCATGCTTCCGGGCGCGATGGCTGGTCTTGAATTCCTATTCAGCCCTGATTTCTCTAAAGTAGACAGCGGTGTAATCCTAGCTGCACTAGGTCAAGCATTCTTCTCACTATCTCTTGGTATGGGTTGTATGTTGACTTACGGTTCTTACCTTAAGAAGAAAGAGAACCTAGTTCAAACTACGGCTATGGTTACGGCAATGGATACAGGTGTTGCTATCCTAGCTGGTGTTGCAATGTTCCCTGCAATGTTCGCATTCGGTATGGAGCCTGCAGCTGGTCCTGGTCTAGTATTCGTTGTTGTTCCTCAGCTATTCGCTGAAATGGGCGGCGTAGTTGGTCTTCTGTTCGCTCTAATGTTCTTCGTTGGTCTGAGTGTTGCGGCACTGACTTCTTCAGTATCTCTACTTGAAGTTGTGGTTTCTTACCTAATCGATGAGAAAGGCATGAAGCGTGTGACTGCAGTACTGTCTGCAAGTGTAGTAATGGCGATTCTATGTATCTTCGCTTCTCTATCACTTGGTGGCTTCGGTCCTACACTGTTCGGTACTGGCGCATTCGACATCTTCGACCTACTAACTGATAAGATCTTCCTAGCCGTTGGCGGTATGTTGGTATGTATCTTCGCTGGTTGGAGACTAAACCGTGCTGACCTTGAGAAAGAAATCACTAACGACGGTGAAGTATCTTTCCCTCTATTCGGCCTATGGTACACACTAGTTAAGTACATCATCCCAGTAGCTATCGCTATCGTAGCGTTCATGGGTATCTCTTCTGGCTTCGACAGCGGTAAAGGTGCAATCATGCTACTAGGTATTGGTATTATTGCTGGCTCTGCGGTCATCTCTAAGAAGCTATAGTTCTAAGAAACTAAAGCTCTTAGACGATACAATCGCGAGTTAAAGTAAGTTAAGAAACGGGAGCCATTGGCTCCCGTTTTTTTGTTTTAAATACTTAATTCTTATCGAAAAATAAAAGTTATGCATTCACTAAAGTTATCCGTTTGCTAGCCGATATATTTATTGGTTAGGGCTGTTCAGTCCGTATTTAATTTAGGTAGGTGTTGTGTGAAATTATCGGTGAGAAAGAAACTGTATGCCGGTTTTGGCTCTATATTGGCGGTGCTTGTCACGTTAGTCAGTATTGTGTGGATAGAAGTTATTGGCGCCCATAAAAGTGCTGATGAGATCAGAATGGACGATGTACCGGGCACTGTTACCTATCTTGTTCTGATAGATGAAGCAGGGGATGTCTACCGAGATGCGTTGGGTGCGATCATTCAGGCTGATAACGCGCTGAACGATTATCGAACCAATAAGAAGGAATTTGCTCAAGCTATCGAGCAGGCGAAGCGTTTGGAGAGTAGAGGTTCGGAAGACCACCGCCGTATTCAGCGAATTGAAGACCTGATGGGGCGTTTCACTCAAGAGTTTGAATCAAAGCTAGTGCCGAAGATCAATGATGAAGCTGCGCTACTAGCCAACATTCAACAGCTACGATCTTTGTATGAGAGCAATCTCATCCCTATTGAAAACTTACTGGATCAAGCGTCAGCAAGTGAGCGTGCAGATACAGAACAGTCACTACTGACACTAACCGATACGTTTACCACCATCGAACGTACCATCATGGTGTTGTCTGCTATTGCGATTGTCTTTGGTTGTGTGATTGCGTATCTACTATCTAGCTCTATTACCAATCGTCTGACTCGTGTTGAACAAGTTGCGCGACGCGTGGCAAATGGGGACCTTACCGCTGGAGATATTGTTGATGATTCTGGCGATGAACTGGCCGATCTTGCTACGTCGATTAACCAGATGCAGAAATCTTTGGTCGACCTATTGGGTTCAATCTCTTCTGTGACGAACCAAGTTCAATCGGTGACCGGTGAGCTATCATCAATCAGTAAAGACATCGTTTCTGGTGCCTCTGCGCAAGCTGATAAAGCTAACCTGATTGCGACTGCCGCAGAAGAGCTAAGCTTGACCATTTCTGAAGTCGCTCAGCAAGGTACTTCTACTTATGAAGAGGCGCGTCGCTCAGAAACGTCAGCAGAAGATGGTCGCAACGTGATTGTTGAGATGGTGGCGAGTATTCAACAAGTGTCGACTCAAATGAGTGACATGTCGCTACAGATGAACACGCTGGGTTCGCATGGTGAGCAGATTGGTAGCGTTATTAAGGTAATCGAAGACATTGCTGAGCAAACCAACCTGTTAGCTCTTAACGCTGCCATTGAAGCGGCACGTGCTGGCGAGTTTGGACGTGGCTTTGCGGTGGTTGCCGATGAAGTACGCGCGTTAGCAGAAAGAACAACCAAAGCGACACAAGAAGTCTCGGGCATCATTCAATCGATTCAATCGGGCACTCAAGAAGCGGTAACTTACACTCAAGACAACTGTCGTTTAGTTGAGATTGGTGTCGAGCAAAGCTCAGGTGCTGTTTCTGCGCTAGAGGCGATTGTGAGCGGTGCGGGCAATGTACAAAGCATGGTTAACTCGATTGCGACTGCGGCAGAAGAACAGACAGCGGTGACCAAAGAAATTGCAGCGGACATTACCGCGATTAGCGATATCTCTGAGCAATCTCTGCAGCTAGCAACTCGTAGCTCTGAAAATACATCAGGCTTGAACGCTAAGGTTGCTGAGCTAGAAGCATTAGTCGGTAAGTTTAAACTGGCGTAAAGCGGTGGCTTGGTTCTATTTAGCGAGTGGTAATCGAGTAAAGACCAAGCACTGATCGCTTGTTGCTGAAAAGAAGCCCAACGATTCAATGTTTATTGAGTGAGTTGGGCTTTTTCGTAGCTGGAATCTGGGTTCAGACGCGGTATACTCCACCTTCTACAATGGAGCTAGCCTTTACATGTTCGATATTCTTCTGAACCACTCTGATTTTTTACTTATCAATAAGCATCCTGGAGTCAGCGTCCACAAAGACGATGGCGATACCATGTTGCTTCAAGAAGTTGCTAAGGCAATTAATGAGCCTAAGCTGTATCTCGTTCATCGACTTGATAAAATGACCTCGGGCATTCTGCTGCTGGCAAAAAATGCGTCGGCAGCGAGCGAGCTTTCACAGCTATTTGCAAAGCGTGAAGTAGAGAAATACTACCTTGCGATCGGTTCTAAGAAGCCAAAGAAAAAGCAAGGTTTGATCTCAGGAGACATGGAGCGTTCACGACGCTCAAGTTGGAAACTTCTGACATCCAAAGAGAACCCTGCGATTACTCAGTTTTTATCAGCAACGGCTGAACCCGGTGAGCGTTTGCTGTTATGCAAACCCTATACGGGGCGAACTCACCAGATCCGTGTCGCGATGAAGTCGATCGGCTCAGCCATTGTTGGTGACCCTATTTATAATCCATCGAGTGAGGCTGACAGAGGTTATCTGCATGCCTTCGCGATTCGATTTACCTATCAATCACAAGCCTACGAATATGTCTGTGACCCAAGGAGCTTAGACTCTTTGGGAGAGAAGTGGCATCAAGAAACCGTGTCGAACGGTTTGGACAGTTGGCTTGAACCTTGGTCATTAACTTGGCCAAAGCTAAACACTAAGTGAGTGAAATAATGGAAGCATCAGCTTTACCTCTGTTTTTTAGTCATATTGAACAGCAACTTAATGAAGTACCAAACGAGCTACGCCGTATTTTCCACGGGCGCGGTAAGTTTTGGCCTGGTCTAGAGCAACTGACATGTGACTGGGTTGATGGACAACTACTGGTTAACGTGTTTAAAGAAGTAGACGATGAATTCTTGTCATCTCTAAAAGCTGGATTGGTTGAACTCACCAACAAAGATATCTGGCAATCAAAGCAGGGCACAAGCATTGTTCTACAACACCGTTATGCCGATGGCGCGCCTTCAGAGGTTCTATGGGGCGAGTTGAATGACTCTCCGGTTGTGGTTGAGCACGGTCTTAAGTACCAATTAGACATTGGCCGCAATCAGAACTTCGGTTTGTTCCTAGACATGCGTAATGGTCGTCAGTGGGTACAAGATAATGCTAAGGATAAGAACGTTCTTAACCTGTTCGCATACACTTGTGGTTTCTCTGTCGCGGCTATCGCTGGTGGCGCTCGTCAATGCATGAACGTGGACATGTCACGTGGCTCGCTAAACAAAGGCCGCGATAACCACCGTCTGAATGATCACGATATGCGCTCGGTTAACTTCCTTGGCTACGATATCTTTAAGTCGTGGGGAAAAATCAAGAAGGGCGGCCCTTACGAGCTAGTGATCATCGATCCACCTTCGTTCCAAAAAGGCAGCTTTGCTCTAACCAAAGATTACAAAAAGATCTTACGTCGTTTGCCTGAACTTCTAACTGAAGGCGGTGAAGTGATTGCTTGTGTGAATTCACCAGCAGTATCGCCAAACTTCCTGATTGAGACGATGTCAGAAGAAGCACCAAGCGTTGAATTCATTGAGCGTCTAGACAACCCGCCTGAGTTTGTCGATGTCGACCTTGATTCAAGCTTGAAGGTTCTGAGATTTAAAATTAACGCTTCTGCAGATGCCTAATTAGGTTTAAGTATTAGCTAGAATATAACAACGCCGCTCATCTGAGCGGCGTTTTTGTTTATGAGGAATACGGAACTAATACTAGGTGGTTTGATTCTTGAGCGTCTGGAACCCAAAATAAATACGCATGAACGTGGTTAGCCAACAAGCTGCACCAAAGGTGTAAGCGATAACCGCAAAGTGTTGAGGCCAAATACAGAACGCGATGAAACAAGCGATGGTTTCAGTGCCTTCGGTTAGCCCTGACATGTAGTACAGAGACTTATGCTTATAGACTGGGTTTTCGATGCCTCGCTTGCCTGCCATAACAGCAAACGCTAAAAAGCTGCTGCCTGTGCCGATAAAAGAGAAGATCAAAAATGCACCGGCAATGGCGTTATGTTCTGGGTTGGCAATGACAAATCCAAAAGGGATCAACGAGTAGAATAGGAAATCTAGGCTGATGTCGAGGAAACCACCCGCATCACTAATGCCTTGGATTCGAGCCAAGGCTCCATCAAGCCCATCACACACTCTGTTGAATACAATGAAGCCTAACGCCCACTCGTATTGCTGAAATGCTAGCGCTGGAAATGCTAAACACCCAACCAGAAATCCGAATAACGTGGTTTGATTGGCCGTGATACCCAATTGGTTCAGTAACTTAGCCGATTGATTTAATGGCCACTTAATGACTTTGATGGAGTACTTATCCAGCATGGTTACTTCTCCATGGCCAAGACAGTACTTCTGCCCCTTGAGGTACATCGGCTTCGTCGTGCGTGACCATTAATGTGGGAATATTCGCTTTGGTCAGCTGTTCGAAGACCCAATCGCGAAATTGTGCTCTTAACTCTTGGTCCAGTTTGCTGAACGGTTCGTCAAGCAGGGCGAGTTTAGGCTTGGCTAACAACATACGAGTTAAGCTTATTCTTGCGCGTTGACCGCCAGATATTTGATCCGGGAAAGATTCAGCTAAGTGAGTTAGCTCTATGTCTTTTAGTGCAGCCATTGCTTGCTGTTGGCGAGCGGAACCTTTAACAGAGTTCGGTAACGAAAAGGCCAAGTTTTCCCATACTTTGAGGTGCGGAAACAACAAGTCATCTTGAAACAAAATACCGACTTCACGCTGATGTGATGGAAGCTCGTCGAGCTGAATATCGTTCAACACAACGGTGCCAGAATACGAAAACTCTTCACTTAAGTGACCAGCAATCGCATCCAGTAAGGTCGACTTTCCGCAGCCACTCGGCCCCATCAAAGCCAGTATTTGGCCAGATTCTAATGTTACGTTTAGCGCTGAGAACAGCGAATCCCCATCGGTTTTACGGATGGCGAGGTCGTTGAGGTACAGACTCATTACTTAGGAGACCTTTAAAAGTAAGACGGCGATATCTAAGTTGAAGTCGGCTGACTAATATCGCTAAAGAGAAAAAGAACAGAGGCAATAGGGCCTGCCAAATGGCATAGATTGCTGTTACCCTGCGGTCGAAACCACTGGTTAGGGCAACGGCTTCTGTGGTGATCGTGCTAATGCGGCCTGCGCCGAGCATCAATGTTGGCAAGTACTGAGCCAAACTCACGCTGATCCCGACCGCCCAAGCAAAGGCGATAGCAGGAAGCAAGATTGGCAGTTTGATTGAATACCAACTCTGAAATGGCGATTTACCTAGGCTCAGCGAGGCTTTAATCAACCCATCATTGAAGCTTTTCCACGGGCCGTCCAAAGACAGATACACAAACGGGAAAGCAAAGAAAACATGCGCCCAAACCACCCAGAACTCATAGGCACTACTGCCGATGTAGAGGGTCGTGACTTGCATACCAAACAATACCGAGAGTTGAGGTATTAACATTGGGATAGCGATAATGAAGCCCGGAACTTGCCACTTGTATTTGATTCTGTATTCGTGAGCAACCAACGCAAGCAACAAAGCGACTGAAGCCGCAATCAGACCAATCCATAAGCTTTGACCAACGGTGCTCATGATGCCACCCCACTCGAACTCCCAGAAGCGCATGCTATAGCGGCTCGGCAGTAAATCAGGGAAGCGCCAACGCTGAGCAACGCTCCAAATTACCATCAATGGAATGATCAGCAGTGAAAGACTAGCAAGCACTGTGAATACCGTTTTCCCCGGGAGGTTTGCCCCTGTTCTTCCGGAATACTGCCAAGTTCGAAAGTACTTAAGAACCGCCCATTCAACTAAACGTGCCAAGGCGATGATCAACGAAGCTAAACCAAATAAAACGATGGCACCAGCAGCAGCTCGCGGAAGTAGGTTAAGATCAGGATCGTTGAACCATTGCCATACCAAAACGGCAAAGGTCGGCGGGTTGGTTGGGCCAATGATCAGAGCAATATCGACAACCGAGACACTGTAAGCGAGTACCGCCAGCATTGGGAAACGAAGCTTAGTAAACCATTGTGGGAAAATACATTTCCACCAGATCTGAGCGCGGCTGTAACCGAGTGATGCACTGACCTTGGTGATACGCTCTACATCAATTTGCTGAAGTATCGAAATGCTCATCAGCAACAAGAAAGGGACTTCTTTGAGTGCGAGCATAATAATTAAGCCGAACGCGTATGGGTCTTTCACCAATAACGCTAACTCAGAGCTGGTAGCCGATTCGCCGAGCAAGTGATGTACCGCTCTTGCGCCAAGCCCCGTTGGGCTAAACAGAAAAGCAAAGCCGATAGCGAAAGCCACATGTGGAATAGCAAGCATTGGTGATAGCGTTAACTCAATCTTTCTCCAAAACTTGTTTCCCCAAGAGGCTTGAAGAATACAAAAGGTCAGGAAGCAGGCTATATAGCTGCTTGCAATTGCTGAACCTAGGCTTAAGCCAATAGAGTGCCAAGCCCTTTCCCATTGAAAGACTTGGCTAAAACCGTTGAGTGTTGGCTCCTTTAAACCAAGGGGCGGGATGAAACTCAGTGACGAAGCCACGACTCCCGCTACCCCAGGAATGGTTGGGGTAATGCATACAGCTATAACAACAAAATATAGAGCGCGTAGCATGAAGACTAGTTACCGTATCGCTTAAGCCACTCTTTCTCGAGCGCGTTTTGCCAGCTAGGGTGTGGTTCATCAACCGATTTAAATTGTTGGGTGTTTTTAGCGCTGCCAGTGAGGTACTTGCTGCTCAGAACCGAAGGATCGCCCCAAACATTGAGGTCACCCTTGCGAGACTGTGCTTCAGGGCTCAGTAAGAAGTTAATGGTCACTTGAGCACCCGCGGTTGCATTGGCGTTCCAAGGAATCGCAAGGAAGTGAATGTTAGATAGAGCACCGCTTTCTAGAGCATAAGCCTTAGTGGTTTCGGCTAGGCGACCACTTGCTTGTGCTGAATAAACAGAGTTTGGATTAAACGTAATCGCGAGATCGATCTGTCCGTCATCCAGAAGTTGGATGCTTTCCGATGTGCCTGCTGGGAATTGTTTGCCACCGCGCCACGCCACTTTATGGAATTTATCTAAGTAAGCCCAAAGTGGTGCCGTCACTTCTTGGAAGTTGTCTTCTGAAACCGGCTGAGCCAGCGCAGGGTTATTGTTTGTTAGTTCAATCAGTAGTGATTTAATGAAGCTCGTGCCATGAAATTCTGGTGGGCGAGGGTAGCTTAAGCGGTTCGGGAAAGCCTGAGCGTAGCTCAACATCTCTGAGAATGATTGTGGTGGATTGTGCAGCGTCTCTTGATCGTGAATGAACACAAGTTGTCCCACGCCCCACGGTGCTTCTAAGCCTTCTGTCGGCTCCGAGAAATCAACATCGATTGGCAAAGACTTATCGACATACTGCCAATTTGGAAGTGATTCCGTAAATGGCCCAAACAATAGCGCGTTGTCTTTCATCGAGCGGAAGTTCTCGCCATTAATCCAGACGATATCGACGCTGCCTTCACTGTTCTTTCCTGCTGCTTTTTCAGCAAGCAGTCGAGTGGTGCTTTCCGCAATATCGGTCACTTTCACATGCTTTAACGTGACACCGTAGTCACTTTGTAATTTCTTGCCTGCCCACTGTAGGTAACGATTGATCTCTTGGCTTCCGCCCCAAGCGTGAAAGTAGACAGTTTCTCCTTCTGCCTGCTGTTCTATTTGGTTCCAGCTGTCGGTGGATGTTGCTTCATCAGCATAAATGGTTGCGCTGTATGCAACGGTTGCCATGATTCCTAACGTACTTACTATCTTGTTCATAAACTTTTCCATTTGGTAGTGAACGGGCAAGAGCATTGTATTTTCAAACTCCCTAGGGCGTATTGACCTTTCGCGGTTAAAGAAAGATCAACATGCGCTAATAGTTATTCTATCTGTTTCTGAAATAAATTCTAATTCAACAGTAAATTCAATCAATTACTTGAGAACAAACAGGGAGTTCGCGGTTGAGTTTTGTTCGATACGTAATCATCTCGAAAACTCGACAGACTCTAGGCTTTTGCCATCCTAGCAACAGACCGCTGAACCGTTGAATTTATTGCATCTAAATGAGAGATTTTTGAGGTTTATTGGAGGTTGGTACGAAAAGTCGGCGATGAGCGTCAATTTTGAAGAAGTAGTGACGGCAAGCTGGCAATAAAAAAGGAGCCATCAGGCTCCTTTAATCAGTATTTGGTTTCGATGACGGATTAGTTTACCCAGTCACGAATTGTGTACGTTAGCGTGTGTACATCGTTTTTCAGTACTAGCGTATCGTTTGTTAGAGTTACGTCGCTCCACTCGCTTAGAGTAGCAGAAACCGATTGTTCGATTTCCATCGCAGAGCCGTGACACATTTTCATTGTCATGCCCATTTGCTTGATACGGAATTGACCGTCTTTCAGCTCGCCTTGACCGAAGAAGTTGTTACAACCAGCCATGCCGTTTGCAGTCATCTTTTCGCCGATCTCTAGACGAGGAGCTGCTTGGTCTTCGCTTTTCACAATGTCCTTGCCATCAATTTGCGCAAGTTCCCAATTATGGTGCTGTAGATCGGTTGGCGTTACTTGCATCGCGTTGTCACCTGTTGTTGTGCATGCTGCTAGCATCATAGGTAAAGCGGCTACTGCTAGTAATTTTTTTGAACTAAACTTCATATTATAAGGCTCCAAAGGAAAGAACGAAGTTACCGAATAAGTGTAACTTGATGGGTTCAAAGTATAGTTTACAAAACACTATATGTGTCAGTATAAGGTCATAGTTTAGTATGGATTTCATGAGCCAGGCGACAAATTAATCGCTTATTTTTGAGAGAGTAAGCGTAATTTTGAATGTGTAAGGAGGCATGGTGGAGCAGTTAGAGTTTTTCCAAGTTCCAAGCCCTTGCGTTGGGGTTTGTTCAAGCGATGACAAAGGCTATTGCAATGGTTGTATGCGCAAAAGAGAAGAGCGATTTAATTGGATGTCGATGACACCGTCAGAACAATTGCACGTGATAAAGCTGTGTCGTCAGCGCTATAGAAGAAAAATAATGAAACAAAAAAACTTGGTTGGTAAGCAGGTCGACGAAGAGGGAAATACCAGTCCCCAAAGAGATCTTTTTGGCTAAAGAGGAAGTATTTAGATTTTATTTAACCCCGAAGTAACTATTACTTTACATAATGGTTGGGGTGTAATATTAAGGTAGGTACCTTTGTACTTGAAGGAGTGGTGTCGGTATGAATAAAAAGAACGTAAAACTCAAAAAAGAGCCAGTCAAAGCACTGGACCGAAAACCGATCGGGGCGAAAGATGACCCTGAAGAGACTCCGCGTGATTGGCATTCGATGTCAGAAGAAGAACGAATGGAAATCCTTTCTCACCTCTCAGACATGCCTTTCCAATAACACCACTGGTTCTTCAGAGTCTTTTTTAAAGCTCAGTTTTCAGAAACAAAAATGTGTTTAAACAAACATGTGATTCGCTTTCGTTACACCACGATGGTACGTGCAAAATGTATCATCGGCCTCGGTGGTTTTACTGTGAATCTTAATGTTTGTGATCACTTCTACAGCCCCTGCATCGTAGCAAGCTTGTTCTGCTTTTTTAACGATATCGAGTAATTGGTTGAGTTCACCTTTCATCGTGGTTTCCATAGCACCGACTTGGAAAGGCACATCGGCAGCTTTCACAACTTCAATGGCTTTATCAACCACTTCGAAGTTGTTGCCTTCTTTAACGCGAGGTATCACTTGGAAGGCAACCATCACTTCTTTTTCTCTTTTTAACTCGGACACTTTCTGCTTACTCTAGGATAGGGAATTGTTGCAGATGATAGGTTAATGTGGAGATGAATTCTACAGCGGTTATGCTGGTTGGATTACTCTCGTTGTCCTACTTGTTACCCCAGTGGTCACTTACCCAACCACCTATGTGCTCATCAAAATGACTGCCACTGAACCTCTGGTTGCGTTCCACCGAGGTATCACAATCATCTTTGTTATCTATTAGGGTTTGTATGTAGTTTGCCATTGGGTCATTGGAATGTTGACGATCTCGGCGGGTTGCCACTTCCTTAATCAGTTGTAATCGATATGTAGAGCTAGCACGTTTCATTTCAATGACCTCCTGTTGTAGACACTAATAGAAAAATCTAGTTGCCAGACATAAGGGCGTCAACGTGATTTAAGAGTATTTTTTTTTGAGCAACCAAGAATCAATACGTTGGCATCATAATTCACAAAAGTGTCATTTAAGTTGGCAACTTTAGGGAGGTGTTTGGGTTTGAATTTGTATTTTGTTGCATATAAAAAAGCCCAGTAAAAACTGGGCTAATCGACTTTCTTTGCTTATTTCGAAGAACTTGGCTTGCCTTTAAATTGCTTAATGCTCTTCTTTTTGGCTGTTCTTCTATTCGCCATTTTGTCTTTAGGTGGACGCTTGCGAGCGGTCGTTTCAGATGCAGGTTTGTCGGTAACAGGGAAACCTTCTAATGGTTGCAGCACTAACGGCTTATTGGTCAGGGTGCGAATTGCATTTAGGTAATCAGTTTCGCTGTGGCTAACCAGAGAGATCGCGCAGCCAGTACTTCCTGCTCTTGCTGTACGACCAACGCGGTGTACGTAAGTTGCTGCGTGAGACGGCAATTCGAAGTTAATTACGACAGGTAACTGATCAATATGAATGCCTCGAGCCATCACGTCTGTCGCGATAAGCACACGAGTCTCGCCATTTTTGAAACTTTCTAATGTTTGCTCTCGTTCTTCTTGGCTCTTATTTCCATGTAACGCACTCACACTGATTTTGCCTTTATTCAATCGTTTGGTTAATGCATCGGCATTGTCTTTTGCACCAATAAATACCAAAACTTGCGGCCATGTGTGCTGATTGAGTAGTGCGATGAGCGCCTGAGCTTTACTGCCTTTGTTCACTAAATACAGGGTTTCTTCAATAGCCGCGACCACGCTGTTTTCTTGGTGTGTCGTGACTTTAACTGGATTTGAAAGAAGCTCTTCAGCCTGACCTACTAATTCGGGCGGAAGTGTCGCAGAGAACAACAGTGACTGACGTTTGCTCGGTAGTGCTGCAGTAATCGCTTGAATATCTGGCCAAAAGCCCATGTCGATCAGGCGGTCGGCTTCATCAAGAACCAATGATGAACACTGAGCTACATCCAGTTCACCACATTTGATTAAAGCAAGTAGGCGGCCTGGTGTGGCGATGGCTAATTGTGGTTTAGTCGATAATTGTTGCTGTTGATCATCATTATTCACGCCGCCCGTTAGCGTTACCAATTTGATATTGAGCGTTGTCGCGATCGGTTCTAAAGATTTGGTCACTTGAGATGCAAGTTCACGGGTTGGAACAATGATCAGTGCTTGCAGTTCATTTACATCTTGGTTGATGTTATTCAGTAAAGGTAAGCCGAACGCCAATGTTTTACCGCTGCCCGTTTGAGCCAATGCAAGTACGTCTTTCCCCGCAATAATGGTAGGAATTACCGCTTGCTGTATCTCTGTCGGCTTATTGAATTGAGATGGGAGCGCGGAGACGGTTTTTGCGTTAAGGGTTAGGCTAGCAAATGACATAAATGAACCAAGTATCAAAAGGGAGGTGGAGTCTAACAGGGCTACAAATGTTAGAGAATCAGTTTTGTATGTTAGACGATAAACACATTCATTATACGCGCGAATTATGTCTGTTAGCCATACGCGATAATTAAGCGTTTATCATATTGTAATGGCACTGAATGGACGTACAATGTCCGCCCTAAAAATGTTCATGAAATGAGAACGAAATGAGTTGGGACAGTATCTGGCTGTTTATTGTTATCGTGTTTTTTATTGCCATTATCCCGGGCCCAAATGCGCTGTTGGTATTAAGCACAGCCTTAACTCAAAGGAAGCTGTTCGCATTTGTGAACGTGTTGGGCGTGTCATGTGGTTTCTTTTTTCACGCCTTTATCTCGGCCAACGGCATAAGCTTATTACTGTCGAACACTCCCATGGCCTTTGAAGGGCTTAAGTGGGCTGGGGTTTTGTATCTTGTCTGGTTTGGGTATAACCATTTTCGTGCGGCGCTGCGCGCTCAAGAGGGTGTGCTCTCTGTGGTCAGTGCATCGGGAAGTAAGCTTTATAATCAATTTTTCAAAGGGCTTCTCACGAATCTACTGAATCCTAAAATTGTCCTGTTTTATCTTTCTATATTCCCTCAATTTGTTTCAACAGATGCGATTGTGACAGACAGTTTGATGCTCGGTGCAATTCAAGCGTCAGTGGTGTCGATGTGGTTCTTAGTAGTGATCTTAATGGCGGATACCTTTAAGCGTTTGTTGGTTCAAAAGCGCACCTCGCAAATGATGAACATTGTGTGTGGGATTCTATTCGTGGGCTTCAGCATTCAGTTGGCATTGTTTCAGCTTTAGGGTGCGACGCGAAGAATTGAGTTTTTAGCTATTGGCTCAGTTCATTTCCGGCTTAGTTCTCGTTTCCATCTTAATTTTCATTTCCGACTTAGTTCTCATTTTTTACTGAATGCTAAGCAATCCGTGTTTCTCTGTATAAATCTCTAAAGCATTAGCTCGGAAAGTCGATATAATCATTAGCTATCAATTTGGTGAATGTGTTTGTTTTAAACCAATTGAAGCTAAAGTCTATTGCTTGACCGAATAACAGAGACAGGGAGTCACTAATGCGTGAAGATTCATTCACCCAGAAACGCAAATATTACCGCTTAAAGTACCCTCAAAAGGCACGTCCGGTGATGCGAATTAAGGATGAGCTTTTTCATGTCAGCGAAGTTTCTGAAAAGGGTGTACGCCTGATGATGCGTAACATCATTCCGGTTTATCGTGGTTTTTCAATGGCTGGCACCTTGAGGTTGCATGACAATAACAGTATCGATGTTAGTGGTGCTGTATTGAGACAAGAGGGCGATGAAGTGATCGTTCAGTTATCACAAGGCCCAAGCTTCAAAGATATGGTGTCTGAACAAAGGCATATTAGGCAAAGATACCCGGTATTTTTTGCAAGCTTAAGAGTGGCTTAAAAGCGACTGACATTAGATTCCTTAAGGCGCAAATCGCTCATTCTAAGCAGAGATTAAAAAGCCCAGCACTTTCACAAGTGCTGGGCTTTGTTCTATCTATCAAGCTAGATATATGGACAAATTAAAGAGCTTGGTGACTCTATAGCTCGTCTACTGTAGCCCAAACCGCGGCTAGCATGTCGTGACCAAACGCGACACTTCGCTCTGGAGACCAGCCGTACAGCTCGTCAGCGTGGCTGATGTGATCTTTAAATGGCATCTCGACTGTGTAAGCCAAACACTTGAACTGCTCACCAATCCAGTTTGTGCCAACTGTCATGTTTGCTTTGCCTGGTTCGTCTTTATCGTAACCAAATTCATCTTGGAACTCTGGCGTGATAGTGAGCAGTGCTTGCTTGAAGTGGTTCTCTAGCTTCGCGATGCGCTCGTTGTAAGAAGGTGTGCCTTCGCTACCTGCTACAAAGTTATATGGAATCGCTTCGTCGCCGTGAATGTCTAGACACAGGTCAACGCCCGTTTCTAGCATACGCTCGCGAACAAGGAATACCTCTGGGCTGCGTTCCATAGAAGGTGATTGCCATTCGCGGTTCAGGTTAACGCCAATCGCGTTAGTACGCAGGTGGCCGCGGATGCTGCCATCTGGGTTCATGTTTGGTACAACGCGGAACACAACGCTGTCTAGCAGAGAGCGACCGACTGTATCTGTTTCATCAAGTAGGCGTTGTAGCAGACCTTCGATCAGCCATTCAGCCATCGTCTCGCCTGGGTGTTGGCGACCAATAACCCAAATGTTTTTCTTCTCTTCACTTGGCTCACCAATCGTTAGCAAAGTGATGTCGTTGTTGTCTAGTGTGTGACCTAGAGTTTCGAGCTTACAAGCTGGGTGCGTTTGAGCACTGTGCAGAAGATCTTGGTGACGATCGTATGAGTAAGGTGCGAAGTACGCGAAGTACATTGAATCGTGTTCAGGGATGATATCGAAGCTTAATGTATCGCCATCAAACTGAGATGGGATACGGAACCACTCTTCACGGTCATACGATGCAACCACATCGTAATCTTTCCAGCCTTCAGGGTAGGCAGATGTTGTCAATTGACCGATTTCAAAGTGGTGAGCTTGTTGAGCTTCACTTTCTAAGCGGAAGTGAAACCACTGAGAGATTTCAGTCTGGTAGTCTGCTGGGATCGTCAGTTGAATGTTTTGTGGTGAATCTGCAGAAACGACGTGAATGTTGCCGCTTTCGAAATTGCTGAAAATTTTCATTGTAGTTTTTATCTCGTAGTTGAGTTGCCGTAAGACTAGCACACTTTTTTTCGAGCAAACCACTAACTAAATCGTAATGAGATGTTATTTCAACTATCTACTTTTTAGTTCTCTATTTTGAACAGTACTTCCAATCTATCGACGCTGGCAAGTTGTACACCCACGACAGGCAGAACGTGTGTGGCGATCTAACTTACTGCGTTGAACCTTACAATAAGCGTTTTTCAGCGCTCTTCGTCCAGAGAACCAATCATCGGGTTTTGACAGGATCAAATAACCATTAAAGCGTTTCACAAGCTCGATTCTATTTTGGTCGATGAACTTGCTATCAAACCCAATTTCGAAGTAATCAAGCGCTTGTTCAATCGAGGTGAAACTCGCCATTTTTTGTTGGAATTCGGTTTGGTTCATTGAGTGAGGAGTTTATGAAAAATAGATAGCCGATATTGTAATAGATTTACAATTTACTTCTTTGACTTAGAAAGCCGTTTTGTCTCGTTGATGTTAGATTAATCAATAATAGGTATTTAATTGTCACTTCTTATTTGATGGGTGATTGCATCTGGTGGGGAATAATTTCGTGAAGTGACCTTGGGTTCTCATAAAGGTTCAATTTTTGTTCCTCAGAATGCGATTTATGATCCAAATCAAACTGATCCACCCCTAAAGTACTATTCTGATCTTAATTGTAACCAATTATTGAAGATGATTAAGAATTATGACAATAAAAAAACGTTATATCGCACTAATAGCGGCGGTTGGTATAGGTATTGGCTGGTTAACCTTAGGGGGAACTGCAGCCGTTATGCACTATACATCGAGCACTGAGTTTTGTGTTTCTTGCCACACAATGGAAGCACCCCACAAAGAATACCAAGGTTCAGTACACTTCAGTAACGCAAAAGGCATTCGAGCTGAATGTGCCGATTGCCACATTCCAACTGATCCGATTGACTACGTGATCACCAAAGTAAGAGCGTCCAAAGACATCTACCACGAATTTATTTCAGGTAAGATAGACACGCCTGAGAAATATGAAGCACACCGTGAAGAGATGGCTGAGACAGTTTGGGCTCAATTCCGAGAGAATGACTCAGCGACTTGTCGCTCTTGTCACGAATTCGATGCAATGGAAGAGTTCGAGCAATCTCGTGATGCAGCAAAAATGCATGCTTATGGTCGTGAAAATAACCAAACGTGTATCGATTGTCACAAAGGCGTTGCACATTTTGCTCCTGAAGCTCAGCTAGATAGCAAAGCGTTCGATACCCTGATTGCATTTACGAAAAACACGCCAGCAGATGCGAAAGTGGTTTACCCAGTAACCGATATCGCAATGGGTGACTTCGGCAGTGTGAACCCAACAGCAGAACTGCAAGTGGTTAAGGCTGAAGGCGACAACCGTACTGTGACTTTGAATGCATTCCAAATGAAAGGTGCAGAGCAAGTGCTTTACTTCGGTGAAGGCCAACGTGCAATCGTTGCGACATTGACAGACAAAGGTCAAGAAGCACTGACTACTGGTGACTACAAAGCCGATGCTTACGGTAACGAGTGGCGTTCAGTTGCGCTAACGGGTGATATCACTTCTCCAGTTGTCGATAAACTAGACCCAATCTGGTCTTATGCAGAAGAGTTGGACAACGTGTACTGTGCAACGTGTCACGCGAAAATTCCTTCAAACCACTTCACTGTGAATGCTTGGGGACCTGTTGCGAAAAGTATGGGCGACCGTACAGACATTTCTGAGCAAAACCTTGAGCTACTGACTAAGTACTTCCAAAACCACGCGAAAGACGTTGTTGGTCACTAAAGAGAATTAGAAGGATAAAATTATGACTAATATGACACGTCGTGGATTTATGAAAGGCACAGGTATTACAGCTGGTGCGTTGGCATTCACATCTTTGACGCCGATGAGCGCAATTGCTTCGGACAAACGTGG
Organism: Vibrio celticus; assembly: GCF_024347335.1. Lineage (NCBI taxonomy): Bacteria > Pseudomonadati > Pseudomonadota > Gammaproteobacteria > Vibrionales > Vibrionaceae > Vibrio > Vibrio celticus. Next base: position 1,264,526 of record NZ_AP025463.1, read on the forward strand.
TTCTGGTGTTCTAACATCAGGTCGTATGGGACCAATGCTGTGTGAAGTAAAAGATGGCAAGTTAGTGTCGACGACGAATGCACTGGCACAAACGGTTCCAAATAGCCTGCAGACCACAGGCCCTGATCAAGTACACACCAAAGCGCGTGTTAAGTACCCTATGGTTCGTAAAGGCTACTTGGCTAACCCATCTGCACCTGAAGGTGTACGTGGTAGTGATGAATTTGTTCGTATCTCTTGGGATGAAGTGTACAAATTGATTCACCAACAACACTCACGTATTCGTCAAGAGCACGGTGCGGAATCTGTATTCGCAGGCTCTTATGGCTGGCGTTCAAGTGGTGTTCTGCACAAAGCGCAAACGCTTCTACAACGTTACATGAGCATGGCTGGTGGTTACTCTGGTCACTTAGGTGATTACTCAACAGGTGCTGCGCAAGTTATCATGCCGCACGTTGTGGGTTCGATTGAGGTGTATGAACAGCAGACGACTTACCCAGTTATCCTGGAGCACAGTGATGTGGTGGTACTTTGGGGCCTAAACCCAATTAACACCTTGAAGATCGCTTGGAGCTCAACCGACTGTGCAGGTCTTGAGTTCTTCCACCAGTTGAAGAAGTCGGGCAAGACAGTGATTGCGATTGACCCAATGCGCTCTGAGACTATCGAGTTCTTTGGTGACAACGCAGAGTGGATTGCTCCTCACCCAATGACTGACGTAGCCATGATGATGGGTATCGCACACACGTTAGTGAAACAGGGCAAGCACGATAAAGAATTCTTGGGTAAATACACAACAGGTTACGACGTATTCGAAGCTTACTTGATGGGTAAGGAAGACGGCGTAGAAAAATCTGCTGAGTGGGCGTCTGAGATCTGTGGTGTGCCAGTGAAGCAGCTTGAGCTACTTGCGGATATCTTCAGTAAGAACCGTACTATGCTGATGTCTGGCTGGGGTATGCAGCGTCAACAATACGGTGAACAACGTCACTGGATGTTGGTTACACTAGCGACAATGCTAGGTCAAGTTGGCTTGCCTGGTGGTGGTTTCGGTCTTTCTTACCACTACTCAAACGGTGGTAACCCTGCTCGTGATGCAGGCGTACTTCCTGCGATTTCAGCGTCACTTGGCGGTGGTTCTTCGGCGGGTAACGATTGGGCTGTTTCAGGATCTGTGAACGCATTCCCTGTAGCGCGTATTGTTGAAGCGCTAGAAAACCCGGGTTCAAGCTACCATCACAATGGTCACAACCTAACGTTCCCAGAGATCAAAATGATCTGGTGGGCAGGCGGTGCGAACTTTACTCACCACCAAGATACCAACCGCTTGATCAAAGCTTGGCAAAAGCCTGAGCTGATTGTTATCTCAGAACCTTACTGGACAGCAGCAGCTAAGCACGCGGATATTGTTCTGCCAATTACTACATCGTTTGAACGTAATGATATGACGATGACGGGTGACTACAGTAACCAACACTTAGTGCCAATGAAGAAAGTGGTTGAGCCACAAGGTGAAGCTCGTAACGATTTCGATGTATTTGCAGACATGTCTGAGTTACTTGCTCCGGGTGGTCGTGATGTGTACACCGAAGGCAAGACCGAGATGGAATGGCTGTATGGTTTCTACAAAACCGCACAGCAAGGTGGTCGTGGTCAGCGTATCGTAATGCCTAACTTCAGCAAGTTCTGGGAAGATAATCAGTTGATCGAGATGAAGTGGAACGAGAAGAACGCACAGTTTGTTCGTTACGCTGATTTTCGTGAGAACCCAATCATGAACCCACTAGGTACACCAAGTGGCAAGTTCGAGATATTCTCAAGAACCATTGAAGGTTACCAACTAGATGATTGCCCAGCACACCCAACTTGGTTAGAACCAACAGAGTACACAGGCAACGCTAAAGATGGCGAACTGCAACTGATGACAGCGCACGCCGCGCACCGTCTGCATAGCCAGTTCAACTACGCGAAGATCCGCGAAGAGTATGCGATTGCAGACCGTGAGCCGATTTCAATTCACCCTGAAGATGCGAAAGCTCGAGGCATTAAAACGGGTGACTTGGTTCGTGCACATAATGGTCGTGGACAAGTATTGGTGGGTGCATTAGTGACGGACGGCATCAAACAAGGCTCTGTATGTATCCATGAAGGCGGTTGGCCAGATTTAGATAAAAACACTGGTCTATGTAAAAACGGTGGCTGTAACGTGCTTACGTTGGATATCCCGACTTCTCGTTTGGCGAATGGCTGTGCTGCAAACTCTGCGCTTGTGAAGATTGAAAAATACACAGGTCCAGTATTAGAGCTCACGGCATTTGATCCACCTAAAAACGGCTAATCTTTAACAAGAAATAGCTAACTGAATGAAGCCAGCCTAATCGCTGGCTTTTTTTGATCCTTTTCTTGCGATGAAGACTATTACTCAATGTCGGCTAGACAATCCATAATAATCAATGACATCTAAGCGAGAAATAAGCTCATGAATCGAATCAATCCAAAGAAACTACTTCGCAGTAAATGGACGGCCGTTAGCCCTGTAAAGAAAGAAAAACACTTTATGGTCACAGAGGTCGAGTTTGAAGAAGGAGAGGTTATTCGTTGTTTGATAGAAGCGGTGATGACCAAACGAGAGGAAGACATCAACTGGCGGGATCTCACCGACAAGGATCATTGGCTTCCCGGTTGGAAATAAGGATAGGAAGCAGGGAGCTGTCGGTCACCTCTACTTATTTCTAATTACCCGCTGCTGCACGCCCTTGCCAGTATTTAAGGCCTTCTAACACACCCTCAGCATGTGTTGCTCTACTCGTGTATACGTTGTCTCTATCCGATAGGTGAGCAACCTCTGGGTAATGGTTAGCGACCAGTATAGAGTTTACGCCCTCAATGGTGAGCATTGAGGTGTCGTTAGCTGAATCACCTGCGACGCATACTTCCGCAACGCTCAAATCGTGTTGTTCGAGTAGGTGGTGAATCGCAGTCGCCTTGTTAACGCCTTTTGGTGTGATGTCTAAGTACCAATCATGAGAGTAAGTCAGGTGAACATCTAAACCGTGCATCTCCAAACGAGATTCAATCAGTTCGTGTTGAGGCTCTGAAAGTTTTCCTTCAAAGGTGATCTTGTAATCGCCTTGATGGTTTTCTATACGCTCACCCATAAAATCAAGGGGGGCGAGAGCCGTCTCTACCCTTGATTTGTTCCAAGAAGCTTCCAGTTGGTTATGCCAAACATGGTCTGGTTCTTGGGAATGAACATGATGAATTTTGGTGCCCACATCGCTAATAATACTGTGTGGCTTCGGGTAGTTATCCGATTCTAAACCCATTCGAATCGAAGGTAATGTTCTTCCTGTCGCGATGATAAAGCGAATATCAGGTTGTTCTGTGAGGTAATCAAATAGCTGGTTAACACCGTGAGATGAGCCTCCATCAAGCGTACCGTCAAAGTCACACACCAACATTTTTATCATTCGAATTCCTTGTCTTTTTCTCTATTTCGTCACGGGAAAATGCTTATTTCTTTTATAAAGAATGGCTCAGCAATGAGCACTCTACAAGTTGAAGTTCAGCTTAGATAATCACCAATTGACAGTTTGCAACAAGTATCACAGTTGGTGTGACGTATTAAAATTCTTGGTTGAAAAGGTTGATTTCAACTCGCTGACTTTAGCCGGTTGACCTTTGGTTTTTAGCTAGAGATTGAGAGTTGATCTTATCTTTTCTACCGAGCGAACTTTCGCCTTTGAAACATCATGAAAGCTTAATAAATAGTTCGTATTCGAATTATTTGTGCACGAACGAATTATGGCTTTTGTTGGTTCATTCAGCCTATTAATTACTCTAATGTAAAATTAATATTCAATAATCTACGACTACGTAATACATAATATTGGCCGTACGCTTGTCTAATTTATACCTTTTATTATCAGTGGCTTGCTTTGTTTTTGCTTATTTTTTGGTCTTGTTGTTACTAGTCTGAATTCGGTCTGCTGACTTGTTTTACCGAACGAAGAACCTTGATTTACACGTGTCAATTACTTAGAGTGCTAATTGTTTTTCGGGTTTAAATAACCATTTTTAAGTTTAAATAACTGAGAAAGGATTAGATTACATGGATCCCATACTGGAAGTTAAGGGACTGTACAAGGTGTTTGGTGAAGACACCGATCGTGCTTTTACAATGATTAATGAAGGCGCGAACAAAGATAAAGTTTTCGAAGAAACAGGGCTAACGATCGGCGTTAACGATGTTTCTCTTAGTATTCAAGAAGGCGAGATTTTCGTCATAATGGGACTGTCAGGATCTGGCAAATCAACCCTAGTACGCCTTCTTAACCGCTTGATCGAACCTACCAAAGGCAATGTGCTTCTTCGAGGCAAAGATATTGCCCACATCTCAGAAGATGAACTCCGCGAAGTCCGCCGCAACAACATCTCCATGGTTTTTCAAAATTTCGCTTTGATGCCGCATATGACGGTCATCGAGAATGCCGCGTTTGGTCTAGAGCTTGCGGGTGTTGAAGTTGAACAACGAAAGCAGTCAGCACTTGAAGCACTTGAACGTGTTGGCCTTGGCGCATATTCAGAATCTTACCCAGATGAACTATCTGGTGGTATGAAGCAGCGTGTTGGTTTGGCTCGTGCACTAGCATGTGACCCAGATATCTTGTTGATGGATGAAGCGTTCTCGGCGCTCGATCCCTTGATTCGTACTGAAATGCAAGATGAGCTTATTCGCCTTCAAAATGACGATAAACGAACCATTGTTTTTATCTCGCATGATTTGGATGAAGCGATGCGTATCGGTGACCGAATTGCGATTATGCAAAATGGCGAAGTGGTTCAAGTCGGTACTCCAGACGATATTCTTAATAACCCAGCGAACGATTATGTCGAAGCTTTCTTCCGCGGTGTGAACTTAGCAAGCGTACTTACTGTGAAAGACATTGCGCGTAAGAAGCCAGCTGCGGTATTTAAAAAATCAGAACACGATGGCCCAGCGTCAGCTCTACAAATTTTGATGGATAACGACCGCGAGTACGGCATCGTAGTTGAGAAGAGCAGCCGTTACTCCGGCATTGTCTCTATCGACTCGCTTCGTAAAGCTCACAAAGAGAACAAATCACTCGTCAGCGCGCAGCTCGATGATGGATTAACGCTGAACCCTGATTTACCAATCAATGATGTGCTTGGCCTAGTTGGTGGTGTTCCTTACTCAGTGCCTGTTGTGGATGAGCAAGGTAATTACTTTGGCGTGGTGACTAAGTCACGACTGTTACAAACATTGGATAAGGGGTAGATCATGTCGTCTGAACAAACAAATAATGACCCATGGTCTCAATCGGCTCCTGCAGCTCAACCTGCAAGTGATCCTTGGGGTCAAGCCACTGATACCTCACCATCAGCGGATTGGTTAAGTAGCGAAACCGTTGAAACGACACCTTTTGATCCACTGAACCCTTTTGCAGAGGCTGTGTTGCCTGTGGACACTTGGGTTGAGTCTGGACTGAATTGGTTAGTTGAGCACGGACGCCCATTATTCCAGGCAATCCGTGTGCCTATCGACTTTATTCTAAGTTCATTTGAAACGGCGTTGGTGTCTACACCAGCCCCCTTCATGTTGATCATCTTGTTTTTAGTCGCATGGCAGTTTTCAAACTTGAAGCTTGGTGTTGCTACCGCAGTATCCTTGACGTTCATTGGCTTGATTGGCGCTTGGTCTGAAGCCATGACTACGCTTTCGTTGGTGATGACATCGGTCTTCTTCTGTCTGTTGATTGGCTTACCCATGGGGATATGGCTCGCCCGCAGCAACACGGCGGCTAAATTCGTTCGTCCAATTCTGGATGCCATGCAAACCACGCCTGCCTTTGTTTATTTAGTACCGATCGTCATGTTGTTTGGTATCGGTAACGTGCCGGGTGTTGTTGTAACCATCATATTCGCACTGCCGCCAGTGGTACGTTTAACCATCTTAGGTATTCAGCAAGTACCGGAAGAGTTGATCGAAGCCGGTCACTCATTTGGCGCAAGCAAAAAGCAGATGCTTTATCGAATTCAATTGCCATTAGCACTGCCAACCATCATGGCGGGCGTAAACCAAACACTGATGCTGTCACTGTCGATGGTGGTTATCGCGTCAATGATTGCGGTAGGTGGTCTCGGTCAAATGGTACTGAGAGGTATTGGCCGCTTGGATATGGGACTGGCCGCTGTTGGTGGTTTAGGCATCGTTATCTTAGCCATCTTATTAGACCGCATCACCCAAGTACTGGGTGTCAACGCTGGTAATACAAAATTACGCTGGTATCGCATGGGACCTGTTTCCCTTGTACTGAATGTACTTAATCGCGGTAACAAATCAGAACTTCAATTAAGGAAAAATACCAATGAATAATTCATGGAAGAGTAAACTCGCAGTGAGCATCGTTTCTACATTAGCTGTATCGACTAACGTGTGGGCAGCAAGCCTACCGGGAGAGGGCGTATCTGTTCAGCCTGTTCAATCGTCTGTAGCGGAAGAGACGTTCCAAACATTGATCGTTAACCGTGCTCTAGAAGAACTGGGTTATGACGTGAAATCAACTCAAGAAGTGGATTACAACGTAGGTTACACCTCGATTGCAAAGGGTGACGCAACGTTCCTAACGGTAGGTTGGTTCCCGCTTCATGCTGACAAATACACAATGGCTGGTGGTGATGAGAAATTCTACCGTGAAGGCCAATATGTAAGCGGCGCTGCTCAGGGTTACCTAATTGATAAGAAAACGGCTGAAAAGTACAACATCACTAACATTGGTCAATTAACTGATCCAAAAATCGCGAAGCTGTTTGATGCGGACGGCGATGGCAAAGCAGACCTAACAGGCTGTAACCCAGGTTGGGGTTGTGAGATGGTGATTGAACATCAACTTTCAGCGTTCAAACTCGACGATACGGTGACTCACAACCAAGGTAACTACGCTGCAATCATTGCAGATACAATTTCTCGTTACCAAAAAGGTGAATCAATCCTTTACTACACGTGGACACCTTACTGGGTAAGTGGCGTATTGGTGCCTAACGAAGATGTAGTTTGGTTAGAGGTTCCTTTCTCAGCACTTCCTGGCGAGCGTTCGAACGTGGATACGACGTTATCTAACGGTAAAAACTACGGCTTCGAAATGAACTCAATGCGCATTATTGCGAATAAAGAGTTTGCTAAGAACAACCCATCAGCAGCGAAGCTTTTCGAAATCATCAAACTTAACATCAATGATGTAAGTGCTCAGAACATGATGATGAGTAAAGGTAAGAACAGCTCTGCGGATATCGAAGCGCACGTAAATGGTTGGATCAAAGCGAACCAGAGCACGTTCGATGGTTGGATTACAGAAGCGAAAAAAGCAGCACTGTAACGTTGACTTGTATTTGCTCTGTCTTACCAGGTATTTTGATTTGAAATGATGAGCGTGTTGAGTGATTGTGTAGAGTCACTCAATCACCTTCAAATCAAGTGAAAAGGCGACAAGAGTGAACATTAAAAAGCCAGCAGTCCATTTGGATTGTTGGCTTTTTGTTTTCTGTTTCTATTTTGAGTTTTGAGCCTTTAATTACAGCTCTAGCGTTCGCCTTGAACTTCGAAGTCGTCGCTGACTAAGCGAGCGCAGCCATCGGCTTCAAGTGCCCAGTGTTCACGATGTACAACACCAAACGCTTTGTTCATTGTCCAGCTAGCGGTAAGAATGTAACCGCCTTCTGGGTGCTCTTCCCATTGAACGTCTGTGTAATCAACGTCTTTGAAGCCTTGGTCGATGATGTTTTGCCAAAATGCTTGAATCGCTTCACGACCTTCAAAAGTACCAAATGGACGCGCTTCCATTACACAGCTTTCAGTATATTGATCGGCACAACCTTTTGCGTCTTGGCTGTTGAATGCTTTCTGCCACGCGTTAATGCCTTGCTTACATGCTTCTAAAATTTGGTTGTCTAACATTGTCTTTCTCCATAACAGTATTGTGTCGAGCACTGTCTTTTTGATTTGGTATCTCGATAAGTTGAATTGAGTTTAGTCTTGGAAATTGATTTGAAAAACAGAGATAATAGAAAATACTGTTTGTAAAAAGAGAACAATAAGATGAGTAAGCTAAAGCAGATGTCGATTTTCGCTCATATCGTAGAGCAGGGTTCAGTCTCGGCTGCGGCTGAAAAGCTAGAGTTGTCTAAATCTGTCGTCAGTCAACATCTCAAAATTCTAGAACAAGAGTTAGGCGCATCTCTCCTTAAACGCACAACACGAAGACAAACTCTGACAAGCATGGGTGAGCGCTTTTATCTGAGTTGCAAAGACATCAATGTGATCGCTGAATCGGCTTGGGACATGGCAAAAGCTGAGCTAGAAGAGCCACAAGGCCGGATTCGTATTACTGCTCCGAATGCGTTGATGGATTTGTTGGTTGCGCCTGTTATTGCTGATCTCATGAAGCAATATCCAAAGCTAAAGCCAGAACTGATAAGCGACGATCAGCATTTAGACTTCATGGAGCACGATATTGATCTTGCGGTACGAGTGGGCAGTTCTCGTGACAGTAACCTCAAACAGAAACGCTTGGGTGAATTTAAAGATGTATTGTGTGGCGTTGAAAGCATGCGCTCTCGTGAGCTTGATTCTATCCCTTATATTGCTAACTCGTGGCAGGGGAAACAGATCTCTCATTACTTTACCTCTCACACTGAAACAGACTTCGTTTACCAACAACAAGCAAACTGCACCACCAACTCTTTTCACAGCTGTCTTGCCTTGATCAAATCTGGCGTTGGTATCGGTGTGATTCCAGATTTCTACCTCTCTCAGTTATCCAATGAAGTTGTCGACATGAAGCCCAACTTCCAACTACCGACCAACACGGTTTATGCGCTAAATCCATTCGCTTCAAATACGCCTATCGCCATCAAGCTGTGTATCCATGCGTTGGAAGAGAAGCTCGAATATGGCTTTGCTTAAACGCAGATAACACTATTTAGTAATGATAGGATGTATTTTCGTTAGATCTTTTGAGTATGAGGTTCTAGCCTGTACTTTGTTTCCATAATATGCGTAGGCATCTACGCTATTGTTTGTTCAACTATGCAGGTTCTGGTCGTGACATATTAAAGATAAAGGCGATAAATTTGTCGACCAGAAGTGGGTTGAATTGCCCTTTTAATCTCTCATCAAACAGAATGCGAAGTGCTTTTTTTGCTGGCATTCCTGTGCGATAGGCCCTTGTTGAGGTGATTGTATCCCATGTATCTACAAGCGCAAGAACCTGTCCAATCAATGGAGTCTCAGAGCCTTTTAGTCGTAACGGGTATCCATTTCCATCCCATCGTTCATGATGTAAAGCACCCAAAATAGACGCAAGTTCTAACTCCGGCACCTCCCAAGTCATAGAGTAAGATTCTTCAACATGCTTATTCATAACTTGGCGCTCAACAGGTGTTAATTTGCCATTTTTATGAAGCACTGCATCCGGTGTTGCCAGTTTTCCTAAATCGTGAACAAGAGCAGAATCGAAAATCAATTCCAACTGTTCACGACCAAATTTTAGGTAGTGCCCAAATGAATATGACAGTAAACAAACTCGCAATGTGTGCTCATAGGTTTCCATAGAATGATGGCGCATAGGCTGTAATAACCTGAGTGCATCCAGTGAATGTTTGTGCTGCAGAGCCAATGTGTACACGCGGTCGATTTTGGTTTGGTTCATAACGTTTGCCGTACCAATGTAAATGAGTCGGGCAGTATGGAGATGATGAATGGAGGAGTTAACTTAATGTGATTGAATGTTTATTAAACAGTCTTTCTCAAATTTCATAACAATGTTTAGAAATATTTAGAAGTTTGAAAGGTAATGAATTTTGAATTAATAGTTTTAAATTTCAATGACTTAATTTTTAATAATGAATCATAGCAATTTAATGGAGTAGAAGTGAGGCAAGGTTCACAATTCCTCCCAACTTCATTAATAAGAGTGCTTTTAATGTATCTATTCAGCAATGATTTGTTGAAACGGAATTCGACACTAAATGTGTTTACTTCAGTCAGTTTAGCGGTATTGCTAGCTGGCTGTGGTGGTGAGTCAAACTCCGACGGAGAGCAAGATATTGTTGTATCGCCAGTAGAATCAGCCTCTATTAGTGCGCAAGATATTCAAGATAACTCACTAGTAGATCAAAGCTTCACTATTGACCTTACAGAGCATGTTCACACATCGAATAACCAAGATTTTGTTGTAACAAATGCTCGCGCTTTGTCTGATGACACTTGCCAAGTTCAGGGTATTAGTGAAGGGAGCTTTAATGTCTATTCATCTGACGTTAATGACTGTTTGTTTGAGTATGAAGTAGCGACTAAAACCGGCACTTCAACGGCAACCTCGTATGCTCGTGTTGCGATGGGGCAGAGCTATGCATCGACAACGCTTCCTCGTATTACAGCATCAACCATCGAATCACAGGTGATTATTGTTGATCTAGAAAGGGAGCTAGGTTCATCGTTACCCGGTGATGACTTTGTTTTGCAAGATAGTGTTATTAGCCTTGGTTCAGGTACAGCTCGTGTCTCTGGCGATCATCAAATTGAATTTACGCCAACAGCCAAAGGTCAAACTGAGGTCTATTACAGCTACCAAAGCGGTGAGTCGATTCAACAAGGGTCGCTGTCAATTGCGACGTCAGAAGATACCTATAATACAGCGCCTGATGTAGCAGATTTTGCTCACGATGCTCTCGCGCAAGTGGGTGAGAGTGTAGTCGTGGATGTAAAAGAGCATATATCAGACGTAGACCTAGATGAAGTACAACTCGTTGGTGTACAGGACTTCAACTCGACAACAGCACTTTACGATCCTGCCAATGTGACCAACACGAAGTTTGAGTTTTCGTCTACCCAACCAGGGGCGCACGATGTGGCATACACAGTAAGCGATCACATGGGCGGCTACACAACGGGTGTGGCGCGTATAGAAGTCGAACCGGATTTCTCTTTGATTCAGGATTGGGAAGATATTGTCACTCATGACCCTGTGATCAGCTCAGACATTCGCTTTTTCGCACCAATGACCAAAGTATACGCCGATTACATCAATGCTTCTTACACAGGCACATATATCGAAAACGGCACGCAAGGTTTGAAAGACTCAGAAGTCGTCACTCAAACACTTAGCCAAGCTCGTCAGTACTGCAAAGTGAGAGGTGGTCGTTTGCCTCTACAGCGTGCGCTTGAAACGCTCGTTACTAACGAAACCAGCGCATTCACCAACCATAATTGGCCAACAAGTAAGAAGTATTGGACAGCGGAAAATGTCAGCGAAACAAACGCTGCCACTGTTCACTTAAATGACGGGACTATCGGGAATCAGTCAAAGATCGTGGGTATGTACACAACGTGTGTTGATCTGAGTAATCCGAGTGTTAGTGATTTTTCTGCCGACGTTTCAGTGAAAGAGCGAGTATTGAACCGATATGAGTATGAAGTTCAAATTCGTGACCCTGATGGCAATGACGCCACACTTCGATTTCGATAAGTCAGTACTCAAGCAAGAAGATCTAACTCAGTTAGATGACTTCACAACGAAGTTGAGCGACCTGCAAGGCAGCATAATGGTGGCAGGGCACACCGACCAATCGGGTTCACTTTCTTACAATGAAAAGCTGGCAGAGCGCCGCGCAGAAACGGTGGTTTAATACCTCAAAACCAAACTCGACCCTAAGCAGTTCATCTGGGAAGTGAAGTCATTTGGTAAGTTGCAGCCCGCGATTAATGAACGCTCTGAAAAAGCCGATGCATTAAACCGCCGCGCGTTCATTGTGTTCAAAGAATCTGATATTACCGCCGAACAGCAAGCTCTTGCTGGCAGTGAACAAGAAGCGGTGAGCAGCGAGAGCGATTAGACATCAACAAAGAATAACGAATAGTTACCTCTATAATAAAACGCCGAAAAGCCCCATATGTTGGGGCTTTTTGTTGCTTGCTCTACGGATTAAGTTGGGTCGAAGAGCTATTCAGATGGCAAATTCTGTTTCAATTCCAGAAGCATTCGATAAACACTTTCTCCAGACATCTCATATGGATTGAATTGGTTGGATGTCGAAAACTGTAAGTTCACCAATTCGGTTAGGCTTGATTGAGGGATATCACCCATAGACCAATCTCCAAATTGGCGACAGTCTATTTCCCTGAAATACAAGATCATCACATCTTTGTGGCGTTTATCATTCAGGATGTGATTGTAAGTTTGATTAACTGCACTTCTAGAACCTTCAATACATTGAAGAAAATACTTATCGTTGTGGCTAAGAAGGCCTGTTAAGTGGCTCTGCTTATTACGGTCATGTGAAATCTGAAGAATGTCGTTCAAAGCCTGAGAGTCGCAACTTTCACAGAGTGTACTGACATAAATTAACCGAGTTAGGAACATAGGCATCATTTCGAATTTTTGTACAAAGGGTATTAATAAATATAAGCCAAGTTCATGGAATTGCGAGTCATTGATTTAATTATCACTCGGTGGCTTTTGGAAGAGAAGAGGATGGGATGACGTAGAAAAGAACTGGTCGCAAGATACGCTAAAATGACTCGAATGTTGGTTATTCAATCATTTTAGCGGCCTGCTAGTGATCTCGTTAGTTGTTTAGAATTGAAATCGATTCAACGTTTGAAGACGCATCAAAACGAACATTGACCAACACACTCTCTCGTTCGAAAGTCACATCATCAAAGTCAGTAGCCGCGATCTTGAATCCATTTCTTGCGAATAAACTCGTCACTGTTGTTCGTTGTTTCTGTTCCATAGCGCATGTCAGTAGTTCGTTCATCGTGATCTCCATTAGGTAACCGTGTGCATAATGTAAGCGTACAGACTCTACATTATGAGATCAATTGCTTAATCGATAAGCTATGTTGATATGTTCAATTGAGTGATTAGGATATTTGAACGTCAAATGGATAAGAGTCGAGAAAGTTATGCAACTTATGATAAGTAGAGCGTTATGTGACCACTGTTCAGCATTCCTTGAACACGAAAGTGGTCGTAAAAATCGCGTTGAAATAAGTGGTTACAAAGCAGGAGGAATTATGCCCGCCGTTTGGTATGTTTGGTCGGTTATTGGAAATATTATCGGCCTATATCTCACTTAACTAAAGTACATCGATTTACGACGAGTAGACTCCTCAATAAGCCTTCTTTTTATTTGAATTTTATATGCTAAGTGGAGTTGTTATAACTGTTATTAATTGCATAGGCTTGATTTTAATATTGGTTTGATTTATAAAATAAGCATTCGTTCATTAACTTCATGATTATATTAGTTTTTACTAACCTTTAAATAACATGGAGAAAGGCGATGAATAAGAACCAAACACGCAACAGGTTAGCGAATTTAGTGCGACTTCGTAGGTCATACAAAGCATCAGACTTTCTGGTGAGTTCTGATGAACTCCGAGTTAAAAAAGATGTGTATAGATTACGTAAAATCAAACAGTTAGAAATTCGTCAATTGGGTCTTAAAGAAAACGCAATCAATATCGTTTCGTTGGCTTTAGTCCTCACGGCGGCGACTTGGGCATTTGTTCCTCAGTTCGGTTTACCAATGCTTGCACTGACCTTTATTTTGGCGTTTGTTACATGGCGACGATATGAGTTGCGTGCAGAGTTTAAAGGGGCCGATGAAACTGGCGACCATTGGGTTTCCGTGGCGCGCGGTTGTACTCGAGAAGAGTTCAAAGTATTGAAAAACGTTGAATTGGCTTTACGCGATCAGCTGTCTTAGTGGCTAGATCTGTTAAGGTCTTATAAGCGTTAAGCTCCCATAATCAACAAGGCTCGTCATTGTATGGCGAGCTTTTTATTTTCTGAAAAACACAGATAGTGCAGGTTACTTTGAGAGGCCAATGCTTATATGTGTAATGGGGATTGATATGAATCTTAAGTCACGGCATTTGTGATGCTCTTTGTGGTTTTGAATATAGGGAGAGGGTGGAAATGAATACACGAGTCAGTGAGAGTTCTTTTAAAAGGCTCATCCAGTTAGTTGGTTGTGTTTTGATTATAGTGTTGAGCAATAGTCGACTCTCCAATGCTCAAAGCATCGAGTTTCCTACTTGTGCGAAGAGTGAGGTTTTGAATACAGAGATCCATCTTTATGTTGATGAATCTGTATTAGCCGAATATTCCAAAGCATTTGTGGCCTCTAAAATAGCGACATGGGAAAGCTATTCGAATCTGGTGTTGAAAAACTCCTGCATTCCTATGACGCGAAAAGTCACCAAGGTGATTTATACGTCTGAAATTGACAGCCTTTGGTTTCAAGATTTGGGGGCAGCAGAGAGGTTATTAAAATTATCGATGGAAGAACCGATTCCAGAAGCAACAGAAGACGGCGTCCCCATTTTTACTGGGATAGTATTTTCTAATTATAATTTTAGCTTTGAGTCTGATTATTGTGGTATGTCATCTTCGGTATCCTACTTTTTTTCTTTAGCGATAAACTGCCCTGATTACTTAATGGAGCATGAAATTGGCCATTTAAGTGGTGCTAATCATGACTATAAAACGTTATTGAAAGACTTTGATAGTATCGAAAGTTACATTTCTGGAACGTATCCAAGAGCTCCTCAATATTCCTTCGGCGCAATTTGTGCTGATAGAGGCACAGTGATGTCTTATGAGCGAGATGTTATACCTGCTTATTCCAGCCCGGACATCAAAGTGGATGGCATAAAATGCGGAGATAGCAAACACCACAATAATGCAAGAGTGCTTAGAGAGTTCGCACAAGCTTATTTAACCCCATGATTGCCTCGCTGCTAGATTGGTAGTCATCCGATTTAGTTACTTTATTATTAATGGTTATTATGAGATTACTAGCTGTTGTGGTCGAGATTAATCCCTCTAGAAGTTAGACCAAGAACCATACCTAAGCACCAAACCAAGGAGAGAAGATGCAAGTAACTATTAGGCCCGCCATGCCAAGCGAATTGGCCGCCATTTATGCATTGGTTATCTCAAACGATGAGTGGACGAAGTTTAACGGCCCTTATTTTCCATACTCACCGCCATCACTAGAAGAGTTTGAAAGCCGTTCGTTTCAACGGTTACTCAATGGATCCGACTTACAGTTGGTGGTTGTAGACGATGTGCCTGTAGGAACCGTCAGTTGTTATTGGGAGTGTGAAGAGACACGTTGGCTTGAAGCCGGAGTAGTCATTTATAACTCCGACTATTGGGGGCAGGGTATTGCTGCGTTAGCTCTTCCTCTTTGGGTATCCTGTCTATTCAAAAACAAGCAGATAGAGCGTGTCGGTTTAACCACTTGGTCGGGTAATCCGCGGATGATGTCACTAGCCCTCAAATTAGGCTTCCAGCAAGAAGCTAGGCTAAGAAAAGTGCGTTATTACCAAGGCGAGTATTATGACTCGATTAAGTATGGTCTATTGCGTTCTGAGTGGCTGGAAAGCAAATAGCCATAATTTGAGTTAGCTTGTTGTTTTATTGAACTTTATAAGGCGTGGAGTTCAAAGTGGTCACTTGTGATCTTTAAATCTAAGACGGGCGTATTTCTTCCAGTTTATAAAGGAAGAGTATGCATGATGCTATCTAAAGAGAATGAATCAAGAATTATCGAAATGGCGTGGGAAGACCGAACGCCATTTGAGGCAATAGAGCACCAATTTGGTTTAAATGAATCACAAGTGATTCGTTTTATGCGTAGCCATCTCAAGCTTGGCAGTTTTAAGCTGTGGCGCTCACGTGTTTCTGGGCGCTCGACCAAGCATGTAAAACTGCGCAGTTCGGACGTCTCGAGAGGTTATTGTCCGACTCAGTACAAGCATCGTTAAAAGAGGGGATGCCCAGCCAGTATCCCAAATCAACACACAGATATGGGAAATGAAAGGAATGAAACAATTTTGCGCTCTACTTTTGGTGCTGCTTAGCTTCGGCATCAGTCATGTTCAAGCGAATGATACGCGACTTAAGCAAGCTTACGTAAATCACCAAAGCGACGTTCAGGTGCGCGGATCGGGTACGGTGTATCGAGTACTTCCTGATGATAATAAAGGCTCTCGACATCAGAAATTCATTTTGCGACTCGATAGCGGACAAACCTTGTTAGTCGCACATAATATTGACTTAGCGCCTCGTGTTCAGGGACTGGCAAAGGGCGATCGAGTTGAATTTTATGGTGAATATGAATGGAACAAGAAAGGTGGCGTAATGCACTGGACGCACAAAGATCCTCGTAATCATCACACTCATGGTTGGTTGAAGCATAACGGGAAAGTATACGAGTAAACACCTCCGAGGCTTTTCCCTTCATGGCTATAAAATAAAAAGGAATTTTGATGTTTAAGCTGGAAACTGACAGGTTGATTCTTCGAGATATGAGTCTTGAAGACGAGTGTGCCTTTGTTGCGATCTCTCAAGACGCAAAGTATCAACGTTTCTATGATGAAAGTGATTGCGAACCTAACAAATATCGAGAGCTAACTCAGTTGTTTGTTGCGCAGGCTTTGGAAGTACCTCGCCAGTCCTATCAGCTAGCGGTTGAAAGCAAAGACTCGGGGAAGTTTATTGGAACCGTTTGTTTGCGCCTTGAGGGCGATAAACAAGCTTCGATGGGCTGTGCTTTCTCAAGGGAAATTCAGGGACAAGGGCTTTCTATAGAAGCTTCTAAAGCCCTCGCTGATTTTGGTTTCTCAGAGTTAGGCATACACCGTATTTACGCGGAAACCATAAGCAAGAACTTGGCTGCGATTAAATTGTGTAAGTCACTAGGAATGAAACAAGAAGCGTGTTTTAAAGATCATCGATTCTTCAAAGGTCAATGGTGGGATACAGTTGTGTTGGCGGTTGTTCGATCTGATTGGAAAAAGGCTTAGTGATGGAAAGTGGCATACAGAAGCTAGATAAAGGGCTCGATCGAGAAGGGTTCATTCAAAATCTTTATTCGCCAAAGAACATTGCGCCTGAATTTCAAGACGTGGTGTCAGCAGTCGTTGATTCGCTGCTAAGAGAACTTCCAGGTCAAGTTGATGGTATCTACTTGTATGGAAGCGTACCTAGAGGAACGGTCATTGTTGGTGGCTCTGATTTGGATGTTTCTATCGTACTCGCCACGCCTGTTGGTCAGAGAGAAAAGGAAGTCTTTAACCTACTTTCCGACACCATACCCCAAACCTATCCTCAAGTGACTAAGCTTGATATTGATCCAGGGTATCTCTCAGAGGTTCTGCAGCCCAACGAAGAATTCCATTGGCAGTTTTGGCTCAAGCATTGTTGCTGTTGTATTTGGGGGAATGATTTATCTATAAAGTTTCCACGATATAAGCCCAGTAATGAAATAGCCCAAGGTCTTAATGGCGACTTGTCTACTTTTCTTAAGCAAATGCCCCCGAGTTTCAAAACAATGACTGATGCGGATGTCGTTAAGGTAATTGGCAAAAAGTTAGTTCGAGCGGCGTATTACTTTGTGGCTGAGAAAGACGGCAGTTGGTACACCAGTCTGAGCCAGTGCGCTGCAGTAGCCAAGCGCTATTACTCTAATCAAAGCGACGATATTGAGCTAGCTCATCAATACGCTCTCGGAAATTTGATATCTAAAACAGAAGCTTTTGAATTGTATGAAAGGCTGAGCAAAAAGCTTGTTGTAAATTGAACATTAACACAAGCTAGAACAACAAACTTAACTACCTTTGTAACGGTTTTAGGAAAATTAGATGGATGTCCACGAGTGTGTCTCTTTTATCTTGCTGAACGAATCACAAGTATTGCTAGAAAAGCGTAGTAAGTCTAGGGAGACCGATCCCGGTTTAATCACTATACCTGGCGGTCATATTGAACACGGTGAAAACCAGGTTCAGACACTCTTTCGTGAGATCGACGAAGAGCTTAATGTTGTTCCGATTGATTACCAATACTTGTGTTCGCTTTACCATCCTACGAAGGAACTTCAGTTGATTCATTATTTTATTGTGAGTGACTGGGAAGGAGATATCACCGCTCAAGAGGCTGATGATGTTAAGTGGTATTCACTAGGTTCAGCTCCTGTTGGTATAGCAGCCGATCGTATTGCTTTGAAAGAAGTAGAGCGCGTGGGTAGGTATCTTTAGTTTGGATTCGATAACATGTTTACGACGTTTTTGAGAGCTCAAAAACGGTGAAACCCCGATGTTGGTAGCATCGGGGTTTCGAATTTCTAGATTTCTCGACTGGTAAGATCGATTATCTTTTCTATGCAGAAGGTTGGATTAATCCAATCTTATTCCTTGGTAGGGAATTAGATACGGATGAAGTCCATGTGCTCAACTTTTGGCTTGAACGCGTGACGTTGAACGTCTTGTGGCTTAACCTTAACTTCTGCGCCGTCAATCAGTAGAGTGATTGCTTCGTAGAATTCAGGCTTATCCATTTGGTTGATCACTTCAGCGTGAACAAGTTCGATAGCTACAGCTTCAGCTTCGCCACCGTAGATTACAGCTGGGAATTTACCAGCGTGACGTAGGCGGCGGCTCGCACCTTTACCTAGTTCAGTACGTACTACTGCTTCAAATTTCATAGTTTTACTCTCAAATTAGTAAAAATTAACTTCACACCTCAATGCGACCTTGAGTGTGTGGTAATGCTTAAACATAAAAGTTCATGCTTAAGCGAGCGCGGATACTAACATCACATTCCAATATGAGCAAGTCAGAAGCCCATCTCAAAGTGAATTTCCTTCGATAATGGGTTCGTTTGGAGATAAAACGTTCGCTAACGCTTGTTTAGAGCATTTCCCCCCCTTTTACATCGCAATCCTTATCTATTTATATCATCGCTAAATCATCAAGTTAATGAACGGAAAATGAATGTTTGCCTAAGACTTGGTTAAGGCTTAGTTCGTTAATCTTAGTGTTAATTAAACAGCAGAATGAATAGGTGAAAATATGGAACCGGTAAGCATTGTCGTAATTACGCTAAACGAAGAGAAACGCATTAACCGCTTAATGGAAGAGTTGAGCGTGCAAACCCACCAAGAGTTTGAAGTGATTGTTGTCGACTCGAGCAGTGAAGACAACACAAGAGAAGTGGCGCAAGCTTATGAAAACGCGCTGCCAAAATTAACGGTGCATCACATGGAAAACCGTGGTGTGAGCCTTGGCCGAAACACAGGTGCGTCATTGGCGCAATACAACAGAATCCTTTTCTTAGATGCTGACGTGAGCTTGCCTCGAAACTTCCTTGCGAAAGCGCTTTATGAACTAGAAGAGAAGAAGCTTGAAGTGGCGGGTGTGTACATGAGCTCGAAAGGTTTGCCGCTTGTACACAAGTTTGGTTACGGCCTATTTAACGCAGGCTTGTTTACTACTCAGTTCTTTTTCCCGACGGCGATTGGCGCATGTATTTTCTCGACTAAACGGGCGCATGATGAGATCGGCGGTTTCGACGAAGAGATTGTACTGTGTGAAGACTGTGACTACGTAAAACGTGCGAGCAAAACATGGCGATTTAGATTCTTGAATATGACATTTGGCTTTGACCCACGTCGTTTAGACCAAGATGGCGTTGTGAAGACAGGCTCTACTTATCTTAAAGCCAATGTAAGACGCTTCTTTAAAGGCGAAATGCGTAACAACGAGATGAACTACAAGTTTGGTCACTACAAAGAACAGTAAGCATTGAGGTTGTTATGTTTGATGGAATAGGGCTGTTTCTGGGAGCATTGGGTGATGCTCTCATTGGCCCAAACCTATTTGTACCGGGAGAGCCCTTCTTTATCGCAGCGGGCTTTCAACTGTATTCAGGTGCATGGATGGCGTTGGTTTTGGTAATGCTAGGTGGTTTGCTTGGCGACCAACTCAGTTATTTCATTGGTTATAAATACGGCGCTAAGGCGCAACGAAGGCTTATTAAGTTTCGCCCTAAAACCAAGAGACTAATTGCGCGCTGCCGCTATCTGGTTGCTCGCAAAGGCACATACATCATTCTTTTTGCTCGCTTATTGGGGCCTATCGCTTGGGTTGTGCCATTTATAGCGGGTTCGCACCGTGTACCGCAGGGCGGGATCGCACTTTGTTAACTAATGTGATCTAATAGTGGCAAATCCTCAGATACACAGCAATTTTGAACCTTATTGAATACTTATCTGTCGTCGAAGACACTCGCTCGGACATCAATCAGAAACACAACCTCATCGATGTCATGTTTCTAGTGATTAGCGCTATCGCATCGGGATGTGAAGGTTGGCAAGACATTGAATTTTATGGAGAAGAAAAGCTCGATTGGTTAAGGAAATATAGACCTTTCGAACATGGTATCCCTCGTAGACACACAATAGCTCGCATCTTGCGTTCCGTTGTTGCTGAGTCACTGCTCGAAGCTTTAGCCCTTTGGATAAACGAGCAGCGAACTAGCCATAACAAGCCCATTATCGCATTTGACGGTAAGGTGTTGCGGGCTCCTATCGTAACGACAGAAAACTGCGTTGCAGTTGGTCACCGCTTACGATACCGAGCGTGGTCTAGTTCTGAGCCAGAAGCCGACTGAGAACAAGAATGGTGAGATAAACATTGTACGCCAAATGCTTGATGTTATTAATGTAAAGGGTAGCGTTGTCACGGTTGACGCCTTACATTGCCAGCGTGAAACACTAGAGAAAATCAAAGACAAACAGGCACATGTCGTCGTCCAGGTTAAGAATAATCAGCCCAAGCTTCGAGCGGCTGTTGTGGAGCAGTTCCAAACAGTTTTTGATGCTGGCAAAGAGAAAATAGTCACCGAAATCAAAGAGAAAAAACATGGTCGCAGTGAAGAGCGATACGTGTTTCAGCTCAAGGCTAAATTGCCCGATGACTTAGCTAAGAAGTGGCCAACGGTAAGAAGCATCATAGCAGTGGAGCGCCATCGAGTGATCAACGGTAAAGGCACTGTAGATACGTCCTACTACATTAGTTCTTTGTCGCCGAACAACAAACTCCTGGGTCATTATATTCGCCAGCATTGGCGGATCGAGAACAGTCAGCATTACGTGTTAGATGTTGTTTTTAAAGAGGATAGTTCACGCATCACTTTAGATGGTGCAGTGGAAAACATAGCGTTGTTCAGGCGCTTTGTGATGAATATGCTCAAGCAATGTGACTGTGGTGCGCCAAGCCAAAAAGTGAAATTGAAAAAAGCGGCATGGAACGACGATTATCGGGCTAGAGTATTCTTTGGGTTATAAATCCATCAAAGTATGCTCCCGCCCTGCCGTGTACCGTGGCGCAATTTCAGTGTGTTGGCGTTTATCGGCTTGGCCCTTGGTGGAGGGCAGTTCATTGCTTGGGGGATGTTATTGGCGCACGGCGTTGAAAACTTTCCGTGGCTTAATAGCCTTAAGATATTTATCTCGGAGCATAATAGCTTGATCGTCGGTGTGTTCGCGGTATTGGTTTTCACTATTATTGGTTATCGAATGAAGTGGCGACGCTTGGTTCTTAAGTCGAGTGCGCTGTTGTTAGCGTGGGTATTGTTTGCGAACTACGCCCACTTTTTTTGGAAAGCGGATGACTTTCAGAATCAACAAGAGACGGCTCAAATAAACAAAGTAGACTGGAACTCGGTTACCTATAAAGCATTCCCAGGGAAATCGTCATTCTATTCAGCACAAGCGATCAACGTAATTTATGTTGGAGCAACCCCAAGAGACTTAATGAAGCAACTAGGCTGGATAGAGAATCAAACCTTCTCTCGAAATGAGATTGAATGGGCTGGTTATCTCGCATTGCTCAGAGACAAAACGCCGCCAGTGTCTGATTTATATTGGCGAGACAAGCCGCAAGATATGGCTTTTCAATTGCCGGGTAATTTGATGAAGCGCAGCCATATTCGCTGGTGGCGCGCAGGTGTTGATATTAAAACTAACCAGCCTCAGTGGTTAGGTGCAATTAGCTATGATGATGGCCTTAAAGTCACTCCTTATTCTGGCATTGTGACCGTACTTCATAACATTGACCCTAATGTTGATGAAGAGCGAGATAGGCTCGCTAATCAGATTCGAACGTTACTGCCCGATATTGAGTTAGATAAGTATCCATTGGCAACTGTGGAAGTGATCGATGAAGATCATGATTATTATACTGATGGTAGAATTTTAATGATTGGAGTAACGACCCTGAGTGATAATCCCCAAGCTTGGGATGTCGCTGTGAACGATATATAGAGTTGTATATAAGGTCGATAGAATTAAGCCCTAGCATTACGTTAGGGCTTATTGGTTTCACTTTTACTTAGCTTGTTCAGCCTTTACTTACTTTAAGCACCAAAGAAGCTTTTAAGCCGCCCATTGAGCTCTTGCTGAGCGTTAGGCTGCCTCGGTAGCTGTGTGCCATTTCATTCACGATATTAAGCCCTAAGCCTGTTCCTGGCGTGGTTTCATCAAGTCGGACGCCACGTTTGGTCACTTGCTCAAGCTTCTCTTCAGGAATGCCTTGGCCATCATCTTCAATCACCAACTCTATGTTGCCATCGTCGAGTTCATTTGCATGGACGCGAATAATGCTGCCAGCCCACTTGTAACTGTTCTCGAGTAGGTTGCCGACCATTTCATCAAGATCGGTTTTTTCTACCGCCACTTCAATCTCAGAGTTTAGCTCGTTAATTATGGTGACTTCGTTGGCTGCGTAGACTTTATCAAACGCCATTGAGATAGCTTCAACACGCTCACAAGGTGAAGACTTCACCGAAAGAATGTTCATTGCACCTGCCATACGAGCGCGGCCAAGGTGATAATCAATTTGGCTTTGAATCTGATGAATGGGCTGTTGCAGCAGTGCTTTGTCATCCTCTGGAAGTCGCTCTATCTCATTTTTTAGAACTGAAAGCGGTGTTTTCAACGCATGAGATAAGTTACCCGCGTGGTTACGAGCTCGCTCTAATAGCTCTTGATAGTGGAAGAGCAGGGCATTGAGGTCAGAGACTAATGGAGAAACCTCTTTCGGGTAGTTATCGCTTAAGCCTTGTTGCTCGCCGTTTCTTAGCATCACCAGTTCGCGTTGCATCTTGCTGAGTGGTAATAGCGACCAACTGACTTGAATACCGATCAACATCAGCACGCCAACAAACAGCAACATTAGGATCAACCAGACTTGACCAGTAAGCTCTGTCAGTGTGGATTCTAATGGATCTTCATCGATACCAATGGTGATCGTGACAGGGTCGCTCAGTTCAGGCAGGTAGATATCTTGCTCGATGTAAATCAGCTTTTCTTTCTCAGGCCCTTTGACTGATGTGTGAATTGGCGAACGCTTGATTGTGAGGTCTTTATCCCATAGCGAGCGAGATCGAATGATTTGCTCTTGGGTAGCGGCGCGCCAATAAATACCACTGTAGGGTTGGTTGAACCTAGGATCAGACAGACGCTCTGCCATGATCAGGTTACCACTGTCATTGGTTTCGATATTGGCGGTTAACTCATCCATGGTTAAGCCAAGCTGCTGCTTCATGTCATCGACGAGGTAGTCGTTAACCAGCTTCGGGATCCCGACACCAGCCGCTAATATCATCGCACCTAGCCAAAAAGCCGCAGCAAGGAGCAAGCGGCTTTTTAAACTGATGTTTTTAAGTGTTCGTTTCTTTAGATTCATGCATTTCCAGCCTGCCTTTGCTCATCGTGACTTATCGTATTGCGATGATCAGAACAGGCTGTCCACTTAATTGATGGTTGCTCTTGGCGTGATTAACGACTGAGCTATTCAGCATTCAGTTGGTAGCCAAGGCCACGAACGGTTTTGATGATCTTTGGTGCGATTTTCTTACGAATACGACCGATGAACACTTCAACCGTGTTTGAGTCTCGGTCGAAGTCTTGCTTGTAGATATGTTCAACCAACTCAGTGCGCGAGATAACTTTGTTTTGGTTATGCATGAAGTACGCGACAACTTTATATTCCAGCGCCGTGAGGCTAACTGCTTGACCTTGCCACAACACTTTAGAACTGCGTGTGTCTAGGCTTAGGTCTCCAATTTGAAGTATAGGAGCAGCACTGCCTGACGCTCGGCGTAGTTGAGCACGAATGCGGGCTATCAGCTCGACCATTTCGAATGGTTTAGTTAGGTAGTCATCAGCACCTGCATTCAAGCCTTCTACACGTTGGGTAAGCGTGTCACGAGCACTTAAGATAATCACAGGTGTGTTGATATTTTCGTCTCGAATGCCTTTTAATACCGTTAGGCCGTCAAGCTTAGGTAAACCTAAATCGAGGACAATCGCGTCCCATTCTTCTGACGTTGCACGGTAGAGTGCGTCGATACCATCTTGAGAAAGCTCTGGAACCCAGTCGGCTCCCTCAAGTGTTTCAATAATTTGTTGGCCCAAACGAGGCTCATCTTCAACGACTAAAATTTTCATAATTGTTCTTCTTAATTCTTGTAATGACTGTTCGTCGTGCTTAACTATTCGTTGTGCTTAGCTCTTCGTCGTACGTAACTAGTCGCCGTGTTTAATTGCGTCTTTAAAGTTGCGGCCTTTGATCATAAGCATTTCTAACGTTTCAGCGTTGTATTCGACTTTGATGATGTTGTTTTGGTAATTGATTTTTAGTTCATACACCCAAATGTCGTCATCTTCTTCTAGTTCTACTTTAATGATTCTGCCATGAAGATCGTTTTCAACCGCGGCATACATTTCTGAGAAAGGGCGAATGTAGCCTTCTCGTACGGCTTCATAGACTTCGTCTTGGTCTTCTTCAAATTCGATGCTGGTTCCTGCTTTATGAACGTCCTGCACTAATTCATGACCATTATGATGTGAGTCAGCCCATGCGCCAGCAGAAACAAATAAGCCTAAGCTTATAGAAAACAAAGAAATCATAGCTTTACTAAACATAGCGAATCCTAGAGAAGGTTGATAGCGTTCAGTATAAAAAAGTAATTCTGAACAGAAAGTGAACCTGATTAATAATGAGAATTTGATACCGAAAAACTTAACGCTTAAATGGCGCAGGCTTTAATACATAAGATTAATTGCCGAGTGTTAAGAACGTAAGACTTACCTTTATTCTTAACCTTAACGCTGCTGTAGTTCGTCTTCGAATATCTTGTCTCTCATTTTCCAAAAGCGTCCGACCTTACGTGCAATCACGAATTGTGGTGGCCGGAATCTGTGTTGGTGAGCAACCACTTTCGTTGGTGACGCTTCTTCAAAAGGGCGGTGTCTGTCTGCAAGGTGAGGGCGCACAAACTGGTCTTTGAAGTTCTGCTTCTGCTTTTTGGTGGTTAATGACCAAAACTCATGCACTTGCGCTTGGTTTTCACCGCGGTAAGTGACCTTAAGTTGTGATTTACCTTTCTCGTCTTTAAGCACGTTGAGCTCCATTTCTAAACACTCAAATACCAAGGCATCTTTTAGATTCAGCGCTTCTTTCAGCTTTTTGTCTGGGTCGACTAAGGTTGCATCGCATTCATGACAAATGCGCGCAGCAATGTCATTATCCGCACCACATTCACCGCAATATTTCGCTCGGAAGCGATAATTACAGTGTTCGCGTTCGCCCGTGTCTTCATCGGTAAAGTAGCCTTGGCATTTACGACCAAAGTGCTCCAGCAAGAAGCCATTGCTGTCTAGTTTGCCCCAAAAGTTATTATTGAAGCCACACGCCGGGCAAGGGATGGTGATGATTTCGCTGTCTGAATCGGGTTTTGGATCGCCGACCTCAGGTTGGTAAAGGTCGTAACTGTTGCCCGCATAGTCGAGCACCAAACACTCTTTTTTACCCGGAGATAGGCGTAAGCCACGGCCAACGATTTGTTGATACAAACTGATGGATTCTGTCGGGCGCAAAATCGCGATTAAATCGACGTGTGGCGCATCAAAACCTGTGGTTAATACCGATACGTTAACCAAGAACTTGATTTTACGTTCTTTGAAGTCGCTGATAATTTGGTCACGTTCGAGAGTTGGTGTATCACCAATCACAATTGAAGCTTCACCTTCTGGCAATAAGCCGAGGATCTCTTGCGCGTGTCGAACGGTCGCAGCGAATACCATGATGCCTAGTTTGCCTTGGGCTAGGTGAATAATCTGATCGACAATCTGTGGGGTCGCTCGTTTCGATTGCTCGATCACCATGTCGAGTTCTGCTTCTTTGTAGCGACCAGTGCTAGCGGGCTTTAACTGCGAAAAGTCATAGCTCAACACGGGTGCATCAATCATGCGTGCAGGAGTTAAGAAACCTTCGTCGAGCAGGTAACGAATCGGCAGCTCAAAGATACAGTCGCGGAAGAAACGTGGCTCATCTGAACGCACTTGACCGCGAGTGTGGTATTGATAAATCCAACCCATCCCAAGACGATATGGGGTCGCTGTTAATCCAAGCACCTTGATGCCCGAATTATTCTCGCGTAAGTGAGTGATGACTTTCTGATAGCTACTGGTCTTTTCATCGGGAACACGGTGGCATTCGTCGATAACCAACAGCGAAAACTGGTTAGAAAATGAATCGAGATTTCGCACCACAGATTGCACCGAAGCAAACACGACTTGTTGGTCGGTCTCTTTGCGTCCTAAACCCGCAGAGAAAATCGAGCCTTTCAGCCCGTAACCTTCATACTTTTCATGGTTCTGTTCAACCAACTCTTTTACGTGAGCAAGTACCAACACTCGACCTTTCGCAAGCCTTGCTAACTCTGCAATCACAAGGCTTTTTCCTGCACCTGTCGGAAGCACGAGCACTGCCGGAGTTTGGTGTTTTCTGAAGTAATGAATCACTGATTTTACAGAATCAGCTTGGTACGGGCGGAGTGTATACATATCGCGTCTTGTAAGAAGGAAAACAAATAGTGTGAAATAGCTCAACTAATTGAGCAAAGGTGACTATAATACCGGACTTAGATTAGTTGAGGTATTCATGCGTTTAGATAAATTTCTGTGCGATGCATTAGGCGTCACTCGAAGAGAAGCAACACACTTATTAAAATCCAAGGCAGTGACAGTAAATGATGTCATTCAAAAAAGCGGTTCACTCAAGGTAACTGAAGAGTGCGTTGTGGAATGGCAAGGCAATGAACTGAATGTTCACGGCCCACGTTACATCATGCTTTATAAGCCAGAAGGCTTTGTTTGTTCGCATGAAGATGGCGCAAATCGTATCGCGTTTGAATTACTTGATGAAATCAAAATGGACAAGCTGCATTTTGCTGGCCGTCTAGATATTGATACATCAGGTCTTGTGTTGATTACCGACGATGGTAAGTGGTCTCACCGTATCACTTCGCCAAAGCACAAGTGCGAGAAGACGTACCGTGTGTGGTTGGTTGAACCTGTTGAAGACGATTACGTTGAAAAATTCAAAGAGGGCATCCAGCTTAAGAGCGAAGATGGCCTAACACTTCCTGCACACCTAGAAGTTCGTGCAGAGCGTGAAGTGCTGCTAACGATTCACGAAGGCAAATACCACCAAGTTAAACGTATGTTTGCTGCTCTTGGTAACAAAGTAGAAGCACTACACCGTGAACGTATTGGCGAAATTGAGATGGACGAATCTTTAGAGTTAGGTGAATACCGTTACCTAACGCAAGAAGAAGTCGATTCAATCTGGAAGTAGTCCTTAGCTAGAAGTTGCTCTTAATAAGAAATTGTTCTTAGCAAGAAACAACTTTTGCTGGAAATAGCCCTTTCGTTGTAAAGCCGACCATGGATAGCGTCGGCTGATGATGTTGACTGGTACTAGGAAAGTCTCAGCCAATCTTTGACTCGCGTACTCACGCTAGTCCCTAGCTCTATCAGTTGAACATTCGGAGAACCATGCAAACATCGACCTCACAGAGCCCAAGCTCCCAACCAGAAACCCCTCAATTAGGCTTAATGCTGTTTTTGATTCTTGGTGCGATTGGTGCACTTACTCCGCTAGCCATTGATATGTATCTGCCAGCGATGCCGACCATTGCCAAAGATCTTGGTGTGACGGCGGGTGAGGTGCAAATCACGCTAACAGCTTATACCGCAGGTTTCGCGCTGGGGCAGTTACTGCATGGCCCGTTGGCAGATAGCTACGGTCGTAAGCCTGTATTGCTTATTGGTGTGTTCTTGTTTGCTATTGCTTCTATGGTGAGTGCGACAACTCATGGCATTGAAGCGCTGACTTACATCCGTACCGCTCAAGGTTTTGCTGGTGCTGCGGCGGCCGTTATCATCCAAGCGGTGGTGAGAGACATGTTCGATCGTGAAGATTTCGCAAGAACCATGTCTTTCGTTACTTTGGTGATGACAGTTGCGCCATTGGTTGCTCCGATGATTGGCGGTTACTTAGCGTTGTGGTTCGGTTGGCGTTCAATTTTCTGGGTCCTGGCTATCTTTGCGGTGATCGTGATTCTAGCGGTATCGATGAAGATCCCAGAAACGCTTCCTGCAGAAAACCGACAACCATTGCGCTTTAAAACAACGATTCGTAACTACGCTCGCCTGTGTAAGAACCCAACGGCGATGGGCCTGATTTTCTCTGGTGCATTCTCATTTTCAGGGATGTTTGCGTTCTTAACGGCAGGTTCATTCGTTTACATCGATATCTATGGCGTTCGCCCTGATCTGTTTGGCTATCTGTTCGGCTTGAATATTGTTGCTATGATCTTGATGACGAGCATCAACGGTCGAATCGTGAAGAAAGTGGGCTCTCACGCTATGCTCAGAGTCGGTTTAACCATTCAACTGTTTGCGGGCTTAGGTCTGTTAGTCGGATGGATGTTAGATATTGGTTTGTGGGGTATTGTGCCATTCGTGATGCTGTTTATCGGCACACTGTCTACCATTGGTAGTAACTCAATGGCGCTGCTTTTAAGCGGATACCCGAATATGGCCGGCACAGCTTCTTCGCTTGCGGGCACATTAAGATTTGGTACTGGTTCTGTGGTGGGGGCAATTGTTGCCATGCTACCAAGTGACACTGCAGGGCCAATGGCTATGGTGATGGCAGCATGTGCAATACTGTCAGCATTACTATATTGGACATTAGGAAAGAAGGCATAATGTCAAAATACTATATTGAAATTCAGAAGTTAGTGAACGATGCGCTGGGCGAGCTGTATGCTCTGCATAAGTCTGGCAAAGCGATCGACGCGCCTATCGCGAACAACCTTTATCTTGTTCGTTGGGTAACAAAAGCGATTAAATCTCAAGCTTATGATCGCGTGATTGTGCCTGACTTAGTTCGCTGGCAGAAACAGGGTCGCTCAAAAGGCAATAACTCTGATTTAACTTTTACCTTTAAACGCATTTCTGCATTTTACAGACGTTTTTTCCCTGAAGGCGAAGAGCCTAAAGTGCTAAAAGACAGTGATGTTGAAGCGTTCATGGACAAAATGTACGAGATGGGTTGGAGCGTATCGAGTGAAGATGAGCTAACGACTGGCGGCAAGATTCAATTCTTCACCGATGGTGAGCACTCTTTTGCTTTGTGTGGCAAACAGTGTGACGACTCTTTCGACGGTGAGTTGATGGTTAAGCCGATGAACTGGTTTGTTCGTGGTAACCACGCAGAGTTCATCCAAGCGGCGATGGAAGCGGGTTTCATGCTTCACAAAGTAACGGACTATAAGTCTGCGGTGAAGTATCACGGTGAATACATCGTTTACCCTGCTAACCAAGGCAACCAATTGGCTGAGATCCCAATTAGCGTTATCGGCTAGTAGCGGATTCGGGATGCGAGATGAGAGATACGAAGAGCGGAATTATCCGCTCTTTTTTTGCCTCTCATAGCGCGTGTCGCAAATTTGCTGTTAAGTCTCTTCTCATCCCGTCACTCGAATCCCGAATTTGCTTTTAATCTTTTAGCATCCCGTCACTCGAATCCCGAATTTGCTTTTAATCTTTTAGCATCTCGTTACTCGAATCCCGTATCTGCTTTTAATCCTGCTCTTTAGCTTGCTTCTCAATCGCCTTTACCATGCCTTTAAAGATAAATAGGTGAGCAGGCATCATCGCAAACCAATACAGTAACCCTAGAAAGCCTTTAGGGTGCCACCACGCTGAAATGTTCAGCTCGCGAGAGTCTCCGAGGTCAGAGACGGTAATCTCGAGTCGCCCTAAACCGGGGCCTTTCATACCGAAAAGCAGGGATAAAAACTGATTCTCTTCACAGCGAATGACCTTCCATGAATCGATTTTGTCACCGACTTTTAGGTTGGGCCCTTCTGGCATTTGTCGAACCGGTACACCGCCACCGAAAAGAACATCCAACCATTCGCGTGTGCGCCATAAAGTGTTAGCAAAGAAGTAACCTTGCTTCGGGCTTCCGATTTGCTGAGCAACATGCCAAAGCGATTCCAATGAAGCGCTTGAGGTGATACTTGCGCCTGTTTTCTTCGGGTAATAGCCATACCCAGCTTGCCAGCGTTTGAATGCGGTTTTATCAAAGCCCCATACATTGCTTTTGACAAAGTTTCCTTCAGCGTGAATGGCTTGTTCAACCATATTTTCGAACGAGATAAGCTTCTGAGGGTACTTTTCTCTAATGATGGTCGAACTGGCGATGAAGTCGTGCTTTAAGCCTGCAAGTAGTGCTCTACCTATGTTAGACGGTACAGAAGTCACCACACCTAACCAATATGAAGCAATCTTTGGTGTCAGTAGCGATGTCGCCCATAGTCTGAGTGGACGATCGGCGGTTTTGGCAATATGAGCAAATTGGTTTCGGTAAGAGACAATATCCGGCCCGCCAACCTCAAAGGTTTGGCTTTCGCTAGGCGTGTCTTGTGCGAGTTTTAGTAAATAGTGGTTCAGGTTCTGCAAAGCAATCGGGTTGGCTTTAGAGTCAACCCATTTTGGCGCAATCATAATCGGCAAGTTGTACACGAAATCTCGCATGATCTCGAATGCCGCAGATCCTGGGCCAATGATCACGCCAGCTTGAAGTTCGGTAACGGGTACAGGCCCTTTACGAAGCAATTCGCCGGTTTTCTTTCTCGCTTGAAGATGCTCTGAATCACCTGTCTGAGGCTGTAAAGAGCTCAGGTAGATGACGTGTTGATTCTTTGGGCCAAGAGCCGAAACAAAGTTACGGGCTAAGTTCAGCTCATAATCGATAAAGTCGTGGCCTTCTGCCATGCCATGGACGAGAAAGAAGATAAGATCAAAGTCGGGGACTAAGGCTTGTGTCGCAGCTTGATCGGCCAGATCAAGATACTCAAGCGATAAGTTTTCGTGAGGCTCGGTCCGTGCCTTTAAATAGTCGATATGCCTTGCTGCTGCCGTGACTTGATAGCCTTGCTCAAGCAGGAGAGGGAGGAGTTGCGAACCAACATATCCAGAAGCGCCTAAAACCAGTACTTTCTTCATTGTTACTCCATTTATATCTGTGGTTAAAAACCGAACATTGATATAATAGCGCGATATTTATCTTTATTCATCAATACGTTCCGTTTAGGTATCTCTCTATGTTGCTCTCTTCAATTATTCATCACACACGAGGTGATTTTGTTCGCAGGCTTATTGCGATTGCACTGCCTATCACCTTGCAGAGCATTATGTTTTCAAGCCGAGGCTTGGTGGATGTATTGATGTTGGGCCAACTTGGCGAAGCAGACATTGCAGCTGTGGGTGTGGCGAGCCGAGCAATGTTCGTGACGACCATAATGCTGGTGGGTGTTACCACGGGCGGTGCTCTTCTTACTGCTCAATATTGGGGGGCGGGTAACAGACAAGGTGTCAGAGAAAGTACCGCACTGACGTGGCTGGTTTCGACACTGTTTGCGTTACTGACCATTGCATTTTTCGTTTCATTTCCTGCACAAATCATGGGCGTGACGACCGACTCTCAAGAGGTCATCAACTTAGGCGTTGAATACATCGTAATTACCTCTTTTAGCATGCTAGCGGTATCGTGTGTCAGCAGTATGGCTGTAGGTTTGAGAGCGATGCACAAACCCGGGCTAAGCACCTTCTTCAGCGGTATCGGCATCCTGTCTAACGTGTTCTTAAACTGGGTGCTGATCTTCGGTAACTTAGGCTTTCCTGCGCTTGGAATCAAAGGTGCGGCGATTGCGACGGTACTGAGTGGCGCGATTGAAGTGGCGACTTTATTTGGTTATCTCTATTTCTCTAAGCATTTGTTAGCTTTTAAGTTCTGCGATATTAAAGCGGCAGCTTCGATCGATAAGGTGATTCGCTTCTTGAAGCTGTCTCTGCCGACCACGTTTAACTTCTTAGCATGGGCGGGGGGGTTGTTTGCTTACCACGCGATCATGGGACAATCGGGCGTTCAAGGTCTGGCTGCGCTGTCAGTAATGACGCCGGTTGAGTCTATCTCATTGAGTTTATTGATTGGTCTATCGAATGCGGCAGCGGTTCTAGTGGGTAACCAGCTTGGCGCGAAAAATAATGAAGCGGTTTACTATCAAGCACTTGGCTTAACAATTCTGTGTTTCTTAACCAGTATCGTTGTAGCCGTTTTTCTCTACTTCGTTCAAACGCCAATACTTAATGCCTTCAGCGCATTGACGGAAGAAACCAGAGCCCTCTCAGAGAAATTCATTCTGATCCTCAGTGTGGGTATTGTCATTCGCTCGGTGCCATTGACTGTGATCGTTGGGGTGTTGAGAGCGGGTGGTGATGTGAAGTTTTGCCTCTATCAAGATTTGATTGCTCAGTGGGTGATCGGTATCCCATTGGCAGCCATTGCGGCTATTTATTTAAAGTTTCCACCGGAATGGGTATATCTGCTTTTTCTAACGGAAGAAGTCCTCAAGTGGGGCGGGTCGCTATATCGCATGAAAACAAGAAAATGGATTAAAAACTTGATAGGAAGTTGAAGTAGGGCGCACCAATCGCATCACTTTATCGTTGGCGTGTGATCTATCTTTCAAAATACTTCCTCCTAACAGGGAATTAGTGTAGATTCTCCTTCCAAATTCTAACTAATGCGAGCTGTTTAATGTTAAAGCTGTCAGACCTATGTAAAGGCTATGTCGATGGGGGGGAGTTTCACCCTGTTTTGCAAGGTGCTGAATTAACATTAAACCAAGGTGACCAGCTGGCATTAATGGGAGAAAGCGGTTCAGGTAAAAGTACGTTACTGAATCTTATCGCGGGTTTAGACCTAGCGGATTCAGGTGAAATCGCTTTTCCTCACTTCAATATGCACGACTCAACCGAGCGTGACCGCACCGCTTATCGCAGAAACAACATTGGCCATATTTTTCAGCAGTTCAACTTACTGCCAACGCTAAATATTGCCGATAACATCCGCTTTTGCCGCCAGTTAAAAGGCTTACCTGAAGACAAAGGCCTCTGGAGACAGATTCTCTCTGCTTTAGATCTTATGCCTTTGCTTGGCCGTTACCCTGAAGAAGCGTCTGGTGGCCAACAACAACGTGCGGCCATTGCGCGCGCGCTGTATATGGAACCAAAAATCTTGCTGGCCGATGAGCCGACCGGAAGTTTAGATGAGCGCAATGCAGAAGCGGTAATGCGTTTACTGACCTCTTTGGCTCGTCAATTAGAATGTACGTTGCTGTTGGTAACACACAGTGAAAAAGTAGCTCTGCACATGGATGGTAGGATCCGTCTACAAGGAGGGCAACTGCATGTTATGGCCCGTAGTTAAGGCACTACTCGGTCACTATCGACGTTACCCACTGCAGATTATTTTGGTATGGCTTGGTTTAACCCTCGGCGTATCACTTTTGGTTGGTGTTACTGCTATCAACCAACACGCCAAGCAAAGCTATGCGCATGGTGACAAACTCTTTTCGAATCCTCTTCCTTACCGTATTCGACCAAAACACAACGCCAATAAAATCCCGCAAGGCTTTTATATCCAGCTTCGCCGTGAAGGCTTTCAACAGTGTTCTCCTCTTGATCACCATCGTATCACTGATGAAAATGGCGCAAACTTCATGGTTGTCGGTATAGATCCTGTTTCTATGCTTCAGCTACAACCTGGTATTGCGTTAAAAGATCTCACTGCTTTGAACCTCATGAAGCCACCATATCCAATCCTTGTCAGTGATGATCTTGCTGAACACATGGAATGGCACAACGGTGATTACATCCCTCTGATGGATGGCTCTGAACTTGGGCCTGTGGTTGTCGATCAAAATAACCTGATTAATGGTACAAGGTTGATTGCGGATATCTCCTTGCTCCGAATGCTTAAACGCAGTGCAGGGCTTTCCGTGATTGCGTGTTCAGACATGTCTCCCGAGAAGTTTGAACGTCTTAAAAACATGTTGCCCAATGGTTTGACAATCTCTCGCAGTTCTAAAGCTGAGCTTGAGTCGCTAACCAGTGCGTTCCACTTAAATCTAAAAGCGATGGGCATGTTGTCGTTTGTGGTTGGCCTATTCATTTTCTATCAGGCGATGTCGTTGTCATTTATTCAGCGCCAGCCGTTAGTCGGAATCTTAAGACAAACAGGTGTATCGGGCTGGCAATTGGCTAAAGCACTTTGCTTAGAATTGTTGATATTGGTCGTACTGAGCTGGATCTGCGGTAATGTATTCGGTGTCATGTTAGCCAACCAATTGTTACCAGCGGTATCTTCAAGCTTAGGCGACTTATACGACGCCAACGTTGGCTTAACGATCGACTGGAATTGGCGATGGAGCGGCTACAGCTTATTGATGGCGTTACTTGGTGCGTTTTTAGCGTGTGCTTGGCCATTGGTGCGCTTGCTTAGATCACAACCGATTCGTTTGACCTCTCGCTTATCTTTGATGCGCTTTGCGGGTACTGAGTTTACTTGGCAAGCATTGATTGGCTGTGGCTTCTTGGTTGCCGCTGTCGCCGTGTATCAAGCCCCTCAGACTCAAGAGACGGGTTTTGCGATTATCGCGCTAATGCTGATCAGTGTGGCGCTATTTACCCCGTTTTTGATGTGGAAGTTATTTAACAGCCTCTCTTATTCTTTGCGTTGGGTTCGCGCTCGCTGGTTCTTTGCTGATGCTGCTTCCAGTATGAGTTACCGTGGCGTGGCGACGATGGCGTTTATGTTGGCCTTAACAGCCAATATTGGTGTAGAAACCATGGTCGGTAGCTTTAGAGATACCACTGATAAATGGCTAACACAGCGTTTGGCTGCCGATCTGTATATCTATCCAACCAACAATGCCGCTGCTCGTATGAGTAATTGGTTATCCGACCAACCTGAAGTGGATTCGGTTTGGTGGCGTTGGGAGAAAGATGTGGCGTCTCCAGTTGGTAGCATTCAGGTAGTCAGTACGGGTCCTTCTGAAGGTGAGCTAGAAGCGCTGACGATCAAATTAGGTATTCCGAATTACTGGTATCACTTACATCACTCTAAAGGTGTGTTGATCAGTGAATCGATGTCTCTCAAGCTGGGGATTCGCCCTGGCGACTACATTGACCTCTATGACAGTCTCGGATCTGGTTGGCAGGTTGTCGGTGTTTATTACGATTATGGTAACCCTTACCATCAAGTCATGATGTCGCATCGAAACTGGCTGTATGGGTTTGCAGGGCGGGGTAATGTCGGCCTTGGCGTAATACTCAAAGACGATGTTAATTCACTAGGGCTTCGCAGCCGATTAGAAAGTGTATTCAGGCTTGGCTCTGAGCGTGTGTTCGATAACAACAACATCCACAGTCAAGCGATGCGGGTGTTCGATAGGACGTTCGCGATTGCAGATACACTAGGTAACATCACCTTGGTTATCGCCGTCTTCGGTATCTTCTTCGCGACGGTTGCGGGAGAAGTGTCTCGCCAAAGGCATATTTCCTTGCAGCGCTGTTTGGGT
Organism: Vibrio celticus; assembly: GCF_024347335.1. Lineage (NCBI taxonomy): Bacteria > Pseudomonadati > Pseudomonadota > Gammaproteobacteria > Vibrionales > Vibrionaceae > Vibrio > Vibrio celticus. Next base: position 1,300,246 of record NZ_AP025463.1, read on the forward strand.
GTCTCGGCGAAAGAGCTGATCCTGACAGGTAGTTTGCAGTTGTTTGTGTTTGGGCTTATTTCCTCCTTAATTGCGATTCCGCTCGGATTGGCGTTAGCGAGCCTAATTGTTGATATCGTGATAAAGCAGTCTTTTGGGTGGTCACTCGAGTTACAAGTGATTCCTTGGGACTATTTGCAGACATTTGCATGGGCCATGGCAGCATTGATGCTAGCTGGTGCTTTACCAGTGATGAGAATGATTCGGAACACTCCGATGAAGTCACTGAGGGATGCGCTTTAGTATGTTTTTACGGAATACTTCAACTAAGTTAAGACAACGAATTCTGTCTTCTCTGCTATTAATCAGTTTCTTCGGCATCTTTTTAAGTGTTTGGGGTTATTACTCTTATTTCATCGATCCTGGTGAAAAGGGAGTGAATGAAGTTAACTCAATATTGGTTAATGAACACTTCAATGTGTTCGAACCTGTTTTGCCAGACCGTAATGTTTCGCTACCACAAGATTTTAAGTTCCACCCAGAGTTTCAGCACGAGTGGTGGCATTACTTTGCATCTTTGAAAGGTGATGATGGTAAAGACTATTCGGTCCAGTGGAGCTTTTTCCGTATCGCAACGGACGAACGTGAAACACCAGGGTGGCAAAGCCCTCAAGTCTATATCTCAAATGTAGTGGTCTCTTCTAAGTCCAAAGTATGGAAAGAACAGCGCATGGCTCGTGGCGGCATTGGCCAAGCGGGAATGACTAATCGTCCATTCAGGCTTTGGATTGATAACTGGAACTGGCGTGCACTCGGCAACACCCCATTCCCAGGACGCCTTCAAGTGCAAACAGACACGTTTGGAGTTGAACTCGACACCATTGCAAAAGGGCCCTATGTGCTCAACGGCGATAACGGTTATCAGAAAAAGCACGACTTATTACCTGTCGCGTCTTATAACTTCAGCGCTCCATTTTTATCGTTGAGTGGTGTGTTGAACCTAGACGGCGTTACCAAGGAAGTGGAAGGCACAGCGTGGGTACATAAAGAGTGGGGCAGTGGCTTACTTGGAGTGGGTCAGCAAGGTTGGGATTGGTTTGTATTTAACCTCGATGACGGCACAGCGCTAAGCATTAACCGCTATCGTCATAACCAACAGCTGCCTTACGTATTCGGTACATTGGCAACGCGCTCAGGCAAAGTTTACCAATTAACGGAATCCGACATTTCCATTCAACCATTGCAAAATACAACGTTGATGAATGGAAGACGGATGCCTTTACAGTGGATCATCAACGTCCCTAAGCATGATATCAACCTCACGACGCGTATTATACGCAGGGATATGTGGCTTCCATTTGTCATACCATATTGGGAAGGGCCAATAAGGGCGAGCGGGAGTCATGAAGCGACAGGCTTTATGCAGTTAACTGGCTACTAAAAAACACCTAAGGCTATCATTTGATAGCCTTTTTTTATGCCTGCGACTTTTAGCTGCCCCCAATGAATTGTGCATACAGGTTCGATGATCTCATCTATACTTAATTCATGGTGCATAACAACATTATGGAATATACGACGTATTGTTTAGTATTTGTAGGAAAAACCGAAGTTAAACATCCGAAGAAGTGATTATCTATCAATTAAACTTGGATATAAACTCGTGGTTATTCTTTGTTATTCTTTGTTATTCTTTGTTATTCGTTTATTTAAATAATAAATATAAGGGCGAAATCATGACCGACGTCATCCGTGACTTCTTTAAAATGGAATCTGCTGGCGGCATCATACTAGTCATCGCTGCGGCGATCGCAATGTTTGTAGCAAACTCACCACTGAACGAAATGTACCAAGGTGTACTTCACAGTTACGTTCTTGGTATGTCTGTGTCTCACTGGATTAATGATGGCTTAATGGCTGTCTTCTTCCTTCTAATCGGCTTAGAAGTTAAGCGCGAACTTTTAGAAGGCGCATTAAAGTCTAAAGAGACAGCAATCTTCCCAGCTATCGCAGCTGTGGGTGGTATGCTAGCTCCTGCACTTATTTACGTGCTATTTAACTCAAGTAACCCTGAAGCGCTTCAAGGTTGGGCTATCCCAGCAGCGACTGATATCGCATTCGCATTGGGTATCATGGCTCTTCTTGGCAACCGTGTACCTGTAAGCTTGAAGGTATTCCTGCTTGCACTGGCAATTATCGATGACCTAGGTGTTGTTGTTATCATTGCTCTGTTCTACTCAGGCGACCTATCAACACTTGCACTTACAGTTGGCTTCATCGCGACTGGTGTGTTGTTCATGCTAAACAACAAGCATGTGACTAAGCTGAGTGTTTATCTCATTGTTGGTGCAATTCTGTGGTTCGCAGTATTGAAGTCTGGTGTTCACGCAACATTGGCAGGTGTAGTAATTGGTTTTGCTATCCCACTGAAAGGTAATAAAGGGGAGCGTTCTCCACTGAAACACTTAGAGCATGCTCTGCACCCATACGTCGCTTTTGCAATTTTGCCAATCTTCGCATTTGCAAACGCAGGTATCTCACTAGAAGGCATCTCAATTTCAAACCTTACAGGTATGCTACCGCTTGGTATTGCTATGGGTCTATTGGTTGGTAAGCCACTGGGTATCTTCCTATTCAGCTGGGGGGCTGTGAAAACCGGCGTAGCTAAGCTTCCTGAAGGTGTGAACTTCATGAACATCTTCGCAGTATCTGTGTTGTGTGGTATTGGCTTTACGATGTCTATTTTTATCTCGTCACTGGCATTTGGTCAAACGAACGCAGATTTTGATACGCTTGCTCGATTAGGTATCTTGATGGGCTCAACGACTGCAGCTATCTTAGGTTACTTCCTGCTAAGTATTTCTCTACCGAAAACTAAGCATCAAGAAGTAAAACTATAATCGGTAGTAGGCTCGCTTAATAGGGAGCCTGCTCACTGAGTAACAAGTCAACTTCTGTGTAGCAAGAAGAGTCACAGAGTCTCCCTCGACTCATGTGACGACAAAGAACAATAAAGCCGTGATGGGCAACCCTATCACGGCTTTATTGATCTTATAACTAAGCTGCTGTTGTTCGACACCCGCGCTACGTCACATCTAGATCCACAGTGACAATGTCACGCTATTTTTCAAGCGTGGTAAATATGGTCCACTCCTCGACGATTTGTTCACTTAACCCTACCACAGTCGCTGTTACCTTACGGTTCAATGCGTGTGAAGTAGGGTCGTCGCCATCGCTTTCTAGGCGCTCTTCACCATAGCCGACAATTCGCACTCGTTCTGGTTCGATACCATTCGACAGTAACTCGTCTTGAACATTGTTTGCTCGTTTTTTTGATAGGTCTAAGTTGTACTCGTTAGAACCCACTTTACTCGCATAGCCTTGTATTTCAATCGAGGCACTTTTGTAGGTTTCAAGAAACTCTGCCATCGTGCTGATCTGGTCTGAGAAGATCGGGTTCACTTCAAATGAATCATGAGCAAAGAGTATTTTTAGCTGTCTGACTTCTTCCGCACGAATCGTTTCTCCACAACCATCATTGTCTACTTGTGATGTCTCAGGCGTACCTGGACAGATATCACGAGCGTTCACCACACCATCTCTATCATCGTCTTGCAGGTCTGCAATCTGTTCTGCTTCAGGTGTCTCGATATAAGCCTCTTCCTGCTGGTTTGAACAGGCAAATAAAGTCATCGTTAACACGGGAAGTAATAAGTAAGGTATTTTCATCATTAATACTCCACGGGCGTAGTCCACTCTTCTGGAATGTCGACCAGTAGAGCGTTCAATAAAGAACCTGTAGCGTTCATCACACGGTACTTAGCGTACTGCTCTGAATAGTGGGCATCTAGGTAATCTTTACGGGCTTCAAATAGTTCGTTCTCAGTGTTGAGTAAGTCAAGCAGAGTACGTTTGCCTATTCGGTATTGTTTTTCATATGCGATAACAGTTTCCGAAGCTGAATCAACATGATCAGATAAGAAGTTCTTTTGTTGTAACGTTAGATCCAATGCACTCCATGAGAGGCGAAGACCTTCTTCCACTTGTCGATAAGCGCGATCTCTCAGATCTTTTGCTTTGTTCAATTGGTATGCCGCAGCTTCTGAATTAGCACTGTCTGTTCCGCCGTTGTACAAGTTATATCGCATGCGTAGCATCGCGAGGGTCTCTTGACTTGAGCCTTCATCGCCACCTGCATCATCACGCCATGACTGAGAAGCCTCGATGGAGAAGGTAGGGTAGTTCACGCCCTTTGATTGTTTGTATTGGAAGTGGGCTGAATCGACATCTGCGTTTGCAACTTTGATCACTGGGTGTTGGTCTAATGCATCAACAATGGCGTCAGTTAACGACAAAGGAATTTTAGAAATATCGGCTCTTGGGTAAATCAAGCCTAGGGGTTCTTGACCCACCACTCGTCTAAACTGGGTGTGGGTATCGATCAAATTATTCTGTGCGGCCAACAAATTACCATGAGCCTTCGCAATCCTAGCTTCTACCTGCGATACATCAGCTGTCGAACCTATGCCTGAATTCGCTCGTTTCTTTATGTCTTTATAGATTTTCTTGTGTATTGAAAGATTACTTTCTGACAGTGCCAGCACTTCAGTGGCTTTCACTGCATCTAGATAGATTTGTGTTACCTCCAGAGCTTTGTCTTCGGCATCCGCGATCAATTGCAAACGTACCGACTCGGCTTCTGCGGCGGTACGATCAATGTCGTTCAGCGTCGCAGAACCATCCCACAGCAATTGAGTGAGGGAAATCGTCGCTTCCTTTCGTGTTAGATCCGTATCGGGGCCGTTATTTGGTGCAGGGTTTATGCCTTCGTAACCAATACCAGCATCAAGGTCGATGCTGGGCTTGTACGCTCCTCCAGAGGCATCATTACGTTTTTTCACGCTCACATATTCGTTGAAGATGCTTTTTATCTCTGGATTCGTCGCCAAAGTAATAGCAACAGACTGTTCCAGAGTTTGAGCGGTGAGTGGTGTTGAAGCAACTAAGCAACACATAATGGATAATTTAAACAATTTCAAAGTAGCTCTCCTTCTACTTTCAATGTCTCATCCGTTTCCCAACCTACGTTTACCGCTGAATTGAGAGAAGGGTATTAAATGAAGCTTAGGACATTTGCAAAAAAATGCGAAGTTTGTTGGTTTTTTTTTGAATGTAAGTCGCTATTGCCATTGACTAATTTAAAAAGTACCAGATTTACCAACTTTTAGTGAGTTGATTATCAATAGTGCCACTACTAGATTTATTGTAGGAAATAGCCACAGCGCAGGGTGGGATTGATTCCGCGTTTGGCGTGTTCTGGGCAGAAGTGGGAATATGATATGGGAAATATCAACCTAAATATACTAGGTCTTGCTAGTGGGAGTGTAGTGCTCGACGCTCAAGGCCAAGTTAGACGTTTGTCTCCGGGCGAACAACCAGCGGCCAGCGACGTAATTATCAGTTTTGATACTAGTGAAGAAAATGTGCCAAGTGTTTCTGCACGTTTTGTAGATAACCAGGGCCAACAAAATGTGCTAGATACTGATGACGCGATCGCTCAAGTTCAGCGTGCTATTGAAGAAGGATTTGATCCAACGGAACTAGGAGATGAGTTTGATACTGCCGCTGGTGAGGAAGGCTCTAGTTTGACCAACAGCGGTAGGATTGAACGTACTGGGGCTGAAACTCAAGCTGCCACAAATTTTGAAACTGACGGGTTTGAGTCTCAAGGTCTGTCGGAAACTCAAAGTCTTGCTCTTTTTGATATTATCGCCTTTGCGCTTATTTCAGGTGAAACTAATGTTATTGAGTTTGAGCAAGATGCACCTATTGAAACTGGGGGCGCTTTAACGAGTGAAGACCCAGACGTTACCTTTATTGTTAAAGAGGTCGCTGGGGATAATGATCTCGGTACTTTTGTTGTAAACGAAGATGGTACTTGGACCTTCGTGGCCAACAGTCCTTATGATGAGCTTGCGGATGGTGAGCAAATTCAAGACTCGACGACAGTACAAACCTCCGATGGAGGCGAACAAGTCATTACAGTAACGATAATTGGTACTGATGATGTAGCTGTGGCTACTGATGACTCGGGCAGTGTGACTGAGGACATTGATGTAGATGAAATCACCAATCAATTAGTGACATCCGGTCAGATTGTGATTACAGATGTAGACAGCGACACTCCTACTTTTTCAGCTGACGGTGAGTTTAACCTCGTAGGTTCAACAAACGAATCACAGCTAGGTGTATTGAACATCGACCCTGATGGTGCTTGGACTTACGTAGTTAACAACGATGACGTTCAGTACTTGGATGACGATGAGTTCGTTACTGAAGTTTATACTGTGACAGCAAGTGACGGTACTACGAGTGAGGTGATCATCACTATTAACGGTGCCGATGACCCATCTGATATAACCGTAGGTGAAGGTGATTCAGACACTGGTGAAGTGACTGAGGATGTTAATGTTGACCAAGAGAGCAACAACTTAATTACTTCTGGGACACTAACGATCACCGATGTTGACGATAACGACGTCGCTGCTTTTCAACCAAACGGTGTGTTTAATCCAGAAGGCTCAACCAATGATACCGCGTTGGGTATGTTGACCATTACCGACGATGGTGAATGGACGTACGTTGTAGATAACGATGAAGTGCAATATCTTGATGACGATGAGTTCGTTACCGAGGTTTATACAGTTACTGCGATTGACGGAACCACAAGTGAAGTGACCATCACCATCAACGGTGCCGATGATCCGTCAGAGATTACTGTTGGTGAAGGTGATTCTGACTTGGGTGAAGTGACGGAAGATGTCGATGTCGATCCTGAAAGCAATGACTTGATGGCGACAGGAACATTGACGATCACTGATGTTGATGCCAATGATGTCGCTGCTTTTGAACCCAACGGAACGTTTAATCCGGAAGGTTCGACCAATGATACCGCGTTGGGTATGTTGACCATAACCGATGATGGAGCATGGACTTACGTCGTGGACAACGATGATGTGCAATACCTTGACGACGATGAGGTCGTCACTGAGGTTTACACGGTTACTGCTATTGACGGAACCACAAGTGAAGTAACCATAACCATCAACGGTGCCGATGATCCATCCGAGATTACCGTTGGTGAAGGTGACTCTGATATGGGTGAGGTGACGGAAGATGTCGATGTCGATCCTGAAAGCAATGACTTGATGGCGACGGGAACACTGACGATTACTGATGTAGATGCCAATGATGTTGCGGCCTTTGAACCTAACGGAACGTTTAATCCAGAAGGTTCGACCAATGATACCGCGTTAGGTATGTTGACCATAACCGATGATGGCGAATGGACGTACGTTGTAGATAACGATGATGTGCAATATCTTGATGACGATGAGTTCGTTACAGAGGTTTACACGGTTACTGCGATTGACGGAACCACAAGCGAAGTGACCATCACCATCAATGGTGCCGATGATCCATCTGAGATTACCGTTGGTGAAGGTGATTCTGACCTGGGTGAGGTGACGGAAGATGTTAATGTCGATCCTGATACCAACGAACTTTCAGCGTCAGGTACTTTAACGATTACTGATGTCGACACGAGTGACATGCCCGCCTTTAAACCTAATGGTGTGTTTACCCCTATTGGGTCTACTTATGCACTTGCTTTGGGTATGTTAACGATTACTCCAGAGGGCGCATGGAGTTATGTCGTTGATAACGATGCGGTTCAATACTTGAATGATGATGACACGGTTATTGAAAGATATGTGGTAACCGCGATCGATGGTGTAGAGCATGTTATCGAGATAACAATCAATGGTGTCAATGACGCACCTGAAGCGACCAGCTTTACGGTCGTTAATGATGAGGACGCGATTATACCTATTCTCTTCGATTCTGAAGATGGCGGCATGCCAGATTATATCTCGGATATAGAAGATGACCATGATGACATTCCACTTAATATTCGAATCGAAAGTTTGCCAACCAACGGCAGCCTTTTGTATACCGATGAAAATGGCGTCACGAGAGAAATCGTACAGTCTGATGTTGATAACGGTGAGTTGTTTGTTCCGAACAATATCAGTTTTGTAGCTGGGCCTGGAGAAATGTTTGAAATGGGCTTTAGTGGCGATCCTGAGGATATGCCAGAGCTTGTTGATGGTTTCTATAATTGGGGTGTGGAAGTTTCACCAACAGAGAGACTTATTACGCTAGATAACGGTAATACGATTACACTAACGATCGAAGATAACAATAATAAACCGTTGAAACAGTATCAAGGTGAACAACCTCATGTTGGCTTTGGTATTGGTGATACTGATGGTAGAGGTATGAACAAACAGGAGACCTTGGTCCTCGACTTTACTAATAATCCATTAGAGGTTGTTGATTTTGGTTTAGATGGGTTGGGTGGTTCATTTAACACTGATAGCAATGTTTATGTTGAAGTGCTCTATACCTTTGCTGATGGCACGACTCAGACGGAGCAATATCAAAAAGATCCAGGAGATACGGGGAATAGCCAAATTCTGTATGATTTTAGTTATTCTTCACCAGACAATCCGATTGTTGGGATGGAGCTGTCATCGACAGGGGGCAGTTGGGAGTTACGCTATGTCCAAGGTAACGAGGCAGTAACCGAAGACCCGCAGTTTGATTATGTCGCGGTCGACTCTAATGGTGCAGAAAGCACGGTAGAGACGGTCACCATAGATATCGAAGAACCGCAGCAATATAACGTTATTAGTGCTGCGAGTAATGAACCTTTGTATGCCGAGTCAGGCAACGATCTGCTGATTGGAGATAGCGGAAACAACATTTTCACTTGGCTAGACTCTGCGCTCGACAACGGTACTGATATTATTAAAGATTTCGAGCTTTATACAGGTGGTTCTGGGGATCTGATTGACCTCAATGATTTGGTCGAAGACCCTCAAGATGAGACTCAAATGGCCGAGCTACTTGATGCGATTGAGGTCTCTGTCGACGGAGAAGATATCGCGTTGTCCATTCCAATCAATGGAGGGGATGATGTCCAAACTATCGTTGTTGAGGGGATTGCGACTGAACTAGGTGGTTCGGTTGACCTAGGTAATGACCTAGCCGTGCTGGGAGAGCTGATAAAAAATGATGCTGCTTAATTAGATAATGTGAAAGGTTCTAACGTTTAACGTAAGAAAAGCCCTCGATTTCGGGGGCTTTTTTGTGTCGAGTACCTGCTAAAGAAAAGGTATCGGAACAACACACAAAAAAAAGCCCAAACCAACGTGGTTTGGGCGGATACAAGTATAGGAGTTAATAAGGAAAATGCAGTAATTAAGAAAGCAGTGAGAAGAACAAGTTTGACGGCCTGTTAAACTTCTAAATACGCTGTTTTCTATATAATTTATGACCCACCATTTCCATTTCAGTTCCAAGAAAATTCATTATTTTTTTCTTTTTTTGTAAACACACAGCGATTCAATCGGTTAGTGCTGAGTTTTATTAACTGGTACGACCAATTTGTGAAAATGTGATGTTGCCTGCTTGTTAAATAAATGTACTAAGCGTATATTTCAAACAGTTGTTTAATACGAGTGATTGAAATGGCACCAAGAAGTACAACCAAAGACAAAATCTTAGATGTGGCTGAAGGCTTATTTGCTGAGCACGGTTTTAATGACACCTCTTTACGCACGATTACGAGTAAAGCGAATGTCAACTTAGCTTCAGTGAACTATCACTTTGGCGATAAGAAGACTCTGGTTCGTGCGGTACTCAATCGTTACTTAGAAGCATTTATGCCAGCACTGCAAGATGCATTAGTGAACTTAAACTTGAACGAAACGTATTCTATGAGTGACGTGTTTGAGTCGTTGAGACAGCCACTAAGAGCACTTAATGATGTTAGGCCAAATGGTACAAGCCGGTTCATGTTACTTATCGGCAGAGGCTATACAGATGTGCAAGGACACTTGCGTTGGTTCATTACAACTCGCTACAGCGAAGTACTGACTCTGTTTACGACGTCAGTAATGAAAGCGAATCCGAACCTCACTCAAGAGCAGTTATTTTGGCGTTTACACTTCACCCTTGGGACTTGTGTTTTCACCATGGCGTCTAGCCAAGCTCTAATAGAAATTGCAGAGAATGACTACGACACAAAGATAGATGCGAAGGCAGTGGTCGATATTCTCATTCCATTTTTGGCCGCTGGCATGTCAGCAAAAGAATAAAACAATAAAAAGCAAAATATTCACAAACAATATAGTGAACAAAAGGATCTGAACTATGAGCTCTCTAAGACAAAAATGGGTAAGTGACCCAGCTTTTAAACTCTTTAAAAAAGTACTACCACCACTATCTAGCACCGAGAAAGAAGCGATGGAAGCGGGTAGCGTGTGGTGGGACGGAGAGCTGTTTTCTGGTAAACCAGATTTCACTAAGCTTCACCAGTACCCAAAACCTCAGCTGACAGCAGAAGAGCAATCGTTCATGGATAATGAACTTGAAACTTTGCTCGCTATGCTTGATGACCACAAAATTGTGAAAGAAGACCGAGACCTTCCAGAGGAAGTTTGGAACTTTTTACGCAAAGAACGTTTCTTCTCGCTAATTATCGCGAAAGGGTACGGCGGTCGTGAATTTTCAGCGCACGCAAACTCTACCATCGTAACTAAAATTGCGACGCGTAGTATTAGTACTGCGGTTTCGGTAATGGTTCCAAACTCTCTTGGCCCTGGTGAGCTACTGTCTCACTACGGAACTCAAGATCAAAAAGACTACTGGTTACCTCGTCTTGCTGACGGTACAGATATCCCTTGTTTCGCACTCACAGGGCCTGAAGCAGGTTCTGATGCGGGTGGTATCCCTGATGTCGGTACCGTTTGTATGGGCATGCACGAAGGCAAAGAGACACTAGGCATCAAGCTTAACTGGAACAAGCGCTACATTACGCTAGCTCCAGTGGCGACGGTACTTGGTCTGGCTTTCAAACTGCACGATCCAGAAAAGCTACTGGGTGACAAAGAAGACATTGGCATCACGTGTGCGCTTATCCCGGCAGACCACGAAGGTGTTGTGATTGGTGAGCGTCATGATCCACTTGGTCTTGCGTTTATGAATGGTCCAACACGCGGTCACGATGTATTTATTCCTATGGAATGGTTAATCGGTGGCGCAGATTACGCAGGTAAAGGCTGGCGTATGCTGGTGGAATGTCTGTCTGCAGGTCGTGGTATCTCATTACCAGCACTTGGCACGGCGATGGGCCACCTAACAGCGAAAACTACTGGTGCGTACGCTTACGTTCGTAAACAGTTCGGTATGTCGATTGGTAAGTTTGAAGGTGTTGCAGAGAGCCTTGGACGTATTGGTGGCTTAACGTATCTACTAGAAGCGACTCGTACACTGACAACTACTTCACTTGATATGAAAGAGAAGCCGGGTATCGTAACGGCTATCGCGAAGTATCACATGACAGAGATGGCACGTACTATTCTGAATGATTCAATGGATATCCATTCAGGTCGTGCAATTCAAGATGGCCCAATGAACTACTTGGCTGCGCCTTACCTAGGTATTCCAGTGGCTATCACAGTAGAAGGTGCGAACATCCTAACTCGTAACCTGATGATCTTCGGTCAAGGTGCGACACGTTGTCACCCATACGTATTGAGCGAAATGGAAGCGGCAGCGAACCCAGATGAGAAGCAAGGTGCAAAAGACTTTGATAGCTTGTTGTTCAAGCACATCTCACACGCAACTAAAAACACGTTCGGTGCTTTTGGTGCGGCACTAACTGGCTCTAAGTTCATTAAAGCCGACATGAGCGGTCCAACTAAGCCTTACTACCAAGATTTGACTCGTTTGAGCCGTGCGCTTGCGGTCAGTGCGGATTTCGCAATGCTGACGCTAGGTGGCGAACTGAAACGTAAAGAGCTTATCTCTGCACGTTTGGGTGATGGTCTAAGTTACCTATACATGGCGTCGGCTGCGCTTAAGAAGTATGAAGACGAAGGTCGTCAACAAGCTGACCTAGACTACGTACATTACGCGGTTCAACACTGTTTCCATAATGCGGCTAAGTCGCTGCAGGAAGCGTACAGAAACTTCCCGAACAAGATGGTTGGGAAAGTGCTGAAAGGACTAGTTTTCCCTGTTGGTAACCACTTCGAAAAACCGAGTGATAACCTAACAGTTCAACTAGCAGAAAGCTTGATGACTCCAGGTGCACACCGTGAACGTCTGACGCATCTTTGTTACATTGGCAAAGAGGAAGATGATAGTGTTGGCCTTATGGAGAATGCTTTCAATGCGATGTACAGCATCAAGCCTCTGGAGCGTAAAATCTTCAAAGCAGTGAAAGAAGGCAAAGTGGCTCGTAAAGGCTTGCTGGCAGACAAACTGGCTCAAGCACTTGCAGCTGATGTTCTGACACAAGAAGAAGTCGACCAAATTGTTGCTGCTGATAAACTACGCTACACAGCGATTCAAGTTGACCACTTCAGTCATGACTTTAGTGAAACTTTGACGCGAAAAGAGTTAAAACCTAAGCTAAATAGCGTTGCTTAGATAAAGAAACGATAAAAGGCACCTAATTAGGTAATGCCGATCAGTTAAAGCCAAAGTGATCGGTTGAACGATCCTTCAGAGCTGTCAAAATCCAAGTGTATTTAATGCACTTGGATTTTTTTATGGATGTTTCTCAAGCTCTAAACATAATTAATGATTGGAAACCTAGCAACGTTGAAACTTTGTCTGACTTGCTTCCAATTGACCTCATCGACGAAGCTTATTCTCTTACTGATACCGTCACGATGAGAAAGAGGAAATTAACTTTAGAATCCATGGTGTGGCTGCTTGTTGGAATGGCTATCTATAACAGTAAATCCATGAAAGATTTAGTGAACCAACTTGATATTGTCGACCGTACAGGTAAAGCTTTTGTCGCACCAAGTGCGTTAACTCAACGTCGAAAGACTTTGGGTGAAGACGCAATTAAAGCGGTCTTTGAGCGAATGACTACGTCATGGTTAAAAAGTGCAAAGTTACCCCAGTGGAATGGATTAACGCTTCTTGGCGTCGATGGCGTTGTTTGGCGAACGCCCGATAACCCGCAAAATGAAAAGGCATTTTCTCGACAAAAAGGGACGCAATATCCGCAAGTGAGAATGGTCTGCCAAATGGAACTAAGCAGTCACATTATTACGGCCAGTGCCTTTGATAATTACAATACAAACGAAATGATATTAGCTGAAAAACTGATAGAAACAACACCAAACCATAGCGTGACAATGTTCGATAAGGGTTCTATTCTTTAGGCTTATTACATAAATGGCAAGACTCTGGCTCAGAGCGTCATTGGCTTATCCCCCTCAAGAAAAATACACAATATGACATTGTTCAATCTTTAGGGCGAAATGACAAACTGGTTCAATTACACAGTAACCCAAGGGCTAGAAAGCTATGGCCTGATTTACCAAAGTCGATAACCGCTCGACTTGTCACTCGTAAAATTAAAGGAAAAGACTACCAAGTATTAACCTCCATGACGGACTCCCTGCGTTACCCATCAAAAGATATTGCAGGCCTTTATGAACATCGTTGGGAAATTGAGCTAGGCTACCGAGAGCAGAAACAATACATGCTTGGAAATCGTCTCACGCTGCGAAGTCGTTTACCAGAACTGGTAAAGCAGGAGTTATGGGGCATCTTGCTTACTTACAATTTAATCCGATACCAGATGGTCGAGCTCTGCTTCAATCTAAAGGGAAATTACCTTCCTTATCAACTCAGTTTTAACGGCACATTAGCTCATGTATCTGCGTTACTTGTAGGCTTACCTTACTCAACACCAGGCGCAATACCTCGTCAGCTAAAGGGGTTCCACAACATGGCTGAAAGCTTAATACTTGAAGGGCGAAGGGAAAGGACATTCCCTAGAACAGTTAAACCCAGACCACAACGGTATGCTAAGAACAAAAATGCCGTTCACTCTTAAGTGAACGGCATTAACCTAATTAGGTGCCTTTTTTGTTTTTGTCGTAGAAGTCGCAATAGATGCGTTAACAAATGGTGACTTAGTCAGCAAATATTCGCTGAGTGCTCCAACCACTTGCATTTTCACCACATTTTTACAGAAATTAGATGCCATTTGCGTACGAAACTTTTATCCTTAACCTGATTTTTTAAGGAAGTTGAATATGATCATCAAACCTCGAATTCGCGGATTCATCTGTACTACAACACATCCAGTCGGTTGTGAAGCTAATGTAAAAGAACAAATTGCTTACACAAAAGCTCAAGGCCCAATCGCAAACGCACCTAAACGTGTACTAGTTGTTGGCTCTTCAAGTGGCTACGGCTTGTCTTCACGTATTGCGGCTGCATTTGGTGGCGGCGCTTCAACTATCGGTGTTTTCTTCGAGAAAGCCGGTACTGAGAAAAAGCCGGGCACAGCTGGTTTTTACAACTCAGCAGCGTTCGACAAGCTAGCTAAAGAAGAAGGCCTGTATTCAAAAAGCCTGAACGGCGATGCTTTCTCTAACGAAGCGAAACAGAAAACGATTGACCTGATCAAAGAAGATCTAGGTCAAATCGATATGGTTGCGTACTCACTGGCGTCTCCAGTGCGTAAAATGCCAGAGACTGGCGAAGTTATTCGTTCAGCTCTGAAACCTATCGGTGAAACGTACACATCAACGGCTGTTGATACCAACAAAGACATGATCATCGAAGCAAGTGTTGAGCCTGCATCTGAAGAAGAGATCAAAGACACTGTTACTGTAATGGGCGGTGAAGATTGGGAACTTTGGATCAACGCTCTATCTGAAGCGGGTGTTCTAGCTGACGGTTGTAAAACTGTTGCTTACAGCTACATCGGTACTGAACTAACGTGGCCAATCTACTGGGATGGCGCGCTAGGTAAAGCTAAGATGGATCTAGACCGTGCAGCGTCAGCGCTTAACGAGAAACTAGGCCAAACTGGCGGTACTGCAAACGTTGCTGTTCTTAAGTCTGTTGTGACTCAAGCAAGCTCTGCGATTCCTGTTATGCCTCTTTACATCGCGATGGTGTTCAAGAAGATGCGTGAAGAAGGTATTCACGAAGGTTGTATGGAACAGATCTTCCGTATGTTCAGCCAACGTCTATACAAAGAAGACGGCAGCGCAGCAGAAGTAGATGAAGTGAACCGTCTACGTCTAGATGACCTAGAACTTCGCGAAGACATTCAAGATCATTGTCGTAACCTATGGCCTCAAATCACAACTGAAAACCTGAAAGAACTGACTGACTACGTAGAGTACAAAGAAGAATTCTTGAAGCTGTTCGGTTTCGGTGTTGAAGGCGTTGATTACGAAGCTGACGTTAACCCAGCTGTCGAATTTGATGTAGCTGACATCTAACAAACAATCGAATAAAAATGAAATAGGCGCTCACTGAGCGCCTATTTTTTTGTCTGTTATTTAGCTCGGATATTTAAGAGCAGATACGGGATGCGAAGAGATTTAAGATCAGATGCGGGATTCGAGTGGCTAGATGCGAAGAGCTTTAAGAGCGGATGAGAGATTCGGATGTCGAGACTCGAAGAGATTTAAGAGCAGATACGGAGTTCGAGGTTCGACGATCTCTAAGAACAAGTGAAAGAAAAGAAGTCATAAAAAATGCACTAATCCAAACAAGAACTAGTGCATTTAAAATATCTAATTTATAACGCTGAATAAGCTAGCTAATGATGATGATGAAGGTACCTGCTAAGGTCATCAATATATTGGCTATCGCGTAAGTACCTGCGTAACCCAGAGCTGGAATGGTTGAGCGAGCGTGGTCATTTACGATGTCCATCGCTGGAGCGCAAGTTCGCGCGCCAATGATCGCACCAAACAACAGAGCTCGGTTCATCTTCAATACGTAAGCGCCAACCAAGTACGCAAAGAATACTGGCAAGACGCTGACGACCAGAGCAATACCAATGACCTGAGGGCCTACTTGCGTTAAGTGTTCAAACATCTTACCACCGGCGCTCAAGCCGATACCGACCATAAAGAACATCAAACCCAGGTCTTTGACCATGTTCAATGCCCCCTGAGGCACATAACCGAAAGTAGGGTGGTTTGCTCTTAAGAAGCCAAGCATGATGCCGGATAAAAGCAGGCCAACCGCATTACCTAAGCCAAACGACACCTGACCGAATGTCATGGTGATCAAACCAAACAAAATACCCAGAATGAAAAAGCTACAGAAGGCCATCAAATCCGCCATTTGGCTGTGGATTGAGATGAAACCAATTTTCTCAGCTAGACCGTGAACGCGACTCTTTTCGCCACTCACCTGCAGGACATCGCCTTTAGAAAGCACGATATTTAAGTCCATCGGCATTTCAATTTGAGCACGTACTACGCGGTTAAGGAAACAGCCGTATTCAGATAGGTTCAAGTCGGATAGGCGCTTACCTGCGATGCTGTCACTCTTAACGACAATCTCCTCTTCCACGATACGAAGATCGAGAAGGTTACGGTCGAAAACCTCTTTACCATTACGGAAGCTTGGGTCTAGACGAGCGTGGCTATCTGGGAAACCAACCAGTGCGATCTCGTCGCCTTCTTGCAGAATGGCATCACCATCTGGATGGGCAAGAATACCATTACGTCGAATACGCTCGATGTAACAGCCTGTTTGGCGATAGATGCCCAGTTCTCGCAGGTTCTTACCGTCAGTCCAAGAGATAAGCTCTGGGCCCACTCGATAAGCACGAATAATGGGTAGGTAAACCTTACGCTGACCTGAAGCACCTAAACCGCGTTCTTGGGCTATTTGCTCTGCCGAGTCGTGTAGGTTTACTTTTTGAAGCTTTGGAATCAAGCGGGCAAACATAATCATACTGATTAAACCAACCAAGTAAGCCATCGCGTAACCCACTGATAGGTTCTCGATAATCAGGCTCAAATCCATATTTCTTGGTAATTCTGCAAGCCCAGAATTCAGAGCATCTTGAGCACCTACCAATATCGGCGTTGCTGTTAAGGCACCCGCCATCATGCCTGCAGATAAACCAAACCCGAGGCCAAGGTAATGACTACTGAAATAGGTTAGGGCAATTGCGGTAGAAAGTACCACAAGGCTCAGAATGAGGTAGTGCTTACCGTCTCTTAAGAAGATACCGAAGAAGTTTGGTCCGGCTTCAATGCCAACACAATAGATGAACAGCATGAAACCAATGGTGAGCGCATCGGCGTTAAAAGAAAAGCCAAGATGTCCCATGATAAGGGAAGTAATCAAAACACCGATTGAATTACCAAGTTGGAGGCTACCGAAACGAATTTTACCAATGGCTAATCCAATCGATAAAACAACAAAGATGAGGAGAATGGGGTTTTGTTCTAACAGAAAAACAACGTCGATATTCACGGTGGTCGCTCAATAATTGGCGTGGAACACAGGGTAAGTTTGAGAGGTGGATTGTATCTAAATATAAATAAATTATAAGCAATATTTTGCTAATTTACTTGATTTTGACCTTATTCTTATTCCGTATGAAAACTGGTCATAAAAAAGGTTCTATTGTCCGAGCAAATCAACATAGCACGGGCGCAGCTATTGAAAGCTTGGAACAAATAGGAAAAACAATGGGGGCACTATTCAACGAAAATTCATTTAGCCGTGGATAGTGGCGGCTTACTGATTTGCTTGGATTTATCAGAAGGTCAACGCCACGACATAGTACATGCAGGAAGCTTAGTTGAATAACTCGATGAAGTTAATAATATCGCTTGTGATAAAGGGTATGACAGTGAACCGTTCCGTTCCGTTGTTTTGTTAAGGAGCGTGGCGGAGAAACGGTAATTGCTAAACGAAACTACGGACAAAATATAGACAAAGGCAGTATGGGTTGGTGTTTATACAAGTATCATCACTTGGTCCAGAATGCCTTTGCGAGAATTAAGCATTATCGAGCTATTTCAATTGGATATGGTATCCTAGAAAGTAATTATATCAGCATGTTATCGCTAGTATTCATGTTAATGTGGCTACCGATGTATTGCTGAACATGAGGTGCACAGCAAAGATCAACGCGCCTGACTGTATTAAATTAAATGTGCTACGTTCCTTCGACGTTTCAATGCATTCAAGCTTGCCTATCGCTTGAATCTACTTCCAAAGATCTTCTTTCATACGCACTAATATCAGCACTTAAGATGCTAGCTCATTGATGGCAATGCCTTTCCAATGAACTGCATACAATAAGCAAGATGTTACAACAGTTCACTAAAGAAAGTACCTCAACATTATTGGAGCAGTGCGGTATTGAACCATGTGTAGCTGCTACATTGTTGGTTACAGCAGGTGGTAACCAGCAGAGATTAGGCAAAGAGTCTGCATTTGCAGTACTTTGCGAAATGAGTTCGCTACAAGCTTCGTCAGGACAGACATCCCGAAACCGACTAAGCCGTAGGGGAGCAAGAGAGGACAATAATGCATTATGGACAGCAGTTTTGATAAGAATGAGAAGTGATCTCCTATACAAAATTATATGTAGCGAGGAGAAGCGGAGAGGGACTTTCGATAAAAGAAACACAAAGGTGTTTGAAAAGCTATATTGTTCGTGAACTTTCCCCATTATATTGAAAGATCTTTCTGTTATGACATAAGTGTTGACATAGGAGTGTCAATGCTCCCATGGAACGGATATTTAGAAGCTTGAAAACCGCGTAGATACCAGCAACAGGTTACCTGACATAAGCCCAAGCTAAGAAAGACATCAGCCATTACCTTATGAGTTACTACAATCGGCAACGGCCTCATCAAGCAAATGATGGGCCGTCGCCAGTAAATACCAAAAATCAGCTTAAGTCAGTGTCCGGAATTTGTTGACCACTACAGTATGTGAGGGCTATTTAATGTATTTCATCACTGTGAGTTAGCTTGTCTTGGCGGCTAAACAATGCTTTTAAATCCTCCAATGCTGCGTACAAGCATGGCAGAAGAATTAGCGTGATGAGTGTAGCAACTAAAATGCCGAACCCTAGCGATATCGCCATGGGAATCATGAGTTTAGCCTGATTGGTTGTTTCAAATATCATGGGGGCTAAGCCACCAAAGGTTGTCAGTGTCGTTAATATAATCGGGCGAAAGCGTCGTGAACTTCCTTTGATGATAGCTAAAAATACCTCAGTTTTTTGCGTTCGATGTCGATTTACTTCATTAACTAAAATCAAGCTGTCATTAATAACTACCCCACTCAATGCCAAGATACCCAGTAAACTGACAATGCTCATAGAGTAACCCAAAAGTAGGTGCCCAAAAACCGCGCCAATAAGACCAAAAGGAATAATCGACATTATAATGAGAGGTTGTAGATAGCTCCTAAATGGGATGGCGAGTAGGCAATATATGGCTAGGGCGACCAGTGCGCCATTGACGGCTAGTGAGGCCATGCTTTCTTTCTGTTCTGCTTGGTCTCCTCGAAATCCAATCACTAAGCCTGGGTATTGAGCTTTTAGCTGAGGAAATACTTCTCTAGACAATGTCTGCGAGAGCGCCATCGATTCAGAAGAGGGTGTAATATCGGCGCTTACGGTTACACGGCGGCGGTTGTCCCTGCGGTGTATCGCGGAGGCTGAATATTCCCTATGTATTTCTGCAACTTGGGATAACGGGATGTACTGCTGCCCAACTCTAATAGGCAATTGCTCCAAATGATAGACGCTGGAACGTTGTGATTCTGGCAATTGCACCATGACGTCAACTTCATCACTGCCACGTTGTTGTCGTATTGCTCGTACGCCATTAAATGCGTACCTAACCTGACGAATTAAGCTTTGTTCCGTCAGTCCCATACGAATTCCCTCAGGTAGTAATTTGAGTGAAATTTGTTGGCTACCAGACATTAAGCTGTTCTCTATATCAACTACGCCATGATAGCCTTCTAGTGATGTCGCTAGTGCTTCGGAGGCATCGGCAAGCATATCACTATTTCTATGGGTGAGTTCTAACGTGACACCGGCAACGTCAGCACCCGGTCCACTACCGGTAGCAGAAAAGCGCACGGCATTGGCTTGCGGTATATCACCAGTGGCTGTGCGCCAAAGTAGAGATACTTTTCGTGTAGACAGACTACGAATTTCCGAAGGCTGTAAGAAGATCCTCGATATAATGACAAATTCACCGTCACGGCTCCACATTTGAGTGGCTACCCCTTTGGCGAGCTCAGCAGCGCCATTGTTTGCGATGACCTCTTGAGCCGCATTTTCGAGCTGTTCTCGAACCTGATGTGCCTCGTCTGCTGAACTTCCAACAGGCATAAAAGCGCGTGCGACGGAAAATTCAGCCTCTACACGAGGCATGGTACTAAAGCCCATGTGTCCTCCTGAAACAAACGCGATAGAGGCACTGAGTAATACAATAGCAATAGCAATGACGAGGTAACGCCATTGTAATAGCCGACGTAGGGCTGGGACGTACCATCGCTTAATAAAGCGTTGCAGGAGTGTATCAACTTTGCTCTGAACGCAGTGAAACGGTCGTATCCACGCCGATTGCGTTTTATTGTTTATGTGTGCGACATGAGCAGGAAGGATAAAGAGCGTTTCTACCCACGAGATGACAAATACGGTCGCAACAACGATGGGGATAACTTTAAATGTCAGTCCAAGTGTTCCGGGAAGAAACCAAATAGGGATGAAGGCGACGATATTGGTCAAAATACTGAACGTGAGCGGGACGGAAATCTCTTTGGCACCAATAATCGCGGCATCAATAAAATTCATTCCCTGACTCATTTTCTCATGAATATTCTCCCCCGCGATAATGGCGTCATCGACGACGATGCCTAGTGCGATGATGAAGGCAAACATGGAAATCATGTTGATGGACACATCCATACCAGGCAGGAACAACATCGCTCCGAGAAACGAAGTAGGAATTCCCATTGTGACCCAAAATGCCAGTCTGACGTCCAAAAATAGCGTGAGGACAATGAGCACTAGGACAAGGCCGCTAAAGGCGTTTTTTAGCAGTAATTCCATACGCTGTTCATAAATAATGGCATCGTCATTAACGATGTCGATACTCATGCCTGGTGACAAAGACGAGGTGAGTTCGGGCATTAACGCATGAACGGATTTTGAAATGGAGACGGGGGTTTGGTCTGCGACGCGATAAATACGAATGCTAGCAGAAGGCTGCCCGTTATAATAAAAGCGGTTGTGCCTATTGGCAAACCCGTCTTGGACGTGAGCAATATCCTCGATGTTTAATGTGGCACCGGAAGATGTCTTTTTGACGATGACGTCATCAAATTCTTTTGCCCACCCTCGACTCTCATCAATTTGTAGCAGAATGTCTCCGCCAGAGGTTTCAATTCTTCCACCGGATTGATTGACGGAGTGACGTCTTACACTATTGGCAACTTCATCAATGGTAAGTCCATATTGCTGTAAGGTGTGGCTATCTACTTGAATTTGAACTTGGTATTTGGGAAAACCTGCAATTTCTACTTGAGTGACGTCACGAGCTGAGAGCAACATACTTCTCAGCTCTGTTGCCATTTCTTTGAGTGCAACCGGACTAACATCGCCGTACAAAATGAGCTCCATGGACTCGTCACGTGTCTGTTTTCGGGAAATGTTAGGTTTCTCCGCACCATCTGGGAGAGAGGCAGCATTGACGGCACTTTCCACTTCTCTAAGCACACGGTCAACATTGACGTTATTGATAAGCTCTGCGGTTATATTCGTACCTGCTGAGTTTGCCCAACCATGAACTTCTTTAATGCCTTCTATGCCACTGATAGCGTTTTCGATAGGCAGAGTGACACCTTGTTCCATTTCTAGCGGAGTTGAACCGGGATAATGCACCCATATACGAATAGAATTGTGCTGAAAATTTGGGTAGACCTCTTTTTTTATCTGCCATGACATGAGTAACCCACCAATGATGAAAAACAACATGAGGAGGTTAGCGGTGACGACGTTGTTCGCCATCCAAGCGATGGCGCCTTTGGCGTTACTCATGGCCCTGTGCTCCTATTTCATTCGCGGCGGTTTGGTTATTATGTGATTCAAACTGCGCGAGGTTTCGTGCTTCTAGCTGAATACCTGAGACTGCGCCGGGGATAGGTGTAGTGACAATGTATTCATCTTGGGTTAGTCCTTTATCAATTAGCACGTAATCTTGTTCGCGAAAGGCAATCGATACATTTCGTGAGGCTAATTTATGTTGTTCATCCATCACCCAGATAGATTGACCTTTTTCTAGGTAACGACGGGGTACTTTGACAACGTTGTCGAAGGGTTTAGTGTCTATCTCAGCTTGTAAGAAGGCGTTAAGTAGTACTTGAGGTTGCTGGGCGTTCTTTGGTTGTATTGCTAATGGGTCATGGATTTCAATTAGTAGAGAGGCGGATTTAATTTGGCTATCTAGGTTGGGTAGCTGGCTCACGACGCAACCTTTTCGTGATTGATTGTACTGCCATTCGTTAGGGTTTTTTATGGTGACAGACGCGCCTAAACACTCAGTCCCTGCTTTGGTTTTAGTGTACGTTTTAGGAACATCGATAAGACGAAGTTGCGAGGCCGGAACACTGACTTTGAGATAAAATGAATCGGTTGCGACGAGGTCAATAAGCGAAGTGTTGTCTCTAAGTAGTGCACCTTTCGACAAGGTCATATCAGCGATCTGTGCATCAAAAGGGGCATAAATGGACGTACGTGATAATTGCAGCTCAGCCCGTTGCAACAACGCTTCATGTTTTGCTAATTCAGCTTTTATTTGAGCTAATTGCGGTCCCCTAAGTACTAGCGTTAATTGTTCAGGAGATAAGTGTCTTCCTGAAAGTTTATATTCAATTTCGGCTGCTTTCCTACGCCCGTCTTCGGCTTGGAATAATGCTTGTTGGCGGGCAAGGTTTGCTTTTGCTTCAAGTACCGCTAACTCATGTTCTCGTGAATCAATATTAAGCAGCTTTTCGCCTTTAGAAACAAAACCACCAGGCAGGAGTTGAGCATTGACGTCGGTGACGATACCCCGTAATTGAGATCGCAGGTTAACCGACAATGTCGGCTCTACTTCGCCACTGACTCTGATGCTGGGTGTCTGTTGAGTAAATAAAATGGGCGCGATGTCGACAGCGCGCTTTGGTGGCTCTCCAACTCGCGTTCGACCCGGTGGTTTGCCCTCTAAAAAATGAGAGGTGATGAATACCCCAGCGATCAATATGAAGCAGGGTAGTAACACCTTTAGAGCGATTCTGATGCGCTGTGAGAGTTGTGATGGCTGGTGTTGAACCTTGGTTTTCATTTTAATGTCTCATCGTGTGCGGGGTAACTCGGGCGTGGTTGAATAGAGGAGTGACCGCCTAGTGACTGATAAGTGGTGATACGGCTAAGTAACAACTGCCGTTCTGCAACTAATGACTGTTGTTCTAGGGTGAATAACCGTTCTTGAGCATTGAGTACATCTAAATAGCCTTGTGCGCCAAGGCTGTAACGAATCGCTTCGGCATCCAAGGTGTTGGAAGCGAGCTTAGTTTGGCGTTTTAGCGACTGCAGAGTAGCTTGTTGCTGTTGTTCTTTTAAAAGGCTCACTTCTACTTCAGCGATGGCTTCGACGACGATTTGGGTATATTGGTGGAGTGCGCTTTGAGCATCAGCTTCGGCCGCTTTCTGCTGGTTCTTCAGTTTGCCAGCGTTGAAAAGCGGTGCATTTATTCGAATACCTAGCCCTAAGCGCCACAGGTCGATGCTGTCTAACATATCGCTTGATTGAAGTTGGCTGCTCAACGTGATGTTGGGGAGACGAGCACTTGCGGCTGCATCTGAACTCATTTCATAAGATTGATAGTGATACCATGCCCCTTTGACATCTGGACGTCGTTGCAATAATTCGGCGGGTAACCCAGCCATTGGCAATCCGGGATAGATAGGCAAGACTAACGTTGTCAAGTCAATGGCAGAGTTCGGCACGTTGCCAATCAATACATTAAGTTGTTTGGTTAACACGTCGAAATTGCTCTTTGCAGCGGCTTGTCTTGAATGTAGATTTTCAAGAAGCTGCTCTTGGCGCCAAACCGCACTGATACCTTCTTGGCCTGTTTTATATCGATGATCAGTGACTTCAGTAATGATCTTGGTATTGGATATTTGCATGCTGAGTATGTCGATGGATTTCTTTTGCTCAACGAGTTGGTACCAAGTACGGGCGATACTCGCTGCTAATGTATCGCTGAATGCACGGAATTGTTCTTCTGTCGCGAGCAAGCTATAGAAAGCAGAATCAGACAGTGCCTGATTTCTTCCCCATAAATCGAGCTCCCAACTTGCGTTTAAGGACGTAAATAGTGATGAGTGCTGGACAGTATCGTGATGTGAACTTCCTCGTTCCGCCTCGACTTGGCTAGAGGCTGATGCCATCAGTTCAGGGTAGCGACGCGCATCCGCAACATTGGCTAATGCTCGTGCCTTCGTTAGCCTAGATTGAAAAGATTGTAGAGAATAGTTATCTGATAGCGCTTTATTGATCAGGGTATTTAAGGTTGGGTCGTTAAACTCTCGCCACCAATTATCATTCGTGCTAATGAAGCCTGTTTCGCTAAAACTATCAGGGTAGTCAACTAATAGAGGTTGAGGGTCGACTATGGCTGTTTTGCTACAGCCAAATAAAGTCATCGCCCCCAAGGAGACGGTGAGGAGTCTAGTTACTATTATGATGTTTAGCCGTGTGCCGTTGTGGTGCATGATGACCTCATAGAAAGGCTTTTCGTTACATCAGTGGCAGAGTGAATTCACTCGCCACTGATGTTTTTCGTTTAATCGAGGGTTAGTACAAAACGGCTTGTACTGCCACCCAGATTATATTCACTTAATAGTGAAAGATTTGGATAGGACAAGATTGTCTGATGCGTTACCGACCATTACTTTATATTGGTCGCCTAACTGCCAACTGCTGGTGGATTCTTCCCAATAAGCAAGATCAGAGACATCAATGTTTAGCGTGACAGATTGGCTTTGACCTGCAGGCACACTCACTCGTTGGAACGCTTTAAGTCGTTGTTTAGGCTTTTCGCTACGCTCAAACATGTCAACAATGTAGGCTTGAACCACTTCGTCTCCGGCTAGGTCACCTGTATTTTCAACCTGCACCGATAGTTCGATTGTGCCGTCTGCTTTTACTGAGGTCGATTTCATCTCAAGATCTTTGAGGGTGAAGTTGGTGTAACTCAGTCCGTGACCAAATGCCCATAGAGGTTCTTTATCAAAATAAAGGTAGGTGCGGCCCTTAGTAATGTCGTAGTCGTTAAATGCAGGGAGATCTTGCCAAGATTTAACGAAGGTTAACGGTAATTTTCCTCCAGGGTTATTGTCACCAAACAGCGTATTGGCGATAGCGGCACCACCTTGTTCGCCTGGGTACCAGCTTTGTAAAATGGCAGGAACGTTATTTTTCAACCACGGGCTTTCGATAGAAGATCCTGATTGCAACACAACGGCTGTTTTTGGATTGACCTTAACGATGCTTTTTAGCAAATCAATTTGTTCAGAAGGTAGTCCTTCAGAGGTACGGTCAATCGACTCTCGCTCATACTCTGTCGATAAACCCATCACCGCGATGACGACATCAGCTTTCTTAGCTGCGTCTAGCTCGGCGCCTTCATAGGACGTGTCTTCTGACGGTAGTTCCCAACCAAATTTAACAGAGCGCTCGGTGCTGCCGCGTTTTTCCATCGCTAGGACAGTGAAGGTATAAGTTTGTTGAGAGTCTAATTCAATCTCTGTCGTCGTTCGAAGTGGCTCGTTGTTATTACCGTGGTCTCTGAAAATAGTGGAACCATCAATATCAAACACCATTTCATAGCCTTGAGATTCTACCCCCAATGTATACAAGCCGCTTTGCGGAGGAACGATCGTCGTTGTGTATTTTACGGCGAAATGTTCGTGGTTTAAGTTTTTGTGCGGTGGTTGATCGCCAAAGTCAAAATCAATATTTCCAACGGTGTTATTTGCGACAGGGCTACCACTGCCATTACGGTTAGTATAATAATCAGCGGTCCACACACCTAGGCCTTGGTTATCAAGTAAGGTAATACTTTCAAGTGGGATTGGGTTCAGCTCACCTTGGTTGTGTGTCCATGGGATATACATGACGTCCACGTCATCACCAAGGTAATCGCGGATGCCTTGTAGTGGCGTGATCGGATTTCTGGCTGTGCCAGAGTATGTGCCGAAGTTTAAGACGTTCGCATTAGGGCCAATGATAGCGACAGATTTTGTTGCTGTTTTGTCGATAGGTAATACGGGCTGGCTCTCCACGGGTTCATTTTGTAACAAAACCATGCTTTTTTCTGCAAGTTCAAGCGCGAGTGGTTTAAATGTCGTCATTGTTTCAAACGGGATATCTTTCCATGGCGACAGCTCTTCTGGGTCGAACATTCCGAGCCTCAAACCTACGCGCATTGTATTTCTAAATGCTCGGTCTAATTGATCACTGGTCGTTTTATTTTGAGCGATAGCAGTCATCGCTTCCTGGCGGAAAAGCCTGGTGTTATCAAAATCCAGTGTTTCAGCATTAAGTACTGCGGCAGTCGCATCAACATAGTTGTCATAGATGTCGTGGCCGTGGAAGCTACGCTCTCCCCAACCTTTAGTGGTCATCAGTACAGAGCCATAGTCACCGAGCACGAAGCCATCAAATCCCCATTCTCCACGCAACACGTCTCGAACTAACCAGGTGTTGGTAACGGCAGGCTCGTTATTAAGCTTGTTATACGCTGTCATAACGATTTGTGCATTAGCCTCTTGAACCACTTGCTTGTAAGCTGGGAAATAATATTCGCGTAACTGCTTCTCTGAAATATTGGCATTACCGTTAAAGCGGTTGTGTTCTTCGTTGTTGGCGACGAAGTGTTTCGCACCGGCTGCCGTTTTCAGGTATTTAGGGTGATCACCTTGTAGACCTTGTACATAGTGGCTGGCCATTGTGCCATTAATTAAAGGGTCTTCGCCGTAAGCTTCTTGTGTTCGACCCCAACGAGGATCTCGAGCAATATTAATAACAGGAGACCAAAAAGTGAGTGGCCCCTTCTTACCATCTTTTAATACTGGGCCATTGTGGTACTGCGCTCTTGCTTCATCTGAAACTGCATCTCCCATTCTCTGAACGGCTTCTGGCGCCCATGTTGCGGCTAGCCCAATGGATTGAGGAAAGACGGTCGCGGCGTTATTTCGAGGGGCTGCGAGGCCATGTAAAGCTTCGCCTGGCATAAAAGACTTTAATCCGTAGCGGGGAACACCTTTATTCCACAAGGTGATCATATGTCCTTTTTCTTCATCAGTTAAACGTTCACTGATATCGTTGAGTCGTTGTTCAATCGACAGAGTATGATCGTAAAAAGGAATATCCTTGTTAACGTTTGGTGGAGGGCTAGAATGTGCCGATGTACTCAACACGGCAAAACACAGCGGTAATACTTTTTTCATAATGATTCCGTTGAAACGTTTCTATTGAGAGTAAAAAAATGAAGAGTCAGATTGCTCTTCATTAACGAATTAAACAAAGAATGTTAGCGTGTTCTTTAAACGAGGCTAGGACAGAATGTTACCCGCAACAGCGTTTTGTTTTTTTGCCACTTCCACAATGACAAGGGCTATTACGACCTCCGGTGAATTGGTGGCTAGCAAGTTGTTTTTGCAAGTAGACGTACATGATGTCTGATGCTGGTCGACCGCGATTGATGAGGTCTCGCATGGTCTTCATATCTTTTTCTGTGTGTTTGAAAAAGGTTTGGTAGCCTTCGCAAAAATAGCTATGACCCGGCTGACCAGACTGAGAGACGGCAAAGCGATGTTTAGGGCAGCCACCATGGCAAGCAAATCGATATTCGCATTGTTTGCATTGTAAAGTCAGGGTGTCTTTCTTAGCTTGGCCGAATTGATGGGCGCGATCGGTTTGGTTCATCTCTTTAATGCTATATTGATGAACATTGCCTAGTTTGTGCTCTGGGTAAACAAAATGGTCACAATTGTACATGTCACCGTTCGCTTCAAGAATGAAGGCATGACCACAGGTTTCTGATTGAACGCAAATACCAGACGGTTCATTACACCAAGTTGCCAATGTAGAATCGAAAGTGTTAACGAATATTTTGCCAACGTCTTTTTTCACCCAACGGTCAAAAATTCGATTCAGGAATTCACCGTAAGCTTTTGGTGCAACCGACCATTGGGTTACCTTGGCTTCTTGAGAGTGTTCTGGGCTGATTAAGTACAAACCATTTTCTGATTTTGTCTGAGCTTCACGTTCGACAATAGGAATGAACTGTAAATAAGAGGAACCAATGCCGACCAGAAAGTCATATATTTCTTCTGGATATTTGGCATTTTCGTTATTTATAACTGTCAAAGTATTGAAATCAACGGAGTGTTCCTTCATTAAATCAATAGCGGCCATTACTTTAGCATGGCTTGGATTGCCTGAACGTGATACTCGGTAATGATCATGTACGTGGGCGGGTCCATCGATGGAAATACCAATTAAAAAGTTGTGTTGCTTAAAGAACTGACACCACTCTTCGTTTAATAAAAGGCCGTTGGTTTGGAATGCATTCGTGATGCGGTGATGTTTTTTATACTTATTTTGAAATTCAACGGCTTTGCGGAAAAAGTCCAAACCAAGCAGCGTTGGCTCACCACCTTGCCAGGCAAATTCAATGTGCTCGCCATCTTGTGCGTCGATATATTGTTGGACGTACAACTCAAGAGTGCTTTCCGACATTTTCCATTGGCTTTTGCGTTCTGGATAAAGCTTTTCCTTCTCTAGGTAAAAGCAATAAGTACAATCCAAGTTACAAACGGAACTGCTGGGTTTTGCCATTACGTGACATTGATTAGCGGAAGTCATTGCTTCTCCTCAGTCGATCGATATTTAAATTAGTGGTGTTCTGTTTAGCCATATCCGTGATTACCACTGCTCCACCTTGGAGGAAGTTGCCGTAATGGCGACTTATTGTGAATCTGTTTAAACGTTTATATTGGTAAGGTTTATACAAGAGGCTGAATTGCTATTCAAGGCTTGCCTCCTGACTAACTTCGTTATCTATGAGATTTTTATCCATTAGTGTGACGATAGTCTTAAGCAAACGACATGAATTTTATCGAGAAGCGCAAGTCAGTGCTGAAGCTGACTTGCGCCAAACGAGCTCGGCTTATACTAGTCGCGACCTCTCCATCCATTAGTGTATGGGTAACGATCTTTATTCCAACCCCATCGAGAGGCTTCATTTTCTGAGTCCCAACGCTCAAACTCTTGTTTTAGTCGCTCAACTTGTTCTGGGTACGTTTTTGCAAGATCATTAGATTCGCTGATGTCTTCGCTAATTTTGTACAGTTCATAGCGAGGACGCTTCACATGAACATTTGGTACAACTAGTTTCCAGTCATCATCACGGATTGCGCTACGAGCAGCGGTTAGCCAGTATAAGAATCGAGGCTCAAGTTTATCGACTTCACCTGTTAACCTTGGCATTAGATTTACGCCTTCTAGTTGCCAATCTTTTTTAGGTTCAATACCCGCAATAGCTAGGGTCGTTGGTAAAATGTCTAAAGAGATCACAGGCTCATCGATCACCTGATTAGCAGGAATGTGACCGCGATAGGAGATGGCGAATGGAATTCTGATGCCGCCTTCCCATGTAGTGCCCTTAATCGCTCTTAAGGGGGTATTCATTGAACCATTGTTTTTAGGCTTGCCACCATTATCCGATAGGAAAACAATCATGGTGTTGTCCATCAAATCATGCTGTTCCAATTTATCAACAATCTTACCGACGTTGATATCCATGTTGTGAGTCATGGCGAGGGATTTTTGGCGAAGAGGATCCTTGATATGAGCAAATTTTTTCAGGTCTTCTTCTTTTGCGTGCATGGGACCATGAGAGGCATTAAATGGTACGTATAAGAAGAATGGGTTGTCCTTGTGGCGTTCGATAAAACTAACGGATTCGTCTCCGAAAATATCGGTTAAATAGCCATCAAAGTTTTCGATTACTTCATCATTCCGATGCAGAGAAGAAAAAGCTTTTTCTTCTGAATTTTCAACGTTGTGGCCACTTACAAAGTAATCTGCAGCACCATTGTTAAATCCATAGAATTCAGTGAATCCGCGGTTATGAGGCCAGTATTTTTTATCGTCACCATCGTGTGATTTACCAATGTATCCTGTGACATAGCCAGCGTCTTGGAAGTAGTTACCAAACGTTTTTATTGAAAGGTCGAGCCCTTGCTCTATGCCTTTTTCGCTAATTCGTGGACCAATATTGTCGTGGTAACCAAAGCGCTGTTGGTAGCGCCCCGTTAATAGCCCTGCTCGAGATGGGCCACAGACAGAACCAGTGACATACCCAGCAGAAAAAATCGCGCCATCATGGGCAATTTTATCCATGTGTGGAGTGATAACATCATCTCGAATCTTCTGAAAACCCATGTCCGCATAGCCAATGTCATCGACAAAAATAAGTACAACATTGGGCTGCTGAGGTTCTGAAGATGGTGTGTCGGCCACTGCTGTATTGGCCAGCATACCGCCTGCCATCACAGAGGCAATAGCAATGCCCATTCCTTTTTTTACAAACTTAGAAGTCATGAATTAAAATTCCATTGGCAAGGTAGACGGGCGCATTGGAAGCGGGTTTTGGCCACAATGCGCGCGGTGTATTTCAGTGCTATTTTTTTGATTGATTAAATCGTTTTAAATCTTCTTTGCTGATGACAGCAAAAAGAGATTTTTGGTAGTCGCGCCATACTGGCTTTCTTGCTTCTTTATATTCTGCAGTACGAGCACCATATTTACCAACAAGGTCATAGTTAGCGCTTGCTAGGTTCTTTTTGGCATCTAGAATCGCGTTGGACTCTGCTTCTGATAGATCAAGAAATACTGTCATTTCATGAACTTCACCAGTGATTCGTTTTAAGTCGTTGGGCTTAATTTCAGCATTTGCCAATACGCTAGTAGAAAGAAACATAGAAGTAATAGCAGTGGCAGCAATAAACAGTTTTTTCATAATTGTAGGTCTCCAGATAGTAATTTTATATAAACGTTTCGCATTGGTTGGAGCTAACTTATGTGCACATATTTAAAAAGGCAAATGACTAGTTAGGTTAGTGTGATTTAGGTCTTATTTGGAGGTGGTATTTGAGGTGAGGATCACGAATATATAACTCTTTCTTATATGAGTTTATGGTGGCTCGTCGTTTTATTCAGAAAGAAGGAAGATTGAGTCTGGTGTGAATTTAACGGTTATCTAGCGACAACGGTTGCTATCGATGTGTTGTGGCTATATCGTTTTGTAAAATATTGTTTCCTTTAAGTTTATGATTTTCTTGTTTTTAATGGTTGATATGGGCGTGTTTAAGCTTAACTCTATGATTGTTAAATCATAATTGCATTAGTCTTGTTTTGATGTGAATTTTTCAATTGTACTATAAAAAGTGCATTTTCCAGTTAAGTACAGTGTTATTTATTTAAACAAATTGGATGGAATTATTACCGGAAGATTCAAGAAAAATTAATATAATTCAGTTAGATAACAGGTAGTATTAAGGGTGTTTTGTCATGTTAAAGTATTGTTTTAGAACTAGTATCAAGTGATTTAGCGCACAGTCTATCCATGCTTGCGTTGTATGTCATGTAGAAACGTTTATACTGAGTTAAGATTTAGTGACTGTCTGACAGCGTATAATGGTCAGAACGTATGTCGGTATAATATTGGAATCAAACACATGAAAAAGAAAATCACGGCTCTTATTGTCGGGGCGATGTTATCAGCGAGCCTTCCGACTTATGCATCAAATGACGTCGAACAAACTTCCCCCGTTCGAGTGGAGCAAAAGAGTGATGCTGAAATAATTGAAAGTTTGTACCGAGGTGGCTACGCATATTGGCAACAATTGCGCAATGATAATGGTTCTTATGAAGATAAGCTGCATTTAAATGGTCACCGTGACCATTTGGGCTCGATAGCGAATTCGGGTATGGGTTTGGTCGCTTTGACTATTGGGCACGCGAACGGTTGGGAACCGAAAGCTGAACAGTTAGCATTGCAAACGTTACGCATGCTTGCAGGAGAAGACCCTACAATTACTGTTCCCCAAAATGCAACGAATACATTTATCCACTTCTACAATACGCAAACTGGTGAAGCAGCAGGGGATGATTGGAGCCCTGTAGATAGTGCTATTATGATTCTTGGTGCTCAGTTCGCAAAAAACTATTTTAGCGACAACGCTGAAATTACCCGTTTAGCTGATTTCTTATATGGCAATACAGATTTAACACCGTATATCGCCGATGTGAAAACAGGTCGAATTTATCTAGCTCAGTACACAGACGGTAGCTTCAAAAAATGGCGTACGAAAGCCTTTAATGAATATATGCTTGTAGCATCCGTGGCAAATCAGCAGGCTAAAGATAAGCGAATTAAGACCGCTAATCCGGCTAACGCTCGTAAGTTCTGGGATGTTTGGTATGCATCGACCAAATATTTGCCTGTTGCTAAATATAATAATATCCCTGTGCTTTCGGAAGGTGAAACATGGTTTACCTCTCAGTTTAACTTCCTCTTTAATAATTACTTAATGAGTGACTTCTCGACTAACACGCAGTTCTCTGAAGCGTTGAAGCAATCTGCAAAAGCGGATTACGCTTTTTGGCAAGATGTCGATATTGACGGCGTAGACATCAAAGAATATGAATGGGGAAGTGGTGCTGGTGCTTGTCCTAACGGTTACTGTGTCGACCGTTTTCACTTTGAAGGTGACCGTCAGTTTAACGAGAACTTGGTCATTTCACCTCATATTCTAGCAGGTTATTTACCGTTTAATGAGCGAGCGAAAGACGATCTCATTGCGACGTATCGAGATGATTCGATTAACGCTAAGTTTGAATTAGATGGTGGGTATGAAATTCTATGGCGTTATAGCCATGATCAACCAGAGTGGAAGGCTGAGTGGATAGAAGGTGTTGATTTTTCCACGTTCTTATTTGGTTTGGCAGCAATGCCAGAGCACTTAGGCCTTGATTTCTTCAATAATAACAATCACTACAATAACTAATTAAGTAGCAAAAAATATAAAGCTACGTAGTGAGTGTGAATATCGATTTATGCTCGCTAAGTGTTCATTTTTAATAGGTTATATATATATGAATATCAATCGTTCTATTCTCTCTAAAGGGATTGGGCTATTACTGGCATCAAGTGCAATGGCAAGTGTTGCTGCAGAAGATGCAAGACCAAATATCTTATTTATTTTCTCGGACGACCATGCAAACCAAGCTATTAGTTCTTACAATCCAACGTTAGGCCATACTCCTAATATTGATCGTATCGCTGATGAAGGTGCCATCTTCGAGCGAGCGTTTGTGACAAACTCCATTTGTCAGCCAAGTCGTGCTTCTGTTATGACGGGTAAGCATTCTCACAAAAATGGGGTTATTGATAACACGTCACGTTGGAACCCTAATCAAGTGATTTTTCCAAAGATCATGGAACAAAGTGGCTATGATACGGCACTGATTGGTAAGTGGCATATGCATCCGACGCCAGTTAATGAGTTTGGTTACTCTTTAGTATTGAATGGCTCTGGTGGGCAGGGTACTTATTATAACCCGGAATTTGTTGATCAAAAGGGCAAAACGACAGTAATGGAAGGGTATTCTACCGACCTGATTACTGATATGTCGTTAGATTGGCTTGAAGAGAGCCGAGATGCAGATAAGCCATTTTTGTTGAAGGTGCAATATAAAGCCCCTCATACTCCTAGGCGACCGCCTGCTCGTCATATGAAGACCTTCATTAACCATAATTTCCCAACACCTGACACGTTGTTTGATGATTATGCAACGCGAGGTGACCATGCGAACAATGCTTGGATGCAACTTTATGGTATGACACCTGTTGGAATTAATGCATTCCCACCAGCTCCAAGCTCACCAGAAAAGGCTCGTATTCGAGAAGAGTGGATTAAGAGCATGACAAACGATGAAAAATGGCATTTCGATCAGTTTGTTAATCGACTAAATGAAGAGCAGTTAGCTGCGTTTCATGACGCCTATGATGATGTGAATGTCGATTACTGGCAAAAGATGAAGGATCCTATGTATGCGCGCCGTTGGGGTGATGTGCCAAGAGATCTCAAAGTGGCACGTACCGAATACATGTATCAACGTTTTATGCGGGACTACATGGCTACCGTAATGACTATTGACGAGAACGTTGGCCGTATTCTTGATTACTTAGATGAGTCAGGATTAGCGGAAAATACCATTGTTGTTTATAGCTCTGACCAAAGTTTCTTTATTGGTGAGCATGGATGGGCAGAAAAGCGCTACATGTACGAAGAAGGGTTTAAAATGCCATTCATGATTCGTTGGCCCGCTAAAATCCCAGCAGAGCAGCGTCCACAGGCAATGATTCAGAATATGGATTTTGGACCAACGTTTTTAGATGCGGTTGGTTTAGAAGCTCCGCAAGAGATGCAGGGTAAATCATTTTTGAAAGTTCTGCTTGGTGAAACATCAGATGCTCAATGGCATGAAGAACGACCAGTCGTTTACTATCACTACTACATGGAAGGTGCTCACAACGTACCGCGTCATGATGGTGTTAGAAGTGATCGCTATAAACTGATTGATTTTTACTCTCAGGAACAAGGTAAAGGTATTTTTGAACTCTATGACCTGAAAATGGATCCAAAAGAAGTGAACAATGTTTACGGTGATCCTAAGTATAAAGAAGTTCAAGATAAAATGATGGAAGAGCTTGAAAATGCGCGAGTTCGCTATGAAGTGCCAAAAGATTACTTTAAAGCACCATACCCATTCATGATGAAACAAGAGCGAGAGAGATTAGGTCTATAAACGAGCCCCGTGATGGATCGAGCCAGTAGCTATGCTACTGGCTTTTTTTATGTCTAGTTGTTATTGAAACTGGAGAATGATTTTAGTTTTAACGTTTCCATGATTCCGAAGAATTTGAATTGTGAAGGGATTTTTTTGACAGAAATTTGAAATGCCTAAGTTACAGTTAAATCGTTGCTGCCAGTACGCTGAAACGTTTTGACAAAAAAACGCGAAAGTGGTGATTCCTTGTCGAAAGCTATTTATATGATTTATAGGTTTTTTTTGCTGCTACACTAAAAGTGAATCCGTTGAGTCATACTAATTAAGTTTACGCATAGAAGGCTCTTGTAAATAAGTAAATGTAGCTTCATGAACATCCAAATATTGTTTGCTATGAAGCCACGTAAGGAGGGGATATGAGGTTTTTAAAATCAGCAGTTGTATTGAGTACTATTCTTCTAGCGTCCGGGTGTTCTTCTACCAATGATGTTGCATCAAACGATTGGGGACAAAGAGGCTATGACTTAGCATTTCAAGGTAAAGCAATGGCACAAGACCAGGCCATTCCGACCGAGAAAGTGGCGTCATTTCAGGCAGGTTATAATAAAGGCTTAACAGAGTTCTGTAGTCAAAATGGTTATGAAGTGGCTTGGGCCGGAGTCGACTATGAAAACACCTGTGAGAAACTCGCTCCGTTGTTCATTGCGCAATACAACATGGGCTTGAATGATATGCAGCAGAAAGATTGGGACTATATAAGTCGAGACTGAGTTAACACGAGTAAAGTTGAGGATGATCTTCAGCTTTACTCGTCTTGATTGTTTAATCTACAGATAACGGCAGTTTTTCTACAAAATTTCGCCATTTCAACCTTTAACGTTTCGATATTAAATTAGCAGAGTTAGAACCTGCTCACGTTTTATTGAACTTGCTATTCTCCAGCGTGACAATTTAGGACTGTTGCTATGAAGTGCCAAATAATATAATTAACTTAAATTCAATAACTTACCGTTAACCCCTCTTCTTTTTTAATCATAATAAAAGCCCAATGTACTGTTTTGACACATGTCTAAAGAAAAGTGTGACCAAAGTTCATGATTTCGCACCTTTTGTTGACAGTTATGGTCGTCTCTCATAGTATCTATTGAAACGTTTCTATAACTTTATTCAGAAGAGTACGCTTATGGCTCAGGTCAAGCTCAAAAATATAAACAAGATTTATAAAGGTGGCTTTCACGCTGTTCATGATTTCACACTCGACATTAAAGACGGTGAATTTATGGTTTTGGTTGGTCCGTCTGGATGTGCCAAATCAACGACGTTAAGAATGATTGCTGGATTAGAAAGTATTTCGAGTGGCGAGCTCGTCATTGGCGACAAGTTATGTAATGACGTCCAGCCAAAAGATCGTGGCATTGCGATGGTATTCCAAAACTATGCTTTATACCCACATATGACAGTTCGAGAGAATTTAGCATTTGGTCTGGAGACGCGTAAAAAACCGAAAGATGAAATCGCGAAGCGCGTTAATGAAGCCGCTGACATTTTAGAGATTACAGAACTACTTGATCGTAAGCCGGGACAAATGTCTGGTGGTCAGTGTCAGCGTGTCGCGCTAGGGCGAGCTATGGTGCGAAAGCCAGAAGTCTTCCTTTTTGACGAGCCACTATCAAATTTAGACGCCAAACTTCGAGTCTCAATGCGGATGCGAATCTCGAGACTTCATGAAGACCTGAAAACGTCTGGTAAGCCCGCCACAATGATCTATGTGACTCATGACCAAGTTGAAGCATTGACGATGGGTGACCGCATCTGCGTGCTTAATCGTGGTGCCATCATGCAAGTCGATACACCTATGAATCTATACCACAAGCCTGCGAATAAATTTGTTGCAGAGTTTATCGGCTCACCAACGATGAATATGCTATCAGGTAGGCTAATAGAAGGGACAAATGGTGAGGTGGTTATCCAGGTCAATGACAACGTCTTTACTTTTCCTAAAGAAAAGCAAGGTCACCTTGCTGGCTATGTTGGTAAGGATGTTTATCTAGGTGTGCGTCCAGAGCAATTATCGATGACACCAGGTGACAACAATTTTGATGCATATGTAACAGAGGTTGAGGAGATGGGCTCAGAGTCTTTCCTTTATCTGAACTTTAATGGAGAACAGCTTATTTGTAAGGAAACGAATCCGGAGCTTTCTCTTTGCAAGCAGAGTGTCCATAGCGTGTCACTTAACATGAATAAAGTTCATGTGTTCGATAAAGAGACAGAACAAAACATTTTTCTCTAACCAGAATGCCCCATTTTAATTTTTAGTAAGTAGGTACTTTTACATGATTCACGCAATTTCTGATTCATTTCATTCAATCACTAACGGACATCTAACGTTAGATTTCTCAGAGCATAATGTTCTGCACACTATTAAGCATGGCACAGTGATGCTTAATTTGTACAGCCCAAGCGAATTTGAGAGTGCACTATCCAATATTTATCTTCGTACTCATCATGAAGATACGATTGAATTCACGCCACTCATGCATTTCAACAAAGCGATGCGTACCTATCGCAATGATGATGGCTTAGTGGTTTGGGAAACGAAAACGGACGCCTTTTGTGCTTCAGTTGTTATCTCTTTCGCTGCCGATTCTGAAAAGCTCTACTTCACGACTAAGGTTGACAACGTATCTGCATCAACGTTGACTTATGATCTTGTATTCGGGCAAGACTTGGCGCTAGCTGATGAAG
This sequence comes from Vibrio celticus, assembly GCF_024347335.1. Lineage (NCBI taxonomy): Bacteria > Pseudomonadati > Pseudomonadota > Gammaproteobacteria > Vibrionales > Vibrionaceae > Vibrio > Vibrio celticus. Next base: position 1,337,848 of record NZ_AP025463.1, read on the forward strand.
GCGCAGTAAAGAGTAACGAATGCTATGTTAGCCAGTACTTAGATCACCAAATATTCGAAACTAAAGATGAAGGTTATGTGGTGTGTTCTCGCCAAAATCTTCCTCAAAGTACGGGTAACCCTTGTACTCAGATTGGTTCGCTTACAGATAAAGTTGTGGCATTTTCTACTGATGGCTACCAATTCTTTGGTAAAAGCTACCGTTTCGACGCACAACCAGCAGCGTTGTTTGAAGAGCAACTTCCAAACTTTAAATTACAGTTTGAGATGGGCTATGTTGCGCTACAAACAGAGAAAGTTAACCTGCGTAGTTCAGAGACGCAAGAGTCGGTGTTCTATATTGATTTTGGCACTGATCTTCCGCTTTCTAACGTCACTGAGCCAAAAGAGCTGAATCAATTACGACAAGAGTATGTGCTGCCAGGCGAGCACCGAGTGTCAGAGCAAGGACTTATCGACTTTTATTTGGATACAGCGAATAGTGTCGTCGGAGAGGATTTTTCTTTAGCTGAAGTCGAAACGTTTTTTTCAAGGAAACAGCGTTTTCCAGAAGAGAATAACGGCCAGTTGCTGTCATTCTTTTACGGCGATAAGCAAGGCGATAGCCGTTACGTGACCTTAGCAGGAAAAGAGTATCTTCTTGAGCGCTCTACAGGTCACATGATTTCAACGGGGAACAATCAAAACTTTGAAAATGCAGTGATGAGCTCTACTCATGGCATGTACGGCGTGTTTAACTCGCATATTGTTCTCGGTAATACCTCTTTTAATAAGCTGTTAGGGGTAGAGCGCACATCCTTGAATATGTTCAAGTTCAGCGGGCAACGTATTTGGATTAAAGAAGGTTGTGAACACCGTCTCTTAACTATGCCATCGGCATTTGAAGTTGGCTTAAACTTCTCTCGTTGGATATATAAATATCAGAGCGGCTACATTATTGTCACAAGTTTTAGCTCACAAGAGCAAACGGCGGTTCAGCTTGATGTTGAAACGCAAGGCTTGTCAGAGGCGCTAGAAATTACGATTACCAACCAGCTATTGATGGGCAATAACGAGAACGAAAATGATGTTACCGTTACGCGTGAAGGTAACTGTTTCCGTGTCGATGGCAAAAATGAACTTGTAGGTTCAACTTACCCTGAGATGGCATACGTCATGTCAGCAAATGACTTTTTAACGGACGTATCTACGGTCGTTTGCAAAGACTCAACTCGATACTTGTTACTAACAGGTACCGTTACTGCAAAAGCCAGTGTCACAATTTCTGGTACGTTAGATGGTAAAGATGATTTAGCTATCGGAATGCTAGATTTTGATTCTGAGATTAATGCCTATCAAGAGGCGCAAAACCAGCTTCTGAATCAGTTCAATGTAGAGTTTGAAAATGACGCATACAATGCTCAAAAGTTGAACGATACAATGCAGTGGTTTACTCACAATGCCTTAGTTCACTACAGTACACCACATGGGTTAGAGCAGTACTCTGGTGCTGCATGGGGAACTCGTGATGTATCACAAGGGCCGTTTGAACTGTTCATGTCTATGCAGCGATACGATCGAGTTGTCGATTTACTAGAGACTATTTATAGCCATCAGCACATTGAAACAGGCACATGGCCACAGTGGTTCATGTTCGACAAATATTCAAAAATTCAGCAAGAAGATTGTCATGGTGACATTGTGGTTTGGCCGCTTAAGGCGATCGCAGACTACATCACCACAACAGGGGATATTGATGTACTAAATCGTGAGGTGCCTTATACGAGTATCGAAGATGGTTTCGAGTTCACTGATCAGAAGTACACGATCTTTGCTCACTTAGAACGTCAGGTTAAACACATCTTCGATAACTTGGTCCCTGGTACACATTTATCATGCTACGGCGATGGTGATTGGGATGATACGTTGCAGCCAGCTAATCAGTCTTTAAGAGAGAATATGGTTAGTGGTTGGACAATTCCTCTTACGCTGCAGTCGCTAAAAACACTGACGAAAGCTCTTTCTTCAAGTAAGCAATATACAGAGTTTGTTACTTTGATCACCGAGTTGACGGTTAACATGGAAGCGGATTTCAATAAGCTCCTTGTCAAAGATGATGTGATCGCAGGCTTTATCCATCTGCCTAACAAAGACGTAGATAAAGTCGAGTACTTGCTGCACCCATCAGATCAGCAAACAGGTATCAAATACCGCCTTCTTCCTGCATCAAGATCGATTATCTCTGAAACGTTCAGTAAAGAGATGGCAGAAAGCCACATGCAAATCATCGAAGAGAACCTAGTTCATCCTGATGGCGTACGTTTAATGGAGAAAATGGCGGAATACAACGGTGGTAAGCAAAGCTACTTTAAACGCGCAGAGCTTGCTGCAAACCTTGGCCGTGAAGTCGGCCTGCAGTATTGCCATGCCCACATTCGTTTTATAGAAGCGTTATGTAAAATGGGTAAAGCCGACAAAGTTGTTGAGAACTTATACAAAATTGTTCCGGTTGGAATTCAACAAGCAGTACCAAATGCTGAAATTCGTCAATCGAATGCGTATTTCTCTAGTTCAGATGGCAAGTTTAACGACCGTTATGAGGCATACCGTGATTTCGACAAGCTGAAGTCAGGTGACGTTGCTGTTAAAGGTGGCTGGCGTATCTACTCTAGTGGTCCTGGTATTTATATCAACCAAGTAATGAGTAACGTGCTTGGTGTCCGCTATGAAAAGGATTCTCTAGTTTTGGATCCAGTTATCGCTAAAAGCATGGGTAAGGTAAGTTTAGACTTCACGCTTTATGGAAAATCGTGCAAGCTTAATATCCTACCTGAGCAAGGTGAATTCACACCTAAACGTATTGAACTTAACGGTAACGATGTAGCGGTTTCGTTAACAGCTAATGCATACCGAACGGGTGGCGCTAAGATAGATAAGTCTATTATAAACAGCATGTTAATTGATGAGTGTAATCAACTAACCGTTTGGCTGTAACGCTATGTCCCCCCCCACTTTAGTGGGGGGAGAACATGCCATGATTTGAATGTAGCTCTATCAAAGATTTTGCCTATTTCTGATTAGTAGAAACGTTTTATCTAATGCAGTATACTTCAATAAAGCGGTTAGAAAACGCAAGTGATTCAGCTAGATAAGGATACTATTAAAGTGAAGGGTCAATACTGAAATGAGACATACAATCAAAGATGTTGCCAGAGAAGCGAATGTGTCAATTTCGACCGTCTCTTATGCGATGAACAACAGTGACCGTATTAGTGAGAAAACGCGGAAACATGTTCTTGAAGTTGCAAAAAGACTCAACTACTCGGCAAACAGCAATGCAAAACGTTTAAGACAAAAAAACGTTGGCGCGATAGGGGTTTTCTTTAACTCTTGGTTTGGTCCAATTTATAGTGAACTTGTGCAAGGAATTGAGCAAAAAGTGCATGAGATGGGGTATGACTTAATCGCCTGTAGCCTTTATGGTGGTGCAGAGTCAACAGCCCATCGTTATCTGAAAGATCAGATGATCGATGGCGCTATTATCTTGAGTAATGCGTTTGATGATGAATTCTTAGAATCTGTGGCAGCAAACAATCTTCCTGTTGTTGTGCTTGATAGAGAAATTACTGCACCTAATATCTACAATATCTTGATTGACAACTTTGGTGGTGCATTTAGTGCGACTAAGCAATTGATCGATAGTGGAAGTGAAGAAGTTTACTATATGAGTGGTCCTACCGACTCGTACGACAACCAGAAACGGTTAGATGGCTATATAGCAGCACTCGGGTTTTATAATCTTAAGTTCAATAATGAACTGATCATTCGTTCAGATTTTACTGAAAAAGACGCCTATGAGAAAGCACTAGAACTTTTCTCTAAGAAATCGATACCAGGTTCAATCTTTGCGGGTAATGATGAAATGGCCCTCGGTGTTATTAAAGCCGCTAATGAGAAAGAGATTAAAATTCCTGAACAATTAAAGCTGGTTGGCTTTGATGACATTCGAGAATCTGAAAGGTGTTTACCTGCATTGAGTACGGTCACACATGATAAATTTGATATGGGAGTCAAATCTGTCGAAGTGCTATTTAATGCAATGAATAATGAAGAGTATATTGAGCCAGTAACAATATTACCAACTAAGTATGTTGCTCGAGACTCTATTTAGTATTTAAACACAAACATTTTTTAGTTCTTTATCGTTGCCATGAGAAATCGTGGCAATAATATGCCGCAATTGTTCAGATGTGATTTACATAGCCTTACGAGGATAACACATGATAAACCGTTGGCTTACGATTATGCTACTGACTGTAACTTCTTCAGCAGTGGCAAAGGAACGAATTGAGTTTATGGTGTCGTCAGGGGAGCAAATGACGTTTGTAAACGAGTTTATAAAACCCGAATATGAGCGCCGTTATCCTGATGTAACTTTAATATTAACCAATGATTCAAATTTAGAAACACGCATGGCAGCTGGTGATTATCCAAATGTTTATGCCGGTGTTTTTGGTTATATGGTTCCGAGGTATGCAAAACTCGGACGTTTAATGTATTTAAATGAGTTTGATGGCTTCAATCAATTAGAGGAAAGAATTGAACCTCAATTTATGGCCAAGCATTTTAATCGTAATTACTATATTCCTTGGCACGCTACGACTCAAATGATGATTTACAATAAGGATTTGTTTCGAGAAGCTGGGTTAGACCCTGAATCACCACCAAAAACATGGGATGCGTTTTTATCTGCGGCTGAAAAAATCAATAATCTTCCGGCACGTGACAATGGCGCAAATGTTCACGGAGCCGCATTGTGGAATGATGCTTTATCTTGGGGAGGCTGGTATTGGAATATGCTATCGCCGCTCTACTATAACTTTAATGAAGGTAAGTATCAGTTATTAAATCGTTATGGTACGCATCCTGTATTTGATAAAGATGAAGCATCAATGGTTAAATTTTTAGAAACCATGAAAAAAATACAGCAATTCGCACCGTTAACGATGGAGCAGAACTTTTTCTCTCGAACGATAGGGATGTGGCCACAATACGGTATTGCGTGGAAAGCAAACTTACAAGATGCGGCGGGATATCCGATGCAGATTGGTAAGGATGTTGGAATTGCGCCTATTCCCACACTAGTTGAAGGGGGGACACATTACTCTAATCTGGATGGCCGTGCGCTGATGGTATTCAAAAATACACGCAAGGTTGAAGAGCGTAGTTGGCAGCTTATTGAGCTTCTAATGGAAGAGGATAATCATTTGCAAGCGAACATGGAGTTGCAGAACCTTCCGACATTAGGTTCATTACAGTCTCATCCTTATTTCCAGCAAGAAGATATCAAGCCGTTTGTCGAACAGCTGAATAATGTTGTAATGAACGAATCATCCGCAGCCGTGTCTGAAGTGTCTAGTATTCTACTTAAGTACTATTCTCAATCTGTTGTTATGGAAAAAATGACGCCAGAAGCGGCAGTAGAAGCTGCGGCAGAAGACGTTAAAAAAATACTAAAAAGATAGTGTGTAATAAAACATCTCTGACAATTATTATATTGGAATAGTTATGAATATTAAGCGTTACTGGGTGTCTTACCTATTTATGTTGCCTTGGGTTGCGTACTTTCTGGTTTTCATGTTGTATCCATTTTTTCTATCGTTAGAAAATAGTTTTTTGGATATTAATATATTAAACCCTGAAAATACCGAGTTTGTTGGTATCGGGAACTGGGTTAATGCCATCACGGACTATAAGTTTTGGAAGTCGATATTTAACGTCTTCTTTAATCAGGCGATATTTATTTCATTAAGCTTTGTGATTGCACTTGGTGCAGCGTTGATGCTAAACGAAGTAACCGTGTTATCAGGGTTATTTCGAACTGTGCTGTTTATACCGGTAGTTACATCAGTTACTGTGGCCATGCTGATTTTTGATTTTATTGCAGGACCAAATGGACCTATCCAGTCGACGATGCTAGAGATTCAATTGCTCGATTCTCCTGTGTTCTGGAAGTTTGAAAAATGGTTACCGATGCCGGTCATTGCAGTGTTTAGTGCATGGAAGTGGTTTGGTGTACAAATGATCATATTCCTCGGTGGTATTGCAAGTATTAACAAGTCGTTGTTAGAAGCTGCTGACATTGATGGTGCAACATGGTCGAGAAAGATCACCAAGATTATTCTACCGCTAATTAAGCCACAGATTATTTTTGTTCTTACAATTAATGTTATCAACGGTTTGCAGATGTTTACCGAAGTCTTTATGAACTTTGACTTGCAAGGTGGGCCTCATAATTCAGCGTTAACACCTGTACTTCACTTGTACCAAATTGGTTTTGAACAAATGAAAATGGGTGAAGCATCGACAGTTGGTTTATTGCTTGCAATCGTGATCTTCATATTGACGATGATTCAGTTAAAAATAACAAACGGGAGTAATAAAGAATGAAAGAACTGAATAAAGGCAAGGTGATGATATATGTATCACTCACAATTGCTAGTATTGTAGTGCTCTATCCATTTTTCTTTATGATTATCAACTCGTTTAAGCCAGGTTCGGAGATTATGCACTCTCCGAACTCATTACCATCAACATGGTCACTAAATGGTTATATTGAGATTTTTAACAGTGTTAATCTAGGGCGTATATTTTTTAATACAATATTCGTTTCTGTATCAGTTACAGTGTTGAACTGCTTGCTATCGGCAATGGTTGCGTTTGCTATTGCCAAAACCAATATGCCAGGTCGTCAGGTGTGGCTGCGATTGATCTTGTCTTCTATGATGGTTCCGGCGATTTTGTTTACGATCCCTGTTTATATGATGATGTATGAGTGGGATTGGATTAATACTTATCGTGTGCTTATCATTCCGGGAGCCATTAGTGCTTACAATATATTTCTTCTGTATCAGTTCATGACTCAGGTTGATGAGGCGTATTTGGAAGCGGCAAGAATCGATGGTGCAAGTGAGATGCGTATATTCTTCAAAGTCGTATTACCAATGATGCGCCCAGCGATGGCAACGGTCGGTATCCTAACCTTTATGGGGGCGTGGAACGACTTCATGGGACCACTACTATATATTCGTGATGACTCTATGCTGACTCTGCAAATGGCGCTGTTTAAGTTCCAGCAAGATATACCAGCAGGCAACCTTGAGCAGGTTTGGGCAATGACGACCATGATTGCTGTGCCTGTTGTTTTTGTTTTCTTCTTTATGCAGAAAAACTTTATCAAGGCATTTACGGGTGTAGGAGTTAAATAATGGTGCAGTTAAAACGAATGAGCATGCTCCTTGGCTTTATACTGATTGCTTATTTCTTCGCATGGGGCAAAGTTTACTTTTTATCAAAAAGTTATTTTGAGTTTGCTCAACAACAGGAAGAACAAGGTAATTATGTCATTGCGCTAAAGGGATCGAATAAACTGGAAATCCGTAATGACGAGCATTATTTGGGTGGCTATCAGCAGGTGATAGAGGCTTGGGATAATGTCACATTAGGCATTACGCCAGCCTTTTATGATGATGCCTTGTTAGCTCCTGAGCGATTGATGCCAAAGCTGTCTGACGATGAACTCTATCAATTCATCGATTTATATGTTCAGCTTGATAGTAAATACGTTCCTGAGGTTGCAGAAATACTGCTAGAACGCGCAATAGCATCAAATGATGAAGAGCTAGAAGCTGAAATGAAAGAATTTCTGGTTCAAGCATTCCCCGATTACGTCCATTCTCAGCTCTAAATGATAGGCACGGTCATACTCGTGACTGTGCCTCTCTTTTCCAATCTTAAACGACTCTTGGAGTATATATGGCACAGCCGTATCAAGACACAACTCTATCTATTCATCAGCGAGTAGAGGATTTACTCTCGCGAATGACAACAGAAGAAAAAATCGGTCAACTATGCCAGACCCCAATGCTAGATTATGATGATAATCGTGAACAGTACTTAGATGGGGTGAAAAAAGGATCTTGGGGTTCAAGAATCTTGGCGGATACTGCCTGGGCGGGCAACGCTCCGGGAGAAAGTGTTGATCCCAAGCAATTAAATGAATTTCAGAAAGTTGCAGTCGAACAAAGTCGATTAGGCATCCCTTTGATTATTGCTCGAGACGTCATCTATGGCCAGCAAACCGTTTTACCTATTCCTTTAGCGCAGGCATCCTCTTTTAATCCTGACATGATTGAATCAGCTTATCGTTGTATCGCAAAAGAAGCGTCTTCACTTGGTATTCACTGGACGTTTGCACCAATGTTAGACATTGTTCGCGACCCAAGGTGGGGGCGGGTAATTGAAAGTGCAGGAGAAGACCCTTTTTTGACGAGCGCAATGGCGAAAGCTGTCGTTAAGGGTTTCCAAGGCGATGATATGGCCGATGAGAACTCAATGGTAGCTTGCGCTAAACACTTTATTGGCTACGGTGCCGCTGAGGGGGGGCGTGATTACGATACTACAGAGATTACCGATAATACGCTTCATAACGTGTATTTGCCCCCTTTCAAGGCGGCAGTAGAAGCTGGCGTAGCTACTGTGATGTCGGGGTTTAATGATCTAGGCGGTACCCCAGTATCTGCAAGTAACCAGTTAATTAATGGTTGGTTAAAGCAGCAGCAGAGCTTTGATGGCTTTGTGGTCAGTGATTGGGGTTCAATCTCAGATTTAGAGTATTTTGGTGTGGCCAAAGATGCCAAAGCGTCGGCTAAAAAGGCGCTAGAAGCCGGTGTTGACATGGCAATGACCAATGAGGCTTATCAAGATTTTTTACCCGATTTAGTTTCTTCCAGTCAGATTAACATGGACACCATTGATGAAGCGACTCGTCGAGTGTTAACGATTAAGTTTAAGGCTGGGCTATTTGAGAAACCGTATGTTGATGAAAATCGTCACAAAACCATACTGCGTCACCCTGAGCATGTCGCTAAAGCTCAGCAACTCGCTGAGCAAAGTATGGTGTTATTAAAAAACTCTGGGATCTTACCACTCGCCAGTCCTTCCTCTTTACAAAGTAAGCTGACGATTGCGGTTATCGGCCCGCACGCTCATAGCCAACGACAGCACTTAGGCTCTTGGTGTTTGGACGGGCGGTCGCAAGATGTGACTTCAATTTATGAGGGTATCCAAGCGTATATTGAGCAAAATAATCTAAATGTCGATCTCATCACTGAAGACGCTTCTTTTACTGATGAGATGGTTGAATGTGCTCATCGGGCTGATCTCACTATTCTATGCACTGGGGAGAGCCATCGTCGAACCGGAGAAGCGAGAAATATCGCCGAGCTTACGTTGCCAGCGGGGCAGGAGCAGCTTATTCAAGCTATTGGTGAAACCGATACACCATTAGTTGTTGTTCAGTGTACAGGGCGCCCTGTACCGTCAATGGCAACGGAACAATTTGCTGACGCGTTACTGTACGCTTGGCAAAGTGGCACGGAAACAGGGCATGCGGTTGCTCGCTTATTGTTTGGCGCCGTGTCGCCTAGTGGGTGTTTACCCATGTCAGTGCCTCGCTCGACTGGACAAATCCCTATTTATTACGCGCGTAAAAAACTGGGCAAAATGCGAGCATTCCAAGAGTATCAACCATATAAAGATCAAAAGGATACACCATTATATCCGTTTGGCTTTGGTTTAACCTATGGTGAATTTGAATACAGTAATTTAGAACTCAGTCATAGTGAACTGTCTTTGGAGGATACGTTAAAGGTTAAAGTCAACGTGCGCAATATTGGAGAGCATGTGGCGACAGAGGTTGTGCAGTGTTACACGCGGCAGATCCATGCTACGACGAGTCGACCAGAAAAGGAATTGAAGGCATTTTCTCGCGTAGATTTGCGCCCTGGTGAAGCGAAAACCGTGTGTTTAGAGATCCCGTCTTGCTCACTAGAATATTACGGAGAAGAACAACGCCTAGAAGTCACTGAATCACGTATCGAGCTCTATGTCGGTTCTGACAGTAACGCGTCGTTAAAAGCTTCGTTCTTACTGCAAGCATCTGGCTTAAGTAACGGTTAAAACGTTTCGTAATTTTTAAATGAATTTGAACCTGCTGTTGCTTGCAACGAGCAGGTTTTTTTTGAGGTTAATCTATGGAAAATCAAGGTCTACCAAGACAGAAACAGCCAAACATTATCTACATTATGTCCGATGACCATGCCATGCGAGCGGTGAGTGCTTACCAAAGTGATATTGCTCACCTTGCCCCTACGCCAAATATCGACCGTATTGCTCGCAATGGTGCGCGCTTTGACCAATCTTTTGTGACTAACTCACTTTGTGGACCTTCACGAGCTGCAATGTTGACGGGAAAATTTGGTCACAAAAATGGTTTTAACCACAATGGTCAGCTATTTGATGGGCACCAGCCAACTTGGCCAAGAATACTCAAGCAACATGGCTATACCACAGCATGTATTGGTAAATGGCACATCAATTTAACGCCAGATGGACTCGATTTTGACCACTGGGAACTGTTAAACGATCAGGGTGAGTATTATAACCCAGACTTCATCACAAAAGATGGCGTCAAGCGAGAACATGGCTATACTACAGAGCTGATCACCGAAAAGTCACTCGAGTGGCTATCAAAACAAAACGATAACGATCAGCCATTTGCGCTTCTTCTCCATCATAAAGCTCCGCACCGTAACTGGATGCCTGCCCCTCAGCATACTAAAGCATTCGAAAATACAGAATTTCCGGTGCCCGATAACTATTTTGATACCTATGAAGGCCGTTCTGCTGCAGCCATGCAAACCATGAATATCTATCGTGATGCTCAAGAAGGTCATGATTTGAAAATGACACGTGGCGTAGGGGAGACGGCGTGGAGAGAAGACATATGGCCGTTTTTACTCGAACGCCTCACGCCACAGCAACGAAAGCAATGGGATGAAGCTTATCAAGCGCGCAATGATTGGTTTAACACCAACGAAGCGAAGATGACGGAGGAAGAGATCGCAATATGGAAATATCAACGTTATGTCCAAGACTATCTTGCTACTATTATTTCTGTCGACGAGTCGGTAGGGGCTGTTCTCGACTTCTTGGAGCGTCATGGTTTAGCTGACGATACGATTGTGGTTTATACGTCTGATCAAGGTTTTTATATGGGCGAACATGGTTGGTTTGATAAACGTTTTATGTATGAAGAGTCGTTTCGAGCGCCATTATTAATTCAGTATCCGGATAAAATCAAACCGGGAACAGTAATCGACAAAATGGTTCAAAATATCGATTATGCGCCGACATTTTTGGAGTTCGCTGGGGTCGCTATTCCAGAGGATATTCAAGGTCAATCAATGGTCTCTTTGTTAACAGGAGAGCCAGCCGATGATTGGCGCACTGCACTGTATTATCACTTCTACGAGTACCCAGCAATGCACGACGTAACACGTCATTACGGCACACGCGATAGCCGATACAAATTGATGCATTTTTATTACCAGATGGATGAATGGGAGTTTTATGATTTGGAGGCGGATCCACATGAAATGAATAATGCGATTGATGCACCTCAATATCAGGCTGTCATACAAGGACTTAAACAAACGATCACAGAGCTTGAGAAGCAATATGACGTACCACCGCGTTCGCAGTGGGAAAATGCACCGTTAGAAGCTGTCGCAGCGCCAACGCTACAAGAGTTATATCCAGAGAGCTACCAAGTGGCCGCGCAAACGCATGTCAATGAACGTGGGTGTTGCGAAGAGTAAAAGCTACCATAATACGACAATATAACCGGCACTCTTGGGAGTGCCGGGTTGTGACTGGAGGTAGCGCGATGTTTTATTGTGTGCGATTAAACGCTTGAACATCGACACGGTGACCGGATTTAAACTCACGATTTCTATTCACTGGCTTGTGGCTCAGTTTGTTTACGGGTAGCTCGGCTTCCCATGCATCAAATTTATTTTGCAGTTGCTGAGCGACTTCTGGCTCCTTGGAAGCTAAGTCATTATATTCATATGGGTCATCGATCATGTTGAATAAGCAAATGGTTCTTGGCCCGTTGTCATCATTGACCGCAAGTTTCCAATCACCATCTCTGATGGCGTAGTCATTATCACGACGCCAATACAGCGTGTCATGAGGAGCGGAGTCTTTTTCACCTAATAGGTAAGGGAAAAGATCCACGCCATCAAATGGGGTCGCGTTGGTCTCTGTAACGTCAAAACGCGCGCCAATTGTTGGCATGACATCCAGTGCACTGACCATAGATTCAAAACGTTCGCCAGCAGGAATTTGCGCAGGGTAGTGTATAATAAACGGTACGCGGATGCCGCCCTCATAGGTATCGCCTTTAAAGCCATTAAATGGTCCCGGGCTCGACATGGTTGTCTCTCCGCGTATCTTTTTCCTCGGTTGTTCAAATCCTTGCCCGGATGGCGTGCCGTTATCACTCATAAAGAACACCAGCGTATTATCGTATAGCCCTTTTTCTTTGAGAGTATCCATAATGGCGCTAACGCCATCATCAAGTACTAAAGTCTGTGCGGCAAAAAAGCGGCGCTCTTCATGATGGACTTTTAGATGATCCAAACGCTCGATATAGCCATCAGGGACTTGCCATGGGTGGTGTACAGCAAAGTGTGCAACGTGTAAAAAGAAAGGTTTATCAGCATTTCTCTCGATGAATCCTACCGCTTCATCAGTAAACAGTTCGGTTAGGTAGCCGTTACCTTCTTGAATTGGCGGTTCGGTTGTGGTGTTACGATATAGGGGAGAGAGCCATGGCTTTCCTCCTTCTTTGGCATCAGATTTCATGTAGTTGTGAGAGCCACCATGAAACCCATAAAAGAAGTCCGCACCGCGCTAATTTGGTCTGCCTGTGGGCTCTCCCATATGCCATTTGCCCACTACACCAGTTGTGTAGCCGATGTCTTTCATCATTTCCATCACTAATGGTTGGCTGCGAGGGATATGATTATTTTCAAAATTACCATAGACGCCAAAGCGTTGCTGATTGACGCCAGTCATTAACCCAGAACGAGAAGGACCGCAAACTGATGCGGTAACATAGGCTTGTGGAAAATGTACACCGCCTGCAGCCAGCTTATCGATATTAGGTGTGTGAATATCATCGAAACCGTGGTAACCCACATCTCCCCAACCTTGATCGTCGGTAAATATAACGATGACGTTAGGTTGGCTATTTAGATTATTTCTAATGGGCTCTTCTGATGCTTGAGCGCCGATCGTAGCAAGAGCCGCGACGAGCGGAGCGATTTTAAATAGATTCATACGATCTCTTCCTATGAGTATTTTAATGGATAGAGGGACTATTGAGAGCGGAATACAAACGTTTCAATTGTTGGGGGAAGTCAGTTTTTGAATGCATATAACGTTGGATGGTGCTATCTATAAAAGCTGCTGCGAACAGGCTTTGGAGGCATGAACGCAGCATTAATGGCTATACTCAGCTATTTGTTATGATTGATGCCACGCCAGTTGTTATCGGTTACATAGTTAGCAGAAAAAATTGCACCGTCGGCGGCGATTTTATCCATATTCGGAGTAAAGACATCTTGACTGATGTTTTGAAATCCCATGTCGGCGTAACCGATGTCATCGAAATAGATAAGAAGGACATTAGGTTGAACTTTAGTGTCACTCGTTTCGATGGCGGTAGCGCTACCACTAAGTGCTGCGAGCACAGCTATACCTAACACGCATTTTACGAGTTTTGCTCCCATAGTATTCATCAGAAATAATAGAAAAACGGCCACCGAAGTGGCCGTTGAAATAGTCATAACCCTTGACGAAGGACTATTGAGCTGGTGGTGTATAGATAGTTTTAAGTTCGCTTTGGGTCGGTTCTTTTACAATAGCAACATCGGCAAGCCCATATCTAAACCCTTCAAAGTTGTGTCCATCATCAGGGTTCAGTGAAGCTACCCAGCTTGTCAGCTTATTGATGTTTTGTACTGCATTAAGGCGGACACCGATATCAACACCGTCGTTATTTGTTTTAGCGAACAAGTCGCGCATTGGAATGCTGATCTTCCAAACGGTGGCGCCTTTAGTTTCATCAGACATATCGATGCCAACGGATGCGGACTCTATACCACCGTCACTACCTTCCGGTGTTGTAGCATCAAATTTAAACTGAATTTCGTAGTTGTCATGACCTGGTACTGACCCTGCGCCACTCATAAATAGCAAGAACTCTAGAGCGCCTGTCTCAATATATTGGGCTAGATCTACAGTCGGGATCTCTTCAAGAGAGACAATATGTGGGAAAAAGGTTTTGTTTGCTGGTTTGTAATTGTCACCAGTAGCTATGATTTCAGCAAATTGCGGTAAGCTGTCGTCCCAGCCACCAGGTTGCCCGTAGCCAAGTGCGCCATTGTTGCTTATGAGTCTGGTTGCCCAACCTTCTGCGCTTTGACCTTTTAACATTGAGCGTAACACTGAGCGATCCGCAGTTTCTACTTGCGAGCTATTTGTACAAGCCTGAATATCCTGTACTGCCCATGCTGTGGGGAGGGCATTTGCAGTCATGAATACATCACTTATTTCATAGTTGATGGCCCCATCGATATCCAGTGACATTGCTGTTTCAACGTTAGCTAAATCTATCCCTGCATCTTCAAAGCAATGCAAAGGCACCGTGACAAGTTGAGCTTCTGAACCTTTCAAGGCGGCAACAGAGCTACTAATATCGACGGATGCTATATTGCTCCCGTCCGACATAGTGAGTAATGTCGTAGTTGATGTGTCGGTATTAACACCTACGGGTGCTTCTGGTTTGAGCATGAACCTAAGCACGCCACGCTTCAGGTGTTCCTCTGAACCATTTCCATTGTAGGTAATGCCAAGGTCATAACCTTTATCAGCGACAAACGTAAGTTTCGCCTGTTCTTCTGAAATTTTGACTGACATCGGGGCAAAGTTAGGAAAATCGTCACTTACAATTGAGACGTTTTCAAGGTCGATAACGTTACCGTCAAAAACGACAGAGTGCCCTGTACGATCTTCTACTTCTATCGCGTAAGGCGTTTCTTTATAGTGATCAGGTTTATCAGACTTATATAGATGCACTCCCCAAGATAGCTTATTGTCAATTCCGCCACCGCCACCGGAGCCGTTTCCATAATCGTAGGTGTCATCTAAACAACCCGTAAGTACAAATGCAGAGCTAACCATTACTGCTAAGGTAAGTTTTCTAAATTTCATGTTATAGCTCCTAAATTGACTTTTTCTGATTGTATTCTTTTAACTGTTTATCTGTAATGACCGAGAGCAATCCTTTTCGATAAGCTTGCCAGTGTGGCTCTCTTTCTGCTTGCCACTCTGCATTACGCGAGCCGTGCTTTTCCAAAAGCTTGTTCGTCGCTTTGTTTAGCTGCACTTTAAGAGTGAGAATGTCGGAAGATTTCTGTTCATTCAGGTTTAGTACTTTAGTCATTTCATTGACTTCTGTTTTTATGCGATTGGCATCCCTTTCAGGTAAGTCACTAAGCGCTAGTGAGCTAGTGGAGAAAGAAAGCAGTGCAATCATCGTCGAAGCTAGTAGTGATTTTTTCATGGATAAATTCCCAATTTAGCTTAAGAACAGTTCCTTGTAGAAACGTTTCATTAATGTCGCAGTATTTTTATGAAATTTTGGATTGATAAGCAAACTAAAAAATGAATTGCGTGAGTGATGCGTATTTTTATAGTGTCTTTTGCGAGATTGTTGTGATTCTGATCTCAATTATCTAGGGGTTAACGTTGGTAAGCATGGCGGGGTTGGGTGATGGCGGTGTTTGTCTTAGTTTTAACGATTCTATGTGTAGGGGGGGGTATTGATTTTTTGCTAACATTAGCTTTTTTTATAGAGGGGTTTGGTGATTGGAAGGTGGTTTTTATCCAATTGTACGAGAGTTAGCTCACATTCCAATGTTTTTTAAATTTGCGGAGTATCACGTAATTTTATTTTTTATATTTAAAATCAGTGTTTTAACTATTTGTTGTGTTTTGTGCCACTGTTTGACTTGGTTGTCGAAACGTTTATCTTTGTATTTATAGATTGATTGGCTGTATTAATTTTCCAGTTCAATACAATGCAATCGGTATTGTTGATTGTGTTGTGATACTTATTAGTAAAAATCACGTTATAAGGGTTAATAGATGGACAAAAAGCAGATAGCTTTTGGGATTAGCGCTCTGGTCTTATCGGGAGCAGTATTTGCAAACGCGGATAATGGCATACCAGATGATATACTTATTATGGAAGGGGATGAAGATACAATTATTGCCCCTCCACCAAAGAATTCATCAAGCGCTAGCAAAGGACCAATGAGAACTCACTTTTTTAGTGGTATCGAGCATACGGAGACGGTTTTTACTGAAAGTGGTAAGTTGAGCAATACTAGCTTTGTGCTTGCCGACGGCTCTACCCGTTTTAATGAAAACTTTAGATTACGCTACGTATTAAGTGAAAGTCATTCAAAGACGAAAGGTTCGACTGACGATAAGGGTTTCAGTATCAACTACCGCATAGCTCCACGATACGAGAAATGGGTCAACCCCAATTTCAGCTTCTTTATTGAGCCATCTTTCTACCGTCGCTCTACCAGTGATGGTGCAGACAATACTGAGTGGCAAATTAAACCTGGCGCACAATATGCGTTAGGCAAGCACATATTTTTTGTAACCGGTGAATATAAAAACCTCAATAGAAAGCGTTACGCGAGAGATAACAATGGCTGGAGCCCAGAGATAAAAGAGGATCTAGATTGGGAGCGCGTAAATGGTGAAATTAACTATACATACCGTCAATCTCGACAGTTGAACTGGGGTATAAACTTAAATGCTGGTACGACGTTAGATAATGCAGATACAGCTCCGGCAATTTTTACACGTAGTAATTCCTACAATGTGAGACCTTTTGTTCGTATTCGCCATCTCGCTGGAGTCACAACAGAGTTTAACGTTCGCTATGGGCATTCTGAATCAGGGAAAAACTGGGAAGGTTCTAATAATTTAGATTACAACATCAATAGCAACAAACAATTAACGCGTAATGTTCGTTTAGTTGCTAACTTTGGGTATGTAACTTCAGAAAGACATACCGGTGTTGGCTGGGGTGACAGCGAAGGCTTCAAAACTAAGTTAGGGCTTAACTTCTCGTTCTAATCATGCTTTCGGTAGCAGCGTCTTAAATGGTTGATAGCCCTATTGACCTACCAATGTAGGTTAATAGGGTGCTAGTTGGCGTAATTGATAAATTATGACTAAAAAGGACTTTTAGTATACAAATAACACGAAAGTAATGTCACTTGAATAATCTTAGAGTCCTACGTATAGGATTATTTTTTGGAATAATCATTGGAGTTTTTCTAGGGTTAGCGGGGCGCTAGAGTCATTAATATAGAACACTGGATAAACTTGAATTCACAGTTGCCCTAGCCATCTTTCCCATTTGTGGACATTCGATTTTATGTTGAACGCCTATATCAAGGATTATGCATATTTTAGCCTATTGTCATAGCTTCCATCGGCGATAAATGAGGCGTACATCGCCTCTACTGCATCCCAAGCTGGTTGCCCAAACGAGCTTATTATATAGCATTTTACGTCTTGCTGGATTTGAGTCGCTAAGAACGCGTTCACAAACATTCCCTGATCTAACCCGATTAACCGATTAACCACATCACCATGACTGTTTATTGCATCATACCAACCATATGGACCCGCAATTTGAGGGTGTTTGGCTTTTACTGCCTTTAAACGTGTTACAGCAGATGTTGGATCTAATATAGCCGACAGTGCAGTGGCGTGGGGAGAACCGACATCTGTTTGTACTGATTCGTTAGGGTCTAAACAAAAGTGCTCACTCATTGCATCTACACCAAACTCTGAATATTGAGCATCAATGGTTGATGCGGAAGAGAGAAAGGGGATATTGAGTGCTGATGTAAAATCGATCTGAACTTGAGTTAAATCGTCAAACATAGCAGGGTTGGGTACTAATGCGTATTCATCAAACCAAATGGACGGCAACATGGCTTGAAAGTACGCACCTTTCCAAGTTAGTAGTGGTGCCAACGTGTCACCATTGCAAGATAAATAGTTGGCAGTGAATGCCTGCATTTTGGTAAACGCTTCAATGGGTATTTCGTTGCTCGTCTCACGGGTAATAAGATGAGCCCATAGTGGAGCCAAGCGACTTTCGTTGGATTTTCGGTCAATGTGGTACTCGGCATAGTCGTTATTTTCTAAGCTCCAAGCTGCTTTCAATAACCCTTTTTCTTGATCGAAGAGTGAGTACCAACCTTCAGCCGTCTTTCGAATGATAGCGTCAACCTGCTTAGCAAGGTTTTGCATTCTTGGATCATCGTCATGCCAGTAAGCTCCAGCAACAGCTGCTAATGACGTAATAAGATTAGCCGCATCGACCGCAGATGCGGTCGCTGTTGAGCTAAGGCTCAGCTTTCCAGAGAGCTCTATTTGATACATCCAATAGGCCAATCCATTCCATTTTGGCATCTTGTCTATCAACGTAATAACGTCAATAAGGCGTTGACGGGCGATCAAAGAGTTGGCGCGTTCCATCTCAACCAACACATGTAAATATAAGCCTAAAGCGGTTGAGTTCATCTGTAGTCGTGCTTTGATGGCGGAGCCGTTTACTACATCGATTAGATCGTATGGCACTTTAGCAACCGGATCTATGCCTACTCCATCAGCGAAATATTGCAGATTTAACTGATAATCTTGCTCAAACTCCTCAGGGTAGGATGCTTTTCTCACGTAAATGAGATCCATGGATGACGATTTAAGTTGGCGGCTGTCCGTTTTTTGAGGAATGTCTGTTACAGACCATTCAGGAGAGCTCGTTTTCTTTTCCATAGCAGTGACCACCACATAACACCAAGTAAGGAGTATTAGTGTAATCGAGTTTATGGTTGGGTGGGAACATTGGTGCAAGAGTGAGTTAGAAATTAGTGGGTGGCTAGTCATCTTACTTGGTGAGGAATAAAGAGATTTGAGAAACGTTTCTTTTTTTTGTTTTTTATGAGATGGATTTGAATTTTCTTCTTTTAGGTGATTAAAATCAAATAATTATAAGTTTATGCTGCTAGTGGGTACGTCGCGGTTGCTATAGTTATCTTAGGGTTGAGTGAATGGTTTGTTTTGTATTGTCGAGTCACAAATTTAGGGGTAATTGAATATTTATCAGGGTTTCAGCGTGTGCTTGTCACAGTTTAGACGATATAAATCCGATTTGCCTTGTCGAAAGGTTTCTACTGTGTCAAATTCATACTTAATTTAATGATTTACTATTTTATCGAGTAACGCTTTTATTGGTATCGAGAAGGAACCTCATACGAAGACGGAATTACCTTCGATAAGTATTTTAGTTCGTTGGTTCGTGAAAGAACCTGATTATTGTATTAGGCAAAGACTATGAATTTTAAACGCTCGATCCTTTCAAAAGGAATGGGTCTCATGCTCGCAACTACTGCTATGACAGCGGCAGCAGCCGAAGAGAGACCGAATATTCTATTCATTTTTTCGGATGATCATGCTAATCAAGCGATAAGTGCTTATAACCCCACATTGGGTCATACTCCTCAAATAGACCGTATTGCAGAAGAGGGGGCAATCTTTGAGCGCACCTTTGTGACCAACTCTATTTGCCAACCGAGCCGTGCGTCGGTTATGACGGGCAAGCATTCTCACAAAAATGGTGTTCTCGATAATAGCTCTCGCTGGAATCCCAACCAGGTCATCTTTCCAAAGATTATGGAACAAAACGGTTATCAGACTGCATTGTTTGGAAAATGGCATATGCACCCAACGCCGGTTAATGAATTCGGTTATTCATTGGTATTAAATGGTGCTGGTGGGCAAGGTACCTATTATAACCCGGAATTCATTGACAATAAGGGTAAAAAACAAGTAGTTGAAGGCTACTCAACAGACTTAATCACGGACATGTCTCTTGACTGGTTAGAAGAAACGAGAGACGCAGATAAGCCGTTTTTGCTTAAGGTGCAATATAAAGCACCTCATACACCAAGGCGCCCACCGGCTCGTCACATGAAAACGTTTATCGACCATAACTTCCCAACTCCAGAAACGTTGTTTGATGACCACAGTACACGTGGCGAGCATGCTTCAAAAGCGTGGATGCAGCTATATGGTATGGGACCCGTTGGTATTAATGCATTTCCACCTGCGCCGTCTACTCCAGAAAAGGCACGAATTCGTGAGGAGTGGATCAAGTCTATGCCAGATCGTGAGCGTCGCCAATACGAGAAGTTTTTAAATGAACTTAACGAAGAGCAGTTAGCTGCTTTCCACGACGCATATGATGACGTTAACGTTGATTACTTTAAAAAGATGCAGGATCCAGTGTATAAACGTCGCTTTGGCGATGTGAGCAGAGAGCAAAAAGTCGCGCGCACTGAATATATGTATCAGCGTTTCATGCGTGACTACATGGCTACGGTAATGACCATCGATGAAAATGTGGGTCGCATTCTAGACTATCTAGATAAGTCAGGCTTAGCTGAGAATACGATTGTGGTGTACAGCTCTGATCAAAGCTTCTTTATTGGAGAACATGGTTGGGCAGAAAAACGCTACATGTATGAAGAGGGTTTCAAAATGCCATTTATGGTTAGATGGCCTGCACAAATTAAGCCTAATCAACGTCCACAAGCCATGATTCAGAATATGGACTTTGGACCGACATTTTTAGAGGCGGTAGGGCTTAGCGCTCCAGCAGAAATGCAAGGTAAATCTTTCCTTCCTGTACTGTTAGGTAAAACGTCAGATGCAGAATGGCAAGCAGAACGTCCAGTGGTTTACTACCATTATTATATGGAAGGTGGCCACAACGTCCCTCGCCATGATGGTGTGCGCAGCGACCGTTACAAGCTGATTGACTTTTACTCTCAAAATGGTGGCGAAGGCTTGTTTGAATTGTACGACCTAAAGTTGGATCCTAAGGAAGTTAATAACGTCTATGGTTCTGATAAATATACGGAAGTGCAAAAGGAAATGATGTCTGAACTTGAGAACGCTCGTAAACGATATGAAGTGCCAGAGGATTACTTTGTGCCACCTTATCCATACATGAAGCGTTCTGAGCGTAGAGCACTTGGTTTATAGCGCTTAAATGGCAGGGGAGCTGCGAAGTTAGGAGCTCCTTTGCACGCAGGGGGAAATAATGAAAAACCGTTATGGAATAAGGGCTAAGACGTGATGAGGTATTCCCTTAAACTACCGTGAATATCTCAAAATAACAGCTTAATAAATGATCGATTTGACGATTAATATTGGCTGTGATCATATACTATCTTTTGCAAGGTATATGGCATGGACGAAAAAAGCCTCTTGGAACACATTTCGGTTATTAGAGATCCTCGTTAATCGTGGAAAATAGAGCATTCACTAACAGATATTATTTTCTTGATGGTCGCAGCAGTCATAGCAGGAGCTGAAGGTTGGGAAGATATTGAGGACTTTGGTGAAGATAACTTAGAGAGGCTTCGTCAATATGGTGACTTCACTAATGGTATTCCAGTTCACGATACAATAGCTCGAGTTATTAATCTTATATCAGTTAAGCAATTACAGCGGTGTTTCTCATCGTGGATGAAAGATTGTCATGATGCAACCTCAGGCGAAGTTATAGCAATCGATGGTAAGACGCTCAGAGGTACTTATAACAAAGATAAACGTTGTGGTGCTATTCATATGGTCAGTGCGTTTAGCGCGGCAAATCAAGTTGTTCTTGGGCAATTAAAGACATCCGAAAAGAGTAATGAGATTAAAGCAATACCAGAGCTACTCGAACTTTTATCAATTCGTGGATGCATTGTTACCATTGATGCGATGGGTTGACAAAGGCAAGTAGCAGAGAAAATAGTTAATAAGGTAGCTGACTATTTATTATCTGTGAAAGTAAATCAAAAACGGCTTGAAGAAGCGATATCAGAAATATTTAATTCGCGGACAGTAAACACGTTTGGTGGCGATAAATATGTTACTCAAGAAAATGGCCATGGTCGCACTGAAACACGAGTCAGTATGGTTGAACCAACACTGATTTTTTTGGTGATTTAGCATTTAATTGGCCTAGTTAATCAACTGTGGCGTTGTATTTTCAATTCGCCAAGAAGGTGACAAGCTACCAGAGATGATGCAAGTTAAATACTACATCAGTTCAGCATGACTGAGCGAAAAAACGTTGCTAGAAAGTGCAAGAGCGCATTGCTGTATCTAGAATCAAATGAATTGGCGCTTAGATGTCGGTTTCAATGAAGATGCTTGTTGAATACGCAGAGAGCAAGCTGGAGAAAACTTTGCTGTGGTGCGTCATATAGCTTTAAATTTACTCACAGCAGAAAAATCACTTTAAGGTGTGATCAAGAGGAAGTAAAAGAAAGCAAATAGAAGTAATGTTTATCTTTCTCAAGTCCTTGCTGGGCAAGGGGGGCGTAATCTTGCCCTGCCTATTCAACGTTTAAAAGCGTTTGAACGTGTTTCACTTCAACCTGGTGAAACACGTGAGGTTAATATAACTTTTGATGTGGCTGATTTAGCTTGCTGGGATGAAAATCTGAGAGCTAGATGATTGCTGATAAATATGAAGTTCGCGTAGGAACAGCGTCGGATAATATCTTGATTACTGAAACTATGATAGTTGAGTCATTAATGCTATCTACTCTTTAGTACAATAAAACACTCGTCGTTAACCAGCGTTAACGGCGAGTTTCTCTATTTAACAATGATTAAAAATATAAAAAGAGGGTATGATTCATGCATTACCTTTCGTTTATATCTAGTTAGTGGCATCAAAAATATTTGTTAAAGGTTATCGGAGGTGTGATTCAATATTTATCAATTGAAAATCCACGCAATTACTTATTACTTATTGTTTATTGTTTATTGTTTATTGTTTATTGTTTATTGTTTATTGTTTATTGTTTATTGTTTATTGTTTATTGTTTATTGTTTTGGTTTGGAATGAATGTCTTTGTTTGTTATAATAAAACTCATGTTTTGCATAACTGTTATGGGTTGGGGTGGTAAACATTTGAATATTATTTATAAATAGAGGTTTTATGAGTAGAATTTTATCTTTAGTGGTTTTATCCATGTTTAGTAATGGTGTGTTGGCTGATCGTACTTATATTAATCCTATAGATCTCGAATATCAGTATGGTGAAAGAATTCCTGAGCAGCGCCAATTCATTAAGGCTGAAGGATTGGTTACTCGCCAAAGTGCAGATCCGGTTGTTGTGAGTTTTGAAAAAGACGGCACGCATCAGGGCTATTTCATGTTTGCCAGTCAAGGTCGCGGGTATTGGATGTCCAATGATCTTATCACTTGGCAACATATTCAGCCTACGGGCGAGTGGCCGGTAAGCTATTTCACTTCAAGTGATGGTAAAGATCCGACAACAGAGAAAGATCCAGAAAGCGGACTCGAGTGGAAAGACATGATTGCGCCTGCGGCCTTGGTAAAAGACGGGAAAATTTACTTGCTCTCGTCTAACCGAAAAGGCGGGATGACAACGCTGTTTGTCACGGATGATCCAGCATCAGGAAATTGGAAAAAGGTTGACGAAAATCTTGGGTATCCCGTTGTCGGAGATAAAAACTTGTGGGATCCGGCACTCTATCATGAAGATGATCAATGGTATGTCTACTGGGGGTCATCCAACTTGTTTCCGTTGTGGGGAGCAAAAATAAACGAGAGCAAGAAGGGATTAGAAATAGATCGTTTTGCCAAACCACTGTTAGCGATGCACCCGGATGTACATGGGTGGGAGAGGATGGGCTTCGATCATACTTCCCCTCATGCTCCCTATGTTGAGGGACCCGAAATGCTAAAAAGCGGCGATACATATTATCTTTCCTATTCTGGTCCGGGTACAGACGGAAATGTATATGGTGACGGTATTTATACAGGAAAGTCTCCTCTGGGACCGTTTACTTACCAGGATCACAACCCGGTGACTTATAAACCGGGGGGCTATGTTCATGGTGCCGGGCATGGCAATACCTTTAGGGATGCCTTTGGCAATATTTGGCGTAGTGGTTCTAATTGGTATGGAGTTAACTGGGTGTTTGAGCGGCGTAACGTGATCCTACCTTCCGCTATCGATGCTGATGGTATTATGTACTCGTCGGCGCGCTTTGCTGATTTTCCGCAATTTTCACCAACGGATAAATATAGTGATCCCAATGAACTGTTCACCGGCTGGATGTTGCTGTCCTATAACAAGCCCGCTTGGGCGACGTCAGAATTGCCTCCCGGGAATGGTCGTACTTTTGATGCGAGCTTTGTGACTGATGAAAACCCAAGAAACTTCTGGGTTGCTAGTGAAAATAACGACGCCCAGCATGTGGTGGTTGATCTACAGTCAGCAAAGACTATTAATGCAATTCAAATCAACTATGCAGATTATCTGGTAACAGGAGATGAGTATAGAGCACCACTTCCTCATAACAAGGCGATGGAAGATTACAAGAAGCGTATTTATACCCATTACCGCTTGTCAATATCCAACGATAATGAAACATGGGAAGAAATCAGTAATAACCTGGATAAGCATGAAAATCGTTCCAATATTTATATTGAACTCGATGAGTCTATAATTGCCCGCTATGTACGTTTTGAAAATGTTCATGTGGGTGTGAAACATCTGGCCTTGAACGGATTGCGAGTATTTGGATCTGCCAATGGTGAATTGCCAGCTACACCTGAACAAGTAACGGTGAAGCGAGATACTGATCGTCGCAACGTATACGTGGCATGGCAGCCGGTTGAAGATGCTGTTGGTTATAACGTACGCTTCGGCATTGCTCCGGATAAGCTCTACCATACCTACCAGATATGGGATGATGAGTTTGATGGACAAAAGGAGATCCGTTCGTTAGATACCCTTAAAAGCTACTATTTCGCGGTTGAGGCGTTTAACGAGACTGGCGTTTCTGAGCTGTCTTTCCCTAAGATGGTCAAGTAGCAGTATTGAGTTGATTTAGAGTATTGGGTGACGGCAAAGCAGTCATGGGGTAAATGCCCTAGGTTAACGATAATATGACAGGTGTTCTTGATGGTTACTTGTATCTTCTCGTTAATCGCACCACTGTTATAATATGTTACTCAAGAAAATGGCCATGGTCGCACTGAAACACGAGTCAGTATGGTTGAACACAACACTGTTTTTTTGGTGATTTAGCATTTAATTGGCCTAATTTATCAACTGTTGTTGTTGTATTTTCAATTCGCCAAGAAGGTGACAAGCTACCAGAAACGATGCAAGTTAAATACTACATCAGTTCAGCACCACTGAGCGAAAAAGCTTTGCTAGAAAGTACAAGAGCGCATTGGTGCGTCATATAACTTTAAATTTACTCATAGCAGAAAAGTCATTTAAAGGTGGGATCAAGAGGAAGCAAATAGAAGTAATGCTTATCTTTCTCAATCCCTTGCAGAACATGGGGTTTCGTAATCTTGCCCTGCCTTTGCACGTCGCAAGACAGAATGTCATATCTATGATGGCAGTTCATAAAGGCTTAGCGAGCATGCTAAGCCTTTTTATTATCTAAATCACGTTCTTGAATAAAAAAGGTAGCAAAGCACTATCATGCATATTGAAAACATCTTAAATCAATCCAAACACTATACTCGTCGCCTTAGTACTAAACTCTCGTTGTTGGCATGCGTTGTCGGTATATCGTTGACGCCTCATGTACTGGCCGAAGAGGGAAGAGAGTGGTTAGCTGGTGATCACCATGCGCATACACATTGGAGCGTAAAGTGGGATAAAAGTACGTCTCCGTGGTCGCCTATAAAAGGTGGAGATAGCGGACATACCTATTTAGAAAATGCTAATGCAGCTCAAAAATATGGGCTAAGTTGGTTGGTTAATACTGATCATGGTGGACCTGAACATTCCAAGCTACTTAATGATAAAGCTTACCCTGATCTATTGGAGGCAAGGCAGGCTGTACCGGACGTTATGCAGTTTTTTGGTATTGAACTCGATGTACCTGCGGGCGAACACGCGACAGTTATGATGCCAATTAATGCATCAGAGCGTGAATTACTGGTTAACTTTCAACGTGATTATAGTATCCGTGAATACCGAAATAAAACACGTCAACGCAATACTGTTGAGCACCTTCAAGCGGGTATTCGTTCGTTTGCCGAGTTAACTGAAAAACCTCTCATCATAAAAAATCACCCTAGTCGGCAAGCAACAGGCCCTAATAAATGGGCAAGAGTCACGCCTGAAAAACTGAAAACATGGCATGAAACGGACCCAGATGTGTTTGTTGGAATGGTCGCTGCACCAGGACATCAAGCTGGACGAAACCGAGGCAGTTATTATAAGTACCCTACGTTGAATGGTTTTGATCAAATGACAGCAAATGTTGGTGGCGTTTGGGATTACTTTTTGGGAAATGGTATGCGATTTTGGATTACCGCAGGATCGGATAGCCATGTCGCCTCTGAAGCGGGTGGTCGTGATTTTTGGCCAGGACAATATACTAAGACCTATGTGTATGCGCAAAAAACCTCGAAGGATATTATGGACGGTTTAAGGCATGGCCGCTCCTTCATGGTGTTTGGTGACCTTATCAATGGTATTGATGTGACTTTGCAATCTAGCGCCAACAAAACAGCATCGCTTGGGGAAACGTTAACGGTCTCAAAAAGTGAACAACCTATCACGATGAAGGTTGAAGTCGATATTCCAACAACGGTTAACTTTAATAATGAACGGCCTAAACTGAATCGTATTGATGTCATCGTAGGGGCAGTCGACGACTCGGTGTTGTCTGAAAATGGTAATGAGAGCACGAGTGTGTATCGCCGTATAAGTTCGGAAGAATGGCAGGTTGTGGATGGTAAGGTGGTGTTTGAACTGACTCTTCCTAAAGACTTTGAAAATGGCTATGTCCGTCTACGAGGAACGAATACAGACACACTAGAGCCTAGCATTGATCACTGGAACCAAAAGCAAGATCCTTGGCAAGATCTATGGTTTTACACCAACCCAATATTTTGGCAGTCCACACGCTAAGTTATTTTTGCGGAACCAACCTTAAATAAAGGCACCTAGAGCAGGTGTCTTTTGCTTGGTTAAACGTTTATGCACATTTACTATTGTAAATGTAACTAAGTTTGGTCTCTTATGTGGTTGGTGAGATTCTTTTCACACTATTTAACCTTAAATAAGAAAACTGTAATCACAAAGTCTTGTAATAGGTATAATCAATAAAAACGTTTCTATTGTTATTGGTGAGACTATTATGTCGAGTGAAAAGATATTTGCTACGTTCGCTGCATTGACCCGTTATCTTGAAACCCAGGTGGTTGGTCAGCATGAGCTAGTTAGGCAGTTGGTTGTCGCTTTGCTAGCGGATGGGCATATTTTAGTGGAAGGCCCGCCAGGGTTGGCAAAAACACGTGCGGTAAAGGCGTTAGCTGAATGTATTGAAGGCGACTTTCATCGATTGCAATTTACTCCCGATCTACTGCCATCTGATTTGACGGGTACCGACATTTATCGCCCAGAAACCGGGGAGTTCCAATTTCAATCAGGTCCGATTTTTAATTCGCTAGTGTTAGCGGATGAGATAAATCGTGCCCCAGCGAAAGTTCAATCTGCCATGTTAGAGGCAATGGCAGAGAAGCAGATTACCGTAGGTAAGCATACTTACTCGTTACCCGAGCTTTTCTTAGTCATGGCGACACAAAACCCAATTGAGCAAGAAGGCACTTATCCATTACCTGAAGCGCAACTTGATCGGTTTCTGCTGCAGTTAAACGTAGAGTACCCAAATCGCGAGAGCGAACTGGCTATTTTGCGCCTTAATCGTGGTGAAGCATTAGGCCAAGTAGCCGAGCCGTCAGTCTTACTTTCTCAAAAAGAGGTGTTCGCAGCCCGACAACAGATCCTTTCTTTGCATATGGCGGAAGATGTAGAAGAGTACCTCATCCGTTTAGTGATGGCGACACGTGAACCTCAGCGTTATGACGACCAGTTAAGTGCGTGGTTACAAATGGGTGTGAGCCCACGTGCAACATTGGCGCTTGACCGATGTGCGAGAGCCAATGCTTGGTTATCCGGCCGTGATTTTGTAACGCCGGAAGATGTGATGATTGTGGCTTATCCCGTTTTGAGACACCGCATAATCCGTAGTTATGAAGCGCAAGCGGAAGGTATCTCCGCGGATAAAATTATTCAAACTCTACTAGCACTGGTCGCGGCGGTATGATGTTACCTGCCCATAGTAACGGCTATGACCTGTGTTTAAAGGAATTACTTCACTACCGACAGGCGAGCGTGCGTTGGATGCCACCGGCACGGAGCATTTGGTCACACCTCAGCGGCTATCACCCGAGCTCCAAAAAAGGGCGAGGAATGGATTTTGCTGAGGTAAGGCCCTATCAACTTGGTGACGATGTTCGAAGTATCGATTGGAGAATTACCGCGCGAACGGGAAAGCCATACACCAAGCTATACACCGAAGAATCTGAACGTCCTACTATGCTTGTGGTCGATGTCTCTACTTCGATGCAAATGGGGACTAAATTGCTTTATAAGTCTGTGCAGGCTGGCCACCTGGCGAGTTTGTTATGTTGGCTTTCTGTCGCGCAAAAGGACCGAATTGGGGGGATTATATTTAATCAACATGAGGTAAAAGATTGTGCTCCTGTTGCTCGTCAAGACGGGGTATTACATCTTTTAAATGCGTTGATAACGTTAAACTCGATGCCCGCAGAGCCTCACTCCTCTTCACAACATTCAGCACTGATTTTTGAGCGAGTATTGGAGCAGTTAACGCGCTTATGCCCAAAAGGGAGTGATGTAATTTTTATTAGTGATTTCTTGGGGTTATCACCTCGCGCTGAAAATGTCATGTTACGGCTAGCGAAGCACAACTCGATACGACTTGTGCATATTTCTGATCCCATTGAACAAGGTGACACCAGCTTTAGACAGCAAGCTTGGGTTGCGGATAGCACGGGATATTGCCGAATTAATTTTGGTAATTCCTCCCATCGAGAGTCGTTAAAGCAAGACTTTGAGCAACGAATTACACATTTAGCGCACGTTTCTAGGCGTTTGCAGGCTTCATTCTATCAGCTGTCGTCGGGAGATTCGTTAGTGGACCAATTAGGGGGGCTTCATGACAAGTGACGTCCTTTTAATAGAGTTAGCACCCATTGAAATACCACTTGAGCCGAGTTTTTGGCCGCTACCTATCGCGGTTTGGTTTTTGCTGCTGCCAGTGGTTGCGGCAGCCCTGTTTTTTTGGAGCAAACGTGCGCGACGTCCTCGAGCACAATTAGAGGCTATGTGTGAACTATTCGCCATTGAGAAAACGAAGAATATATCTGAACTGAATCAATTACTGCGGAAAATCTCCCTGACAATCGCAGGACGTGAGGAAGTGGCTGGGTTACATGGAAAAGCGTGGTTAATGTGGCTAGATAATCAGCTTGAACAGCGTTGGTTCACATCCATTGAAATGGAGTGGCACCATGCTCTATTTGCCTCGACCTCTCTTAGTGATGAGCATTGGAAAGGCTCTATTGAGCGGACGCGAACTTGGATTGAAAAGCTCGATTGGAGTCGCCAATGTTAGTCCTTGAATACTGGTATTTGGGAGCACTATTACCCTTGGCCTGGCTCGTAAGGCGTTGGTTGCCACCTTGTTCGCCATCGATTGAGTTAAGGCTTGGCAAGCTACCAAGTGAGCTTATTACAAGAAGTCATAGGCAAAGAGTACCGGCATTACTGCTGTCTTTTGCATGGTTGCTTATTGTTTTGGCTTTGGCTCGGCCTACATGGCTAGGAGAACCCGTGTTCACCTTTACAGAGCATAGAGATGTGATGCTGGCGGTAGATCTTTCTGGGTCAATGTACATTGAAGATATGAACGGAAGCCAAGACGAATCAATTAGCCGTCTATCGGCCATGAAAAGCGTATTGGCACAATTTGTCAGTCAGCGGCAAGGAGACCGACTTGGATTGGTACTATTTGCTGACCATGGCTATTTACACACGCCATTGACGCTCGATGTCACTAATTTGGAGCAGCAGATTTCGCAGCTTAGCATTGGCTTAGTGGGATACATGACAGCGATCGGTGAAGGCCTAGCGGTTGCCACCAAGACGTTCTTAGATAGTGATGCTTCGCAACGCGTGTTGATACTGTTGAGCGATGGAAGTAATACGGCTGGAATTATCGATCCCAAAGAGGCAACTCGCCTGGCAGATGAGAGTGGTGTTGTGATCTACACCATTGGTTTGGGCGCGGAATCAATGTTGGTTGAAACCGCCTATGGTGGCATGGAAGAAACTAACCCCTCACATGACTTAGACGAGGCGCTACTCACTGAAATTGCCGATATCACGGGAGGGCAGTATTTTAGGGCTCGAAATCAGCAAGAGCTCAGCAATGTTTATCATCTGATTGATGAACTAGAGCCGATTGCAGAGGCTGAGTCGGTATGGCAACCAAGAGTTGAGCTATATCCATACCCGATTTACGGCTTTTTGCTTGTTATGTCTTTGCTATTCATCTACGGGAGGCAGCATGGTTAGTTTCAATGAACCGCTTTGGTTAGCGGGTTTGCTAGTGCTTCCCCTTTGTTATTTTTTTAAACATAAAAGGTACGCGACGGGACTGACTGCACCGCATCTTGTTAGACATCAATTATCAAAAAACAAAGATGTCTTGAAACCATTAGTTCTGGTCGGTTGGCTAATTTCGATGGTCGCCTTGTCTGGCCCAAGTTGGCGTGAAGACCCCCAATCACCAAGTATTGATAATCAGGCAAGAGTGGTGGTGGTTGATATGTCTTATGCGATGAATGCGACGGATATTTTACCTAGTCGTTTTCAACAAGCATTTTACAAAACGACAGACTTAGTGTCCTCATTCACACACGGTTATACTGGCGTCGTCGCTTATACCGACCAAGGGTTTACTATTAGTCCACTCACGCATGATAAAAATACCGTTTTGACTCAGTTACAATATTTATCGCCTGAAATTATGCCTTCTCAGGGTAAAAATGCAGCGGCAGGTGTAAAAGAAGCGATTCAGCTTATGACGCAGGCTAATATTGTTTTCGGTGATATCGTGTTAGTGACTTCAGGTATTAGTGAGCGTGAGCAAAAAGCGATTCAAAGCCTATTCAAAAATAGTCATTATCGATTGTCTGTTTTAGCTGTTGCTACTCCAAAAGGCGCAACGTTTATTGATAATGATGGTTCACTCGTTCGTGATAGTAACGGCATAGCGTCCAGATCCGCTCTCGATCCAATGCGACTGAGTCAATTAGTCAAACGTGTAGGAGGCATTTATGTCGATTACCAGGCGACAGATAGAGATATTATACAGCTACATCAATTCATAGCGGACCATGAAGGGCAGGATTCAATGGTGAGTCATAGTCCTGTGTCTGCACCGCTGTTGAATGATGGCTATTGGCTTATTTGGCCTTTAGCGCTACTACTTCTTGCAGGGTTCCGTCGGGGTGTGTTTTTTTCTGTCGTGATACTTGGAGCATTACCGATTGATAATGCTCATGCCACGTTTTGGCGTAATGATGATCGTCAAGGCTATGAAGCATTTCTACTCAAAGATTATGATCAGGCGTTTATGTCGTTTTCAGATAATCGTTGGCAAGGCGTTGTATTGTATGAAAAGGGTGACTTTGAAGGGGCGGTAAAGGCATTTTTAAAAGTTGATGAGCCAGAAAATGACTATAACTTAGCGAATGCATTAGCAAAACTAGGTCAGTATGAAAGGGCTGCCGAGTTGTATAGGGCTGTGTTGGTGAGAGATTCTAAGCACGAAAACGCGACCGCCAACTTGAACGTTGTGCAAGCGGCTATCGACAAGCAACTAGAGCAGTTAATAGAGGAACAAGAGCAAGACAACGCTGAAGGGAATTCAGAACAACAAGAATCTGGAGACAGTGAAGGTAGCGAAGAGCGAGAAGACGATAGTGGGGAAGATGGTGAGGATCAGGGCGATGACAGCTCACAAGCGCAAGGGGAAAATGATGATTCAAACGAAGGGGCTTCATCAGCATCCTCTAATTCAGCTCAGCCCAATGAACAGTCAGAACAAAATGATGTAAGTGATGAGCTTAATAGTCAGTCGTCTGGTCCTCAACAAACGCAAAATGAAGCTGGAGATTATGCTGCTGACATTTTTGGTATGGGCAGTATCGATGATGACTTTGGGACGCCAACAGAAGCTGATTTGCAAGCCATTGAACATCAACTCGCCGAACTAGGGGAGATTGATCCCGTCATTAATAGACTGTCACAGATAAAAGTCGACCCCAGTCTGCTATTAAGAAATCAACTTATTCTACAAGCTCAAGATAAACCACCGTCATCACCACATCCGATTGAATGGTAACTCCCATGAAAAAATATGCGCTTTATTTAATTACTTGTTTATTGGCTGTTGCCCCTGTTTTTGCCGATGGTGGGATAGCTGGTCAGCGTTATACCGCAACATTATTGGAACAGGAGGAAAGTGGCCAAGATAGTATTTTAGTTCACTATACTCTCTCAAATCGTCTTATGTATCCTAATAGTGAGGTCATCTATACCTTTTTTGTTGAGTCATCAGCAGATATTCATTTGTCGAGTGTTCTTCCCCCACAAGCTGAAGGCGTTACTGTGAGAAGGGTAAATCAAGATCATGACTACTATTTTGTCGGTAGCCAGCAATATAGAATTTCTAGTTATCAATTTGCCTTATCAACGGATCTTGTCGGTGAATTCGAGTTGCGCGGTGCATCGGTTATTCATCGTAAAGTTGATGGTATGGGTGCGGTGCAGCAGGTCGCACTCGAAGCGGAACCGTTAGTCATTACTGGGCATGACATCCCATTAAAATATCGTGGTTTATGGTTGCCCTCTGATCAAGTTACGATTGAGCAGACATGGTCGGATCATCGATTAGAGATCGAAGTCGGTGATGCAGTAACTAGAACCGTGACACTCTTTATTCAGGGGATAGGGATAGATCAGTTCCCTACATTGGAGATTCCTAACCCTAGCACCGTCAATGTTTACAGCCAGCCTGTTAGCTTTAAGGAGCATGATGGGGGGACTAGCATGACGATAGAACAAACGCTGGTCCCAAGGCAAAGTGGCGCGCTAGTGTTGCCCACACTTTCAATTCCATGGTTTAACCTGACGGATAACACGATACAAACGGCAACAGCAGGGGGCGTTGAATTGAATGTGACATCTTCTATGGTGAGTTCTGACAGC
Organism: Vibrio celticus; assembly: GCF_024347335.1. Classification (NCBI taxonomy): domain Bacteria; kingdom Pseudomonadati; phylum Pseudomonadota; class Gammaproteobacteria; order Vibrionales; family Vibrionaceae; genus Vibrio; species Vibrio celticus. The sequence goes on from NZ_AP025463.1 coordinate 1,371,107, forward strand.
GATGAATTCTTTATATCAACGACTTCTGACTCCTTTGTTAAAGATTGGCGAACGGTTGCTGGTGCAGTGACACTGTTGTGGTTGATGACATTAGTGGTTGCTTATCGACTCTATATAAAAACAAAACAATGTAGTTCAAGAAAAAGTAGACCACGGACAGCGACACGGAATAGCCTTTATCAATCAGTTTTAAATGATGAGCCTCAGAGAGCCGCGTATTTTTGGACCCATGAAAGCGTAGAGATAAAGCGTCTTTATTGTTCGGAGTTTAACAAATACATTGCAGCGCATTATTCAGCCGATAGTATTGAGCAGGATGAGGCGAAGTCGATGTTATTAAGAGCACTACGCCAAACAGTTAAGCCAAGGAGCGTCGTCAATGAAAAAGCATTGTCTACGTTAATACCGTAAATACAGTATTGAGTTCTACCGTCAATGGGCATTGTTGATGCCTATTAGCTCTAGGGGTTTGGCGTAACATCCCCATTGTTGCCATTAGATTGAGTAACAATGGGGAGCATTAACATGCAATATTACATGTCACGACAACCAATATCGTCACAAATTCCATCTGCGATGAACGTGCTATACATGGAAGTGACTCCGCTCCAAGCTTCGTTCCCTAGTGATTTCTTGATGTAGTTTTCGACACTTTCTTGTAAGTGAGTTGCCATAAAAGCACCCACAAACATACCTTGGTCAAGGCTTATTAATCGACGTCTTACTTCGCCATTGATATTAATCGCGTCGTACCAACCATACTCACCAACGACTTGGGGGTGGTGATGCTCGATATTGAGCATGAGTTCAATGGCATGCTGCTGGTTCAAAATTGAGTATAAAGCACTGGCGTGAGGGGTTCCCACACCTTCTTGAGCGGTGTTTATTTCGTTTCGGTGAAAGTGCTCACTCATAGCGTCTATGCCATATTCTGAGTAACCACCTTCGATAGTCGCGGATGAGGATAGAAAAGGAATATTATGCTGTTGAGTGTAGTCAATTTGTGTTTGAGTAGCGTGTTCAAACAGTAGCGGTTGTCCAACTAAGTATGGCTCATTAAACCAAATGGATGGCAGCAGGGCTTGAAAATATGCGCCTTTCCATGTGAGCATTGGTTGTAATATTTGTCCGTCGTTTGCTACATAGTCGGCTTGATATAAACGCATTTTGGTGAATACAGTTTCCGGGATGGGCTTGATGGTGTTTTGAGTTAATAAATGAGCCCAAATGGGGGCAAGTCGACTTTCATTGGATTTTCTATCAATGTAATAGCTGGTGATGCCAGGCTCGCCAGTATCGGGTAGCTCGTCCCTGAATCCGCCACTTAGTAAGCCTTTATCCGCATCATACAGTGCTAACCATGCTGCTGAAGAGTTCTGTATTAGAGTGTCGAAACGGTGAGCAAGGTTTCTAAGATTTGGGTCAGAATTGGTCCAATAGGCACCAGCAACCGCAGCCATGGAAGTGATAAGGTTCGCTGAATCGACGGCAGAGGCAACAGCCTTAGGAAGCTTGTTAATTTGTCCATCAGATTCAATTCTGTACATCCAATAGAAATTCCCCTTCCACTTTGGCATCGCCTCCATGATCTCAATGAGATCAAATAGCCTTTGTCGAGCCTTCTCTGAACCTGCTTTTTCCATCTCTGTGAGCACGTTTAGGTATAGACCCAGCGCCGTTACATTTAGACGCCCTGTCTGTTTTTCAATTAAGGCCCCGCTTTCGTCAAAATCAATGCTATTAAATGGAACTTTGGCCGCGGTACTTACCCCTACACCGTCTTGGAAAAACTGCAAGTTATCAGTGAGTTGCTGTTCAAAGTTTGCAGGGTACAAGCTTTGAGAAAGGTATATATGGTCTATTGGGTCGGGAAGAGCAGGATGTGATGAGTCAACCGTATCGCTACTACATGCGAGTAGACCCCAAGTGAGAATCGATATACCAAAAGTCCTGGAATGGATTGTCATAGTAAAACCTAATTGTAGATAAGAAATAATGTCGAGTAGATCGACGCATTAAAACAACTCACACCATTATGCCTACCATTATAAGTAGAAACGTTTCTTTCTTGTTTTTTGTGGGTTATATCTTGTTTTTAGTAGGAAAGTTATCGTTACCATGCGCTGAATCTCACTTTTAGATAACTATATTGTCGAAATGTTTCGAGTTGAATTAAAGTGAGGATATTATTTGATTGGGGCGTGCTGAATAAGGCATGAAAACGGATTGTTTTTCATCAGCATATTAAGCGCATTTTCCCCGATTTTTAGAAATGCCCAATCCTTCAAAGTCTGAGGAAAGTGCATGTTCAACAAAATCAAACGTATTGGAAAAGTTATGAGAGCAGTATTTAAGCCAACATTTTTGGCGCTAAGTTTATCGTTAGGAGGCTATGCAGTGGCAGGTACAACGATGTTTAAGGATGTAATCCAAGTCGAGCAACAAAGCCCAGCCTCGAAGGTGCATTGGCAAGATGATTCACCTGAGATGAATAAATTCATTGATGAGCTGATCAACAAGATGACACTAAAAGAAAAAATAGGTCAGCTTGATCTACAAAGTGGTTTTCGAAATACAACGGGACCCTTTATCAATGAATCGTATGAGCAACAAATTAGAGATGGGCAAGTTGGTGCCATTTTTAATGCCTATGGTGCGGAGTTTGGTCGTCACCTACAAAAAATTGCCGTAGAAGAAACGCGTATGGGCATTCCTCTTATTGTTGGGCATGACATTATCCACGGTCATAAAACAATTTTTCCACAGTCTATCGGTGAAGCCGCTACTTGGGATTTAGATGCAGCAAAAACCAGTGCACAGTTTGCGGCTAAAGAAGCGGCAGCCGATGGGATTATGTGGACCTTTGCACCAATGGCAGATCTAGTTAGAGACCCTCGCTGGGGTAGAGTCTCTGAAGCGTCTGGTGAAGATGTATTCTTGTCTACTGCAATGGCAGTAGCGCGTGTTCAAGGGTTTCAAGGCGATGACTTGAGCAAACCTGATACGGTAATGGCAACGGCGAAACACTTCGTTGGTTATGGACTATCGCAAGCTGGGCGAGATTATCACTCAACGGACGTTTCTGAGCATGAGCTTTGGACGACCCAGATGCCTCCTTTTAAAGCGATGGTTGATGCTGGTGTCGGCACATTTATGACAGCATTTAATGATCTGAATGGTGTTCCAGCGTCAGGTAGCAAGCGACTGTTAACTGAAGTGTTACGTAACCAATGGGGTTTTGAGGGTTTTGTTGTTACCGACTACACCGCTATCAATGAATTGGTGCCACATGGTTACGCTCGTGATGATAAACATGCCGCAGAAATCGCATTCAATGCGGGGGCTGATATGGACATGGTTGGTCAGCTTTACATCGAACATTTAGCGTCATTAGTGGCAGAGGGTAAGGTGTCTGAACATGCCGTCGATAAGTCAGTTCGCTCAATTCTTGAAATGAAATGGCGATTAGGGTTATTTGAAGACCCATACCGTTATAACGATAAAGAAAGAGCTGCTCGAGAAATTCTTAGCATTGACAATCTCGAAGCCGCTCGAGATGTCGCAAGAAAGTCGTTTGTGTTGTTAAAAAATGACAATGACGTATTACCTCTTAATACCACGAAAGTCGATTCTATCGCATTGATAGGACCGCTTGCTGACAGCAAAGCTGACATGATAGGTAACTGGGCCGCTGCGGGGGATCGTAAGAGCGATCCCGTATCGGTGCTTGATGGCTTAAAGAGTCGTTATGGTAACGATATAGAAATTCACTATGCAAAAGGTGCGAGCAACGAGTACCTATCGACTCAAGAGGAACTTGATTCTTTAGAAGGGTTAACGGTACCGCGTATTCATAAAGCCGACCCTCAGTTGCAGTCAGATCTTGATGCCGCCATCGCTGCAGCTGAAAAGTCTGATGTGATAGTGATGGTTATGGGTGAAGACCAACGCATGTCAGGCGAAGCAGCAAGTCGAGTTGAACTCACATTGCCTGGTAATCAAGAAGAAGTGATGAAAGCGTTGAAAAAACTCGGTAAGCCGATGGTACTTGTTGTGATGAGTGGTCGTCCAAATGATTTACGATGGGCAGATGAAAACGTTGATTCTATTTTACATGCGTGGTATCCGGGAACAGCTGGTGGCTATGCCATTGCCGACGTGTTGTCGGGTGATTACTCTCCGTCTGGCAAATTACCAATGACATTCCCACGCTCAGTCGGTCAAATACCGATTTACTATAACGAGAAGAATACGGGCCGCCCTTATAAAGCCGATAACCCTAACCAACGACAAGAGCATTATAAGTCGCGTTATGACGACTCACCGAATACGCCGTTATACGCATTTGGTCACGGTCTAAGCTATGGCCACTTTGATTACAGTGATATAGAGCTAAGTTCGGATTTCTTAAGTTCAGAGAAAGACTTACAAGTGAGCGTTAAGGTGACTAACTCCGGTGACTTTGATGGTGAAGAGGTTATTCAGCTTTATACTAAGCAGCATGTGGGATCGATTACTCGCCCAGTAAAAGAATTAAAAGGCTTTCAAAAAGTTCATTTCGAAGCCGGTGAAAGTAAAACCATTTCGTTTACGCTCTCAACCGATGACCTCGCATTTTATCGCGCAGATATGAGCTGGGGTTACGAGTCGGGCACGTTTGATGTCTTCGTAGGAACGGCTTCAGATAACGTTCAGCAAGCCAGTTTTTCTATTACTCATTAATCCATTACTTATGAACGAGTGAGCCTGCCTTGGCAGGCTCTTTTTGAAGGAACAAACGATGAAAAAGTCGGTATTGTCAGGTTTGGTTGTGGGGGCATTATGCTCAGTTTCATTGTCCGCAGTTGCGGCTGATACTCCTAGCTCAGTTGAGAGCGAACGTCCAAATATTCTTTTCATTATGTCTGATGACCACGCGGTACAAGCGCTTAGCGCTTATGGGCATCCGATATCTAAGCTTGCGCCTACGCCGAATATTGACCGAATCGCGGAAAACGGGGCAATATTTGAACGTTCATACGTGACGAATTCACTCTGTGGTCCAAGTCGTGCTGCGATGCTCACAGGTAAGTTTGGCCATGAAAATGGTTTTACTTATAACGGGCAAGTATTTGATGGAAATCAATTTAATTGGGCTAACACGCTGCAAGATGCGGGTTATACAACGGCAATGATTGGTAAGTGGCATATTAACCGTATTCCTAATGGGTTTAAGTTTGATCACTGGGATATTTTGAACGACCAAGGGGAATACTATAACCCCGATTTTATAACGAGTGACGGTGTCACTATGGAGATGGGGTACACCACCGATATTATTACCACCAAGTCTTTAAACTGGCTTGAGAATAGCCGTGATAAAACAAAACCATTTGCATTACTGATGCACCACAAGGCCCCTCACCGAAATTGGATGCCCGCACCACGGCATACTCAAACTTTTGAAAATACAGAATTTCCGCTGCCAGAAAACTTTTTTGATAACTACGATAATCGACAAGCGGCGAGCAACCAAACGATGACGATTGCGCATCATACTCAAGATGGTCACGACTTAAAGATGACTGTTGCAGAAGACAGTGGTGAATGGCGAGAAGATATTTGGCCACACCTTTTAGCCCGCCTTACACCAGAACAAAGAGCAAAATGGGATGCGGCTTATCAGGCACGTAATGATGAGATGAATCGTTACGAAGCCAAATGGACCGAACAGGAAATGGCGGAATGGAAATACCAACGCTACATGCAAGATTATCTTGCGACGATCATTGCTGTCGATGAAAGCGTTGGTCAAGTACTCGATTACTTAGAAGAGGCAGGCCTCAGCGAGAATACGCTGGTTGTCTACACTTCCGACCAAGGCTTTTTCCTCGGTGAACACGGATTTTATGACAAGCGATTTATGTATGAAGAGTCTTTTTCTACACCGTTAGTCATGCAATTACCGGGTGTGATTGAAAAGGGCATTGTGATTGATGAACTGGTGCAAAATATCGATTATGCTCCAACCTTCCTTGATATTGCAGACGTCAAAGTTAACGAAAAATTGCACGGTCAATCTCTTAAACCATTGCTTGCAGGTGAAGAAGCAACAGAGTGGCGAGAGGCTTTGTATTACCACTATTATGAGTTCCCTGGATTCCATGATGTAGCTAGGCATTATGGCGTATCTGATGGACGTTATAAGCTCATTCATTTTTATCACCCAAATGATGAGTGGGAGTTTTATGACTTATCCGCCGACCCTTCTGAAATGAACAACGCGATTGATTCTCCTGAATATCAAGCTGAAATAAAGCGTCTCAGAGAGCAGTTGGCGAACCTGCAAAAACAATACGATGTGCCCCCAATCGAGGAGTGGAAAGACGCTGACTTAATGAGGCAGCCTAACCCTTCACTCGAATCATTGTTTCCCGAGAGTTTCAAGTAATAACACATTTTTTGTACGACGTGGCTCTATATGCAGAGCCACGTGATCAATAAATAGGATGATTGAGCGTAATGCTCATTCGGCATTTGTGAAGGTTGAATGGTTATGAATGGCAATACAAGTTTAGTGTTAAGCGAAAAAGCTATTTGGCGAAAAACTGATTTGGCGAAAATGTTGAGCCAAGCAATGACTATTGGCGCAGTGAGTCTAGTTATAATGGGCTGTAATGGCGGTAGTGGTACTGATGAAGGGGGACAGGGGGGCAATCCACCTCCTTCAGATAACGATATTGTGATCAGCGATTGGCACTTTTCTGGGGGCAGCGCCGATATCGCGGTTGCCGCCAAAAATGCGGGTTATTATGCGATTGCCAGCCAGCAGTCACTGCATATTGAGATTCGAGATGTGCGTGAAAACCTTCTACATACTATTCAATCTCAAGACATCATTAATACCGTGCCTGATATGGATCTTTCACATGCTAACAGTCTGTGCGGTTTAACATTGACGCCATCGGGTCGATTTTTGTATATGGCGTTATGTGATGCTGACGCAGGTGTAAAAGATGATGTAATCCTCGCTTATAACACTAACACTAAACAGCTTTCAGAGTTCACGCGTTTGATGCTGCAATCTTCCGATGTTGAGCAAACTCAACCATATGGAATGAACTATTTTAAATCTAAGCTTTATGTTGGTAATCATCAAGGTGCTTATAGGGTAGAGGCCGCGCGAAACACAGTATACAGAACGACCCATAATAACCATCAACCAGTCATCACAAACATCACCTTGGGAAGTGCAGTGCAAGACATCGCGGTTGATGCGGAAAACCAGCAAATCTATTTGATGTCTCAAGATCAAATTGCCAAGGTTTGGCATACCACATCTAGACCCACAGTCGTGCATCAAGGAACCGATTTTGTAGGGTTGTCATTTAGCAGTGTGTTTGGCGAAAAGGGCAGTGAAGGCTTGTATTTGGCGGCTAAAGATGAGGGGTATACCAACCTATCTTACGTTCCTAAGAGAGAACTCGACCAGATGACATTTCGTCCTTATTACTCGTCACCGACACAATGGAGCAGTTTTTCATTAACTGCAGATGGTCAGTTACTGTTTGCTGATGGAAACGCCTCAAAGTTAAGGGACGACAGGGATCAACGGTTAATGTTTGATGATTGGCTGAAAGATGAACTAAGCCAATATGTGCGAGCAATTAAAGGGCTGACCGCCTCCAACTTAACCGATAATAATGCTTCTCCTGAAGGGTTTTTACATAGGAAGTTAGAGAGCCAGCGTGTTAATACATTGCCAATTGCGGATAACGTTGGCTGGGCGTTATATCTACTGATGGCGGCTGATAAAGTACAGCCTGATCCAGAAATTGAACCATTAATTGAATTGTTGATTAAACGTCACGCTGGGTTACATGAAGATGGGCAAGGTGGAACTAAGAGTGTAGACGGTCACTTTGTTCGTAATTATATTGCCAATGGAGAGACAGAGCCAAACAACCCCCAAATGCAAGTCTATATCAGCATGAAATTTTTGCCTGCGGTACATAAGGCTGCAGAAATGTACCCCGATAATGCGAAAGTGGCACAGTACAAAACCTTTTTAGACCAAACGTTACTTCGTTCTGGTGACGTAATTCGTTCTCATCAGCGCATTACGTGGGAGTCGGATGATTTTGGTCCAAAACGCATGAACCATAGAATGAGTAACGAGACCTGGTTATTCGGTGAGTTGGCTGCTGCACAAGACCCAAGAGTATCAGATCTCTACGATGATTATGTGTATGGGCGAGAGAACTTTAAATACGATGATTGGCTTAACGGGGAGCCTGTCATTAGTGCATCTCATGCGGCCTTTATTGTTATGGGGGCGCCATTGATCTTGGAACATCACTACAGTGATAAAAATTGGAAACAACAAAACGACAATTATTACGCCATCACGCAAGCGGAATCGGATGATTTAGGTGCTAAATACTTTGCTGCATTTTCAGCAGGAAACAACCCTGACAAGGGGGGGTATTATAATGATGGGCCTTCCGATCATCCTGGTAACTTTATTCATTTCCCGGCTGTACTCGGTTTTGGGCAGATGGGGCATTCAGCGGCCGTGCTTGGTGGCTATAAAGCGTATCGCGACAACAGGCGCCAAACTATGAAAAGTGCTGGAGATGATCAGATTTCATTGTTAACGCGATGGTCAAAAGATAACACTGGCTATGAGATGAGTGGTATTGGGATCGCGGATTTTTGGTTTGGGTCGATAGGATTGGTTGAAACTATTCAACCGGGCGTGATGGGTCAATTCCGTAATGAATTCTTTTACCCTGAACTTCGTGAAGAGTTGACTTCGGATGGTCGAATTTTACACTTTTCTAAATTGACGCCGCGTTTAATCGAAGGGGTAAAAAACAATGGTGAAGTTAGGTCATTTGGTTACCAAACATCGCCGTTTGTCGTTCCAGGTAATGACACGTTTTCAAGTTTCAACGTGATTGACCCACTAGGTGATTGGGTGGAACTTAATGATATTGTGAGCATTCTGACAGATAAGCCTGCCCGATTTGAAAACCCGAACTTTGATACTGGGACGCTTCAAGGATGGCAACCTTCAGGGAATGTGGCGATTATTGACGGTGAACTCGGGCCGTCCGCTAAACTTTCTGGCTCAGCCAGTTTGTCACAAGGTGCATACTTGCCGCTTGGATTAGCAGGGAGCGGTTATCAAGTGTCCGCTTACGTCGCACCGCTTTCCGGTTCATCAGGTTCGGGCTACGTTCAGCTGACCTGGTCTTCGAGTCCAAATACTAAGGGTGACGTATTGGCAGGGCGAAGCGAAAAAGTGTTGTCAGGTGAGCAGCCAAGGCTTGTCACGGTTATGACGAATCAACCAGCAGGGCATGCGTATTTACATATTGAATTTGTCACTGAAAGTGGAGAGTTTGCTTTTGATAACACCGCGTTACAGTCGTTTGGTGCGCAAGATGTCGGTTTTAGTATTGAGGATGCGGCATGGAGCTTGTCTGGGGTAACGCAAAGTGATGGTCGTTTACAATTCTCCGCTTCACAGGGGAGTAACGGTTGGGTTTCTGCAACAACAGAATATGACATTAGCGCAGACGATGATGGAACGCGTTATTTGTTTTCATTCGATGCTAACGAGAGACAGATCCATGATGGCGAATTTGTTATCAGTGCGGTGATAAAGACTGACTCAGGTGCTGAAGTGAAGTGGGAAGAAGTGATGTCGGTGAGTGATGAATCATCGGATAACCTAAGCTTCGCTATGCGAAAGCGTCCTGGTGAAATCGGTTTCGAGTTGCAATTTAAAATGAGAGCGAATGAGCAAAACAGTCGTATGAGTGTTGAGAATCTATCGGTTGCTAAGGAGCTGCTCTTCGATATTGGGCAATGCTCCGGTTCAATCACAGGCTGTTAGTTAGGTATTAATGCTTCGTTGTGTATAACGAAGCTTGCTAATCATCATGTTATAGAAAAACCTTCTGAGGTAAAACTCAGGAGGTTTTTAATTTGAAGCAGTCGTTATCAACCCCTTTTTACTAGATAAGTGATGGGTATTCGTAGGTAAATAAAATGGTAAAAGAACACGTGGACATGGCACAATTGACCGAGAAACAAAAGATGCGGTTGGGCTTAACGTATATTCCCTTTGATGAGGAGCTAACCAAGGATAGAACGTTAGCAAAGAAGCTGTGCTTTGAATTGTCGAAAACGTGCCCGACAGATAGGCAGGGTATCGGTGCGTTTCTTGAAAAAATAATTGGATACCAAACCGACGCCTGGATAGAGCCACCTTTTTATTGTGATTATGGCTATAATATAGAGCTGGGTAAAAATTTCTATTGTAATCATGGTTGTATGATTTTAGATGGTGCGAAGGTCACCATTGGAGATAATTGTCTATTTGGCCCTAACGTTGTCATTGCAACACCCGGTCATCCCTTAAATCCAGAGGAGAGGGCGAGAGGTGATGAATACGCACGAGCGATTACGCTTGGCAATAACGTTTGGTTAGGCGCAAATGTTGCCGTATGCCCCGGGTAACTATTGGTGATAATGTTGTCGTTGGGGCAGGAAGTGTTGTTGTAAAGGATTTACCCTCAAACACAGTGTGTGTTGGTTCACCTGCTGTTGTGAAACGCTCGAATGTTAATACGATAACAAATGGGTTAGGTGCGGTTTAGCTAAGTGTTAAGCTTAACTGATGGGCATCACATCTAGTGTGGTTTTTTATGCCTGAATAGTCTTCATGAGGCTCTGTATGTACTGTCATCCTCAAGTTTTACTTCGACGGAGGGTTAATATTGCTGGAGAGGTTTCGCGTATCAAGGGCTGTGAGATTGGAGTAGTTATCACCGTCTTACATTCTAACCTTCAACAACGTTTGTGAGGGGATTACGAAAGTGGGGCATATTACTTACCTATAAGCACGCTTAGAGATGGTTAAGATAGCTTCAGGTTCAGGGATTCGAGAGGCTAGAGTAAGTTTTACAGGCGCTATTAACCGTATTTATGCGCCGTTCTGTTGGTTAGCTTTAAGTCCAGACGAAACCCAGTCAAACTTAAAGGGATTAGAGAAAATCTGAGTCACTTCATTCTTCCAGATAAAAGAAAGGACCGAACGTTACGACGTTCAGTCCTTTTTGTTCCATCTAAATTTAAGCTGTAGCGATTATCCGAACAGCATTAGCTACAGTGAGCGGGCTTTCTATAAATCGTACAGTCTAACGCCTTAATGGGTCAGCTGTTTAAGGCCTTAGCCTCGATTCTCGTGTGAGAAATCCTAGCTTAGTCGAAAAGACCTAGGTTTTCTTTTGCGTATGCTTCAAATTCTGTGCAGCCGCCGATGTGGTCTTGGTCGATGAAGATTTGTGGAACTGTATCGACAGGTTTACCAACAGTCTTCTCTAGATCAGCTTTGCTGATACCTTCAGCGTGGATGTCAACGTAACGGTAGTTGAAGTCATCGCGTTTAGCTTTAAGAGTTTCAGCATGCTCTTTTGCACGAACACAGAATGGGCAAGCAGGGCGACCAAAAATAACTACAAACATTTAATTTCTCCTAAATACGGGATGAGGCTCGTTAACTCGATTATGTTAACTATTCATTAGTGAATGCCACTCAAAATTTCTTAAAACCAACTATGCCTCAATGCCATGGGGAAATAAAGATGGAATTACCTCTTAATACAATAGGTTTTGTCTATCAGAGCAAATAATGGTCACAAAAAGGATCCATGCTGATTTCTGATGGGTATTCAGATTGATTACCCTTAATTTAAGAGTGTGAATTACCCCTAAGAATACGACATTAATCCATCTTTAATGCGACAAGTTGCACTTCGTCAAAAAAAGCGCATACAGAACGAGGCATCTTAATACTGATGCACGATATAAAGGCTAAATTCCAATAACCAAGAGTTCGCAGTTTTGTTCGGTCATAGGCGCAGGAGGCACCATGTTTCAATTTATGACATCTACAAAGATCATCTTTGGTGATGGAGCACTTTCCGCTTCATTGTCTCTCTTTAATCAATACGGCTACAGCGTGTTATTGGTTACAGGCAATACATTAGAGCGCACTTCAATTGTTACTGACTATCTGGATGCGCAGAGTATGCGTTATCAGCACATCGCAGTTTCCGGTGAACCTAATATTAAAATGGTTGAAGAGGCGGCTATTTCCGCTCGTCGATTTAAGCCAGATATGGTCGTAGCGATGGGCGGTGGCAGTGCCATCGATATGGGAAAAGCGTTAGCCGCGGTTTTACCTAATCAAGGTAACTTGTATGACTATGTCGAAGTGGTCGGGCGTAATGTTCCTCTTAAAACCAAACCTCTGCCGTTTATCGCTATTCCAACCACGGCGAGTACCGGTGCCGAGGTCACGAAAAACGCGGTGCTGAAATCAGGCCAAGACCAAGTGAAAATCAGCTTGAGAAGCCCAGACATGCTGGCTGACGTAGCGATTGTCGACCCAACCCTAACTCATGGAACCAATCTTTATCTATCTGGACGAGGTGCGATGGATGCCTTTACTCATCTAATGGAAGCCTACGTGTGTGGTGAGCCGAATCCGTTAACCGACATGATTTGTGAAGAAGGGCTGCGTAAGTTGAGTGGTTCTGTGGTTCAGGCATGTGTTTATGATGAGCCACAAGCGCGTTCTGATCTTGCTTTCGCTTCTATGCTCGGTGGTATGGCGATAACCAATGCCAAGCTTGGCGCAGCCCATGGTTTAGCCTCTGCACTAGGAGGTAAGATTTCTGCGCCTCATAGTGTGATTACCGCGCGTTTAGCGCCATTTGTGATGTTGGAGAACATAGCTGTCGCGAAAGAGCAGCAAAGAAGCGACATCCTAGCGCGTTATCAGCGAATCGCTCAGATAATAACAGGTAACGTAGAAGCAGTAGAAGAGGAGGCAATTTCTTGGTTATCGGAAGTGCTTGATACGCTTAAGTTACCCAACTTGCTGGAATTTGGTGTCTGTGAAGCACAGTTTGATGAGGTGTCTACAGATGCGCTCAAATCCGTGGCGATTAAAGGAAACCCTTTGCCGCTTAACCACGAGAGGCTCGTACACATTTTGAAGCAGGTGTGTGAGAAGTGCAGTTGTAGAGAAGGGCATCATGAGGGAGCTTCAATGAATCAAATTGGGCAAGAGCCAGCTGTCGAGTCGAGCTTTACCATTATCAATTCTTATGCGTCCGAAAATAGCGTGGTTGAGAAGGGCAATAGTTGGACTATCTAACGGTCTTAAACTTGTTCGTTGTATAAGTCATTTTATACAGACAAATAAAAACGGAGCTCTAGGCTCCGTTTTTTTAATTTAACTTGTTCTCTGGTCATCTGTTTTCAGTTCATGACTAAGCAGATTAGAACTGAGAGTACTTCTCGTAACGTGAATCACGAAGTGACTCTTTGACGCGCTTTAGGTTCTCTCTGAAACCAGAACCACGACGTAGCGTAAAGCCTGTCGCTAGCACATCGATAACCGTCATCTGAACAACGCGACTTGCCATTGGCATGTAAACGTCAGTGTCTTCTGGAACATCCAGAGAAATAGACAACGAGCTCGCTTTATCCAGTGGAGAATCTTTTGCTGTGATAGCAATAACTGTCGCACCGTTTTCACGCGCTAAGTTTGCAATCTCAACTTGGCTTTTAGTGCGGCCAGTATGAGAGATAAGAACAATAACGTCGTTATCACTGCAGTTAATGCAGCTCATTCGTTGCATCACGATGTCTTCGAAACACGTGATTGGGATATTAAAACGAATAAACTTGTTTTGAGCATCTTTGGCGACAGCAGAAGAGGCACCCAGTCCAAAGAATGAAATGCGTTTTGCTTGAGTCAGCAAGTCAACAGCGCGGTTTACTTGCATCGCATCTAGACTGTTTTTAGCAACGTCTAGACAAGCCATAGTTGATTCGAAAATCTTATGCGTATAAGCATCTGGACCATCATCTTCTTCAACATTACGGTTCACGTAAGGTGTACCGTTCGCCAAGCTTTGAGCTAGGTGAAGTTTGAAGTCAGGGAAGCCCTTTGTGTCTAATCGACGACAGAAGCGGTTAACTGTAGGCTCACTCACGTCAGCCATTTTAGCTAAGGTAGCAATGCTAGAATGAATTGCAGTTTGAGGGGAAGCCATAATTACTTCGGCTACCTTACGCTCAGACTTGCTGAAATTTTCCAGGTTTTTTTGTATTTTTTCTAATGTATTCATAGTGTTCACAAGGGTATAGAGAACAACTTGCTAGTTAATATCTTTTACCAGGGGGTATGGCTGAAGCAAATATCAGTAAACACAAAGCCAAATGTATATTTGGTATCGTAAATACTGCTGCGTCAAATAGATATCAAGCTAACTAGCACCATAGAGTCAGTATAAACCCAACATACTATTTACTAATACAAAAACAGGGCATGAATGCTTAAGAATATGACAAACCTCAACAAAATTTTAGAAAACTACAGAATTGGAAGAGAGTTTGAGCAAAAAGAATGCAAAATGAGTATGAACTGACAGCTTAGTTACATCAAAAAGAAAGAAATTTTCAATTTGATGCAACTAAAATTGAATGACTATGGGTTGATTTGCGTAACCAGTTTGTTGATTTTGCCCATCAAGTTTGGTGCTAGTTTAGAGATCTCACGCTGTTCTTCAAGCACTGACGAAAGAATATCATTACCTGTTAGTGGGTTTGCTAACACCACGCGGAAAACGATGATTGGCTGATGTGCCCATGCTTCAGGGTTTAAGCGTGTACGTGACACGAAAGACTTACCTGTTTCACGCTGCTTCTTCTGAATAAACTTAGTCAGTTCATTGAGCAACTCATTCAGTTCGACACGATGTTCAGGCTCAGCTTTAAGCAGTGCAGCTTTGACTGATTCAGGTACGTAGCGATAAGTCAGTAGGCAAAGCTCAGGTTCTGAAACCAGTTCGAAGTCGCTCTGATCTTTAATTAGGTCGGCAAAGTAGCGCGCTTTGTTGATGCTTTGGTCGATCAGCAGTTCATAACCTGGGCGGCTAATGATGTGCATTGCGGCGTAAACCAGCATTGCCATGCCTGAACGAGAGCCTTCTAACGTATGGCTGCCTAAATCTTTTGAGCCCTTACGAAGAATGTATTGAGCATGATGTTCAATCGCAGTCATCGCATCTGGCTTCTTAAACAGAACCATGCCCGCACCCATAGGGATATAAAGCTGTTTATGCGCATCAATCGTGACTGAATCCGCGAGTTCAATACCATCAAGCAGGTGACGATGATTGTTAGACATTAGAGTCGCACCGCCCCAAGCAGCATCAACGTGGAAATGACAATCGGATTCGGCACACACCTCAGCAATGTCTCTTAGCGGGTCGATATTACCGGTTTCGGTTGTACCAGCCACACCAATGACGGCGAAAGGTTTGATCTTGTTCTGCTTGAGTTGCTCAATCTTGAGTCTTAGATCATCAGTACAAATACGGTTGTCGTTATCTGTTTTAACAGATACTAGACCTTCTTGACCAATACCAAGGACATCCGCGGCTTTTTTCAGAGAGTAGTGGCCACGTTCAGAGACTAAGATGGCAAGGCCTTCGTAGTCGTAGTGCTTCATAGCTTTAAACAAGCCTTCTTTTTCTACACCTTTGAACGAACCTTGCGCTTTTAGTGCGTTGTTACGTGCAACCCAAAGCGCCGTAATGTTCGCGATGGTACCGCCAGAACAAAACGCACCTAAAGAGTGGTTTGCGCTGTGCATCCAACGAGAATAAAACTGGTCACTATCTTGATAAATCAGGCGATGTAACATGCCCAGAACTTGACGTTCTAGGGGAGTGAAAGCTTTTGAGGTCTCGATTTTTACTAGATTCTGATTCAACGCAATCATGATTTTTGAAAGCGGCATCAGGAAGTACGGCAACGCAGAGGTCATGTGGCCAATAAAACTTGGCGAAGACGTGTGAACCGAATGAGACACAAGAGAATCGAGGAGATGCTCAGTATGTTCAGAAACAAACTCAGGCTGCTCTGGGATATGAGCATTTGAAAAATCTTTCTCAATTTCACGCAGCGGCTTTTCTTCAGCCACAATATGTTCACGTAAGAATTGATTCAGGTTTCGTGAAAGTTTGTCTTCAATTTGAGTGAGTGTTGAATCTGGGCCTTCAGGTACCGTGAAGATACGTAGAAGACTGTCGAAGCTAACATCTGCTGTTTTTTGTTCCGTAACCATAGCAAGCGAGTTATTTTTCTAATATTGACGCGAGCGGGACAATCTAAACGAAAACGGGAACAATGTCCCGTCTTAATTATGAAATCCAACTTCTCAAAAAAGCATATTAAATGCGGGGTTATTTACACTTAATCGCTTCAAGTTTACTGATCGACTGGTTGTAACGCTTTAGCGCTGAGTCGATTTGCTTAGGGTGACTAAGCAGCTCTGCAAAGGCAGAACGTAGTTCGTAGTTTTGAGCGTGAGGCGTTGATTGGCGGTCATCGAACGTTGTTTTCGCGATTTTACCAAGCTCATCATCACGTGTTGATAGCGTTTTAATGTCGTGTTGCTCAAGTTGCAACCAGCCTTCTACAGGCTGCTCTGTTGCCACTTTGCTTGAATCGTTCACAAGGTAGTAGTTAACCGCAGCACGATTCAGCTCAAAGTGGTGCTTACGACCTTCTAGGAACCACTCACTCACTTCTGTTAGCTCTGGATATTGCTCAGAGGTTAATGCAGCAAGGTCGGCATACCAATTCAAAGAAGCGTCGATGTACGCATCATATTTTTTTGCTTGGCACTGGTTTGTCTCAGACATTGAATCTGCTGCAAAAGAGAAAGTAGAAGTTGAAGCTAGCAGTAATGCGACGCAAAGGCGTTTCATAGTAGTTCCTTTTGTAAGTTTATTCTTTTTATAACTTTGTCGTTACAGGTTACCGTGATCGTTATTTGTTGAGCAATGACACTTAGTGTCTTTTTATTTCGGTAACTGTATCGGTGTCTGGGCATTGGTATTCGAGTTGCATTCTAATCTAAAACAAACGCTATTCCTGCGATCTAGTTAGCAAGAGATACAAAGAACAACATCAATATCGGAACAAGCAAACTGAGGATAAAGCCACTGACGATAGCGATAGGCACACATCGAACGCCGCCTGTTGTTTGAATGACCGGTAGGGTGAAGTCCATCGCAGTCGCACCAGCATAACCAATGGAAGTGCATGGATAACTGCGAATCAGCACTGGAATCAGTACCAAGGCAACTAACTCTCTTAACAGTTCAAGCATGAAAGAAGCGCCACCATAGACAGGGCCAAAGGCGTCACCCATTAAGATACCAGCCAGAGAGTACCAACCAAATCCGGAAGACATTGCCAAGGCTTTGAACAGAGGGATATCTAGGATGTAAGCCGCGATTACACCACCTAACATTGAGGTGATGATAATGGTGATTGCGATAACCATGCCGTGCTTGTTGAGTAAGATCTGACGAAGTGTCAGCCCGCTATTACGCAGTTGAATACCGATAAAGAACAGGAGAACAAACAGAATCCATTCGCTTGCGGTATCAACCCAATCAAGGCCAATAGGAAGCACTAAGCCAGCGATTAGCCCTGAACCCACCACTAAGATGAGTTTGGCAGATTCCATCGCCATAGAAGAGAGGGGAAGCTTCTTCTTGCTACTGTCGGTTTTGAGTGGCAATAACTTATCAATAGCGGGCAGTGCCATTAGGTTACAAACGCTTAAGCAGACAAAGAAAGTGACGGTATATAGAAGGATTGTCTGCAGATTACTGCCTAGGTTATCGAGGGCGGCTAAGCTTAGTCCCATCAACGCCAGAATCACGTAGATCAACCGCGATGTTGAGCGGTTGATAAATTCTAATGTCTGAGCGTTCGAAATTGCAAAAAGATACCCCACGACGAGTGGCGCAAATATAAAGATCATCCCTGTAAACATGCTTTCCCCATTGCATTTACTTCATATTACACTTACTTGTAATTTAACAGTGACTTAGAAGCCGCTAGTATTGATCACGTCGCTTAGCTTTGCATTAAAATCATGCTTGCTCAAGTTGCTTAATTTATAAAGCACCTCTGCACCTGTCACGTTTAGTTCAACTTCGTGATCATCGATGTTCTCATCCTTGTTTCTGAACATCAGCAGGTGGTTAGCGATTCGAGCGATATCCAAGTAAGACACTTCACGTTGTTCTTGGTTATTGATGGTATTGCTGCACACATCAATAAAGTCACTGTCGAAGCCCCAACGATTAAGCACCAATTTACTGGTAGCGGAACATTGACCTTGGAAGATCTGTAAAGCGATGTCGTGATCTAGGTAATTGCCATTTTCGAGGTAGAGGTGGTATTCGCTAACCAAACAGAACAAACCAATGTCAGCCAGTAATCCAACAAGCAGTGATTTTTCATGTTCAAGGTAACGGTATTCAATAGGGGAGAGCTCTTTGAAGCCGTTGGTCACCAGTACCATAGTGGCGCCTAGCTCTTTTGATACAGACGCGCTCTGAACCAATAACTTATTACACTCTTTACTGAGGTTGACTGAGTGTTTGAGTTGTTCAATAGCCTGAGCCGTCACGATGTCACGTACTCTTAATATGCCAAGGCGCGACACAGCCGTCATAATATCAACACAAGTAATATTGCGTCGGTTAAAGACGACAGAGTTAGCCACACGAATGACAATAGCAGCGAGGCCTGGGTCTTCGAGTAAGCACTCGGCAACTTCAGCAATCCCAGTTGATTCAAGGGTACAAAGCGATTGAATCTTCAGTACAACGTTAGGGATAGGAGGAAGTGTTATTTTTCCCGCTGAGATAGAATGTCCAACAAGTTGGGCAAACTCTGATTCTAGACCCTTTAAGAGAAGAGCCTTATTTTGAGGTAGCCAGAAAAACGATAAATGATTCATATAAAAAGTAAAAACATGTATGTCCTGCCATTTTACAAGCCGCGATGCTGCGAGGCAATACTCATCCGTCCACATAACCTTTAATAATTTGAACCGGTGTATCACTAGGTGTCCAAATTTAAGCATGGTTTGATAGTTTACTGTGACGTCAATCATGAAAAACCAGAATACTCAATTGATTGATGTGAACTAAGTCCAGACTTATTTTTCTTTTCGAAGTATGATTTATTTAAAGGTGAAAAACGAAACCATAATATTCACCTATAGAATAACAAAATAGATTTAAAATTTTCGCATAACAAGCTGCTTGTCTGGTGATCAACCTAATCGGGGTAATTTGATTAAGGATCAACGGATATGACCGAGACAGCATTTATTAATTACGTGAATCAATTTGGTGAGCATCAAAAACGTTCTATGTTCGGAGGTATTGGCCTCTTTCAAAATGACGCTATGTTCGCTTTATTGAGTGAAGGTTGTTTATTCATTAGAGGTGGAAAATCATTAGATAAAAAACTGACCGATCTTGATTGTGAAAAGTATCGTCATGTAAAGAAGCAGACAACAGCAACCGTAAACTATTACGACATTACGGATCTGTTTACCTGTGAACATCCTGAATTGGATAGTATTATTCGTACTTCAATCGATAATTCAATTCAGCAGCGTAGCTTCAAGAAGTCATCAGCTAGCCGTAGATTAAGAGATCTACCAAACATGCAGCTTACGTTAGAGCGCATGGTTAAAAAGGCGGGTGTGGATGATGTTTCAATGTTTATGCAGTTGGGCGCACCTGAAGTGTTTAATAAGGTTCGCGAAGCGTACGGAAACGATGTTGACCTAAAACTACTTTGGAAATTTGCGGGTGCAATTGATGGTATTCACTGGAAACTATTACAAGAGCCACGCAAGCAGCAATTACTAAAGAGCTGCCACTAAAGAAGTTTGCCTTATATGCTTAAGATTACTGTTAATAAATAAAAACCGAGGAATGTCCTCGGTTTTTTTGTTTCTGTCTTAGCCGGATTTCTTAAAAGACTAAGTATCAAAAGGCTAAGTGTTCATAGAGAGCTTATTTGCTAGGGCTTGAGCTTTAAGTATTAGTACTTGAAGCGAGCAGTGAACATAAGTTGGTCACCGTAGAAGTCGTTAATACGAGCTTCGGCACCTAAAGAGAAAAGCTCTGTAGAGTGGAAACGCGCGTAAACAGAACCTGTCCAATCATCGTTGTCATCGATAGAAACGTAACCACCTTTACCACCAACTTCTAGTTGTGGACCAAGCCATTGGCGAACACCAACGTTGATTTCCATACCGATATCAGTAGAGCTTGAGTTCTCAGGCTGAACGATACGAGCTAGCATTTCACCAGTTAGGTCTGCCCAGTTGTTTAATGGAGCATGGAAACCAAGACCTACAGCTGAGTCGTAATCGCCTTCAAATTCTGAATCGATACGTGCTATAGCGTGAGCGTTCGGGTGAATTGACTTACTGAACGCACCACCAAATGTTACAGGGCTAGCACCGATGCGTGCTTCAAAGTAATCATAGTTAAAGTTGCTCATTACCTGTGGTTGTTCATCAACAGCTAGTGCTTGACCAGAAGCCAATAGCATAGCGGTAGTAAGTAGAATTTTGCGCATAACGACCGTAAACCTATATTAGTGTTAATTCCTTTGGTTTGAGACAAATCGGCAAACCATAAACATTGAGACAGTTTAATCTAACTCACGGAAAAGTAATCCTTTAAAATGTAAAACCTTACTCATTTAGTTAAAAAACAAGCAAATTAAGGATCAGTCTGTAACGGAGATCTCATGTTTTAGGGCGAATGAGAAAAATAGACGAGCGAATTATCCAAAATTTGTATGTGTTCGGACGCTTCTTATATCGAATGCCGCTTTTCTCAGTATCGATTAACCAATCAGTGCTATTCACCAAAACTGGTGCGTTTATCCGCCATTGAAGTCAGTATGCGCTCGGTATCCAAGATGGAAGTCCAGTTAAGTAATTGTTTGTCGTTGGCAATGACATAGTCAGTCAATTGTTGAGTAATAGTGTCTCTCAGTTGGTTGCCTTGCCAAGGTTTTGAAATATAGAAATCAAGTGCAGCGTTGTTAATGGCCGTGACGGTATCTTCCAGCCCAGCTTGCCCTGTGAGCAGCAGCTTACGTGTTGGTTTAGTCGCGTCGTGTTGGTTGAGTTCGATCAGAAAATCAATGCCGGTTTCTTCTGGCATGATGTGGTCGCACAAGATTAACGCGAGCTTAATACCATCTTGTCCCATTTCTTTGATGACTTGCTTGGCTTCATCGACCGACTCAGCACCTTCAACCAGAAAGTTCTCTTCAAATATCGCCAAGTCCTGAAGGACACTATTGAGAACTTCAGGTTCATCATCGACACATAAAATTAGGTACTTATTCATGAGGTGCTCCTTCTTGTTTGAATGGAAGCCACACTTGCATGTTTGTATGACTGCCTACCTCTGACTCCACCAAAATAAATCCTTGATGAGCCGAAACGATTTGTTGAGAAATGGATAACCCAATCCCTAAACCAAAGTTGCCTTCTTTTTTGGTTGTGAAGTTTGGGTTGAAAATGGTGTTGATGTCTTCTTTGGCAATGCCGTGGCCAGTATCGGAGATTTGCACCACAAGAAACGCGTCGTCGCCTTTTATCTGTTGAGAGGTAGTAATGGACACTTTTCCTCGTTCAGTTAGGGCATCGAGCGCATTGGAGATAAGGTTGGTCCACACTTGTTGCAGCGAGAGCGACTGGCACAATAAAGGTGGTAAGTCGGTATCGTAATGCTTTTCGAGTTGGTGATGTTTAAGCCTGTTTTCGAAGATCACTAAGGTATCTTCAAGTCCTTCGTGGATATCTGTGTAGTGGCGAACTTCTTCATCTTCTCTAGCGTAGCTTTTTAGGCTTTTGACCATGTCGGCAATACGCTTGCTGCACACTTGAATTGAGCGGATAGAGTTTCCAACATAGTGGTAATGCTCTAAGTCATTGAGCAGCTCTTTGCCTGCGACAGGGGACGCTTTTAATGTGTCTAGCACCGTAGAGTCTTGGCTTAGGTTTAGTCTCACGGCTTTTTTTGCTAACGCACGGTCATCAATAGTCGACGCCAGATGCTTTACGAGCTGTCTTTCTTGAGCTGTTGATAGTGGCTTAGCTAACTTTGAATGTGCCAGTACGTCAGTCCCTTTATTCGACTCAGGAACGGACAGGTTGGCCAATATCTGGTCGAGATGGTCTGACAGAGTTTCGATGCTTCTCAATATGGCTGCAATCGGGTTATTCAGCTCATGTGCGACTCCCGCGACAAGCTGCCCGAGCATCGCCATTTTCTCTTTTTCGATCAGTTGTTGATGTGCGGACTCTAATGATTCTAGTGTTTGCTGCAGTTTGATCTTATTGGTGATGCTGCGTTGCAAACGTCGATTGAAATGACGAAGCAATAGATTGGTAAATAAAGGCAGCAGGGTATTGTTTGAATGCATCACCTGAGCAAAGCTATCTTTATCCAGCTTGATAACGCGTGTTTGCGTTAGGGTGATCGCGGTAGAAAATGAAGGCTCACCTGTCACAAATGACATCCCGCCAACAATGTTCCCCTTGGAGTGACGTACCACTTCCCGCTGTTGCCCGAGTTCATCTTTCTTATATAAAGCCGCTTCACCCTCAATGATCAGCCATAAAAAGCGATTGTCTTCGCCTTCCACAGTGAGCAGGTGTTCGGGCGAGTAATCACGAATGGCTTTGGTTTTGTCATCTTTTGAAAACACATCTTGTAAGGCACTGACGACACGCTCTGCAAGGGCGTTATCCGAAAGCTGGTGGTAATCGTGAATGAAACCCGATTGGAAAGAGTGAATCTTTTGTTCAATGTGCGCTCTGAGTAAGCGCTGTTGATCCAATGCATTACTGTAAGAGAGCAGGTTTTCTGAGTCGTATTGGATTACAAAAGAGGTCAGCTCTTTTTGTGCGGACTTGAACAGAACCTGATCTTGAACTGGTTTGGTTAGACAGTGGTTGAGCCTGCCTTCATTCACAGCGGTTAGAATGGATTGAATGTCTGACGAAGCGCTGACTAATATCGTTCTTGCGGTATTACTATGGGGCAGCTGTTCGAGTTCAATCAGAAATTGCACGCCATTAAATTCAGAATGATGATGAGTGATCACCAAGGCAACGGTTTGGTTGTGATCATGGATATCTTCTAATGCGTGATGTGCGTCTTCTAGGTTCTCGGCAGTATAAATATCGAATACAGAAGCCAACGGAGCCAGCTCCGAACGTATTCTTTCAATGCTAACCGGATTATTGTCCAAACAGATAACAGCGTATTGATTCACAGCTCAACCTTAATAGTAGCGACGTCTCTAGCCTAGCAAGAACCGCCTAATAAGGATGAGAGCTAGCCGTTAATTTATTGAGGCAATCGAAGTATCGAGCAATAGACTGATTTAACTCAATGTTTCTTGTTTGCTACTGATGGGTTAGACTAAAAAAAACAGACACGTGTAGAAAGAGAACTCATGGAACAGTTAAGAAAAATTGGTGCAATTGGCGGCGCAATCTCATTGGCTCTTTGCTGGCCTTTAGCGGTTGGCCAAATTGGACAAAATGCGATTACTGATGGCGTTGCAAAGCTTAACAATTCAAGCATTCAAGCTGAGATCGTGGAATACGATAGAGGTTACTTGTCTTCCAACGTAACCACTCGTTTAACTGTGACGGATGAAAACCTGAAAGAGCAACTTGCGATTGATGGGCTGCCGAGTGAGTTTGTCATCAATAGTGCAGTCAGCCACGGTTTAGTGAGCCTAAATGCACTGTCGACGTTTGAGAATACCGATATTCTGCCTCTAACTCTGACAACTAGCACTGAGCTAAACGGCAACACTGACTTTAACTTCGAGTTAAGCCAGTTCAATCATCAAGGATCTGATGAGAATGGTACGTCGGTCTCGATCACTAAATCGAATCTTTCTGGCCATGCGACTGTTTTAGGCCAAGTCGATTACGAGCTTTCAATCCCTTCAGTTCAAATTGATTTTGAAACCGGTGAAGAGGTAACGCTGTCTAATCTGAAAGGTGTGGGTTCAGGCCAACAAGCGAAAGGCTACTGGTTAGGTACTCAGAATTTTACTATCGATAGCTTCTTGGTTTCAGACTCTGCAATGCAGCCTTTCATGACCATTGAAAACTCTAAGTACGATTTTGAATCACATCTAGATGAAGCGACTAAGCGTCTGCGCAGCAACCTTAAGCTGGATATCGCAAACATCGAGACCAGTGAAGGCCAGTTGAACAACCTAAACGTCGATTTCGAAATGTCGAAATTGGATAGCGAATCGTTTGAGAAAATCTTTGAGATTTACCAATCTAATCCAATAATGACGCAAGAAGACGTTGCCGAGATCATTCCATTTATCGATATCCTGTTTGCTAAAGGCTTCGACCTTTCAATGAACAATATGTCGTTAGATCTAGGTAAGGGTCAATTCGAATCTAAGTGGTTAGTGAGCGTACCGGAAGGAACCGAAAACATCAGCAGTAATCCTTCGATGATTGTACCTGCATTAAAGGGTAACGTTCACTCTAGCTTCTCAAATGAGCTTGTTGAAGAGTACCCATTCATCCGTGAAGGTATTGATGAATTGCTTGTGATGGAAATGATCAAGGAAACAGAAAGTGGTTATGAAATCAGCGCTGACTTAGAAAATGGAAACCTAGTGTTCGAAAATGGACAAGAAATTCCATTAATCGCTCTACTTATGCCGGTTTTTGTTCAATAAACAGAACAGGCTTGAATACTGATAGGGTGATTTAGCAGGTTCAGCTTAAACATTTTATACGGTACAAAACAAAAGAGGTCTTAAGACCTCTTTTGTTGTTTTTATGTTGGGTAAAACATGGTATTACTTGCATAGTTATTATTTAGCAGGAGCAATCATCCCCATGGAACTTACATTAGATAACGTATTCAACTTCAGTGCTGGCCCAGCTGCACTGCCTAAACCGGTAATGAAACAAGCGCAGGCGGACTTTATTGATTGGAATGGTTTAGGGACTTCCGTGATGGAAATCAGCCATCGCAGCAAGGAATTTATTCAAGTTGCTGACGAGTCCGAACAGGACCTACGTGATCTTCTGAACATCCCAGACAACTACAAAGTTCTTTTCTGTCAGGGGGGCGCTCGTGCTCAATTCGCTGCTGTTCCTCTAAACCTTTTAGGTGACGCGACGAAAGCGACTTACATTGATGCGGGTTACTGGGCAGAAAGTGCAGTGACTGAAGCGAGCAAATATTGCGAAATCGATGTATTCAACGCCAAGACGTCAATTGATGGCAAAGCAGCGGTTGTTCCAGCTAAAGATTGGAAAATCGACCCGGAAGCGGCGTATGTACATTTCTGTCCAAATGAGACCATCGATGGTATTGAAATCAGTGAGCTTCCTCAAACGGATAAGCCAATCGTAGCGGATATGTCATCTAACATTCTGTCTCGTAAGATCGATGTGTCTCAGTACGGTGTTATCTACGCTGGCGCTCAAAAGAATATAGGCCCTGCTGGTATTTGCATTGCTATCGTGCGTGATGATCTGCTAGAGCTAGCAAACGACGTATTGCCGAGCATTCTTAACTACAAAGTACTTGCTGAAAAAGACTCAATGTTCAACACACCGCCAACGTATGCTTGGTACCTATCAGGCCTCGTATTCAAGTGGTTGAAAGCTCAAGGTGGTGTTGAAGCGATGGAATTAGTGAACAAAGAGAAAGCTGCGCTGCTTTATAATGCGATTGATAGCTCAGCTTTCTACAGAAACGATGTTCATACAGTAAACCGTTCAAGAATGAACGTGCCATTCCAATTAGCGAAACCAGAGCTAGATGCTAAGTTTTTAGAGTTGGCTGATGCTGCTGGTCTGAAATCACTAAAAGGCCACAGAGCGGTAGGTGGGATGCGAGCATCACTTTACAACGCGATGTCTCTGGAAGGCGTTCAAGCACTGGTTAGCTTCATGAAAGATTTCGAAGAGAAGTACGCTTAATCGATGACAGGGCTTTGACCGATAAATTGCTTATTTGATTTTTATTGTGTCGAATGCACCAAACGAGATAAATGCCGCTTTTGCGGCATTTTTTTTGTCGTTAATAATAAAGGGTATGGTATGTTGATTTATTGTAAGAACAGTCATCCAGAGATATGACGGATGTATCGGAATGAGCAGACCTTTCTCTTAAAGCGAGAGTAGCAACTGTTATTCAGGCACTTTTTACTATATAACGTGTCGCCCAAAGTTAGGTCTCTAATCATGAGCAGCGAGCGATAAGTCGCATCGCCCGGTTTATTGATTGGCGATTAAAATCCAACGTCTAATTTTTACCACAAGGAAGCAAGAGTGAGGTTATTGAGTCTATTTGCGATGCTATTTCCAGCCGTTGCTTGTTCGTCCACACTTGAAATATGGGCTGGTATTAATTATGAAACGGCCGATTATGTAAAAGAACATATCGAAGCGATGACGGATCATCGCGTAGAAATTCGTTCGTTTGACGTCAACAGTATTCGTTCTGAACTTCTTGTTGCTGACCCTAGAGACAATACTTTTCCCGACGCCATTTGGGTTCCTTCTGACTTCTTAGGTCTAACTGAATATATCGAATTAGCGACACTTCCCGAGGCTTGGGTTGATACCCAACGCTATGAGAAAAAGGCGCTCGATGCGGTGGTCATTAACGGTGAGCTTAAGGCGTTACCGGTTGGTATTGGAAACCAGGTCGTTCTGTATTCGATCAAACCTCAAGCGCAAGTTGTGACATGGGAAAGTCTCATTGAGCGCTCTGATCAGTCTGATCAAGTGAGTGTGCTTTTTCCCAATCCAAACATGTACTTCTATTTGGCTTTCTATCAGCTTTTTTCTGAAGACTTATTATCGTCGAACAATATTAACGGTGAAGGATTAGTTGCCATTTTTGATTTCATCGATATGTTGCAGCAGAAAAAAGTCATCGAATCATCGTGCAGTGATATTTGCGCGAGACAGAGATTTATCAATGGGGAAGTCGAGTTTTTGATTGACGGTGATTGGGCGTTCAGCGAACTCGATGCCGCTTTTGGTCGAGATTTGTATATCAATTCGTTGCCGACCTATCGTGGTGAGAGTATGTCTTCATTTAGTGGCGCGAAGATTTTTGCTGTCACGGAAAAAGGCATGAAGAACCCAGATAAGAAA
Organism: Vibrio celticus; assembly: GCF_024347335.1. Classification (NCBI taxonomy): domain Bacteria; kingdom Pseudomonadati; phylum Pseudomonadota; class Gammaproteobacteria; order Vibrionales; family Vibrionaceae; genus Vibrio; species Vibrio celticus. Next base: position 1,398,258 of record NZ_AP025463.1, read on the forward strand.
TTAGCTTTGAAAGAAGTCATTCAATACCTGCAATCAAACAGTTTCACCTATTTAGCTCACTCGAGTGCCATGGTTTCGCCGTTTTATGAGGTTAATCAACGTCGTGTTAAGGAAGGTAACCAGACATTTTCAAATATGTACGATGAGTTTCAAGCGTCGCAAATGATGTCGAGTGACTACAAGATGGCGATCGTTTGGGAGGCATCGGCTCGGGCGTATCAGCGTTACAAGTCAGGGATGCCAAAGAGTGAACTGCATAAGTTTTACAATGGTTTTGTTCAATATTACTCGGCGAATATGAGGGTAAGAGATTGAAGCTATCTTTAAAATACACCATGGGCTTGGTGTTGCTGGCTTGCTCAATGCTTCCTGTTTACCTAGCGGGACAGTTGATTCTCAATAAACAGAACCAAAGTTCTTTAGAGCAAAAAGAAACCAAGCTGGACAACTCTACGACCGGTATTCGTCAAACCGTACAAGAGCAAATTAATCTGACGGCGAGCCTAACCCAATGGTATTCGCAAGACCGATCATTGATTAAAGCGGGTGGTAATATCTTTTTCTCGAGTGTTGTTTGGGACAAGATGGATAGCTTCAATGCGCTAGCGGAGAGTGTGTCCGCAACTTATATTCTGGACCAAAACTGGAAGCCCATTTATGACAGCAAAGGCAGCTTGTACCATTTTGAGCAGAGCCAGTTATTAGAAAGCTTGAAGCGTCCTCAATCGGTTTATGGGCAAGGGAAATTGTTCCACACCGAGTTTACCGAAACTGAAGTGGCGGACAATGCCACTGCCGGTATTGCTTTTGTCGCGCCGATTCTACCTTATCGTTTGATAGAAGGTTCTACATACACGCCGCAGGGTTATCTTGTGGTTCTTATGGGGTATGACAGACTTAACACTAAAGTGACGCCTTTCCTTTATCAAAATGAGTCGGTTGAGTTTAACTATGTTGATTCAACGGATGCTCAGTCTTCTGAACAAAGTGCGAACATTATCTCTATCGACAGTAAATTCTTTACCGACAAGTTGGTACTGAACGTCAAACATCATATTTCCGACAGTGCGCGCTTATTAGAGATGCAACAAGCTCAGGTGGTTTTTGTCAGAATATTGGTGGCGACGCTTGCCATCGCGATTGTGTTTGCTCTGTTCCTAAGCCGCTGGTTCTCAGGGCAGTTAAACTTGTTGGCTGAATCTGTTAAGTCGTATTCGCATAACCAATCACCGACTCATAGTGTGGATGAACATCGTTTTACTGAGTTCGTCACACTGAGTCGTTTATTGGAAACCATGTGGGGTCGCATACAATACCAAGTCCGTGAACTGACCGAAAGCAACGATAAACTCGAAAGATTTAATGTACAGCTAGAGGACTTAGTTGAAGAGAAAACCAGCAAGTTAACGTATTCGCTTGCGCGTGAAGAATCCCAGAAGCATCGTATTTTGAAGATCGTGCAGTTTGCATCATCGAGACAGGCGGCTGAATATCGGTTGATTCCTCAAATGGTCGATCAAGAGTTAAAGACATTACTTGTTCAACATTCAATTCAATTTCATTTTAACCGAACTGGCGAGGCTGACTTGATACTCTGTGACTCGCAGGGGACGGCAATTGGGTATTTTTGTTCGAGCTCATTTGCTCTACTCAGTGAAGAAGATCTTCTGATTTTTGACATGTACCAAAAACAATTAGCCGGTTGGCTAGAGCTCGAAAATATTACGCGCATCAACATGCCAACTGGCTGTTTGAATCGTAAAGCTTTTAATGAAGATTTCGAGTTCAGTAAACGCAGCATTAACGACAACCAAAATCAGATTTCTTTGATCATTATTGATATCAATGGCTTGAAAACCACGAATGATGTTCATGGACATGAAGTCGGGGATGAGCTGATACAGCGCTGCGTAGACGTAATCAGCCACGAATTGACACCTGCCAGTAATCTATATCGTTTGGGTGGAGATGAATTTACGGTGCTTACCTTAACGTCTGGTAAGTCGAATTCGCTCAATGTCGCAGAGATGGCTGAGCAGTTGTATATTGCTCAGGAGCAACAGGCAATCGAGACCAAAGCGGGTATCTCTATTCCTGTCAGATTCTCGATTGGTGCAGCCTCTAGTGATTCAACAGACGTTGAGCAATTGTTCTCAGTCGCTGATGAGAATATGTATCAGCAAAAGCGTCGTTATTACCAAACGTTGTCTGTGTTTGGGAAGTAATGCCAATCACGCTTACAAATAGCGATCACGATTTTCGACGCCCATTAGAGCGGAACTGCTGTGGCGTGACGTTAAAATAAGCTTTAAACGCTTTTGGGAGAAGCGTTTGGTTGGGCCAACTGCCGTATAAACACAGACGATAAAAATGATAAAGCCCACTTATGGGAAGTAGTGGGCTTTAAATGTGTACGTTCCGTTCAACGCCAGCTAGAGCCAGAAACTCTTCAAAGGCATCTCTGCGTCAAAGTGATGAGCAATCTGCGCCTGGAGAAGCTCTGCGGTCGCTATGGCATCGGTTAGCGCATGGTGCGGCGTGTAGTCGGGCAGGTGGTATCGACGACGACTCTGCCCCAGCCTCACTGAAGCTGGCTTCTTACCTTTCAACTTATTCCACAAGCCGCCAGCCAGTTTATTTTGGATCCGAGATTCAATCTCGAGCGTGTCGAGGACTGGGAACTCAATACCTTCACCGAGTCGTACTTTCAATGCATTGTCCAAAAAGTCACGTTCGATACGACGATAGTGAACCACAGGTATATGTCCCGCCATTGATTCTAAGATCTCGCCCAACACTTCGCTAAGGTCTGGCGCATCAATGATGTCATTGTGAGTGATGCCATGAATCACGACAGATTCTTCTTCAAGCTTCTGTTTTGGTCTTAGAGTCCAGTGTTTGGCCTGTCGTAAGTAGATGCGATTGAGTGTAAATGGCACTAAACCAATGGTAATGATGCCGTCTTTGTTTGGGTTTAACCCCGTGGTTTCAAAGTCGACAGCCAAGAACATCACTTCTGAAAGTGGCGTATCAGGCGCAGGAAGAGGCTGGCTATAAAAGTGCTTTAAGCGTTCGTCTCTCGCTCGTTCTAGCTTCTGAGCAAACTTAAATGGCCAATCGACCGCAGGTGATCTGAATAGTTTGTTCATAGGCCCTACTTAAATTTGTTGCTGGCTTGATAACGGAACTTAAGGAAGTTTTGTGCATTACTTAATATTTGGAATGCATCCTTTAGGTTACGTCGTTCGAAGTCAGACAGGTTCTCTGGCTCGATGTTGTTATCAGGCTCGATGTTGTTGTCGACATCGTGTGCTTGGTGGCGAATACGAACCAGAGAGATAAACTCCATCGCATCTTTCAAATCTTGAGCTCGGCCTTTTGGCAGAATACCAGCATCAATAATGTCATCTAAGCGTTCGAACGAGTTCTTAGAGCGAGAGGCTACCGCCAGTGAGTGAACACGAATCAAATCAGCCAGTGGCGCAGTACCACGACGCTTAAGGTTGATAGAGTTGTTGTGACGGCCATCTTTTTCCATCACGAAATCTTTGAAGAAGCCAAGCGGCGGTGTACGGTTGAGTGCGTTACGTGCAAGACACGCTAAGAAGCGGTTATTCTTACGTGCGCGTCGAACAATAAAGCTGTTCAATTGCTCAGCCCATTTCAGACGACCATAAACGCCATCTAAGTCGAAGAAGATAGAAGCATTCAATAGGGCTTTCGGGTTTGGATCATCAATCCAATCGGCAAAGCACTCTTCCCATTGTCGACGAGTCATACGCCACGTTGGGTTGGTCGCCATGATGTCGCCAGTACAGTAAACATAACCACATTGGTCTAAGCCGTCACAAATGAATTTTGAAAGTTCTTCAAAGTACTTACCGTGTTTTGCTTCGTCGTATGTGTCATCGAGGATGATGGCGTTATCTTGGTCGGTAACCAGTAGTTGCTCATCACGTCCCATCGAACCTAACGCAAGGAAACAGTATGGGATTGGTGATTTACCTAACTTCTCTTCACCCAACTCGATAATACGCTGTTTAAAACTACGGCCAATTACCGACATTGCAGTACCCACCATGTGGGCATTGGCATCTTCGTTAACTAAGCGCACAAAGCTATCTTTCACTTGCTCGGAAAGCACCTTCAGGTCTTCGATACTTTGTTGCTGGAAGATACTACTTACCAATAACAGCGAGTTTTGAGACTCATAACGAACAATATCGGTCGCTTCGATAATACCAATCGGCTTCTTATCTTTAAGCACTGGTAAGTGGTGCACGTTATAGCGAAGCATGGTCATCATAGCTTCGTATACGTAAGCATTATGGTCGAGTGAGATAACCTCAGGCGTCATAACGCTGGATACTTCATCCGATGGATCAAGACCTTCGGCGAGAACACGCGTACACAAATCTCGGTCGGTGATGATGCCAATCACGGGTGTTGAGTCATCTTCATCATCTTCAACGATATCTGGGTCGATGATCAGCAAAGACGAAACATTATCTTGTGCCATCATGGTCGCAGCTTGCTGAATCGTGCGCGTTTTTTCGATCATTGGCGCTTCGCTGGTCAGTAGCGTTTTAACCTTGGATGTTGTTAGGTCGTTAGCGTCGTTGCTGTCTGAGTTGGCTTGGCGTAGTCGCGCGTTATCTTCTACTTCTACGAAATCGGCAAAGGAGTCATAGTTGTCGTAGAGCTCTTGGAAGATAGGCTCAGGAATACAGTAGAGCAGGGTGTCTTCGGTCGCTTTAACAGGGAAACGCACCTTGTTGTTGGTCAGTAGGCCCATTTGACCGAACAAGTGGCCTTCATCAAGGCGGTTATAGAGTTCGCCTTTACGACGGTAGACTTCGACTTCGCCACTTCGAACGATGTATAAGTCATGAATTTGATCACCAAAGTGAATGATAGGGGTATCTTGGCGGTAATAAGAAATTTCCACGCTACTGGTCACTTTCGCCAACATCTCCTCAGGGAGTTCTGTGAAAGGGGGGTATTGTGCCAGAAAGTTTTGAATCTCTAATAACTCAGCATCCATAATGATCATCCATTGGTTTGTATGATTTCATGGTACAACATTTGATAATATTTTGCCGTCACAAATCAATCTGTGAGCTAAAACCTTTTTAAAGTCTTATGGATAGACTAACCTTTCAATTAATGGAGTGACAGTTTAAGGATGATAGGAATGTCGAAGTGGAAGCTTAGTTTTGTATCTGCGGTTTTTATGTTTTCTCCAAGTTTGTGGGCGGACACTAACGCGGTGGATATTTTGGATTACGACCATATTTATGCCACGGCGCATTCGGGCAGTTTAAATGAAGATGCAGGCAGTAATAACAATGCCTCGTCGTATGGATTAGGCGTCAGTTACGCGATGACGGATGATTGGTTGTTGCTGGGAGACTACAGCGCACGCTTTATTCACCCTGATGACACCACAACTCGAATTGATACGCTGATGCCAGGTGTTGGTTACCGTTACAGCATTAAGAAAGATTTAGATATAGTGGCTTACTACCTGCTTGGTATCACGAAAGGTAAGGTTGAAGATAATGACACCAACCGAACTGAATCTTCAGACACTGAGTTCATCCAAGGGGTAAAAGCTGAGCTTAACTATGGCTTTGCGAAACGTTGGATAGCTAACGGGAGTGTGCAAGTGAATCGAAGTGACCTGTTTGATGAAGAGATCTATCACTTAGGTTTACGTTATCTAGTGACCAACAAGTTTGCGATTGGTGGGTCATACCAACATCGAGATGGTGAAGGTAAGATTCGTAGTGAGCGTACTAACGAGCTAGGTGTGGAATTTTTCCTAGAGTATTAGCCAGTAACGGAAAGGCTACGTGCCCTAATAGATCTTATATATAAAGAGACAGACACAAAAAAGCCAGCTTAATGAACTGACCCCCAATAGTTGGACACCAATTATTGGGGGTCTTTTTATGTCCAAATATAGCCGAGAGCTAAAATGTATCATTGCTAAGCAATACTTAGATGGCACGTCATCTCTCTACTTAGCAAAACAATATTCAATTTCTTCAAGGCAGATACGGTATTGGGCTCAAGTCTTTGCCATCCATGGTACTGATTCATTTTTACCAACTAAGCATGCCGCGACTGCTCAAACAAAACGAAAAGCATTGAATTTAATGTGGACGAATGAATGGTCTCTCACGCACACTAGCGCAGTATTAAACCTCTCATCCCCTGGGACACTGTCTGCCTGGCTCAAACGATTTAATGAGCTCGGTATCAAGGGGCTCAAAATGCGCCAGAAAGGAAGACCCTCAATGAAACAGCAACCTCAACGAACCACTAAGCCTGATAATGAAATGACACTTGAGGAGCTAAAAGAGGAGTTAGTCTACTTACGAACCGAGAATGCTGTTTTAAAAAAGTTGGAAGAGTTGGAGCAGGAAAAAAACCGTCGAACAAAGAAAAAGCGGTCATAGCTCTAACTCTTAAAGGCAAGTACCTGTTGAAGCACTTACTGCAGACTCTACAGCTGGCAAAAAGTGTCTTTTATTATCAGGCTCAAACGAGCAAGCGCCCAAATAGCTACGAACGTGAGCTGCGGTTGATAAAGTCAATTTATCATGAACATAAGGGCCGATACGGTTATCGTCGTATTCATTTAGAACTAAAAAATCAGGGGGTCTCGCTTAATCACAAAACGGTTCAAAGGCTTATGGCTCAGCTCAACCTTAAATCGACGGTCAGGATTAAAAAGTATCGTTCATACCGAGGAGAGTCAGGAAAAGCTGCTCCCAACGTGCTTGAAAGAGATTTTAGTGCGACTCAACCCGATGAAAAGTGGGTAACTGATGTCACGGAGTTCAAAGTCAAAGAGCAGAAAGTATACTTGTCTCCAGTTGTCGACTTGTTTACTCAGGAAGTGGTAGCTTATAGAGTGGCCAAAAATGCCTGCTTGCCGCTTGTCACGGATATGTTGACGGAGGCTATATCAACGCTGAAACCCAACTCAAAGCCAATTATACACAGCGATCAAGGTTGGCAATATCGCCATCGACAGTATCAGAAAAAGGTAGCGGAGAGTGGGTTAACGCAAAGCATGTCGAGAAAAGGTAACTGCTTGGATAATGCTGTTGCTGAAAACTTTTTTGCTTTACTCAAAACCGAGATGTATCACAACCAAAGCTTTGAAGATGCAGATGCTCTGATAGAGCAAATTAAAGAATACATCGAGTACTACAATACCAAACGTATAAAAGTGAAACTAAAAGGCCTGACTCCGATAGAATATCGAACTCAGGCCTTGAAAGCCGCTTAACAGAAATGTCCAACTTTATGGGGTCACTTCATAATTGCTGGCTTTTACACATCTATTGGTCTGCAAGTGCAGGTTTCGCTTTTCGATTAAAGAACCGCAGCGATACCTTTACATAGAGGACCCATGTTTGACTTAGTCATACCAGCAACACTGATACGGCCAGAACCAACAATGTAGATTGCGAATTCGTCTTTTAGGCGAGTTACTTGCTCTTTGCTTAGACCTGAGAAAGAGAACATGCCGTTTTGACGTTCGATGAATGTGAAGTCTGCATCAACACCTTCAGATTTCAGTGTCGTTACAAATAGCTCACGCATCTCTTGGATACGGTCGCGCATTTCTGCTACTTCTGCTTCCCATTCAGCACGTAGATCAGCATCACCAAGGATGTGAGTAACGACAGCACTGCCGTGCGCTGGTGGGTTAGAGTAGATAGAGCGGATAATGCTCTTAACTTGAGAGAACGCAGTTGTTGCTACGTCTGCAGATTCTGCAACCAGAGTGAATGCGCCAACACGCTCGTTGTACAAGCCGAAGTTCTTAGAGAACGAGCTAGCAACAAGGATCTCTTTGTTGTATTGAGCAAAAATACGTAGGCCAGCAGCATCTTCTTCAACGCCTTTTGCAAAACCTTGGTAAGCAAAATCGAATAGAGGCAGCAGTTTCTTCTCAGCAACCAATTTAGCCAGTACTTCCCACTCTTCAGTTGTTGGGTCGATACCTGTTGGGTTGTGACAGCAACCGTGAAGAAGAACGATATCGCCTTCAGAAGCTTTCTCTAGGTCAGCAACCATGCCAGCGAAGTCTTTGTCTTTAGTTTCAGCGTTGTAGTAGCTGTATTGAGCAGTTTCGATACCCGCAGCTGCGAAAACGCCGTTGTGGTTAGCCCAAGTTGGGTTACTGATCCAGATTTTCACTTCGCCCAATTGGCGCTTGATGAATTCACCCGCTACGCGAAGTGCACCTGTACCACCTGGAGCTTGTGCTGTTTTAGCGCGTTGAGATGCAACGATCTCTGCGTCTGAACCGAAAAGAAGTTTCTGAACCGCTAGACCGTATTCAGCTGTACCTTCAATCGTTAGGTAAGATTTGGTTTTTTCGTTTTCAAGAAGTGCAGCTTCTGCTTTCTTTACTGTTTTAAGTACTGGTGTTTGACCATCTTCATTTTTGTAGATGCCAACGCCAAGGTTGATTTTCTCTGCACGAGAGTCTTTTTTAAACTCTTCAGTAAGGCCGAGGATAGGATCGGCGGGAGCAGCTAACACTTTTTCAAACATAATCTTCATCCATGTCAATTGAGAGGGGATAGTATCTATGGGTAGTTATACCTGTATGGAATTTTTAAGACAATACGAAGTGAACAGAAAGACCAAAAAAAATCCATTTCAATCAGATTTATTGACTAAAGAGGGTATTTGATAACAAAACACCCTACGGATTAACCTATAGGGTGCAAGAAGTTAGTGGATTTTGAATAGATTACGCTGGTTGAGCAATAAAGCTTTCGCGCTCGAGTTCACTCGCTACATTTTTGCCATCTTTGTAGGTCGCGGCAATTGAAACAAACGCTTGTTCAACCGCTAGAAAAGCTTGGACAACTTGCGGATCAAAATGCGTCCCATTGCCCTCTAAGATGATCTGTTTAGCTTGTTCATGAGTAAAGGCTGGCTTGTAGACTCGCTTCGAGATGAGCGCATCATAAACATCAGCTAATGCCATTAAACGGCCAGATAACGGGATATCTTCACCAGACAACTGATTAGGATAACCACTGCCATTCCATTTCTCGTGGTGAGTCAGAGATATCTCCTTTGCTACTCTTAAGAAAGAGCTACTTCCCAACTGCTTTTCTGCGATAGATAACGCTTCAGCACCAATCGCGGGGTGACCTTTCATTATCTCAAACTCTTCGTCCGTCAATTTACCAGGTTTCAATAATACGCTATCAGGCACACCGACTTTGCCCACGTCGTGCAAAGGCGCAGATTTGTAGAGCAACTCGATGTAGTTTGGTGTTAACAAGCTTGAGTGGGTTTCTGATTTGCTGAGTTCTTGTGCGAGTACCTTTACATATTCTTGAGTTCTTAGGATATGAGCGCCCGTTTCATTGTCTCGAGATTCAGCCAATGCCGATAAGCTCACAATGGCGACGTCACGTGTGGTTTTGACTTCGTTTTGCGCGGTTTCTAGGCTATCAAGCATGGTATTAGTCATAGAAGCCATAGAGCCAAGCTCGTTGTAGCCGAAAATAGGTAAGCGAACGCCTTGCTCGCCATTGGTGACTTTGTTTAATGCGTGCTCTTGGCTTAGGAGAATACGCTTAATTAGCTTGCTCCAAAGCGTCATGATGGTTATCGCGTAGCCACCCAGCACCACAGCCAAATAAATAAACTCTTTGATCACGCTGATCTTGCCGGTGCCATCTAATAAGCGGTCAGGGTTATGTTCTAGCCAGAAGATGTCTTTGACGGCAATCATCGTCAACATAGTCGTCAGTGTTACCAGAAGCACGATAACCAAGCCTATCATCTGCTTGACCAGTGAACTTCTTTCACCAACCAGTTGGAAATCAAATTGACCAGTCGTCTCCATTTTATCCATTTGGCTGAGCTTGGCGTTCAATTGAAGAATGGTTCCGGTAAAGAAGCCGAATAGACTCATTCCAAACAGCACCTTCAAATTGCTATCTATGGTGAATTCATAGCTTAAGTTGTAGTAGAGCGCGAAAGGCACACTTGCAACAAAAAATAGCAGGGTATCGAGTTGCGCGAATCGGCCTTGCTTGACCAAGGTATGTTGAGCTAATAGGTAACGACGCGCGAGCCATAATAAGACAAACACAATACTGACTTGTGTGAAAATCTCTAACGCCGTTAAGCTCTCGAGCATAGGACACACCCGACTGCCATAGGTGCCAAACAGCACGCCAGCAATGACGTATAACTTAGTCGTTAGCGATTGATTATAGTTTGAAGTATCCATCGATAAGCCTTGGTTCAGTTCTTTTTAGGTTCACGTAATTCACACCGGTTTCTCAGGTTTTTGCCCGATTTAAGAAACTCTTTTTGTTTTACGTAAGTCTGATATTGATTCACGAGCTTGGAATTAAGAGTTAAATGTATAGCTAATGTGAATAAGACCGAGAATTCTATCGATAGCTTTCGTTGATTGATACAAGAAAGTGGATTGCGTGAGTGATTTGTAAACTGGATGGAGGTTATTGCAGCGTTACTATGAAGATACATGAATAGCCTCAATGAGGTTCGAGGCTATTCAGTCGATATATTTGAGCAAAGTCGCGAGTAATTGGGGTCGCTACTTACTTTAAATCAAATTACTTTTTCAGATTGATTTCAGCTTCAATAGAGCTGGTTTCAATCTCAGGGTGAGACGCTAGTTTGTCTGCAGCCCATTGGTTGATGTGTTTCAGAATAGCAGACACCGCGTGTTTTTCCGTTGGTGCTTGGTCTTGTTCGACATCGATCTTTTGCTTTGGATGTGAGCCTGTCGCATCTTCAGCAATATGGAGCCAATCTGGGTGCCAGTAATATGGCTGACCGCTCGGTGTTGTCCAACTGTGAACACCGTTTGACTCTCCTTTATAACTTAATTGGTCTGCTTCTATTTTTTTCATTGTTATCTCGCATGTTTTTGGGTTACATCAAATTATTGAGGTAGAAAGCCAACTTAGCTCCTACCTTGGGTACAAACTTAGCAAAGCTTACAAAGTTATCTGTGAACCAATTCACACTATTGTGGAAATTAGGTGCGATCATATGGATAGCAGCAATAGTTGTTGGCGTAAGTGATAAAATCACCGGCTCACAGAATTTCTCTAGGTAGTACAATTAGATGGCGCGTTATGAAGAGCTTGCAAAGGATATTCGAACTCAGATAGCCAACAATACGTGGCGATCCGGAGAGAAGATCCCTTCGGTACGCATGAGTTGTCGAAATTACAACGTCAGCAATAGTACTGTCTTACAAGCCTACCAGTTGCTAGAAAGCGAAGGGTGGATCATCGCTAAACCTCAGTCGGGCTACTTTGTAGCGCCAAGGCTGGACGGCGTTGATTACGCACAGCCTCTCGTTAGTGAAAAGAAAGCCATTAATGACCGCTTATTTGATTTCTTGAAGTCGAGTTCAGCTGAAGGAGTGATTCCTTTCGGCTCTGCATTCCCAGATCCTGACCTGTTCCCGTTACCTACCTTGACTCGAAACCTTGCCAGCGCGGGCAGGAAAATGACTGGCGCCAGTGTGATCAATAATTTACCACCGGGCAGTGAGTCCTTGAGAAGACAAATCGCGCAGCGTTATCTGCAGCAAGGGATCACGGTTAATCATCAAGACATCGTGATTACCTCTGGCGCAATGGAAGCGCTTAACTTGAGCCTGCAAACGGTCACCAAGTCGGGTGATAACGTCGTGATTGAGTCTCCCGCATTCTATGGTGCTCTGCAGGCGGTCGAGAGGCTAGGGCTTAACCCTATCGAAGTGGACGTTTGCCCAATCAATGGGTTGAATATAGAGCAGTTTGAAAACGCACTACAAAACCAAGATGTTAAAGCGTGTTGGCTGATGACGACTTTTCAAAACCCAACGGGAACCAGTTTGTCGGAACAGGCAAAGCGCCGTGTGGTAGAAATTGCAGAACAACACGAAACCTACATTATTGAAGATGACGTGTATGGCGATCTTTATTACGAAGGGCATAAGCCGAAGCCACTTAAGGCCTTCGATAAGACCGATTCCGTTTTGCTTTGTGGGTCGTATTCAAAAAGCCTATGTCCGGGTTATCGAGTAGGGTGGGTTGTGAACACGCGTTTTAACGATGCGATTCAAAAGTTACAGCTTCTTTCTACGTTATCAAGCAGCGCTCCCGTTCAACTTGGTGTCGCCCATTTCTTAACACATGAAAGCTACGACAATCACCTTCGTAAACTGCGTAAAAACCTTGTCGTCAGGAAAGAGCGATTTATCGATGTCATTAAGCAGTACTTTCCGCATTCAATCGAGATTGAAGAACCGGCTGGTGGCTACTTGGTATGGATTCGTTTCTCTGAAAAATTCGACAGCCAACAGTTTCATCAACTGGCTATCGAACAAGGTATTAGCGTCGCATCTGGCGATCTGTTTAGTGAGCAGGGCAGAGTGGATAACGCGATACGATTGAACTTCTCTTATGAACTGACAGAAGAGAAAGAACAGGCGCTCATCTGGCTTGGCAAACTGGCACATCAACTTACGCACTCGTAAAACCTTAAGTCCCTCATAAAAAAGACAATCATTCCAACTGTACGGGTTGTTTGTGGGGTAACTGTACGCCTAATTGACCAAAGAGTTGTGATTCAATAACGGTAGACCAAATATTGGAGATACCGTTATGTTGAAAATGACTATGGGAAATGAAGTTAAGCTGATTATTGTCGCGATTGTGTGTGCGCTTCTGCTTGTTCTCGGCCACGTACTGCTTGCAAAAGCATTCGCTGATATGGCGTGGGCTGAATACACCACTGCCGCGATCCCATTCGTTATGATGGCAATCTGCGGTCTCGCAATAAAATACGCTATCGACCAAGACGTGGATTAGCTTTTGAATAAGGAGTCCAGATGGTAGTACGCAGAAACAGCCGTCGTCTCGTTTTATTCCGAACATAAAAAAACCTCCGCAAGTGCGGAGGTTTTTATTTGTTCTTAACTTTTAATATCGAATAGGTTTCGAATTAGAAGTTTGCAGAGCGTGGTGTACGTGGGAATGGAATCACGTCACGAACGTTGCCCATACCTGTTACGTAAGATACTAGACGCTCGAAACCAAGACCGAAACCAGCGTGTGGCACTGTGCCGTATTTACGTAGGTCGCGGTACCAGCTCATGTGCTCAGGGTCGATACCCATAGCAATCATACGCTCGTCTAGAATGTCTAGACGCTCTTCACGTTGTGCACCACCGATGATTTCACCGATGCCTGGTGCAAGTACGTCCATTGCCGCAACTGTTTTGCCGTCGTCGTTTAAGCGCATGTAGAAAGCTTTGATGTCTTTCGGGTAGTTCTTAACGATAACAGGTGCTTTGAAGTGCTCTTCAGCTAGGTAACGCTCATGCTCAGAAGACATGTCGATGCCCCACTCAACGTCAAACTCAAATTTCTTACCAGAGTCTAGTAGGATTTGGATTGCGTCAGTGTAGTCAACTTGTGCGAAGTCAGCGTTAACGAATTGCTCTAGACGAGTAATTGCTTGCTTGTCGATGCGAGAAGCGAAGAATTCAAGGTCGTCGCGGCGCTCTTCAAGAACAGCAGCGAAAACGTACTTAAGCATGTCTTCAGCCAGTTTCGCTACATCGTTAAGGTCTGCAAACGCAACTTCAGGCTCAACCATCCAGAACTCGGCTAGGTGGCGGCTTGTGTTTGAGTTTTCAGCACGGAACGTAGGACCGAACGTGTAAACCTTGCTTAGTGCACAAGCGTAAGCTTCAGCATTAAGTTGGCCAGATACTGTTAGGAACGTCTCTTTGCCGAAGAAATCTTCGTTGAAGTCTACGTCGCCTTTTTCAGTGCGTGGTAGGTTTTCCATGTCTAGCGTAGAAACACGGAACATTTCACCAGCGCCTTCTGCATCAGATGCAGTGATAAGCGGAGCAGAAGTCCAGAAGAAGCCTTGCTCGTGGTAGAAACGGTGAATCGCTTGAGATAGACAGTTACGTACACGTGCTACTGCGCCAATCACGTTTGTACGTGGACGTAGGTGAGCAACTTCACGAAGGTATTCGATAGAGTGACGTGTCTTAGCCATTGGGTAAGTGTCAGCGTCTTCAACCCAGCCTACAACTTTAACGTCAGTTGCTGCTAGTTCGAAGTCTTGACCTTTCGCAGGAGACTCAACAATCTTACCCGTTACTTCAACAGAGCAGCCAGTCGTTAGCTTTAATACTTCGTTTTCGTAATTATTAAGATTATTAGGAACCACGGCCTGAATCGGGTCGAAACAAGAGCCGTCATAAATGGCAAGGAAAGAGATTCCAGCTTTGGAATCACGACGTGAACGGATCCAGCCGCGAACAGTTACTTCACTGTCTACCGCTAGCTTGCCGCCAAGTACGTCTGTTACAGGCGCGTAAGTCATGTTGATTTCATTCTCCATTGAGGGACAAATTCAACTCAAAGTCTCTGGCATTGCTGCAAATAAACATACATTTGCACAATAATTAACCGAAACATTAAGTTGTATAAACTTTTTAAATCGATTGAACATATTACCTGTCATACCGACAGCTTCAACCTTTATTCTTGCTTGGTGAAAGAAATATTGTGTCTACTGACGATAAATAGGTTTGAGGGTGTGTTTTTTGTTCGATATTAGCGTCAGCCTTACCTTTGACCCTATGTGAGCTGTTGAACGAGCAAGGCGTAATCGAAACCTTTGTTTTCAATAATGGGAGTGTGATTGTGTTGAGACTCACTCTATATTGGCGCGGATTCAGTCATATTGGACTTGGTCACCTTCTTAATTTCCCACTAAAGCAACAAGAGGAGTTTAATATCTACGTGTTAATTACGCCGCCTTAACCCCTGCATTCTCTCTACACCCGCACTTTTCGAGCGCTCGCTCATTCAAGAAAAACAGTCGATCAAATTATGTCTCAACAAGGCAGGACTGGCTGTACAAGTAAAAGAGAATTACATGCTTAATTATTTAAAAAAACACTGGTTATCAAACGTTAAAGGAGATTCATTATCTGGGATTGTGGTTGCACTCGCACTGATCCCTGAAGCCATCGCATTTTCAATTATTGCAGGCGTTGACCCTAAAGTAGGGCTCTATGCCTCGTTCTGTATTTGTGTCGTCACTGCTTTGGTTGGCAGTCGTCCGGGAATGATTTCTGGTGCAACAGGCGCTATGGCGCTATTAATGGTCACCTTGGTGAGAGAGCACGGACTAGAATATCTACTCGCTGCTTCATTTTTAGCTGGTGTCATTCAAATCGTGGCTGGATACCTAAAGCTTGGTAACCTGATGAATTTCGTTTCTAAATCGGTGATTACTGGATTTGTTAACGCGCTCGCAATTTTAATTTTCATGGCTCAACTTCCTGAATTGATCAACGTCCCATCAAGCGTTTACGTATTAGTCGCTTTGGGTTTGGCGATCATTTATCTGCTTCCTTATTTTCCAAAGTTTGGTCGTGCAATACCTTCTCCACTGGTCGCTATTGTCGCCCTGACAATCATTAGTTTGTTGTTCGGCTTAGACGTGAGAACAATTGGCGATATGGGCAAGCTTCCCGACTCACTGCCTGTGTTCTTGATTCCTAATATTCCATTCACGTTTGATACACTTGCAACCATCCTTCCATATTCTATCGCTCTGTCTCTGGTTGGCTTATTGGAATCATTGATGACGGCGACAATCGTCGATGATCTGACAGATACTGAAAGTAACAAAAACAATGAGTGTAAAGGGCAGGGCGTTGCGAACATCGTGGCTTCCCTTTTTGGTGGCATGGCGGGTTGTGCGATGATTGGCCAGTCGATCATTAACATCAAATCAGGTGGCTTAACCCGATTATCCAGCCTGATCGCTGGAGTGGTTTTGTTGCTAATGGTGGTGTTTGTTTCTGATTGGTTGAAGCTGATACCGATGGCCGCTTTAGTGTCTGTGATGATCATGGTTTCAATCGGCACATTCTCATGGCGTTCCATTGTTGAGCTTAAAGATCACACACTGCCAACCAATGTAACCATGCTGGCAACCGTGGCGGTGGTGGTGTTTACTCATAACTTAGCAATAGGTGTTGCGGTTGGCGTGGTGTTGTCGGCTCTGTTTTATGCACATGCCAGCAAATCCATGGTGTTTATATCCGATGAAGTCGTGACAAACGAAATGCATACCATTCACCGAGTAAAAGGTCATGTCTTCTTTGCTTCGTCAGATGCGTTTGTCGACTTATTTGATTATGACAACGCGACCTCTTTAGTGACCATCGATATATCGGATGCGTCATTCTTAGATAATACCTCGGTCGAGGCGCTTGATAAGGTTGTGTTCAAGTTCCGTAAAAAAGGGGCTTACGTTGAAGTGTCAGGAATGGATAGCGTGAGTGCGAATCTGATAGTCAAACACGCGATGTATCACAAGCATAAAGACTTAACCGCGGTTTCCATTACACACTAATCATTGTTTAAGGTTCTTTGAACGCTTCACTAGACATTGCTAGGAAGATAAAGCGCTCATTGTTGAGCGCTTTTTTGTTGGCGATCTATGACTTCTTCTTTGTACTCGACAAAGTAAACTGATTAATCAGTGATTCAAGGTGATCAGACAGTTCTTCCAAGTCATTGCTGATGTCTCGAGTTTCAGCCGCAGATTGCGACGTGTTGTTTGCGTGAGAGGTGATGGTTTCAACCTTTTGTTGAACATCCTGAGTCGCTTGTGTGGTGGATTGCGTTTGCTGCTGAATATTCTGTGCGTGAGCCAGCACCTGTTTCATCTCTTCGACCACACCATTCATTTCAATTGAAAGTGCGTCGATATCGGTTGAGCTTTGATGGGCTTGTTCGCAAACGCGGTCGGCAGAATTCAGCGACTCTTCGCTGCCTTGCTGGAATTGATGAATGATTGACTCAATGCTGCCTGTTGCTTCTGCGGTTCGCGATGCAAGATGGCGAACTTCATCAGCCACTACCGCAAACCCACGCCCTTGTTCTCCCGCTCGCGCCGCTTCAATCGCTGCATTCAATGCCAGAAGGTTGGTTTGGTCTGCAATGCCACGAATTACACTCAATATTGAAGAGACCTCTCCGGTTTGCTCATTGAGTGTCAGTATTTTGTGTTTCACTTCTTCTATGCTGCTAACGAGGTTTTTTATCTCACTGCTTGCGTCGTGTGCTTGGTTGGCACTCTTACACGCCACATCAGCGGTGTGATTGATAAGCTCTGAAGCCGTTAAAGTCGCTTGTTCTACATTGACTTGTTGTGACTGTATCCCTTCGACATTGTATTGCACCTCGGCGGTTTCGCTTTGCTGGTCGCTGGCAGCTTGCTCGGTAATTTGCGCGACGCTAGTCAGTTGGTTAGCCGAGGCATTCAACTTGTGCGAGGTGTTTTGTACCTTTTCTAAGCTGTCAGATACGGTTCCCATGAAAGAGTTGATGGAGTTAGCCAGCGTGCCAATCTCATCCTTGCTTTGTTCGGGCAGGCGAGTGGATAGGTTTTTATCGTTGCTGACTTGGGTCATAAAGCGAGAAGTCTGTTGTAGAGGGCGTACGATAATCTTACGAATTAATCCCATCGTAAGCACGAATCCGGCAAACGAGATCACCGCCATAATGCCAATAGCAGCCATGGTTTGAGTGTTGATCAACGAGTTAACATGGTTGAGGTTATATTCGAGGCGAATCGCACCCAAGACTTCACCCTCTGGTGCCATATGACAGGCGACACAATTGGTTCCTCGGTAATCTTCACTCGACTTCATTGGCAGAGCAATAACCAAGCCTTTGCCCCAATCAGCAGAAAAAGGTTCGATAACGGTTTCGCCCGCTAGCGCTCGTTTATCAATATCGTCAACCGGCGTTTGGTTATCATTACCTGGACCATATAACTTGCTGACAGCGTCAGCGCGTAAGACACGAACGTCTTCGATGCCTTCTTGAGCCAGTGCTTTCTGACGAAGGGTCTCTTTTTGTGCCATGGTGCCGGTGAGCATCATCATGTTGAGGCTATCGAAGTAGTTACTTGCTTTGTCGTGAAGCTGCTCACTTAACACTGAGTTTACAAGTTGCTTTTGTTGCGAATATTGGAAATAGGTCGATATTGCCAGCAAAAAAGTGAACACGATGGCGAGGGCCACTAGGATTTTAAAGGTGATTGTTGAGCGCATAAGGTGTTTGTTTTTATTAATTATAATGACGTAAATACTGTACTAGTAAGAATCCCTACCACCTATGGGGTATAACGAATTGTGTGACCATACTCCGGTTGTGGTTATGTTTCTGTGATGTAGCAAGTTTGTGCGGAATCTGGTGTTGAAATGGAACGCGCTTCAAGCTCCTCGCTGTTCTTAAAACAGACTGTTGTTTTGGGAAAATTGAAGTGCAGCATCGAGTTTTGATTGTGCTGATAATTAGAAAAGCCTAGGTTGTTAATTCGCTCGATGTATTTGTCCGCTTGTCTTTTATCAATAAAGGCTATTGTTTTAGGCGACTTAGTGGTCAATTTATATCCAAATGGCTGTTTTGTTCAATTTAATAGCAAAAATTGTGGTTATTGCGTTGTGTTTCGAGGCTCATTCGATAAGATGAAAAGACCTCTATGATAGAGGTAGGGCAGCAACGGATACGCTGCTTCAAATACTATGGAATGTGACTTATTGGACACATACATGAAATTCAAGATTACATCGCCGATTATTGAACCTACGGAAGGTTCACCACATCAGTTAATGCTTACTCACGCTTCTCGTTTTACCTCTTTTAAGACAAGCTCCCCTTTGAACGCCCTGTTCGACAACGTCTCTGCACGCTTCTTTACCGCTTATCGCTCCTATTGTTATTCGTTTTATAACTTTATTTCTATCTGAACTCCTTTGTCATCCGCTCGATGAACGAAGACTCACATCTATAAAAACTAAACAAATAAGTTAAAAACAATGAATATTAAAATGATGGGTAGCTCCCTAATTATCGCTGGTACCGCTCTCGGTGCTGGTATGCTTGCGATCCCAATGGTATTAGCTCAATTCGGATTGCTTTACGGCACACTGCTTATGGTACTGATTTGTTTCGGTACGACTTACGCAGCATTACTACTTCTAGAAGCGACCATCAAAGCGGGTGGCGGCCTAGGACTAAACTCAATTGCCCGAAAAACCTTGGGTAAACAAGGTCAGTTACTGACTAACGGCTTGCTATACGCGTTGTTGATCTGCCTATTAATGGCTTACATCTTGGGCGCAGGTGATTTGCTGAGTAAGTTACTGTCTAACTTTGGCGTCGAAATTACCGCGACTACCAGCCAAACCGTGTTTACCTTGCTTGCTGGCGCAGTAGTCGCAAGTGGTACTGGTGTGATTGATAAGCTCAACCGAGCATTGTTCTTCGTAATGCTTGCTAGCTTGTTTGCAACTATGGCCTTCTTAGCGCCGAGCATGACTCAAGAAAACTTGATGCAGGTAACCAGCCATGACCACGTTGAACTAATCAAAACCAGTGCCATCCTGTTTACGAGCTTTGGCTTTATGGTGGTGATTCCAACCTTGGTTTCTTACAACCACGAAGCGACAGACAAACAGCTGCGTAACATGGTGATCATCGGTTCTCTGATCCCATTAGTGTGTTACCTGTGTTGGTTGTTCGCGGTAGTGGGTAACTTGAGTGAAGAGCAATTCAGAAGCTTTGAGAACGTATCAGATTTGATGGCGGCTTTTGAGGCTCAGTCTCCTTGGGTGGGTAACGTTCTGTCTACCTTCACAGGCTTGGCGTTGTTGACCTCTTTCTTTGGTGTAGCGATGGCATTGTTCAACCAGAACAAAGACATGTTCAACCAAAATACAGCGGTAACGTACTGCATTAGCTTTATCTTGCCGTTAGCGGGTTCATTGCTTGCTGCAGACAAGTTCCTACAAGTGCTGAATTACGCAGGCATCATCTTGGTATTCCTAGCGGTGTTTGTTCCTCTGGTTATGGTCCACAAACAGCGTTTCATGAAAGTTGCTGATGACCGATACCGAGCAGAAGGTGGCAGCGCAATGATGTTGTTCTCACTGCTGTTTGGTTGCTTCCTGCTTATCTCACAAGTGATCTAGTTCTTTGGCCCATTATCTAAGATGCAAATCGAGCATCTTAGATATAAGTAGCCGGAATTTAGATAGAAAAAAAGGAACGCATCGGCGTTCCTTTTTTATTATTTGCTCGTTACCAAGCAAGCTGTGTTAGAGGCTATTAGCAAACTAATGCTAATTAACAAACAACCTTAACAGCCAAACCACCTTGAGATGTCTCACGGTATTTAGCGTTCATGTCTTTACCTGTTTCTAGCATTGTTTCGATAACTTTATCTAGAGAAACAGTAGGAGCAGAAGAACGACGAAGTGCCATACGAGTTGAGTTGATTGCTTTAACTGCAGCAATACCGTTACGCTCGATACATGGTACTTGTACTTGGCCAGCAACTGGGTCACACGTTAAACCTAGGTTATGCTCCATGCCGATTTCTGCAGCCATACATACTTGCTCAGGGCTACCACCCATAAGCTCAGCAAGACCAGCAGCAGCCATAGAGCATGCCACACCAACTTCACCCTGACAGCCAACTTCAGCACCAGAGATAGAAGCGTTACGCTTGTAAAGACCACCGATCGCGCCAGAAGCTGCGAAGTAACGGATGTAGTCTTTCTCTGTCACTGTTTGGATGAACTTATCGTAGTAAGCCAATACAGCAGGGATGATGCCACATGCGCCGTTTGTTGGTGCCGTTACTACACGACCGCCAGCTGCGTTTTCTTCGTTTACTGCGAAAGCAAACATGTTTACCCAGTCAACAACTGTCATTGGATCATTGGTTGTTTTTTCTGAAGTCATTAGCTGTTGGCGAAGTGCTGCTGCACGACGAGGTACACGCAGTGGACCAGGCAGGATACCTTCAGTATTCATACCGCGATCCATACACTCACGCATCGTTTTCCAAATGTTAGCGAAGTAAGTGCGAGACTCTTCGTCTGAGTGGAATGCTGCTTGGTTTTTCATAACCAGTGTACTGATAGAAAGACCGCTTTCTTTACACTGATTAACCAGCTCTTCAGCTGTTGTGAATTCGTAAGGTGCTTTGATTGGGTTTTCTTCTTCTTTGCCGAAGTTCTCTTCGTCAACGATGAAACCGCCACCAATTGAGTAGTACGTTTTTGAGTATGCAACTTCGTCACCAACCCATGCATGAATGCTCATGCCGTTCTCGTGTAGAGAAAGGTTGCTAGTGTGGAAGTTCATACCGCCATCGCGTGGGAACGATACTGTATGACAGTGCATGCCAACAGGAAGGCGCTCAGTTTCTTCTACGCGAGCAATGAAGCCAGCAATAGAATCGATATCAACACGCTCAGGAGTATTGCCAGCAAGACCCATGATGATTGCGATATCTGTGTGGTGACCTTTCCCTGTCAGTGATAGTGATCCATATACGTCCACGGTGATTTTAGTGATGTCGCGCAATTTTCCCATTGAACGTAGGTCATCAATAAATTCTTTACCCGCTTTCATTGGTCCAACTGTGTGTGAGCTCGATGGACCAACACCGATTTTATAGATATCAAATACACTAATCATAGCGATTACCTCAAAAAGAGAGCCTCCCAAGGGGAGTAGGGAGGCTCATTTATTATCATTATATTTTTTGTCTAATCTCGCGATATAAGATGGATGCCATCTTATAAAAAGGGCTTGAGATTAAAGAGCGCCGTAGATTACAGAACTAATAGCCGCTAGACCACATAAAGCTGTAAAGATTTGCACAGGTGCTGAAGTTTTGTACTTAGCCATAGCTGGTACTTTCTGCATCGCGAATACAGGCATTAGGAACAGGATAGCTGCAATCATTGGAGCACCCATTGTTTCAATCATACCTAGGATGCTTGGGTTAACTACCGCAACAATCCAAGTTGTAACAACGATGAACGCTAGAGATGCTTTCTCAATCTTAGAGATTGAAGAACCAGAGCGAGACTTGATTAGACCAACAAGACCTTCGTGAGCACCTAGGAAGTGACCGAAGTAGCTAGAAGTAATCGCTGCGAATGCTACAAGAGGACCCATGTAAGAGATAAGTGGAGACTCGTGAACGTTAGCTAGGTAAGAAAGAACAGAGATGTTCTGTGCTTGCGCTGTTGCTAGTTGCTCTGGAGATAGAGAAAGCACTACAGAGAATACGAAGAACATTACAAAACCCATCAGCATCATTGCTGCGCCACCAGTGATTGCGTCAGTTTTCTTAACTGCGTCTTCACCGTATACACGACGTTGCTCTTTAGAGAACTGTGAAATGATTGGGCTGTGGTTGAAAGAGAACACGATGATTGGAATAGCAAGCCAGATAATAGAAGGCATTGTTGACCATTCTGGGCTTACGTCCATCATTGAAGTGTTCCAATCAGGAACTAGGTAGAAAGATAGCGCTAGTAGGATGAATACTAGTGGGTAAACCATTGCTGAAGTTGCTTTAAGCATCAGCTCTTTACCGAATACAACACCTGCTGTCATAGCAAGGATAAGTGCACCAGAAAGAAGAGGACGTGGAATAGATTCCATACCCATTTGGTTTACTAGGAAAGAGTCAACCGTGTTTGTGATACCAACACCGTAGATAAGAACGATCGGGTAGATAGCGAAGAAGTAAGCAAAAGTAATAATGTTTGCGCCAGTCTTACCGAAGTGCTCTTCAACTGTGTCTGTAATATCAGCTTCAGGGTTTTTAGCAGACAGTACGAAGCGAGCTAGAGATTTGTGTGCGAACCAAGTCATTGGTGCCGCAATTAGAGCTAGGATAACTAATGGCCAAAAACCACCCGCACCAGCTTTGATTGGAAGGAATAGTACGCCAGCACCAACTGCTGTACCGAATAGTGATAAACACCAGGTAAAATCTTTATAGTTAAACTTGCTTGAATCTTTAACGGCATTTGCCGAAGAAGTTGTTGTGTTCATGTTAAATTACTCATTTTTTGGGAACAGGAAATAAGTCGGGGCTAATTCTGCAGAATTTTCGTCTGCAAAAAATAGATCTAAATCATGTAATGAAACGGCGCGTCACATGATATGCGAAAAACGGATTTTTGATCACGAAAATAGCGTGCTACAGGTGATTTATGTTTATGCTTGGTATTAGTTTTATTTATGCGAAAGGCGGGGTTGTATAGATTTATACCAGGGAAACGTTTGCGTAAAATTGCATTAATAAATCTGTTCCATAGAAAGTCTGGATTTTGTTAACAGAGATTAAATAAAACGTAGTTGCTATGTAATTCGTTGCACTACATGCTGCTGCAGTGATTGGATGATTTGCGCCGTAACGCCCCAAATTAGGTGCTCTTGGAAGGGCATAGCAAAAACTCGATGCTTGATTTGTTTAAAGTTAACAGTGTGGCTGTGTAACTTGGCTTGGTCTAAAACATAGGTAGCGGGCACCTCAAAAATTGAGGCAACTTCGTTCTCATCGATGATGGCTTTATAGTCAGGATCGACCATGGCAACAATCGGCGTCACAGAAAATTTACTAATAGTACTCAATGCAGGTAATTGCCCAACAATTTTAACTTGATCCGATCGAATTCCCACCTCCTCATGGAGCTCTCTGAGTGCAGTGAATTGCATAGAAGGGTCAGAAAGTTCGTGTTTACCACCAGGAAAGCTGACTTGGCCGGGGTGATGCTTTAAATGAGCCGCTCTTTTAGTAAAAATGACATGTAAACCATCTTCTCTTTCAACTAAACCTACCACCACTGCCGCTTTACGTAATTGCTCGCCACTGATGTGCGAAACACGCTCTACTGACTCAGGGTGATAGCCAACGGTAGGGTTAAGTTGGAATTGCTGAAGGAAGTTTTCTTTATTCATATCAAGCCAATATATTGATTATTATGATTTTAAGTATAGACATAACCGTGGGTTGATTACCAATATTGAGTTTTTCTTCATTTACTTTCCCTCTTTTAGTTATCAATTGGATGCCATGAGGGGCTTTTTACCACTGAATCTCCTCAACATGACGATTTTTGCTATATTCAATGTGTGCATACAGGCGAGTAAGCGTTATCGATGTCATAAAATTGGGTGACGAAACGTATATTTTTTGTTTAAGAATTTGATAACAATAACTTAGTGGACCATTCTAAAAAGAAATAGAAGAAAAGGTATGAGATGAAAGGAATCATATTCACCGAATTTTTAGAGCTTGTTGAAGACAAGTTTGGGCTAGAGCTTTTGGAAGAAGTTCTAGAAATGTCAGAAGATGAAGGGATCTATACGTCGGTCGGCAGTTACGACCACAAAGACCTTGTCAGGTTGATTATCAACTTGAGTAAGAAAACCGATATTGATGCAGCAAGCTTGCAACGCGTTTTTGGGCAGTCTGTTTTTAAGAACTTACTGGCCTCATTACCAAATAAAGCGAGCCTTGCTCACAGCAATACCACCTTTCAATTTATTCAGCACGTAGAGCGCTACATTCACGTTGAAGTGAAGAAGCTCTATCCAGATGCTGAGCCACCTGAATTCAGTTTTATCACCACTACCGAAGCACAACTTGTTTTTGACTACAAAAGCGCAAGGTGTATGTCTCATGTTTGCTTAGGACTTATAGAAGGATGCGCTGAATACCACGGTGAATCTATCGCGGTGGAGATGACGCCACAAAATGATGACCAAAGCGTGGTTAGGTTTAATCTCAAAGTAGAAAAGTAATATGGATCTGGCATCTGCCCTAGAGAAGAAGCTCAAACGTCAAATCGCGGCAAGAAAAGCGGCTGAAGGATTGTTGGAACAGAAGAGCCTCGAGCTGTTCGAGGCTAACCAACAACTTGAGCTTGCTTTGCGTCAGTTAGAAAAGCGCTCCAACGCGAATATACGCCGCATTGAATTCCAAGAACAAATCGACAACCTGTTGATTGATTTTGGGCGCGCGTTTCTAAGAAATGATCTCGATGATGTTATGCTATCTGAATTAACGACCAATGTGACCAGCAGTTACTTAATCGAAGCCAGTCGTTTGATTCTACCTCCCAAGCTCATCCCTCAGTTACAGACCTGTGATTATGGCGATGAGACTGTCGAGGTGTTAGAGCAAGACATTCAAGAACCTCATTGGCAAGACGACCTGCTGACCGTGCCTTTAGAGGTTGAAAAAGTCATAGTTGGCGCGTTAATCGTCAGAGTCAGGTTGTTAGACCAAGACTACGAGTTTATACAAAGCCAACTGTTGTTAGTAACGGACCTTATTTGCAGTGCCTTAACCCATCAACTAGCAATCAACCGAAATATTGAATCACGTAAACGAGCGGAAGAGTCCGAAAGGGCAACGCGTGACTTTGTGGCCATGATTAACCATGAGTTAAGAACTCCGCTTAATGGCTTGTTAGGTAGTGCAGAATTGATCAGTGATACGGAACTAAACAGCTCTCAACGTGAAATAGTGAACAACCTGCGCCAGTCTGGAGAGTTTCTCAGAACCATCATTAATGACTTGCTGGATTTCAGCAAAATTAACGCAGGGATGTTAGAACTGATTCCAAAGAAATTTGCCCTGAATGACTTGCGAAACACGATTGAAAGCATCTTCGTCAATCGAGCAATAGAGAAGCAGCTTGAATTCAATATCAGTGTTGCGTCAAATGTTCCCTCCCATTTCCAAGGCGATTTAGAGCGCATCACACAGCTGTTTGTGAACTTAATCGGTAATGCGATTAAATTTACAGAAGAGGGGCATGTGAATGTTGATATTGAGTGGGACAAAAACCAATTTGTTTTCTCTGTAGAAGATACCGGAGTCGGAATTGCTGAATCGGCGCATAAGACGCTGTTTGAACCTTTTACGCAGGCAGACAACTCAAGTAGCCGAAACTATGAGGGCACCGGGCTTGGGTTAGCGATTTGTCGCAAGCTGGTGGCTTTGATGAATGGCGATATTGGGGTGACCAGTGTTGTTGGCTCAGGTACGACCTTTACCATCTCGATTCCTCTTCAAGTTGTCGATGTTCCAGCTGAGAGTGATAGTGTTACCAAGGGCTTTGAGTCTGAAGTGGAATTGTCACTACTTAAAGTGCTGGTGGTTGATGATATTAAGATGAACCAGATCATCATCCAACAGATGCTCCGTAAACATGAGATTGAACCAGCTATCGCAAGTAATGGTGTCGAAGGATTTGAGCTCGCGTCAGACAACGAATACGACATTGTATTCATGGATTGCAGAATGCCTGTTATGGACGGGTTTGAAGCAACAGAGAAGCTAAGAGAGAAAGGTTACGTTAAATCTATTGTGGCACTGACTGCCGGAACGACTCTTGAAGAACGCGAACGTTGTATTCAGTGTGGCATGGATGACATTTTGAGTAAGCCTTACACCGCCAACGATCTGAAAGAGATGCTCAAGAAGTGGGGTGTCTCAGCGGTGAAGGTCGCTTAAACACGCGAATAAAGCGTTGTGAGTCATGTACTCTAGTTCAAAGACTAAAAAACCGAAGTGATCTTGCGATCCTTCGGTTTCTTTTTATATCGAGTTTTTGCTGGCCGTTAAGCAGCGGAACTCGTCATTAAATCGCGGAACTCGCAGTTAATGACATTAGGTTTAGCAATCTTCAAGTACCGGTAGAATTCGACTCAGCTTATCCAGTGTTTCTTGGTATTCAGAAGCACAATCACTATCGAACACCACACCTCCGCCAGCCCATGCATAAAGCGTATTATTCTCGGCGACTAATGTACGAATGGTAATGCTGGTGTCCATTCTGCCATTTCGGCTGATGTAGCCAATACTGCCGCAGTACGCTGAACGTCGATGTGGTTCTAACTCTTCAATGATCTGCATCGCGCGAACTTTTGGTGCGCCAGTAATCGATCCTCCAGGGAAACACGCTCTCAGAAGGTCAGTCGCAGAATATTGCTCATCAAGGTCTGCTCGTATCGTGCTTACCAAGTGGTGCACGGCAGGGAAGCTCTCAATATCGAACAACTTTGGTACATGCACTGTGCCCGGTTTTGCCACTCGGCCAATGTCATTACGAAGTAGGTCGACGATCATCAAGTTTTCCGCCTGATCTTTATCGGCGCTTGCCAGATCTTGCGCGTTAGCATCATCAATCATCGGGTTCTCAGAACGAGGTCGTGTGCCTTTAATTGGCTTGGTTTCAATCACATTGTCTTTGAGTTCTAAGAAACGCTCTGGCGAAACACTGATGATTGCGCAGTCGGCCAAACGGATAAAACCCGAAAAGGGCGCTGAGTTGTACTGCTCTAACTTGTCATAAGCCAGCCATTCACTGCCTTTGTATTGAGCATTGAAGCGCTGAGCTAAGTTGATCTGATAGCAGTCCCCGGATAACAGGTATTCTTGAACGCTATCGAACTTGGTGGCGTAGCTCTCTTCGCTCATATTGGATTTCCACGGTGTGGTTAATCCAAAGGGCGCATGTGTTAGGTGTGATTGACCCATTTTCTGCATCAGCCAATCATGATGTTCATCGATATTGTTACCGACAATACACGCCGTTTTCAGTTGGTGATCAACGATAACAGCCCATTCATATAAGCCAACCGCCATGTCAGGTGCTTCAATATTACGCGTTGCGAGTGAAGGAAGTGTCTCTACTCTGCGCCCTAAATCATAACTAAAATAGCCTAAAGCGCCGCCAACGAATGGCAACTCAGTGTGCTCTTTAGTCGCAGGCAATAACTGTTGCTGATATTGGTCGAGTAGTTCGAAAGGATCGGAGTCTGAAACCTCGCACGTCTCATTAACATTAACGGTCGTTTTTGCACCGATCGTTTCGAAGGTGGCGATGGGTTGAGCAACTAAAATATCGTATCGACTATCAACGTGGCTTTCTGAAGCGGAGCGTAATAGCATTGCCCACGGCAGGTTTTCAATATGGGAAAACAGCTGTTTAGCTAAAGTTGATTGATATTCAAGCGGCTTGATTTGGATAGAGCGAAATTCGTTGTTATTCATTTGTTTAATTTGTGACAAAGAGTTCGATCACTGCATGGCGTGTGAGAGGAAGCAAGAGTATCATAAATTGAAAATAAAATGGGTTCTTGATTAGAACGGAGTAATCCAAGTGGTTTAGTTTAAAGCTATGCAAGCGATTGCTAAAGCAACTAAATACAGCTCAACACAATAAAAAGCTAAACCACCTAATTCGATTTGGCACATATAGTCAAACTGTGAACCCACATGGAACCAGAACAATAAAGAGGCATGCAATGACGGTTATTCGTAAGCAAGATGTGATCAGCAGTGTCGCTGACGCACTTCAGTACATTTCTTATTATCACCCTTTAGACTTTGTCCAAGCCCTAGAAAAAGCGTACGAGAAAGAAGAGAGCCAAGCAGCTAAAGATGCTATTGCTCAGATTCTTATCAACTCACGCATGTCTGCGGAAGGCCATCGTCCAATTTGTCAGGATACGGGTATTGTTACTTGTTTCGTGAACATCGGTATGGATGTTAGGTGGGAAACGGATCAAACAGTACAACAGATGGTTGATGAAGGCGTTCGTCAAGCTTACAACAACCCAGATAACCCATTGCGTGCATCTGTCCTAATGGACCCTGCAGGTAAGCGTATTAATACCAAAGACAACACACCAGCGGTTGTCCATATTAATATGGTTCCAGGCAACAAAGTTGAAATTCAAATCGCGGCTAAGGGCGGCGGTTCTGAGAACAAAACCAAGATGGTTATGCTGAACCCTTCTGATGATATTGCAGAATGGGTAGAGAAGACGCTGCCAACAATGGGTGCAGGCTGGTGTCCACCGGGCATGCTAGGTATAGGCATCGGCGGTACGGCTGAAAAAGCAGCGGTACTAGCAAAAGAATCTTTGATGGAACACATCGATATTCAAGAGCTGATCGAAAAAGGCCCAGAGAACGCAGAAGAAGAGCTTCGTTTAGACATCTTCAACCGTGTAAATAAGCTTGGTATTGGTGCACAAGGTCTTGGCGGTCTAACGACTGTGGTTGACGTGAAAATCAAAACTGCACCAACGCACGCAGCATCTAAGCCAGTTTGCCTAATCCCGAACTGTGCAGCAACGCGTCACGTTCACTTCACACTAGACGGCAGCGGCCCAGCAGAACTAACGCCACCTAAACTAGAAGAGTGGCCAGACATCACTTGGGAAGCGGGCGCAAATACACGCCGTGTTAACCTTGATGAAGTGACTAAAGAAGACGTACAAGAGTGGAAGACCGGAGAAACGGTTCTTCTGTCAGGTAAGATCTTAACCGGTCGTGATGCTGCTCATAAACGTATTCAAGGCATGCTAGAAAGCGGCGAAGGCTTACCAGCTGGCGTTGATTTCAAAGGCAAGTTCATTTACTACGTGGGTCCTGTTGATGCTGTAGGTGATGAAGCGGTAGGTCCTGCGGGTCCAACAACTTCAACACGTATGGATAAGTTCACTGACATGATGCTGAACGAAACTGGCATTATGGGCATGATCGGTAAAGCGGAACGTGGCCCTGCAACGGTTGAATCAATCAAAGAGCACAAAGCGGTTTACCTAATGGCGGTTGGCGGTGCAGCTTATTTAGTAGCGAAAGCAATTAAAAAAGCACGCGTAGTTGCGTTTGAAGATCTCGGTATGGAAGCGATTTACGAGTTTGAAGTTGAAGATATGCCTGTAACGGTAGCGGTTGACTCTAACGGCGTGAACGCACACCAGATCGGCCCTGACACGTGGAAAGTGAAGATTGCTGAAGCTGAGAAAGCGTAACTAACCGAAGCCAAAAAATCGTAATTGTCGCTAACTTCAGCGTTTGAATTGCAATTTTTGACAGAAAGTTAAAGACAAAAGTGCAGCATTATCTGCACTTTTGTCATATTATCAATGATATAGTGATAAACACATAGTTTGATATAAGAACATAGGAGAGAGGAATGCCTCGTTTTATTCAGATCCTACAGATTATCTTGGCAGTGGTGATTGGTGCTTTTGTTGGCTACGACCTGATCTTGAAAGGGATCAGTATCTTTGATAATAAATACGTGACGATTACATGTGCGCTTTGGCTAATTGCAGAGATTGCACTGTTTGTTATCTACAAGTTGATTGAAGACGATTAAACGTCGGATATCGTGCAAAAATTCTAAAGCCCCTGATTATGAATGTAGTCAGGGGCTTTTATTCATCTAGCATTAAGAATGGATATTGCATACTCACCACTATTAGCAAAAGAACAAACAAAAGCATACAAACTATCCCAACTGGGAAAAAACATAGGCTTGCCTCTTTATTATCATAACCAGCTAGCCTAATTATCACGGAGTCGTTCAAATGAAACACCTAACTCAAGAAATGAGTGACTTTATAAGCAGAGGAACGGATTCTCATATTCGAGTAGCGGTCACGGGGCTTTCTCGTGCGGGTAAGACAGCATTCATAACTTCGCTGGTTAATCAGCTTCTTCATACGTCTACCCACAAAAATCTACCTCTGCTTGCATCAGCGAGAGATGGAAGAATTATTGGCGCAAAGCGCATCCCGCAACACAACATGATGATCCCACGCTTCTCTTATGATGAAGCGATGGAGTCGTTGAATGCACAGCCACCAGAATGGCCGGTGCCAACGCGTGATGTCAGTGAGATTCGTTTAGCAATCAAATATAAGCCTGCGAAGGGCGCAAAGAAGCTACTGAGTAAAAACAGCACCCTTTATCTCGATATTGTCGATTATCCAGGTGAATGGTTGCTTGATTTGCCGTTACTGGATATGGACTTCGATACCTGGAGCCAATCTCAGTTTGCCGCATTGAAAGGCGACAGAGAAACTTACTCCCAACAGTGGAACGCAATGCGCGGTGATATCGATTTGCTAGCAGAAGCGGACGAAAAGAAACTGGTCGCGATTGCCGATAGCTACACCCAGTACCTTCATACTTGTAAAAGTAACGGGCTGCATTGGGTACAGCCGGGTCGATTCGTATTACCCGGTGAGCTTGAAGGCGCGCCTGTGCTGCAATTTTTCCCGTGTATCGCTCCTGAAGGTAAGTTTTCAAAAACAAGTAACTACGCGGTTTTAAAAGCGCGTTATGAAGAGTATCAACAGAAGGTCGTGAAAGCGTTCTACAAGAATCACTTCGCGACGTTCGACAGACAAATCGTGCTGGTGGATTGTTTACAGCCACTTAATGCGGGCTATGACTCGTTCATGGATATGCGTGGCGCGTTAGAACAGTTACTTAAGAGCTTTAAGTACGGGCGAAGCAATATCTTAAGGCGTCTGTTTGCACCGAAGATCGACAAAATCTTGTTTGCAGCCACCAAGGCTGACCACGTGACACCGGATCAACATCCGAACTTGGTGTCACTGTTACAACAGATGGTACATCCGGCTTGGCAGCAGGCGGCGTTTGAACACATCGACATGAGTTGTATGAGTATCGCGTCTATTCAAGCGACCAGCGCGGGCTATATCTCGTCGGGCTCAGACAATGTTCCGGCGTTGCAAGGTGTGACTTTGGATAATGTTCCTCAAACCATGTATCCGGGAGAGGTGCCGCGCAAACTGCCGAACAAACAGTATTGGGAAACCAACCAGTTTGATTTCACGAGCTTTAGGCCAATGGAACAACACTCCGATGAGCCTTGCCAACATCTAAGAGTCGACAAGGTTTTAGAGTATCTCATTGGCGACAAGTTGAAGTAATTGAGGCAATCAAAATGAGTGAATTAAAAACAAAGCAGGTCTTTAATGAACCGTTGAAGACCTCTTTTGATGAGCAAGACAAGAGCGACGTTGGCCCTGATTTAGGTGCTCAACAACTGTTCACAGAGCAAGAGAAATTTGTCCCTGTCGCACCACAAGTGGAAACCGATCTTGATGGTGAAGCTGAGCAGCAATTGGAACAAGTGATTCGACCGAGCAAAAAGAAGAAGTGGTTTGGGACGGGTCTATTGGTCGCTTTTTCTGGCCTAGTTGGATGGCAGGCAATTGATTCGGTCATTACCGCGATTCAAACGGGTGACTGGCTTGCGTTAGGTTGGGCTGGCTTTATTGCTGCCATTGCTTCATTGGGTTTAGGCGCAATAGGCAAAGAGCTGTGGAAACTGCGCTTACTTAAAGATCACTTTAGTGTGCAAGAGCAGAGTGAAGAGCTACTCCAAAGTCAAAGTGTCGGTAAGGGCAAAGCGTTCTGTGAAAACATCGCCAAGCAAGGCGGCATTATCGCTGAGTCGCCTTCGTACGATAAGTGGCGAAACAGCATTAACCCAGCACACAGTGATGCAGAAGTGTTGGATATGTACGATGCGTTAGTCGTGAGTCAACAAGACAAAGTAGCGACTCAAATCGTCACTAAGTTTTCGACCGAATCGGCGGCTTTGGTTGCAGTGAGCCCATTGGCGGCTGCAGATATGTTGCTGGTGGCTTGGCGAAATTTCACCATGATAGACAAGCTTACTGATGTGTATGGCATTGAGCTTGGCTACTGGTCTCGGATTAAGCTATTCAAACTGGTGTTAATCAACATGGCTGCTGCAGGAGCCAGTGAGCTCGCGATTGATGCAAGTATGGATCTCGTCTCGATGGATCTTGCAGGTAAGGTTTCAGCTCGAGCAGGGCAGGGTCTAGGTGTCGGTATCCTTACTGCGAGACTGGGTCTAAAAGCCATGACATTGCTGCGTCCGATGCCTTGGCATAACGAACGAAAAGTAAAACTGGCAGACCTCCGCAAAGCCGTCCTTTCTGAAATAAAGCGTATCACTCTCAAATAAAGCATTTGAAGCTCAATAGTTTGAGAAGAAGAGTAAACATATGTTTACTCTTCTTCTTGACTGAACTCAGAGCTTAATCCACACTACTGTCAACTTATCCTGACACCTATAATAGGACTATTTGTGCGTCTTGAAGTATTGTGTGAAGACAGACTCGGCTTAACGCGTGAGTTGCTCGATATCTTGGCCTCAAAAAGCATTGATTTAAGAGGAATCGAAATTGATGTTAAAGGCATTATTTACCTAAACTGCCCTGATATCGATTTTGATGCTTTTAGTGAACTTATGGCTGAAATTCGCCGAATTTCAGGTGTGAAGGATGTACGTAAAATCCAATTTATGCCAAGCGAAAGGCATAACACAGAGCTGATTGCTCTGCTGGCAAACCTACCTGATCCTGTGATTGCGATTGACCTTAAAGGCTCAGTCGATATGGCTAACCACGCTGCATTGAACCTCTTCAACAAACAAGAAGATGAAGTCATCGGTGAACCGCTAGCGACGTTTGTTCCTAGCTTTAACTTTGCTCGCTGGATCGAAGGCGATGTAACGCGTCATCGTGAAGTTGTCGTGTTGGATGGTTTAGATTTCTCTATTGAGATCCTGCCGATTTACCTTGGTGGTGATGTCAACGAAGCGGTACTGGCAAGCGCAGTAATGACGATTCGCTCTTGTAATCAAGAGATGAACTCGCCAGATTCAATCCCAGAACAGAACAACCTAGGTTTCGAACACTTTGTTGGTGTCTCTAATCGCCATAAAGCCTTGATCAGCCAAGCTAAGAAATTGGCTATGCTGGATCAGCCTCTATTAATTGAAGGCGATACGGGTACGGGTAAAGAGATGTTGGCGAAAGCGTGTCATAACCGTTCAAATCGATCGTCTTTCCCATTCTTGATTCTAAGCTGTGCATCGATGCCTGATGACGTAGCGGAAACGGAATTGTTTGGTCATGCGCCGGGTTCATTCAACCATGAGCAAGGTCATAAAGGTATTTTCGAACAAGCGAATGGTGGTACGGTATTTTTAGATGAAATTGGCGAGATGAGCCCGCATCTACAAATCAAACTGCTGCGTTTCCTACAAGATGGTTCATTCCGTCGTGTTGGTGAAGAAGAAGAGATGCACGCTGATGTTCGTATTATTGCATCAACGCGCCACCGTCTTTCTGAATTAGCCGACTCGGGTTCGTTCCGTGAAGACTTGTTCTACCGCTTGAATGTACTGACTCTGTCTATCCCTGCATTGCGTGAACGCTCAAACGACGTAGCGCCGCTGTTGGAACTGTTCGTTGCAAAGTACGCGCAGCAATTAGGTATGTTAAAACCAAAACTGACTCAAGAATTAGTCGACCAGCTTGGTAATTACCAATGGCCGGGCAATATTCGTCAGTTAGACAACATGGTTCTACGCGCACTAACAGAGCTAGATTCAGACACACTAACGGTTGAGCAATTCCATTTGCCACAGCTTGAAACAATGACGGCAGGAATGGCGAACTTAAGCCTAGACGGCTCGCTCGATGAAATCATGAAAGACTATGAATCTCAGATTCTAGAGAAGCTTTATCAGTCTTTCCCATCAAGCCGGAAGCTAGCAAAACGTTTGAATGTATCTCATACCTCAATTGCGAATAAGCTTCGTGATTACGGTATCAGAAAGAACTGATCGAATAAGAACAAGATTATGGAAGATTTGAGTACACCAGAGCGCATTTATAAGCATGATGGTAATCTGATTCTACGCACGGCTGAAATTGATGACGCTGGCATGATCAGCGAGTACTTTCAGGTTAACAGAGAGTACCTGAAACCTTGGGAACCGATTCGCGAAGACGCGTTCTTTGATAGAGCGAGTTGGGCGCAGCGACTGATCAAGTTAAACGAGCTTCATAAAATGGGGCTAGGCTATTACTGTTTACTGATTAACGCTGACTCTAATGAAATGTTAGGCACCATATCGTTCAGTAATTTGTCGCGTTTCCCGTTCTACGCTTGTAATGTCGGTTACTCATTGGCGCAAAGTGCACAGGGCCACGGTTACATGCGCAGAGGCTTGAGCATGGCTAAAGACTACATGTTTGATGTGCAGAACATGCACCGCTTAATGGCGGGCTACATGCCTCACAACGAACGCAGTGCTGGTGTATTAGAACATCTTGGTTTTGTCCGAGAAGGTTTTGCTAAAGACTACCTACAGATTAACGGTAAATGGGAAGACCATATACTGACGGCATTAGTTAACCCAAACTGGGAAGATAGACGCGCTGTATAGAGATCAATAGTCATTAGGCGTAAGTACCAATTAAGCGTAAATACAGATTTAGAGGCAGTGACGACATAGATAAAATGAAACCGTCACTGCATCAAAAAGAACAGATAGGCATGGTAAATCCATCAGCCTGAGAAGATATTTGAGGAATTTTGATGTCATACACAACTTTGGACGAATACCAAAGAAAATGGATTTTCACACACCAGTCAATGCCGCTGCCGGCAGAGGACTTGGAAAAGATTAAGCCAATGACACAGGCGAGAGCATCTCAGTTCTGGAAAGAGAACGTGAGCCCTCAAAGTCCAGACGCAGAACGACTGAGCTCGCAAGACTGGCCAAGCAAAGCATCGAACTGGAATGAAGAGATCAGCTGGATGGCGCATTGGGAAGCGGATGAGCCAGAAATGCCAGAAGAGATTCTTAACTTTATTGATTGGCAAGATGACGTAACTGTTTATTTTTGTTACGAAAAGTACAATGTTCTTGAAACCAAATGGGCGATTTTCAAGAAGCATTGGAAGAACTTCTTGTTCTACGATGATGGCCCGATTCTAATCGGTCGCCGTCGTTCAGAAGCCCTTTGGTTTGCTACCAATGGCAAGGTGAAAATCGGTAACCGTGCTTAACCTCGGTGTGATTTAATCGAGCAGCTGTTGGTGATTCGAACAACAGACAGACAAACAAAAAGCGAGCATTGATCTCGCTTTTTTTGTGCCTAATGATCTTCGAAGATCATGGGGAAATACTCACTATTTGAGCCCAACTAAAGGTGACCATATCCACTCATTTAAAGCGAGTGAATTACGAAATTGAGATCGCTATCTCATTGGGTTAGTTGAAGTTTTGTGGGGTTGGGCTATCTTTATATTACTGCCTTAGTGGAGGTGAAGTATTATGATTTGGGATACTCTCGAACGTGTAAATAAACTTCGCAAGGAAGCAATGGAGGATCCAGAGTTTTTGGATTCAGCAAAAATGCATGAGGAATGGCTTTTAAGCGAAACTCATAATCAATCAAACAAAGGAGCAAAAGAGAAGAAACCGAAAAAACTATCTGACATTTATGAAAATACGGATTTTCCTATCAACCCAACTGGAACAAAACATTAATAATGATGAACTGCAACACGGCTAAGGCTCTTAACCAAAAAGCTATAAGTCGACTAAACCCGAAACATACCAGCCTTAAGCCACCAATAAAAAAGCCACTTTCAACGAATCGAAAGTGGCTTTTTCTTTACTAGTTAGCGATCCAATCTAATGAGCCCTAAAACTAGTTATTAATCAGGCTTAACCCGCTTGGTAACGCATCACCAAACACACGCTTAGATTCGCTCTCAGAAAGTTCAGTCACTTCACTCACTAGTGTTAACCATGAATCAGGTACCTTGCTTTGCTTAAGCTTCTCAATCACTTGATTGCGATAGTCGTCAGAGATATCAAACTGACGGTCACCGGTTTTACGACAAATCATCACCGCTGCAAAGGCGATCATCTGCTCTTTATGCCAGTTCTGCTCAAGCAGTTTGGGTAACCATTGTTCAGCTTGTTCTCTAGGAATCACGCTGTGTTGGCTACCATACAAAGGTGTTCTTGAAGCCAATCGACCTAGCGCCCACCAGTGCGCTTGCTCAAACTGATTATGGTTAATCGCCTTGCTTAAGAACCAACTTGCCAGCAGCACTTTGTCTTCAACCTCAAGTTGCTCAAGTGACGCCGCTAAACGAACCATGGCTTCATAACCATTGTCTTGCGCATCTTTGGCTGTCTTAGAGTTCTTCATTGCACCTGGGTGAAGGTATTTAGCGATGTCCGCCAAGATACTCTCTTGCTGCTCTTGGTTTAGTCCACCGGCCACACGACGCCAGAATACCCACCAGTCTGTCCAGCCTTGGTGGTTCTTGAACTGAATGTTCTGTTGGTAAAGGCCCCAAATTTGCTTGATACGCCATGAGTCAGTCGGATCGCCAAAGCCAGGACGTAGCGAGTATCCCGCCAAACGTAACCAGTTCTTCTCGTGTGCTTCTGAGCGGCGACGACGCTTACGACCTAATGAGAAGGTATCAAATAGGTTACGAAGGGTCGTGAAGTCCCATTCATCGCGTTTACCTAGTCGCTTCTCAAGATCTTTCGATAGCGTTTTGATCTCTTTCGATTCAGCACTTTTCTTGTTGCCGCTGTACAGGCGAGAAATCAATTCCTTACACTCTTCCAATCTTGGGTGAAGCGCGGAGGTATCAGATTCATCGCCTTGCTTATTTCTTACTTCAAACTCAAGCAACCAACGCTTAGAGTCATCTTCTGTGCTCACACACTCCATTTTCAGTGTGCCGACTTCGGTTAACTGACAAGCGAGCAGGACTTCAACACGCTCTTTTTGGTTGGCTTGAAGTTCTGCAGTACCTGAGCCTTCCAACGTAGAAATATACGGTGGGAGAGGGGAGAACAAGTCGGCATCCACATTGACCATCACACCGTTTTGAATGGCGGTGTCGTGAGCAATTTGATCGTGTGTTGAAGTCAGTAGATTAAATCGTACTGGCTCACCTAAAGTCAGCGAGAAACGACGGCTGTTTAAGCGTATCTCTTGTCCTTCCTCAGTACCTTTGGCAAGCAGACAAAGCGCTTTACCCATCTTGTTCTTCTCTTGTAGATGCAAGAAGTAAGAACGAGCTGCACCACCACCGATTTTCAGTTGTGCACCACGGCGGGCTTTACCAAAGGCAACCGCGCCAAGGGCAACAGACCAATCTGGATGAGGGTTATCAAGCACTGTGATCGGAGAACCGTTCCAGTTGCCAAGTAGCTGTGTGATTCGTTCAGTGACCAATTCACTGTTAAACACACCACCATTGAGCAGCACGCCAACTGGAATTGCAGGTTTGGTGTCATCGAACTCAATAGAGTCTGAGTTTTCTAATGCGGCTTTAGATACTTGTTGGTGTGTTGTTAGGAATTCTGCGACGTGCTTACTCACCGCAGGATCAGCCACGTAAGGCAGACCAAACTCAACCACAGCACTGCGGCGTTTGTCGGGTGTTTCAGCAAACTCAGAAAGCGGGAAGAAACCTTCCAATGCGATTTGATGAACTTCTTGTTTGGTTAAGCCAATACTCTTAGTACCGCCAAGCAGTTTAGAACCGCTGCCTAGCATTGTGATCTTCACATCATCGGGTGCATTGGCAGAAAGTAGGCTCTCTTTTGCGGCGCGAGTTTGTTGAATTAGTTTGGTTAGGCTAGAGGCATTCAGCTTTTTGTTTTGATTGAAGCGTTGCTCAGCGAGGTGAGCAAGTGCTAAATCGAGGTTATCACCACCAAGCATCAAGTGTTCACCAACGCCGATACGGTCGAGTGCGAGCTCGTTATTACCGTCGCTGTTCGCATCGAATTTGGCTTCAATTAAGCTTAAATCGGTGGTACCACCGCCAACATCACACACTAGAATCAGTGGGATTTGTTGAAGTTCATCTGCTGCGGTTTGTTGGTGACGGGCATACCAGTCATAACAAACGGCTTGCGGCTCTTCGAGTAATAGAATATTACCTAAGCCCGCCAGTTCTGCGGCTTCGAGTGTTAGCTTACGTGCGGTCTCATCGAAGGAAGCAGGAACGGTAACCACAACATCTTGGTCTTCTAGCTTGTTGCTCGGGTTACGGTAGTTCCATGCTTGGCGAATGTGGTTGAGGTAGCTTGCACTCGCCACAACTGGCGAGACTTTATCGATATCAGCTGCGCCAGCCCAAGGCAGAATGTCGGAGTTACGATCAACCGCTTGGTGTGATAGCCAACTCTTAGCACTCGATACTTGGCGGCCTTCAACCTTAGCGCCTAATTCACGTGCCCATTCACCGACGATAACGTTCTTAATATCGCCTTCAACGGGGCTTGGTTCCCATGGCATTGTCAGGTCAGAAGGGGAGATTTGACCTTGTGCTGGGTGGTAACGAAATGATGGGAGTAGGGGCTTGCGAACCACTTCACCGGGGCCGATGAGTTGGTCAATATCGAAAAGAGAAACGGGAGCATGTTGTAGGTCGTCGTTGATTTCACAGTAAGCGACAACCGTATTGGTTGTGCCTAAGTCAATGCCGACTAAAAAACGAGGAGTTGCCATACAAAACCTTATTCTTCCAGAGTGATGACCAGTTTTTTTGATAGCTTTGGTCTTATTGTTGTTATTCGTAAACGCCATTCCTGAGAAACAGGCAGGACTAGGTTGAGAACCGTATTGATAAAGAAACGGCACCCGCTAAGGTGCCGTTGATTCATTATGCTTGTTCGTTTGAGTCGTTATTCGAGTCTTCACGAACGTCGAACTCAACGTGCCATTTCTGACCGTTGTCAGTAGCAATCGCTTCTAGGTATAAGGTACCTAGCTCAGTAACGCGAGAAGCCAAAGTTACTGGAACGACTTCACCTTCGCGACGGCCTTCAGATACAGGCAGTGTTACTTGGATTTCAGGAAGCTCATCCAGATCTTCTGGAGCCCAGTGATCAAGGTGCGTACCCGCTTCATCTTCACGACGAGTGGTTGAACCGAAGAATTGGAAGTGAACTGGCTGACCAATCACTAGACCGAACTCTTGGCTAGGAACTTGAACGCTTGAGCCTTCTTCCATACCAAATGGTGCAACACACAGTGCTTCCATTGGAGGAGCCATACCTGGGATAGCTGGCATCGCGCTTTCAATTCCAACGTAGTAAGAAGATGCGATACCACCACGGATACGAACGCCTTGCCCACGACGAACTGCGCCGTAGTAAGAAGCGCCACTTGCAACCGCTAGGTCTAAATCTAAACCTGAAAGCTGTTTTGCGAACTCTTCGTCAGCATTAATTAGCCATTCATTGATCGTATCTGAAAGACGATCAGCAAGTAGGTTCGATTTTAGAACACCACCATTGAACAGGATTGCTGTTGGTTTGATGAAGTCAGCCGCTGGCGCTTCTGACCCTGGCATACCAGGCATGTTTGCAAACGGGTTGAAATCTTGCTGAGCCGCTTCGCTATTTCCAGAAAGCGCGTTCGCTTGCTTAGAAAGGAATGCGGCAATGTGACGAGTAATACCTGCGTCTTGAGCGTAAGGCAGACCCATTTGAGTCAGTGCACCACGCGTTTTTTGTACTGGGTGCTCAGTCACGGCCACTTTCGGGAAGAAGCCATCAACCAATGTTTGTTGTACTTCTTGCTGAGTCAGTTCTGTTTTCAGTGTTGCGCCAAGTAGTTTAGAACCACGGCTTGGAACAACGATAGGCACAGATTGCAGTTCAGCATCGTTAAGCAGTGCTTCTTTCGCATCACGACATGCGTGAGTCATTGCTTGAACCTGCCAAGGAGCCAGCTCTTTGCCTTCTTGCGCCAGTTTCATCTTCAAGCGGTAAGCAAGAGCTAAGTCCATGTTGTCGCCGCCAAGTAGGATGTGTTCACCTACTGCGATACGGTTCAGGCTTAGGTTACCGTCATCTTGTGTTACTTCAACTAACGAAAGGTCGGTTGTACCACCACCGATATCGACAACAAGAACGATGTCACCAACGTTTACTTCATCACGCCATGTGTCGTTGCTGTTATCAATCCAGCTGTAAAGAGCCGCTTGTGGCTCTTCAAGAAGCGTTAGGTGAGTGAAACCAACATTACGTGCAGCTTCTGCTGTTAGGTCACGAGCCGCAGGATCAAACGAAGCAGGAACTGTGATCGTTACATCTTGGTCTGCCAGCTTGTGTTCTGGGTTAGCGTGGTTCCAAGCGTCTTTAAGGTGCTCAAGGTACAGTTCAGTTGTCTTAAGCGGAGATACTTTTTCCACTTCTTCAGGGCTGCCTGCAGGAAGGAAAGCATCGCGACGGTTAACACCACCGTGGCACAACCAAGATTTTGCACTTGCTACCAAACGGATAGGGGTTTTAGAACCAAGGTTACGAGCAATTGCACCCACTAGCGCTTTTGGCTCTGAAGACCAAGGAAGAACGCGAGAGCCCGCATTCATTTCATGTTCGTGTGGTTGGTATAGGAACGAGCCAAGTTGGCTGCGAGTTTCTACTGTACCTGGCGCCGTCAGTTGAGGGATTTGCATCACCTCTACGCGAGCGTCTTCATTGCTTGTGTCGATGTAAGACAAAACGCAGTGTGTAGTACCTAAATCGATACCAACACTGAACTTAGGTGCTTGTTGCTCTTGTGAATGCTCTCGGTCTTGAGAAGATAGCTCTTGAGCTGAATGACTTTGATGTTCCATTATAGCTCCACCTCTGCCGGTGCAATTACAGATGCATCGTAGTTTTCAGCAAGCTTAGGCAGGTTCATGTCAGTTGCTTTCCAACCTTTGTGAACCAGTGTGCCGTTGAATGGTGCACTGCCCGTTACGTTGCCAGTTAGGCGAATTTCTTGAGGGTTGAAACCTTCAGCGATAGTGATACGTGTTTCTTCATCTTCAGTGCGGATGTGTGACAGCGTTACGTAATCGGCTAATACTTTTTGACCGCCCGTGTGAATAACACGAGCTGCTGCGCCAACTTCTTCATCAGAGAATGACGTCAGGTCTTCTTTTAAGAAGTCAATCAAACGTGCTTCTTGCTGCATGATAGACAGTAGCTGCATTGCTGAGTCAGTCGGTGCTGTTGCCAGCTTAGATTCAACTTCTACTACTTTTTCGATGACTTTCTCTACTTCAACAACTTTTTCTACTTCGACAATTTTCTCAACTGGCTTTTCAACTTCAACGATCTTTTCTACTGGTTTTTCTACGACTTTCTCAACCACTTTGGTTTTACGAGAAACGGCAATTAGCAGTAGTAAAACGCTTGATGCAGTTAGGCCTGCGTGAAGCATATCAAACGTTTGTGGGATTAGGTTCAAATCAACGATCATAGTGATTTCTCTTTAAA
The DNA here is from genome assembly GCF_024347335.1 of Vibrio celticus. NCBI lineage: Bacteria > Pseudomonadati > Pseudomonadota > Gammaproteobacteria > Vibrionales > Vibrionaceae > Vibrio > Vibrio celticus. The sequence continues at coordinate 1,440,202 of NZ_AP025463.1, forward strand.
ATTGATTTAACGGTATATTCGTCGGTTCAAAGGAATATACAGGTTGGAAAGAAACTCATTGGCATTAAGCCGAAACGGTCACTTTCAAGCTATAAATATGGATGGATACTAGCATATTCAAGGCTTAAGAGTGGTATTTAATGTTTTTAATCACGTGGGTTTTTGGTGTGTTAGCTTGAAATTTAGTCGAGATTCGTTCGAATATTGGTCGTCGATGTAAGGGCGAGGTAAACAATGCCCATTTTATGTCATTTTTAAAACCAAACTTAAATGGAGCATCATTCCCTTCCGTTATATACTTTTAACTCATTAGAGCCTATTTGGAAGCCACATGCCGCACACTACTGACCCACTAACAGGGTTGAAGAGACGAACTCTCCCATTGGTCGTATTTTTGGTCAGTTTTTTGATTACTGTGTTGTGTTTTATGTTAGTCGCGTTAAACCAAAACCGCGCGCTAAATATGAACTTGGATAGCTTTGCTACTCACCAGACACTAAGTTTGGAAGCGTTTATCGCTAATGACGTGGCTTACATTGGCTCCGGTGCTAATTTTTTCTACGCAAATGATCCTGAAAACTGGGATAAGTTTGATCGTTTTGCTCAGCAAACCATTAACGAATCAAAGAGCCTGATTGGTTTGCAGTGGATGCAAAAAGTGCCGGCAGACGAGATTGCCGAGCATACCGCTAAGATGAAAGAAAAATACCCGTCTTACGAACTGTTCACGATTCCAAAACATGAAGCAAAAACCTTTGGTTACATCTTAGATGGCGAGCCGGCGTTCATTGCTAGTGACCTGTATCCCAATACACAAGCAAACGACAACGTTCTTGGTTTTTACTCTTCTCGTGAGCGCTTCAAGCTGGTTTTAGATAACATCAGACAGACGCGTAAAGCGAATATTTCAGACAAAGTTCGCTTGCTTCAAGACGGCTTAGATCAAGACACACCAAAGACAGGTATGCTGGTTTATCACCCTGTATTTGAGGGTGAAAGCGACAACCTGCTCGGTGTTGTGATTGGTGTGGTTCGCACGACTTATTACTTTGAAAATCTACTGGCTTCGGCAGTGGGCGACATGGATGTCTATATCCGTGTTACCGATACGGGCTTCGAAGCAGAAGACTCTCCAATTTTGTTTGAAACCGAGGGTTATGAAGCCGTTTCTGGCCACCACATAACAAAGACGATTGAATTGACTAACCGTGATTGGAAGGTTGATTACAAAATAGATTCATGCATCTCTTTTTATGGCTATTTGGTATTAACTGGAATTGTCTTAGTGGGGACAACCATCTCTTTGTTGTTGGCGTACATCGTTAACATGCAAATCCGAGAGAAAGAACGTTTGTATCAAATGCTTGATAAAAGAACAGAAGAACTTCGCTTTTTAGCCAACCATGACAGTCTTACGGAAGTTTATAACCGACGTGCTTTCAATAAGATGTTAGATAAAGCGATACAGCGAAATGAACCCTTTAGTCTTATCGGATTTGATGTTGATATGTTCAAAGGCATTAACGACGAATTCGGTCACCCAGCAGGGGATGCGTTACTCATTCATGTCATCAAGTTGATTGCAGTGAGTCTGAAAGAGGGGGATAACCTATTTCGTATAGGCGGAGACGAGTTCTGTATCATTTCTAGCATTACAAACCATGAAGCGCTAGACCGATATTTACAATGCATTTTAAGTACAGTGAGTCACTCTCATTGTGAGCATAAAGGTCGGCAGCTCAGTTGCACTTTGAGTATTGGTGCTGCCATTCGTGCCAACGAAAACACGGAAGAGATTCTGCAAAAAACAGACAGTATGCTCTATCAAAGTAAGTCGAATGGCCGAAATCGAGTGACAATTGCAGGCTAAATGAGCACTTGATACAACTAGGGTCGAGTTCTGTGTTGGGCTCATGTACAATTTCACGAAATTTTTGACGAGAGAATTAGGCGACGTATGAATCACAATCGAGTGGTGTGTTTCGATTTGGAAATGTGCTGTTGGAGCGAAGACGGTGTGGGAACAACAGGGGAGATCATTGAAGTTGGTCTTGCTGAGATTGATCTGGCATCCGGCACTATCGTGAAGCGAGCGCAATACTACGTTAAGCCAGAGAAAGACGAAGTCTCTCTATTCTGTGCCGAATTAACGGGCATTACACCTCGTAAAATCGAAAAGCAGGGTCGCCCATTAGAGTCTGTCATCAAGTCGATGATTAAAAACTTCGGTGGTCCAAAAAAAATCTATGCAGCGTGGGGACGTGACGACCTCATTTTACACAAAGAGTGTATTGAAAAAGGCATCGAACCTCCGTTTAGCGAGTTCTTGAATATCGCCACGCTTTATCGAGTTCAGAATCGATTGAAAGACAAACGCATTGGTCACCGAGCTGCTCAAGAAGCGAAAAACATTGAGTGGGAAGGTCGTCAGCACTCGGGTTATGTCGATGCTTATAACTTGGCTAAGCTAACGCTGACGATGCTGTAGTCGTTTGCATTAAACGGCGCTCGGTTAAAAACTGAAATCAGCCAGATTGTTGTGAGTTATCCAAATCAAAGCCACCTACTTATTAGGTGGTTTTTTTGTGCCTGTAATTCAGGGAAAATTCCGTTCAAAAGAAAACTCATGTCAGCGAGTGGTTTATCAATAGTGAATGGCTACATCGCTTATTTTACGAGTGAATAATATTGGTTTGAAATTTAGCTTTTTAATTAATATTAAATCGCAGGTTGCAGCCTTGATTGGGCAGAGCTAGATGATAGCGTTAGCTCACCCAAACAAGGAGATTAGGATGAAGAACATAATTAAGTATGGATTGGCACTGGGGGCACTAAGCGTAAGTGCGTTGGTTTCGGCACAACCCGTTGTATTGATAAACACTTTTTCAGTCGAGCCAGCCCATGAAGCCGCGACATTAACGTATTGGGAAGATGCGCGAGATGTATTGGTGAAGCAACCCGGATATATCTCTACCAAATTGCATCGCTCTTTAAGCTCGGACGCGACATACCGCTTTATCAATGTTGCTGAATGGGAGAGTAAGAAGCAATTCCATGATGCAATACAAGTGATGAGAAAAGAGCTACCACCTCTAAAAATCGAAGGGGTTTCTGCTGACCCTAACTTGTATGAAATTATTCGCGACTAATTAGGAAACCACATAATGAAAACAATTCGAGGAACCTTTTTAGCTATTTTTAGCTTTCTATTTTCAGCGATTCTATTTTCTAGCTATAGCCATGCTGCGGCATACGGCGTGTCAGTGGCTTGGAAAACCGATGACGCTCAAGCGGTATTTGAGGCAATGCCTCATCAGCAAAAAGCCTTTGCTAACTTAGTTGATGCAGGCTTGGTCCACGACATGTTCGTATCAGAAAGCTTTGTCGGAGATAAGAAGTTTCCGATCATCAAGTTTGTGATTGAAGCGGACAGTGAACAGCACGTTCGAGAGTTGATTGGTAACTTACCATTCCAATTTAAAGAGCTTGTCGAGGTGACTGAAATCAGAGACATCGGTAATAAGTGGTTAAACACCGAAGTCGCTTTTAAAAACTACGCAGTCGAACTCGCTTGGACAGAGCCTGAGAATCAATTCATTGTCGATGAGATTATCAGTCAAGATTTACAAATGGTTGTCGATTGGAGCGCTCAAGGCGTGATTACTTCTGCTTACTTAAAGCATCAAGAAATAGCCCAAGAGAAGCCAAACCAAAAAGCGATGATCAGACCAATCTACTCAATGGCAATATTGGCTAAAAACGAACAACAAGCTCGCGAAGTTGCCAGTCAGTTGAATGCAGTAAAGCTAGGCTTTGCTGAAGTCATGGTCAGTGAACTGGGCTTTAAACTAGACCTATAAATAAATGAGATCTATAGACAATAAGAACTAAAGAAAATGAAAGCTATCGAAAACAAGAATTATCAAAATCAATCGATATAGCTTTCTTTCTATAGACCTCATTAGTTGTTCTAATGGCTAGGCTTTGTACTAAGGTGAGTGAGTCAGAGTGACTCACTCACCTTATTGTTATTTTATTCTTGTTACTTGCTGAGCTTATATTTGGCTTAATTATTGGCTAAACTTATCACTATTCTTTTCTATGTATGGTTTGCTATTAATTCGACCAAACAAACACCTTTTTGATGACCTTTTTATTTATGAACACCTCGCCGAAATGAACGCCAATAGCCATGAAAAAATCACCTTAGACGCTTCGGGCATCGAATTGATTAATAACACACTCATTGATTCGGAATCTGGTAAGCGGGTCACCTTATCCCCCTCAGAAGGTCTGATCCTTGAGCATCTAGTGAAGAACAGCCCAAAAGCCGTTGGTCGAGACTTTTTACTTGAGCATTGCTGGCCGGGCAGGGTTGTGACGGGCAGTTCACTTAATGTCGCGGTTAAGAACATTCGCACGGCATTAAATTCGTTTGAGTGTGATTGCAAAATCTTAACGGTTCAAAAGGAAGGGTACAGCTTCAATGGTTTGAAACAGGTCGGTAGTTATTTATCTATGCCAACGCCTACGACTGACATACATGTTGAAGCTGCGTTTTCAGAGAAAGCTGACATCGTTTCAGAGAAAACCACCATCGTCGATGAGTTAACATCAGCGCCACCATTTAAGCCTTCAAGCATGAACCAACAAGCTGGGCAATCAAAGCAACAGGATCCACAATCACGTCAGTTCAAGGCGAAGCACTTTATCGCTCGTCATCAATCTCGTATTGCCGGAATTGTAGTCAGCGCGCTTCTTCTCATGCTGTTTTATCAGTTTGCTTTTTTTATAGATAAGAGTGCCTACCGAGGTATGGATGTTTATCACGACAGTTTGAATTTTGATGAAGCCGTTATAAAAGAGCTGGATGCCGTGTCAGAGCTCGGTGTTGATTCGCTCTATCTGCATCGCATTGGCGTTGGGTGTCAGAATATCCAAGCCGTCGCCTTGATAAATGGACATTGGAAAGAGATAAGCCATCAGTTTAAAACTGTCTCTTGCGAAGTCGACAATAACAATGAGCGAGGGCAATAAGTATGAATCGTAAGTTTTGGATGCCTATCTTATTGACGCTGTTTGTAATTCTAAATGTAGGCTTAATCTCTGGGCTCGCAACCAAAAGTACCTATCGATTTTCTGCGGAATACCCGATGGTCGGGTGGGAGAGAATCTCGCTCCGATTGGAAAATGGTCGAGTCAAAATGCAGTACATTGGTTATGACATGGATGGGAATGTCGCTCAAACTAAGCAGATGTTTGGTGTATTCTTGCGCTGGGGGAATCACTACTACCTTTATCAATTGGACCAGGATCAGGCCCAAGATAAGCAGACATTCAATATCAAGCACTTATACATTCAACAAACCCAAGGTAAGCGCAGTGTGTTGGTATCGAATCAGCGCGGCCTTTATGTCACTAAGAAGGGCACGCCATTAGAACTTAAAGGCATCATGCATGGCGACCGCTTACGCTAATACAGAGGCTTAATGCTAGTAGAGAGCCTTTGGTTAGCTTTTACCGAGTACGTTCAGCTTAGTCTTGATAAAGTCACTGTGGTCAACGTAGAGCAGTTCCGCTGTTTTACGGATCACAGAGTCTTCGATAGGGTCAATTTCTCCGTCGGCATGCGCCACTTCCCACATCGCTTTGATTAAGTCGATTCGCACTGGCTGAGACAGGTCTCTGAGTTGCGATGTAAAGTCATACAGCGAGACTGATTGCTCTACTTTCGGTTCTGCTTGCTCTAGCAGCACCTTTGCTTGCTCTTCATCTAAATCCAGCAAACGTTGCAGAAGCTGTAGCTTAGCAACTCTTTCTGATTCATTGATCTGATGGTCGGCTCCCGCGACTTCACACAATAAACTCGCAATGGCGACATTAGGTGATGTGCCTTGGTTTTTGCTTAGATCCTGGCCTTCAATCAATTGTTTAAACATTGATGTGAGAGAATTGAACATAACGAGCTCCAGTTAAAATTTGTATCGGGTTCCGTAACGCTGATAGTTATTAACTATAATTATAACTATTGGGTCTACAGAGTGTGATCGCAAGCGTCTTTACTAAAAACTGACACTACGGATAGGTGAACGATAAGGCGCACTTTCTTAGTCAGGTTCAGGGAAGCGTGTAATTTTTCCGTCGCCACTGAGTGTCGTGATCGATTGCGGTTTCCCATCAGTGTCTAGCCTCAACTCCCCAATCGCACTGCGGTTTGAAAGGCGATAGAAGGTCTGGTTATCAGGGCTTCGCTTCTCGATTTTTAAGCGCTTACGCTTCGTGAAATAGTTCAAAACTGAGCGAGGGCTGTATAACAGGCGGTCCCACACATCGCAGAATTTAAGCAGCGGAGCAGGGAACTGATTTTTAATGCCACTACAGGTGATTTGATAGATGTTCGGGCTGTTGCGGCGATATCTAAGCTTGATGTCATAAGCGAATGAGTAGTGAACGTCACCAGAAAGTACCACAAAGTTGGTTGGTGTTTTGGTATGTGTAAAGATACTAATCAGCGTATTCGCACTGCCCGGATGTGCCATCCAGTTTTCAGCGTCAATCACTAATGGCTTGCCGATTGTGGTCGCCATTTTTTGCAGTGTTTCAATAAACTTCACGCCAAACATCGGCGCAGCAGAAACGATCACCACTTTATCTTGATTCATTAACTGATGTTGAAACTCAATCAAGGCTTCCCAGTCCATTAAACCTGAAGGCTTATTCATGCGTGATTCTGAACGCCAACGACGCGTTCGAGTATCCAACACAATGACTTTGGGTGAGGTATCTATTGTGTAATGCCACTCTTCAAAACGACCCAGCACCTCAATAAAGGCTTGATGCTTGTCTGGCTCGATATTGCTAACAGAGTGAGTAGTATTGGCATCGACAGTTTCATTATGATTTTTATGAACAAAAAGCTGCTTTACTTGCTCGATAAACGTTTCGTCGAAGCTCTCCGGTTTGTTACCCCAACCCTGACACATCCAGTAAGCCGCAAGGCCGTTACCAATGACTTGGGTCGCGAACTGATTTTGGTCGACGGCATGCTCCCAACCCACGGTAAGGTTCCAATCATCCGTCACATCGTGATCGTCGAAGATCATGTACGTTGGAATATGCGCGAACAGACGTTGCACTTGCGGTAAACCAGCAATGAAATCATCGATGATGACACTTTCATCACGCCATTGTTGCTGCTCAGTCGGTGTTAATTGGCGTCCACCTTGAGTGAAGTTACTCTCAATTAAACGCTCTCGATTGACGCATTGCCACAGTGTTGGAGACCAAACCAATAGGTACATCGCGATAAACTCAGACAGCGTGACCAAGTGGTTTTCACAATCGGTAGAGCTAAAAATCGGCACGCCACGGTTCGGGAAGAACTTATCGAGCATGGATTCTGAAGCGGTGTGATGCGGTAAATAGTGATGACGCTGGTATAAGTGGTATTCACTGTTATACAGAGCGTCACTGTTGTTGATTTGCTTAATTTGCGAGTCGGTCGGTAGGCTCTCACCAACAAGGCCAAGCAGTTGAATCACTTGCTGAATAGAATCAAGTGTTGGGCCTGCTACATGGTCGGCGTAGATCTGATCGCCGCTCATCATCAGCATATCGGGTCTTTCTGCAACGGTTTGCTCGGCAATCTTGTTATCGGCTGCGACTAGACTGTCTTTGCTTGGATGATGCGGATTACGGCAAGAGCCATGAAGGATGTAATCAGCCGAGGTCGAGATCTTAAACTCAACGCGAGATTTACCGTTGTAAACAAGGTGAGGGGCGAGCTCTTTTAGTGAACCTGACTCTGTGTGAAGATCATATTCAAGTGGCGTATTGGTTGGAAACTCGCCTTGCAAGCGGATCAGCGTTACCCACGCATGTGTACCGATTTGAATCGAATCATTTTCTTCAAGCGATGAGGTATAAAACGGCTGATCTTGTGCTGCTTCAGAATCGTCTATTTTTTGAGTATGAAGCTCGGCTCTGCCTGTAAGAGGCGAGCTGGTGGCTAACCAAAGTACCACTTCAGTCGCGGTTGTTTTTCTTAAAATGGGTCCGGCGAGTAACAGGGGAAGAGATGATGTCGTAGAGGGTTTCAATACGGTACCTAAAATCGTTGGTGGTTAGTCGTCGTGGAGTTCTTTTGTTTCGAGCTTGTTCGTGTCTGGCTTTGTGGTTTCAAGCTTTGATGCTTCAAGTTCTACTGAGTCAGATTCTGTTGATTCAAGCTCTGTTGATTCAAGTATTTCGATAACTTCCGAGCTAGAAAGTTCATGACCCATTAGAAATATTGCCAATAGAGCATCGGCTTTGGTCTTGGTATCAGAAGGCTCGTCTAACAACAGTTCGAGCTTTTCGCGAATCATAGCAATCTCGTGCTCAACAAAGCCACGGCCTTCGTCGTCCCCTTGGTTTTCTTCGGGGGCATTATCGAATTCAAGAAATAGCATGTCACCGTCTAGGTTGGTATCCACCAAACGCTCGGGCAACCACGCCTCACCCATAACAATATCTGGATCGGAATCTTTGGGTAAGTGATCTATAATGTTTTGTAATTCGGAGACTTTCACAATACTTTCATTTAACCGAGAATATTCTACATTGTAACGGTCAATGCCAAGCAAACCTAAAAATAGTTAGCCGTCATGGTTAATAAATGTCTATTCAGTAACACAATATTTTTTTCAAAGAGTAATTACACAAGAATGAAGCTCAATTATTTACCGACTCTTCCTTCATCTGGATTGGTTTTACTAGGTAGCGCTTTCCTAAGTGGCATTTTCGTAAGTACTAATGCGTGGGCCGCTGAAGAGCAAGAGTGGGGCATCGCTGCAATGTTCCGTACAGCAAGCATCCCTTATGACACGTCTGGTGGCGACCAATCGGTTAGCTCATTCGTACCGATGCTGTTTTTCAAGAACGATTATGTGTTTATTGACGGTACTGAGATGGGGGCATACCTCTATCAAACTGACGATGAGAAGTGGTCTTTTAATGCTATCTCTCGCATGCGCTTTATTGATATTCCAGCATCTGAGCAGAACGAGATTGAAGGCGATACGGCGGATTTTGGTGCTCAACTGACCTACCAACTTGATGATTCTTGGTCTGTCGAGACGGAATTAATGAGCGACAGTGAGTACAACTTCCACGGTAACTTACGTGCGAAAGCCAAGTATGAAACTGGAGATTGGGAGTTTTACCCGAGCGCGACACTTCGTTATAAAAGTGCTGATTTCAACAGTGAGTATTACTCCGCGTCTAATGAAACCATTGGTGCCGGTGTTGACTTAAATGTTGGTATTGAAACGCGTTACCATGTGGTTTCAAATTTGTACTTATTGGGTTCAACCAGTGTGACTCGATTAGACGATAATGCCTACGATTCGTCGATAGTCGAAGACCGTTATCAAGGTGAATTGTACCTTGGCTTTGGTTTCTTTAACGACAAAGAGAAAGCACCAAAACCGAAGCTGAGCAATGCGCCGTATTTACGTGTCGCCCACGGCTGGGCTACGCCATCCAATATTGGCGATATCATGAAGTTCAATCGAGAGAAAGACGAATACAACAACCAGTTGACTTCGTTCTTCTATGGACACCCGTTAACCGATGAGATCTTCGGCTTGCCATTAGATATCTATTTGACCCCAGGTATTGCGCACCACTGGAGTTCAGACGTTCAATCAAGCAGCACCGAATACATTATCGCAATCAAGGCGTACTACACCTTTGATTGGCCAACTCAGTGGCGTTTTGGTGTGGCAGAAGGTATGTCTTACATCGATTCGATTACCTACATCGAAGGCTCTGAGATGGACCGTAAAGGCTACACAGCCAGCCATCTGTTGAACTACTTAGACTTCTCATTCGATGTCAACGTTGGCGACTTGATTGGCAAGAATGACTTGAACAACTTATGGTTCGGTTATTCATTGCATCACCGTTCTGCAATCTTTGAAAAATCCTCTCAGTATGGTCGTATCAAAGGCGGCAGTAACTACAACACGGTCTACTTCCAATATGAGTTTTAAGCGCAGTTTTTAACGTTAGCTTTAAACCAGAGTTTACTAAGTACGACTTACATTTGACCTCGCTTTCATAGATCCTGCGAGTGTTAGTGAGATTAATCAGCCTGATAGCAAAAGGTTTTCCCTTTGCTGTCAGGCTTTTTTGTTTGAGACTTGTGATATAATCGCGCGAGTTTAATAAGTACAAGAATAGGACACGCTTTGACTTCGTCTCCGGAAAAAGCAGATAACAACAAGAATGCAGCACAGCCAAGTTCTTCACAGAGCAAAGCGAAACCAAACCAAGCTGCATCGAAGAAATCTGCTGAACAATCAAATACCAAAAAAGCTGAACAATCAGCGACAAACAACAAATCATCTCAGAATAGCCCAGCCTCTCTTCGTAAAGCGCTCAACGAATGTATGATGCGCGATCGCTTCCGTTTGAGTAAGCGAATTGCTGGTGCGAGCAAAATTAAGAACGAACAAGCTAAGCACGCTGTCTTTGATGAGATTGCGTTAGACATTGCTAAGTCGATGATGACGGCAACTCAGCGTGCGGCACAAAAACCAACGATTGAATACCCAGAAATTCTACCGGTTAGCCAAAAACGCGAAGACATCGCGAAAGCCATCGCCGAAAACCAAGTGGTTATCGTGGCGGGTGAAACGGGTTCGGGTAAAACCACTCAGTTACCAAAAATCTGTTCTGAGCTTGGCCGCGGCCGCTTTGGCTTAATTGGTCACACTCAGCCTCGTCGTCTTGCGGCGCGTTCGGTTGCGAACCGTATTGCTGAAGAGATGGAAACACAGCTTGGTGAGTTCGTTGGTTATAAGGTTCGATTTAACGATCAGATTTCTGACAACACCCAAATCAAATTGATGACCGATGGTATTCTACTGGCGGAAATTCAACACGACCGATTCTTAAATCAGTACGACACCATCATCATCGATGAAGCGCACGAACGTAGCCTGAACATCGATTTCATCATGGGTTACCTGAAAGAGTTGCTGCCAAAGCGTCCTGATCTGAAAGTGATCATCACGTCGGCAACCATCGATCCAGAGCGTTTCTCTAAGCACTTTAACAATGCACCAATCATTGAAGTGTCTGGCCGTACTTACCCAGTTGATACGCGTTACCGCCCATTAGGTGGTGATGAAAGTGATTCAGACCGCGACCAAATCGAAGGCATCTTTGAAGCGGTTGATGAGCTGTGTGATGAAGGCCTTGGCGATATATTGATCTTCATGAACGGTGAGCGAGAAATTCGTGATACCGCAGATGCATTAAGTAAACGTAACCTTCGCGATACTGAAATTGTTCCGCTTTACGCGCGTCTATCGGCGGGTGAACAGAACCGAATCTTCCAGTCTCACACGGGACGACGCATCGTTCTGGCAACCAACGTGGCAGAAACCTCGTTAACCGTTCCGGGCATCAAGTATGTTATCGACCCGGGTACGGCGCGTATTAGCCGTTACAGCTACCGCACCAAAGTACAGCGTCTACCGATTGAGCCCGTGTCTCAAGCGAGTGCAAATCAGCGTAAAGGTCGTTGTGGTCGTGTTGCGGAAGGTATCTGTATTCGCTTGTATTCGGAGGAAGATTTCGAATCACGCCCAGAGTTTACTGACCCAGAGATCCTTCGTACTAACCTAGCATCGGTTATCCTTCAGATGACAGCGCTAGGCCTCGGCGACATTCAAGCGTTCCCATTTGTTGAAGCGCCCGATAAGCGCAACATTCAAGATGGTGTAAGACTGCTTGAAGAGTTGGGTGCGATCGCAACAGCTGAACCAGCTGCAAACAAAAACAAGAACCACGGCGACGACAAGAAGAAGCTAACCGCAATTGGTCGTAAGCTGGCGAAGCTGCCTATCGATCCACGTTTAGCGCGTATGGTTATCGAAGCACCACGTAACCGATGCCTACACGAAGTGATGGTGATCGCGTCTGCGTTGTCGATTCAAGATCCGCGTGAGCGTCCATCAGATAAGCAACAATCGTCTGATGACAAGCACAAGCGCTTCTTCGATAAAGAGTCTGACTTCATCACGTTTGTGAACTTGTGGGATTACATCAAGCAGCAGCAAAAAGCGCTGTCGAGTAACCAGTTCCGCAAACAGTGTAAGCAAGATTACCTCAACTATTTACGTATCCGTGAATGGCAAGATGTGTACTTCCAAATTCACCAAGCAATGCGTGAACTGGATACTAAGTTGAATACAGAACCGGGCAGCTATGATGGCATTCACATGTCACTGCTATCAGGTCTGCTTTCGCACATCGGTATGAAAGACCAAGAGAAGAATGAGTATCAAGGTGCACGTAATGCGCGCTTCCATATCTTCCCTGCGTCTGGCTTATTTAAGAAACAACCGAAGTGGATCATGTCTGCTGAGCTGGTGGAAACCTCGAAACTTTGGGGCCGTGTTATCGCGAAGATTCAACCTGAATGGATTGAACCACTAGCGAAACACTTGATTAAACGTAGCTACAGCGAACCACATTGGTCGAAGAAACAAGCAGCGGTAATGGCACACGAAAAAGTGATGCTTTACGGAATCCCAATCGTACCTAAGCGCCTTGTGAACTACGGCGCGATTGACGCAACCGTCAGCCGTGAGTTGTTTGTACGCAGTGCATTAGTAGAAGGTGAGTGGGAAACCAAACATGCTTTCTTCAAGCAGAACCGTAAGCTTCTACAGGAAGTCGAAGAGCTAGAGCATAAATCACGTCGTCGTGACATCTTGATCGATGATGATGAACTGTTCGATTTCTATGACCAACGTGTGGGTGAAGAGGCGGTTTCTGGCCGTCACTTTGATACATGGTGGAAGAAGACCAGTCAGAAAACCCCTGAGCTGCTGAACTTTGAAAAGTCGATGCTGTTCCGAGGCGATGCTAGCCACGTTACCGATTTGGATTACCCGAACTTCTGGCATCAAAACGGTATTAAGCTCAAGCTGAGCTACCAATTTGAGCCGGGCGACGACAACGATGGTGTAACGGTACACATTCCGCTGCCTATCTTGAACCAGATCGACCAGAACGGTTTTGATTGGCAGATCCCAGGTCTACGCCAAGAGCTAGTGATTAGCTTGATTAAGTCGTTACCTAAAACGCTACGCCGTAACTTTGTACCTGCACCAAACTACGCTGATGCATTCTTGGCTCGCGTGACACCACTTGAAGCACCGTTACTGGATTCTCTTGAGAAAGAGCTACGCCGCATGACGGGTGTGGAAGTGGTACGTGATGACTGGAAGTTAGACCAGATTCCAGAGCACTTAAAGGTAACATTCCGCGCTGTCGATCATCGCAAGCGTAAGCTGAAAGAACAGAAAGATCTGCATGAGCTGAAAGAGAGCCTGAAAGATAAGGTTCAAGAAACGCTTTCTAAAGTAGCAGACGACGATATCGAGCAGCAGAACCTGCACACGTGGAGCTTTGGTGAATTGCCAAAAGTCTACCAACAGAAACGCGGCGGCTACGATGTTAAAGCCTTCCCTGCGTTGGTGGATACCAAAGACAGCGTAGAGATCAAACTGTTCGAAACCGAGCAAGAGCAGATCTCGGCAATGAAATCGGGTCAGCGTCGTTTAATCCTGTTGAACGTGCCATCACCGATCAAATACTTGCACTCTAACCTGCCGAACAAATCGAAACTTGGCTTGTACTTCAACCCATACGGACAGGTACTCGATCTTATCGATGACTGTATCGCTTGTGGTATTGATAAGCTGATTGAAGAGAAGGGCGGTTTGGTTTGGGAACCAGAGCAGTTTGAAGCACTGAAAGAACACGTACGTGCAGAGCTGGGTGATACCGTAGTTGAGATTGCTCAACAGGTTGAAACCATCCTAACCACGGCATTCAGCATCAGTAAAAAGCTGAAAGGACGCGTGGATCTTTCAATGGCATTCGCACTTTCTGACATAAAAGCTCAAGTAGAAGGTTTGATTTTTAAGGGTTTTGCCACAGAATGTGGGTGGAAACGCCTGCCGGATATTCTACGCTATATGAGAGCGATTGAACGCCGCATGGAAAAACTGCCAATTGACCCGAACAAAGATCGTCTTCATATGATCAAAGTTGAGTCAGTAATGAATGATTACAAAGAACTGTTGAATAAAATTCCAAAAGGGATCGCGGTTCCAGAAAATGTAAAAGAGGTGCGTTGGATGATAGAAGAGCTTCGTGTAAGCTTCTTCGCACAGCAGCTCGGTACGCCTTACCCAGTATCAGATAAGCGTGTTAAAAACGCGATTGATGCTTGCTAAAGGAATAAAGCTAGACGCAATGGCAAGGTTTGGGTATAAATCTTGCTTATTGCATTACTAATTGAATAGTTATTACATACAGGGCGACTTGGTGGCAATTTATTACCACTCAAGGCCTGCCACTAGGACGAAAAAGGTCGAATATGAAAAAAACGTTATTGGCACTAGCACTACTAGGTGCATCTTCAACAGCAATGGCTGATTCTTGGTTGTACGGCGGTGTAATGGGTGGTCAAAACTCATTCGCTGGTGAAGATGAAAATGCAGTGGGCATCCACGTAGGTACAGGTATCCTTCCACTAATTGGTGTTGAAGCGGGTTACTGGGACCTAGGTTCTTTCGACAACGTTAGCTACGGCAACCGTGCTAAACAAGGTGTTGACGTAAGCACAGCTTACCTAGCGATCAAACCAAGCATCGACTTCGGTCCTCTTCACGTATACGCGAAGGGTGGTCTTCACTCATACGAAGTGAAAGGCGATAACTTCAAGCAAGACGACGTTGATATCATGTACGCTGTAGGCGCTGAATACTTCATCTTCGGTCCACTATCTGTAGGTGCTAGCTACCAAAACTTCAAAATGAAAGATGACGACGCGGGCGTTTTCTCTCTAAACGCAACTATTCACCTACTGTAATTAATCAGTAAAACTGATCGTAAATAACGGTCGGATAGTCGTTAAAGAGTTCGTTAGAATTCATAAAAAATGCCAGCTTAATAGCTGGCATTTTTGTATCTGTTAACCGGGTAATCGCAACTTTGTTTTCTTCTAACAGGTAGAGGGCAGGTGGTTACTTTTTACTGTTCAGAATACGCTGGATTCTTGGGTTAATCGCTTTGCCGTGTTGGCTTTCGTACTCTTCACGTTTTAAATCGTTTAGGTTCTTCACTGAGTTAGCGGCAAGCAGGAATTGTGGCAACTCCGTTTCTAGCATGCCTTTCTCATCTAAACGCTTCGCTTCCAAGTAGTACTTCTTAAACAGACCATCAAGCTTGTTTTCAGCCGTACGCTTCAAGTCGTACAGTTTGTTTTGGATTAACCACTTCTCAATCTTGTTCACCGCGGTGCGAGACAATACACGGATACGGCTATCCAGCAACTCTTCTTCCGTCAAAGAATCTTTCAGGATCCACAGTTCACCCATTTGCGGTGGCCAACTGTTGCCTAGTTGAATACGCTCATGACAGTGCATTAGCACACGGTTTAGGCCGTCTGAATCAACAGAGTTGGCAAATTCGATGAACTTACCGCTTGGTTCACTACCGTACTGATATTCCCACTGTGTTTCGTATACGCTCAAAAAAGAACCGAACACATGGATACACCAATCTGTCAGCTCTAATTCTGCGGCATCTTGATCAACAACAGGCACTTGTTGAGACGCACCAGAACCTGCAGCTTGTGCCGCCGCTACTTTCACATCGGTACTTTGTGCTTCAATAACTTCAGGTACTACTGGATCTTTAGGCAGAACTGTAGCGTCAGGTACAACAGGTTGAGCTGGCTCAGAAGGTTGGCTTTTTGCCTTTTTGAATGAGCTGCTGCCTGAAGCGTTCAGATGGGCTAAGCTTTTGTCGATACCCATTTCCTTGAGCTTGTCCTGCATTTCCTGAATATTGAGAGGTCTTCTGCTGTTGTTGTCTTTCATTTTGCTTCTCGTTAACTAACCAGTACTGCAACTTGGATTCGATGCGTGATATTGGCATTAGTTCATTGGCTTTGGCTTTATACCAGAGGACAAATTTTTTCCATACTAAACTATGGTCACCAGCAAGGCCGGAGAATTTAAACGCACGTTCCGCCCATGTTGGAATGATCTCTTCATCCAAATCATGCGTTGAAACGGTGTTACTGTTCATTGAGCCTCTGCCTTGTGGGCGAGGGGCATGTTGCATGTGTTGCATTGGCGCCGGAGCAGGCTGAAACTTAGGTACAGGTACAGGTGCAGGTGCAGGTGCAGGTGCAGTAGAGTAGACCGGAATACTATTGGCCGGTTGAACCTCAACGTGCGCCGCAGCTTGCTCTTGCTCAATGAGCATTTTGAAAACGTGAATCTCTTTTTTATCTCGATAATCTACTTTCACCTTATCGAGAAAACCTTGGTCGACTAAACACTTAAGACAGTCGGCTAAACCAAACGTAGAGAGAGCACAAAGTTGACCTGCTGTTTGTAGGCACACATTGGTGTAGCCGAATTCGTCAGCACCGTCTGCAAGCATCAATAAAACCAGCTTTTCTGCAGGGCTAGAAGTATTCACTTGCCAAGCTAAATAAGAATATTTGGCGCTCAATATCGTGTTCTCAAAAAAGGTAAGTCGTTGTCACTATTGTAAGTCACCCCTTACCGAATTTATAGCAACTTAACAGAAAACGACATTAGTAAGCCAAATATTGACCATAAGGAGACGTCTGCCCCATAAAGTAAGCCTACAGTCATTCATTCTCACGGTTCGTGTTTGGAATCGTCGGGTAACTACCCATCGCAACTTACCGTGCCAGAAAGTAGATTTAGACAACCACTTTACACATAACAGTAGAAAGGCAGGGCTAAATAACAGTTGATGGAGTTCGATGGGCGTTCTTCTTAAGGGAGAACGTCTCAAATTTAAGATGAGCCATATTTAGAATGTTCAAAGTCGTCTTTTTATAAAGTGGATCAAACAATCGAATAAACCTACAGGTAAGATGGTTATATTTTTTCGAATATCTATAACCTCCGAATATGCATGTAAATCGTGCTGGTGGTATCGGCCTTAAGGGATTTATGAATTCATTTAATTGGGATAAAAACTTTGAAACAGGCATTGGTGTTGTAGATGAACAGCATCAATACCTTGTTGGTTTTATCAACCACTACGGAAACCTGCTGTCAGAGAACACTATCTCTATCGACGACATTAACATCGCTTTACTTGATCTCACACGCTATGCCGAATTTCACTTTAAAGAAGAAGAATCTTTGATGAGAGATTGCGGTGTACATGAGTTACACATTGAAGAGCATATCAAAGTGCATCGTGTATTTATGCAAGATATCTACAGTATGCAAGCTTTCATCATAGAAGAAGATCAGACGTCAGCACGGCAGTTACTTAATTTCTTGATCCACTGGCTTGCTTACCACATCCTCGGTATCGACCAAAACATGGCGCGACAAATGACCGCCATAGAAGAGGGCGCGACACCTCTGCAAGCCTTTGTAGCGGAAGAAAAGCAGCAAGATTCTGCGACTGTCCCGCTGTTGGCTGCGCTTAACGGCCTGTTTGAACAAGTCTCTGAACGAAACAAACAGTTGTTACGCTTCAACCAGTTACTCGAAGATAAAGTTGAGGAACGTACGGCAGAATTAAAACGAGCGAACAAGAGACTTGAAGAATTGTCATTAACCGACTCTCTTACTAATTTGCATAACCGTCGTAGTGCTTTTAAACAGTTAGCGCTGCATTGGCAAGACTCCAAAGAACTAGGCATGCCTTTAGTGTGTATTATGATTGATGCCGACCACTTCAAGCGCATTAATGACACCAGCGGCCATGATGCAGGCGACTTGGTGCTACAAACCCTCTCGCGTGAACTGAAAAACACGTTCCGTAATGATGATATTGTTTGCCGGTTAGGTGGCGATGAGTTCTTGGTTATTTGCCCAAACACCGACCTTAAAGGTGGGATGTACATCGCGGAAACCGCTCGACAGAAAGTGTCTGAATTAGAGGTTGAAACCAGTCATCAAGTTTGGATTGGCAGTATTAGTGTCGGTGTCGCTGAGATAACCGAAGAATTCGGCTCAATGAACGATTTGATTAAAGCCGCCGATGAATCCGTTTATTTAGCGAAAAACGCGGGGAAGAACAGCGTTTGTTCGATTCAGATTTAGATCTCGATTTACTTAAGATTTAGAACCATAGCTCTCGTCAGTTTTAGCGCTCAGGCCACTTTAAATCTAAAACCTAGCTCGCTTAATTTTTTGAGCGTGATTCGCCTCCAAATCAAGGAGTGGTACCAGTAATTGTTCCACTTCTTCCTACTCCTCATTAATATCCTGTTAAATTTGCCGTGTTTTTAGTCAATAACTTGCTCTTTTAGCGATTCAATTTGGCATTGGTAGCGTGTTTGATTACTATGTGTAGCTATCTAAAAAAACTAATCATCCGATACGGACACTACCAACTGGTAGATGAGGAAATGATGCAACATCTAGAAGAGATCATTGCTAATGCAACGACTGCTATTGATACAGCAGATTCGTTAGTCGCACTTGATGAAGTGCGAGTTCAGTATTTAGGTAAGAAGGGTGAACTCACTCTTCAACTACAAAGCCTAGGTAAACTTCCACCTGAAGAGCGTCGCACTGCTGGTCAAGAGATCAACAAAGCGAAAGGTGCTGTTCAACAAGCGATCGTAGCTCGCAAAGACGCACTTCAACGTGCAGAGCTTGAAGCGAAACTAGCTGAAGAAACTATCGATGTGAGCCTACCAGGTCGTCGCATTGAGAACGGTGGTCTTCACCCAGTAACTCGCACAGTTGAGCGTATCGAACAGTTCTTTGGTGAGCTTGGCTTTAGCACTGAGTCTGGCCCTGAGATCGAAGATGCATTCCACAACTTTGATGCACTAAACATCGCAGACGATCACCCAGCTCGTACTGATCACGATACTTTCTTCTTCAACCCTGATCTAATGCTACGTACGCACACTTCTGGTGTTCAAATCCGTACGATGGAAAACGGCAAACCGCCATTCCGCTTCATTGCTCCGGGTCGTGTTTACCGTAACGACTACGATCAAACTCACACGCCAATGTTCCACCAAGTGGAAGGTATGTTAGTTGATGAGAACGTAAACTTCGCACAACTTAAAGGCATTCTTAACGATTTCCTTTGTAACTTCTTTGAAGAAGAAGTTGAAGTGCGTTTCCGTCCTTCATTCTTCCCGTTCACAGAGCCTTCAGCTGAAGTTGACGTGAAACGTAAAGATGGCAAATGGCTAGAAGTTCTAGGCTGTGGCATGGTTCACCCTAACGTACTTCGCTCTGTTGGCATCGACCCTGAGAAATACTCTGGTTTTGCATTCGGTATGGGTGTAGAGCGTCTAACGATGCTTCGTTACGGCGTAAATGACCTTCGTGCGTTCTTCGAGAACGACCTTCGTTTCCTTAAACAATTCAAGTAATCCGGGGCAGTCAAAACTATGAAATTCAGTGAATCTTGGCTACGCGAGTGGGTTAAACCTGCAATTAACAGCGAAGAGCTAGCTCACCAAATCACTATGGCTGGTTTGGAAGTTGACGATGTAGAACCTGTTGCTGGTGAATTCACCGGCGTTAAAGTAGGTAAAGTGGTTGAGTGCGGTCAGCACCCAGACGCAGACAAACTACAAGTAACTAAAATTGATATCGGCGAAGAAGAGCTGCTAGATATCGTTTGTGGTGCATCTAACTGTCGTCTTGGCCTAACTGTAGCAGTAGCAACAGTTGGCGCAGTACTTCCTGGTGACTTCAAAATCAAGAAAGCAAAACTACGTGGCGTTCCATCGCACGGCATGCTTTGTTCTTTCTCTGAGCTAGGTATCGACGTAGAGTCTGACGGCATCCTTGAGCTACCAGAAGGCACAACGCTAGGTATGGACGTACGTGAGCTTCTTGAGCTTAACGACGTAACTATCGACGTAGACCTAACAGCAAACCGAGCAGACTGCTTCAGCATCCGTGGCCTTGCTCGTGAAGTTGGCGTACTAAACCGCGCAGACGTTACAGAGCCAACAGTTGACGCTGTTGCAACAAGCATTGAAGACACAGTATCTGTTGAAATCAAAGCAACTGATGCTTGTCCACGTTACCTTGGCCGTGTGGTTAAGAACGTAAACGTGAAAGCGGAATCACCAATCTGGATGCAAGAAAAACTGCGCCGTTGTGGTATCCGTTCAATCGACCCAGTTGTAGACATCACAAACTACGTGATGCTAGAGCAAGGCCAACCAATGCACGCATTTGATCTAGCTAAGATCGAAGGCGGTATCGTGGTTCGTCTAGCAGAGCAGGGCGAAAAACTAACACTTCTAGATGGCAACGAAGCTGAACTAAACAGCAACACGCTTGTTATCGCTGACCACAACAAAGCACTAGCAATCGCTGGTATCTTTGGCGGTCAAGATTCAGGTGTTACTACTGAAACAACAGACGTACTTCTTGAAGCTGCATTCTTCGCACCGGATCACATCCGTGGTCGCGCACGTGCTTACGGCCTTCATACAGATTCTTCTCTACGTTTCGAACGTGGTGTTGACTCAACACTTCAAGCAGCAGCAATGGAGCGTGCAACACAGCTTCTAGTTGAAATCTGTGGTGGTGAAGTTGCGCCAGTAAACGGCAGCGAATCTGAAGCTGATCTTCCTAAAGCAAACGTAGTTGCTCTACGTCGCGCTAAGCTAGACAGCCTACTAGGTCACGAAATCCCATCTACAGACGTAGTGGAAATTCTTACTCGCCTAGGTTGTCAAGTTGAGACTACGGACGCAGGTTGGACGGCAACGTCTCCATCTTGGCGTTTTGATATCGCAATCGAGCAAGACCTAATTGAAGAAGTAGGTCGTATCTACGGTTACGATAACATTCCAAACCAAGCGCCTAAAGCGGCACTTAAAATGAATGACCACAAAGAAGCTGACCAACCGCTTAAGCGCGTTCGTGACCTTCTTGTAGACCGTGGCTACCACGAAGCAATCACATACAGCTTCGTAGAACCAGAACAGCAAAAACTTGTTGTACCTGGTGTTGAGCCGCTAATCCTGCCATTCCCAATCTCTGCGGACATGTCAGCAATGCGTCTTGGCCTAATCCAAGGTCTTCTAAACACAGTTGTTCACAACCAGAAGCGTCAACAGTCTCGCGTTCGTCTATTCGAATCAGGCCTACGTTTCATCCCTGAAGCAACTGCTGAAAACGGCATGCGCCAAGAAATGATGCTTGCGGGCGTTATCTCTGGTACTCGTGGCGAAGAGCACTGGGACATTGCAACAAACACTGTTGACTTCTTCGACCTGAAAGGCGACCTAGAAGCAGTTCTAGAGCTTTCTGCAAACGAAATCGCATACAGCTTCAAAGCAGCGAAGCACCCAGCACTTCACCCAGGTCAAACTGCGGCTATCGTAGTAGACGGCAAAGAAGTGGGTATCATTGGTACTGTTCACCCAGAACTAGAGCGTAAGTTTGGTCTTAACGGTCGCACTATCGTATTCGAAATCGAATGGGCAGCTATCAACACTCGCGTGCTTCCAGAAGCAGTAGCCGTATCTAAGTTCCCTGCAAACCGTCGTGATATCGCAGTTGTTGTTGACGAAGCAGTAGCTTCTGGCGACATCGTTGAAGCGTGTATCGCTGCTGGTGGCGAATTCCTAACAGGCGCTAAACTGTTCGACGTATACGTTGGTCAAGGCGTTGAAGAAGGTAAGAAGAGCCTAGCAATCGCACTTAGCCTACAGTCTGTAGAGCGCACACTTGAAGATGCAGACATCGCTGGTTCAGTAGATGCTATCGTAGCTTCAATCTCAGAGAAATTCGGCGCAGCACTTCGCGACTAATCTCTTCTGATAGATAGAAAAACCAAAGGCCTCGCAATTGCGAGGCCTTTTTGTTTTGTGATGAATAACGAATGGATATTAATTCGTGAAATTGGGTATCGTGACTTAAAGTCTATCCATGCAGTCAGATCATGTACTTTCATATAACTCCCTGTTATTGTTTTGAAAAATTAAAGATTAAATTTCGAACTTTTAGTATTGAGTAAAAATTTATGGATGTATTGAAGGATATCCTAAAGCAAGATGATACCGTTCTGTTTATAGGTTCTGGAGTATCAATGTGGTCGGGTTTACCCTCTTGGGGAAATATGATTTCTCAGCTGTGCGATTTTGTTGAAAAAAACGGTGCGTGCGCGAATTTAGTTCGATCGGAGGCTGAAAATGGGGATCTTTTACAGGCTGCAAGTTATGGCTTTGATCAACTAACTAACTTACAAATTGGCGACTTCATTAGAACAAGCTGTAAGTATGGCGTTGCTAAACCATCGAGTATTCACGAGAAAATTGTTTCTTTAGGGCCTACAAGCTTCGTCACTACAAATTACGATAACCTGATTGAAGAAAGCGTTAGAAAATGGTTGCCTGACAAGTTTTTTCGCCCACCGGTGACTAACCGACACCTTACTGAGACTGCGAGCATTGCGCATGCTCGATCTCATGACTTCATATTCAAACCTCATGGTGATGCAGGGGATACTGAAAGTATAATTCTAACAAGGGAACAATATAGAATGCTTCTCCCTGGGGGAGAAAGACATGCAGCATTAGAAACAGTTAAACTATTACTTGCTAGTCGTCCATTAGTGTACATTGGTTTTGGATTGAGAGATCCTGATTTTCTTTATTTAAGAGATTTATTGGCAAACACTTATAAAGGTGGCGTAAGAGATCACTATGCAATAATGGCAGATGTGACGGCCAATGAAGTTAGTTACTGGAGAAATAATTACGGGATTCATCTAGTCAACTATGATACATATGAAGATGAGAATGGATATAAGAAACATGACAATCTATTAACGCTGTTAGGTCAATTGCAAGAATGTTCAGGAGCTAATTTACCAGAATCGAATGACATTCAGGTAGTTACGCCACAAAACGTTCTTTCGTTAGCTAGACATGCAGGGAGGTTGTTAGCTTTCACACAAGTTTCACCTGAGTTAAAAATAAAAGCCAAGCTTACATGTCCTGGAGTCGAAAGTGGCAGGCCAAATATACGAAATAGGTATGTAGATTATAAAGAACATTCCATTGAAAAGATTTTAGGAGAGAATGGGCCCAAAAAGGCAATCGTTACCGGTCTGCCTGGCGCAGGAAAATCCTACTCAATGAAGAAATCAGCTTCGGCTATGGCTTCTAAACTAAATGATCTATGTTTATCTGAAGAGTTTTGTCCGGAAAATGTAGTAGTTCCAATATATGTAGATTTAAAGCTTTATGATGGAGATATTATAGATCTAATATCAAAATCATTGGCATCATCTTTAGATATCTATGAGTTGGATACTAAATTCAGAGTTAGGATATTCTTAGATTCATTTAATGAAATACCTCGTAATTTTATCGAAAATGGAGAATATGAAAAAGATATATATAAATTTATAGATAGCCTTAAAAATAGTGATGTGATTATTGGATCTAGAACAAATGATGGGCTAACAAAACTAAATTTACCAACTTATCATTTGGAACATATTGACTACTATTATGTTGCTAATGAAGTTGCTAATATGGGTTTGTCTTTTGATATTAGATTCGAAAATGAAATTATCTCCATGCTTCGAAAACCATTTTTCTTTAACTTGTTTATCAGTGGTAAAGTTAATTTACCTGATAAATTCAACCCAATAGATTTATACAATTCCTACTTTGAAAATATTGAGATCGCTTTTATTGAAAGTTACGGTATCCGTTTGGATTTACGATTGTGTCTTTCAAAAATCGCATATGAGGCTCTGAATAATGGAACGGAGGCACAACCACTTCAGATAGTCCTTCAGATTATTAAAAGCCAATTAAAGAATCAAGAAATAAAGGTAGTTGATGAGTCAGAAGTTGCGAACTGGTTAGTTTCAAGAGACTTACTTATCCCTTACGTAAATAATAAAGTTGCATTCTTCCATCAATCTATAACAGAGTATTTAGCAGCCACAGAGTTGGCATGTAAATATCAAAACAACCCTGAAGTTCTGAGAAATGTTTTGAGTCATACTCGTTGGGATCAGGCTTTGTTTTTCACTCTTCCTTTATTATCTATTGAGGAATCTGAAAAGTTTCTGAACCATGTTATGGATGTCGACCTCCAGCTTGCTATTACTGCGTCAAAATATATCGAAATAGGAAGAACGGAAATAGTAACCAAGCTTTTGGAAAAAGTTGCCATCCTATATCAAAATAATGGAATTGATATTGACGATTTTAGAATTGGATTTGCTATTAGAAACAGCTTGGTTGTAGATGAATCACATTGTGAATTATTAGAAAAAATCGTTAGCTTCAAAAACTCTCTTGGAGCTGATGCAATTATGTTGTTAGACACAATAAAAGGTGAGAAATTTAAAGATTATTATTTTGAATTAATGTTTACTGACCGAAATGATTATAACTTTATAGCAAATGGAGTGTCGGTTGCCTTAAAGGAATATATAACCAGTAAAGATCTTGATAGAATAGAAGAATTAATTGATAGAGTTGGAGTCCTTGAAGGCAGCGAAATTATCGAGAATAATTTAGAAGGGTTTTTGACAGGTATTGCTAATTTATTAGGTTCAATTAATTTAACGGAAGTAAAGAAAGCTTTGTTTACCTCTAAGAAAGATAAACTCCCCAAATTAAATGGCTTGATTTTGTCAAGGATGTTATATGAAAAAAGTAGTAATGAAAAGCTAGATTTTGCTTTAGAGTTACTAAAGTATACCCCTAAGGCTGTAGTATCTATATACTTTATTTGTTCTCGCGCTGATAAAGATAAAATAAATTTGGATGTCATTAAAGGTGAACATCTTGAGCAGATAGTAAATCATGCACTTGTACCGGATTCCTGGTCAATTAATACCATTAAGCTGATATGTAAATATAATAGTGAATTTGAGGTTTTGGTCAGGGAAAAAATCGAGCAATTCGAGAATCCTCTGATTAAGATAGCGCTCGAATCAGTAGTCTCTAATGACTCTAGGAAAATAATTGAAAAAATTAAAGAACTGAGCAAAAAAACAAATGAAGAGTTATCTAACGAATCTCTATGCTTATTAAAGGGTATAGATGTTGATTGGAAAGGTTATGAAAGTGAACTGTTACAAGTTTTAGCCCGTGGGAACAGAGAACTTTCAATGACTGTCTTTGATCAGACTAGAAACGAGAGTTTAGGGGATCTTCCAATTGAAGAGCTAGGTATATGGCTCGAAATGTTTCGTGATTATAATAAAGACTCTGATACATATTGGTATGCGTATCTTTTCTCTGATTTATTAGGAAATTGCTTGACCCAAGATAAAATAAAGTTATTTGTTGAAGAGTTTAATTCGCGAGACTCGAAATATAGAGGGTTATTGTCTGACTTAATATTGATTAAATTCGATGGAATATCTACCGATGATTTTTCAGAAGATTCAATTTCTTATCTGATGTCAAGGTTAAGTAAAGACAATCATATGAATAGATTTGGAGATAACTTGTTGGGGAATACATGTAGTAAAAGTTTTGTGAATGACTATCTCCTTCCACTATCTAATATCGAAGAGCAACCATTAGCTAGAAATCTGCATAAAGTGTTATCAATAGCTGGTCAGAGGCATGGTAAGCGTTATACTTCCTTCTGAGTAAAAAATTCTAATTTACAAATAGAGCTTCTATATTCATAGTCGCTCTATTTTTTATGTGATTTATTTACTATTACTTCAATACACCTGTTTGGTTTGTTTTTTTTCAATATCAACCCTATCTCTCTTCAAAATCACTCTTGACCCCACTACAACTTCACACTTTATAGTGACCATATTGATTAAGAGGGGCGCTTTCTGTGTTCCCTCCAAAGTAACTAGAGAGACACTATGAAACGTTTAATTCTAAACATCACACTCTTGGTATTCATGGCACTTGGTAGCATGAGTGCCATGGCTCATGATTCAACGGTTAAGTACGGTATTGCGATATCTCACGATGGTGAGCAAATTGCGTATGGCAAAAGTGGAAGCGGGGATACGGCGCTGATCTTCATTCATGGCTGGAGCTTAGACAGTAGGCTGTGGCAAAACCAAGTGAGTGAGTTTTCAAAGCACTATCAAGTTATCACCATGGACTTAGCCGGGCATGGTAACTCATCGTTTAATCGCCAAGAGTACACCATGGTTGCGTTCGCTGAAGACATCAAAGCGGTCATCGACAAAGAACAACTCTTAGTCGGGCATTCCATGGCGGGTGGTGTGATTGCAGAAGCCGCTAAACTGATGCCGAAAAGAGTGAAGGGCATTATTGGTGTCGACACATCGCAAAACGTCGCACTCGCGGTTTCACAAAGCGACTTAGATGCAATGACCAAACCGTTTGAAGCAGACTTTCAAGCGGGCATTACTATGTTCGTGAAAGACTCGCTACCAAAAGACGTAGACGCAGATTTACTTTACTGGGTAACGCAAGACATGGCTTCAGCACCGCCAGCTATCGCAATAAACCAGTTCCGTCATTATCTAGGTCAATACGTGACAGGCGAAGCACACCGCGTGTATGAGAACGTGAACGTACCGGTAATATTGGTCAACGCTCGCCTATGGCCAACGGATTCAGAAGCGAACAAGCAACACATCAAGGATTACAGCATTTACTACATTGAAGACTCTGGCCATTTCCCAATGCTTGAGCAACCACAGCAGTTCAACGCAACCTTGATGAAAGCGGTGAAGTCAGTGAAGTAGGGCGCTTTAGTTGTTAAAGGATAGTGGTAACCGTTGATAGAAGAACTAAGGCCTCGCGATTGCGGGGCTTTTTGGTAGTTGGAGGTTTTGCTAGCGACATTCATTCCCAATTTGCGAGTAATGTTCGCACCTGTCACTCGTTTATGGTCCTTAAACGAGTACCTCATAGTTATATAAATTATTTATCAATCATTATTTAGATATGCAATCGTAATCACACTTATTTGTAGGGGCTGACCTAATCTAATAGATGCTTACTATTGATAATAATAACTTTAATTATGTAATTTAGGACGTCCTGCTATGGCTAAGAAAATAATATTCATTCATGGTCGCGCTCAAAAGCCCGATAAAGTTCACCTTCAAGCACTCTGGTACGAGGCAATAGAACATGGCTTACAGCGAGATTGTGGAGACTCAAGTTCATTGCAAGCTTTTAAAGATGTCGATAAACGGTTTGTCTATTACGGTGAACTATCAAACACATTGTTAGAGAAACCAACGGAAGACCCTGCAAGTCGACAGCAAGCGCTGTCTGAACTCAAAAAGTACAAGACAAGCCAGTTCAATAAAACAACGTATAACAAGGTATCTAAAATTGGTTTTCTAAAAGAGGCGTTAGCAGATACTTTTTCATCGCTATTTGGAAAGCTGGGTGTGGCTGAGACACTCATCACGAAGGTCGCGCCGGATATGGCGCTTTATTGGTATGAAGATACCTATTTCGGGAGCGATGTCAGGCATAGGCTAATGGTTGAATTGAAGCAAGCGCTTGATAATCAAGATGATGTGATGATTGTATCACACAGTCTCGGGTCAATGATCAGTTATGACGTGTTATGGAAGTTGTCTCATTACGGAGAGTATAGACACGACTATGGTGCGGATAAGAAGGTCAACTTATTGCTTACGCTCGGGTCACCGTTAGGAGATGAAAACGTAAAAGATAGGCTAAAAGGGAGTCGCTTGAAAGATGAGAAGAAGTACCCTTTAAACATTCAGCAATGGATAAACATATCGGCAGAAGACGATTTTATCTCTCATGACAGCAAAATTAAAAATGACTTCAAGGATATGCTCAAACTGGGTCTGATACCCGGCGGAATGAAAGATATCCACCCAATTTATAATCTCAATATTCGTAACGGAAAAAGCAATCCACATGCTTCCATCGGCTATCTCATCAACCCTAAATTTATCACAGTACTGGACGAATGGCTCTCGAGTTAATTTGGTTTACCATCGTAAATTGCTTCTCTGTTTGTTCGTTGGAACGAAGATAAAACAAGGCCTCGCGTGTGCGAGGCCTTTTTGTGTTCCGGCTAAAACTCAATATTAATCGAGTTTAACGGAAGCTTGGGATAATCGCCGGAATACCCGGTAGAAGACCAACCAACGCCATCACACCACTTAGCACAATGAACATAGTTCCAGGCAACACCCAGCGGCTCATTTTACTCAGTTCACTACTACGTTCTTTACAACCGACTAAGCCTAAGTTGTCCAACAGCATGGTGAGAGCCCAACCAAATGCAGGGTTAACGAGCGCTGAAGAAAATACAACAATCGCTGCCGATTGGGTGGTTTTCCCTTCACGCGTCATTTCCATTCCAGCTTCTAGCAATGGAACAAATACCCCAACAATCAGCGCCACACAAAGTACCGGTTGCCAGATAGCTAAATCCATCGGGTAACCCCAAACCGCGGCGATAATACAGAACAGAGCCGTTAGCAAAGCACCAGCAGGAATAGGGCGTTTAGCAATCGCAGCCGGTACGATGTAAGTACCCCATGAAGACGTAAAGTTAGTACCACCAAGCAGAGAACCAAACGTTTGACGAATAGACGCAGTGGTCATGGTGTCATCAATGTTCATGTGTACTTTTTCAGTGCGCTCTGGGTAGCTGATCTTTTGGAATACTTGATGTCCTAAGAAATCTGGTGACCACATCGCTACGGCAAGAATCGCAAACGGCAATACCACCATGAAATGTTCAATCGTCGGTAGGCCAAGCATCCAACCTGTATCTTCTCCCCACCAATACATAGGGTTCATGTTAGGTAAGCCTGGCTCAGTGTGGAAAGCAAATGGGGCGCCCATGGCAAATGCAATCGTACCACCTAGCAAGCAGCTAAGAGGGACGGCTAGCCAACGCTTACGGAAGTGTTCCAGTAGCGCGTACAAAATGATGGTGCAAAAGATCACCACAAAAGCGATGTGGCTCATGCCAATTCCCTCAGCCCAAGCGAACAGCTTTTTAACTTGAGAGGCGGTTCCAACAAAGCCGAGGTAGAGTAATAAGCCGCCACACACGCCTTTACTGGTCAGGTTGGCCAACATGCTACCACCTTTACTGATGGCTAAGATTAATCCGAAAGCGCCAATCAGCAACCCAAACGCCATAGGATGTCCGCCTGCTGCAACGACAATTGGAATTAACGGGATGAGTGGACCGTGTGTACCTGCGAGGTTTGCGGTCGGCAATAGGAAGCCAGAGAAAATAATAATGAAAACAGAGGCGATGAGGAGTTCATAACGAACGTTTTCTAGAATGAAGTCTTCATTTAATCCGAGAGCCCCAGCAAAGGTGGCTGCAATAGCGCCCACCATAACCACTTTACCAATGGTCGCCGCCATCGCTGGGATGGTGTCTTCTATCTCAAATCGATAATCTTTAAACGGCAAATTTGGACGCCAGCGCTTAGGCGACATGATTTGCAATTCGTGTTCTAGATACTGTTCTCGGGATTCAAACTCTGAGCTTGGTTTATGTTGTTGTTCATAGGTGAGTTCGTCCTCATTGGCTTGAGGCTTCTCTGTTTGTATATGTGCGGACTCTAAAGTAGTGCTCATTTTGATTCCTTTCGTTCACACTCTAAGGTGTGTTATTCCAACAAACGTTGTTGACTCACGGCATGAAGCGTAAACAATGCGTCAACTTATAATTAAAAATTCATTAACATTTAGTTGTTAGTACCTTATACCAAACCAAAAAAAACAAATAGACTCAGTCGGTTAGACATTAGTCGTAGAGCAAGCCGACTAGTATTAGACCCTGTAGATAGTATGTGTCTGGTTATTTGTAGTCCCTTATTTTCTCCCACGTTCTGCACTTGATAGTGATAGAATCTCCGCATTAGAGTTATCGAGAAACTAGGTATTTATAAACAATGTTTATCCATCACGTAAATGGCATCGACTGGCTGGTAATTACAGCCTTTGAAGAACTGAAAACTATGTTTATCGAAGATGCAGGCCCAATCCCAGCTTGCTTTTCTACCGCCAGCGAGTTGAGCCTGATTGATCAAGCCAAACGCAGCTATGGATTTTTGCCTAAACTCCGCGGTGTGATCACCGATACCGGCACTTTTCAAAGTAGAGATCTTGAAGAAGATTTGAACCCACAGCTTGCGTGTATCGTTGAAGGGCGTGGTCGGGTTTTTATCTATCACGGTGACTACGTGGCTTTTGTCGATGACGAGCAAACCTTCATTACCCGTATGGACTGAGAGTGATTCAGTCAGTTGAGATCGGCGAATTGGTAAATCGGCGAGTTAGCCCACCTAGAATTTAAAACTAAAGGATTAATATGATGGCAAAAACGATCTCATTGGTACTTGGCAGTGGTGGCGCAAGAGGCTTGGTTCACGTTGGAGTCATCCGCTGGTTAATTGAGCATGGCTATCAGATAAAATCCATTTCTGGCTGTTCAATTGGCGCACTTATCGGTGGTGTCTACGCTGCGGGCAAGTTGGATGAATTTGAAGAGTGGGTCACCAGTATCGACCAAGGTGATATGGCGATGTTGTTGGACTTTTCATGGCAGTCGAGTGGTATGTTTAAAGGGGACAAGATCATCGACACTCTGCGTGGACTGATCGGCGAGATTTCAATTGAAGATCTGCCCATCCCTTATACCGCAGTTGCCGCTAACGTCGCCGATGAAAAAGAGGTTTGGCTGCAATCAGGTTCTCTGTTTGATGCCATTCGCGCCTCTATCTCTTTGCCACTGTTCTTGACCCCTCACGTTATCAATGGAGAAGTGCTGATTGATGGCGGCGTTCTTAATCCCGTACCGATTGCGCCTACCTTTGGTGATAATACAGACTTTACACTGGCTGTGAATTTAGGTGGTGAACCTGAAATGGTTAAACAGGAAGTGATACCGGTTTCCCTGCCAACAAAAGAGAGCAACCTGCATGAGAAGGTTGTGCATTTTATCGATAACCTCGGTAGCAGTGTAAAAAGCAAAATGAGCTTCAACTTTGCTTTTTACGATATTGCCAACCAAGCATTTGATGCGATGCAATCGACCATTGCTCGTCAAAAACTAGCCGCTTACCCCGCCGATATTACGCTTGAAATTCCACGTAATGCCTGTGGCACCTTAGAGTTTGATCGCTCACAAGAGATGATCGACAGAGGCTACCACTTAGCACAGGCTAAACTGGGCAATCGGCTTTAATGTATTTGCACTGAATGAGGGTAACTATGGAAACTGAACTCAAACTATCTGAACTCAAAGAATTGGTCACAACAAAAGATGTCATCGTGCTCACCAGCATAGAAGAGCCTGCTGTATCTTGGTTGATAGATTGCTATCAAGAGAATGCTGATATCCAAATTATCGAGAACGCACACCAACTAGATACTGAAGCGATTTTGTCGCAATGCAGAAGCAGCCTTAGCGAAAGTAAAAAGGTGATACTCACCGCGCAGTTTCGTAGCCAGCTGCCTATCATCAATATCGCTTCACTGTGTAATGAGAAGCGCAAGTCATTGATCAATATTGAGCTATTAGGCTGGGATGAAGAAAAACGCGTTCCTCAGTCGTACAGTTGTTTTTAGCTGAAAGTGTTTCTGGACAACTTGCCACTGTCTTTATGGCTTTGTAATTGTCCGGGGACTGATGTTGCACTTTGCGTTTCTGTATTGGCCACTTAAGGCTTTAGTTAGATCCATTCCCAATCACTTCCAATACATGGTTAGGTGGTGATCAGTACATCGGTCATCCACTTGCTCTGTTGCAGCTTGTATCTGGTGGGTACCAGCAAAAGTCGCCCAAGAAATTAATCAGATTGTAGATGATAGTTCGAGTATAGAAAGCTCTGATGCGACAGGAAAAATACGTTACGAAAAAGCTTTTGGTGGCGCTCTTATCTGTATGATTGGAGATGACTATCCAATGCCTTCTGAACAGTCCAACTATGCCGTCGCTAATTATCTCACTGGCAGCTTGGTCTTTGTTTTTACCTGACCAAAGGCGAAGCTCGATTCAATAGAAGCAATATTGGGCAGGCGGGTTAGTTGTTTACGGATAAATTGCTCGTAGCTTTTGAGTGATTCACTGACTACATGCAACAGGTAGTCGTGATTGCCTGTCATCAAAAAGCACTCTAACACTTCATCAATCGCTTCAATGTGCTGCTCAAAGTCTCGCATATTCTCTTCAGTTGGCTTTTCAAGTTTCACCAACACAAACACATTCACAGGCAAGCCGCATGCTTCTTGGTCGACACTGGCGTGATAGCCGCGAATAATCCCTTGTTTCTCCAGTGCTCGAACTCGACGTAAGCAAGGAGAGGGCGACAGTGCCACGCGATCGGCCAACTCTTGGTTAGTCAGGCGGGCGTTGCTTTGCAGTTCAGCCAGTATTTTCTTGTCGATCTCATCCATTGACATATTCCATCAATATTCAATTTTATTTGGCAATATTATTGCTCAAAGTGTATGTCTTGCTTCGCAAATAGCAATTTTTAACATCTGCCCAAAACTAAAATTAAAGGAGGAACAACAAGCATGGAATGACTTAGGAATTATGAATACTTCAACTCAACTTAGCCCGCTGCGTAAAACCACCAAACATGAACAAGCAGAAGCCCTTGCCATTGAGCAGGCAAAGCATTTTGGTATCGACCCAAACAGTGATTACGGCGTCACGCTTATCGAACTGGCGACGACACTGTACAAAGCCAATACCAAGACACACGATCTGTGGGCATTGACGGTTGATGGGCTTTCAGAACTCGACAAGAGTGACCGAATCGCTTGGTTTAACGCCAAACGTTTCTTGTCATTCCAGATCGCTAAGATCCTCGATAATCTGCAAAACCCAATGCGTGCTACTTACCAATCTATTGCCACCAATAATGGCAATTTTGCGTCTAAAGGCGCGTATCCTATCTTCGATAATGTTGCCGCTATTTTCTCTGCCAGCCCTGTTATTACGCGCACTGCGACCTATTTGTTTGCGTGTACAGAATGGATTGAAGATGCGTTCAACGGTAAAGAGCCGCTGCACGATATCTATTCTCGACTGCTTAACCCGACATCGATCTCACTGGCAAACCACATGGTTGACCTAGAGGCAGGCTCTAGAGCCAACGAATACCTAGCATGGAACTTCAACTCTGGCATGGCGGCTATTGATGGGCTATTGAGCCATTTACTTGGACATGAAGATATAGTCTTAGCTTCACGCAATATCTACGGTGGTTCTTACCAGCTGTTGGAAGATTGGTTTGGAAAACCTTCTAATCTGAATGTCGCGGTAGAGTGGGTGGATGGTTACTCCGGTGATGAGTTTGCGACGCGCCTTGATGAGGTTGCTGATAAATACGCAGATCGCATCGCTGCGGGTAAGAAAATCTACGTCTACCTAGAGTCACCATGTAACCCGCATGGATACGTGTTGGATGTTGCGAGCATCAGTAAAGCTGGTCACTCTCGTGGTTGGGATGTGATTGTTGACTCGACAGTGGGCACGCCTTTATTACATCCAGTACTCAAACGTGATGATGCGATGGAAAGACCTGATTATGTGATTCACTCTTACACTAAAGAACTGGCGGGTTCTGGCACCACAACTGCTGGAGTTGTGATTGGCCGCAATGAGACTATGTTTGTGCCAAAAGGAGAGGAGGTTATTTTCACCAAGCCCAACGGTGATGAGGCCAAAATCCCATGGAACGAAACCCTATTTTGGAATGTGTACTACATTAAGGGCGCATTCCTAGATGCAGACAAAGCGTTTGAAGTGCTCAATGGTATGAAAACGTATGAGATGCGTGTGGTGCAGAAAACGATTAATACACTGACTCTCGCGAAGATCTTCGATGCCCACCCAGACATCAATGTGTCGTGTCCAGCTTTGCCAGATAGTGATAACTATGAGCACTGCCAGAACAACATGTACTTGGGTTTGCCAGCCGCGCTTTTCACTATCGATATGGAAGGCAACGGCGACCGTGCACCAATCAATCGAGATGGGTTTAAACAGTTCTTCGACATGCTTGAGCCAGCAATCGGCATGCAAGTGAGCTTAGGGCAAACCAACACCGTGGCCTTGTGCCCAGCACTGACCACGCACTCAGAGCTCAGCGATGAAGCGTTAAATGAAGCCGGTATCAAACCGACCACAATGCGTATCTCTATCGGCTTGGAAGATCCTCGAATGTTCATTGCTCATATTGTTGAGGCGGCTAAATTGTCGATTGACCGAAAACACGCAGACTTCTCATCCAGCTTCCCGAGTAGTGACAATATCGATGAAATCTATATGCAAACTTATATGGATGTACACCAGAGGTTTGTGAAAAGCTTGCCGAAGTTTGGGCAGCTGAGTCAGTAACTTAGGTCAGTAAGGAAAGTTTGCAAGATCAGTTAGTTAAAAGGCCGTAAATAAAAAAGCACCCTGCTGACTCAATAGTCGGTAGGGTGCTTTCTCGATATAGAACCTAGGGACCATATTGGTTTACCAAGTCGCTTACTATTTAGGCTGGTGGCCTGTCTTTTTCGCAAGCTCTTGCATAGCCTCGGCAAACGTTGTTGTTCCGCCTTTCGCTTTAACCTGAACAACTTTGTACCCGAGGCTTTCAAGCGCTTGGCGCTCTTCTAAAACGGCTTTGTCATCTGGTTGACTGCCTTGCACTGGCTGATGAATGTAACACCCTTCTAATTGACCATCTTCGACTAGCTGGTGGTGTTTCAGTGTATTGATATCAAAATTCATAGTAAGTCTTTTCGTGTAAAATGGAGAGCCTCTGTGGCAAGTCCGTAAGTATTTATCATTTTATCGTTTGTACCATACGGCATTTTAACCACAACAAGCTAGTAAAAATGAATAAATTCAAAGGCATCGCCTAGAAGTATATGGTGCCTATTTTGTGCTTATTTAATACCCGATTAAGTATCTTGTTTTTTTGCTACCTCGAAATACCATCTTCATTATTTTCGCACAGAAAACGGATGTGACTACAATTCCACTGCAGATTCCTATGTAGAGAGTAATGTTAAAGTCGCTTTTTAAGGTGCCACCAAAATATTTAGCGTCTGCGATTTCGAGGATCAGTAGCAACCACGGGGGGATGAAAAAAATCGCAAAGCTTGTATCTGAAATGGTGTCTAAATATTTGGATTTAAAACTCAATTTTTCAAGAGTCCCATACAGTAAAAAGATGAGGGCAACCTTTTGAATAAAAACAACATCTATCGCATCGTATTCAAAAAATGGCTTGTGTGAATTGCCATTGATACCAGTGTGATTTTGATAAATAGACAGCATGACAACGATAAATAGCAACAGAAGTAGTGTCTTACTATTTAAGCAATCAGTGACCTTATCTTTGTTCATACACACGCTAATCCCTATCAAATATATTGGCGTAAAATACACCAGAGACTGGAGTGGTTTAGTGCAAAAGAGCTAAACCCTGAACGCTGGCCAGGTGATATCAGAAACTGTGAACCTGTTGGTGACGTTCACTTAAATCCAGAAAGAGAAGCTGCTTAATAAGCAAGCAAATGATGACAACTACCTTGAAAAACACCGAGGTGGTAGGAAACTTAAAAAAGTAAATTTTGAAGCTTTATGACGCTAGGTATTTGTTTTCTAACAAGCATGGGGGAACGCAAGGGTAAGAGTAGCAACAAGATTAAAGCGAGATAATTTTAAAATAGATAGCTTGGTAGTCGATAGAATGAACCGAGAATGAAATTCTACTTAATCCGACCTTCTCACTGCGATTGTATTCATTGATAGAGTGGTTAAACCCATAGGCTGTTGAAGGAGCCATATATTGCGTTATGCCCTGTTGTGTAGCCGTTATCCCATCATGGCCGTGACCACAGATCACGTCACGTACGCGGTATTTTCTAAGCACGTTCATCACATCGGTATCGTTTTCTAGAAGGATGGCTTTCATCCAATCTGCACCGACTGGAATGACAGGGTGGTGAACAACCACGATAGGATCATTGGCCTTTCTTAATTGTTGTTTTAGCTGAGCCATGCCGCGGTTATCAATACGCCCTGAACCAAGTGGGTGTTGTTTACCGAGAGGCTTGAAGCTTGAGTCTAGGAACACAAACTCTCGTTCACAGATGGTGGCTTTGTCGGTGACACAAATCGTCGAGCCCTTTAGCTCTTTGCGCATTAAGCGAGAGTCATCATGATTCCCTGCAATCGCGTAAATAGATTGGTCGTTAATGTGTTGCCTAATGAACGCCTCTAATCGAACGTAGTCGCCAGATTTTGGATTACAACAAATATCACCAGTCAGAAAAATTGTCTTGCATGCTGTGTCTTTGTTGATGTATTCCAGAGCTCTACGCAGGTTCTCATAGCTGGATTCATCGGAAAGGTGACAATCACTGATTTGGTACACGGTATTCATTGTTATTGTCCGGTCATTCGATATATAGAGTTAAAGGTGATAGAAAAATGCCTGCTAAGTCAGCAGGCATTTATTGGTGTTATTTCGCTTTGGATGCGGCGTGGTGTTCAATCATGAAGGCAATGGCTTCATTGCTTAAACAAGATTTACTCACATATTGGCGCTGTTTACCGATATGCAGGATAAAACCAAGATCGGTCTGCTCAAGTTGGTCGATGTCACTCCACGCGATGGTGTTGGTCGCTTTGTGGTTTTTGTAACTCACTCCGTTAGCATCACCTTGAAAGACAATTTTGCTGCCTGCGCCTGAGCTGATTTTTTGTCGCCATAACCACCAGGTTCTTTTGCAGTACACACTGAATGCTTCAATCACACTCAAAACAATAAAGAACCAACCAACATAACCGTTAGGTAATAGTTCAAACTCCAGTAGAACCACACCAAAAATAAGAAACAGTATTCCTTTTAAGTAGGCTTTTGGAAATTGAGTCGGAAGGCTAGTTTGATCATAACACTCCGCGAAAAACGTCTTGTCGAGTTTGTATTCTGTAGTGAAACCGGGTTCTTTAGACATGTGAGGCTACTTTAATGCTTCTTGTTAATGGGCTTTCTTTGAATTGGTATTTCATGCTGCGATCGAGCAACTCCAGCATTGTATCGCTTCTCAGCACTTTTCTTTAGCGGTTTTATGTCTCTTTTGTAAATCAATAATACCGTCAAGGTTTGCTCTTGTTAGTACAATATCTTGATGCTCTCGGATTGGCAGAGAAAACCCAAGCAGCTGGTGGCTATTGATTGGATAAAACTCGATTAAATAGCATCCCAGTAGCATGAGTTCTTGTCGCTTGTGCTGCGGAATTTGTCCGCTAGAAAATCAATTACGACCCTGACTTTTGCCGCCAGATTAACAGTATCAAGATAAAGGGCGCTGATCGATTGTTGCTCTAAACTGGTCGAAACTTGGTAACCGTCTAGTAAAGGGACAAGTAAACCACTCTTCAATTCTTTCCCAATTAACCAAGTAGGAAAGACGACAATTCCACTTCCACCGACCGCACTCGCGACCAACGTTTCTGCATTGTTGCTGTAGAGTGATCCTGAAACTTCATACGGCTCTAATTTATCTTCACCAATAAACCAGCGTTGAAGACCATTTGGTCCCTTAAACACTAAACAGTTATGTTGTTTGAGTTCTTCTGGCGTAGTTAAGGTGCCATAAGATTTGAGGTAGTTTGGACTTGCAGCCATGACATAGCGCTGCTTAGCAAAACGTTTAATCCTTAAAGAAGAATCTTGCGGTACACCAATGCGGATCAGTAAATCGATAGATTCAGCAGCGGGGTTTACAAATGCATCCGTCTGCTGGACTTCCACCTTGAGAAGTGGATACCTTTCTAACAGTTCCGCGAGATATGGCGCGATGTGGAGTCGACCAAAGGCAACCGGCGCGCTTATTCTGACGGTGCCACGAGGCGTATCTGCACGCTGTTCAATGCGTTCGACAACCGATTCATACTGATTGATGATTTCGGTGCAATGCTTGTTAAATGCCACACCTTCATCAGTAAGAGAAATTGAGCGTGTATGACGATGTAAAAGTTTGGTTCCGACTTTCTCCTCGAGCTGCGCCATTTTGCGAGACACCGACGATGGTGTCATGTCTTGGCGACGTGCCACCTCAGAAAAGTTGCCAAATTGGGTGGTCATCAAGAACAGTTTTATTTCCAATAAAGAGACATCGTAATTCACAAGCTTTCTCCTACTTTTATTAGTCAAAGATTACGTTCTAAACATAAAAAAAGGCAAGCTAATAGTTAGCTTGCCTGAAGGTTCATTTATTATGCGGTGAGAATGTTCTCAGTAACAACAAAGTGTGCATCCTCGCTGAAAGATTGGAACTGCTCGACAATCTTCTGCATCTCTTGAGTTTGAATATCGTTAAGAAATGCCTCTTCAGAATCAATCTGAATAATCTCAAAGTAATCCCATGATAACGGCTTATCTTGACCAAACATGCTGATGCCTTTGAAGACCTCGAACGATGAAACACTACTGAGTTTGTTTACCGTCGGTAGATCTGACTCTTTGGCCCATTGAAGATATTGAGTTTCATCCGTTGTTGATTTTAGGTTAAAGAACACGATGATGGTTTTAGCTGACATGCAATGTTTCCTTGGTAAGGTGAGTCGTCATATTGTCTTTTGCTAACGGTGCTTCTAATTCGGTTTGTATTTGGCGATTGGCGATTGGCGATATAAATACAGACCAAGGCGCACGCAATGCAGACCATGGCAGCAATACGCCAATAATTCAGTTCAATGGGCGTATTCCCAAGCCAGCCTTGAGTATCGATTATCAGGCTCATGATCATCTGGCCTAAAATGGTAGCCACTGTGGCAATCGCGACACCCACGTTTGGCACTGCCGCTACCATGACTATCATGTAAAAGATGCCAAATAGTGCGCCTGCGAGTTGCCATTTAGGCACCGATAACAGAGTTGCGTCATAACTTGGTTCAAAGAAGAAAATCAGTAAACCCGTGATAACGGTTCCCATGCTAAAGGTCAGCAGGGAGCTTTCAATCACACCAACTTTTGCCCCCAGTTGACCATTAATCGCTGCTTGAGCACTCAATGCCATGCCTGATGCAATGGCGAGTAAAATAATCAGCGTCATGATTGTCCTCCTAAATAGACAAAACAGAGAGCGAGGAATATGAACCCCAAACCAAGCAAACGCAGTGGGTTAGTCGCTTGCTTTGGCATTGCAAACCAGCCGAAGTAATCAATCGCAAAACTCTTAGTGATTTGACCAAACAGGACGCAAACCATCGTCATTGCAACCCCTAAAATTGGCGTCGCTAATGTAAGAACGACCACGTAGATAGGCCCCAGTAAACCACCGATAAGCTGCCATTTTGGAATGGTGTTCCAAGCTTTGAATTGTCCATTCGGTGTGAAGTGACGAATCATCCAAAGCAACGCAGTACCAACGCCAAAGATGCTCAAGGTGGCCCATAAATGGCCAACTTGTTTACCTAAAGGGCCAAGTAAGCCTGCTTCGAAAGACAAGCCCATACCCGCGATCACAATCATCACGATAAAAATAATGTTCATCGTGGGTCAAACAACGCAACAGAAGCACGGTTTGCATTAGCTTTATTTGCATAAGCTTTGCCGTTTGGATAAGACACAAGTTCTAATTGCATCCCCCAAGGTGCCATGAAGTAAACCCAAGATTCTCCTGCCGTAGGGCCTTCAGTCATGGTGGTTGCTTCTCCGAGGACTGTGATGCCTTGGTCTTTTAGATACGCTACCGCGGCATCCATATCCTCAACGTAGAAAGCAAGGTGGTGACCTCCAATGTCGGCGTTATTTGGTGCTGTTTTGTTTCTTTCTACTGCGTCTGAGTATTCAAAGAGCTCTAAGTTAATCCCTTTCGCGTTCATCACTACGATCTTGGTGATTTCTGCACGTGGATTAACGTTTAAATGATCTTTCATCCAGTCATCATCGGACGCGAATGGTCCAAACTCATACGCCAGTTCAAAGTCAAAATGCTCCCGGAAGAAAGCGATAGCTTCATCTAAATTCGGTACCGTGAAACCGATATGGTCTGGTTTTTGTAGCCCTGGAATAGCCATTAGAAATCTCCTCGTTCATGACGAATTTTGTTGAGTGCGCCCATCGTCGTCGCCCCTTTGTTAAAGCCAGTGTATGCCGATGCAAATACGATTAACTCTTCAAGCTCTGCATAGGTCGCACCTTGTTTAAGTGCCATATCAACGTGAGCGCCAAATGGATTACCTTCGCCCGTTACGTTGAGCGCCATTTGGTCAATCGCAAGGCTAATGAGCGCTTTGGTTTTCTGGTCAATTAACGGCATGCCCCATGCTTCACCAGCAACACGTACTGTCATGTCGCCCCATACTGGGTTGATTGATTTGAGGCCTTCAATCAGTGCTTGATCATCCAGCACTGCATTCTGATATTTCTTAGTCATATTCAACTTTCTCACTTATCAATTTGGTTCGCCGCAGCGGATGAAGGGGATTATAGAGAGCAATGAAATTTGAAAAACCAGCGGAATGGAATAGGACTTATGCGGAATCTGCACAGACGTGTTGAGAACAGGAAAAGAGGCTAAGGCGAGAAAGTGGAGAAGAGCGGAAATGGAAGGCACCTACACAATGACTAACATTTTTTTTACGCGCTACACCACATTATCAAGGTGGTGAAAATAGCCATAAAAGCTGAGGAGAAAACCATGAAACAGTTAATTTTATGCGGTGTTTTGGCCGCTGTTAGTACATTTGGTGTTTCAACCTATGCGGCTCAAGGCTCAGAGATAGTCAGTAAAGAACAAGCGATTAAAGCGGCACTGTTATCTTTGGATGCCGAGGGACTTGGGATTCGTCATGACGAGCCTGACAATCAATGGGATGTGTTTGTTACGCGTGATGGTAAAGCTTATGAGATCGAAGTTGATGCGCTAACTGCACAAATTGTGGCGGTTGAAGAAGAAAGCCTTGCTGAAGTGCCAGCTGAACTGTCCGGAGAATTATCCCATGAAGGCGTTACTGGTGACGTGGGTGATTCTAGAAGACCATTTACATTCATAAGATAAAACTAAGGCCTCGCGTTTGCGAGGCCTTGATGTATGCGGTACGAGTGAAAAGAACCTGAGTTTAATTGCTACTCGGTTGTGCGAGGCCTTTTTGTAATGGGTTTGAGCTTAGCCCGTGATTACAGGCGTTAACGGCGCTAAAAACTACCCCCCTAGTATATGTGTTTATTTGAAAGATAGTCGAGATAGGCTGAAGATGACGGTAAGTTTGGGTGCTTGTGATCTTAGTTATCGATCCAGTAAATCTTATTTTTCACATGATAGTTGTTGGCATATGCCAATAATGGGGCGTATGCTGAACTCCTGATCATCAATAACAGGAAGTTACTATGTTATACGCAATACCTTGTCGTGACCTTCATGTCGGCAACCATTTTGCCCGTTCTCCACAGATCGCGATTGTCGATGAGCAACAACAAATAAAGCATCTTATTCCTTTGGTTGAGTCAGACAGCCCGTGCAATAAGAAGAAGCAATGGATGTCCGTCGTTAAATCTTATGATGTGAAAGCTGTTGTGGTTCGTCACATCGGGAAGAAAATGCTGTCGCACTTGTTCGATCATGATGTTCGCGTTTTTACATCTAAAGGAAAAGCCGAAGTTACCACTCTGGATTTTAGCAATCTACCAGAAGTAACCGACCTCGATTATGGTCGCGAGTCGCGAAATGGCGGGTGTGGCAATAAAACGTGCGGCGAAAACGGGCACAAAAAACAAGCTTCGATTTTAATGGCACAGCCTAATCAGTTAGGCGCTATTGGGGTTTGTCGGAGTCGTTATACTGATGGCGATAGGCGTGATTTTTTCGCGCAAGCCAATCAAAGGCAGTTGTGGAGGACTCGCACAGTTAGACATTGAGCGCGAATGCAATTGCAAGGATGTGTGTGAAGGGCAAAGCCGAAAGTTATATCAGATTACTGAGCCATCAAGCTAAGTATCAAGAGTTCTCGCTCGCTGAGTTAAATAACTTCTGGCTAACACGTTAATTAACTACTTTGAATCACCAACGCGTGACCATTGACGATGCACTTGGCGACTTTAGCTCGTGCACGCTTGATAATGTTGCCGAACGTTTGGCGAGACACCTGCATTTGTTCAGCGGCTTCAAGCTGGCTAAGGCCTTCTTGATCAGCCAAGCGCAAGGCTTCTAACTCTTCTAATAGCAATTCTTCTTTATGAAGCTCGTCCATAGGAACACCATTGGGCTTAAAACAAGAGTAAGCCGTACGGGTACACAACTGGCGATGTTTTTTTGGTCGAGCCATATCAATCTCTAGCAATCTATGGGTAAAGGTAAGTATGAAGGTTTTCATTCCACACAATCATCGGCGTTGCCAAGTGTGCAGCCAAGGTTTTTTCAACGACAGCGCCATTTGTTTTGAAGCTATTGGCGAGCATGAGACTTTAACTAAGCATGAGGCAGTAGTTAAATATAAAACCAAGGCCAAGATTGTACCAACAGATAAAGCTGAGGGCTACGATGGCATCATGCAGGGCGGCATTGTCACCACACTGCATGACAGCGCGATGTTGCATTGTCTATTTCAGAATGATATCAAGGCGATGACGGTGAGTTTAACGTCTCGTTTTCACCATCCGATTTTGATTGGTCAAGAACTGGAAGTTCGTGCCCAGTGGGTGAAAAGTAGACGTAATATCTACTTCCTAGAAAGCCAAATTACTCAGTGCGGAAAGTTATGTTCGTCGGCACAAAGCCAGTTTATGTCAGTTTCTAGCTATCAAACTTAAGCTTGGTATAGCGGTGTTGTTTTATCAGTTATAAAAGTCCAACTACGGTTTCATAATCACTGAAAATAACGTGTACGAAGAAGAGATTAACCGCGCCCTGTTGAAGATTCGTGAGTCACGAAAGTGGCGTAAAATCTTGGTCGATTATTTCGCAGATCAGTAATCGAAATTAGAGGCATATTCAAAAGCTTTTGGACTGTCGCCGTTACAGTTGATCTGAACCTGAGGCCTTGGTCTTTTTGAAGTATTTGAATGCACTCCAAACCGCGTAAGCCGCAACACCCACAATCAATGCCGAGCGAAGGAGAATAGGCGCATCATGCTCAAGTTGACCAACATGAGGAACAATACTGGCAAACAATCGACTGGTAAAAAGCAGCCCCATTACTAACATAATTACTTTATTCATGTGACCTGCCATCCAATTGAGTACGTTACACAGAACGGGTTATGGCGTGAGTAAACGGTTAACACGCCAGACAACGATTCTGCTCGAAATAAAATCATGCGCTTCTCAAATGGCATCGTCAACGCGTTATCGGCGTTAAGCCAGTAAGCTAAAATTCCGTTTTTGGAAGGGGGCTGTTCTGGTGCTGGAATTTCGAGTTCGAGACTGTGGGAGGGCTATGACATCTTCCCGTGAAATTGATTTTCCGGATTTAATATTCTGATTTATGATCGCATGCAACCTAGAGGGGACAAATGTCCTCCTTTTTATTTGGAGAGGCGCAATAAAATAGGTGCCACTAAAACAAATAATAAAGGACACATCTATGGACCTATTCGCCCTACTTGATATCAACAATACTTTAGTCAATATCCCAATAGGGGATGGCTACGCAATGAGCTGGATTGAAGCATTCGGCACCGTGTTTGGTTTGTTGTGTATTTGGTTTGCAAGCCAAGAAAAAACCATTAACTATCTGTTCGGATTGCTGAATGTCACCTTATTCGCGGTTATCTTTTTCCAAATTCAGTTGTACGGACTGTTACTTCTACAACTCTTTTTCTTTTGCGCCAACATTTACGGTTGGTACGCATGGACACGTCCTAATGAGCAAGGTGAAACGCTAGAAGTTCGTTGGTTGAGCCAAAATAAACTAGTAGCAACGGCCGTAGCGTGTGCGATTTCTATTGCTTTGTTAACTATGTACATC
Organism: Vibrio celticus; assembly: GCF_024347335.1. NCBI lineage: Bacteria > Pseudomonadati > Pseudomonadota > Gammaproteobacteria > Vibrionales > Vibrionaceae > Vibrio > Vibrio celticus. The sequence continues at coordinate 1,484,196 of NZ_AP025463.1, forward strand.
GACCCATTCTTCTTTGCGCTAGCAAACATCGCGGTTGATAGCCTGAATCTATTTGGTGCGGATTTAGCGGAGCCAGTGCTTGAACCTGATGCGTTCCCATTCTGGGATGCAACGATGACTATTCTATCTATTGTTGCTCAAGTTCTTATGACACGTAAGTATGTTGAAAACTGGATACTGTGGATTGTGATTAACATTATCAGCGTTGGTATTTATGCAACGCAGGGCGTTTACGCAATGTCTGTTCAATACGCAATCTTAATGTTTATTGCGGCAAATGGTACTCGTGAGTGGGCACGCACAGCTAAACGAAACAGTGATAAATCACTCACTCAAGCAACGGCTTCTTAGGAGTGAAGATGGCAAAGCAACCTCATATCGGCGTTGATGAAACGCAAATTGCTTCGTTGGTCATTGTTTGTGGTGAGCCTGATAGAGCGAATCGTATCGCGAGCTTACTTGAAGAGGCAGAGTTGGTTTCTGAGAACCGAGAGTATCGAATCTTCTCGGGTGTCTATCAAGGGAGAGCGATATCGGTTTGTAGCACTGGCATTGGCGCACCTTCAATGATCATTGCGGTAGAAGAGCTTAAGTTTTGTGGTGTGACTCATATTGTCCGAGTAGGGTCTGCAGGCGCAATGCAGTCACATATCGGGCTTGGTGAGCTAATTATTGCAGAGGGCGCGGTTCGTGATGAGGGGGGGTCTGCGGCTTACGTTAAACCGTCGTATCCCGCTTATGCAAGCTTCTCCCTGCTCAAAGAGCTAGATGGGTTCTTGCAGCAGCAGTCAACACCTTACTATTTAGGAACAGTGCGCTCACACGATAGCTTTTATACCGATGATGAACAGGCGCTTTGTCAGTACTGGAATGGCAAAGGCATTTTAGGTGCAGACATGGAAACATCCGCGCTGTTTACCGTTGGACGCTTGAGAGGGCTTAATGTAGCTTCTATCTTGAACAATGTTGTCTTGTATGAACAAGATGTAAAAGAGGGCGTTGGGCAATATGTCGATGAGGCTGAGGCTATGATGCAAGGAGAGCGGCTAGCATCTTTAGCGGCACTGGAAGCATTAATTGCACAATAAGGTTCTGGCGAAAAACAACAATAAAAGCGATGGGAGACCGTCGCTTTTTTATTGTGTTCTCTCCTGTGGTTTAAGTGGTTACAATCGTTTGAATATAAACAGCAGTAATGTAATGAGAGAGTAAGTATGAAGATTGCACCATACTCAAGCGGACGCTTTAAAAACTACTTAGAACAAAAAAGCTCTGAATTTAGAGATCTCATCTACCAACACCAAGTTAACTCTCGTTACTTCAATCAAAATGATGAAATCCTACGTCAAGGTGAGCAGCTTCAGTATCTTTATGTCGTGCCCGCTGGAAGAGTTTCTATGAGTATTTCTGCAGCTAATGGGCGACGCTTTCAATTGGGCGAAGTGAATTGTGATTACCATATCTTCGGTGAGATGGAGTTTTTCACGCAGACCCCTTGTCAGTGGAACGTAGTGGCTGATGAACACATGCAAGTTGATGTTATTTGCATTCAGAGATTAGCAGAAGCACTACATGAAAATCCGGAGATGATGTTCTTCTTTGCCTCTGCATTGGCGGAAGATTATCAAGACTCTATGGGTATTTACACTAACCGTCTTTTACACTCAATTACCTATAATATTGCCTATGATTTGTTGGTTCAAAGCGAGACTAACACTGTGTTAGGCGGTTTCGATAAAGTGAATCAAGAAGCAGAACGATTTGGTACATCGAGCAGAGTATATCGAAGAGCGGTTAAAGACCTATTGGACAAGGGGTTCATCAGAAAAGGAGATCAAGGGTTAGAAATTGTCGATCAGCGAGCACTGCAAGCTTTTATTGACTCCTACGAATAATAAAAGAGCTTGGCACTTACTTAAATGCCAAGCTCGGTTTTTCAATGTTTACTATTAACTACTCGCATCTATTTATGAGCGACTTTCTCTCAGCAACTAGCAACTAGCAACTAGCCCGTAAGTGTCCGCGCACCATTACCGGCGACTAAGTATTAATCCTTAAGCTTTTGCATACATGAGCGTTCTATAACCACCGATTAAGTTGCGTGCTTTAAAGCCGTTGTTGACGAGTTGGCGATAAGCCACGTTACCACGTAACCCGACTTGGCAGTAGATTACAATCTCTTTGTCTGCTGGGAGCTCACTCATTCGATCACGCAGTTGGTCGACAGGAATGTTGATTGCGCCTTCAATAAAGCCACCATTTTCTAGTTCGCTAGGGTTACGAACATCGAGTAGGAGTTGGTTGTCGCTTAATGTTGCAATCTCATCGAAATGAATAGGTGTCGCGTCACCTTTAATAATATTGTTGGCAACAAATGCGGCTTGGTTAATCACGTCCTTGGCACTCCCGTAAGGTGGTGCATAGGTTAATTCAAGGTGTTGAAGCTGATCAACGGTCATACCTGCACGTTGAGCTACTGCCATAACATCAATGCGTTTATCAACGCCATCTTTACCGACGGCTTGCGCACCTAGTATTTTCCCTGTCTTAGGGGCGAATAACATCTTGAACGAGACAATCTCAGCGCCAGGATAGTAGCTAGCGTGGCTTGCGGTATGCACATAGACTTTTTCATAGTCGACGCCTTCACGCTTCAACTGTTTTTCGTTTTTCCCTGTTGAGGCAACGGCTAGGTCAAAAATCTTACAGATAGCTGTGCCCTGTGTACCTTGATAGATTTCATTGCGTCCGAGCATGTTGTCGGCAGCCATACGACCTTGACGGTTAGCAGGGCCAGCAAGCGGAACTAGAGTTTGTGCACCTGTGACAAAGTCTTTTTCTTCGACCACATCACCCACAGCGTAGATGCTAGGATCGCTAGTCTGCATCATTTCATTTGTGTAGATACCACCTAGTTCGCCAATTTGAAGTCCTGCTTCTTTTGCTAACTTAGTCTCAGGACGCACACCGATAGCCATGATTAAGATATCAGTAGTTAATGACTCGCCATTATTAAGTGTTAATTCTAATTCACCCTCTATGTGTTGGTGCTTCTCGCTCTCGCCTGAATCAAAACTGGCGATGTGTTCGTTAGGTATATATTTCACAGACTCAAGCGCGACGCCGAGTTTTAGGTCGATGCCTTTGTCACGAATCTCCGCATGGGCAAAGCCGGCCATTTCCCGGTCTACAGGCGTCATTACTTGGTCAGCCATCTCAATCAACGAAGTCTTGATCCCAAGCTGATGAAACGCTTCCATCATTTCCAAGCCGATAAAGCCACCGCCAACAACTGTCGCGTGCTCAGGTTTATTCATTTGGATTGTTTCGATGATGCGGTCCATATCTGGAATATTGCGTAGTGAATGGGTGAGGGGGTTATCGATTCCTGAGATGGGAGGAACGACGGCACCGGCTCCAGGGCTGAGTAATAAGAAGTCGTAACTCTCGCTGTAGTGATTACCATCAACAAGATTTTTGACTGTAACGGTTTTATTGGTGCGATCAATAGAGGTAACTTCGTTCATCACTCGTGCGTCAACGTTGAAGCGAGCTAAGAAGCTTTCAGGTGTTTGTAACAGAAGCTTGCTTCTATCCTCGATATCGCCACCTATGTGGTATGGCAATCCACAGTTTGCAAAAGAGACGAATGGTCCTCGTTCAAACATTATGATTTCGGCTTCTTCACTAAGACGACGAGCGCGTGCAGCAGCTGAAGCACCTCCAGCTACGCCACCGATGATTACAATTTTAGTCATACGTTTACCTATTACTGTCTCTAAGTTTAACTATACAAATTGCCGAGCATAGAGCTTGTATCTTCTTAATGATCAGTACTGGCTGGTCGCCGGCGATTGAGTAGTTTTCGAAATACCTAGATACTATAAAGATGTAAATTAGCATTGTCTAATATTAATTTTGAAGCTATCACCTCGGGATTGAGCGTTTGGTCCAAGGGTTGTGATTAGACTAAAGCACGCTAGTAAAGGTAATACGCGTTAGCGAGTCGAGTACAGGTTAGCCAAATTAACTGTCATGAGCATAATGAATAGGATCATGGATGTGCTGACTGATTACGTTCTTCAGATCTTGTTCATAAAGATCTAGCCAGGCATAGCGCTCGCGATACAACTTACGCTTTTGACGTTTTAGGGCTTCAAGATCTTTTTTGTTTGGATTTGTCGGTAGACGATAAAAATAGTCGTTATGCACCTGTCCATCGTGCTCCTCCCACAAACTATCGTACTTAAGGCTGATGTCTTTGTTTTTCTTGCCGTAGCGTAATGAGTTCGACACATGACCAGACTCTTTTACCGCATAGATATTGTTGATACCTAAGTTAATGGCTAACAGTCTTAGTGTTTCTACCATGAAGGATTTAGGTCTTAAACCGTAGAAAGCTTTTGTGAATGTGCGGCTAAATCCATTGTCATTGGCCCCACCTTGAATACCACCGATGTAGATGCTGTTGTCGAAAACAGTGAACGAGATGCTATACATTTTTTCGAGTAGAGAATTGGTCAATGAAATTGTCAGTTCACCTTCTTTTCTCGCGTTTCTTTCAAAGCTGAGATTAACCAGATAAACGTTGTCATCTATCTCTAGTTTTAAAAGATTGAGCCTTTCATTATAGATTTGGTGTCTAGCTTCTGTTGCGAAGGTGTTTTCAAACCAGTCGTAGTGTTTGGATAAGATATCAATCTTTTCTTTATTGCTAAAGCCAGTGCATAAGTAGGGAGTGACAAATTTAGAAAGGAAGTTGGGTTGCTTGATAAATAACAACTTTCTCTCTTCAGAGTTGAAATTATCACTCATTTTTCGAGTGGCTGAATAATAAAACAGGGCTCGAATAGTAAACTTAAGTATCGCTTTGTACTTACCCTTAGTTTTATGGGTATTTGCTTCAATCCCCATGCGAACGACATTCATAATCACCTCAAAGAAGAAGGATTGCTCGAACACAGTCGTGTCACGAACCCTTCCAATAATCTCACCAATAACAAGAAAATGATGATAGTGAAAAAGGCGATTTAGGTAAGTATGGATATGTATAGCTATGTAACTTAATCAGTTACTTAGCGCTCAGATTTTGGGCAGATGTGTTTGTGTCTTAGTAGAGAGAAGGCGTAGGTCGCGATTGGTATTTACTTTAGGAATCTGTTTCTAAAACCAAAAATGCCACTACAAATCTGCAGTGGCATTAGAACGATAACAAACTATCACTTTGCTCAAACCTAAACTTTAGTTCTTATATAAACTATAGCTCTAACAGTTTGGCCAATTCACGCTCTTCGAGAAGCTCTTCAATGCGTTGACGAGTCTTAGGTGTTTCGGCTTGTGCTTTAGTCGACTTACCTGCTTTTTTGCTTCGGCTCGTTTTCGCTTTTTCCTTAGTCGTCATCGTAACCTTCCTTGTATGTTTTGTATTACAGGTTGCACGTCTCTTTCAGTGCTTTGCCTGCTTTAAATGCTGGCGTTTTTGACGCTGCAATTTGAATCTCTTCTCCGGTACGCGGGTTGCGACCAGTTCGAGCGGCACGAGAGTTAACTTTAAAGCTACCAAACCCAAGGATCGATACGTCATCACCGTTAGCAAGCGAAGTAGAGATACCTTCAACAAGCGCATTGAGCGCCGTGCCTGCTTGGTCTTTTGAAATGTCTGCAGAAGTCGCGATGTGTTCAACTAATTGAGATTTGTTCATAATCTATATTCCTTATTGAGTACGGCTGGCGTCTACCTTTAGCACCTAGCTTATGCGATCTTATCAACGGCAACTGAAATATTGTCAGTGGTTGGGTAGAGCTTTGTAAAGTAACCAACAGAATTGACTATAAAAGCATCTGTCGGCTCAATCAATGGAATTCATTGATTATTATAGATTTAAAGCGAGTTAGTTGAGTTCACGACGGATAAGTGGCGGTGAATGTCTTGGTTGATTGAGAGTATCAATCAAACGTGCGCCGATTGAGTTCATGAATTTAGATAGCAAAAACTATAAAGCCCAGCGACAGGGCTGGGCTTTATGGCGTTTAAAAAATCTAGTATTTGAAGCGGTTCTGTATTCAAAGCTAACGTAACGAGAACTACTTAGTAATAAAGATTTGTTCTGTTTCTAGCGAAGTCATAGCGCGAACTTGGCGCCAAATGTAGTAGAAAATACCTAACATCATCAGCATGCTAGGGATAGCTATGGCTGGGTAGCTGTATAGCGTGAGTTTACCCAACTCTTCATTAAAGGCTGCAGTGCCGGCAGGGCTTGTCACAATCCAAGTCGCTAGGAAATAGTTCATCGCAGAAGAGAAAGCGAAGGTACTTGCGAATAGGTAGTTCGATGTCATTAGACAACGATCAAACTTTGCTTGGTTACCGAACTGCTTTAGGCGCTCTTCAATAAGAGAGATATTTAACAGGGCCGGTGTGAAGATAACTTTCTGGATAAACGGGTAGCGGGTGAAGGTTGAGCCAAGAACCGCTAAACCAATTAGACCAGGGATTAATGCTTCTTTTAGTGCTAACCAACGAGTGTCTAGCTCAAAGAAACCAATACCGCCCGTTAATAGCACGCTGACGAAGCCAAGCGCCGCGATGAAGTTGAACTTCTTATTACGGATTAACTCCATGCTACCGTAAGCAATAGGGAAGGCTAGTGCGACAAGTAATGCTAAGCCTGTTCCAAGGTGCTCCTCTCCACTGAACTTCATTAAAATGAATGAAGGAAGAAGGACGTTAAATACAACTTCGAAAAGAGGACTCGATTTTTTGTTTTCTGTACTACTCATAATTTCTAAATACATTATGTTATGGATTTATTCTCAGGGATTGTTGTTTACCTCGCCCAAGATGTAAAGCCTTAAGGCGCCATGCTGTGTAACGACATGTGACATCAACGACATCTCTGAGCCTATCTAATGCTCAATTCTAAACTTTGCACGCCTTTGTTTCATGCCATTTTTAAGCCCCATGACCGAACGAGTTTAATAACATTTCATAGTCAGGCTTGCTTGCCAATCTCTCAATGCTTATGTGTGCCAGTACGTCTGCGAATGGAGAACGGTGTAAAAAATCGGTGATGTTTCGGCTGTTCGCTTCATCAAACAGCGCAGTATGTCGGAATTGGACGTAATCTAAAGCGACATGGAGATACAACGTGGCCAAGTTATCAGTAAGAAGGGAATCTAACCCTTGTGTGTTTATCTCTTGGTCAAGTTGCTTTAGCGCGGCAGCGATACCGTCTTGTCCTCTCTTGATTAGCACATTATCACTATCGGTATAGCGTGTTAGTGCTGCGGTTCGAAAAGCTATCTCCATTAATGTCTTTGCTGTTCCTAGATGCTTCATTTGATGGGCATCACTTAACGTCACTTGGCGTAGCGTTTGAGGTTGATACGTTTCAATTAGGTATTGGCAGATACATAAGCTTTCTGTTAGTGAAGCTCCATCTTCCAGTTCCAATACCGGAATTAAGCAAAATGGATTGACGTTTTTCAGGTTGGTCGGCGTACTCCAAGGGTCGACCCAAACAAAAGACAAAGGCGAGCAATGAGACAGAAGTGCTGTTGCTGCGACTACGCGTGAAAACGGAGAGGTTTCATTTAAGTAGAGTTGCATGTTAATCCCTTATTTTATTCGATAACTGAGTCCAAAAAGCGCGTTTAGATTTAGATTTAGATTGAGTGTTCACGCTTAGGTCGAGTCGCGGTCATTAAGGTGCACACCGCAGATAAAATCAAAGCAGCAGCACTCATGCTGAACAACAAATCATATGACGCCATATGATTTAAGTAGTACGCCATCACAAGTCCGACGACTCCTTGTGATATAGCAAAGGAAAGTGTCATCCCAGCCCACGCTTTGGTGTGCAGTTCATAACCGACAATCTCCAATGTGTAAGTCGACACCAGAGTGACCGTCCCCGGCGTGAAAATACCGACCAATAAAGAAGAGATAAATAGCGCGATGGGGTGAGTGCTAAGAAGGGGTAATGCGACGCCTAGAGCCTTGAAGCTAAATGCAATGCAGAGTGATTTCTTTAGCCCTAGCTTGTCTCCCAATATGCCTGTTATTAATGGGCCAATGGCGGCACCAATACCAAAGGTTGCCCAGAACAACCCACCGCTAGTGAACGACATGCCCAGTTCACGCACGATGTAATCAACCCAAAATAAGGTGTGTGGTAGGTAACCGATAGCGTCGAAGGTATAAGCTACAAGAATAAGCGTTACGCTGATTAACTTAGGTTTTGATAGCTGAGAGAAGGAAGATTTTATATAGGGCGCTTTTGACGTATTAGGTTGGGTTTGCCATGTATTCCAGGTGAGCATAGTGGTGGCCAATGCGATGACACCCATGCCAATCCAAGCCGAAACCACACTAAAATAAATGAGCACAGGAATTAGGGTGCCAGATAACATTGCACCAAGCCCAATGCCTGAAAATACAACCCCGCTTACACGAGCCTTCACATCTGGGTTAAATTTTCGAACAATTACCGGAGGGGCGACGACCATTAGCAAAGCACCCGAAACTCCAGCCAAAGTTCGCCAAACATAGAACCATGCCAAGGGCGCATCCTGCAGAGCACAGCCCAAGTAGCTAGAGCTGCTCACCAACATCGCGAAACGAATCAACTGACCGGCGCTGAAATAACGCAGTAGTATATTGGCAGCTGGTGCACCCAATATGTATCCAAGAAGGGTTGCTACACCAAGATAAGATGCATCACTTTCGCTAAACCAACCACTTTGAATGAGAGCCGGCATTAATGCTATATAGGCAAACCTACCGATCCCGTTGCCAATTAGAGTTGCCCCCATTCCAGCCAAGCTGTCTCGATTAACGATGTGTGTATTCAGCATAAAAGGGGCTCTTTTCGGTTTGATTAGATACTCTGGCAATAGTGCAAAATCTTTGTTCGATTTTGCATACTGACATCATTCACCATCAATATCACTAGGCTGTTAGTCATATAGGTTGCATATCTAAAAGTGGTTTCGAGGTAGGAAAATAGCCAGTATGTTTAAACACTTGGTGGATCTGTTGCTATGCCAAGGGGAAGGCTATAAGCGATTGTTTTAATCATCGTAGAATTGAGTGATCAATGGTTAGACTAAAGTTGGAGCTAAATGATTAGGTTATTTAGAAAAGATTGATGCCCAGTTACTCTCACTCACATTCACCGCTCTTAAACGATTGATGAATGTGAAATGAGGCAGAACAGAAAGGAAGAGTTATAAGCCCATTATTGGTCGAAAAGTAGGTTAAAGCTCAAAGGGATTTGGTCGGAAATCGCTAATCCACCCACGGTCGCTGAAAGTTTGTTTAGATTCTCTGTCGATATCCCGAAATCAGCGCCGTTGACGATGATTGTCGAGGCTGAGCTAACCATGACAAATCCTTCTGATGGAACCACCACAACTGGGAAATCGATCGTTTTGGTTACGCCGTGTAAAGTAACTTCCGCTGCTACTGTTGTTCTTTTTGGATCACCAGATAGCATCGACGGTTCAACCTTCCCAGAGATCTTCACTTCAGGAAAAGTCATCGATTCAAAGTAGAGTTCATTGAGTCTCTGGTCACGAATAGCGACTCCGGTGCTCACGCTTTTCAAGTCCAATACTATTGAAAACTGACCCTCTTCGGTAAGCCCTCCAGACATTGGCTTGATGGATGCAGGCTCGACAACAAACTGCTTTTTAATGGTCGCGAATGTGATGTTCGATAACTTCGGATCTAATGTGTAGCCCGACTCCGCGAAAGATTGAGCGGAGATAACGGCGCATAAGAGGCCGAATGTAGAGATTAGTTTTTTCATAAGTTGTCACCAGATTGATGAATTCACAGGTTAACGTTGTTGAGTCGTACGTTTTTAAAATGACTTTTTGGAAAGAGTAATTGATAGAAGCTTAGTTCAGCATTCGAAAAATTACCGCAGGCAAAGAAGGGCGTTGCTGTATTACTGTAATCATGATCGACGAAGTGATTTGTTTATTTTTAGTTATGTTATAACATAACTAAAAATCACTCTTGCCAAGAATAATTATTTTGTTGGTAAAAGGGAAGCGATGAGCATGTATCAAGGAGGCGACGTAATGAATGCCGTGTTAACCAAGCCTTTGGCTACCAATAGCAGCCAGCCACTCAACATTAGTTCAGTTGTGAGTATCCAGGATCAGGCAAATAACAAGCCAAGCTTGAGTGCTTCTGATCAGCCAACGGTATTAGCGGATATATACCAAAGCGATATTAATATAGCGGTATGGCAGCGACAGTTTGATGAAGGCTTAACGACGGCAATCAGTGAATTTATCGCATTGAATCCAAACTTTAGTAAGTCTGTTAGCGTGTCACCTGAAAATGCTTTCGATAAGTTGGAATTTGCTACCGATGGCACCGCCTCTAAAGCGCTATTAGAAAACATGGCAGAGCTGGTGGATATGTTCTGTTGTTTGTTTGAGCTTGAAGAAGTCGGGTTGCGTTTAGCCGTTCTGAATAAAGCGATGTGCCCACGTTTCCATTTTGATCAAGTGCCTTGCCGCTTGGTGACAACTTATCATGGCGTTGCGACTCAATGGTTGCCAAACGACTTAGTCGACCGTTCTAAGCTAGGGCGAGGGGCTAACGGACAGCCAGATTCAGAGTCGGGCTTGTACAATCATGAGTCAGATATCCAACAACTTGCAAGTGGTGATGTGGCATTACTAAAAGGGGTGCGCTGGAGTGGCAATGAAAATGCAGGCCTTGTGCATCGTTCACCAGTCACTTCATCTGACGAAACACGATTGCTGTTAACGTTGGACTTTGGTTGATCAACTTTTGACTATTTAGCCCGCGACCTATTTTTTTCAAACCTTCAACACATTTAAATACCTTCCTAATGAGCTAACGGCATGGCGCGATCTATGCTGTTATTACTCTCAAACAGAGACACTCATCAGCTGATCATGTTTAGCACATTAATTCAAAATTTAGAGTTTACCATACTCTAAATCAATGGGTTACGATGCGTGCACTTACTCACATATATCAATATTTCAGTTCCTCATCGGTTTCTTAATTTATTTTAAAGCGTAAAATATATCCCGCTTGCAAACCTCTTTGGCAACCAATTTGTTCGCCACGGTTTTTTACTTCCACATTATAGGTTTCCTATGTTCAAGAAACTCTCGCTTAAAAATAAACTGGCGATTTCAGCCAGTATGGCCATTATCCTGGGGGGGATTTTGGTCGAGGCATTGTCTTTTCGTGCTTCACTGCAACGGTTGGATACAGAAGTTGAACAGCGCTTAGAAGGTGCATCGGCTTCTTACAATCAATATGTATCGGATTGGATCTTATCCAAAGAGCGTGCGCTTACTTCTCTTTCGAAAGAATCCAAACAAGAAAGCTTGGTGACTCACCTAAAACAGGTTCGTGATTCAGCCTCTTTTGATAATGTCTTCTTGGCGTTTCCTGACGGTTCGCAAAAGAACGCGAATGGAGTTGTTCTTCCGCCGGGCAATGATGATCCTCGTTTGTGGGGTTGGTACACCAATGCGGTTGCGAACCCAAGTAAGGTGTTCATGGATAACCCAACGGTTGCAGCTGCAACTGGAGCGAATGTTGTGTCGCTGGGTACTGCCATGCAATTACATGGTCAACAGGTTGTGTTAGGTGCGGATGTTGAAATTACCGACATTCTTAATAGCCTAGAGCAAGTGATTCTTCCAGGTGAAGGTTACATGTTCATCGCGACCAATAAAGGCACGGTTTATACGCACCCTGACACCAAGTTACTGAACAAAAATATCAGCTCACTTGGGTTAGATTTTGCGGATGTACAAAAGGCGCTGACTAGCGGTAAAGACACTTCTATCGAGTTGAACGGCAGCGACTATGTTTTGTACGCACGTGCGATTGATGGAACGAGCCTGATTACTGTGAGTGTTGTTAACCATGATTCATTGGTTGCGCCACTATTTGATGCAGTGATTGGTCAAGTGTTGGTGACGCTACTTGTGGTGATCGTATGTACCATACTGTTTAACCTGCTGTGTACGATTCTATTCCGTCCGTTGAACCACGTATCTCAAGCACTGGCGCAAATCGCGAATGGTAGCGGTGATTTAACTCAACGCATTCATGTTGAAAACCAAGATGAAGTGGGTGAGTTGGCTCATAACTTCAATACCTTTGTTGGAAGTTTACAGCAGTTGATTGGCCATATCCGTGGTCAGTCAGAACAGCTAAACAGTCAGTCAGAGCAAAGTGCTCAGCGTGCGAACCGTTCGGTGGATGAGCTTAATCATCAGCAGCAAGAAATCACTATGGTCGCGACGGCCGTAACTGAAATGGCGAGCGCCACGCAAGAGATTGCATCGCATGCCGAGCAAACAGCAAAAGCGGCGCAAGATTCAGCGACAAGCACTAACAGCGGTCACGCTCTGGTTGTGGATACCAAAGGTTCAATCAATAACCTAGCTAATGAAGTGAACGAAGCGGGTAACGTGATCAGCGAGCTCAACAAGCATGCTCAAGAGATCTCGACTGTACTCGCAACGATTCAAGGCATTGCAGAGCAAACCAACTTACTTGCTTTGAATGCTGCGATTGAAGCGGCTCGTGCTGGCGAACAAGGTCGTGGCTTTGCTGTGGTAGCGGATGAAGTACGTGTGCTTTCGCAGCGCACTCACTCTTCAACAGAAGAGATCAAATCAACGATTGATATCCTACAGCGCACGACAGCTCAAGCGGTTGAGCTGATGGAAAGCAGTTCTAAACTGGCGATACATTCAGTAGAAGATGCCGACAGAGCTTCTCATGCGCTTGAAGAGATCAACTCGGCGGTGGCTTTGATCAGTGATATGGCGACTCAAATCGCGACGGCTGCTGAAGAGCAAACACACGTGACGGGTGAAATTACCCAAAACATTACGACCATTAAAGATGTTACTGACCATCTAGTTGTGGGCGCACAGGACAGCTTAACTGAGTCGAACGAACTTAAGAGCCAAGCCGCTGGTTTAAGTGATAAAGTGGCGATTTTTAAGCTTGCTTAACTGTTTCATTAGCTGATGCCTGATCAGTGAATGAACAGTAAGCAATAAGCCAAAGCGACGTAGATTACGTCGCTTTTTTTGTGTCTGTGAACAATAGAACTCTTTACTCATCCGCTTCTGAAAACTCTTTCAGCGCACTCATTGCAGTTTCTGCTTTGTCTTTTTGAACGAAGATGTGGTCGTGATAGTAGCCTGCAACAACGTTAGCGCTAATGCCGTACGAGCCTAGCTTAGTCGCAAACGCAGCCGTTAATCCAACCGCTTCAAGGCTCGAATGTACTGATAAAGTGATCAGGCTAAATACGCCGTCGAAGTCTAACTGAGCTTTGGTCGCAACATCTTCTTCAAGAACCAGCGTTAAACCTTCTTTTTCACGAAAAGTCGAGATTGGATTGAGCTCAACATAGTCTGCTAACGCTCCGTCGACAGTGCAAAAAACATAGCTCCCGTCGATTAATTCTGGTGACATGGATTTCAGTAGAAGGTCTAGGTCGGTAATGGCAGCCATAGTCAGTTTCCCTGCGTGAATAAGCTAATTGATGATGTATGCAGTCACGATAGAAGCAACTGGCAGTTAAGTAAAATTAATGATTTTAATTCTGTATCAGTTTTACTAATGGCAAGTTTTCCTCCTTAGTGATGGCATCGTACTTCTACCAACTTGTCGATTGTTCCATCTCGTCAGATAAATGGTCGATAAAGGCTCTTAACAGCGGTGTGACTTGTTTACGCGTTCCATAAATAGCATGAACACCGAGCGTTTTAGGTTGCCATTCAGAAAGCAGTGGCACTAATAGACCATCACGCATCAAGGTTTCCACTGAAGGGAAGGGCAGTAAGCAGATACCGTTGCCTTTGAGTGTGGCAGAAAGCAGAACCTCTGAGGTGTTTGCACTGATATTCCCTTTAATCGGAACTGATTCCAGCCCATTGGGGCCATTGAACGTCCAGGCGGTTTTGCCAAAGTAACTGAACGATAAACAGTTGTGGTGCGCTAGATCTTGGGCTTCTGTGGGTGTGCCTTTCTCTTTTAGATATTGAGGCGATGCGCAAATCACGGAGCGGCATTCACCGATCTGCTTGGCGACAATATTGGGCGTGAGTTCGTTGGTTATGCGAATTGCTAAATCGATGCGTGACTCAACCAGATTGACGGTCTGATCAGTCGAGATAATGTCGATAGAAACCTCTGGCCATTTGGCGATGAAGCGACTGATCACGTCCATCAAGAAGCTATCGACAATCGAGTAGCTCGCAGTAATACGCAGCTGACCTTTTAAATGCTCTCGGTTTTGGTTTCTGATTCCAGCTAGGGATGTTTCCAGTGCCAAAAGTTCTCTGGCGACCTCAAGTGTTTCTTTACCTGCGCTGGTTAAACTCAATCTTCGTGTTGTTCTGTGAAGCAAGCGTGTGTCCATCCATGTTTCTAACTCACCCAAATAGCGAGTGACCTTGGTTCGAGAGAGATCAAGGTGCTCTGCAGCTGCGCTCAAACTGCCACGTTCCACTATGGTGACAAAGACATTCATTGCCTCGAGTTTATCCATTGTTTTATTGCCTAGAGAATTAAACCGACTTCAGTATATGTCCGAAAACTGCAATAGTTAAAGTCAATTTTATGTCTATTTCATCTAAATTCAATCAAATAAGATATTTGGACATTCAGCGAGTTGGCAGGTGTTCAACTCCAAATACCGGAATAAAGCCATGAATACATTATCGAAAAACCTGTTATCAAAAAGCATGCTTTTAGGAACCATAAGCCTAGGAACGGTGCTGGCATCAAGTGTTGCTTTAGCTGCGGATCTGAATATCACTCACTATAACCCCGGCGAGAACGCGATATTCCCTGCAAGCTCGGTATTGGTTTCGGGTGAGAAAGAAGTGATTCTGTTTGATGCGCAATTTAGTGTGGCTGATGGACAAAATCTGGTGGAGCAAATCAAAGCTACAGGCAAAAAATTATCGATGATTTACATCAGCAGCGGTGACCCTGATTACTACTTTGGTTTGGAACCGATAGTTTCGGCATTTCCTAACGTTAAAGTCGTTGCCAGTGAAGCCGTTGTCGCGCATATCAAACGCACCAAAGATGCAAAGCTTGAATACTGGGGGCCTATATTAGAAGACAACGCGCCCTATAAGGTGATTGTTCCAATGGTGATGAACGACACAACATTAAGCATCGAAGGTGAAACTATCGAAGTGAAAGAGATAAATACACACCAAGCTTACCTATGGGTTCCGTCTGAAAAAACGGTGTTTGGTGGCGTGTCGGTGTATAGCGGTGTGCATGTATGGATGGCAGATACTGCATCGAAAGAGATTCGTAGCCAGTGGTCACAATCGTTGGAGCGTATGAAAGCACTAGAGCCAGAGGTTGTAATTCCGGGTCACTATTTAGGTGAAATGCCAACAGGGATAAATGCAGTTCACTTCACGCAGGATTATGTGGCTGATATTGAAAAAGCATTGGCGAGCAAAAGTAATCCAACATCGGTCGAGATCAGTGATTATATGAAGAAAGCCTACCCGAAATTTGAGGCTACGGAAGGTGATTTAGAACTTGGCGCGAAAGTGCTGAGTGGCGAGATGGTTTGGCACTAGAGTTGATTATCTCGGTTGTGTCGCAGAACAGTCTGAAGATTGTATGCTAGATTTATTAGTGATACACAACTGGAGATATCGATGATCTGGCTTTCAGTGAAAGTACTACAGATTGGACTTGTCTATGGATACAGGAAGTATCAAAAAACGAAAAGAGCTCCAGCTTAGGGGCTCTTTTTTTGTTTCGGAGAGGCAATTTTCTATTTCAAGTGGGAAAGAAAATCTGCATTTACCCGGTTTACTGTTAGTAGTCAGATTAGCCTAGTAGCCAAATCAGCCCCGCAACTCAATACCACCAATAAGCGAAAGTATGTTGAAAATAGAACCCATTACTCCTCACATCGGAGCTCGCATCCACGAATTAGACCTTTCTACATGCAGTGCTGATGAACTCGATAAGGTGTATCAAGCGCTTATTACCCATCAAGTGATTTTTCTCGACGGGCAGACTTTGTCTCCAGAACAACACTTGATGATTGCACAGCGCTTTGGAACGTTAGAACCTGTACATCCTTTCTTCCCTCGCGTGGAAAGTGCGCCTCAGGTGAGTGTGATTGAAACAACCCGTGGCAATGCGCCAATGGAAAGTTATTGGCATACCGACTTAACGTGGCGCAGGTTGCCGTCGAAAGCTTCCCTGTTGCATGCTCAACACATTCCAAGCGTCGGTGGTGACACGATCTGGTGTTCTATGACGGCGGTTTTTGAATCTCTAAATGAAGGTATAAAAGCTAAGTTGAGAGGGTTGTCGGCGACTCACTCACTGGTGGTCTTTGAAGGTATAAAGTCAGAAGACATTGAGCTTGATTGGCACAAATCCTTGATTAAAACAGCACAGGAGAATCCGCCAGTGGTTCACTCTGTTGTTCAAGTTCATCCTGAAACGGGTAAAGAAACGCTCTATATCAATGAACAGTTTACGCGTCATATCAATGAGCTCGACCGCAAAGAAAGTGATGTTTTACTCAGTCAACTGTTTGAAATTGCGAGACGCCCTGAGTTTCAAGTTCGTTTCAAATGGGACAACGGCTCAATGGCGATCTGGGATAACAGGGTAACGCAACATTACGCAGTGATAGATTACGGCGATACTCCAAGAAAAATGCATCGAGTAACAGTGACATAGCGGTAAGCTGAACACAGTTATCAAAAGAACACCGCGCATGCCCATCCCTGAACCAAGCACTCGTACTTAAATTTAAGCGTCAGCAGGGTGAATCATTCATCTACGCTTAATAATAAAAACAAATGCGTTGGTACATATTTGATTGAAACCTCACTGCTCGGACGTGATGTGTAATATAATCGGCGCAAAAATATAAGTATAAAAACCAAATCATAGAATTAATAAACGTCATGGCTTAGAGAACAAAGTATTTCGTATGAACGCGATTCGTAAAGTTTACCAGTACGCAGAACCGAATCTAACCCTCGTGGGTTGGATGGGCTTTGTCGGTTTTCCAATTTACTACATTGTGTGGGAGTTTTTGTTTCCGCAACCCTACGAAAACTTGGCACTCCGCCTGTTTTGCTCGGTATTGTTCTTTGGCATTATATTTCGCAATCGCGTCCCATTTGAATGGCGAAAATACCTTCCGGCTTATTATCAAGTTGCTGTAACTATCTGTTTGCCCGGTTTCTTCTTCTACATGCTGTTAATGAATAATTGGTCCAACGTTTGGGTTATGTCATTCATGTCGGCTATTTTCCTCCATATTTTATTAGTGCACGTGACGAGAGTGATGTTTGCACAAACCTTTGCAGGTATTGGGATTGCTACCTTGTGCGCTTGGATTGCACAAGGCTTCTACCTCGAACTCACAATGGATTGGACGCATGTGCCAATCTTTTTGTTTATCTACTTATTCGGCAACTTGTTCTACTTCCGCAATCAGGTGGAACATGAAAACAAGGTGTCATTGGCAAAGTCTTTTGGTGCAGGTATCGCCCATGAGATGCGAAACCCTCTAAGCGGTTTACTTACCTCTATTGATGTCATGCAGTCCATATTGCCGAACCCTAAAAGTGGCGATCAAAAAGGGCAATATGCGTTAAGCAATGAGGAAGTGATTCAGCTACGTGAAGTGGGCGATGAAGCGATGGAGATCATTCATTCCGGTAACGAAACGATAGATCTGTTACTGACTTCAATTGATGAAAACCGAGTCTCTCGATCTACGTTTAAGAAGCATTCAGCGCAAGCGGTGGTTGAAGATGCGATAGACAGTTTCAATTACAAGCGCTCTGCTGATAAGTCAGCAATCTCCTTGGATGTGCAGAGTAACTTTGAGTTCTTGGGTAGCGACACCTTGTTGAAATACGTCATGTATAATCTGTTCAAGAATGCGTTCCATCATCGTAGCCCTGAAGATTTTCATATTCATGTCACCATGTTCAGTGATGAAGTGACGAACCAGATAATGGTGACGGATAACGGCTCTGGTATTTCGAGCGATATCATTCGTCGTATTTTCCAAGACTTTTACACCACAGGCCAGTCGGGTAATTACGGTTTAGGTTTGCCATTTTGTCAGAAGGTCATGCGCTCGTTTGGTGGTGAGATTAAATGCCAGTCTGAAGTGGATCAATGGACACAGTTCACGATGATTTTCCCATCTTTGACTTCCAATTCGGTAGAGGAAATCAAGAGCGAACTGACTAAACTCAAGGCGGTGCAGATGATCAGTGATCAGACAGTGCTTTCCAGTAAAATGACTGAAATCTCTCGCTTTATGGGTTTTGACCTCGAGATTTTGGATGTGGCGTCAGCGCTACAGAATAAGGAATATCAGTTTGAGTTCGACTTGATTTTCGTTGATATGGAGAGCTTGGATTTAAGAGCCAATTGCCTCGATAAGATTGAATCGTTACTTTCGTTTACTGAGGCGCGAATTATTTACTTGTATGAACGTCATCCTATCAAGCGTGTGCGTAACATCTCTTTCGAGCCTATTTGGGTGGAAACGCAAGTTTGGCTACTGAATACCAAAGCGACCATTGATCGTTTACTGTTTGACTCCAACTATGTGATGCCATCGATTGCTGTAAAACCGCTAGAGGCCACCACTAAACGTACGATCATGGTGGTCGATGACAACGAGTCTCTACGCCGATTTACGGCAATGTTATTGGAAAAACAGGGCTTTGATGTTGTGCAGAAAGAAGACGGCCAACAAGCCTTAGATGCGCTTGATACTGACGATATCGACTTGATCTTAATGGATATTGAAATGCCAATCATGGACGGTGTTGAAGCTTCTCGCCGAATTCGAAGTGCCGACAAAGAATACTCTTCGGTGCCGATTATTGCTCACACGGGTGACAGTTCTCCCGTTACCTTGGAAAAGATGGAATCGTCAGGCATGTCGGACTTTATTGTTAAACCTGCCGATAAAAACCGACTGTTCGATAAAATTGCTCATTGGATTTAGTGGATGTAATCGTCAGAAGTTCACGGGGATTGGGTAGACATAGATACAAGAAAGAGCTCAGCGAATTGCTGGGCTCTTTTTGTATCGCGACATGATAGCTTCCATTCAGTCCTGCCGTTGGTGTTGGTTATAAATATGGTTCGAAAAAGGTTACACGAACTCTAACTCGGGGTGATGGTACGCTTCGTGACAAACCGTGAGCACATGGTCAATGTCTCTTGGCGTCATGTCGGCATTCACTGAAAAACGGATGATGTTTTTGTTCTTGCCAGTGGCAGGGCGGCAGAAAACCGCACCGAACACAACACGTTCTTCTAAGAAGTCACGCACACGCTCCGTGTTTCTTTCATTGCCGCACTCTAGCGCTACAATTTGAGACTCACTGCGGATATTAAAGCCAATTCGCTTTAGCCCCGTAGTCAGCGATTTTGCCCGATTGAATAAGGCTTCTCGTTTGTCTTCCGCACCTTTGATCACCTCTAACGTTTTTTCTAAACGAACCACTTCTTGTGGTAACACTGTCGAGCTAAAAATCGCAGGGTACGCCACAAACGGCAAGGTTTTAGAGAGTTGTTTAGGGCCAAGGATTGCCCCAGCGCGGTAAGCAAAGGTTTTTGCCAAGCTAACGGTGATGAAGTCGACTTGGTTGGTGAGCCCCAATGCTTGCACTAAGCCTGCACCATTTTCTCCATGTGTACCCAGTGAATGGGATTCATCAACGACGACCGCACAATCAAACTCTTGCGCCATTTCGTAGATGTCGCGCAGTGGGGCAATGGTGCCGATTGTGCTGTATACCGAGTCGACAACAATGACGCCTGAGCCGTGGCGCTCTAACTGTTTGCGTAGGTGATTCATATTGTTATGCATAAACGGGTGGGCGAGGGCGCCGGCAGCGCGAATCCCTTCCCATAGCGACATGTGTGCAAGGAAATCAATATAAACAGGTGTGCCCGGTGGGCAGATGGTTTGCAATAGCCCAATATTGGCCGCCCAGCCCGATTGAGAAAGCAAACAGCTCTCCATTCCAACATAGTTCGCAAGCTCAGTTTCGAACGCAGGTTTAGACTGATCATCTTGTAAGAAAATGGCAGACATCACCACGTTGTCATCGTGCTCACAGATCGCCGCTTGATGGGCTTGTTGGATCTGTTTGTTGTGTGACAGCGCTAAGTAATCATTGCTCTGCATCACAACGGAATTACGCTGGGGGCGTTTACCCAATACTAAATGCTTCTGGCTTTGGTTCTGGGTAATCAGGTCTTGAATATAGAAGTTCAAGCGTTCTTCGATAAAGGAAGGTAGTGGTTTGTTTTTTGTTTTATCACTCATAATAGTTCTCTTCAAATACAGGAAAACGCCAGCGCTGACGGCTGTATATTGACGATAAAAAGTGATGTGTCATTAGCCAAGTTGCATAATTTTGTGGGTGCTTGCAAACTCAGCATTTAAGGGTTTTGAGGCGAGTGGGTTTCCTTACGGTTCGGGGCTTTACCCGAATTAAGATAGGAATAATAGCCTTCTTTTTTATGACAAAAGGCTATTAAAATTCGGTGTTCGAAAGGCTTTAAAAAAAGTGGATTTTGAAGGCACCGGGGCGTTAGCTGTGAATATGGATAAGCTCGATTAAGGCATCCAATTGCTGCTTGGCTTCACCCTCTAACGAATACCCAATATTGATGCGTAAGCAATTGCTGTAAAGGTCGAGAGTGCTGAACAGGTGTCCAAGCCTAATATCAATGTTCTTCTCGGTAATGCCCTGAGCAAAGGCTGACTGGTTCAAGCTTGGGATTTGCAGCCAAAGCACCATGCCACCTTGTGGGTTACTTATCTTCACATCTTGAGGAAGGTGCTGAGACAAATAACTTAGGTATTGCTGGCGCAAAGACAAGATCTGAGAGCATCTTCTCCTCACGTGCTTAGCGTATTGGCCAGATCCAATAAAGTCAGCAACCGCAAGCTGAGTGGGCAGGGCAACGCCGTAGCTCGCAGCTGAGAACTGAGCCTTGTATTCGTTGATAAACCTGCCCGGCAAGCACCATCCCAAACGGTAACTCGGTGACAAACTTTTCGATACTGATCCACACCATAAGACAAAACCGCCTTTGTCGTAGTATTTCGCGGGGAGTGGTGTGTGTGAGGAGTAGGACAGTTCAAGATACACATCATCTTCAATGATCGGAACTCGATAGTGATTCGCTAATTCGGCAAGCTTCTGTTTTTGACTTGCCGACATATTGATCCCTTGAGGGTTCATGTGAGAGGTACAAAAGATAGCGGCATCGACTTGTTTATTTTTCAAATGCGCTTCCAGTTGTTGCAAGTCGACACCATCATCGAGCGATGGGATTTCTATGATCTGGCGTGACATCTTTCCGAGTAACTCCAGAATTCCATTGAAACAAGGAGAGCTAATCGCAATGGTGTCGCCTTCTTTGGTACACGATTCAAGTGCAGCTTTAATCGCCGACATACATCCAGCGGTGATCACCATCTCTTCAGGTGAAAAGTGCACATCGAGCTTGGCAAAGTGAGTGGATAATGCCTGTCGCAAGATCGGCTCACCTTGTGTATCTGGGTAATGGTTGAGCCTACTTCCCATCCGTTTGATAGTGCGACGAAAACTTCGTTCCAATTCTACGATCGACTGCTCATCATTGGTGGTGCTCGAAACCCCTAACGGCCCGTTGATTGAGTTGTGGGTCGAAGAGGTTTGCTTAACACTCGATATCTTACTTTCAAACTGTGCCCACTCAGGCGTTGAGTGAGACGGCTTGTGAGGCGAGACAAAATACCCTGCTTGCGGTCGAGAATGTATCCAGCCTTGTGATTCCAATTCTTGGTAACAGCTCACCACGGTCGACATGCTGATAGCTTGTTGCTTGGCCAATTGACGTAGCGAAGGCATGCGTCCGCCTTCCGGTCTTTTGCCTGTTTCTATCTCATCGATAAACTGATTGGCTAGCTTTCTGTAGATACTCATTGTCACGACCGTTATTAACTGTGCTGGTTTTTATTGTAAAAATTGTATCTGTACTGGTTTTATTGTTCAAGGGATACTCATTCGAAACAAAGGAGGGGTCAGTATGAAAAGAAATGATTTGTTGTTAGCGGTATTCGTCATGGCGATTTGGGGATTCAACTTCTCGATGATCAAAATGGGTGTGACTAATGTTCATCCGTTGTTAGCAACCGCCGCGCGTTTCTCGCTAGCGGTGATTCCGGTGATATTTTTTGTAGCGAGACCTAATGTCGCTTGGCGCTACTTAGTCAGTTATGGCTTTGTGTTCGGTGTGGGTATCTGGGGTATGGCTTCATGGTCGATCACAGCTGGTTTATCGTCTGGGCTTTCATCGGTCTTGCTTTCAACCAACGTATTAATCGGCATGGCGGTTGGCGTGTGGGTGTTCAAGGAGAGTGCTTCCGTTCGTAAATTATTGGGTGCGATGCTAGCCATGTGTGCGTTGGCGGTATTGGTATCTGCAGCAACGGGCAATGTCACCGTTAATGGCGTGATCTTGATTATGATTGCGGCGTGCAGTTGGACCTTGATGGGCGTGATTGTTAAGGCGTCTAAAACTAAACAGGCTTTTGCATTCAATGTGTGGGGAATGCTGTTTGCGCCAGTGCCGTTGGTGTTGTTTGCTGTGATGTTACATGGTGACCAAATTATCTGGCAGGGCATCGAACAATGGGATTGGAACACGACGATTGCGGTGCTGTTTCAGGCTTACCCAACCACGCTATTTGGTTATTGGGTATGGAATAAGCTGCTAATCCAATACCCTTTAAGCACGACCGCGCCGTTAACCTTGTTAGTGCCTATCTTCGCATTGATTAGCGGTTACTTTATGTATGATGAGGTGCTGTCTGTGGCTCAGGTTGTTGCATCAATACTGTTTCTTGTCGGGATTGGTTTGATTGTGAAACCTGCGAATGTAACGAATACCAAAGCGACACAAACACTTGCTGAACAAAAATGATTGAAGAAAGCTGATATTGCATGAGCAGCTTTGAATGACAAATAAGACCTCGCACTTGTGAGGTCTTATTCTATGTCGAAGAAGTGAAGTTATTTAAATAACCAACTTACTAAGCAATCAACTAACCATACACGCAAGTAACTGGCTCTCAAGATAATCGTCTATTTCTAGACCGATCATTTCTATTCTGGTTTCGATACACTCATCGAGTTCTGATTCCGTCAAGCCATCCTCTGTTAAGTTGTAACCGAAAACCCCAAAAGAACATAGGCTTTTATAAGTGAATTCGAATTAAATTCTGAAATGATACAAATCTTATATTTAATAACGCTTGTTTAGTAACCTCTGTTGAGTCCCATATCAAATCAAGTGGCTGATTTTATTGGGTATCGGACAAAAGTCTCAAAAATTATTATTTAGTTCGCTAAAGTTTTAAATTCTATTAAGGGTTATTTGTATAGAATATAACTCCATTTAGTTACTGTTGAGTAGATGGTTTTTAGCTATATATGTGAAATTTGAAGCGAGTTATCTTTCTGATTTGAAAGAATAATTAAATAGTTAAGATAAAAAAGTTGGCGAAAATCAGAAGCTTGGCATACACTTTCCTTGTAAATGACCTTATCTCATTGATTGAATAGGGTAAATGCTTTGGCGCTACTGGCGATGGTAGCAATGTTTAACATAGCTTTGAGGAAAGTTTTATGGCACTCACGAAGGCCGATTTGGCTGAGAACCTGTTTGAGACACTCGGATACAGCAAGCGGGATGCCAAGGAAACGGTGGAAGTGTTTTTCGAAGAAGTTCGTAAAGCGCTCGAAAATGGCGAACAGGTAAAACTGTCTGGTTTTGGTAATTTTGATCTTCGCGAGAAAAACGAGCGACCTGGTCGTAACCCGAAAACTGGTGAAGACATTCCAATTTCTGCTCGACGTGTTGTTACTTTTAGACCGGGACAAAAACTAAAGGCCCGTGTCGAAAATATTAAAATCGAGAAGTAGCCAAGCAATAGACCACGCCTAGCGTGGTCTTTTTGTATCTGCAAAGAGTTTAAGCTAAACGCATTTCTTTAACTTTTAGTAACCTTTCTCAAACTCCATCTATTTACTGTCCTGTAAGAACTTGCTTTAGATGCGAAAACAGAGGCTAGGCCTCTGACTTTGAATCTTCACTCTAAAGGGCTTGTTGAACCTTACTTGCGATGTCTTCAGACACCCAAGGCTTCCATACCTGTGGTGAGCTTTCTAGAAAGTAATACATGGCTTCTTCGGCGTCGGCTTGGTTGTCTTCCATCCAGGCCAGCAACTCACTCATTTGTTTATTGGTAAAACCACGCTTTTCAAAGTATTGGTAGGCAAGAGGTTCGTTATTAGCAAAGGCTTCTGTGGTGATTGTGTGAACCGGTGCTGGTGGATACATGGTCACTTTAGGAGATTCACAATCGGGTTGCGTCGTACAGTTACGGAATTCTTCGATGTCGATGCCGCTTCCGAAATCAACCTTGACCATATCATATTTACCTAGCACAGGTGTTGGTGACCAATAGTAACCAAACCATGGCTTCTCACGCTCATAAGCTTTCGCAATGGTTCCTGCAAGTGCAGCACCTGAACCTGGGTCAACCATTTCAAATCCATGTTGATCTAAACCCATCGCATTAAACAAGTGTTCGGAAGTTATCTGACAAGTCCAACCCGCAGGGCAGCTATAAAACGCAAACTTCTCATCATCTTCTGGGTGTTCAAACAGCTTTGCGTTTTTAATCACACCTTCAATGGTTGTAAGCTCTGGGTACTGTTCAACAAGGTAGTTCGGGACCCAAAACCCTTCTTCACCCCCATTAACCAGCGACTTACCTGCATAACGTAACCGTTTATCCGCTACGCCTTTGTCGAGTGCTTCTTTGATTCCGTTTGTCCAAAGTTCGGGTGCGACATCTGGCTGACCTTTTTCGATCATAGAGGTACCCGTTGGAACGCTATCTCCGGGGATAAGTTGTGCGTCGCAGCCATAGCCTTCATTAAGAATAAATTGGTCTACGTGTGCTATTAGGCTTGCCGAGTTCCAGTTCATGTCTGCAATGGTGATCTTTCCGCATTCGTCAGCACTAGCGTGTACAGAAAACGCAGCAAGTAGCGCGATGGAAAGCATGGATTTGTTATTCTGCATTGACGTAATTCCTTTTCTTGTCAGAAGCTTATTCGCTATAGAAACAGAAATGTTCGACGGAGAAAAGAGACTGAGATCTAAATTTAAACGATCTGATTATTTGGGATAGGAAGTGGAGAGGCTACTCAACAAGTACTAAAAAGGGCTGCGAGTGCAGCCCTTGTGATGTTTATTGGAATAGCCTATCTATGTGTTAAGCCGCTTTAATGTGCGTTGTAATGTACGGTTGCCATGCTTGTTGGTAAAGCTCTAAAGATTGGCGTCGTAGGCTATTGATTTGCGCCGCTTCGATATCGTTGATTGGGCGATGTTCTGCAATTGCGTGACGCTCAATACCTTGGATAATTTCGTACAGCTCGTGCTCAGGGCCACTTTTCACATCAGCAATCGCTTTTAAGTGAAGTTGAACCTCTGCAATGATGTTGGTTTTAGGCAAACGAACCAACAAGTTAAGGTCACGGTAGCCAGAGTCAGCTGGTGATTTAAACTTGTTTTTCAGCTTAACAACGTCTGCTTCACGGCTTAACGCTTCGTAAACTTCAACCAAGCTCTCTACATCGTTCGCGATGATAGTTGCACGGGCTAAGTCGGTAATTTTTGTCACATCACCATCAAGCTCGAGGGCGATTTTTTCTTCTGCACGAGCTTGAGATTTAACGCCAGCAAATAGCGCTTCAGAATTGGTGAGTAGGGCAGTACTTTTACAGATAGTTTCTAATTCAGCTTGGCCTTGATGCGCTTTGCTGTACAGAATATCGAAGTCGGTGTAAGGCTGAGTCGGGCGTGAATCGAAGGCTTTGATGCCGTAAAGGCCGCTCAAACTATGACGGAATACGTTTGAAGATACTTGGTTTTGCGCAGGAGTGCGCGTTTGATCTGTTGAACTTGCTGAAACAGGTGCTGCTGCGAATGCAGGCGCTCGGCTCAATACCAAAAGCATTAGGGCCGTCGTACGGAGAAATACACTCATTCAAACTCCAAAATACAAGGTTACAAAAAACGGGTAGTCAAAAGGGGTAACCAGTAACGCACAAGAGTAAAAACAGCTTAACCAAACTCACTAAATATTAAATGGGGCTAGCTAAGACAGAAATCAACTCTAACGTTTAATATTGCTTTAAAATGTGAAGATATAGACAAATAATCCAACCGTTAGTTCCGCAATTATCAGAACTTTGAACTTAGCCAGTTTCTGATTTTATCGAAACCAATTTGGTACTTTAAACCAAGCTAAGGTTGCTCTTACCTCTCTATACTGTACCCTTGCATTATGACTGTTTAACATGAACGAAAGATGAATAATCCTGAATTTTGGCACAATAAATGGGCAGCCAACCAAATTGGTTTCCACCTCGAAGATGTAAACCCACTTCTGATTAAATTTTGGGAAAAGACTGAGCCTAGCTACGAGAAGAGTGTGTTTGTTCCACTTTGTGGTAAAAGTGAAGATCTGATTTGGCTAGCTTCAAAGCATGAAGATGTTCAAGGTGTCGAGTTAAGCCAGATTGCGGTTCGCGCATTTTTTGCAGAGCACCTTTATACCCCGACTGTGACTCAAATTAGCGGTCAGCACGAGCTCTACCAATTCGATGAACTGAACATCTACACGGGCGATTACTTCACAGCACCAATCCAGCCTGTCGATACCATTTATGATCGCGCGTCTTTAGTCGCATTGCCTGAAGAGATGCGAGTGCAGTATGTAGAGCGTTTGAAACAACTGCTGAAACCGGGTGGTAAGATCCTTCTGGTGACTCTAGATTATGACCAAAGCGAGATGGCGGGGCCTCCGTTTAGCGTACCTAAACTAGAGATCACTCAGTTGTTCACTGGATACAAAATCACATTGTTGAATCAAGATATAGCGGACGATGAACATCCGAAGATTGCTAAGAAAGGCTTGTCTCGATTCAGTGAAGAAGTGTATTTGATTGAGTCAGAAGCTTAATCGCTTTGAACTCAAGCAAACAGATGACTTCGATATAAAAGAAAACACCAATAAAAAGACGGGCTCGATAGCCCGTCTTTTTTATTGTTCAGATTTGAACTCGTGATTGTTCAGAATTGAATAGCAGGTTAGTAAATCACTTTTACTTTTGACGCGCTCTCAATTGCATCTTCAATCGCTGTCTCAGTGCTGTTGCGACGAGTAAGCGCCACACCTAGACGACGGCGGCCATCGATATCAGGCTTACCAAACAGGCGAACTTGTGTTTGTGGTGCGTCTAGCGCCTCTGTAAGACCTTCAAAACGAATGTTGGTTGAAGTGCCTTGGCCAAGGATAACCGCTGATGCACAAGGGCCGTATTGCGTGATGGATTTGATCGGCATACCAGTGAAGGCACGTACGTGCAGTGTGAATTCAGATGAGTCTTGAGACATCAATGTCACTAAGCCAGTATCGTGTGGGCGAGGGGATACTTCGTTGAAGATCACGTGATCGCCTTTAACAAACAGCTCGACACCAAAGATGCCGTGACCACCTAGTGCGTTAACCACTTGTTCAGCCGTGTATTGCGCGGCTTTAAGTGCATTGTCTGACATCACTTGTGGCTGCCATGATTCACGGTAATCACCGTCTTCTTGGCGGTGACCGATAGGCGCACAGAAGTGAACACCGTCGACTGCGCGAACGGTAAGAAGCGTAATTTCGTAATCAAAGTCGATGAAGCCTTCAACGATTACACGACCCGCGCCAGTACGACCGCCTTCTTGTGCGTAGTCCCAAGACTTCTGAATGTCTTCTTCTGTTTTGATAACGCTTTGACCTTTACCTGAAGAGCTCATTACTGGCTTAACAACGCAAGGCATGCCCACGAATTCAACAGCGGCAGAGAAATCTTCAAAGGTGTCTGCAAAGCGGTAAGGAGAAGTGCTCAGTTTCAACTCTTCTGCAGCTAGACGACGGATACCTTCGCGGTTCATCGTTAGCTTGGTCGCATTCGCAGTTGGAACGACATTTAAGCCTTGCGCTTCTAGCTCTACCAACTTGCTGGTGGCAATAGCTTCAATTTCAGGAACCACATAATCTGGCTTTTCTAGTTCAATGATCGCTTGAAGTGCATCGCCGTCTAACATGTCTAATACATGGCTACGATGCGCAACTTGCATTGCTGGTGCGTCTGCATAACGGTCACAAGCAATAACTTCCAAACCTAAACGTTGGCACTCGATAGCAACTTCTTTGCCGAGTTCACCTGAACCTAATAGAAGTACACGAGTAGCATTTTCACGAGTAGCAGTACCAAACATAGAAATTCCTTCCGATCTTTTGAACGATTGATTGAAAACGGGGTGATCATACTTATTTCAATGACAAAAGCAAACGTTTGCGCAAGTTGTTGCGTTAATTACAGGCATAAAAAAAGCAGCCCTGTTAAATAGGGCTGCTTATTTAAATTTTTGTTAATCAGATGTACTTAGATTGCTAAGTAAGTCACTGGAATGTCGGGGTTAATCGCTTCTAATGTAGATTGCGTATCCGCTAGGTGACTGATGCTACCTTCGGCGATTTCAACCAAAGCAGCACTTTCAATTTGTTCGAAATCGAAGCCAGCCAGTTTAAGTTGAATTAACGCGACTTGCAGAGGAGGTAGGCTCGGGTTGAACGCTGCATTTTCTGCGTAAGCACCCGTGAAAATCTCACCTGACGTGAGTTGTAATGAAACACCACTTAGGTTTTTGGTGTAAGGAGCATGGCTGCGGTTTAGTGCTGCTAGCGCTTCTACAACAATAGGCGTTGTTTCTTCGGTCGTGTACTTATGATCAAGTTTTGTCATTAGGCCAGTTGTCACACCTAAATCAGCAGGGCCGAACGAGTCTGGTAGGTACTCTTGCAGAGACATTTCATCACGTTGTGGCAGCTGAACTTTAAGTTCTTTTGCTGTTGTCAGTTCGTTCATGAATTGACGACAGTGACCACAAGGGCTGAAGTTGATGGTGATATCAGAAATACCTTGTTCGCCTTTCATCCAAGCGTGGCTGATTGCAGATTGTTCAGCGTGTACTGTTTGGCCAAGTTGAGCACCAGCGATTTCAAGGTTTGCACCAAAATACAGAGTGCCAGACAAACCACGCACGATTGCACCAACATAAAAGTCAGATAACGGAGCGTAAGAATAGGCTGCGGCAAAAGGAAGTAGCGCAATACGTAGCTCGTCATCCGCTAAACCACTTGCTTGCAGTAGGCTAGCAAATTGTTCTGGAGACAATGTCGCGTCAAAGTTGTCTGCTAATACGATGTCACTCAAAAGTGCTTTGATTGCTGTTGGAGCACTTTCCAGCGCCAGGGTAATACGACTGTTCATGTTGAATCCTTAATTGACCTTAGACTTTAATTCTATGTAATGCTCAGGAATTTTCTGTGACACTGATCACCACTGCGTTGTTGTTGTTACATTGGTTTGCATAATTAGAGTGAGGTCACAGATGAAATCGATTGCAAGAGTAAAAACTACCATTGATATCCCATTTATTGGCCTAAACAGGGCGCGATTTGGCTGCTATTGCTAAATAAATGCGAATAAAAAGCCCAAACAGACACTGTAATAAACAGCATTCTGGTTGGGCTGAATCGCGTAGTGATCGTTTAGGTTAAGAATAGAACCAAACCACGAGCGAAAATATACTCGGTGCGATGATTGAGGTAATGACGCCGCAAAGCACAAGAGCCAAAGAACTGAATGCTGCATCTTCCTGATTCTTTTCAGCACAGGTTGCAGTGCCTAAAGCGTGAGATACGGTACCCATGGTTAAACCTCGGGCAATAGGGCTCTTAATACCAATGAGATTGTAGATTGGGTAAGCAAAAATCGCCCCAAACAGACCAACAATCAATACCAGTATTGCCGCAATCGCTGCTTCACCACCTAAATGGCTCGATACTTCCATCGCAATTGGCGTGGTGACTGATTTACCTAATAAACTCGCAATCAAACTTAAG
The DNA here is from genome assembly GCF_024347335.1 of Vibrio celticus. Taxonomy (NCBI): domain Bacteria; kingdom Pseudomonadati; phylum Pseudomonadota; class Gammaproteobacteria; order Vibrionales; family Vibrionaceae; genus Vibrio; species Vibrio celticus. The sequence goes on from NZ_AP025463.1 coordinate 1,514,363, forward strand.
TCTGCTTTAAAAGCCACAGCGATCAATGCTGTCGTTGTCATCGACATTACACTGCCTAGTGTGCAAGCAAAGGTGATGATGCGCCAGTTGGCTCTGATTTGAGGTAGCTGTTCATAAAGCGGATAAGCAAGGGCAACTACCGCGGGCTGCAGCATGTAGGTAATCCAGGTGTTGTCCGCATAGTAAGTCTCAAACGGTACTTTGAAGAACGTGAGTATCGGAATGATGATACCAATGCTGATCAGCAGGGGGTTACACAGCGGTGAGTTTACTTTTTGACTTACCCAGCGAGCAAACAGGAATACCACGATGGTGAGTAGAATCCACATGATCAGTTACCTCTCGAAAGCAAGCGGTCTAAAAACCATGATAAGGACACCAACACCAGCAACGTGCCACCAACGGCGCTGGCCATAATTGGCAATGCGTTCGTGATGAGCATGTCGAAGTGATCCATTAACCCAACACTGATCGGAACAAACAGTAAGATCATTAGGCGGATAATCAAGCTTGCACCGGGTTGTACCCAGTGCGAAGGAACAATACCAATCACCATGGCAGCAAACAGAATCAACATGCCAAAAATACTGCCTGGGATTGAGGTATCCAAAAAGTGCTGTAACGCGTTACCTACTGTAAGTGCACCTATGATTAAGGTGAAGGAGATTAAGCAGTAAACCAGTTGGATCAATCTTTCTTTCAAAGTGTTACGTCTCTTGATAATGGAATTAACTAGCTAACTTTTCTACGTATTGATAAACCGCCTTCAAGATAGCCATTTTCTTCTCGTCACTTTCATGTTCGTGCGCGAGGTTTTCAAGGTTGAGCATGTACTCTTCTAAACGGCACTCATAAAACTCACGACAATGGTTTGCCCATTTCAATTGCTCAGCTTCGTCGAGCGTCCATGGGAAGTTACGTGCACGGTAACGGAACAGTAACGGTTTAATACGTTCGTCACTGAAGGTGATATCCAAAGCTGCCAAGTTGTTCGGGTCAGTTTCACGAATGATGTTCATCGCTGTTTTATCAGCAGGTGAAAAGAAACCGTCGTAAAGGTGGGTATCAACATCATCACTCTTTTCGTACTCGCGCTCTTGAGAGTACAGGCCAATGAGTTTTTCGCGGATCTCTGGATGTTCGCGCAGCAGTGCCAAGTTCTTCAAGCATTGTTGGCGATCGATACCGATGGTTTCGGCATTTTCAGCCGTCAGCGTTTTGGCTGGAGCAAGAATAGGGCACTTGTTCAGTTGAACCAATTTGATGGGTACGGGTAGCTCGTCTTCACTCAGTTCACTGCGTTTGGTGTAGAGTCTGTCTCTGAGTTCATCAGCGTCCAGTTCTAGTAGTGGGCTTGGATCTTTAGCTAAATCAACCACGATAACCGCATTTTGATTAGTTGGGTGCCAAGCCATAGGCACAATCCAGCTTGTGTAGTTGCAGTCACGGCCAAACATGCCCGAAACGTGCATCAATGGTGTCATGTTTACGATATCAACTAGGTCATTTAGCTTACGCTTATGACGCATGTTGTAAAGGTAATCGAACATCTTAGGTTGTGCAGCTTTAAGCTTCTTTGCTAACTCGATGGTCGCAATAACATCGGCCATCGCATCGTGCGCGTTCTCGTGTTCAATGCCGTTTGCCACAGATAGGTGTTCCAGTTTGAAACTTGGATAACCTTCTTCGTTCTCTGGCCAAACAATGCCTTCAGGGCGCAGTGCGTGAACAGCGCGCATTACATCTAATAGATCCCAACGTGAGTTGCCGTTCTGCCAGTTCCACGCATATGGGTCAATGAAATTTCGGTAACAGGTGTAACGCGTTACTTCATCATCGAATCGGATACTGTTGTAGCCAAGGCTTGTGGTGTTTGGTTTCGCCAACTCAGCATGGATCTTAGCGATAAACTCTGGCTCAGGGAGACCTTGTGAAGCCGCTTTCTGTGGTGTGATACGGGTGATCAACGCAGCTTCAGGCGCAGGGAGGTAATCAGCAGGAGGTTGGCAATAGATAACCAGAGGCTCTCCAATAACATTGAAATCTTGGTCGGTACGAACACCCGCAAACTGACTCGGACGGTCTTTTGCTGGGCTAACGCCCCACGTTTCGTAATCGAAAAAGAAGTAGGTCGGCTGATTATCTGAACTCATTGAAATTCCTGAACAGCAAGCGCAGAACGTTTACTGTGGCTGAAGGTTAGTTTTGTTCAGTATCTGATAGTATGCGGTACGCGTGCAACCCAGATCACAAATAAATTGTCGGAAAACGGTGCTTTACTATTCAATCGAGTCGGTGGGGATGTCTTTGAATCCAGTTGAGGCGGTATCTTAGTTAATACAATCTGTCTATCGTTCGTTTAATCCGATGGGGGTGAGAGTATCAACTGGACTTTCTGTTTAATGGTTAGCTCTCGGTTTCTCAAATCTTTGAATATAGCCTTCCATTCTTGAAAGGTGACGATTATAGGGTTAAAACTGTTTACTGGTTTAGTGACGCCGTAACGTACAGTTTCAACTTCCGGTTCGAACGTACCAAACAATTTATCCCAAATGATCAAAACGCCGGCGTAGTTCTTATCGATGTATTGCGGGTTTTTGCCGTGATGCACTCGATGATGCGAAGGGGTGTTAAAGATGTATTCAAGTGGCCCCAAGTTTCGTATCCATTGTGTATGGACGAAGAACTGCAACCCTAAATTGAGAAGCACCACAAAGATCACCCAATTAGGGTCGAAGCCTATGATGACCAGCGGCAACCAGAACAACCACATCCCAGCAAGTGGATACATTAAGCTTTGACGGAAAGCCGTACTGAAGTTCATGCTTTCTGAACTATGGTGTGCCACGTGTGCTGCCCACATCCAGCGAACACGATGGCTTGCTCTATGGAACCAGTAATAGCAAAAGTCTTGTAACACCATCAATACAACAAAACTCAGCACGCCCATTTCAACGTCCATTAAGCGCCAACCAAACAGCCAAAGATACAGCTGCACGACCAATAACCCGGTGAGTAAATCGGAGAGTTGATGCATTCCTGCCAGCGTGAAGTTACACATTACTTCTGAAAGTTTATAGCTCGAGTTATCAGGCAGTCGACCTTGCTTCTGACCGATAAAATACTCAGCCAACATGCACACCACGAACAAGGGCGCTAATACCAGCAGTAGCCATTCTGGGTGATTGATTAATGCGTCGATATTCATGTTTTATCCTTGTTGAGACGCCATACGCGTTCTTAGTATCAAGTTTACTTAGACTTGCTCGCCTGAGATTCAATCAGCAGAATTACGCTACCAGCGAGCAAAGTGATCTTCTGTTAGGCCAAGAACACCATCGAGTTGATGTGTCATTCCCTTGTTGTCTTCAATCGAGCCAGAAAAGTGACCAATGAACTGACGAAAGTTACTCTTTAACAGCCATAAATTGAGCTTTTCGTTGCGGTTATTTAAGGGCGTAAAGGTCAGGTTTATACGTCCATCTTGTGATGTTATCTGCCAAGGCAAGTTCGTGTCTTGGCGACTGAACGTAAACTGTACCGGGTTAAGTAAGTGTCTGGTTCCACTGACCCACAATACGTTTTCGCAGCCTCCAGTCTCATTCACGCCCGCCGCGAGGTTTAGGCCAATATCTGTGCCATTGGGTTGCGTGTTGATACTTGCCCAGCGCCAACTGGTCTCACGCCTCATGTAACCCGCTGAAAAGTCATAACCGGCACGAGCTTGTTGGAGAACGAGTGATTCTCCTTTGATTTGGATTTCACCGCTGATGCGCAAAGCATTGTGCTTTTGAGTGTAAGTCCAACCTGAATAACCCGTTGGGCTGCACATCGCCAAGGGCAAGCTGTCGGCTTTAGGCTCTAAAGCGATATCGGCCTTGATGAGTTTGGTATTCAAGCGAACTCGCCATTGCCCGCCTTCAATATTAAAGGTGATACTTTGGCCTGCAATGTTTGTCGTGCCGTCAAATGGCGAAGCGGTAACTTGTTTATCAAACCCTAATGGCCTCAACCAAGATGACTCTTCTAGATGGTTGTTTTCAATATCGTACAGATAACAAAATGCCGAGCCTAAGTAGCGAATATCCGCGATAGCGACGCCGATAATGTGTGTGTCGGTGACGATGCTGACAAACTGGAATTGTTTGTAGTGGAAGTGCTTCTGCCAAGAGTTTGCTTTTGCATCCATCGAGTTTCGATAGTAAAAGCTCTCGATGTTCAGGTGTTTAGGGATGCCATCGAAATGTCCGATGGTCGGCTGACCATTAGAATCAATCAAACTGTGTGGGGCTGGGTTGGTTTTTATCATTGCGATGGTTCACATAAATTTAACAACTAAAGCCATTGTGCGATGAGTCGCGTAGAATTGGGAGGTCATATTCGGACAGGAGCGCGTTGCCAATCACGATTTTGTCAGCATGTGCTGTTGAAGGTGAGTAGTCATGTTTATGGGAATGGGCTCGATATAAGGAGAGACGATTGGAGATTATCGCGGAGTATAAGCCGACCGAACATCGGCATCAGTTGGGTACATTAGATATCGCGCTGCTGTTGAATACGTTAGAGCAACGAGGCGTTGTTATTGAAAGGCTACTCAATGATGTGGGTTTACCGAACATGGATTGGCGAGATCCGAATGGAAAACTGACTTACGCTGACAAGCTTTCGTTGTTTAGCGCGGCCAATCAGAGCTTTCCTCACGATGGCTTGGGGCTTTGGTTGGGAGAACACGCTAGCTTGAGCCACTTTGGTGTGTTGGGTTATGCGCTATCAACCAGTCAAAATGTCGGGGAGGCCATCAAGTCGGGCTTCAAGTATTTGCGCCTGAACGGTCCTATCTTCTCGGTTAAATTGTTTCTAGATTCCGAGCAAGCAGTGATTCAGATTGAGAACACATTGGAAGTGGGCGATCTGCTTCCTTTCTGCAGTGAATATTTCTTGAGTTCAATCGTCTCTTTATTCAAAGAACTGACTGGTCATGAGTTGGATATTCACACTTTGGCTTTGCCTTATGCTCGCCCCAATTACGCCAAGCTCTATGACGACCGTTTCCAGTGTCCGGTGATTTTTGAACAAAACCATTGTGAACTGCGTTTTGATGCCTCGGTTTTGTCGCAAACCTTATTGACTCATGATGCCGCAACACTGAAGCGCTATCTTGCGTCTTGCCAGTCGATAGTCGAAACGCTGGACTCTGAGCATCTGCTGACTAACCAGATCAAAACGATCTTTTATCAAACCGCAGGCAGTTTCCCGAATATTGAACAACTTGCGGATGAGTTTGGTTGTAGCTCTCGTACGCTCAGGCGAGAGCTAGTGACCCATGATTCCAGTTATCAAGTCTTGCTTACCGAAGTTCGAGTGGAACTGGCCAAAGAGCTGTTACTCGGTACAACCATGAGCATTGATGACATCGGTGAAAGGCTCGGTTATAGCGACCCTGCAAACTTCAGAAGGGCGTTTAAAGGTTGGCTCAATAAAACGCCCGCGCAGTTTCGTGATGGTTTAAGTTAAAGCGTTACTTGCTAAAAAACTGCTCCCTGAAATCGGTGACTTGTTGTTGATAGTAACTGTCCCAATCTTGTTGAGTCCAAGTGGCATAACTTGATGAGCGCTGAGAGCCTAAGGTCGCTTTGAGCTGATCCAGTTGCTCGTGATAACTCATCACGGTTTGTTGCTGTTGTGCGACTTGTTGTTCTCGCGCGGCAATGTTGCTGGCCTGCGCTTCATCTAAGTAAGCATCTTGAAGGTCGGCTTTGACTGATGCTATTTCAGCAGGGCTATAACTGCTGGGTATCAAAGAGACTGCCAGTTCATATTTTTGAAGCTGTGTTTCGGCGTTTAACGTGCCCGTATTGTTTTGCCATTCACTAAGCAAATCTTGATAGTTGGCCAAAAACTGGCTCGCTTCGTTCTCTTCAAGGGTGTTTGCGTCAAGCGTGAAATCCAGATGAGCAAACTGGTCTGCAAATAGCTGGTGGGTCAACTCTCCCCATACTTGCTGGGCAGATTGTTTGAATAGGGCAACACGCTCTTCAAGAGTCTCTATGGATTCTAGTGGGATAGTGCTTTGGGTTAATTGCCAGTCGACTGATAGCTGCGGATAGTCGCTCAGTAACTCAAACCATATGCCCGGCAATTCTGCTTTCAATCGTGTGAGTTGCTCAGTGCAGTCATCACGTTGTTGGCAAAGCGTCCAGAACCCATCGAGTTCATCGAACAAAGCCTTACCTTCAAGCTCAGTCAAGTTTTCAGCATACGTTTCCCCGCCCGATGATTCAGCTTCGGCTTGTTTGTTCTGTGATGCTGCATTTCCCGAACTGGCGGTTGTAGTTGGTGTGAAATTATCGTCAGCAGTTGTCGTAGAAACACGCGGCTTAGGTTCTGTGTGTTGAGCAGAAGATAACGGTGTTTCAGTTAGTTTTGATGACCACGAATAGCCAATAATGCTCGCCACAGCGACGAGCATGAGGATTAAGATAACTCGATACATTATGGGTTCACCGAGCTACTTGATCACGGCGCTAACAGGGAAGTGGTCTGAAAGGTTGTAGTGCTTCCATAACTCACTGCTTGTTGATCTTGGGACATCCACACGATTGTCGTTATGCGCTTTAGCTGCATATTCCGAGCTTACTACCACATAATCGAGATACTCAACGTTCTCGCCACCCGACATAGGTTCGCCCGCAAAGTTGTTGATGCGTGGGTCAAAGGTAGAAGCGGTGTAACCAGAGTATGTTGGTTCATCAGCCTGCAGGTTAGCGAACATCTGTTGGTAGTCGTCTGGGAACTTCAGCTTGTTCACGTTGAAGTCACCGCTGTAAACTACAGCTTCTGATGCCGGGATATTCAGAGATTGCGCAAGGGCACGCATCTGCTTGAATTGACGTTGTCGGTAATCACGAGCGGTCTCCGTATCGAATGATGCCGTGTGGGTGCCGAATACATGGTAAGCCTGACCATTCTTGATAATTTCTGCGTAGTTAACGCCTTTATCAGCAAAGCAATCTGTGCCTGTGCAATCCGGGAAAACATACTGAGCTTCGTTAACGATAGGGTAGCGGCTGACAATGATTACGCCGCCGTCATAGATGTTAATCCCGTCTTTATCGAGCATTTTGGTTTGATAAGGATACTCTTTTGCAAGCTCACGCAAGAACTCATCTCTGCCGTTAGCAAACACCTCTTGAAGCGCCAATACATCGTAGCCCTTTACGTATTGAGGGAGAAGGTCGTAGCGGTCACCAATATGCGACGCGATAGCAGGCAGCGCCCAGATGTTGTAAGTCATGACTTTCAGTGTATTGGCATCCGGCTCTGGCTGCTCATCCACTTTGGGCGGGGTGATGGTGTAATAAATATCATCATAACGCGCCGTAGAATCGGCTTTGAGGGCTAGCTCTGCATTGACCCCAGGGCGGGAGCATACTTTGATGGATTTATAACCCAAAGAATACTCTAGCCCGATAATCGTCGTTCCATGCCGCTTTTTTCAATTTCACTTTTTGGCTTGGCGCACCACAGTCACATTGCTTGAGCATATTCATCACAAAGCGCCTGAACAACGCTATGTTTTCCACTGCACCATCTAAAGTGATGCGTGAACTATCCTCTTTAAAAACAACATCTAACACGTAATGCTGACTGTTCTCGATCCGCCAATGCTGGCGAATATAATGACCCAGGAGTTTGTTGTTCGGCGACAAAGAACTAATGTAGTAGGACGTATCTACAGTGCCTTTACCGTTGATCACTCGATGGCGCTCCACTGCTATGATGCTTCTTACCGTTGGCCACTTCTTAGCTAAGTCATCGGGCAATTTAGCCTTGAGCTGAAACACGTATCGCTCTTCACTGCGACCATGTTTTTTCTCTTTGATTTCGGTGACTATTTTCTCTTTGCCAGCATCAAAAACTGTTTGGAACTGCTCCACAACAGCCGCTCGAAGCTTGGGCTGATTATTCTTAACCTGGACGACGACATGTGCCTGTTTGTCTTTGATTTTCTCTAGTGTTTCACGCTGGCAATGTAAGGCGTCAACCGTGACAACGCTACCCTTTACATTAATAACATCAAGCATTTGGCGTACAATGTTTATCTCACCATTCTTGTTCTCAGTCGGCTTCTGGCTCAGAACTAGACCACGCTCGGTATCGTAAGCGGTGACCAACTGCAACGCAGTTTTCTGTCGTTACGATAGGGCCCCAAACCTTACCGTCAAATGCGATAATGGGCTTGTTATGGCTAGTTCGCTGCTCGTTTATCCAAAGGGCTAAAGCTTCGAGCAGTGACTCAGCAACAACGGAACGCAAGATGCGAGCTATTGTGTGTCTACGAGGGATACCATGTTCGAAAGGTCTATATTTCCTTAACCAATCGAGCTTTTCTTCTCCATAAAATTCAATGTCTTGCCAACCTTCACATCCCGATGCGATAGCGCTAATCACTAGAAACATGACATCGATGAGGTTGTGTTTCTGATTGATGTCCGAGCGAGTGTCTTCGACGACAGATAAGTATTCAATAAGGTTCAAAATTGCTGTGTATCTGAGGATTTGCCACTATTAGATCACATTAGTTAACAAAGTGCGATCCCGCCCTGGCATTGACCCCGAATGCATCGGTCGTGCTGCGATGAATATTGCGGTCGTCATGCAACGTTAGGTTGACGTCTGCGGCACTCAAACCATGTTGCAGTGTCGAGTTATACCAATGTCCCTTCATGGTTTGGTTGAGCGTGACACTTTCGCCCACAGCGTTCGATACCACAGTGTCAAACTCATAGGTCTTCCCAGATTTCACACCAGTCCAGCGGTTGAAACTGATCAGCTTCTTCGTCTCCCAAGGACCAATCTGTTCAACATGCTGTTGCCACTCATCCCCAAGTTGAAGCAGATCTGTCCCAGTGTGGTTGGCTTGAATGGTCATCACTTGATTAGTGTTATTGGTAAGATACACGTCGGTATCTGCGATCGCAGAGGTCGAAGCGATTGATGTGGATGCCACAAGTGCAGCTAACCAAGTCCATTGAGTTTTCATCGTTTACGTTATCCTTATTGATTGATGTCTAGAATAACGTAGTCAAGAGTTATGACATTGGAGTTATAACTCTATGGCATTTATTCAAATATGAGATATATGCCAAGGTTTTATAAAGTTGATTAACCATTGAAAATTAACATATTGTCTTGTTGGAATGATAAATGGTACGCGCGCGCATAATAGAGTCAGATAATGGTTTCGAGTCGGTAGAACAGCCAATGTTGGCATGCTTCAATGAAAAATGTTTGTTCGGGGAGAGTAGAGATTGTGAGCAGCTAGAAGGGATTATGGCGACAGCTTAGATCTATCAGCACAAATTTTGCGATTGTTCTGTAATTTACTCTTGTTCAGTAAACAGAAACCTTAAAAACAGGTATGATAGTGCCGTTTTTAATCCTGAACTGGGAAAGTCATGGCAAAGTTAACACTCCAAGAGCAAATGCTTAAAGCTGGCTTGGTAAATGAGAAAAAATTAAAGAAGGCGAAGAAGGGTTCTAAAAAGTCTCGCGTTCAGTCTCGTGAAGCAAAAGCGGCAGCAGAAGAAACTAAACTGGCGCAGCAAGCGAAAGACAAAGAGTTAAACCAACAGTTGAAAGAACAACAGTTGAGCAAAGAAATTAAAGCTCAAGTGAAGCAACTGATTGAGATGAACAAGATCGAACAGAAGAATGGTGAGATCAAATACAACTTCACCGACGGTACGCTAGTTAAATACCTTTACGTAGAAGATCTGACTCAAAAGCAACTAAGTAAAGGTATTCTAAGTATCGCGCGTCAAGGCGAAAGCTATGTTGTTATTCCTACTGCGGTAGCGAACAAGATCGCGATGCGCGACGAAGAATCTATCGTTGATACGCAGGCAGGTAGCACAGACGAAGTAGACGAAGATGACCCGTACAAAGACTTCGTGATCCCAGATGATCTAATGTGGTAATCCGTTTTACCTAGCTCCATTTTAATGGCTAGCTAAGTTTACAGGATCTAAGAATGCAGCGAACAATCACTCGATTGGCGCTGCATTTTTTTTGGCGCGAAATGACTTCTGCAAATCTTATCTAACGTTCAGTGTTCTGACATGCCGTAAACAAGGCTATCATTGGCACTTGCATGATCGATAAAATCGGTATTCGCGCGCTGTTCGTGTTGGTCGTAGCCATCGAAGTAACAGTCGCCAATTTCATTGCGCGGGCAAACGTGAATGTGGTCTTTGATGACCAGTTCGGTAGAGCAACATGGGCAGTGTTTTACATGTCCAGTGAGTACCGTAGATCGATTTGGTTTCATACATCCTCCTGATAGGCACTGTAATCTGATTGCCTATTTGCACCCTAAGTTACGCAAATTAGTGTGTCGTTATGATTTCATTTTTAAGTCAATGAAAAACGATTCAGAAAGTGAATGCTTAGAGACTAATGCAGATGAATGACTGAGAGAATGTAAGATGAATCAAGCCCAGAGCAGACGCAAAGGGCTTGGTATGACAGATGACACTTTCTATGACGTTATTGCTGTATTGGGGTAAGTGTTAGCTGAGCGCTGTTATAACCCAGTTGCGCTAGAGCCGCAGGATCGAAGTCAGTCAGAACTTCGATGTCACCCGCGTAGTAGGTTGTGTAATCGCCAGAAGGTGTCATGGCGTTAAATGGGTCAATAGAGTGCTCTGTACCAATGTCTATCATTCCAGAGTATTGTGACTTCGAACTAAACTGGCCTGAAACATAGGTGTTGAAAGGACGTACACTGGCACCTGCGGCGTACTGCATGCTACTCAAGCCATGGGTGTTGATTGCCCAGCTCCAATCCCACCATTTCATCTCTCCAGGAATATAACGGTGATCCCATTGGTAGCGGATATTGGCTTGATCTTCGCTGGTGGTTCCCATAGTAAAGGTGTGTGAGACAGTCGGGCGGTTTGTTGGATGTGAGTTTAGTGCATTGCCGCTATAACGAAGGAAACCTGTGAAGTTCACGTCGTAACTCATGTTGGTTTTGATACGGTATGGGTAAGTGATGGTAGAGCGTAAGAACTCGACTTGAAAAGGAAGTACTGAGTGAGCAGGCACGGTGATGATGGCTTGCAGTTCTGTTGGTTCAAAACGAGCACCACTGTTGGTATCGGAGAAACGTTGGCCATCTTCTAGCGCGACTCTTACCTCTGTTTTGCCAACTTGTGGCCACTGAAAGGTCTCATCAATGACGACTGAATCAGCAAGGTCGAAGCGCTGTGTTTTACTCCATTGTGTGGATTGCTCAAAATGAAGGTCAACGACGATTTGTTTAGGCAGATTGCCATCATTGATTGCATAAGCCGAGACGGTTTCAATCAGCTCTTGGTCGGTCTCTGTTATAGAGCCGTGTAAAAACGATGTGTTATCGAGCATGTAAGCGAAGTTATCAACAGTGATGCTTGTCTTCTCATTACAACGCTCACCGGTACAGCTTCCATTGTTATTCCCTTTGATCTCCCAACCATGGTTAAGTTGCTCTATTGCCATATCTTGACCGACGTAACGCCCGTTATTGCCGCTAACCCAAGCGTAACCAAGACTATGAGCCAAGTAACTTAGCGGCCTGATAAAGTTCGTGTCGTCATTGACTAAAGCTCGTTGAACTTCAAGGTTACTGTTCCCCTATCTGGCAGGGTAGTTGTCACTGTTAAAATTTAACCAGTTTGGGCGATAAAGAGTAATTGTGTCTCGTATCTCAGTAGAAAGAAAAGAAGCTATATTGAAGAAGCTGTTGCCTCCATATTCAATGTCAGTTAAAGAAGTGTCGGAAGAGGAAGGAATTAGCACTGCGACCCTGTATCATTGGCGCAAGCAACTCAGACGTTCAGGAGCCGCAGTGCCAAATAGCAACACTTCATCAGAGCAGTGGTCTGCTCAAACTAAACTCGCCATCGTCGCTGAAACCTACTCAATGACAGAAAGTGAACTCAGCCAATATTGTCGTGAAAAAGGTCTTTTTCCAGAGCAAATCCAAAGCTGGCGCAGCGATTGTATGCAAGGGTTTAAGTCGAGTAAAGAGCAGGAAGCTGAAGCAAAGAAGCAGGCTAAAGCTGACAAACTTGAAATCAAAGAGTTGAAGAAAGATTTACGACTCAAAGAAAAGCACTCGCTGAAACGGCTCTCTTGGTACTAAGAAAAAGCTGAGAGCCCGGGGAAGAGCCAGAGGACGACTAACCTCAACCGATGAAAGGCAGACCATAGTGACTCTTATCCTTGAAGCGAAGCAATGCGGATGTCGTTTAGAGCCAGCTTGCCATGAAGTTCAAATCGACTTGAGAACGTATCGTCGCTGGTATCAGCAAGGTGAAGTTCAAGCTGACAAAAGGCCAATATGCCTCAGACCTGAGCCTGCTAACAAGCTGTCGCAGGAAGAGCGTGATGCGATAATCGAGGTGTGTAACCGCTCTGAGTTCGCAAGCTTGCCTCCAACTCAAATCGTCCCGACACTGCTTGATAGAGGTGAGTATATCGCCTCTGAGTCGAGCTACTACCGAGTGTTGAGTACGCAGGGCAACTTCACAAACGAGGTCGTCAGCGGAGCAGACAGAAGCAAGCGAAGCCAACCAGTTACACAGCGACGGACTCGAACCAAGTCTATACGTGGGATATCACTTACTTACCTTCAAAAGTTCGAGGCCAACATTATTACCTGTATGTCATTGAGGACATCTACAGTCGAAAAATTGTTGGTTATGAAGTGTATGAGCATGAATGCGGTGAGCTGGCGTCACAACTTCTGCAACGAACGTTGATGCGAGAGCAGTGCTTCAATCAAGCGCTGGTTCTTCACTCCGATAATGGTGCGCCGATGAAGTCGTTGACGTTCAAAGCCAAAATGGAAGAGTTAGGTATTACTTCATCGTATAGTCGCCCAAGAGTCAGTGATGATAACCCGTATGTTGAGTCATTGTTCCGCACGGTAAAGTACATGCCAAGCTGGCCAACAAAGGGCTTTGAAACAATCGATAGTAGCCGAAGTTGGGTTGAAGCCTTCGTACGCTGGTACAACACCGAGCACAAGCACAGTCAGCTAAATTACGTCACGCCTTCAGAGCGTCACAATGGAAAAGATAAAGAGATCTTGAAGCGTCGTGTAGAGGTATTGCTCGCTGCAAAACAGCGAAAGCCTGAGCGGTGGTCTGGTGATATCAGGAACTGTGCGCCTGTTGGTGACGTTCACCTAAATCCAGAAAGAGAAGCTGCTTAATAAGCAAGCAAATGATGACAACTACCTTGAAAAACACCGGTTCTCTTGAATAGCTTGTGCTTCGTAGTATGGCAAGCCCGCTTCTGGTGTATTAGGGTAGCACCAGGTTTTGTCGCTTGGTTGACCTGGTTTAATGAGGCCATGATAGCCGGAGCCCATGATCACCCAATCATGCTGAAGGCCAACAATGTCCCAAACATTCATGCGGGATATCAGGGCTGTTTTGTGTTCTTGAGCTTCTGAATTGTTGAGAGCGCGATAGTCGAAACGACAGATATCTTCTCCAAGTTTGTCTAAGACGATTTGGTCTGAGTATATCTTCGCATGAGCAGTAAAGGATATTACCGATAGGGCAGTGCTAAATAGAATGGTTTTACTGACGTTAATCATTAATAAGTTCCTAAATGCCATTATTTGGCTATTTTTATTAGAATCGAGTTATTAGAATCGAGTTATTAGAATCGAGTTATTAGATTTTATTGATATTATTTAAAGCCGAGGGACTCTAGCGGGGTGTACTTTGTCATATAAAACAATGCCAAAAATACTGAAATGAATTGAAAATAAATACTTATAATTATCAGTTGGTTATGTTGACTGGCTTGTTGTTTGATAAAGGTTTATCTCGATTGTTTTCAATTAGTTTCAACTATCAAAATATTAGGTGGTTGATTGTTGGACATTTATATTTTCGTAGCCTTGCTATTTGGGAAATTGGCTGAGTGATTAGCTAGCAGGAATGGTTGCCGAATGGTAAGAAAAGACGTAAATGAGAATAAGAAACGGTGTTGTGATAGGCAGGATCAAAAAATGCAGCCAACAACCGTTCGATTATTGCTGCATCTTTGTTTTATATGGCTCTAGTTAACTCAATTGAACGTGATTAAGCATCACCTGGCTTTTCGCGTTTGCTGTTCCAACCCATAAAGTTGTAGATATTGTAACGAGCAAAGCCAATCTGTTCATGCAAAGCAAAATCTGTAACCGCAAAGTTGTACCATAGTGGCAACCATGAAATTTGAGCGGCCATATAGTCGGCTCTCACTGGAATAACATTCAAGCCGAAGTGGTTGAAGTAGAGCTCGCTACGACGAATATGCAGGCCAGATGAAACCAACACAATGTTGTCGAATTTATGATGCTTCATTAGGTCACTAGTGAGCTGTGCATTCTTCCAAGTGTTGACACTATTTGGCTCTTGAATGATGTCACCCATCGGAACGCCAAGTCTCAGCAATTGTTGTTGATAAACTTCTGCTTCGGTAACACCGTTATTTTGTGCATCGCCACCACTGATGATCACTTTGCATGTGGTTTGGGCTATGGCGCAATCTTTATATCGGCTTGCGGCTTCGTTGATTCTGCCGAAAGAGAAAAAGGCTGGCTCGAACTCTTGCGTGCTTTTAATTAACTGCGTTCCCGCACCCAGAAGAACAATAGCGTTATTGTCAGACCATTGGATATCAGGCTTACTTTCGTAATCGGCTTGTAGGTCGTTCAGTAAGTAACGAGGAATTAAGCCTGAACCAATCAACACAAATGACGATATAAGAACAAGAGATAAAAACAGAGAGGTTTTTCGCCACTGAAGTAAACGTGTAAAGCCTACGAATAGCAGAAGAAGTAATAATATAATAAAGCTCATGAGGATCCTGTTATCGAACTGGTGCCAAGATGATGTGACATACTGAAGCGGTGCATCATATATCAGTTATGTTAATCATTCATAGATAACTCATTGTATTATTGAACAAATGCACGATTTCTTTCTATCAAGAACAATCATCGATGAGAGCATTCGAAAAAATCGCTTTATTATTGTTCGATAATACCATTCTAAATATAGGTATATAAATCAAGAGGGTTATTTAAACCTTATTTCGTGTTATTTGATTTATCTGTTCATCGGTTTCCGTTTCTTCAACTCGTTAACTCAGCTTTCATATTCTTAAACTACCAAATCTTCAAGCTCTTAAATTATCAAGCTCTCAAGTTTTCGAAGTAATGCTGAACAAATTTAACGAACACTTGGTGTTTCTTTGCCGGATAAATAACTTGCGGATAGAAAAGGTAAATACTGTTGCCTTGTTGCAGACATTCATCAGGCAGCACTCGCTCTAATTCTCCAAGCTCGACCTCTTTCGCGACGTAATAACTTGCGATACGGATGATGCCACTGCCTGCCATAGCTTGTTGTTTGAGCAAGTGGTTGTCATTGCTTGAAAGCCAACCGGACACATCAATATTTGCCGATTTTAAAGGCCACTCGGTTTGGTGCAGCGTTGCTAAGCATTGATGATCACTCAAGTCACTCACATTGGTAGGGCGACCAAATTGATCAAGATAACCAGGAGTCGCGACTAAATCATGCTGATAGCTAATCAAGTGTTTCGCCACCATGTTGTCAGGTGGCGTATTAGTGGCACGAAACGCAATATCGATATCATCTTGGTTGAGATTAAAGTTGGTGTAGCTACTGTTTATCACGAAGCGGATTTCTGGATAGTGTTGCCTAAACTGTTGGCAGATATCGAATAGATATACCTCAGTAAACATCTTTGGCGCGGTGAGGCGTAATAGACCTTTTACGATGTCATGTTGCTCTGAAACGCTGCGTTCAAGCTGTAAGACTTGAGAGCGAATCGTTAAGCCTTGTTGTAAGGCGCGTTCGCCTTCTTGGGTTAAACGAACACTGCGCGTGGTTCTGACCAAAAGCGGGCACTGTAAATCGTTCTCTAAACGTTTGATCTGCTCAGAAAGGTAGCTCTTAGAGATACCGAGCTTTTCGGCTGCCTTGGTAAAGTTGAGTTGCTGAGCAAGTTCTACAAACAGGATCAGTCGTTCTATTCTTTTGTGTTCGTTCATTCGCGCATTCCTACCAATCTATTGTTCGTCATATCAAACAATCATTTCGTAACTAGCATATTCTGTTTTTTAAAAAGAACAATATGATAGAGGCATATTTCTGGTCAGCAAATCTTCTAAGTGAGAATCGATATGACGAACAGCATTGAATCTACAAATAAAACGAATGCCCAAAAGAGTATTCCATTATCAAATTATCTGCCGAATGTTGGGCAAGTTGCCTATGGCTGCATGGGGTTAGGTGGTGGCTGGAATGATAATCCAGTGACGAGTGCGGATGTGGCTCAAACACGTAGCGTAATTGACACAGCACTAGAGTCGGGAATTAACCTGTTTGACCATGCTGATATCTATACCTTCAGCAAAGCTGAGCAAGCCTTTGGTCAAGCATTACAACAAGCGCCTGAACTGCGAGAGCAGGTGTTCATTCAATCTAAGTGTGGGATTCGTTTTGAAGGCGGGGGCAATGTTGGTCGCTATGATTTTTCGGCTGATTGGGTAAGCCAATCGGTAGACGGTATTCTCGACCGTTTGAATACTGAAAAGCTCGATGTGCTGTTATTGCATCGTCCTGATCCATTGATGGAACTTGATGAGCTAGCAAGAACGTTAGAGAACTTAAAAGCGCAAGGTAAGGTCGATTTCTTTGGTGTGTCGAACATGAACAGCCAGCAAATTCAGTACCTGCAATCTGCGCTCGGGCAACCCATTGTCGCGAATCAGGTTGAGATGAGCTTAGCCAAGTTGGATTGGTTGAATGATGGGGTGATGATTAACTCACAAGGGTACCATCAATCAGACTTCGCCGCAGGCACGCTAGAGCATTGCCAAATGAATAACATCCAACTGCAAGCTTGGGGTTGTTTGGCACAAGGCCGATTTGCTGAGCAAGGTTTGTATTCAGAACATGAAAACGTGAAAAAGACAGCGCACTACGTGGCTCAGTTAGCGAACCAATATGGCGTAGAAAGTGAAGCGATCGTGTTGGCATTTTTGCTTCGTCACCCTGCTCGTATCCAACCTGTAATTGGCACCACAAATCTAGAGCGAATCAAAGCTTCGGCAGTCGCGACTCAGATAAACCTGTCTCGTGAAGAGTGGTACAACTTATATGTGTACTCACGTGGTCAAGCACTGCCATAAGGAATGAATATGTTGAATCAAAAGATCGCGCAACAACTGGTGTCTAACGCTCTCGACATTGCTGAGCGTAATCAACAAGCAATTGCGGTGAGCGTGTGTGATACGCACGGTGAGTTACTGGCGTTTATTCGCATGGATAATGTGAGTGTTCAAGCCGGATTGTTAGCACAGAACAAAGCTTATACATCTGCAAGAGATAGACAGCCAAGTGGTAACTTAGGTGCTTGGGCGAGAGAAACTGGTAAAGACTTAAGTTACTGGACCAACTCAAAGATCACTGGCTTTAAAGGTGGTGTTCCTATTGAGTTAAAGGGGCAGGTGATTGGTGCTATTGGTATCAGCGGGTTGAGTGAAGATGACGATGAAGCACTTGCCGAAAAAGTGATTCAACGTGTGCTCTAAGTGCTGTTGCTTGTGAAGTAATGGAAGTTAGAAGTAACAGATAATAAAAAACCGATGCATGTGCATCGGTTTTTTGTTTAACGAGACTCAAGTGCTTGAATCAATCGAACCCATTAAGCGTTCGCTTGTTCCAGATCTTGTTGCTTGTCTTTCTTACCCAATAGGCGGCTTGTGATCGTACCGGCTGTCATTGCACCAGATACGTTAAGCGCTGTACGTGCCATATCGATAAGGGGCTCGATAGAGATAAGCAGTGCTGCAATCGTTACAGGAAGGCCCATAGCAGGAAGTACGATAAGTGCCGCGAACGTTGCACCGCCACCTACGCCAGCAATACCGAATGAGCTCACTGTGATAATAGCAATCAGAGACAGAATGAAGTTGATGTCCATTGGGTCAATGCCAACCGTAGGTGCAACCATTACTGCTAGCATTGCAGGGTAGATACCCGCACAACCGTTTTGACCAATCGTCGCACCGAAAGAGGCAGACAGGTTAGCAATCGCTGGTGGCACGTTAAGCTTAGTGATTTGAGCTTCAACGTTCAGTGGAATCGTTGCGGCAGAACTACGAGACGTGAAAGCGAACGTTAGGACAGGCCAGATCTTTTGGAAGTACTCTTTCGGGTTTACACCAACAAAAGAAACCAACACACCGTGTACAACGAACATCAGTAGAATCGCAACGTAAGATGCAACGATGAAACCCAGTAGGCTTAGGATGTCAGAAGCACTTGATGTTGCCACTACCTTCGCCATTAACGCTGCGATGCCGTATGGCGTGAGTGCCATGATCATCTTAACTAAGCGCATAACGATAGATTGTGCCGCTTCAACGAAAGTACGGATTGGAGATTCTAGTTCTTCTTTCTCTGCCATTACTTTACGAGCAGCAATGCCTGTAAGCACACCGAAGATAACCACCGCGATGATAGACGTAGAGCGAGCGCCGGTTAGATCAGCAAACGGGTTAGTTGGAATGAAGCTAATCAGCATTTGTGGAATAGTTAGGTCAGACACGTTTCCCATGCGGCTTTCTAGTGTTGCGATACGAGCTGTTTCACGCGCGCCCTCTGTTAAACCTTCAGCAGATAAGCCGAATGCTTGAGTCACAACAATACCAACAATCGCAGAAATCGCGGTTGTTGCTAGCAGTACAGAAATGGTGATGCCAGAAATCTTGCCCAGTGAACCGCCTTTTTCAAGCTTCACTACTGCGGCAATCATTGAAACCAATACTAATGGCATGATCACCATTTTTAGTAGGCCAACATAACCACGGCCAACAATGTTTACCCAGTCTAGTGTTTCGTTGATGACCGGGTTGCCTTCACCAAATAACAGCTGTAGACCAAGACCAAATGCGCTACCAAATACTAAACCGAGTAAAACGAGGCGAGAAAGTGTGTTTTCTTTTTTCTGCTGTCCGTAGAGAAAAAAGAGGATACCAGTGAATACCGCTAAGGCAGCGATAGCTGAAAATGACATTTGTTTTCCTTATGAATTTCTTTAGATCGATAGGGCACTTAGATATATGGGCGCGAATACTGTTAGCTACAGTAGCGACCTGTAACAAAACGTAAAATAAGGAAAAGTAATTTATTAGAACGATTAGTAATATCCACTCAATAGGATGGGTGGATATTCAACATTGTGATGAATAGGTGAGCTTTTTAGCGATATTTTGCCAATAAATTGAGCATGTCACTTGACGAGTAAATTTCGATATTTTGGAAATTATTTTCGAATAACCGGAACAACATTGCTTTGGCTACGTCTTCCGACTGAATAGGGCGTAGGTTTTTGAACTTACCAAACATAAACGGAGACAGCAGAGGAAAGACACTTTGCAGGAGTTTTTCATCAGATCTTGGTTCATCACGCTCACCAACCAGCGGCCCAGGACGTGCGATGAATAGCTGCTTGAAGCCAATACGTTTTAAGTTTTGCTCCATTTGCCCTTTGCAACGAAGGTAGTGCGAATAGGAATCTGGTGAAGCGCCATAGCTAGAAACGACCGCTACGCGTTGAACCCCAAGAAACTTTATCGACTGTGCGACTTGGCTAACCAGTTCCACATCGATTTTGCGAAGCGCTTCTTTTGATCCTGCCTTTTTCTTAGTTGTACCTAAGCAGATAACGCCAAGATTAGGCGTCGCATTCGTGTCATCCCAACTGGTAACTTGCAGGTCGCTGTGAATAAGAGTATAGAGCTTGTTGGAATCAAACTGTGAATCTAACGCTCGGCGAGATAGGGCATAGATATGATCAACGGCGGGTTCATCGATGAGCAACTTCATCACATGATGACCAATTAACCCTGTTGCACCAGCCACCACGACCGATGTTTTGTCTCCAGAAATGCTCATTTTAATCCCTTCTTCACTCCACAAGTGCTTGTTTAATATAAACAGTGCTTGAATTTTAAGCGAATAAAAGTTTGTTAAACGAGTGGTCAGTAGTATGTGGGGAGTCGCCTGTTTATGGAAAAAGAGATGATTTAGTTTGGCTCGACGCATAAGTACGATATGAAACATAATGGCGGTGGGAAAGATAAATGCGGTTTGAAACTTAAGTTAGGCGTTAAACATAACAAAGCCCGCTGGGCGACGGGCTTTGTTACTTTTCTTGCTTCTTACTAGGTAAAGGACAGTGGGGTTTTCCTTACCTTTTTGCTAGCTTTCTTACTTGATTTATTTGGTTTTCTTTTACTTGAATTTGGAATCATTACACCTCCTAAATCGTTGTTCTGTTTTGTCTTTCAATCGATTGTCTTTCTTCGTGTAGCGTCAGTGTTGTGGGCATTCACTGTATGGGTACTTATCAATGGAGAGATTAATAAGTAATTTAGATAAAGCATAAACGATGCCAAAATGTAAGTTATTGATAAATCTATTATCAGTATTATTTGTGTTTTAGGGTTCGTCAATTTGACTGTCAATTTGAGAAAAAACCAGTGTGATCTGTTTAAATTAAGAACACTCTCTGCGGTTTCTGCCACATAGCCATGGATACAGCCTTGCTTAACACGTAAACTGAGTCGTAATTCACATAGACCAAGGACGTGCTATGAACCTCAAGCTTGATACTCTTGCTCCCACTCAGATTTATCACCTGATGACACAAACCGTTGTTCCTCGCCCGATTGCGTGGGCATTGACGGAATCTTCTGACCAAGAGTACAACCTCGCGCCTTTCTCTTATTTCACGCCTGTTTCTAGTAATCCGCCGTTACTGATGTTATCGGTTGGGAAGAAGCCGTCCGGCGAAATCAAAGATACCACTCGTAATGCCCTAGAAACGGGTAAGCTAGTGATTCACATTGCTTCTTCAAGTTCTGCCGAAACCATGACGGCGACAGCAGCTACCCTTGAACATGGTGATTCGGAAGTCACCGCGAATAACATTGACCTGGTTGAATTTGAAGGCTTCTCTTTACCGAGATTGAAAGAGTGCGCGGTCGCTTTTGGATGCACCTTGTACGAAGTAAAAGAGGTTGGAGAAGTGCCACAAAGCCTTATCTTTGCTCAAGTCGAAACCGTGTACATTTCCGAAGACGTGATCGACAAAGAGAGTGAACGTCTTAAGGTTGATGCGTTGGCCTTGGACCCACTGTCTCGACTTGGTGGCGGTGAATACGCGACGCTTTCCAATGTGTTCTCTGTCGCACGCCCTAAGTAGCAGTCCCTAAATCAACGTACCCAGAATAAGCGTTTTTAAAAACTATGTTAGATACCCAATACTCGCAGTATATCCAACACCGAATTGACCAAAAAACCAAGCCACTCGGTGCCCTTGGTTTACTCGAAAAAGTCGCACATCAACTGGCATTGATTCAGAGCCAAGGCAAAGAAGCTGCGGTCGAACACATTGAATTGAACAAGCCAAGTATCATCATTTTTGCTGGCGACCATGGCATTGCTGACGAAGGCGTGAGTATTGCCCCAAGTGCCGTCACACAACAGATGGTGTTGAATTTCTTAAGCGGTGGCGCGGCGATCAATTGTTTCTGTGCGGTGAATAACATCGATATCACGGTAGTCGACACGGGGATATTGTTGCCTGTTGAATCAGACAGTGACATGTTGATCTCTCAGCGTTTGGGTACGCGAACCAATAACTTTGCCAATGAGGCGGCAATGAGTTTAGAAACGGTTGAACGTGGGATTGAACTGGGTACAGAGCTTGTATCTAGAACCATTTCGAATGGCACCAATATCATCATGTTTGGTGAAATGGGTATCGGAAATACCAGCAGCGCATCAGCGATCTTAAGTGCATTAGCGAATCGTGCTGCAGCGGAGTGTGTTGGCCTAGGCACTGGCATCAACAATGAACAGCTTGCACGTAAAGTGGCTGTGGTTGAGCAAGGTGTCGCGCGTTGCAAAGGCTTGGAGCTTAAAGAAGTTAAAGGGATCAAAGAGGTACTCGCACAAGTAGGCGGCTATGAAATCGTTCAAATGGTGGGAGGCTTCCTTGGTGCTTACCAGAACAAAACACCAGTATTAGTCGATGGCTTTATCGTGTCGGTTGCGGCGTATGTCGCGACTTTAATTGAACCAAACTGCCGAGACTATATGATCTTCGCACATCGCTCTGAAGAGTCGGGGCACAAAATTCTGTTAGAACTGCTCGACGCTGAGCCACTGCTCGATCTTGGATTGAGATTAGGCGAGGGCACAGGTGCTGCGCTAGCTATGCCAATTATTCGTGCGGCAGCCGAGTTTTATAACAACATGGCGAGCTTCGAAAGTGCCGGAGTCACGGTTTAATGAGTGATTTACCAGAAATATCGTTGAAAGATCGAGTCACCCATCAGTGGCAGCTGTTTGCACTGGCGATGGGCTTCTTTTCTCGCTTGCCAATGCCAAAGAACACGCCCTATTCATCGGAGCGAATGAACCGTTCTGGTCGCTACTTTTCATCGGTTGGTTTGTTAATTGGTGTTCTATGTGGCGGTGTGTTTTTGCTACTTGATACGGTACTGCCGAGTGCAGTGGCGATTTTCTTGATGATGAGTTTTAGCCTGATGCTCACAGGTGCATTCCATGAAGATGGTTTGACTGATATGGCGGATGGCATTGGTGGCGGCATGACTCTAGAACGCCGCTTGACCATCATGAAAGACAGTCGAATCGGTACTTATGGCGCGTCTGCACTGGTTATGGCTTTGCTTGGCAAGTGGGTGTTGTTGAATGAGCTGGTCAACATGACGGCTCTGTTTATGGTTATCGTGACCAGTTATACCTTTAGCCGCGCGATTGCTGCATCGCTAATTTACGACATGCCTTATGTCAGCGATTTAGATACCAGTAAAAGTAAACCATTGGCCAACAAGCAAACCAAAGGTGAACTTACCTTCTTATTGCTGGTAGGCGTGCTGCCTAGCCTGTGGTTTGGTCTTGAATTCGCTTTGGTTTTATCTGTCGTCGCCTATTTGTTCAGAACAGGTTTCAAAAAGTGGTTAACGGCTCGTATTGGTGGCTTTACTGGTGACTGCTTGGGGGCGGCTCAACAGTTAATGGAGCTGCTGACTTACCTTGTATTCATTACTGCATTTTACAATGGCTTTCTATAACGGCTTCCTATGACCAACACGAATCAAACTTTTCAAGCTAATCAAATTAATCAAGCAAGTCAGCGAAACAGCCATTTGGTATTGGGTGGAGCTCGTTCTGGCAAGTCGAGTTTTGCAGAGCAACAAGCATTATGTGCGCTTGAAGCATGTTCAAATGGACGCCTTAACTATATTGCAACGGCCACTTATTTGGACGACGAAATGCGAGAACGAATCGCGCACCATCAACAACGTCGTGGTGAGCAGTGGATTGAGCATGAAGTGCCTGTCGAATTAGCTGAAGCACTGCAGTCTTTTGAGAAAGAAGATGTGGTATTGATTGACTGCCTAACCTTGTGGCTGAACAACATGATATTTGAACTGGGTGACGATGCAACCAATGAACAGGTTGAAGCCGTGGTTGAAGTATTGGTCAAAAGCGTCGAGCAAAGCCCGGCGCAAATTATCATGGTGTCTAACGAAGTCGGTTTAGGTGTAGTGCCTTTGGGTAAAGTATCGCGTTTGTTTGTAGACAATGCAGGGCGAATGAACCAAGCGCTAGCTCGCGTCGTTGAACGCGTCACGCTGGTCGCTGCCGGATTGCCGCTGCACTTAAAACCATCTAATCACTTGCTTGATAATCAAGGCTAGGTCGCACATATGGTCAATGGAACAACCAAAAACATCTATCTACTAAGACATGGCAAAGTCGACGGAAAATCGGCACTCAATGGTTTATCTGATGTGCTGGTCAACCCTGAGCTTCAAGAACAGATATGTGAGGCGCTTGCGACACAAGGCATTACCTTTGATAGCGTGGTTACCTCGCCATTAAAACGATGCGGTGATCTAGCAAACTTGTATGCAGAGCGTATGTCAGTGCCTTTATCAGTTGCACCAGACTTTCAGGAAATGAACTTCGGTGAAGTTGATGGTGTCCCATTTGATGAACTTGAAGACAAGTGGGGAATGTTAGAAACCTTTTGGCAAGATCCTGCTAATCATCAATTAACTGGCGCAGAAAGTTTAAAGGGCTTCCACGACAGAGTAACTCAAGCTTGGTCGCAACTTTTGAATGATCCAAGTGACAATATATTGTTGGTTACTCATGGTGGTGTGATTCGCATATTGTTAGCGCACTGCCTTGATATTGATTGGAAAAATCCGAGTTTGTACTCGAAGTTATCGATAGAAAACGCATCGATAACGCATATTCAAATCACTCAGTTTGCGCAGAGTTTTATCAGCGTTAAATCAATAGGGCTACCTGTTCTCTGAGTGTTAAAAATACACGGTTTTAAGAATTAACAATCTATTAGAACTGTAAATAGAAACAGAAATATAAATAGAAGTATAAAGCGGCGTTCACAGCCGCTATACCTGATTGGTATTACTACCTACGTGAAAGGAATTTAGTCATGACAACACCAAGTTGGGATCTAAGTATTGCTTATAGCGATCTTAATGATGCAAAAATCGAACAGGACATTGAACTCATTCAGCAGTGCATTGAGCTGTTGAACCTACACGTTGAAAAGCGTCATATCATTCTAGCGATGCAAAACGCGATTCAGACTTCAGAAGCGGCAGGCACGCTACTAAGCACGATCAACACTTTCGCGAATTGTCACGCATCGGTCGATGCGACACACACAGAAGCTAAAGCACTGCTTGGTCGAGTTGCGAAGCTGAACTCTGAAATGTCTCAAGCGTTCAGCCCTTACGAAGACACGTTAATTCACGCAGAACCAGAATTTATTGATGCAGTATTAGAGCATGAGAGTGCGGACGTAGCAGGCCAACGTTTTGCGATTGAAAGCTCTCGCAAGTTATCAAGCAGCCGACTCAGTGTTGCCGAAGAGCAATTGTTAGCGGCGATGAAGGTTGATGGCCGTGACGGATGGGGTCGTTTATACGATAACCTAACCGGTTCTTTAAAACTGTCGCTAAAGCTGGACGGTGAAGAGGAAGCCCTAGGCTTTTCACAAGCCGCGAGCCTGTTGTACGGTAGCGAATTCGACAAACAAGAACCAGCATGGCGCGCGGTTCAAGGCGCAATGAAAACGCATCAAGAGTCTTTTGCTTCGATTCTAAATGCATTGGCGGGTTGGCGACTGACTGAAAACAAAAAGCGCTCGAAGATTAGCGATGTGCATTTCCTAGATCCAAGCCTACACGGCAGCCGCATTGTGCCAGAAACGCTAGACACCATGATGTCGGTAGCAAAAGCAAATCGAGCTGTTGGTCAGAAAGCGGGTTTGTTGATGGCAAGAGTTCACGGTCTCGATGAAATGAAGCCTTGGAATCATTTAGCTGCGATGCCACCGCTGGGTGACGCTGAATCTAAGGTTTACCCATTTGATGAAGCGATCGAAGTGATCAAAACTGCGTTCGCAGAAGTAAATCCAGAGATGGCTGATTTCGTCACTTTGATGGTTGAGAACGGTTGGATTGATGCCGCACCAGCTGCCAACAAACGTTTAGGCGCGTACTGCACCAAGTTTGCTGCGACACGCACACCGCTTGTGTTCATGACATGGAGCGGTAGCCGCTCAGATTTAATGACATTGGCACACGAGCTAGGCCACGCGTTCCACAACTGGGTGATGAAAGACATGCCGTTGTGTCAAACACGCTACCCAATGACGCTAGCAGAAACCGCTTCAATTTTTGCAGAGAACATCGTTCGAGACCATTTGTTAAAACAAGCACAAACACGTAATGAGAAACTTGAAATGCTGTGGGAAGAGCTTTCTTCTTCTTTGGCATTAATGGTGAACATTCCCGTTCGTTTTGAGTTTGAAAAAGCCTTCTACGAGCAGCGTGAAAAAGGCGAGCTAACGGCTCAGCAGCTGTGTGACTTGATGGAAACGACTTGGAAAGAGTGGTACGGCGATGCAATGACAGAAGCCGACCCTTACTTCTGGGCGAGCAAGCTGCACTTCAGTATCTCTCAAGTAAGCTTCTACAACTACCCATACTTGTTTGGTTACCTATTCAGCAAAGGTGTTTATGCTCAGCGAGATGCGAAAGGCGAGCAATTTTACGGCGATTACGTGTCGTTGCTTCGTGATACAGGCAGCATGATGGCGGAAGAAGTCGTTCAAAAGCACCTTGGTATGGATCTGACTCAAGCTGATTTTTGGCAACAAAGCATCGACATGGTCAAAGTTCAAATCGATGAATTTGAAAGATTGCTCGATCAGGAAGATTAATTGATCTCAATCTGTTCATGGCAGGTAAGAGCTGTGTTAGCTTACGTGGCTCTTATCTTGCTGAGATGACCTGAGACAACCAAAAGCTGCTTTAAATAGAGAAAGTTATTTGGAACAGATGTCGGTTAGTAAAATCAGCAGGTAATACAAAAATATATGGGTAGTATTTGTGAGTGATAACGGAGTTTCTATTGATAAGTGCGATCCTAGCAACACAATTTCTATGTACAATTTATTAACATACGGCCGTGCAATTAAGGAGTAGCGCATGACGAAGACCCTCTTTCGCCAATCATTTCTTTTTGACAGCCTAGATCTTGAGCAAGAAGTGGTTGCAGGACAGACCGTACTGAGTAACGGTGTTCAAATTAAGCTTCATCAACGCGGTGTATTGGAAGTGATTCCCGCAGAGTACAATTCTGAAACCAAGAATATCATCTTTTCAACAGGTGTTCATGGCGACGAAACTTCACCAATGGAGCTGATTGATAAGCTCATTGAGGATATTGAAACAGGCTTCCAAGTAGTGACAGCAAGATGTTTATTCATCATTGCTCACCCGGAAGCAACCAACGCGCATACTCGTTTTCTTGATGTGAATATGAACCGTCTGTTTGATGAAAAACAGCACGAAAGCAACCGAGAAGTGGATATCGCGAAGAACCTTAAGTACTTGGTGACTGAGTTTTACAAAGAAACGGTACCTGCCACTCGTTGGCACTTAGATCTGCACTGTGCGATCCGTTTGTCTAAGCATTACTCTTTCGCCGTAAGCCCTAAGGTTCGCCACGAAGTTCGCAGCAAAGCTTTGTTCGACTTCATCAACAGTGCTCACGTTGAAGCTGTGTTGTTATCGAATGCGCCAACGAGCACTTTCAGTTGGTACAGCGCTGAAAACTTCGAAGCCCAAGCACTGACAATGGAGCTAGGGCAGGTAGCAAGAATTGGTGAGAACCAACTTGATAAGCTAACTGCTTTCGATTTGGCAATGCGCAATCTGATTGCTGAAATAGAACCAGAGCATTTGCCGAAGAAAACCATAACATATCGCGTAAGCCGAACCATTGTTCGTTTGCACGATGACTTTGATTTCATGTTCTCTGATGACGTTGAGAACTTTACGGCATTTAAGCACGGTGAAGTGTTTGGTCATGATGGTGATAAGCCATTGATGGCGAAGAATGAAAACGAAGCGGTGGTATTCCCAAATCGTAACGTGGCTATCGGTCAACGAGCGGCCTTAATGGTGTGCGAAGTTGAAACACGATTCGACCACGGCCAGCTTGTGTACGATTAATACCTAGTCGAACTAGAACGACCAAAACAACCGCTCAACTGGTTGAAATATCAAGGTTCACATTACGGTGTGAGCCTTGAGTTTATTTAGGGATACAGGTAAGGTTACGCGAACAATTTCAAAGTAGCTTGATATGGATTTCCAACAACTTCTTCACCAAAAACAGCGCAAATGGACCCGAGCCATTTATCTGATGGCAGCACTGCTTGTCGCGCTGAGTGCGATTTACCTAATGGTTGGCGATCTTTTCATTTCCCCTCTGGACACATTGTCCACGCTAGAACAAAAACTACTAATTGATTTACGCTTACCTCGATTATTAGCAGCGATCGCGATCGGGGCAGGGTTAGCCGTATCTGGCGCAAGCTTACAAGTCTTATTGGGCAACGTATTAGCAGAGCCAGGTGTGCTCGGCATTTCTGGTGGCGCAAGTTTGGCGATGGTTATCGTACTGTTCTTCTTACCGTTTGCTCCTACACCAGAACTGTTCATGATTGCCGCCGTTTTAGGCTCACTCTGTTTTACCGTGATTCTAGTGAGCATGGTAAAAACGATGCGACTCACCACGGCTAAATTACTGCTGGTGGGTGTCGCGTTAGGTATTCTTTCTGGTGCGATGGTGACATGGGCGTTCTATTTTAGTGATGACTTAAGCCTACGCTTGTTGATGTATTGGCTGATGGGCAGCTTAGGTGGCGTGACTTGGTATCAACACTCGCTCACGTTAGTGATGATCCCCGTGATTATTTGGCTGTGTCTACAAGGTAGCAAGCTAGACAAGCTGATGATTGGCGAAACGCATGCCGCGCAACTGGGTGTGAACGTTCCGAGATTACGTTGGCGTCTAATTTTCGCTGTGTCTATTTTAGTCGGCTGCGCGGTAGCTTTAGGTGGCGTGATCAGCTTTGTTGGCTTGGTTGTGCCACACTTATTGCGTTTAGCGATTGGTACTGATAACAAATACCTTCTTCCTTTGTCTGCCGTTGCTGGCGCTGCGTTGTTGGTGTTTGCTGATATTTGCGCGCGTACATTACTCGATTCTGCAGAATTACCTTTGGGTGTGATGACCACAAGTATCGGTGCGCCTATCTTCATTTGGATGTTAATTAAAAATCATGATTCAAATTAAGAGCCTGAGCGTCGGTGCTCGTTTATTACCACTCTCATTCGAGCTCAAGCAAGGGCAGGTGACTCATGTTATCGGCCCGAATGGCAGCGGTAAAAGTACCTTACTCGAAGCGATATCTGGCATTGGTGATGGCTATAAAGGTGATATAAAGTTCGACGGGCAGGATTTGTCACAACTGTCGCTACAAGATTTATCATTACATCGTGCTTATTTATGCCAAAGCGCAAGGCCAGCCTTCAACTTGGAAGTATTCCAATACCTTGCGTTGTCATTGCCAAGTTCATCGCATGGCCTTGAGGCTGAAATCAACGCAGCTTTGGAAGAAATCAGCCAGATGCTAGACATTGCAGACAAACTTCATCGTTCAATTCAGACACTGTCTGGTGGTGAATGGCAACGCGTTCGTTTGGCGGGCATGTGTCTGCAAATTTGGCCGACACTTAACCCCTACGCGAAGCTGCTGATCCTTGATGAACCTGCCGCTCCGCTGGATATTGCTCAAGAAGCCTTGTTGTACAAGCTCATTGAACGAGTGGCAGAGAAGGGCATCGCTGTGATCATGGCTAACCATGATTTGAACAGAACACTAAGACATGCAGACCAAGTGTTGCTGCTTGATAAAGGCGTACTTCAAGCATCAGGCACAGCTGCAGAAGTGCTTACCCCTGAGCAGCTAGAGTCCGTGTTTAACACCCAAGTCAAAAGTATCTCAGTCGACAATCAAACTTATTTGTTGTTTGGTTAAAAGACTAATTGGTTAAGCTGCTCATTGGGTTTAAGGCGAGTTAGTAAAGGACGCAAATATGTTTAGATACATCCAAAGACGAAGAATCAAAAAGGTGATTAAGTCATTGTCTGCAAAGATGGTGAAGAGTTACGGAAGCCGTGATTTCTTTTCGATTGGACAGGTTGAAACAAGTTCTCGTGAGTTGAGTAAACGCCAACAACAGATTGCTTTAGCCTTGTTTGCGGATCCACAAGATCTTGCTGTTGAATTAGCTCCATCTATTCAGTTGCTGCGTAATGATGTGTCCAATGACTTCTTCGGCGGAGAAGACTACACAGCGCGAGATGTACTTAATTTATTGGGTGGCGGCGGTTGGAAGGGCGGTCGTATGGACGACGACATGTCACATCGCATGGGCATGCATAGCCGCTATTAAGGTCTTCTCATTATTTTACTAAGTACATCTTCAAAAAATCGGCTTAATCATTAGGCCGCTTTTTTATTCACTTTGAATATTGTTTCCTCAATCAACACAGAATACTGAGATCCAATAATTCGAAGCAACATCATCTATCTACAATGCATTTGTTTGAGTTGTGTGATGCTGATTCCTATCAATATAAAACCCGCTGTTATTGATAAAATTGACGTATATATTTTTCGTTGTTCTTCAAACAAAAACTATAAACCCTCGAACTGCAATATTGATTGGTAAGTGACCAGTTAATGTTGTGCGCAGAGTAA
Organism: Vibrio celticus; assembly: GCF_024347335.1. Classification (NCBI taxonomy): domain Bacteria; kingdom Pseudomonadati; phylum Pseudomonadota; class Gammaproteobacteria; order Vibrionales; family Vibrionaceae; genus Vibrio; species Vibrio celticus. The sequence goes on from NZ_AP025463.1 coordinate 1,544,702, forward strand.
AATAATAGAGAGTGGGAAAGTGACAACAATAAATAATAATATACTAAAAGTAGCAGTAGGTATGGCTATGCTATCGAGTGTGCCGTCAGTGGCAAATGCTCATGGTTGGTCTGAATTTCCAAGTGCACGTCAGAACACGTGTTACGAGCAAGGCGGGGTTTGGTCAGGTACACCACCTAACGCTGCATGTGCTCAAGCGAAAGATATTTCTGGCTCTTACCCGTTCGTTCAACGTAACGAGTACGCGAGAAATATTCAAGATTTCAACAACATCAATGCTGTGAAAGCGGCGATTCCTGATGGCACATTGTGTTATGCCAATGATTCGCAAAAACGTGGCATGGGTGCACCTCATACTGGTTGGACTCGCACCGAGCTAAGCACTGGTACATTTGAATATGTATTCAACGCGACTGCACCACACAACCCGTCATTCTGGGAGTTCTATCTAACAAAACCAAACGCAGACCTGAGCAAAGGCCTAGCGTGGGGTGATTTAGATCTTATCCAAGAAGTTGGGAATGTTCCGGTAAGTGGTGGCAAATACCGTATCAACGTAACGATTCCTTCAGACCGCTCTGGCGACGCAATCTTATACGTACGTTGGCAACGTGACGATGCAGCAGGAGAAGGCTTCTACAACTGTTCAGACATCACAATCGCGGGTGGTACAACTCCTCCACCAGAGCCGGGTCCTGAGCCTGATCTAGTCCGTGGCGACTTGTTTGTTTCTGACCAGTTTGGTACGCCAGAAGTTGGTGATACGGTTAAATACGACATCATCAACAAGTACGGTGAAGTAGCGCGTAGCTTCGACATCGTTATCGACGCTTCAAACGTTAACGATTGGGCTCGTTTGTTGGCTTCAGAAATTAACGGTTGGCATGAAGAGTTCAAAGATGGCGCGATCTTCATTGGTGACTGGCACGCTGAAATGCAGCACTACATGTATTTCCAAAACGATCCTTCACGTAACTTCTTCAACTCAAAGGATAGCCGTGCTTCTGGTCAGTTGACGTTGATTGATGGTGGCGACGGTGGTGTTGAGCCATTGAAAGGCGACATCTACGAGCTAGTGAAGAGTGACAACGTAGTGAATGCTGGCGACAAGGTTGTGATTGCAACAAATGAAGCGGCGACATTAACTCAAACTCAAGGTTCTGCTGTAAGCATCCAAAATAACGGCACTGCGTCAGTTGTCGTAGATACGGCTGGTATTGTAGCTAATGAAACTTTGTCATTCATGGCTAGTTCTATTGAAAGTGACAGTGTTGAAACCTTCACTTTTGAAGTAATTGCCGATGACGGTGGTGTAACACCAGACCCAGATCCAACGCCGGATCCTGATCCGACTCCAGACCCAGACAATGGCACGTGGGACTCATCAGCGACTTACCTTGGTGGCGAAGTCGTGACTTACTCGAACCAGTCATGGAAAGCGCAATGGTGGGTTCAAGGTGGTACAAACCCTAAAGCGACCTACGAAAATGATCAATGGGGCGTTTGGCGTCCAGTGAACTAGTCGCAACGCTTGAACTCGTTTGTTCGTTTTGACTAACCAATGGAATTAATAATCATGACACCACGCTTACATATGAGTGTGGTGTTTTTTTTGTTAAAGGAAGTAATCCCTCTAATGAAATAGGTTTGATTATGCTTAAGTCAGTTTGCTATGAGGTGGGGCACAGGTTTTAGGTCTGTCTTTGTTACCTCTTAGATATGGAGCTCTTCGCTTTTATCATCAAAACAACACTCGTATTGATCCGGAGCGGTAAAATAGGCTTCGTCGTTGTTAGCGTAGGTGGGAATCGCAGAAAACAAAACGATACTGATCGCTGCAGCGATATTAATCACTTTGTTACGTTGAGAAGTAATTTTCATAGTAGTGCCCTCGAAAGGTGGGCAAATCCATCTGCCTATGAGAATTGAATCTGAGATATTTAGAAGTCGTAAGACAAACCAAGTGTGATGATGCTGTCGTTGTCGATTGAGCCAATTAGATTGTCGCCAACTTGTAGGTTACCCTCGTTGGTGTTGAAGTAGGTGTATTTCACGTAGGGCGTCCAGTCGTCGATGCTTTTAGAGAGAACGACTTCGTGCTCATTGGTACGGTAGTCACCTTGATGAAAATAGATATTGTCACCGTCATGGGTAAACCCGCCATTGGATCCATCACTGTTTTCGTGAGTGTATTGGTAAGCTAAATCCCAACCGGCGAGTGAGTACCCCGCACCGGCGATGAACTTATTGGTGTTAATCGCGGTGTCGCTTACATTTTCGAGTACTTGCCCTGACTGTTTATATCCCAATCCACTGAATACATTGAAGTTGTCGTTCACTTGATAATCAATAATACCTTCGATTAATAACTCTTCACCGTTGTCCCATTTACCGAGTTCACCGTATAGGTTGAACGTGAAAGACTCGCTGATGTGAAAGTCGTGGCCGTAACCCGCTGCCAGCCAACCCTGGTCATCAAAACCTATATAGACTTGTCCATTTTCTGAGGTATCGATTAATGCGCCAGCTTCTGTGGTGTAGACACCGTTATCAGCAGCATTAGAGGCAACGTTTTGTTCGATGTAAACTTGAGTCGAAGTCGCAAACGCTGCGCTGCTGAGTAATGAAAGTGGTAGTGCAATAAGGCTAAGTTTGTTCATGGATTCTCCAGTGTCGTTCTATTGAATTAACTTGCTGGAGAGTATGTGATTAAACTGAATTTATATTAATAGGGTTAACTTTAGTTAAAACCTCAGTTTCATTTATGTTTTCTTAATGCCGATTTGATTGCTTCGCGAGTTTTGATGTGTTGCTCGTCGTTAGCATAACGGCGGTGATAGAGCATTCGAAACGTGAGCGGTTTTAATTTGATGGGGATAGGGTGAACGCGTAAGCCAAGCGCAGGTGCGAGCATTTCTGCAAAAGAACGAGTAGATGCGGCGATATAATCCGTCGTGCTTGCCAAAATCAGCATGCTTGAAATTGAGCTGGTTTCAATTCTGACTTTTCTCGGCTCGATATCGCTCTCTGATAAAAACTCGACTGTGTTCATGTTGGCACGTTTGATCTTGAGCGCAATATGCTCCTCTTGGAAATACTCTTCTTTACTTAGTGTCTCACCAATTCGAGGGTGGTTGATTCGAGTCAAACACACGGGTTCCTCATCGACGATGGTTTCTTCAATCAATGAGTGTTTCTTACTCGAAAGTACATCAATGACGATATCCACTTTTTGTGCAGTAAGCGCATCAAACAGTTCTTCCTCTTCAAGCGGCGCTTCCGTAAAGCTTACGCCTTCAACCTGGCTAACGAAATGAAGCAAGCTCTCTGTGCAATAGACTTTAAGGTCATTCTTTTGCTGCTCAACCGTTCCAATGATGTTCAATGGGTCTTCTATCTTATTAGCGAGTGATACCGCTGCTCCAGTGGGCGCGATACCTCGTCCTTCTCTCACAAATAAAGCCTTGCCCACGACCCCTTCGAGTCTCTTAATCGCCGCGCTTACCGCGGGTTGAGAAATATCGAGCTGCTCTGATGCCACGGTGATAGAGCTGTGTTTGTAAACGGCCAAAAATGTCGTCAGTAGATTAAGGTCCAAATTCAGTTCCCTCTATTCTTATTGCCACTCATCCAAATCATGGTGGAGTCGTTATTAACTCATAAATGAAATGGAGGTTTTAAGTAAAGTTTACACTATATATCAAGGCTCTGTTTATTAATAAACTTGTTTGCATCGGAGTGAGGAAGGAACTTCATTCATTTACTAAATACTCAGACCGATAGGTGAAACTATGAGAACTTTCGCAAAATTATCAATCATCTCTACAGCAATGATCATCACGACAACCGCTTTTGCTGCTGACCCAATGATGCAATACAACACCAAGCAGACTAACTCTGATATTCAAAAACTCGAGAAATTTGAATATCACGAGGGTGAAACCCTTGAAGAGTATCTGAGCACTCAACCTAAGGGGAACTTGTACTCTTCAGAAGAAGAAGTGCTTTCTGTGTTAATGGGTGGTGTAAACAATGGTGACTATCGCAAAGAAACCAATTCAGGTTGGAAAGAAGGCCTGATGTTTGAGGGTATTGCACCTTATGGCGATCACATGGTGTCGGGCGCAAACTGGTTCCCACGCACTGAAGAAGTTCAACCGGATGAAATGCGTGTCACGTTCATGGGGACATCACCAATGATTCGCCCGGGGCAAGCAAACACCTCGATATACGTCGAATTGGGTAACGGCTCTAACTTTGTCTTTGATTTAGGTGAAGGGTCAATTGCGAACTACGTAGCGGCGGGTGTCGCGATGAATGAACTCGACCATATCTTCATTACTCACTTACACGTAGACCATTACGGCTCGTTACCTTACCTGTATCAATTTGGTGGTTGGAATGGTCGCTGGGAAAAGCCGCTTAACATTTATGGTCCGAGTGGTGCGACTCCAGAATATGGCACTCGTCATATGATTGAAGGCATGCAGCAAATGTTGAACTGGCACACCGATGCATTTGATGTGTTCCCATCAGGCAACGACATTGTGGTACACGAGTTTGATTTCCGCGACGACGGTGGCGTTATCTATGACCAAGACAATGTCGAAGTCATTCACTGGCGACGCAGTCACGCAAAAGATGGCGCGTCTGGTTACCGCTTGAATTGGACTCAAGATGACGGTCGAGTGCTTTCGTTTGTTTGGACAGGAGACGGTCGCCCAACCGAGTTGGATTTGAAATATGCGAAAGGTGCAGACTTGTTCATTACTGAGCTGCAAACCGAAACGTTTGGCGTGTCTTCGATTATTCAAGGTGTGCCGCCATTCTTAGCACGTTACACCGTTGATACTCACCATACACCAGCGTACGCGGCGGGTTATGTGGCGAATGAAGTACAACCGCGCTTGTTCATGACAACGCACATGACATTCGACCCATATCTCAATGAGGAAACCGTTGCAGAGGTTCGCCACCATTGGCAAGGGCCTTACCACTTCGGTGCGCCAGATGGCATTGTCGTTAACATGACTAAAGATAATGCGTGGGTTCGTGAAGGTATTTTACCTGATTTCCCGAATGCGAGAGCGCCACAATTTGATATGGCAGATGGGTCTGATTTTAGAATTCCATTACCGAAAAATAGCCGTGAAGACATACAAGAACAAGAGATTCGTGATTTAGAGCTGGATCCGAAACTGTACTACCCAGAAGGCTACCATCCAGAGCTGTTAACTGAGTGGCCAGTCGACCGTGACATCGTGATCCCAGCTGAACAAGTACCAGAAGCAATGAAGCAAGGTATGAACACCAAGCAAGAATACATGGATAGAGTACGTGCTCACCACAACCTTGAGCGCAAGTCGGTAAGTCGTCCAACTGAGCCTGGTGAAGGAGCAGGAACCGATAACAAATAGGGCATTTGTAGTAAGGGTTGATGTGCCCTCACATCCTAAGAACTTACGAAACAAACCCATTCTATTACTCAACCATAAAAATCATTGCTAGCAACATCTTTGCTTAGAATATCTGGAGTTCATTATGAAAAAATCAATCTTAGCGGTCGTCATTCTATCTTTAGTGGCAGGTTCTGTTTTCGCTAACGGACAATCAAATGCTCACAACTATCAACCTGGTGCGACGAATAACTCAGAACGTTTAGCGGATATTGATCCTAACTACGAACTGACCTTACCTTCAGAAAAAGAAGGCTACACCATGTATGACAATCAATCCATGTCAGATGGCGGGACCTACACAACGTATGTTAAACCGAATCCTTCCGATGCAATGCATGTCGCCGATGAAGGCTCACTAAAAATAACGCACGGAGAAGGTGGTGTCATTATGACGGAATACACCACAAAGAATGGCCAACACACGTTTTCAGTGATGTGCGGCTACACTTCGGGCCCATCATACTGGGCTGACGGAAAACCAGCGAAGGTGTGTGAAGAGGCGCAAGCACTAGCGGTTGCATTGGAAGCAAAAGGTGAATGGGAGGTGAAGCCAATGACTTACACCATCGCACCAGCAAGAATCGTAGTTGATAAGTGATTTTTGTCTACAGAACGCTCGTTATATCGAGCCTCGTTATCCAATCATATTGATTATTTGTAGTGAGATGAAGAGGGGGCTCAGGCTGAAATATTCCTGACGCTCCCATCCGCTTATCTCACCAGAAGTTAAGGCAAGCAACCAGTCAAATTGTTCTCTCAAATTTAGAAGGTCTATCCATGAATAACACTATTAAATTACTGGCTATCGCATGTGTTTTACTTACTCCAATGCTTGTAGCCGCTGCTGAACATAATCACAGTCACAATCATTTCAACCCTGCACTAGAACAACTTGGCGACGACATTATTGGTCTAACCGTGTGTTACAAAAATGGTCATCTCTCTGATGAAAACCAAGAACCTGCTTTTATGAACCTTATTAATCACGCCAATGTTGAAGGAGAGGAGTTAGGGATGTTCTACATGGACAAATTGGGCTCTAAAGCCGAGCAAATCATGAGTGACGATGAGGCTCGACGTTTATGGACTGAAGATTATTGTGCTGATTTGACTGATACCTATTTGGACTCAGACAAGTTAGCTCAAAGAGCAAATGAACACAAAGGTCATTCCCACGGACACGATCATGGACATCACCATAATCATGACCACCATGGACATGGCGATTTAACGCCAGAGGTGCTTGAGCAAGATATTGAGAGAGGGCGTTTACTCAGTATCAACTAAGCCCAATAAAATAAGTCCATCTAACCTATTGTTAAATATTTACTATTTGATAGTGTGTCTAGGTGCACATTAAGGATGTGTTTCATATTTAGCGATGAAAATAGTAGGAGTTGCGATGAGTATTATAGTGAGACGGTCTGAACCGTCAGATGCAAAGGGAATAAAAGAAGTTTACGAATGCACTAATGCTTATACCGGTACGCTGCAACTCCCAAATCCATCTCTGGAAAGCTGGCAGAAACGAATCTCCAATATACCTGATAACGTGTACTCGTATGTCGCGATGATCGACGATGAGATTGTTGGTAATTTGGGAATGGAAGTGTGTGTAAACCCGAGAAGGCGTCATGTTGCTTCATTCGGTATGGGTGTTAAAGATGATGTATTAGGCAAAGGTGTCGGTAGCCAACTGCTCGCGACCGCGATCGACTTGTGTGATAACTGGATTAACATCAAGCGATTGGAGCTCACTGTCTATACCGATAACGAAAGAGCGATCAGCCTATATAAGAAGTTTGGTTTTGTGATTGAAGGTGAGTCAGCAGGGTTCGCTTTTAGAAATGGCGAATATGTGGCGGCTTATCATATGGCGCGACTGGTATAGCGTTTAGCTACAATTAACATACAGGCACAACTGACACACAGCTGCAATTTACACAGTTAGAATTGACTGACAGATAATAAAACGCCACGTTATTTAAACGTGGCGTTTGCTATTTAAGTTAGCTGAAGCTTTTAACTGCTTCAGTCTTAATCTTATTTAAGCCGTTAGTGGCTCAAGGTTCGCAGGACGGTAGTGTACAGATTTTAGTACTTTACCTTGGCGAACTGTCTTGCCTTCCGATACGAAATCTTCCGCACACTTCGCGATGATGTATTCGCCTTTTTGAACCGCCATCAGCTTGATGTTCTGCTCAGCATAGAAAGCTTCTGTTTCAGCGTATTCAGTTTCGTTGCGACATACTTTGCTCATGTTGCTTGAGTGTACTTCGTCCCAGCAAGGTAAGAAGTCAATTGAGCGGTTTTTAGAAACATTCAATAGCAGGTCGATCAGGTAGCTGATTGCTAGGTTGTCTTCAACCTTAGCTTGGCCAAGGTGAACCAAGCGTCCCATCAAAACATAAACGCTGTCTACAATAGCGTCCGCTTGTTCGATTTTTGAGTCAGCTTCTGCAAGTTCTGTTAGTTCTTCGATCGCTAGAGAGGTATGTAGCGTATCGCCTTTTTCGTCCATTGTTTCAGGAGCAGCAACAGGCAGATCAAAAGTACTGCGGAACTCTTCAATATCGCGGTAAAGGTGATCGTAGATTTCTTGGCTTAGTTGAGAAAGGTTCATTTTCCTATCCATTCTGTTTCGTTAATGGATTATTTTACCAAAGCTAGGAATAGGGTGCTAACGCAAAGTCGAAGAAGTCGACTTTTATTCATTGGACCAATGAGGTATTTTGCATACAAACCAATTGATTATTATGTTTTTTTACACTTTACTCTTCTTAATATACCAAATATTAATGTTGCCATTAACTTCGGCTGCAGTGGGGCCTCATTTATGAACCAAGCCAGTGAAAGCGAAATTGTTATACGTCGCTTGTATCAAATCACCAATGATTACCGGAAGGGCTTCGATATTCAGATCGCTCAGCTGCTTATCATGGGGCTTGAACGCTTCAACCTTGATATCGGTATTTTATCTAAAGTCGAGGGTAATACTTACTTAGTTGAACACTCTGTCACACCTGAAGGGGTAGAGCTCAATAGTGGCGATATCTTCGATTATCGTTCAACCTATTGCGAAATTACCTGTAAATCGATTGGCCCTATCTGCATTGAGCATTGTGGCAAACACGATAAATATGCGAAGCATCCCGCTTACCAGTCTTTTGGTTTGGAGTCTTATATTGGGGTTCCCATTTTTGTTAATGATGAGCTTTATGGCACCTTAAACTTTTCAAGCCCAGCCCCCTATCATCGTGAGTTTAAAGAGTTCGATGTCGACGTGATGAGACTAATGGCATCATGGATCGAAGTGGAGTTGGTTAGAAGGCAGCAAGAACGAAAACTCAAAGAACTGAATGAGAAATTGGAGTATCAAGCTCTGTATGATCCTCTGACCCATTTGCCAAATAGACGTTGCTTGTTCAAAACATTGAATGCAGAAGTGGAGCAGTTAAAAGGGTCTTTAGGAAAGGGAACCTTGGCCGTTGTCGACATCGATTTCTTTAAACAGGTCAATGACACTTATGGCCACCAAATGGGTGATGTTGTCTTAAAGAAAGTGGCGAACGTGCTGAGCAATAACACTCAAGAAGGTGAATTTGTCGCGCGTTTTGGTGGTGAGGAGTTCATTCTTTGGTACCCAAATAAAACACCAAGTTGTGTTGAAGATAAGTTCATGACTCTTTTACAAGAGATGAAGAAAATCACGCTTGATAGAAAGCCAGTCACTATATCAATCGGTGCGTGTCATTTTGAGTTGAGTACAGGGGATACCAAAGGGGAAAGGATGTCGGCGTTAGATAAGCTCATCAAAGTTGCCGATGAATGCCTGTACATTGCGAAACAAAATGGACGAGATCAGTTCATTTCTCGTCCATATCATCAAGAACGCTCAGGAATATGAGCCATCTTGTTAGCGATTAACTGAACGATTAACTGAACAGGTAAGGGAACAGTTGACGACGTTCTTCCGGCGTTAAGGATTCAACTCTCGCGATGTTGGTATCAGGAATCGCTTCAGGATTAGGGTAGTGCTTTAACACCTTTTCCATACTCGCTTCACGAATCAAATGGTAAACCGGGTACGGAGAGCGGTTTGTTAGGTTTTCATCGTCTTCTGGATCCGCACCACCAAAGCAATAGTCTGGGTGGAAGGTTGCCACTTGGTAAACGCCTTCCCAATCTTCTTGCTTGATCAATGCTTCAATCCAATCAATGAACATGTTGTAGTCGAAGAAATCTTGCAGCATGTTAGGTACAACCACCAACGTCGTCTCTAATTCCGCGACTGGCGTGTTATCTAACTCTACAAAATGCGTCATGATGTCTTCCAATAACGCTTCTTCCGTATTCGCTTCACTCACAAAGATCTTAATTTGCTTGTTACGTTGTGGCTTGGCTGCGAATGGACACAGGTTTAGGCCAATAACGACATCGTCTAACCACTGTTTTACTTGGTCGTGGATGGTTTGAAGATCTGTGCTTTGAGTGTTCGACATAACAGGTTCCGAAATGAAATTTTGCGTAGGATATCAGAACGGACGTTAATCAAAAGCAATAATTGAGTTACAAATTCAGTCTTAGTTATGCTTGTGCGAGTTTGGAAGTCGATACTTGTAGCTGTTTCAACTGGTAGACCCAAGCAAATATCGCGACATAGAAGATCGAGCCGCCTGCAATCACGCCATTCCAACCGAATAGTTGCCAGCAATATAGGAGTAAGAAGCCACCTAAACTGCCGCCGATGTAGTAGTGGACTAAGTAAAGTGCCGTTGCTGTCGCTTTGGCGCTCGGTGCTTTTTGACTCACCCAAGAGTAGGCTAGAGTGTGGGCAAAGAACGCACCGCCACTAATCAATAACAAGCCCGCTAACATGAACGGGACTTTATCGACGGCTGAAACTAACATTCCGATTAAGCTAATGCACACGCCCATCAATATACCGTTTAGCGGATCAAAACGAAGTGTCCATTTGTTGGAGAGTTTAGAGCTCACTGTGCCGGCCAAGTAACATAGGAATATCAGTGAAGCTAAACCAACGGGCACCGAGTGAGGTGCGGATACTAGCCTAAAGCCCATTACAGAATACAGGTTAACGAACAAAGCAAAGTTAGCACCCCCAATCAGCATAGCTAACCACAGTGTACGGTTTTTTAAGTGCATCACAACCGAGCGGTTATGGTGAAAGAACAGGCCTTTCTGTGGCTTAAAGTTTTGTTGGTCAGGTAAGCTATATGCAATATAGAGTGCGCCAAGCAAAGAGCCGACCACGAAAAACAAAACTGTCGCATGCCAGTCGAAATAATCCGTAATCAAGCCACCCAATACACGCCCGAAGATACCGCCTAGTGAGTTAGCCGCAATATAACCACCAATCGCGACTGCGAATGCTTTGGGTGATAATTCTTCCACCATGTAGGCAACCGCCACGCCAGCAAAAGCTGCGACAGCGATTCCCATGAATGCTCTTGCAATAACGAGTTGTAGCAGTGTCGTCGTGAACACCATGCTCAACCCAATCAAAGGAATAGCGAACAAACTGAATAGGATAATAGGTTTTCGACCAAAGGTTTCAGAAGCGATTGCCCAAGGTACCAAACTGATGGAAAGCCCCAACGTTGTCGCGGCAAACAGCCAGTTGATCTGAGTTTCCGATACTTGGAAGTGCTCGGCCATGTACGGCAAGATAGGCTGAAAGAGGTAAAGGTTACAGAAAATGATAAACGAGCCAATCGCCAATGATTGGGTGATGCGTTTGTATTGAGGGCTGCCTTTATCAAACATTTACGTTGTGCCTGCACGAGTTAATAAGCTATTTGTGAACAAGTTATCAGCACAATCGTGATTAAAGAAATATATTAAAAATATCACCTCTATATATAAAATATATCAACATGCTTGAATCAAAACCTCTTCGACATTTTCTGGCTGTTGCGCAGTTTGGTAACTTCACTCAGGCCGCCAAAGCGCTGCATATCGCTCAGCCTGCATTGAGTATTTCTATTAAAAAACTCGAACAGACGCTTGAGTTGATTCTGTTTCGTCGAGGAGATAAATCCGTCACCTTAACCGAGGAGGGCAAGGTGTTGTTTGAGCATGCAAAGCGAATCGCCCAGCAGTTTGATGATGCTCAGCTCGCGATGAATGAACTAAAGGGGTTAGAGAAAGGAGAGGTTCGTTTAGGCGCTCCAAGCATGATGGGGAGCTACTTTTTCCCCCAAGTCGTGATGGCATTTAAAAGCCAATACCCAAACCTAAAGTTGACCTTGATTGATGCTGGCACCGCTTCGATTCGTGAAATGTTGTTAAACGGCGAACTCGATATTGGCGTAATCAACCATGAAAACGTGCCTGATGATTTGGAAACTGACCACCTGTTAAGCTCAGAAATGTTAGCGGTCGTTGGCAAAGATCACCCACTCGCAACGCAACCATCCATCACCTTTGAAGAATTTTTTGCTCAAGAGCTGATCATGTTCAAATCAGGCTACTTCCACCGTGATTTTATCGATGCGACTTGTAAGAAGTACAACCTCGATATGACCATCGCCTTCGAAACCAATTTATTGCCGATGATTCTTTCTATCGTGAAGCGAGAGTTTGCCATTACTGCGCTGCTTAGCTTGGTTACAGAATACGAGAAAGACGTAGTAGGAGTGCCATTCAAAGACCGTGTGAAGCTGAACCTATCTTTGGCGTGGAGAAAGGAAGGGTATCTGTCAAAAGCAGACCGAACCTTTATCGACTTCGTTAAACAATATGTGTAACTAGTGACATATTTCCCCTCTAAATAATTGGTATGGAAGTCACGTTTTTCATCGCGATTTGCGATATCAATCACGGTTAATGGCATCAGAATTAACGGTTTCTAATTTACTTGGTATGCATGCCTGTTAAATAATACTAGTACTTTTTGAGTAGATAGTGAGGGACTATGAAGTGTGCATGCAAGGAGCCAATGTTAATACGAATTCGTCGAACGTTTTTCGATAGAGTGTTGGGAGTCAAAGGTAGATACAAGTGCAACAAGTGCAACACCGTATTTAAAATTAGAGGATAGCCGCCTTTATTTAACCTGATTACGTACTAGTTTCAGCTTGATCATTTTCTAGTCATCACTATACTCAGATCATTGGTTTGAGGGGTGTTTATGGCTAGGGCGTGTTGATCTTTGCTGTACATTTCGCGTTCAACAATACATCGGTAGCCACATTAACATGAATGCCAGCGATAACATGCTGGCATAATTCCTTTCTAGCTTGTCATATCTACTTGAAATAGCTCGATAATGCTTAATTCTCCCAAAGGCATTTTCGACCAAGTGACGATACTTGTATAAACACCAATCCATACTGTCTTTGTCTATATCTTGTCCGTAATTGCGTTTAGCAATTACCGTTTCTCCGCCACGTTCCTTAACAAAAATACGGAAAGGTTCGCTGTCATATCCTTTATCACAAACGATGGTATTAACTTCATCGAGTTGCTCAACTAAGCTTTCGGCATGCACTATATCGTGGCGTTGTCCCTCTGATAAATCAAAGCAAATCGGCAGGCCACCACTATCTACGGCTAAGTGAATTTTGGTTGAGTTGCCCCCGCGACTTTTTCCTATTTGCTCTGAACTTTCAGTAGCTGCACCTGTACTATGCTGATGTGCTCTAACTATAGAGCCATCAAGAAATACCCATTCAAAATCAGCCATGTTAGATAAGCTTTTGAAAAGATTATCTAAAATCCCTTTCTTTGACCAAAGATTAAATCGTCTGTAAACGGTACTCCACTCTCCGAACTCAGAGGGTAGATCTCGCCAAGGAATACCTGTTCTCATTCGATAAAGTATTCCTTCAAATGTCATTCGATGTTCAGTTTTATCGTAAATACGACCTGTACTTTTCATAACTTGGAGTAGCAGTTCCCAGCGAATATCAGTTAGCATTGTTCTTGGCATGGTATTGGTTATGGTTTTACTTTTGGCGAAGCAAATTATAACTCTTTACCATGCTGTTCAAAAAACACTCACGAAAGATCAACACGCCCTAGAAATGAGATCCAGTTTCAGAAAGGAGTGTCATTATTTCGCTTCAATAACCTCTATGGAACGGAAGCTCAGTGCTACGATAGGCTTTTTAGCCTCAGATGGCGCAATGGCTTTGTTTGCCCCACTTGTGGTGGCAAAGAGTATTGTCAGTTAAAACGCCATTCCCTATACCAATGTAACACCTGTCATCAACAGACTTCCCTTACTGCTGGAACTATCCTCGATAATACCAAGCTACCGTTGACCAAGTGGTTTCTCGCCATATTTTTGCTTACTCAAGTCAAAAACGGCATATCAGCATTAGAGTTATCTAGGTTGATTGAAGTTTCGTACAACACAGCATGGCGCATGAAGCACAAACTCATGCAAGCAATGAAAGAGAGTGATGATAAACGACAGCTCGATTACATCGTACAACTTGACGATGCCTATTGGGGTGGTAAGAGCAAAGGTGGTAAGCGTGGGCGAGGCTCTGAAAATAAAGTGCCTTTCATAGCAGCCGTAGCTCTGAATGAGGAATACAATCCTGTTTACATGCGAATGACCGTTGTGGAGGGCTTCCGTAAGGGAGAGGTGGAAAAGTGGGCAAAGAAGCACTTAGCTCCCTCGACCCTTGCTATATCAGATGGTCTTTCCTGCTTTGAAGCCCTATCCAATGCCAACGTTTACCACGACCAAGTAATTAAAGATGGCGCTCCCGACCTAGATGAGATTCAAGATCAATATTTTCATTGGGTTGATACAATGATAGGCAATATCAAAAACTCATTGAGAGGTACTTACCATGCAATCAGTAAGAAACACCTCCCAAGATATCTCGGAGAGTTCTGTTTTAGATTTAACTATCGATTTAGACTTGAGGAAGTGTTAGATGAGCTTCTTGGCTCATCGATGACAACGCCACCAATGCCATATCGATTGCTGAAACTTGCAGAATCTAACTGAAGTTAATGCACACCTTCGTATAGTAGTATTGATGCTTCTGAGAATAGATAAACTTTCTTGGACTTACTATCCTTGATTTTCATCGATATACGATACACCTTGCTCTCGCATATCTCATCGTCATATTTGGCGATGCCTTTTTCAGTCTTAATCCATCCATCACTAGATCTTTCGTGCTTAAATTCATCCTCGGATAGCCCCAGTTTTTCCCTCAATACGGTTATGCAGCCTTGAGCAAGTTTTTTTTCGGCTAACTCTGCTTCTTGCTTTAACTTCCGTTTCTCAGCAGCCTCTGCGAAGCTTCTTTCCATAGCTTCTCTTTCTAGTTTACGCTGCGCCTCTTCTCTTTCTTTTAGCTCTTGCGCTGTAGGAAGTGTTATTACAGGTTTATAAGGGATGCGTCCATCAAGGTTCATGTCGTAGCCCTTAACTCCAGCTATATATGAAATGGTCTTCTTGCCTTTGACATCAGTTGTTGTTTCCATATGCTGTCGGGTGCTATCACTAGTTAGATCACACTGAATTCCGTTAAGGTGGGGAATAACTTTAACTCCCGATATACATGGATTGAAGTAAAGGTTAACTCCTTGAAATTCATTAACTCCTGCATCTTCTAGAGAGTTTAAAACTTCCGCTAATTTCTCCAATAACTCTTGCTTTCCAACAGAGCCTTTAAACTTGTATCTCATAGTGTTCCTTATTTAGCTGAAAGTGAGGGGTAATCAGGTTATTTAAAGCGTTAACTTGCTCGGGAAGTAAGTGGGGAGATTATATTATTCTGTGAAAAATGTGTGCTCTCCAATATGGTTAACGAAGAGGAGCTAAGAGATATTAACTGTCTCTAAGTTAATCAATTCGGTAACCCTAGCCCCATGAAGTGTAAGTGCAAAGAACGCAGACTCATTAGAGTCCGCAGAACATCCGTCGATAAAGTCCTTGGTATAAAAGAGAAGTACAGATGCGCTTCTTGCGGCGGTCTTCTTAAAGTGAAAGGGTAGCGCTGAAAAAGCCCTTGGTTGCCGATACTCATAACACAAAGCCCGAACATCCTAGGTTGGACATTCGGGCTTTGTTTGTAGAAATATAAGTCTCTTAGATCACGTTAAGTGTTCTTTGAGTTATACATCTTATCGAAGTTCTTCTGATTCCAACCGACCATCACTTGATCGCCGATCTTAAGCACGGGGATAGAACGAGCACCCATCGCTTGCAATTCTTTACGGCCACGCTGCATCTTTGCATTCGTCAGGCGGTAAACAATTTTCTTAGAGTCTAAATACCTTTGGGCATCTTTACAGTGCGGGCATTTGTCTGCGACGTACAATACAACACGTTTCATTTTTACAATCTCTTTTTGAGTCTAGCTCTTGGTGAATCTCGCTAAAGTGTAACGAATCCTAGGTGATTAGAAAAGTGTGATCAGTTACACTATGCGGCTCAATTTTCAAGACCACAACGTATTGTCGTGGTGTAACTTGTACGGTCTTTCAGCATGCACCCTTCTTTACGCTATATTCAAGGCTATCCTAAGCACATTCTTGATCCTGTTACTCAACTTGTAGAGTCGGGTAAATTGGTGCCTTGGTTTGAAGTTCGCTACCCAAAGAATCATGAAATCAAAAGCGAGAAAGCCCTGTTTGACTATGCGATTGAGATAAAAAATCGCTACATGAAAAAAACACCACCGATCAGCAAAGTGATTTACGACGGCAAGATACACTTAATCAATAATGCGTTAGGTCTGCATTCTTACGTTGCTAAGAATCACGGTGGAAAGATCAAATCAAAGAATGAAATTCGTATCGCCAGTGTTTTTAAAAATGCACCAGAACCTTTGCTAAGAATGCTGGTGGTACACGAACTGGCGCATATCAAAGAGAAAGAGCACGACAAAGCCTTTTACCAACTATGCTGTCACATGGAACCGGAATATCATCAACTTGAGTTGGATGCCCGTTTATTCATGATGTATTTAGATTTAAAGAAGTAGCCCAATGAGCCAATCACAAAATAGAACGACGCTAAGCCTGTCGAAAAACAGTACTTCATCAGCAAAAACAAAAGACAACCAAGCTGATGTTAAGCCAAGTACAGCTAAGCCAAGCAGCGACAAGCGTATTTCTACCAAGAAAACATCTGATAAAAGTCGCAAGAATAGTGCACCTAAAGGCGCGGGCAATAACAAAGCAAAGCGACCTTTTGCAAAAGACAGCAAAGGCAAACCGGGTGCAAATAAAGGATCATCGAATAAGGGTTCTTTCAATAAAACGGCTTTTAACAAGAACGCAGCTCAGAAAAGACGCTCGGCTGAAAAACCTCAAGGTGGATTACACCCAAGAAACCAGCACACTGGTCGTTATAACTTCGAGTTGTTGGTTGCAGCCTTGCCTGAGTTAAAAGAACATCTGATCAAGAACCCAGTGGGCGAAGACACCATTAATTTCTCTGATCCATTAGCTGTTAAGCTACTCAACAAAGCTTTGTTGGCACATCATTATGGCGTTAAACATTGGGATATTCCTGCTGGTTACTTGTGTCCGCCAATTCCTGGTCGTGCAGACTATATTCACAGAGTGGCCGACATCCTTAATAGCGATGGCCAAGGTGAACCCTATAACCACGCGTCTGTGAAAGCATTAGATATTGGTGTTGGTGCAAACTGTATTTACCCAATCATTGGTGCGACAGAGTATAAGTGGCGCTGCACGGGAACTGATGTTGATTCAATCTCCATCAAAACAGCGAACTTCATTGCGGAAAGTAACCCTAATCTAAAAGGTAAGATCCGAGCTCGCCTGCAAGCCGACTCTGAATCTATCTTTAAGGGTGTGATTAAGGATAATGAACGTTATGATGTCACTATTTGTAACCCGCCATTCCACAGCTCTCTTGAAGAGGCGGAAAAGGGCTCACAACGTAAACTGGATAATCTAGCGGCAAACCGTGCTAAGAAAGCCGGTCAGTCGTTCAAGCCAGAAACGAATAAGAAGCCAGTTAAGTTAGATAAATCCACTAAGCACGATAAACCAACCCTAAACTTTGGTGGTCAAAAAGCCGAGCTTTGGTGCCCTGGTGGTGAAGCCGCTTTCATTATGAAGATGGCAAGAGAGAGTCAACTTTTTGCTACTCAAGTCTTGTGGTTTACGACATTGATTTCTAAGAAAGACAACGTCGATATGGTTCGTTCAGAGCTTGGCAAGCTTAGAGCTAAACAAGTGAAAGTCGTCGAGATGTCGCAAGGCCAGAAGGTGAGTCGATTTATCGCATGGACCTTTATGGATGACGAACAAAGACAAGAGTGGATTGCTCTTAAATAGTGGCTGTACTTAGTTAAGATACTAAGCAGAAATACGGACGGGCTTGTTGTTAACGCAACAAGCCCGTTTTTTGTGCTTTGCATACTTGTTAAGCAGAAAGCAACTCATCTAACTTACTCTGATATTTCTGCTCTAGAGCTCTGTTACCTGCTTTGTTTTCGAGATCGACCAAGATTTTAAGCGATGGAATTTGATAGCCATAACGCTGGTGGAATTTAAATAAACGGAGTCGAGCGTCATTGTAATCGGCGTCACTCACTTCAATTTTTGATAACTGTAGTATCGATTTTACGCGGTTTGGATCGTGGTCAATCGCTCTGCTGAAGTAGTACTTCGCTTGGTCTGTATTGCCAGCCTTAAATGCGCAAAACGCGGCATTTTCATAACTTGCAGACACCAAGTAGTAGTAAGGTTGATCGATAGCGCGATTAAAGTATTTATCGGCTTGCTCGTATTCGCCCTGTTTACACAAGAAGGTACCGTAGTTGTTCAATACATTGCCGTTTCTTGAATCGAGACTGAGTGCTTTGCGGTAAGTGGTTCTCGCTTCGTCTACTTCACCCACTTGTTCGTAGTAATGCGCCATTGAAAGTCGAGCACGGTAGTAGCTAGGTGCGTGTTTAATCGCGAGTTCTAGGTTTTCACGCGCTCTCACCATATTGCCTTGTCCCATATAGCCCAAACCTAATTCGATTCGAGATTCAGACATCGCGATAGGGTCACTTTCAATCTTTGGTGGTCCTTCTGTGACAGAGACACAACCGGCCAACGAAAGCGAGGCGAGTAGTACCAGATTTGATAACGAAAGGGGGTGGGATAACGAAATCGGATTTGAGAATGACGGCTTGGCAGGCATGTGAAGCTCCTTATGAACACCAACCCATCATATGAAATCAAACCCGTTGAAGTGGTAAATCTATTATGGAATGCGACCCACACACCATAAAAAACCCGCTTCCAATTCGTCGTTTTATCAACAACATACTGAACACGGCTTTATGTGTTTTTGAATCGGAAGAAAGAACTTAATCGTCTTTGGTAAAGTTGTCTTCGCTGAAGTGATCCAGATCGTAAGGCGTTTGTTGGTAAACGCAGTAGTTTAGCCAGTTTGAGAACAACAAGTGTCCGTGGCTACGCCAGCTTGCAACCGGTTTGTTGTCTGGATTGTTGTTCGGGTAGTAATTGATTGGAATAACAGGCTCCATGCCTTCACCTAAATCACGAATGTATTCATTGTGAAGTGTATGGGAGTCGTATTCAGGGTGGCCCGTTACAAACACGTTTCGCTTATCTTTGGTCGCCGCTAGGTATACGCCCGCAACATCAGAAGTCGCAAGAACATCAAGGTCGGTATGCTCTGCTAAGTACTCTTGAGAGAAGTCCGCATAGCGAGAGTGCGGAGCCAAGAATGTATCGTCGAAGCCACGTAAAATAGGGTGGTAAGGGTTATGAATCTCGTGATTATAAACACCAGACAACTTCTCTTTACGCGTGCGTTTTGGCAAATCATACAGTAATTTCAAACCAGCCTGAGCCGCCCAACACACGTATAGAGTTGAAGTAACGTGCTTGTTTGCCCATTCCATGATGGTTTTCAGATGGTCCCAGTAGATAACATCTTCAAATTGAACCAAGCCAAGCGGCGCACCAGTGATGATCAATCCATCAAAGTTTCTTCCTTTGACCATTTCAAATTGGCGATAGAAGTTATCAAGGTGTTCAGTCGGTGTGTTTTTACTTGGTCGATCATCAATGCGCAGCAGCTCTACATCAACTTGCAATGGGCTGTTCGATAGTAGGCGTAAAAATTGAGTTTCAGTTTCAATCTTCTTCGGCATTAGGTTGAGGATCAAGACTCGAAGTGGACGAATTTCCTGTGTCGATGCTCTTGATAACGGCATAACGAAGATGTTTTCTTGACGAAGAACATCAGATGCTGGCAATTGGTCTGGAATGCGAATAGGCAAAGCTTTCTCCCTAAGCTAGATATGTAGACGTCTATACATCTAAATCTATAGTAGTTTGATACGCTTGTCGATATCCAAAATGGATAGATGTAAATTATTTGTGTTTTCTATCAGAAGCCATCTACCGGCTTCGACGAAGTCTTATAATGTTTAACGACTACCCGAGTAAGGCATAAGTGCTTGGTTCTGTTATGTAGAACTAGGCAGTTATCAGAGCAAGCGGTTAGCATTTACGATAAACTCATGTTTTCGAATTAGCCTGTAAAGTGACAGATGAAGTTAATACTCATTCGAGGGTTGCCCGGTTCTGGCAAGTCAACAAAAGCAAAAACCTACGATGCATTGCATGTCGAAGCGGATATGTATTACGTGAATGAGCAAGGTGACTACCATTTTGATCCTAGGCAGTTACAGCAAGCTCATGAGTGGTGTCAGAACACTGCAGAGAATGGCTTGAAGCAAGGGTTGGATGTTGTTGTTTCGAATACCTTTATTAAGCATTGGGAAATGAAGGCTTACCGTCAACTTGCAAGAAAATACAAAGCTGACTTGATCATCGAAGTATGTCGAGAGCAGTTTGGTAGCATTCACGACATTGAGCCGTCGGTGATTAAACGTATGGCGAAAGACTGGCAAGAATAGCCTCGTTCTTCCTCTGCTTGCATGGCTGTATGGTAAATAGAATTAAATTAATAGAACAACTCCAAGGTAACGATTGAAATGGCAAAGCGCTCTGTTGTGGTCGACATGACTTCTTATGGTATCTATTCCACATGGGATTCCAAATCTAAAGATCTTCCAAAAATCCAAGAGTTCACCACCATCGTTGATGCTGAAATCGACGTAGAATTTGGCTATATCTTGAATATCAAAAAAGCCAAAGGTGAGAAGATCCGTTACTGCATTTATCACCCGAACATCACCACAGACAAAGGTGAAGTGCTCGAACCGTTCGATGGTGAAGAGTATGTCGGCAACAATGATTGGGATTTTTACTTAGGTGACACTATCTGGGCACCTGTCTCGAACAAACTAGGAAAATGGCGTATGACGGTTGAGCTAAAAGGCAACATCATCGCCGACAAGACATTCGACCTAGTAGCAAAAGACGAAGGCCAATTCTGGAAGCGTAGGGGGTTTTAGGTTCGACCTTCTATGTTCACCTAAACAGCAAAAAGCCGAGCATCGTGATGATGTCTCGGCTTTTTTCATTGTGCTAGATAGAAGTGACTACCTAACTAATGGATTCGATTATTGCGTTACATAAGCTACAACAAACTCAGTGATAGCGACCATGTCTTTCACTGCAATGTACTCTTCAGTGGTGTGAACTTTCGCCATACCAGTAGAAAGGTTAACTGTTGTTAGGCCTTTCGCGTTGAAGTTGTTTGCATCACTACCGCCGCCAGTGCGTTTAGTGTTCGCTGTTACGCCAAGCTTCTCAAATGCTGATTTGATCGAAAGAATATGCGGGTGATCGTCTGCAATAACGAATGCATCGTAAGCACGAGTTGATTCGATTTCTACTTCAGCGCCGAATTGCTTCGCGCTTTCTTCGAATGTCGAGATCATGTGTTCAACTTGTGCTGTTAGTTTTTCACCGTTTAGAGAGCGAGCCTCAGCCACGACTTTAAGCTCTGGCATTACGATGTTAGTTGCTTGACCGCCTTCAACAATACCCACGTTTGCTGTTGTTTCTTCATCGATACGAAGCAGGTTCATCTTAGTGATAGCGTCTGCTGCCACTTGAATCGCACTGATGCCTTCTTCTGGTGCTAAACCAGCGTGAGCAGGGCGACCTTTGATCTTCGCAACGATTTTTTGTTGGCCAGGTGCTGCATTTACGATAGTACCGATCGGACCGCCTGTATCTAGCACAATAGCGTGCTCAGATTGGATGTAAGACATATCGAAGTTCAGAGAACCGAATAGACCGCCTTCTTCGAATACGGTGAATGCGATTTCAATCGTTTTGTGTGCTTGGCCTTCAGCTTGGATTACGCGAACCGCCTCCATGATAGCCGCAATACCAGACTTATCGTCACCGCCTAGGATCGTGTTGCCTTTTGAACGGATGATACCGTCTTCGATGATTGGCTCAATGCCGATACCTGGCGTTACTGTGTCCATGTGGCAGCTGAATACTGTGCTACCTGGAAGTGTGCCATCTAAACGTGCGTAGATGTTGAAACCGTTCGATACTTCTTCCGGAACTGCCAGTTTGTGTACGTCAAAGCCTAGTTCGCCTAGCTGCTCAGCCAGCGCTTCAGCGATGGCTTTTTCGTTGCGTGATTCACTATCGATTTTCACAAGATCACAGAAATGGTCGACTAGACGTTGTTCATTAATTTGGGTCATTGTTAATTCTCATTATGCTTCCGCTTGTTCGAAAAGAAGCCGCGGAGGTAGGAACAGGAAAATCACTATAACGCCAATGAGGTAGATGATTGTCTGAGTTAAATCAAGAAAGTCGCCTGATTATTCTAATTAATGAGAAAAACCCAACTCAGATCCACCGATGCGCAGGATTTTAATCTGTATATCTGTCGGGTATAATGTTTGACCGCATTTAAACATACGTCGATGAAATTGGAATGTAATCAATAATGGCACTGATAAATGAATAGAAACAATGTGTTAGGTTCATTCCTTTTAGTGGTGCTGATGAGTGTTGTGCTGGGGCTGTATTTGCTCTACCCAACTTATGATGACGATTTAAAGCATATTCGCCCTGAAAATCCGAGTGTGTATAGTCCCGAGAAAGAGTTATTACTCTCTCAGTATGGATCTACATTGATTGATATTCTCGATGTATCTCGTGGTGACCCTAATTTAGCTTCCCAACAACTTGAGGCTCTCCAAGCCAAGTTTCCAGACCAAGATAAAGCCATCTATCGTGCTTACGAATTGATGATTCTGTCAAACCTCGCGCAACATAAGTTGGATACCGAAGCGGTTTCAGAATACGTCAGACAGATTAAAGCACTCGCACAACACGAACACATGGGTTGGCTAAAGGCCCAATCATTGGTTGAATTGGCGATCGAATACATCAGTAAAGGGGAGCTAGCGGAATCTGAAATCCAAATCAGAGCAGCGATAGATATCGCGGAATCGCTCCACTATGAAGAGTTGTTGATTAAGGCCTATAATACGGCTGGTGTCATCAACAATATCCGCAATGACTTTCCTGAGGCTCAATACTTTTTCCATAAAGGCTTAGATCTGGGCAAGAAGTACCCTCATCACATCTACAACAGCAAGTTAGTGTCTAACATGGCATTACTTTATATCTATTTGGAAGATTGGCCTAAAGCGCTCGAGCTGATTCAAAAAGCCAAAAAACTCTATTACAACAGCGGGCTCCTCGAAGCTTCTACCATCGGTGTGTTACATGTGAATGAGTCTTTTGCCTATCTGCGAAGTGGTGAGTTAGTGAAAGGCCGAGAGGCGTATCAAAGTGCCGCCAAACTCAATGGCGATAACGTCAGCGAGCGATACAAAATCATCTTGTTAAAAGCAGAGAGTGATGTGTTGTTGGCGGAAAAGAACTTTGAGTCAGCACGGCAAGTCGCAAACCTGTGCCTTAGATATCCGGGAGTGGACAAATACACACTTCAACTGGGTCAGTGTTATTTAAACAGAGCCTTAGCTAACATTGGTTTGAATCGAGACAATTTTGTCTTTGCTGATCTTAAGCGGTCGCATGCAATGTTCGATATTGTTGGCTCTCGCAGCTGGAAAGTCCTCGGTTTAAGAACACTCGCAGAATATTATGACTCGAGAGGCGACAGCGAGAACGCGCTTCGCTACTTTAAGCTCTACTACAAGGGTAACAAGGCACTGTTGTTTGACAAGCGACAGAGCGATATTTTCTTGCTCGAACAAGATTTTGCAACGGCATCTTTAGCTAAAGAGAATGAACTGCTAAATGCAGAGAAGGAGCTTGGTGAGCTGACATTAGATAAGCAGCAGCTACGGAATCGAATTGTTGTCGCCTTGGGTATCATGGTGATGATAAGTGCCACATTACTTTTGATAAGGTTGCGCTCGATCCAGAAGACCAACAAAGAGTTACTCAAGCAATCTACAAGATGCGAACTGACAAGCTTATATAACCGACGTTACTTGGAACAACTTCTAACACAACCAATGTCATTTAATAGTTCACAGTTTGGAATCAGTCTGGTTATTCTAGATCTTGACCATTTTAAACGCGTTAATGACACTTTTGGCCATGATATTGGTGATGAGGTTTTAGTGGAAGTAGCAAGGCGAGTAAAACAACATTTATCCCCGAATGACGTCGTGGCTCGCTGGGGTGGTGAAGAATTTGTAATGCTGTTGTCTGGTTCCATTGAGCCAGAGCAACAGTTGAACGTTATCCGTTTAGCTATTTCTGAAACGCCAATTGATACACACTCCGGCTTTTTAAACCTCACCACATCGATAGGGGCGTCGATTGGTATTACTCAAGAGCAACTCAACCATGATACTTGCAAGAAGTACCTCAAAGCCGCGGATGATGCATTATATCAAGCGAAGGAGTCGGGTAGGAACCAAGTTATCATCGTTGAAAATTAATCGCTCATCAGGAAACAAAAAACCATTCTGATCTTCGAGAGATAAGAATGGCTTCTGGGATACTCTGAAAACGCTAATATCAAAGTTTGAGTTAAAGGTGTGGTTTACTTAGCGGTATATCGAGTTTATCTATATGAGTTATTTAGCGACGCCTTGCAGCATTTCAACCAGTTCGCCCTCTGTAGAAGGTTCTCTTGCTAGTTCAATAACAGCGGAAGCGCCACCTTTTAACATGTAAGCTCGAGTTCCGCAGTGGTCATAGTGGAACCACTTACCGTCTACACATACATCGGTATAACATCTTGGGTCTTGTTTGAGTTCCATATCAATTTCCTTATTAATATTTGCCTAACGTTTTTCAGACTAGTTGATCACAAGTTAAGGTAAATTGATCTAAATCAATCTAGAGTGTAATTGATGGTTTGGATATCAAATAGGAGAGATGTGTCTAGCGTGGGAGCGAGCTCTCGGTGATTGCAGCGCTCAAAGGTCGTGATTCTGGTTGGTAACTCTCGCTCTTTTGCTTGCCAGGTGATGCTTTTCTACATACGCTAGCCACTCTCTTAATCCCTATACAGACTTGATTGTGTTGGAAAATGACTAATATCTTTATCGTTGTAATTGTTCTGGTTGTATTCTTTTACTTTATTCAAAAGTATGTGGTGAAACATGATGACACCAAAGACCATGCTTATCAGAAGAAAGGGGCGTTGATGTCGGCGCAACAGGCGACATTCTATAATGCGCTTAAATCCGCTGTGGGTAACCATGGGGAAGTGTTTGCCAAAGTCAGCATGTCGAACGTACTTGTTCCTGCGAAGACGAACAACAAGAAGAATTGGTTTATCGCCAACAACAAGATCTCTCGTAGTTACTTTGATTTTGTCGTCTGCGACCCACGAACGTTAGAACCCCGTGTGATCATCGAACTCGATAACGGTAAAGAGCTCAATAAAGGGAAGGTCGACCGCGAAAAGCTACTGATTCACGTCTGTAAATCGGCAGGTTTACCTTTGATTGGTGCTTCGATTAAACACAGCTACCAAGTAAGCCGTTTGAAGAGGTTACTGGCAGCGCACATTGATTTAATCGAACCATCCAAAGAAGTTCGATTTTGTAAGAAATGTGGTAGCCCGATGATCATCAAACTGGCAAGCCAAGGCGATTACAAAGGCCGACGCTTCTTTACATGTAGCCGTCAACCTAATTGTACTTACACCGAGAACTACAATGTTGTGTTCGATGTGGATGAGGAATAACGTAAAGCAACACTCAATACTTAGTGTGATGTAACTCAACTTTATTTACGTTTCACGTCTAAAAATTCAACGTATTGGTGCGAATAAGAGCAAACGGTTGATTCAAGTGTAATTTCTACTTGCGCCGCAATAAATCAGTCGTTAATATCTTCCTCGTTCTAAAGGAATGCGTCCGTAGCTCAGTTGGTTAGAGTACCGCCTTGACATGGCGGGGGTCGGTGATTCGAGTTCACTCGGACGCACCATTCCTTACTTGTTTTTATTGCATAACTATTGAGTTTGTCACAATGGTAGTAATAAGAAATTAGAACACCGCCCGCTTAGCTCAGTTGGTTAGAGTACTTGCATGACATGCAAGGTGTCACTGGTTCGAGTCCAGTAGCGGGCACCACATTATACGAAAGAGCCCACCTAGTGTGGGCTTTTTTGTGCCTGTAATTCCTTGTTTTATCAGGCTCTTAGCCATTTTTTGGTCCCAAGAGGTCCCGTGATGTGTTGTAAAATCCACCGTTTAAAGTAATCTCTGAAGTAGTCTTTTAAGATCTAAGCAATTTTGAGGTTACTTCAGGGGGTTACGATGGCGAAAAAAGTACAGCCTTTAACGGCAACTCAAATCAAACAAGCAAAGCCTAAAGAGAAAGAATATAATTTAGGTGATGGTGATGGATTATCATTGAAGATTAAGCCTATAGGAACAAAACTATGGCGTTTCTCTTATTATCATCCCATTTCACGAAAGCGCTTGAACCTAGCCTTAGGTAAATACCCTGACGTCTCATTAGCCAAAGCAAGAACCAAAGCGATTGAGGCAAGAGAACTACTCGCTGATGGTATTGACCCGAAAGAGCACCGTGATACGACACTCAGAGAAAAACAGTTAGAATTGTCGAATACGTTACAGTCGGTATTTGATGACTGGATTGAAGTGAAGAAAACAAGCGTCAAAGAGCAAACGGCTAAGAAATTAAAGCAACGCATTGAGAAGTACCTCTTACCTGACTTAGGTAAGTTTCCACTTGGCGATATTACAGCGCCTCAAGCGATCAAAACGATTAAACCCATTGCGAACCAAGGTAAATTAGAAACAGTGGGGCGTTTGTGTCGTAACCTCAATGAGATAATGACCTTTGCAGTAAACACGGGTGTGATTGAGCACAACAAGCTCGCAGGCATTGGTAAAGCCTTTGAAACTGCCAAGGTAACCAACCAAGCTTCTTTAGCCCCAGATAAACTTCCAGAGCTCCTCAAAACAATCAACTACGCATCCATTAAACCTATTACTCGCTGCTTGCTAGAATGGCAACTTCATACCATGACAAGACCAGCTGAAACGGCTGGGGCACGCTGGGATGAGATTGATAGAGATAAGATGCTTTGGATCATTCCTGCTGAGCGAATGAAAAAGGGAAGAGTGCATACTGTTCCTTTAACAAAACAAACTTTAGACCTATTAGAGACGATTGATTTCATCACGGGTGATAGTGAATACCTTTTCCCTGCTGACAAAAGTAACAAAAATCACATCAACAAAGAGACAGCAAATAAAGCATTGGTACGAATGGGCATGAAGGGTAGGCAAACTTCCCACGGTTTGCGCGCATTAGCCAGTACCACCTTAAATGAGCAAAACTTCGATCCAGATATTATAGAAGCCGCACTTTCTCATGTGGATAGAGATAAGGTAAGAAGCGCATACAACCGCACAGACTACCTTGAACGTCGTAAAGTTCTAATGGCGTGGTGGAGTGATCACATTGAAGAAGCGGCTTCGGGGAGCTTGTCGATGAGTGGTAAGAAGAGTCTTAAGGTTGTGAGTTAGGTTGATTAGCTCTAAGCATAACTGAGTGTCAATACCATTAATATTTTAAAAATTTCCCATGATGTTATCTCGTGCATGAGAAGAACGTTGACATCGACATCATTTTCCAGTTTTTATTGAGTCCGATACTCTGCTATTTATGCTATTAATAGCATGAATAGCCCTCTTTATCGGTAGCTTGCAAGGATGATGGTTTGAGATTTATCAACAAGGTTTTTTATAAGTTGAGTGACATTGATACGAAAGTGTCAATGAAGGATAAGCTGAAAACGTGTCTTGAGCTCGATATACCGCTGTTAGTTGATGTACCCAATGGTTACAGCGTATGGGGCATTGATAAGCAACTGGATGAACTGACAAGGCAAGATGTTGTTTTAAGTGAAAGCGATTATTCAAAAAAAATCATGCTCATGCATCATCTTTTGGAAGGAGAATATCTCTCTCGTGTTAATCCACCCAAAATTAACACTCTTTTTTTAGGAGCATCTACATTAGTTGCTGGTGTTGAATATCTACAAGTAACAGAAAGTGATACGAAAAAGCTTTTAGCTTCTGAAAATATCACGACTGATACATTCAAAGGTGTGGTTACTTTCGATGACAAAGAGCAACACTTTGCCTTAAATGAGTCAATACCTGTTTCTCCTTATGATTTTAAGCTTGGGAGTAATACCGATAATGGTCATCCCATAATGCAGAAAATTAAAAATGGGATGAGTAATTCGCGTTTTGTACTTTGTGATAAAGCGACACGCAGTAACAGTGATTTTAACTTTCCAATAGGAAGTGAACTCAATTTATCAGTGAGCTTGTTAGAAGTCGTTATTAGAGAGAGTGATGTTTCAAAGCTAGTGTTCAACGACAAAGATTACCAACAGAGCGCATATTACCTGGAACCGGAGTACCATGCATCTACTGCATTACGGGAGCTATCGAATTGTGGGTATGCTCTGTATGTTAAAAACGCATCCGTTGTCTCCGGTGGCTGTTCAGGCTACCTATTTCGCAATTTTAAGAGCTTTAAAAAAAAGGGAGAGCGTGAAGCGGGAGCTTTTCTGATTAAAGACAAAACAGGTGAAAACTTCAATCTTGTCAAAGAAGTTTATAGCCACCACTGGCTATCAGATACTAAGCTGAGCAAGAAAAATGTACAAGAAATAGCCAGGAATGTTTTAGATGAACTACATGAAGTTCTTGATACAAATGACACATATATTCATGCAATAGAATTAATTATCAGGCCAGATAAGTACAAAAAATTAAAATAGTAAAAGAGTCGTAGCCCTTTTGTATAAAGGGCTGGGGTGGGTTTTTATGCCGAAAAATCAACTCCACTCCTTTTTGTAACTTTGTCCTTTAATGTTTAATGGCACCTTAAATCAACTAAGGAGCTTTAAATGTTATCTACTCACTCAGAACTTCGTTCAAACCAAATTCTTCGACTTAAGGATGTCATGTTAATGACGGGCCTTTCTCGGTCGACTATCTATGACAAACAAAACCCTTCATCAAAACGTTTTGACCCTTCATTTCCTCAGAAAATCAAACTAGGCGCAAGAGCGGTAGGTTGGTTGATGGGAGATATGCAAACTTGGTTAAATTTGATGAGAAATAACTCTATCGCAGGGTGTGATTAGAGAGGTGGTTATCAAAATTTAATCATTTTATGTCGTTATCGATAGGAGTGCACATGTTATATCAATTTCCAATTTCGTCGGAGGCCTTTCCCATTGTCTCACCGTCATCACTAATCACTAAAGCCTATATGGAGGCTAAATTCATCACGCAAGCGCCTGATTCGATGATCTATATGACCGCTATTAGTTCCGTTTCACTCGCATTACAAGGCGTTATTGATGTAGAAATACCCACGGGAAAAGTAAGCCCTGTCTCACTAATGGGGTTAACGATTGCAGAATCAGGAGAGCGTAAATCATCAGTAGAGAATTTATTCACAAAAGGAATCAAATCGTTTCAAAAAGAAAATATTGAATGTTACCAAACACAATTAGATAGATACCAGATTCAACTTGAGTTACATGAAAAAAAAGTCGCTCGTATAAAAAAGTTAGTCAATTTGGATGATGAACTTGAATGTGAGTCAATGGCAAACCAGTTACTCGAACTCGAAGAAAAAAAACCAATTAAACCAAAACTCAATTTGCTCACATATGAAGATAGTACTATTGAAGCATTGCTGAGTGGTCTCAGTGAGAATGTGCCAAATGCTTTTCTTGGGTCTAGTGAAGGGGGAGTGTTACTTAACAGCCGAGCGATGGCGAAAACAGCTAGCCTAAATGCAATGTGGAGTGGTGATGATATTACTGTTAATAGGAAAGTGGCAGGTTCATACACAGTGGAAAGCGCTCGGTTAACCGTCCATATAATGACGCAATCAAGTGCGCTAGATCGCTATATTAAAAAATCAAAGGATAGTGTGCGTGGTAACGGATTCTTGGCTCGTCTTCTTGTTTGTGCGCCATCATCCAATATTGGCTTTAGGCAGTCCTCAGGGATAAATTACTCACGAGATGGTATACAGGAATTTAACGGTAAGCTATATCATTGGTTATCGGAATCCCTAGATATGTCTAATTACACCAATAGAAAAATTGTTAGATTCTCCAATGAAGCTAAAAAAATATGGCAGGATGTTTACAACGATATTGAAGTAAAGATGGGACCTAACGGTATCTTTCAGCAAGTTGCAGATCATGCTTCAAAGTTACCAGAAAATATCGCTAGGTTAGCGGCTTTAATTCATTGCTTTGATGGTGACTTAAATGATGAAATTTCTGCGAAAACACTTATAGAGTCAATTAATTTGATGAGCTATTTTTCTGGTCAGTTTGTGAAAGTGTTTTCTGCCCCTCCGAAGTGTGCAGTAGATGCCCAGAATTTAATACAATGGTTTCTAACGCTTTCAAATTCAGGCATTAGATATATTAAGCGAAATGATATTTTTCAATTTGGGCCATATGGGACAAGAAACAAAAAAAACCTAGAGCAAGCATTAGAGTACCTAAAACCCAATTATATATTAAGTGAAATTATGATCAAACCAAAGACAAGGGTCGTCGATCTCTGTCCTCTTTGTCCACGTAATGATGCGAAAATCATGATTGATTTGGGATTGAATATTTCTATTTGATTTACATTAAATCGATTAGCCATAGAGGTAACAATTTATAGATAATAAGTTAGATTCACAATAAATATAGATAGGGTAGTTTGTGCATAAGTCCAGAGTAATAAGTAAGAATGAACTAGGGGGGTAAACATCAAAATAATAAAGTGGTATCTATCTATCCCCTAGTTTAGCTGTTAGTTGAGTTTGATATTTTGTCGGTTATAGTAATATATATAGATCTTGTAATTATTAATAGTTGTTTATTTCTTCATTCCTTAAGAAGGAAGTGAATGTTGTTGATTGTTAAAAATAAAGGTATTTTTAATGAAGTTAATTGAATCTAATTTTTTTAATGGATATCGTGTTATACGTAAATATGGTCCATTAATACATAGAATATTAATGGCGAATGAACTAATGATAGTTAAATCTTTGTCTGACCATAACCGTCTTCTTGTTATGCGTTTTGAGCTGAAGTTTCCTACAGGTTATTCAGGACCTACTGATATAATATCGAAGTTTTTTGATTCTCTGCGTTTTAAGATTCAATATGATTTAAAAAGGAAAAGTAAAAACAGGAATCGTAGTATTAATTGCTGTATCAACTACGTATGGGTGAAAGAGTTGAGTGGTAACGAAGGTTGGCATTACCATGTTGCTCTAGTTTTGAACTACAATGTGTACAGAGCGTTTGGCAAGGTTGATAGCCGTAGGAATAATACCTTTAATCGAATTTCAGAGGCTTGGGCGAGTGCAATAAAATGTTCAGTGAATGATGTGAAGGGGTTGGTGCATATTCCCAATAAGAATTCAACATATCAATTAAATAAGAGTTCTCCCTCATTTCATGAAACATTTAATGATGTAATGTTCAGGCTAAGTTATTTTGCGAAGCTTAAAACAAAGCCTTATGGTGGTAATACTAGGGTGCGTTTTTACGGGACGAGTAAGAGTTAATTTTCTGTAGAGTATTTATGGTATATATATGAGTCAGTGCAAAAAAAGAGGTGTCAAATAACCTCTTTGGAAAGTCAATCTATAAATTTTGGATTGCTTTATTGCTTCTCTGTTTCATTTTTGTTGTTATCCATGCTTGAATTTCATGATCTATCCAAGCGACAGAGCGAGCGCCTAGTGATATGGGAGGCGGAAATTGTCCTTCGTTGAGATACTTGTAAAGTGATGAGCGTGATATACCTGTAACCTGAATCACCTCTTTCAATCGCAATAGGCGACTGGAAGTTGGTAACTCTTTAATATTATTCATTTCGTTGTTCATAATACTAACTCCCTAAAGTCATTATCAATATCGTCTTGTGTCACACCGATATATCGCAGAGTCACGCCTTCTGAGCTATGGCGAAGCATCCGCATTACTCGTGCAATATCTTTGGTGCTTTTGTATAAGTGATAGCCTCTGGTCTTTCGCATCGAATGAGTCCCCAACGGAAAACTAATCTCTTCACCAATCGATGAAAACGCTTGGCTAACAGCCCGACGGCTCAATGGGCTGGCAGCTTTGTTTATCGCTTGTTGGTTTCGGTAAGATTGGAATAAGTAGATGTGGTGTGGATTTTCCTTTTTAATGCGGTGGATGATTTCTAAGCTTCTTGGATTTAGTGCTATCTGCGCTACTTTGCCCGTTTTAGATTCACGGATGGTTAAACGGTCTTCTTCGATGTCGCTGAACTTAATCGCCAACAAATCAGAAATCCGTAAAGCGAGATTGATACCTACATTCCAGATGTCTGACATTTGCTTACTATGCCGTATTTCTAATAAGTGGCCGATGAGCTGGATTGTGTCACGGTTTTTCACCGCTTGAACTTCTGCCATAACGCAGCTTCCTTTTTTCGATGAAAATGATGATTAGAGGAACTTCAAAGCAGTCCACAAACGAAAAGCCTTGTTCCATAAGGGTTGGCAAGTTCCCAAATTGCTAAAATGGGAACTTGGATTCTTTTCAGATCTTGGTGACTTTGATTTGGTCAAACACACCATCAGATAAATACTCCAAAAAGTTACCTTCCCACGTTCGATAGAAAGATTTCACTTCTCGATGTGCTAAAGCGCAAGGTGCTAAAAACATCTGCCTGAATATGTTGCTCTCAATATTGAAATCAAGCTCGATGGCTAGCTCTGGATAGACACCTCCAGAATAGGCAAAGTCGGTGATGTAACAGAGTCGCCACTTATCACCCTCATTGCGGATCATGATTTCTACTGGATGATATCCACCAGCTTCAGCGTTATAGCTCGTGTCACGAAAGTTAATGGTTAAGGTATCTGAATAGTAATCCAGACTCGCTTCCTGAACCTGCTTAGTGATTGCGTTATGAAAGCGAGTAGAGATAGGCAGCACACAAGGGTGAAACTGCATTGTTTGAATTTTGGTTGCGGCTGGCATGGTATGCCTCCTTGGTTAGTGGTTATGCAATCGATGATTTAGTAGGAGTGTCGACATTGACGAGTGTTGCTTGGATACCGTCAAAGGAGCCTTGTTGAATTTGTTTGAGGAAAGACCGTTCATAGCTTTGATATAGACTGGTTACTTGTGGCTGGTGGAGATCGCAACGTTCAATGTCTGGTTGATAGAACCATCCACGCAGAAAATTGAAGTAGAGTTCAACCTCCAGCTTTTCGGTTT
Organism: Vibrio celticus; assembly: GCF_024347335.1. Taxonomy (NCBI): domain Bacteria; kingdom Pseudomonadati; phylum Pseudomonadota; class Gammaproteobacteria; order Vibrionales; family Vibrionaceae; genus Vibrio; species Vibrio celticus. The sequence goes on from NZ_AP025463.1 coordinate 1,577,873, forward strand.
GCTCATCTGGGTAAGCAAAGCTAGTCACAAAGACGATGCTCCAATGAGTGTTGTCTGATTGGTTTGTCGATCTATTGAGTTGGATCTCTACAGGATGAAAACCACTACGATCTTGGTAGTAGCTCGACACTCGAAAGTTAAGGGCGATACGTGTAGCAAAGGCAGGGATATCTAATCGGTCAGTAAGGGCATTGAGGTATTCCACCAGCAGTCGATGCGGTGTGGTTTGGCTCATAACAAACCTCGCTCAGCAAAGGACACGCATTGCTCACCGACCACAACGTGATCTAATACTCGAATATCAATTAGTGCTAATGCATCAGAAAGACGTTGAGTAATTCTACGGTCAGCTTGTGATGGCTCAGGCAAGCCAGATGGATGATTATGACCAAAGATAACCGCTGCCGAGTTCAGCATTAATCCTTCCTTGACGACTTCCCTTGGATAGACGCTAGCGGCATCAATGGTGCCAAAGAACATCTCCTTGTATTCAATCAGTTGGTTTTGATTATCAAGAAACATCACGGCAAACACTTCTCTGTCGTAATGCGCAAGTTTCATCTGTAGGTATTGCTTAGTGTTTTCTGGGCTGGTGAATGAGCCAGCCCGAGAATACTTGGCCGCGAGCAGAGTCGCTGCGGTCTCTAGGATTTGACGAAGCTCTGTAGGCTCGTTTGGCGTGTAATGATTTGAATGCATGTACTTTCCTTCTTGTGCGTTAAAGGTATGTGCATCCAAGTAATATGTGGTTAAAAAATAATGGAATCCTTCCCCATAGAAGCAGCCCAACAACGCTGGGCCGCTGTATGTTATGGTCGCTGTTTATCTTGTCGTTTAGCCCAGTTGTAACCACTCACAACGCCATAGATGAACAATTCGATTAGCGTCTTAGTTGGTTGGTGGGGATTCACCATTCGCCTCCTTGTTGATGTGGTACAAGCCAGCGCCAACGATAAAGCCAGCAATGAAAACAAATGGCATAAGTGCCTCCTGATTAGTTTGATTTAAGAAAAGTGCATAAATGGAAGCCTGCGATTCACTGGCTCCAGAAAGGTAATGTGTGGCTAAAAAAAGTTGGAGTGTGGTGATTTACGCAGTGGAGTAATTAAATGCACATTCTCGTTATCTCATGAGTTGAACTAACCGGAATTCATCATGAGATTAATCAAACTAAAAGAAGTCATGTCCTTAACCAGTCTTGCACGATCTACCATCTACAAGTACATGAGTGAAGGCCAATTTCCCAAAGCAGTGTCATTAGGTTGTCGTTCAGTGGCATGGGTAGAAGAAGAGGTGACAGATTGGGTATTGGAGCGTATTGGTGAGCGTGATAGCGTTGATTGACAGATAATGGATGGAAGCTATTACAGCTTCCTTCTATGCCGTAAAGAAGGTCAGAATATCTTTTGTTCACTTATTAGAAGGTTAATTATGTGTGGATACTTGATTAAAAGTAAAGCTCTATTGCATATAAAAACCCTCTTAAATACAATGATATTGATAAGAATGAGGATGTTATGAATCGAAAAAGTAAAACTAGGCTGTTTTCTTCTGTAGCTATCTTTATTAGTGGTTACATGCCTTTGTTTCTCATCATGATCATCAAGGATGTCAAGAGCATAGCTTGGTTTGAACATGAACTAGAAACGCCATTTCTTATATTTAATTACATAAAAGTGCCTTGCTCAATAGAATTTGGGAACATTGAGGTCGTCATTTCACTTTTCTTATTGTCCACAGCAAGTTTAGTTTTTCTTGCTTACATATTACGTAATATCACCAAGATGCCATTCGATATAGAGGTGATTGCGGCTAAAAGCAGGTCTAGTGAAGTAGTCAATTATACAATTCCATACATGATTTCCTTTGTTGCTTTTGACCTCAGTAAGTGGCAAGACATTACATCACTATTCTTATTTTTGGCTGTTTTGTGTTTGCTATCTGTACGGAGTCAGAGTGTGTTTATCAATCCGATTTTGGCCGCTCTTGGTTATGGCTTGTATGACTGTAAGTACAGTGAAGCCGGGAATGAAAAAGAATGTGTAATGCTATCTAAGCATGACTTATTGTCAGGCAATAGGGAAAGTTACGTGAAGCTCAACAACTATATGGGTATAGTTTCTAATAAAGGTGGTTAGATGCAAGATAAGTTGCAAGTATTAAATGATATTCAAGGCATTGATTTTGATGCTCTTAATGTTCGATTGTGGGTTGTTAAAAAAAGCACAAATGCGGGTCAGCACTCTTACAGGGCTCTTAGCGTATCCATTGATGGCTTGGATACAGATTTAGTCGCAACTTTACGTAAGTTCTTTTTGGGGGTGGAAAACCATGTAGAACCAATACGAGAACTATCAACTTACTCTGCACTTACTGTGGATACAGATGAAGATAGAGCTTTAGTTCACTCTGTTCAAGCTACTGACTTTGCATGCGTAATTGAAAAAATACGTTTAGGTGCAGATAATGACCCGGTAACAAACATCAACGAGTTCCACAATGCATGGGCATTAGTGGTGGAATTTGGTCTCGGTGAGCATAAGTTTTTTGCGTTTTCTAAGGTAAAGGGGGGCTGGAACCTTAGGAGAGCATCCACTGTTTCAAGTTGGATATTCGCAGATGGTGATTTTAAGAAAGTAGAAGTAGGAAATACGTTCTCATTTAGAGATTATTTCGACTTTGTCTCATATGGTGATGATGTTTTTATCCGAGATAAAGCAAACTATGAACTGGGCTTGAACATCCGTGAAGGCTTAGAGGCCAAACGAGATTTGTTAGTGGATGCCCTTGCAGATAATGGGATTATTACCTCAGTTGATGATTTAAAAGTTGCAATAGGCACAAATAAAACACTACTTCGCCGTTTAGTTTCTGCTGAAGAAACTCGTTACTTTGAAGACCAACAGTTTATCGAAGATATGAAAACAATTATTGCGGAACATCAGTGGAGCATAGATGTTGATGATGATGGTAAGTTTGTCGTAGATGAAAACAATATCGATTTATTTCTAAAACTAATCAATGACAAACGCTTTATTTCTCTGATCAAAAAACAAATGGTTGACGCTGATCGGGTTGAAATTGTAGTAACAGAATAATATTTATTCGTGATCACTTTTTTTGTAAGATTTCGGAGTGGGTTTATCATTAGGTCAGCTTGAAATTAAGAAAAGGGAGCAACAGCTCCCTTCTATGCCGCCAGCTTAAACGTTACTACTTCGTACAGTCGTACCATCCATCACCACGGTCACACTCATACTTGAATGTCCCATTAGGGTAAGATATGAATCGGTGATGTAACACCATATCGCCATTGGGCATTTCAGCTGCCGTATTAGTCCGATGCTCAGATACGTTGTTCACACCTTCCTTATAGCGTTTTGTGTGCTCCCACCAATCAGCCCCAACAGAATCTTGAGTACCATAGGTTTGCGGTAGCGCCGCGATATCAGCATTTAATGCATCAATGTCGATACTCTCTACATCTGTAATGAAGCCTAACCAATGCGCGTACTCACTTGGTACTGTATTCCACTTATAACGGCTTCCTTCTTCATCGTACACACCACTCATTCTCGCAGTCGAAAGCGTCATGTTTTGGCTATCAGCAGCATCACTCAAACCAACCTCATTACACTCCAGTTCACTAAGATCGTAGAACGATGACTTGTTCTCCATACCGTATTGGTTGTCAGTGTCAGCCACCTTTGAAAGTAAGGTTTCTGACTTACTGCACATGTAATCGTCAAAGCTTGGATCTGAGCTCATGTTACGGTATTCATTCACATAACCCACCGTACCAAAATCAGTAACACTGTCTTCTTGTAGGTAGTTTCTAATCAAACGCTCAGGTAGCCAGTTGTCATCTACCGCATAGATGGATTCAGACCAGAAGCTACCTTGACGTATAGAAATCGATTTGTACCATAACTGTTCATCATCTTGGCGTTGCCAGTCCGTTGGATCGTTAAGGTAGTGAGCCACGTTGATATGTGCATATGGGTACTGAAGCGACAATTCATAAGTCTCTTCAAATGAAAGTTGAATGGATGCCATAAGCTGCTCAGCAATATCGTAGACCGCACTGTTACCATCCGCTATGTAATCACTCCACAGCTCTTCCTCTGAGATATTGAAATGCCAAACTAAATCACCCGCTACGTTACGCATGGCGTCTTTTATGGCATTGCGGACTGGTTCATTGTCTTTCACTAATTCACAGCTATACGCTGCTCCTTGCTCTCTTTCAACCGTCTGTTTAGCTGACTCCCACAACATTGTGGTGAGTGGCGTAATGTTAACGGAGCCATTCGCTACCTCTTCAGGTAACGTGAATGCTGGTGGTAGGTTAAGTACATATGCTTGAGTCACTTCCCCTAAGTCTTCATCAATAGCTCCGACAGGCACATCTACGATCACTGGGACGTATTCAAGACAGGCTTGCTGCTCTTCGGTTATGTCACCTTCAATAGTGAACACGCCACCAGCCTCGGTGATAGCTGATGGCTCATCAGGATCGACAACACCATTTGAATTAAAATCATAATGAACCGTGGCACCAACGATATAGCCGTCAATAGCACGACCGGATAACAATATAGAGTTGGATGGTTGTGAAGGCTCAGATGAGCCACCACCGCCGCAACCAGCAAGGGTTGCACTAGCAATAAGCGCAGAAACTAACGTCTTTTTCATAGGAAATTCCTTTTTATTAATCGATTGGTTTGCAGGGATAAATGCATAGAAAACAAAAGCGGCTTACTTTCGTAAACCGCTAATGGTGGGTATTAAACGTGTGGTACTAGCAAGCACATCGGCATGGAGGCATATCGCAAATGTCACAAGTTGAACTGTGGCTACCTCCGCAATATTCACAGCTGAATGAAGCTAGGCAACGGTGCTTGTTAAGTAATGGTCGAATCGCTTTAATTGTCATGAACTTGTCTCCCCGTCTATGTCGTAGTGGATCACATAGAAAGACGGCAACCCTATGTGACATCCGTGTTTGTTGTCAGGTTATCAATAGGTTGGGCATCTGGTGTCGCATGGGGCAGCACTAAGTGAGACCGCTATCGCTATTTAGAGAAGCGCTTTGAAATCGTGTGTTTTTAGCTGATGGCTGTGTAGGTTGTTGTTCTACAAAGGTGAGGTGGTTTTTATGTGCTTCTACCCACGCGACTAATGGAGGTGTATTAGAAACCGTAGCAGTAACGTGTAGATACGTATCGTATTCGGAAATGCGTTGATCGTTGGAAAGTGGTGTCCGGTAGAGATGTTCACCAGCTTGTTTAGTAATAGTGAATTCGAGTGTATAACGCTCATGCTCTGTATTGGTGTATCCCGATACTGAGTGCTGCAAGTCAAAGTCTTGTGGGTAAGCAAACGTGAAGGTTGATAATGTGACTTTGTGAATCTGGCTGACATCAACAAAAGTAGTGTCTTTATCTCCCTTCTGGCGGTACACCAATATCAATGTATTGCTTTGCTGTGAAAGGCCTAATGGCATGACATCTTTTCTGTGTTGCCCTCCTTCAGAGTAATAGTGCAAGCTTAACCAACGATTGAGATAGAGCCCTTGACTGATCGTAGAGTAAATGTCTGGGTTGATATTTTCACTTAGTTGGTAAGCATTTTGAAATATAACCTTTCTCAGCCATTGGGATTCTTTCGATTCCTGACCGAGAGATTTCAAATGGTAATTGGCGTCTTCAAATAAGCTATGGAAAGTATGGGTTACATTGGACGGGATTAAAAAATGAATGTGAGACTCAACCAGACACAACAATAGTGCTTCTTGAGTACCGGAGCCAACAAGAGATTTAGTTTGCTTTCGTTGGTATCCATAAGGTTTGTCACGAGCATCTCGGTCAATATCAAAATATTCAAGTAACACATCAAGGTTACGTTGAATCGTTCGAATATCTCTATCAATACCTATCTCCTGAAGCTGTGCTTTGAGATCAGAAGCCGTGACTTTATGCCAATACGGTATGCGCTTGTATAGCTCAAGCGCTAGCACCATATGCTGGCGAGTGCTCACATGAGTAGGTTTACTCATCATGCGCACCTTTAGCGAAGCGGATCAAAATAGAGGTGACGGTATAACGATCTTGGAACAAGTCACTCTCACTCTATTGATAGCAAGAGACGAAGCTCGACACGCTAGGCTTTAAGGTGAGTTGATTGTATGAGTCGCTTGGGCATCTGGTGTCGGATGAAAGCGTACAATTGAAATTAATTGAATAATCGAGGCGGGCATAATGAACTCCTATGCTGGTTGATACATAGGAGTAATATGTGTGTGAAATTTATTGGATTGAATAATTGAAAAGTAGGAGAAGGGTTTGGGGCTTCTCCATATTCATAGCGTTATCGCTTCTTGGACTCAGCTTGTTTCAGTCTGTCATTTATGGATGGGTCTTCATATGTGATTGCATCAGGATCTGGGTAAGCAGGGTCGTTAACCATATCTGAGTGTAGTTGTTCAGCATCACTTAGGGACATACCATTTTGGATCCATCGAGTGATAGTAGTTTGTTTATCTGGTGCGTTGTGGTAAGGCAAAGGAATTTCTCCGTCGGAAATATGATTGTAATCTTTACCTTGGTGCTAGTTAGCTGAATTTAAAGCCCTTTAGCCTAATCCTACTTATCAAAACTGTAAACTGAGTGGGTGGTCACGTAATGTGTAAAAAATACGCAACTGTATACTTATCTCGACAAAGATCATTGTCCATTCCCCAATTTTCCCATATTCTCTCACTATCAATTCTGATGAATTAAACCAACATGAGATAACACTCTGAATGGTAGACCAAATTTTAACCTTGAAAGAGGTGGCTGCTTATTTAAAGTTGGCCGAAAAAACAGCATATAGATTAGCAAGCGAAGGAAAGCTTCCTGGTTTCAAAGTCGGCGGTTCATGGCGCTTCAAACGTGAAGACCTTGAAGCGTGGATAGAAGAGAATAAGAGCAAGCAATGACATTAATAAATCTCAAAGACTTAGAAGCGCACCTTTGGCATGCGGCTCACATCATTACGGGGCCTATTGACGCTTCAGACTACAAAACTTACATCTTCCCAATCCTATTCTTTAAGCGCATCTGTGATGTATACGATGAAGAATTCGAAGAGGCGATGGAGCAAGTGGGTGATGAAGAGCTTGCGAAAGGCGATATGTTTCACCGCATTCAAATTCCAGCCAACTGTCATTGGAAAGATGTGTTTGCAGAAACCAAGGATATCGGCCAAGCCCTAAAAGATTCATTCCGTGGTATTGAGCTAGAAAACCCACAGTTACATGGCATTTTTGGTGATGCGAGCTGGACCAACAAAGAGCGACTATCAGACGAACTGCTATCGACACTACTCAACCATTTCAACAAGGTTAACCTTGGTGTATCGAGTGTGCGTAATGATGATATGGGCCGTGCTTACGAATATCTCATCAAGCGCTTTGCTGATAAAGCAAACAAGAAAGCAGGTGAGTTCTATACGCCACGTACCATTGTTCGTCTTATGGTCAATATTCTAGATCCACAAGCTAATGAAAGTGTATATGACCCGGCTTGTGGTACAGGCGGTATGCTGCTTGAAACCATTCACCATGTTAAAGAGAGTGGCGGCGACCCACGTCTTCTAAAAATCAAAGGTCAAGAGAAGAACCTGACTACCGAAGCGATTGCTCGAATGAACCTGTTCCTACATGGACAAGAAGATTTTGAGATTGTTCGTGGTGATACACTTCGTGATCCTAAGTTTCTGAAAAATGACCGACTAGAAGATTTTGACTGCGTAATCGCAAACCCACCATTTAGCTTAAAAGAGTGGGGACATGATTATTGGACAAGTGATCCTTATGGCCGTGCAAGCTTTGGTCTAGCACCAAAAACGAACGGAGATTTTGCTTGGGTTCAGCATATGTTCACTTCATTGAACGATGAAGGGCGCATGGCGGTAGTGCTGCCACATGGTGTGCTTTTCCGTGGTGGTGCAGAAGGTAAAATCAGAACCAAACTATTAAAAGAGAATCGCATCGTGGCGGTAATCGGCGTTGCTTCAAACCTGTTCTACGGTACAGGCATCCCTGCTTGTATTCTCGTATTGCGTAAAGCAAGACCAGAAGAGCATAAAGGCCATGTTCTGATTGTGAATGCGGAAGAGATCTTTACTAAAGGCCGAGCGCAAAACACCTTGTCAGAGCCTCAAGCTGATGAGATTTACGACATCTATCAGAACATGCGTACCAAAGGCCCTAAGGCAGACGACATTGAAGGTGTTGCACGTTGGGTGCCACATAGCGAGATTGAAGAGAACGACTTCAATTTGAACATTGCTCGTTATGTACAAAAGCCGCTAGAAGAAGAAACCATTACCGTTGAAGAAGCATTGAAAGATTTCCAGCAAAAATTAGCAGCCTTAGAGGCCGCTGAGCAAGAGTTAGAAGCCTTGTTAATCAAAGAGGGCTTTGAGCTATGAATAAAAACAAATTAGAAGATCTACTGTGGGGCGCTGCCGAGTTCCTGCGTGGCCAAATTGATGCGTCTGATTACAAGCAGTACGTATTCCCACTGTTGTTCTTTAAGCGTCTATCGGATGTATATCTAGAAGAGTATAACGAGGCGCTAGAGTTGCACGAAGGTGACGCGGAATATGCAGCGATGTCGATGTACCACCGTTTTGATATTCCAGAAGAGGCAAGCTGGGAGAAAGTTCGCAACACGAGCAAAGACATTGGTGAAGCCATTCAGAATGCACTGCGTTTGATTGAAGCAAAGAATGAGCGTTTGCATGGTGTATTTGGTGATGCGCAATGGACCAATAAAGATCGTCTTCCGGATCATCTACTCTCTGACCTTATTCAGCATTTCAGCAAAATCCCATTAGGGATTAAGTCGGTTGCTCAAGATGATTTGGGTGAAGCTTACGAATACCTGATAAAAAAGTTTGCGGATGACTCAGGCCATACGGCTGCCGAGTTCTATACCAACCGTACCGTTGTGCATTTGATGACTCGTATCATGAAGCTTAAGCCGGGTGAGAGTGCGTACGATCCAACCTGTGGTACGGGCGGTATGTTGCTTAATGCAGTGATGGATTTGCGTTCTCAAGGTGAAGAGTGGCGTGGCGTGCATTTGTATGGCCAAGAAGTAAACCTGTTAACCTCTGCTATTGCACGTATGAACATGTTCCTGCATGACATTGAAGAGTTCGATGTTATGCGTGGCGATACTTTAGGCGATCCTAAGTTTATCGAGAACGACCAGCTCAAACAGTTTGATGTTATTTTCGCTAACCCTCCGTATTCCATTAAAAAGTGGAACCGTGAAAAGTTCGCCGCTGACCCGTATGGGCGCAATATGTACGGTGTGCCACCACAAGGTTGTGCGGATTACGGTTTCTATACCCATATCATCAAAAGCTTAAAGCCGGATACTGGTCGTGCAGCCATGCTTTGGCCTCACGGTGTGCTGTTCCGTGATTCTGAGCAAGCAATTCGTAAGCAGGTGATTGAATCTGACATTATTGAAGCGGTGATAGGTCTTGGACCAAACCTGTTTTATAACTCTTCGATGGAATCCTGCATTGTTGTTCTTAACAAGAATAAGCCATTGACTAGAAAGAATAAGGTACTTTTTATTGATGCTAAAAATGAAATAACTAGCATAAAATCAAATTATTTCTTGTCAGAGAAAAATATCAAGAATATATGCAGCGACTTTAATTATACTTCGGGCGAATCAAGAGAGTGCACTTTGGTTAGTATCGATGAAATAGAAAGGTACAACTTTAATCTGTCATTACCATTGTACCTTCACCAAGATTCTGGCATGCCGAATCAAAACATCGGAACCTCAATAGAGGATTGGAAGGCCGATCAAGCGAAGTCTCATAGCCATGTAAAAGAAATTAAGAGTTTGCTAGGGGATTTAGATATCAATTGGGGCTGCAATGAATAAGCAAGTTATTAAACTAAAGGACATATGTCGAGAGCCAAAACTTACTAGCTCGGAGCCTTTAAAAGATGGTTATGACAACTATATAGGTTTAGAACACATAGATTCGAATTCTCTAACGCTTTCTCGTTGGGGTAGTGTAGCTCAAGATAAACCTAGTTTTACTCGAGTGTTCAAAAAGGGCCACATACTGCTTGGCAAGAGGCGCCCTTATCTAAGAAAAGCGGCAATAGCGAGTTTTGACGGAATATGTTCTGGAGACATTATTGTCTTGGAGGCCAATGAGTCAGTGGTTGACCCAGAACTTTTTCCATTTTTGATCCATTCCAATACAGTCTGGTCTCATGCGATAAAAACTTCATCAGGTTCTTTATCTCCTAGAACGAAATTCAAAGATTTAGGGCAGGTTGAGTTTTCGCTACCAGACCTTGCAGGACAAAAAATGCTTGCTAATGATTTGCTGAATATTCAGAGGAATAGAATCTCTGTGGAGCAGCAAATTGAAGCGACTTCTCAACTGATATCATCACTGCTTCAGAAAACATGTGGCTCTCTAGGGAAGTACAGTCCTACGGATAACCTTGATGATCGTTGTTCGAAAGGCTCTGTGGTTGTGAGACTAAAGGACATCCTTGTCAAGGTTAGTAGGCCTGTAAAGTTATCGGATGATACAGAATATGGAACTGTAGTTGCGAGGAGAGCTTTTGGTGGTGTGGAAGCGCGGGAAGTTATTCTTGGCAAAAATATTAAAGTAAAAAGTCAGTTTGAGATAAGAGAAGGTGACTTTCTCATATCCAAACGACAAATCGTTCATGGCGGTTGTGGTGTAGTACCAAAGTCCCTCACTGGCAGCGTTGTATCGAATGAATATGATGTGTTCAATGCGAAAGATGGTTTAGATATGAGTTTCTTTGCTTGGTTAGTTAAAACCCCAAGATTAAGGAACTACTTTTTTATTAATAGTGTTGGGATACATATTGAGAAAATGTTATTCAAAACAGAGCATTGGCTCAATATGCCTATTATCTTGCCACCTATTGCCATACAAAGGACAATTGCAAAGTCACTAAATGAACTTGATGCATTTAGACGATTGCAATTCGGAAAAATAGATCATCTCGAAGAGATAAAAACGCACTTGTTGAGCGAGTAATATGTCAAATTTTAACGAACAAACCGTCACAGAAAATGGAATCATTGACCGTTTAAAAGGCTTAAACGAAGTAAAGTGGAATTATTGCCATGGTGAGAGCTTACCTAAGCAAACTCACGATATCTTCGTTGATACCTGGCTTAAAGATGCGCTTTGTTCGTTAAATCCCGATATTGGTAACAATCCCGATTACGCTGATGAAGTGATTTACAAACTTCGTGGCTTGATGTTGGAAGCTAAGCACACGGGCTTAGTCAAAGCCAATGAGAATTTCCATGAATGGTTAATGGCAGAAAAAAGCCTACCGTTTGGTGAGAACGGCGACCATATCACTATCAAGTTGATTGATTTTGATACCCCTGAAAACAACCACTTTGTTGTTTCTCAACAGGTTCACTTCATTGCCGCGACAGAGGTGTTCTTCGATATCGTTCTGTATGTAAACGGTATTCCGTTGGTGGTGGGGGAAGTAAAATCTGCCACTCGTCCAAGTGTCACTTGGCAAGATGGTGCTGCTGATTTTATGGGTGGCCAAAAGCACTATTGGAAAAATGTTGAGCCGTTCTTCGTACCAAATCTTTTATGCTTTGCTTCTGAAGGTCGCACTTTTGCTTATGGTGCGATTAATGCCCGAGTTAAAGATTGGGGGCCATGGCATAAAACCGATCAGCGAGATGAGATTCCTGCAAGTTTAGCTACCGTGCTTGATAGCTGTGAAGGCTTATTGAACCCAGAAACCTTGCTGCAAATGCTAGAGTCTTTTGCGCTGTTTTCAACGGTGAAGACAGGTAAAGACACGCCACCTAAACGCATTAAAATCTTACCGCGTTATCCGCAATTTGAAGCCGCAAAGCAAATTGTTGAGCGTGTAAAAAATGGTTATCCGAAAAAAGGACTTATCTGGCACTTCCAAGGTTCAGGTAAGTCCTTGCTTATGCTCTATGCGGCTCGCATGCTTCGTGCTGATAACAAATTGAAAAATCCAACCGTCTTGATTGTGGTAGACCGTCGAGACCTCGATAGCCAAATTAATGAAACCTTCGGTGGGGCCGATGTTAAAAACCTCACCAAAGTACAAAGCTGTAAAAAGCTTGGCGAGCATATAGAACAAGATAGTCGCGGCATTTTGATAACAACAGTTTTTAAGTTTAAAGACGTTGAAATCGATGAGAGCAATGAAAACGGTCTAAACAGTCGTGACAATATTATCGTGCTGGTGGATGAAGCGCACCGTACTCAAGAAGGCTCTCTTGGCGACAAGATGCGTTGGGCGCTGCCTCATGCTCACTTCTATGGTTTAACTGGTACACCAATTTCTGGTATCGATCGCAATACCTTTAAACTCTTTGGTGCCGAAGAGGATGAAGGTCGCTACATGAACCGCTACAGCTATAAGCAGTCCATACGAGATAAAGCGACAAATGCAGTGAAGTTTGAGCCTCGTTTGGCTGAGCTTCGTGTGGATCGTGCCGCAATTGATGAAGCCTTTGAACAAATGGTCAAAGACAACGACCTGGACGATGATGAGAAAATGGCATTGTCTAAACGTGCTGGCCGCTTAGCGATTATGTTGAAGGCGCCAAAACGCATGGCGGCAGTAAGCGAAGATATTGCCAATCACTTTGTAAGCCATGTAAAGCCGAAGCAGATGAAAGGCATGGTTGTGGTCTATGACCGAGATGCCTGTGTTCAGATGTATTATTTACTCGGTAAGAAACTGGGCTTTGATGCGGTAGAAGTGGTCATGAATGTCGACCAAGCTCCAATCAAAGATGAAGACGCAAGTAAGAAAGGCAAGGTTAACAAGGACTGGCGTAAATGGAAGCAAGACCTTGAGCTGCCTATCAAAGAGTCCGATTTTGAACGTTGGCAAGAGATTGATGGTAATGACCAAAAGCAGAAGAGCCTGATTGAGGATTACAAAGATCCAAAACAACCACTTCAACTGCTGATTGTGACCGCAAAACTGTTGACCGGATTTGATGCGCCTATCTGTTACTGCATGTACTTAGATAAGCCATTACGTGACCATACCTTGTTGCAGGCAATGTGTCGTACTAACCGTCTGTACGAGACAGATAACGTCAGTAAGCAAATGGGCCTCATCATTGATTACCTAGGCGTATTCGAGAATCTGCGTACCGCACTCGCTTACGATCCTGAAGAGATCGACGGCGTGGTAGAAGGTATCGAGGCCTTTAAAGAGCTCCTGCCAGCTCAACTAGATAAGTGTTTAAGCTTCTTCCCTAACGTCGACAGAACCATCGACGGCTTTGAAGGTATTATGGCTGCGCAAGCTTGTTTGCCTACCAATGAAAAGCGTGATGAATTTGCAGCCTCTTTCGGAGTGTTAGCTAAGTTGTGGTCGGCGATTAACCCAGACGCGTTCTTAACGCCTTATCGAGCTGATTATAAATGGTTGGTTCAAATATATGAATCTGTCCGCCCTGTAGGGCAGACGGGCTCTCTCGTGTGGGCTGCGCTAGGTCCAGAAACAATTAAGATGATCCACGAGCATACTGATATCAATCGCATTCGTGATGATATTGATGAATTGGTTATGGATGAGCACGCTATATTCACGTTGACTGAGAAAGAACAAGAGAAGCGCGCAAGCCAGCTTGAAATTGATCTAATGGGCCGTTTACGTGGGAGCGGAAATCCACAGTTCGTAGCACTTGGTGAGAGACTAGAAAAGCTTCGCCAGGATTATGAAGCAGGTGTAATTAAAGCAATCGACTGGCTAAAAGGGCTACTTGATACAGCTAAGGATACCGTTCAAGCCGAACGTGAAACGGGTGATTCACCAGTGACCCAAGAAGACAATAAACAAGCACTAACCAAACTGTTCTTAGAAACTCGCCCAGAAAGCACACCAAAGCTTATCGGTGATGTCGTGGAACAAATAGACAAGATTGTAAAAGCCAAACGCTTTAAGGGCTGGCAGAGCTCGAACAGTGGCCCAAGAGAGATTCAAAAGGCATTGTTACTGACGCTTGCTCAGTTTGGTTTAGGAAAAGACAAAGAGCTGTTCGCCAAGGCGTACGGTTATATTGAAGAGCATTATTAGGAAATAAAAAATGCCGTGGACTAATGCGCATATTCAGTGGCTACAAGATACAGGTAGTGCTTTAAAACTAGCATGTGGTAAGCAAGCGCCTGTTTATCGTTTTCATCACGATGTAAATGATCAAACTAAAATGGCTGCGTGGGCTAAGCATTTTAGGAATCACTATTGTGATGACAATCAAATAGATTTATTCAAGGCTCCAGGGCAATCCCGAGCTGATTATTTACTATCGATGAGATTTCCTAGTAGCACGACCGCACCAGGCCCAAGTATTCGAGCAGGAGATTTTGCTGAAATACTGGTCGCAGATTATTTGACGTATTTACATGACTACACGGTTCCTAGAACGCGTTATGACCGAAAAGGTGTGCCGAATGAATCTACCAAGGGCTCTGATGTGTTGGCTTTTAAGTATAACCAAGCCAGCCCTGTCGATGATGAGCTGTTAGTCTATGAAGTTAAAGCTAAGTTAAGTGCGGGATCTAAACCAATGCTTCAAGAAGCTATAGAACACTCAGCGAAAGACCACTTACGCTTGGCAGAATCTCTGCATGGGATAAAGCAAAGGATGATTGATCGAAATGAGCTGACTAGTGTTGGCATGATCAATAGGTTTCAGGATTCTGTAAATCAGCCTTATCAATTGAGGTTCGGTGCTGCTGCGGTCTGTTCTGATAGCGCGTATGATGCAACTTTGCTCGCTGAAGCTGATACCACAGCGCATCCGCATGCACAAGATTTGGAGTTATTAGCTATTCAAGGAAGTGAGTTAATGGCACTTGCTCACGCACTTTACGAGAGGGCTGCTCATGAGATTTGAGAATCAATCTGCAAAGCTACTCTCTATTACTAAATCTAAGGCAAAGATGCACGAGTTTGGTTTAGATGAAGAGCACCATATTCGTTTAACTGAATCGCCAACCAAATTACTATTAATGACAATTGGTATTTTAGGCGATTTATGTCAAGAAGAACTTTCTGCTGAAAAAGACGCCGCTACTTACGAATTGAGAAAGGGCGAAATCCGAAATGTAGCAAGGTATTTCGATGCTCTGATTAGTTCAAAACTACAAACTGAATATGAATATTACCTTTGTCTGTTAGGTGCTGCATCATACTATCTTGCGGATATGCCTGGCAGCGCCGTTGTTTTGTCCAACCAGCTTGATAAATTGAGAGTTGACTTAACTGCCTCAAGAATTGAGAAATTGTTGGAGTGGTTGTTAAAAGGAAGCTTTGTAGAGCCTCTACGCTTGGATGAAGAAACCACATTAGCCCCTTTGATGTTAGAACTATCTGAGTCGATTAGTGCTTATATTGGTTCAGACATAAGTGCTCGGTCTAACACTCTCAACACGTCTAAGAGTATTCGTAAATTCTGTCACGAAAATGGCAGTGATCGAGAAATACTGATAGCAGATATAGTTGCTTCGGTTGTCGAACGTAAGATGAATAATGCTTCAATCAACCTACTTCCTGCTTATACAGGTTTACCAGTTGAGGCTTGGCTTCCATCCTTGGTTAAGAAGACGTTTGTTAGTGAGTTTTGGCCTGCTCAAAGGTTACTAGGAGAGGCAGGGGTCTTGAGCGGACAGTCTGCAGTAGTTCAGCTCCCCACCAGCGCGGGAAAAACAAAATCAGCAGAGCTAATAATTCGTTCATCTTTTTTGTCTGGTAGGGCGACTGTTGCGGTAATTATTGCTCCTTTTCGTTCGTTATGTAGGGAGATTAGTTCCTCACTTTCTTTGGCGTTCGCTGGTGAAGACGTGTTAGTTAATCAACTTAACGATGTTCCCCAGATTGATGATTTTGATGTGGAATTATTCTCACAGCTCTTTGGTAGGGCAGAAGAAACGCTGAGTGAGACACAAACTATTGTGGTTGCTACACCCGAAAAGCTAGTTTACCTGCTACGACATAAACCAGAATTAGCTGGGGCTATTTCGTTAGTTATATACGACGAAGGACACCAATTTGATACTGGTGCTCGAGGGGTGACTTACGAGCTACTTCTAACGAGTTTAAAAAGAGAGTTGAGAGAGCAGACCCAGCACGTATTGATTTCCGCCGTGTTATCAAATGCGGAGTCTATAGGCGACTGGCTTTATGCTGGAGAAGGTAGTGTCGTTAATGGTGCAGAGTGCTTATCTACAGAGCGAAGTATAGCTTTTGCTAGCTGGCGAAGAGGTAGAGGGCAGTTCCACTATGTTGAACCTTTTAATATAGATGAAGAACAATTTTTCGTTCCTAGAGTAATGGAATCGCTAGAGCTTCCTAAGCGAGGCAATGAAACAGTTCAGCGGCATTTCCCTCCCAAGGATGACAAGTCACTAGTTGCAGCATATTTGGGTATCAAACTGTCTGAGCACGGTCCTGTAGCTGTATTTTGTGGTCAAAAAAGTTCAGTTATAAAGATTTGTCGAGAAGTTCTTAAACCGTTGGAGAGAATTGAGCAACTCGATGATCCAATACGTTACAGTGATCAAGATGAAATCCAGAAAATTGGGAAGTTGTCGGAACTGCACTTAGGGAGTAGCTCGGTTGTTACGAAAGCGATAAAACGAGGAGTTCTGCCTCATAGCGCAAACATTCCCAATGGCTTGAGGGTATCTGTTGAGTATGCAATGGAAAATGGGCTCGGCCGTTGCGTTGTCTGCACATCAACCTTAGCTCAAGGTGTGAACCTACCGATTAAATACCTAGTTGTTTCAGGTGTATTTCAAGGTGAGAAGTTAATATCCACTCGAGATTTCCACAATCTGTTGGGTAGAGCTGGCAGATCAGGGAAGCATACAGAAGGTAGTATTATCTTCGCAGATACCGAGTTATTTGATAATCGCCGTACTTCAAAGTGGAGGCAGTGGGTACAAATGAATAATTTGCTAGACCCATCTCAATCAGAGAGTTGTTTAAGTAGCCTCTTAACTTTGGTTCAGCCTTTTGTTGATGATCCGTTCAACATTGATCCTATCAAGCAGATACAGTCACCTGAAAAATATGAAAGACTTAGTATTCAGGCTGCTGATCGCCAGGGGATTGATATCACAAGCCTACTGAGACAAATGCAGCAACGGGTAGGCTACATAGAAAGTCTTGAAAGCTATCTGCTTGCCAACCTCGTTAGCGATGAGATGCTTGACGGTGAGGCTTTGATTGAACTTTGCTATGGAACATTTGCTTATAACCTTGCTTCTGATACTGAAAAAGAAAAGCTAGTACAAGTTTTCAAGGTGGTAGCGGAGCGAGTAAAGCAAATTGAAGTCGAAAAGCGTCCATGTTTTGGTAAAGCTCTTTTGGGTATCGATGAACTACAGTTTCTTGAAGGTTGGTTAGTGGATAACATAGAGGCTTTAGATGAAGGCACGGATGTTTTAGGTACGTTAGAGTCTCTCTGGCCTGCTATAGAAAACTTAGGCATGAATAATAGCTTGGGTAAGCTTATCGGTGAAAATGCGCCACTGCTTGTTGCTAGGCAATGGTGCTCTGGTGTTTCGTACAATGAAATTTTATTGAAAGCGAAGAGAGAGAATTTCAAATTTAGGGCCGGTAGTCAGCAATGGAATTTGAAAATAGAAAACATTACTGACATTTGTGACGGTGCTTTGGGCTACGAAGTGATGTTGATAGTTGGTGCGTGTGCTGACTTAATAGAAAGCCTATTTGGTAACCAACCACTTGCTGATTCCTTGCGTGATTTACAGCTGTCTCTCCGTATAGGATTGAATGACAATCTAGCGAAAGAACTTTTTGCGTTAGGATTAGCCGACAGAGTCGTTGCATCTGGAATGTCAGATAGTCTTGCAAGTTCTGGGATCGAGTTGGTAGGGAGTGGTAAGGATATGATAATAGCTTATCGACAAGTTATCGAACCGGAACTACGTAAGTATCCATCTGTGTTTTTGGAAGCTCTGTATGGACGTGTGTAGTCTAATATAAGACTGCACACGTGGTGATGTGAAAGAAATTACCGATTTATAGTTAGAGTCGTTTCAAGCTGCTTTTTCTTAAAGTGGTGAAACGTTAAGATATTACAAAGTAAATTTTTTTGGAGAGAGACAGTGAAAATCAAAAGCCTCAAGCTAACAAACTTCAGAAGGTTTGAGAATTTGGAACTTGAGTTGCACGAGAAACTTACGGTTTTGGTTGCGAGAAATGGTGCAGGTAAGTCCAGTGTTCTCGATGCAATTGCAACAAACCTTGGTTCTTTCCTTACTCGTTTACCTAAAGTGGCAGGGATGAGCCCAAGAGATACTGATTTCAGAGTTTTCCCTGACCAAACAAAGCCACCATACATGCGCATAGAGTGTTCGTCTTTTGAAGGGATTAGTTGGGATAGAAGTGAGAAACGAGATAAAACAAAAAAGACGGCTGCTCAGATACCTCATGCTAAAGGATTAAAAGAATTACATGATTATGTTGATTCAATAATCGACGCCTTTAATGAAGGTAGAGAGTTCGAACTTCCAATCTTCATTCACTATGGTACAGGAAGGGGGGTTTTTGATATTCCTCAGAGAAAGCGAGGATTTAAAAAAGTTTTTAGTCGATTTGATGCGCTTAAAGGGGCGTTAGAAAGTAGAACGAACTTTAAGAGTTTTGTTGAATATTTTTATTCTCTCGAAGATATTGAGCTAAAAAGACAGAAAGAAGAGCGCTCATGGGAATTTGAAATCCCAGAATTAAAAGCTATTCGAAAAGCCGTAAACAAAATGCTCCCAGAGTTTAGTAACCCTAGAGGGGCTGAACCTGCTGGAATTTCTGTTGATTGGAACGATGGAGAAATCACGAAAAAGCTTCGTATAGAGCAGTTAAGTGACGGCTACCGTACGACATTGGCCATGGTTATGGATATAGCTGCGAGAATGGCAGAAGCTAATCCAGAAATGCCAGATCCCTTAATGACTGAGGGTATAGTACTAATTGATGAGGTTGAACTTCACTTGCATCCAGGCTGGCAGCAGACAATTCTATTGGATTTAATGCGAACATTCCCAAATGTGCAGTTCATAGTTTCTTCACATAGTCCCCAAGTGGTTTCTTCTGTGAAACCGGAGTCTTTGCGTGTTATGAAATGGGAGGGAGAGAAGCTTGATCTTCCAGATGTGAGATTTTCAGAGGGAGCTGAAGCGCAGCAGGTGCTACTAGATGTTTTAGGCGTAAGTAGTACGCGAGTAGAGCAACTAGAGATAGTTCAATTGCTCCATAAGTATCAAGAATTAGTAGCAAAAGATCTTTGGGATACAGAAGAGGGCATCAAAATACGCTCTGAACTTCAGAGTTGGGGAGGAGAATTCGAACCTGAGTTAACAAGGCTGGATATGGATATACGTATGAAAGAATGGGAGCGTGCTCAACAGTGAAGAAGGTAATAAAAGGTGCTGAACCACAGCTGTTAACAGCATATAAAGTAGCCACCCCTCAAAATTCTTGGGAGCAGTACACAAAAAAGAAAAACAGGAAGGTTCTCGTTCAAGACCGTTTGAAGTCTGACCAAAGTGGCTTATGTGCATACTGTGAAATAAACTTGCTAGAGAAAGACTCTGCTGGTGATGCAGACTTTCGTGTTGAGCATTTTCACCCTAAGTCAGATACGAGTACGGGACACAATTGGCACCTAGATTGGCAAAATTTGCTTGGGTGCTGCCATGGAGGAAGTCAGAGTAAAGTTACTTCTTCCACTATAAGATTCACAAGTCCTGATCATTCTTGTGATGTCCCAAAGGAAGACAAGAATCTTGATGGAATCATATTAAATCCGTTAACTGATGTTCCTGCATACCCATCTATATTCAAGTGTGATAGAACTTCGGGGAAATTAACCGCCCACTCTGAAAACTGTATATCCGCAAATATCTCAGATGCCATAGTGCAACAGACGATCGACGAGTTAAGGCTTGATGCAGAGCGGTTGAATCGTTTTCGACGAGAAGTTTTAAACAAGCTTAATTTAGAATTGCAGAGCTTGACACAAAGTGGGTTGACGTTACCCCAAGCTCAATCACGCTTATCTCAGATATATCTGAGGAAAGACGGTAATCAACACTGGCCTGCTTTTTTTACGAGTATTAGAAGCTATTTAGGAACTAAGGCGGAAGAGCATCTAAGAACTATTAACTATGCTGGGTGATAGTGGTTTTTAATTGTACTTTTAATGTGAACTCGGTCTCAAAATTGACATGTATGACAGAGTGTATATTCCCGAAAGTCGACTTGCTATAAATCATTAATTTTCAATTGGATAGGTTGGTAACTCGACTTTCTCACTCGTATCATGTTTAAGCCCAATGAACTATCATGTATCTTGATCTGAAAACTCATAGGGTAAGTGTGTGGCTGGAGTAACTTAGGTTAATTTTTGCTTAAGTAACACTAGAAGTAACACTTTTAAATTCTATTTTCATAATTTCTATATTAATCATTCTGATAGGTTGGATAGTCGAGTCCAGTAGCGGCACCAAATTCGTTCTTTATGAACAAGCAAAAAAGCCCACCTAGCGTGGGCTTTTTTGTGTCTGTTTGTGTGAAATCCCCTCAAATAACTTCATTCTTGTCGATTTCCCTTTGCCCACCACTTTGAATAATTATTGGGTGATTTAATTGACCCATGTATTCCAAACTCTATTTGTGACCGCACGGTGACCATGTAGTGACAGCCTGTTAAGCATCACAATCTGTTTATGACTCATAAAATTCAAAAAATAGTTGTCAGAATATTTTGACCAAGCAGGGTAGTAGTCACCTGAACTTGGTGGGTATTTGAATGGGAAGGCATTGGTATCACGGCGAACTCAAAACCGCGATAGACCTTAAACTTAACAAAAATGGAGATTAACAGACGAAAGGCTTAATGTATTTCTCAAACGTTCATGAACTTTTACGAGAAAAAGCCAAATGAACGTTTGTTCACTCGGCATTTTGGTCCGAATCCTTTTAATTAATGGGTTTTCTTCAATGAAAAGTTGATCCGCGATTGCATCGCAATTAGCAACCAGTCGGGATCTCTAGCATTTGGTTTGTTCTTACAAATATGCAGTGCTTTTAATACTCCGCGAGCGACAGAATCAATGAAGGTGTGTTCATGGTGAAACTTATCTGGCCACAGTTCTGTGCGTTGCTTGATGAGTTCGTAAACTTCATCATAAAGCCAATCAATATCTTGATGCGAGATTTGTTGAAAATGTCGAGCCTGAAGGATGTCACAGCATAAACTCGTGCAATGAATAGCCAGTGGTGAATAAGCCATTTTACTTTCCTCCATTTAAATTGGCATTTAACAATTTTTCAAAAGCACTGCCGTCTTGTCTAGTGAGATTGGGTATATATCGACTGTATACCGTAAACAGCATTTTTGTTGTGGTATGTCCCATTTGGCGAGCAATCCACTCAGGGGCCTCTCCTGCTGCTAACCATAGCGTCGCAGCCGTGTGTCGAGTCTCATAAGGACGACGGTATTCCATCTCTAACTTTTTAAGTGTCGGTTTCCAGATTCGGTCCCTGACGTTACCTTTATCTAAAGGGTTACCTGCCGCATTGCAAAACACGTACTCCTTATCACCTGTCACTTTGTATTGAGATTTTATGGCCTTAAGAACAACGGATGACATTTGAATATCTCTTGTTGAACTTAAGGTTTTCGTTGTGTCAGATCGGCCATGTACAAAAGTTTCCCGAACCGAAATCAAACCACGTTCAAAATCTACGTATTTCCATTTCAGGCCATCAATTTCTGAGGTGCGCATCCCTGTAAAGAAACGGACGGTGAAGTAATCTTTAAAATCGCTGCGCACCGATGATAAAAACAGGTTCACCTCGTTAAAATCAAATGGGTTTACATTGGTGCGTTCAACACGAAGTGGTTTGATGTTTTCAAATGTAGAACGAAAATCGTAGCGGTCTGCGGCTTCATTCAAGATCATACGCAGTGGTGTCATGACATGATTAATGAACTCAGCGGACAATTGCTTTCCATTTGGTCGTGGTTTCACCAATGAGGCTCGATACTTCAATATATCTGGACGCGTAATTTTCGCTGTATCTACATGCCCGAAGTGGGGGACAAGGTACGACCACAAGTAGATTTTCATACTGTCTTTATAACTCTCTTTCCATCGCACTTCGTTTTCGTCGTACCATTCCTGCGCGAAGTCCTCGAACAAGATAGTTTCAACCCCTTGAAGTTCTTGCACTGCCGTTTTGTAATTGCCTAGTAAATCTTGTTTTCGTTTTCGAGCCTGAATGTCTTGTTTCAAAAATGTTTGAGCTTTCTTAGACTCAGGGAAATATTCACTATAGACAAAACAGCTCAGACGAATGTCGGCCTCAATCTGGTGTAATAGTTTTTGTAGCTTACGCTGGTTGACTTGTGTTGCAGGGAGAGCTGTTTGTTCACGGCAACGCACGCCTTCATAACGGAAGTCGAGATAAAGCTTACCGCTACGTGTATTGATACTACCCATGACATACTCTCCCACCAGCCATTGGAATATACTGAAGGTTACGTGATGCAGATTGGTATAATTCTGCTTCTACCTCTTCCCAAATGTAGAGAATTTTTCTACCATTGAATGGTCGAATATAGTGTTTACCTTCGATGAAAATGGAATCTCGCAGTGTTGAATTGATATAGTTGGCGCTAAATTTGATACGACCTGCGAGTTCTTTTGCTGTTAGCAATGATTGGTCCATTTGACCTCCATGTTTGTATTCTAACAAGACACAAACTCAGCTTAATCATACTTTTGTGTTTTATCAAGACACATTATATATCTTTTAGGAATTAATGTGTGATCAGATATAACTTAAAGGAACTTATAGAGAAAAAATCCAAGGAAGAGGGACGGAAGATCTCTGGAGCTCAAATTGCTGCTGAAATAGGGATTCAGCGCTCCGCTATGGCAAAAATGATTAGAGATGAAGGGTATACGACGACGACAAAGACAATTGATGCTTTGTGTGAATACTTTGACTGTGATGTATCAGAGCTTATTTGGTATGAGAAAACTCGTTTGCTATAGAGAGTCCAACGGACTGCGAGTGCCAGCAAAGTGTTGCCCAATAACATGTGTGTATATTTGAGTTGTCTTAACATCATTGTGTCCCAGTAGCTCTTGAACCGTTCTGATATCGGTGCCTGACACCAGCAGTTATGTAGCAAAACTGTGCCTAAAGGTATGACAATTAACCCTCTTATGGTGCAAATTGCTAGAGTTCGTCGTTTTTTTCAACGTCTTTCGAAGCACCGAGTCATGTAGGTGGTGTCGGCATACGATTCCCGACTCTGGATGTTGAGTGACGGATTTTGATGGGAATAAGTACATCCAAGCAAGTTGTCGATAGGCGCTCGGATATTTTTTGCCCAATCGGTGAGGCAATGATGGCCCAAACCCCTTCAAGTTATCTTTAGCGAGCAGATCTGCAACTTGTGAAATTTTGTCTTGTATAGCTTCAGTGAGTGATAAACTTAAAATCGTCACTCTGTCTTTATTTCCTTTCCCGTCATGAACAGTGAGAGACCCTTGTTTTAGGTCTATATCTTGTACTCTAAGCCTCAGGCATTCCGATACTCTCAAACCTGAACCATACAACAAGCGAAAAAACAGTTGATATTTAGGGTCTATTTCATTGATCACTGAGATAGCTTCCGCATGATTGAGTACGCTAGGAGTTTTTCGAGATCGAGTGGCGTAGCTGAACCCTAAGTCTCCTAGAGGTTGCTGAATAAATTGGTTATACAGATAGGCTAGAGCATTGAGGGCAACCTTTTGAGTATTGATGGCTACTTTTTGTTGATTAGCTAAATGAGAAAGAAAGGACACAACCTCAGTTGCATGCATCTGTTCAGGGTGTTTAAGCCTATGAAAATGAATGTAGTACTTAATCCAATAACAGTAGGCCTTGATTGTCCTGCGACTATAGCCCCGCATCGTCATATGTTCGCAAATTGCCTGCATGAATTGACTCGCCATATATTCCCCTTTCAAACCATGTGCATATATACAGTTTATTGCTTGTTGAAAAAATAATGGCTTAAAAAAGAGTGGTTTTTAACTATGGTTGAGCACGAATTTGACGAGAAGTTGGTTCTAAGTTATTGATTGATTGATTGGTATATTGATGGGTAGCTAAGAATGATAACGAGCGTCTCATAGGCGGCAATGTGTGCTTGCACGTTTTTACACTTGATGTTTAGACCCAATTTCATGTTAAATGCATAATATACCCTTTCAACTTGAAGATGCAGGTATCAGTACCTGAAAATTATCTGTAATTCTGGATACAAGTGAGCCTGCAACTTCTGGTAACGTCACATCGAAAAATTTTTTGATAGCAGAGGTGAATGCTGTTTTGGAGGGAAAATAGACATTGTTCCTCACATGCTCATTCATTACTTTCCAAAGCCGCTCTATAGGATTTAAGTTGGTTCTTTGCAGATTAGCGGGAACTGAAAACAAAAACGGTAGTTAGTGGTAAGGTTACATCGCCAAACACAACCTTTCACAAACTACCGTTTTCATGCCGAATAATACTTTCCTATCATCATTCTGGGAAGGCTTTCAGATCGTAAAGTCTTATAAAACTGACTCATTAATCTCTATCACCTTAATTCCTGATACCGCGGCATACTGCTCTTGTGGCCAAGCTTCTGACTCGATCCATGACACTCAATGGAGAACGCTTAAAGATGCGATGATGCTAGGCATACCCGTTGAGTTACTCGTCCAGACTCGGCGCATCAAGTGTTCAAATTGTGGTATCAAGACTGAATCTATTTCTTGGGTTAAGCCATATTCTCGCCTCACTAATCGGCTGATTGCATATTTCGGAGCATTCCGATCAGTCATTTCGGGATTATCCGATCACCCATTTCGGTTTAAACCGATCACTGATTCCGCGATTATCCGATCACTTTTAGTCAAACTCCGAAATCGGTGATCGGAATAGCGAAAACCGCGATCGTAATGGCCGAAATCCTTCCTTTTTCTCTTTTAAATCAATAGCTCGCTATTCTTTACTTCTTAAACAAGAAGGAAAGGAAGCGACAATGGCCAAAAAGAGAACTCCAATGAACAAAATCAAAGAGGTATTACGCCTTAAATACGACTGCGGTCTCTCAAATCGTGGTATCGCTTCTTGCCTTAAACTCGGCCCGTCCACCGTATCAGAACTCCTTACTCGCTTTAAACAAAGCCAACTTGGTTGGCCTCTACCCGACAGTTGCAGCGATGCAGATCTCACACAGGCGCTGTATCACGGCAAGAAAGTCAGTCGAGATAAAGTTATGCCAGACTTCACTCAATACGCAGTCGAACTCAGGCGTAAAGGTATGACAAAGATGCTGCTCTGGCAGGAGTATCATGAGCAATATCAAGAGCAAGCTTACGCTTACACTCAGTTCTGCGAGCACTTCACTCGTTGGTTCAAAACCCAAAAACGCAGCATGCGCCAGCTTCATGTTGCAGGTGATAAACTGTTTATCGATTACTGTGGGCCTCGGCTTCAGGTGGTCAACCCTGACACAGGCGAAGTGCGCGAAGCGGAGGTGTTCGTCGCGACTTTAGGCGCGTCCAATTACTTATGTTGAAGCCTTCCCAGCCAAGGGAAGCCCTACTGGTTAGAGGCGCATGCGAATGCGTTCGAACACTTCGGTGGCGTACCACAACTCTTAGTTCCCGATAACCTACGCAGCGCAGTCACCAAAGCCAATCGTTATGAGCCGAGACTGAACGACAGCTATCAAAAGCTGGCTAATCACTATCAAACAGCCGTGATGCCTGCTCGCCCCTACAAACCGAAAGACAAAGCCAAGGCAGAGAATGCCGTGCTCCTAGTAGAACGCTGGATCATGATGCGGTTGCGACACCAAGCCTTCCACACTTTTAAAGAGTTGAATCTCGCCATCCGTGAACTCATGAATGAGTTAAATCAGCGTGAGATGAAACAGTATGGCGCCAGCCGCCAAGCGCTGTTCGATAAACTCGACAAACCTGCATTAAAGCCACTGCCTAGGCAGCGTTACCTGTATACCGAAACTAAACGAGCCAAAGTTGGCCCTGACTATCACATCGAATATCGCCGTCATTACTACTCGGTTCCCCATCAACTTGTTGGTCACCATGTCGAGTTGGAAGCCTCTAATCGCCTGGTGCAGATCTACCATCAAGGTAACTTGGTGGCCCAGCATCCACGTAGCCAAAGAGAGCGAGGAAACAGCACCCAACCAGAGCACATGCCAAGCAACCATCAACATCAGAAGTGGTCGCCAGGGCGCTTGCTTAGCTGGGGAGCCAATATCGGCCCAGCCACACGAGAAGTCGTCAATAAGATGCTGAACTCCAAGCCTCATCCAGAGCAGTCTTATCGTTCCTGCCTTGGCTTGCTCAGCCTCAGTAAAACCTATGGCGAATCGCGCCTAGAGCAAGCCTGTAAAGATGCGCTGATGCTGACAAAATCCAATTACACCTTCATCAGCAATTTGTTGAAAACAATCGTGAAGGACAACTGAGTAAAGACAACACGAGTACGCCAAATCTTGTTCATAGCAATGTTCGTGGCCCGAACAGTTATCACTAGGAGAAAGGATATGAATGCACTGAACGACCAACTCAAAACCCTACGCTTGAGCCATGCAGCGAAAGCATTAGAGCAGCAGCAAGAGCAACTGACCACCTACGCAGAACTGGACTTCGAGGAAAGGCTAAGCCTACTTCTGGAAAGCGAGATCTTGAATCGCAATCAGAGCAAAATCCAACGCTTAAAACGACAAGCCAAGCTGAGAGTAGATGCGCAGCCGAGCCAACTTATCTATAAGGAGGGACGAAACCTCAATCGTAAACAGATGAGCGAACTTCTGACGGGCAGTTATCTATACAAACACCAGAACATCTTGGTTACAGGCCCAACAGGCGCAGGCAAAACGTATCTTGCCTGCGCACTGGCAACCAGCGCCTGTGACCAACAACAAACGGTTAAGTACTACCGATTAACTCGCTTGCTTGACGACCTGACCGCTGGTCGTCTGGATGGTAGCTATCAAAAGCAACTCCAATCGCTGGCTAAGAAAGCCTTACTGATCCTCGACGACTGGGGGATGGAAAAACTCACTCAAGAGCATGCGGGTCACTTATTAGAAGTGCTGGAAGAGCGTTATCAAAACAGCAGCACAATCGTCATCAGCCAGTTACCTGTAAGGGAGTGGTACAACATGATCGGCAACGCCACCGTCGCGGACGCGCTAATGGATCGGCTAGTACACAATAGTCATAGAATAGAACTGGGAGGTGAGTCAATGAGAAAACTGGCGCAATCCGATCACTTAGAGTAAAAATAAGAAGAGGGAAAAACGGTAGGATCAGGTGATCGGAATAAACCGAAACGAGCGATCGCAATCACCGAAATACGCAGCTGATTGATTACATTGGTAATCTATTACCATTGCTACCCATCAAACACATTTCAGAGCTTACTGGAGTGCACTGGCACACCATCAAAGAAATAGACAAGCAACGTCTCAAGCGTGTCGTACCTGAGGTTCCTTGGGGGCGTTTGCGTCAACTGGTCATGGATGAGTTTGCCATATTCAAGGGCCATCGTTACGCCACTGTTATCGCAGATGCACAAACGCATCAAGTACTTTGGATTGGTCTAGGTAGAAGTCGTAAAGACATACGCCCCTTCTTTGAGATGCTTGGAGAGCATGCTCAAAATATCGAAGTTGTGGCAATGGATATGAACACCGCTTTTGATCTAGAGGTTCAAGCTCATTGTCCAAATGCCCGTATCGTCTATGATCTCTTTCATGTCGTCGCTAAGTTTGGTCGAGAGGTTATGGATAGAGTTCGAGTAGATCAAGCTAACCAACTTAAAGATGACAAAAGTGCACGGCGTTGGGTCAAGCGCTCACGCTGGGTACTACTGAAAAATAGAGAGAATTTAAATACCAAGCAGCAAAGCTATCTGGATGAAATACTTGCGGTTAACCGTGACTTAATGGTGACCCATTTACTTGGTGCTCAGCTCAAGGAACTCTGGTACTGCGAATCGGAAAAACAAGCCCAAGACCTTTGGGAAATATGGTGGCAACAAGTTCATGAAAGCGGAGTAAAGCCACTAATAAACTTTGCTAGAAAACTGAAACCGTACCTTCATGGGATAGTGTCTTCGGCTTTATATCACTTAAATACATGCACCTTGGAAGGGGTTAATAACAAGATTAAGTTAATTAAAAGAATGGGCTATGGGTACCGAGATACGGATTACTTTTTTATGAAGATAAAAGCGGCTTTCCCCGGAAAGCCGCGATGAACCTTTTTTAAAGCCAACAAAGCAAGTCTTCCAGCAGCTACTTCCCAACATAGAGACGACATCATCAACTTGATCCTTGATGGGCATAAAACTGAAGAGGCGTTTAAGTTGGTTGGCGATAGCCTATAAATTGGCTTTTATTGGCGAGGTGAGATGAATCAATCAGATAGTTTTGGGGAAAATACGATGTTATGTTTCCCTGAAAGTGTAACGCTAAATTTTAATGGTTAATATCTAAGATTGTGAGTGTAAACTGAAAGAAAACGTAGCTCTTTGTGGGAGTTGTGTTTTTTTCTGATTAGAATCGACCAATGGAGAGGTTGCCAAACTCATTTCTGCCCCAAAATCACTTAGATTGAATACTCTACATTGTTTAGGATGCGGACATTTTCCCTACTAAAAGTTATCTATCCTTATGGGCTGTTAGTTGTGAACAATTGCTATGTATCATATCAACCATTTAGTCACTTTATCTTCACAGGCAGGGGCAAAATCGCGACAAACTGTATGATACCCTCTATAGTAATTAGAGGTACATTATTGGAACCAACTATATGAACTCAGAAGTGACAATCGTATTATCATCTCTACTAGTTATATCTATTGCTCTTGGTGGCTATTTGACATTTAAATATCTACGAATGAGAGCAAACGACTTAAATGAACTAAATAAACATAACAAGCGAGACATCGAGTAAAAAGCTAATTCAATGAGTCTCAGTCTCTCTAATAACAGCTATCACAATTTAAAATACAGTTCTTCGACCTTTTCCTTGATCATTTAGAGCTTGACTCGGTAGAGTACAATCAGCCACGCTAATGTTTCAATCTTCGGTAGTTAAGAGATCCCACCCTCTCTCCCTTAATCTCAACCTTAACCGCTCAATACCTAGCTTATTGATCTGGCGTGCTCGTTCAAAACATACTCCTAGTTCATCCCCTACATCTTTGAAATTAACCATAGAGTCGGAGCTGGATGTGACTGAGAAACGAGTTGATACCGCTATACGCTCTCGCTCTGGCAAGTTTTCAATAAGTTTTCTTACGTCACTCTCAAGCTCGGTTTTGCACAGAGAATCAAGTGGGCAAACGATAGACTCAGAGTGCATTTCTTTAATGGAACGGGGTTGTGGTTCTGCGTTAGCTGTACTATCGAATCCTATTCCAACGATGTATATGGCTTCATGAATATCTGAGATAGAAACCTTCAGCTCATCAGCAATGCTCTGAACCGTACATAAACTAATGAATTTCTTCTCATGTTTGTTGCGCATAATGCGAGAGATTCTGTAAGCAAGTCTTAACTTGTAGACAGGTATGCGAACAGTTCGGCTCACATTAAACAATGACGATTCGATAGATTCTTTTATCCACCATGTAGCGTAAGTTGAAAGGCGATCACCAGAAGTATGATCGAATTTGTCGATGGCTTTCATCAAGCCGATGTTGCCCTCATTGATTAAGTCTAAAAGATTAAGTGAGACACAAAGTCTCTGCGAATAGGATCGAGCCGTTTTTACGACAAGTTTGAGGTTGCAAATTATGAGCCTATCCCTAGCAGAACGACATCCTGTTTTATATTTTTCAAACAGGAAAAATTCTTCTTCAGCAGTCAATAAGTCGTGTTCGACTATGTCAGAGATATATCGAGCCATTGACTGTTCTTCTCCATAAAATTTGGCTTTATATTTATTTTGCATTGAGAGCGAACGCCATCGATGATGTATTTAATATCAAATCTAGCTCATAAGCACTTGGTTGACTATTTGGTTGTGTGATCTTCTTCAAAAAGTAATAGAAAATAATAGCTAATCTGTTAGTTTGCGGAGCGTTTAAGATATTGAAGTTATTATTATTTTAAAAAAAGTCGATGATAGGTGACCGTACATAAATACTTCGTCAACAAAAAGATTAAAAGGAGGAAGGTTGAGTTAGTTTACTCTTGAAAGGTTGAGCCTTGTTGATTTATAACAGCAAGGCTTAACTCGTGTCTGTCCATGGGATCCATCGTTCTGAAGCTTTACCTATGGCACACTTTACCTATGGCACAATCTAGCTCAAAAGTGCCCCTTTTCAAGCTAGAGTGAAAACTTAACCACCTTTACTTTAAGTAAATTTTCCTTAGTAAAAGTTATTTTCAGTAGTCACTCTCTTTGTCAGCACGCTTACTACGCCTACTAGTTCAAAAGGAAACCATTTTTGCTGCAATTATATTCAACATGTAAAACTAAATTTAGTGATAACTGACGATTTTACACTTGCAACTGATTGAAAGATAAAGTTGACCTTTGTAGCATATGTGATGATATTTACAAATTATTACAACGCTTTAAGGAAAAAGATAATGTTAAAACGCAAGTGGTTGGCTAGTGTTATAGTCACGTTGATGTTGTCAGGTTGTGCAGCTACATATGAATCGGCAGAAGAAGCCTACCAAGATGGTGATTATGCTAAAGCAAGAGAATCTTGGCAAAAATTGGCTTTAGAAGGCGATAATCGTTCAATGTATCGTCTCTATACTTCAACGAATCGTCCATCAGATAAAGATATTGATTGGCTTAAAAAAGCGGCAGATTCTGGTTTGGTAGATGCTCAATATGATTATGGTATGTATGCGCTTGAAGAAGAAAAATATCAAGATGCACAAACATACTTAACTAAAGCATCAGATAGCGAATTAGATCGAGCATCCAAAGTTCTAGAGCTGAATAACAAACTGTTCCCATTGTGGTTAAAAGCTGAAAATGATGACGCTAAATCAATCAAAAACCTAGGTGAACATTATTGGTCAACTAAAGATTATGATAAGTCCTTAAAATGGTATAAACGATGTGTTGATAGCTATAACAGTTGTTCTTTTTATATAGGTTTAGCTTTTGACAATGGGTATGGTGTTTCTCAAGATTATGAAAAAGCTGTCTACTGGTACACCAAGTCCGCTGAGTTGGGGAATGGTTCATCAGCAAGAAACCTATCTTGGATCTATGAAGAAGGAAAGGGAGTACGCATAGACAAAAAGAAAGCTTTTTATTGGATGAATGAATCCGCTAAAACCAATTGGGGTGGTCAAGCGCAACTAGGTAGATATTACTTGTATGGTATAGGAACCGAAAAGGATACGGGTAAAGCATTTTCCCTTCTAACCGAAGCTGCGCCACATGCGAAGTCTGCGCTCTATTTTTTAGCACATATGTACTACTACGGTGATGGTATAAAACAAGACTACAAAAAGTCTTTCGAATATTTCTCAAAAACAAGCAAACAAAATTATTCTTGGTCTGACTACTTCATTGGAAATCATTACTATTATGGTTATGGTAAAGAGAAGAGCTATACACAAGCCTACAATTGGTTTGAAAAAGCTGCAAATGCAGGGGTTGTTGACGCTGAGTTTAGGCTAGGTTGGATGCTAAGTCAGGGTGAAGGGGTTACGGCAAACTCAAGAAAGGCATTTAAATGGTATCAGAAAGCAGCCGAACAAGGTTCAGTTGCAGCTCAGAACAACCTAGGTGTTATGTATGCAGAGGGTAATGGGGTAGAAAAGGATGATTATCAAGCATTTAAGTGGTACGAAAAAGCAGCTAGGCAAGATGATGAAGTTGCTCAGAATAACTTAGGTATAAGATATGAAAGCGGTAAAGGTGTAAGGAAAAGTAATCAATTAGCTACTTTTTGGTATGCAAAATCAGCACAAAAAAATTATAAAAAAGCGCAATCAAATTTAAATGAAATATTGAATAAACTTAGAACCAAAACCGTTCAGATCAAAAAAGCTTCAGTTTATAAAGAAGGTAATTTTGACAGTAAAGAACTGCTGGTATTGCCACAAGGCCAGCGTGTTTATGTGTTGTCCTCTGGAAGTAAATGGACAGAGGTATATATCCCTAAAAACCACACCATTGGTTACTTAAACAATACTCACCTTTACTAAAATGGAATTAAAAATGAAGAAATTAATCTTTACACTATTCTTTGTATGCCAATCAGTATTCGCAAACCCTACTGTATTTGGGCTAACGATTGGTGAAACTACTGTTGAACAACTTAAAAGCAAATACAATGTATCCCACCAAGGTACCAATAAGTATAGTCAAGGTGATATGTATCAGATCCCTCGAAATCAAATACAATTCGAAGGCATCAATGATGTGACGGTGATCTTTAGTCGCTCCAACAAACTGATTGCGGTTTTAACTGAATTACCAAAAAATAAGTTTGATTATTTGAATGGCACTCTTGGAAAAAAATATCAACTAGTAAACCAAAAAATCCCTTTCGTTGGGAATAAATCTGCGACATACAAAGATGGTGAGACTGAGATTACATTGGAAGCTCCACATATGAACTTTCAGCTATCTATGAATTATATCCACTCAGACCTTTTAAAAGCTTTTCATAGACAGGATCTTAAGCTCTAAGCTATTTATTTAGATAGAAAAAAGGCTTCATTTATGATCAGATAATCGTCGCCAAACAAACCACCCATATCAACCGTGAAGCCGATGACGATTATCTCCCTACAAAAGCAGTTTAAGCAATTCTTTAATGCTGATAGCCTTCAAAAAATGGCGAAAAGTACAGGACTTATGAAGCGATGTCGGGCTATCTTACCCGACCAGCTAGTAGTAAGCCTAGTGGCCGCTTTGAGCAAAGGAAACTGCTCATCTATTGCCGATTTACTAAGGCAATTCAATGGGATGTGCTTAAGCGCTAAAAATACTGTGGCTTATAAGCCCTACCATAACCAGTTAAGAAAAGAAGAATTTCCGATATTCATGCGCCAATTGGCCATGCGAGCGATAGCTCAGTTTGCTCGCCAGCAGAGTGCCAACCTACCAGATAAACTCGCCACCTTTGATGATGTGCTGCTTCAAGATGGTAGCTCTTTCCACATTCATCGTGACCTTTCGAACGTTTACCCGAGCCGATTTAAACGCAATCCAGCCGCAGTTGAATGCCATATGACAATGTCTTTAAAAAGCTTTTCTCCAGTCGCAATGAGCATCAGCGCTGATACAGCATCAGAAAGAGACTTTTGCCCGCCCCAAAACAATGAGTAACAAATTGTTGTTGGCTGACGCAGGGTACCCTGACTTCCAATTCTTTACTGAGCTTGAACTGTATGGTGGTTTCTATATTTTCGAGGAGCAAAGTCCCTGAATCCTCATGTTATAGAAGCGAGAAACGGTCAGGGCCGGCATTTATCTAAACTAGAAGGAAAGAAGCTCAAAGACATCACTCGAGGTACTAATCGCTCACAGGTACTCGACCTTAAAGTTCGTAGTGGTAAGCAAGAATTTAGAGTGGTAAGACGTTGGTTTGCCGAAGAAAAGCGATTCTGTATTTGGTTAACTAACTTGCCTTCAGGTACCTATACTGCTGATGACATAATGGCGATCTACCGCTGTCGATGGCAGGTGGAGTTGCTTTTTAAAGAATTAAAATCTCACACAAACTGGCAACGATTTGTCACCGCACAAAAGGCCATCGTTGATGGGCTTATCTGGGCCAGTTTACTCTCGCTGATCATCAGGCGCAGTACTGCGCTTCAGATAATGCCATCGGTCTCGCTGTTTAAGGCGGCAAAAAATGTGGATGTGTGGCTGTTGCCCATATTTGAATGTATCAGCCACAAGGCATGGTCAGAAATAGGTAATAAACTGGAATGGGCCTCTAGCTATATATTTAAGAACGCACAAAAGTCCGCCCAGAGGAAGTCAAAGAAAAACATCACGTTAGACGGGATTTATGCTGGTCTTAATGCTTAAGGTTCAGTCTATGAAAAGCTTTTAATGTCCAGAGTGAACAAGAGGAGAAAAAGAAACAGCAGCAAGAAAGTTCAATGCTTTGATCTAAACAGGTCGTTATTTTGCGCTCGCTAGATGGACGATGGTAGTAGCATCTGAGTTTTCAAGTTACTTTTTCTCATCTTTTAGAAACGATTTAGAGCTATTTATCTAAATCGTTTCTCCAAAACCAATTTAGATCATTTACTCTAACCAATTGCTGCCCCATTTTGTATATGGAATCCACGTATTTACAAAGTGATTTTGGCAATAAAAGTTAAGATGCGGTCGTATATTCGGCTTCTAATTGAAGGCGCTACCTTCTAGCCTTTGATGTTTTGCGCACCTACTGTCCTTATCGAGTTAGCAGCTTGCTTAGCATGACAGAATGGCCAGGTTTTCAGTAGGTTGGTCTTACCTTTTATGCATCATCATTTTGTAAAATTTAAGAGTTTATTAATAATTAATTAGTGAGTAAAACAGGTTTATATTCAGACTCATACCGTAACATTGCCCATGCAGTCCGTACCACTTTGTTAGCTAGTGCAATGCAGGCCTTCTTGAATCCGATACGATCTATGATACTCCTCAACCAAGCATCCTTTTGAGTCTTCGGTTTTTCGGGTAGTCGTCCAACATAAGACATTGCACCAAGATAGAGAAGAGAGCGTAGCTCTTTCACACCACCGCATTTATCGATCCCAACCATAAAGACCTTAGCACCTGAGCTGTGTTGTTTGGGCGTAAGACCAACAAACGCTGAAGCTTGCCTTCCATTCTTGAACTGCTTTCCATCACCAAGAGTTGTATAAAGCATCGCAGCTGTTGTTTCACCAACCCCTTCAATTTCCATTAATCGTTGGCATGGTTCTATCTGACGGGTTAAAGCATTTTTCTCTTTTTCGAACGCGATGAGTTTTGCTTTCAGTTCTTTATATTGCTCCCACAACATGGACAGAACGGATACAACATTTGCTGGTATTGATGTATCTCCATCTAGTACAGTTTGAACCGATGCTTTTAAACCTTTTTCACCTCTAGGGTTTGCTATGCCGTAGCCCAAAATCGTTCCTCGAATGTGAAGCGCTAGGGAAACCACACTACGAGATAAGAACCTACGGCTGGTTTCTAAAGAATGCATAGATTGTTGTTCTAAGGACTTTGGACGGCTGTACTTGATACCAATTTGGATAGCGGCATTAGCCCTATCTGGCAGGGTAGTTGTCACTGTTAAAATTTAACCAGTTTGGGCGATAAAGAGTAATTGTGTCTCGTATCTCAGTAGAAAGAAAAGAAGCTATATTGAAGAAGCTGTTGCCTCCATATTCAATGTCAGTTAAAGAAGTGTCGGAAGAGGAAGGAATTAGCACTGCGACCCTGTATCATTGGCGCAAGCAACTCAGACGTTCAGGAGCCGCAGTGCCAAATAGCAACACTTCATCAGAGCAGTGGTCTGCTCAAACTAAACTCGCCATCGTCGCTGAAACCTACTCAATGACAGAAAGTGAACTCAGCCAATATTGTCGTGAAAAGGTCTTTTCAGAGCAAATCAAAGCTGGCGCAGCGATTGTATGCAAGGGTTTAAGTCGAGTAAAGAGCAGGAAGCTGAAGCAAAGAAGCAGGCTAAAGCTGACAAACTTGAAATCAAAGAGTTGAAGAAAGATTTACGACTCAAAGAAAAAGCACTCGCTGAAACGGCCGCTCTCTTGGTACTAAGAAAAAGCTGAGAGCCTTTTACGGGGAAGAGCCAGAGGACGACTAACCTCAACCGATGAAAGGCAGACCATAGTGACTCTTATCCTTGAAGCGAAGCAATGCGGATGTCGTTTAGAGCCAGCTTGCCATGAAGTTCAAATCGACTTGAGAACGTATCGTCGCTGGTATCAGCAAGGTGAAGTTCAAGCTGACAAAAGGCCAATATGCCTCAGACCTGAGCCTGCTAACAAGCTGTCGCAGGAAGAGCGTGATGCGATAATCGAGGTGTGTAACCGCTCTGAGTTCGCAAGCTTGCCTCCAACTCAAATCGTCCCGACACTGCTTGATAGAGGTGAGTATATCGCCTCTGAGTCGAGCTACTACCGAGTGTTGAGTACGCAGGGGCAACTTCACAAACGAGGTCGTCAGCGGAGCAGACAGAAGCAAGCGAAGCCAACCAGTTACACAGCGACGGACTCGAACCAAGTCTATACGTGGGATATCACTTACTTACCTTCAAAAGTTCGAGGCCAACATTATTACCTGTATGTCATTGAGGACATCTACAGTCGAAAAATTGTTGGTTATGAAGTGTATGAGCATGAATGCGGTGAGCTGGCGTCACAACTTCTGCAACGAACGTTGATGCGAGAGCAGTGCTTCAATCAAGCGCTGGTTCTTCACTCCGATAATGGTGCGCCGATGAAGTCGTTGACGTTCAAAGCCAAAATGGAAGAGTTAGGTATTACTTCATCGTATAGTCGCCCAAGAGTCAGTGATGATAACCCGTATGTTGAGTCATTGTTCCGCACGGTAAAGTACATGCCAAGCTGGCCAACAAAGGGCTTTGAAACAATCGATAGTAGCCGAAGTTGGGTTGAAGCCTTCGTACGCTGGTACAACACCGAGCACAAGCACAGTCAGCTAAATTACGTCACGCCTTCAGAGCGTCACAATGGAAAAGATAAAGAGATCTTGAAGCGTCGTGTAGAGGTATTGCTCGCTGCAAAACAGCGAAAGCCTGAGCGGTGGTCTGGTGATATCAGGAACTGTGCGCCTGTTGGTGACGTTCACCTAAATCCAGAAAGAGAAGCTGCTTAATAAGTAAGCAAATGATGACAACTACCTTGAAAAACACCGCTTTTTCAACTCTTCTA
This sequence comes from Vibrio celticus, assembly GCF_024347335.1. Classification (NCBI taxonomy): domain Bacteria; kingdom Pseudomonadati; phylum Pseudomonadota; class Gammaproteobacteria; order Vibrionales; family Vibrionaceae; genus Vibrio; species Vibrio celticus. Next base: position 1,614,991 of record NZ_AP025463.1, read on the forward strand.
TTGCTACGAAGACGGTGCCTTAATCCACTGGGAGGGCTGCTTGGACTGTCTTGGCTCTTTTCTTCTGACATCAAATCAATACGGGATTTAAACCCAGCAATTATCATTTCGTCTTCAGTAGACTTAGGCTGACGAACTTCCCAGTTTTTGACATAACTCTTTTTCATTAATTGATTACGATATTGATGAGTTTTATACGATATATTTTTACAACTATATGATGAAAATGAATCGGTTAGGAAGCGACCGTATTCAGCAGAAGCTATAAATTGTGAAAATAGCCCCTCAGCTGAGGTGTTGAGTTCAATTTGATGTTCCTCATTTCCTAAATCTATATCGTCTAGAAGCTCATCTTGTAGAACGGGTACGAAAACCTGATTGGTAAGAAAAATGTTTTTTATATCAAAAGATAAGTCCTGCTTAATCCAAGCCTGAGTGCGGGGTGATAGCGTAAATTGTTGTTTTGACCAATTTAATACATCATCTTCGTTTGGCATCATTCGTACTATATCTTTGAAAAAAAAAAGCCCCGTAGAGTGCCAATGTTCAACTCGAACTATAGTGTTTGTTTCTAACTCGTCCCAAAATAGACTAGGTGTTGAAGATGTACAGATATCTTCAGAAACAGGCAACCCGCAAAAGCGGTGTTTTTCAAGGTAGTTGTCATCATTTGCTTACTTATTAAGCAGCTTCTCTTTCTGGATTTAGGTGAACGTCACCGACAGGCTCACAGTTCCTGATATCACCAGGCCATCGCTCAGGTTTTCGGCGTTTTGCAGCGAGCAATACCTCAGCACGCTGCTTCAAGATCTCTTTATCTTTTCCATTGTGACGCTCTGAAGGCGTGACGTAATTTAGCTTACTGTGCTTGTGCTCGGTGTTGTACCAGCGTACGAAGTCTTCAACCCAACTTCGACTACTGTCGAGTTTCAAAGCCCTTTGTTGGCCAGCTTGGTATGTACTTTACCGTGCGGAACAATGACTCGACATACGGGTTATCATCACTGACTCTCGGGCGGCTATACGATGAGGTAATACCTAACTCTTCCATTTTAGCTTTGAACGTCAGCGACTTCATAGGCGCACCGTTATCTGAGTGAAGAACCAGCGCTTGATTGAAGCACTGCTCTCGCATCAACGTCCGTTGCAGAAGTTGTGACGCCAGCTCACCGCACTCACGCTCATACACTTCATAACCAACGACTTTTCGGCTGTAGATGTCCTCGATGACATACAGGTAATAGTGGTGGCCTCGAACCTTTGAAGGTAAGTAAGTGATATCCCATGTGTAGACTTGGTTCGAGTCCGTAGCTGTGTAACTTGTTGGCTTCGCTTGCTTCTGTCTACTCCGCTGACGACCTCGTTTGTGAAGTTGCCCTCGTGCAGTCAGCACCCGATAGTAACTCGACTCAGAGGCGATATACTCACCTTTATCAAGCAGTGTTGGGACGACTTGAGTCGGAGGTAAGCTTGCGAATTCAGGGCGGTTACACACCTCGATTATCGCATCTCGCTCTTCCTGCGACAGCTTGTTAGCAGGCTCAGGTCTGACGCATATCGGCCTTTTGTCAGCTTGAACTTCACCTTGCTGATACCAGCGACGATACGTTCTCAAGTCGATTTGAACTTCATGGCAAGCTGGCTCTAAGCGGCATCCGCGTTGCTTCGCCTCCAAGATAAGAGCCACTATGCTCTGCCTTTCATCGGTGGAGGTTAGTCGTCCTCTGGCTCTTCCCCGTAAAAGGCTCGCAGCTTTTTTCTTAGTACCAAGAGGGCGGCCGTTTCAGCGAGCGCTTTTTCTTTGAGTCGTAAATCTTTCTTCAACTCTTTGATTTCAAGTTTGTCAGCTTTAGCCTGTTTTTTGGCTTGTGCTTCACTCTCTTTGTTCGACATGACTCCTTGAACAAACTCGCTGCGCCAAGTCTGTACTTGCTCAGGGTACAAGCCCTTCTCTCGACAATATTGGCTGAGTTCATTTTCAGTCATAGAATAGGTTTCAGCGACGATGGCGAGTTTAGTTTGAGCAGACCACTGCTCTGATGAAGTGTTGCTATTTGGCACTGCGGCTCCTGAACGTCTGAGTTGCTTGCGCCAATGATACAGGGTCGCAGTGCTAATTCCTTCCTCTTCCGACACTTCTTTAACTGACATTGAATAGGGAGGCAACAGCTTCTTCAATATAGCTTCTTTTCTTTCTACTGAGATACGAGACACAATTACTCTTTATCGCCCAAACTGGTTAAATTTTAACAGTGACAACTACCCTGCCAGATAGGGAAAGTGAGATGATGTACGATTTTTCTTCTTGATGGGGATAAAATCTAGTAGAGATAAGTAATTATTATGGTAGTTGGCTTCTGGGTGAATGTTTGAAGTTAAGAGAAAAATCTTCATTGAGTAAGAAGGCGTTTGTAGGTTTCGTTTGTATTCTCTAACCTTTTCGAGTGCTTTTAATGGGGTTTGATAAACTTCGCTATTAAACTTTAGACGATCAGAAGAATTCGATAACTGGCAATTCAAGGCGTCATAATGTTTGAGGGCATTGTTGAGCATAAAACTATTGTTAGCCAAGTGCTGACGGTATTTTTCTTTCCATAGCTCTGCAGTAAAACCACATTTATTAATAGCTATGAGTGCGAGTTCTACCTTATGCAGCGATGTTATCACTTGCTCTTCGACTTCCTCATAGAAGGACTTGTTGTGCTCAAATGCAAGCTCTTTGTTTTTATCTTCGTCGAACACTAGCTTGTTGTTGGATATTGAGAGAGAAGGGCAGTCAAAGCAATTAAAGCCAACTGTTATCTTTGTTTGTAATTTCTCTGCCGAAGCTTCGTCGGTCTGATAATTATCGAATGCTAATTGAATATTTTTTGTTGTAGAAGAAGATAGCTCGGCTCCATATATGGATAAGTGATTCTTAGGTTTCTGGTGCCAATATTTTAGCTTACTCAAGCTATCGGTTAACGCTTGAATCCCTTCGTTCAACTCCACGTAATGGTGTACGGACTCTTCCCATTTCAAGGACAGGCTTTGTTTAAATTCGTATTCTGCTAGCTTCGAGTTGAGTTGAAGACTTTGTTCTTCTAAGTGCTCTTGTGTTTTACTGATGTCGATAGATTTTTGCGCCAGCATAATGGCAATGATTGCTCCTGCCGCTGTAATTGGAAGCCCAAGTAGGAGGTTCCACAGTCCAGTTATGCTGGATAACTTCTCCTCTATTGTTGCAGTCGAATAGGAACTACTAATATAAAGAGTAAATAAAACAGCTACCACTGAAACGAAAAAGAACAGTGAAAAACCTCGGATCAGATTGTTGGTTATCTTTCTATTACTAGCCATAGTTCTACTTTTCCAATTCTAAGATATCTATTTATTGTTTGGCCTGTCTTTGAAAGAAAGTGTAATGATATAAATTGCGGCGCATTTCACTAAATGCTAGTTATGGCTTGAGCATTGGCCGTCATAAGGGTGATTCAAAAAGTACTAACCACTATTAGGAGTCTTTCCTAAAGATGTGTTTTCGATGATACTGCAAAAAATGATCATGCTGGGGGAAGCACCAACGAAGCTTCATAGTGGGTGAAATATTCAGTTTTTCGACGTCATTTGATGTTAATTGTGGTGATAACATAATCAGACCATCACGATCAAAAGATATGTAGCCTTTATCAAAAGCAGTATCTAAGTTTGGGGTAAGCAATAATCCATTTGTCATATCTATCGCTTCGGATGCGGAGCAGTCACGCCAAGGTTTGATGTGGGATGCAACAAGAAAATCTGTGTTATCGAATCCTGTCACCGAACAACTTGTCCAATGATGAATGAGCCGAGATCTAAATAGTCCTTGCCCGATACGCGCTTGAATGGTTATCTCTCTATCTTTTTCTGACAAAGTATCGAGCTGAGCCTGCATCATTTCTAAATCTGTTATTACGTTGTTTGGAGCGATAGGAGTGACCCATTTTAACTCTTCTAGAGCTTCTGCCACCTGATCTTTTAATACCCACGTGAAGTGACCATTTATATTTGTTTCATCAGCCGCTGTACAAATGGTATATGTCCAAATAGGTACTCCATTTTTTTGCTGTTCGGGTGTGTGCTGGAGGATAAGGCTTAGCTCATGAGCAAAGCTGCCGTACTGCTCATTACCCGTCATGTAATTTTCGTACCCTGCTGCTTTAGCTAATTGAATAGCTGTTATTTTCCTGTCTTCGGCTCGATAGTTTGCCTTCAGCATTTTAATACCGTTCTGTATTTTTTTTGAGGAGCTTGTAGAAAGCTCCTTAAGCGCTTGTGCAATTTTTGTTGAGTTGTGTGTCATGGTCGACCTCTTTGTTTTATTCGCTATCGATATCATGGTCAATGCCCCCCCCCCTAAATTGGATGACTTATCAACATGGCCTGTAGAGCCATTTGAGATACTCATTTGGGTCTATATAGAGGTTAGTATGCTTGTCCTCATTAGCTTAGAAAATGACAGGTTTTATGACATCAGCGAGGGCGACCGGGAGAAGGGTGAGTGAGTTAGTGTGTTCTTATTGAAAGTGATACCAAAAAGTCGGGTTCTAATTGCTAGCACAGACAGGTGATGTTCCATCTCGAACATCTCCAATCTTAACGGGCTGTCTCGAATGAACCTTGATTTATCTAGGTAGACTTTTGTCAAAGTGAGCTGTCAATTGATAGGCTTCTGGTTGTTCTTTTAGCAGCTTTTGGTCTTGTATGACGCCCATACGTCTCAAGTAATAATTGACTAAAGCTCCACGAGTTACTATTTCCATCTTGTTACTTTTCATACCGTAGTCGTCTGCTACAACAACTTGCTGTTGTTCAGACAAGTAAGGATTAGGTGTAATCGTTAACTTAACTTGATGGTTCCAGTTATGATCATGTTCTCGCATCTTTGGTGACTTATCCATTAAGTCAGGCTCGTTCCTAAAGCGACTTAAAACGAAATCTCGAAATTCATTTTTCTCTTCACAATATGCTCTTACATGCCACCTGATCCCATCATAAACCAAGCTGTGAGGCGCGATAATTCGACCTCGAACCTCAGGTGTAGAGAGTGACACATAATCAATATCGACGCGCAGGTTAGCTCTTGCTGCCGCGATTAACCCTCGAACAATGCTTGGTGATATAGCCCTTTCTGGGACGTTCAACACGGTCGATTGAGCTTCCCCCCAATTAAAGAACTCAAAGGTCTCTTCTTGGTTATATTGCTGATGAAGCATAAGTAGATACTCATGAGCAGTCCCTTGAGTAAACAAAGGCTTAAAGTTGTGTGCTGGCCTGTAGCCTTTAATTGTCCTATCGAGTATCAATTGACCTTGCTCAGTTAAGCTAATGTACTTGTTGATATCCCTAGAAGCTTGTTGCCGCCCTATGTGAAAAGCATCACATAGGTGATTTGTCGTCAGTCGGCCCTCCCAAAGAACAATGATCTCAATTAGTCGAAATCGTACCTGTTGGTCCCATTTGATATCTGCTTGGCTCATGCTCGTGCTCATAAATGTTACATGTTGATGTATACAGTATATACATGTAGCAAAAAAGTACATATATTTATTATGGATATTGAGAAGGGCAGGAAAAGTCAGGAATCTTTACTGTGAGAGAGTCGATGGTATTGAAAGCTGTAACCTGATTTAGTGGCCACAAATTCAAACTGTTTGATTTTCAGTCAAGAAAAACAACATAACTCGAGATAGATACGATGATGTATGCCGGATTGACCAAAGTTATCGCAATAAATTCTTATCAGAAAAACAAGATGTTTTCTGAGTATTCTTTTGACGCTCCCACTCAGATCACTGGCGGTAACGGAGAAGGCAAAACATCACTTTTAAGGCTCATTCCGTTCTTTTATGGCGCGACTGGCACGCAGATCGTCAGGAAATCGAATGTCAATAAGCCCTTTGCAGAATGGTATTTACCACACAACAACAGTTATATTGTTTTCGAGTACATTACTGCTCGTGGTCAAGTTGCTCATGTCATTTGTTATCGAAACCTTAGTACTAAAGGTGGCATTGTTTACCTTTTCGTTAAAGGTCAGTTTGAGCAGTCAGTGATCATTAAACAAGACAGCGAAGACAAGCCTTACGCTATCGGCTGTACAAAGCTGGCCGCGGAGCTGAACGCTAACGGCTTAGAATACGAGTCGCGTATTACTAGCGTCAAAGAGTACCGCGAAATTATCCAAAATATTAATGCAGGGAATTTGAGTAATCAGTTCCTAAGCTACTCTTTGTGCTCTGGTCGTCATGATGTTCGTCACATTGAAAAAATTACAGCGGCGTTGATTCAAGGTGAATTCAATATGGCCGACACAAAGGCGCTTTTCCTGGATATCCTCGAGCAAGGGAATAGCACATTAGAGTTTGGTGTGGATGCAAACAGAATTGAACAATGGTGTGATGACTACAACGGCCTAACAGCGTTCCTAGACAAAAAAGAAGCGTTCATTGAAGCTATTGCGAACAATAAGCAGATTGCCTATCTAACCACTCAGCTCGCAAGTGCCTTAATAACCATTCGTGATGCGTCTGAAAGCCTTGATGGCTCTCTTAAGAAAACCGAACAACAACGCTCAGATTTTCTTGAAAACAGTGACAAGCAGATTGGCGAAATTAATCAAGATAAGCTTGACAAAGAGGTTCAAAAGAGCGCTCTTCAACGCTCTATCACAAGTATTAACTCTGAGATCGAAGTACATCACAGCAAGCTTATAACATACGAAAATAGTGGTTATCCAGAGCTGTCCGTTAAGCTAAAACAATTGCCAGAAATGGAAGACAGGGTGGCACAACAAAGACAAAGTTACTCCGATCTTGAAACTAAGGTAAATGATGCCAAAGCAAAGTATGAGAAAGACAAACAAAGCCTTGTTAGTAAGTTCAATAAAGAAAAGTCTGACCTAACAGAGCAAAAACTTGATGCCGAGAAAGAGTGCAAGGTTAAAAAAGACAAGATAGACGATGTATATCAGCCACAGTTAAAGGAACTGACCCAAACCCATACGATTTTTACAGCGGATAAATCTCAGGCTCTTATGGAGCATAGGGCTGAACTCGCTACTCAAAAGCAGCGACTAAAGAACCCAGATATTGATGAGCTTCTCATTGAGCAGAGAGAGCAGTTGGAGTCTGAGAAGGACAGATTACAAGAACAAGTAGACACGTTAAAACACACGACAACTTTGAGTGAGAAGGAAGGAGTCAACTTACAAACTAAACGTGAAAAGCTACTCGAAAGATTAGAGGCCACTCGTCGAAATATGCGCGATGCCGAAACCAGGCTAAAAGTAGTCAGTAACCGATTAGACCCAGATTCAGGAACCTTGTTCTCGTTCCTGGAGGCTAATCGACAGGGGTGGCAAAGCTCTCCACTTGGTCGTGTTCTTACCGATGAGCTTTTGATGGACACGACACTCACACCATCAATGACTGAAGATTCAGGTTCAATGTACGATTTATATATCGATACGAGCAACCTAGCAGATTGTAGTGTCACCAACAAAGCTGATGTGGAAGAGCAGGCTCACTTGATGGACCGTATCGTTGAGCTTGAAGACGCAGAGGCTGATTTCAATAAGCAAATTTTGAAAAATGATTTTGCTGTTAAGCAGTCAACGCTTGAGTTATCACGATTACGCAATGAACTGCGAAACGCTGAGGGTGACCTATCACAAACTAAGGTTAACCTTAAAAACAAGAAAATAGAGATTGCCCGTGCAAAAGAGGGCTTAGTCGAAAAAATTAATATAAACATCAAATCGATTGAGAAAGCTATAGCCCTGATTGATAGGGAAATCTCAGTGACGCTTGAACGTTTTGAAGAAGCAAAATTAGAGCTAAACAACGACAGGCTTACTCAAATTAGCAATGTTGAATCATCACTTGATCTCACGATCGGAGCTATAGATGAATTACTGGAAAAAAGTACTCTGACGTTAGGCGAGAACAAACAGCGCATCAAAACGGAATATGAACAGCGGTTGAGTGACCAAGGTATTAGCGGTGAAATCTATCAACGCTACACAGAAGATATTGAATTTCTTGATAATGAGATCAAAAACTTAAAAGTGAAGTCTCATAAAATCAAAGAATATGAGACATGGCTTGCTGTTTATGAAATGGATGATCCTAAGAGACGTGACGATCGCAATACTAAGGTCAAAGAACTTGAAACGGTGCATCAAGATATTAAATCTTTTGAAATTAAACTGAAAGAGTTGAGAGCCAAAGCTCATCGAACCAAAAAAGAGTTTGATGAGAAGCTCTCTATCTTGAGAAACCACAAACAGCGAGCTGACAGTGCAATCTCTCGCCTAACTAACTATGTGATGTTCGAGGGAGAGGAAGGGAGCCAAGAAGCACTCGATTATAATGGCGATTTAAATTCACTCTTGAGTGATGTAGAGAGCAAACTCCCGGAGTTAGAGAGGCTTACTAAGCTACGCAAAAAAGATATACAACAGATGGAAACTATCACTCTTAATCTTGGTGACGGGGAGCTGTACCGCTTCTGGAATGAAAGCAGTCGAAATACCATTACAGAGGATATTGTTGCTAGTGACTCTAAGCGAATAGATATTCTAGAAATCATCATGAATGACATTATTCCTCAGGTGACCAGCATAACAATTGAAAGCGCGGTCAACATGGGGCGTATGCTTGTTGACTTCAAGCATCGGCTACTTGGTTTCGACCGTGATATTAAAAAACTTGGTCGTAATATCTCTGAACAAGTAAAGCTCAATAACACGTTCTCGGTGGTTGGTTCTATTGACATTAACGTTGAGAGTTCACTTTCCAAACTACAAGGTTGGCAAGATATTATTAACTTCTCTGAGATTTACGAAGAGTGGGATAAAACGGGATCTGCTGAGCTACCAACCAAAGAGTTTTTCAACGCTTTAAGTACACTGACATACCATATTAGTGCCGAGAAAGTTAAAAAGCCTACTGAGCTGTTTGACATCAAATTTGAAGTCATCGAGAACAACCAACGTAAAACGGCCAAAACAGATAAAGATATGCGTGATTTGGCCAGTAATGGTACGAACTTGCTCATTCAATCCATGTTGTATTTAGCACTACTGACGCAACAACGTGGAGCAAGTCGACTATCCATAACTTACCCAACCGATGAGATTGGTAAGCTGACGGCAGAAAACCAAGCTAAATTACTTAAAATGATGGGGGCACACAACTTCAATGTTATTGCGGCTCAACCAGATGGCAATAACCGTACAGCCAATTTATTCAAGTACCTGTACCACTTAACGCCTTACAAGAACATTTTCAACAAACCTAAAGTAAGCAAACTTGCGTTAGCTAAAGCCGCTGAAACTAGCACAGGAGTAGAAGCATGAAGCCAGTATCACAAGTCTTAGAATCTCTACTTAGTGGTAGCTTTATCTGCCCAGCAACGGATCGTGAAGCTTACAAGACGCTTAAAGAGGATCGTACACGCCGAGAAATCAATCAAGCGTTGACTCTTATGGGGCGCGAGCTCCAATGTACGAGCAGAACCAGCGCTTATTATGTCACCTATAAAAATATCGACGACCACAATCGTCGTCAGGTGACCGCGTTGATGAGTAATGTACACGGTATCATTCGACCTGTGGTTAAGTTCGTGGCGACAGTCAGTGAGGCTGCTCAAGTTGAAGCAGTGATGGTTGGTGGTGATGAGTTAAATGTGCCTGTGCTGAGTGCGCAAATCCAATCGTCTCCTAGCTTGATGGAGAAACTCGATAGTATTTATCGACTTCCAAAAGTGAGTCGAAAAAAAGTGCGTGACAGTGCCGCTGATAAACTAAATGTGGTTGTTGAATTTCTGGTTAAAGAAGGGGTGGCTCATTTAGTAAACAAAGAGCGCCAACTCTATGTGATGACGGGAAAATTAGACTTTGTTTACGAGGTGCTCGATTTCATCGATACGCATGAAAAGATCGTTGAGACAGTTAACAAAGCAAACGAGAACCAAGGGGAGTTCAACTTTTGATGAGCCCTCAAAACAATGGGAAACATGGTGGTGTTAACCACATGCTTCGCTTAATCAGCCAAGCAAAGGACACATTAACGCATGTTTTTGAAAATGGCACGATACGTGAAACTCATGAAAACGCCAATGACCTACGTAAACTAAAAGAAGCCCGTGTTGTTATCGTGACAAGCCGCGGCTACCGCGTGCACCCTAAGATGGAAGCATTGATGAACTACTTCCTTGAAACGGAGGCAAGTTCATTTCTCGGGACTCAACATGCTGAGCGCATTCCAGAAATTCAGAGCTTAGCGCAAGAATACCTGGAAGCTAAATTAAATGGCAAAAGAGAACAAGAGGCGGATAGATTTAATAGCCTTGAGGGTGTCGTTTATGAAATCACAATGGACTTGCAAGAGTCTTGTCGTCGCTTAAGAAACCGTATCAGTTATGACTTTGGCTATGGCCATACGCTCACTCAGAAACAAAAAGAGAACCAAGTTGCTATAGAGCAAGCTGAAAAGCTTGTTACTGGCATGAAAGCTTTCTCTTTTAAGTTGTTGAGTGAAATGGCTGGAGATAACTCCGAGCTCAACACCTTGTTTTGTTCTGAAATGCACAGTGCGATTCGTAGTTGCCAACAAGAGCTCGGGTCTATCCTAATTCAACTTCGAGCTTTGATGCTGAAGTATCGTAACCGCGAACGCGATAAGGACCTGATCAATGCCTTTGATCGGTTTATTGATCAAGAGCCGCACTGGACACCAAGTGACGATTTGATTTTGCCTGATGAGATAGCAAAGCAACATGGTATACCGGTGTTTTGGCTTTCAGAACCTATTCAATTTGCGCATCACCCAAATCCTGATGATATGGACCAAGAGCCGGAATTGGCCGATATTGTTGAAAAAATTACGGCACAGCCCGCCGAACAAGAAGAGCTTCCGGTTGTTGAAGAAGCTGAGCGCCGAGAATTGACTCTTGATGTTGAAATACAAGAGCTGATTGAAGCGGACATTGATTCACATTGCGATACCTTTTTTGCTGAAGCCTTTATTGGTAAGGGAAAAACCAGCATTTCCGCTTTGGAGTATTACGAGCAAATCAATAGTGACTTACCGGAAGACCTTGATCAGCTCACTTGCGCTAAAGACGTGTGGCTATTTAGCGTGCTTAATTTCCATAGTTCAATGCTTCCCGAAGATAGCAAAGGCTTTACCGTTGAGCCTATCGGGTCTTATACCTATTTAGCAAAAGGTAGCAATATAGGTTACGGCAACCTTCACTTAGAAGATGTGTCTATAGCGAGGAAACTGTGAGTAGAATTATTGATGATATAACGGGTAGTGATTTAAATAGGTTAAAGCAATTGTTCTCTCCTGCGAAGGTTAATGAAGGTGCCAGTGTAGCGCTGAGTGGCGTGTTTGATACTTTTCATCGCGACTTTAGTGTTGGGAGCGCCAGAGGAGAAAATTTGCAGCTGACGCCTAGAGATATACGTCAAATTAGGAAGGTGATCAAAGAGCAATCAGGCTTTGATCTTCTAACTGACTCTATCCCGGATTCTCGAACGGATATGGCTCAGTTCTTTCCAAACGAGAAGCTAAGCTCAAGGCCTGTCAAAGACAAAGTCATTAAAATTTATGGGATTTTGTCCACGAACATAAATGGCAAATCATATGACTTACAAGAGGGCATGAACATTGAGGTAGCTCTAAGTCATTTGACGAGCATTGAGCACAGCCAAGTTGTGGTCGTTGAAAACTATGAAGCATTCTCTAAGTTTAGATTAGTACAAACCGACATAGGTTCTAATCCTCTTATTGTTTACCGAGGAGACAAGGACACGGGAGTAATATCAAAAGAAATTGCGTTGGCTTTTCCAGAGGTCGAGCTTATAGCTTGGTTTGACAGCGATCCTAAAGGTATTTCTTTAGCTTTATCATCGGGAGCGACTTATATGCTGCTACCAAATTTATCTATGGGTTCTCTCAAAAAACATGGTCGTTCAGACTTGTTTGCAGACCAATACCAAAACTGGGATCGTGTCTCAAAACTTATCCCCCCTAAGTTAGAGTCCATAATATCTGAATTGGAAAAAGGGATAACACAAGAGTCAATCATGGCAAATCAGATAGCCGTAAGGTTACATCAAATTTAGTCACGTAAATGTTGAGCTCCCCTGTAAGTGCGGAGATAGGCATGTTTACCTTGGGGTAATCAATCAAATGTTGTGAAGCTCATGCAGAGTGCCTACAAGACTGTTAAGTGCTGCTAATCTAGCCACTGAATTATTTATAAAGATTAAACGAATTTTGTGGCTTTTTTAAAATGCTCGATCATTTGGATATTTCCTTATCTTAAGGCACGTAAAAAGCGCCTAAAATCGGAGCTTTATCAATTCAACTCATTCAATTTCATATATAATCGCCCTCAATAGTCTGCGCTTGAAAGCAGAGTCCTACATTATTCGAGTAATTAACAACATGGCAAAAGCACCCGCTAACAAGAAACCCGCCTCAAAAGCTAAGCCCGCTTCAAAAGCTAAAAAAGCGACCAAAGGCTTTGAAGAGACCCTTTGGGATACCGCTAATCAGTTGCGTGGCAGTGTTGAGTCATCTGAATACAAACACGTGGTATTAAGTCTTGTGTTCTTAAAGTTCATCAGCGACAAGTTTGAAGCACGCCGTCAGAAGATGATAGACGACGGGCAAGAAGCCTTTGTTGAGATGAAAGAGTTCTACCAACAAGACAACATCTTCTTTTTGCCAGAAGATGCGCGTTGGTCATTTGTTAAAGCGCGAGCGAAGCAAGATGATATCGCTATCATCATTGATACCGCTTTATCGACTATCGAAAAAAACAACCCAAGCTTAAAAGACGCTTTGCCAGATAACTACTTCTCGCGCCAAGGTCTGGAAGTGAAAAAGCTGGCGTCACTTATCGACAGTATTGAAAACATCGATACGTTAGCTAACGAATGTGACATGAGCGAAGAAGACTTAGTCGGTCGTGTTTACGAATACTTTCTAGGTAAGTTTGCAGCAACCGAAGGCAAAGGTGGTGGCGAGTTCTATACGCCTAAGTCAGTGGTAACACTATTAGCTGAAATGCTAGAACCCTTCCAAGGTAAGATCTACGATCCAGCTTGTGGCTCCGGCGGTATGTTTGTTCAGTCTTTAAAGTTCATTAAAGAGCACGAAGGGCGCACCAAAGACATCGCTATCTATGGTCAAGAGCTTACCTCGACCACTTATAAACTGGCGAAGATGAACTTAGCCATTCGCGGCTTATCAGGCAATTTGGGTGAGCGTGCAGCCGATACCTTTTTTGCTGACCAGCATAAAGACTTAAAAGCCGATTACATCATGGCCAACCCACCGTTTAACCTTAAAGGTTGGCGTAATGAAGCAGAGCTAACCGATGATGCGCGCTTTGCTGGCTATCGTACACCACCAACAGGCAACGCCAACTACGGTTGGATTTTGCACATGCTCTCTAAGCTAAGCGAAACAGGCACCGCAGGCTTTGTATTGGCGAATGGCTCAATGAGTTCAAATACTTCCGGTGAAGGTGAGATCCGCCAGCAGCTTATCGAGAACGATCGCGTTGAATGTATGATCGCTTTGCCGGGGCAGCTGTTCTTTACTACGCAAATTCCAGTGTGTATTTGGTTTATCACGAAAGACAAAACCGAGAACACAACCAAAGGTTTCCGTAACCGCCAAAGAGAGACGCTGTTCATTGATGCTCGTGAAATGGGCACCATGATTAGCCGCACCAATAAAGAGCTGACTAAAGACGACATCGCTCTAATTGCCGACACTTACCATGCTTGGCGCTGTGATGAAGCGGAACTTAAAGCGCGTATTGAACGTGGTGATGGCAAAGTAGAGAAGTACGAAGACAAAGCAGGCTTTAGCAAATCAGCGACCATTGCAGACATTAAAGCCAATGACTTTGTACTGACTCCGGGCCGCTATGTTGGCGCAGCTGATGTGGAAGATGACGGCATTCCGTTTGAAACCAAGATGAGCGAGCTTTCACAAACCTTATACAACCAAATGAATCGATCGCAAGAGTTGGATAAAGCGATTCGCCGTAACTTGGAGGCGTTGGGTTATGGGGAGTAACTTTTTCTCAACCACAATTGGTGAGCAGATTACTCTTCAAAGAGGGTTTGATATAACCAAGAAGGAGCAGCAAGAGGGTAATGTGCCTGTAGTTTCTTCAGGAGGAATATCAAGTTATCACAATGTGTCTAAAGTAGAAGCGCCCGGAGTCGTTCTCGGTCGAAAAGGTACTCTAGGAACAGTGTTTTTTGTGGAGAAAGACTTTTGGCCTCATGACACATCCCTATGGGTTAAAGATTTCAAAGGGAATAATCCACAGTTTGTGTACTACTTTTTCAAAGGTATGTCTGCGGAATTAAAAAAAATGGATGTAGGTGCAGCAAACCCTGCTCTTAACCGCAATCATGTCCATCCATTGCAAGTTGAGTGGCCTAGGAGAGAGGTTCAAGACCAAATAGTATCTGTTGGAGCAGCATTAGATCAGAAAATTACTCTTAACAACCAAATAAACCAAACCCTAGAGCAAATGGCACAAACGCTTTTCAAATCTTGGCTTGTCGATTTTGACCCAGTAAAAGCCAAAATGAATGGCGAACAGCCAAAAGGGATGGATGCGCCTTTTCTTTCAAAAGAAGTTGCCTCGCTTTTCCCAGAAAAGCTCGTTGAGTCTGAGTTAGGTTTGATTCCTGAGGGGTGGGAAGTGTTGGAATCGCAAAAAGTCGCGACTGTTGCCATTGGTAAGACTCCACCTAGGAAGGAGCCTCAATGGTTTTCTGAAAATCCGAGTAATGTCACTTGGGTTTCTATCAAGGATATGGGGAACGCTGGTACTTATGCTCTGGACTCATCAGAGTACCTGACACCAGAGGCTGTAGATAAGTTTAACGTCAAGGTTATTCCCGATAACACATTGATTTTGAGTTTTAAACTGACTGTAGGACGTGTAGCTATCACTCATGGTGAGATGACCACAAATGAAGCTATTGCTCATTACAAATTGACTGATGATGCTCGTGTATCAACTAACTTTTTGTATTCTTACATGAAGCAGTTCAATTTTGAGTCATTAGGGAGCACTTCATCAATAGCAAAAGCTGTTAACTCTAGGATTATCAAAGCACTGCCAGTCATCGTGCCATCGAAAGAGATCCTTGATAGCTTTGATACTCTAGTGAAACCACTGTTCGATAAAATTAAGTCGAATCAGATGGAAAATCAGAACCTAGAAGCACTCCGTGACACGCTACTTCCTAAATTGCTTTCCGGCGAAATCGACTTAGAAAACCTGCAAGTAGAACAAGCTATAGCAATTGCAGAGTAACCTTTCGCCATCTCAGATACCTCGTCCTTCGGTTCTGAGATAACGAAGGTGGGAATTAGATGAATCCGAAATATACAAAGCAAAGCGTAGGTGGAACCATAATATAATGAACGCAACTAATACTCGTGAAATCGACATTTCTGAATTGACGACACTGTGTGAAACAAGCACTTTGCAAAAAGGCATCTTGCTTTCACGCAGTGGTGCAGTACGCAAGCTTAACCTTGTTGGCAACACCGCGACCGCACAGGTCAAAGGCAGCCTCAATTATCAAGTGAGCCTCGATTTCACTGGCGATCTGGTTGGCACTTGTACTTGCCCTGCGGCGCAATATCAAATGTTGTGCAAGCACGGCGTGGCGGTTGCCCTTTGCCTACAAGACCAAGCTTTAAACCAAAGTAGTGAACGAGATACCATAAAAAATCACCTGCAAAGCCTTGGTGAAGAGGCCATGGTAGAGATGCTACTCGAATACCTAGAAGAAGATGAGTACACATGGAATGCACTGCTGACAAAAATTGAAATACGCGAAAAGCCAGCCGTATATGGCGAGCTGAAAAAGTTGGTTACCCAAGCCTTACCGCGAGAACAGCTCTGGGATTGGCGAGAAAGCCATGGTTATTTCAACTCAGCAGAAATTCAATTGAACATGATCATTGAATCAATGGAAAGCCTTAACGCCGATCATCAATGGAAATTAATCAACTACCTTGTTGAACGGTTGAATAAGGTGCTAGAGCAAATTGATGACTCCAATGGCGATCGTTATGGCATTGAAAGCATGATTAACGAACACATGCCAAAGACGCTGGCAAAGCTTAATTGGAGTGAGCAAGAGAAAGCGCAGTGGATGTTTGAGCGTTTGACCCATTACGAATTTGACGTATTTCCTTCGATTGAAGAGAGTTTTGGAGCGATTTGGCAATCTAACACCCACTTTCTAACCTTATGCCGCCAAGCGATAGATCAAGCATCGCAAGATGAGAGTAGCTGGAACTTACGCTCATGGGCAGTTCCGTTAATGAAACACAACTCCGATTGGCGTGAAGTGGCGGGAATTAAACAAAAAATAGCACGAACGTGTCGAGATTATCTTGAAGTTGTTGATATGTTCATTGATGAGCAAGAGCCGTTAGAAGCTGAGTTTTGGTTAGCTAAGGCGAAAAAAATGGCGAGTGATTATGAACTTCGTGCGTGCGAACAAGCTCAATTCCGTCTTTATGTTGAACTAGGTGAAATCCATTCTGCATGGGTATTAGCTAACCGTTTGTTAGAACAATCACCAAGCTTTCAATATTATCAACAGTTAGCGAAGTTTAAAGCCAATTACCAAATTGATGATGTTGAATTTTTCTCCCGCACTGAACTGCTACTTGCCAATGCCTATCAACAACCAGACCGCTATAATCAAGCTTCTGATCGTACGGATGCCTTGGTTCTGTTCTATATCGATAACCAGCAATTAGACAAAGCGTGCGAATGGGTTGCCGAACATAAAATATCAATACAAGGACTTATTTCGCTTGCCGATCATATTGTGGATGATAAACCTGAAAATACGCTGGATTATTATCTGCGAGCAGTCTCATCTTATATCGAACAGACCAATAATACGGCTTACGATCAAGCTTTAGAGTTACTTCGACGTTTAGAGAATATGCTGAAATCGCATCCTACTCAATTGGCGACATTTTATAGTCAGGTGGCGCAACTCGCTACCACGTACAAGCGTAAGCGTAATATGTTCGCTTTAATTCAGAAATATTATTCAAAATATATCTGATTCAGCGGAGGTGACAAGATCTGCGGTGTTGAGAAAATGGAACAAAGCCCGAAACCGAGTTACTACAAAACAAATTTAAATAACTCAATTTAGAAAACAACAAACAACGTCAAACAGCAGTAGGAAAAGGCGATGAGCTTAAAATTTACTGAAGCCAAACTCGAACAGGCCATTATTGAGCTATTGGGTGAGCAAGGCTACCCACACGTAGTGGGTGAACAAATAGCGCGTGAAGACAAAGAACAAGTACTCATCTTAGATGACTTACGCCGCTACCTTGCCAAGCAGTACCGAGGCGATGGTATCACCGAGAGCGAAATCGACACCATTGTTCGTATGATCTCAACGTTGCCTGCCAGTGATTTGTACCATAGCAATAAAACCTTCTGCCAATGGCTAACCAATGGCTTTTTATTTAAGCGTGAAGATCGCTCAAAGAAAGACCTCTATATTGAGTTAATCGATACAAGACATTTGGCACAAGCCTTACGCTTGATGTTTGTGCCGTTGCTAGAGAATAAATCTAAGCCAGACAACTCTGATAGAGAAGTTGCTGAAGGTAAGGTTACGTACCTAGAAACAAATCGATTAGAAGCGACCGACACTAATATCTATAAGATCGTAAACCAGTTAGAGATTGAGGGTGTCGATGAACAAGTTCGAATCCCTGATGGCATCCTTTATGTGAACGGCTTACCGCTGGTGGTGTTTGAATTCAAAAGTGCCGTGCGAGAGAAAGACGCGACCATTTTTGATGCTTGGAAGCAAATTTGCGTTCGTTATCGCCGTGATATTCCTAAGCTGTTCGTCTACAACGCGATGTGTATCATCAGTGATGGCGTGAATAATAAAATGGGTAACCTGTTTGCGCCGTATGAGTTTTTCTATGCGTGGCGCAAAGTAACGGGTAACGAGTCTACCGAAAAAGAGGGTATTAACTCCCTCTACACCATGATTGCCGGGTTGTTTAACCAAACCAGATTACTTGATGTGGTGAAGAACTTTGTCTTCTTCCCTGACACCTCGAAGAAAGAGATCAAAATCTGTTGCCGTTATCCGCAGTACTACGCGGCGCGTAAGCTTTACTACAACATTGACAAAGAACGTAAGCCATACGGTAGTGGTAAAGGCGGTACTTACTTTGGTGCAACAGGGTGTGGTAAGAGCTTTACCATGCAATTTCTATCGCGCCTACTGATGAAAAGCATCGATTTTGAAAGCCCGACCATTGTACTTATTACCGACCGCAACGATCTCGATGACCAGCTTTCTAAACAGTTTTGTAATGCGTCTGATTACATTGGTGATGAGATGGTGGTGCCAGTTAAAAGCCGTCAAGATTTAAGAGACAAGCTGCAAGGCATCAAGAGTGGTGGTGTGTTCCTGACTACCATTCATAAGTTCACCGAAGACATCGAATTGCTTTCAGAGCGTACAAACATCATCTGTATTTCTGATGAAGCGCACCGTTCACAGGTCAACCTCGATAAGAAAGTGGTGATCAAATATCAAGATGGTGTAGCCGTCGATGTGAAAGAGACATACGGTTTTGCTAAGTATCTACATGATTCTCTACCAAGCGCGACTTACGTTGGTTTCACTGGAACACCAATAGATGCCACCCTTGATGTATTCGGTGATGCAGTAGACAGCTACACCATGACAGAATCTGTTAATGATGAAATTACGGTGCGTATTGTTTATGAAGGCCGAGCCGCTAAAGTCATTCTTGATAACAGCAAGCTTGAAGAGGTAGAGAAATACTACCAAGCGTGTACAGAAGCTGGCACTAATGAACATCAGATAGAAGAGAGCAAGAAAGCTTCTGCCAATATGAACGCGATTCTTGGCGACCCTGACCGTATTGACGCTTTGGCGAAAGACTTTGTTGAACATTATGAGGGGCGAGTTAAAGAAGGTTCCACGATAAAGGGCAAGGCGATGTTTGTCTGTGCGAGTCGTGAAATCGCGTTTGATTTTTATAAGCAAGTCAAAATCTTAAAGCCAGAATGGTTCGAGGAAAAGCTATCAATTGATGGCGTCGAGCTGACAGAAAAAGAGAAAGAAGAGTTAAAACCACTTGCGATGGTGCAAATGGTGATGACGCGCGGTAAAGACGATGATCCTGATCAGTACAGCCTGCTAGGGACAAAGGAATATCGAAAATCGCTCGACCAGCAGTTTAAGAGTCCTAAGTCGAATTTCAAAATAGCCATTGTGGTCGATATGTGGCTAACAGGTTTTGACGTTCCTGAATTGGATATTATCTACATCGATAAGCCGTTGCAGAAACACAACCTGATTCAAACTATCTCACGTGTTAACCGTAAGTTTGAAGGCAAGGCGAAAGGGCTAGTTGTCGATTACATTGGTATCAAGTCGCGAATGAATCAAGCCTTAGCGATGTATTCAAAGGCTGATGAGACTAACTTTGAAGATATTCGCTTTTCCGTTATTGAGGTGAAGAACCATCTCGATCTGTTAAGACAGATGTTCCACAAGTTCGATACGTCAGGTTATTACACAGGAGAGCCGTGTAAGCAGTTAGAGTGCCTTAATCAGTCGGCAGAATACATTCTTCAAACCAAGAAAGGCGAAACCCGATTCATGGCTTTAGTCGGTCGTATGAAGGCGGCTTATGATGTTTGCTGTGGTAGTGAATTGTTATCTCAGCAAGAGCGTGACCAAATTCACTTCTATATCGCAGTACGCTCTATCATCTTTAAGCTAACCAAAGGTGATGCACCAGACACGGCACAAATGAATAAGCGTGTTCGTGAGTTAGTAGCAGAAGCACTTCGTGCCGATGGGGTAGAAGAGATCTTTACCATTGGTGATGAGCACGCCGAAGCTATCGATATTTTTGACGAAGATTACCTAGCTCGCATCAACAAGATTAAGTTGCCTAACACCAAGATTCAGTTGCTTCAAAAGCTACTAGAGAAGGCGATAAGCGATTTTAAAAAGGTTAACCAGTTACAAGGGATGAACTTCTCTAAGCGCTTCCAATCGCTGGTGGAGCAATACAACGAACGTCGTGAAAATGATGTGTTGAATGGTGAGGAGTTCGATACCTTCTCTCAAGAAATGACCGACATTATCTTTGATATCGTGAAAGAAATGGGCTCGTTTGAAGACCTAGGTATCGACCTAGAAGAGAAAGCGTTCCTCGATATCTTGAACCACATGCGCAAGAAGTACGATTTCACTTACGACGATGACAAGATGCTCGAACTGGCGAAGGAAATGAAAACCACAGTAGACAATGTCGCCCAATATCCAGACTGGGCAGGGCGCGATGACATCAAAGCCAAGTTGAAAGTGGATTTAATCTTACTGCTACACAAATTCGGCTTCCCACCAGTAGCCAACGATGATGTTTACAAAGGCGTGCTAGAGCAGGCTGAGAATTATAAGAAGAATGTGTAGTCGCTTTAAATTTGATGACATTTGATTTTATCAATGAGTATTTCAGCTAAAACAATCACTTTAGCTGAAATACTCGAATAGAGATCTAACCTCGAATGATCATTTGCTCGCGCTCTGGACCTACCGATACCATCACGATTGGCACACCCATCAGCTCTTCGATACGAGTAACGTAATCTTGTGCCGCTTGAGGAAGGCTCTCAAACGTGCGACAGCCAGTGATATCTTCATCCCAACCTGCCATATCTTCATATACAGGTTTTAGCTCAGCCGTTTGTGGCCAAATCGGGTTCTCAGTGTGTTCACCAGAGTAAGCAGTACAGATCTTAAGTTCAGACAAACCAGACAGGCAATCAATCTTAGTCAGTGCGATTTCCGTTGCGGCTTGCAGGTCAACACCGTTGCGAGTTGCTACCGCGTCGAAGTAACCCATATCACGTGGGCGGCCTGTTGTTGCACCGTATTCGTTAGAGCTTTCTCGGAAGCTGTCTTGCTCTTCCATTGCTGTAACGAGCGTGCCAGTACCCACAGACGAACTGAACGATTTAGCAACGGCAATAATACGCTCAGGGCGAAGGGCAGGTAAACCGCTACCAATGCCTGCATAAGCTGCGGTTACATTCGAAGACGTTGTCCAAGGGTATTCACCATAGACAAGGTCACGACCTGCACCTAGCTGAGCTTCAAACAGTAGGTTCGCGTCTTGCGATTGTAGTGCTTTTAGCGGCTCAGTTACGTTGCAGATGAACGGGCGCCACGCTTTAGTTACTTCAAGTAGCCATTCTGTCATTTCAGAAGCTGTCTGAGTGAAATCACATTGAGGGTATAGAGCCTTCAGTTGAGGCATCTTCCAATCAAGCAGGAATTGAATGCGTTGCTCTAAAATCTCAGGTTGATTCAACCAACCGACAAGAATGCCTTTCTTCATCACGCGATCGCCGTACGCTGGCGCAATACCTTGACGTGTTGAACCATAAGCGCCGTCACCTAAACGTTCTTCTTCAAGCGTATCTTCAAGGGCGTGTAAAGGAAGGCACAGTGTCGCACGATCTGAGATCGCCATTTTAACTTTGATGCCAGCTTCTTGAACCTCTGCAATCTCTTGAGTTAGCGCAGCAGGGCTGATCACCATGCCTGGGCCCAGAACCGCCGTACAATCAGAATTAAAAATACCACTAGGTAGTTGGTGCAGTTTGAATGTACCGAAGTCGTTTACTACGGTATGGCCTGCATTGTTTCCGCCTTGAAAACGAATGCTAGCAGAAGCTTGGTCTGCTAAAAAATCGACGATGCGGCCTTTGCCTTCATCACCCCAGTTTGCGCCCACAACAACGATAGATGGCATAATTTTTCTCCTAACTGATTGAGAAATCATGTTAGGCCTACAAAGTGGATAAGAGAAATTAATTATCTTTATTATCTTGATAAGGATTCCATATATCCTTAAAGTCTTAAGCTACAAACGAGATTCCCTATCGCGTTCGTTTCTCACTGTAGGGAATGACGGGGTGGGGTGTAAATCGTAGTAGAGAGTGACGCGATTGCAGTTCCTTACGACTGGAAGTGACGAACCTAACGTCGACTCGATTTCGTGGCGTCATTCCAGAACCGAGGAACGAGGTATCAGGAATCTCAAACCACAAGTGAGATTCCCTATCATGTTCGTTCCTCACTGTAGGGAATGACGATGGGGCATTCTTTACTTTAGGGAATGATGTAAGTAACACGAGAGAGGGGATATGATGCTCGATATTAATTTGTTGAAGACGTTTGTGACGCTTGCGGAGTACAAGCATTTTGGGAAAGCGGCCAATGCACTGCACATGACACAACCCAATGTGAGTTTGCACCTAAAACAACTGGAACAACAAACACGCATTAAGTTGATAGAACGAAGCCCATTTCAATTGACTCAAGCAGGTGAAAGGCTATTAGAGACAAGCCTAAGAACGTTACTCGAACTGCAGATTTGTCAGGCCGATCTCAATGCGATTAACGATCTCAAAATAGGGACGTTAACCATCGCCGTGAGTGACATCATTTCTCGATTCTTGTTGATTCGCCCGTTTCAGAAGTTCAAAGCGCAGTATCCGGGTATCGATCTCACGTTGTTGAATACCACGTCATCTCAAGCATCGAGCCTAGTTAAGAATGCTCAGGCGGATATTGGTTTTGTTATAGCTAAAGAACAGCACAACGAGTCACTGTATTTTACTAAGCTTCAAGAGCTTTCATGGTGTGCGTTAGGCGATGGGTTTGATATCCAAGACTCTGACGAAGAACTCACCTTGATTCTACTTGGCCACGATACGAGAACCCGTGACTTCATTGATGAAGGTTTACCAAGTTTGAACCTACCTAGTTATAGGGTGATGGAAGTAGGGAGCGTAGACGCTCAAATCGATTGGGCGGAAGCGGGATTTGGTGTGGCGATTGTTCCTGAGTTTGCAATATTCACTAAGCAGCACTTGAAATCAAAAGTGACTCCATTAACCAACTTCTCAAGCACAAGCCTTGGTTATATCGTGAGGCAGAACCAAGTCTTGTCTAAAGCGACCAAGCAGTTATTAGGCTGGGTGAATGATGAGATTACTCTGTTACAAAGCAAATAAACGCCATCACTGACTTTGAGTTACCTGAGCCTGCCAAGTGTGGGCTTTTTGTGTTCTGTTAATCATCGTTTTCTAGCATGATAATTCGTAGGTGACTTCCCAAAATAAAAGGGTCGCTAATGAAGTGCTTGGTTGATACGGTATAATTCAATGATATGAAAGTTAATTTGGTACGCTAGTTTGGTAAATAGAACATGAAAAACACAGATTTTAGTCTGATCCCGTATTTTGTTGTCATGATGGAAGAGCTCTCTATCTCGAATACCGCGAAACGTTTTGGCGTTACTCAGCCCGCGATTAGTAAGGCGCTTAACCGACTAAAAGAAACCTATGATGATCCGTTGTTTGTGAAAACAAAGGAAGGCTATAGACCGAGCAGTTTTTGTTATGACATCTACCCTCAGATAAAACAGGCCTACGATGCCTTTGAATCGACTTTCCCGAGTAAGCGAAAGTTCGACCCAACAAAAATTGAAAGGTCGTTTAATGTCGCTTGTATTAGTGGTGCAACTTATTCATTGATGAAGCGTGTATCCGATATCCTCTATGCGGAAACGCCAGATATAGGTCTTCATATTGACCCTTACTATACTGCAGACATCATTCTAGATCTTCGCCAACACCGATATGATTTGTGTATAGTCCATACGCCTATCAACGATCCGGCAATGGAGTGTGTTCAGCTCTCTAACGAACCTATGGTGGTTGCTTATGATAAAAACCACCCTAGATTAGGGAACGAGATTACGTTGGAAGAATACCTTGAAGAGAAGCATGTTCTTCATAGTATGTGGGACACCAAAGAGTCGCCATTAACTAAAACTAGCAAATACGCGAAGAGTAGAAAGGTTGCACGAAAGGCGCCTGGCCCATTTGAAATGCTTGATATGGTAAGAGGGACGGATTGGCTTTGTATTAGTCAGAAATCAATACTTGAAAGGTATGGCCTGTTGGATGATTTTAAGCTGTCGCCTTTACCGTTTGAATCGGATCTTGGTACTGAATATCTGGTGTGGCACAAGAGTCGTAATGCAGATATGGCGCATTCATGGTTTAGAAAAAAGATTGTTGATGCCTCACAAAAAAAGCCCCAGTGGGGCTTTAATTAGTCAGTTATCTTTAATGGTCGGTAGCCGGGTTATCTAGCTGTTGCTCCGCTGTTTAACCCTTGCTCCGCTATTTCGCGTTTTGTGCTTGCATCTGCTGAATTAGCTTTTGCATTTTTAGCGTGTTGTAATTGATCTCTGCAGCACTGAAGCCTTGGCCTTGTTGCATTGGGTAATCGTTTAGAGAGCCCATGAACTTAATCACTTCTTGAGACATTGGTACGAATAGCCACATGTTATCTACCATCCAACGAGTGTACATGCCAGATTCTTTCGCTGCGGTTTCAAACGGGTCCATACGTAGGTTTGTAATTGAAGCCCAAGCAGGAGCTTGACGGATAGCCGATTGCATTGTGCCTTCCATCATAGCGAAGCTTGCTTTCCAATCGTTCCAACGAAGCGCATTGAAGTCACCGTTTGCAGAGAAGTAGAAGATAGTTTCACGGGGTGACTTTTCAGCCTTTCCTTCAAAATATGGCATAAAGTTCGAGCCATCTAAGTGAACACGCCAATCTTTATTATTTAGAGAAACACCTTCTTTAAGGTCTTCAACGATAGAGTCATTGCCGGCAGCGGCAGCTAGTGTCGGTAACCAGTCTTCTTGGGACATTAGCGCGTTAACCGCAGAGCCAGGTTTGATAACACCTGGCCATTTCACGATTTGTGGAACGCGCATACCGCCTTCGTAAGTTGTGCCTTTTTCACCGTGGAAAGGAGATGTACCGCCGTCAGGCCATGTGAACTTCTCTGCACCGTTATCGGTAGAAAGGATAACAATAGTGTTGTCTGCGACTTCTAAGCGTTCAAGAGTATCAAGCAACGCGCCGACGTTGTCGTCTAATTGAGCCATACCATCAGCGTAGATACCTTGACCAGAAATGCCGCTGTAATGTTCGTTCAGACGAGTCCAAACGTGCATGCGAGTCGAGTTGTACCAGATAAAGAAAGGCTTATCTTCTTTTACAGATTTCTCCATGAACGTGATAGCCGCTTCGGTAAAGTCCTCATCGATGTTTTCCATACGAGCACGAGTCAGTGGACCTGTATCTTCGATTTTGCCATCAGAGGTTGCTTTGATAACGCCACGAGGCCCGTAGTTCTTTCTGAATTCTGGGTCTTTAGGGTAAAAGTAAGTTTCAGGCTCTTCTTCCGCGTTTAAGTGGTAAAGGTTACCAAAGAACTCATCAAAACCATGGTTTGTAGGAAGGTGTTTGTCTTGATCGCCTAAGTGATTTTTACCGAATTGTGCGGTCGCGTAACCTTCTTCTTTAAGAGCATCACCAATGGTAGGAGCCCAGTCAGGAATACCGTGTGCTGAACCTGGCATACCGATAGTAAGTAGGCCGGTACGGAATGGGTGTTGCCCTGTCACGAACGAAGCACGGCCAGCTGTACAAGATTGTTGTGCGTACATATCCGTAAAAATAGCACCCTCGTTAGCAATACGGTCGATGTTAGGCGTTTCGTAGCGCATCATTCCACGGTTGTATGCGCTAGTGTTGTAGTAACCAAGATCATCTGCCCAGATAGCAAGAATGTTCGGTTGGTCTGCAGCAGCGACGCCTTGAGCAACGCTGAGTGCGCTCATTGCTAACACGGTTTTGGTTAATTTAGTCAAGGTAATGTCCTTTCTTTAGTTTCTATTTGTTTAGAAAGAAAATACCAATTTTGTATTAACTCAGAGGACTACTGGGTATGAATTCTAGTTACTTAGAGGAATAGTGGAGCCGTGATCAGGGCTAGTGTTTTACTCAAAATCAGAGACCTGCCCCAGAGTTTATTTCTTGATTAAGTGAGCCTTATTCATTTTCGTCCCATTTCGAAAACCAAATTCGCCGTTGACAAAGTTTGATAATCAAACTAAATTCCAACCAACTGCTTTGGTTATCAAATTACTTGAAAGTCAAAGGGAATTTGTAAGCACCATTTCCTAATGACAGACAGCCCTAACCACAAACACCAGCTAAGGACGCCATTTTGAGTTTTCCAACACGTCACCAACACAACTTTTCTTCACATAACAGCCAAGGTGAAAAGCGTACTTTCTACGTTCTCTTGTTAACTATCATCACCATGGTTGTCGAGATCGTTGCCGGTACTATTTACGGCTCTATGGCGTTACTTGCTGATGGTTGGCACATGGGGACGCATGCTGCGGCATTTGGCATCACCTTATTTGCATACCGATATGCGAAGAAACATGCCGAGAGCGAACGTTTCTCTTTCGGTACCGGTAAAGTCAGCGTGTTAGGGGGCTACACCAGCGCGATTGCATTGGGGATTGTGGCATTGTTGATGCTGGTGGAATCGGTGCATCGTTTGTTTAACCCACAAGCGATTCAGTTCAATGAAGCGATCATCGTTGCTTGTATTGGTTTAACTGTGAACGTGGTGAGTATGTTTTTACTTGGCGATCACCATCATGATCACGGACACGGCCACAGTCATAGTAAGAATCACGGTCATTCACATAGTCATGATCATGATAGCGACCATGGTCACAAACATGGCGAGCATCACGGACACCATCATGATCACAACCTACGCGCAGCCTACATGCATGTGTTGGCGGATACTTTGACGTCTCTGCTTGCGATTGTTGCGCTGCTATTTGGTAAGTTTTACGGTTGGAACTGGTTAGATGCAGCAATGGGAATGGTTGGCGCATTCGTGATTGCCAAGTGGACGATGAACCTTATGAAACAAACCAGCCCAATCCTGCTGGATGAGAATATCGACCAAGATTATCGTGACTCAGTGACCGAAACCTTAACGCCTTATGCGTCGGTAACCGATTTCCATATGTGGAAGGTGAGTGGACATCACTATTCAGCAGCGATTACTCTTGAATCAAACAGTGACAAAACCGTCTCTGAATATAAACAAATGCTCGCCAAGTTTGATAAGATTAATCATCTTACTCTTGAAGTGCATTCAAACGACCATGCGAAATATAGAACAGCTTAACCAAATACTGACTGAGTTCTACGATAAAATGTCTTCGTGGGAGCAGTCTGTTGTCAAAGAGACAGGTTATTCCCTTGCTCAAGTTCACACCATTGAAGTGCTTGGTATGCATGGCGCGTTAAGAATGAAAGAGCTCGCTGAAAAGCTTGGTATCACCACGGGTACGCTTACCGTTCAAATCGAAAAGTTGGTTAAAGCTGAATTGATTGAGCGCCATGAACACCCAACAGATCGTCGTGCGATTGTGGTTGCTTTGACTGATGAAGGGCAGAAGATACACGTTCACCACAACCAGCTTCACTTGAATTTGGTTAATGGACTAACACAAGACATCGAAGAAGATGAGAAAGCGGTGTTATTGAAGTGCCTAACCAAGATGGTGAAAGCGTTTTAGTCAGCCTTAAGTTCGCACTCTAACTTATTAGCTGCAAAGCGATTGATTAATAAATCCAAAAATGGACCTGACTCTAATTGAGTAGGTCCATTTTTTTCGCCGTTTACGCTCGACAGTACAATCACTCATCGATGGGTTCACTGTTTAAAAAATGAGTCAAAATCTCCAATATTGGTCTTCGTTCTTGCTCCTCTGATGAGCCAAAAAAGTGTCATTTCTAACCCTAAGGTCAATAAATATCCAAAGTGTTTTAATTCAAAGCCTTACATAGCAAGGTGTTCAAGCCTTTACGCTCCGTCAAATAGCTGTCTCTCACTTTTATCATTCAACTAATGTACATGTATTCAATTTGTGTTATTGATGCTTTTATCTTTAGTGAAAAGATTCATTCTCTGTTTGAATACCATTGAGAATGTCACTGCTGGTGGGCTGAACAGTCGCTAGATTTAGTGCTCATTACTGATACAAAAACCATAACAATAACCAAGTTGCACGAGTTGTATTCCATGCTTCGATGCGATCAATTAGATACTCATAGTTAATTTAGTAAAGACGAGCCACGTATATGAATATAAAGAAAAAGCTCTATTCGTTGGGGATGTTCTCCATCTTCGGCATGATTTCATTGTTGTTTACCACATCGCAATTTGCAGACACCACAGCTCAAATGAGCGAAGCCAAACAAATCACCAAAGAACTTGAAGTGCGACTACTTAATCTTCGCCGTAACGAGAAAGATTTCTTGCTGCGTAGTGATATGAAATACCTCGACAAGTTTGACGTAAACTACAACAAATTCTTAGCGTCTGAATCTGAGCTCAATGCGGTGCTCAGTGATTTAGGTTTAGCCAACAGCACACACCTACGTGAAGATATCGAAACCTACCACACAAGCTTTGTTAACTTAGTAAAAGCGAGTGAAGTGTATGGATTAGCACGTGACAAAGGCTTGCTAGGCGAGTTTCATGCTTTGCTCGATAACATCAGCGCGACAGCCAGTGCTGAACAAAAAATCGAGCTTTACCTGTTCAATGACTTAATTGAAAAGGGTGAGTTCGATCCGAGTGTTCTTTCTATTACTTCTAGTGCTGGAAGCTCAACTGCTTTGATAGATGCTGCGCGTCAAGTGGTTGAACAGAAGCGAGTGATTGGCTTGAAGCACAACGAAGGTCTGCTTGGGCAAGCTCGCTCGGGTTCTCATGCTATTGAAACTCAATTTAAAGAGTTCTCAGCGGTATTAGACCAAGAAACCCAAGAAGAGATGGACAAGCTATCGCTGATCAACAACATCCTTTGCGTCACGCTACTCGTGTCGATCATTCTGTTCAGTTGGTTAATTGTCCGTTCTATTATCGGCAAGATTGAGTCACTGCTTTCGGTGATTCGCAACATCGTTGATTCTAACGACGTGTCTATTCGTTCGCACCTTGATGGCAAAGACGAACTCAGCACTTTAGGCCAATACTTCAACCAATTGCTTGATCAGTTGGAAGGCTTAATCGCGGCATCTCAATCTAAGTCACTGCAACTGACACAAAGCACGTCGAACATGCATGACGAGCTAGAGTCAGTCATCAAACAGTTTGAAGTTCAAGCAAATCACACCTCTACAATGACATCGTCAGTGCAAGAGATGGTACTCACAATAGGTGAAATCTCAGAAAGCACGTCAGTTGCGGCTGAAGGTGTTCATCAAGCAAAAGTGAATGCCGATAAAGGCCGTGAAGTGGTGGTTGAAACCATCAGCAACATTACTCAGTTGTCTGAACGCCTTTCTAGCAGCCAAGATTCGATCAGCTCATTGAACCATCATGTTGATCAAATCGGCGATGCAGTAAACATCATCCAAGGCATTGCAGAACAAACTAACCTATTGGCATTGAACGCAGCGATTGAAGCAGCACGTGCGGGTGAACAAGGCCGTGGCTTCGCGGTAGTTGCCGATGAAGTACGTGCTCTTGCAAGCAGAACGCATCAATCGACCACAGAAATAACCTCAGTGGTGAGTGCGATTCAAAGCCAGATGCAGGCGTCGATGACAGAGATTGGTGAGTGTAATCAACAAGGCCAACTAACGCTTAAAGATTCAGAAGAGCTCGATGCAAGCTTGCAACTTATCTTGAGCGATATGGAAAGCATTCAAGGTAATTCAGAACGTATTGCCTCAGCGATTGAAGAGCAGGGTGCAGTAATGGCGCAAGTGAGCGACTCAATCAATGAGCTGAACACTATATCGAACGACAATAACGCTTCGGCGCAGCATTGTTTAGTTGAAGTGGACAAGGTAGCAGAACAAGCGAACGACATGGACCAAGCGGTCGCGCAGTTCAAGACTTCGTAAACATTCAGAAGAAACTAAACCAAAGGCGTGGATCATCTGCGCCTTTTTTGTGCCTGAAATTCACATAGATAAAAGACAAGAATAAAAAACGGCCCGATCTGGGGGAAGATCTGGGCCGTTATATTACGTATTAAAGGGGGTATTACTTATTTCGGCCTTCCAGCACATCCAATGCCAGTTCAACCGCTTTATCAATATTGTCGCATCCCGCTAACTTACCTGAGCTGATAGGACCAAGCACATTAGCGTATAACGAGAGCTGCTTGTTAAATGGCAGGCTCAACTGCTCATATAAACGCTGGCGAATCTCGGCATGTTGCTCAGGAGCGTGAGCAGCAAGGCTTTTCAAAGTGTCATAAACAAGAGTGGTGGTAGTGTTCATTCGTCTCTTTATCATTAAGTGGGAGGCGCTTATTTTATAATCTTTTCAGGTTCGTTTACTGTGATATAAATCATACAATATTATCAATGTGTTTATCTTTTGAGTCTAATGAGAATAAGGCATTCCAAAATAGACTTAAGTATCTGTGAAATATAACTAAAATAATGACAGACTATCGAACACACGAACGAATTGGCGCGTTTTTGGCAAACGGTTAAATCTATAGGAAGAGGAACAACATGCACTACGACGTATTCAACGGAGACGCAGATGGCATAATCGCGTTGTTACAGCTGCGATTAAGTGATCCACGGGAGAGCGTGCTCATTACAGGTGTAAAGCGTGATATTAAGTTGGTCTCTCAAGTTGTTACTCAAATTATGGAGCTGGGTAAGCAAGGTGACATTTCTTCCGTTACCGTTTTAGATGTGTCGATGGAGAAAAACCTGTCTGCATTACACTCACTGCTAGACGCCAACATCAAGGTATTTTATTGCGATCACCACCGTACAGGGGATGTCCCAACTTCTGAGCATTTAGATACTCTGATTGATACTGCGCCAGAGAGCTGCACGAGCTTGCTGATAAACCAGAAGCTGAATGGTGCGCATCTGGCTTGGACAATCGCGGCTGCCTTTGGCGATAATCTAAAAACCGTGGCCGTGCGGCTAGCGGATGAAAATGGATTCGATCCATCTCAAACAGAGTTTTTAGAAGAGCTAGGTACCTTGGTTAACTACAACGGTTACGGTTCGTCACTAAGCGATTTGCATTTCACGCCAATTGAGCTCTACCAAACCCTTTATCAATACCCGAATCCGTTTGATCTTTTGGATGATAAAGACTCGGTGTTTTATCGACTACGAGATGCTTATCAAAATGATCGCCAGCAGTTATCAAACCTTGCTCCTATTTATGAAAGTGAAGTCGCACGTGTGTTTGAACTGCCAGGTGAGACGTGGGCAAGGCGCATCAGTGGCGTATTTGGTAATGAAATCGTTAATCAAGATCCAAACCGAGCGCAAGCAGTATTAACGAAAAACCAAGACGGCGAGTCTTACACGGTGAGCTTACGGGCGCCATTATCAAACAGAACGGGTGCAGACGAAATTTGCTCAAGCTTTGAAACGGGTGGAGGAAGAAAAGCAGCGGCTGGTATTAATCAACTTAATGAACTTGATAAGGTGAATTTTATTTCACTATTGGATGCATATTATTCATCTGGTGCCGAGGGTTAACTGAAAGATTCCTGAGGTATACATCCAAAATTCCACAAATTCTTGCTCCTATATTCCGTTATACGTGTGCATTGCTAGCACATGTATTATGGCTATATCCAGGCTATTTTAGTGATATCACTCGCAATGGCATCTGGTCTGAGGTCAGTAATTACGGCGTGTTTGGGGTGATTTTTGCCTATTTAAAGTTCATTTTTTCCTGTCGGTGATTTTTTATATTTTTGGTTAATTATCTTAGTGAATTAAGTTTGATTAAACATTTGTATGGTCAATGCATTCGACCGAAAATAACAGTTTTTAGCATTTCAATTTGAATGAAAAGTCAAAGTCATATTGATTCTGATATTCAATCTATGACTTAAAATCACAAGTTAAATCAAAGGTCATCTTTTCCTATAAATTCCATTACTTCTCTATAAATATTCATGATTACAATGAATTGGTTCGGTTGTGATTGGCACAGCTGTTAAGTAAGGAAGTGGGACTAATGTTGAAACGTAAAGCTCTACAACTAGCAGTATCGGTCGGCATGGCGGCTATGTCTGGCGCTGTTTATGCGAATGGTTCAGATATGACGAATCCAGACTCTGGCGTCGTGGTTGGCTATTGGCATAACTGGTGTGACGGTGGCGGCTACCAAGGTGGTAATGCGCCATGTGTGACGCTGGATGAAGTGAATCCAATGTACAACATCGTGAATGTGTCATTCATGAAGGTTTACGATGTGGCTGATGGTCGAATCCCAACTTTTAAACTGGACCCTACCATTGGGCTTTCAGAAGAACAATTTATTGACCAAATCTCGGAGCTCAATAAGCAAGGTCGCTCTGTACTGTTGGCTTTGGGTGGTGCTGATGCACACGTAGAGCTAGAAACCGGTGATGAAAGAGCCTTTGCTGATGAGATTATCCGTCTTACCGAGCGTTACGGTTTCGATGGTCTAGATATCGACCTTGAACAAGCAGCCGTAACCGCAGCAAACAACCAAACCGTGATTCCAGATGCACTTAAGCTAGTGAAAGATCACTACCGCGCAGAAGGTAAAAACTTCCTTATTACTATGGCGCCTGAGTTCCCGTATCTAACGACAGGCGGTAAGTACGTTCCTTATATCGATAATCTAGAAGGCTACTACGACTGGATTAACCCACAATTTTACAACCAAGGTGGCGATGGTATTTGGGTTGAAGGCGTGGGTTGGATTGCTCAAAACAACGATGCGTTAAAAGAAGAGTTTATCTACTACATTTCTGATTCTCTTATCAACGGAACGCGTGGCTTCCACAAAATCCCACATGACAAGCTCGTGTTTGGTATTCCTTCAAGTATCGATGCCGCAGCGACAGGTTTTGTGCAAAAGCCACAAGATTTATACGACGCATTTGATAGCCTAACGGCGCAAGGCCAACCGCTACGTGGTGTGATGACTTGGTCTATCAACTGGGACATGGGCACTAACAAAAACGGTCAACAATACAACGAGCAGTTTATTAAAGACTACGGCCCGTTTGTACACGGTCAAGTAACGCCACCACCAGTCGAGGGTGAGCCCGTTCTTAAAGGTGTCGAAAATACCCGTGTTCTCCACGGAACAACATTTGATCCTATGGATGGCGTAACGGCAACAGACAAAGAAGACGGCGATCTAACGTCATCAATCGATGTTGAAGGTTACGTTGAAACCAGTGTTATTGGCACTTACGTTCTAACTTACCGAGTGAAAGACAGCGATAACAACGAAACTACTAAAGCGAGAACGGTAGAGGTTTACAGCCAGAAGCCGGTATTTAATGGTGTGTCTGACACGACTGTTTTGTTGGGAACTGCGTTTGATGCTATGGCAGGCGTGACGGCGAATGATGCTGAAGATGGCGACCTGACAAGCACTATCACACACACTGGCAGTGTCGATGTAAATGAAATCGGCAACTACACACTTGTGTATAGCGTAAGAGACAGCGCAAACCAAACTGTAACCGCTGACCGTAAAGTGTCTGTGACTGATGGTTCTAACTGTGCTGCCCCATGGGATGCCGACACCGTTTATGTGGAAGGCGACCAAGTATCTCATGACGGTTCAACGTGGGGAGCAGGGTGGTACACTCGCGGTGAAGAACCTGGAACGACAGGTGAGTGGGGCGTTTGGAGAAAAGTTTCAGATTCTTCTTGTGGTGGTAACCCAGATCCGGGCGATGACTTAGAGCTTGCAGTTTCAGGGCTTCAATCAGAATATGCGCCAGATAACGGTAATGTTCGTTTAGATCTAACACTGACATCAAATGAAGCGTTAGATGTTACCGCTATGGTGACCAACAGTGCAGGTACTGTGGTTGAGTAAACTAAGGTTAACGTAACGGACAGCCGCGCTATTACCATCGATTTATACGATGTAGCGGAAGGGCAATATGGACTTGAAGTGGTCGGCAAAGCGTCTGACGGTGAAATGGTGATGGTAAACGATTCTTTCGCTGTTAAAGACGGCGGCGGTACAACACCTCCTCCAGGTGATTACCCTCCATATGAAGCGGGTACAAACTACGCAGCGGGTGATATTGTGGTCGGCAGCGATAATGGCTTGTACGAATGTAAACCTTGGCCATACACGGCATGGTGTGCAAGCGCGTCTTACGCTCCAGCAGATAGCCAATACTGGCAAGATGCTTGGACAAAGCTGTAGTCTGATAGCTCAACGCTAACAATATAAAGTAGACGATCAAAGAGAGGCCATTGTGCCTCTCTTTTTTATGTTTAAACAGTTATGACTTAGAGCTTTAAAACCCACTTAACATTAAACTCTGCTCTGCTCTGCATATTGCTCTAGATCAAAATAGGAGTGATTATCAATTGTATTACTTGTTAATAAATAGCACTATGCGCTCATTGAATTTTCTATATTGTTAATATTTGCATAATGAATCTTGCTCAAGTCGACCTCAATCTACTCGTTATTCTGAAACACCTTCTTGAAGAGAAGCACGTTTCCAACACGGCATTGGCGCTGGGTATGAGCCAACCTACGGTGAGCCGTTCTCTGCAAAAACTGCGTACCGTTTTCAATGATGACCTACTAGTGCGAGCGGCTTATGGCTATGAGTTAACGCCAAAAGCAGAAGCCATTAAGCAAGATCTCAACTCGGTTCTGACACGTTTAGAAAAGTTGGTACACGGCGATGTATTCGAACCGAAAAGCAGCGACAGTACGGTTCGCTTCTTTGGTTTAGTGCCTAATGTCGCGCACTTGTTGCCGAAGGTCGTTGCGGAGATACGCCAACAAGCGCCGAACATGATTGTTGATATCGACTCGATTCCTAAACGACACTTTGAGCCTCTGTTATCCGGTGATGCGCACTTTGTGTTGTCGACCCACGAGCCATTAAGTTCAGAGCAAAATTTGTATCGAATGTTCGTGATTAGCCGCGATTACCGTTTGTTGATGAGTAAAAACCATCCTCTGGCAGATAAAGAGCTCACCGTTGATGACTTGTTGAATAGCCAACTTGGTCAAATCTCACTGCAAGGGGATAAGAAGCTCTCGATCGAAAGTCGATTTAAAGATCTTGGCTTGATTGATAAGCAGCGCCAGTTGTCCATTCCAATTCAGCTTTCCAATTTTAACGTCGCGCCGGATATGGCAGAAGCAACCGACATCATCTTTCATTTACCGACACCTTTTGCACATCAAGCCGCTAAGCAAAGAGATCTTGTTTGTAAACGTGTGCCTAAAGCGTTGCGCCACCCATCAGAAGACGTCTACTTATACTGGCATAAGCGCTTTCATAACGACCCGATGTGTCGCTGGGTTCGCAATATATTCAAAGAGCTCTATACATGATTCATCTGCAGGGTGAATGAAAATTACAAATACCAATCGAGTTGAATATAGATCTCTTTAGTTATTTGAATGGTGAATAACGAGAATCAATTTTTGGTATGAAACTTTCGTTGATAAGAATGGTAGCTGGTTGTTTAATGCAAACCATTATCATTACTAATCACATATAAGAATGAATATCATGTCTGAGAGATCTCTTTTGATTCGCAAACCTCTTTTGGTTCGTAAACCCCTTTCGATCGCAGTCGCTGTTATTTGTACCTCACTTTCAGCTAACGTGTTAGCGCAAGCAACAGATGAACAAATGGTTGTTACGGCAACTCGTACCGAGATGGCACTAAAACAAGCGCCAGCTTCAATGTCGGTTATCACCGCGCAAGACATTGAAGACAGCCCTGGTATTACCTTGGCTGACATCGTTGCTGAATCAACGAGTGTTGAATCTGATTTTGATAGTACACGTGCTGGCCGTCAGATGATCTCTATTCGTGGTATGGATTCTGATTACACGCTTATCATGGTAAACGGCCGTCGTCTAAGTTCGGCGAGCGCTATCATCCGTGGTAACGACTTCGACCTATCAACTATTCCTGCTGATTCAATTGAACGTGTTGAAATTATCCGTGGCCCAATGTCAGCACTTTACGGTTCAGATGGTATGGGCGGTACGATCAACATCATCACTAAGGCTCCAGAAAATGATTGGAGCTCTACACTGAGCATGGACACTTCATCTCCACTTGATGGTAATGGAGGGGAAGAGTACTCGATGGGCTTCACGACATCTGGTGCGTTGATTGAAGATGAGTTGTTCGCGCGAGTTTCTGTTAACCAAACAAGCCGTAACGCATGGCAACCATATTCTGGTACACACAGCTCTGGCTACGATCGTGAAGATATTACAGCTTTAGAAGACCGTGACACGCTAAGCATGCTTGCTAGCCTGACATGGCATGCAACAGATAACCAAACCATAGATTTCGATTTTGGTTACAGCGACGACGAACGTAATTCAGCGGCTGAAAGCTCAAGCTCAGTTATTGAGTCTGACACGCGTGTTGTACGTAATAGCCAAGCGATTACACACAGTGGTTTTTGGAGCTGGGGTGACACGCAAGTACGTTACTCACGCGAAAATGTGACTGACAATGATGCGGCTGATCTGGGTAATAACTTCAGCAGCGATATCGAAGAATTAACTCAGATTGTTGAAGCGTCTGCGACCACTTATCTTGGTGAAAGCCATACGCTAACGTTTGGTATGGATTACCAACTGAGCGAGCTGACGAACAAAGAGAACCTAGTGAGTGGTTCATCTGAGGCATACCAAGGTGCACTATTTGTTCAGGACCAATGGTTAATGACGGATCAACTAACGGCAACTATTGGTGGTCGTTTAGATAAGCATGAACTGTATGGTGAAGAGTTCAGCCCACGTGTGTACTTGGTACACCAAACAACGAATGACTTAATCATCAAGGGTGGTGTGGGTAAAGCATTTAAAGCACCAACATTGACTCAAAACCAATCTGACTACCAAGTATCAAGCTGTAAAGGTGGCTGTGCGTTAATCGGTAATGAGGATCTAAGCCCAGAAACAAGCTTAAACTACGAGTTGGCGGCGGTTTACACTCAACCTCGTTGGAATATCGAAGCGGCATTGTTCCGAAATGAGATTAATGACCTTATTGAAAGAACAGACGGTTACTGTCCTGAAGGCGGTGATTGGAACGAAAGTGCTCGTCAATGTGAAAACCCAGACGGTTCACCAACGGGAGAGCTAGGTGCGAAAACTTACCAAAACGTCTCTGAAGCAATCATTCAAGGTGTTGAGCTAGGTGGTATGTATCAAATCTCTGATAAGTGGGCGTTTTCTGGGAACTACACCTACTTAGATACTGAAGATAAGTCGACAGGCGAACAGCTACTTGAGCGTTACAAGCACTCGGGTTTAGTTAAACTAAACTGGAGCCCGACTTTCGACCTGAACACCTTTGTTAGTGCTCGTTACCGTGGTGAGCGTCAGATCGAAAGCGACCTAACTCAAGACGCATACACAACATTGAACATTGGCACAGTGTACAACGTGAATGATTCAGTAAGACTGCGTGCAGGTATTTCGAACCTAACGGATGAGTCTGTATCTGAAGAACTAGAATATCTAGGTTATGTTGAAGAGCCACGTACTTACTACGTAGGTATGACTGCGGACTTCTAATCGAGAGTTGAGTAACTCATAGCTTGATACAAAAGAACCCACACTGGCTGATGCTCTAAAAGGAGAGCGGCGAGTGTGGGTTCTTTTTTGATCTATAGGTTTAGCTTAACTCGCTACTTATCTATTTATCTAGATTTTGACACATGTGATCAGCGCATTACCGGACTGAGTATCCCAAGGAATCAGCTTGTCGTAATCGTGCTCGAAGATATTAACCTCGAAGTAGGGCTTCAATATCTCGATTAACTCTTTAAACGAGAATGCCACCATTGGGTGTTCATCATTCCATACTTGAGTTTCACCAGCAGTCGTCTTCTCGATACTAAGCTTTAGCGCTTGCTTATCACCCTGACCAGAGTAATACCAACCAGAACGGAACGTGAAATCGTCTTTGTCTTAGTTTTTTGTGTGTCTAACAAACAGGTCGTTGCTGATCTTGTCTTTATCAACCACGTTAAAACAGAAAATACCTTCTGGCTTCAACGCGCGATGCACACTTTCAATACACTCTTTAAGCTTCTCTAGGCCATCGTTGTAATGGATGGAATACAGGAAGCAAGTAATAAGATCGAGTGGTTCCGTGACCTCAAAGTTACTCATGTTTTGTACTGAGAACTTGGCTTCCGGGCAGCGAACTTCTGCGATATCTAACATCGGCTTGTTAAGATCTAGGCCACCGCTTTGGTAACCGAAATCAATAAAATGACGAACGTGTGGGCCAGTGCCACAAGCTAAATCGAGGTGTGTTTTTCCTTCATTTCCAAAGATTTGATGGAGTCTACGTACGCAGTTGCTTTGCGTTTGGTAGTCAATATCTACACACATTAAATCATAGTAACCGGATAGGTCGGTATAGAGTGCGTTGGCGGACATATTTGCCTGCAGCATAAGCTGAAAAATTAGGGTGGCGCATCATATACCGAAATTGGAAAATCGCAATCAAATATTCGATCAATGAAAGCGTTTTATTTTCTAACTTATGGTCGTTTTAAATGAGACCGTTTAAAGGGATGTTTAAGCTGCCAACAACATCAGTACGCGTGTCATCGCTATTCACTTTGCCCTGACTACTTATTCGTTAACTAAAACAGGTGTTGCTCCCTCAATGCAGCGACCTACGGGCTTTGCGGAACGCTTTTATCACGAGACGAGATAGGAAAAATATGGTATCTAGGTAAACCCAGTGTGACATTTATAATTTTATGATTAATCAGTAATTTTACTGATTCAAACCGAGTTCTAGAAAAGGAAAAAACTCAGGAAAGTAGGCCAGTAATTAAAGCCAAATCACTCAAGCAAAATAAGCGAACTAAACAAGGAGAGTTGAGACAATGAAGCCAGAAACAAATGCACAGGATTCAATGGAAAATGGAACAACATTGGAAAGCAGTGCTTCAATAGAAATTAAGCTGGATGACTTGTCGGGTGGGGAAGTCATTGAATTGCTTGAAGAGCATCTTGCTGATATGTACGCAACTTCGCCAGCCGAAAGTGTCCATGCACTGGATCTAGATGGGCTCAAGTCACCAGAAATTACCTTTTTCAGTGCTTGGAAAGACAGCCAACTGCTCGGGTGTGTCGCCATTAAAGAGCTGAATACCCAACACGCTGAACTCAAATCGATGAGAACCTCACAGTTTGCTCGAAAGTCAGGTGTTGCGAGCCAACTTTTACAGCACGTATTGGACACAGCAACCGCCCGCCAGTATCAAACAATCAGTTTAGAGACCGGCTCAGAAGACTACTTTAAGGCTGCGCGTAACCTGTATGAAAAGTTTGGCTTCGGCTACTGTGAACCCTTTGCTGATTATGTGTTGGACCCGCACAGCCAGTTTATGCGTATTGAATTGCGTTAAGAGGCTAGCTTTAGATGTCGACTTACTTTGCAGGTTTCTCCCTTGGCCTTTCGTTGATTCTTGCGATTGGCTCTCAAAATGCGTTTGTTTTAAAGCAAGGGCTTAAGAACCAACACGTATTGGCAGTTTGTGCTGTATGTGCCATTTCTGACGCCTTACTGATTAGCTTTGGCGTGACGGGCTTTGGCGCAATTGTTAAGCAGTTCCCACAAATTGAGCAGTTCGCCCGTTATGGTGGCGCTATCTTTTTGGGTGTCTATTCATTCTTAAGCTTCCGTTCATCATTTACTGAAAACCACGCCTTAGAAGCCACTGCTGAAACCAAAGACTCGTTTACCAAAGCGATTGCGATGTGTTTGGCGTTCACTTGGCTTAATCCGCATGTGTATTTGGATACTGTGGTACTGCTAGGTTCTATCTCAACCCAATATCAACCGAATCAAATGTTGTTTGGCGCTGGGGCGGTATCGGCGTCATTCGTGTTCTTCTTTTCACTTGGATATGGCGCTCGCTTCTTGGCTCCAATGTTTAAGAACCCGAGAGCGTGGAAGGTGTTGGAATTTGTCGTTGGCGTGATCATGGCATCTATTGCAATATCTTTGATCGTCTAGCTGCGCGTAATTAGGCTTCCATTTTGGTATAGGTGTTGAATACACGCCAGTAGAAAACCTAACCTTACGTTTAATCTCACAAGCAGATGCAGTAAATATCGAATTCTTCGGCCCGAATGGTAATAGATTGGCAAGCCGTGATGTAGCGTTTAGCACAGTAACTCTGGGTGCTTCGTACAATTTTTAATGACCTCTGTGAAATAACTTACGGCTAATCTCATGGACACCTAAAACCGCTCTAACGTTGAGCGGTTTTTTTATGTCAAAAATAACAATTGATCACGCTATCGGCAGAGTTGGTCCAAAGCCTGAAATTAGTTGGTTTTCACAAGCTTATAAAAGGGAATTATCTCGACTATTTTGGTAGATTAAAGGTATTACAGACTTCCAGTGAGCAGCAATGAAGATTCTTCACACGTCCGATTGGCACCTTGGCCAAAACTTCTACAATAAAAGCCGCAAGAATGAACATGAACGGTTTTTACAATGGTTACTTGAGCAAGTTACAGAGCACGACATCGACGCGATCATTGTTGCTGGCGACATTTTCGATACCAGTACACCGCCGAGTTACGCTCGTGAGATGTATAACAAGTTTGTGGTCGATTCGAACAAGATCGGCTGCCAATTGGTGTTATTAGGTGGAAATCACGATTCAGTCTCTGTGCTTAAAGAGACCCAACAGCTGCTCAAATACATGGGTGCAGACGTGATTCCAAACACCAATGAAGATCATGCGACTCAGGTTGTCGAACTAAAAGGCAAGAGCGGCGATGTAGAAGCGCTGGTTTGTGCCATTCCTTTTATTCGCCCTCGCGATGTGTTGACCAGTCAGGCAGGTGTCACAGGCGTTGAGCGTCAGAAGCAACTTGGTGATGCGATTAAACAGCACTACCAAAATGTTTATGATGCGGCGGTTGCTAAGCGCGCGACGTTTGAAAACAGCGAGCACATGCCGATTATCGCTACCGGTCATTTAACGGCTATGGGTGTCCAACAATCCGATTCGGTACGCGACATCTATGTCGGCAACCTTGATGGTTTTGCCGCTGATGGCTTCCCAGATGCAGATTATATTGCACTTGGTCATATCCACCGCCCACAAGTGGTGGCAAAGCGTCAATACATTCGTTATTCAGGCTCTCCAATCCCACTAAGCTTTGATGAACTTAAATCTCAGAAACAAGTGTGTGTTGTTGAATTTGTTGAGGGCGAGCGCACTATTTCTCAATTGCCTGTCCCTACATTCCAACCTCTAGCTGAAATCAAAGGCGACTTGAGCGAGATCGAATCTCAGCTGAACCAATACATAGGTTTAGATAGCGAACAAAGCGTTTGGTTATCGATAGAAGTGCAAGCGCAAGATTACCTTTCAGATCTCCAAGAGCGCATGCGTTCATTAACTGACGGTTTGAATGTGGAAGTACTTCAACTGCGCCGAGCAAGAGAGCGTCGTAATCAAGCATTAGAGCAAGAGTCGGCAGAAACCTTATCCGAACTGAGCCCGATGGACGTGTTTACGAAGCGTATTGCCTTAGAAGAGTTTGAAACCGATTCTGAAAAAGCGCGTTTAGAGCGCATGACGGTGAAGTTTAAACAAGTGATGGTTGAAGTATCCGAGAGCGCTCAAGCGCCGAACAAAATAGAAGAGTAACCAGTATGAAGATTTTAAGCCTAGAATTTGAAAACCTGAACTCTTTGAAAGGACGTTGGAAACTCGATTTTACCCAATCACCGTTTGCGGAAAATGGCCTGTTCGCGATTACTGGCCCAACAGGGGCGGGTAAAACCACCATTCTTGACGCGATTTGTTTGGCATTGTTCCACCGCACACCGCGTTTAAAGAGCATCGCTAAAGGCAACAACGAATTAATGACGCGTGGCACGGGAGAGTGTTTTGCTGAACTGGAGTTTGAAGTACAGGGCAAAACCTACCGCTCGAACTTCCACCAAAAGCGTGCTCGCGGAAAACACGATGGCGCATTACAAACGCCAACGTGTGAGTTTGCCGATGCTGACACCGACAAAGTTTTAGAGACCATGCTGACCAAGAAAACCAAGTTGGTGGAGCAGGTTACAGGGCTTGATTTCTCACGCTTCACCAAATCTATCATGTTGTCTCAGGGTGAGTTTGCGGCGTTCTTAAATGCCAATGCTAACGACCGTGCAGAGCTACTTGAAGAGCTGACGGGAACAGAAGTCTATAGCCTGATTTCCGAGCGTATCTACGATCATTTCAAGTCTAGCGAGGAGTCGCTTAATCACCTCAAAGCAAAAGCTGAGGGTGTGAGTTTGCTGTCTGAAGAGCAAATCCAAGAGCTAACCGCAGATCGAGAAACGTTAGAAGCCGAGCAGAAGCGTTTGTCTGAGCAGTTAAAAGAGTGGCAAGCGCATCTAAGCTGGTGGAAAGATATGACCAAAGCTGAGCAAACTATTGCGACCAGTGAGCACGATCTTAAAACAGCTCAAGATGAACTTGACCGTAATCAACCTTCACTCAAGCGTTTAGCAAGCAGTGAACCGGCTGAAAAGCTGCGCCCAATACACAAAGATTTAAAGCGTTGCGAACAAGAGGTGAGCACTACTCAAGCTCACTTAGATAACAGCACCAAGTTACTCGCTGTTCGTGATGAAGAAAAGCAATCCGCGCAAACGAAACTGACGCAAAGCGGTGTGATTGTCGAACAGGTTAAAAGCGAGCAACAAGACCAAGAGAAGATCATTGATCTCGTGCGTCCGCTAGATAACCAAATTGCCGTGCTCAAAGATAAACAAACTGTGGCCGTTAATGCAGCGAATACGCTGAACGAGCAACATACTCAGCAGCGCAATCAACAGGCTGTTATAGTCCAAAAAACAGAGGTACTGAAGCAACAGGACCAACTCAGCACTGAGTACCTAAATACACATCAAGCTGACCAATATTTAGAAAAATACTTAGGTCAGTGGCAAGCCAAAGTTGAACAAGTTCGTATCCTAGAGCGTCAGCATTCAGAACTACTAAACTCAGCGAAGCAAGCTTTGTCCGCTGTGGATGCTCAGCAAGCGACTATCAAAACTGCTCAAGAAGTAAAAGTAACGCAAGACAAAGCATTAGCAGAATCGGTTGTGACAGAAAATAATACCAAGCAGCAATGGGAAGCCTTACAAGGCAACACTAGCGAACAAGTGTTGAATGCGCAAAAAGACCTGCTGGAGTTCTGGAATCGCAATACGCACTCGTTATTGGAAATTAATCGTGGCTTCCTAAATGCTCAACAACAGTTGCACGCGAAAACACAGGCACATCAAACTAACAATCAGTTGGTCGACAAACTTTCGAAAGAACGTGAAGTGCTGGTGGATCGATATAAAGAGAAAGAGACGTCTCTTGAGCGATTAACGCGTTTGATTGATCAAGAAGGCGAATTAGCGAAATACCGTGCAGCTTTAGAATCTGGATCTGAGTGCCCACTGTGTGGTTCAACAGACCATTCGGTCGAGCAGTCGCAAGATATTGCAAATCTGGTCTCGCAAAAAGATCGGGAAAACCTAGAGTTGGCAGCCATTAAGAAAGAAGGCCAAGAGCATCGTCAGCAATTAGATTCTCTTGCCCCTATGATTGCAGCGCTTAACGATGACATCCTGCGTGCACAAGCGGATATTCAACAAGCCCAACTGAATTGGCAAGGCATTGTTGGTAAGCTTCAACAGGGCTTATCAGATTTCGCTGGCACGGCTCCAGAGCTAGCTCTGCTAACGATTAACGATTTAGGCAATGAAGCTACGGTCGCGACCTTTGCTCAGCAGTGTGAACTTCAACTAAGTCAGATCTCGCAGCAACTGAAAGCATTGGGTGATGCCAAAGCGCACTATGCGGAAGCTGAGAAACAACGCTTGTCTGTAAGTGTTATGGCTGACAAGGCGCAATCTAACCTTGAGTTGGCCGAGCAACGCTTAGCTGATCTGAATAAACAAAACCACATTACAAACGAACAAGTAGCTAAGACAGCTCAAGCGAAAGATCAGCAATGGCATTCGTTGAAAGAGAGCATTGTTCAAACCGCTATCGAAGCACCTGAACTTGAACATATTGATGATTGGTTTACTGCGAAATCACAAGCATCAAGCACATGGCAGCAAACCAAACAGCAACAGGCCGATATTGAGAAGCAACTGATTACTCAAAATGCCGAATTGAAAACCTTAGATGACAAGCTAAGTAGCGCAGAGAAAGAGCTCGCGACACTGACGCAAGAGAGTGAGTCTCTAATGTCAGAGCTCACTCGTGTAACTGCCGAAAGAACAAAGTTATTTGGTGACAAAGACATTCAAACCACCAGTAATGCGATGAAGCAAAAAGTCACTGAAGCGGTTAGTGTATTTGATGCCGCTCAGTTGGTGCTTAACCGTTGCGA
Organism: Vibrio celticus; assembly: GCF_024347335.1. NCBI lineage: Bacteria > Pseudomonadati > Pseudomonadota > Gammaproteobacteria > Vibrionales > Vibrionaceae > Vibrio > Vibrio celticus. Next base: position 1,659,544 of record NZ_AP025463.1, read on the forward strand.
ACTTGAACATCGAACCGAGCAAACTAAACATACCAGCTTCTCTGAAGAGCTGACCAGCAAGCAGTCAAATCACACACAAGTGTCGAATGCTTGGCTAGAAGCGCTGAAAACTAGCCCATTTGAAGGAGAGGCTGATTTTGAAGCAGCATTATTAGACGAAGAGGTTAGAACTCAGCTTCAAAGCCTGAAGAAGTCTATAGATGAAGCGATTGTCAGTGCACAAGCTAGGTTGAACACTGTCAAGGCGACGGAGGTGGAGCTACAAAACCACGAAAATGCTAAAACATGGCAAGAGCAAGACCAACAACAAGTTGAACTTGCGACGACTGAATGCCAAAACGCACAACAAAGTCATGCAACAAAGATCGGCGCGATTTCTGCCAATCTTGAAACGGATAGCCAGAACCGCAGCAATCAGCAAGATCTGTTCAAGCAAATCGATGAGCAACAAGTCGAGTTTGATGATATCTCACGTCTTAACTCGCTTATTGGTTCTAAGAACGGCGACAAATTCCGTAAGTTTGCCCAAGGTCTAACGCTGGAAAATTTGGTGTACCTTGCGAATAAGCAGTTGCAGCGTTTGCATGGTCGTTACGAACTTAAACGTAAAGCCGACGATGGGTTAGAACTGCAAGTGCTGGACACATGGCAGGGCGATGTGATGCGTGACACGAAGACGTTATCAGGTGGCGAAAGCTTCTTGGTGAGTTTAGCGTTGGCATTAGCGCTTTCTGATCTTGTCAGCTACAAAACCAGTATTGATTCTTTGTTCTTGGATGAAGGTTTCGGCACCCTTGATAGTGACACATTGGACATTGCCCTAAACGCTCTCGATAACCTGAATGCGTCTGGAAAGATGATTGGTGTTATTAGCCACGTTGAAGCACTGAAGGAGCGAGTGCCCGTTCAGCTTAAAGTGACAAAACACTCTGGCTTAGGTGTGAGTGAGATGGAGAAGCAGTACAAAGTTGTCGCTTAGGTTCTTGCTATATTCATCAGTGCAGAAATAGAAACATAGCTAGATGAAGCAGATCCCTCGACTCAGTCTTTCCTCCTTCTCGAGGATGACGGAGTCGGGGGCTGTTATCAATCATTCCGCCGCCACTCCTTAAAGTCAGGAGCGTTCAAAAAGTAGCCGTCACTCCCTAAAATGAGAAACGAGCGTAATAGGGAATCTCCAGTAAACGCAGGAAGTGGACTCATCCAAAAGGAAACGACCATGCACAAGAAGCCTCATTTACCGACCAAGACATGTCCCGTTTGCCAAAAGCCTTTTGCATGGCGTAAAAAGTGGCAGCGTTGTTGGGACGGTGTTATTTACTGTTCAGAACGTTGTCGTCGCAACAAGTCTTAGTCTTCATACACTCTACTCTCTATCAGCCAAGTCCGGTAAACCGATATTTCCTTCCTTTGTTATCATTTTGATGTTCCTTTAATCGTTTGGTCATTCATTTCTTAAGTTAATATTTCTATCTGTAAGATAAGTGATGTATAAAGGCGGCATGAAGATACCTAAAAGAATACAGCCTTTAGTTGACGATGGTTTGGTCGACGAGGTGACAAGCCAACTCATGAGTGGCAAAGAAGCATCGGTGTACATTGTGCGCTGCGGCGATACGATCCGTTGTGCCAAGGTATATAAGGAAATTAGCCAACGTAGTTTCAAAAAAGCGACTGCGTATCGTGAAGGCCGAAAAGTACGAAACAGCCGCCGTGCTAGAGCGATGGAAAAAGGTTCTGGTTTTGGCCGTGAGCAACAAGAAAAGGTTTGGCAAAGCGCTGAAGTGGATGCCTTGTATAAACTGGCAGAAGCGGGCGTTCGTGTACCTGTGCCTTATGGTTGCTTTGATGGCGTGCTGCTTATGGAACTGGTCACTGACGATGATGGTTATGTTGCACCACGTTTGAACGATGTCGTCATGTCAGCAGAGCAGGCGATCGAAGACCACGCTGTGATGATGACTTACGTAGTTAAAATGTTGTGTGTCGGTTTGATCCATGGTGACTTGTCTGAGTTCAACGTATTGGTGGATGAATATGGCCCGGTGATTATCGATTTACCACAAGCGGTTGACGCTTCTGCGAACAACAACGCTGAGTGGATGCTGGCTCGTGACATCAATAACATCCGTGACTACTACGCTCAGTTTGCTCCTGAATTGGCGAAAACCGAGTATGCCAAGGAAATGTGGGCGCTGTACGAGAAAGGCGACTTGAAGCCAGACAGCAAACTGACGGGTGAGTTTACGGAAACCGACGACTTGGCTGATATCGAAGCCATCATGCAAGAGATAGACGCTGCGCGAATTGAAGAGCAACACCGACGCGAGCGTGTTAAAGAAGAAAAAGAAGGTGTTGACGACAGCAAGTTCAATTGGGCTGAGTAATCGTAATGATCTGTTTTGATCTTTCGTAAAATGTCAGTCATAACGCCTTAAAAAACTAAGGCGCTCTTTCAAAAAAATAACCCAATAGAGCCTCAACTCTGTTGGGTTTTCTTTTTTAGCACTCATGAAAGACGGCCACTGGTATTAATTACCAACTTAACTGCTCACCATCGTAAGCGTAGAAGTGCCCACTGTTATCAGGTGTAGCAGTGCGAATGATGTCCACCAATTGATGGGCGACATAGCTCGACTCAAACAAGTTACCTTCAGGGACATTGGCCTGAAAAGGCTTCGATAGAGCTGTGTCTGTTGTGCCCGGGTGTAGCGCTAATACGGTGCCATTCTTAATGGTGCGTTGCCATTCAATCGACATGGTTTTGATGAACATATTGAGCGCCGCTTTCGATGAGCGATAGCTATACCATCCACCTAATTGGTTGTCTGAAATGCTGCCTACTTTAGCTGATACGACTGCAAATTTGGGATTGTCACTGGATTTGAGGATAGGCGTGAAGTGCTTGGCCAGTAATAAGCTAGGTAGGGTGTTTACCGAGATGTTTTTCAGAAAGAATTCTGGGTCGATAGAAGATAGGTTCTTTTCCGGCCCCAGATCTGGTGTATGAAGCATACCCACGCAGTTGATCAACCAATCAAGTTGTTCAAACTCAGAACTCAAACGCTTGATATCAGCTTCGTCGGTGGCGTCGACTTTGTGCCAGCTCAAGCGATTGTTTTCTAGTTCCGGCTGTTGAGAGTGGTAAGTCGCGTCTACATGCACATCAAGAAAATCAAACCGAGAGAGCTCAGATAATAGGTGTTTAACCACAGCGAAACCAATGCCGCCGCTCCCACCGACCACCAATATGTGTAATCTGAGTTGCTCCACCATTATAAGTCCTCCAAGTTTGTGATTCGTTTTTCAGCGGTATCGAGAATCGCTTGTTGTGATTGCTCGTCCATGTTGTCCCAAGAGCGATATAGCATACCCATGCGTGGGTTACGGTTTAACGCATCGCGGTGCTGGTTCATAAAGCGCCAATACAAGCTATTGAAAGGGCAAGATTGTTCGCCGCTGCGTTCTTTTATCTTGTAGTGACAGCCTTTGCAGTAGTCGCTCATGCGGTTGATATAGGAACCGCTGGCAGAGTATGGTTTGGTTCCGACGATCCCGCCATCAGCAAACAGTGCCATACCTCGCGTATTTGGCATTTCAACCCACTCAATCGCGTCGACGTAAATACCGAGGTACCAACTGTCGACTTGGTCAGGGTCTATGCCTGTGATTAAACAGAAGTTGCCAGTGATCATTAACCTTTGGATATGGTGCGCGTAAGCAAACTCAAGAGACTGGTCGATCGCATGCTTCATGCAGTTCATCTTGGTTTGTCCGTCCCAAAAGTAATGGGGCAGGTTGTTGTTTGCTGAGTAATGGTTTTTGTTGGAGTAAGCAGGCATGTTCGCCCAATAGACGGCGCGTATGTATTCACGCCACCCCAGTATTTGGCGTACAAACCCTTCGATCTGTGCAATGTCGATGCTTGGTTTATCTGGTGAACTGTCTCGAAGACAGGATGCTTGGTGGGCCGACAGTGCTGCATCAATCACTTCCTTAGGGCTCAGCAGTTTACTGTTCAGCGAGAACGAGATACGGCTATGATACAAGCTCCATTTAGAGTCGTGCTCTGTAGTCATCGCATCTTGAAACTGCCCAAATAACGGTAAGCAAACTTGGCAGAAATGAGCGAGCAGAGACAAACTTTGTGCTCGGTTCACCGGCCATAATAACTGGCTACCGACTTGACCAATGGTTTGCACTTGGTGGCGTTCGATACGATGCAAAATGTCTGTTATATCATTGGTAAACATCAGAGGCTGAGGCAGGTTTTCGATGTCTTGTTTCTTGAGTTTCTTTCGATTGTTCGCGTCGTAATTCCATTTGCCACCAACGGGCTTTCCGTCTTCTAGCAAAATGTCGAAACGCTTTCTCATTCGGCGATAGAAGTGTTCCATCATGATGTGTTTGTCTTTGGGAAATTGTTGTTCGATCTCTTCGAATGGAAAGAGAAAGTGTTCTGTATCACAACAACCTTTGGTTGCATTGGTCAGCTTGAGCTTGTTCATCTGCTCTAAAAGGCGATATTCATCTGGCCTTTGATATTCGAATTTCTCTGCGCCGAATTCGTGTACATAGTGCTTTAGAAGTGTATCTAGGTTTTCAAATTGCGTTGTGTCGTCAAGAGTTAGGTGCAGTACTTGATGGCCTTGTTCTTTTAATCCGTCAGCGAAGTAACCCATCGCACAGAAAAAAGCGGCCACTTTTTGAATATGAGACGCTACATAATCCGTTTCTTGTTTGAGCTCAGCAATGATGTAAATAACGTCATCGTTAACCTGTCGAAACCATGAGTGCTCTATGTTTAGCTGGTCTCCTAATACAAGTCGTACCGTTTTAAATTTCATAATGCGTCCTGGTTTGTGAGGTTTGTTGAGACTGCGTTACCGCCTGTCCATTGATTGATGAAGGCATGGTCTGGGTCGTACATTTCAGTCTGCTTGGCCAAATCAAAATGGCGTGATTTAGGTTGTGATTGGTTTTTCGCCTGGTTGTTGCGGGCGGGTTGATTGAGAGCCCCGGCGATATACGCCCAATTTCCCCAATTAGATGCCACGTCATAGTCGACAAGTTGGCTTTCGAAATAGGCCGCGCCGTGTCGCCAGTCGACGCCCAACTCATAAATCAAACAGCTTGCGGCTAACTGCCTTCCGCGATTGGACATGTAGCCAGTCGCATTAAGTTGGCGCATACATGCATCGACAATCGGGTAGTTGGTGTTACCGCTCTTCCATTTGGAAAAATTAAGGCTTGCCGATTGAGTGCTACTCTCTGCTATAACGGGGTTTGTGTATGAGCCTGTAAATAACGATGCCTTCAACGACATGCACTTCCAATAAAAATACTCTCGCCACAACAGCTCGAAATAGATCCAGTAGGTTGAATCGTTGGAACCATGATGCGACTCAAATCGCGAGAGGTGTCTGCAGATTGTTTTCGATGAGACACAACCTAATGCGAGCCACGGTGAAAACTTGGTCGAGTTCTCGATCCCATCCAACGCATTCCTAGTTTGTTTATAGCGGCTCGCGTAATCGTGTGAGAAGTAGCGTTCGAGATGCATTAATCCCGATGTTTCACCGCCTTTGAAGCTTTGCTCGCTCGCCAAATCACTCTTCGTAAAAATGGAGGCTTTTGAGTGACAGTGTGACGTTTTCGTTAGGTCTGGTGCTGGTGGTAATGTCGTTATGGTCAAAGTTTGTGTATCGACGGCTAAGTGTTCGATGAGTTTTCTGAATTTGGTAAACGAGCGGGGTAATTTGTCTAACGTAAAAGGGAAGTCATCGAGCTCCAACAGAGTCGAGTTATGAGATTGAATCGCAATTAAGTTCGGGCAGTTAGCCAATGTTGATTGCACTAGCTGTTGCTCGTTGTAGCCACAATGAACATTTGCAAACAAGTGAGTGACGTTTAGAGCAGAGATAATCTCGTTGAGCGAGTATTTAATGTTACCGCTTTTATCTTGGTCTTGTGTAAGGACGATGAGTGTTTGTTCTAGGTCGCTCAGGTTAGCCTTAAGATCGCTTATCGATTGTGAAATGAAAGCTGTGCGGTGAGCGCCATATTGGTGTTCTTGGGCGAACTGTGCAGAGTAGTGAGACAGAACCGGTTCGACAACCACACAAACGAGCTCATCGACGATTTGGCTTGCTTGGTAAAGTAGCGCATTGTCGTTGATTCTTAAGTCGTTTGTAAAAAGATACAGGCCAATCGTTTTCATTACTTCCACTCGGCGATTTGTTAATTATTAGACGCTTACGAGTTGATAGGCTGACAAGATCACAAATGATTACTCTAAGTGGGAAATAGGAGATTTCGGTCAGGTTGAGTGTGTTGAAGAGGATATCAAGCCAACCAATAATACCGATAGAGGTTGGCAATGCAGGCTATTTTTGAGTGTCGAACTGCAGCTTCTATTCCATAGGAACAACGAGAATATCGATAGGGGAAGTATCGATGATCTGTTTAGAATGGGAGATGAGCTTATGCCAAAAATCATGGTGATGGCCGCATAGCAATAGGTCAACGCCGTTGGCTTCGATGGCATTTTTGAGCTTATCGTTCAAATCACCCGTTCCCACGAAAATGTGCTTGATTGGGTGTTTGGCGTAGGCTTCAAACTCTTTCAAATGCTTAATGGCATCTTCACTGATGGGTAAATCACCGTCATTTCCTTGAATATCAACGAGTTCTGGGTAAATTTCCCCATGCGTACCATCGATATAAACAAATGAAATGCCAGCTTCTAGTTTATCAGCGAAGAAGGTCGCTCTATCAATGAGAATCTTGGTGTCGTCAGACAGTTCAAGTGCGACCAGAATATGTCGGTAATCCATAATTAAAGCCTCTTATTGTGAGTTATGTAATAAGCATAGTTTCTGTTGGCACAAATGATATCGAAGAGATCTCATATTGCGTAAAATCATCATTCAATGTTCTTCTAAGCACTATCGTATTTATATCGCTTTGATTGATAAGAAATTTACAATAGGTTGATATAGTGGTTGAAGCGCTAGCTTATGCTGTTAGATAGGCTTAATAGTTCAATGCGCCAATAACGAAGAGGCATTAATGACAGCACTACTAACCATTCCCACTCGAACATTAGGTTTCGATTACGACATTGAGATCCGAGACTGGTCTCAAAAGCTCGTCGGCTTTCATGTGTTTGACGATGGTAGACGACCGCTTGATGGGGGCATTGGGCTGAGCCTCAACCTTGTTGAGCAGTTTGACGTGAATGGTCGTTGGTTAGACTCATTGCCTGCGCGTTATCGTGAAATCACCGACGACTTTCCAGAGTATCAATACCAGATGCTTTGGCTTGCAGCAAATACCTATGAAGCCGCGCAATTGCTTGAATTAAGGCCAGTTATTTTGGCTTTGATCTGTATGAAATACAGCGTCGATAATCAGAAAGCATTGGCACTAAGTCGCTTAGGGCAAAAGAAGATCCTTGCTAAGTTGGGCTTAGACAGCAGTAAAGCGACACTCAAATTCATCGACAAGCTAGAATTGCATTACAATGTTGGTGATGAGCTGGACCACATTGTTCGTATTCACGAACCGCTGCAAAGACGAGTTCTTAAGTTTAAGCATTACTCAAAAGTTGGATACACAGCCCTACGTTTGGACCAAGTTCATCCATTTTTAACCGGCAGTCGATTGGGCATTGCGATGGTGGAAGAGGGCAGGCTTAATGCGCCGTCGAAGATGGCGATGTTCCAAGATGCGATATTGTTAGGACTGGATTTGGAGATGGATGATCCATTACGCGCCATTACCAGCCAGAACTCATTCGCGATGTTTGAACAACTTCATGACCGTTGGACGGAGCAACGCCAATTACGCCGCTTGGAGGGTAATCGTCCAATGGATAAAGACATCCCTTATCCCGTTCCTTTGCTCGGTAACGACAATATTCATCCGCTCACTGATTATTACGACCTTGAACACGAAGGCATAGAGCAGAAGCACTGTATTGGTGTGTATCATAACCGAATCATGAGCGATCGTTATGTGGTGTTCCGCATGCTCAAACCTCAGCGTTTAACTATAGGTTTACGCCGCGTCCCGAGCAAAGCATTTCCTTTTGAAATAGACCAAATTTGCGGAAAGCGGAATGCACCGCCGTCGGAATCCGCTCGCCAAGTGATTCACGACTGGTTAGAAGCGAGTAAGCAAAAGTACCCTAAGCAATAACCATGAAGTAGAAGGGATAGCAGGATGTATCAACAAGGAGATTTATGCCCGCATTGTGGTTTGATTATTGTCATGCCAACAGATTTGCAAGCCGAATGCTTAGGGTGTGGCGAAGAGATCAATCAAGACCCTGCAGACGATTACGACGAAGAAGAGTAACTTTACCTACACTGATATAAACCAAGGCTAGGATGGCCGTATTAGCCCTTCAAAGGATGGAAAGACATGCAGAAACTAATCTTTAGAAATTGCGATGAAAGTTCGCCATATTGGAGTGAATTAGAGGGCTTGTTTCAAAGTGAATGGTCGGATTTTAAGTTTAAAGATACCTATAAAGAAAACGTACAACTCCCTCCAGTAATAACAGTACTTCGCGATAATGTGGTCATTGGTGGCTTGGCGTATTCCTATTTTCAAGAACCTCACCAAGTTCGCGATGTAGTGTGGATCAACGCCGTGTTCGTCGACCCTCAATGGCGCGGTCAAGGTATTGCCAGTGAATTGATTAATCGTGGTGTTGAACAAGTATCTTCTACAGCGCAAACTCAACTCTACGCGTACACCAATATCATGGGACTCTATCAAGGGCTAGGTTGGTCAGTTGTTGATATCGAATCAGAACCGAACCATAAAGTGATGAGTATTGAACTTAATCGATAAGCTCGGAATAAAAGCCTGATATTAGGTTATCTAACGTTCGAGTAATGAACTCACCTCTTTCATCCATAACGCATAAACCTGTTAAATTTTCGTTGAAACTCATGCCGATATCGCCTTTAAATCAAACAACTAGCTGTTGATTAAAACGATCAAGACGATTTATTGCAGCAGTTGTTGAGCACAAAGCCTATATTGACTAGAATGACGCACTTTTTTTATTTACGTACATACAGGTAATGAACATGAGCGATACTAATTCAAGACCAGCTTTACCAGATCATCTTGCAGGTAACCCACGCAGCCCACACCACGTTGCTGAGTGTTTCGAATACCCAATCGGCATTCGTCTAAATGGTAAAGAGCGTACTGATGTTGAAGAATACTGCATCAGCGAAGGTTGGGTTAAGATCCCTTCTCCAAAAGCGCTAGATCGTTTTGGTCAGCCAATGCTTATTACTCTAAAAGGCACTGTAGAAGCTTTTTACATCGACGCATAATCACGTTGTATGGCTAGCTAATACTTCGAGTAATTAGCTAATGTTTGCTTAATTAGCCAACATAAAGCCACCAAGAGTTATTACCTAAAAGGGCCTAGAGAAATCTAGACCCTTTTTGTTTGCATTGATTTTGGCGAACTTCTTTAACCGATAACCCAAACCACCTTCATAACTCCACAGATTCAACCAAAATTGTTGTTATTCACTATGCATTTGCAGCAATAACAAAGTTGTTGTTGGTTGTTTTATGTTCGCTCGCTCTTTTTGGATTTATTTACCCTCGAAAGTTCTGATGTTTAATTGAACAGATACAAACAAAAATATGAAGCGCAGTCTAATTAAATGAAACTAATATGCTGTATTTAAAGTTATTTTTTGTTAATAACTACCTCTATCACAGAAATTAATCCTGAAGCACATACAATTCCCTTGATTTCGAATGAGCGCTAAATTTTTTCGTTCGAGCATTTTGATTCTTCCTTCGCCCAATAATTATGAGGTTCCTATGTTTGGAATATTCAAACCTATGGCGCATATCGATCGCTTGTCATCGGATAAGATCGATAGCACCTACACACGACTACGATGGCAGCTGTTTCTCGGCATCTTCGTTGGCTATGCAGGGTACTACTTAGTCCGTAAAAACTTTAGTTTGGCGATGCCTTATCTCATTGAACAAGGTTTTAGCCGCGGAGAACTAGGGGTTGCATTAGCGGCGGTATCTATCGCTTACGGCTTATCTAAGTTCTTAATGGGCAGTGTTTCTGACCGTTCTAACCCTCGTTACTTCCTCAGCGGTGGCTTGTTAATGTCGGCACTGGTGATGTTCTGCTTTGGCTTTATGCCTTGGGCAACAGGCAGCATCACTGCGATGTTTATTCTGCTGTTCTTGAATGGTTGGTTCCAAGGTATGGGTTGGCCGGCTTGTGGACGAACCATGGTTCACTGGTGGTCTCGCAAAGAACGTGGTGAGATCGTATCGGTATGGAACGTTGCTCACAACGTGGGTGGCGGTTTGATTGGCCCGATGTTCTTGTTGGGGCTGTGGGCTTTTAACGACGATTGGCGAACCGCTTTTTATGTTCCTGCATTTTTTGCCACTCTCGTTGCTGTCTTTGTTTGGTTTACGGTAAGAGATACACCTCAATCTTGCGGCTTACCACCGATTGAAGAACATAAAGACGATTACCCAGACGACTACGATACGTCTCATGAGAAAGAAATGACGGCGAAAGAGATCTTCTTTAAGTACGTTTTCTCAAACAAACTGTTGTGGTCAATCGCGATTGCTAACGCGTTTGTTTACCTTATCCGTTATGGCGTACTCGACTGGGCTCCGGTTTACTTAAAAGAAGCAAAAGACTTCTCTGTCGATAAATCCTCTTGGGCTTACTTCCTGTATGAGTGGGCAGGTATCCCGGGCACCTTATTGTGTGGTTGGATTTCAGATAAGCTATTCAAAGGTCGACGAGCACCTGCAGGTATCTTGTTCATGGTTCTAGTGACAGTAGCTGTGTTGGTATATTGGCTGAACCCAGCAGGTAACCCGACGGTTGATATGTTGGCACTGGTTGCGATTGGTTTCCTTATCTATGGTCCTGTAATGCTGATCGGTTTGTATGCACTGGAACTTGCGCCTAAAAAAGCAGCGGGTACAGCGGCTGGTCTAACGGGTTTATTTGGTTACTTAGGTGGCGCGGTTGCTGCGAACGCAATACTCGGCTTTATGGTTGACCATTACGGCTGGGATGGCGGCTTCATTATTTTGGTCGGCGCTTGTGTGGCTTCAATAATCTGTCTGCTGTACGCCTTTTTAGGTGAGCGTGCGCACCATAAACAAAAAGATCTTGAACGAGAGAAAGAAGCGCTAGCTCAGTAGTGTATTTACTGAATCACATCTATAAATAACAACAGAGGCAGGTATATCCTGCTTCTGTTTTATCAAGGGAAACAATAATGAAAACAACGTCACTGTCTCTGACCTTATTAGCACTAAGTTTATCTGCAAATGCGTTCGCCGATCCTTTAGTGATTGCACATCGCGGCGCTTCTGGTTATTTACCTGAACACACATTACCCGCTAAAGCGCTCGCTTACGCAATGAAACCCGACTACATAGAACAAGATGTCGTGATGACGAAAGACGACCAATTGGTGGTTTTGCATGATCATTATCTAGACCGCGTCACCGATGTCGCGGATCGCTTTCCAGACCGTGCACGAGCAGATGGCCGCTACTACGCGATTGATTTTACGCTCGCTGAGATTAAATCATTAAAGGTGACTGAAGGCTTTAACCTAGATGACCAAGGTAATCGAGTGGCTGGGTTCCCAGCACGCTTCCCAATGTGGCAGTCTGATTTCCGTGTCGCTACCTTTGCAGAAGAGATTGAGCTGATCCAAGGCTTAAATAAGACCTTAGGTTATGACGTGGGCATCTATCCAGAGATAAAAGCACCTTGGTTCCATCGTCACGAAGGCAAAGACATATCCAAAGCGGTACTTGCGACCTTGCATCAATATGGTTACCTATCAAAAGACGACAAAGTGTATTTGCAGTGTTTTGACGCCAATGAACTTCAACGCATCAATGATGAACTCATGCCTGCGATGGAAATGGATCTTAAGCTCGTTCAGTTGATGGCCTATACAGATTGGAATGAAACCATGACTTACAAGGGCGACAAAGCAACGCCGTACAGTTACGACTGGATGTTTGAAGCTGGTGGCATGGAAAAAGTGGCGACTTATGCGGAAGGAATAGGCCCTTGGAAGCCAATGTTGGTGGACGATGCATCGACCAAAGATAACATCATTATTAAACCGTTAATGAAGTCAGCAAAAGACGCGGGCTTGGATGTTCACCCGTACACGTTCCGTGCTGACCCAGGAAGAATCCCAGCTTATGCTGATAACTTTGATGGCATGTTGGATGTCTTCTACAACCAAGTCAAAGTCGATGGCGTGTTTACTGACTTCCCAGACAAAGCGGTCGACTTCTTAAACCGTTAATACCCGTCATTTACGAGCTATTAGTAACGAGATACGAAGAGCCAAAAGCACAGACTAAAGGTGCTTTTGGCTCTTCTTTCACTTTTTTGATCTTCTTGTATTGGCCTCGAAATCCTACCGAGATTCTTCTTTCTTAGCACACATTTTGATATTCACTCGGTTTACAGCAATAACCTGACTTGATAGGTTACTCCCAATGCAGCCAGATGCTTAATCTATAAGTATTTATCGGCTCAACCTGATATTGAATTTGGAAAGATCATGGAAGAAAGAAGCAAAGCTTATCTTGATAGCTACCTCAACACATTGCCAGCAGACGTTGCTTCGCAATACACCTCCTTTAGTGCTGATTATTACTGTGCTGATGAATACAACGCCAACCTATGTGCTCAGTTAATTCTCAAGGGTGAAAAACAAGCGTCTTGCAGCCTTGAATATTGGTACAGCCATGAAGGCGAGATGAGACCAGTAGTTGGTCACTTGCAAGTCGTCACTGACTGGGATGGCAAGCCAGTTTGCATTGTAAAGATCACGTCGGTGTCGTCGTGCCAATACAACGAAGTGACCGCTGAATTTGCTGCCGCCGAAGGTGAGGGCGATAAATCACTTGAATGGTGGAGAGAAGCGCATTGGAATTTCTTCTCACGTGAATGTGAAGAGCTCAAGATCTCACCAAGTGAAGACATGTTACTTATGTTGGAGCGTTTCAAAGTGGTTTATCAATAAAGGGTATTTTGTATTTAGAAGATCGTGCTCCATAAACAGTAACAAGGTTGACCATAATGAGTCTAACTGTTCGAGAAGTTTTTATAGGCTCGCTTAAACATTAGATAATTCATCGTATGCAGGAGGCAAGATGACAAAGCTAATCGAATTAACAGAAGTAGTCTTATTCGACTGGGGCAATACGCTGATGGTCGATTTCCCAGACGCACAAGGGAAGATGTGTGACTGGGAAACGGTGCAAGAAGTGAGTGGTGCTCGCGCATTACTGGCTGAACTATCGAAAACTCACCAAGTCTACGTTGCCACCAATGCTGGTGATTCCAGTAAAGACGACATCATTCGTGCCTTTGAGCGTGTTGGCCTGTCCCAATATATATTGGGTTACTTTTGTAAGGCGAGCATTGGCTTTTCTAAGTTCGAGTCGGGGTTCTATCCTGCCATTATTTCTAATCTCGGTGTTGCACCACAAGACATCACCATGGTTGGCGACACCTTAGAAAAAGACATTTACCCAGCACTTGAAGCGGGTTTGCAAGCGGTGTGGTTGAACACGGAAGGAGTTGAGGTTAAGTCACAGCATCCACGTATCGTGCAAGTTAAAAGCCTAAGCGAACTGTTGGAGAAGCGCGATTAATTCTCTGATATTAAGTTCAGATAAAGCGCTTGTCTGTTCTGACGCCAATCTCTCATCTCTTTGCTGTCTAATCCTTTAAGCTAACTCTAGTTTCCACTATGAGGGCTAGGTTATGAGTATCGAACGTCACGGAATATCGGTTGGAATTGAACGTGTTAGCGGTGAAACCATCGTTGTGTTCAAAGCGAAAGGCAAACTCACACACGATGACTATCAGGCAATGATGCCAATTCTAAATACCACGCTAGAAGAACTCGATTCATCTAAACTTAAGATGCTGGTCGATATCTCAACCTTAACAGGATGGGAGTTACGTGCAGCTTGGGATGATTTTAAACTGGGATTAGAGCTCAATTCTAAGATAGACAAGATTGCTATTTTCGGCGATAAAAGCTGGCAAGAGTTCGCTTCAAAAGTCGGCAGTTGGTTTGTGTCGGGTGAGATTAAGTCATTCGAAGACCATGACTCTGCGCTTAAGTGGCTAATCGATTGATTCTATCTGCGGACAGCTAGCGAGCAATCCGTAAACAACACCTATGACAGTTGACGGGCATTGTCTCGAACGCTGTTATTTTTCGTTTTGGTTATGATATTTCCGATTCGATTCAATAGAGTATATTCATTGCAGCGTGTAACATACCCAGGCTTTGTTTGGTCGTGGCTAATAGCGCGGCCAGATTCAGTAATAACGAGAACTAAAACAGAAATAAGGTCTAACGACATGCATAAGGTAATTGATAAGCTGGCTTGGATATTCATCAAAGACGGCAAGTTGTTGATGGTGAGATCAAAAGGCAAAGAACTGTTCTATCTACCGGGTGGTAAGCGTGAAGCTGGCGAAAGTGATGAGCAAGCACTGGTTCGCGAAATCAAAGAAGAGATCTCAGTTGATTTAGTGCCTGATTCCATCAAATACGTCGAGACGTTTACAGGCCAAGCTGATGGCAAAGCGGAAGGCGTATCGGTGAAATTGACTTGTTATCTTGCCGATTATACTGGCGAACTGTCTCCAGATGCTGAAATCGAAGAGCTTAAGTTTGTTGATGGCAACGATAGAGCGGTATGCTCATTGGCGGCACTGGTTGCGCTTGATTGGTTAGAAGCGAACCAGTATTTGGCTTAAGGTTTTAGCGGCTATCAGCGAATGCTGAAAATTGATCTTCAAAAGATCATCGTTTACGAATAGCTTGAAGGGCGGCTGTCTTTCATCAACAAGTCGAGTTTCCTTTGAGCTTTCTTCGTGTCTTGTAAATCCACCACCTCAATCATTTCACACTCATCTCGTACCATCTCATTAATTAGGCTTGGGTAGTGTCGGCAATCTTCTGGTCGATCTAAGTAAATACTGCATGTGTACTTGGCTTGAGCCTTGGTGTCTTTCGTCGGAACCAGTTCCAGAAAAGGGCAGCGAGTTAAACGTTCGCCAGATTCAGGGTCAAACCATATCTCGCTTCCTCGAACATATTCAAAGATGTCTGGGTTGAACAGCTCCCACAAATCGATCTCTTCTTGAGTCGCGGCAAGGTCGCCATCTCCGTATTTGATACAGCATTTTCCGCATTGATTACAATCTTTCATTATCGACTTCATAAGTTGGTGAGCTTTTATCATTTTACCACTGATAGGCGTGGCACGTTGACTTTGTTGTTCATGGTTAAGCCGTCACGGGGTGGGAACATGGAATAGCGGCACTTAAAATCAACTTATCTATGCACCACCACTCCAACCAAAGATGTAAACAGTGATACAATTTGCGTCTCTCACGTTATTCAAGCAAAGGCATCAAAATGAGAACCGTATACACCACTGAAGGCAACATCAACGCAAAGAAACAAAAAGAGGCTTACCCAAAGCTCGCTTTATGTGACAAGTGCGTTGGTGATTACGTGGTTATCGAGCAAGGTGAACGAACTTACAAGCCTTGTGCTAAATGTGGTGCCGACGATTAATGCGCCTTGATAAATACCTATGTAAAAGCACTGACCTAACCAAGCCTGAAGCGATTGAACGCATCCATAATGGCGAGGTGAACGTAAACTGTGAGATTGTCACCGATGAATCGACTCAGGTTCATGAAAGCAACACCATCTTATTAAATGGCATGCCGCTTAAGTTACGTGAATTTCGTTACCTTTTAATGCACAAGCCTGCGGGTACTATTTGCTCCAATATCGATGAAGTTTATCCTTCACTGTTCAACTACATCGAGATAGACAAAGCATCAGAACTGCACATCGCAGGGCGCTTAGATGCCGACACCACAGGTTTAGTCTTAATTACCGATGATGGGCGCTGGTCATTCAACATCACGCTGCCAACCAAGTCATGTAAGAAGGTGTACCGCGTGACATTGTCACGAGATATCAAAGACGATGTCTCTGATAAGTTCAAAGCGGGTATTCAATTACAGGGCGAACAAAAACCGACGCGTCCGGCAGAGCTCAAAGTGATTACCAGTAAAGAAGTGCTGTTGACCATTACAGAAGGCAAGTTTCATCAAGTAAAACGAATGTTTGCTGCGGTAGGGAATCGAGTTGTTGGCCTACACCGTGAACAGATAGGTGATGTTCGTTTAGATGTTGAAGCAGGCCAGTGGCGTTATCTAACTAAAGCCGAAGTCGACTCATTTCAACAAGGCTCTGAATAAGAGCTCTGAATAAACACTGTAACCACTAAAAGCGTTAAGCGTGTCAGCACCGGAATATCAGTACTATAAGGATGTAGAATGGAAAACCTAAAAGTCTCAGAAATTAAGTCTTTCGTACCCGCGAAAGACTTCGATTTATCCAAGCGTTTTTACCAGTCAATCGGCTTCGAGCTGATGTCTGAATTTCACGATATCGCCTATCTACGACACGGCAGTTGTGCGTTCCTTCTGCAAAACTTTTATGAACCTGCGCACTGTCACAATTACATGATGCACTTGCTGGTTGAAGACGTAAAAAGTTGGTATCAACACATCCAAAACTCTAATGTAGTGTCGGAATTTGAAGTTACCATTTCCGAGGTTGTTGAACAGCCTTGGGGAATGCTTGAGTTTTGTATCACTGACCCAAGTGGTGTGCTGTGGCGTGTGGCTGAAAACATTAGGCCGAGTTAATTCATCCAACTTGCATTAAGGCCAGTGAAAACTTCAAATTATCCATCTGTTTCTTTATTTATGCCGACATGAGGCAATGATCAAATAGGTTCAAACATGGATATAAAGGCTAAAATGCACAGCCAAGACGTTTACTACTGTGACGACGTTGATTTGGTTGCTGAGCAAACTCAATGCTTAGAAGTGCTATACGATTTCAACCACACTCGCCCGAGCGAAGGTGATAAACGACAGCAGATCATGAAGCAGTTGTTCGCCGAAGTCGGTGAGGGCTGCTACATTGAACCACCATTACATGCGAACTGGGGGCGTCACACGCACCTAGGCAACAACGTATACGTGAACTTCAATCTAACTCTGGTTGACGACACAGACGTATTCATCGGCGACAACGTGATGATTGCGCCTAACGTGACCATCGCCACTGGCACACATCCCATCAGCCCAGAACTCAGGCTAAAAGCAGCGCAGTTCAATATCCCCGTTCGTATTGGCAACAACGTATGGCTTGGCGCACACACCGTCGTACTTCCCGGTGTCACCATTGGTGAAAACTCAGTAATAGGCGCAGGCAGCATCGTCACCAAAGACATCCCAGCCAATGTCGTTGCAGTCGGCAACCCATGCAAAGTGATACGCGAAATCAACGAACGCGACCGAGAGTATTACCACAAAGATCGCCGCATTCCCGATGAATTAAAGTAAGTGACTTTTCACATGCCTTAAATTAGCTGTGACATAAGCCATTGTTATGCAATGGCTTAGTTGCATATTGCTTATGTATCTTAGAAACTAGACAGAATTATTCTGGGTTTAAGTGCCGAATTTTTCTGTTCGATAGCTGTTATATGTACAGGGAGTTTTAATGAAGGGTTTTCTCAAAGGGATTTTAGCTTATCTTGTTGTGATCTCGGTAGCTCTGCTAATTTCTCGCAATTTTTTTGATTACCTATCCACAATAGACTTGGTTGACTACATTGCATATAGCGGGGTTTTACTTGTTGTATTGGCAGGCATTACATTTGATGGTAACAATCCAGCTAATCAAGACTTTTTGTCGTTAATGATTCATCGTGAACTTGTGTCCCGAACCAATGACTTTCAAGACGAAACTAATAAAGTAAGTTTTGCAGTTAATGTCGGATTGATAGGTATATTTTTACTTATTGCTAGTGGTGTAATGGCTTGGCATATAAGTAAGTAAAACATATAACGAGGCGACTAAATCTGATTCGTAAATGCGTGCCGAACTCGCTTCGCTCAAACATGGCACACATCAACTTACAGCGTAGCTAAGCGTTATGCCTCGTCATACTTCCTGAGTTAAAGTAACTATCCATATCTACTCTTAATAGTTTGTTTAGGTTCACGGTGCCTTTCTTAACTATTTGCTAGAGTGACATTTCAATGAGCATGGAGGTTTTGTAATGGGAACTGTAATCGGCTTGGTGATTTTAGCTGCTATAGATTGGTATCTTTTTCGTAAAACAGGGCTTCATATTCATAAATGGATCTCTAAAAAGTATGCCGCGTATCTGTCAGGTAAGGGAAACAAAAACTAGCCTTTTCTTATTAAGTCATCGGTATAAAAAACGTTATCTGCTATTCATTTTACACACATTGCAAAGATTGGAGGATTCATGAAAGGTAAAGGAAAGTGCCTATGTGGCTCGGTTGAGTTGGAAGTAGAGTACGCCAGTAATGAATTGGGGGCTTGTCATTGTAGTATGTGTAGAAATTGGTCTGGCGGTCCGATGTTAGTCATTGATTGCTCTGATTCCGTCAAAATATCAGGTGAATCAAATGTAGTGAGATATAAGTCATCAGATTGGGCTGAGAGGGGGTTCTGCGGTAAATGTGGTACTCACTTGTTTTACTTTTTAGTGCCAAATAATCAGTATCATCTTCCTATCGGATTATTGATGTCTGGGAATGACTACAAATTAACTCATCAGATATTCATCGATGAGAAGCCCGAATACTATGAATTTAAAAATGAAACGCACAATATGACTGGTGCAGAAGTATTTGCCCACTTTGAAAGTGGAGAGTAATCACTTGGTTTACGGTGCGACGGTTTAGTTTTGGTGGTTCGTCGTTGCTCAGCGTGAACTTATTTCTGTTGGGCAATGTACGATTCGTGATTAGATAAAAAGAGAACTATGAAAATAACGACACTGGTTGATAACTCTCGACTGGATAACGGGACAGACTTAACCTTTGAGCGCGATGTTCTGGCTTAGAAGTAAAGCTAGGGCTTCATGTATGCAAAGTTCAGGGAAAGAATGAAAGTATTGATTGCAGGGGCTAGCGGGTACATTGGCCGTCACGTTACATCGCTATTCGCAAAAAGTGACTTTGAAGTCTTTACATACGGTAGAGACAAAATCGTCACACCTCTTACAGTCGGGTTGATAGAAAATAGGTCCGATTTTGAAGGCTACTTTGATGTGGTTGTGAATTGCGCGCGTCCACATTGGTCACAATTCTCAGCAGATGAAATTGCAGATGTGGAGCAAAGGTTGCTATCTGAGTTAGACCTACTTGCCGCTAGAAATGCAACAAAGATACATACATCGGGTGTTTGGCTCTTTGGAAACGCCTCTAGCGCTGATTTGAGTCAATTTAGGTTGAAACCCTTGGAAGCCGTTAGATTAGATGTAGAAACAATACAGAGCGCTATTAGAAACAGGTGGCACGTCGTTTACTGTCCTAGTTTGGTTTATGGCGGTGAGAACTGTCAGTTAAAGCGAATTGTCGAATCTTTCGCTAGCCAAACGATCCAAGTAGGTATGCCGTCTATAGGATTTAACCAATATGTTCATGTCTATGACATTGCACGGTTCTATTTACTTTTGGCGCAAGGCCGAACCTTAGAAAAGCAGCATTTTATTGCAGAGATTCAAGGTTATAGTCCTGCAGAATTCGCTCAACTCTTATTGGCCGCCAAAGCTGTAACAAAAGTGAGAAAGATCAGTTGGGAAGAGTTTGAGTCAGAAAATGGCTCTATGGCCGTTGGTATTGAACAACTGAATCTAAAACTACCAATTAGTTCTTCGTTTGAGCCTGTCGAGTTAGTTGAAGACTACATAAAACGAAGTATCCAAATGTGATTCTCAACATTTGGTATTTAACTCGGCTTGACGTTAGTGGTAAGTTTGAGCGCAATCTCGGCATTGTTAGTCACTTAGCTGTTCGTTTGTCACTTGGTAAGAATTAAGGAGTTTTAAGTGAGTCAGGAAGTAAGAGTAGGTATCGCTGCGGTTATTCTACGTGAAGGGCGAGTGTTACTTGGAGAACGAATTGGTTCTCACGGAGCTCATACGTGGGCAACGCCGGGCGGACACCTTGAATGGGGTGAGAGCATTGAAGAGTGTGCCAAACGTGAAACACTTGAAGAGACTGGCCTAGTTGTTAGTGGATTTGAAAAGCTCTCTTTTACCAATGATATTTTTGAGAAAGAGAACAAGCACTATATAACGCTGTTTGTTGTTGCTTCTGACGTTAGCGGTGAACCACAGGTGACAGAGCCTGATAAATGTAAGCAATGGAAATGGTTTAAGCTAGATGAGTTACCTGAGCCATTGTTTCTTCCTCTGACGAATCTGTTGAGCGATCCGGTTACCCTTGGGAAGCTAGCGCCGTAAACGTGAACGATTGGAGGGCATATCAATGAGAGCACCTTTTCAAGTTTTAGTCTTTCCCTATCAAATAGTCGACACCAAACCTCGGTTTTTAATCGTACGCAGAAGTGACAATAGTGTATGGCAGGCAATATCCGGTGGTGGCGAAAATGATGAATCAATTCTTGAAGCAGCAAAACGAGAGCTTTCTGAAGAAACTCAGTTAGTCGGTGATAACTGGCAGCAGCTTGATTCAATGTGCATGCTTCCAAAAGTCTTTTATG
This sequence comes from Vibrio celticus, assembly GCF_024347335.1. Lineage (NCBI taxonomy): Bacteria > Pseudomonadati > Pseudomonadota > Gammaproteobacteria > Vibrionales > Vibrionaceae > Vibrio > Vibrio celticus. The sequence goes on from NZ_AP025463.1 coordinate 1,680,282, forward strand.
CAGGGAATCACAATTGGACTGAGCATCCATTCGTCATTCCTGAGCATTCCTTCTCAGTTAAAGTCACAGAAGATCCTGAACTATCAAGTGAACACACAGATTACCGTTGGTGCGACTACCAAGAAGCTATTGAACTTCTAACATATGACTCGAACAGAAACGCGCTTTGGGAGATTGACGAAAGGCTTTACAAAGCTAGCTAAAGTACACAGATTAATTAACTCTATATTAGAGTGGAAATCCTGATTAGATTCTTACTAATCTCTCGCTATTTAGTGAATAGGTAAATCATGACATTACGAGTAGTTCCAGAGCTTTATTGTTTCGATATTAATGTGAGCAAATCCTTCTTTGTCGATGTGTTGGGATTTGAAGTGAAATACGAGCGCCCAGATGAAGAGTTTGTTTATCTAACGCTTGATGGTGTTGATGTGATGCTTGAAGGGATTGCGGGCAAAAGTCGAAAATGGCTTTCAGGTGATCTGGAGTTTCCGTTAGGGCGTGGTGTTAACTTCCAATGGGATGTTATCGACATCGAACCTCTATATCAGAGAGTTAACGAAAGCGCCGCTGATTCTATTTACTTAGCGTTAGAGTCGAAGTCTTATCAATGTGGTGATTCGATCGCGACTCAGAAGCAGTTCATCGTTCAAACTCCAGACGGTTATCTCTTTAGGTTCTGCCAAGATATTCATTAAATCATGACCTTGTGGTTGAATACCAAATACTGGTCTCTGTTCTGCATTATTGGATGGACCAAACGTATTAACTGAGTACTAAGGTTGCATTGCTCACGCCCCAGTAATGCGTTATACAAATACGGTAATTAAGAATGAATGAGGATATGTAGTGAGCCATTTACCAGACGAAAGCCAAAAACGATTCATAGCGGTTTTAAGCAAAAAGATGGATTTAGGAAGAACATTGAACGTGCTAGGGCACTTGAGCGTTGGCCTATCTAATCAATTAGAAAGTGACGAGACTTGCTACGTTGACTATGAAGACTTGGATGGCAATGTTCACCCAAACCTATCTCACTATCCTTTCATCGTGCTGAAAGCAGACAACTCAAATAAGCTTAGAAAAGTGCGCGAAGAAGCGTTCAGTCGCGGTATTAAATTTACTGATTTTACGAGCTCAATGATCGAAGGTGGTTCTGCTGAACAGCAGCAACGAACCAAAGAAATCAAAGAAGAAGATCTTGAGTATCTTGGTGTATGCCTGTTTGGTGACACGGATATTCTACGTGAGTTTACAAAGAAGTTTAGCTTGTATAAGTAACTCACTTTAGTGGTCTAGCTATCTGCTAGTAAGTACACCGAACATGTTACATAAGCCGTTAATCCAGAGATAGGAAGTCAATGGAATACCAATTAGATATTGAGCCTTCCGATGAAGACATCAATGAAGTCCGAGGCGGGTTAATCAAACACAACACACCGTTTCTGGAAGGGATCCCCAAGTCTCAAGTTGCGTACTACGCGATGGAGGAAGGCAACAAAGTCGGTGGCATTATTGCTGATCTTTGGGGAAACTGGTTACTGATTAAGTTTCTCTGGGTCGATGATTCGATGAGAGGAAAGCAAGTAGGTAGTGCGCTGCTTGAACTTATTGAAGAGTATGCGCAGTCTCAAGGTTGTACGTCGTCATTGGTCGATACATTAAGTTTCCAAGCTAAGCCTTTCTATGAGAAACGAGGGTATGAATGCCAGATGGTGTTAGAAAATTACCCTGTAGATTCCACGCTATCGTTTCTCACCAAGTCGCTCGTCAAAAAGTAGCAAATAAAGACCCCGTATATACAAGGAGAGAAGAGTGGTCAAAATTCGGGAAATGGCAATTTCAGACTACGACTCAGTGATCGCGCTGTGGTCCCAGACAGAAGGCATGAGTATTCGCGATGCCGATTCGAAAGAAAGCATTGCGAGCTATTTAGAGCGTAACCCCGGTCTGAGTTTTGTGGCTGAAAGTAACAACGAGATCATTGGCGCTGTGTTGGTCGGAACGGATGGACGTCGTGGGTATTTACAACATTTAGCTGTCTCGGGCAACTTCAGAAGGCAAAAGCTAGGTTGTAAGCTTGTCGCAGAGGCGGTCAACGCACTTGCAGGGTTAGGTATCCCTAAAACTCACTTGTTTGTCTATAACGACAACATCAACGCTCAACAGTTTTACGAAAAGTTGGGCTGGTTTCCTCGAGATGAAGTTCGAATGTACTCGTTTAATAGCTCGGATAATAGTAACGTTTAGCCTTAAAGGTTCGCGCTGGCTGAGCTTGAATTTGTAACAGATTCGCGCCCATCTTTCCAATATCAAAACAATCCTTGGAGTATTTAGAAATGTTGTTTTCTAGTCTGTCTAAACCATCGGTTCATGGCTCCGAGTTATGTTCTGAGCTGCTCAATTTCTTCACCGAGCATAAGAGTGATTTCGAAGAAAAGTTAATCCCAGACCTGTCATACATCGATGATATGGCACATGTGGTGAACGGTATCAAAATCAAAGACGTTCTACACATCAATGCGAATCAATACCGACTTCAATATTCGTTTGATTGGGAGTTGTTTCTAGGTTGTTCAGATAGGAACGAAACCGGTGTAGAGAATGGAAGTGTTCTATTCACTCTTGAGGACGATAACGTTCTTAATATCAACTTCCCAAACTACGGTTCTCGAGACACTAGCGATGAGCTCTAGTCGGTTTTTCGTGCGTGTTATACAGAAGGAACAACAATGATAACTATCGAAAGGCTTGAAGAATCACATGTGGCGTTAGTTCAGGCCATCCAACTCGCCGATGAACAGGTTAAGTTCGCTGGCACAGCTGCGGAGTTTTTATTAGACGGCAGTGAAACGACGCACTTGCACGTGATTCAGTCTGATAACGAAGTTGTGGGTTTCTTTAAGCTGGATATCGCTTACGCAGAGCACTACGAATTCTGCCCAGAAGGAAGCATTGGCTTAAGAGCTTTTGTGCTTGATAAAAACCAGCAAGGTAAAGGTTTAGGAACTGGCACGGTCAAAGTTTTGTTTCCATATTTAAAAGCGAATTACTCAGCATATGAGTCGATTTACTTAACTGTGAATTGCAAAAATCCGGCAGCATTCAACTGTTATAAGAAAGGCGGCTTCGAAGATACCATTGAGCAGTATTTAGGTAGCGCAGCAGGCCCGCAATTTATCATGCGCGGTCAAATTGCTTAGTAATATGAAACCGACTAATTATTTGATGAGAAACACCTGCACAGCTGTATGCAGATTGAGAGTCTTAAAGAACACGAGAAGGAAATTTGATGAAGGTTCAATATCTTGAAGTGGTTACCCCAGAAGTCGATGCTGTTTGTGCAACATACGCTCAGCTCTACAACGTGAAATTCAGTGGTGCAGATGTGAATCTTGGTGGGGCGCGCACTGCAAAGCTATCTAATGGTGGGGTAATAGGCATTCGAGCACCGCTTCGCGAAACTGAAGAACCAACTGTTCGACACTACACGCTGGTTGATGATATTCAGTCTGCAGTAACTGCTGCCGAGAAACTAGGCGCCGAAGTCGCGGTGCCGCCAATGGAGTTACCACGTCACGGCATGTGTGCCATTGTTATTCAAGGTGGCGTCGAGCTCGGATTCTGGGAGTTATAGGTGATGAATAGCCTTTAGATTGTGAAGGACGAGATACTACGATTTATGATACGACGCCTAGTGTCTTTCCCAGCTTCATGGCATCATTCCACGCAGCTAAAATCCCAACAAGGTATGTTATGAAACAGAATATTGTCCATATTGCACTCGTGGTAAAAGACTACGATGAAGCGCTTGATTTCTATGTAAATAAGCTTAATTTTGATCTCATCGAAGACACGTATCTGCCAGAAGAAGATAAGCGCTGGGTTGTTGTTGCTCCACCAAATTCAACTGGTGTGAGCCTGTTACTTGCTAGAGCTTCCAAGCCAGAGCAACTTGATTTCATCGGCAACCAAGCTGGTGGACGCGTATTCCTATTCTTAAACACCGATGACTTCTGGCGTGATTACGAACGCATGACGTCTTTGGGCATTAACTTTGTCCGAGAGCCTAAAGAGCAAGGTTACGGTACCGTTGCTGTGTTTGAAGATCTTTACGGTAACTTGTGGGATCTGCTTCAGCTAAACCCTGAACACCCTATGGCTAACAGGTAGAAAAGCTTAGCCCACAACCATCGGGCGTTGCGTATTACAAAATATCGGTTCATTGGGAGTAACGCTTCTTTGTCGCTAAGTTAACCCTCCGCACCGCTGAATCATCAACTTAAGTTAAGGAAGCTCATCGTGGAAGAAATCAAAGGCATTCTCCAATTTATGGTAGAAATTGAACAATTAAAGGATGTTCATCGACAAACAAAACCAGTTGGATTGGAGCGATATGAAAACTCGGCCGAGCACAGTTGGCACGTTTGTTTGAGCGCACTCATGTTGAAAGACTATGCCAATGAAGAGATCGATATTACGCGAGTGATGAAGATGTTGTTGATTCATGATCTTGGGGAAATCGATGCCGGAGATACCATCATTTATGCCAGTGAAACCGCAGAAAACAAGCTCAAAGAGAGAAACTGCGTTGAGCGCTTACTGAAATCATTACCGAGCCATTCAAGAAGCGAGTATTTGGATTTATGGCTTGAGTTCGAAGCGGGCGAGTCACCGGAAGCTAGATTTGGTAAGGCGATCGATAGAGTGCCGCCTTTGCTTCATAACATCCATGGTGGTGGTCACAGCTGGAAGAAGCACAACATATCCAAAGACAAAGTACTCACCTTCAATGGCGAGCGTATTTCTAAAGGCAGTCGTGCTCTATGGAAAGAGCTAGAAGTGCAACTTGAAGGGGCTGCGGGCAAAGGGTTATTAAAGTAAAAGTTAATTTCATACCTTAGCGTAACAATAGCTTTAGCGGTTCATTGAGGGATATCTCGATGGAAAATGATTCAAGATGCATGGCACTAATCTTGTGTCTCATTTCTTTCTAATAAAACTCTAGTGTCGAGTAGACGACACTTGTTACCAAGTGCCGCCCCTCTAAGAACCGTACGTGCAACTTTCACTGCATACGGCTCAAGCCTCCACTAAGGCATCATTGATACCCAGCAACTTATAACGCAGTCGGGACAGGCTCTTTCCAAGAGTTACGAGCTAGCCTTTTAGATTTTCTCTTCACCAAATATTCTTGGTATTGAGGGTCAAAAGGGGTCGCTGCATTCCTGATTTTACGTGTCGCTCGATGGGCACTTTAGCTATTTGGAACAGATTGAAGTGACAGTCCATGTCCATGATTTTCTGCCAACCGTGAAATTGCCACTGGCCTTTACGATTGAGAAAATACTTATGAACAACCCAGTCTTTGGACTTGGTTGGATGACGTCTAACTGCCCAGTGCCATAACGCTTGGAATAGTTTGTGGCCGACATACCCGAATACTTGTTTAGCAACACAGTGGCGATAGTAATTCGCCCACCCTCTAAGTTTCGGATTTATCAACTTGATAAGATCGTTAACAGGGATGGTTGCGTGCTTTTTAATAAGTTCACGTAGATTTCTAAGAAATAACAGCGTGTTAGATTTGCTCGGTTTAATGAGCAATTTCCCTTTGTACTTCCTGTGATTGAAACCCAGAAAGTCAAAGCCATCATCAATATGAGTGACCTTCGTTTTCTCTTCGGAGAGGGTTAACCCTCTTTCTGCCAGAAAGTCAGCAATCAACGGTTTGATATCGTTCACTAGCACTTCCTTTGAAGAGCAGGTGACCACGAAATCATCCGCATAACCAATAAAGTTGGCCCTAGCACCCATTTTCAGAGCTGTAGATTTTATTCGTTGCTCTATTCCCACGAGAGTCATTAGCATCAAGGTTGGAGATATTATCCCACCTTGAGGTGTGCCCTCATCGGTATCATAGAACAGACCCTTATCCACATAGCCAGACTTTAACCATTGCTCTAACATACGTTTATCAACCGTGATATTGTCGATAAGCCATTGATGCCCGATTTTGTCGAAGCAAGCCTTAATATCTCCCTCAAGAATCCATTTCGCTGATCGCTTTAGAGCCAAACATTTGAAACACTGACTGACGGCGTCAGCCGTACTGCGATTTGGCCTAAACCCATAGCTATTGAGGTCGGCGAGCGTTTCGGACACTGGTTCTAATGCTAGAAGGTGGAGGACTTGTTGCGCTCTATCAATCATGCATGGAATACCCAATGGCCTGAGCTTACCGTTCTTTTTGGGGATGTAGATACGTTTGAGTGGTTTTGCAGAGTAAGCCTTGCGGCTCAGTTGATTGACTGCTTTCATACGGCGTACATCTGTGTTCCAGGTGACACCGTCTATTCCAGACGTTTTACTGCCTTTATTCTGAGAGACTCGCTTAACCGCAAGAAGCTTGGCTGAGCGAGAATGAGTCAAGAGCCACTGTAAGGACTTCACCTTACCGTATTTCTTTCTCTCGTTGCTTTTGCGATACGCATTTGAAGCTTCAATACGTGCGCTTCAACGGATTTCCAGTCGATGGACTGCCATTTAGCGCCGTCAGAAGATGCACTAATCTCTTTCGAGATCACCATTTGCTTTTCTCCTTGAATAAAGTTCTTCAAATTCTCTCGCAATGGGAGACCAGTCGGAAGTGGGCTCACTTTCGTGATCAGACATAAGTCTGTATCTGCATCATTACAATGTAGCTTTCGCTTTTTCCGACCTCCTATACCTGCATCACTATCGGCCACAAAGGCTTTCCCAAAGGGAGTGATACAGGCTTACCCTGTTCCGTATGTTACGTAAAATGTCAGCTTAGATGCCCACTATAGTGCGGAGAGTACGGCGACCACGAAAAGTACTGTCCAACCTCTTTCCAACTCTCATTGCCTTTGGCCACAGCGTATTAACCACTTCCGCTGCTTCATCATATAACGCACCTTGAATGGATTCACATACGTTCATCATACTGACTACCTAGCACTTACCCGAATTGTGGTTTTCAGGAGGAACGTCCTCTCACGATTCTTTTCCCACTCAGCCCAACGGCCAAGTTTCGTTACATTGTCCGAGCCGCTGCTTTATTCAGGCTCGTAGGTTCATCTGGTGATACAGATGGTTCACTCATAAAGCGGTGAACAACGCTTCATACGACCTCAGGTCGCACGGACAACAATAAGTTAGAGAACCGACTGATAAGTTGTTAGTATGCATCAACTTTATAAATATTGGTTGGATTATATAAATGCTTGATAATAAGTATATTAAACACCCTTATCACTGTGAACAGTGTAACGCACTTACCCCGCACCTTGCTGTTAACACTTCTGATGCTGAATCTAAAGCGGACGCTGAATCTGAAAAGAAACAATGGAAGTTAGGCGTGTTGATGGAGTACCTGATGACGTTATTGTTTAGAGGTGACCATAATGTTCCCGGTTTTTATGTCGACAGTGATTACGAATACCAATGTGAGAAATGTGGAACCAAATCGTGGCACTGATCGTGTGTTTAACTTTTGAAAAAATTCCTACCTAAACTGATGATAATAAGACGCATTAGAAAAGTGATCCTCTCTGCAAACTGATAATGGAATCGCGTCTATACTGACATGGGCTACGTCGCTGATTTTAGAAGTGGCGCTATGAATGTAAGTTTGATTAGGTTAAATCTCAGAGGTGACGATGAAAAAATTACTACCACTATGCGCCATTTTACTCTCGGCATCATTTTCAGCTACGGCTTCTGATGGTTTGATTAAATATCAAAGTAATTACTCAGTGAAAGAGACCGCTGACCGCTTTGAAGAAATAGCCAAAAGCAAAGGATTGACCTTGTTTGCGAGAATCGACCATCAGAAAAACGCGAGTAAGGTCGATCTTGAATTGAGACCAACGGAAGTCATCATCTTTGGTAACCCGAAAGTAGGGACACCATTAATGCAATGTGCTCAAGAAGTCGCGATAGATTTACCGCAGAAGGTGTTAGTCACTGAAGATTCTAGTAAGAAAGTATGGTTATCTTACAACGATCCTAATTACTTGGTAGAACGTCACGCGATCAATGGCTGTGACGAGTTAGTTAAGAAAATATCGGGCGTATTAAGCAAGCTATCGGAAGCGGCAGTGGCGAAAAAGAAAGCTAAATAACCAAGACCAATAAGCACTCATTAAGACTATTAGTGAGTGCGATATGACGATGATATCGCCCATTAGTCATTGTGTTGACAACTAAGCAACAGTATATAAAAGTAGTTTTATGAAACTGAATTTAGCGCAATCTAACCAACGAATTATCATCATTCCATAGGAATGGTGGGATTGTTGATGCGCTTTGTTTATCGAACCCACCCGTAAGGTGGGTTTTTTGTCGCTGTCTTATGGGTTTTATCTGAATAGAGGAAGTCATATGAAAAAGATTGCGGTTTTTGGCAAGCCTGGGAGTGGAAAATCCACAATCAGCAAGGCGTTAGCACTAGCTACAGGGATAGAGCTTCACCAGTTGGACTCGATTGTTTATAAGGCCAACGGAGAGTTTGTTGAACGTGAAGTATTTGAGGAGGCTCATGAGAGCATACTTAAGTCAGAAAGCTGGATCATCGATGGTTTTGGTCCTCTAGGCTCATTCAACACACGTTTAGAAGCTGCAGATACTTTGGTTTATATCGACCTTCCTTATCCAATTAGCTACTGGTTTGTTACCAAGCGAATGCTCAAAGGGTTGTTCGTTAAACCTGAAGGCTGGCCTGATGGAAGTTCAGTTATAAAAGGCACGATACAAAGTTATAAGACACTAAAACTGTGTCCTAAATTTTGGAATGACGACTTTAAAGCGCAGTTAGAATTGCGCGCTAAAGAGAAAGAGGTTTACATCATCAGAAGCGTGACTGAATTGAATAACTTTGTTCATCAACACGTCACTTAACAGTCGAGAGCTTACCTTTCTTTGAAACGCTTTAATTTGCTCATAACTTTATGAAAATATATAGATTTAACGCAACATATGGCATATTTGCCATGTGTTGAATTTGTGCTTTGAGTTAAGGCGATAGATATTATGTATGGAAGTGAGAAGACGAGAGCGTTCTGCTGTAACTGTAAGGAACTTACACTGCATAGGTACACGATGTTCAGTAGCCAAGTGCAAAAGGCACCACAAGCTGAAGATAAAGAACCGAGCTTACTCCAACGAATTTTATCGGAGTTTCTATCTTTTGGTGTTACAGGTTCGGGCGCGACAGGTGATTACAAATGTACCCAATGTGGAACATATCTGAATACACCAGATAACCTCGACTGAGTTTGTGAGTTTGGCTTAGGCAAATAAAAACGGGAAGACCTCGATGATCTTCCCGTTAGATATTACTTAACTCATCGTGCTATTGGCAGTTTTGAGTGAGAAGCCTTATGCACAGCACTTCTTGTATTTCTTACCGCTGCCGCAAGAACATGGATCGTTACGGTTAGGGGTCTTTTCAAACGTCATCGTTTTTGGCTTGTTCAGTAGAGTATCAAGCTCGATGGTGTTCTCTTCTTTGTCTGCGTCGACTGTAACAGTAACGAAGATAGTATTTTCAGCGGCTAGTGCTTCAACTTCTGCTTTGCGCGCTTCAGTTTGAACCATTACAGCGATTGGAGATTCTTCAGTACCCGCTTTTACATCGCGGTTTACGTTGTAGCCAGCAAGAACGTGGTTCTGTCTTGTTTCGATACGGCCTTTGAAAAATAGTTTCGACATTGGGTACTCATTAAAAATGTTGAATGGCGCTATTTTTAATGGCGATAGCGCAATGGAGCGGGGATTATACGCATATATTGCAATTGATAAAGCAGTGATGTGAGCAAACGCAGTTTGGTTTTTGTTTGCTAGTAACGGTTTGCTCTCTAGCTTTGTTCGGATTGGACTAATTTTCACATTCAAGACAATAAGGTTTCCCTCAACAGGGCTTCAAGTGATAAATTGAAATCGTCAATTTAAACAACGAGATACACCATGAAGTTAGATGCCATACTGTGGGATTACGATGGAACCTTAGTCAATTCCGTACCAAAGAATATCGCAATCACAAAAGACATTATCTCTTTAGTCGCGCCACACTTGTCAGGTGACAACTTACCTAAGTATTTGCTTAGCGAAGCGCTTTATCATGAAGCCAACCACGGGGCTAAAAACTGGCAAGCCTTATATGTCGACTATTACGGTTTATCACACGATGAAATGTTGATCGCTGGTGGAATGTGGGCAGAGCATCAAGAGAAAAACCAAACAGCCGTTGCCTTGTTTGAAGGAATGGAAACCGTGGTTAATCAGTTTGCTCATCTTCCACATGGGATCTGCTCTCAAAACTCTCAATTGAATATTCGTGGTGTACTCGACAGTTATGGCATCGGCGATTTGTTTAAATCGGTCGTGGGTTATGACGATGTCTCGAACGGCAACCAAAAACCCCATCCATTTGGTGGTGTGAAATGTGTCGAGAACATATTTGGCGCCGATCCGACTAATGAGCTTTGTTTGATGTACATCGGTGACCATGAAGCGGACACACAGTTTGCTCGCAATATTGAAGCCGCGCTGGATAACAATGCAAAAGTGATTGCCGTAGCCGCAGGTTATAGCCGATCGGAGCCTGAAAATTGGCAAACCAAGCCTGATTATATTGCCAACCATGTCGATGATCTTTTAACGATCATCGGCAAGTATACGTAGAGGTATATAGTTTAAGTACGCTTAAAGCGATGTCTTCACGTCCCTAAATAGCTATGTATGAAAATTCGTTATAACTGAACAATTTTAAGGAAGAATAATGACACCAAAACAAGTGGTATTAGGTTTTTGGGATGCAATGCGCAGTAATGATTTTGCCAAGGCAAGCGAATGGCTAGCCGCAGATTTTGAAGGCTATTGGCCTCAGTCATCTGAACTCACATTAGGGCGCGATAACTTTACGGCAATCAACTCTGAATACCCAGCCAATGGTGTTTGGGAATTCACCCTCAATTCGATTGTCTGTGAAGGAGATTCCGTAGTGACGGACGTTTCGGTTACTGACAGTGTATTGAAAGACCGAGTGATTACCTTTCACACGGTTGTTGATGGTTTAATTCAAAAGCAAACTGAGTTTTGGCCAGACCCGTTCGAAGCGCCGGCGTGGCGATCGCAGTGGGTTCAGATCGTATCGAACAATTAGTTTGTATCGACACGATCATTTTGTCACGAAAAACCAGGTTACACAGAATAAGTAAACATTAGGAGGTTTCATTGAGCAAGGTAGTGATTGTAACCGGCGGAAGCCGAGGCATTGGCGCAGCGACGTCTAAATTGTTGGCCAGTCAAGGCTATGCTGTATGCGTTAACTTCATACACAATGAGTCGCGAGCTGAAGATCTAGTGAATGAGATTCGCGAACAAGGCAGAACCGCGATTAGTGTGCGTGCGGATGTGTCTGTTGAATCGGACGTGAAATCTTTATTTGAGATTGCTCGTAATAAGCTAGGTCCAGTGACGCACTTGGTCAATAATGCCGGGATTTTGTTTACCCAGTCACCATTGGTTGATATTGAATTGGATCGCTTTGAAAAGGTGATGAAATCCAACGTATCAAGCTGCTTTCTGTGCAGTAAAGCCTTTATCAAACAAGCTGATGGCGCGGGTTCGATTGTGAATGTATCGTCTGCCGCTTCTCGCACCGGCGCACCGTTTGAATATGTGGACTACGCAGCATCGAAAGGTGCGATGGATTCACTCACCAAAGGCTTATCGCTTGAATTAGCTTCACGCAATATCCGAGTGAATGGCGTAAGGCCAGGTTGTATTTATACTGAGATGCACGCAGACGGCGGAGAGCCAGATCGCGTAGACAGACTAGCTTCGCAGTTACCGTTACAACGAGGTGGCACACCAGAAGAAGTCGCTAACTCTATCGCATGGTTATTGTCAGACGAAGCTTCGTATGTCACCGGCTCGTTTATTGATATTGCGGGTGGTCGATAGGGCGCGTTGCCCTTTACACTCAGATAAACCAGTTTAAACCATAAACACGCAACACAAGTACCTAACTAAAAGAACGAAACTAAGAGTACAAACATGAAAAACTATTTTGAAAGCCCGTTTGTTGGAAAGTCACTTAAAGAGCAAGTGACCAACCCAAACATAATTGTGGGCGAGCACAGCTATTACTCGGGTTACTACCATAACCACAGCTTTGATGACTGTGCGCGTTACCTATTACCGGATAGAACCGACATCGATAAGCTGATCATTGGCAGTTACTGCTCGATTGGTTCTGGCGCCGTATTTATGATGGCGGGCAACCAAGGCCACCAAAATCAATGGGTGAGTACCTTCCCGTTCTTCTACCAAGACGACGAGAAGTTTGAAGATGCGATAGACGGCTTCGAACGCTCGGGTGATACCGTGATTGGTAACGATGTGTGGATTGGCACAGAAGCCATGATCATGAGTGGTGTTAAGGTCGGTGACGGAGCCATCATCGCAAGTCGAGCAGTTGTGACTAAAGACGTCGCACCATACTCTATTGTTGGTTCAAACCCTGCGCGTCACATCCGTTTTCGTTTCAATGAGACTGAAATCGCTCAGTTGCTAGAAATGAAATGGTGGGAGTGGAGCGAAGAACAGATCAAAGGCGCAATGTCGTTGATGTGTTCTTCAGATATCGATGGGCTTTATCAGTACTGGAAAGAATTTTCTAAGCCTTAAATTGTAGAACACAGAAGAAACGTGAAGAGCGAGGAATCAGGCTAAAATTAATAGATAACTCAGTAGCTTTACGATTAAAGTGTCAATGTGATTTAGGTAAATGATTGATTATATGCATATTGCATAGTATGGCGTGTCGCATTAGCGTGGTGGATGAATTGGAGGGGTATTATGATTAGTTGCAACGATTACGATTATATTGAGATTGTGTGTATGCACCGATACCCAATCAAATTAACGCTGAAGTCTGGCGAGCAGATTGAATGTGTCGGATTAGATACTCAACGCAATGATAGCCGTGAAGAGTGCATTAAGGTCAGTATTCAAGGTGCAGAACAACTTGTCGTACTCACTGATCTTTCCACACTAGAAGTCGGTGTCGACAATCCTCATTTTCAGCAGATTTCATTCAAAACGTCATAGGCTTTCAAATGAATAACACCATAGAACAATGCTATTGCACCGCGTGTAGAGAAGACACACAACATGTTGTTGTGTTGGTCAGAAAGACAAGTGCGTTTGCAGACAAACCTAACCAAAAGCGAAGCGAGTTTTGGGCAGGCATGATAAAAGGTTGGTTCCTTGGCCCGTTTATCGCGTCAATGGATGAGTTTTCTCGTCACCTTGTCTGTGAAAAGTGTGGCCATAAAGAGATACAAGATTAGTCGCGTTATTTTACAATAACATTGGATTCAATACAGTTAGATCGTCAATTGGCTTAGGAATAAAACGAATGAAAGTAGAAACGATTGAAGCCGTAAAGGCGTATGGTTTTTCAGTAAGAACCACTAATACCGATGAGATTGACCCAGCAACAGCCAAGATCGGGCAATTGTGGCAGGTTTTTTTTGACCAGGCGTTTCCAAAATTAACCCCGGATTCAAAAGTGTATGGTGTCTACACCAACTACGAGTCTGACTTTACGGGCGAGTTTGATGTTATCGCGTGTACTAGCGCACTTACGGATCAGAATTTAGATTCGCTTGTAGAAACCGAAATAGAAGCAGGCAAGTACTTAACGTTTTCTGCTGAAGGTGAATTACCACAAGCTGTGATCGATCTGTGGGGGGAAGTGTGGGCGTATTTCAGCGCTGCAGACTGCCCACATGTGAGAACTTACACGACAGACTTTGAATTCTACAAAGGTGAAACTGAAGTCGAGATTTCGATTGCGATTCAGTGATCAGTTTGAAATGAACAAAAGGCTTAACTTAGACTCTGTCTTCCAGTTAAGAGACAGTAGTTACCGGTAAAGAGACAACGGAAACCCAGTTAAGCCTTTGAATATCTGATCATTACAAAGAAGATACAGTGTCACGTAATCACCTTAATACCCACGCTTTATCTATTCCAGAATTCCCCTAGATCACCCCAGATACCCTCAAGTCACCCAAAAAGACAATCTTGCTTGGTTTCATTCCACAGAGGGTATTGCTTCATTACTTGGGTGTAGAGCTTACTTTCAAGGTGCGCTCTTAACCAACGTCCAACGTTTTGGTATTCCGATTTCACAAACCACTTCTTTTCGACTCGTACAAACTGGCTGACAAAAGGCATTACCGCAAAATCGGCCAAGCTTGGGGTTTCTCCAAAAAAGTAGGGCTGATCGGTGAGTAGTGCTTCTAACTGACTAATGAAGGTTTCGCAGGCTTGTCGGCGTTGTTCAACATCGATGTTTCGGTAACGAACCGAGGCACGATACTTTTCTAAGTGACCAATAAATTCTTCGTCGTTGGTTTTAATGAGCTGCTGAACTTGTTTGCTAAGCTCTGGATTGCTTGAACGTAGAAGATCTTGAGGATCGTTTTGTTGAAGTGCCCAGTTCATCACATCCAAGCTTTGTTCAATGACTTGTCCATTGGGTAACACCAATACAGGGACTGTTCCTTTTGGCGAACTGGCCAATAGTTCGCTAGGCTTGTCTTTGGTAACGATTTCTCGAAGTAACACTTTTTGTTGTGATAGTGCGATGCCCATTCGTCCGCGCATTGCATAAGGGCAACGGCGCAAAGAATAAAGGATAGGTAGATCGGATTCGTTCGGCATTATTGAGGTCATTTAGTTTGAAAAGTGTTGTACGGTGGTAAAGAGATCGTGATGTGGGTAGAATACGCGGCTTAAAAATTATAAGTAAGTGAGCGACTTCAAAAATGAGCAGAAAAATTGAGTTATTAGCCCCAGGTGGCGATGTAGAAGCGATAAAAGCCGCCATCGTAGCGGGTGCTAATGCAGTTTATTGTGGTTTAGACACATTCAACGCTCGTAACAGGGCCTCTAACCTATCGTTAGACGAATTGAATGGTGTGATTCGCCTTGCTCATGAATACGGCTGTGAAGTGTTCCTGACTCTTAACGTTGTGCTACTGGAGCATGAGACTAAGAGCATCACCAAACTGCTGAACCAGCTTGTGAACACCAAAGTGGATGGCATCATTGTTCAAGACTTGGGTTTATTCAACCTGGTTAAGAAGCATTTCCCATCGTTAGACGTTCACGCGTCGACTCAGTTAACCACGCACAACGAAGGCCAGATTAAGTTCTTGTCTAAGATTGGCGCGACACGCGTTAACTTGTCTCGTGAGTTGAACCTGCCTGAAATTAAGATGCTGACGGAAGTGGCACACGATCACGATGTATTAACCGAAGTGTTCGTACACGGCGCTCTGTGTATCGCATTCTCAGGTCAATGTTACTCAAGCTCAGTAAGTGTGGGTAACTCAGGTAACCGTGGTCGTTGTAGCCAAGCGTGTCGTGATGAATACGAAATCACCAACGCGGGCAACAAGTTCCCACTCAACCTGAAAGATAACTCAGCTTACTACGACCTACCTGAATTGGTTGACGCGAAAGTCGACTCACTGAAAGTAGAAGGCCGTATTAAAGGCGCACACTACGTTTACACTGTGGTAGACACATGGCGTAAACAGATTGATAGCTTTGTAGAAAGTGGTTTGTTGATCGAAGACGATTCGAACCTGCACAAAGTATTCAACCGTGATTTCACCAACTCTTTCCTTAAGGGCAACCTAACGAAAGACATGTTCATCGATAACCCACGCGACAACAGCATGAACTACGCTGTTGAGAAAGCGACGGAGCAGAACAACGAAATCTCAGTCGTACAGATTCAAGAAGTGACCAACGAACTTCACCAAGCGAAAGACGTTCTTGGTAACGAAATGCGTGACAAGATCGAGTTCCTTGATATTCGTAAGACACCAGTAGCCCTGTCGTTCAGCGCAAAAGTGGGTCAACCATTTACGGTGACAGTGAACACGCCTAAAGAGAACTTTACCCTTCAATCTAAATCGCTATTGAAAGCAGTTGAAGAGAAGGCGATCACTCAAGAGCTACTTGAGAAGCGATTCAAAAACGTGAAGAGCGCGGTTCACACGCTAGAAAGCCACGACTTCAGTGAAGTAGAGGCAGGCTTGCTGATTCCTCTTAAAGAAGTTTCAGACCTCAAAGACGAGATCGACTTCATTCTGAACGGCTCTGTGGAAGTGATTAAGCACGTTGAAGTGCCTGCACTGCCTCAACACCCTAAAGTGAACGAGAAGCCGACTATGTCGATGCTTATCGCCGATGTAGAAGACTTACACCTATGTGATGTGACTGACGCGGATGTTTACTTCAAACTGCCAGAAAGCTTCAAGAAGCGTTGTAACAAATACATCGACATCTTGGCAGCAAACCCACGTTTGATTCCTTGGTTCCCAGCGGTATTGATCGGTAAAGATTACGACGAAGCGGTTCGTATTCTAGAAGAGATCAAGCCAGCTCGCATCGTGACTAACAACACGGGTATTGCTTACAAAGCTTATGAGATGGGAATTGAGTGGGTTGCAGGCCCGTTCATGAACACAACCAACTCTCACGCACTGGTTACTCTAAAAGAAGAGCTAAACTGTGCTGGCGCATTCATTTCGAACGAGATTAACAAAGGTCAGATTCGTCATATTCGTCGCCCAGAGAACTTCAAGCTGTTCTACAGCATTTACCACCCAATCTTGATGATGACCAGCCGTCAGTGTTTCTTCCAAAGAACCGTGGGTTGTAACAAGCCAAGCATTGAAGCAGGTTGTATGTTGAAGTGTGAGAAAGCGACCACGATTACCAACGTGAAAGGCATCTCTTTTGCGGTTGATAAACAGAAGGGTGGTTACCCAAGCATTTACAACCACGAGCAGTTCTTGAACCATGATGCAGTAACTGACTTCTCTGGTTTGTTCGACGAGTTCTTCATTGACCTAACCAACATCGGTGCGGGTTCTAAAGAAGTGAAAGACAAAGTTGAGCTTATCAAGCATTTCGAAGCACTACTGAACGGCGTTGAAGGTTCACAACAGAACCTAGAGCAGATGGTTGAAGTTCGAACTAATGCTCAATACGTTCAAGGTTTATAGCTTCCAAGGTCGAGAGCATTCAAGGTCTATAAGTCTTAACCGCTCAAAGCACTCTAAACCAATAAACAAAAGGCCACTCAATCGAGTGGCCTTTTTAATGTCTGAGACTTTCTGAGTCTTTATCAATCAGCGAATACGTTATTCCATCACTGTTTCTTGTTTGAAGCATGGGCTTTTCAACGTGTTCATCTTTTCGATTTCATTGGTTAAGCGCAGCGAGAGCAGGGCTTTTTGGTTTGAAGCAAAATCAAACATCACGATAGTTGCGGTGCCGATGGTAGTCAGTTTTTGCTGAGCCTTACTGACAATCGCGTATTCCATGGTGAACCGGTCATCTTGAATGTCGGTAACACGTGAGCCAACCATCAGGGTATCTGGATACGTAACTGGGCGGAAATACTTACAGTAAGTGTCACCTAGAACAGGGCCAACTTTGGTAATCGCCATCTCTTCCATCAACTCAACGTGCTTGAAAAAATCTAAGCGAGCGGTTTCGAAATAGCGAAAATATACAGCGTTGTTAACGTGATTGAGTGCATCCATTTCTCCCCAAGCGACAGGGATTTCTGTTACTACCGGGTAGTCAGATAATAGTGCTTCCATGCGAACTCTCTTATTCTTATCTGTGTAATTAACGTTATCGACTTATCCTTCGTAGGGATAAGTTGTTATTGGAATAAAAACCCTACCGCTAAATTAACAAAACTGCAACACGTGTGATTTAAGTTTTTGAAGCTTGAAACCACACAATGTCAGTGACTTAGTTGCACATCCACTCAATGATTACGCACTAAGGTGTTTGAATTGCAGCTCAACCAAGCGTTGGTACAATTCGCAGCTGTTGATGAGAGACTGGTGGTCGCCGATGTCTACTAGCTGTCCTTTATCGAGCACCGCAATTTGGTCGGCGTGTTTAATTGTTGATAATCGATGGGCGATAATGATCGTCGTTCTGCCACGCATTAACTCTTCTAACGCTTGTTGTACGTGATGCTCACTTTCGCTGTCTAGTGCGCTGGTTGCTTCATCCAACAATAGAATATTTGGATCTTTCAAGATGGCACGTGCAATCGCAATACGTTGTCTCTGTCCACCAGAAAGCCTTACACCACGCTCACCAAGAAAGCTGTTGTAGCCATCAGGTAGGTTTTGAATAAACTCATGCGCGTGTGCTTTCTTCGCCGCTTCGATAACTTGTTCGTCTGTTGCCTGCGGGTTGCCGTAGCGAATGTTATGGAACACATCGTTACTAAACAGAGCAGGTTGCTGCGGCACCAATGCCATCTGCTTTCTTAGCTCGTTAGGATCAAACTGATTCAGTTCAACACCGCCTAAGGTGACTTTACCCACTTGCGGGTCGTAGAAACGTTGCAACAGTTCAAACAGGGTAGTTTTACCCGCGCCAGATGGGCCAACCAGTGCCAATACTTTACCTTCATGGGCAGTGAGCGTGAGGTTGCTTGTTGCGGGCTGGTCCGGTCTTGATGGGTAACAGAAGGTCACATCATCAAATGCGACTTCTGGCGTTACGTTAGCAAGCGAAGTTGGATTCGCAACTGGCGCAACAATATGGCTTTCAACTTGTAGGATCTCGATTAAGCGCTCGGTCGCACCTGCCGCGCGTTGCAGTTCGCCCATCACTTCTGAAATCGTACCTAATGATGAAGCAACCATGATTGCGTAGAACACAAACGCCGCTAAATCACCCGCCGACATGGTGCCGTTGATGACATCACTGCCGCCAACCCAAAGCATGCCTGCGATAGCACTGAATACAATCACGATAACGCCAGAGATAAGAATCGCGCGCTGTTTTACACGCTGGCGACCAATCTCATACGCCTTTTCAACTTTTACCGCGAATGACGCTTTCTCTTGCTCTTCGCGGCTGTAGCTTTGCACGGTTTTAATGTGCTCAATCGCTTCACCTGCATAAGAACCCACATCAGACATCGAATCTTGGCTTTGGCGAGATAGGGCTCTTACACGACGCCCGTACACAAGAATCGGAATCAGGATAAACGGCACCGAGGCCAATACAATCAACGTCAGCTTAATATTGGTCGCAAACAGCATGATGATCGCACCAATACACATCAACGCGCTGCGCATAGCCATAGAGAACGACGAACCAATGATGCTTTGAAGCAGAGTGGTGTCCGTTGTGATGCGCGACATGATGTCGCCACTGCCATTGGTTTCGAAGTAACTCGGGTGCAGCGTCACGACATGATTGAAAACCGATAAGCGAATGTCCGCACTCACGCGCTCCCCAACAGAAGAAACCAAATAGAAGCGGAAGAAAGTACCAATCGAGATCAATACGACCACGACCATGATGAATTGAATCGCGCTGCCTAAATCTGAGAGTGATTGTTGGCTAAAACCTTGGTCGATGAGAAGGCGAATACCATGACCGACTGAAAGGGTTAAGCTCGCCGTGAAGATCAACGCGATCAACGCAGCAATAACACGACCTTTATAAGGCTGAATGAATTTACTCAGCTCAAACAAAATACTGAGGCTTTTTTTCTCAGGTTTGGCATCGGGATTCTTTTGAGTCTGTCGTTGGTTTGAGTCGAGCGTAGAAGAGACATCGTTTTGCATATGACTGCCTTAATGTGTTGTCGCTTTAAAAATAGATGGCTTGTTACTTGTTGCTTGTTGCTTATGGCTAATTGCTTATGGTTTATGACTTATTGCCTGTACTGCGTGTTGTTCGCTGGGAAGTACTTGTTGTTGAGAATAGAACCCATTAAAGCATTTATTGCTCCGTGACGCTCCTTAGGAAACTCAATTTCCAATATTTGATCATCACCAAGTGCATAGTTCGAAACGACATTAAAGGAAAACTAAGCATTCTGATCCAGTCAGTTCGATAGGAAAGTAGGGGGTTTAACCCTAATTTTTATGCAAGTAAATTAGCGTTAATAGGGGAGTGCGTTCATAAACTAGTAATCGAGTTATGATTTATAAATTGATAGAAAAACGTTTGCTTTTTATCTCGATACTAACCTTATCAATGGCTTGCAATTTTTGGTTGTAAGACCAGTTATAGCGACTGTTTTTTGTGCGATATTTGTTACAAAAATTCAACAAAGTAGTTTTTTATACATTTTTCTTGCATAAAACCTCGGATTGAATAGAATAACCAACAAATGACAATTAATGCAGTATTGTGGCATGAGTATTCAAGTAAAGAGCATCAACAAATCATACGGTGATACCCAAGTTCTTCACGACATCAGTTTCGACTGTGAGAGTGGCGAAACCTTGGTATTGCTTGGCCCAAGCGGCGCAGGCAAGAGTTCACTACTGCGTGTTTTGAACCTGCTAGAAATTGCGGATAACGGCGAATTAGACATTGCTAACGAGCAATTCGACTTTGCTGGTCAGATCCAAGAGAAGCAAGGGCTTAAACTTCGTCGTAAAGTCGGCATGGTGTTCCAGCAATACAACTTATGGCCACACATGACGGTGATGGAAAACTTGATTGAAGCACCAACCAAAGTTGCGGGTTTGGACAAGCAAGAGGCGATCAAGCAAGCTCAAGAAGTACTAAAGACACTTCAACTTGCCGACAAAGCTGACGCTTGGCCACTTCAACTGTCTGGCGGTCAACAACAGCGTGTTGCGATTGCACGTGCGCTGATGATGAAACCGGATGTGTTGTTGTTTGATGAGCCAACAGCGGCGCTTGATCCTGAGATCACCAACCAAGTCGTGAGCATTATTAAAGAATTGAACGGAACGGGAATTACCCAAGTGGTCGTGACGCACGAAGTCGACTTCGCGAAGAAGATTGCTAGCCACGTTCTGTACCTAGAGAAAGGGTACATCGTTGAACACGGCACCAGTGATTCATTCGTTAATCCGCAGACACCTGAGTTTGCCGAGTATTTGACTCATTGAGTAAGTCTCTTATTAAAAGAAAGTTGACTCACTAGATTTAGCTAAACACAACATCAATTAAAACAATCAAATTATAAGAATGGCCACAGGCCGCTACTACACAGTATTCGGAGTAACAAAATGAAAAAGATTCTATTAGCTTCACTTATCGGCCTTGCTTCTTTTAACGCAGCAGCTCAAGAAGAAATCAAATTCGCAATGGAAGCAACTTACGCACCATTCGAATACATGGATGAGAACAACCAAATCCAAGGTTTTGACGTAGACCTAGCAAACGCACTTTGTGAAGAGATGAAAGCGACATGTACTTTCCACAACCAAGCATTCGATAGCTTGATCCCTGCACTTAAATTCAAACGTTACGATGCCGCTATCTCGGCAATGGACATCACTGAAGCGCGTCTTCAACAAGTGAACTTCTCTAACGCTTACTACGATAACTCTGCAGCATTCATCTCTTTTGAAGGCAAAGTAGCAGACCAAGCAGCACTAGAAGGTAAGCGTGTTGGTGTTCAAAACGGTTCTACTCACCAGAGCTTCCTACTTGAGCAAATGACTGGCGTAACAGCGGTACCTTACTCAAGCTACCAAGATGCATTCATCGACATGAAAAACGGTCGTATCGATTCTGTATTCGGTGACACAGCCGTAGTAGCAGAATGGTTCAAGAAAGAAGACAACCTAACGTACGTTGGCGACCAAGTAACGAACCAAGAGTACTTCGGTAACGGCTTTGGCATCGCAGTAAACAAGAGCAACCAAGAACTTGTAGACCAGCTCAACGTTGCACTTGCAGCAGTAAAAGCAAACGGCGAATACGACAAGATCTTCAACAAGTACTTCGGTAAGTAATTTATGGAATTAACGGGTTACTCTTTAGGGCTCGTCGAAGCAAGCTGGATGACTGTTCAGCTTGCGTTCGTAAGCCTATTGGTTGGATTGGTTCTAGCAGTTTTGTTTGCAAGTGGTGAGATGTCTCGTCGTATTGCAATCAAATGGCCAACGACTGCATTTGTGACGATTGTTCGTGGTTTACCAGAAATTCTGGTCGTACTGTTTATCTACTTTGGTTCGACACAAGTTCTGTTCATGATCACTGGCGACTTCATAGAAGTGAGCCCGTTCTTATCTGGTGTTGTTGCACTGTCACTTATCTTTGCTTCTTACGCTTCGCAAACCTTGCGTGGTGCATTAAAAGCAGTAAGCAAAGGGCAGAGAGAAGCAGCAAGCGCGCTTGGTATTTCTCAGTCTCGTGCATTCTTTCGTATCGTATTGCCTCAAGCGGTAAGACACGCACTACCAGGGTTAACCAACCAATGGTTAGTGTTATTGAAAGACACAGCGCTAGTTTCGCTGATTGGCGTAACAGATTTGCTGAAACAAGCACAACTAACATCCGCTGCAACGCACGAAGCATTTACTTGGTACGCGACAGCAGCAGCAATCTACTTGGTCATCACTTTAATCACACAAAGATTGGTAAAAGTGATTGATGGTAAGTTCTCTATTCAAGGTTTGGGTAATAAAGGGGCAATGGCATGAATCAACAATACCTCTCTCAAATGCTTGAAGGCTTAGTGACCAGTCTGCAACTCACAGGTGCTTCATTACTTGTTGGCTGTATCTTGTCACTGCTGATGACGGTAACGCTAATCCTAAGAATACCGGCGATTCACTGGTTCACTCGTGGCATCATCACGCTGTTCACCGGCACACCATTATTGGTGCAGATCTTCTTGGTGTATTACGGCCCGGGTCAATTCGATTGGATTCGTGAAAGCTTCATGTGGACTTGGTTAAGCCAACCTTGGTTCTGTGCGATGTTAGCATTAGCTTTGAACACCGCGGCATACAGCACGCTACTGTTCAGAGGCGCATTCAACGCCATTCCAGCAGGGCAGTGGGAAGCATGTCGCGCACTCGGCATGGACAAAATCGCAACGCTTAAAGTGTTACTGCCATACGCACTACGCCGCGCCGTTCCAGCTTACTCGAACGAAGTGATTCTAGTGTTCAAAGGCACGTCACTGGCAAGCACCATCACCATCATGGATTTGATGGGCTACGCTCAGCGTATCAACGGCCAAACCTACGACACGCTCACAGTGTTCGGCATTGCTGGCGCATTCTACCTAGCAGTGAACGGTGTATTAACGCTGATCTTCCGTCAGGTAGAGAAGAAGGCCCTCGCATTCGAAGCGGCATAAGCTAGCAATTCACAAGCGTAACTAACTTATAAAGCCTGCCATTTATGTTCGCATTGATGGCAGGTTTTTTTGTGTTTGGGTATGTGTAGGGTACTGTGATTATATACAGCATGGGCGGGTTTTCGCTAAAATCATACTATATAGAAATATTCTGCAATTTGTCATTCAATGAGTTTATCTATGTTTTAAGTCACTGAATTGCTGTGATTAATCGTGATAGATTACCGTGCATATGAAACTAGATAGGATGATTCTGTATTTAAATGCAGAATTTTTCGGTCTAATAGCTGTTATACGAATGGAGTGAATAATGTACAAGGAAACAGATTTTAGACTAAGCCAAGTAGAGTTTAGCATCAAAAAAGATTCATACCCTTTATCAAAAATTAATAATGCGAGAGTTAAGAAACTTGGTTTGCTTGATAATCTGGGGCAAATAATATTTTGGCTATTTGTTTTTTCAGGAGCAGTTTGGCTCGCAATAACCACTCTTGAAAGTACACCTTTTTGGTTGCAAGCTTTAGTTGTTACTTTAACGATTGTAGGGCTTGTATTTGGTCTACTTCGTTGTTCAAAATATGCATTACAAATTGAGTTTCGCCATATTGATGAAACAGGAGTTCAATGGGTAAATGTAGCTAAGTCTTACTCTGAATCTGACAATGTGTTATTTGAACAACAAGCTGCGGCACTGAAGGCAACACTCGTATAACAAATAAGGATTAAGCGTTGCGTAGCCAACGTTAAATCCCGAGTGTTGAACAAGCCCGAAGCCACTTTATTAAGTAAATTGTACGGTTGGATTTGAAGGGCACATCGTCTTGATACTTTTCTCAAGGCGATCGAGGTCAAGATAAGGTTGCGACAGTAATCTTATCAATCAGTTAGCTATTTTGTTGCTGTCTGTCGTCAATTCTCCTCTTATTTCACTTTTGCCATTATCCTTATTATTCGTGCCTTTCGGCTACGTGGGTCGGCTCACTCCAACACACGCCATATCATGCTGACAGCAAGGGCATACTCGTATCGCTTTGGTTCTTATCCGCGCCGTTACTGATGGCATGAGGTAGAGTAAATTCAACAGTAGCAACTGAATACGAACTCGTAAGGCGTGTGCCTGACCACGCAGAAAACCGTAGTCTCGTACTCGTTGTAACCCTTTGGGCAGTACGTGTTGCAAAATGAGCAGAAGGAACTTGAGGGTGGGTAAGGTGCGCATTCGCCATGCGTTGGTCTTGCTCTCTTTATAACGGAAGGTAACCGCATTATCGGTGACTTTGATGATATCTTCATCAGGCAGTACACCGCGATAGAGATAGCGCGACAAATAGTTCAGGGCAGACTGGCCGTATCCTACTTGTCTGCAATCGACCACCCATTGCTTTGGTATGCCATTAGGCAGCCATAACATCGGATGTTGCTTGATGGTTTCTAGCATTCTTGCCCGCCATACTTGGGCTAAAGCAAACGCGTTAAAAAGATAATGCTTGTTGCCTTTGTGCCACTCTTGCCTTGACGCATTGTATTGGCCTGCTGCCACAATGATGTGTAGATGTGGGTGCAAGTTTCGTTGTCGACTATGAGTATGAAGCACGGCAGTGAACCCCATTTCACCTTGCTGCTGCCTGTTGGCAAAATCCTTTAAAACCCCCGCTGCCACCTTAAACATACCGTTATATATCGCTTTCGGTTGATGCCTTGCCAACACTCTTAATTGATGCGGTAACGTGAACGTCACCATGAAGTAGTGAACAGGTAACCGTTTTTGTTGCTGACGCTGAAGCCAATCAGCGGTGGTGCGTTGTTGGCATTGAGGGCAATGCCGATGGCCACAAGAAAGGGGTAATCGGTCATCATGATGGCAGTGGTGACAAAACCATTGTGACCGACCTTGTTGCTCCGTTTTACAGCGCAGCATTGCTCCCATAGCACGGTGCATGTCACCATTCATTTGCGCACGATGGTGATGTTTAAGTGCGTGGTGGTGTTGGCGGAGCAGTTCAATAAAAGTGCTCATTTTATGCTCCACTTTAAATCCAATGCATCGGTCAATTGGTTGATGGCAATCGCCGCATCACGTTGCTTTATATGAGTCATTCGGGTGTAACGCGCCGTGGTATTAAGGCTTGCGTGACCCAACAGCATTTGCAGTGAACGAAGGTCAAGCCCTTGCTCAAGTAAATGCGTTGCAAAGCAGTGTCTCAGTGAATGAGGGCTCGCGTGCTTTTGGATGCCACACTCTTTGATCACAAGCTTCATGGTTTTTTGAATACCGCCTCTATCCATGGGCGCATCGCAACCTTGCCCAAGGCCAGGGAACAGTAATTGAGGGTGCTTATGAGTGAGCCAATGTGCGCGAAGGGCACTGAGCGTTCGCATCGGAAGCGGCACCATTCGGTCTTTTCCGCCTTTTCCTTCTCGTATATGGACGCGCATCGTTTGGCTGTCGATATCGTGAACCATAAGATTCAGCCCTTCACCAAGGCGCAACCCCATACTATAAAGTGTTAAGAAGAAGACTTGGTAACGCGCTTGTCGCGTGTGAGTGATGAGCGAACTGACTTGTTGCGGTGTGAGTATGTCAGGCAGTCGTTTGACTTGTGGCGGTTTGACGATATTAAGCCATTCCCACTGTTTGCCCAGCGTGTATCGGTAGAAAAACTGCAAGCCATTACGATCGAGTTTAATGGTGCTCCACGAGTGGGTTTGGATGAGAGAGGCGAAGAACTGTTTAAGGTCACTGGTGGTTAACGTATCAGGCACTCGATCAAAATGAGCGGTGATCCGACGAACAGCACGAGAATAGGCATCAATGGTCGCGGGTCGTTTACCTTGCAGCTTTAGATTGGTAAGGTGTTGTTCATAAAGGGTGTTGTAGCGTTTTAAGTCGGCGGGTTTCATGGGGTTACTCCTGTAGATGACCATCATAGTGATGGTGTTACAAGAGTATGGCTTGCGCTCGTTTTACTCTGCCGCGTAGCGGCTTCGTTCAACAAAGCGTTTAAGACGGATTCCCAACGCTCGGCATTTTCGGCTTGATTCAGTTTTAGTGTTTACGGCACAATAATTTAGGTAGGGTGGTAGCGTTGCTCACCACTTAACGCGGCGTTGATGTGCTTTTGCGAAATAAAGGGGCTGTAAAGTGAATAAACTCTATCGATGGGCTATTGGGAGCGTTTTATCTAAACCTGCTCCAGAAAGAGTACCACGCACAGGCGAGAAAGCGGTTGAAGTTGATTGCTATGTCATGTATATCAGAGCAAAAGATGACTCTTGGAATATTTTAGCCGAAAGCATTGATAGTACCGGTGTAAAAGGTCGCCAGTGGAGCTACGATAGTTACACTGAAGAGTCCCACGTAGACTTTGAGGATATTAACAAAGCTAACATTGAAATTACTCATTTCTATAAAACCTATGATATTCAATATTTCAGTTTAAATGATTACCTTTTAAAAGGTGTTCTCCCGTATTACCAACTTACAATACAGTTCAATAAAACAGCGCAAGTTTTCTACAATAGAAAGGAATTAACTCGCTCAGAGCGAATGACTACTTTAGAACTGATACTAGAGAAAACTATTGATGATAGAGAATTTGGCGTCACTGTCTATGGTCTATCCAGCCTCTTGCATAGTCAGCGTTGGTATTATCATCCAGACCGAAAACGAAACACAAACTACAACGAGTTACTTTTGGAGTCTCTTGTAGAAAGTGGCGATCTGGAAAAGGACAATGACGTCTATCGGTTATCTAGACATGCGTTGGTTTCATTGTCACAACACGAGCAAGATGATAGAAAGCATAAGGAAACTCTAAGTCAATCGAAAGCAATGACTAAGCTGACATTTGCACTCATATTCGTAGGACTTATTCAAGCTTACATTACTTTTACTAAAGGTTAACCACACACATACAAACCGTTTAAGAGTGATTCGCAGCGCGTGGCAGCTTTTCTATTGTAGTCAGTAGTTTAGAGCGGGTTACTGACTTGTGAAGTATGACGTTACCATTTTGATCTACGGCAAGAAGAATAGAGTGGCTTTTAGTTAGGTCGATACCGCAGAAATAAGAATAATCAGACATGGTGCCTCAGATGCATTTAAGTACCACATAAGTGTGGCAGATCCTCGGGAGGGGGAATCCATGTCATTCGTTATGTATCAAGGAAGATTAAAATGAAGAAAACGAATAAATTACTGTTAATTCTAGCTCTCGCTATGATTCTCATGGGAGCCTCCAAGGTGGTTGGATACTATTTCAACTATGGATTAATTAACATCACATACACGGTCTATGTATTGATTGGATTGCTACTCTGCTTCCTACTTTACGCCAAAATGCAAATAGCTAATTGGTTATTGTTCGTGTTTTTTCTGGCTCAAGTCATCGTGATATATAGCCCCACCTATAGGTATGATTTTACTACAGGGTTGAGCGTGAATTTCACATACTGGACAGGTTCGATCGATACCCCTT
This sequence comes from Vibrio celticus, assembly GCF_024347335.1. Taxonomy (NCBI): domain Bacteria; kingdom Pseudomonadati; phylum Pseudomonadota; class Gammaproteobacteria; order Vibrionales; family Vibrionaceae; genus Vibrio; species Vibrio celticus. Next base: position 1,708,002 of record NZ_AP025463.1, read on the forward strand.
TAAACGAGAGGTATGGATTTGCTTTCAATTTACTATCGGTTTTTCTGATGGGGTTGTGTATAGCAGGGATAGGAAGCTCCAACAAAGCAGAGACTATAAAAAACAGTGGTAAGCTAGAAAATACTCAAGCAGACAGCTAACAGTCGGCGTTTTTACTATGCGTTGTGTTTGGTGTTTAAGGTGGTCTGCGGAAGCATCAGTATTGCGTTGCTCACCCCCTAACATGGGCGTTAGGCAAAAAGAAGAAATATTCAGTAGGGGAAGTCATGGAAATAAGAGCTGCAAAACTAGAGGACATCAGTCAAATCGTAGAACTACAGAAATCTTGTCATGTATCTAACTTGCATGAGTCTGATAAATGCGATGGTTTCTTAAATACAGTGATGGACGAAGAGCTTCTAACTCAAGTTATCGAGCAAGAGCAGGCTATATATGTTGCTGAACTCAACAATACGATAGTAGCGATGGCTGCTTGTGCTTCATGGAAGTTCTGGGAATATTCAGAAGGACTCACTACTGTGGCGAACAAGCTTGGTTCAGTGGTAGTTGGGAGTACCCAACTAAGCTCTTCTAATTCATACTTTTGGGGACCTGTCTGTGTGGGTAAGGCTTGTCGTGGTCAAGGTGTGTTTGAGAAGTTGTTTCGGTTTAGTTGTGAAGTAAGAAGTTCTAAATTTTCTTACGTCTACACGTACGTGCATAAAGACAATGCTCGTTCTTTTGCTGCTCATACCAATAAAGCAGGCTTTAAATATACAAAAGACTTTGTTCTCAATGGGCAAACTTTTCAGGAAATGGCGCGCGAAACGAAATTTGCCTAACAAGCGCTCAAGATGAATTCCCAACGCTTTGCAGTTTCGACTTACTTGGCTTTAAAGCGTTTATGTCACAGAGGGTTCGGCCATAACGTCACTCACACCTATACATAGTGTTGCTTTCTACGAGGGAATGAACATGAAACAACGACTTTTCAAGAACCTGAAGCTGGCATTAGGTGTTGGTTTTGGTGTTGCCATTCATCAGTACTTTTTTATGACGGATGGTGCGTTTGATTTCTATCGGCCAATGATGGCGTTTGCTTTTACGTTTGTAGTGAGCAGTATTGGTACACTTCTAAAAGAAAGAATCATGCGTAACAAGGAGACTAAAGAGGCATCATGACTAAAATCTATTTCGTATGTGGCTTTATCGGTTCGGGTAAAACGACTTACTCTAAAGCGCTTGCAGAAAAGCATGGCGCCTTTCGTTTCTCGATTGATGAGTGGATGATTCCTTTGTATGGCGAGCATATGGAGCGTGAGGTTTTTGATAGCCGGCTGGCTACGTTACAAGGGTTATTCAAGGACTCTGCAATGCAGCTGTTTTCTTTGGGTGTTCCGGTGATTTTTGACTTTGGTTTTTGGCGTAAATCAGACCGAGATTCTTTTACAAGCTGGGCATCAAACCTAGGTGTGGACAGCGAAGTTCATTATCTTGAGGTTCCGTTTGAGACTTGTAAGCAGAGAGCATTTAGCCGTAACTCGGAACTGAATGGCAAGTCTTATGAAATGACACCTGAAATGTTAGATCTGTTTTGGTCTTGGTTTGAGGTTCCCACTTCAAACGAAAATGGTATTTGGGTTCAACAGGAAGCTCAAAAAGGTATGTAGCCAAGCATAGTTTGAGTTAGCAGCCCCTTAATATCGTAACAAGTGAATCGGAGGTTCAATGGACAAAGCACGCAAAACACATTTTGACGAGTATCCCGATGATGTTCGAGCTCGGCTTGAAGAGTTGCGTTCATTAATCTTTGAGCTTTGCTCTGATTTGGATTTAGGTGAAGTTGAAGAGTCTCTGAAATGGGGCGAGCCTAGTTACAGCGTTAAGACGGGTAGCCCAATCCGAATCGACTGGAAGTTGAAATCACCAAACAACTATTACTTGTTCTTTAACTGTCAAACAAAGCTAATCGACACATTCAGAGAATTGCACGATGGCACATTGGTATTTCAAGGTAATCGGGCAATCATCTTGAACCTAACTGAACCACTTCCGAAGGCACCAATTAAGCAATGCTTAGAGCTAGCCTTAACTTATCAACAACGAAAACATCTACCGCTTCTTGGCGCGTAATTCTTACGTGTTGTCAGCTGCTTAACTGAATGTGGTTAGAATTTAGAAAGTACGCCTGCCACTGATTTACAAGGCTTGGCACTTCTCGTTTAATGTAGGTTAGTGTTTAACGTCTTATGGTTTAGGTTAGTGGCGTTGCTCGGACCGTAAAGTGGTATGTGGACAGGGAAAGTTATGAATCAACAAGAAGCCTTTATAGGATTTGCGGTTTATGGGGTTATCAGTAGTTTAATCGGCCTTTTTACGTTTTTTATTATCAAAGATGCAAAGTACAAACAAACATTGTGGACTTTGGAGTCTGTTATGTTTGGTATCTTCGCGATTGGTTCTATCTATTGTTCAGGTGGTAATGGGCCAGAATTGTTGGTCTGGATTCCGCTTGTTACTTTAATGTCTATTTACAATGTCCACTCCTTGAAATTTTGTGGTTCTTGTGGAAAAACTAACGGAAGAAAAAGTGGATTTTCATCCATTAAATCATGTAGTGAATGTGGTTATGCTTTATAGTAAAGCTAAGAAATATCAGACGTTTGTTCATGTTAGTTTCAGCCTTAAAAGGAAGTTGTATGAATTTAGATAAAGCTAAAAAACGTATCGCGAAGCAGGTTAAAAAAGGCGACCACGGATACCCAAAAATCACGTTAGCGTATTACGGGGCGACCAAAGATCTCGCAACGGAAGTCGCAGTTCAATTTATGCTGGGTGAGGGCGATGGTGTCCAAGAAGAACGTTTTTCTTGTGAAACCGAAATTCGAGATAATGAACTAATCCAAACGACGTTACTCAAGATAATCGAACGCGCTAATGTTAACTCAGTAATTGAAGTTGAAGGCGTGACGGTTCTTTAGTTGTCTTAGTATCAGTCGGTGCGTTTGAAATTTTCTACTCATAATTTATCAAGGAAGAAACATTATGAAATTAGCTCAGTTGAATATCGCTCTGGCAAAATACCCGTTAGATGCGCCGGAAATAAAAGAGTTTGTCGATAACTTAGAGTTGGTTAATGGAATCGCAGAAAGCAGTGAAGGGTTCGTTTGGCGTCTGAAAGATGAATCTGGTGATGCCACCAACATCCAAGCTTTCGATGATCCTAATATGATCGTGAACATGTCGGTGTGGGACTCTGTGGATTCGTTAAAGAACTTCATGTTCCGCACACATCACCGTGATTTCATGCGCAGAAAAGGAGACTGGTTTCATCGCTTATCTGAAGATACTTATGTTCTTTGGTGGATCGAAGAAGACCATATTCCCACACTCGAAGAAGCGACAGAGCGACTTGAACACCTCAGAGAAATCGGTGATACGCCGTATGCCTTCACTTTTAAAACCAATTTTACATCATCAGAAGTGCCAAAGCAGCGTTCATAGATAACCAAGGTTATGTTTTTAGACGTTTTATGGCAATTCACGTGAAGATGAGTCGATTGTTGGTATGATGTTTCTATAGTCTTCGAGAGGTTTAATGGTGTTGAAAATGAAAAGTAGTGTACTTGCGGTGTGTTTATTCGGTTTCAGCATGAGTGCTAGCGCTTCAACACTGGAAGAGTGTGCCAAACTCCTTCCTGATGGTCACACGTATAAAGTAGAGATCATTTTAGACGTAGATAAGACTGAGAAGGATCCAACGGTGAAAGGCAGTTTTGGTGTGACGGGCGGAGCCGATGCGCCAGATACTTTTGATATCGGTGATTTTGTCGAATGCGCAGGTCCTCTGATCAAAACCGTAGATACAGACAGCAACGATGCGTCTAATTCCTAGTCACAGATTGTCGCGAAAATAGTTCACTTTCGTCATGGAAGACATGATCAGGGGTACTTAAACTAGGTTGAGGTGAATAGGGTAATTATGGGCGATTATTTAGATATTTGGTTTACGGTTACCTCCTTAGTTTTTATTGTAAGCTTACTTTCAGCACTTTTTGTTGGGGTCTGGCGTAAAAATATAAAAGCGTTGATTCTCTTAAGTGGAGTCGCAGCAATCAGTATCGTTCTGTTTCTCTCTCAGAAGTATCAAATCCGAAATATCCTAGCTGAAGAGCTGAGCGTGTCGAGTTTTGTTGTGGAGGCTCATGAGGAGTTTGAAGAATCTAAATTGTTAGATTCTTTGAGAAGTAGTAACTACGTAACGATGAATAGAACGAAACCTTTGTCAAAAAGTAAAGTACGTATTGTTATTAACTCTGGCGAGGTTGAGTTATTGATAGCTCAAGACTCTAAGAACGAAGAACTGTTTTGGATCTATTACCCCAAATACCGATTTAGTCGTTTAAACCCAATTGGAAAGGTACGTATCCGTTAAACATAAGTGCACAATTGCCACAGCGACTTTCAGTAACAAAAATACCGCCGTAATCAACGGCGGTATTTTTTATTACGCTTATAACATCATTCAGCAGAGAACAAAGAGCCTAGTTAACGTGGGCTAATTCGACACTCAGTGTTTCATTGGCGACTTTCCAATCGCCACCTAACGCTTTATACACCGCAATCGTGGTGTTGGCGGTTTGAAGCTTGGCGGCTACTTGGCGATCTTGCATCGCTTTTTGTTGTCTTTGTGCGTCTAACACCGATAAGTAATCGACTAGGCCTGCTTTGTATAGCGACTTTGCTTTGTTCACCGCGTTATCGACGGCAAGGGTGGCTTCATCGATGCGCTTTTGGTTTTCTTGGCTACGACCATAGGCAAACAAGCTTGAATCGACTTCTGCAAAGGCGCTGTCTACCGAGTGTTGGTAGTTAAGCGCTGCAGAACGGAACCTTGCTTCGTTCATTTCCACCATGGCTTCCGGTGTTTTTCAAGGTAGTTGTCATCATTTGCTTACTTATTAAGCAGCTTCTCTTTCTGGATTTAGGTGAACGTCACCAACAGGCGCACAGTTCCTGATATCACCAGACCACCGCTCAGGCTTTCGCTGTTTTGCAGCGAGCAATACCTCTACACGACGCTTCAAGATCTCTTTATCTTTTCCATTGTGACGCTCTGAAGGCGTGACGTAATTTAGCTGACTGTGCTTGTGCTCGGTGTTGTACCAGCGTACGAAGGCTTCAACCCAACTTCGGCTACTATCGATTGTTTCAAAGCCCTTTGTTGGCCAGCTTGGCATGTACTTTACCGTGCGGAACAATGACTCAACATACGGGTTATCATCACTGACTCTTGGGCGACTATACGATGAAGTAATACCTAACTCTTCCATTTTGGCTTTGAACGTCAACGACTTCATCGGCGCACCATTATCGGAGTGAAGAACCAGCGCTTGATTGAAGCACTGCTCTCGCATCAACGTTCGTTGCAGAAGTTGTGACGCCAGCTCACCGCATTCATGCTCATACACTTCATAACCAACAATTTTCGACTGTAGATGTCCTCAATGACATACAGGTAATAATGTTGGCCTCGAACTTTTGAAGGTAAGTAAGTGATATCCCACGTATAGACTTGGTTCGAGTCCGTCGCTGTGTAACTGGTTGGCTTCGCTTGCTTCTGTCTGCTCCGCTGACGACCTCGTTTGTGAAGTTGCCCTGCGTACTCAACACTCGGTAGTAGCTCGACTCAGAGGCGATATACTCACCTCTATCAAGCAGTGTCGGGACGATTTGAGTTGGAGGCAAGCTTGCGAACTCAGAGCGGTTACACACCTCGATTATCGCATCACGTTCTTCCTGCGACAGCTTGTTAGCAGGCTCAGGTCTGAGGCATATTGGCCTTTTGTCAGCTTGAACTTCACCTTGCTGATACCAGCGACGATACGTTCTCAAGTCGATTTGAACTTCATGGCAAGCTGGCTCTAAACGACATCCGCATTGCTTCGCTTCAAGGATAAGAGTCACTATGGTCTGCCTTTCATCGGTTGAGGTTAGTCGTCCTCTGGCTCTTCCCCGTAAAAGGCTCTCAGCTTTTTTCTTAGTACCAAGAGAGCGGCCGTTTCAGCGAGTGCTTTTTCTTTGAGTCGTAAATCTTTCTTCAACTCTTTGATTTCAAGTTTGTCAGCTTTAGCCTGCTTCTTTGCTTCAGCTTCCTGCTCTTTACTCGACTTAAACCCTTGCATACAATCGCTGCGCCAGCTTTGGATTTGCTCTGGAAAAAGACCTTTTTCACGACAATATTGGCTGAGTTCACTTTCTGTCATTGAGTAGGTTTCAGCGACGATGGCGAGTTTAGTTTGAGCAGACCACTGCTCTGATGAAGTGTTGCTATTTGGCACTGCGGCTCCTGAACGTCTGAGTTGCTTGCGCCAATGATACAGGGTCGCAGTGCTAATTCCTTCCTCTTCCGACACTTCTTTAACTGACATTGAATATGGAGGCAACAGCTTCTTCAATATAGCTTCTTTTCTTTCTACTGAGATACGAGACACAATTACTCTTTATCGCCCAAACTGGTTAAATTTTAACAGTGACAACTACCCTGCCAGATAGGGCTTCCCCTCGGCCACCATCGAATACATTCCAACTTATGCCTGCAGATGCCGCCCAACCGAATGAGTCGCTACTGAACAGATCATCAAAACTCCCGGTTGTCACTCCTGGCGTACCCGTTAGGAAGAATTTTGGATAGCGATTGGCAATGCTTGCGCCGAGTTCTTCGTTAATGGCTGCCATTTCGCGTTCTGCAATTCGGATGTCTGGGCGTTGTTCTAACAAGTCAGAAGGTAAGCCTGTAGGAATCACATCCTTCATTCTCGGTAACGTAAATTCACCCGCTAAACGTTGGTTCACGCTCGTAAGTGATTCGCCTAACAACACTGCCATGCGTTGTTTGTGAACTTGCTCTGCGATTTCAAGTTGAGGAACAATGGATTCAGTTGCGGCAAGCATGGCTTTGGCTTGAGCAAGATCTAACTCCGAGCCATAGCCGCTGCGAACAACTTTGGTGACCAGTTCTAAAGTCTGCTTTTGGTCGGAAATGTTCTCTAGTGCGATCGCTTTTCGCTCTTGAGCGCCACGATATTGTAGGTAGTTGTGAATGACATCGGCAGTGATCAAGGTATTCAAACCCGATTGGAATATCTCGGCTTGTTCAACTCGAATCGTCGCCGCGTTGGATTGCTTATCGATACGTCCAAACAAGTCCATTTCCCATGCGATGCTTGCACCTAAGAACCCGCCATCGTGTTGCGCTTCCAGCAACGACATCCCCGTTGCTGATTCAACCGCATCAGAGGCGCCAAATACCGGGCCGAGTAGGGAGTCGTTCTCACTCAGTTGGTAATTGTAATAACCACCGCCGACATTGATGGTTGGGACTTTGAATGATTCCACAACGCTCTTATATGAGTTAGCCATGTTGATTCGCTCGGCGGCCAATTTAAGTGGGATGTTTTGGTTTTGAACATCGGCTACTAACTGGTTGAGCGTCGGGTCATTGAACTGTGTCCACCAATGATTGTGCTGTTCGTTTTGGCTCACGCCGTCTTGGTTCACATCACCTTGGCTATATAAGAAAGTCTCAGCCATGGTCGTTTGTGGTTCTTCGTAATCGGGGCCAACCGCACAACCTGTTAGCAACAAGGCAAGAGCAATAGGAGCCACTTTAAACTTAGTTAATGGGTACATGTTTATTGCTCCTTGTTGAATGAGGTTGGAGTACCGATGTTTGTAGTTTGAGGCGTCGCATCGAGTACAACTACAGCATCTTTAATGGCTTCAGCCACTGTCTTTTTTTCTTCAGTTCGATAGAAGAGCTTGTACAGCGCAGGCATTACAAACAGAGACAACACGGTTGCCGCAGCCAAGCCACCGATAATGGTCGCCGCCATTTGGTCAAATAGCAGGTCACTAAGCAGCGGGATCATGCCAAGTGCTGTGGTAAGTGCGCCCATTGAGATCGCCATTGTACGGTTCACGGTTGCTTCTTTAATTGCGTCTGACAGTGAGCGACCGTCTTTACGTTCAAGCTCGATCTGGTCCATCAACACGATGCCGTTCTTGATGATCATACCGGTCAAGGTTACCGCGCCAATCAGCGCCATGAAGCCGAATGGTTTATCCAACAGCAATAAGCTGAATGTTGCACCCGTCGCCGCAAGCGGTAGGGTGGTGAAGATGATCACTGGCTGTTTGAAGCCGTTAAACATCGCCACTAAGATAATCACCATCAACAGCATTGCTTTAGGTAGCTGCTTAAGAATATCGCTGACGGCTTTGTGCTCGTCGTAATATTCGCCGCCCCATTCCAAGTGGTAACCATCGGGAAGGTGGATGGATTCAATTTGTTCTTTAACCGAGTTTCTTACCGCTGCAGGAGTGGTGTAACGACCAACGCCAGCTTGTGCGGTGATGGTTTTTACACGGTCGCGACGCCAAATCATGGTCTCTTCACTGGTCAGCTCAAAGCCATCAATGACTTGACCCAGTGGAACGCTGTGAATGCCTAACAGAGAGCGAACCGGTAGAGTTTCAAGCGATTGAATTGAGCTCTCTGTGCCACGCAGTTGAATCGTGACTAGCTCATCATTCAAGTTCATACGACCCAGTGGCATGCCTTCTGACGCGCGTTTCATCGCGAATGCAATGTCGGCACGGTTAATACCAGCTAGACGCATCTTGTCTTGGTTGATGACAGGTTCTAGAACCTTGCTCTTTTGTCGCCAGTCGTCACGCACGTATTTGGTGTCTGGATGACGAGCAAAGATCGCTTTAGCTTGCTCTGATAAGCCGTGAAGCACCTCGACATCTGGGCCGGAGAAACGCGCTTCAACACTGAATTTATCAGCAGTCGCCAGTTTTAAGCTTCTAAAACGAGGATCGGCGTTTGGAAACTCTTCCATTAACCATTTGTCACCACGCGCAATCAGCGGGCTGAGTGACGGGAAATCGGTAGCGTTAATCAAGATCTGACCATAAGCAGGGTCAAACGGTTCTGGTTCAATGGTTACTGAGAAGCGAGGAGCACCCGCGCCAACGTATGTTGAGATACTGTCGACTTCCGGCTGTTCTAACAACCACTGTTCGATGCGCTTCATGTCCTCTGAGGTTTGTTCAACCTTGGCACCATTCGGTAGCCAGTAATCTAGAAACAGGATGGGCCTGTCGGCTTGTGGAATGAAGTTAACCGCGATGCTCGGTACAGCTAATGCCGTCACTAATATCAGCGGAATAAGCCCCGTTAGTGCTTTGAGTGGGTGGTGAGTAGACCGTGGGAGCTTCCCCCACAGCCTCTCGCAGAACGGTACGTGAACCTCTCAATTCATACCGCTCCCATCAAGCAAACGCACCTAACATTCCTTGCTTCCAATGGGCAAACAAGTGGGGGTTCTGCTCTGAAATCCTTTCCAAGAATCTCATTGCTTGTGTTTTGTGACGTCGTAATGGCTTAAACTTTCGTCTCGCCCAACGAACCAGAGCTTTATTTACGTGCCTGCACATGCCATACAGTGCCGAGCGATAGTAGCGACCATAGTAGTTGATCCACCCGTTTATCATTGGGTTTAACCACTTAGCCATTTGCGCTATGCTAAGTTCTGTTTTCATCCGCACTCGTAACTTTCTAATTTTCAATCTCATTGATTTTAATGCTGATTTGCTCACTGCCGGCGAGAAGCTTAAAAATAAGCTATTGCGTTTCCAGTTTTTGCAAACCCTACGCATAAAGGTATAGCCAAGAAAGTCGAAACTGGTATGTTCCGAATCACCTTTTCTACTCCCATCTTTACAATATACTATTTTGGTTTTGTGGGTGGAGCTCAAGTCCACAATCCTCAAAACGAGCTTTCAGAGCCTCAAGCATCTGCTGAGCTTCGCTTTCAGTATTACAATGAACCAAACCATCATCAGCATAACGGCACCATAATGTTTTGGGGAAATGCTTTGTAGCCATTTATCAAAACATAATGTAGAAATAGGTTCGCTAATACAGGGCTAATAACGCCACCTTGCGGTGTCCCCATCTGCCTAGTTTTGAGGTCGCCATCTTCCATTTGCATCGGTGCTACTAGCCAGCGCTCTATATACAACCTTACCCAAGTGAGATTGGTGTGTTTATATACCGCTTTAAGTAACAGATCATGCCGAATGTTATCGAACAGCCCTTTAATATCAAACTCAAGTACCCAGTTATAGTTCCAACATCGCTTACGAGTGACACCTATAGCATCAAGCGCTGATTTATTAGGTCTATACCCATATGAGTCTGGCAAAAAGATCCGCTCAACCTTTGGCTCAAATTCAAGTTTTACGACCATTTGTGCGATCCGATCGCTTACCGTTGGTATACCTAAAATCCGTTCTCCTCCACTTTTCTTCGGTATACTTACCGCTTTAACTGGAGGTGGAAAATAGGTGCCAGAAGATAATCGATTCCAGATCTTATAAAGATTACCTTTTAGATTTCTTTCGAAACCTTCAATAGATTGATTATCAACTCCTGCACTTCCTTTATTAGCTTTAACTAATTCGTAGGCGTGCTTCACTGCCCACTTTGAAATGGTAAATGGTTTTGCTTCCATCTATAGCTTCCTCCTACCATTTGGTAGTTGAGCTAAACATGCAAGCAGCTTGACGCAACCCTTCGCTCCATGTTCATTACAAACACTTCAACACTACTACGAGTTGCTCCGTCCCAGTATCACACATCGGTACTCTCATACTCATAAATTCAGTTACTTGTACTTCTTCCTTAGCATTGTGATGACTGGTTCCCGCAGTTCCCACAAAGAGCCCGATACAAAGTCATGCCCACTATACGCCGGACACCGCTTACACAGCATTCGGAATTAACCTGCAAACTTATCTCGAGAGATAGAAACGCCCTCGATTTTGATGTCAGTCTCTGGATTACGACGCGTCAACATAGGTTCGCTATAACTCATCTCTTTGTACCCTACCTGCCGAACTTGAGTTCGTACTTTTACTTCAACGCTTATGACCATCACTCTTAATGACAGCCACTTGAAGTGGTTTGAAGCCAGCTTCCGACAGCAGACTTCGGTGGACCTACCACCATCTCTTCATGAGCTTATGCTCAAGACTAGAAACACATCCTTATGCTGCTAACCTATGTGCCTGCGGCACACTATCTACCGTCCAGTTTACACTCTTACGGTATAAGCTCACTTTGGTGTTGTCAGCTTGTTTGCTTGGCTTGATAAAGAACCAACACATTAAAGCCGTGAAGGTCATCGCGACGAGCCAAGACAATAACAACGAAGAGGCGATGATAAGGAATACCGAGCTTGCGAACTCAGCGGCATCGGTTTTTGAAAAGATAACAGGGCTTGCACCCATGATAGCGATAACTGTTGCGCCAAAGAGTGGTGTTGCTGTCTCTTTAACAGAATCAATTGCGGCTTTAGTACGGTCGACGCCTTTGTTGATTTTCACAATCATCATATCGGTGATGACAATCGCGTTATCCACCAACATGCCGAGCGCAAGAATGAACGTACCTAGCGAAACTCGGTGTAAATCAATTGACGCGATGTTCATGTAGATAAGCGTCAACAAGATAGTCAGCAGTAAGCTTGAGCCGACGATGGTAGCGCTTTTTAGTCCCATGAATATGGATAGGACGATGAACACAATCGCGACACTTTCAAGTAAGTTTTGTACGAAGTTATCGATCGATTTCTGAACTTCTTCAGGCTGGTTTGCTACCGTCGAGATATCAACGCCTAACGGCAGAGTTGCTTGGAAATCGCTGACGATCTGATTGATTTCATCACCAAGCGACACCACGTTAACGCCTGGCACAGGGCTCATTGCTAGCGTGACCGCAGGTACTCCGTTGTAACGGTTCTCGGTCATCATTGGCTCTTGGTAGCCCATGGTGATGTCTGCGATATCGCCCAAACGGATTAAGCTGGTTCCGAATTCACTCAAGCCGCCTTTAATCATCAGGTTTTTGATGTCGTCTAATGAACCAAACTCGCTCGACTGTTGAACACGAATACGTTCAGTGCCCGCTGAAAATTTGCCCGCATCAAAAGTCATGTTCTGAGTATTAAGCTGTGACCAAACTTGTGTGATTGATAAACCGTATTGCGCCAATCTTTGATCTGGGATATCGATATGAACAACACGTGGCTGAACACCGTGTAACTCAATCTTCTTAATGCCATCGACGGTTTTAATTCTACGTTGGAGTTCTTCGGCGTAACGTCTTAGCTCAGCAGGTGAAGCATCCTTACTGTGGATAGAGAAAAGCATGCCGTAGACTTCAGAAAACTCATCCTGCACGACACTGATCTGCGCCGTCGAAGGCAGTAACAGCTTCATGTCTGACACTTTACGACGCAGCAAGTCCCACTCTTGTGGTAGTGCTTTTGAATTAAGAGACTCTTTTAGGTCAACAAACACCATCGACATGCCCGGACGAGACAGTGAACGCAGTCGGTTCAATGACCCCATCTCTTGCAGTTTAGTTTCAACGGTATCCGTAACTTGTTGCTCCACTTCTTCTGCAGAAGCACCGGGGTAGAGTGTCACTACAACGGCCGTTTTAATGGTGAAACTTGGATCTTCGAGCTTGCCAAGATCAAAGTAAGAAAACAGGCCCGCGATAACACTCAATGCAGTGAAAAACAGGATGAAGGTGCGTTGTTTGATCGCAAAATCAGCTAGATTCATCATGATTTACCTACAGGCTCTTAACTTGAATATCAGAGAAGTGTTGGCCTTCCATGACGTACTGAGCTCCACTCACCACAACGAAGTCGCCATCGCTAAGCGTAGATTCAACACACACGGTATTTTGATGCATCGAAACCACGTCCACAGTCACGCCGTGCGCTTGCTCGTTTTGAACGGTGAATACTTGCTCGATACCCGATTGGTTGACGATCGCTGAATACGGTAAGCAGAAATTATTGGTTGGTTCGCCAAGTTGAGTCGTCAGTGTGACGGCTTTGCCTGGTAACACCGTTTTGTCGGCTGACTCTACATGGTAAGTCACCGCGTAGGTCTGCTTAATAGGGTGAGGAGACGTGGCAATTTCAGTAGCGTAACCAATCAGTTTTTCCTCTGAGCCATACCAGTTGATACCAGCGGTTTGATTCGGTTGGAATTCATGAATCAAGTTTTCTGGGACTTGGATTTTAACTTCAAGCTGATCAGGGTTGTGGATGGTGAAAACTGAAATGCCCGGCAGGACTTGTTCAAACTGATCGAAGTTAGACGCCGCGACCACGCCGTCAAATGGCGCGAGCAGTTGGGTGTAACGAATCGAATCTTTTGCGCGGCGTATGTTTTGCTCAACCACTTTAACCGCGGCTTCACTTCTTTCGTAACCACTGATTGCACGGTCCAGATTAACATCAGCAATCGCGTTGTCAGCAATGGCTTGTTTTACTCGAGCAAGTTCAGTCTTAGCTAGCTTGTGTGCGGATTTTGCTTCAAGAGAACGAGCTTGCAACTCTTCCAACGCCACTTGGTAATCGTGTGGGTCGAGTTGTGCTAATGGTTGGCCTTTCTTAACTGTATCGCCAACAGAGACCATCATGTTTTGAATAGTGCCGGGTACACGAAACGCGACGCCAGCTGTTTCTGATGACTGCAATTTGCCCGTGAACGATTTTTCAACTTGATGAGAGAGAGGCTCAAGTTGAATAACTTGAATCGGGCGCGTTTGTTTTTGAGCTATTGTCGCCTCAGAGTCATTACAGCCAAACAGAGCAGTTAGGCTTAGTGCAATGACTGTGTATTTGAAGATAGGTGTCTGTTGAAAGATAGACGAACGCTGCAAAACAGATGAATGTTGAGATATAGGCTTCATGGATTACTCCTGTCAATTTATGGAGCAATTCTATCTTTCTGTTTTGTTTAGATAATCTAGTCTATTCGCGAAACACTGTCATGATATTCGTTACAATAACTAAAGATTTGGAAGTTCTTGTAATAGAAAATCAATCAAAAGTTGAGCAGAATGACTCAGCGCTTTGCGTTGCGGGTAGAGTAGCCATGCTTCTTCTTGTTGAAGGTTCTGGTCAGGGAACAGGTTAATCAAGGTTCCGTCTTTGAGTTGTTGTCGTACCAAGAGTTCAGGCAGTAATGCGATGCCTCTGTGACGTGCCGCGCCACCGATTACGAAGCCGATACTGTCACTCACCACCGAAGGGTCGACCTTGATGATATGGTCTTTGATGTCCCATTGCTTGTCGATGTCACCACTTGGCCATCGAAAGCACACAAAGGGGTAGTTGGTGATTTCTCTTAAGCTTGAAGGCGTGCCTTCTTTCTCTAGAAACTCAGGGCTGGCGACAAAAACACGCTGTAAAGTCATAACTTTGCGCGCCACTACATTAGCATCACTCAACGTACCACCGTGCATCGCCAGATCTAACCCTTGTCGGTACATATCGACAAAACCATTACTGACCGTACGAATATCAAGCTCGATCTTTGGGTACATATCTTGGAATTTAAACAACGTCGATTGCATGATGTCGCTGGTTTCTGGCAGCAGCCCAATCTTAACTTGCCCGTGTGCAACTTCTGATAGGTTGGAGGCGATATGGTTCGCTTTGTCGAGCGCACTTAACGCATTGAGGAGCTCTTTATAATAAAGCTCACCAGATTTCGTTAAGGAAAGGCTGCGCGTGGTTCTAAAGAACAGTTGAATGCCAAGAGATTTCTCAAGGTCGTTTATTCTGCGGCTAACATTAGCGCGGGGAAGGTCAAGTGCATTTGCAGCGGCAGTAAAACTACCCAGTTCGACAACGGTGGTAAACAGCTTAAGATCTTCGATTTTCATAACAACGGCATTTAATCGTTTTTAGAACAGTATGTTGGCATCGTATACCAATTGGATTTTAAAATCGAAGCGTTCTTTAGGTTGGCTTGTTTTGAGGCAGTAAAAAGCCAGCCGATAAATCATTATCAAAGCTGGCTTGGTGTTCACATCGGACAAGACTGCTCTATTTACCACCTTGGACTAAGCAGCTTGTTTTTTCACCTTAGACCATACTGGTTTAGCGACCTCGACCATCTACCATTACGATGATGGTTTTAGAAATGATGCTCAGATCAGCGGCAATCCAAGACTTAACAGAACATAGGCTCAGTGCATAACTGTGGTCAAAACCCACTTTACGACGTACATCATCAATGCAGGTGTCGTAACCTTGATTCACTTGTGCAAGCCCAGTAATACCAGGCATTACACCGTAAGTACGGTCTGCGAAGTAAGGGATTTCGTTCTCTAGTTTGGTGTAAAAAGTAGGGCGTTCAGGGCGTGGGCCAATTAGAGACATTTCACCTTTCAATACATTGATCAGTTGTGGTAGCTCATCAAGACGTGTCTTTCTCAAAAAGCGGCCAACGGGCGTGATTCGTGGGTCATTCGCGGTAGCCCAAACGGCGCCAGAGCGAGTTTCTGCATCTTCGTACATGCTACGGAATTTCATGATCTCAAAGATTTCCATTTTCTCCGGTGTCGATTTACCAACACGCATTTGACGGTAGAAAATAGGGCCACGAGAAGTGAGTGCAATCGCCATCGCAATCAACGGAAATACGGGCGCTAGCAAAATCAAAGCAATCAGTGAGCTTACGAAATCGAAAGTACGTTTAGCACGCGAGATTTTGTATTGGTATAGGTTTTGGGTAGATAGCTGTTCAATGTTCATCATAATAAGTCCTTAATGATTCGCTCGTGTCCAAGGTGAGTTTTCTAGTCCGATTAGGTAACGAATGCCACCAATGAAGTTGGCATAGTGTCCAACTATCAAATAAGAGATTAATGAAATAGGTTTGTTTACTAGACGCTTTGGCAAGATGCAGCCAAGGACGCCAATGGTATAAACGGCAACTTGAGCCCATAACAGCGCTTCAAATACCAAGTAGTTGCTAAGTAAGATTGAGCACACTAAGCACACAATCATTAAATATGGAGTGAGTAGGCGAAGTCCTTTTCCTGAGAAGAACGCAAACGCGATGCCTTTGAACTTCGGGCTGAACAAACCAAACAATCGAATTGCTTGTTGCATGTTGCCCGCTGAAATACGAAGTCTTCTTTTGAAGTCTGTTTCTAGGTTCGATTCTTCTAGCTCTAACGCCACCATTTGAGTTTCGTATTCTGCGATGTAACCTTGTTTAACGATTTGCATCGGTAAGATGAAATCATCATTAATAGTGTTGTGTGGAAGTAGTTCAAACAGGTGTGTTCTAAACAAGTAGAACGCGCCATGAGAACCCAAGCTAGAACCTAATGAAGCCTCTGACTCTTTAACGGCGGTTTGGTACTGCCAGTAGATGTTTTCGCCTTCGTTGCCTGTTGGACAAAGCTGATAGGTCGCGTTCACTACGCCAACCTTGTCACTTTCAAAATGAGCGGCAGCTATAAGCAACGCATCCAATGAAACAAGAGCAGAAACATCACTCATCGCTGTAATATCACTGGTTATACGTGTCACTTCTTCATTAACAACCGCGACTTTACCTCGGTTTACTTGATGGTCATGTATCTCAAAATAAACATCACTGCACATCGCTTCTTGGATGGTCATTTGTGCAATTGCGACTGTGTTATCGGTACAACCATCGCAAGCGATAATCACTTCCAACTTCTTTTTTGGGTAATCGAGTGAAGCAAGGTTACGAATCTTGTCTGCGATCCACTGTTCTTCGTTAAATGCAGGAACAAGAACGGTGATGGTCGGCAACGTGCAATCTTGCTGTTCCTCTTTGTAGCAACGATGACTCTCTTCAACTTTGCGTGCGGGGTGGCTTTTCGCGTACCAGCGCAGTAGCAAAGGGTAGGCTGCGTGATGATAGACAATCAACGCGCCTGAAAACAAACAAAGTCCCGCAAGTAACCAATCAATCATGCGTAAGCTCCTTTTGAGATATCGTTGTAAGACGAAACCATTTTGATGATGTCGAAGTTCTCAAGAACGTAGTGTCGAGGTGATAAAAAGCGTTCATTTTGATTCTCTAACAAGGCATTGGCTAATCCCGTGATACTGCCTTTTTTAACGAGTGTTCCGCTTATAGGGCACAAGGTTTCATCGACGGCACCAACGTCCATTGCGACGGTTGGAATATTGCATGCTTGAGCTTCGAGTGTAGAAAGCGGCAGACCTTCGTGGCGTGAAGGTAGGCAGAAGATATCCAACGCTCCGTAAAACGTGGTCATGTCTTCAACCAAGCCAAGAAAGATCACTCGGTCACTCAGATTCAACCGGCTAGTCAGTTGCTCTAGTTGATTTCGCTTCGTACCGCCGCCAGCCAATACGACAACCATGTTTTCAGGTAAAAGAGTCAGTGCTTTAATAAGTTGGTCTTGGCCTTTCACATGTTCTAGTCGACCTGCACAACCGATGATGTGTTTGTCTGTCGGCAGGTTTAGACTTGCTCTCGCATGTTCTTTCGACATTGGCTTAAACTTCTCGCAATCCACGCCGTTTTTGATGGTAATGATGTTCTCATAAGAAAAAGCAGTGCGTAGTTGGTTATAAACACGTGTCGCGTCGGCAACTAACGTTGGTTGAGCAGCTTTTAAAGCAAGCGCTTGTAATCGACGACGTTTGTTGTTGTTCAGATGCCAAGCGTCATGTTCGGTATGGATTCGAGTTGGAACCCCTGTTACGCGAGCGGCATAACCAGCGTATAATAGTGGGCCAATATGATGGGTATGAACCACATCAGGGCGAATCGCATTGAAGGCTTTAATTAGCTTAATAATGATATTGAATTGTACGCCTGGTGCTTTATCCAAAAAGACGATTTGCTCTTTGTGTGGCTCTAGCTTCGGCCAGTTGTTTATAGACTCTTGTTTTGTACCCTCTAAACTGACAATCAACACTTGGTCTGTTGGTTTAGCAAGGCGCAGTAAATCCAGAGTTAAGGTTTCTAATCCACCCGGTGCAAGGTGCTGAACAACGTGTATGATCTTTTTGCCATGCTTCGTTAAATGCGTATTCATAGTTTGGACCCTGCCTTTATAATTCTTGTTTCGCCTTTCTGACGTTTCTATTGAAGTAAATTCTTTAAAACGTTTAGCTACACAATGAGATTGCAGGAGTTGTGCCAATTAAATAACCTATATTTTTCAATTGCTTAGATTATTCAATTCTAGGGCAGTTTTCATTTCTCAAAATGGGAGTCAAAACAAAATACGATTGAATGGCAGTTTGAATCATAGGGCTTGGGTAAATCGAAAGTAGCATTAGAACTTGGGGCTTTAAACAAACAAAACGCCAAGCGAGTGTTGGCGTTTTGCTCTAGGAAGCAAGAAGCTAGAAAGCTGTGAAGCTAGCAAGTCAAAAATGGCTTTGAGGCTGACTAGCTCATTTTAGGGATCACCGTTATCACAGGGACACCCAGGATATCTTCGATTTCGTCTTTGCGTTTGATCGAAGAATCAAACAGTTCAAACAACACAGCTAAGCCAACACCCAATCCGATACCTGCAACGAATCCAGCCAGAATAAAGACAAAAGTCGGCATGTTAGATTTGATACTCGGTGTGAAAGGCAAATCAATAATCTTCACACGTTTGTTTTGCTCGAATACACCAAGCGAACCCGTTAGCTGAGCCATTTCATAACGCTCTGTCAGTTCATCATATAGTTGACGTTTGATTTCAACTTGACGTTTAAGGCGGTACACCTCTTTTGCATTTTCGCCGAAGTTATTCGCCTTGTGTTCTAATTCGAAAATCATAGTACGAAGGCTTTTGGTCTCTTCGGTTAAAGACTCAAAGCGAGCACGAACCAGCTGTAGGCTGTGTAATTGAGTGACCAGAAGAGGTTGGGTATCAGAAAGTTTGTTCAGTGTCGTGCTACTTGCGATGTCCCAAAGCTGGTCGCTGTTCATCGTTGGCTGGGTTACCTCGAGCAAACTCTTACGTTCATTCTCTAGTCTGTCTAACTCACGCACTTTAGCTTGCACAGCACTGTGTTTATCTGTGTATTTTGCTTGTAACAAGGTTAGATCGCTTCGAATGTCGATGATCTGGTCTTCTAATTTACCTATCACAGGGTTGGTTCGTGAAAGTTGTTGGTCGATTGACCCTAAACTTTTTTCGACACCCGATAACTCAGCCTCTTTTTCTGCCAGTGTTTGTTTGAGTGACGCTAAGCGATTCAAACTTTGACTTTGTACCTCCGGTGTCGACTGGACGTTTTCGTTCATGTACAAGGCTAAAGCTTCTTCCGCTTCTTCAAGTTCCACACTCCGTTTGTCGATATGAATTTTTAAGAAGTTACTTGAGTCTTCAATCGATGAACGTTCCGGCGCGAGCAACTGTTCAATGAAATGTTCACTTACCGAGCGCAGCGTCGCTTCCATTCCATTTGGTGTGTTGGAGGTTAAGCTTATCTTTAGAAAGTCTTTCCCAAGCTGAGTCACCGATAAACGCTGAGACAGGTCAGTAATGATCTCTTGTTTCTCAATTTCAGGCATATCTGGTGTGGTTAATTGCAGTTCATCAGCGACCGAGTAAAGCACATGTCGACTGTGAAGCAGTGTTCTCAATGCGTTAAGTCGGTCTTTGAGCATGGTAGAAACGGCGATGTCTTCCAAGAATGGATTCATCTTGGCAGTTTCTTGAATCAACATACTGGTATGCGCGTCATATTTAGTTGGAGCCAACTTGCTCACACCAAAGCCTACAAATGGCAAAATAAGCATTGGAAGAACGATAACGTAGCGTTGGCGCCACATCGCATTGATGATAACTAATAACCGCAATTTCAGATTATTCATAATAGCTCCAACATCCAATGTACGAAGTTACCACGGTTTTGCCAGCTCTCTTGTTCGACGACAGAGATTGGTGAATTGCTCAGTTGACGTGCATGATCAAGCGCCCAAATCATTTGGTTGGCACTGCCGACCGTGGTTACGTGCTCTTGGTATGGAACCAAAGCAGGGAACGGTGTTGTGATAATGGGTGTGCCTGCCGCAAGGTATTCCATTAGTTTGAGTGGGCTACAAGCTCGGATCTGCTCGTTATCAACAAACGGCAACAAGCTCACATCCCAGTGTTTAGAATAGCTTGGTAGCGTGTGGTGTGGACGAGGGCCAAGGTAATGAACGTTACTTAACTTAGGCAGCATGAGCGTATCAAGCTCGTTTGGGCCAATGAAAACAAAGTCCCATTCCGGCATCGCATTCGCAACTTGACCAATCATTTCATAATCAAGCCATTTAGAAAGGCTGCCATAAAAACCAGCAATAGGGCGGTGGTTGCTTGGTAAATCTTTCGCTCTTGGTGCGGGTGTTGAAAATAGGTCTACGTCGACACCATGTGGTAGCAAGTGCGCTTTATGCTTTGGAAATTTATCCATCAATTTTTTGCTAGCCGCGAAGATAAGCGTAGATTTTTCGATTAGCTCTGATTCGTGCTGTGCAACGGTGTCATGATCAACACCAGCCAGCGCGCTAAAATCATCACCGCAGTAATAAACCACAGATGACTCGCCTAAGTGTCCGCACAAATCAACAGCGGTCGGAAGAGAAGTCCATAGGATAGGCGCGTTAAGATTAAGCTCCGCAATAACCGGTTTTAGTTGGTGCAACATCATTTGCTGAGCCAACTTTCTAGAAAATTTAGAAGCAGGCGCAGGGATTGTCTTTAAGTTAACGATAGTAATGTTGTCGTGTCCCTCAGAGTCGAGCATGTTTTGAGTAACGGCTTTGGTTTTGCCAAACAATTTGTTGAACGCTCGGCTTACATCTTTGGCGGACAGCTTCGGTTGTCTTAAGCCAATAGAGTTGACCCATAAGACTTTGTGTTGCTTAGCAAGGTGACGAACTAAATGTTGAGTCGATGAAGGTAGTCCACCAAAGTCTTCACCAAATACGATTAAATCACGCATGGTCACCTCCATGAGTCTCTAACGAATCGAATACGTCAGACTCTGTTACTTCTACAGACTTGATTTGGCCAACCACTCGAGCAGGATTACCGCCTGCGATTGAAAAGGCCGGGATATTCTTTGTTACTACGCTGCCTGCGGCTATTACGGCACCTTCGCCGATGGTTACGCCACCTTTAACCGTCACATTCGTGCCCAGCCATACATCGGGTTCAAGAATGATGTCACCGATTTGCTGAGGGTCATCGCCTTCACCTAGCGCTCGGCGTTTTGCATCAAGCGGGTGCCCGGAGTATCCAAATAGGAAAGCACCGCCTGCGATTCGTACGTTGTCAGAGATAACGACTTTACCGCCAACAGCGATAGTCGACTGCCAACCAATGTCGACATTGTTACCAATCGACAATAGTGGGTGTTCCAAACCTTCAAGTGGTTGAGTACAACCAGAGAATGTCGTGTGGCCAGAGATACGGCAGTTATCGCCAATCGAAATTTGTACCGGACCACTGACGAAAGGTAGACCACCATACAAATACAGGCGTTTGCCACATTGAGCCACACGACCTTTGAAAGCCGGAGTCCAGTAGAAGAATCGCGTAAAGCCAGAAAACAAATTCACCACTAGCTTGTGCGCTTGATATAGGCAACGATTAAGTATTTGAGGGGTAGGCAGCTCTGCGCTTCTGATGTCTTTCAAAATGAAAAACACATTTCTAATTCGAGAATTAGGATGAAACTTAAGCCAATGTTTGAATTGATGTATAGATACTGACGTCATAATGAAAATCCTCTATTTTGTTATATAGAAGTACTTTCATATACTGTGCCATTTAATAAACTTAATATTTTCAACAGGTTAAAATATAGCTTTTAGGTATTCTCATTTTGACAGGCAGTTTGAGATACGTTTGAGACGCAAACTGTGAGTGCTGCTAGGATATAAATCGGCCAGTTAAAGCCTTGAGTCAAAAATGTACCCGACACGATAGTTCCAATCAGACCTGCATAGATCGCATAGGCGACCGCATTAAGCTCGGGTGCGATTTCTGTGGTCGAGTTTTTTAATCTCGCTAGCGTAGAGCGAGAGGTTTTGATCAAAGAAACGATAAGGCAGACAAAAATGATAAGACCAATAAAGCCTGTTTCTGCTAACACACCAAACCAAGTACTGTGAACGGCGTGATTCAGTCCGTCCCAGTGCGAACTATAAAAGAAGTAATTCGAGAAGAAGTTGTTCAACCCTACACCAGTCAGTGGATTTTCAACTGCCATTTTTACTGCCGCTTCCCAAGCATAGATTCGACCCATTGCAGATTCATCGATACCTTGTTCAGCTGCACCACCAGAAGATCTGTCTGAGATACCAGCAACTAAATAGAGCACCACGGCCGCGACAGATCCTACCGAGATTAACAGGACTTTAGAGCGCACTAGCTTCCACGCAAAAATACCAATCACCGCAATACACCCCAGTAGTCCGCCACGGCTTTGAGTGGCAATAATGGCGGCGAGCAGTAACAGACAAACTAAGGCACTGATTAAACGTTTGGTTCGTGAGATGCCAGACGTTGTGGCTTGGCTTATCGTAAAGGCGAGTGGGAACATCAGTACCAGTGCTAGGTCGTTCGGGTCACCTAACATAGAGCCAAAGTCGCGGCCAATTGTCACGCGTGAGCCCTCGACAAGCCCAATACCATTTACTGAGTTGTACACGGCAATAGAGCTGATTAAAGCGCCAGCGTAGATAATCGTCATCGCGGTTTTTGCGAGATTTTCAGTGGTGTTTACTAGCCAAGTAATCGCAAGCGTCATCACGATAATTTTCCAATAAACGCCCTTGAATTCTGCTAGTGCTATTGGCCTGTTGGACGCGAAGATAATACCAATGAAAACCAATACCCAAAATATGGCGAGCCAATTTAAACAAGGGTGCCAGAAGATTTTAAGCTCTTTACTAATTAATGCATGCCAGAGCAAAGCTGACAGTGCTCCTAGTGAAAGCATCAGCGGTATTTTTAACGAATAGAGCTGAGGTACGGCTTCGTGAATTCGGAAAAATGAAAAGACAACGAACAATAGAACTAACCAGAATGTCTTGTTTAACACGAATAACCCGGCTAATGGCACAAGAGCGAGCGCCACAATGACAGCAGGGTGAGGCACAAAGTACCAAACAACACCAAGCCCAACACACAAGGTGCTGATCGTGATGATGACTGGCAATCTATTGGCTTCAGGGTTGACCATTGTGACCTCTATTGGCAAATAAACTCTTTAGGACTCGGCTCGCAATCTTTTTAGACGTAGTTACGCCTGATGTTAAAGATTGCAAAGTGAGTGCCAGTTATGCATTTTGTTTAACTTATTGATTTAATGTTGGATTATTAAGTGAGGGCGTAGCCTTGAGGTAAGTTTTGTCATTTTGAGAATCAGTATAAAACTGACTATAGTACTTAAATCATCAAGCCCAAATAACCAGTTGTCTACTAAGACGAGTATTAACGGTCGAGTTGATAGATTTGCAACAACTGCGGGACAACGGCTTGTGGAGAGTATTGGTTTTTCACGGTTTCTATCGCGTGACTCTTGAGAGAGTCACGTTGCTCGCTCGTCAATGACATCCACAAAGATAAAAATTGTTCTAGCTCAGCTTCTGAATTTGCAAGGTAGCCGTTAACTTGATGCTCGATGAGTTGAGGCAAGTTACCAACTGAGGTGGCGAGAACGGGAATGCCACGAATCATGGCTTCTAATGCCGCCATAGGTAAGCCTTCAAAGCGAGAAGGGATGATTAACAGATCGATTTGGCTCCAGACGTCGTCCATATTGCTCTGATGCCCATGAAAGGTCACATTATCAGGCTGCGATTTAACTAAGATGTCCATTTCTGGTCCGTCACCAAAAAGCTCAAACCGAACATCAGGAAACTGTTTGGCTAATGCAACAAATCGATCAGGCGCTTTTTCATGGCTCAATCGCCCCACAAAACCAACATGGAATGGGCTTGATGAACGGGAGTTTGTTAACCCAGTTGGGACTTTAACAAAGTTATTCAATTGATGGGTTTGACTCGGCACTTTCGCTTTAATCATTTCACTGACCACGAGCGACTGATCAGAAAGAAAACTGCTGTAACGGTCGAGCCAATCATAAAGCCATACTTTGCCTGTTGGGGTTTCACCTGCGTGATAAGTGGTGATTTGCTTTGTGTTGTTGAAACGAGGCGGAAGCTTGATTAACTTGCTGACCAAACTGGCTTTGTAACCATGAGCATGGATAAGCCTT
The DNA here is from genome assembly GCF_024347335.1 of Vibrio celticus. Classification (NCBI taxonomy): domain Bacteria; kingdom Pseudomonadati; phylum Pseudomonadota; class Gammaproteobacteria; order Vibrionales; family Vibrionaceae; genus Vibrio; species Vibrio celticus. The sequence goes on from NZ_AP025463.1 coordinate 1,732,160, forward strand.
GGTTGATAATGTTGAACTGCACGTTTCAGCTGTGTCGCGCTATTGCCATTTGAATCTGCAGAACATGAGGCTAAATCGGAGAGGTAACTAAAAGGGATGTTTAGCGCATTCAACTTTTCAACGATGATCGCTTCAGGATTAAACTTAGTCAAAAGAACGATACGAACAGCCTCTGAATACCGAGCGCTTTCCGATATCAGGCCTTGTGCTAATTCTAAAACATGCGTTTCTATGCCTCCAAAAGTTTGGCTGTCGATCAACAGCCAAATCTCATGAAGGTTTATGTCGAGTGCACCTTGGTTAGGCTTGATTGTACTCATCTTCCGATTCCCAAGCCTGTTTCTTACGATAAACAGTAGAAGGGCTAAGTTCTAACAGCACAGCAGCGTTTAACACATTCCCATCGCAATGATTGATAGCATGTTGAATGGCTTCACGTTCTATTTGCCACATTGGACGAATAGCACCGTCGCTTGTGGTAAATGCAGGCGTCATCGGCTCGTTGTGAGTTTGAGCAGCTGACGATTGTTCCAACTCTTCCGGAGTAATCGGTGGCAACTTAGCTTCTGGTGCTTCAACAACAGCAGGTTGGGGCGCAGTTACTCGAATTGGTGTCACTGATTTCGAGGTTGGAGCTGCATCTACTTTATTAATCGGAGGCGGTAACATGTCTTTAGTCACGCTCGTTTCATTGTTCAACACCACGATGTTACGGATGATGTTTTGCAACTGACGCACGTTGCCTGGCCAAGCATAGCGTTTAAGTAGATTCTGCGTTTCTTTGTCTATTGATTTAAATTTCTTCTTGTCTTGCTTCGCGTACAGCTTCAAGAAGTGATTGCAAAGAGTGACAATGTCACTTCCTCGTTCACGAAGCGGTGGCATCTCGATAGGCACAACGTGAACACGATAGTAAAGGTCTTCTCTAAAGCGTCCTTCTTCTACCTCAACAAGTGGATCGCGGTTGGTCGCACAGATAATTCTGACGTCCACTTTAATCTCGCGGTTGCCACCGAGTGGGGTAAACGTGCCGGTTTGCAAAAATCGGAGGAGCTTCTTCTGCATCTCCAGTTCCATTTCACAAAGCTCATCGAGAAATAGGGTACCGCCATGCGCTTGCATTGCTGCACCTTTCCGGTCGGTTGTCGCACCGGTAAACGCACCTTTAACGTGACCGAAGATTTCACTCTCCATTAGGTCTCGAGGGATAGCACCACAGTTAATAGCCACGAAAGGTTTACCATTACGCTGACTCTCTTGGTGAATCGCTTCCGCGCACACTTCTTTACCCGTACCACTTTCGCCGTTAATAAACACGCTGGCAGTGGTTGGTGCTACCGAATCAATGATCTTGTAAACCGCCTGCATGGGTAGACAAGAGCCAATGAAATTATGAAAACGGTCACGATCGAATTTGCTTTGCATATTATCGACGAGGTTTTCGAGTTTCGCTCTTTTTAGATGCAAGCTAACAGAGGTCTTGAGTCGATCGGCTTGAATGGGTTTCTCTAAGAAGTCTTCTGCACCGCGTTGGATAAGGTCTACCGCGATGTTTACTGAGCCATGCGCTGTCGCGATGATAACTGCGGTCGGTATTTCGTTGGCAGTAATCCAATCCAAGACTTCTTCACCTGGCATGTCAGGAAGCTTAAGGTCGAGAATGACAAGCTGTGGAGAGTGCCTTTCAATGAAGGTCTTAGCTTCCGCGCCGGTTTCGACGTGGAAAATATCATAGGGCTCGTCTTTTACGTACTGCTTGTAGAGTACGGCGAGTGAGGTGGAGTCTTCAACTAACAATACCTTAGGGCGCATTGTGTATTCCTTTTGAAACTTTATCCTAACCAATCAATAACATAGTGATATGCAACCATCAATACGAGTCTTGTGTATTTGTTATCTACCGCATGCAATCTTTTAAGATGCGGCCGGTATAACTTCACGCATTGCTGTCCATGATGGAGCATCATCTTATGGCGACTATATTAATAACCACTGTTTTGAGTTTTTAATCTGCTACCGATAATGAGTATGCAAAGCTAGCTGAAGCCTGCCTCTTTCCTTTCAAGCAAGGCTTTTATTGAACGCTCTGCGAGCTCTAGTAATTCATCAATTTGTCGAAATGCCGCATCATGACTCTGTTCTAAGCATTGCTTTTCTAAAGCTCGAGCGAGCTCACCCAAAGGGCGATTACCTAATGAAAGCGCTGTGCTGCCGAGAGTGTGGACCTCGAACTCAAGTGTTTGAGCGTCTTTCTGCGTGACAGCCTCTTTTATGGCGACCAAGCGAGTTTGTGATTCTTCGACATAATGGTCGATCAAGATAGGGATAATGTCCGCACTGGTATCGCGAATCATTTGCTCCAGAACGCTTTCATCGACAAGCTCGCTCACTTGTTGTGAGTTTAGATTTGTAGCTGCGTCTGACGCTAGAGTAGAATTCATCAAACTAAGTCCTTTTGTTGAGCTTAATATCTGTTGGTACTATTAAGTTCTAGTCATTTTCTAGAATAATTTCAACTGGTTGCCGTACAAATAGCGCATTGTTTTGCATCTCGTTCATCTTGCTACTGGCTTTGTGACAAACCTAACGGACTGATTTAATTTTGTTTTCTCTTATGAAATATAAACTTAGGTGCCTATAAAGCCTAAGATGCGGGTAGATCTCAGGATAGAACGAGGCCAATACAAATAAAAAAGACCACTGCAGTAAATTAACAGCAGTGGTCTTAGAGCGGTTTATTTAGTTTAGGTTAATCTAAATAGCGAGAATCCAAACAATGATAATTTAAACAGCCGTACTTTAAATTACGAAAAGTAGAACTACGAAGCTTTATCAATCTTTGGCTTTGGGTCGGCTTCTACTTCTTCCTCGCTACTTTCTGAGAAGATATCAGCAACAGCGCTTCTCTCTAATTCACCTTTTAGATTACCGTCTTCATCAACAACTGGAAGAGAGTAGTCACAAGACATAGTGTCTGGTAGCACTTCTTCAATCACCGCATCGGGTAAGATGGCAGGGACTTCTTCGTATATCTCGTCACTAAAGTCATGCACCGATGAATCTTCAACGGCGTCTTGTAGGCTCTCTTGTGTGACTAGCCCTTGATAGCCGTCATCCGTTACGTGATAAGCGTAATCGTTTTTCAGCATCTTCATTTGTGCCAGAGCACCTTCAATCGTTTCTGATGTGATTCGATAGAGAGGAGGCTGCATAACGGTTTCAACGGTCAATGCACGAGCGCGGTTTACGTCTTTCACGAACGCTTCCACGTAATCATCGGCTGGATTTAGCAGAATCTCATGTGGTGTGCCTTGTTGTACTAACTCGCCGTCTTTCAAAATTGCGATTCTATCGCCTAGGCGGAGTGCTTCGTCCAGATCATGAGTGATGAAAACAATCGTCTTATGAAGCTTCTCTTGAAGTTCGATAAGCTGATCTTGCATTTCACTTCGAATCAAAGGGTCGAGTGCCGAAAAGGCTTCATCCATTAACAAGATTTCAGCGTTAGTACACAGAGCGCGAGAAAGGCCAACACGTTGTTGCTGACCACCTGAAAGTTGCGCTGGGTATTGCTTGCCGTAACCTTTTAAGCCCACGGTTTCTAACCATTCGTTGGCTTTCGCTAAACGGTCTTCTTTTTTGATGCCTTGTACTTCCAACCCGTACGCAACGTTTTCAACCACAGTGCGATGAGGCATTAAGCCAAAGCGTTGGAATACCATCGACATTTTATGACGACGGAACTCTTCTAACTGTTTAGTGTTGAGGCTCATCACATCAATGCCTTCAACCATGATTTTACCTTGAGTCGGGTCAATCAAACGGTTGAAGTGGCGAATTAGCGTCGATTTACCCGAGCCAGAAAGCCCCATGATAACGAAGATTTCACCACGGTTAATCTCAAGGTTGATCTCTTTCAAACCAACGGTATGACCCGTATCCGCAAGAATCTGATCTTTGTGTTCGCCGTTTTGAACTCGGTTCATAACAGACATTGGTTTCGGTCCAAACACCTTGTATAGACCACTAATCTCAATCAATGGTTTAGTCATGCTTGAGTCCTCCTAAATGCGCATTAGTTCTTCTTGCGTACGCTTGTGAAGCGCGGTCAAAAAGGATTGCGAGGGCAACGATGGCGAAACCATTCATCAAACCTAATGTGAAGTACTGGTTAGTAATCGATTTAAGAACCGGTTGTCCTAGGCCTTTAACACCAATCATGGATGCGATAACAACCATAGACAGTGCCATCATGATGGTTTGGTTGATACCCGCCATGATCGTTGGCATTGCTAAAGGAAGTTGAACACCCCATAAGCGTTGCTTTTTGCTCGCACCAAAAGCGGTAGCGGCTTCAAGGACTTCTTTATCGACTAGGCGTATGCCTAGGTTAGTTAAACGAATCACAGGTGGAATCGCGTAGATAACCACGGCGATTAGCCCTGGAATCTTACCGATGCCGAGTAGCATTACCACTGGAATCAAGTAAACGAATGCAGGCATGGTTTGCATGATATCGAGCATCGGCGTAACGATAGATTGCGCTCGATTTGAACGAGCCATCGCAATGCCAATCGGAATGCCTAAGAATATTGAAACCAAGGTACACACAGTAATGATACTGAGCGTCCGCATGGTGTCTTCCCACATTCCAAAGTAACCAATGAGAAGTAGAGAAACAACACAACCTAAAGCCAGTTTCCAAGAACGACTTGCCGCGTAGACAAGACTGGTACACACGGCAAGGACAATAATCCAAGGTGTTGAGATAAGGAGTTTTTCAAACCAAACAAGGAATGAAAGAAGGGGGTCAAAGAGAGATTCAATCATTTCGCCGTATTCACGGGAAAATTCACGGTATGCGCCATCTAGCGTCTTTTTTATGGTTCGTAAATCACCGCGTTCCATCTCTGGAAAGCTTGATAACCAATTGCTGTCAGCCATTTTATATCCTTATAGTTCGGAGCCACTTGTCCATGCGATAAGAAAATCGCTAATGAAAGGGCTCCGAATCATGAATAACATCAAGTATAGCGACGTTATTTCTGTTTTATTGTTGAAGCGTAATTACTTGTTTTTAAATCAAGATCTTACAGCTCTGCTTCAACTTTCTTAGCCACTTCTTCAGAAACCCATGGGTGCCATACTTCTGGGAATTCACTTAAGAAATGCAGACTCGCTTCTTCGCCATCAGCTTGGTTGTCTTCCATCCAAGCAAGTAGCGAGTTCATTTTGTCGTTTGTGAAACCACGTTTAGTAAAGTAGTCGTACGCTTCAGGAGCACGTGACGCAAAACTTTCAGTGGTAATCGTGTGAACAGGTGAAGGCGGATACATGGTCGCTTTTGGCGATTCACAATCTTCTTTGGTGGTACAGTTAAGGAACTCTTCCTCATTAACGCCACTGCCAAAGTCGACTTTAACCATGTCGTATTTACCTAGCACAGCGGTCGGTGCCCAGTAGTAACCAAACCAAGCTTCTTCACGTTCATAAGCTTTTGCGATAGAGCCAGATAAGCCGGCACTCGAGCCTGGATCAACAATCGTGAAACCACTGTTTTCTAGCTCAAGAGCATTAAACAGGTTTCCGGCGCTGATCTGACAGTTCCAGCCTGCAGGGCAGCTGTAGAATGCAGATGTATCTGGGTCTTCAGGGTGTTTGAATAAGCTAGCGTTCTTGCGTACGCCTTCGATGGTTGCCATTTCAGGGTATTGTTTAACTAGGTAAGCCGGAACCCAAAAGCCTTCTTCACCGCCGTTCACAAGTGCTTTACCTGCGTAGCGAAGACGTTTTTCTTCAACACCTTTATCTAATGCGTCTTTTAAGCTGTTGCTCCAAAGTTCAGGTGCAACATCAGGCTGGCCTTTTTCGATCATAGACGTGCCTGTTGGCATAGTGTCGCCAGGGATAAGTTCAGCATCACACCCATAACCATGTTCAAGGATGAATTGGTCGATATTGGCGATCAGTGTTGCAGAGTTCCAGTTCATATCTGCGATTGTTACGCTGCCACATTCTCCAGCGTTAGCATTACCGCTGGCTGCTGCTACTAACAAAAATACGGAGCTTAACTTGTATTTCATATTGAGTTTCCTTTCTCTTTAATAATACAACTAAGGTAACCAAGGTAAATTGATTATCTAAATTGCTCGACGGTGATCCTTTCCGTGTATTTGAACCATTTGAGCAGAAGGAGGGATGGGTGAAGTTTGAATAGATAAACGTGCAAAGTCAGTGAAGTGTGATTTGCCAATTCATCCACTGTGTTTCAACAGCCATCGGATAACTTTGTCAAACTATTACAAATTCGTCAAAAACCACCTCTATTTATAATCTTAGGGAATAATCGTACGAATTCCATCTTTGATGCGTTTTACATGGCACTTTAACAGTCTGTGTCACATTACCGCTAAAGTTAGGCGTGGGGCTGTTGATTTTTGAAGGGATTTAAAGGTGCTAAGACCATGATTGACGTGTGTGAAATGCGTTGAATGGTTTTTAAAATCTTATTTTTAATAATAATTTCGCCAAAAACACCCAATTTGGTTTTTATTTATTCAGAGCTGTCGGGGCTTGAATTCTAATACGATTGGCGGCTGTCATGGTTTAATGACAGCCAGAAAGTAGCAAAAGAAAGTTACATCGGAAGGTTCAAAAACTCATTTTGATACAGCTTGTTTGCCAAGCTATCGCGAAACTTAGCGGGGATGAATTTCATTCGATTGATTTGTCTGACCAACTCTTGTGCAAAGCTAGGTTTTTGTTTCATGTTCATCACGCAGCCCATTAGATTGATACTTTGTGCATCAAGCAGCTTTTTCGCTTGTTCTAGGTGGTGACTCGACGTTTCACCATAAGCGACAACCATTAGTGTGCTTTCACAAGCACTCGCCACAGACTGCGCCGGAATGTTTCCTTTGTTTATGTTGAGAAGCGGTGAGGTATCAATGATGACTCTGTCGTATTTCTCTAACCATTTGTTGACCACTTTTTGTAACGTTGTCGGATCTTTATAAGCCAATTGCGTTGAAGCAACTTGTGGAGCAGGGACACCGATAAATGTACGCTGAGATTCAACATGTTCAATCAATTGACCTTGCTGATTATCTTCTAGCATATTCAAATCTTTGAAAGCAGGGTTGAATAAGTTGAGATCAACATAAAGCGTAGAATGACCCGCAAGAAGAAAACGCTCGGCTAATGCGGTTGCAATAGATGTTACGCCGTCACCTGAATGGCAGGCGGTGACGCATATTGATTTTTGGCCGTTAAGTTCAGAAGCTAAATACAGTTGCTCGACTTCGGCATGGGTCGCTGAAATAGTCATTATAAAGCTCCTATTAATACGATGGTCGTGGTGATACGCAGTATGTCATCAAGTCCGACTCGTGCTTTCTCAATAAAACTTTCGCGACGGTCTGGAATGTAAATCGTGTCACCGGCGCGCAGCACCGGCAGGTTGTAAATGTTCGCCGTTTTGCTGAATTCAACAAGGTCAAAAGTACGAGCCTGACCTTGGCAACAAGACATATTGACGATGGTAATTTTCTCTACGTAAGCATTGTCGGTAGGGCCTGCAGCTTCTGCCAGAATATCTAGAATGGTCATGTTGTCGTTGAATACATAACGCCCTGGGTTGTTAATCGCACCAAGCACACGAACGGTTTCTTCTTTCGGTGTATCTAACCAGTTTTTGCCTTTCTCTGGGATGTAAATCGTGTCGCCAGTGGTTACGTTTGGCAGTAACGATTCGTCACCGGTTTCGAAGTACAATGATAAGTTAAGTTTGCTTACTTGCGAATAGGTTTTGTCACGATGCGTTACTCGAACATTGTGGATGTCGGCATCCTTTGTTGGGCCATCAGCCGCTGACAAGATATCAAGGAAGTGCATGTCTTTGGTGAAGCGGTAACGACCAGGCGCATTCACTTGTCCAAAGATGTAGATCGAAGCATCAGAGCTTTGACGAACCCATTGTGATTTATTGTCTGAAGGATCTTGTGGCAAGTCGTGAACACGCACGATAGAGCCCGCTCGAATTTGTGGCATTTGGTCACGTGGCGCACCATTTCGAATAAAATCATCAAGGTTAAACACAACTAGCTTTCTACCAGTAACAACCTCGATTTTCGATGTGTCAGCGCGTAGCGTAGGGCCACCGACGTGTGCCAATAATCCCATGAAATTCATTTCATCTGACCATTCAATACGACCAGGTCGATTCACCTCACCAATCACGTTAACTGCTCTGTCTGGCGTGATTTTCAACCAAGACTTCTCGTTCATGTCGGTTTTCTCGGGAACGAAAATCGCGTCACCCGCTTTGATGCTAGGAGGGTTAGAGTTAGGTAAGCCTTCAGTGTAAGCCGCTAAATCGAATTTAAGCACTCTGCCATCTGCTTTGATGACACGGATTTGTCGTGACTCTGCAAATCGAGTTGGGCCGCCCGCATTAGCCAAGATATCCATAAAGGTCGCGTCTCTTTTGCCTTCAAAAGCACCAGGGGCTGCGACTTCGCCCATTACGTAAACCATGTTTGCACCGGATTTGATCTCTTCTTCTTGCTTGGGAACGAAAATGGTCGCACCCGGGCGTAAAATTGGAAGCAGACTTTCGTCACCAGAATCTAAGTAACGTTTTAGGTTGAATAGCGTTGGGGTGTTGTTCGAAATCACTCGGATTTGCTCAACACTGGCATAACGAGTTACGCCGCCCGAACGCATAAGTACGTCGACAAGGTCGGTGTTCTCTTTGTAAGTGAACGAGCCCGGTGCGTTTACCTCACCAAACACTTTGATGGAGTTACGAGAGTCTGCACTGTCGCCTGAGTTAGCAAGCTTTGCTGCATCGAACTCTTGTTCAATGTTACCGACTAATGGAGAAGCTGGAACGAATAGTGAATCCAGTGATTGAAGAGTAGGTAATGCTGACTCGTCTCCTGAATCAAGGAATCGTTTGTAGTTAAACTCTTTCTTATCTGCGCCTCGCTTTAGAATCAGCTTATCCAGTTGCGCGCCCGGGCGTAAACCACCCGCAGCGTAAAGTGCCATTTGGATGCTAGAACCTAATGCGAGCGTGTATTCGCCAGGCTGTTCTACATAACCTTGCACATAGATGATGATTTGCTGCTCTTTTACATACACTGACGCGTTCGAAAGGTCTTTATAAGCGGTTGCCAGCGACTCTAGAACGACTTTGTTAAGCTGTTCGCTGTCGTAACCCGCAACAAACACAGCGCCTACTTCTGGAAGAGTAATACGGCCACGCTTATCCACTTGGAACCCCGTGTTTAAGGTACTTTCACCGGGTACGTTAACTTGGATAAGGTCACCGACTTGAACCGCGTCTGAAAACTCGTCGTTAGCATTGACAACATTCGCAAAGCATAACGATAGGGTGATGATAAAAGCGATTAAGGATCTCATATTCCACCTCCCATTTTCTCGGCATTCTTAGGCGAGATAATTTCAATACTTACTCGGCGGTTCGTTAAACGCGTACCGTCAGATTCACCTTCAAAAAGAGGAACGGTTTCGCCAACAGAGACGGCTTTGATTCGTTGAGCGCCTAGTCCAAAAATAGTCAGGTAGCGTTCGACTTGTTTCGCTCGTCCAAGTGCTAACTTGTCGTTGTATTCTTCGGCACCCGTTGCATCGGCATGGCCGGTAACAACAAGGTCTAAGGATTTGTGTTCTTTAAGTAAAGTGGTCGCCTCGGCCAGTCTTCCCATATATTTAGGATTTACTTCAGTCGAGTTTTCCGCAAATTGGTTGTCAACATTAAGTAGGTCATACAACTGTTCGATAACTGACAGTTGCATTCTAAATTGAGTTTCATTTTTTGGTGGCTCACAACGGGCTTGTGAAGTTACGTAATCCAGTTGTACCTCAAGTTCATTTAGGCGTTTTCTTTGGATCACTAAGTCGTTGGCTGCATCCAGTAGTAGGCCGCCTTGAAGTTCACGAGCAATACGATTTTGCTTTTCGATTGCTTGAACAACAGCAGCGGGGAAACACCAACGGGCACCTTCTTGGATCAAAGCATCAAGGTGCAATTTAGCGAGCTGCCAATCAAAGCGTAATCCATGTTCTGGACCAAGAGGCTCGTCTGGCATGACAGGAGAAAAGTCTGAGTTTTGATAGTTAATAGAATCGTAACTTTCAGCCAAACCCCCTGTGCCTTGTTCAGGATAGCTAGTACAACCACCCAGAACGAGAGCGGACAGAGAAAGGGCTATGTAGTTTTTCAGTATTTTCATGCCAACGTCCTATGTTTCTAATTTTTCTTATTATTTTTTGTTACTTCTAGCTTAGTGGGTCTTCATGAATTTGCAGGATTTTTTGAATTTACTGGGATAGCATGACCAATACGTAGTAGGTTCATAATTTCAAGAGGCTGACCAGTTACGTTTTCAAGTCGCATGTTACGTTCACGCTCAGTCAGACGTTTGAACATATAAACAATCGCGCCAACACCAGATGAATCTAAAAACTCAACTTGGCTAAAATCAACTTCGATCTCAGGGTGACCATCGTTAGAAATCACATCATCGATGTCGGTTTGTGCATCACGACTGCCTGCTGCATCCAAATCACCGAAGATAGAAAGCGTCAGTGTCGTTGTATTCAAATCAATCTTACGTAGTTCCATAACGATATCTCCTTTTAAGTATGTATTGACAATTGCACTGAATGTGCCAACTTTTATGTTGTTATTTTTCAATGAGTTATATTTAGTGCGAATTCCCATCTCATATTGAGAAAAGACGTTTCTCAATATGAGAACTAAAAACGGCGGAACATATGAGAGTTATAAGTCATTAATTTAATGAATAAATGCAAAGGTTAGATAAGGTTGATGAGTGGATCGCATCTTCTGGCAAAGATTGTCTAACTGGGTGTTAGAGCGCTTAGGATTAAAGACATTTGTTGACCACTACAGATATTAATATGGAGCAGATGATGAGATTAACCAAACTGGCTTTAGCCACTCTATGGGCGTGTTCGCTTTCATCTCATTCATCCTATTTACCGCCCGACCATTTGGTGCTTGCAAACTCTTACCAGCAAGGCATAGATGTTTCTGAATACTGGAAGAGTGAAAAACTTGATGGGATTCGCGCTCTATGGGATGGACAACACCTTTATACACGCAATGGCAATCGCATTTACTCACCCAAGTGGTTTACTGAAAACTTGCCTAAGGTCCATCTCGAAGGGGAGTTGTGGGCAGGAAGGGGCAAGTTCCATCTCGTTCAATCTACCGTTCTCGACCATACGCCGAGTGACACTGCATGGCAGAAAATCGATTTCATGCTGTTTGATATGCCCGGCGCCGCAGGAGATTATCAAAAGCGCTATTACAACATTTTGCATTGGGTAAGCGTGATTGGAGAATCTCATGTCAGCTACATAGAACATGTACCAATTCACAGTGAAGAGGCTTTATTTCATCAACTTGATAATGTCGATGAGCGTAATGGCGAAGGTTTGATGCTTAGAAAGATCACCAGTCGTTATCAAGCAGGCCGAAGTAATGATTTGTTAAAACTGAAAAGGCATCATGATGCCGAAGCCACGGTTATTGGCTACAAGGGTGGGACAGGGAAGTATAAAGGGATGATGGGTTCAATCTTGGTTCACACAGAAGAGGGTGTGGAATTTTATATAGGCAGCGGATTCAGTGACCAAATGAGACTCGCGCCGCCAGAGATCGGCAGCCGTATTACCTTTCGCTACAATGGTTTTACTCAAAACGGAAAACCCAAGTTTGCGCGCTTTGTTCGAGAGAAGAGTGAATATTAAGGCAGATACGATCTACCTGACCATTAAACGAAAAAGAGCCCTGAAAATCAGAGCTCTTTTTTGTATTCGAAATCAGATAGACCGACTTAGCGAGTACGAATCTAGCGAGAACTAAATTCTAACTGAACGTCATCGTCCTGCTTGTGCATCCAGTGTAGACGCATACCTAGCATAATCGCTGCGGATGTGAGACCGACGATGAAACCAATCCAGAAGCCGTGCGCACCCATAGGTTCAACAATCCAATCTTTCATACCCAAGATGTAGCCGATAGGAAGACCAAGCAACCAGTAAGCCACAAAGGTGATGTTGAAGATTGAACGCATGTCTTTGTAGCCACGCAGAGCACCCGCCGCGATAACTTGGATGGCGTCAGTACATTGATAAACCGCCGCGAACAACAGCAACTGCATTGCAACGGTAATTACCGCGGTGTTCTTTGTGTAAAGTAATGCAACCTGTTCTCTGAACAGGACCGTTAACGCCGCTGTCATTAAGGCTGTCACTAAACCAACAATGATACCCACGTGTGTCGCGATCTTCGCACCTTCGGTGTTGTTTTCGCCCAACTTATGCCCGACACGAATACTCACGGCTGCACCGATACTCATTGGAATCATGAAAACCAGCGAAGAGAAGTTGATCGCGACTTGGTGAGCGGCAACAATCAATGAACCTAATGGTGCAACTAACAGAGAAACCACCGCGAACAGGGTTACCTCGAAGAAGATAGCGGCCGCCACTGGGAAACCAAGTCTAAACAGACGAATTTGAGCTTTAAGTTGCGGCTTATGGAACGTACCGAAAATATTGATTTTCGCCAAACGCTTTGATGTTAAAACGTAAGCGAACAGCAGTGCAAACATCACCCAATATACGATAGCCGTTGCAACGCCACAGCCAACACCGCCCAGAGCAGGAGCACCAAGTTTTCCGTATACGAACATCCAGTTAAGCGGGATGTTTAATAGTAAGCCAATAAAACCAATCACCATCGCAGGCTTAGTTAAAGACATACCATCGGTAAAGCTTCGCAATGTTTGGAACAATAAAAATGCGGGTACAGCAAACATCACCGCATTCATATAGCCGATGGTCTTTTCTGCCATGAGTTGTTCAATGTCCATCCACTCCAATATCAATTGCGTCTGGAACAGTACGCCAATGATTGGAAGGGAAATGACGAGTGCTAAAAACGCACCTTGTTGAATCTCAAATGGAATTTTCACTTGTCGACCAGAACCATTCAGTTGTGCAACGACAGGAACCAACGCCATCAATAGACCGACACCAAATAAGATTGATGGTAGCCAGATACTTGCTGCAATAGAAACCGCTGCCATATCGATAGCACTTACGCCACCGGCCATTACGGTATCAACAAAACCCATCCCAGTTTGTGCAACAGATGCGATCAATACTGGGGTCGCAAGTTTGATTAGATTCGAGGATTCTTCTTTGTAACGATGCACAAACAACTCCAAATAAGAGGGAAAATTAGAATAATAGTGTAGGAAAGGACATTCTGAAGGAATCAGAGACAATGATCTTAAGCTTCCACTGGACGAATCATAAAGAAATGTCACAATAACTGCTATGAAAAACTGTTATCAGAATGCTAAATAGGAATCTTATGTTTACAGGTATCGTTCAAGGCATGGCAACTCTGGTTGCTATAAACAAAAAAGAGTTGTTTCAAACTCATACCATTGAGTTAACTGACGAAATGGTTGAAGGGTTAGCAATTGGTGCTTCAGTAGCTCATAACGGTTGTTGCTTAACGGTAACGGAAATTTCAGGCAATCAGATTGCTTTTGATTTAATGCAAGCCACATTGCGATTGACGAACTTGGGCCAGCTGAATGTTGGTGACAAAGTGAATGTTGAGCGTGCAGCAAAGTTTGGTGACGAAATTGGCGGGCATAGCATGTCTGGCCACATTACTCTGATGGCTAATCTCGTTGATGTGATTAAGACAGAAAACAACCGCACGCTTTGGTTTGAGCTGCCTCAAGAATCAATGAAGTATGTGTTGAGCAAGGGCTACATCGGCGTTGATGGTTGTTCATTGACGATTGGTGAAGTGGAAGAGAACCGTTTCTCTGTTCACCTGATCCCAGAAACGCTGAATCGTACTCTGTTTGGCGGACGTGAAGTAGGTGACCAAGTAAACATTGAGTTTGATCCTCAAACACAAGCGATTGTTGATACTGTTGAACGCGTACTAGCAAACCAGAAATAGTAGTAGCTGTTTATCAATAGCATTTGCCTAAAAAGCGATGACTAAGTAAAAGTCGAAGACATTAAAAAAGAGCACATTGAGTGCTCTTTTTCTATTTGTGTGTATTTGCGTTTTTCTAGGCTAGCCTCAAAATCGAGGGTAGCTCTAAAAAGAAGTGTAGATCCAACTCGACAAGAGAGTAGGTGTTAGAAGACTTGTTCGTCGTCTGCATCAATCGAGAGATTAATCCTGTCTCTTACTTCATCTACCTGCATGTCGAGGTGAATGGCATTGCAACATGCTGGGCAATCGTCATAAAAATCTTGGCTCCCATTAGAAGCATCAAGCGTTATGCTGATGGCATGCCCACAGTGGGGGCAGGAGACATGTTTCTCTGTGTATTTATGCATCGCGAATTCTCCTCACTGTAACTTGTCTCAATCGTAGTCGCTTTATAGACCGCAGTAGCTTTATAGAACGACTTAGCTCGCTATGATTGGTATTAAACGGCCTGTATCTTCTGAATGCATGCTTCAGTTTGTGCTAAATATTCGCCGCCAAATTGATTGCAGTGGTTAAGAAGATGGTACAAGTTGTAAATGTCTTTCCGATCAGTATAGCCAACGTCGAGTGGATTGACGCTCTGGTAACCTTCATAAAACTCTTTTGGAAATCCTTCAAACAATTCCGTTAATGCCAAATCGCATTCATGATCGCCCCAATAACAAGCCGGGTCATAACAGATTGGCCCAAAGGCTGAATTTGCTACATTGCCATTCCAAAGATCCCCATGAAGCAAAGAAGGGCGAGGGTTGTGGCCAGCAAGACGCATATTCACCACATCAACGATGTCATCAATATCACCAAACTCGATGCCTTTCTCTTTGAGCAGTTGCAGTTGGAAACCAATGCGTTGCTCGGAGAAAAAGCGACCCCATTTCTTATGCCAAGGGTTGGGTTGAAGTGTGCTGCCGATATAGTTGTCTTGGTCGCAACCAAACTCTTTTTGCTCGCCCCATTGATGTAGTTGCGCAAGCTGAACGCCGAAATCGAAGCTATTGTTGCCCGTCTCAAGCGGTTTGGTCGGCAAGTAATTCAGAATAATGAACGAGCACTCTTTGGTTTTGCCAATAAGCACCAACTCAGGAACGTAAACAGTGGAGGTTTCTCTTAACAAGCGTAAGTTCTCAGCTTCAATTTCAAACTTAGGTAAAAATTCTCGCTGATTCACTTTCACAAAGTAACGTTCATTACCATCGCTGATCATATAGCAATCGTTAATGTCGCCACCAGAAACCTTGGTACGTTCAGTAATCTGAAAGTTAAATAGAAGAGTATCTGAAAGTTGTTGAGAAATGGCCTGCCACATAGGAAATCCTCAAAGACTGAAAGTTAAAAAGATTGAAGGTTAGAAATACTGTTTGTTTAATAGCAATAGTTTAGGATAAATCTGAACAATTTATAGACGCACTGGTCAATGTTCTTGGCTCTTCTTCATCTTACGCAGAATCAATTGGCCGAATTGTGAACTCGAACTGATTCAAGCTCTTTGAAATACAAACATAAATTGAAAACCTGACGTGATGAAATAGTTTGGAACTGGTCTCACAATCGAAACGGTTTTGAACGCCACAAACTGGAAAAGAGGTTTGAGCTTGTTATTGTCTAGCGACTAAATCAAATGAGCTTTTAGAGTAAGTTGAAAGGGCTATTGTTAACTGGCGCAATACTTTGCTTCAAAGTTTGTCTTACACTTCTTTAGCGTGAATTTACTTATGTCGTAAATAGGCAGGTATACCACATAAAGCTATATCGATTTAATTTTAAGCTGAAATACTAACTAGGATCATTTAAATGCGGTTTTGGGCAATAAAGTGATGACAAATAGCTTCATTTACATAGTATTAGGCAAGTACGTATTAATCTGCTCTAGAGCTTAAAACGGAGAATTATTGTGGTTGTAGAAACCGATGGCTATTTGGCTTTAATCGAGCACCTGTCATTCAACCTTGATGTGTTTACTAATAGTAATGGTGATACTGGAAACGAAAGTGTCGAAGATATTGTTACCGACATGATTTCAACGAACATCATGGCTATTTTCGAGCAAAACCCAGAGTTGCATTCGAGCGTTCGTTTTCAGCTTTTGAAAGAAGCCGATGCCGTAGTAGCGGATCTTGGTGAAGTATTAGCGGGTGTTTGGGCTAAGAAAGCGACTAACGAACAAATTGTATTTCTTGATGAATATATCGCGTTAGTGAAGAACCTGTTTGATACGGCTGTTGCTAAATACGACTAGCTATTCGCGTATCACTCTAAAATGGTAAAAGGCGTTTAAGCCGTAACGTTTCATGTTATGTCGTTCAGCGGTGAATCTTTTGAATCGCTATAAACGCCTAAAGTGCCAAAACTTGGAAGCCCAGTATGGGTTATCTAACCTAGAAATAATGACACCTTTCGATGTAGAAGCATGTAGGAATTGATTATTTCCTAAGTAAACGCCTACATGTCGCACCGTCATCGAAGTCTTGAAAAACACCAAATCACCGCTTGTCGCTTCCCCATAAGCAATTTCTTTTCCCTTTTTACTTTGGTCTTTTGTGGTTCTTGGTAGGGCTTGTTGAGTCGCATTTTGCACGGCGATTTGAACAAAAGCAGAGCAATCTATACCTCGAAATGATGTCCCACCGAAATGGTATGGCACACCTTTCCACTGTTCATACACGCTCATATAAGCGTTTGTAGTCAATTGTTCTGACTTTGATAAGGGTTTCTGTGCGGTTTGACTAAGCTGAGAAGGCGATGGTGACGAGCTACAAGCAGCCAATGTTGCTAAAGTTATTGTAACTACAGCCATTTTTCTGATTTTCATATGTAACTCTTCTGACAAAAAACTGAAATAAAAACGTCATCAAGGACTTCTAGTATACGACCTAACTTAAGGATATCTCTTTTCGTAGTCAAACTGGATTTCACATGCCCGACACAAATTTATCAATAAAACCCTCACGTTATACATTCTCGCTCATTCAAACCGTCACTGCTGTATTTATTTCCATTCTTTTACTTGTTAGTTTTTTATCAATGGTTAGCATTCGGGGCGTTGAACGGGTCGGGGGACATTTTGATGCACTCTCGGAACAAGCATTACCCCTTGCTCTACATAATGCCGAATTAACGCAAAGCGTATTAGAACAAGTAAAACTTCTCACTTACAGCACCCAATCAACCGACTTAGACACACTGAATGCCACAAGGGGCTCAATTGACCAACTCGCGACAGAGAGCAATACCACGCTAGAGGAACTCCTTTTTATCTCCCAATCTTTTCCTGATGCAATCTCTTTAGAGCAACAACAAAACCTTGTCGATGACATGGCGCAACTGCAAGCTATGACCAACACGGTACTGCTGGCGCAGATTGAGATTCAAAGTAAGCAAAATCTGATCGACAGTAAAATGGGCGAGTTCCGTTATGGCGTTGGGTCTATCGGACCAGAAATGAATAGAATCAGCTCATTCTTGGTTGAAGACAACCCAGAAGCGAGCGATGCAGCGAACCGATTTACATCCAGCGCGTCTGCTATGGCGAACACCTTCTTGATGCTGATGATGCAATCTGACATTGATAAAGCACAAGACGAATACCGTCAATTGAGAAACCGAATCGCAGGCCTTAACTTGGCTTACAGCGATTTTGCCGATTGGCACCCAGACATCGCTGAGTTCGCGAGCTTGACGGCGCCTTACGAGATGGTGAAAGAAGGCTTTACCGAAGAAGGCGTAATCAAACAAATCCTCTTGAAACTCGAACTGGTTCAGCAGCAAGAGCAGAACTTAACGCAAGTCATTAACTTAGCTAACACCGTCATTAGCACTTTGAATCAGCTGTCATCTACCGCTTCCCACCTGATTGATGAAAGTGAACTGATTGTAAATCAAACCATCACCAATATTGATCGTGTGTTGTTTATCAGCGGGCTAGTGATTGCCGTAATCATTGTGATTTCATGGTTCGTGTTACGCCGTTGGATGAATAAAGGGCTTAAAAACATAACTCAACAGTTGAGTTCACTGGCAGATCATGACTTCTCTAAACAGAGCGAATTGCTTGGGCCGTTAGAGCTACAAGTTATTACTTCAAAACTCAATACGGTCGTTGATTCCACAGCTGATTCGGTTCGTTTGGTCACGCGCAACTGTGAAACGCTTTACCAAACCGCTGAAGTAAGCCACGACGCTGCAGAGCAAACCAATTCGAGCTTGAACGAACAGAACGAATCACTTCAGAATATGATCACCACAATTACTGAACTAGAAGCATCGATTGGTGAGATAGCTCGTATCTCAAACGCATCGAACGACGATGCACAAATAGCAGAAGATGAGTCAGTGAATGGCAGCCAAGTGGTTGGCCTCAACCAACAACGATTACAAGCGCTTGAGCAATCTCTTAGCATGAGTGAAGAGTCTATGGCTGACTTGGATGGTCGAGTGAAACAGATTCGTGAAATGGTCGATATGATCAGTGGTATCGCTGAAAATACCAACTTATTGGCACTGAACGCTGCGATAGAAGCGGCGCGAGCAGGTGAACAAGGTCGAGGTTTTGCGGTAGTTGCAGACGAAGTGCGTAAATTGGCGAGCGGCACGTCCCAGCAAACCACCAATATTCGTAGCATGATGAACGAACTAGTCGCGGCAGCCGATCGCTCACGTGCTTCTGTAACGGAATCGAGAAGTGAGATGGCCAGTGCACTGCAAACCAGTGGCGATGTAAGACAGGCCTTCGAGAAAATTGAATTCGCGGTGAGCCAGATCAAAGGTCGTGTTGAGCAAATCATGGTGGCTACCGAAGAACAAGCTCGTGCGACTGTCGATGTAACCCATTCAATCACCCGAGTATCTGAGCAGGGCGAGAATACTAAGCTGCAACTTGAATCTATGATCGAGAGTTCAGAGCAAGTCGGAGAGATAGCAGGGCACCAACAAGCTATGCTTCATAAGTACGTTTTAAAGTAAACGAGCGTGCTGAAATAAACGAGCGTACTGAGTTAAGCCAAACAGCACAAGAGTTGAAGCACTAGCTGTTTTATAATTCTATCGATACAGAAACGCCCTTAAATTATCACATGAATCTAAGGGCGTTTTGTTTTCGGATTAAGCTAAGGTTGGTCTCAATATAATCTTGAGACTCAACCGAATTCGAACCTAATCTTTCGTTGTCGGGAATCGTGCAAATGGCTGACGCAACATTAAATCTAGCCGTTGCTCTTTACCATCTTGAATCTCGGGAACACCAATATGCACCTTATCATGGCCAAGCTTGGGTTGGGCGCGGTAAGTCTTAAACCAGATGTCCCACACAGATAAAAAGAAACCAAAGTTTGAATGGGTTTCTTTCACAATGACCGAGTGATGAACGCGGTGCATGTCGGGTGTCACAATCACTTTTCTTAATAGCTTATCGAACCATAGCGGAAGACGTGCATTGCTATGGTTAAACATCGCGCTCGCATTAAGAACAATTTCAAAGATCACGACAGCAATGACAGGCACACCAAGTGCGATCACCAAGCTCACTTTGATGAGCATTGAAAGAATCATCTCAATAGGGTGAAAGCGCGTTCCGGTTGTGACATCAATATCGAGGTCCGCATGGTGAACTCGATGTAGCTTCCACAACCAAGGAACACGGTGAAACACCAAGTGCTGTAGGTAAATGGCACAATCCAACAGCAACACACAGATCAGAATGGTGAGCTCTTTCGGAAGTGACAGGGTATTGAACAGACCCCATTGGTTTTCTTGTGCGATAAGCGCCGCTTGGAATGCTGCGATAGGAATTAGAGTGGCTAATAGAAAGCTGTTCAAAGCAACCAACGCAAAGTTATTACCCCAACGAAACCATTTGCTTTGAGTCAGTGTTTTACGCGGAAAACGGTATTCCCAAAGCGCACACAATCCAAAAACGACAATAAAACAAACTAGGCGAAGCAGTGATGGGTCTTGCATGGGAATTCCTTCTATCATTCTAAGGACACTGTAAGTACAATCGTGCCACTTTTCTAGAGTTATCGTTATTGTCCATGAGAATCCACGCTTTTCACCGTTTATATCAACATCGTTTATCCATTGCTACCAAACCGTTTAATGCGCGCGGGTGTAAAGTCGTGCGATGTGAATTCTGTAAAATCAAACAAGACAGCTGTATCTGTGAGCATCAACCTAACGTTGATACGAACGTCGCAACTATGTTGATCTTGTCAGACAACGAAATCTTAAAACCAAGTAACACTGGCCGTTTGATTGTTGATACGGTTAAAGACAGTTACGCCTACCTTTGGCATCGTACTGAGCCAAATCAAGAGATGTTGGATGTCCTCAAAGATGACAAATACCAACCTGTGATCGTATTCCCTGAAGACTATACCGACGACAAATCGCGCGTGGTTGCAGACCTTGGTGAGATGCGAGATTCGAACAAGACGTTGCTGCTGATCTTTATTGATGGCAGTTGGCGTGAAGCGCGACGTATCTTCCGTCGTTCAGAGTATCTGCAAGACTTACCTGTGTTGTCGATTGAACCAGAATCAGTTTCGCAATACATGATGCGTAAGTCAGACAACGAACAACATCTTTCGACTGCAGAAGTGGCGAGCTTGGTTTTAAAACAGGCTGGTGAAGAGCAGGGCGCAAAAACTTTACAGCTGTGGTTTGAGACATTTCGCGAAAGCTACATGCTAAGTAAGACGCGTTATAAGTCCGATCCAACCAAACCAAGCCTGAACGCTTTCATAGAGCACACTAAAAATGAGACGTCACTCTAACCTTTAACCGCTTTGTGCTGACTTGTTGTTCAAACAGATTCGAACACGAGATAAGTTTGTTATCCATCACGGTTTGTAGGGGGAGTGTTATGGATAATGCGTCCTAGATGTTTAATTTGAAAAATTTATTTGCCCGAATTTAGGGAAAAATTGGAGAGATTTCATGTATTACGGCTTCGATGTTGGCGGCACAAAAATTGAATTTGGTGCGTTCAATGAAAAACTAGAGCGAGTAGCAACAGAACGCGTACCAACGCCTACTGAAGATTATCAATTGCTACTTGATACGATTGCCGGTTTGGTGAAGAAGTACGACAGCGAATTTTCTTGCGAAGGTAAAATTGGTCTTGGTCTTCCTGGTATGGAAGATGCTGACGACGGCACAATGCTGGTTGTTAACGTGCCAGCTTCAACGGGGAAACCACTACGTAAAGACCTAGAAGCGCTTATTGGTCGTAGTGTAAAAATTGAAAATGATGCGAACTGTTTTGCGCTTTCAGAAGCGTGGGATGACGAGCTTAAAGACGAACCATCAGTAGCTGGCTTAATTCTAGGTACTGGTTTCGGTGGCGGTTTAGTTTACGAAGGCAAAGTGTTCTCTGGTCGTAACCACGTTGCTGGTGAACTGGGCCATATGCGTCTTCCTATTGATGCTTGGTTCCACCTTGGCGACAACGCACCGTTACTCGGTTGTGGTTGTGGCAAGAAAGGTTGTCTAGACAGCTACCTATCAGGTCGTGGCTTTGAATTGATTTACGAGCACTACTTCGGTGAGAAGAAGAAAGCGATCGAGATCATTCAAGCGTACAACGAAGGCGAAGCAAAAGCGGCTGAACACGTTGATCGTTTCATGGAGCTATTGGCTATCTGTTTCGCGAACCTGTTTACCGGTCTTGATCCACACGTAGTTGCATTGGGTGGCGGTCTTTCAAACTTCGAACTTATCTACGAAGAGATGCCAAAACGTATCCCTAAATACCTACTGTCTGTAGCGAAATGTCCAAAGATCATCAAAGCGAAGCACGGTGATTCAGGCGGCGTTCGTGGCGCTGCATTCCTTAACATTAAGTAATCGTGACTTAAGTTAAGCTCGCTAAGGTTAGATAGTAAAAAAGCACAAATAAAAATGCCGCAATCTCGAAAGAGGTTGCGGCATTTTTTATTGTTCAGTGTTTTCTTTAGCTCTTATATCTGACTGCAAACGAAAAGCTAGAGATAGGAAAAAGAGCCAGAGGGCTTACTTCTTCTTTTTACCAACACCAAGGTTGTCTTTTTGCTTCAACGTAAGCTTAGTAAAGCCAAGCTTGCGGAAGTAGTTGTCTTGGTAGTTGCGAACCGCTTTAGTATCAGAAATCAACTCGAGCTGTTGCTCAGTTTTTAGATACTCAGAGATATCGATGCCTTCAGCTGCAGCAACAGCTTCTTGGATCGTGCGGTGTTCTTGTTTTGAAAACAGTAACTCTTTGTCTTCGTCTTTGTAAGTGTACAGAATGGTACGAGCCATGGTGCTCTCCAATAGAATTATTACTTTGCGCGCACTCTACATAAAAACCGTACGTGGCTCAAGGTAATGGTAAGAAATCTTAAGATTATCGTTCTAAACGTTTAGCGTGATTAAAGCTATTTGTCTTTTAGGAAACGAACAGGTTGTTTTTCACGAAACGAAAAGAACAAAAAAGCCCCTTAACATTGAAAAATCTATATAGGGGCTTCGTTTGTGTTTTGGCGAAGATCTTCCAAATCAAATAAAAAGCTGCCAAGTCAATTTAGGTATTTGCTTTGAGTTAAACACGACCTTGCAGAGGAATTATCGTCACTGTCTCGCCAACTTTCACGGTATCAACCGCAGGTGAGATTTCGATTAAGCAGTTCGCTTCGCTCATTGAACGCAGAATACCTGATCCTTGCTTGCCCGTTGTTTTCACTTCAAGCACGCCGGATTCATTCATCGAGAACACACCACGACTGAATTCAGTACGGCCTTGGCGTGAACGTAGTTGTTCAGTTGCTACTGCATTTGCTTTCACTGGCGTCCAGTTCGTTTGACCTTGAAGCTTGCGGATCGCAGGCTCAACAAAGTTAATGAACGACACCATCACAGCAACAGGGTTACCCGGTAAACCAAAGAACGGCTTGTTCTCAATCTTACCGTAAGCCAATGGGCGACCTGGGCGCATGTTGATACGCCAGAAGTTGATTTCACCCAGTTTATCTAGCGCGAGTTTAATGTAGTCAGCATCACCAACAGATACACCCCCAGAAGTCAGCACCATATCGGTTTCAAGCGACGCAGAGTGGAGCACGCCCATCATCTTTTGTTCGTCATCTTCAACGATGCCGTAATCGACGATGTCACAGCCAAGCTTTTGAAGCATGCCGATAATAGTAAAACGATTTGAGTCATAGATAGAGTTTGGCTTTTGCTCGCTACCCGGCGCTTGAACTTCATCACCCGTAGAGAACACACCCACTTTCACTTTACGCAGAACAGGGCAGGTACCAAAACCTAACGACGCCATCATGCCCATTTCTGGCGCTTCGATGCGTGTGCCACGTGTAAAGACAGGTTGGCCGATTTCTAAATCTTCACCTGCCATACGGACATTTTGTCCAACCGAGATTTTAGCATCAGGGAAGCTAACTTTATCGCCATCTTGAACAGCTTGTTCGCGCATCACGACAACATCAACACCATCAGGCATTGGTGCGCCGGTCATGATCTTAACCGCTTCACCTTGTTGAACGGTTTTTTCATAGCTGTGACCCGCCATGACTTCAGCAACGATGTTGTAGCTGTCCAATTCTAGATCTTCACTACGAATCGCATAACCGTCCATTGCAGAGTTGGTATTCTGAGGAACGTTGATTGGTGAAATCACATCTTCAGCCAGCACGCGGCCGTAGCCTTGCAGTAATTCAACACTCTCTGTGAGATCGAGCGCGTCAATGCTATCAACAATCTTTTGCTGACCTTGAGTAACGGTTAAACCTGCAGGGGAGAACGAGTCACAACATACTGCTGGCGCTGCGCCTTTTGAAGATGCACACGAAGCGACTTTATTTGTTTTCGAAGTAGAGTCGAAGGATTGAGCGTATCCAATGATGAAATCACGAATCGCTTCTAAGTCGCTGATCACCATTTGTGGCAGCTCTGATTCAACTTGGCTGTCTGCCGCGATAGCAATAATGTTGTTATCGTTCGGATACAACCAAGGTTTGCCCACTTCATCTCGGTGCAGTTCAATTTTAGGGAAAGCGATGTTCTTACAACCTTCCACCAAAATCAGATCAAGCGTGTTGGTATCAAATCGAGTCAGCAGGTAATCAAAATCTGCTTCGGCTTCTGGTGTTTCTGTCATCATCACGTGACGATTACGAGATGCGATCAACATTTGGTTTGCGCCCGCTTTACGTAGACGGTAACTGTCTTTGCCCGGCTTATCGACATCAAAATCGTGGTGAGCATGTTTTAACACGCCAACTTTTAAACCCGCATCAGTCAACAGAGGAAGCAGGGCTTCAAGTACGGTCGTTTTGCCTGTACCGCTATAAGCAGCAAAGCCCAATAAAGGAAGGTTAGGGCGTTGTTTAGAATCTTTCATTATTGAAGCGTTCCGAATTGGGTGAGTTCTTCTGGCGTGTTGAGATTAACAAAGCAGTTAGGAGAATCGCTAAAATCAACGTATTCGGTGACACACTCTTTGTATAGCAAGATGATTTTACGATCACCACGTTCCAAAAACGCTTCTAACTTTGGCAGAACACGCTTGTGGAATAGGGTGAATACAGGTTGCTTAAATTCGCCATCATGCGCGACAAGAATGTCGCTGTCTTCTTTTACTGCAGAACAAAAACGCTCAACAAGGTCGTCACTGATTTGTGGGCTGTCGCAAGGGACGAAACCAACCCAGTCTGTGTTCGCGTTTTTAAGGCCAGCGTGAATGCCACCCAATGGACCTGGGTAGTCAGGGAAAGAATCAGAAACAACCGGAGCAAATGCTTGGTAACTGTCTAAGTTACGATTGGCATTGATAGTGATGCTGACATCTTGTTGTGACAGCTTGTTTATAACGTATTGAATAAGCGGAGAACCGTTGAGCTCAACGAGTCCTTTATCTTTTCCGCCCATACGGCTGGCCTGTCCGCCAGCCAAAATAACCCAACTAGTTTGCGTTGGAAGCAGCATAAATATTCTCTTGTGCTTTATCTTTCTGAATAACTTGCAGAAGCGGGGATTCGGTCAAAGTATTGTCTTTGATCCACCACTGCTTCTTACATAAATCGGTTAACGCGTTAGTTTGGTGACTGGTGATGACTAAACTCGCGCCTCTCTGAAGAAGATCTTCGGCCATAATCACCAATCTTTCAATAGATTCTTTGTCTAAAGAAGCACTTGGTTCATCCATAAGCAAGATTGAAGGCTTAAGAATCCAAGCTCGAGCCATTGCTACGCGTTGACGCTCACCGCCAGACAACACAGAAATGTGCTCATCTGCCAGGGTTTCTAAACCTACCATTCTCAATGCATTAATTATTTGAGCTCGCTTATCTTTTTGGCTCTCTTTGTTAAAGCGAATGCCATAAGCGACATTTTGGTACACCGAGCCATCAAAAAGATAGGGAGTTTGATGCAGGTAGATGATGTCTTTGAACTTGAGCCGTGGGAATAACTTCTGCTGCCAGCTCTGTGTTGGAGACTGAATACGGGCAGAGCTCGGCTGAATTAATCCAGACAATATTTTAAGTAGGGTCGTTTTACCAACACCATTATCTCCTTTGAGATAAATGGCATCGTTGGGGCCGATCGACAATTCGGGAATGTGGAACAAAACACGCTCTTTGTAGCGCATTGAAATTTGCTGCGTTGTTATTTTTATACTCATGACAGCGTTCCTAAGTTCTTAAATAGCCTTTTCCTCTCACACTGGAAAGGAAAAAGTTAAGGGCTAATGCCAATGCTAATAACACCATACCGAGGGCGACGCCTTGAGCAAATGCGCCTTTGTGGCTTTCCATGGCAATAGCTGTTGGGATGTTTCTTGTCATCCCCATAATGTTGCCACCTACCATCATTGAACAACCTACCTCTGTCACGATACGAGAGAAGGCAGCAATGGTTGCAGCCAACAAAGGAAAACGCGTTTCCCAAATCAAGGTACACGCCACGCGTGTTGTTGATACGCCAAGTGTGCGCGCTGTTTCTACCGCACGGCGGTCACTGGCCTGCAGGGCACCGTGCATCATCGCAACTAGGATAGGGAAACAGATCACCATCTGACCTAGAATCATCGCCTTTTGGGTGAACAGTAGTTGCCAATCACCTAACGGACCAGAGCGAGAAAGCATCATGTACATCAACAAACCGATAACCACAGTAGGGATCGCTTGCAGGGTGTTGATCACTGAAAGCAAAGCCCATTTCCCGGGGAATTCGGTATAAGCCAATAAGAAAGCCATAAGGATTGCAGGAACAATCACCAATGAAATGGCGGACAAAGATACGCTGAAGGATACCGCGACGATTTTCCACAATTCGTGGTCAAAACTCACAAGTAGATTCATTGCATCAATCGTTGTTTGCCATAGGGTCATGAAGTATCTCGTGTAAATCGATAATAGGTTTTATCGGTAATGACTGATGTTAATCATAGCTGACCCAAACTATTTGAGTGTGTATTGGTCAGCTATTGCTCTTAAGCATGGTTGCGTTTCTAAGCATGAATGTGTTGTTAAGCGTGAACGATATTAAAGTGAGACAGTTTTTAAAGCGACATTGCTTAGGTGCTTCGTTAACTGTTTAGTTAAGCGTAGCGCTAATTGATTCGGGTTGAACCCTTAGCGCTACTTTTACTTACAGAAAACGACGGTTCACTTACAACAAGCTATTCTGCGCTTGCAACAAACAGTTGTTTGCCATGCAGTTTAAAGTCGTTAATCAGTTTCTGACCTTTAGGGTTAACCAACCAATCACTGAATACTTTCGCAGCTTGGTAGTTAATGCTTGGGTAGCGCTCAGGGTTAACCAGAATCACTTGGTAAGGGTTGAAGAGGTTCTTGTCACCTTGGAAAAGGATTTTTAGATCCAGTTTATTTTGGTAAGCCAACCAAGTACCACGGTCTGTCATGGTGTAGCCTTGCATCTCTGACGCCATGTTCAGAGTAGGGCCCATACCTTGACCAACACTGCGGTAACCACCAAAGTTTGGTTCAATTTTAGTTTGCGCCCAAATGCCCATCTCTTTCTTATGAGTACCAGAGTCGTCGCCACGAGACACAAACGTCACGTTATTAGTCGCGATCGCTTTGAACACATCTGCCACTGCTTTTTGAGATTCAATTTTTGCAGGGTCGCTTTGTGGACCAACGATGACAAAGTCGTTATACATCAGCTTACGAGGTAAAACGCCGTAGCCTTTTTCTACGAAATTCGCTTCAGCTTTTGGTGCGTGAGTCATCACCAAATCAACATCACCATTTTCGCCCATGCGAAGTGATTTACCCGTACCAGCGGCAAGAACATCAACCTTGATACCAGAATCCTTTTCGAACTCAGGCAATAAGTAGTCCAGTAGACCAGAGTGATAAGTACTTGTGGTTGTCGCCAACTTAATATGAGTGGTGTCTTCCGCGCTGCTAGCCGTGTAACTGACGATCGATAGAGCTGCAATAGTTAGGGGAATTGCTTTCATTATTATTATGTCCATTCTGTTATAAATGAATGACATGCCTTTAGTTTTAAAGGGCTCAAAGAGGGCATGTGCATAAGACGCTAATTGTTGTAATTAGAAATCTACACCTTATAAGCAATCTTAATGCCAACAAATAATGCATCAGATCTCATTAAATTGCTGTTATTTCGGACAAAACTGAGTCTTTTACCCCGTTAAAATGAATCAAAACATGAGCTAGGACAAAATGTCGCACATTGTCCCTGTTGGAGAAAAGGTTAATTGGTACACTCTGTCCCAACTTTCCTCACCGGCTAATCATTATGTCTTTACCTAGTTCATCTGCATCCAATCTCAACCCGAACACATTGACTCAATATCAGGCGTTTTCCGTTTTGGTCGTCGATGATGAATTGGGTATGCAGACTATCTTAAAGAAAGCACTGGGTAAGTTCTTTGGCAAGGTGTCGAGCGCAGGGTCGGTTGAAGAGGCTGAAACGCTGCGTTCAAGCGAACATTTTGACCTGATTGTCCTTGATATCAACCTACCGGGCCGCTCTGGCATTGAGTGGGAAGAAGCGTTTAACGACAACGACAAACGCGCCGATGTGATTTTCATGACGGGTTATGCCGATCTAGAGATGACCATATCCGCACTTAAGCTTGGCGCTTCAGATTTTATTCTTAAGCCGTTCAACCTCGAACAGATGATACAAGCCGTTCTACGTTGTATGGATAAGCGACTCGACCAAAGGATGCAGTACGCGTTGAAGCGTGATGTGAGTCGTCATATCAAGACCGAACTGATCGGCAATTCAGACAAGACCAAACAACTTAAATTGCTGATCAGTCAATTTGCACCGTCTCGAGCGTCCGTTTTGATAGAAGGTGAGTCGGGTACAGGTAAAGAGTTGGTTGCGAGAGGTGTACATGAAGCCAGTAAACGCACAGGTCCATTTGTGCCAATCAACTGTGGCGCGATTGCTCCAGAACTTCTAGAAAGTGAACTGTTTGGACATACATCAGGCGCATTTACTGGTGCGAAGAAAAACCGTGAAGGTCTATTCCGAGTCGCAAGTGGTGGCACCTTGTTCCTTGATGAGATCGGTGAAATGCCACTGCCAATGCAAGCTGCCTTGTTACGTGTGTTAGAGCAAAGAACCATTCGTCCAGTCGGTAGCGAGAAGGAAATTGCCGTTGACGTACGAGTGGTGGCGGCGACCAACCGAAACCTTCAAGAAGAGGTCGATAAAGGACACTTCCGTCGCGATCTGTTCTACCGACTCAATGTACTTAAGATTGATGTGGTGCCATTGAGAGAGCGCCCATCAGATTTGATTGAACTTGTTCCATACTTTACTCGTCTTTTATCGAGCGAGCTTGGCATGCCAGTTCCAAATTGGGCACATGAAGATATCTTGGCGTTGAACGAATACGAATGGCCGGGGAATATTCGTGAGCTTAAAAACTTAGTCGAACGATGCATTCTCTTAGACAAGCCACCAGCACACTATTGGCGCGAGATTAATGGTGATCCTGTTCCCACCAGCATTTCAGTGACGGTGTCACATGGTGCAGAAATGCCAAACTTGAATAATACAGACGCTGCCGAGGGCTATCCAAATACTTGGACACTTAAAGAAGTGGAAAAATCTCATATAGAACAGCTTGTTAGTTTCCATGATGGCAATAAATCGGCTGCTGCGAGAGATCTTGGCGTCGCACGTAAAACGCTAGAGCGTAAGTACAAAGATTGGAACACAGAAGGCTCTGAATATGCCGATTAGACGTCGTTGGTGGTCAAAGTGGGCGTTCCGATTCAAAACCATGGTTCGCTACCGCTTATTATTCCTGACATCTGCTCCTATCATTCTGACCTTGTGTGCGCTTGTGGCTATCACACTGTATTGGTCGATACATTACACGTGGCAGGGTGCTCTGATTGATGTCGATGAGCGTTTGGATGTTGCCGATAACAGTATTCACCTGATCCAAAATCAGCAAGCATACAACGTTCGTGCGTTTGCCGAGTCTTATAACTTTCGAACCAAACTCGCGAGTGAGCTTTCACACGAAGACCTAACTCGCTGGGTGTCTGAGAACAAATCTCGCTATGAGCTCGATTTTCTGCGTTGGCGCAGTGTCGAGAGCATGGAGAAAAAACTCGAGTATCTAAACTTAACTCATAAGTCTTCTTTTTTCAGTGTCTTAAGCCGTAACGAACTCAATTATCTCGATCGTGACCTCGCTAAAAAAGCAGAAGTTCCGATGCTCAACGGGCAAGAAGTTGAGACTCGCGGATTGGTAAGCCGAACCGTTGTATCCATCAAAGATGAACATGATCATGTGATTGGTTTTCTGGATGGTGGGATCTTACTGAATAACAGCACTCAACTTGTCGATCAGATCAGTAACCTTATCTATCCACAACGAGAAGGGTTTAATCGTCATATTGGTACGGTCACGGTTTTCCTTGATGATCTTCGTGTTAGCACCAACGTGCCTTTGAGCAGTGAAGACAGTGTAGGGCGCGCCATTGGTACGCGTGTTTCTCATGAGGTTCACTCAAAAGTCTTGAATGAAGGTAAAGAGTGGCTAGATCGAGCGTATGTATACGATGCTTGGTACATCACGGCTTACAAACCAATCCATGACCAGTTTAATAATGTGATCGGCATGCTTTACACCGGTTATTTGATTTGGCCGTTGATAGAAACCTACTTGACCAACCTTGGCGAAATTAGCATTACCATTGTGTTGCTGTTGTTGGCATCCGGTTTGATCGTTCACCGTGGCGCGCGTGATCTTTTCAACCCAATTGAACGCATTCATAAGGTCGTTAAACTAGTCCAGATGGGGCAAGACAAGCGAATTGGTACGCTAGGTTTGGATGATCAACACGAACTTACACTGCTCGCTAAACAATTCGACAAGATGTTGGATCTACTGCACGAGCGCAATCAAGAGATTCAACAAGCGGCGTCTGAACTTGAGTGCAAAGTGCATTCTCGTACCGCGAGTTTGAAAGAGAAAACCGAAGAGCTCGAACTGCACATCAAGCTTCTCAATCAAGCCAGGGATAAGCTGGTGGTCAATGAAAAACTGGCCGCATTAGGTGAATTAACAGCGGGTATTGCTCATGAGATCAATAACCCAACCGCCGTGATTCTTGGCAACGTTGAACTGATGAAGTTTGAACTGGGCGATAAAGTGAGCCGTGTAGATGAGGAAGTCCACGCGATCATGGAGCAAATTGACCGAATTCGAAACATCACACGAAGCCTGCTTCAATACAGCCGTCACGGCGGCGTACAAGACGAAATTACGTGGCAACATATCAATCCAATTGTCGATGAAAGTATTACGCTCGTAAAAACAGGCGCGAAGAAGAAAGGCATTGTGTACGTATCACAGCTGAACGCTAAAACTTCAGTCGAAGTGAACCGAAACCAATTACTGCAGATTCTGGTTAACCTACAAATGAACGCTATTCATGCAATGGACGGTCAGGGCACGTTAACCATTTCGAGTGAAGACTGGGTTGAAAATGGTGTGTCTCATGGCGCTATCGTTCATGTTCAAGATGAAGGCTGTGGTATTAAGGAAGAACAACTGAAACGTATCTTCTCGCCTTTCTATACCACTAAACGTGATGGTACGGGGTTAGGGTTGTCAGTCTCTCAAAGTATCTTGAGCCAAACTGGCGGCGAGATCCGAGTTGAATCGGAGGTAGGTAAGGGAAGTTGTTTTAGTATCTATCTTCAACAGAAAGCGACACCTCAATTACTTGTATCAAACCTATAAGTTCTAAGAACTTATTCACCGACATTATCATCTGATAATACTTCTAACGCGCTTGGGCTATTACACGAACGTTTTAGCCCAAGCACGAAAATCCCGCACTACTAATCTATCTCAAACCAAATCTCAACCTCTGCCGGTTTGACGAGTACCTCTTTTTGGTTATGTAACATAGTGTATATCTTTTGATCTTGATGCATATCATCTGAACTGTACGAAATTTTGATACCTTGGCCGAAAATCCATAATCAAAACAAATAATAAAGTCAGTCAGCTATGAAATTAAGTAACTTATCTATCAAATCAAAACTCGTCTCCATCGTCATTTTATCGGTTGTTCTATTAGTAATGGCGTCCACTTTTAACCTAATGCAGCAGCGTGCGAGTTCCATGCAAGAGCGTCAAGATAAGCTCAGTGCTCAAGTCGAAACTGCAGTCAGCTTAGCGAGCTACTATTACAACCAACGTAATGTGCTCGGTGAAGAGGTCGCAAAGGATCGTGCGCTACAAGCCATCAAAACGCTTCGTTATGACAACACTAATTACTTCTGGATTCTAAACCAGCAGCTCAACATCATTAGTCATCCATTAAAACCAGAGCTTGATGGCACTAATGCCGGAAACCTTAGAGATGGCGCAGGTAAGCATCACTGGCGCGAGATGGTCACCATTTCCCGCACTCCTGAAGAGAAAGGCTTTCTTGATTACCAATGGATGAGCCCGCAAGGTGAACTCAAAGACAAGATCTCATACGTTCAGTTGTTTCCAGAATGGAACTGGGTGATCGGTTCTGGAATCTTAGTCGCGGATATCCAAGAGGCGTTCTATGCCTTAGCTATTAAGGAAGGGATGGTAGCGGTTGTTTTATCTGGCTTACTGTTCGCTATGGGTTACGCGATTTCCAACAACATCCTTGTGCCACTGAATAAGCTTATCGATAACACCCATAAGATTGCCGATGGCGATCTTCGTGTACGCATGAACATGACACGTAAAGATGAACTGGGCGATATGAGTCAGCAAATAGATACCATGCTCGACAAACTGCAAAGCACGCTTCGCACAGCCAATGAATCGGCGGATTTATCCAGTAATATGGCGAGCCACATCGCTCAAGCCAGTGAAGAAGCAGCAACCAGTGTCAACTCACAACATGCACAGCTTGAATTGTTATCGACTGCAATGACAGAGATGAGCGCGACTATTTCTGATGTCGCTGTGAATGCCGAAAATACCGCGGATAGCACCAATAAGGTTGTCGATCATGCAAACCAGAACGACCAGAACATGCAGGTAACGTCTGAGACTATATCTCAGGTTTCAGAGAACATTTCGACCGCGAACAACTTAGTCAGAGATCTGCAATCAGGCGTGACTGAAATAAGCCAAGTCGTTGGTGTGATTCGTGATGTATCAGAACAAACGAACTTGTTAGCGCTCAACGCAGCAATAGAAGCGGCACGTGCAGGAGAGCAAGGAAGAGGATTCGCGGTTGTTGCTGATGAAGTTCGAAATCTTGCTAGCCGCACTCAGAATTCAACCAACGAAGTGCAATCCACGATTGAGAAACTGACTCAACAAGCAGAACGCACCTTTAAGGCAATGCAAAGCAGTAACGAGAAGGTTGATCACAGCGTTGTCGCGTCTAACGAAACTCGCCAGCAA
Organism: Vibrio celticus; assembly: GCF_024347335.1. Lineage (NCBI taxonomy): Bacteria > Pseudomonadati > Pseudomonadota > Gammaproteobacteria > Vibrionales > Vibrionaceae > Vibrio > Vibrio celticus. Next base: position 1,765,150 of record NZ_AP025463.1, read on the forward strand.
CTCGATGTGATTGTGAATGAACTGCATAACGCTAACGACATGGTCGCGCAGATCGCCGCAGCCTCAGAGCAGCAAAGCACGGTAGCCACTGAAATGAGTGAAAGTGTCACTGGTATTCATCTCGCTGCAAATGAAGTGCTGCAGGCCTCACAATCGCTCGCAGAAGACAGTCAGAAAATGGCGAACACCACAGAGCACCTTACTGAGCAATTGAAATACTTTAAGGTTTAGCCTAAATACAACTGAGCTGAAGATAAAAAGCCCATAAAAAACACCTCCGCACTTGAGATAAGTTCGGAGGTGTTTTTATTTATGGATAGTCATTTGCGATAAGAAACAAACGTCGAAAGCATCAAGCCTAATGCGCTGCCACTGAAATCTTCGGTGGGTTGATGTTGTGCTTCTTAAACTCTTTCATCACACGCAAGGTAATGTCGGTTTCAAACAGCTTCTCATACGCAGTATCCACAACGTAAGCCTTACAGGTTAGCTGTATCGCAAGGTAGTTATCGGTAATCGTCTGTTTAACCAAAACCGTTACAGGCTTCGGCAAGTGGATATAACGACTTGAAGACGCCGCTTCTTGAATCAGATCGCGGGCTAGGGTGATGTCTTCATCCATACCAACGTAAAACGGAATCACCACCTGCATGTCTAATGCGCCATAGTTACCACTGGTGGTCACTTCATTTAAGAACTTGTTATTCGGAATGGTAATGATGTCGTCATTCAATGTTCTCATTCGTACCGAACGCAAACCGATAGTGATAATGTCGCCATAGTTACCCTCAAACGTGACGCGGTCACCAACTTGAAAGGGTCTATCAATCATCACCGTGATACCGGCGATGAATGAAGCAGCCAAGTCTTTAAGCGCAAAGCCTACCGACACGGCGAGGGTGCCACCAATCAAGGCCAGTATTTGGTCGTTGATTCTAAAGCTCATCATGAACACGATAAGACCGGTGCTCACATAGATGAAGAACTGAGTAAACGACTGCAGTTTTTGTAGTAGCATTCGATATTGCACGAACTGACTACCAAAGCTGGTCACTAACGAGTTGATGAACTTAAGCAGCAACCACATCGCAGCGATAACGATCATGGAGAAGAACACGCCGCTCCATCGCACAAGGCTCGCTATTTTAGAGATGTTTTCTACGTTAGCTAACTCTTCCGTCGCAAAGGTCGGGAAACTGACAGCACTTGCCAAGCCAACAAATAGTAGGATAAATAACTTCTTCATTTTACTTCACCAGTAGATGTTGACGGTCGAGAACGTTCGTAATATGGCGGAACCAGTGCTCAGAAATTCGAGCCTTTTCTTCATGCCAACCAATATAACCACGGCTTTCAAAGTAACGCAGAATCCCCGTTATCTCTGCCGTGCTCAGCTGTGTACATTCAGACAACACTTCCGGAGAAGCGATTTCCAGTTGTACGATAGAACGAAGTACAGCCAGCATAGGTTTCGGCATATTTTCCAGCTCCTGGGCTTCAGGAACATGGAACAGACGCACCACTGCTTGATCTGTCTCTTTGTTTCGGTTCAAAGAGAGTCGGAAGAAACGCAGCGCAACGGTAGGGTTGCCATCAGAGTAGTGCCACAAAATTCGATAGAAACCTTGGCGTGCACGTTCTTCTTCACTCATATCATCTTGGTCCCATTGCTTAGGGACTACTAAACCATCAAAAGACAACGGCTTCTCAAGCTCCGTATTGATACGGCTATTTAGAAGTTCACCCACTTGTTTCTCTGTCCAACGCGGAAGGAAACACACCAAGTCAAACAGCAAACGTTCGCCACGCGCTCTATCCACAAATCGCCAGCTTGATTTGGCGATCGATATCACGACACGGTGGTTCTTTTTAGAACGACGCAGAAGGTTGGTCAAACGAATCAAATCAGACAGGCCACCGACCATTGGTTGCACCAGTCGTTGTGCGTTATCAATCGCGATAAGGTAAGTGGTATTGCTCTTACGAAGATGCGCTAATATTTGAATTTCAGTCGCTTCTTCGTCCAAGCCAATGCTCACGGCTAAATGCGCTAAAAGCTCTTGGTAACCCGCATAAGGGCAACTCACGTATACAGGCTCAGCGTTAGAGACTTTGTGCAGTAAGGTATATAGCAGCGTTGTCGCGCCGACACCACGTTCGCCAGACACAATACAGATAGCCGGGCTGTCTGACATTAAGTAGCGTGATAACTGCTTAATTTCATCTCCCGCGTAATCTATCAACGTACTGTCGATATTACCCGGAAGAATGTATTCATAGGTTTGATCGCCTTTGATTCGAACCAAGTTTTGCTGATTCTTATCAAGGTCAGACTGTTTAGCAACTTCAATTCTAAATAGATAAGCTAAGGCCTGGCTAAACAAAGTGTAATTGGATAGCAGGGCCATAATTCGATGTTGAAAGTTGTAAACACTCAACCACACGATGCCAATGGCCGTCGCCAATATATTAAGTAAGAAGGTATCCTTGCGGTTTACTGCCCAATTCACCCAAACCGGACGATCAGAGATGTGTTGCAACGTATCGAAGACCTTCGCTCTCCATAGTCTGAGAACTGAGATCGTGACCAGCACAAACCAGAAAAACAGAGCGCTGTAAATCCAGCTGTAAATCGTACCTTTGCCTAGCGTAATACTCGATATCTGGAGAATCACACCCGCAACGATGAAGCTCCACACGTAACGGCGAATAGTCGATAGGCGTAGTGCTATCACTTCTTGATTTGATGTCCGACCTAAACGGTAGGCAAATTCCAAAATAAAGCTGATGGCAATCGAACCACCTAGAATCCACCAAGTGAAGATCTCCAGGAAAATCAAATGTTGAAGACTAGGGATACTAGAAAGCACTCTCAATGACAATGTGATGGCAATTAGCCAAGCAATCGCACGATCAGCGCGGCTGATATACCAAATCACGCGAACCAGAAAAGGAGGGTTCGTTTTCGCTTCAAGAAAGTTAATTCGAAACAGTTCAATCAAGCGGGTGCTGTTGGCAAGCCACCACACTAAACCGAAGTAGATGAATAACACTTTTAGTGAGGCACCAATCACTGGCACTGGCGAAATAAAGATGTCTTTAACAAGCGCTTTAAAGCTACGAATTTGGAAATAAACAAGATACTCAATATTGAGTTTGGTCAATTCCCACTCTTGCTTAAACTGGGTCACACCATAGGGACCAAAACCGGTTAAACGCTCTTTGTTTGCAGAGTTGGTCTGCTCTAAAAGATGCTGTTTACTTACGTTCAAGCTATTCAGCGTGACGTAACTGGTTTGAACGGCAAACCATTGATCGGCGTCGCTGTTATCTCTGTAAGCTTTTATCTGTTGCTCGAAGGTTTTGATTTCCTGCTTTTGAACTCGCAGAACTTCGGCAAGCAGAATATTGACTTGGCGTCTGTCCGACGGCTCCATAAAGAGAGGATCGGGTAACGAATCAATTCGATCATCGAGGTCAACAGCAGAATCGGATACCTGCGGCTGAGATTGTAAGTCATATTCCAAGTTGGCATGACTAGGCCAAGAGAGAATGGCCAAAGTGAGGATTAAGAAGCGCGATAGTGAACGCATAAAAGTCTCTTAGAATTATGAGGTTAGGATTACTATAGTTAGATAATCTGACTTTGTGAAATCCAACCCCGTATCGGGGGCGAGTACTTTATTCCTGTTTCGATCGATTTTGTCATGAAATTGTCAGGGATTAGACTAGTATTTGAGCATCTTTGTTATGTCTGCTGTTGCGTTGATCGGGTTGGCTTTTACTGTGACCAATCAGCATACGATATATTCAATGGTTGGCATGATTTAGGACGTTATATACTGCCCATTATGGGGCGCTGTTCGATATTTTGTTTTTCCGTAAAATCGACGGCTTATCGGCGATAAATAGAAAATCAAAAATGTGAGTCAGTTCAAACTATGATTTGGCTAGGTTATCACTCACTTAATGGCCAGTAATTGCAATCAATACTTGCAGTTAAAGCCCTGAACAAGTAACGTTGCGGCGTTTTTCACATTAAAAAGGTAATGGCATTGATCTCCACAGCAAATATCACCCAACAATTCGGCGCTAAGCCACTTTTCGAAAATATTTCAGTTAAGTTCGGCGAAGGCAACCGCTACGGTTTAATCGGCGCGAATGGCTGTGGTAAATCGACGTTCATGAAGATCCTATCTGGTGAACTAGAGCCAAGTGCTGGTAACGTAAGCTACGATCCAAACGAGCGCGTTGCTAAGCTAAACCAAGACCAATTTGCTTACGAAGAATTCACGGTAATCGACACGGTTATCATGGGTCACAAAGAGCTTTGGGCTATTAAGCAAGAGCGTGACCGCATTTACTCTTTGCCAGAAATGAGCGAAGAAGACGGCATGAAAGTGGCTGACCTTGAAGTTCAGTTCGCTGAGATGGACGGCTACATGGCAGAAGCTAAAGCTGGTGAGCTTCTTCTAGCGGTAGGTATTGAAGAATCAATGCACTTCGGTCTGATGAGCGAAGTAGCGCCGGGTTGGAAACTTCGTGTTCTATTGTCTCAAGTACTGTTTGCAGACCCGCATATCATGCTTCTTGACGAACCAACGAACAACCTGGACATGGACACCATCAAGTGGTTGGAAGATACGCTAAACCAACGTAACTGCACAATGATCATCATTTCGCACGACCGTCACTTCCTAAACTCTGTTTGTACACACATGGCTGACCTTGATTACGGCGAACTTCGTCTATTCCCAGGTAACTACGATGAGTACATGACGGCTGCGACTCAAGCTCGTGAGCGTCTACTGTCTGACAACGCTAAGAAGAAAGCGCAAATTGCTGAACTTCAAACGTTCGTATCTCGTTTCTCTGCTAACGCATCGAAAGCGAAGCAAGCAACGTCTCGTGCTAAGCAGATCGATAAAATCCAACTAGACGAAGTTAAAGCGTCTAGCCGTCAAAACCCATTCATCCGTTTCGAACAGTCTAAAGAGCTATTCCGTAACGCACTTGTGGTTGAAAACCTATCTCAAGGTTTTGAAGAAGACCTATACAACAAGTTCGACGGTATCTTCGAAGTAGGTGAGCGTGTTGCTATCATCGGTGAGAACGGTGTGGGTAAAACAACACTACTTAACACACTAGCTGGCGCTCTTGAGCCTCGCACTGGTGAGTACAAGTGGTCTGAAAACTCAAACATCGGTTACTACGCTCAAGATCACGCACATGATTTCGAGACAGACATGAACCTGTTTGATTGGATGAGCCAATGGCGTCAAGAAGGCGAAGACGAGCAAGTTGTTCGTGGCTTCCTAGGTCGTATGCTATTTGGTCAAGACGACATTAAGAAATCTGTAAAGGTTATCTCTGGTGGTGAACAAGGTCGTATGCTTCTTGGTAAGATCATGATGCATAAACCAAACATCCTTCTAATGGATGAGCCAACAAACCACATGGATATGGAATCTATCGAAGCGCTTAACTTGGCTCTTGAGAACTACAAAGGCACATTGTTCTTCGTATCTCACGACCGTGTATTCGTAGACTCGCTTGCAACTCGTATCCTTGAAATTAAAGATGGCAAGATCAACGACTTCCGCGGTACTTACGCTGAGTTCTTGAAAGCACGCGGCTAAGCTTTAAGTTAGCCTTAGTTTTCAACTCTATGCGTTGGAAATTAAGCTATAAATTGAAAATTAAAAATTAAAAACGCCGTCATACTGAAAAGCATGACGGCGTTTTTGTATCTAGCTAAGTTTCTATGTATTTATCCTTGATGGGTCACTAACTATTTACATCAGAACTTTACAATTAGAAGCGGTTAGTGAATCACCAATCAAACCTACGCTTTTTTCCGACTGCTGATTATTCACCTTTTACATCAAAGTCGATCTTGTCTGCACCCGTGAACACTTGGAAGCGTAAGCCTTTAGCGCGAGCAATTGTTGTGATGCCGAACTTCTGAGCCAAGTCTAAGCCCATTTGCGTCACGCCAGAACGTGATAGCAAAACAGGGATACCCATCTGAGCAACCTTAATCACCATCTCAGACGTTAAACGGCCTGTGGTATAGAAGATCTTATCTTCACCTGTCTCTTTGTTAAGCCACATCTCACCAGCCAACGTATCAACGGCATTGTGTCGGCCAACATCTTCAACAAACGATAGAACCTTGTCGTCTTTGCAAACCGCACAACCGTGCACCGCGCCTGCTTTCTTGTAGGTATCGTTGTAATGAGTCAACGCTTCAAGCGCTGTGTAGATTTCAGATTGCTTAATCTTGTTTTGAGGCACTTGGTAATCTTCCAACTGCTTCATCACGTTGCCATACATGGTGCCCTGACCGCAGCCAGAGGTTACTGTCTTCTTCTTAAGCGCTTGCTCAAGTTGGCTCGTATCTTCTTTGGTGATAACCGCAGCAGAGCTGGTTTCCCAATCGATGATGATAGATTCAACCGCTTCCGGATCAGAAAGGAAGCTTTGGTTTTTCAAATAGCCTAATACTAATGACTCAGGACGAGAACCCAATGTCATTAAGGTTACGATCTCTTTCCAGTTCAACATTACGGTAAGAGGGCGCTCACACGCGATCTGTTTTGTTAGCTTTTCGCCATATTCATCAAACACTTCAACTTCGATTGTCTGAAGTGGGTTCTCACTGGTTTTTATTATGTTTGGTTTTACCACAGTCATTTCCTACTTAATGAGATAGCGATTTTATGAGATAAGAAGTCAACAAGAGCAATAAGGCTCTCATTCATCAATGCGCTAGTTTGTTGGTTCGCTATAACCTAGATTTCGATTATCGTTCCGAACATGCCATAGCTCTGAGAATACATAGCTCTGTGAATAACATTAGCGAATTAGCTAAAGCAAATCTTATTCCAAAATAACGGGGATTGATGGAAACATGAAGCATTAGATTAAAATAGCGCAAAATATGAGAGTTCACTGGGTGGAGTTGTCTGAAATAACCAGTATCGGCTAACGTTATAGTGACAACTTGATAACGAACGCTATAGATACGCTCTCACAGTCAATCCGTATTGGCGTGTTTATTGCTTTATGGGGTGTATATGATTGCGCACAGTACAAAATGTCCTAAGTGCATTCAGACCAAAGAAAATCAATTGGGTGAAGTATGTCTGAGATAAAAGAATTCAAAGAACAATATGAAAAAACAGAAGCAGCTTGGCCAATCGGTGTCCAAAGAATAGAGAAAGAGATCAAAACAGGTATCTGGGTAACGACGCAATGGGAATTGACGGGGTTTGAACTGTCGCCAGAAGACGATGCCCAAGACGTTTGTTTGCTCCAACTACATAAAGACGAGCGTACAGACTATCGTTTCAACCTAAGCTCTCAGCAACCTAAGCTTTTCTTAGTGATGGATAATGTCGATTCTGGTATTAAGCCAATCATTCAGTTACTTACAGCATCACAAACCGTTGCAGGGCAATACATGGACGGTGACAACCAAGTCCTTTCATACGACATTCCATTGCCTGTACAAGCTTGGATGGAAGCATTCATCGGTCGTCATGGCGAGTTATTAGAAGCAAGACGTAAGAAACGTAAAGGCGCGGGTCGATCAAATGGCAACTAACTTTTTTAGCCGTTGGTCTCAACGAAAGCTTGATGAATCGACCGACCAACCATTAGAAGCGCAACAAACGCTTGAGGAAACTGAGCTTACTTCCGCAAAGACTTCGTCTGCTGCTTCATCTATAGACGCAGAAACATCAGAGTCATTAGAGCGTGAGACTTTAGAAAATGGTGCTTTAGATAATGAGTCTACAGAACACAATGAAGACGCTCACGCTGTCGATTCTCAAGCTATAGACTCTCAGGAGATAGCATCAGAAACGACTGAAGACTTGTCTGTTGCTCAATTATTGGTGTCTGAAGCATCAGAGAGCGTAAAAAAAGCGGCATTGCGTAAATTATTTCTCTCAGAAGAGTTCAACGTTCGTGATGGTTTAGATGATTACGACGACGATTACAGTAATTTGAAGTCTCTTTCTGAAGGGGTGGCGGAAACCTTGCGTGATTGGGTTAAAGACAAACCGGAAGAAGAAACTGCGCCAGAAGAAGAGCAACTTATTGATAATAAAGACGAAGGTGAAGTTTTAGAGAATTCTGAAAGCGATCTTGAGGGATCTGACAATGAACTTGAAACGTCAGAAAGTGCCGAAATAACCGAACAAGAAAAAGAACTGTATGAAAACACAGTGTCAGATAATAACGCTACAATGTCAGAAGAAGCTGACCTGAAAGAGATGGGACAAAATATACCACACAAAGAATAGGTACATTTTGACTAAACACTCAATGAACCGCTTGCGACAAAATGTCCCAAGCGGTTTTTTTATACGCACAATAAACGTTATAAAGGACTAAATTACTGATATATAAGGCATATTAAATTGGCATGGCATTTGCTAAATAACGTTCATTATCAACTTTTTTGTAGATAGACGAGTTCACGGTCTGACCAACGACACACTGGCTAAAGGGTTAGTTGTTAACGGATTACTCAGCAAGTTCTCTATCGCTTACTACAATGAAGGTTGAACAGATTATCCATGTCCAAAGATGGAACTGAGCAATGCTTAAACAATTATTAGAACAAGCAACTTCAAATAACGCTAAAGCAAGACTGTATGCATTTGAAAATACAGTTGAGTTAACAAATCTGATTCCACCTACTGTTAGCTACGAAAGCGGCGGTAATACACTTGTTATTGGTCCAACTGCGATCATTGAAAGTGCTGCGGCTCAATTACCTCAATTGACGAGCCTAACCTTATTGTCAACAGATGGCGAAAAGGGCACAAACCCAGAACTGTACTTCGCGAATTCGGTTCAAGTATCCGGTTTCCTTGGCACGTTTGAAGTTGTGATCGAAAACAAAGGCACATCAAGCAACCTAGCGAAAGTCGCGATTAATCACGATTGTTTCGATGTTGTTTTAGACCTATGTCTGAATAGCTGCATGGCAGAAGAAGTACCTGTACCGGGTTATTACCCAGTAGGCCGCGGCTATCCAAAGCTGGCTGAAGCACTGGAAGAGATTCCAACGCTTATGGGCACATTTGATAAGCCTAAGTTCTTCCGTCTAGACACTGACCTTTGTGCGCACAGTTCTCGTGGCGTAAAAGGCTGTGAGCGTTGTGTAGATGCTTGTCCTGCTGGCGCACTATCAAGTGAAGGCTCGGATAAGACCGGTCATAAGATCGAGATTAACCCTTATCTATGTCAAGGCGTTGGTACTTGTGCAACTAGCTGTCCTATAGAAGCGATTACCTATGCGCTTCCAAATCCTGACGACACTCAAAAGTTTATTGAACGTACGCTAGCGAACTATGAGCAAGCGGGCGGTCTGGATCCAATCATACTTATCTGTAGCTCTCGTCATGAGACTTACAATGTGATGGCGCTAAAAGCACTGCCAGATAACGTAATTCCAATCGTAGTTGAAGAACTGCCTTCTATTGGTATCGATACTTGGTTTGCAGCGCTAGTGAATGGCGCAACTCAAGTTCTGTTTGCTGCTTCTCGTTTTATGCCAGAAACCATCATTCGTGTTCTGAATAACGAAGTAGGGATCGCTCAAGAGTTACTCGACCAAATCGGTGTTCCAAAAGATACCATCGATATTCTGTATTTAGAGTCTCTACGTGAAGGTCCTCCAACTTTGTGTGTTGATTCATTCGATCTTGCACTTGGCGATCTTCAAGGCAATAAACGTCAACGCCTATTCACAGCACTTGATGCTATGTCTTCATCTCGCATTCCTGTTGAGAACATTGTTGAGCTTCCATCAAATGCGCCATATGGCACGGTTTCGTGTGAAAGCAAAGATTGTACGTTGTGCATGAGTTGTGTGGCGGTTTGTCCTACGCGTGCTCTTCATACCGACGGCGCATCTCCATCACTTAAGTTTGTAGAACAAGACTGTATTCAATGTGGTCTGTGTGAAAAGGCGTGTCCTGAAAATGTTCTGACTCTAACGCCTCGTATGAACTGGGTGAAAGAAGAACGTCAGAAGGCAGTTGTGATTCATGAAGAGAAAGCAGCGGAATGTATTCGTTGTCATAAGCCATTCGCACCGCAGTCTATGATTGACATGTTACAAAACAAGTTACGCGGTCACTCTCATTTTTCAGACGAATCAGCAATCAACCGTATTGCGATGTGTGAAGACTGCCGTGTGATAGATATGTTTGATTCGATGGCTCAAGACCCATTGAAACAACTGAAATACTAGGAGTTGGCATTGGAAACGAATTTAGATCAAGAACAGACACTAAGAACTGAAATCTATTTGGTTCTTTCTGCATTGTTTCGTCGCGCACCTTCTGAAGAGGTGATTGATTTTCTAAAGACGCTAGACATTGAAGCGTCTGAGAGCGCAATGCAAAAAGCTTGGATTGCTATTCAACAAGCGGCAACAGAATCAAATCGCGAAGCGTTAGAAGACGAATATCAAGATCTGTTCATTGGCATTGGCCGTGGAGAGATTGTTCCATTTGGTTCTTGGCATCGCACTGGCGCCATGATGGAAAAACCATTAGCAGAGATTCGTCATGATTTAGAGCTTTTAGGCATTGAACGTGATGATCAAGTAAAAGAGCCGGAAGATCATATTGCGGCATTGTGTGAAGTAATGGCCATGCTAACCGGTGAAGAAGAAGCCCTGCAACAAGCGGTTTTCAATAAGCACCTTGGTCCTTGGTTCAACTCTTTTACGCGTCAGCTTGAAAGTGCAGAAAGTGCCAACTTCTACAAATCGGCCGCTCAGCTGTGTGAAGCATTTTTAACGTTAGAACAAGTGCGTTTTAGCGTTAATACAAAAAGCAGTAAGCATAAATTAAAGATTGATGTGAAAAACGTCACTGATTACGAGTAATCGAGCAGTACGCGATTATATCGATAGAGGGGCATTAAGCCTCCAAAAGATCTACCGTAAGGTAAGGAAGCAATGATGAAAGATAATAAAGAAATAAACACAAGCCGTAGGGACTTACTCAAAGGCTTAACGACTGCAGCCGTAGCTGGTGCCGTTGTCGCTGGTACAACGAAAGTGGCAACTGCTTCAGAAACGGTTGAAATGCCGAAAGAAGACATGAAGAAGACGGGCTATCGTGAAACGCAACACATTCGTGATTACTACGACACACTTTAGGAGATAACGGATGAAACTTGTCAAACGCTCCGATAGTGTGAGCAAAGAAACCAATCAACTGGGTGTGTCTCGACGTGCCTTCATGAAAAACACTTCATTAGCCGCTGGTGGCGCGGTAGTAGGCGCAAGTCTATTCGCACCGGGCATGATGAAAAAGGCGCAGGCTAAATCAGTCGACCCTGAAGCGAAAACAGAAGTGAAACGTACTATCTGTTCTCACTGTTCTGTGGGTTGTGGTATTTACGCTGAAGTTCAAAACGGTGTTTGGACAGGTCAAGAGCCTGCATTCGATCACCCATTTAACGCTGGTGGACACTGTGCGAAAGGTGCAGCACTTCGTGAGCACGGCCACGGTGAACGTCGTCTTAAGTACCCAATGAAATTAGAAGGCGGTAAGTGGAAGAAGCTTTCTTGGGAACAAGCGATTGAAGAGATCGGTAACAAAGCGCTAGAACTTCGCAAAGAGTCTGGCCCTGATTCGGTTTACTTCCTAGGTAGTGCAAAACACAGCAACGAGCAAGCTTACGCATTCCGTAAGATGGCGTCGCTTTGGGGTACCAACAACGTTGACCACCAAGCGCGTATTTGTCACTCAACCACAGTAGCCGGTGTTGCAAACACTTGGGGTTACGGCGCAATGACAAACTCGTTCAATGACATGCACAACTGTAAGTCGATGCTGTTCATTGGTTCAAACCCTGCAGAAGCTCACCCAGTAGCAATGCAACACATCTTAATCGCGAAAGAGAAAAACAACTGTAAGATCGTTGTTGCGGATCCTCGTCGTACGCGTACTGCTGCGAAATCTGATCACTATGTTTCTCTTCGCCCAGGTTCAGACGTTGCGTTTATCTGGGGCGTGTTATGGCATGTCTTTGCTAACAAATGGGAAGACCAAGAATTCATCCGCCAACGTGTATTCGGCATGGACGAGATCCGTGAAGAAGTTGCGAAGTGGAGCCCAGCTGAAGTTGAGCGCGTTACTGGCGTAAGCGAAGAAGACGTTTACCACACAGCAAAACTGCTTTCTGAAAACCGTCCGGGTTGTATCGTTTGGTGTATGGGTGGTACTCAGCACACGACTGGTAACAACAACACACGTGCTTACTGTGTACTTGAGCTTGCGCTAGGTAACATCGGTAAGTCAGGTGGCGGTGCAAACATTTTCCGTGGTCACGATAACGTACAAGGCGCAACTGACCTTGGCGTACTGTCAGACACACTTCCAGGTTACTACGGCTTGTCTGAAGGCTCTTGGCGCCACTGGTCGAAAGTTTGGGACGTAGACTTTGACTGGATCAAAGGTCGTTTCGACGACAACGCTTACGGCGGTCAAAAACCAATGAACAGTGCAGGTATTCCTGTCTCTCGTTGGGTTGATGGCGTGCTTGAAGACAAAGACAAGATTCGTCAACGCGAAAACATCCGTGCCATGTTCTACTGGGGTCACGCAGTGAACTCTCAGACTCGTGGTCCAGAGATGAAGAAGGCGATGCAGAAGCTGGATATGATGGTTATCGTTGACCCATACCCAACAGTCGCGGCAGTAATGAACGACCGTACTGACGGCGTTTACTTGCTTCCAGCAACCACTCAATTTGAAACCTACGGCAGTGTAACGGCATCAAACCGTTCTCTACAGTGGCGTGACAAGGTGGTTGATCCTCTGTTCGAATCTAAGCCTGACCACGAAATCATGTACCTTCTCTCTAAGAAGCTTGGTTTCTCTGATCAACTGTTCAAAAACATCCGTGTTGAGAACAACCAACCATTGATTGAAGACATCACTCGTGAATTCAACAAGGGTATGTGGACGATCGGCTACACAGGTCAAAGCCCAGAGCGTTTGAAAGAACACCAACAAAACTGGCACACATTCCACAAAACCACACTTGCTGCAGAAGGCGGCCCAGCGAATGGCGAGACTTACGGTCTTCCTTGGCCATGTTGGGGCAACCCAGAGATGAAACACCCAGGTACGCATATCCTTTACGATACGTCTAAACCTGTCGCTGAAGGCGGCGGTAACTTCCGTACTCGTTTCGGTGTGGAGTTTGAAGGTCAAAGCCTATTGGCTGAAGACAGCTACTCAAAAGGCAGCGAAATCAAAGATGGCTACCCTGAGTTCAGTGACAAACTACTGAAACAACTGGGTTGGTGGGATGACCTAACAGCAGAAGAGAAAGCCTCTGCTGAAGGTAAAAACTGGAAGACTGACGTTTCTGGCGGTATTCAACGCGTGGCTATCAAGCACGGTTGTATTCCTTTTGGTAACGCGAAAGCGCGTGCGATCGTTTGGACATTCCCAGACCGCGTACCACTGCACCGTGAACCACTTTACACACCACGTCGTGACCTAGTTGCTGACTACCCAACATGGGATGACAAAGAAGCGATTTTCCGTGTACCTACGTTGTACAAGTCAATCCAAGAGCAAGACAAGTCTGGTGAATACCCGATTATTCTTACTTCTGGTCGTCTGGTTGAGTACGAAGGTGGTGGTGAAGAAACTCGTTCTAACCCTTGGCTAGCTGAGCTTCAACAAGAGATGTTTGTAGAAGTGAACCCGAAAGACGCGAACGACATTGGCTTTAAAGATGGCGATGACGTTTGGGTTGAAGGTGCTGAGAAAGGCCGTATTAAGGTGAAAGCGATGGTAACACGTCGTGTGAAACCGGGTCTGGCGTTCATTCCATTCCACTTCGGTGGTAAGTTCCAAGGCGAAGATTTACGTTCTAAATATCCAGAAGGCACTGATCCTTACGTTATTGGTGAAGCTGCTAACACAGCAACCACATACGGTTACGACCCTGTCACGTTGATGCAGGAAACTAAAGTAACCCTTTGTAATATTCGTAAAGCGTAAGGAGTCTTAAAATGGCTAGAATGAAATTTCTTTGTGACACCAAGCGTTGTATCGAATGTAACGGTTGTGTCACTGCATGTAAGAATGAAAATGATGATGCTCTAGAATGGGGTATTCAACGTCGCCGTGTTGTAACACTGAACGATGGTGAACCGGGTGAAAACTCTATCTCAGTAGCGTGTATGCACTGTACTGATGCACCTTGTATGGCAGTTTGCCCAGCAGACTGTTTTGAACATACAGAAGACGGCATCGTACTTCACAATAAAGATCTGTGTATCGGTTGTGGCTACTGCTTGTTTGCTTGTCCGTTTGGCGCACCTCAATTCCCTAAACAGGAAGCATTTGGTGAGCGCGGTAAGATGGACAAATGTACCTTCTGTGCAGGTGGCCCTGAAACAGAGCCAGGTTCTGTTGAAGAGCGTCAGAAGTACGGTGCGAACCGTATTGCTGAAGGCAAACTACCAATGTGTGCTTCTTTATGTTCAACCAAAGCACTGTTAGCGGGTGATGCAGAGAAAGTTTCTGATGTATTCCGTCAGCGTGTTGTTGAACGTGGTGCGAAAGGTGCAGGTTGGACAGACGGCAACGACCTTTCTTACGATGCGACTAAGAGCTAAGTAGGAGAGACATATGCTTACAACGTTTAAGCGTCTCTTCCTTGTTGTGCTGCCAATGTTGGCAGCACTGACAATGCTTTCTCCTATGAGTAATGCATCTGAGACGAACTCATCACAAACTCAATCGAGCTCTGCTCAACGAGAAATCACACAGCTTGCTGGTGCCGATTTTTGGCGACAAGTAAGAAATGGTGAGGAAGGTTACACCACATCTCAATCAGCTGAGCACGGTGTGTTAATCAGTACTCCAGGTCAAACGTGGTACATATTGAAAGAGAAGTGGATGTCACCAGCCGGTGCGGTCGCTATCTTTGGCAGTATTGCTTTCGTGACTTTGATGTACGTTGTGATTGGCCCGCTAATGCTAAGCGCGCCAAGAACCGGTCGTAAGATCAAACGTTGGTCTCGACTAGACCGTGCCTTGCACTGGAGTATGGCGTTTACCTTCTTAACACTGGCGTTCAGTGGTTTGATGTTGGTTTACGGTAAGCACTTCTTGAAGCCGTACATTCCAACGGATCTATGGGGCTTCATCGTTCTACTGGCCAAGCGATACCACAACTACATCGGCCCGATTTTCTATGTGCTGTTGATGGCTGTTCTTATCAAGTGGTGGCGCAAGTCTATCTTCAAGATGGTCGATATCCAGTGGTTCATGAAACTGGGCGGCATGGTAGGGAAACACAAAGGTTCTCATCCATCTGCTGAGTTTTCGAACGCGGGTGAGAAAGCGCTGTTTTGGCTATTGATTGTTATGGGTAGTGTCGCTGCGATCAGTGGCTTGGTTTTAGACTTCCCAATCTTCGGTCAAACGCGTCGTGATATGGAGCTTTCAAACCTAGTCCACATGTTGGCTGCTTTGATCCTTATCTGTGGCTTTGTGTTCCACATCTACATCGGCTTGTTCGGTATGGAAGGTGCACTAGAAGGCATGGTAACAGGCGAAGTTGATGAAACTTGGGCAAAAGAGCACCATGACCTTTGGTACAAAGAAGTGATGGAACAAGAGAAAAACGGCGTTGAACAAAGCGCAAACGCTGCAACAGAGAAAACGGAAGGGGTGAATAAGAATGAACAAACCTCATAAAGGTATTTGGGTTGCTTACATCCTAAGCTGCTTTACACCATTTACTTGTCTTCTCTCTGGTGTGGTTGCCATCATCTACGCGGGCTATCGTTTAGATAAAGGCGAAGACGGCGAAGTAGTGGATACCCATTACTACGGCTTGATTCGCTCGTTCTTCTTGAACCTGACGTTCTTTGTTGTGCTTATCGTGACGGTAGCGACCTCTAATGGCGTGTTGATTGGTGTGAACGATTACTGGTATCAAAACCATATTATCGATGACATCGCTTACTACATCCCGTATGTAGGCATGTTGTTTGGTGGTGTTGCGATTGTGGTTTGGTTTATTCGTATGTATCAAGGTATGCAGCGTTTAAGTCAAAACCTACCGCAAAACCCGACAACAGGTCCAAACTTGTAGTCGAGTATTGGCTCATTAGATAGCGAATTATCTAGCACAATAATCCTTTTGAAAGCCCAATGATTTCGGTCATTGGGCTTTTTGTTTCTAATCAGCAACGAAACTTAATGAAGCATGGTATTGACCGCTTCAATATGGTGCAACTCCCTTAATTGGTGCAATTCTTGTTTCCATTTTCACCCTTATTAAGAACCAAGAAAGTGCACCGATAAATTTATGCGCTATTAATCAGTAACTTAAAAGCAAAAACTGTTGCACGAAAATTACACCACACACTTGGAACGCATCTTGCGTTCACTGTTGAGTCTTTAATTAATTACAACATTGAATCGCACGATATCAGTGCAAATCAGATAAAGCGAAGGAGAATGCTTTAATGAGTGAAACGGTGACTCAAGTTCATAGTGCAGTACAAACCCTTACCCAAAGTTCAGATACTTTATTCCTATTACTCGGTGCCATCATGGTTTTCTTGATGCACGCTGGCTTTGCATTTCTAGAAGTCGGTACCGTTCGAAAGAAGAACCAAGTAAACGCGCTCGTTAAGATCCTGTCGGATTTTGGTGTCTCCGCCATTGCTTACTTCTTTATCGGTTACTGGGTTGCTTACGGTGCACACTTTTTTGCAGACGCAGAAACACTGTCGCAAGGCAACGGATATGAGCTGGTGAAGTTCTTCTTCCTTATGACATTCGCTGCGGCAATACCAGCGATCGTTTCAGGCGGTATCGCAGAGCGTGCACGTTTCTACCCAATTTTGATTGCGACACTGTTTACGGTTGGTTTCATCTATCCATTTTTTGAAGGCATCATTTGGAACGGCAACTTTGGATTCCAAGATTGGCTAGAAGGCCAGTTTGGTTATGGGTTCCATGACTTCGCAGGCTCTGTAGTGGTTCACGGCGTAGGTGGTTGGATTGCTTTGGTTGCGGTTTACTTCTTAGGGATGCGTAAAGGTCGAATCCGTGCAGGCAAACACACCAACTTCGCACCATCGAATATCCCATTCTTAGCACTAGGCTCTTGGATCTTATGTGTCGGTTGGTTCGGCTTTAACGTAATGTCTGCACAAGCAATCAGCGGCATCAGCGGCCTAGTGGCGATGAACTCACTCATGGCTATGGTTGGCGGTATTCTTGCGGCTCTAGTTGCAGGTAAAAATGACCCAGGTTTCATCCACAATGGTCCTTTGGCTGGTCTCGTCGCTATCTGTGCGGGCTCAGATTTAATGCACCCATTGGGCGCCTTGGTGACTGGCGGTGTGGCAGGTGCGCTGTTTGTTTACCTATTTACTTACATGCAAAACAAAACACAGATCGATGATGTACTGGGTGTGTGGCCTCTACACGGCGTATGTGGCGCTTGGGGTGGCATTGCAGCGGGTATCTTCGGTTCGCAAACATTCTGGGGGCTAGGGGGCGTAAGCTTTGCTTCTCAAGTTGTCGGTACACTAGCGGGCATTGCTGTGGCTTTGATTGGCGCACTGATTGTTTATGGTGTATTGAGCAAACTAACAGGCCTACGTTTAAGTGAAGAAGACGAATTCAACGGCGCGGATCTTTCTATCCATAAGATCTCGTCTATCAACGAAGACTAACGTCGTTCACTTTGATGGGTTTAAGCTAATCAAGTAGACATCAGTGAAACAGAACTAAGCGGCTTCGGTCGCTTTTTTTGGTTCTGTGAAAAGCTAAACCAAGAGTTTGAGTAACAACGGCAGTATCCATCAAGCGAGTTATGTCACAAATAGCCAATGAATTCAGTTGCCTAAGACTATGGTCTAATCCCTAAAACTATTGTTGGAATTTGAACAGTGCTAAGCTGTTACAAAGTGACATATTGAAAAGGACGTTGTATGCATTTCCCATATCGAAATATCGTAATTCTTACTGGCGCTGGCATCTCTGCGGAGTCGGGGATACAAACATTCCGAGCACAAGACGGGCTATGGGAAAACCATAAAATCGAAGATGTCGCAACTCCAGAGGGGTTTGCTAGAGATCCCGACTTGGTTCAAGCATTCTATAACAAGCGTCGCCATGGCTTACAAGGTGAGAGCATTCAACCAAATTCCGCCCATAAGGCACTAGGTGAGCTCGAAGACAAACTTGATGGCAAAGTAACAATCATCACTCAGAACATCGACAACCTGCACGAGAGAGGCGGTAGCAACAACATTATTCACATGCACGGTGAACTTTTAAAAGCACGTTGCAGTGAATCGAATCAAGTTATCGAACATAAAGACAACATCGAAACCGGCGAGCTTTGTCATTGCTGTCAAATTCCAGCGCAGATGCGCCCTCATATTGTGTGGTTTGGCGAGATGCCATTAAGAATGGGTGACATCTATTCAGCACTTGAAGAAGCGGATCTGTTTATCTCTATCGGAACTTCAGGTGTTGTTTATCCAGCGGCAGGCTTTGTTCATGATGCGAAAATGCATGGTGCACATACTATCGAGATAAACCTCGAACCTAGCGCGGTTGAAAGTGAATTTGAAGAGAAGCGTTACGGCAAGGCGAGTATCGAGGTGCCTAAACTGGTTGGCGAGCTATTATGTTCAGCGAAGGGCTCTTTAACGGCCTAAGCCTACAACACATCAGTTTCTGAATCTGAAAAAATAAAGCGGCTTACGCCGCTTTATTTACTTAACTGATTAACTAACTATAACTTAGTTGTTTACTTTAAGTTTTTGGAAGTACTCGTCATAAATAACGCTCGCTTCGCCAACTTCGTCTTGCCAAACACCGTTATCCATCACTGATTGTGGTGGGAAAACGTTCTTGTCTTCAGCAAATTCTTTAGGAAGAAGAGGGTAAGCGGTTTTAACTGGTGTCGGGTAACCGATCTCTAGAGCAATTTTCGCAGCGTTCTCTGGGCGAAGAAGGAAGTCGATCATCTTATGAGCCGCTTCAGTATTCTTAGCACCTGCTGGAATTGCTAGGCTGTCCATCCAGAAGATAGCGCCTTTTTCTGGCCAGATAATGTCAATCGTTGCGCCTTCTTGGCGTGCCATGTAAGCAGAGCCATTCCAAAGCATACCAAGAGACACTTCACCTGCTAGGTAAGGGTTCGCTGGGAAATCTGAGTTAAATACTAATACGTTTGGCATTAGCTTACGAAGTTCTTCGTAGGCTTCTTTGATTTCTTCAGGGTTAGTCGTATTTGGAGAGTAGCTCAGTTTAGATAGAGCGATATGGAAAACCTCACGAGAGTCATCCATCATCATCAGTTGACCTTCCCACTGCGTATCCCACAGATCGCCCCAGTTTTTAACTGAAGACTTGTCTAGCATGTCTGAGTTGATACCAATACCCGTCGCACCCCAGATGTATGGGATTGAGTAGTTATTGTTTGGGTCAAATGGCTTATCTAAGTAATTTGGATCCAAATCTGCAAAGTGGCTTAGCTTGGTTTTATCAAGCTCTTGAAGCATGCCTTCTTTACGCATCTTAGAAACGAAGTAAGTAGAAGGAACCACTAAGTCGTAACCCGTACCTTGAGTTTTTAACTTAGCATACATGCTTTCGTTAGACTCATAAGTTGAGTAGTAGACTTTGATGCCAGTCTCTTCTGTGAAGTCTTCTAGTACTTCATTTGGAATATATTCAGACCAGTTGTAAAAATACAGTTCTTGGTCAGCTGCGAAAGAGGGTGTAGAAAGTAAAGTAGCAGCACACAATGCGCCGGTATACAGTGTTTTTTTCATTACTGTTCCGTTCATTTGTTTGATTTGGAGCTGGGTAGTGAACCCAAGGTAAAAGGATTTCGAAAAATCGCGCTACATTATAGCAGCGATATAATAAAATAGGCAGCCTAAGCTGCCTATTCATTGATATTCTTATTTTTAACTTATTGATTCTCTACGTCGGCTTGTTAAGTAAACCAGTTACTTAGTCGCCGTGAGATAATAGGCTAAATTACTGACCTGCTTTAAGTTTCATGAAGTAATCTTCGTACTTCACTGTCTTATCGCCAACCGCAGCTTGCCACTCAACACGATCAAGGTCTTCTTGCGATGGGAATAGCGCAGGGCTGTCTTTGAACTTCTCGTTAGACGCTTTAACGGCTGTTAGGTAGCCAGTATCACGAGAAATCTGCTCAGCAATTTCAGGGCGAAGTAGGAAGTCGATCATCTTATGAGCCGCTTCTACGTTTACCGCACCAGAGCTAATCGCGAAGTTATCAACCCAACCGATACCGCCTTCTTTAGGGAAAACCAGTTTAATTGGTAGGCCTTCGTTTTGCGCTGCAGCAGCAGAACCGTTCCACAGCATACCAAGACCCACTTCACCAGACATGTAAGGCGCGCCTGGGTTGTCTGAGTTAAATACTAGAACGTTTGGCATCAGCTTTTGTAGTTCAGCGTACGCTTCGTCGATCTCTTTTTCGTTTGTTGTGTTACCAGAGTAACCTAACTTACGTAGTGCGATGTGGAACACTTCACGAGTGTCGTCCATCATCATCAGTTGACCTTCAAGCTCAGGCTTCCATAGATCAGCCCAGCTTTGGAAATCTTCTGGATCATACATGTCAGTGTTAACAGCAAGACCTGTGATCGCAACGACGTGTGGAATAGAGTAGTCGTTGCTTGGGTCATACGGCTTATCTAGGTAGTTAGTATCTAGATTCTTGAAGTTGTTCAGCTTAGTTTTGTCGATCTTTTGTAGCATACCTTCGTCACGCATCTTAGATACGAAGTAAGTCGACGGCACAACTAGGTCGTAGCCCTTGTTGTGTGTTTTTAGCTTTGCGTACAGGGTTTCGTTCGACTCGTAAGTCGAGTAGATAACCTTGATACCAGTTTCATCAGTGAACTGTTCTAGAATCTCACTGTTGATGTAAGGTCCCCAGTTCATGAATACCAATTCTTTGTTATCTTTTGCAAATGATGGTGCAGATAACATTGAAAGCGCACATGCACTACCAGCTAATAGAGTAGCCCATTTTTTCATTGACGTTAGCTCCAAACTAAACGTTGCCCGAAGGCAGTAGATAGAAAAACAGAATGGCAATTTACCATTCTGTTTATGATTAACACTTTTTTGAACTTGAAGTCTCTTAACTTCTTAATCAAGCCAATCTCTATATAGAGTAGGAGACTTACTTGATTTTTTCTCTCGCTAATAACTGAGAAATGATCACCAGTATTAACGACACCACTAACATCACTGTTGCTAGGGCATTTACCTCAGGAGAGATACCCACTTTAACCATTGAGTAAATCTTCAGTGGTAATATTTCATACGTTGGGCCTGTTACGAAAGAGCTGATGATCACATCGTCCAAAGACAGAGTGAAGCTCAATAACCAACCCGCAGCAACCGCTGGCTTAGCAAGAGGTAGAATGATCTGCTTTAGAATCGTCCATTCACTTGCACCTAAGTCTTTTGCTGCTTCTAGCATCTTCACATCAAAGCCATTCAAGCGACTGTATACCGTTACTACAACAAACGGTAGACAGAAGGTAATGTGAGCAGCAAGTAGGGTAAAGAACCCAAGTTGAACACCCATTACCAAGAATAGCGCAAGAAGCGAAATCGCCATTACGATATCTGGAGACATCATTACGATGAACAGCATGCCATTTACGATACCTTTACCTTTAAATTGGTAACGGAATAGGGCTACTGCTGTTAGGCTCCCGACAATCGTTGCGGCTGTTGCAGAGAACACCGCTACGTTGATCGAGTGCCACGCAGCCTGCATTAGGCTGTCGTTGTTAATAAGCGCGTCATACCATTTAGTGGTGAAGCCACCCCATTTCATACCAAACTTATTGGCATTAAACGAGTTAGCGATCAATACGATAATAGGTAGGTATAGAAAGGCGTATACCAGCGCCATAAAGCTGAACTTAACTGTGCGACCCATTAGTCTAGCTCCACTTTCTTGTTCAATAGCTTACCTGCTCGGTAGTAGGCATACAGCATCACAGCCATTGCCATGGTCAGTGCGATACTCGTTGCTGCACCAAACGGCCAGTCTCGAGCGTTGAGCACCTGGCTCTTAATCACGTTACCAATCAATAGGTTCTTAGCTCCGCCTAATAGGTCAGAGATGTAGAACATACCTAACGCTGGCAGTAGTACTAATAAACAGCCGCCAATAATGCCCGGCATTGTTAGTGGCAGTACAACTTTCAATAGCGTTTGCAGTTTGTTCGCACCTAAATCTTTAGCCGCTTCTAAGTACGTATCGTCCAGTTTTTCAATCGCTGAATACAGCGGCAGAATCATAAACGGAAGTAGGATGTACACTAAACCGATCATTACTGCGGTTTCTGAGTACATGATACGTAGCGGTTTATCAATGATATCGAGCGCTAACAAGCTTTTGTTCAAGACACCTTGCGTACCCAGTACAATTTTCAATCCATATGTACGAATCAAAGAGTTAGTCCAGAATGGCACTATCACTAAGAACAACATGATTGGACGCCACTTCGCCGGCATTTTTGCCACGATGTAAGCGAACGGGTAACCAATGATTAAACAAAGTAGGGTTGCGACAATTGCCATATAGAAAGAGTGCATCAACACTTTAAAATACAGCGGGTCAGCCAAACGCACGTAGTTATCGAGAGTGAAGGTCATCTCGATCAAGTTCGCTTCATCACGAGTAAGGAAGCTAGTACCGATGATCATGATGTTTGGAATCATCACGAACAGCACTAACCAACCTGTGATTAAAGCAACAATTGCGTTTTGTAAATTAAACTTCTTGCTCATCTTCTAATACCACTTCCCAGCTCTCAACCCAAGTTACTGCAACTTTTTGGCCCAGTGAGTGATCAACATCAGGGTCATCTTCGTTGAAGAATTCGCTAACCATGACACGCATACCAGATTCAAGTTCTACGACTGAATCTAATGTCATGCCTTTATAGGTTCGCTCGACAATGTGGCCAACAATACCGCGTTGCTCAGACTCTTTAATTTCTTCGATACGAAGATCTTCAGGGCGAAGCAATACTTGCAGTTTTTGACCCGGTGTTACGTCTTTATCGTGATAGATAATGGACTCTTCACCTTCGATTGTCGCAACAATGCGTTTTTCATCTTGACGAGATTTCGCTGTCGCTTCGAATACGTTAATTTCACCAATGAAACGCGCTACAAATAGGTTCTTAGGCTCTTCGTAGATCTCTCTTGGTGTTCCGTCTTGTTCAATCACACCATCACGCATAACAATAATACGGTCAGACATAGACAGCGCTTCTTCTTGGTCATGCGTTACAAAAATGAACGTGATACCAAGTTGGCGTTGTAATTGTTTCAGCTCGATTTGCATCTGTTTACGTAGTTTGTAATCCAGAGCAGATAGAGATTCATCCAACAAAAGAACTTTAGGCTTATTAACGACAGCACGAGCGATTGCGATACGTTGCTGTTGGCCACCAGATAGCTGGTGTGGCTTTCGTTGTGCCATTTGTTCTAGGCGCACCATTTTCAAAGCATCCATGACACGAGGTTCAATCTCGCTGTTTGGAACTTTCTGCATGCGTAAGCCAAATGCCACATTGTCGAAAACGGTCATATGCGGGAATAGGGCATAGCTTTGGAATACAGTGTTTACATGCCTTTGTTCAGCAGGAACTTGGGTTACGTTTTGTTCAGCTAATAGTATTTGACCACTATCTGCCGTTTCAAAACCCGCAATCATTCTTAGCACGGTTGTTTTACCACAACCTGATGGGCCTAAAATCGTGAGAAACTCACCATGATTTACGTTTAAATCCAGATTGCCGATGACTTCCTTACCATCGAAACTTTTACTGATGCCAGTTAGCTGTACTACTGGCTTTCCTACTGATTTTTTAGCGTTCAACGTCTGTTTTTCTCCACCTTGGTTCTATTTGAGACCTGTTGCTATACACCTTTAAGGCGCGCATCATAATCACCAAAAACGTGAATTCAAAGCATTTTTTACCTTTCGAAGATAAAAAATTTCGCAGGTAAAAGTAAACATCCTTTACCATACTGTTATTTACTGGGTTTACACCCTAACAAGTGTCTAATTATTAACCATTAAGACGCAAAAGCAAGCCTTGTTACAGATTCATATTTTAGTTTGTATCCGACATATGAGTATAATGAAGGTAATTTTTTATCAATAAGTTAGGTGGCTTCGCTTAATCGGCACACCTAGGTATCAATATGAACAACGACATCGAAAAAGATTTTAATTTGGGCGGTAGTATCAACCGTGCACTTTCTGGCGATTATGAGCTCAAAGCAACGGCTGTATTCCAAGAAGCTTGGAAACATACGATAAGTCACTTTCTTTCGTTTTCCCCAGCGATTATTGCTTTGATGTTTGTGCAGCTCGCTATCTTTTATATCGCACTAAAACTACAGCTTGGTGATCCTGCGGTTATCTTGGATGCGGTTATCGACCCAGAGTCGTTCACGCCACAAATCGTTGAATCGATTTTTATTGCGAACTTTAGCTATGAAGTGATCAGCGCGCCTATCTATGCCGGTATCTGTTTAATGGCAATGAGCCACGCCGCTGGCCTACAAACCAAAGTACGCCACATCGGTAAAGGCTTGCAGTTTACGGTTCCGGTTATTCTAGTGACTTTGTTTAGCCTAATGCTTCAAGGCATCGCAGGTATGATTCTGCCGTTCTTGTCGATCTACTTCTCACTGGCGTTCAGCCACTCAATTCTGCTGATTTGTGATAAGAAAGTGCCGCCAATGCAATCGCTGCTGCTTTCATTAAGAGCAGTAAATAAGAAGATCTTCGTAGTCGCGTCTATCTACTTAATGGTTATGTTGATGTTCATCGTGGCTGCAATGATGTACGGCATTGGCTTAATCTTCGTTCTTCCGTTCTTCTTCCACGTGAAAGGAATCCTTTACCGTGAGATGTTTGGCATCAAGTTGAAACTGATTGCTTCAGATCGTCCAAAGAGCGATGACGATAACAACGACAGCAATAACGACGACAATAACAAAAACCCACAGGTGTTCGATGCATAAAGACACACAGGCAAGCGCAAGCAAATCACTTGCGCTTAAAGTGACGGCACTGGCTCTTGTTGGATCTATTTCTCTGATTGGTCCTTATATTTACCAAGAAGAAGAGCGTCGACGTACGACAGAGCAGAGCTCCAATTCCACTGACCAATTTGGTGACTTGACGGTTTCTTCGAGCACACCGAACTTTGCGGCCATCGAAGATGTGAATGAGAAAAAGGACACATTCTTTTCGTTTCTACGTCCAAGCATCAATATTGAAAACAAACGTATCACCAAAGAACGCGCGTTTTTAACTAAGCTCTCTGAGTCTGGTTTAAGCAATATTGATTCTGAAGACGCGTCTTATGCGAAAAGGTTAGGGAAGTTGTACAGCCTGCCAGTACCTAATGAAGGTTTGGATCAGGCATGGCTGACAGAGATGCTTAACCGCGTGAATGTGCTGCCAGAGGCGCTTGTACTGACACAAGCTGCGAATGAGTCAGCTTGGGGAACGTCACGTTTCGCTACTAAAGCCAACAACTATTTCGGACACTGGTGTTACACCAAAGGTTGTGGCCTTGTTCCGCTACAACGTAACGAAGGTAGCTCGCATGAAGTCGCAACATTCTCTTCAAGCCAAGAATCTGTACATCGTTACTTCATGAACCTTAATCGTAATCGTGCTTACGCCGATCTAAGAGCGATTCGAGCAAAACTTGCTGCCCAAGGTGATGATCTTTTAACAACCACAACGGCGACAGAGCTCACCAATGGCTTGTTAAAATATTCTGAGCGAGGTTCCGACTATGTGACTGATTTACAAGCTATGATCCGTCACAACGAGGTATACTGGAAAAAGTAACTCATTTTGATACCAACTTGGTTGCCTTCGATAGTCGGCTTACACCAAGTAATATCACAAAAAGAGCAGCTCATTGGCTGCTCTTTCTATTTATAAACGCTCAACTTCGACAAGATTATAATAATGAAAAAGACAGCACTCGCTTTATTAGCCTCATTAAGCCTTGGGGTTTCTCTTCCTGCTTCAGCGCAAGAATACATGTTCACATATTCTAAACTTTATACTCAGCTGAAAAATAACACCAAAGAAGGGCATGATGATGTCAAAGTTGCGGTCTTCTTTGTTGATCAACAAGCTCAGCAAACCTGTCACATCAGCAAAGCTTGGATGGAAAAAGAAGAGCACTACGAAGAGCTAAAAGTCTCTTCTGCGAATGAGCTGCTTCTACCGGTAGATCAAAACCTTCGTTCAGCAAACCCTCTTATCTTTGTACAAACTCAAGAACAAGAGTGTGCGTATTCTTTAGTTGTGATGACTCAAGAGCCTTTAGTTGGAACTGTTGATGTTGCACAGATAGAAAACCTATTACCACAGATGCAGGCGATGCTTGAAGACGTCAGCGGTATGTTCTCTGGTTGGTTCACACCAGATATCCAAGGGTTAACGCTGGAATTCACTAATAAGCTAGAAGGCAACATTGAGCTTTCAAATGGTAAACAACTACCAATCAAAGAAGGGCGTGCGAAATTCACCTTAGAAGAACTGAGTGGAAGTGACAGCATCACGTTGCCAGAACCAACAGTTCGCGTATTGCCGTACATTCCCGCGCAATAATTTTTAACGGAATCATTGTTAGTGAAGTAAAAGCTTAGCGGAATCATTCCCCCAAGCTTTTACGACATATCTTAAAGCAGCCTCATCGAATAAGAGCAGGCTGCTTTTCTTTATCTGCAAAACAAACGGAGAGCTTGTGAAGCCGCGTTTCTCTACCGTTTAGGGCACTTATCGAACAATAAAAGCAGAATCTTTCTATTACTCAGCTTGTTTATCCTGCCGTTACTATTTCAACATCAAATAAAAATCCGTATAATCCACGCCCTAAAACAGTCCCACTAGCAATCTACAGTCGGTAATACGACGGTGTGAGAGTCGCAATGAACCAAAACGATAATAGAAAAGAAACACTTGAATTCAACAAACTTCAGAAACGTCTGAGAAGAAATGTTGGAAATGCCATCATCGACTACAACATGATCGAAGAGAATGACGTAGTAATGGCATGTATTAGTGGCGGTAAAGATTCATTTGCGATGCTAGACATTTTGCTACGTTTACGTGAAGCAGCACCGATCAAATTTGATGTTGTTGCAGTAAACCTAGATCAAAAACAACCTGGGTTCCCTGAACACATTCTTCCTGAGTATTTTGAAACGCTGAACATTCCTTACTACATCGTAGATAAAGATACGTATTCAGTGGTTAAAGAGAAAGTGCCAGAAGGCAAAACAACGTGTGGCCTATGTTCTCGTCTTCGTCGTGGTACTTTGTACTCATTCGCAGAGAAGATTGGTGCAACTAAGATCGCTCTGGGTCACCACCTAGACGACATCGTTGAGACCATGTTCCTAAACATGTTCCACGGTGCGCGCCTAAAGGCTATGCCACCAAAGCTTCGTTCAGATGATGGTCGTAACGTTGTTATTCGTCCACTGACT
The DNA here is from genome assembly GCF_024347335.1 of Vibrio celticus. Classification (NCBI taxonomy): domain Bacteria; kingdom Pseudomonadati; phylum Pseudomonadota; class Gammaproteobacteria; order Vibrionales; family Vibrionaceae; genus Vibrio; species Vibrio celticus. The sequence goes on from NZ_AP025463.1 coordinate 1,792,800, forward strand.
TACTGTCGTGAAACGGACCTAATCAAATACGCAGAACATAAAGAGTTCCCAATCATTCCTTGTAACCTATGTGGCTCTCAAGAGAATCTACAGCGTCAGAACATTAAAGCGATGCTAATTGATTGGGATAAGAAAACGCCTGGTCGTGTTGAGAAGATCTTCAAGTCAATCCAGAACGTAAGCCCAAGCCAACTGGCTGACCGCGAGCTGTTTGACTTCGTTAACCTTCCACTAGACCGTAGTGAAGACCGCAAAGCGTACGAATTCGAAGAAGCTGAAATTTCATCTTCAAACATTGATGAGTCAATGTTCATCGACGTAACGAACGTTTAACTATTTGAGTCGATAAAGATGATATTAGCCATTCTGTATTTGGAATGGCGTTGCTCTAGACAAACAGAAACGCCTCAAGCAATGCTTGAGGCGTTTTTTATAAGTTAAACTTGTCGCCGACTTAACCTTTCGAAAGATTAGGATCTAATGGGCTCACGTAACCAGACGGCTTAAGAGCCAACACATCACAGTTAATCTTGTCGATAACATGTTCCGCGGTATTACCAATAAACACGGCAGACAAGCCAGTACGACCCGTTGTACCCAGAATCACCATCGCTGCGTTATTTTCAGAAGCGACGCGAGGAATAACATCTTCAGGCAAGCCTTGCTCAACCACAGTTTGTTCTTCACACATACCATGCTTCTGGCGTAATGCTTTCATCGCCGTTAAGTGATGGCCACGAACCGCGTCGGTATAAGACGTTGGATCAAACTCTGGCAGTTCAATGGTAATATTCGCAGGTGTCACTGGGTAGGCATTCACCAAGAAAGGTTCAGCATCCAAACGACCTGTGATCTCTAGTAATCTGTCGACCATCGTATCGTTAAGCTCTAAATGAGCATCTGTCTCAGAACCTACATGAACTGAAGCAAAAATCTTCGCGTGATCTGGCCAGAAATCGTTTTTAACCAATAGCACTGGGCTAGGGCACTTTCTCAACAAGTGCCAATCGGTTGGAGTGAAGATGACAGATTCCAAAGTATCGTGCTTACGTGTGCCTTTGATTAAGATGTCGTGCTCGCCACTGTAAACCTCGGCAATGATCGCTTCGTACGGGCGATTATGCCAAACCACTTGGACATTAAATTCAATAGATTCATCTAGGTAAGGTTCTGCGACTTTATTCATCCAAATTTCGCGTTGATGAATTACGCCTTTGCGCATTGCGTCTCTTTCATCAATAGAGAGCATAGATGTCATTTCATACGAGAAGTCGTATATCGACAAAAAGAAAGTGATGCGGCTTGTTGAGGTGCTTTTCTTGGCAAGTTGGATAGCACGAACTAGAGCAGGTTGCTCATCGTGATTAATGTCTGCGACAACTAAAATTTTGTTATAGATACTCATAACTAAGCCTACTTTTCAGACCGAACATATAAATAATGTAGCGTAGTTATGGAGAGATTAAGAGAAATATAAGAGGTTTTAAGAGAGAAACATGATGTAGCTCATTATTGAACTACATCATTGATATCTAGACTATTCTTTTGAAACACCAGCAAGTTCCATCAACGCATCGTGATCTTCGATAGTGATATATTTGCCTTTAACGCTCAAGATGTCTGCTTTTTGGAAACGACCTAGAAGACGGCTGATCGTTTCAACAGTCAAACCAAGGTAGTTACCAATATCGCCACGAGTCATCGTTAGGCGGAACTCACGCGGGCTGAAGCCACGTTGAGAGAAGCGAGTAGAAAGGTTGTAAAGGAATGCAGCAAGACGCTCTTCCGCGTTCTTCTTAGAAAGAAGCAGAATCATTTCTTGGTCACCTTTAATCTCGTTACTCATCAGGCGCATAATTTGCTGACGCAATTTAGGCATTTTTCCTGATAGGTCATCAAGAATCTCATATGGGATTTCACATACCATAGAAGTTTCTAGCGCTTGTGCGAAACTAGGGTGTTGGTCACCAGTAATCGCATCGAAGCCAACAAGATCGCCCGCTAGATGGAATGCAGTAATCTGCTCATCACCTTGCTCGGTAATCGTGTAGCTCTTGATCGTTCCAGAGCGAATAGCATATAGAGATTTAAGCTCGTCACCGGCTTTAAATAACTCTTGGCCTTTTTGAATAGGCTTTTTTCTCTCAATGATCTGATCAAGTTGATCGAGTTCAGATTCATTCAAAGTAAACGGAATACAGAGCTGGCTAATACTACAATCCTGGCAATGGATCGCACAGCCACCAGACTGAACACGTTTCGTCACAGGCTTTTCAGAAATCATAACAATCTTTCACTATTTGATATACGTCAATATTTTAGCATTCCTTTATCCAGTTGGGTAGTAAAAAAACCGGATTTAAAGATTGCCTATACGGTATAAATAATGAGCTGCAATGCCATATATCCGGTATAGAAACCGTAAAGGAGGATTAAAATTGCGCCTAATTGGCGAAATAAGTCAGCTTGTTGCAGTTTTTTGAGGAAATTAGCGCCCATACCAACTGTCAGCATTGCTGGAAGCGTCCCTAAACCGAAAGCAAACATGATACCGGCTCCGTTGTACCAACTTCCTGATACGGCTGCCCACGTAAGCATAGAGTAAACCAAGCCGCATGGCAGCCAACCCCAAATAAAGCCAAACGGCAAAGCGTGACTAGGGTGCTTCAAGGGTAGAAATGATTTACCTAAAGGTGAGATATAGCGCCATAGCTTCTGTCCGACTTTTTCAAAGAACAACAAGCCGAACCACCATTTACCGATATACAACCCTAAGACGATCATAAAGCCAGCAGCAAATAATCGCAGCCAACCCAGCAGAGCGTTAAAATCGCTTAGCTGACCTATCGAAGATATTGCACCGCCAATCACACCACCAATCACGGCATAACTCAGCAAGCGCCCTAGGTTATAAAGTAGGGGAATAACAGGGGAAGGTTTACTGTTGCTAATCGAAAGAAGCGACGCAATACCACCACACATTCCCATGCAGTGGCCTGCGCCGATCAATCCAACAACAAAGGCTCCGATCCAATCAGGCGTCATCGTTCTTTTTGTCTACGTTAGTTTGGCTTTCGCTGTTAGCTTTCTCATTATTGACAGGTTTGCTATCAGAATGGTTGTGAGCCTTTTCGTCTTCATCAAACAGAATGTTGTGACCTTGACGTTCTAGGTCTTCAAACTGTTCGCTCTTCACCGCCCATAGAAAAATACCAACAGCGATGCACACCAGTACAATCGCAATGGGGATCAGAATGTATAAACTTTCCATTATTTACCTTGCTCTTTTAAAAGCCTTAACGAGTTAGACACAACAATAATAGAGCTGGCAGACATGCCCACAACGGCAATGTATGGAGCAACCAAACCCGCTACGGCCAATGGAAGGATCAGTAGGTTATATCCTAATGACCAAGCTAGGTTTTCACGGATTATCTTACGCGTTTTTAATGCCAAAGTACGCGACTTAAGTAATCTATCGAGCTTATCACCCAATAACACCATATCTGCAGAGGCTTTCGCCACATCCGTACCGCCGCCCATAGCAACGGAAAGGTGAGCCCCCGCAAGAATAGGGGCATCGTTAATACCATCGCCAACCATCATGGTAATATCACTTGCATCTCGAGAGTTCAGGTAAGCAAGTTTATCTTCAGGTTTCGCGTTAGCAACAATATCAGTAATCCCGATCTCTTCAGCAACAGGCTTAGCGTTAATCAAAGAATCGCCAGTCAGCAGAGTCGTTTTGATTCCCGCTTCTTTAAATTGCTTAATAAACTCGATGCTTTCTTTGCGAATAGGATCTTCATAAGTGAATGTCGCGATATGACGGCCAGCTAATGACAAGTAAATACCGTTACTTTCCGATGGTTGAGCTTCACCTAGAATGAATTCACTACTACCAATCGCAACTTCTTGGCCGTTCCACTCACCAGTGATGCCTGAACCAATCACGTTATTAACTGACTCTACTTCGATCTCATCAGAAAGATGAGTCTTAAACGCTTTAGCGATAGGGTGGTTAGCGTGTTGCTCCAGGCTCGCTGCTACTTTGAGACAGGTGTCTTTATCAAGCTCAGCGAAGGTTTCAACTTGGCTGATACGAATATCACCCTCAGTCAATGTGCCTGTTTTATCGATGATCAAGTGATTTACTTTGCACAAGGTTTCGAATACGTGGCCTTTGCGCAGCAAAATACCGAAGTTACCCATGCGAGAAGTGGAACAGGTAATCGCCGTCGGTGTTGCCAGTGACAGAGCACAAGGACACGTTGCTACCAATACCGAAAGCATGATCCAGAAAGCGTCTTCTGGTCGTGTTTGGTGCCAGTAAAACCAAGTACCGAATGAGATGATTAAGATCACCGCAACAAAGTATCGCGCTACCACATCGGCAATTTCTGCAATGCGAGGTTTAGACAGTTGTGCTTCGTCTTGCAGGCGAACGATGTTGGAAATCACCGAATCCGCTTTTGACGTCATCACTTCCAATTCAAATGATTCATCACCATTCAATGTGCCAGCAAAGACGGTATCACCTTCGTTTTTGACCACATGGATAGATTCGCCAGTCAGCATCGATTCATCGATATGAACTCTGCCAGACAATACTTTGCCATCGGCAGGAATGTGTTCACCCGGTAGAACGCGAATTTGGTCGCCAACTTTTAAGGTTTTTACCGGAACTTGTTCGCCATCTAACGTTGTTGCCATAGCAGGAACGAGCTTAAGCAGGTTACCACTAGCAGCTGCTGCTTTACGACGAGCGCGCATTTCAAGGAAACGACCAAGCAGTAGGAAGAAGGTAAACATCGAGATAGATTCGAAGAAGACTTCACCTTTCTCTGTCACCGTTGCGACCAAACTTGCAACATAGGCAAACAACAGAGCTATCGACACAGGCACATCCATACCCAATGTTCGACCTTTGAGGCTACGCCACGCGTTGATATAGAAAGGCAATGCAGAGTAGAGCAGAACCGGTGTTGCAAAGATTAAGCTCACCCAACGGAAGTAGCTTTTGAATTCGGGCTCAAGGTTACCAAAGACTTCAAGATAAAGCGCCACAGCCAGCATCATGACCTGCATGGTTGCTAAACCAGCAATACCAAGACGATAGAGATAATTCTTCATCGAACGATGATAGGCGGCTTCTTGTTGATCAGCCTCGAATGGTGCGGCTTTGTAGCCTAAGGTATGGATTGCAGACAACAGCTCGCTCAGTTTTGTCTGAGTGTTGTCCCAACTGAGCAGGGCGCGGTTAGTCGTGGTATTAACACGAATACTAACAACCCCTAACTTTGAAGAGACTTGCTTCTCAATAAGCCATGCACAAGCAGCACAAGAGACACCTTCTAGTGACAATGTCACTTCAGAGGTGTTTTCAGAGTTACGGACGAACTCCAATTGAACATCTTCGTTGTCGTAATGACTGAGTGCCAGAAGTTGCTCTGGCACGAGATCCGCTTTTTCAGCTGGAGCGGTACGATATTGGTAGTAAGAGACCAAACCGCTATCAACGATTGTCTGGGCTACGGTTTCGCAACCCGGACAACACATAGGTCGCACCGATCCTAAGATTTCTACTTTAAAATCCGTTTCCGCTGGTACATCTTCACCGCAGTGATAACAGGATTCACACATAAGCTTTAGTTCGTTAGTTGAGTAGGAGTATCAATAGGGAAGTTCATGCGACCTTGCACTAACCATTCAGAATCATGCGGAGAAAGCTCGATAAACCATGGACCTTGCATTTCCTGGTCCAGAGTCAACGTGTAGTTGCCTCTCGCATCAGCGGTCAGTAGCTGAGTAAAATCACGGTCAGGCAGCGTACGGTGCACGAACATTGCGCTAATAGCAGGGAAGTGGTCTAGCTTGCCTTTGTCTAGGGTAATGATAACTGAGTTACCTTTCTCGCTAACTGAAGCTGATAGGCCAAGCTCTTTAGCAACATTTACTTTTGAAATGTCGACATTAATACCTTTACCTTTTTTATAGTAATCTTCAGTGACAACGTTAACTGAATGGTTGGTAAGTATCGCGACTCGAACCAATGTTAGCATAGAAACGCCAACGGTTAGGAAGATCAAAAACCACGGCCAAAACTGCTTATACCAAGGTTGTTCCATATTATTATTCTCAATATATACAATGAAATAAAACTAATTTTTACAAACACTTAAGGTTATAACTGTAAAAGAAAGACAGCCCCTTAAGAAGGGGCTGTTATTATTATGTTACTCTTTATCTGAGTTGCTGAGGCTCCAGACGTAGGCAGAGACGAGCTGAACCTTATCCTCACCGAGGATGTCCTTCCAAGCCGGCATTACACCAGAACGTCCGTACATGACTGTTTCCGTCACATCAGCGCGAGAATCGCCGAATAGCCAGTCGCGGTCAGTCAAGTCAGGTGCGCCAACAGCAGGGTTACCCTTACCATCAGTACCGTGACACGCTGCACACACTACAAAGCGAGCTTTACCTGCCTCTGCTTCACGTGCGTTTACGCTACGACCAGAAAGGCTAAGCGTGTAGCTAACTACTTCTTTTACGCCTTCTTCGCCAAGAGCGTCTTTCCAACCTGGCATTTGACCGACACGACCATGCATGATGGTAGTCACGATAGCTTGTGGTTCACCACCATATAGCCATGCGTCATCAGTTAGGTTCGGGAAACCTTTCTGACCACGTGCATCAGAGCCGTGACACTGCGAACAGTTTTGTAGGAACAAGCGTTGGCCCACTTTGATTGCATCAGCATCTGATGCAATGTCAGGGACAGAACGTAGACCATTTTCGTCGTGAGCTAGCTTTCTGAATGCTTCACCAAAGTAGGTGTCTGCATCATCAAGCTCTTTCGCGTATGCGTCTAACTGTTTGTTTGCTTGCGCAGCAGCGATTGCAGAGCGAGACTCTTCTACGCTACGAACTGTTTGGTTTGAGCTCGTCCAACCTAGTAGACCTTTAAAGTTGCCAAGGCCTGGGTATAGAGCTAGATAAACAGCCGCAAACACAATTGTGCTCACGAAAAGGTATGTCCACCATTTAGGTAGTGGGTTATTAAGCTCACGAATACCATCGTATTCATGGCCCATATCCTGACCTTCTTCTACACCTGTTTTATCGTTGGAACACCAACGAAGTAAGGCTGCACAGCCAATCAATGTACCGATTGTGATTACTGTTACCCAAATACTCCAGAATGTACTCATTACTTCGTCACTCCTTGATTTTTATCTTTCGCAGGTGCTTCATCAGCGAACACTAGGTTTGCATCTTCGTCGAAGCGCGACTTACGATTTTTACCGAAAGCCCACCAAACGATGCCGATGAAACAAGCAAAAACAGTAACAGTCCAAACACTTTGAAATGTAATAATGTCCATAATTATTCCTTATTTCATTGCGTGGCCAAGCGATTGAAGGTAAGCGATGATTGCATCCATCTCTGTTTTTCCTTCAACATCTTGTTTAGCGTTAGCAATTTGTTCGTCTGTGTAAGGAACACCAAATTGATTACGGAAGATTTCAAGCTTCTGTTTAGTCAATTTGCCATCAAGTACATTCTCAGCAAGCCATGGGAAACCAGGCATGTTTGATTCAGGAACAAGTTCACGAGGGTCGATAAGGTGAACGCGGTGCCACTCATCAGAGTAACGATCACCAACACGCGCTAGATCAGGACCAGTACGCTTAGAACCCCATAGGAATGGGTGTTCCCAAACGCTTTCGCCAGCTACAGAGTAGTGACCGTAACGTTCAGTTTCAGAGCGGAAAGGACGAATCATTTGGCTGTGACATACGTTACAACCTTCGCGAATGTAGATATCACGACCTTCCATTTCCAGAGCAGAGTAAACACGTAGATTTTCTACAGGTTCAGTAGTCTGCTTTTGGAAAATAAGCGGGGTAATTTCTACTAAAGCACCAAAACTGATAGCAATAACGATAAGAATCGCTAGTAGGCCAACGTTCTTCTCTACCAACTCATGGCGATTATTTGAATTTGAGCTCATTCTAAATCTCCTTAAGCCGGTTGAGGGATAGCTTTAAGGCTATCTTTAGGTGCAGAAACAGTTTTGTACGTGTTGTATGCCATTAAGAACATACCTGATAGGAAGATGAAACCACCTAAGAAACGTACAAAGTAGAACGGGTAAGACGCTTCTACAGATTCAACGAAGCTGTAAGTTAATGTACCGTCAGAGTTAACTGCACGCCACATCAGACCTTGCATCACGCCAGAGATCCACATTGCAACAATGTAGAAAACCGTACCAATCGTTGCCAACCAGAAGTGAACATTGATTAGAGATACAGAGTACATACGCTCTTGACCAAATAGTTTAGGAACTAAGTGGTAAACCGAACCGATAGAAACCATTGCAACCCAACCTAACGCACCAGAGTGAACGTGACCAATAGTCCAGTCCGTGTAGTGAGATAGTGCGTTAACCGTTTTGATTGCCATCATTGGGCCTTCGAAAGTCGACATGCCGTAGAATGATAGAGAAACGATTAGGAAACGTAGGATTGGGTCGTAGCGAAGCTTATGCCACGCACCAGATAGAGTCATAATACCGTTGATCATGCCACCCCAAGATGGAGCAAACAGAACCAAAGACATAACCATACCTAGAGATTGAGTCCAGTCAGGAAGTGCAGTGTAGTGTAGGTGGTGAGGACCAGCCCAGATATACAGAGACACGAGAGCCCAGAAGTGAACAATCGACAAACGGTAAGAGTAAACAGGGCGACCAGCTTGTTTAGGAACGAAGTAGTACATCATACCTAGGAAACCAGCTGTCAATAGGAAGCCTACCGCATTGTGTCCGTACCACCATTGCACCATTGCATCGATCGCTCCGGAATAAATCGAGTACGATTTAAACGCAGATACAGGAACAGCAAGGCTGTTAACGATGTGCAACACGGCAACCGTGATGATGAAGGCTCCGAAGAACCAGTTTGCTACGTAAATGTGCGATGTCTTACGTTTAATCATGGTTCCGAAGAACACGACCGCATAAGCTACCCACACAAGAGTAATAGCAATATCGATTGGCCATTCAAGTTCTGCGTATTCTTTACCAGAGGTTAAACCTAACGGTAAAGTAATTGCAGCGGACAGGATAATCGCTTGCCAACCCCAAAAGGTAAAGGCTACGAGAGGGCCACCAAAGAGACGCGTCTGACAGGTACGTTGTACAACATAATATGATGTTGCAAACAGCGCACTTGTACCGAACGCAAAAATAACCGCATTAGTATGCAGGGGACGTAAACGACTGTACGTCAACCACGGCGTATCAAAGTTTAGCTGTGGCCAAACTAATTGAGCGGCAATCAAAACACCAACGCCCATACCGACAATACCCCACAAAATTGTAACTAGGGTAAATTGACGGACGACCGTATAGTTGTAGTTTTGTTCAAGCTGCTTTTCTTGGCTCATTTGCATGCTTCCAATTTCTTATTTACTACACTTTACTTCCAACACGACTCACGTCGTAATGCCACCCAAATTAGAAAAGGAAATTCAGCCTATTCAGGGCTTTATTTCCACTTGCTGATTTTAAAAAAAAGTGGCATTTTCAACGCGACACTATACTTGAATTAACAAATCAATGACAGAGTAGTAACCTTACGCTTGGTCTGGAATTGGATTTTTATTTAAAAACTTTGAACTTTGTAACAAGGAGTAAAGATTATAATGGCGGCACAAAAGCTAACAAAAGGCAGGCTTGTTCAAATTATCGTCATGTTGGTTGTTTTAATAGCTGCATTTACTTGGAGAACAGTAACATACGATAATAACGAAACAGTAAACTGTATAGTTCCAAAACCTTGTAAATTTGGTATTGATAATCATAATGTTTCAGTTTCAAGCAATAATCTAGGGTATTCGATCGAAACATCTAAAACTGGCAAATTTATCATTAACTATAATGAAAGCGGAATTCTGGAAGAAAAAGGACCATCAAATTGGCTGTTACAAACTAGTGATAAGACCTCATCAATAACGGTTACATTTCCACAACAGATAAGCACGTATTCTGTAAACCTTTCTAAGGAGTAACAGAGAGAAAACTGGGGCACACCTCGGTTCTTTTGATAGAAACATGTACCAAATCAGTGAAACACAATGCATTAAAGTGTTATAAAGAGAGCATTAATAAAGTTACCCAGAATCTATGAAATTTCTATCAAAAGTCTCTTACTCCCTAGACGATAAAATCGCAGTAGATGAGTTGCTCAGCGGGGTGGAAAAACCTGACGATATTGCTTGTCTTATTTGCTACTGCACAGAAGAGTATTCGACACTCGCTGTGCAGAGATATTTCGTAGATGCTCTCCCTAACACTCCCATACATGGCTGTACCACTTGTCACGGCATTATGACCGAAACTGGTTTTCATTCTGGTCCAGTCATTGGCGTCCTCATTATTTACGACTCGGGGATCAACGCCTATGGTACGGGAATCGAACATTTCAGCGACTCTATAGACCGCAGTACCTTCAGCGCGATCGACAAAGCACTCAAGAACGCCAACCGAGAAGGTGAAATTCCTGATCTTATCTTGCTGCATTCCACGCCGGGTAACGAAGAAAAGGTGATGGCGGCGATCGATAAGAAATTTGGTACTGAAGTGCCAATTATTGGTGGCAGTGCTGCAGACAATCAGGTTTCCGGAAATTGGAGCATCTTCACCGAAGAGTCGCTGTCGATAAATGGCGTATCTTTAACGGTAGTGTTTGCGTCTCAGTCCATCTACTCCTCTTTCAGCGCCGGTCACACACCTACGCGCTATTCAGGCACCGTGACAAAAGTAAGAAACCGAATATTGTTGGAGATAGACCACAGGCCAGCCGTCACTGTTTACAACGAATGGACTGATTTCCACTTAGGTGGCAGTGATGATGGCTACATATTCGAAAAGTCGTCAGTCTACCCATTAGGCAGGAAAGTCGGCTCTTCTTACGATTACCCATATTTCAAATTGTCTCATTCGATCAGAGAGACGGAGTGTAATGGGATTGAGCTATTCACAGACATCAGTGAAGGTGACACCATCTACTTGATGCAAGGTTCTAAGCAGCAGTTGATTAGCCGCGCCGCTAATATCATTCAATCCTCATACTACAACGACATGGATCTTGAAGAGAAACTAGGGGCGATCAATATCTTTTGTGCCGGCCCAATGCTCAATCTTAAACAAGATATGGATGAGGTTTTCGAACAAATAAATCAAGCACTTAATGGGCTTCCGTACATATGTCCATTCACGTTTGGTGAGCAAGGCAGGCTCTCTGGTGGTGAGAATGCACACGGGAATTTAATGGTATCGTCTGCAACGTTTTATAGGTTGAAAAAATAATGGGTTCTGAAGGTCAAGAAGCGCTGCAAGAAGCACGTATTGAACTGCAAAAACTAAAAGCCCGTGAGCGAAAACTGGCTGAAGAGAACAGGGTGATCTTATCAACCATCTCTGCGATCAGTAAGGCAAGTAACATATCTGAGATATTCTCCAGTCTTGAGTTCGTGCTCAAAAAATACATTAAGTTTGACGACTTTATCGTGGTATCAAGGGTAGGGAACGAAGGCAGTTTCAAAACCCTGCTAAGTAATAACAAAGTCTTCGAACAGATGAATTGGAGCGATTGTGGCAAGCTATCGCGAGTCATCAATGGTGAATGCGCCATCCTATTCGAACCCAAGTCTCTTGGGGAATTTAACTCCCTGCATCCCATTGTTCTCGACCAAATCAACTCCGTTCTGATTACTGGTATAGATAGCGGGCTAACACAATCTGTCATCATCTTTATCCACTCAAATACCAAGCACTTTAGTATTGAAACCAAGGCCACACTAAACCGTTTCCGACCGTTGATAGAGCGTGCTGTTTTCGATATTGAGAACAAAGAAAAGCTTGAAGCAACCGTCCGAGAGCGCACAGCAGAGCTTGTCACAGCAAGAAAAGACGCGGAAAGAGCCAACAAGGCCAAGTCTGAATTCTTAGCAATGATGAGTCATGAATTAAGAACACCGCTAAATGCCATCATTGGCTTGATAGACGCCCTAAAATCCACATCACTGAACGAAGAGCAACAGTCTATACTACTTAATATGAGCACATCATCTGAGCTTTTATTGTCAATTATCAGTGACGTATTGGATTTTTCTAAGATTGAATCTGGATGTTTCTCACTAGCACCTCAATGGAGCAATGTAAGAGACACTGTAACTTTTGTATTGTCTGAACAAAAGAAGACAGCAGACGATAAAGGTTTGGCGCTAACAATATCCAGCGATATCCCTGAAGGTGAACTTCATTACATCGACCCAAGTCGCTTGGCACAGATCCTATTTAATTTGATCGGTAACGCGATTAAGTTCACTGAGCGTGGGCATGTACATGTTTCTATAAAGTACCAGCAGAGCTCTTTCTATATAACGGTGGAAGACACAGGGATTGGCATTAGCTCGCAACAACTTTCGTCGCTGTTCAGTCCATTTGTGCAAGCTGATAGCACAATCACACGTAGATTTGGTGGCACAGGTTTAGGCTTGGCCATCACTAAAAGGCTGGTTGAACTGATGCGCGGGCGCATATCGGTAGAGAGTGAGCCTGAAAAAGGCTCCAAATTCGAAGTACAGTTGCCAGTGCTTACTAGAGTTACGAATAATCTGGCTAACAAAGAAGACGAATCTTCACGAGAGTTAAGAAGCCGTTATTCAGTGTTAGTTGTCGAAGACAATCCAACGAATCAAATGGTGATAAAGTTAATCCTTACAAGACAAGGCCACGAGGTTTTCATCGCAAGTAATGGTGAAGAAGCGATTGGCTTTATTGAAAGAGGCAACGATTCAATAGACATTATCTTAATGGATGTGTCGATGCCGGTCATGGATGGATTAACCACAACCAAATACATGAGAGACGCAAACATCAAAACACCAATCGTTGCGCTAACAGCACACACATCAGTAGAAGACAAATGTTCGTGCTTGGATGTCGGCATGAATGATTTTGTGACCAAGCCAGTAAGAACTAAAGAGATCACAGAAGCAATTGATCGATTAATGCTTGAAGTCTAATAAACGTATTCTTAATCGAAGATTAGGAAATATGTTTATTAGGTATTTTATGGTAAATAGCCTTACTGTTAAATAGAACATCGATTTGGTAGATAAACAAGAGGCAGGGCATCAAACAAGGATACCTGCCTTATAAATACCAAACGCCATTTAACATAATATACATAATACGCACTTAGGGAGATTGAAATCTGAGAGTGTTCGTAGCCTTATTACCAGTAGATTTCACGTACAGCGCCGCATGAATCTATCTATTTACTTTATGGCTTTGACTCCGCGTTAATTGAATCAAATCGTGATGGCTTTATCACATGTCTGCTCAAACTTAATTAAGACTTCTAATTACGGATGCCTCTCCAAAGTTAGTCCAGAGTCTCTGCTGGTTGAGTGTTAAAAGCTATTACCCTGATTTTGCTTACCAAAAGAACCTAGATGATTAACGCTTCCACTAACTCTCGGTCTATTGTCCGTACTACCAATAAACTGAAAAGACTTGGTTACTCTTGTTCGCTAGATTTAACGGTCCCAAAAGACCAAGCGAACTCCCGAATCATCTAGTCTTGTTTACCTATGTTGGCTTGTTCTTCACCAAATTGAATCAACTATCAACGTCATCAGTAACATCCGTACTCGTTGAATTTTCTGATGCCCAATGGTCATTGTTACCAAACTGCGTTGCCATCCAAAACGAACTTCTCTAAACGACTTGGCTAATCGTAAGTTACAGTGCAACATAAATTCTATTAACCTCTGTCTGGACTATATTAACTTGTCTTATAACTGCGATAATGACACTTCTATTACCAACAAGTCTTTAAAATCAGATCTTTAGGCTACTTCTCAATTAGTTAGAGTATCTTTTGTTTGTTAACATATTCTGGAACTGAATAACTTATTATCTTAGAAGGCTTTACATGAAAATCAGTACAATCGCCCTATCGCTATTCACCGCTTTTTTTGGCATCAGCTCGCAGGCGCTTGCTAGTGAAAACGAAAACTCACCTAGAGAGCATGGTCATTTTTATGCTGGTGTTGATATCGGCTTTTATAATGAAACTGAATTAGAATATCGTGGCAACGCTATTGAAGATTCATCTGATCTATCAGACTTTAGCTATAACTTGGTTGGAGGCTACGAATTCAATACGCACGATGTCGTTAAACTAGGGCTAGAAGCCGAGTACCGAAAAATCGGAAAAGTTAGCTATAACGACTTAATGGATATTGAAGGCCATGCTTTCTTCGTAAACATTAAACCAAAGTTTATTGTTGAAGGTGACGTATTAGATCTGTATGTATCTTTATTAGCCGGTGTTGGCTCTATGGATATGGAAGCGAAAGCTTTTGGAGTATCAGACTCTAAGTCTGAAGCAGCCTACCAAGTTGGTGCTGAGCTTGGTGCGATGGTAACAGACAACATCGATATCCATATTGGTTACCGCTATGCAAACGTTGAAATTGAATCCATCGATGTGTCACCTCAAACCGCTTACCTAGGTGCAAGGTACCACTTCTAAACTTGATTCACTCGTAGGCTCAATACTACTAAAGCCGTCCTTTTAAAGCTCGGCTTTAATTTTTATCACCTATTTCCCTACTCGACCTCTACTTTGACAATTCAATTCAATTCAATTCAACCATAAATAAAGTTACGTTGTATCTTCTGTAAAAAGTTACAACTTGAAAGCTTTGTCCTAACGCAAAATAAACCACTTTAACAGGCTACTATTTCGTGTTTAAATTTTGATCTATCAAACAGTTATATGAATAAATTTGGTGATTAAGCAATCAAATGCTATGCATTCAATCCTTAAAAATAAATTAAAGTGTTAACATCAGGCAATTTTGTAAACTAGGTGTTTGATATGTTGCCTAAACTTTATAAGTTCAGATCGCTCCACGACAGAAACATACAATCTATTTCCGAGTGTTCGTTGTGGTTTGATTACGCTAAAACTTTTAATAACCCTTTTGAATCTAACCACGTATTCAACAAAGAGCTTCAACAAAACTTTAAGATCATGTGTTTCTCTCAGTCGAGCGACCACCCAATACTATGGTCCCAGTATGGTGACAACTTTAAAGGCATGTGTATCGAGTATGATCTCAACTGCTATAACGGCGAGGTCAATCTCAACTGTTTTGAAGTCCAGTATGAAGACGAACCGAATATGTTCCGCCCGGCATCGTTACGTGGTTTACAAACATCAAGACTGGGAGCTGAGATATTCAAAATTAAGCATTCTAATTGGCGCTATGAAAAGGAATACCGCTGGGTATTACCTGATGACGAGATGATCGGAAATAAACTCTACCTTAATAGAGAGTGCCTAAGTTCGGTGATTCTGTCAGAGCACGCTCCTGCCGACAGGAAGTTAAAAGTTCTGATGACTTGCCAGCGCCTTGGTATCCCTGTTAAACACGCAATAGCAAAGCAAGAGTCGTTTACCTTCGAAGTGGTCAGTTAAGTAGAGTCTAATCCTACTGTCTAGCGGCAGAACCAGATATTCACATAAAGTTACAGCGCAACAAAAAAGAGAGCCACATAAATGCGACTCTCTCTTTACTACATGTTCACCGTAAGCTTTCCCAGTACTCTATCTTGCATCTGCTCAATCGTCGCGATAGACATTTGAACAGTTGAAAACCAATAAGGTCGGTGCTTAACGTTAAATAGTTCACTATTATCTAACGCCTCGAAAACAGAATATTTTCTACCTTGAACCAAAGCTGCACCATAAACCGTTCGCTCAAGTACTGGAATGTCATTCACTTCCTCTAGAAGTGCCCTCTTGATGAACTGATTTCCAGGGCTCCAATCGATAAATTCAACGAGATTTTTTAATAGCTTAAGCTCTAGCTGCTCGACCATTGATTCAAGAAACTGTGTGTTTGGCATCACCTCAGTACAAGCATAATATTCGTCATGCTTGTCACTTGCTTCACGATAACCAAGCATCGTTTTTACCAATGCGTCTTCAAATGTTGAAGAAAAGTGGTTACAAATTAAAAACAAAGGCAGAACTCTCAACACGCCAAGTAAAATGCCTACGTTAGGATCTTTAACCGACGTTTCTTGAAGTCGAATTCGAGTCGCATTTGACGTCACGACCAAGTGTTGCCAAACCTTAGGTGTGATGTGTTTAATGTTGCCATCATTCCACTTAATCAGCTGTTGACTCATTAACAATGGGAACAATAAACGACAATTTTCTATTCCTATTTGTCGTGCTGCAACTTTTGGATCGAGAATTACCTTAGATTTCTTTCCATATTTCTCTGCAAACTCTTGATTGGAAACAAACTCGATTAAACTTGAGCTCAATGGCCTACTTTTCGCGGATATTTCATGGAGTTTGGAAAAGTTTAAAGATGGCGAATATGCAACACTAGCGAACTGATTGTAATCGGGTAAGTCTGAAAACAACGAACTTATTAAGGTACCTTGAAGCTTCTCAAGCATTAGCGCAGAAGCGGCATTGCTGACATCATCAATAACGTATCGTAAGGTTTGTTGCTTCGCGTCGACTTTCTCACGATGAGCATTAACTCTATCCTGCTCGCAGCGCAATAAAATACGTTGATTGTGAGATATGCGGTCAGATTCATCAAATATGACACTATCACAATACCTATTTTCCAAACTTAGTAACGTGTCTACTGTAGATTGTGCGAGCTTATATTCAGGTGAGATTAACCATCGATTAAAGCGAGCTTCAACATTGATTGAGACCTTCCTTGAGATCTCAACTACTTCAGGGGTATAACTTTTATTTGCTAACAACAACCGTGACTTTCCTTTGCCGTAAATGCTCTTGTATCGGCATATCCTGCCTTTATAACAAAACTAATATTAATAGAAATTAGAGATTGGTTCACGAAATTGTTTCAATAAAATTAAGGATATTTAGTTATAGTGCGTAGAGAGTAGCTAATGTGTGATATGTAGCCGGATATACTTTTCTGGAAAGCTGTATTTGAACCTTTTCTTCGTCGGTAGATGTTTTTTCGCCTGCTTGCAAACTTTACGATCTCCAGACGTTCTCACCTTTTTGATTCTTGCGTAACCTTTAGAGTGCTTCATCTCAATCATCAGATCGCAATAACCCTCGAAATCAACATTACTCTTGTTGAGCCCTTTCATGACGGTGACTTTTATCTTTTTAGCTACAGGATTAACCAATGCATCGTCGGGAAAAGCGACTGGGGATAAAAAACACAATAGGAATACTAGATATCTCATACTGCTCTCTCTTTGTTGAAGGTGAGAACAGTATGCGGAGATTTAAGGAAAATGAAGGATTAACTTAGTATGAGGATTGACCAGCTAACACGTAACTCTCAACGATTACGCTTTCTTTGAGCCTTTAGACTTAAAACCATTATGCGGGAACACGTTACGAATACGTTGCTGTACGTTTTTAGGAACATCTTTAGTGAACTTGAGATTGTAGCCAGAACGTTTTGCATACACTTTTAGCTCGCCTTTAAAGGTATTGTTATGACCAATCTCTTGAAGGTTGTGCTTAAAGCTCGGTGGAAGATGCCCTTTAACTTGTTCGATCGCCCCGTCGCTAAATTTAATTTTCAATACCGGTCGGTCGACTGCTACTAACCAAAAAACTAATACCGCACCGATTAAGATTACGTACATCATAATGTCACCACTACTGTTGATGGTTATTTATCGTCAGAAAGGAGCTTGCTTAAGTCTTCTTTGAGGCTAGTCACCGTCTTGCTGGCCTGCTCACTACGAGACGCTTCGCTAACCAAATACTCGATGGCATCTGAGAGCGTACAACCTAGCTCGTTCGCACGTTGAGATAGCTTTTCCCATACACGGTAATCAAGGTCGATTGATTTCTTCTTTGTATGAATTTGTTCAGCATTGAAGTGGCGTTTTCGCTTAGCTCTGATCGCTTGTTTAAGCTTGTTATCGAGCTCAGGAGACATGTTGTTAGATATCCACTCAAGGACACCTGTAGGTTGGTGTTCAAGCTTCAATAAGGCTTTAACAGCAACGTCAGATTCACTTGAATCTATGTGGCAGGTGATCGACTCGCCTTCTTTCCATTTTTTGACCAGATAGTTCCATTTCCAACCACATTCCAAGTTTTCAAGTTGCTGATATTTCATGTCTAATCTCGAGAGTTAATCCTAGTGACAGCGTAACCCAAAATAGGCTATTTAACAATTATGATCTTGAAAGAATAGACCAAGATCATACTTATATTAGCTTAGTGATTAGTAACTACAACATAGAGCTACAAGCGAGATCGGTTTTTCTATATACTCCCTATCTCATTATCATAATCAGAAACTTAAATGACTCAAGTAGATTGGCGACATGTTACGCCTCAGTACGACGAATATAGCGCTCAATTAGAGCAATTCCCTGACATCTCGCCTTTCCCGTTTTCAGATATTCAACATAGATTCAAAGATGCGTTAACCCGCTTTGTCCGTTTGTCTAACCTTTCGCGTGTTTTACTTGTAAACGCTCCAGACAATTCGATCTATCGTCAAATGATTGTTGAATCTCTAGTCACTGCTTTAGATGATCACACTCTACCGGTTATAAAAACTGAGTCTTTAAATGCTGTCTCTCTGTTTGACCAAGTTCAGTCAAAAGACGGTAAGGTTGTAGCGACAAAGCCCGGCCTACTGGCTAGAGCAAACAACGGCTATCTGATCGTTTCAGCAAACTTGATCTTGGCCAACCCAGGAAGCTGGTTACTGCTTAAATCAGCACTGCTTGGTGAAGCCGTAGAACCAATCAGCAGTAATCCAGAGCACTTGAACCAATCCCCGACTTTGCCTTTGACTTACAACATTAAGTTGATTGTGGTTGGAGACAGAGCTCAACTAGGTGACCTTGATTACCTGGACAGCGATATTCAAACCGGTTTTTGCCTATTTAGCGAAATTGAACAAGACATCAAGCTCTCTGAAGAGACTTTGACTCAATATCTTGGTTACCTAAAGTGGCTTCAACAACGCTATAAATTGCCAACCATCACGCAACAAGCGTTGACGGGCATTCTTACTGCCGGAGCAAGAGAGACTGAAGATCAGAGCTATATTCCATTATGCCCTATTTGGCACAATGCGTTATTGAACGAAGCTCTGATTGAAGCCGACAATGGTGAGATTGATATTCACCATATCCAACAAGCTCAACAGCACAAATATAACCGTGAATCTTACCTACCAGAACGCGCTCTTGATGATATTCGAGATGGCCAAGTCATTATCGAAACCGAGGGCGAACAAGTTGGTCAAGTTAATGGTCTGACGGTTATCGATGTTCCCGGACACCCGATCTCTTATGGTGAACCTGCTCGAATTTCCTGCGTTATTCACTTTGGTGATGGTGACATTGCTGACGTTGAGCGTAAAGCCGAACTGGGTGGTAATCTTCATGCTAAAGGTATGATGATCATGCAAGCATTTGTGAGCAGTGCACTAAACCTTGAAGACCCTTTGCCATACGCCGCTTCTGTTGTGTTTGAGCAATCGTACTGCGAAGTCGATGGCGATAGTGCTTCTCTAGCGGAACTTTGCTCTCTGGTGAGTGCTTTGTCTGAATACCCTATCAATCAACAAATAGCGGTTACTGGTGCAGTAGACCAATTTGGTCGTGTACAGGCTGTTGGCGGGCTAAACGAGAAAATCGAAGGCTTCTACCATGTGTGTAAGCACAACGGCTTAACTGGCGAACAAGGCGTGATCCTTCCTAGATCGAATTTAAGACACCTCGCACTAAAGCCTGACCTTATTGAAAGCATTAAGAATGAAGAATTCCATATTTGGTCTGTGTCTAATGTAGACGAAGCAATTCCTCTCATTATGAACAAACCATTTAGAGACGATGAACAAGAAAGCGTTCTGAGCAAAATCGCGGAACGTATTGAAAACTTTGAAAGACATGAGCACCCTATTGGAATCGTTGGACGCATTAAAAACTGGTTTGTCTAGTACTGATCGGACTTGTTTAGCGTACACCTGTTCACTAATATGCACCTATCAAAAATCGGAGTAATTGATAATGCAAAACAAACGTGATTCTTACACTCGCGAAGAGCTTCTAGCATCAAGCCAAGGCGAACTATGGCCACAAGGCCCTCAACTACCAGCACCGAACATGCTAATGATGGATCGCATCACTAAGATGTCTGAAACTGAAGGTGATTACGGTAAAGGTTTAGTTCTTGCTGAGCTGGATATTACTCCTGACCTATGGTTCTTCGATTGTCACTTCCCGGGTGACCCAGTAATGCCTGGTTGTCTAGGCCTTGACGCAATGTGGCAGCTAGTTGGTTTCTACCTTGGTTGGGTTGGCGGCGAAGGTAAAGGCCGTGCTCTAGGGGTTGGCGAAGTGAAATTCACTGGTCAAATTCTGCCAACAGCGAAAAAAGTAACTTACGAGATCCACATGAAGCGTGTTGTTAACCGTCGTCTAGTTATGGGCCTTGCGGATGGTCGCGTACTTGTTGATGGTAAAGAGATCTACGTTGCTAAAGATTTGAAAGTTGGCCTTTTCCAAGATACGTCAGCATTCTAATCTAATAGTTAGATTTTTAGTAAAGCAGCCCATGGCTGCTTTATTTTCATTCCAATAAATTTAGTTATAGTGCATTAAGGTATTCAGAACTAAGCTTGGAATAGGTTAAATCCACCAGCAAGCCCCTCTTATAATAGCGAGATTATAATAACTTTATAGCTCTGGGGATTAGCACTCTTCTGAAACTAACAAGGCTCCAGCCGTTGTAATCAACAGTCAATGGAGCCCTGACCTTTAATTCTTTGTGCCCTATCTACTTATAGAGACCTGATTGCTTGTCATCTTTGGCGTCACGCCATCCACCTAACCAATAAGACCGAGAATCCATTTGGCTATATGGGCAAGCTTCTTGCGACCGTCCATTTAAACCAGCCTTGTAACCTTGAGATTGTGCTCGTTCTAGTCGATCACGCTTTTGTCTCTTCATAGTGCAGTCCTCATACGGGTGTTCCATTTACTAACATACAATGATTACAACTTTGCGGAGTTTTTGTGACTCCAGCTTTAAGAATCGATCAAATTTTCACTTTTCTCAAGGCGAAAAAAAGCCCGAGTTCAGAATTGTGAACTCGGGCTCAAGAGGTAAAATTATTTAAATTTTCTGCGGAACCCTAACAGACCAAGCACAGTCAAAGTTAACCAACCTAGGCTACCACCTTGACGATCAACCTTCTCTGAGTCGGCACTTCGAGTTTGGATATTAGCTTGCGTTGCACCTGCAATAGGTACAAGCTTAACCGCTACAACCTCTTCTACCGCGTTAGATGACGCGCCTGCACAATATGAGTTGTGAGACGTTGTATCGTAGGCTTGTTCCTTGTCTCCTCTACCATCTCCATTTGTGTCAATCATACACTTGATAGCTGTTGCTGAGATTACACCAGCATCATTAATGTCAGTAGCATCAATAATTCGAAACTTGTTGTTCTCTCCAGACACGTTGCCGTCATTTGTTAGATCATCTAACCACCAAGCTTGGCCGTTAAAGATGTCTACACGACGCTCATCTATAGAGGAATCAACATTGTACGGGTAGATAAAGCCTCTGTGTCTACGCTCACTTCCGTCTACTTCACGAGTCGTTTCCGCATCGATCTGACCAACAAACTCATTGAAGTTGTTTACCGCTTTAGCTTCACCGCTAGAGCCGCCAAAGAAGATACCACCAGTCAAAAAGTCTGCTTCAGGTTCTGCTGCATTTTCAACAACAAAGATCTTATTGCCTGCGCTGCCACTCTCTGGCACATAACCGTTACGCTTGGCATAGCCAACAGCAAACAAGTTATCGTTGATATCGGTCGCTACAGAGTTACTGTATTTCGCATCATCGTTAGATGACCCAGATTTGACTTCAGCACCACTAATAACTTTCGTTGTCCAGGAACCTGAAATATCTAATGAGTCACTCACAAAGACACTAGCATTCATGTCTTGAAGATCGCCACTGCCATCAACTGTGTTATAGCCTACACCATAAAAAACAGAGTTTGACGTATCAATTACAATTGACCGCATGCTGCCTTGGGCAAAGTAGTCACCTTGTTGGGCGTTGCCACCTCTAACCCAATCGATTTCCTTTGTATCAGTTCCATCCCAGATTGCTGCTTTTGAACTAAATGTTGTATCCGATGTGCCTGTTTTAGGCCCTTCCGTAGATACACTACCTACGTTATAAACAGTACCGCTTACCGTTATCGCTTTCCAAGCACGAGTTTCTGAACTTCCGGCAGGCGCAGCTGTTGTCGTAAACAGTGCATTATTGCGAATGTCACCTTCAGATTTAATTCCCACTGGTTTAGCATCATCATCTAGAGAATTGATTACCGTATTACGAGTCTCAAAAGCATCACCACCTTCTACAAACGCTTTTGCATTTACATAACTTAGGTCGTTTCGTTCCTTACTCCAAGTATCATTCCAGCGATTTTCTGCCCAACTTTCACACGTAGAGTATCGCAACTCTCGATAACAATAGTTTTCGAAATCATCGCGCTCTTGGATGTATTGAAATGGAGCGTCCATCGCGAATGGAACTTCTTCACGATAACTGACAGCTTCAAGTGTATCGCGAGTTTCACCAGCAAGCTCAAATGTATTATCAGCACAGTTGGTCGCGGCAGAATCAAAACATCCTAGTGCAAGATCATTCGTTCCGTCTGAAGCGGAACCCGGCTTAATAGCTACACCAAAGATTTCAGAAGCGCCAGTAATCGAAGGAGTAACTTCCACTACCTTATAAAGCGCAGCGTTCGCGTTAGTTGCAGAAAAAACTAATGCTGCAACTGTTGTTAATTTAAATTTAGTACAAGTCATTATTACTTCTTAACTTTCCTGTTGTAGTGCCTCGAGCTCTTCCCAGCGCTCAAAAGCAACTTCAAGCTCCTGCTCTGCTGCAGATAGCTTATCTAATACTGGTTGTGTCTGCTCTACAGATTTTGAAAAGAAGCTTGGATCGTTGACTTCTTCCTGAAGAGTTTCAATTTGAGTTTCCAATTCTTCTAAACGCATTGGTAGCGCTTCTAGTTCTCGTTGTAGCTTATACGATAACTTCTTAGGTTTAGCCTTAACTGGCGCAGTTTTGGGAGTTTCCTCAACTACTTTCTCAGGCTTTGATGGCTTTTCAACCTGTCGGTACTCTAATGCTTGCTTTCTTTGCTGCTGAGCATCGTGATAGCCACCAACAAATTCTTCAATCACACCGTCACCTTCGAAGATCCAACTTGTCATAACCGTGTTATCAACAAACTGACGATCGTGGCTCACTAAAAGAAGCGTACCCTGATAGTTGGCAAGCAAATCTTCTAAAAGTTCCAAAGTTTCGATATCTAGATCGTTGGTTGGCTCATCGAGAATCAATAAGTTGTTCGACTTAAGGAAGATACGAGCTAATAACAGACGGTTTTTCTCACCACCAGATAGTGCCTTAACAGGAGTACGAGCACGTTTTGGTGAGAATAAGAAATCTTGTAAGTAGCTTAGTGCATGACGCTCACGGCCGCCTACTGTCACTTCTTGCTTACCGTCCGCTAGGTTATCAATTACAGACTTCTCAGGGTCTAGGATTTCACGGTATTGGTCGAAGTAAGCGACTTCAAGCTTAGTACCACAATGCAGACGACCTGAATCAGGCTTAAGCTGGTCAAGAAGCAGTTTAAGCACCGTACTCTTACCACAACCGTTAGGACCAATCAGAGCGATACGATCGCCACGCATAATGTTAAAGCTAAAGTCCTTAACAATTTCTTTGCCTTCAAAGCCAAAGTTAAGATTCTCAGCTTCAAATACAATCTTGCCTGAACGCTGACCATCGTCGATTTGGATAATCGCTTTGCCCTGCACTTCACGACGATTCAAACGTTCTTCACGTAGCTTCTTAAGCGCACGTACGCGGCCTTCGTTACGAGTTCTACGAGCTTTAATGCCCTGACGAATCCATACTTCTTCTTGAGCAAGCTTCTTATCGAATTCAGCGTTTTGCATCTCTTCGACACGTAACGCTTCTTCTTTATCTAACAGGTAGTTTTCGTAATCGCCAGGGAACGAGCTCAACTTACCACGATCAAGATCAACAATGCGTGTTGCCATCGATTTGATGAAAGCACGGTCATGCGAAATAAAGATGATTGAACCACGGAAGTCTTTCAGGAAGCCTTCTAACCATTCGATTGTCGCAACATCCAAGTGGTTAGTCGGTTCGTCGAGTAGAAGCACGTCTGGGTCACATACAAGCGCACGAGCAAGCGCCGCTTTACGTTGCCAACCACCAGACAAATCGGTCAGTTTTGTTTCAGCCGTGAGTTTAAGCGCCGCCATTACGTTACTTACGCGATCTTCAAAGCGCCATGCATTCGCATGATCCAACTGCTCTTGCACACGAGTAAGACGATTTAAGTTCTTTTCGCTAGGGTCAGTACCAATGAGATCCAGAAGATCATGATAGATCTTCAATTGCTCGCCGATTTCCGCTAGGCCACCAGCAACGTAATCATAAACGGTGCCTTCTTCATTACGCGGTGGATCTTGCTCAAGGCGAGATACAACCACATCTTGTGTGATTTGCATCTTGCCGTCGTCCATGATGATGTTCCCAGACAGGATTTTCATCAATGTAGACTTACCAGCGCCATTGCGCCCTACTAAACACACACGTTCGTTTTCTTGCAGTGCAAAGTCTGCACGATCTAATAACGGGTGATCGCCAAACGCTAATTGCCCGTTATTAATTGTAAGTAATGCCATTCTTCTTTAACCAATCATTAAGTTCTAACAAGCCAAATGGCCAGTTAAGCTCTGAGCTTTGAGAAAGGTCAGAGCTTTCAAATTTGAGCACCGGAATAGTGACCCCGTAACGGGAAAAGAGCTCATCATCAAATGCAATGTCGACAACGTTGACGTGATGGCTAATGTTTAACTGTTCCGTGAGTTGGAATGCCATCTCACATAGATGGCACCCTTCTGTACTGTAGAGAGTCAGCACTATATATCCTTATACAATCTCTTAACTACTTATGAGTAATCAACCAGCAGTTATGAATGTGCTTATTGCGAGAGAAGTCCAATGGAAGCGTCTTAGCTGAGATATTCTGAGCTTTAAGACCTAACGCTTCCAGACCTTCTAGATCCATTTTGAAGTGACGTTTGTTGTTAGAGAACACAATCGTGCCTTCTTCACGAAGAAGACGCTTAAGGTTTTCCATCAACTGAATGTGATCACGTTGAACATCGAAAGATTGATCCATACGCTTAGAGTTTGAGAACGTAGGTGGATCAATAAAGATCAGGTCGTAAGAACCCTGCTCTTTAACCAGCCATTGCAAGCAGTCAGCTTGAACAAATTGATGTTGACGACCAACACGGCCATTAAGCTCCATGTTCTGCTTTGCCCACTCAAGGTAGGTATTCGACATATCAACCGTTGTTGTAGAGCGTGCGCCACCGACTGCAGCATGAACAGATGCACTGCCCGTGTAAGCAAACAGGTTTAGGAAGTCTTTACCTGCGGCCATCTCACCGATACGACGACGAGTGATCTTATGATCTAGGAATAAACCCGTATCTAGGTAATCATGAAGATTAACAATCAGCTTAACGCCGTATTCGTTCACTTCTAGGTTAGATGAGTCTTGAGCCATCTTCTGGTATTGAGAACGGCCTTTCTGCTTCTGACGAACTTTAAGAACCACGTTGTTTGCTTCAACGCCCGTAACTTGAATAGAAGCACGGATAATATCGGTTAAGCGACGTTTAGCCTTCTCTTCCGGTACATCTTTAGGCGCTGCGTATTCTTGAATCACAAGATGACCTGGGTATACGTCAATCGCTACATTGTATTCTGGTAAGTCAGCATCGTAGATACGGTAACAATCTAATTGCTCTTTCTTAGCCCACTTGCCAATTTTACCGATGTTCTTTTTAAGACGGTTTGCAAAGTCAGGAGCAATCAGCTGTTCTTGCTCGCCTGTTGGACGCTCTGACATCGAACGATCTGAAATTGAGTAGTTCTTTTGGTGACACGGTAACGCACCGTTGTTCAATTTGAACTGTTTGTCTGCACGCATGCGTAGGCAGCTCAGTAGTTCGTCTGAACTAGAGAAGATAGACGCGTTACAACCGCCAAATTCCGCTTTGAGCTGCGCACCGAATGCCGTGTAAAGTGCAATAAGGCCCGGCTCTGTACCAAGACGCTCACCATAAGGTGGGTTAGAAACAATCACACCATCAGTAAACTCGGTAGGACGCTTAAGTTTCGCAGCATCACCTACTTCGAATTCAATCAACTCTTCAACACCAGCACGACGAGCATTGTCACGCGCTGTTTTGATCATGCGTTCGTCATTGTCATAGCCATAGAACTTACATTCTACTTTCTTAACGCCACGACGACCTTGAACATTCGCTTCAGCTTTCACTTCAGCCCAAAGCTCTGGCTCAAAATCTTCTAATGATTCGAAACACCACTTCTGGCGTTTAACACCTGGAGCCATGTTTGCAGCCATCATTGCCGCTTCAATCACTAACGTACCTGAACCACACATAGGGTCTAGGAAAGGCTTAGTCGCATCCCAACCACTACGAAGAAGAATCGCTGCTGCAAGTGTTTCACGCAGAGGTGCACGACCTGATTCTGGACGGTAACCACGTTGGTGAAGACCGCTGCCCACCATATCAACACCAAGAATCGCTTTATCACGGTGTAGACGAACGTGAATTCGAATGTCTGGGTTCTCTTTGCTGATAGAAGGACGAGGTAGAGACTTCTTCTCGAAACAATCAACAACGGCATCTTTTACTTTCATCGCACCGTATTGGCTATTGCGGATTTCGTTGTTCGTACCATTGAAGTCAACAACAAAACGTTTAGAGCTATGGAATTGATTTACCCAGTTAACCGCAGTGGTTGATAGGTACAAATCCATGTCGTCCATACAAGTGAATTCAGAAAGGACACGTACAAATCGAGAAGCCAAACGGCTCCACAAACAACAACGATAAATTTGCTCATTGGTGGCTTTGAATTTAACACCTGCTTGAACAGGTTTTGCGTTTGTAATCCCTAGTTGGGTTAGTTCTTCAACTAATAAATTCTCAAGGCCATTTGAGGTAACCGCTAGATATTGATTCATAGTGTTCTTTTATTGATAAAAATGAGCTCGATTATACCTGAATTTGTTACTAGAGCATCACACTAAACTCGTCTTTTCATTGAATCTTTCTTCTAACTGGCTAGCAAACGCACAGTGTTGAAGCGATCGCTTACCCACATCCCCTTAGAACATAAGACTTATCAAACCAACACGATTCATGAGCAAATCCCCGCCAAAGCGACAATGTGAATTTATATTCACCCTCAATTTGGTATATACCAAATGCAAATTAAGGGTGAAAGTTAGCTACAAAAGGACCAAAACAGGGAATAAAGATGGGTAAATTATACTTCTGGCGATAAAAACAGGCAGAAATTAAGGTGAAAAAATAGTCGTAAGTTCACTATTTAAATGGTTAGGCAGTGATGTATTTATCAGGGTGAGGTTTTTTAGGCACAAAAAAATCGGCTAATGAGCCGATTTTGGGGAAGATTTGACAGGTTGATGCGTTGCGATGTGTGTGGGAGATTATGGACTAGATTGAAGGCTAACCGACCATCGCGATGTGCGTTTGATGAAGAATAGCGTTCGCGTCTATCATTCTATCGTGCATGACCTTAATCGAGTCGCCAAAGCGTAACCCTTTTGAAGGTGTAAGCAGAAACTCTTCTAGGTCGACAAATGCACATAGGCTCGCACACTCTCCCACTTCTAATACAATGAAATACCCTAAGCTATGCTCGTTATTCATTTGTACGATATCCCCTTCTTGAGGGTATTCGTGGCCAGCGCCCTGTGAGTCGAAGAACCAACTCTTAGGCTGTACAGGCTTGTGGAAGCGCTTTGCTGCCACGCAATAAAGCGCGAGTTCAGCTTGGCGAGGCTCAGACAGTTCTAAGCCAGAAATTTGTTCTTTGAAGGTTTGGTATGAAGATGCGTCATCAACGGTGAATTCATTATCTCTAAACGCGCAGTCCACCAGCTTATTGCGGACCAGATTCGTTTTGAAAATCATATCCTCTCCGAGGTTTAGCATTAATGAACATTGCTGCTCATCGTAATACCAACTCCATGTATCGCTAGGTTTAAGCATCATTTCGTCTCACACTGTTGAACCATTCCATTAGGTAAAACGCAAAATTACCTTCAATTACAGTAATTTTACTGAGCAATAGGCAAAAAAAAAGAGGAAATGAATTCCTCTTTCTTATCGCTTTTCTCTACAACTCAGTGAGTTACAGTGTCTCTTTTAGTAAGACGATGCCAGATTGTCGCTTTTCAAAAATAAAAGCAATTTTCAGCTTATAGATTTTTAACGATGTCGCCAACTAGGCCTGGACCTTTGTAGATGAAACCAGAGTAAACTTGTACAAGCTTCGCGCCTGCCATCATTTTCTCTTTTGCAGCAACATACGAGTCAACACCACCTACTCCAATGATCGGCAGTTTGTCACCAAGCTCTTCGTGAAGTTTGCGAACTACTTCAGTGCTGCGAGATTGAACTGGACGTCCACTTAGGCCACCCGTTTCATCGCAATGTTTCATGCCTTCAACGATTGAACGATCCAATGTTGTGTTTGTTGCGATCACACCATCGATCTTATTTTTGATCAATGATTCACAAATTTGGCAAATTTCGTCGTCGCTTAGATCCGGAGCAATCTTAAGAGCAAGAGGCACATATTTACCATACTTCTCTTCCAGTTCAGATTGTTTCGTTTTAAGTTCAGACAATAGATCGTCTAGAGCTTCACCGTATTGTAGCGAACGAAGTCCTGGAGTGTTTGGTGAAGAGATGTTCACAGCAATGTAACCAGCGTATTGATATACCTTCTCCATACAGATCAAGTAATCTTCAGCGCCCTTTTCAATAGGTGTGTCTTTGTTCTTACCGATGTTAATGCCTAAGATGCCATCGTAGTTCGACTTCTTAACATTCTCAACAAGGTTATCGACGCCTAGGTTGTTAAAACCCATACGGTTGATAATGCCTTCAGCTTCAATAAGACGGAATAAACGAGGTTTGTCGTTACCCGCTTGTGGACGTGGAGTCACTGTTCCTACTTCTACGAAACCAAAACCCATTGCGCCAAATGCATCAATACATTCGCCGTTTTTATCTAGGCCGGCAGCTAAGCCAACTGGGTTTTTAAAAGTAAGACCCATGCACTCTACAGGTCGGTGAGGTAATTGTTGGCGATACAAAAGATCAATAGGTGTGCCTGTGAAGCGCTTGAAATTTTGAATTGCAAGATCATGTGCCTTTTCGGCATCAAGTTGGAAAAAGCCAGTTCTGGCTAGACGGTAAAGCATTGTGCCTCCGATAGAAAAAAGCCCCGTGTAAACGGGGCGATATTATTTACTTATTTACCGAACTATTCAATCTATTACTGTCTGTAAGGGTAAGATAATCGAGTTTACTAACGAATGAGGTTCATTATTAAGCAAACGTTATCGTTTCTTCAAGTTATTAAGCTATTTCTAATCTCAACCTTAGTACAGCCGCCAGCTCACTTAACAACAAACAACGTGTGCGTCGAAGTTTATTCTTCAAAAGTCGTTAGGCCTATTGTTTCCACTTTACCGAAACGAAAAAGGCAGACCTTGTGGCCTGCCCTTATAGTTTTTGTCTTATCTAGTGACTAGTCTTTCGACATGCAGTTTAGATTCAACAGCATCAATTCACGCAGTGCTACTGAGAACTTAGCAAACTCATGAACAGAACCCACTTTGAATTCGTTTAAGATGCTTTCCCAACGATGTAGAGAAACAGAGTTACTTTCCATCCAGTCATCAAGCGCTTTAATCACATCGATGTCTGAAGCACAACCACAGTTAAGTACTTGGCCAGTTAACTGACGTTGCTGCCAATCCAGATCTTCTCTGAATGCTGCACGCGCCAGTGCTTGCCAGTTGTTGTCTACAGCTTGGCTATTGATTTGCTTCAAGAACCAGTGCAGTGACAAACGGTCGCCAAGGTTGAAGTAAAGCTTAGACGCTTGTTGTACTGTTTTACCTGTTTCACGAGCTACTGTGGATATATCCAGTGCTGAGTACAGGCTAGACAAACGAGCCACTGAATTAGCCAACTCAGCGTTTACACCTTGGTCAATCCAAAGTTGAGCCATTGCTTGATGCTCCTCTACTTCTGAAGCTACTAGGTTTTCGTCCAGTTTTTCAGTAATCGCAGCCACATCACCTTGGTAAAGCTCAATTAATGCATTCACTGACTGTTTACCGGTACGGTTTCTTAGCAACCAGCGAGCTAGACGACGAAGCGTACGACGTACATGGTAAAGCAATTCGTATTGAGCTTCAGAACTTGAGATGTTGTCCAGTTCACGAATGCTCTTCAATACCTTACCCAAACCGTAGATTTCACGTGATGCCGCGTAAGCATTCGCAATATCAACGATATTTGCGCCCGTCTCTTCTTGCAAGCGAGTCACGAAGTTACAGCCCATCTCGTTAACCATTTGGTTAGCAAGCGCAGTCGCAATGATCTCTGCACGCAGTGGGTGGTTATCCATGTGTTGAGAGTAGTTACGGCGTAACTCTGTTGGGAAGTATTGCATCAATTGTTGAGTATGGAACTCATCATTCGCAATATCATCACTCACAAGATCTTCTTTTAGAACCATTTTACCGTAAGCGATCAATACTGATAGCTCTGGTCTTGTTAGTGCTTGACCTTGCTTCTCACGCTCTAGCAGCGTTTCGTCATCTGGGATGTATTCCAAACCACGGTCTAAATACCCTGCTTTTTCCATAGTGTGGATAAAGCGGATTTGCTCTTTCACTAAGCCAACACCTTGATGCTCAGTAACAGAAATAGACTCAGCTTGGCAGTAAGCGTCGTCTAGTACGATTTCGCCTACTTCGTCTTCCATAGATTCAAGAACTTGGTTACGTTGCTTAACGGTTAGATCACCATTAGACACCAAGCCATTCAAGAAGATCTTAATGTTAACTTCGTTATCCGAGCAATCTACACCGCCAACGTTATCAACAAAGTCAGTATTAACTCGACCGCCCGTTAGAGCGTATTCAATACGACCCAACTGAGTCATACCCAAGTTACCACCTTCACCAACAACCTTAGCTTTCAGGTCACGGCCGTCGATACGTAGCACGTCATTGGCACGGTCACCCACATCGGTATGGGTCTCACTAGAAGACTTAACGTAAGTACCAATACCGCCGTTCCAAAGTAGATCAACCTTCATAGACAAGATCGCTTTGATCAAGTCATTGGGTGCCATTGATGCTTTCTTGGTGCCCAGCATTTTCTGAATTTCAGGTGTTAGAGAGATAGACTTCGCTCGACGAGAGAAGATGCCACCACCCTGAGAAATCAGCTCTTTATTGTAATCTTCCCAGCTTGAGCGAGGCAGATTAAACAGACGGTCACGCTCTACCCAGCTTGATGCTGATTCTGGATTCGGGTCAATGAAGATGTGCATGTGGTTAAACGCAGCTTGTAAGCGAATGTGCTTAGATAGCAACATACCGTTACCAAATACGTCGCCTGCCATATCACCTACACCAATTGCAGTGAAGTCTGTGCTTTGACAGTTGATACCCATTTCGCGGAAGTGACGTTTAACCGATTCCCAGCCACCTTTCGCCGTGATACCCATGGCTTTGTGGTCGTAACCGTTAGAGCCACCCGATGCAAACGCATCACCTAACCAGAAGTTGTACTCTTCAGCTACTGAGTTCGCTAGATCTGAGAATGTCGCGGTGCCTTTATCGGCAGCAACAACCAAGTAAGGGTCATCTTCATCGTGACGAACAACGCTCTTAGGTGGGATAACCTCACCTTCAATGATGTTGTCTGAAACGTCTAGCAATGCACGGATGAAGCGCTTGTAACAACGTTGGCCTTCAGCAAAGATCTCGTCTCGGCCAGACATCATGTGTTGACGCTTACAAACGAAACCACCTTTAGCGCCAACCGGTACGATAACCGTGTTCTTAACTTGTTGCGCTTTAACTAGGCCTAGAATCTCAGTACGGAAGTCCTCTTGACGGTCTGACCAACGTAAACCACCACGTGCTACTTTACCGCCACGTAGATGCACACCTTCAATATCTGGTGCGTAAACGAAGATCTCAAACGCAGGAACCGGCGCTGGGATATCTGGAATCTCGCTTGGTCTCATTTTCAGAGCCAACCAAGGTTTAGACTGCTTGTTCTCGTCTACTTGGTAGTAGTTAGTACGAAGCGTTGCAGTGATCATTTCCATGTAGCGACGAATGATACGATCATCATCCAAGCTTTCTACATGATCTAATTGTTCAGTGATCTTCTTAATAAGATCTTGTTGGCCTTTCACGCTGCCCTTCAGTTTCGGGTCAAAACGCTTGCCGAATAGGCTCACTAACCCTTTCGCTAACTCTGGGTAATGAGACAATGTGTCTTCAATGTATTGTTGGCTGAATGGGAAACCAACTTGACGCATGTAGCGAGCATAAGCACGTAAGATTGAGATTTCACGGCCAGAAAGACCAGCGCCCAATACCAAGCGGTTGAAACCATCGCTGTCTAACTCTCCCGCCCAAATTGCTGCGAACGCTTGTTGGAAAAGATCGCGCGCTTCGCGAAGATCGATAGTCTTATCGCTCTTGTGCAACATCGAGAAATCAAGGATCCAGTATGTCACACCATTAGTTTTACGCACTTCATAAGGTGATTCACCGATAACGCGTAGGCCGAAGTTTTCAAGCATTGGCATCACATCAGAAAGGTGAATTGGCTCATCGCTGTGGTAGAACAACTTCAAACGAACTGCTTTAGAATCTGCCGCCTCTTCTTGAGGACGGTAGAAAAGCATACCCAATTTGTTGTCTTCACTTAGTGCTTCTAAACGTTCAATATCCGCAACTGCAGAACCTGGCATCATGTCTTCTTTGTACGAACGTGGGAATGCACGCATGTACTCTTTCGACAATGGAAGCCCTTTGCTCTCACCGAAGTTTGCAATGATTGATTCAGACAGGCGGTCATCCCACGTAGACGATACTTCCATTAAATTTTGCTCAATTGTTTTCACGTCCACATCCATGTTGTTGTTATCAACACGAACAATATAGTGCGTTCTCGCCAGTGGGCTTTCAGAGAAGTAAGTTGTGAATTCAACCTCTTCTTCACAACCAAAGTACTGCTTCAAGATGCGTTGTGTTTGGCGACGAAGCTCAGTGTTGTAACGATCTTTTGTTACGTAAACCATGCAGCTAAAGAAACGGCCAAACGGGTCTTTGCGAACGAACAGACGCAGAAGATCGCGATCTTGCATTTGTACTACGCCAGTACCCACTTCAAGTAACTCTTCTTCTCGAGCTTGAAGCAATTCATCACGTGGGTAGTTTTCAAGAATGTTGTGCAGTGCTTTGTAAGAGTATGAACCCTCACGGTAACCACTCGCGTCTAAGATTCGGTCTACTTTCTCACGAACAAGAGGAATCGTTTCAACGGTTTGGTTATAAACAGCAGACGTGTAAAGACCAGTAAAGCGGTGCTCACCAATGACCTTACCGTTCTTATCGAACTTCTTAATACCGATGTAATCGTTGTAAGCTGGGCGGTGAATGCGTGAAGCCGTGTTGCCCTTGGTTACAATAAGTACATAAGGCTTTTTCGCTTCAAGGCGTGCCGAATCAGAAAACTCAGACAACTTAACGTTACGTACACGATCTGAATTCGCAAACAAACCAAGACCTTGCTCCTTGGTCGGTTGCAGTTCAGTGTCGCCGTTAACTGAAACTAGGTCATATTCCTTATAACCCATGAATGTGAAGTTGTGTTCACCTAACCAACGAAGAAAAGCCAACGTTTCATCAAAGCGCTGGCCGTCTACTGGAATGGTCTCTTTTTGCTGTTCAACTTGATTGGTCACTTCTTCAAGTCTTTCAACCATCTTCAACCAATCGTTCACGACTAAGCTCGTGTCGGTAAATATATCCAGCAGTTCCGTTTTAAGCGCTGTCATTTCAGCTTTGCTGCTAAGACGGTCAACTTCTATATGGAAAAGCGATTGGAATGCACCTTCGTTATTGCTAACACCGACAACACTGCCCTTATCTGAGCGAGAGATTTGTGTTGGGTTATGAAGCATAAGGTGAGAAGAAAGGTCTAGGCGAGTCAATGCCATTTTTACAGAATCAACAAGGAATGGGCTGTCTGGAACGACTATCTCAACGATAGTGTGAGTAGACTGCCAACCTTGACGACTTACCGTCGGGTTGAAAACGCGTACAGAGATTTCGTCGGCTTTCTTTTCATTGATGTGATGCCATAAGCTAACTACAGCACCATATAAATCGGATTCGTTTCTCTGAGTCAGATCGTCGTGAGAAACGTTACTAAACAAGTGTTGAGCAAGTTGAGTTACGAGAGGTCGATGAGCAAGGTCAAGTTTGTCTTGAATCAGCTTGTAAACTTTTTCAAGTAAAACTGGAACCACAGTTTCACGTGCGGTCATAGTCACACTCCACAATTAGAATTATATTTTATTATTAGGGGGATCACTTAATCTGGTGTTTGAAACGTGCCGTTGAGCGCTTTTCTACTAACGAGTTAAGCAAAGGTAATGCATTCATTTATTGTAAAAGCATTATTGAAAAATAGTTAATTGTTTTGGAGGTGGTAAGAGGTGAAATGTTTGATTATGTGATTAAGATTCCTTTTAACTCACTAGGCACGCCAAGGTTTACAGAGCTTCCAACTTAATAAACTTATTTTTTTGGTCAGTTGTCAGCCTAAACTGTCCTCTAACCCCTATTTGTGTAAGAAATGGTCTGAATCGAGTTGCAGGTAACTGTAAACGTAAACCTGTTGTTGTTATCACTTGAACTTTACTTGCCGCACCAGAATAGCTGGCTAAAAACTGCTGATATGAGATGTTAAGTTGGAAAATATAGCGATTCATACGATACCTGTATAAATATACAGTGCCAGTGTTTTTTGGCACTTTAGAATGTCTGACGGTGAAGCTGAGCTTGAAACTGAACTTAAAACTGCTCTAGCTTATCGAAAATTCGATGAACCAGAAACAAAAAATCAGTGGTAGATATTCTCTACCACTGATGGCCTTTCGTTATAGCAAACAGCTTATCTTATTGAGCGTTTAACTTAAGCTTCTAGTGCTTTCGTCACTTTCTCAAACAAGTCTTTTGCTAGGTTGTCCATGTTCTTTAACGTCTCTAGTTCTTTTTTGATCAGAGCTTGGCGTTCATCATCGAACTTACGGAACTTAAGTAGTGGATCAATCAGACGTGAAGCCACTTGCGGGTTGCTGCTGTTTAGCTCACGTAAGATCTCGCCAGCAAATGCATAGCCTTGACCAGACTTGTCGTGGAATTGAACCGGGTTCATGTTTAAGAATGAACCAACCAAGTTGCGAGTTCGGTTCGGGTTCTTCAAACTAAACGCTTGATGTGACATCGATGCTTTGATCACTTCAAGAGCATTGGAACTTGGGTTTGTACCTTGTAGAGCAAACCACTTATCCATAACAAGACCATCGTGTTTCCACTTGTCGCTGTAATCCGCCATCAAGGTTTCACGACATGGTAGTTGCGCACTGTTTGCCGCACCCATTGCTGCCATTGTATCGGTCATGTTGTTTGCTTGTTGGTACATTGCAACAACCAAATCGTTACCCTGTTCTGTGTGCGCTAAGTAACTTAGGCAAACTTTACGTAGAGTACGCTTACCAATCGAATCGTGATCGATCGTGTATTCCGTTAGTGCGTTGCTGTGATAAACCGCCGCTAACTCGTCTTCAAGTTCTGCAGCTAGTGTGACTTTCATTGAGTTAAGAACCGATGCGACCGCATCAATATCAACACGCTCATACCAACCTGATACTTCATTGTGGCTTGGTAGAGAAAGCATTTCTGCAATAAACGCAGGCTCTAGTGAATCACTCAGCAGTACGCCACGGAATGCATCAACAACAGAATCAGAAAGCTCAAACTCTTGACCCTGTTGAACCTTCTCAACATTGCTGCGGATGTACTTCGCTAATAGCATTTGACCCGCATCCCAACGAGAGAACTCATTGCGTGCATTTACCATTAGGAAGATCAGCTCTTCATCTGAATAGTTGTACTCCAGTTTCACTGGCGCAGAAAATTCACGAAGTAATGATGGGATCGGTTGCTCTGAAACGTTTTCAAACACGAACGTTTGCTCTGCTTCTTTCACATCTAATACATTATGAACTGGCTTACTGTTACATTGTAACTCAACAACTTCACCCGCAGCCGTGTATAACTCGATATCAAGAGGAATATGCAGAGCCTGCTTTTCCGTTTGCTCATGAGTTGGCGCTGTTACTTGGCGAGTTGTTAACGTGTACTGCTTCTTCTCTGCGTCGTACTTACTTTCAACAGACAGCGTCGGCGTGCCAGACTGGCTATACCATAAACGGAACTGAGATAGGTCGACACCCGATGCATCTTCCATTGCCGCGACGAAGTCTTCACATGTTGCAGCCGTACCATCGTGACGTTCAAAGTAAAGCTTCATACCTTTTTGGAAACCGTCTTCGCCTAACAATGTGTGGATCATACGGATCACTTCACTGCCCTTTTCGTATACAGTCAATGTGTAGAAGTTATTCATTTCTATCACTTTTTCTGGACGAATTGGGTGAGACATCGGACTTGCGTCTTCAGCGAATTGTGGCCCGCGAATAATACGAACATTGTTGATTCGGTTTACTGCGCGAGAGCCAAGATCAGATGAGAACTCTTGGTCGCGGAATACAGTTAAGCCTTCTTTCAAGCTCAGCTGGAACCAATCGCGACACGTCACTCGGTTACCGGTCCAGTTATGGAAATATTCGTGACCGATTACTGCTTCGATACCTAGGTAATCGGTATCCGTAGCAGTTTGGTCGTTCGCGAGAACAAACTTAGAGTTGAATACGTTCAGACCTTTGTTTTCCATCGCACCCATGTTGAAGAAATCAACGGCTACAATCATGTAGATGTCTAAGTCGTACTCTAAGTTGAAACGCTCTTCATCCCACTTCATTGAGTTAATCAAAGAAACCATCGCGTGGTTAGCTCTGTCTAGGTTGCCTTTGTCGACAAAGATTTCTAGGTCAACGTTACGACCCGATTGCGTAGTATAAGCATCACGAAGTACATCAAAGTCACCAGCAACAAGTGCAAACAAGTAAGCAGGTTTTGGGTGTGGGTCTTGCCACTTCACCCAGTGACGTCCATTTTCAGCTTCACCTTCATCAACACGGTTACCATTACTTAATAAGAATGGATTTTCTGCTTTGTCCGCGATAACCGTGGTGGTGAATTTTGCCAATACGTCTGGGCGGTCCATGTAGTAAGTGATACGACGGAAACCTTCCGCTTCACATTGAGTACAGAAAGCACCACCCGATTTGTACAGGCCTTCAAGTGCACTGTTCCCTTCAGGATCGACTTCAGTCACGATCGTTAATGTGAATTCTTGTGGTAGATCGTTCAGTGTCAGTTGAGTTTCAGACTGCTCATACTGAGTCCACTCTTTACCTTCTACCAGAACAGAAACCAGCTTCAAGCCTTCACCATCAAGTACTAAGGTCGAGCTATCTTTCTCTTGCTTAACACTAGACACCGCCGTAATGATGGATGCTGAATCGTACAAATCGAAAGTAAGATCGATTTCAGAAATAGTGTGAGATGGTGATTGATAATCTTTACGATACTTGGCTTGAGGTGTATGTGCCATGACGGGTTCCTTTTGATCGTTATACGTAATTATTTGTTAACTGTATATATCTAAAGGTTGAGCGCCAAGAACACAAGGGGAATATTAAAAAAAGGAGGCATTGTAGGAAAATGCCTCCATGTTTTGCTATTTTATCAATCAAATCAGAAAGGAACGGCTAAGAAATGAACTGTGTGCCATATTTTCAACGAGCCGATTTTATGGCTAAAACTCGTCCTTAACGTATGCGATTAAGCACCGCGAACATGTCTCCCTCTTCGCCTTGAAGCGTCAAAACATCACTGTTCAAAGTGTAACGAGTACCGTGTTCGCCGTTCTCGTAAAGTAGAACTAATTGGTCGCCCTCGGTGTAATACACACCCCGACGAATGACTTCTCCCCCTTCTTCATCGGACACTCGGAACATGAAGATAAAATCTGGTTGAAGTACTAAATCCATTTTTTGAATGTTACTCGCACGCAAATCGCTTCCAGACAGTTCGGCGCTTGACCATATTCCAGCTAGGGCGTTAGGCAAGGCTTTGGTGAACATAACACCGTTAAGATTCAGCATATTATGATTACTGCTGTACGCATAAACCTGAGGCTCAGAAGTATTCAAACCCAAAATAATGGTGTCTTCATTGGCGTTATACAAACCTTCCCAATGATCCACACTGTAGTCTTTCTTTTGGATATCGATAGTGAATGAGTAATTTGAATCGAGAGTGAGTTTGATTGCTCTAAAGTTTTCAGTGCCTTGCTCAGGATCTGGATTCATCAAATACCAATCGCCAAGCAATAGAGGAAGGTCAAAATGAGATAGATTACTATCACTTTTTGATTCTTGGCTGTTCGAAGCGACCTCGCTCCCAAAAGCAACAAAACTTAAACAAGATAAAATTAGTAGAATCCATTTCATACGCGCCCCCTCGTTTTCTTTAAGCTTAGGCACGTAATGATTAGAAAGCGAAAAAATATGATCTAAGTCACTAAATTTTAAGTGCGAAGTAACTTAAATGTCATTATCCAACGCAAAACAGAGCTAAATCACCCTGAATATTGATTGTTATTTGCGCCAACCTAAACGGTTACAATCAGATATTTCTGTCAAATCATAGACACAAAAAAAGCGAGCCTAGGCTCGCTTTTTAAATTTTGCGTCTTGAAACAATCACCTTTTAACAGGCGTTTGCTCTATTTCTTGATCATATCCAGCATGATAGCAACAGACTCATCAAGATAAGCATCCGGGGCTTCATAGTCTTTAGGAATATCATCCAACGTTTTAAACTCCTCTAACTTAGCGGCTTTTTGACGTTGATTAATACGATCTAGACGAAGCGCATCCGCATCATCGCTCTCTTGCTGACGTACCTTTTCATTCAAAGAAAGGTCGTTATCGTCTTTATCTGCCTTATATTTTTCAATATCTTGCGCGATAAAGCCAAATTCCATATCTGTCGCAATACGAGCTTGGTGTTGAGCTGTTAAAGCAGCAATTTGCTCATCGTTACGCTGTAACACTGAGTAGTTTGCTTTATCAATGCTGTCCCAAGGTAGAGCATTGTCTTCAACACTTTCACCAGTGTCTGCTGGGTCAATTGGCGTTGGGTAAGCAATATCAGGTACTACACCCTTGTTTTGCGTACTGCCACCATTGATTCGGTAGAATTTCTGGATTGTGTATTGAACATAGCCCAACTCTTTGTCGAACAAATCATAAATATGATTCAAAGAACGATGCTGTTGTACCGTACCTTTACCGAAAGAGTTTTCACCTAAGATGATTGCACGACCGTAATCCTGCATCGCTGCTGCAAAGATTTCAGATGCTGAAGCACTGTAGCGATTCACCAATACCGTTAACGGACCTTGGTAACTGATTTCACCATCAGTATCACTGTTCACTTTGACACGACCGTAGCTATCACGAACCTGGACAACAGGCCCCTCTTTGATAAACAAACCAGAGAGTTCGGTTGCTTCCGTTAGTGCACCACCACCGTTGTTTCGCAGATCAACAATAATACCTTCAACACCTTGCTCTTTAAGCTCGGTGATCAGTTTATCGGTATCTTTAGAAAGACCAACATAGAAACTTGGTACTTCGAGTACACCAATCTTCTTGCCATCTTTCTCGATAACTTCTGACTTAACAGCGCGGTCTTCTAAACGAATCTTATCGCGTACAATTGTGACAACGTGACTTTTTGCATCTTTACCGTCTGCCAAGATCTGTAGCTTAACTTTAGTCCCTTTCGGTCCTTTAATTAATTGCACTACATCGTCTAAACGCCAGCCTATAACATCAACAATCTCTTCGCCATCTTGACCAACGCCAACAATACGGTCGCCATCACTCAATTGTTTGCTATTTGACGCGGGGCCACCAGCAACTAAAGATCGAATAACGGTGTAGTCGTCTGTCATCTGAAGTACAGCACCAATACCTTCTAGAGATAGATTCATCTCAGATTGGAATTGCTCTGCATTTCTTGGAGAAAGGTAACTGGTGTGCGGATCAACTTCACGCGCAAATGCGTTCATGTAGATTTGGAAAGCATCTTCGTTGTGCGATTGCGTTATACGCTTCATCGCATTGTTGTAACGCTTTTCCAAAACTTCTTGAATCTCTGGCCACTCTTTACCAGTAAGTTTTAGATTCAACGCATCGTATTTGACGCGTTTTCTCCAAAGCTCATTCACTTCAGCAATATCTTTTGGCCATTCAGCTTCACTACGATTGAGCTCAATACTTTCATCAGTATCAAACTTAATCTCTGTATCTAGCAAAGACAATGCATATTGAAAACGTTCAAAACGCTTCTGCATAGACAAATTATAAACATCGAATGCAATCTGGTTATTGCCAGCTTTCAGTTGATCATCAATTTGTGTAGATGACGCAGCGAAAGAGTCAATATCAGCTTGAGTGAAGATATTACGATTATAATCCAGCATCTCTAAGTAACGATTAAAGATAGCTTGAGAGAAATCATCGTTGAGATTGAAGTGTTTATAGTGAGAACGAGTAAATCGAGAAGTAACACGTTTACTAGCAGTTTCGTGTTGGACCTCAGGAGCGAGTAGAGGTAAATCGTCCTGATCTAATTTGGCTTCAAGAGCCTGAGCTGAAGCTGCTAGCCAAAAGCTAGCAGCAATCAGTGTCAATTTTGAACGGCATTTCATGCGTAGGAGTATCTCCTTTAAGCGCGCAAGTGCTCCGCTTTAACAACCATTTGTAGGCCGTTTGCTAACTGAACACGCACATCTTCCTTATTGATTTCAACAATGGTCGCAGCCATGTTTCCTTTACCCATGTTCACATTTACTTCTTTGCCAGCGATGAATTCGTCAGCGTTCAAAGCGCGTGTTTCTACAGGCTTTTCTACTTTTGGTGCTTTAGGCGCTTGACGACGAGGCTGTTGAGCTTTCTTCGCCTTAGGTTTCGCTTTGCCTTCTTCACGAGCTTTTTGTGCTTGTTCTTTACGACGAGCTTGAACTTTCGCTTTGCTTTCAGCAAGTGTAGCTTTAGCGTGTTCAACGTGCTCTTCTTCTAGTGTGCCACACGCGTTGCCGTCTAGGTCAACACGTTCTGCGCCAGCTTTTACGCCGTGCAGGTAACGCCATGATGATGTGTACTGTCTTAACGCTGCACGAAGCTGAGTCTTACTTACTTTTTCGTCTTCATTTAGACGTTCAGCAAGATCTTGAAAAATACCAATTTTAAGTGGCTTCGCTTCACCTTCTAGAGTAAAGCATTTAGGGAAACATTCAGCAATATATGCGATAACTTCTTTGCTGTTTTTTAACTTTTCAGTGTTTTCCATGTGGGTTCCTGGTTTTTGCGGTTTTCCGCGAGCATTAAGAAAATATTTTTACGTATTATAGAGAGATGCTTGGGAAAAACCACAGTAAGAGAATAATTTATGCCTTGTTCGCGTGCGAATTAAGCAGCTTTTCCACTTCTGCCATGAAAAATGTTAATCCGTCCTCGTCAATTTGAGAAAAACGACCAACATTTGGGCTATCAATATCAAGAACGCCCGCTATTTTTCCGCCAATCGAGAACGGAATAACGATTTCTGAGTTACTTGCAGCGTCACAAGCGATGTGACCTTCGAACTCATGAACATCATGAATGCGCTGAACTGTATTCGTCGCAACCGCAGTTCCACACACACCACGCCCGACCGGAATTCGCACACAAGCAGGTTGACCTTGGAAAGGACCCAGTACAAGTTCGTCTTTTTCCTTAGCTAAATCCTGCTTCATTAAATAGAAACCCGCCCAATTCAAGTCATCCAATTCCATGAATAATAATGAACTGATATTAGCAAGATTAGCAGTTAGATCGGTTTCTGATTCAATTAATGCAACGGCTTGTTTGGTTAAGCGTTGGTAATGTTCTATTTTCATATTAACTTCCAATTAAATTGAGACTTCCATTATCAAGAGAACGCAGTAGAATGCGGCCATCAAACTAAATAGGACTTATTCTCATTACAATGAACAATTCAGAAGACACTATTAGCCGTTCTTGGTTAATAACTCAAGTAAAAAAACACAAGTCCAAATTACTGTTTGCTAACATTATTGCCATATTTGCAACTCTCATTAGTGTCCCTATCCCGTTGCTCATGCCATTAATGGTTGATGAAGTATTACTTGATAAGCCCGCTTCAGGCTTAGAGATGATGAACCACCTACTTCCATCTTCATTACAAACACCAACTGGCTATATAGCACTAACTTTGTTGTTAGTGATTATCATGCGCTCCGTTAGCCAAGCGCTGAACATTCTGCAAGGGCGTCAGTTTACGCTTGTGTCCAAAACAATTACCTATCAAATGCGCAGCAAGATGATAGATAAGCTTGGCCGCATCAGTATTCGACAATACGAAACCAAAGGCAGCGGCGGTATCAACGCCCACCTAATAACAGACATAGAGACAATAGATAAGTTCATTGGCTCGACCCTTTCTAAATTTATCATCAGCTTCCTGACCGTGTTCGGGACAGCGATCGTGCTGTTGTGGCTAGAGTGGCGTTTAGGGTTGTTCATTTTACTGGTCAATCCTGTTGTAATTTATTTCTCCCGTAAACTAGGCAGCAGGGTCAAACACCTTAAGAAGTATGAAAACCAATCTTTTGAGCGCTTTCAAAACCGTTTGGTGGAAACCTTAGATGGCATTTACCAACTGCGTGCGGCGAATAAAGAACGTATCTTTCTCGATGAACTTAAGGTTCAAGCAAACCAAGTAAGAATCGATGCCGACAAATACGCTTGGCAATCTGAAGCTGCTGGCCGTGTTTCGTTTCTACTCTTCTTATTAGGTTTCGAGCTTTTCCGTGCCGTCGCTATGCTAATGGTGTTATTCAGTGACTTAACCATTGGTCAGATTTTCGCAGTATTTGGCTACTTGTGGTTCATGTTAGGCCCGGTCCAAGAGCTACTAGGGATTCAATTCTCTTGGTATAGCGCGAAAGCTGCACTGCAACGCATCAACGATCTTCTTCAGTTAGAAGAAGAGAAGCGCCCTATTAGTAAAGTGAACCCATTTACTGAAGATCAAGAAGTGACCGTCGACATCGAAGACGTTACATTCTCTTACACATTGGAAAACACTGTTTTAAATAGGCTATCGCTGCACATCCCTGCAGGTAAGAAAGTCGCTTTGGTGGGCGCGAGTGGCGGTGGTAAATCTACCTTAATCCAGTTGCTGATTGGGGTTTACCAAGCAGACTCGGGTTGCATTCGCTATAACGGTGAAACAACCGATGACATTAGCTTTGATGTAATACGCAATCAAATTGCCGTGGTTTTACAACAACCTATACTCTTTAACGATACATTAAGGCATAATCTGACCCTTGGTGCTGAATACGATGAAATGTCGTTGTGGCGCGCACTTGAAGTCGCTCAAATGCAAGATGTCATCAAGCAACTGAGTAATGGCTTAGATACACAAATTGGTAGGAACGGCGTTCGACTGTCTGGTGGTCAACGACAACGCTTAGCAATCGCTCGTATGGTGCTGAGCAATCCTAAGTTTGTTATTCTTGATGAAGCGACATCTGCACTCGATACAGCAACAGAGTCAGCGCTGCATAAAGCGTTGAGCGAGTTTTTGAAAGATCGCACAACTTTGATAGTGGCTCATCGATTATCAGCGGTGAAACAAGCCGATCTAATCTATGTTTTAGAAGATGGACAAGTCACACAGACGGGAACACATGGTGAATTGGTTGAACAACAAGGACTCTATCAAACACTCTACGGCAGTGTGCAATCGCACGCCTGATGTTTGTGGCTCTGAGTCTTTAAGTCGGGTTGCTAACCTAACTTACGTTTCAACTTGGGAGGTCGCGTGACCTCCCCATCCGTAACCAATCCTTTATCAACAAAACACCAATGCGATAGTAGCTCAGTGCGTCTTTGCCAGGGCTGCGAACTTCCCGTAGATAAAATGGAC
Source organism: Vibrio celticus (assembly GCF_024347335.1). Taxonomy (NCBI): domain Bacteria; kingdom Pseudomonadati; phylum Pseudomonadota; class Gammaproteobacteria; order Vibrionales; family Vibrionaceae; genus Vibrio; species Vibrio celticus. Next base: position 1,837,245 of record NZ_AP025463.1, read on the forward strand.
ATCCCTTTAGGGAAATCAGCTTACTGCCCAAGATGCGGAACTCAGCTTTATAGAGGCGGTACCCCTAGCCTCTCTGGAAACCTAGCAATCGCAATTACCTGCTTATTGCTATTTATCCCATCGCACTTTTTTGAATTCATCAGTATTCGCCTGATTGGCGTCATGATACCCGCGACGTTACCATCGGGTGTTTTTACCTTAATGGGCGAAGGCTTTCCTCTGCTTGGTTTGCTAATCCTGTTCTGCAGTTCGATCGCTCCGTTGCTCGTGTGCACCTCGGTACTCATCACTCATGCTTCACTGCGTTTTAAGATCTTCACACCCTTTCGTTATGCATTAGCTATTATTCAGACTCTCAAACATTGGATGATGTTGGATGTGTTTCTGGTAAGTTTGGCGGTCTCGTGTTTCAAACTGCAAGATTACTCGGATATTTTTGTTGGCCCTGGTTTGATTGGCCTGATTCTTCTGCAGCTTTTCAGCGTATTACTGGTAAGCCGTATCAGTGTGCGTCGCTACTGGGAAGCTTGGACAAAAGAATCCGAATACTCTTTTGCTGAGAGTAAGAACGTACACTGTCACAACTGTCATCTATCTCAGCCTGACGGTCATACTTGTGTGCGTTGTCACCATGACTTATATCACCGCAAGCCCTACTCTATACAGAAGACTTGGGCTCTGCTGTTTGCCGCATCCGTGGCTATTGTTCCCGCTAACGTTATTCCTATCTCTATCCTTATAACCAACGGTCAAAGGCTGGAAGACACCATAATTTCAGGTGTCGCTTCGCTAATTAATAGCGACATGTATGGCATCGCAGCGATCATTTTCATTGCCAGTATCGTCGTGCCAGTCGCGAAAATACTGGGCCTCGCGTACATCTTAATCTGTATAAAGATGAAGCGCGCCGTTTACCACAGGCAACGTATGACCATCTATTTCATCGTGAAATGGGTGGGGAAATGGTCGGTAATGGATCTGTTCGTTATTTCGATCATGATGACCTTGGTCGACCGCGGACAAATTTTAAACTTTACACCAGGTTATGGTGCAGTCGCTTTTGGTGTCGTAGTTGTTCTCACGATGCTAGCAGCGGAAAGCTTAGATCCTAGGCTAATTTGGGATAACTACACCTCTAAAGATGAGTCAGTGAATGAACAACGATAACCAATCACAAACGTCATATTCACCAGAAGTAAGGAAAAACAAAGGCATCTCACCTTTGTGGATTCTGCCGATATTAACCGTCGCCTTAGCCGGTTGGTTGGTCATGAAATCGATACACGATGCTGGGCAACGTGTGCAAATATACTTCTCAGATGCCGCAGGTTTAGTCGCAGGTCGAACAACGATTCGTTACCAAGGCTTAGAGGTGGGTATGGTGCGCGACATCACTTTATCCAAAGATCTATCGAGCATCTATGTCGATGCTGACATCTATCCAGAAGCGAAGAAGCTACTCTCAAAAGGCACTCGTTTCTGGCTAGTAAAACCAACAGCAAGTTTGTCGGGTATCTCCGGGTTAGACGCACTTGTTTCAGGTAACTATATTGCTATCCACCCGAGCGAAGCCAAAGAAGACCCGGAAACTGTTTTCCAAGCGTTAGAATCCTCCCCTTCTGACTTACTGGCTTCTGAAGGTTTGAATATTTCACTGACGACCAAAGATCTGGGCGGTGTGTCTGTGGGTTCTCAAATCGTTTACCGTAAAATCCCAATTGGTGAGGTTTACAACTACCAGTTAAACGACAACGCTAAATCCGTTACGATTCAAGCGTCAATTAAAGATGAATACAGTCATATCATTACCGACCAAAGCCGCTTTTGGAATGTCAGTGGTTTAGGTGCAAGTATTGGTTTTTCCGGTGTTGATGTTCGCTTAGAGAGCCTAAGTGCATTACTTGGCGGTTCAATTGCGGTTGACTCTCCAGGAGAAGGTCAACCGGTTGAGATGAACACCAAGTTCAAGCTCTACCCAGATTTGAAAACAGCGGGTCGAGGTATCTCTATCAAGATCGCCGTTCCCGATGATAATAAAATCAGTGCAACGGGTGCTCCGATCATGTATCGCGGCATTGAAATCGGTCAAATCACTGACTTATCGCTAAGTGAAGGGCGTGAAAACGTCGTTGCATCTGCCGCTATCCAACCGGCATTCAGTGACTTCTTAAATAGTGGCAGTAAATTCGTTCTAGAAGAGGCCGAACTGTCGCTGACTGGCATGAAAAACATTGCCAACTTAGTGACAGGTAACTTTTTAACCTTGGTACCGGGCGAAGGTGAAAAGGCGCGTCGATTTACTGTGATCCGCAAAAATGAATTCAATCAGGAACAAGAGAAATCCGTTGCGATTCGCTTAACGTCGAACAATTCGTTCGGGTTAGATGTCGGTACACAACTTCTCTACAAAGGCATTGCCGTTGGTTCTATCATCCATGTGGGATTAGTTGATGGTGTTGGTACGGGCTCTGAGAAACACGAAGTCTTCATGGATGCGCTTATCGACAACGAGTACGCGCATCTTATCAAAAGTCACAACCGTTTCTTCGTGACAGGCAGTGCGACCGCAGAGCTAACCGAATCAGGCTTGAGTGTTACGGTCCCACCAGCAAAACAGCTTCTTACTGGCTCGATTAGCTTTGTAAGTGAAGGTAAATCTGAAGTTCGAACGGACTACCAACTTTTCCAAAGTAAGTCGTTAGCAGAAATTGCTAAGTTTAATCAGTCTGGTTCAAAGACACTTTCGTTGTTTGCCAGTGAGCTACCTTCAATATCTAAAGGCAGCCCACTCCTCTACCGCAACCTACAAGTGGGTAGTATTTCTGATTTTCAGCTTGCCGACGGTGGCGTAAGAATCAAAGTCACAATCGAAAATCGTTACACGCACTTACTCAACAAGCACACTGTTTTCTGGAACCGTTCAGGTGTTGAGGTTGATGCATCGCTATCGGGTATCAGCATTAAAGCGGCACCAGTTAAAACCCTTATCCAAGGCGGTATTGCTTTTGACTCTCTGCCAGGAATCGACAACAAACTCGGCGATGTGTGGAAGCTATATAAAGATTCGAAATCTGCTCGAAAATTTGGTCGTGCGATTACTATCACCTCTTCTGGCGATCAAGAAGTCAGCAAGGGCATGGCGATCAAATATCAAGGTGTCACTGTTGGTGAGGTTACTTTGGTGATTCCGAACTTCAACAAGGGCGGTATTGAAATTACTGCGCGTATTTTACCTGAGTACGTCGACAAGATTGCCGTGGCGAACAGTCACTTCTGGTTGGCAGAGCCTGAGATTGGCCTTAACGGCATCAAAAACGTCTCTGCGCTGCTCTCTAAGCACATCAACGTAGATCCGGGTAAAGGTGAAAGAAACACGAAATTCGAGCTTAGCAAAGGACCCGTGCAGCCTGAAGGCAAAATCTTCAAGCTGCAAAGCGAAACGCGAGGCTCGGTATCTGAAGGCACGCCTATCCTATTCCGTGAGCTAGAAATCGGCAGTGTTATTGATGTTCAGTTAGGCGAGTTTGCTGACCGCATCATCTCTACGATTCAAATAGAACCTGATTACGCGTATCTAATCCGCGCAAACACCGTGTTCTGGAACGTGTCGGGCGTCGATGTCTCTATCGGCCTGTCTGGCGCAAACATCAAAGCCGGAACGGTAGATAGCTTGTTGAGAGGTGGTATTACATTCTCAACGCCACCGACAAATGAACTTCAACCAGTGGCAAGCGAAGATCAGTCTTTCTATCTCTATCCTCAAGCCGAAGATGAGTGGAAATCATGGAGAACCGCGATTCCTCGTCCATAGAGTGAATTCCCTGACGTTTCCGGAAGATTAATTCTTCATCAAAATGCAGCCATTCGGCTGCATTTTTGTTGTTTGCTATAAATATGGTTTAGGGCGGCCTCATTTTGCTTTAAACTCCCCGCATTAATGCAATAAATCGAGATACTCTTTTGCACGCTAACGTATATATTCCTGAAGAATTCCTAACGCACATCGAAGCAATCATGCCTAGTCATCTAGATATGGCTTCTTTCGTTGCGTCATGCCAAAAACCACTTCGTAAAAGCATTCGAGTCAACACATTGAAAATCAGTGTTGAAGACTTCCTAGTACGAGCAAAAGAGAAAGGCTGGGAACTGGAACCTGTACCTTGGTGTGAAACGGGCTTTTGGATTACAGCTGATGAAAGTGAAGCGCCACTAGGTAATACGGCAGAACACATGTCTGGTCTTTTCTACATCCAAGAAGCCAGCTCGATGATGCCACCCTCGGCACTTTTCCAAGGCGAAGCTGATTACCAAGCGGTGCTAGACACTGCGGCAGCACCCGGCTCTAAAACAACGCAAATCGCTGCGCTGATGAATAATCGCGGTGTGTTGGTTGCCAATGAGTACGCAGCAAGCCGTGTGAAAGTCCTACACGCTAACATCGAACGTTGTGGCGTTCGTAATGCCGCTCTAAGTAACTTCGACGGTCGAGTTTTCGGTGGTTGGTTACCAGAACAGTTTGATGCTGTATTGCTAGACGCGCCCTGCTCTGGCGAAGGTACCATTCGTAAAGATGCAGATGCGATGAAGAACTGGACGTATCAATCTGTGGTCGATATTGCCGACACGCAAAAAGATCTGATTGAAAGTGCATTCCATGCTCTTAAACCTAATGGTGTGTTGGTTTACTCAACGTGCACGCTTAGCACGGAAGAAAACCAACAAGTATGTCATCACCTAAAAGAAACCTTTGGTGATGCGGTTGAGTTTGAATCTCTTGAATCACTATTCGACAACGCAAAAGCAACCACGACAGAAGAAGGCTTTCTACACATCTTCCCTCAAGTTTATGACTCAGAGGGTTTCTTTGTTGCACGTATCCGTAAACTAGCGTCTGTTACTCCACCTGAAGTTAAAAAGCGTATGGGTAAATTCCCATTTGAAAAAGCCTCAAATAAATCTCAGCAAGAAGTCGCTGAACAACTGCTAAATGCTCTCGATATCGAACTACCAAGTGATACTCAAGTTTGGATTCGTGACAAAGACGTTTGGCTATTCCCAGAAGCGCTAGAACCTATGATCGGTGAATTCCGTTTCTCTCGCATGGGAATCAAGATCGCCGAAACCCATAAAAAAGGTTACCGCTGGCAGCACCAAGTGGCGACTACGCTTGCAACAGGTAATGAAGCTAATGTTGTCGAGCTTAGTATTGAAGATGCTCGTGAATGGTTCATGGGCCGCGATGTTCGCCCTGAAGGCTTGTCAGGCAAAGGTGAAGTACTAGTGAAGTACAATGGTGCAATCATCGGCCTTGGTAAGTGGGTTGGCAACCGAGTGAAGAACGGTTTACCACGCGAACTAGTGCGCGATAAGAACCTTTTCTAAAAGCTTTCTCCCTGTATACAGCTAGATAAACAAAAAGCCCAAACAACGTTAATTGTTTGGGCTTTTTCTATTCTTGTCGGCTAGTTCATTTCAAGGGAAGCACTGAAAAATCAACACTTAATTACACAAATATCAATTCAAGTCGCTATTTCCAATAACAAAAATCGCTAATTAGGGAATTTAAACTAGACTTCAGTCTAACAGTCAAAGAATTAAAACGATTAGCGTAGGCTCTTCGAAGCCCTTTCCCCTAAGCCCAAACAGGAAGGTTTGGGCTTTTTTTTGACCGACAAGATCGCTTATTTAACTAGGCTGATGCCTTCTTTGTCGATAGTGATCTTGCCAGACTTGTACAAACCACCAATTGTCTTCTTGAACGTACCTTTGCTGGTTCTGAATGCAGAGAAAATAACTTCCGGAGAAGATTTATCATTCAAAGGTAAGTAACCACCTTTCTTCTCAAGCAGATCGAGAACCTTAGTGCTTAGGTCATCCATCTTAGCCACACCAACCTTCTGAAGAGACAGATCAATCTTACCGTCTTCTTCACGAACGTTTTTAATGTAGCCTTTTAGTGTTTTACCAATGAACAGCTTACCGATGATATCAGATGGGAAAATCATACCCCAGTGCTCACCGTTCACGATCGCTTTGTAACCAAGTTGGCTGCGCTCAGCGATAATGAGATCAACTTGCTCATTTTGCTTATAAGTCGCAGGCGTGTTGTCTAACCATTTGTTGAACTTCGTTGTACCAACAATACGGCTCGATGCTTTATCGATATATACATATACTAAGATTGACTGGCCTTCGTTTAAACGGCCGCGCTGCTCGCTGAAAGGAACAAGAAGGTCTTTACCTTTCACGCCCCAGCTCATGAACGCACCAGTGCTGTTAACACCTTCAACCGTCATCAAACCAAACTGGCCTACTTGAGCGATCGGTTTTTCAGTCGTTGCAGCGATCTGGTTGTCAGAATCTATGTATAAGAAAACATCTAGCTTTTGACCAATTTCAACACCTTCAGGAGTAAATCGTTTAGGCAGCAACACGGTTCCATAGTCGCTCGCGTCAAGGAATACACCGAAGTCTGCTTGTTTTACTACTTCTAAGTTGTTTATTTGACCAATATTAATCATCAAGGTTGTCTCTACTTTAAATTTGGCGGAGATTATACGTGATCTCTGATATGCTTTCGCTAGTTTCATTCATATTTTTACATTCTAGGAGACATCGTTGATCACCGTTGATAAACAAGATGCGATAACACTTAAAATTAACCATGCCATGGCTAAGACCAAAAAGCTCGACATGGACGTTTATCTATTCATTCCCGGTGAACTTGGACTGACTCCTGAAGTGCTTTCTGAAAGTGCCTTTTTCTACAGCTCGATCACTCAAAAACGTGCCTACTATAGTGACAAAACACTTTTACCTTTGGTACACAGTCGCTTAGCAAAACGTGGACGCTTATCTACAACACAGTATCGTGTCAGTTTGAGTCTGTTTGCCTACCAATATGTTATTGCTTTAGATAAAGCAGTCAGCAGCTTAAATAAAACTGATAGTGACGACGTAACGGCTGATGAAGTAGATGAAGTCATTGAACTGGCGTTAGATATTCTAAAAAAGCTTCGTCGTAGTATTCCCTATGAAGAGAACCTCAAACGCTACTACGCAAACATTGATAACTACCTTTCATGGTACACAGAGCAAAAGTTCTTATCGCTGGTTTCGCATATGCCACGTGGCAGTGAGTATTCAACGATTAAAGAACGACTCTTAACGCTTTGTGATAAAGAGACTGCACACCGTAAACTGAACCGCTACAACTCAGCGAGAGTTCGAGAAGACGTTACTCGCTTGAGTAACAAGATGCGTTTGCTGCGTCGTTTGATTGAGCACCCTATCGTGCTTAAAGAAAAGACGACATCGATGGGTAAGAACGTTAAGCGCGCCGTGAAAGGTATTGCAACGGGTTTGGTGATGGTTGTCGTGACCACTACTGTGATCTTGGCTCGTGACTTTCTTGGTGAGATTACCGCCTCTTTCATTGTGGCGATGTCTTTCATCTACGCTCTACGTGAGATCTTCAAAGATGATTTGAGAGATATTCTTTGGCGCTGGCTGCGTAAAGGTAAACCGAAATGGAAGCGTCGTTACTTCGACCCAACGACCAATAAATCTGTCGGCCATAAACTGGAATGGTTGGACTATGCGAATTTCTCTAAGTTAGCAGACCGTATTCAATCGATACGTAAGAAGCGTGTCGTCCAACGTGAAGAGCAAATCCTGCACTACCGTTCGCACACTGAGATGTCGACATCGACGTTCATGAGTGGTTATGAAGAGACTCGTGAAACGTTATCCATCAGCCTAAGGGCGCTGACACGATTGATGGATAAGGGTTCGAACAAGATCTACCGTTTGAATGAAGGACAAGTGAGCCGCGAATCAGTAGAAAAGCGCCACTTGCTCAACCTGATCATTAAAGAGAACAATCACGATAACGAACCGACCTATTACCGTTGGAAAATCGTAATGAACCGTTCAAAGATCGTCGACCTCGAGCAAATCACTCAAGAATCTTAGCTTTGCTATGGTGTGCAGCACGGTATGTGGGTGTTCAATTCACATACCGCTCTTTTCAGTTATTCACTTATTCACTTATTCAAGCTTCCATCTACTTCGAGCTATTTCCTAGACGGGACTTTCTTGATCGAAAGCGTTAGCGTGAACTCGGCCATCGGCTCGTCGCCATGCAAAGATGGGCAAGTCGCGATAATGGTTACAGGTTGGTTTACACGCTCCCCGGTAGACATAGTTTTTTCCAGCATAGTGTTGATCAACTCACCATCGTTACAAGTGAAGTGTACATCGCCTTCTGGACGCTTTAAGAAGTTGCCCGTCACCTCTTTAAACGCCAACGAAATCTTTTCACCTTGCTGCTGAGATTTGCTCATCGCAAGAAAGCCACCCGCCACATCAGCACCCACAGCCAAAACACCAAAATACATGCTATTAAGGTGGTTCTTCGTTCGCCTTTTAAGAGGAATCTTGACCTCAACATGTTGGTTATCCAGTGCGAGCAATTTTGGTCTGCATAACCAGATCAGAGGCACTTTGAAAAAACCAAACATGCTCAAGTAGAAATTTGCTTTTTGTAGAGGGGTCAACATTCGGATTACCTAGTCAAATAAGTCATCAGACCAGTTAATCGATTAGCGATAGGGATGTCAAAAAAATGTTGCAAAAAAGAGATATCATCGCATAATGATATCTCTCTCATTCTCAAAGCTTTAGCGCTTCAAATAAACGGATATAGCAAGTTGATTTACTAAGACAACAAACCGATTTATGCAGTCACGACCGTTTCTACGCCTTCAAGATCAGCTATGTAACCTTGTAGACGTGGGTAATCCACTAAGCCTTGAGTTACTAGCAGCACTGGCTTCTTCACGTTCAGGGTTGCTTTAACAATCATATCCAACAAAGTAATAACCGCCTCATTTTGTGGATCAAAAGCGTGTTGCTGAGCTTCATTGTGTTTGTCTACGCCTAAAGTGAAAGACGCTAAGCTATCAACGTTTACCACTACACCATCGAAGTAATGCAGCAATCTTTCGCTCAGTAGCACTGCAGACGGCACATCGCACGAGAACAGTACTTTCAAACCATTAAGGCCACGTGGTAACCCTTGTTCGGCAAGCAAATCAATAATCTTAGCGGCATCGCTTAACGCACGAACGTAAGGCACAACTACTTCAACGTTGATGCCCTGCTCACGTAATGCCTTAATAACCTGACATTCTAAAGCGAAAGCCTTGCTGTATTCTGGTGTCGCATAGCGAGCGACGCCACGAACGCCTAGTGCTGGGTTAATCTCTTCAGCTTCGCAGTTCCCGCCAAGCAGCGAACGGAATCCATAGCTGTCTGCACTGCTTAATGCGATACGAACAGAAATGTGATTTGGCTGAACGGCAGCTTGAATGGCAATCACTAAGGTCGACACAAAATGCTCATCGACTGTTTTATCACCAAGGATCGCATCTAAAGACGTTTTTTCAATATCAGTCAGTGTATCTAAGTGACTTTCGATACTTGGGTGGTAGAAGACACGATCCATCACTAATTCTGATAACGAAACGTATAAGTGGTTGGAATTATTATTATCGTTGTAAGAAGGCAGCACATCACCTAAAACAAGTTCTGGGTGCAAAGTGCTTTGATTTTCTTGAGTCATTGCTGCTCCAGCATTTTTATGTTGTGTTCAAACGAAAATACCGATAGCTGCCTGTTAATACAAGTGAAAATCCCTTATTTGACGCTGGCCTGCTGATAAAAATAAGAATATTAGCAATAACTGAGATAACTTTGACTCAATAGAGTTTATTCCTCTGTTCAATTCCGTTATCTTAACCACTTCGCAATAGAATAAAAAAGCTATCACATGCCATTAAAAACTGATGAGTTGAGAACCCAAGCTCTGGGTCCTATGCCAACTCCTGCCGAACTAGGCAATGCACACCCTATTACTGACGACGTTGCTGAGCGCATTAAAAATTCTCGCCGCCAAATCGAAGATATCCTAACTGGTCGTGATAACCGCCTGTTAGTTATCGTAGGCCCTTGCTCTGTTCACGATACAGATGCGGCACTTGATTACGCTGAGCGCCTAAGCAAAATTCAAGACCAGTACAAAGATGAACTGTTCGTGGTAATGAGAACCTACTTCGAGAAGCCTCGCACTGTTGTAGGTTGGAAGGGTTTGATTACCGATCCTAACCTTGATGGTTCATACGCACTTGAAACAGGCTTGAACAAAGCTCGTAAACTTCTGCTAGATATCAACAAGCTTGGCCTAGCTACCGCGACCGAATTCCTTGATATGATCACAGGTCAGTACATTGCGGACCTTATCACTTGGGGCGCGATTGGCGCTCGTACGACTGAATCTCAGATTCACCGTGAAATGGCTTCTGCACTGTCTTGCCCAGTTGGCTTCAAAAACGCGACCAACGGCAACATCAAAATTGCTATCGATGCAATTCGTGCAGCACATGCTTCACACTACTTCTACTCTCCAGATAAGAACGGCCGCATGACGGTTTACCGTACTTCTGGCAACCCATACGGTCACGTTATTCTACGTGGTGGTGATAAAGGCCCTAACTTCGACGCTGAATCTGTAGATGCTGCGTGTAAGCAACTGGCTGAATTCGACCTACCTCAACGTTTAGTTGTAGACTTTAGCCACGCTAACTGTCAGAAACAACACCGTAAGCAGTTAGAAGTTGCACAAGACATTTGTGAGCAAATTAAATCTAATAAGAACCAAATTGCAGGCATTATGGCAGAGAGCTTCATTATTGAAGGCAACCAGCCAATGACAGATATCAACAACCTAGAATATGGCAAGTCGATTACTGACCCATGCCTAAGCTGGGAAGATACTGCAACAATGCTAGACATGCTTGCAACAGCAATTAAAGATAGAAACTTAGCTTAAGGAAACAACACAATGCCATCATTTGACATTATCTCTGAAGTAGAAGCAGTAGAACTACGTAACGCGGTAGACAACGCAAACCGTGAACTATCGACTCGTTTCGATTTCCGCGGCGTTGACGCAAGCTTTGATTACAAAGATGAATCAGTAAAATTGACTGCTCAAGACGATTTTCAACTGAAGCAAATGCGCGATATCCTTCGCAGCAACCTAACGAAGCGTAATGTTGATCCTAACGCGATGGAAGCGAAAGCGGCAGACCAAACAGGTCGCACTTGGCACCAAACGGTTATCTTTAAGCAAGGTATTGAAACTGATGTCGCTAAGAAGATCGTTAAGCTAATCAAAGACAACAAAGTTAAAGTTCAAGCTTCTATCCAAGGCGACAAAGTTCGTGTAACGGGTAAGAAGCGTGATGACCTACAAGCTGTTATGGCTCTAGTTCGCAGCGGTGAACTTGGTCAACCTTTCCAGTTTGACAACTTCCGCGACTAATTATTGAGTTTGAGCGACCGCCTATTTGGGTTGCTCATCATCAGCACAATGCCGTGTTTGAAATAGCAAAAAGCCACTTCATTCTAGGGAAGTGGCTTTTTATTTATCTGATCCAGTTTTAGTTTTATTCCGAGCCTCTAGCCGATTTAAAACAACCAGACAGCTCTCATTTCAACTAGAAGTAACTGCCTCAACTGAGTACTTGGGCTGCTGACAATTTTAGGTCTTTACCGACCAATAGGTTAAATTCTACGCTTGCTGGTGGAATAAACACACACACTCGTAATTTCTCTGCTCTTGCTTGCTCAAGCTTTGTTGATAGCTCTCCGCTGTTGGCGTAGCTCTCTCTTTCTGCATCTCGGCGGCACAGGTCGATAAATTCAAATGGACAATCGCTCGGTGAAAGTACGAGCTCTGCCTCCTGCATCAAACGTAAAGCCTTCATAGACAATAGCTCGACGTCTTGCTCGAATTCAATCCAAGTGACCTGCCCTTCGCTATCAATGCCTTCGGTTAGCGCTTGCTGGTAGTAAGACTCTAACTGCTCTCTGTCATTCACCTGCTCAATAAAGCTGGATGACAAGAATCGCTCCCAAAACTTACGACGCTCGTCGACGGTTGGGAATGACTCTTTGATTGAATTGCGTTTTGATGCACCGAAGTCTGCTATCAAACCTATGTTTTGTGGCAATACCGTTTCGAGTTTTTCTCTGATATTTCTTACTAAAACAGGTGATGCACCGCCACTAGAGATGGCAATTTGGATTCTGCCGCGATTTATCATCGAAGGTGTGATGAAGTCGCAGTAAGGCAGATCATCAACCACATTGACTAAAATGCCCAGTTTTTTCGCATCATTATACACTTGGTGATTCAAGCTTGGGTTGTCTGTTGTGGCCCAAACCTGCAAGTAATTTTTCGATATGATCTGTGACGAGTAAAAGTTTTGAACCCAGTGAAGCTTGTTCTCGTCGACAAGCTGCTTTAAGTAAGGCGCTACCTTGGGAGACACCAAAGTCACATCCGCCCCAGCTCGTAGTAAGCTATCGACTTTACGGCAAGCAACCTCACCCCCACCAACCACTAAGATTGGCTTATTTTCTACATCCAAAAACATTGGGAAATAACGCATGTTCTTCCTTGAGACTACTTCAATAACTATTCAGCCATGCTACCAAATTTGGAGCATATTCATAACTATCGAAGTGTAATAAAAATATTTATTGACCAAATTTCAACATTTCTTAAGTTTAATATTTCATCATTGTGATACTGATTCAGAATATTTATCTAGTCGATTATCAATATAAAAACCTAAATCTTGTTGCACCAACAGTGTGAACCGTTGCACTATTTACATTCACTTAACATTTGGTCATTCTAATTGTGTTCGGATTTGTGATTTCATTCAAAATTCTTTTTAAATTATACATTTGTGAAACTACGGATCCTTTCCTAACCTTATAAACAGTTGTTTAAATCGCACACAGTTTCATTTGCAAAATGCAACTCGTTTAATTTGAACAACAAGGTCATAGAAAACGCAACACATAAGAGAAACTCAAACGAGCACGAGTATCAGGTGTCACCTGGTTAACAAGGAAGGATACAAATGACAAATAAACTAACACTTCTTGCTTCAGTAGTAGCTGCATCAACTGCGATGATGGCAACATCGGCATCAGCGGCAGAAAGCACTCTGGACAAAGTAACATCTCAAGGTTTTCTAACTTGTGGTGTAAGTACCGGTCTTCCAGGGTTCTCTAACCCTAACTCAAAAGGTGAATGGGAAGGAATTGATGTTGAGTATTGTCAAGCTCTTGCAGCGGCTGTACTCGGTGACAAGACTAAAGTTAAGTATGTACCTCTAACAGCAAAAGAGCGTTTTACTGCGCTTCAATCTGGCGAAATCGACGTACTATCTCGTAACACAACATGGACATTACATCGTGACACTGCTCTAGGTCTGAACTTCGTAGGCGTTAACTACTACGATGGTCAAGGCTTCATGGTTAAGAAAGAACTTGGCCTAACAAGTGCTCAAGAGCTTGATGGCGCTTCTGTATGTGTTCAATCAGGTACAACAACTGAACTTAACCTAGCCGATTACTTCCGTAACAGTGGCATGTCTTACAAGCCAGTGGTATTCGATACGGCAGCACAAACATCTAAAGGTTTCGACGCTGGTCGTTGTGACGTGCTAACGACTGACCAATCTGGTCTATACGCACTTCGTCTAAATCTAGCTGACCCTAAATCTGCAGAAGTACTTCCTGAAATCATCTCTAAAGAGCCTCTAGGCCCTGTTGTTCGTCAAGATGATGATCAATGGTTTAACGTTGCTAAGTGGACACTTTCAGCAATGATTAACGCGGAAGAATACGGCATCTCTTCTAAAAATGCAGACGAAATGCTTAAGTCAAAAGATCCAAACATCAAACGTATTCTTGGTGTAGACGGTCCTAAAGGTAAAGGCCTTGGCATTCGCGACGACTGGGGTTACCAAGTAATTAAGCAAGTTGGTAACTACGGTGAGAGTTTTGAGCGTACTGTTGGTACAGGTTCTCCACTTCAGATCTCTCGTGGTGTAAATGCATTATGGAATGCGGGCGGCTTTATGTACGCTCCACCAATCCGTTAATAAATTTTCAAGCATCAATTAGGGCGGAGTTTTCCGCCCTATTTATTAAATGGATTTGAGGTTATAGTAGTATGAAACCTAATGAAACTATTTCTCCAGCTCAGGCAAAGCCACAGCCCAAAAGTGCCAACTTATTTTACAACCCCACTTTTCGCTCCATCATTTTCCAAATTATCGCCGTCGGGGCGCTTTGTGCTTTCTTTTACACGATTGTAAATAATGCACTCACAAACTTAGATTCCCGTGGTATCACCACTGGTTTTGATTTTCTCTCACAAGAAGCTGGTTTTGGTATCGGCTTAACACTGATTGAATACGACGAGACCTTCTCATACGGTCGTACATTCTTTATCGGTCTTCTCAATACCGCTTTAGTTTCAGTACTCGGCATCATGCTAGCTACAGTGCTGGGCTTTAGTATGGGTATCGCTAGACTCTCTTCAAACTGGCTAGTTAGCCGATTTGCAGCTGTCTACATTGAGATATTCCGAAATATCCCTCTTCTATTACAAATCTTTTTCTGGTATTTCGCCGTTCTACAAGCCTTGCCTTCTGCTCGTCAAAGTATGAGTCTAGGTGAAGCAATTTTCTTGAACGTACGTGGATTGTACTTCCCTGCTCCAGTCTTTGAGCAAGGCAGTAGCATTGTCATCGCATCATTGATTGTCGGTATTATCGCTACGTTTATTATCAACATCTGGGCTAAGAACAGACAGAAACTGACCGGCCAACAAACACCGATGTTGCGAATTGCCGCTGCGTTGATTTTAGGCTTACCGTTGGTAACTTACTTTGTTATGGGCATGCCTATCTCTGCGGATTACCCTGTGTTGAAAGGGTTTAACTTCAAGGGTGGTGTTAGCATAATCCCTGAACTTGCTGCATTGATGCTCGCTTTAAGTATCTACACAGCAGCGTTCATTGCTGAGATTGTTCGTTCAGGTATTAACGCGGTAAACCATGGGCAAACTGAGGCTGCGATGTCTCTAGGCATCCCACGCTCTAGAACTCTAAAGCTTGTCATTATTCCACAAGCATTAAGAATTATTATCCCACCACTAACCAGTCAGTATCTAAACCTGACCAAAAACTCATCACTTGCGATGGCCATTGGTTACCCTGATCTTGTCTCTGTATTTGCAGGAACAACACTGAACCAAACTGGACAAGCTATCGAAGTAATCGCGATGACAATGGGCGTCTACCTAACCTTGAGCCTATTAACGTCTGCTCTAATGAACATATACAACCGCAAAGTAGCGTTGGTGGAGAGATAAGATGAGTACACATCAATTTCAACCTGATCTTCCGCCTCCAGCGAATACCGTTGGGCCAGTCGGTTGGTTAAGAAAAAATCTATTTAATGGACCTGTTAACAGCGTCGTCACTGTGGTTCTTGCTTACTTTGCTTTTACCCTTCTATGGGCAGTAGCGGATTGGGCATTCATCAGTGCCGACTGGATAGGAACCACACGCGATGCCTGCACTAGCGAAGGCGCTTGTTGGGTTTTTATCAGCGTTCGTTGGGACCAATTCATGTATGGCTTCTACCCAGAAGCTGAACTGTGGCGACCTCGCCTCTTCTACGCAACGTTGGCCATTCTTGTAGCTTTACTGGCTTATGAAAAAACACCTAAACGCACGTGGATTTGGTTGTTCTTCGTCAACATCTACCCATTTATCATTGCCGGCTTGCTATACGGTGGCGTCTTTGGGTTAGAAGTTGTTGATACCCATAAATGGGGCGGCCTACTGGTTACACTGGTTATCGCACTTGTTGGTATTGTAGTGTCACTTCCTATTGGTGTTGCACTTGCTCTTGGGCGTCGCTCAGAGATGCCGATCATTCGCAGTATGTGTACCGTATACATCGAAATTTGGCGTGGCGTACCGCTCATTACAGTTCTATTCATGGCTTCAGTAATGCTGCCACTCTTTTTATCAGAAGGGACAGAAACCGATAAGCTGATTCGAGCACTTGTTGGGGTAGTACTATTCAGTGCAGCCTACATGGCCGAAGTAATTCGTGGTGGTTTACAAGCAATACCAAAAGGCCAATATGAAGCGGCTGATGCTCTGGGGTTAAGCTACTGGAAAAAGACTGGGCTTATCATTCTACCTCAAGCTCTTAAAATCACGATCCCTTCAATTGTGAACACCTTCATTGGTTTGTTTAAAGATACCAGTCTTGTTTTGATTATTGGTATGTTTGATGTACTAGGGATTGGCCAAGCCGCGAATACCGACCCTGAATGGCTTGGGTATTCAACAGAAAGTTATGTATTTGTCGCGTTAGTGTTCTGGGTGTTTTGTTTTGGCATGTCGAGATATTCGATATGGCTAGAAAACAGACTTCACACCGGTCACAAACGATAATTAACAAGATCAAGGACGTATTATGACGCAGCAGACAGAAAACAACTCTCAAGGTCTTATGATCGAGTTGAAAGACATGAACAAGTGGTACGGTGAATTCCACGTACTTAAGAACATCAATCTAGAAGTTAAAAAAGGCGAGAAAATCGTTATCTGTGGCCCTTCAGGCTCTGGTAAATCAACGATGATCCGCTGCATCAACCGATTAGAAGAGCACCAAAAAGGTCATATCTTCGTTTCAGGTAATGAATTAACGGAAGACCTAAAGAACATCGAAGCCGTGCGTAGAGATGTCGGCATGTGTTTCCAACACTTCAATCTGTTTCCACATCTGACGGTATTAGAGAACTGTACTCTGGCTCCTATCTGGGTCAAAAAGATGCCAAAAGAAGAAGCCGAAGCGATTGCAATGAAGTACCTAGAGCGCGTAAAAATCCCTGAGCAAGCGGACAAGTTCCCAGGTCAGCTTTCAGGTGGTCAACAGCAGCGTGTAGCTATCGCTCGCTCTTTGTGTATGAACCCTCAAGTGATGCTGTTTGATGAGCCAACGTCGGCGCTCGATCCAGAAATGGTTCGTGAGGTGTTAGACGTAATGGTTGAGCTTGCAGAAGAAGGCATGACGATGCTTTGTGTAACGCACGAGATGGGCTTTGCTAAAGAGGTCGCGGATCGCGTTATCTTCATGGATGCCGGTGAAATCATAGAAGAGAACAACCCTGTCGATTTCTTTGAAAACCCACAATCAGACAGAACGCAGAACTTCTTAAGCCAAATCTTACACCACTAATGTGTTATGATGCATAAACTACAGAGGCGGCTTAGGTCGCCTCTTTGTTTTCAGTGTTATAATTAGTTTTTCAAGTTAGAAACAGCGACTCAGTGCAATAAAAATTGAACATCGAACCTTAACTGCACCATAAGAAATACTTTGTTACACCTTCAGAAACACTTAACCGACTATTTTGATTATTATTTTACGTATACAAGAGGAATGAGAGACTTGATTTTTCGAACTTTCACCCCCATAAATGTACTAATAACTATTGAAGTCACCTTACGAGGAAGATTATGAACAGCCCTATGTTTTCACGCACAGCATCTCAAGAAAGTGCTCTGCAAACCAATAAAGTGTTGCGTAACACCTACGCTTTACTGTCTATGACACTACTTTGGTCTGCTGTTGTAGCAGGCGTATCCATGGCGATGAACCTTCCTCGCCCGGGTCTTATTATCATGCTGGTTGGCTTCTACGGCCTACTTTTCCTAACAGAAAAGAACCGTGACAACAGCATGGGTCTAGTCTTCACATTCCTATTTACAGGTTTCTTAGGCTACACCATCGGTCCAATCTTAAACATGTACGTTGGCGCAGGTATGGGTGATGTCATCCTAACTGCACTTGGCGGTACAGCACTGGCATTTATGGGCGCATCAGCTTACGCACTAACAACTAAGCGTGACCTGTCGTTCCTTAATGGCATGCTATTAGCTGGTTTCGTAGTACTACTTGTAGGTATGGTTGCAAACATCTTCCTACAAATGCCTCTACTATCATTGGCAATGAGCGGTATGTTCATCCTGTTCTCGACTGGTGTTATCTTGCTTACAACGCAAAACATCATTCGTGGCGGTGAAACAAACTACATCTCTGCGACGATCAGCTTGTACGTATCGATCTACAACATCTTCATCAGCCTACTAAGCATCCTAGGCATCATGGGCAGCGACGACTAATCGTTCCCATCATTGAAGAATATCTAGCCCAAGAGCCTATCTCTTGGGCTTTTTTGTATCTATAAGCGCGATATTTCATTAGATAGCTACAATTTCTGTTGAGAAAGATAAACTTGGTCATGTACCCTATCCACATAGTTAATTGGATTCTGGATTAAACATGTTTGAATATAACGGCAAGCAAATCGAAACCGACGCTCAAGGCTACCTATTGGATTACACACAATGGGAAGAAGGTATGATTGAAATTCTTGCTCAAGACGAGGCGATTGAACTTACAGATGCACACTTAGAGGTCGTACATTTTGTAAGGAGCTTTTACGAAGAGTTCAACACCTCACCAGCGGTTCGCATGCTCGTCAAAGCAATGGAAAAAGCCCACGGCCCAGAAAAAGGCAACAGTAAGTACCTTTTCAAGTTATTCAAAAAAGGCCCTGCAAAACAAGCAACCAAGCTCGCCGGTTTACCTAAACCAGCAAAGTGCTTGTAAAACCTAACCCGCTTTAGGTCATTAAGTTACGTTCAATATAAATACTGTAGTGCTATAACTACAGTATTTTAAACGCCCCTATGCGTACGTCCTGGCGCTCACTCTCTTTCACTTGATGCATCACAACGTTGTCTACTGTTGCGCTCGAAGGGCCGATATTGAGCCAAGCATGTAACTTCTCAATTTGCTGACTCTCTCCGACTGCTAACACTTCAACTCGACCATCATTTAAGTTCTTCGCATAACCCGAGAGACCCATAGCTTGCGCCTGCCTACTGGTGTGGTAACGAAACCCAACACATTGAACTACGCCTGACACGACAAAAATATATTGTGAACTTTCCATAACGTTGCCTCATAAATTATATGAATGATATAGTCGAGCTTCTATTCATTCACCGCTTATTGGTGGACTTACTTCGAGTATAACGATTATGAAAGAAATCCCATTTCGTTGGATTGACAAATATCTCATTCACCTAAAAATCCAAGAAAAGTTCTATCTACTCTTCTTATTGCCTCTTCTCGCCCTGGTTATATTAACTCTCGTTTTAGATAGTGCCGCGGACTCTTTACTTGCTCATCTTTATCAAGAAGAAATACTCTTGATGAAAGGGCTTATCGAAGCAGGTCAACTCACTAAAGATCAAGTTGCTCAGCTTGTCAGCAGTTCTGAAACCATCTCTTTGGGCTACGGTGCTGGTTCTGTTTCAGTAATGAATGGTGCATTCAGCCTAGTTGCTAACCATGACCAAAACCTTTGGTCTGCTCTCTCGACGACTCAGGTTTCTATCATCGCTGTAACCCTAACGCTTATCGCACTAGGTGTTTACTACATCATGACCTTTATTGGCGGCGCGATGTTCTCTATGAACAAAGCTCTGAACACGCTTGCGAATGGCGACTTAACTTGCCGCATGAACTACTTCTTAGTTCGTGACGAGTTCAGTGAAATCGCGATTACAATCGATAAAGTTGCGGAGCGTGAACAAAACATGGTTCTATCAATCCAAGAGTCTGTCGCTCTCATGCAGCAGATCAGCTCGGACTTGAACCAGTCAACACAACAAAATTCAGACATCTCAGGTAACCAACAAGAACACCTGAATAGCTTAGCAAGTGCAACGGAACAAATGGCGGCTACCATTCGCGAAGTCGCTACCCTCGCTCATGAGTCTAGTTCACAAACGATGGACGCTCGCGGCGTTGCTCAGAGCGGTCAAGTCAAGGTTTCAAATACATTGGAGTCTATCTCTAGCCTATCTCAAGAGATCCAGTCCGCTTCACAAGCAGTAGAAGAACTGGATGCCAACGCGGCGCAGATCGATGAAGTAGTCACAACAATCAACGGTATTTCTGAACAGACGAACCTGTTAGCGTTGAACGCCGCTATCGAAGCTGCACGTGCTGGCGAGCAAGGTCGTGGATTTGCTGTTGTTGCCGATGAAGTTCGTGCCCTTGCCGGCCGCACTCAGCAAGCAACGGTTGAAATCCAAAGTATGATTGAGTCATTACAACGTAACAGCCAATCACTGACCAAGTTGATGGAAGTCACGGTGAACAATGCTAACGAAGGCCAAACACTGATGTCAGAAGTGAACGTCGAGATCGGTTCATTAGCGGAAAAGAACCAGTCTATTTCAGATAGCAGCACTCAAATTGCTACCGCGGCTGAAGAACAAGGCGTAGTCGCTGACAACATTGCACAAAGTGTTGAAGAGATTCGTCATCAGTCAGACAGCATCTGCGAGATGATCAGTAAGAGTAATTCCAATGTTGACCAACTTCGTAAACAAAGCGATACGATGGAAGGTTTGCTGACAGGTCTTAAAGCTTAATACTGCTCTCCAACCACAATGTGTTGATTAATCATTACTAGGGCTGGTTCTGCAGCCCTTTCTTATTTGCTTTTCACCTGTACTTCCCCGACAATACCCCTCCTTCAAATTCAACAAACAGAGTAAATTATGACTCCTTCAATTCATCTAGCTAAAGGCCGAGATAAATCACTACGCCGCAAACACCCTTGGGTATTTTCACGCGGTATCGATAAGGTCGAAGGCGAACCAAAACAAGGTGAAACTGTAGACGTATATGCTCAAAATGGTCAGTGGCTTGCAAAAGCGGCTTACTCACCAGAATCTCAAATTCGAGCTCGTGTTTGGACATTTGAAAAAGAAGAGATCAACAAGGCGTTCTTCGTAAAACGAATTCAAGACGCACAGTCTTTACGAGAAGACATCATTGAGCGTGATGGTCTAACGGGCTACCGTCTAACGGCCGCAGAGTCTGACGGCTTGCCAGGTATCACAATCGACAAATACCAAGACTTCCTTGTTTGCCAACTGCTAAGTGCTGGCGCTGAATTTAACAAAAGCGTATTGGTTGAAGCGTTAATTGAATGCTTCCCTGATTGCAACATCTACGAGCGTTCAGATGTGGCAGTTCGTAAGAAAGAAGGCTTAGAACAGGTTGTTGGCGTTCTTCATGGTGAAGAGCCACCTAAGTCAATTGTGATTGAAGAAAACGGCGTTAAGATCAGCGTGAACATTATGGAAGGCCACAAAACGGGCTTCTACATGGACCAACGTGATAGCCGCAAAGAATCTATGAAGTACGTTAAAGGCAAAGATGTCCTTAACTGCTTCTCATACACGGGTGGTTTTGGCCTTTACGCGCTTAAAGGCGACGCGAAGCGTGTTATCAACGCTGACGTATCTCAACTTGCTCTTGATACGGCTAAATTTAACGCTGAACTTAATGAGTTTGATATCTCGAAAAAGCGCGCTGTATTCCTAAACGCTGACGTTTTCAAACTGCTTCGTGAATACCGTGACCAAGGCACTAAGTTTGACGTAGTGATCATGGATCCACCAAAGTTTGTTTCAAGCAAGAACAACCTAACTTCAGGTGCTAACGGCTACAAAGACGTTAACATGCTTGCGATGCAAATCCTGAAACCAGGTGGCACCCTACTCACCTACTCTTGCTCTGGCTTAATGGGTACTGATTTGTTCCAAAAAATCATTGCTGATGCAGCATTAGATGCAGGCCGCACTGTTAAGTTCGTAGAACGCTTCGAGCAAGCAGCCGACCACCTAACAGACACAGCCTACCCAGAAGGTTTCTACCTGAAAGGTTTTGCTTGTAAGGTTCTTTAATCTTAGTGCTTTAGAATCTAGCTTTTATAGCAAACAAGATGTATTAAAAAAGGGCCTTTCGGCCCTTTTTGTTATTCATGAATTAAGAGTTTGGTAGGTTAGTCATTAGTGAATTTACTAAATTCGTCAATTCATCACCGGAATAAACACCAGAAGAATCGACGTCAAAACCACTAAGATTACTTGCTTGGCCCTGCAACACTATAGTTTGAGAACCTTGATCATTAGTAATGGTTAACTCTAGGTCTTGGTTGTTATCGCTAATCTTAGCTGACAAATGTTCAAGAACATCATCCATTGTATTTTCATCATGAAGGAGTTCAGATAAATCAATAAGGTCACTGCCCACTTCAAAGTCAGTAATAACGTCTCGATAATCGTCAAGCGGTTCATCTACCCACTTGAATATATCATCACCTTCTCCCCCGACTAAGATATCATTTCCTAAGCCACCAATTAAGGTGTCATCACCACCTTGACCATAGAGAATATCGTCGCCTTCACCGCCTTCAATCGTATCGTCACCACCACGCGTGTCTCCGTCAACATTAAAAATCTCATGATTATCACGGATATATTCATATACTTCTAATTCAGAAGGCTCGATACCATTTGACATTTCTGTTAAAAATGAAGTCAATGCGTCTATACCAGAACCATCAGGTAACGAATCAGGGCGTATCAAACCGTTCTCTGACCAAGGTAGATTATCAGTATTAATCGCATCGCCAAATAGAATATCATTACCTTCATTACCAGTAACTTCATCATTACCCATATTCGCAATATCGTATATGATAGAGCCACCTTGCAATGCTGCTTCCAGTTGCTCTGCACTTGTCACGTTTTGCACAACTCCAGCAACCGCTAAAGTAGGTGTAAGTAAATTGATCTGATCAATTTTGACTCTGCCTGTAGAATTTCTATTTGCATCGAATCCAATTTTTATAGTATAAGTTCCCGCATCTAATACTTCGCTGGTTATACTTCTTTGCGCCGCATTGTTTTGATCATAATAACCATTGTTAGACGCATCGTATTCACTGCCAAAATCGACCAGCTGACCATTTTGATCGTATATTCCCCAACTAATCTCACCATCATCAAATGCTAAATCAAAATCGACCTGTGCACTGTTTTCGACCGTGAAACTATTACTCGTCCACTCAGCCTCTACAGTATCCCAGCCATTGTCTTGGTCTTTAACCTGCAATTGATTACTTTCAATAGATACACCAAAGCGGTGACTGTTATCGCTGCCTGAATCGGTACCACTTAAGCTACCATTAAAGTCAAACAACACTTCCTTGTCATACAATCCAGGAACAGGTGTCAACTCGCCTGCGGTAGTATTGTCAAAGAATTGAAGTATATCAGCACTGATATCATCACCTATACCAATAGCTTGTACTTGAGCCTTCTCCGATAAAGATTCAAATGTATCTAAAGCACGTTTTAATGCAACGTCATTCTCTTCACTATTATTACTGACATAAGGTTTACCATCGGTTAAGAAAAATGCTAAATTCTCACTACCATCACTGGTCTTACCATTAAACCAAGAATCTGCTACATTCAGTCCCTTTTCATAATCAGTAACACCGCCAAGCGCATTTACTAATTCTGTATCAATCTTATTTAACAAATCTTCGTATTGCTCTGCGTTTTCCGTAATATTTTGCGCTTCAAAGTTAAAGTCAACATTGGTGTCGAAGGCAATAAGCTTGACATTTATAGTCCCATCATGATTTGCAAATGATTCAACCAATTTTTTCAGTGCGGCTTCTACCATTTCGATTCGCGTAGTGCCATCAGCAGTTTGTGCGGCCATACTACCCGAAGTATCCACAATTAGTGCTATGTTGTAATCCAACCCTGGTACTACAGTTTTAATAGTGCCTCCGCTATCACCTAACACTACATCGTCACCTGAACCACCGCTAACAATATTATCGCCATTAGGGTCAGTATCTGGTGTCGCAATGGAACCTGTTTCATCTTGAGCGTACTTAGGTAGGTCAACGGGTTCACCTTGCTCGTCAACTTCTTGAGCACCAGCTGTGACGGTTAACACTGGATTCGATCCAACAGGCGCTTCGACAACAACAGAAATATTACCGGAAGCATCTAATTCATCTGAAGGTACCGACCATGAACCGTCTTGGTTTTGTGAACCTACATTCAGAGTTGCACCATCTGGCACACCATTGATGACAATATCAGTAATGATTTCGCTGCCGTCGCTATCCTTCAAGCTGACATCAATATTTAAATTAAAGAAATCAGTGACCTTAGTAACTACATCATCATTCACAGAATAGGTTCCATCTTGTAAAACAAGCGTTTCTATATCGTAGAAATCATGGTATGTCACTGCATTATCATTTTCAGTATCGATATATTTATATGAGAAATCAGCCTGAGGCGCCAAGTCGTTATCGCCACCGGGTATAAACTCTAATTGACTCAAAGATGCTGGTATATAGGCCATATCGCTACCTGAACCACCATAATAAGCAGTCGTGGCCGTTGCAGACTGTGACACTAATACATCACTACCTGCACCTGCATTTAGTGAAACGTTAGTTAAATCGTCAGAGTTACCACCAATTAGGATATCGTTTCCTTGGCCGCCAGAAGCTTGAAAATCGTTAGAGACACCACCATCGACGATAATGTCATTACCACCATATCCCTCTACCCAAGCTCCGTTAGTAGAAACTAGTAAGTTATCGCTTGAATTACCACTACCCTCGATTACTGTGCCTGTTTCAAATTGAGCTGCCGCATCGTTAATGATCATTTCCGCTGGGTTGATATTAGTTCCAAATGACAACTCTGCATCTACAGACAATCCACTAGATTTAGGCTCGACATGAACCGTAACCGTA
Organism: Vibrio celticus; assembly: GCF_024347335.1. Lineage (NCBI taxonomy): Bacteria > Pseudomonadati > Pseudomonadota > Gammaproteobacteria > Vibrionales > Vibrionaceae > Vibrio > Vibrio celticus. The sequence continues at coordinate 1,861,924 of NZ_AP025463.1, forward strand.
GCAGTATCGGTTAGCCCTACACTGTCAACTAGTGTGTAAGTAAAGGTTGCATCACCACTAAATCCATCATCAGGTATGAATTGAATATCACCATTTTCATTAAGGGCCACTGTACCGCCGCTAACAGACGTTACTGACTGGATTGTGAGGCTATCGCCATCTGGGTCACTGTCATTCGCTAACAAGCTAGCCGCACTAATTGTGGTTAATAGCCCTTCAACAGTGCAAAGTTCATCGTTTAATGTAGGAGCATCTAACAAAGGAGAGAAGTCACCAATTAGATCTCCATCGCTATCATACTGACCGATATCAACATCAAGAACAGCGTCTCCACCTTGATCCCAGTAAACAATTTCAATTGTATGGTAACCGGCATCAGTGATTTCAAAGACATTATGAATTCGCTCTGTTGGTGATTGGTTACTGTCTACTTCAGCAACGACAACGCCATCAATTTTGATTGAATAACCGTCGTCAGCATTCACCTTAAGCGCAAATTCCCCTTCATCTAAATAAATGGCCCCAGTTAAATTGAACACTCCATCGGTCGTACCGTTAGGAACATTACCAGAAATACTATCCGCGTCGTCACCTAAGAAGTCACTCAATTGAGCGTCATCATCAACTCCACTCTTCACGCTCAGAGAGTAATCGAGATCAGTTGCAGAAAAGGTTACATCCGGGTCACTCGCGTTAATCACTGAGAAGGCCGTCGCTACACTGCTCACTTGACTATTGTGTCCGTAATAAGCACCTGATAAACCGTGAGTATGGTTATATCTATCATCGACTGCAATTGGAGAAACATCGTAGTCGCCGTCGGTCGCGCCCGCCGTCGCTTCGTTACCCGCGTAGTCTGAGGTCGTCACGCTCGCTTCTACGCGCGTATCTTCATCATCAACCAGGTCGCTGCCGTCAACTTCGATGCTGTACACTAAGTCGCCTTCGTCGTTTGCGAACACATCGCCTCTGTAGGTTTCGCCATTCACCGTTAAGGTCACGGTTTCGCCCGCTTTCACGTCGCCGCCAACGGTACCCGTAATGACCACTTTACCATCTGCTTCGTCCGCGTTCACGGTGTTGTCCGCTGTGATTGGGTCGATCGTAATGCTCGCCGCCGCTTCGGTATCGATGATGACTTCAAGTTCTGTCGACGTCGCGCTATTGCCCGCATCGTCCGTCACTTTTACGCTCAAGTCGTAAGTGCCATCCGCCAGGTCGGCGCTCGGCGTGAAGCTCCAAGTGCCGTCTTGCTCTTCGGTCAGCGTGCCTTCTAGGGCAACGCCGTCTTTGAGCACCACGATGCCCGCTGCCACTACATCGTCATCGATGTTGCCCAGCGAGAACGTCGGCGTCTTGTCATTGGTTAGGTTGTCTGTGTCGCTGTCGCCGCTGTCGCTCGACGCAAGTAAATCGATAGTAGGGGTACTCAGATCGATATCTAGGATTGTGGTGTCGGTGACATCGCCTGTGTTGCCCGCTTTGTCGGTCACGTTCATGGTCACCGTCAAGGTGCCATCCGCAAGCTCTGACAAGTCTTGACCTGTCACGCTCACAACGCCTGTCTCTGCGTTCACCGTGATGCCCGACGTCACTTCGTGCTCTGTACCGTCTTTGTCGGTAATGGTGATGCTGTTGACCGTGCTGCCCACTTCAACCTGACCACTTAAGGTCACGCTGTCCGCTTCGTCTTCGTTCACCAAGTCATCGTCGAACACGATGCTGTTCAAGCCATCATTTTGCTCTGGGTCCGTCGTATCTAGGATTGTGGTGTCGGTGACATCGCCTGTGTTGCCCGCTTTGTCGGTCACGTTCATGGTCACCGTCAAGGTGCCATCCGCAAGCTCTGACAAGTCTTGACCTGTCACGCTCACAACGCCTGTCTCTGCGTTCACCGTGATGCCCGACGTCACTTCGTGCTCTGTACCGTCTTTGTCGGTAATGGTGATGCTGTTGACCGTGCTGCCCACTTCAACCTGACCACTTAAGGTCACGCTGTCCGCTTCGTCTTCGTTCACCAAGTCATCGTCGAACACGATGCTGTTCTGCCATCATTTTGCTCTGGGTCCGTCGTATCTAGGATTGTGGTGTCGGTGACATCGCCTGTGTTGCCCGCTTTGTCGGTCACGTTCATGGTCACCGTCAAGGTGCCATCCGCAAGCTCTGACAAGTCTTGACCTGTCACGCTCACAACGCCTGTCTCTGCGTTCACCGTGATGCCCGACGTCACTTCGTGCTCTGTACCGTCTTTGTCGGTAATGGTGATGCTGTTGACCGTGCTGCCCACTTCAACCTGACCACTTAAGGTCACGCTGTCCGCTTCGTCTTCGTTCACCAAGTCATCGTCGAACACGATGCTGTTCAAACCATCATTTTGCTCTGGGTCCGTCGTATCTAGGATTGTGGTGTCGGTGACATCGCCTGTGTTGCCCGCTTTGTCGGTCACGTTCATGGTCACCGTCAAGGTGCCATCCGCAAGCTCTGACAAGTCTTGACCTGTCACGCTCACAACGCCTGTCTCTGCGTTCACCGTGATGCCCGACGTCACTTCGTGCTCTGTACCGTCTTTGTCGGTAATGGTGATGCTGTTGACCGTGCTGCCCACTTCAACCTGACCACTTAAGGTCACGCTGTCCGCTTCGTCTTCGTTCACCAAGTCATCGTCGAACACGATGCTGTTCGCCATCATTTTGCTCTGGGTCCGTCGTATCTAGGATTGTGGTGTCGGTGACATCGCCTGTGTTGCCCGCTTTGTCGGTCACGTTCATGGTCACCGTCAAGGTGCCATCCGCAAGCTCTGACAAGTCTTGACCTGTCACGCTCACAACGCCTGTCTCTGCGTTCACCGTGATGCCCGACGTCACTTCGTGCTCTGTACCGTCTTTGTCGGTAATGGTGATGCTGTTGACCGTGCTGCCCACTTCAACCTGACCACTTAAGGTCACGCTGTCCGCTTCGTCTTCGTTCACCAAGTCATCGTCGAACACGATGCTGTTCGCCATCATTTTGCTCTGGGTCCGTCGTATCTAGGATTGTGGTGTCGGTGACATCGCCTGTGTTGCCCGCTTTGTCGGTCACGTTCATGGTCACCGTCAAGGTGCCATCCGCAAGCTCTGACAAGTCTTGACCTGTCACGCTCACAACGCCTGTCTCTGCGTTCACCGTGATGCCCGACGTCACTTCGTGCTCTGTACCGTCTTTGTCGGTAATGGTGATGCTGTTGACCGTGCTGCCCACTTCAACCTGACCACTTAAGGTCACGCTGTCCGCTTCGTCTTCGTTCACCAAGTCATCGTCGAACACGATGCTGTTCAAGCCATCATTTTGCTCTGGGTCCGTCGTATCTAGGATTGTGGTGTCGGTGACATCGCCTGTGTTGCCCGCTTTGTCGGTCACGTTCATGGTCACCGTCAAGGTGCCATCCGCAAGCTCTGACAAGTCTTGACCTGTCACGCTCACAACGCCTGTCTCTGCGTTCACCGTGATGCCCGACGTCACTTCGTGCTCTGTACCGTCTTTGTCGGTAATGGTGATGCTGTTGACCGTGCTGCCCACTTCAACCTGACCACTTAAGGTCACGCTGTCCGCTTCGTCTTCGTTCACCAAGTCATCGTCGAACACGATGCTGTTCGCCATCATTTTGCTCTGGGTCCGTCGTATCTAGGATTGTGGTGTCGGTGACATCGCCTGTGTTGCCCGCTTTGTCGGTCACGTTCATGGTCACCGTCAAGGTGCCATCCGCAAGCTCTGACAAGTCTTGACCTGTCACGCTCACAACGCCTGTCTCTGCGTTCACCGTGATGCCCGACGTCACTTCGTGCTCTGTACCGTCTTTGTCGGTAATGGTGATGCTGTTGACCGTGCTGCCCACTTCAACCTGACCACTTAAGGTCACGCTGTCCGCTTCGTCTTCGTTCACCAAGTCATCGTCGAACACGATGCTGTTCCGCCATCATTTTGCTCTGGGTCCGTCGTATCTAGGATTGTGGTGTCGGTGACATCGCCTGTGTTGCCCGCTTTGTCGGTCACGTTCATGGTCACCGTCAAGGTGCCATCCGCAAGCTCTGACAAGTCTTGACCTGTCACGCTCACAACGCCTGTCTCTGCGTTCACCGTGATGCCCGACGTCACTTCGTGCTCTGTACCGTCTTTGTCGGTAATGGTGATGCTGTTGACCGTGCTGCCCACTTCAACCTGACCACTTAAGGTCACGCTGTCCGCTTCGTCTTCGTTCACCAAGTCATCGTCGAACACGATGCTGTTCGCCATCATTTTGCTCTGGGTCCGTCGTATCTAGGATTGTGGTGTCGGTGACATCGCCTGTGTTGCCCGCTTTGTCGGTCACGTTCATGGTCACCGTCAAGGTGCCATCCGCAAGCTCTGACAAGTCTTGACCTGTCACGCTCACAACGCCTGTCTCTGCGTTCACCGTGATGCCCGACGTCACTTCGTGCTCTGTACCGTCTTTGTCGGTAATGGTGATGCTGTTGACCGTGCTGCCCACTTCAACCTGACCACTTAAGGTCACGCTGTCCGCTTCGTCTTCGTTCACCAAGTCATCGTCGAACACGATGCTGTTCGCCATCATTTTGCTCTGGGTCCGTCGTATCTAGGATTGTGGTGTCGGTGACATCGCCTGTGTTGCCCGCTTTGTCGGTCACGTTCATGGTCACCGTCAAGGTGCCATCCGCAAGCTCTGACAAGTCTTGACCTGTCACGCTCACAACGCCTGTCTCTGCGTTCACCGTGATGCCCGACGTCACTTCGTGCTCTGTACCGTCTTTGTCGGTAATGGTGATGCTGTTGACCGTGCTGCCCACTTCAACCTGACCACTTAAGGTCACGCTGTCCGCTTCGTCTTCGTTCACCAAGTCATCGTCGAACACGATGCTGTTCGCCATCATTTTGCTCTGGGTCCGTCGTATCTAGGATTGTGGTGTCGGTGACATCGCCTGTGTTGCCCGCTTTGTCGGTCACGTTCATGGTCACCGTCAAGGTGCCATCCGCAAGCTCTGACAAGTCTTGACCTGTCACGCTCACAACGCCTGTCTCTGCGTTCACCGTGATGCCCGACGTCACTTCGTGCTCTGTACCGTCTTTGTCGGTAATGGTGATGCTGTTGACCGTGCTGCCCACTTCAACCTGACCACTTAAGGTCACGCTGTCCGCTTCGTCTTCGTTCACCAAGTCATCGTCGAACACGATGCTGTTCAAGCCATCATTTTGCTCTGGGTCCGTCGTATCTAGGATTGTGGTGTCGGTGACATCGCCTGTGTTGCCCGCTTTGTCGGTCACGTTCATGGTCACCGTCAAGGTGCCATCCGCAAGCTCTGACAAGTCTTGACCTGTCACGCTCACAACGCCTGTCTCTGCGTTCACCGTGATGCCCGACGTCACTTCGTGCTCTGTACCGTCTTTGTCGGTAATGGTGATGCTGTTGACCGTGCTGCCCACTTCAACCTGACCACTTAAGGTCACGCTGTCCGCTTCGTCTTCGTTCACCAAGTCATCGTCGAACACGATGCTGTTCGCCATCATTTTGCTCTGGGTCCGTCGTATCTAGGATTGTGGTGTCGGTGACATCGCCTGTGTTGCCCGCTTTGTCGGTCACGTTCATGGTCACCGTCAAGGTGCCATCCGCAAGCTCTGACAAGTCTTGACCTGTCACGCTCACAACGCCTGTCTCTGCGTTCACCGTGATGCCCGACGTCACTTCGTGCTCTGTACCGTCTTTGTCGGTAATGGTGATGCTGTTGACCGTGCTGCCCACTTCAACCTGACCACTTAAGGTCACGCTGTCCGCTTCGTCTTCGTTCACCAAGTCATCGTCGAACACGATGCTGTTCGCCATCATTTTGCTCTGGGTCCGTCGTATCTAGGATTGTGGTGTCGGTGACATCGCCTGTGTTGCCCGCTTTGTCGGTCACGTTCATGGTCACCGTCAAGGTGCCATCCGCAAGCTCTGACAAGTCTTGACCTGTCACGCTCACAACGCCTGTCTCTGCGTTCACCGTGATGCCCGACGTCACTTCGTGCTCTGTACCGTCTTTGTCGGTAATGGTGATGCTGTTGACCGTGCTGCCCACTTCAACCTGACCACTTAAGGTCACGCTGTCCGCTTCGTCTTCGTTCACCAAGTCATCGTCGAACACGATGCTGTTCGCTTCATCATTTTGCTCTGGGTCCGTCGTATCTAGGATTGTGGTGTCGGTGACATCGCCTGTGTTGCCCGCTTTGTCGGTCACGTTCATGGTCACCGTCAAGGTGCCATCCGCAAGCTCTGACAAGTCTTGACCTGTCACGCTCACAACGCCTGTCTCTGCGTTCACCGTGATGCCCGACGTCACTTCGTGCTCTGTACCGTCTTTGTCGGTAATGGTGATGCTGTTGACCGTGCTGCCCACTTCAACCTGACCACTTAAGGTCACGCTGTCCGCTTCGTCTTCGTTCACCAAGTCATCGTCGAACACGATGCTGTTCGCCATCATTTTGCTCTGGGTCCGTCGTATCTAGGATTGTGGTGTCGGTGACATCGCCTGTGTTGCCCGCTTTGTCGGTCACGTTCATGGTCACCGTCAAGGTGCCATCCGCAAGCTCTGACAAGTCTTGACCTGTCACGCTCACAACGCCTGTCTCTGCGTTCACCGTGATGCCCGACGTCACTTCGTGCTCTGTACCGTCTTTGTCGGTAATGGTGATGCTGTTGACCGTGCTGCCCACTTCAACCTGACCACTTAAGGTCACGCTGTCCGCTTCGTCTTCGTTCACCAAGTCATCGTCGAACACGATGCTGTTCAAGCCATCATTTTGCTCTGGGTCCGTCGTATCTAGGATTGTGGTGTCGGTGACATCGCCTGTGTTGCCCGCTTTGTCGGTCACGTTCATGGTCACCGTCAAGGTGCCATCCGCAAGCTCTGACAAGTCTTGACCTGTCACGCTCACAACGCCTGTCTCTGCGTTCACCGTGATGCCCGACGTCACTTCGTGCTCTGTACCGTCTTTGTCGGTAATGGTGATGCTGTTGACCGTGCTGCCCACTTCAACCTGACCACTTAAGGTCACGCTGTCCGCTTCTGTCTTCGTTCACCAAGTCATCGTCGAACACGATGCTGTTCGCTTCATCATTTTGCTCTGGGTCCGTCGTATCTAGGATTGTGGTGTCGGTGACATCGCCTGTGTTGCCCGCTTTGTCGGTCACGTTCATGGTCACCGTCAAGGTGCCATCCGCAAGCTCTGACAAGTCTTGACCTGTCACGCTCACAACGCCTGTCTCTGCGTTCACCGTGATGCCCGACGTCACTTCGTGCTCTGTACCGTCTTTGTCGGTAATGGTGATGCTGTTGACCGTGCTGCCCACTTCAACCTGACCACTTAAGGTCACGCTGTCCGCTTCGTCTTCGTTCACCAAGTCATCGTCGAACACGATGCTGTTCGCCATCATTTTGCTCTGGGTCCGTCGTATCTAGGATTGTGGTGTCGGTGACATCGCCTGTGTTGCCCGCTTTGTCGGTCACGTTCATGGTCACCGTCAAGGTGCCATCCGCAAGCTCTGACAAGTCTTGACCTGTCACGCTCACAACGCCTGTCTCTGCGTTCACCGTGATGCCCGACGTCACTTCGTGCTCTGTACCGTCTTTGTCGGTAATGGTGATGCTGTTGACCGTGCTGCCCACTTCAACCTGACCACTTAAGGTCACGCTGTCCGCTTGTCTTCGTTCACCAAGTCATCGTCGAACACGATGCTGTTCGCCATCATTTTGCTCTGGGTCCGTCGTATCTAGGATTGTGGTGTCGGTGACATCGCCTGTGTTGCCCGCTTTGTCGGTCACGTTCATGGTCACCGTCAAGGTGCCATCCGCAAGCTCTGATACAAGTCTTGACCTGTCACGCTCACAACGCCTGTCTCTGCGTTCACCGTGATGCCCGACGTCACTTCGTGCTCTGTACCGTCTTTGTCGGTAATGGTGATGCTGTTGACCGTGCTGCCCACTTCAACCTGACCACTTAAGGTCACGCTGTCCGCTTCTTTGTCTTCGTTCACCAAGTCATCGTCGAACACGATGCTGTTCAAGCCATCATTTTGCTCTGGGTCCGTCGTATCTAGGATTGTGGTGTCGGTGACATCGCCTGTGTTGCCCGCTTTGTCGGTCACGTTCATGGTCACCGTCAAGGTGCCATCCGCAAGCTCTGACAAGTCTTGACCTGTCACGCTCACAACGCCTGTCTCTGCGTTCACCGTGATGCCCGACGTCACTTCGTGCTCTGTACCGTCTTTGTCGGTAATGGTGATGCTGTTGACCGTGCTGCCCACTTCAACCTGACCACTTAAGGTCACGCTGTCCGCTTCTGTCTTCGTTCACCAAGTCATCGTCGAACACGATGCTGTTCGCCATCATTTTGCTCTGGGTCCGTCGTATCTAGGATTGTGGTGTCGGTGACATCGCCTGTGTTGCCCGCTTTGTCGGTCACGTTCATGGTCACCGTCAAGGTGCCATCCGCAAGCTCTGACAAGTCTTGACCTGTCACGCTCACAACGCCTGTCTCTGCGTTCACCGTGATGCCTGACGTCACTTCGTGCCTGTACCGTCTTTGTCGGTAATGGTGATGTTGACCGTGCTGCCCACTTCAACCTGACCACTTAAGGTCACGCTGTCCGCTTCTGTCTTCGTTCACTCGTCATCGTCGAACACGATGCTGTTCGCCATCATTTGCCTGGGTCCGTCGTATCTAGGATTGTGGTGTCGGTGATCGCCTGTGTTGCCCGCTTTGTCGGTCACGTTCATGGTCACCGTCAGGTGCCATCCGCAAGCTCTGACAAGTCTTGACCTGTCACGCCTCACAACGCCTGTCTCTGCGTTCACCGTGATGCCCGACGTCACTTCGTGCTCTGTACCCGTCTTTGTCGGTAATGGTGATGCTGCTGACCGTGCTGCCCACTTCAACCTGACCTACTTAAGGTCACGCTGTCCGCTTCGTCTTCGTTCACCAAGTCATCGTCGAACACGATGCTGTTCGCTTCATCATTTTGCTCTGGGTCCGTCGTATCTAGGGATTGTGGTGTCGGTGACATCGCCTGCTGCTCCGCTTTGTCGGTCACGTTCATGGTCACCGTCAAGGTGCCATCCGCAAGCTCTGACAAGTCTTGACCTGTCACGCTCTACAACGCCTGTCTCTGCGTTCACCGTGATGCCCGACGTCACTTCGTGCTCTGTACCGTCTTTGTCGGTAATGGTGATGCTGTTGACCGTGCTGCCCACTTCAACCTGACCACTTAAGGTCACGCTGTCCGCTTCGTCTTCGTTCACCAAGTCATCGTCGAACACGATGCTGTTGTTCACGTCATTGCCGCCTTCGCCTGGAGCCGTTAGGTCTAGAATGAACGTCAGCTCGCTGCTGCCTGATGTATTACCCGCTGCGTCGGTTTGACGAACGGTGATCGTGTTGTCACCTTCCGTTGGTACTGGTGCGGTTGTCGTCCAGTTTCCGTCAACGAGGTATTCGACTGTCGCACCCTCTTCTGTGCCGCCGACTGTGAAGCTGCCGTCGTTGGTTAAGAAGTCATCCGCCGCTGAGCCAGAGTCCGTATCAAGTGTCAGTGTTGGCGCATCTGGAGCTGTTGTGTCTAGAGTGAACGTCAGCTCGCTGCTGCCTGAGGTATTACCCGCTGCGTCGGTTTGACGAACGGTGATCGTGTTGTCACCTTCCGTTGGTACTGGTGCGGTTGTCGTCCAGTTTCCGTCAACGAGGTATTCGACTGTCGCACCCTCTTCTGTGCCGCCGACTGTGAAGCTGCCGTCGTTGGTTAAGAAGTCATCCGCCGCTGAGCCAGAGTCCGTATCAAGTGTCAGTGTTGGCGCATCTGGAGCTGTTGTGTCTAGAGTGAACGTCAGCTCGCTGCTGCCTGATGTATTACCCGCTGCGTCGGTTTGACGAACGGTGATCGTGTTGTCACCTTCCGTTGGCACGGGTGCGGTTGTCGTCCAGTTTCCGTCAACGAGGTATTCGACTGTCGCACCCTCTTCTGTGCCGCCGACTGTGAAGCTGCCGTCGTTTGTTAAGAAGTCATCCGCCGCTGAGCCAGAGTCTGTATCCAGGGTCAGTGTTGGCACATCTGGAGCTGTTGTGTCACCGATGGTCTCGCTGTCTGTGCCTTGGCTACCAGATTGCTCAATCGAGCGGAAAGCGTCTAGCAGACTCAAGCTTTGAGTACGAGACATACCTAACGCTTCAAAACCTGTGGTTACGAATTCGGTAACTGGAATAGTTTCTTCGCCATCACGTTCAATCGTTCCGCTAGTTCCTAAACTCGAGCCATTTTGACCGGCAGCTGTCGCAAACTCTTCACCGAGTTCAGCAGGATCTTGACCTTCTTCTAATGCAGCAAAAATATCAGCGATATCTTGGTCAAGTTCGACCTCCCCAGCTTCGGGTGAAAAACGCTTCGCTGATACTTCCGGACTATTAGGGGTGTTTAGGGATTCAAGAATGACATCCCCCGCTTGCAATGGCTGACCGTCTTCTAGGACTTTAATTGTACCATCTACCGAAATAACAATGCGCTGGCCAAGTGCTAATGCACCACCCAAATTCAATGTTGTCATGTCCATATAAACCCCTAAAAAAGCATTTCTTATCATTAACGTCAAAATGGTGACATTATATTTATAATATTAGTTAAAATATAACACTTAAAGTCATATAATTCCTAGTTATGAATCTAGTATTTAACAACTTAAGTAACAAGCTAATGATGGCGATCACATCACATCACAATCTTAGTGCTCACACTAGCAATATAAGTTATTGTGTTTGCGGAAAATAATAGATTTAAAAACGCAAGATTGACGTGTATAAAAACACTATAAAACGCACAATCATCGGTTAACATTTTGTCAACTCTTTGCGATCGCCAGCTTAGTGATCGTGATTTTTTTGGCGGTTCATCTGAATTTCGTATATAACAGCACGATTTAAGACTTAGATGTGCGCTCATTTTAGGGAGACGTAAATTGAATAGGCTTCAAATAACAACATTGGGGTTAGCTATAAGTATTAGCTTACCGACAACAGCACAAACCTTAGAGCAAGCCGTTGCGTTTACTTTAGAAAGCAACCCTGAAATCAAAAGTGCTTATAACGAATATATCAGTAAGCGTTATCTTAACGACGCTTCTGGTGGTGCTTATCGACCAAGTATAGACTTAGATGGTGGGATTGGTTATGAACATACTGATCTTGTAACCAATCAAGACACCACCGACCTGACTAGAAAAGAAGCAACGATCACCTTGACCCAGTTAATATGGGATGGTGCTAATACATCCAATGATATCGACCGTACTGCCGCTGATGCAGAGTCTGTGCGCTATCAACTACTATCTAACGCGCAAGATATCGCTTTAGAAGTCACAAAGGTTTATCTTGACGCAGTGAAAGCCTACGAAGTGCTTTCCCTGTCTGAAAACAACCTAGCGACGCACAAAGCGATATATAACGACATTCGTAAGCGCGTGGAATCAGGTATTGGTTCAACCGCAGATATGTCACAAGTTGAAGCTCGTATTGCGAAAGCGCACGGGAATTTGCTAGCTGCTCAAAACAACCTTTTTGATACACACACACAGTTTAAAAGACTTGTTGGTCAATCTCCGTTAGGGTTAACCTTCCCCCGCGCAGATGTGGGCGCGATTCCTTATACCGTTGATGGTGCGTTAGCAAAAGCGTTTAACCAGCACCCAGTCATTAAGATTGCACAAGCCGATGTTGACTCAGCCAAATTCCAATACAAACAATCCAAAAGCACCAACTACCCGACTGTTTCTTTTGAAGCCGCTCAAACTTGGCGTGATGACGCCGGTGGTACAGAAGGCAGCAGCGATGAGTTTTCTGCCATGGTTCGTTTAAGATACAACCTTTACAACGGTGGTTCGGATCAAGACCGTGCAGAAAGTGCAGCTTACCAACTCAACAAAGCCAAAGACCTTCGCGAAAGCACTTATCGCAATGTTGAGGAGAGTCTGCGTCTTTCATGGAGCGCACTTGATTTAACGGTTCAGCAAAAAGAGTTCCTATCTGACCACGTAGATTCGGCATCAGACACGGTTATCTCGTATGAGAAACAATACCGCATAGGTAAGCGTACCCTTCTCGATTTACTGAACACTGAGAATGAATTATTCGAAGCTCGTAAAGGCTATTTAGACGCTAAGTATGACGAGCAATACGCAAAATATCGCGTAATGAACGCAACTGGTAACCTACTCATCGGTTTACGAGTTGAGATCCCAGAAGAATGGAATGAAAAGGTGGAATATTAATGAAGCTTACCAACACAGTATTATCGCTTTGCTTCATGGTTGTATCTGCCAATGCTTTAGCTGAAAACAACGTGGACGAATTTGAATATCGCGCTCTTCCGCCTGTTACTCAAATTTACGACCTTCAAGATGATGACAATGACGGTGTAATCAACGCGCGAGATCTGTGTGTCGATACTCAGATTGGTGCAGAAATAGATAACGACGGTTGTGGTTCATATTTCGAATCTTCAGAAAAGAAAGAACTCCACATACTCTTTGCTAATAACTCTACGGAGATCAACCCGGTTTTCTTAGGGCAGATACGCCAAATGGCTGCGTTTTTGAAGCGTTACGAGGGTACATCGATTGAGTTGCAAGGTTATGCCAGCAAAGTAGGTAACGCAGCACACAACCTAAAGCTTTCGAAAGAACGAGCATCGCATGTAAGACGTGCACTAATCAGCAACGGTATTCAGCCATCTAGAGTCAACATCGTCGGTCATGGTGATTCTGAATTCAGCAGCGATGACACTCAAATCAATCACGCACTGCATCGAAAAGTTGTTGCTTCCGTTGTTGGATTTAAGGGTAATATCAAAGAAGAATGGCACATCTTCACCAAAATTAAAAAGTAGGCGTTACCCTGCTTTTACCATACTGAAACGTTATCTTAAGTTAACGTTTCAGTATGGTGATAATTCCTTGAATAGCATATACCTAAGCCGTCTATAATGTTAATCTTGCCACGTTATCAACATAGAGAATTAATCCATGAGCAAACTAACAGCTGATACTCAAGCAAATCTAGAACTTTTCGTTTCTGAAACACAAGAAACTAAACTGGTATGGGGCCTTCGCAACGAAGAAGGTTGGCTAGCATGTGACTCAAGTGAATTCGAAAACAGCGAAGTGATGCCATTCTGGTCTTCAAAAGAAGATGCTCAAACTCACAACGTTGAAGAGTGGGCTGACTTCGAAGTATTAGAAATTCCACTAGATATCTTTGTAGAAGATTGGTTACTGACTCTTGCTGAAGACGGCGTTCTTGTTGGTACTAACTGGAATGCAACATTAGAAGGCAAAGAGCTTGAGCCTTCTGACCTAGCGAAATTATACATCTAATTTCCGATATCGGTCGTGCGAATCGTGCGACCGATATACCTCTGATTAGTATCAATAAATTAGAGACCTACCTCGCATAACCTCGTAGTCGCACCACTCAAAATTTGAAGCAACATCAAACTAATAATAGAATATCGTTCTTTATCTGATTGATCGTCTCTTGTGAATCACTTCGTTTTTGTTACCTTTCTACTATTCATTAGCTTTTGTTCTTATAGCCAAGTATCAACGTCAGATCGTGACCACAATTCACCAGTCTATACCTCCAATTTAAGCACTACTCCAAATGCTGATTGGAACGCGCTTTATCTCTCTACTTTAAACCACTCTCCTGAGCGCGCATTAAACATGCTGCAAACACGCTATATCGGGTCAACGGTTTATGGAGATAAGCTTTACCTTGCATCTCTTCTGTATCAATACATGAGCCACCGAGATCAGCCGTTCTACGGAATCGCTTCAAACGACAGCGACTACCAAGCGATGGAAACAGCGTTTATTTCTGCTCTGATGAAAGACGGCAAAGGCCAATATGAACAAGCACAGCAAGGCTTTCTAACACTCTTGGCGAGAATGCAATCTCGCGGTGATTTAACTGGTAAAGCCTTACTAAAGTACCAGCTATGCCGCTCGCTTAACGAGCAAGCTAAATACCATCAAGCGAACTATTACTGCTCTGCCCTTGAGTCAGATTTACATGACATCGCTGACCCTGTATTACCAAAATTCGGGACTTATCGAGTCATCGCGAACAATCATCATTTCCGCAGTGACTATCAAGCTGCACTAGACACCTACCTATCACTAATAAACGTGTTTCCACAAGGGCATGATATTTCAGGGGTTTACAACGATGTGGGTAACTTGCTCAAAGAATTAAAACAATATGAAAAATCGGCGGAGTATCTAGAGCAAGCTCTCATTCTCAGAGTAAACGCTTCAGATTTAATGAAAGCACAAGTGCATCACAGCCTTGCGGACCTCTACCTTAACCAAGAGCAAAGTGAACTAGCAATTCACCACTTTCAGACAGCAAGAACACTGCTGAGCTCAACGTCGCATAGCTACGGTATTGCACTCACAAGTCTTGGCTTAGGAAAAGCGTACACTCAAACGAAAAATTATGATATGGCGAGAACCTACCTAATTGAGTCTCTTTCAGCTTCGAGCGAACTGAGCAATGATGTCATTCGCATCAATACTTACTTGGCGATCAGCGATATGTTCGAGGAACAGAAACTGCCAACTGAAGCGCTCAACTATGCTCAACAAGCACTAGAAATAGCAGAACAAGTCACAAGGCATAAATACATCGCGCAGTCACTTCTGCAGCTTTCTGATATTCATCAATCACTCGGCGATTACCAACAAGCTTTCTATTTCTACCAGCGATACTCGTCAATACAAATGGAAGCTAGAGACATTGATAATCGACTCGCACTCGAAGCGCTCGGCCTGACGCACGCCAAATATGAGCAGGAACTTGAGAGCTCTTTCCTGACACATCAGACGAAACTCGACCGCGTTCAAATTGAAAAAATGGAACATCAAAGATGGATGTACAACATCGTTATTGTTTTGTTGCTTTGTGCTGCAAGCTTTACGGTCTTGATAAACAAAACGGTTCGCGCAAAAGCAGCAATTGATGGCTTAACGAAAGCATATAGCCGAACTGAGATAATTCGAAGAATCAAAAGAGTGAAACGCTGTAAAGGGTCGGACAAACAGCATGTGCTCGTGCTGCTCGATTTAGATAAGTTTAAGAAGATTAATGATCAGCATGGGCACCCTACTGGTGATCGGGCACTGGTCCATATTAGTGATCAAATTAGAAAACACTTAGTGAATGGTGAATTGTTTGGTCGCTTAGGGGGCGAAGAATTTGTCATCATGTTAACCGATACCCAACCAGCAGAGGTACGAGAACGCGTTGAAGAGTTGCACTACGCAATTTCAAGCACTGTCTTCTTATCAGAAAGCAAAAAGTCACTTAATGTGACCGCGAGTTTTGCTTATCTAGCAACCTCAAACGCATTAAGTGACTTTGATGACTTGTATTCAGTGCTTGACCAAGCGCTCTATCAAGCCAAAAGCAACGGTCGAAACTGTATTATTGATGCATATAACGAACCCATTGATTTGCCTGAGATTATTTATTCTCAGCCTGTTTGCGAACCAACTCAGCCATAATGCTTTCGCGATCACCGAGGTAATCGTTAAGGCCAACTTTACGCAGTTCACATGCAGGGCAATCGCCACAGCCGTCACCAACAATGCCGTTGTAACAAGTCAGTGTTTTGTTTCTAACAAGCTCAAGTGCTGAGTACTGGTCTGCTAGCGCCCATGTCTCAGCCTTGTTTAACCACATTAGCGGTGTTTTGATATCAAGCTGCTTATCCATACCTTGTACAAGTGCAGAGTTCATCGCCTTCACAAAGTCATTACGGCAATCAGGGTAACCAGAAAAGTCTGTTTCACACACACCGGTAATCACGGTTTCAGCAGCGATTTGGTAAGCGTAAATACCCGCTAGAGTTAAAAATAGAATATTACGACCAGGAACGAATGAGTTCGGCAGCCCATTCTCTTGCAGCTCATGAGACACAGGAATATCGTCACGAGTCAGAGAGCTGATAGCCAGTTCATTCAACAGAGTCACATCCATCACTTTGTGCGCTTTCACACCAAGCTCTTTCGACAACGACTCCGCAACTTCAATCTCGAGTCTATGGCGCTGACCATAATCAAACGTAATAGCATGAACTTCATCATACTCTTTTAATGCCTGAACAAGACACGTTGTTGAGTCTTGACCACCACTGAATACTACCACTGCTTTTTTCATCTTAAATCCTTACGAGAACCTTCTACTAGCGACTTATCTTGCCCAGTAAAAATACAACCTATGCGATGCTCAAATATTTGTGAGTTTGTATTGATAAGCGCCAATTGCGCTCAATGCAGGTATCAATACAAAGTTGAGTAGCGCGGTCTTTTTGGCTGATTGGTTGCAGAGCGATAACAGTGTCGCTAGGAACCGCAGCTCGCTCCAATAAACCGTCAAGTTGTTCGATGTCTTTGCTTGTGCCTACTGGATGCTTAATTTCGTTAGCACGTTGTAAAGCGCTATCTAAAATTTCCAGTTTCGCTTTCATCGCCACCTTCGGTGACACCGTAACCCAAGTGTTAGATGTGGCTTTAACTTCTGATGTTCCGCTAGTCTCAATCTGACAGCGACAACCGTGCTGCTCAAATGCTTCAGTAAGAGGAACAAGATCATAAATGCACGGCTCACCACCAGTAATCACAATGTGCTTCGCAGTGTAACCTTGTTTGATATATTCATTCACGATTCCTTGAGCATCGATTGCTGACCAAGTAGGTGAATCTTCTGTCTTAACCATAATATCGCCAAGGCTGGTTTCATCTTCTGGCAACGCTTCCCAGGTCTGTTTGGTATCGCACCAAGAACAGCCCACTGGGCAAATTTGCAGACGAACAAAAACAGCGGGAACGCCAGTAAACACGCCCTCACCCTGAATGGTTTCAAACATTTCATTAATCTTGTACAACTTTCCCTCAGCTCAATCATTTGATGAAATTAATCAACCGCAGACCTTAAAGCACTTCCCCCTTTTGGTCAAACAAATGAGTACTGATAAATGAGTTGATCAAAGCCCTAGCCTGAACTTTCAAGTTCCCTTATCCTTTCGCCCATAGATTTCGTTAGCTTTTAATTTTTTAGTAAGGAACAACATGTACAAACTGATTGCTCTTGATATGGATGGCACACTACTCAACAGTGAAAAAGTGATTTCTCAAGAGAACAAAGACGCAATCGCCAAAGCACGAGCTGCAGGTGTGAAAGTGGTTCTCGCTTCTGGTCGCCCTTTAGAAGGCATGCAAAACAAATTAGATGAGCTTTCGATCGACGGCGAAGATGACTTTGTACTCTTCTACAACGGCTCTATGGTTCAGAACGTATCGACAAAAGAGATCATTCACAGTGAGATCAGCAACGGTAAAGCCGCAAATGAGATTGCTGCCCTTGCTGAACAGCTTGGTGGTTATGTCCATGCTTTCAGCAAGATCCACGGCTTAATCACACCTGAGAACAATGAGTACACTGGTATTGAAGCGCGTATTAATGGCTTAGATATAACCGAGTTCGACTTTTCTCAACTAGAAGATGACCACGAAATCATCAAGACCATGATTGTCGCTGAACCAAGCAAGCTGACTGAAATCATCGGCAAGTTGCCACAAGAGCTTAAGACTCAGTTTACTATCGTACAAAGTGCACCATTCTTCTTAGAGTTCCTAAACCCAAATTCAAATAAGGGTGTCGGTATTGAAGCGATAGCTAAGCATTTGGGTATTAAAGCGGAAGAAGTCATCTGCATGGGTGATGCTGAAAACGATCACCATATGCTTGAATACGCAGGCCTTGGCATTGCAATGGAAAACGCAATGGAAGAAACCAAGAAACTGGCGGATCACATCACAGCGAGCAACGACGACCATGGTGTAGCGGTCGCGATTGAGAAGTTTATCTTCAACTCATAAATGCTCAACAGGTTCTAATAAGAATTACTTTTTGCTTGTTTCAGAAATGACAAAGGCTGTGCACTGCACAGCCTTTTTGATTTTGTGTTAGTCGAGTCACTTACTCTCTTTTCCATGGCAGACGAAATGCCACCACGCCAAACAGAATCAAGATTGGGAAACGTAATGTTTCAATAATAAATGAAGCAATACCACTGAAAGAGACAAAGCTTCCAGCCCAGCTAATCAGCAGATTTCCCGCTAACAACATCGCCATCACTCCAAGAACGATCTTGAATGAGAACTGACCAACCAAAGGTTTCGAGTCTGTTAACGTCACTAGGCATGCAATCGTCATCAAAATCGCCACCCAGAATGAGAATGTTGGCAGTGGCCATATCACCGTGAGAACAATTGACAGTAAGCACAATGCCCACCAAACACCTTTAGAACTCAATAAAGCACTAATATCAACATCCGGTTTCGCGTCTAATCTCACGATATGCCACGTCGTTAAAGCGCCTAATACGCCACCCATTAATACATCACTAAAAAACGCACTGCCTGAATAAGACTTAAATAGCATGATCCACAGCAGGCCAGCGAGTACTACCAGAATAGCTTTTTGCTCCAAGAGGCGCTTTAGTTTCCAAAAGACTAACAAGGTTAAACTAACCCACAAAGCAGCCAACAGACTTGGAAAACTATACCCACTGCTCATAACCAGCTTCAATGTTGGCAAGTAAGCGTGTGGACGTGGAAAACCAAAACCTTGGTGCGCGATCAAAGTAAGTAGTGTCACCGAGATCAAAGTGAAGCCAAACTTCAACGCGAAGTTACGGCCGAAGTACCAAGCAATTAGCGGCAATATCACAATGAAAACCCATGGCTTCGCCAACAAGTCAGTCAAAAGCACAGTATTCGCAAACACGCTTGGCATCTTATCGAACGTGTTTTGAAGTGACACAATCCAATTTAATTCAACTTGATGGACTTTGGGTGCTGCGCCCACCAGCTCAGTCACATACGTCACAGGTTGATCTGTCGCAGATAAAAACAGCTCGTTAATCTCAGACCACTGTTCTGGATAACGGTATTGGTGATCTTGTAATTCAGTAGGAGGAAGTAACATCGCTCGGCTGACTTCCACGCCGTAATGAGGAGCAAACCAAATCGGCAGCTCAAAGCCACCTAACTCATTTCGAGCCTTGTAACTGATCACTTCCGAGTCAGAAATACAATCAAACACGACGGCACTGTCGGTATAACCCAGTACATCACCGACCGTTACTGACAAACCCGCCTCTTCCCACGTTTCACGTTGCGCCGCAACGGCTGGCGGCTCACCAGAAACCACAGTGCCTCCCGGCAGAGACAATTGACCTGTGATCAACTCATCAACCAACACGATTTGGTTATCAGCCCGTACTACACACAAGGCGCCCGCGATATGATCGGGCAAAGTGTTATTTGCCCAAGCGGAAGTAGTACTCAAAAGAGACAGTATGAAAACTAATAAATATCGAATAACCAACGAGTTTACCTAAAAAAAATAGAAGAAATTTAAGACTGCTGTTGCAGTTGAAGTATTGTAATCAAAGCCACACAAAATCGCTGTCTACGTTTTGTGCAAAGCCTTCCTCATCCATTGAATATGAGGTGTGAACCCCATTTTTTGATAGAAATCCTTGGCAGGTGAATTAAAGTCCCAAACTTCTACAAAGACTTGTGCGACACCATAGTCTTCAAAAGTAGATTCAACGCGATTAAACAACATTTGAGCCACATCCGCTTTTCGATATTCCGGCAACACAAAAAGCTCATCGACACTGCCCATCTGAACCGGTTTACTGACGGTAGAAATAAGCTCACAAAAATGTCCGGAGATAAAGCCAACAATGAGCTCACCTTTTAATGCCACATAAACCAAACATTCAGGATCATCCAAGTATCGTGCAATGCTTTTTTCCTGCTCAATCTCTTCTGCCGTTTTAAAGTGCTCTGGGCTAGCAAGGTGGTGGTGATGGTGGAGATCGAACATTAACTCGTTAAGTTGTTCCAAATCCGCGTGCTTTGCGGCCCTTAAGGTGACATTCATGACTATTGCGCTTCTCAAACCAAATTAATATCTAAACTGAGTCTAGTTTACTTGCCGTGAGTATCTATACAAGTTATTGAATTAATTCATTGTTTGAAGTGTGTATTTTAGATACAAAAACGGCCACATTACGTGGCCATTCTGTTTGAATGATTTTGAATCAAACGAATATCGAAGCTATGGTTTTTGCTATGGATCTGGCTTTTGCTGTAGCTTCAGCTTTATGCACCGTTATCTTCTTTCTCTTCTTTCTCTTCTTTGAGATCAGCAAGTTGTTGTTCCAATTCAATAAGCTTAATTTCAGCCTCAACTTCAGCAACTCGTTTTTCTGCATCGGTGCGATTGTCTTGCGCTAGACCGTCAGCAGTAACTTGGGTTCGTTGTGCGTTTCTTGCATCGTCCGTATCTTTCATTGAACCCGCAACGCCACCAGTAACACCACCTAATGCAGCGCCCTTCACCGCTAAACTCGCATCTCCAGTTAGAGCGCCTGCTGTTGCTCCTAGTAAAGCACCACCTACAGCACCACGATTACGTGCTGCATTCTCATTTTCGTTATCCATTGCTGGTGATGCGCAACCAGAAAGAGTCACAATCAGTGTTGCTAAAAGAAAAGGTTTAGTGAATTTCATAGGAGTCTCGCTTAGTTCTTCGTTTGGAGTAGAGCCATCTTAAGCAGAGCCGTTAATGAGATAAATAAAGCCACGTTTAGACGATACATCATGTTCAGCTATGTATTATTCATCCATCACATAACTGATTAATGATATATAGCTTTGAGCTCGCTTTATCCTCACCAACAAAAAGGCGACCAATAAGGTCGCCTCAATCGCGCTTTCACAATAAATTTTGTCTTTCACATGTCGCTCTTAGCCTTTGGACCACAAGTTTTGCATGTTTTCTGCACTAGGTGGTGGCCTAACACCGCAATCTCGATAATGATTTTTATCGCCGATCCCCAGTATCTTGCCATTTTCGTCATCAATCATAGCGGCTACTTTGACACCGTCTCCCACATGACGAGTCAACACGACAATTTCACCGGCTCTTTCAGACCTTACCGCGCCTAAGATTTGATATTCGTAGCTACCTTTCCTTGAATTAACGATCATCTTCGAGTTAATCGGGTCGGCTTCATACCCCACGCCCATATCAAAAACTGCTTGATAGAGATCGACGCCAGTCTTGGACACACATTTAAATATCTTGGGATGACTCAATGGCTCTAACAACGCTCTACTCGCTTCATCTTTTGAAATACTGGCACTAGCAGCACCACTGACCAGTAAAGCAATCAACAAAAAGTAAGCTCGCATAAAAAGACCTCAATATGTGGGATTCATAATAAGGTCATAGTAAACGCAATGGATAAGCGGATGAATAAAGTAGAGTTTAGGTAAACCATCACGCTGGGTTATGCATTAATAAACAAGCCGAAGGTGAGATTACCTAAACTACGACGTCTATTTGCCGAGCTTTTCAGCTATTTCAGTTAAGCTGGTAGGGTCGTCAATCGTCGAAGGCACCACATATTGTTCGCCTTCTGCGATTTGTCGGATGGTTCTGCGTAAGATCTTACCAGAACGCGTCTTAGGCAATCTCTCGACTACTAAGGCTTGCTTGAAGCAGGCGACAGCACCAATCTCATTTCGAACCTTACCCACTAACTCGGCTTGAAGGTCTTCTCCATCCACTTTCACTCCATCTTTAAGAACAACTAATCCGAGAGGAAGCTGACCTTTTAAATCATCGTGAATACCAACCACAGCACATTCAGCAATGGCAGGGTGGCCACCAACAATTTCTTCCATTTCACCAGTAGACAAACGGTGCCCCGCCACATTTATCACATCGTCGATACGGCCCATAATAAATAGGTAACCATCTTCATCAAGGTAACCGCCATCTCCCGAGACGTAGTACCCTGGGAATTGGCTTAAATAACCCGATTCAAACCTATCGTGGTTGCGCCATACCGTCGGCAAGCAACCAGGTGGAAGTGGTCGTTTAAGTGCGACAAAACCTTGTTGATTAGCTTGTGCAGGCTCACCCAACTCATTGAGGATCTCCACTTGATAACCCGGCACAGGTTTAGTTGAAGAACCCGCTTTCACAGGCAAAGACTCAAGTCCTGTAGGATTAGCAGAGATAGCCCAACCAGTCTCAGTTTGCCACCAGTGGTCGATAACTGGCTTATTGGTATGAGACTCAACCCAATCCAATGTTGGCGGGTCCAAACGCTCTCCCGCCATGAAAATCGATTTGAGTGATGATAAATCATACTTGGCAAGTAACTCGCCTTCAGGATCTTCTTTCTTAATGGCTCTAAATGCGGTTGGAGCAGAAAACAATACATCGACTTTGTATTCTTCACACACACGCCAGAATGCGCCGGGATCTGGCGTTCTAACTGGCTTGCCTTCAAACAAGATGGTTGTGCAACCATGAATCAATGGCGCATACACAATATAGGAATGCCCCACTACCCAGCCGACATCAGAAGCCGCCCAAAACACACCATCTTGCGGCATATCGTAGATAGTGCTCATCGAGTATTTCATGGCGACCGCGTGGCCACCATTGTCACGTACCACGCCTTTTGGCTTACCCGTCGTTCCTGATGTATACAAGATATATAGTGGGTCAGTTGCTAGAACAGGCACACACACGTGAGGCAAAGCATCCTCAACAGCTTGTTGCCAAAGTACATCGCGTTCATTGTTCAATTCGGCTAGAGACTGCTCTCTTTGGAAGACCACCACTTTCTCTGGCTTCCAGCGGCTGTCCATAATCGCCCTGTCGACCATCGGCTTATATGGCAAGACTTTGTTTATCTCGACACCACAAGACGCTGTAATCAACACCTTGGGTTCAGCATCTTCGATCCGAACTGCTAATTCATGAGGGGCAAAGCCACCAAACACCACCGAGTGCACCGCACCGAGTCGAGCGCAAGCCAGCATGGCCATCGCCGCTTCAGGAATCATTGGCATGTAGATCACCACACGATCGCCTTTGGTAACGCCTTGCGTCGCTAACATACCAGCGACTTTAGCCACTTGGTTACGCAATTGATTGTAAGTGTACGAGGATTGAGTTCCTGTAACTGGAGAGTCGTAAATCAGTGCGGTATTGTCACCTCGCCCATTTTCACAATGATAATCCAGCGCGAGCCAGCAAGTGTTCATCACTCCATCAGGAAACCAACGCTCAATTCCGTTATCGTCAGTTTGTAATATCGTTTTTGGTGACTCAAACCAATCAATCGCTTGTGATTGTGTTTCCCAAAACGAATTTGGGTCTTCCCTCGCCCATTGATACTCGGTGATGTAATCGGTTTTTCTGTTCATTCGATTCGTAGCAGACATAGTGCCTCCTCCATGATTTATCCATTAGTCCAAGCGACTAGCTTTTAGCAGTAGCACTTGATTGCACTCTTTTCTCAGCGTTGTGTTCGTGAACATTTAACCGTTCACGACAATCGCTTTACTTGGGAAAAGGCACACGAATGGCACCTTCCATGATCACTCGGGCACTACGACTCATTATCGCCCTTTCAATTTTCCAACCGCTTTCCGTTTGAATAGCTTTAGCACCCACTTTTAAGGTTCCAGATGGATGACCAAAGGTCACAAAATCACGACTTCCCTCACCGGCTGCCAAGTTCACTAAGGTGCCTGGTACACTTGCAGCTGAAGCAATAGCAACCGCAGCCGTACCCATCATAGCGTGATGAAGTTGCCCCATAGACAAAGCACGTACCAGAAGGTCAGTATCTTCGGCAGCAACCGATTTTCCACTGGAAGCTTGGTACGCTTGAGGCTTAGCAACAAACGCAACTTTAGGTGTATGTTGGCGTGATTCTGCTTGTTCTAGGGAATCAATAAGCCCCATCGCAACCGCACCATGTGCTCGGATGAATTCAAACAGAGCCAAGGCTTTGGTATCGCTATTGATATCGGATTGAAGCTCTGTACCTTGATAACCAACCGATTCAGCATCAACAAAAATGGTGGGTATCCCTGCATTAATGTAAGTTGCTTTGATGCAACCCAGATCTGGAACATCTAAAAAATCGACAACATTCCCTGTCGGAAACATAGAGCCACTCGCATCGGCTGGATCTAGGAAATCGACTTGGATCTCCGCGGCGGGGAAAGTGACACCATCGAGCTCAAAGTCACCTAACTCTTGGACTTCTCCATCAGCGATAGGCACATGAACAATGATGGTTTTCTCTATGTTTACTTGCCATACTCGCACCTCGACCACACCGTTTTCTGGAATACGATTCGAATCGACGAGGCCACTATGAATAGCAAATGGGCCTACTGCAGCAGACAGATTGCCGCAATTACCGCTCCAATCAACAAACGGCTTATCTATTGCCACTTGACCAAAGAGGTAGTCAACATCGTGATCGGCTTTACTGCTTTTCGAAACAATAACGGTTTTGCTGGTGCTGGATGTTGCTCCCCCCATACCATCGGTTTGTTTACCATACGGGTCTGGACTACCAATCACGCGCAGAAGTAATGCGTCTCGTGCTTCTCCGGCGACTTGCGCAGCTTCAGGTAAGTCACTTAAGTTGAAGAAAACGCCTTTGCTTGTTCCGCCCCGCATGTAGGTAGCAGGTACTTTTATCTGTTTAGTGTTCATCACAAGCTCCTACTGGGCGAGAAAGTCTTTGGCGAAACGTTGCAACACGCCACCAGCGCTGTAGACATTCACTTCGTCTGCGGTGTCTAATCGACAGGTCACTGGCACATCAAGCTTTTCACCGTTTTTACGTGTGATGACTAGAGCCAAATCTGAACCTGCTTGGATGTCTCCATACACGTCGTAAAGTTCGGTGCCATCCAGCTCTAAGGTGTTGCGATTGGTTCCCGCTTTGAATTGCAGAGGCAGCACGCCCATGCCAACCAAGTTGGTTCTGTGAATTCGTTCAAACCCTTCTGCCACAATTACTTCAACACCCGCTAAGCGCACCCCTTTGGCTGCCCAGTCACGAGATGAACCTTGGCCATAATCGGCCCCCGCTACGACAATCAAAGGCTGTTTACGGTTCATGTAGGTTTCTATCGCTTCCCACATTCGCGTAACTTGACCTTCGGGCTCAACTCTTGCTAGCGAACCTTGCACGACTTCTCCAGCGTCCTTCACCATTTCATTAAACAGCTTAGGGTTGGCAAATGTTGCTCGTTGCGCGGTTAAGTGATCGCCTCGATGGGTCGCGTAAGAGTTAAAGTCCTCTTCCGGCACTTGCATTTTGGTGAGGTATTCCCCCGCAGCGCTCGAAGCGAGAATCGCATTTGAAGGGGATAAGTGATCTGTGGTGATGTTGTCACCCAGAATAGCCAAAGGCCTCATACCAGATAGGCTTCGTTCTCCCGCAAGAGCTCCTTCCCAATAAGGTGGTCTACGAATATAGGTGCTTTGAGGTCGCCAGTCATAAAGTGGTTCAGTCGATACCTGATCCTCGTCTGGCTGGAACATTTTTACGTAGATTTGTTGGAATTGCTGAGGCTTAACATGTTCACCGACAACAGCATCGATCTCCGCATCACTCGGCCATAAATCACTTAAGTAGATTGGCTTGCCGTTGCTGTCAGTGCCTAAGCTGTCTTTCTCAATATCAAAGCGAATCGTGCCCGCTAAGGCGTAAGCAACTACCAATGGCGGTGAGGCTAAAAACGCTTGTTTTGCATAAGGATGGATTCGACCATCGAAGTTTCGATTCCCTGACAACACAGCGGTTGAATACAGGTCGCGGTCGATGATCTCTTGTTGGATAGCAGGATCTAGGGCTCCGCTCATACCATTACAGGTAGTACACGCATAGCCGACGATACCGAAGCCTAGCTTTTCCAGCTCAGGTAGCAAACCTGCCGACTCGAGATAGAGCTCGGCAACTTTAGAACCTGGAGCAAATGATGTTTTCACCCACGGCTTACGAACTAATCCAAGTTGATTGGCTTTCTTAGCCACCAATGCCGCGGCGACCACATTTCTTGGATTACTGGTGTTGGTACAAGAGGTAATAGCTGCGATGATCACCGCACCATCAGGCATCTGCTCGTCGCTGTACTGCTTAGCATGCTGCTCTTTCCAAGATGTTTGACTGATACCTTGCTCAGCCAGCTCTCTGGTTGGCAAACGACGATGTGGGTTAGACGGCCCTGCAAGATTACGCTCAACCTTCGACAGATCAAACTCAAGTACGCGCTCATATTGAGCAGAATCTAGATCGTCAGCCCATAGTCCAGTTTGTTTAGCGTAGCGTTCAACTAATTCAACCTGCTCCGGCTCTCGGCCAGTGAGTTTCAAATATTGAATGGTCTGTTCATCAATGTAGAACATACCCGCAGTCGCACCGTACTCTGGCGTCATGTTGGAGATGGTTGCGCGGTCACCAATAGTCAGTGCACGAGCGCCTTCACCGAAGAATTCCAAATAGCTTGAGACCACTCTCTGATTGCGAAGAAACTCAGTAATCGCAAGCACAATATCCGTTGCGGTTATCCCTTCCGGTCGTTGACCCGTCAATTTAACGCCGACAATATCAGGCAATCGCATCATCGACGGACGACCGAGCATCACAGTTTCAGCTTCCAAGCCGCCCACACCAATCGCAATAACGCCCAGAGCATCAACGTGAGGAGTATGGCTATCGGTACCAACACAGGTATCAGGAAACGCGATGCCTTCTTTAGATTGAATAACTGGAGACATTTTCTCCAAGTTAATCTGGTGCATGATCCCGTTACCAGCAGGGATCACACTCACGTTTTTAAACGCGGTTTTACACCATTCAATAAAATGAAAACGGTCTTCGTTTCTCCGCTCTTCAATCGCGCGGTTTTTATCAAAGGCTTCGCTATCAAAGCCTGCGTGTTCCACTGCCAGAGAGTGATCAACAATCAGTTGAGTTTCAACAACGGGGTTCACCTTGGCAGGGTCTCCGCCTTGCTCGGCAATCGCGTCTCTTAATCCAGCCAAATCAACCAAGGCTGTTTGACCAAGAATGTCATGACACACCACGCGCGCAGGATACCAAGGGAAATCTAGGTCGCTCTTACGGTCAATGATCTGCTTTAAGCTGTCTTCAAGGGTTTCAGGATCACAGCGTCTTACTAATTGCTCTGCTAATACTCTCGACGTATAAGGCAAGGTTTTGTAAGCACCTGGGGATAGTGCTTCTACCGCTTCGCAAGCGTCGAAATATTCTAAACCCGTTCCCGGTAAAACCTTTCGATACTTGTTTTCATCAAGCTCTTGGTTTCTTTCAAGTTTTACATCAGACATACATCCACCATTATCTGTTAAATTCTATTCGTTGGTTCCCGAGGCCTTATCACATGAAGATAACAGTCACCTCGAGATTTAAGTCAGCTCGATATAGAGGACTAACGTAAATGGATAGGTAGCCAGTCTTGGTGCTCTGGCCCGGTGTAGTCTGCACTTGGACGAATGATGCGATTATTTTCTCTCTGTTCGAACACGTGCGCCGTCCAACCCGTAAGGCGGCTCATCACAAAGATCGGAGTAAATAATTTGGTTGGAATATCCATGAAGTGGTAGGCCGATGCGTGGAAAAAGTCCGCATTACAAAACAACCCTTTCTCGCGCTTCATTACCGCTTCAACACGTTCTGAAACAGCATAAAGCTGCTTATCTCCCACCTCTTGAGCTAGCTCTTTTGACCACCGCTTGATTAGAGCATTTCGTGGGTCGCTCTCACGATAAATGGCATGACCGAAGCCCATGATTTTGTCTTTGTTAGCAAGCATCTGCATGATGTTAGTTTCTGCTTCATCAGCGGTTTGCCAATCTTGGATCATTTCCATCGCAGCTTCGTTTGCACCACCATGTAAAGGGCCTCGCAACGTACCAATCGCTGCGGTGACACACGAGTGAATATCCGACAACGTTGATGCACACACACGAGCCGCAAAGGTTGAAGCATTAAACTCATGCTCCGCATACAGAGTTAGCGAGCAGTGCATCACCTTCTTATGAAGTTCACTAGGTGTTTTATCCGTTAGCATTTTCAAGAAGTAGCCACCCAGACAGGCTTCACTTTGATCTTCAGTATCAATTCGCACGCCATCATGGCTAAAGCGGTACCAATAACAAATAATGGCAGGGAAAAGCGCGAGCATTCGTTCAGTCGCAGGCAGTTGCTCGGAGAAGTCAGACTCTTGCTCTAGATTACCTAGCATTGAACAGCCCGTTCTCATCACATCCATTGGATGAGCGTCTGCAGGGATCAGTTCTAAGGCCGCTTTCAAAGGTTGAGGTAAGCCGCGCAGACCAATCAACAACGTTTTGTAATCGTCTAACTCTTTTTCACTGGGCAAATGACCTCTTAGTAACAGATGCGCCACTTCTTCGAACTGAGCATGATTAGCAAGATCGGTAATATCATAACCACGGTAGGTTAAACCAGTTCCTGATTTTCCGACCGTACATAGCGCCGTGGTTCCCGCACTCTGGCCACGAAGACCAGCACCACCGATTACAGGTGCGCTGGCTGTTTTTTCACTTTGTTGTTGGTTTTCTGTTGAAGCCTTTTCGACAGCTGCTTTATCACTCAAAGATACAGACATGGTGAACTCCTTTTCTGTGTTAGTCGCTTGCACTCTTTGGTGCTGCCTGTTTATGTGTCCGATGCTCTTTATCATCGGTACTGGATATGGCGACTAACCATTTAACGTTATTGGATTAAGTTGATTTTTGATTAATTGAAACCGGTTTACTCTTCGCTTGAAAACAACTGATCGAGCTTGTTCTCGTAGTCGTGGTAATTCAGGTGTTCGTAAAGCTCTTTACGGGTTTGCATTGAATCCAACAGAGCTTCTTGATTGCCTTCAACTAACAAGTGCTTGTAAACATTCTCCGCCGCTTTGTTCATCGCGCGGAATGCACTCAACGGGTAGAGCACCATGTCGACACTTGATTGCGCTAGTTCGTTACAGTTATAGAGTGGTGTTTGACCAAATTCAGTGATGTTTGCAAGAATAGGCACGTGCTTACCCGTTGCAGATTTCAGTGCCGCCGAGAACTTCACGTATTGATCAAGTTGATTCATCGCCTCGGGGAAGATCATGTCTGCGCCCGCTTCAACACAAGCTATCGCTCGCTCAATCGCGCTATCAATGCCTTCAACCGCCAATGCATCGGTACGCGCCATAATCACAAAGCTGTCATCGGTTCTAGCATCGGTTGCCGCTTTGACTCTATCGACCATCTCTTGTTGGCTCACAATCGCTTTATTTGGTCGATGACCACAGCGTTTCTGCGCGACTTGGTCTTCCATGTGAATTGCAGCTGCACCCGCTTTTTCCATAGATCGAATGGTACGTGCAATATTGAATGCGCCACCAAAACCCGTATCGATATCCACCAGCAATGGCAGATCACATGCGTTAGTAATACGTTCAACATCGACCAACACATCGTTCAATGTCGTAATACCTAAATCAGGCAAACCGTAAGACGCATTGGCGATGCCTCCGCCAGACAAATAGATCGCCTGATGCCCCAAGTTCTTTGCCATCATCGCGCAATACGGATTCACCGTACCGACGATCTGCAATGGGTCGTTGTCTTGCACAGCTTGTCGGAACTTAGCTCCTGCTGATAACTTCATAATGACGCTCCCTGTTAATTGTTTATTTCTAATCTTTATGACTACTGATGTTTAGCTCTCGCCAGCGAAGAACCGCTGGCAAATACCAGTCGCCAGTTACTCAAGATCTTTGGATTGAATTTGTTGTTCTATAAGCAATCGGCTTCCCGAGATGTGTCTTCGCATTAACATTTCTGCTAGCTCTTCATCACGGTTGCGAATCGCTTGTAGGATGTATTTATGTTCATCAAGCGCCTCTTTTGGTCGAGACTGTGCTCTTGGCGATTGGTAGCGATACATGCGTAATAGGTGATAAAGCTCGTCACACAACAACGAAATGAGTTTGCTGTTACGACTCGCTTTAATAATGCGGTAATGGAAATCGAAATCCCCATGTTGATGAAAGTAAGAAGAACCTTCAACTTCATCGATGTGTTTTGAGTGTGTCGACAATAATCCTTCAAGCCCGACAAGCTCTTCTTGTGTGATATGTCTCGCTGCTAAGCGAGCCGCCATGCCTTCCAATGCCTCTCGCACCGCGTACAACTCGAGTAGTTTGTCTGCCGAAAAAGTAATAACTCGAGCCCCTACATGAGGAATGCGTTCAATCAAGCCAAGCCCTTCAACACGCATTATCGCTTCACGTAGTGGACCTCGGCTTACCTCAAAGCGTTTAGCCAGTTCGGGTTCCGAGATCTTACTGCCCGGTGGTAATTCACCGTTAACAATCGCCTCAACAAGATACTCAGTGAGGTTTTCTGATTTAGTGTTCTCTTTATCGTTCACACGTGTTTTCGTGTTTGCACTTAAGCTGAGATCTTTTATCGCAGTATTCATATTCATGCTGCTCGCTTCTGATTGCTGAACCTTAATTGTCAACAATTCCATAACATGAACATAAAATACACGATTAAATTGTCGACAATCAAGCCAATTGTCGACAATTTAGACTAAGGTAGTATCTTTTATAGACGATAAAAACTTATCCAAAAGGACACTAATAACAACGCAACCATCTGTTATTTAGCGATTTAAGAAGATTAAGAGCTACTAAATCCTTATCTACTCTAAAATTATTTAGAATCGATGTGTCGACAACTTATAGCCGAACTTGTCAAACGCAGATCCCTTAGTATCTATCTACCAGCTCACCGATAAACAGATGTAAAAAAGGCGCACTCATGTGCGCCTTTCATTCATGGAACCCGTTCTAACAAGCCAACCTTTAATCAAGCAATTTGGCGGGTAACTTCGAGGTATTTGTTGATATCAACGAAATCAATTTGTTCTGGCTTCAGATACTCTTCTGCATAACGCAGGTGAGTACCGCTGGTTAAGAACAATCTAAACAGTTCGATATCGAGATGCTCGTCCAATGCCATCTTATACATGATGTCGACAGCAACACTGATTGGCTTCGCCTTCTTATAAGGCCTATCCGCAGCGGTTAACGCCTCAAAAATATCGGAGATCACCAGAATACGTTCTGGGGTTGAAAGGTCATCACCAGTCAGTTTCCTTGGATAGCCTGTACCTTTGAGTGTTTCATGGTGCGTCGAAGCATAGCGTGGAACACGGCTTAGCTCTTTCGGGAATGGCAGATTCTCTAGCATCTTAATCGTAGCAAGCATGTGCTCGTTTATCTTGAATCTGTCTTCTGCAGTCAACGTGCCGCGTGCAATACTCAGATTGTAGACTTCGCCTAGGTTGTATAAATACTCAGGCACATCCATTTTAATTTGATGTTTCGGGTCAAATTCTAACGGCCTATCTCTTTTCACTATATGCTCTGGTTTATCACTTAACAGTGGCTCTGTCGCTGGCAAGCCTGAACTCGGTGCTCGATTCAACGCCTCTATCGGTGATAGACCAAGTTGATCATCAAAGTTACGCGTCCAAGTCGTTTCAGCTATCAAGCGAATACGAGCAACTTTGTCATCACTCATGAATTCACCACCAACATTAGACGTCGCGATAAACTCAAAATCATCTTGTAGCTTCTGTTGCGCTTCAGCCAACTCTGTTTGGATTTGTTTGTTCGCTAGCTTGCCTTCAAGCTGTTTCGTTAATGCTATTATTTCAGCATCACGCCACAATACCTCAAATCGAGTTCTCACCTCGTGAATTCGGTTGTAGTTGGCCTCAAGCTTCGTACCTTTATCGACGATGTGTTCGGGTATCGTGATCTTGCCACAATCGTGAAGCCAAGCCGCAATTCTGAATTCACGACGTTCATCATCATTTTTAAACTCAAAATCTTTGAAATGATCGGACTGTGATTTCTCAGCTGCATCAGCCAACATCAAGCCGAGTTCTGGTACACGATTACAGTGCCCTGCCGTATAAGCGGATTTATCATCGATAGCTTGGGCGATAAGCTTGATAAACGACTCCACAAACGCCTCTTGTGTCTGTTCATGCTGCTTAATCTCTGCCGCCATGCCTTTCACTGCCACAGACAGCTCCCATACTTCTTTGATTCGAGTGTCAACAAGCTCGACACTATCATAATCACGCATCTTGATCTTATGAGTCTCCTCCTCTAATTGACGAATAGGACGCACTATCGGTGCACCAAAACCCCAAGCAATAGGCAACGTCAAACTCATCAGTAACATCGTTATACCAACAGAGGTTGCTAGACGTTTATTGACTGTACTAAAGATTTCAGATTCGGGAATCAATACCGCAAAATATTCAGAGTAGTGTTCGCCCGTGTCTATTTTCTTTAAATAGAGATGCTTGATCTCGCCATTCAACTCTACCCTTACCATACTGCCTTCAACCGTTGCTTCCTTAGTCAAATCATAAAGTTCAATATAAGGGACCGTCGTATTCGTATTAAAGCCGGTATCATGGAGCCACTTTTTCGCTAAGGTATCAAGTTGTTCATCACTTAACCTGCCGATAGCTTTGTCAATAATTGGAAGCAATTGCTTATGCTTGCTCTGCAACACCAAATGGAATTGATTTGAGTAGTTCTGTTTTAGATCTTCTAGAGTCCCATTGACAACAAGGCCTGGTTGGAAAAACCTATCTAATGCAAACGAGAGTACGGGTTCAGCGTCTAAGAATGCAAAGTTCTCTCCGCTTTCAATTGAATCAAATGCGGACTCTAGGTTTTCAAACTCAACTAAATCAATATTCGGAAAGTCTTCCCTTAACTTAGGAATAATTGACCACCCAGATAAAATGGCCACTTTTTTATCCTCAAGCTCGGCATAATTAGTAATAATCTTCGCGTCTTCTCTGGTCACGATAGCAAACGGTAAATCATAGATTGGAGCGGTGTAGAGGCCGCTTATGCCATTATTTTTATAATTTTGCACCGATTGCAGCCCATCTATAGTTCCTTCTTGAAACTTATTAACAAGCTCTCCCCAAGAAAAACCATTCACAAATTCAAACCTGATCCCAGTCATACCACCAATCATTTTGAGAAGGTCTATCGCATAGCCGTCTGGTTTTCCCGCCACTGAAAAGTCCATCGGACCCCAATCATTTTGATTAGACACTAAAAGCGGAGGAGTATCATTAACCAAGGCTTTTTGCTCAGATGATAGCATCAGTTTTGATACATCAAACTCCGATTCCTGATTATTAACCTTGAGGTTAGACGCAATAATGTTACCCGATTTCGAATATAAGAAAGACTCAACCTTACTGTCTTCTGCTAATCCAAGCGCCGTACCTGATAATTTGTTAGCCAAAGAAGACAGCACAATATCAATACCAATCACATGTTGAATTTCAGATTCGATTTTCGACTCAAACGCTAAAGAATAAGTTTGCCCGGTAATTTGTAAATGCTGAAAAAGATATGGCTGAGTTTTTTCGACCGACTGAACATTGGCAGAAACATACCAAGGCCTAGTCGTTGGAAAGTAGTTGCTCTGCTCCGTAGTTGAGCTTCTGAGGGAAAACTCTTGGTCAAAGTATTTCGTTGTCCGGACTCGCTCCTGCCCTATATTTTGAATCTCAACCACAACCCAACGATCCGTTTGTTGTGCTCCTATTTTTTCTCTAACGACAGGAGCAGATTCTAGGTTAATAATTTGGAAGAAATTTTCATCGGATGAGCCAATGTAAATACTATAAAAGAGAGGGTTATCTTTAATGGCTTCAGAAAGAATACTACGCGACTCTTCTTTCGATATTTTGTTACTGATAGATCGTTTCACTGTAGCAAGTAAACGCGCGGTGTTGGCTGCGTCAGAGTCAATCGCGCCGATATAATCACTCAGGTCATGGGATACCATCGTCAACTTTGACAGAGTATTCTCCGTCGCCATTTTTTTACTAAAGTAGTATTGAAGAGAGACCGCAACCACAGCCGTTAGCACAGTCGCGAGTATGAACATTGTTCCAACGGTAAAGCGTAACGAAATTTTTTTTAATGCCATTATTTCATCCTTGAATAATCGCCAACTCAAAAGTTAACAGCCTAGCGCAATCAATACCAATTAAGTTGCATATCAACTATAGTAACTCATTCTTCCACATCTAAAATCTAACACCTCTATACACCTGACTCTTTTGCAGAAATAGTTATCGTAGTCACATCTAACAATATAGACCAACAACCAATGCACTCGAGTAGAAAACGCTAGTTAAATCCAACCTTTGTCAATGAATTCAATCATTCTGAGACAATAACTACGATTTTAGAATCCAGATATCATTCAACAGTAAATGGACAAAAACACGTCACCGTGAACTTTATGAACAGTATTAATCCAATGTTCTTTATTCTCAATATCGCCGCATTACAGACATTTCGTTAACACACCGTTAACTTTAGCTTCATCTGCTAAGCAATATCCTACTCATCTGTTTAGTAGCTGGAAATAAAACATAAGTTTCTCTCCATTGAAGAGATCTCCTACATAAGGAACGTGAACCATGTTCAAGGCACTGAAACCTACTCTTGCGGCTTCTATCATCGCAGCAACCTTTTCTTTCAACACTTTTGCTGCTGACGTAGAAAAAATCCACTTCCTAATCCCTGGCGGCGCTGGTGGCGGTTGGGATATGACAGCTCGTGGTACGGGTGATGTATTGGTGAAATCAGACATCGTAGAAAATGTCTCTTTCCAAAACCTGTCTGGTGGCGGTGGCGGTAAAGCGATTGCTCACCTAATCGAAACGGCACAACGCCAAGAAGACACGCTAATGGTGAACTCAACGCCTATCGTTGTTCGTTCACTAACAGGTATCTTCCCTCAATCTTTCCGTGACCTAACTCCGGTAGCAGCAACCATTGCCGATTACGGTGCAATTGTCGCGTCTGCGGATTCTAAGTACGACACTTGGGAAGACGTTGTTAAAGAGTTCGAAACCAACCCACGTAAAGTGAAGATTGCTGGCGGTTCAGCTCGTGGCAGCATGGACCACCTTGTGGTAGCTGCAGCGTTCAAAGGCGAAGGTTTTGATGCGAAGAAAGTGCGTTACATTGCCTACGATGCTGGCGGTAAAGCGATGGCGGCACTGCTTTCTGGCGAAACACAGCTGCTTTCAACTGGCCTTGGCGAAGTGCTAGAGATGTCTAAATCTGGCCAAGTAAAAGTGCTTGCTGTGACGGCGCCAAAACGTCTTGACGCTGCGCCTAACATCCCAACATTAACTGAGTACGGCAACGAGACAGTGTTTGCTAACTGGCGTGGTTTCTTCGCGGCACCGGGTACAAGCCAAGCGAAAATCGACGAGTGGAACGAAGCTCTTGGCAAAATGTACAAAACCGATGAGTGGCAAGTGGTACGTGACCGTAACGGTTGGATCGACAACTACAAAGCTGACAAAGATTTTTACGCCTTCCTAGAAGACCAAGAAAAACAGATGGGCGATCTAATGCGTGAGCTTGGCTTCTTGAAGTAACCAACAATCAGAGAGGGTCTTTGTGCCCTCTTACTCTTTCCTGTTTCGCCGTACATGAGTTAACTAAAACTCCTTTGTTTATTCGTAGTGTATTGCTAAAGCTTGCTGATTCGTTGTAGAGGCAAGTTGCTTACCCAAGCCATGTAATTCGCTCACCTTTGGTTAGTGATCCCAGACATTCTTCATTAACTCGCTCGTGTACGGCTTTTTTACTTTTTATACCACCCCAAATGGAGTTGGATATGTCGGACTTACCAACCAAATTTCTGAGTAAGGAATCTTTGCTTTCGAAGGATCGCATCGGAGCCATGATCTTTATGCTGGCGTGCTTGTGCTACGGCTACCAAACCACGCTGATTCCTTTGTTTCCCGGTGACGAGTACGAACCCTTCACAGCAAGAACCTTACCTACCCTGTTGACGTTTATCGGCATTGGCCTTTCATTGATCCTGCTAATAACAGGACAACCGGATAAGAAAGTCACATGCGACGCAACGCCGCTGAACTGGAAACTGCTGATTGGCTTCTTGGTGTTAATGGCACTGTACGGTGTTGGGCTGACTTATCTTGGCTTTGTTTTAGCAACCAGCTTCTTCTTACTTGCAGGCTTTTACCTGTTGGGTGAGCGTCGTAAAGCGGTTTTATTTGGCGCGTCGTTCCCTTTCGTTATCGCGTTCTTTCTTTTATTAACTCAAGGCTTAGATATCTACCTAGAGCCTGGTTTAATCTTCACTCTTTGGTAGGGATAACATTATGTTAGACGGAATTTTACAAGGACTTTCGACCGCTGTGATGCCAATGAACATCATGATGGTAATTGTGGGGTGTTTCGTTGGCACCTTCATCGGTATGCTTCCGGGGTTAGGTCCAATTTCAGCAATCGCGTTGATGATCCCTATTACATACGGCCTAGACCCTTCTTCTGGCCTAATCTTGATGGCCGGTGTGTATTACGGCGCTGTATTTGGTGGCTCAACGTCATCCATCTTAATCAATGCTCCGGGTTGTTCTTCAACGGTAGTAACCGCGTTTGACGGCTACCCGATGGCTCAAAAAGGTCAAGCAGGTAAAGCACTTGCTCTCGCGGCTTACTCTTCTTTCACTGGCGGTACGCTTTCAGCAATCATGCTTTTGATTGCCGCTCCGGCTCTAGCAAGCGTGTCACTGAGCTTCCAGTCTTCAGACTACTTTGCGTTGATGCTATTAGGTTTGTCCGCTGTAGCGGCGTTTGCAGGCCCAGGTCAGGTAATTAAAGCGTGGATGATGACTATTCTTGGTTTGATGCTATCAACCGTAGGTATCGACAAAGGGGTTGGCGTTGAACGTTTCACTTTTGGCCTAACGGATCTGATGGATGGCTTCAGCTTCCTGTTATTAGCGATGGCAACATTCGCACTGGGTGAAACCTTGATGGGTATTCTTAAGCCAGAGCAAGATACCAGCGCAGAAGAAAGCCAAAAGATGTCTGATATTGGTAGCATGAAAGTCACCAAAGAAGAGTTCAAAGAAGTGGCGCCAGTTTCGATCCGTTCTTCTATTCTTGGCTTCTTTACCGGCGTACTTCCAGGTGCTGGCGCAACTATCGCTGCTTTCTTAAGTTACGGCATGGAGCGTAGTCTTGCACCGAAAGACAAACAGAAAAAGTTTGGTAAAGGCAGTATTCGCGGTCTTGTTGCTCCAGAATCGGCAAATAACGCAGCATCAAGTGGTTCATTCGTTCCGCTACTGACGCTGGGTATCCCGGGCTCTGGTACAACAGCTATCATGCTAGGTGCATTAATCGCTTATGGCATCCAACCGGGTCCTCGTCTGTTCGTTGAGCACCCTGATGTATTCTGGTCGGTAATCATCTCTATGTACTTTGGCAACATCGTACTGGTTATCTTGAACCTGCCTTTGATCCCTTACATTTCTAAGCTATTAGCGGTACCAAGAACGGTTCTACTGCCAATGATTATCTTCTTTTCAATCACAGGCGTGTACCTAGTATCTTTCAACACCATGGACGTATTTGTGATGTTACTAGTGGCGATGGCAGCAATAGCATTAAGGCTTGCCAACTTCCCACTCGCTCCATTATTACTTGGCTTTATCTTAGGTGGCTTGATGGAAGAGAACTTAAGACGCGCACTGATGATCAGCGACGGAGAGCTCAGCTTCCTATGGGAACGCCCAATCACCATGACCTTCACTATTCTGGCGGTATTGGTTCTGTCTAGCCCGATTCTGGTTAAGCTGTTCAAGAGCTTTAGAGCAAAACCAGTAGAAGTGTAAAGCTCGACCAAATCAACTGAACCTAAACGAAAGGAGCCATTGGCTCCTTTTTTGATTTAGCTAGTCAATTCAAACCAACAGTTAAAGATGGTAGCAAACTCACAAACTCGCGCTATCAAGACGCACAGCTCTGATATTCATAACAAATTCAAGTAAGGTAACTCATCAGTTAACGTATTGGATTCTAAAACTATGGATTGGTTGGTTCTCTTCTTGTCAGGCGTGATTGGTGGTGTGCTTAACTCTATTGCTGGTGGAGGCAGCTTCATCACTTTCCCTGCTCTATTGTTTGCTGGTGTTCCACCAATAGCAGCCAACGCGACCAATACCTTTGCATCGTGTGCAGGCTACATCAGTGGTGCTTATGCGCTGCGCCACGAAATTCAATCTGGTACCAAACAGCTTAAACTGACCATTGCTCTATGTGTGATTGGCGGTGGCATAGGTGCTTTCTTACTGCTGCACACACCAGAAGCATTGTTTACTCAATCCGTACCTTGGTTACTGCTTTTTGCGGCATTGCTTTTCACCTTTGGTGGCACGCTCAATAAATGGCTGAAACAAGCAACAGCAAAACACAAACACGCCACCAGCGCTGGCGTCTTCTTTTCCGCTTTATTGCTTTTGATTGTATGTATCTATGGTGGATACTTTAATGCCGGACTAGGAATCGTCACATTGAGTTACCTGGCTTTGGCTGGTTACACCAATATCAACGTGATGAATGGCATCAAACTGCTTGTATCCGCTTGTGCATCACTTGCGGCAATCGTGTTTTTCATCGTCAATGGTTCGATTGATTGGCCGTCTGGCATGGCTGTATTATTGGGTACATTGGTTGGTGGTTATTATTCAGCAAAAATCTCTCGCCGCATCCCTCAACAATATGTTCGAACCACAGTGATCATCGCGAGCTTTTTGATCACCGCTTACTTTTTCTATGCTAATTAGACGTTCGGTTTAATAAGACTTGCAACTGGAAAGATAAAGCAAAGAGACTACACCCTTATCATATCGATTTCGCTATTTTATTGCTTATAAAATAGCCAAGCCAAAATGTGTGAGACGAGTCCTTCAATTAGCAAATTTGATAACAATTTAGACTGTTTTTTAGCCTTTATTTTGCCAAAGGTGGGATAATTCTCCTGTCGAAAGTGAGACTTCATTAGGAGGCGTTATGAACACTAAACTCGGTCATGTCATGTCATCAAGTCGACTCATTTGCTTTGTCGCTTTTCTTGCTGCCACATTCGCGTGGATCCTAAAAATGCCCGCTCTGTTTTCTGTGTCAGCGCTATTCTTACTGGTCAGTGCGATCGTTTATGTCACCGATCTTTGGAAGAATCAAAGAAAGAACC
Organism: Vibrio celticus; assembly: GCF_024347335.1. NCBI lineage: Bacteria > Pseudomonadati > Pseudomonadota > Gammaproteobacteria > Vibrionales > Vibrionaceae > Vibrio > Vibrio celticus. The sequence continues at coordinate 1,901,125 of NZ_AP025463.1, forward strand.
GCGAAGCTTAGCCATTTACGGTTTAAATCGAACGAATTAAAAAAAGGAGCTCATAGGCTCCTTTTGTGTTTTTCGCTTATCTAATTAGGCGTACTAATCGCCGACGCCTTGTTATTAACGACGGAAGTTACGACCGTTACCGCCGCGGCGCTCTTTAAATGCAGACGCAGCTTTAGCTTGAGAAGCGTGGATAGACTCAACCGTTAGTTCCATTGGCTCACGAGGCTCTAGCCCATGGCGGAATGTACGTGAACGCGGAGGCATCTGGTATTCAATGTCCGATGCTTTAGGCATGCGCTTGAAACGGTAAAGGTAGAAGTTTTCAACCTTTTCACGAGCCCATTCGGTTTTCTTCAGGTATTTAACTGCACTTGCCACTGTAGGCTTAGTGTTAAAGCAGTTCATACGCATTGCCGCATCCAAAATTTCCCAACCATAATGATCCACTAATTCAGTGATCATGGTTTCAAGCTTTAAGCCATGTAGCGGGTTGTTTTGTTGCAGTTCGATTCTTTCTTCTTCAGTCATAACATTACCTTTTTCAAGGCAACTAAAGGCCTTGAATTTTCTCTAGAACACCGTCATCACTGACCATTTCTAGCTCAATCACTTGGGCATTACATCCATTGCCCTTATTTATGCCTTTATGATGGCATAAAGCATACTCGTTATCCTATTTATCTTTGAAATTAATTTCGAATTGGTCACTTAACACCCTACCTTAGCTCGCTATACAGACTAAGACATTCTGTGAACAAAACTCCCCCTTAAAGATTATGAAACTGGTTTAACTTAACAAAACCTACGGTAACCGTATGCAAAAACCATATATTTAGTGATGACATTAAGGTTTTTCAGTACGCAGTGTTACATCTTAATAACACAGTGCTATGGTTTTATTGAATATCGAAACGGTAAAAGACCGCATTAAACAATGACATAATTATAAGTAAAGGTTGGCTTGCCACATGTTTGACTACTCCCATTTCAGTAGAGCAGCAGCCCAAGACAAGGACATCGTCGCCATAGTCGATGATCTCTTCCAGCTAGCTCGCGAACACTACCCCATATTATCTCGACTATCCGTGGTGCTGTGCAGTGAAAATAAAGCATCCAACTATTTTGTTTCAGATTCACTGTGCCAAAACGCCAAGCATCATTACATCGAACAAGAGATCAAACCCAACTCTGCGTTGAGTCGTCTGGCTGAATCATTGGAAACAAGAATTGTTGATGACCTCTCTTTGATGAATCCGACGAAGCAAATCTCTCATCTACTCGAGCTTGGTCACCAAAGTAGCTATACCACTCCAATCCACTACCAAGAGAGTAACCTTGGGTTCGTTTTCATCAACGCATCATGCACTGACTTTTTTGCTAAGCAGACAATACAAAGTGACATCGCCTACCTCACTCAAGCGATTTCGAACCTGTTTGTGCAACTCTTCGAACGTCAGAGACATTTTCAGTCCTCATTAGCAATCGCCCTAAACATGGGACACGCACGTGATCCTGAAACCAAAGAGCATCTGATTCGCATGGGAAAATACAGCGAGCAGCTGGCACGTACGCTTTCGCACAGTAACAATGAGATTACCCACCAATTCGTTCACCGCATTCGCTTGTATGCCCCGTTTCACGACATAGGTAAGTACCGAATTCCAGACAAAGTGCTCTTCAGTACTGAGCGTTTTTCGGAAGAAGAAAGAAACATCATGAACAATCACACGATATATGGTGAAGAAATGATTGATGACGTGGTTGCCCTTTCCCACCACAACTCAATGTGTAGCGAAGAAGTTCAGTTCATCAAGAATATTGTACGTCACCATCATGAACGGTTTGATGGCTCGGGATTACCAGATGCGCTCATTGGAGAAGCGATCCCACTGGAGGCAAGAATTGTAACGCTAGCAGATGTATTCGATGCTTTACTGAGTAAACGAGCTTATAAACACGCATGGTCAGCATCTAAGGTAATGGACTACATTGAAGCGCATACTGGGCTGATGTTTGATCCAGAGTGTGTGTCTGCGCTGAAGCAAAACCTGGATTACTTCATGTCGATACGAGAGCAATACAGTGATATGCAAAGTCCACAAGCTGCACTCGCTTAACGGGTTGTATTAAATTTGCTGTACGTGACTCTCTTTCAGAACCTACAAAAAAGGATGCCAATCGGCATCCTTTTGTTTTCTAGTTTACAGCTGATAAGAACAACAAGGTTCTTAACTGATTCTAACTAACGATTATACGTCGTAAGTTGTAGAAGCAGTGTCGCCGCCTGTACCAGTCCAGTTTGTGTGGAAAAATTCACCACGTGGACGGTCAGTACGCTCGTAAGTGTGAGCACCGAAGTAGTCACGTTGAGCTTGAAGCAGGTTCGCTGGTAGACGTGCAGTTGTGTAACCGTCTAGGAAAGATAGCGCAGAAATCGTACATGGCATTGGGATACCAGACTCTAGAGATTTCGCTGCTACTTTACGCCATGCCACTAGGCTGCCTTGTAGGATGTTTTTGAAGTACTCGTCAGAACCTAGGAACGCGATGTCTGGGTTTGCTTCGTACGCATCACGGATGTTGCCTAGGAATGCAGAACGGATGATACAACCACCACGCCACATTAGCGCTACGTTACCGTAGTTTAGGTCCCAGCCATTTTCGTTCGACGCTTCACGCATTAGCATGAAACCTTGAGCGTAAGAGATGATCTTAGAAGCCAGTAGAGCTTGACGTAGTGCATCAACCCACTCTTGCTTGTCGCCTTCAACTGGAGTGATTGTCTTCTCAAACAAAGCTTCAGCTTCAACACGTTGGTCTTTAAGCGCAGACAGGCAACGAGAGAATACAGACTCAGAGATTAGAGTTAGTGGGATACCTAGGTCTAGTGCGTTAATACCAGTCCACTTACCAGTACCTTTTTGGCCTGCAGTGTCTAGGATCTTCTCAACTAGCGCTTCACCGTCTTCATCTTTGTAGCCAAGGATGTCAGCAGTGATTTCAACTAGGTAGCTGTCTAGTTCAGTCTTGTTCCAGTCAGCGAATACTGCTTGCATCTCGTCAGCAGACATACCTAGGCCATCTTTCATGAACTGGTATGCTTCAGTGATAAGCTGCATGTCACCGTATTCGATGCCGTTGTGTACCATCTTAACGAAGTGACCAGCACCGTCGTTACCAACCCAGTCACAACAAGGCTCACCAGCGTCAGTTTTTGCAGAGATACCTTGGAAGATTGGCTTAACCGCTTCCCAAGCTTCAGCCGCGCCACCTGGCATGATTGAAGGACCGAAACGAGCACCTTCTTCACCACCAGATACACCAGTACCGATGAAGTGGATGCCTTTCTCACGACAATGCGCTACACGACGGTTAGTGTCTGGGTAGTTAGTGTTACCACCATCAATGATGATGTCGCCTTCGTCTAGAAGTGGGATTAGGTTTTCGATGAACGTATCTACAACGTCACCAGCACGAACCATAAGCATCACTTTACGTGGTGCTTCTAGCTTCTCAACTAACTCTTCTAGAGAGTAAGCACCAACGATGTTAGTACCTTTAGCTGGGCCTTCTAGGAACTCGTCTACTTTAGCAGCAGTACGGTTATGAGCCACAACTTTGAAGCCGTGGTCGTTCATGTTTAGGATAAGGTTCTGACCCATTACTGCTAGGCCAATTACACCGATATCACCTTTCATTATTTATATCTCCTTGCGGCTAGTCGCACTTATGCGATAGCACTTGCTGCATTTGAATCTAGGAACCACTCTGTTTCGCCAGTTTTAGACTGGATTTTCGCTGCCGGGTAAGGCAGCTCTGAAGCAGGAGTTGTATGAATTTCTTTAACGATCTCAACTTTACCTGCACCTAGTACTAGGTAGCTGATTCGTTTTGCTGCTTCTAAAACTTTCGCTGTTTTAGAAACACGGATTTGACCAGACTCAGGATGAGAAGCCAGTACCGACAGGTTCTCATCTTGGTAGTTGGTTGCATCCGGGAATAGTGAAGCTGTGTGGCCATCTGCGCCAACACCTAGCAGAATCCAATCGAAAACTGGCGTGCCATTTTCTGTTGGGATTACGTCTGCCATCTCTTTTGCGAAACGCTCTGCTTCTGCTTTAGGTTCATCTTCACCACGGATGCGGTGGATGTTTTCAGCAGGAAGGTTTACTTGAGTCAACTCTTTTAGTTTTGAAAATAAGAGCGCGTTTGCTTCACCGAAATTGCTTTCAGCATCGTCTGGTGCAACGCAACGTTCGTCGCCCCACCAGAAGTGAAGGTTATTCCATTGAATACCTTCAGCGTAAGGCGCCTGTGCTAAAAGCTTGAAAAGCATTTTTGGCGTGCTGCCACCAGACAGTGAAATGTGAACAGGTTTGCCCTGCTCGCTGTATGCTTTCATTTCATTTGCTAGGTTTTCAACAACCAGTTCAGGCGTTGCAAAGATCTTGTGATTGATCATAGTTCGCAGTAATCCGTGTCTGTTAAGTTTTTGCATGGGAAACGCCATGCGCGGCCATCACGTTGCAGAAGTTCATCTGCTTCCTGTGGGCCCCAAGTACCACAAGCATAGCCAAACAGTGCTTGAGGATCTTGCTTGAAGTCTAAGATTGGTTGAACGTACTTCCAACATGCTTCTACCGCATCGGTACGTGCAAACAGAGTCGCATCACCGTTCAGTGCATCAAGAAGAAGACGCTCATAAGCCGTCAGCATCTGAGTTTCAGGCAAGTCAGAGTAAGAGAAGTTCATTTTCACTTCTTTTGCTTTGAAGCCTGCGCCTGGCTCTTTCAAACCAAAGCTCATCTGAATACCTTCATCCGGTTGGATACGGATAATAAGCTTGTTCTCTGGTGCATCTTGACCAAATACTGGGTGCGGTGTGTTCTTAAAGTGAATCACGATTTCAGTCACACGTGTAGGTAAGCGTTTACCTGTACGTACGTAGAAAGGAACACCATTCCAACGCCAGTTATTGATGTGAGCTTTCAAGCCGATGTAAGTCTCGGTACGAGAATCATCCGCTACACCATGCTCTTCACGGTAACCTAGTAAGTGCTGACCACGAACATCTGATGCTGTGTACTGACCTAATACTAAGTCTTTACGCAGATCATCTTCTTCTAATGGTTTCAGACACTGAAGCACTTTAACCACTTCATCACGAATAGAATCAGCGTTAATTTGTGCAGGCGGCTCCATACCCACCATTGCTAGCACTTGTAGCAGGTGGTTTTGGAACATGTCGCGAACTGCGCCAGAACCGTCGTAGTATCCGCCACGCTCTTCAACGCCAAGGAACTCAGCACCTGTGATTTCAACGTATTCAATGAAGTTACGGTTCCACAGTGGTTCAAACATCGCGTTTGAGAAACGAAGCACTAGAAGGTTTTGAACCGTCTCTTTACCAAGGTAATGGTCGATACGGTAGATCTGGTGTTCTTGGAAGTGATGATGGATCTCTTCATCCAACGCTTGAGCTGATGCTAAGTCGTAACCAAATGGTTTTTCGATGATCAGACGACGCCAGCCGTTCGATTCATCGTTAAGGCCATGCGCAGCGAGGTTTGCTGGAATCACACCGTATAGGCTTGGCGGGGTTGCCAAGTAGAACAGTGTGTTATGGTTTTCGAATTGGTAGTCTTGCTCAAGCTTGTCTAGACGTTGTGCTAAACGAGCGTAGTCGTCTACATCTGAAGTGTTGATCGCTTGGTAATGCAGATGTTCAATGAATGCATTTAGCGTCTCAGGTTCAGTTTTTTCCATTTCCTGAAGAGACTTCTTCAGCTTCTCACGGTAAGACTCATCGCTGTACTCAGTACGGCTCACTCCAAGAATCGCAAAGGATTCTGGTAGTTGATTGCTAGCATACAGGTGGTATAGAGCAGGAATTAACTTGCGGTAAGTTAGATCTCCCGACGCACCAAAAATAACGATGCTGCTGTTTTCAGGTATTACCATCATCTTTCCTATAAAAACAAGGTTTTTAGTATTCGCCAAAGGTATCAGCGACATACGAAAATAGATAATAGGTCTTAACTATTACATCAATAGTAAGCGCCTATTAAATTTGAGAATGCGTTTGGTAAACGAGGGTGAAAGCTATCACCTCTATTCGGGACAGTATTGTCTATGACTATTTGATTTACATCAACCACTGTGAAAGCAATCGATTAAATATTGACTCATTTCGAACAAATTCTAATCGATAGCCAAGTTAACAAAGGTAGAAATCGCAGCAAATCGGCATTCTCAAACAGTGTAGTCAAGTAAGAATGGCATCTGGTCTGTGGAGTGACTTGTGGATGTTAAAACCGAAACTAAAACCAGCTTATTCAACTGGTTTTACAGTTTATTTGGAATCTAAAGGCATCTTCGGATGAAGAGAGCTTCTCATACTGCCCTATCTTTTCGCTTTGTTGTAGCAGCGCTCCGGGCGACCTACGGTACCGTAATTTAAGTCTGCGACTAACTCACCAGTGGTAATCAAAAATTCTAAATAGCGTCTAGCGGTGGTTCGGCTAGCACCAATTCGTTCTCCGGCTTCATCGGCGGTAATATTAACGGCATCAGCTTGTTGAAAAATGGCTCTGATCTTATCCAACGTTACGCCATCAATGCCTTTGGGTAAGGTGGATACTTTTCCAGAGTCCGCTTTGGCATTGGCTTGCAGCATCTTATCAACCAAACCTTGATTCAAATCCGACACACTTTCAAACTCTTGCTGTTGAGATTGATACTTTTTCAGCGCCGCTTCCAAACGAGGGAACATTACTGGTTTCAATAGATAATCGACCACTCCACCGCGCATTGCCTGCTGCAGCGTATCCACATCCCGAGCAGCAGTAATCAAGATAACGTCGCAGCCTTGATTGCTCCCTCTTACGTGATTAAGAATATCGAGCCCACATCCGTCCGGCAGATACACATCCAATAACACCAAATCCGGTTTTAAGATGTCCAGTTGCATGAGCGCTTCAGACTGTGTTGTGGCAATGCCGACCACGTCAAAGCCACCCATCTGTTCTAAATAACGATGGTGTAGCTCTGCAATCGCAATATCATCCTCAATGACCATGACTCTCGTGATTGCGTTCATTTATGTTCTTCCTTTAACCATGCTTTTTCCGTCACGATGATCTTCACAAGATCGATTCGTGCTTAATTATTATTGTTCTTCTTTTGGCAGATAAACCGTCATTCGCGTGCCAAAATCGTGGTTGTCGACCATTTCAAGCTGCCCTTGATATCGGTCTGCCAGCTGCTTTATCAGATACAAACCCACACCACGATTTTGCTTCGCTTTGCTCGATACGCCTTTTTCGGTAAGTGCTTTGGTTGCCAACTCTTTCGGCAAACCGCACCCTTTGTCTTCTACTTCTACGATAATTTCATTACCAAAATCACTGATTGAAACTTCAATAACCCGACGCGCTGGTGAAATTTGACCCTCTTGCTTAATCGCCGTCATGGTGGCATCAAAGGCGTTATCAATCAGGTTGCCAAGAATTGTGACAACGTCATCCGCGTTTAAACAGCTAGGCAATGCTTCAAGCCTTGAGCCTTCTTCCACTTTAAGCTCTAAACCAATTTCTCTCGCGCGTTCCGTTTTCCCAAGGAGCATACCTGCGATGAGCGGGTCTTTAACGGTTTCACGCAAGAACTCGATCAAGCTTTGATAGTGCGCGGTTTCTTGGCCAATCAACTGCTGGACTGAATCCAACTCGCCCATCTGAATCAAGCCACTGATAGTGTTGAGCTTGTTTTGATGCTCATGGGTTTGTGAACGCAGTAGATCAGCATATTCTTTGGTTTGTGAGAGCTGGTCTGTTAAATCGTTGATTTCATCGCGTAATCGGAAACTCGATACCGCCCCGACCACCTCACCTGCCACTATAATTGGGCTTCGGTTAGCAATGATTCGCTTATTGTTCAAATACAACTCAACATCGTGGTCGGTGTCACCGGTTGATAACAGTTGCTCTAAATCACTACCTGGCAATACATCAGAAAGGCGCTGTTGATTGAGTGCTTTATCCCTGTCTATCGATAAAATATCACAGGCACTTTTATTAATTGAACGCAAAATGCCGTGCTTATCGATGCTCAGAATGCCCTCTTTCACGGTACTCATGGTTACATCTAGCTCAACATACAACCGGCCTATCTCTTCAGGCTCAAAGCCCAAAATAGCGCGTTGAAAACGGCGAGATACATAACTCGAAATCAAAGCGTTGACCGCAACCACCAGCAACGCCATCACAATCAAAAAGGCTAAGTAAGGTTCGATTCGGTCTTGCAAAGAATCCAATAAGTAACCAACTGACACGACACCAATAACGTTACCTCGGGTGTCTTTTACCGCGGATTTACCACGAACTGAGAAACCAAGCGACCCTTTGGCCGTCGACACATAAGATTCTCCCAATGCCAATGCTTTTTGGTTATCACCACCACGCATGGGTTTACCGAGCCTGTCATCATAAGGGTGAATCAGGCGGATACCTTTATCATCTCCCACAACGATGAACGCCGCGCCAATGAGCTGAGTAAGGTTACGAAATTTAACTTGGGTTTCTTCAGACAGAACGTAGGGAACGCCATTAGGGTCCAACGTTCCGTTTTCTTGAATAATGCTGGTGACAAGTGGCGATTCAGATAGAAATTCAGCAACACCTAACGCTTTCAAACCCATCTCTTGCTCTTGAGATTGTTTGATGTAATAAAAACCAGCCGCTGCAAGAATCAAAAGTTCAACGAGGCCAGTGACCGTCATGATAATCAGTAACCTTTTACGGAAACTGATACTGCTCCATTTCATATTCCACCGTCCCTCGTGTTAGAAGATCAATGTTAACACCAAGTTAATCGCATGACCTTTCTAGGGACGTGAATTTGTGACTGCTACTCAACTAAATAATAGAGCAGATTGTTAATTGATAATCCTTTACGTTGTTCATTTCGATTAATCGTTCGTTTTTAGATCGAATTAGCTTAAAAACCAAAATAAACGAGTAAATATTGAGCTAGATCACTAAGCTTTTAGGTGTTTTTTAGGTTGTTTAAAATAAATACAATTATAATGGTTGCATATGAAGAAGTTTGTTGTTGCTAAGCCATAGGTCATGATTTTCAGACCGCGCTTTAAATCGAAACCTCGATTAACAAAATAGCAACAACACTTCGTTCGCTGGACGTATCTATAACTAAAAGTTGCACGCTCGCCGCTACGGTTGCTGAACAAACAGGTTATCTCTCTAACCTCATTCACACATCCTTATTTATATTACTGGCCAGCATGACAATCAAGAGGCGCCTGATCAAATCAGCGCCCAATAATAAAACATTGATGAGCAGGAAGTATCGATCAGTGGCAACGTCCAATAGAAACAGGATAAAAAAACATAACGTATAAACATTGTTGAAAAGGAAACCAGGCAATGAAACGCGATAACTTTGGAATTTGTCTTACTAAGACTATGCTGTTCAAACACTTACAATCGACTTTTACTCACGTAAGAGCCTATGAGAAAGATGGCACCTCCCCTCCCGATCTCAAGGTATTGTTAGCATTCCCGCAAATGTCAGGTAGAGATTTATTACAAACAATGCAAGGTTCGAGACAATTGGTATGGCGCGCCGATCACCATTGTCCTAGCTTTAAATAAGCCACTTCATTTTGTAAAAACACTTCTATACTGAACTTAAAGAGCACGCTTCTGCGTGCTTTTTAAGTTTCATTTATCTTTGATATTCACGTCATTCAATCTTATTTACACTTGATTGACGAGTTATGAGAATTTCTATTCATATGAGACAATCTATTCAAGACAAATGACTATCGCCCTGTTAACATTAGAGTTAATACTCTAATTGGTATTTAATGCAGATGACCAAACCAAAATTCCGATACCTTGCGATCGCCAGTATGCTTCTCGGCACCATGACTTCGCCAGGCTATGCTGCCCCGCTCACTTTTTCTGAAGCGTGGCAAATATTACAAGAAAACAACAACTCGCTTGCGGCTCAACAAGCCAACGTTGAACGTTATCAACACCTTCAGAACTCAACAAGTAGCCTTAATCTACCTTCTATTACCTTAGGGGCTAACTACACGCACCTTGATAGTGATGTGACGATTAATGGTGAACAGTTCGGCGACAGCTTAAGCGGCGTAGATCCAGCATTTGCTCCCTTCTTAGCTCAGTTAGGTGGTGTTACCTCAACGATTACCGAGCAAGATATCTTCAGCTCTTCTATTCGCGCAGTGTGGCCCATTTTTACAGGTGGTCGAATTACCGCAGCACAAACAGCAGCTGAAGGTAAAAGCGAAGAAGCGCAAAGCCAACTCTTAATGGAGAAGCAAGCTCGCTACGAAGACTTAAGTAAGTATTACTTCTCGGTGATCTTAGCGGAAGACGTCGTGAGAACGCGTCAAGCCGTTGAAGCAGGCTTAACTCAACATCGAGATTTCGCCATCAAGCTTGAACAGCAAGGACAAATCGCCCGAGTAGAACGCCTACAAGCCGATGCTTCCTTAGATAAAGCCATTGTTGAACGCGCGAAAGCTCAGAACGATCTTAAAATTGCTCAATTGGCGCTGACTCAGATCCTTGGTCAAAGTGAAAGTGTAGAACCCTCTGAACAACTGTTTATCAATAAGAACCTGCCTCATATGGACGTGTTCATTGACCAAACACTCATGACCTATCCCGGCCTTAAGATTCTTGATGCAAAAGAAAAACAAGCAAGCAGCTTAATTAAGGCCGAGAAAGGCAAATACTACCCAGAAGTTTATCTTTATGGTGATTACAGCCTGTATGAAGATGACTCTCTAGCCAGTGAAATGAAACCCGATTGGCTGGTTGGCATCGGTGTGAATGTACCACTGCTTGACACTTCAGGCCGTTCCGACAAAGTCGCCGCCGCTCACAGTGCCGTATCACAGGTTCAATTCCTTAAGTCACAAGCCAAGCAAGACTTAACCGTGTTGGTACAAAAGACTTACCTTGAAGCAAACCAAGCGATTGAAGAGGTTCAAGGCCTAAACTCGAGCTTGTCTTTAGCTCAGGAAAACCTATTACTTCGTAAAAAAGCCTTCACACAAGGGTTATCTAACTCATTAGAAGTGGTTGATGCCGAGCTTTATCTTGCGAGCATTAAAACCCAGCAATCTGCTGCGCGATTCAAATACCTAATCTCTCTCAACAAGCTGTTAGCGCTAACCAGCGAAATGAATGCTTACTCAAGTTACTTAACCTCTTCTGTTCCGTCTGATTTCGACTCAAAAACAGACACCGATAGCCAGTCAAAAGGATAATTCATGAAACCTATTAAGCCCCTTCTTCTATCTTTAGTTGGTATCGGCGTTATTGGCTGGGTCGGATACAGTTTCTACCAAGCTTATCAACCACAGCCTGTTAAGCTTCAAGGTCAAATCGATGCGCAGCAATACAGTATCTCATCGAAAGTACCTGGCAGAATTGATGAAATATTCGTGCGTAAAGGTGACTCAGTTGAAAAAGGCGAATTGATCTTTTCTCTTCTTAGCCCTGAGATTGATGCGAAGCTAGAGCAAGCAAAAGCTGGTCAGAAAGCCGCTGGTGCATTAGCACAAGAAGCCGAGAATGGCGCGCGTACTCAACAGATCCAAGCCGCTAAAGACCAGTGGTTAAAAGCCAAAGCAGCTGCCGATTTGATGGACAAAACCTACCAACGTGTAAACAACCTTTACAACGATGGTGTGGTTGCCGAACAGAAGCGTGATGAAGCCAAAACACAGTGGCAAGCGGCGAAGTACACCGAAAGCGCTGCGTTCCAAATGTATCAATTAGCGCAAGAAGGTGCTCGTGACGAAACCAAAGTGGCCGCCGCTCAAAAAGCGTTAATGGCAGCGGGTGCGGTAGCGGAAGTTGAAGCTTACGCAAAAGACACACAGATCCACAGTTGGTTTGATGGCGAAGTCTCTCAGGTTCTATTAAGCAGCGGTGAACTCGCACCACAAGGCTTCCCTGTTGTGACTGTTATCGACACCAAGGATGCTTGGGCTGTGCTCAATGTGCGTGAAGACATGCTTAAGCATTTCGAGAAAGGCAGCCAGTTTGAGGCGTACCTACCGGCTCTGGATAAATCATTAACTTTCCAAGTGACACACATTGCCGTAATGGGTGATTTCGCAACTTGGCGCTCAACAGACGCTGCACAAGGATTCGACTTACGTACTTTTGAAGTAGAAGCGCACCCTGTCGATACGAGCGAAACGCTGCGTATGGGCATGAGCCTAGTGGTTGAGCTTTAGGTGACTTATGTCTGCTAACTCTCAATATACTGGATCGCAATCTAGAGGCTCGCAATCAACTGAGCATCATAGAGCGAAGAATACCTTGCTTAGGCAGTGGGCGATTGTCCGCAAAGACAAATGGTTGTTGTCTTGCCTAACTTGGATTCCTTTGCTGCTTGCTGCCAGTATCTGGCTGATTTTTTCACAAGGGGTCGCTCGTGACTTACCGGTTGCAGTTGTTGACTTGGAACACAGTCAAATCTCGCAAAAGTTCACACGCCTTGTTGATGCATCACCAACGCTGCAAGTCACTCAGAAATACAGCTCTGCGAGTGATGCGGCGAAAGCGATGATCGAACGCGATATCTATGGTTATGTTGTGATACCAAAGAACTTCGACCGAGACCTTCTGCTCGGCTTGAATCCGCAAGTGTCTGTATTCTATAACAGCCAATTTATCTTAATCGGTAAGCTAGTGAACTCTGCCTTGCTGCAGGCTCAAGGGACTTTTAACGCACAGCTTGAAGTCGTTAAGCAGCTGTCACACGGTGATACCACGGTGCAATCCGCATTAGGCCAAGCAGTAACGGTACAAAGCCAGATCACGCCGCTGTTCAACAAGAACACCAGTTATGCACAGTTCTTGGTGTCTGCGGTTATTCCTGCACTGTGGCAGATCATGATTGTGGTGGGCACGATATTGGTTTTGACGGCGAACGTTAGAGCTCGTGGGCTTCACGCTTGGTTATCCAACGCCCCTATGAAGTCACTCGCATCAACATTAACGCCCTACCTTGTCTTGTTTTTGATGTTTGGTATCGCGTTTAGCTTTTGGTTTTATGTGCTCTTAGACTGGCCATTTAACGGCAGCTTTGTGGCATTGACCATTGCCCAACTACTTACCGTCATCAGCTGTATCATCATGGGTTGTTTGTTTTTCTTCTTAACACTTGATCCCGCAAGGGCGATGAGTTTCGCTGGTGCATTTACGGCACCAAGTTTTGCATTCATGGGCATTACCTTTCCAGTAACAGACATGAACACGGCAGCTCAAATTTGGAGAAGCTTATTGCCCGTGAGTCATTACATCGAAGTGCAAACGGCGCAGTCTAGTTATGGTGTGAACGCGGCACAGTCTTTGATCAGCCTCTCTTCTATGTTGTGGTACGCGGTTCCTGCTTTGGTGGTGATGTTGTTAATTAAGAAACACTTGGCGCAATCAGCTCTAACTGCACAAGCAGATCTATCTACACAAACAGGTCTATCAGCAAAAGCAGCTTTATCTACAAAAACAACGCCGTCAACACAGCCAGAAGCATCAGCACAACAAGGAGTAAAACGATGAGCTTTACTCAACTACTCAAACAAGAACTCTTAGCGGTATTGCGCAATCCTGTCGTGCTTCTTACGGTATTTGGTGGTGTGGTCTTCTATTCATTCTTGTATCCATTGCCTTACGCGAACCAAATTCCCCAACAACTGAAAGCATCGGTCGTGAACTTGGATAAGAGTCAAAGCAGCTACCAATTAGAGCGAATGGTGGATGCCACCTCTCAGATCGAATTGGTCCGTCGAGACTCCACCATCGCCGATGCGAAACAAGCTGTGCTTAACCAAAAGATTGGCGGGTTCCTTGTCATTCCAGAAGACTTCTATAAAGACTTGCTGCTCGGTAAGAGCCCGACACTTTCTTACGCTGGTGATGCTTCTTACTTCTTGGTCTACGGAACCATTGTTGAAGGGCTTGCCAAGGCCGGTGGTACGTTAGCTGCGCAAGTTAAGGTCAGCCATTTGTTAGTCGAAGGTGTGCCTTTAGAATCGGCAGCCAAAGGCTACAGTGCATTCAGCTTGAACCTGAAACCAACGTTTAATAGTCGCATGGGATACATCGATTACGTAGTTCCAGCCGTCTTTGTGTTGATCCTGCAACAAACCTTGGCCATGGCTTCAGGTTTAGTGGGCGCAACCCAAAACGCTCAATCGACATTTGGTTACTGGAGCAAAACCTCTCCAGCGAAACTGATGCTTGCTCGCTGTTTTACCTTAGTCGGCATTTATTACTTGTTGTCGATGTACTATTTCGGCGCTAGCTTTTCGATGTATGGGATAAACCAGCTCGCCTCAACAACACAGATCTTAACCTTACTTCTGCCCTTCTTACTGGCCAGCTGTTTGATCGGGATTTTTATTGGTGAGTTAGTACCACGAAGAGAGCTAGTCACGGTTGTAGTGTTAATCAGTTCAATGCCACTGATCTTCTCTTCAGGTTTTATCTGGCCAGTTGAAATGATGCCTGAATGGTTAGTTCTATTATCACAGCTGTTCCCAAGCACACCGGCGATCCAAGGTTTCTTAGCACTTAATCAGATGGGTGCATCTTGGCAAGAGGTGGCGTCTCAATGGACATTACTATGGGGACAGGTTTTATTGTGGGGTTCGTTATTGGCACTTAAGCTCTACCACAAATCCAGCAAGGGCACAGTTGGCAATAGCAATAGTCATCGAGTCGTTTAGTTTTATGTGCTAGCGGAAAGTAGTCATGCTTTCCGCTCATCAAAAGAGCTCTTATAAAGGGCTTTTTTAATATCCTAAGATCCGAATACACCTTCAGCCTTCGAATGTTTAAACACCGCCAAAACATATCGAATACTCGAACTCCCCTGCGCGCCCTCTATGTCCCCCCTATGTCCCTATAACCCATCACTCTGAATTCTCCTTCATTCGCCTCTATAACAGCTACTGCATATGCTTTTCTCTGCCCAAAAAGCATCGACTTATTCCCAAATGATGACAAAACCCGAACAATTGTAAATTTATTGTAAAAATTTCTTTGTTGGCATTATTTTTATGTATAGGATTATCAGTAGGACTTGGTAGTCCGAATGCCATAGTCTTATTGGTGCACATACCAAAAGGATATCCATACAAAGCAAGATCAGTACTTATATTTATTTCGTTTTTCGACCTAGCTACAGCCGTTTATGTTGCCGTCGAATGAAGTAGATATACCGCTGAAATATACAAATCAAATAGAAAACAAACACAACAGCAACAAACATAATTTATTAAAAAGACAGGGAAAACCATGAAAAACATACGTGAATTATTTTTTGGGTTTATATTATTGTTTAGTTCCAGTGCATTTGCAGAAGAAGGATCATTTAACCAAGCTATCAGCAACTTAAGTCAAAGTGTTGATGGGTTTTTCAACGAATACACAGGTTGGTTCGTTGGGCTGATATTTAAAAGTGTACCGATTGGTGAAGCTAACTTCCCAGTGATTGTTGGCTGGCTGTTGCTCGCTGCGATCATCTTCACTGTTTACTTTGGCTTTGTTCAATTTAAACGTGTCGGCATGGCGATAGACATTATCAAAGGTAAGTATACCGATCCTAACTCTAAAGAGGACGGCGAGGTTTCTCACTTTCAAGCGTTAACAACGGCGCTTTCTGGTACTGTCGGGCTTGGTAACATTGCCGGTGTGGGTGCTGCACTTGCGATTGGTGGTCCTGGCGCGACATTCTGGATGATCTTGTGTGGCCTTCTGGGTATGGCTTCTAAGTTCTGTGAGTGTACCTTAGGTGTGAAATACCGAACTATCCTACCTTCAGGTGTTGTTTCGGGTGGTCCAATGTACTACCTAAGCCAAGGTCTTGGTGAAAGAGGTTTAGGTGGACTAGGCAAAGTGCTCGCTATTGGTTTCGCATTAATGTGTATTTTAGGCGCATTGGGCGGCGGTAACATGTTCCAAGCTAACCAAGCACACGCCATGTTGACTTACGCATTTGATGTACCAAGTGAATACGGTGTGATCACTGGCCTTGTACTTGCCTCTTTAGTTTTCTCTGTGATTGTTGGTGGTATGCCTTCTATCGCATCGGTAACGGAAAAAGTTGTTCCTTGGATGGCTGCTCTGTATATCGGTATGGCTCTGATTGTTATCGGTTCTAACCTTGATCAAGTTGGCCCTGCGTTCAGCGCAATCTTTACAGGTGCATTTACTGGTGAAGGTGTTGTTGGTGGATTTATTGGTGCGTTAATTCAAGGCTTGAAGCGTGCAACGTTCTCGAACGAAGCAGGTGTAGGTTCAGCAGCTATCGCTCACTCAGCGGTTAAAACAAAAGAACCAATCACTGAAGGTCTAGTATCACTATTAGAACCGTTCGTTGATACAGTAATCATTTGTACAATGACAGCATTGGTTATCACTATCGCTGGCTTAAACGTAGGTCCATTCGATGGTTCTGGTTTAACAGGTGTAACGCTGACTGCTGCATCGTTTACTGAAACGGCAGAAGTATTCAAATACACACTCGCTCTCGCGGTAATCATGTTTGCGTTTTCTACCATGATCTCTTGGTCGTACTACGGTCTTAAAGCTTGGACTTACCTATTTGGTGAAGGCAAAACAACGGAGCTGATTTTTAAAGTCATGTTCTGTGTGTTCGTTGTTATTGGTGCCACGATTCAATTTGGTGCGGTAATCGACTTCTCTGATGCGGCTATCTTTGCGATGTCTATCTTCAACATTCTTGGTCTGTACTTCTTGATGCCAATTGTGAAGAAAGAACTGCAATCATTTGTTGCTCGCGTGAAATCTGGCGAAATCAAAACTTATGAGAAATAACTTCTCTTCAGTGCTTATCGTCAAATAACACTGTTCTAAAAATTTTTGTAATACCCTTTGCTTGAGAAAGCGAGAACAGTACTGCAATTAATCTGAAATCCCTACTGGCTTATTGTTTAGCTCGTAGGGATTTTTGTATCTGAATTTTCTTGCTCAAGCCGTTCAGGAGCTTGGCTTACTTTTTTACGATCTACCGCCTCTTCTACTTCAATCATATCTCGTTGCGCTAATGGCGAGTTACAATCATCAAAACAGTAGGCTACGGTGCAGTTCTCACACAGATATTCATTCATGGTTTAATCCCTGTCCATTGAGATGGTCTAATCACAGAACTACAACAGACCACGTGTTCATCCTAGAACACCGCTATTATGCTGTTTCTCAACCTTATAAATATGCGTGCAAAGTCACCAAGTATTCAATTGATCACATATTAAAACTATTTTACGGCTCTAATCACGGATAGCTTAGTAATAGTGTGAAAACGGTTATGCACTAAGCTACGGAACAGATTAACAGCATAAATAAGCCATTTGGAACGAAAAACGCCCACACCATTTGCATGATGTGGGCGTTTGAATAGCTATAGCTAAAGACGAATGAGTTAAAAGTTTGAGTCTATAAACCCATCTCTTCGGTTAGCGTTTTAATTTGCTTAAGATCCATGGTGTGAACTTCAATCATTTGTCTGATGTCACTTAGGCGAGAATTTGCGTTGTCTTGCTTCTCACACGCGTCAGATTTTGCATCCCATGAAGTGCCATCTAAGAACACATCACACGCTTTCTTAAGCGAACCAAGGTTTTGTTCAAGCTCGCCTCTTTCTTTCTCAAGCTTTTCAAGTTCTTGAGAAATCTGTAATTCTTTTCGGAAAACTTCACGCGAACGCTCAAACAAGGTCGATTGCATGTCAGCCTGACGATTAAGTTTCTGATTGTCTTGCTGAGTTTGCTCTAACGTCTGCTTCTGTTCGTTTAGCTGTTGCTCTAACGAGTAATTCGCCTTCTCTAAAACCGAAGACTGTTTCGCTAATTCTTGGAGTTCTTTTTGATGTTCTTCTGTTTGTTTTACTAGAGCGGCCTCTACTTTCGCATCGATTTCAGTATCGACTTTAGCCACTTTCGCTTCAACGGATGTCATCAATTGTGTTTTGCTATCACGCAGTTCTTGATAACGAGCTTCGAGTACCTGATAAGTGGACTCCCACTTCGAAGCCGTGACTGTAGAACCGATTAAGCCACCCAGAGCTAAACCTATAACCGCAGCAATACCGATATAGAGCTGACTGCGCTTATCGCGTTCTTCAATAACAACCACTTCATCTTGTTCGCTTTGTCCAGATTGCTGGTTCACTAGCGGGTACTCCCAAAAATTTGTTTAACGTTACGCGGTCACTGACACGAATGCCAATACTGATGTGTAGGCTCAGTTAAACCTATCGCTCAAGCCAGAAGCACTTAAGCTTTACTAACACATTCATCCCACCTGTGCACAGGCAGGTTTAACGAGTTAACTCCGAAATCATCAAGCTGGCAGTATACAAAAGGAAGCTGCTAACGATAACTATCACTACCCATTTTTGCAGTTTTTCGTTTGTCCGGTAACGAAATAGTACAAATGCCAAAGCCAATAAAAAAACAATCGCTATTAGTCGAGTCATAACTCCTCCTTGTTTCTCTATTTTATACCATTTAAATAAGCAAGTTACGTCAGAGACTCGTTGTTTGATCATTTAGTTGAACAACATTTGTGCAAACAGATATTTTGTAGCTGACATCACATTTTATATGATCTAGGATACGTCTACAGATTACCTAATTATTTAGGTAATTGTTCCGAAGAAGACTGCAGGAGAGTGGTTTTTAACTAAATATTAACATTTAGTTAGATTGACCCGCCGAAGAAGTAAATCTTTCAGGTGCTTTATGCTGGAGAAATCCAGAAAAGTGAGGACTGTCGTTGGAGGAACCTCTGGAGAGAACCGTTAGATCGGTCGCCGAAGGAGCAAGCTTAGTGCCCGTTACTTATCTATAAGTGATTCGCTAAGTGAAACTCTCAGGCAAAAGGACAGAGGAGTGGAAAGCAACAGCCTTAATTAACAAAAGAATTCTATCTAGAAATCCGTATGTATTAAGTAGTGCTCCCGATCCCTGTGATCTGCACTGCCTTCCCTCTTCTCCTTAAATTTTTAATTTATTAAGGGGAATTTATGAACCACCTACAAGCTACACTACAAACCATCAACCAATTCGTTTGGGGACCACCACTGCTTATTCTGCTAGTGGGTACAGGTATCTACTTTACTTTTCGCTTAGGCTTACTCCAGTTTAGACACCTCCCAACGGCACTGAAAATGGTGTTCAGCAAAGACAAATCTGGTACGGGTGACGTATCGAGTTTCGCGGCTTTGTGTACTGCACTTTCAGCAACCATTGGTACAGGTAACATCGTTGGTGTAGCGACCGCAATCAAGATTGGTGGCCCTGGTGCCCTATTCTGGATGTGGCTTGCCGCTGTATTTGGTATGGCGACCAAATACGCAGAATGTCTACTTGCTGTTAAATACCGCAGAACCGATAGCAATGGCGAAATGGTTGGCGGCCCTATGTACTATCTTCAATACGGTGTTGGCTCAAGAATATTGGCGGTGATGTTCGCTGTGTTCGCTTTGGGTGTTGCCTGCTTCGGTATTGGTACCTTCCCACAAGTTAACGCTATCTTAGACGCGACTGAAATCTCATTTGGCGCTTCTCGTGAGATGTCTGCTGTCGTGCTTACGATATTGGTGGCGGTGGTAACCCTTGGTGGTATCCAATCTATCGCTAAAGTAGCAGGGAAAGTTGTTCCTACTATGGCGGTGATGTACGTCGTCGCGTGTTTAAGCGTTCTGATTTCAAATGCAGACCAACTACTGAATGCCATTACCCTTGTTGTTACCTCTGCGTTTACAAATACTGCGGCAACAGGCGGTTTCTTTGGTGCGAGCATCATGCTTGCTATCCAGTCTGGTATTGCTCGTGGTGTATTCTCTAATGAATCTGGTTTAGGTAGCGCACCAATGGCTGCGGCGGCTGCAAAAACAGATTCATGCGTGAAACAAGGCCTTGTCTCTATGACTGGTACCTTCTTCGATACCATCATCATTTGTACGATGACAGGTTTGGCACTTATCTTAACAGGCGCTTGGCAGACTGACCTTTCTGGTGCTGCGATGACCACTCATGCATTTGCTGTTGGTCTGAATGCAGACACGCTTGGCCCTATGCTGGTTTCAGTTGGCCTAATCTTCTTTGCGTTTACTACGATTCTAGGCTGGAACTACTACGGCGAGCGCTGTGTTGTTTTCTTGCTGGGTACTAAAGCAGTCTTACCTTACAAGATCATCTTCATTGCGTTGGTGGCTTCTGGTGCATTCTTGAAGCTCGACATGATCTGGATATTGGCAGATATCGTCAACGGCCTGATGGCAATTCCAAACCTAATCGGCCTTATCTTACTACGCCATGTTGTTATCGAAGAAACTAAGCTGTTCTCATAGACAGGATCTTAAGCTCTAAGCTATTTATTTAGATAGAAAAAAGGCTTCATTTATGATCAGATAATCGTCGCCAAACAAACCACCCATATCAACCGTGAAGCCGATGACGATTATCTCCCTACAAAAGCAGTTTAAGCAATTCTTTAATGCTGATAGCCTTCAAAAAATGGCGAAAAGTACAGGACTTATGAAGCGATGTCGGGCTATCTTACCCGACCAGCTAGTAGTAAGCCTAGTGGCCGCTTTGAGCAAAGGAAACTGCTCATCTATTGCCGATTTACTAAGGCAATTCAATGGGATGTGCTTAAGCGCTAAAGATACTGTGGCTTATAAGCCCTACCATAACCAGTTAAGAAAAGAAGAATTTCCGATATTCATGCGCCAATTGGCCATGCGAGCGATAGCTCAGTTTGCTCGCCAGCAGAGTGCCAACCTACCAGATAAACTCGCCACCTTTGATGATGTGCTGCTTCAAGATGGTAGCTCTTTCCACATTCATCGTGACCTTTCGAACGTTTACCCGAGCCGATTTAAACGCAATCCAGCCGCAGTTGAATGCCATATGACAATGTCTTTAAAAAGCTTTTCTCCAGTCGCAATGAGCATCAGCGCTGATACAGCATCAGAAAGAGACTTTTGCCCGCCCCAAAACAATGAGTAACAAATTGTTGTTGGCTGACGCAGGGTACCCTGACTTCCAATTCTTTACTGAGCTTGAACTGTATGGTGGTTTCTATATTTTCGAGGAGCAAAGTCCCTGAATCCTCATGTTATAGAAGCGAAACGGTCAGGGCCGGCATTTATCTAAACTAGAAGGAAAGAAGCTCAAAGACATCACTCGAGGTACTAATCGCTCACAGGTACTCGACCTTAAAGTTCGTAGTGGTAAGCAAGAATTTAGAGTGGTAAGACGTTGGTTTGCAGAAGAAAAGCGATTCTGTATTTGGTTAACTAACTTGCCTTCAGGTACCTATACTGCTGATGACATAATGGCGATCTACCGCTGTCGATGGCAGGTGGAGTTGCTTTTTAAAGAATTAAAATCTCACACAAACTGGCAACGATTTGTCACCGCACAAAAGGCCATCGTTGATGGGCTTATCTGGGCCAGTTTACTCTCGCTGATCATCAGGCGCAGTACTGCGCTTCAGATAATGCCATCGGTCTCGCTGTTTAAGGCGGCAAAAAATGTGGATGTGTGGCTGTTGCCCATATTTGAATGTATCAGCCACAAGGCATGGTCAGAAATAGGCAATAAACTGGAATGGGCCTCTAGCTATATATTTAAGAACGCACAAAAGTCCGCCCAGAGGAAGTCAAAGAAAAACATCACGTTAGACGGGATTTATGCTGGTCTTAATGCTTAAGGTTCAGTCTATGAAGCTGTTCTTCAAACCTTTAACGTCTTCAAAAGATTGTGAAGCTGTTAAAGCATAATCAGAATTGATTGAACCAAAGCCCGCATTCAAATGCGGGCTTTTTTATGTCCCTTCGATACTTAAACTGATTGAATTATTACTATCGTATATCCACAAATAAAATAAGATTTTAATTAGACCAGTGTTCTAATTAATTTATTGGTAAAGATTGAACCAAAACTCTCTAATTAAAAGCTCGCTAATAAAATCAACACTTAATTAGATGTTACTTATATTTAACAGATTGTGACTAAATGGCAGAGTTTCTTTCATAAACAAATAAAGAACGCTTTTGTTATGACCACTCAAAAACACACCAGAATAAAACATGTGACTTTAATTCATATAATAGTCAGTTTATAGTCATCTAAATTGTTGAGAGAATTATAATAAAAATAAAACGTTGGCTATATGATCAGATTCGACCCGATTAAAAACCGTATTTATAACGACGAACGTTCTATTAAGATAGGATATCGTGAGACTCTCGTTTTAGAGTTATTACTCAAAAACTCACCTGAGATTGTGAACAAACAAGATATTATTAGCTTCGCATGGGGAAGCGAGTTCATTGGGGATACGTCACTTGCGAAGTGTATCAGCTTACTTCGCCAAGGGTTCGTTAAGCTTGGTATCAGAGAAACACCCATCGTCACGGTGCCAAAGGTCGGTTACCGCCTAATTGATGAATGCGTCTTTATTGACTCGCAACCACAAAGCGAAACCACTGTTCCTCTCACTCCTGTGAGTGACAAAGTTCCACTCGGTCATAGTAGTATTGCAGCCTCTATTGCGAGCAACGATACACCTGAATCCAAATCGACTTCACTTGCCTATTCTCAGGTCAGCTTATACAAAAACAGACTGTGTTACTTCATAACGGGCTGTTTGCTGTTGTCCTCGGCACTGTTGGCTTTTGCTAAAGTTCACGATAAAAGCCTTGGTGATATCGCCCCCTTTAACCGACTTAATGAACAATGGGTTGGGCAGGTACAAGTTTTTCAAGAAACAGAGATGTCCTTGAGCCCAGAACTCGAGGCTATTCAGAACTCTCCATGCTCAACAAGACAACACGTCAGTCCATCAATATCTTTTACACAGCCACGCAGTTAGATCGAGCGAGTGAAGAGATAAAATTATTCCTAAAGAGAGGCCAATTATGATGCCATTTGTAGCTCTGTTTTCCTCGCTAGCGTTATTGATTGGCATATGGAGTATCCCTTCTTCTCCGCCCCAAGAAGAGCACCGTTATCAACATAGCGTGGTAGATCTTGTATTAGATGGAAATGTATTACGAACCGATGGGCTCACCAAAATAAGTGATAACAAAGTTCTGCACCTAATGTCCGTCCAAGATGACAACATGCCCGACCCGATTGTTCTACGATTCAGAGGTGAGGCTGGCCCTTCTCAATCCCTATTCTTTTCAATAGCTGGCACTATCGACTTAGTCTCCGTGCAAAAAATAAATAAAACGATGAATGACAACTTATTGTCGCCCTACCTACTTATCAACAATGACCCTTTAACATTGAAGGTTGATATATTAAGTTCAAATGATCTATTTGCCATCATTCGAACATGTAATACAGGAAGAACTCAACTTTTGGCTAAACGATAATTTATCGCCGTTTGGCCACCAGCTGAATTCATTCCATTTTAATTAACACCGTTCTGAATATTACACATAAAAAACGAATGGTTATATTTATTACTGCATCAGTAAACATCTCTTGCATTTTGAGCATTCAATTAATCGAACGTTTAAAACACTGGATTAAATTTAAACATCCAAGTCTCATTTATCGCTTTACTGTTGACATTTACATCAAATAAAAACGATGTGAATAATATATCGCCTCTCGTACTTAACCATTCATTTCGCTCGCGATTGACCACGTCAAAAACTATTTGACGTTAATGTGTCAGTCATAACGCCTCATTTTTCTAAAAACGGTTTGAGCCCTATCAAACATTTTCTTTTTAGTTACAGCCTCTTTCACCGAACAAACAATTGAGACAATACAAACCATTGAATTAAAAGGGTAATTTAATTCAACCCTTTTCAGTATCTATCTATTTATCAACATGAAAAAGTGAACTTGTCTTGTTAACTGCACGGCACAAAAAACATTATCAAAATAGAAAAACTACAAATGAGGGAATTGTTAATGATCCGAATAAACAGAAGTCTCTTAGCAACCGCAGTGTTGTCTGTTCTATCTACTGGCGTAAACGCAAAAATTTACCCAGACCAAATAGTCCATGACCAACTTGGTGACGATGTATGTCGCTCTGGCTATCGCCCGTTAGACCGTTTTGAAGCGGAAGAGCAAAAGAGTGCTTTACTGGCTAGAATGGGCACTTGGCAGATCACAGGCTTAAAAGGAAACTGGGTGATAATGGGCCCGGGATACAACGGCCTTATTAAACAAGACACAACCAACGGCACAACGTTCTGCTATCCGAACAATGACCAGTCTGAAATTCCAAACTACTCTGCTAAATCGGTTCCAGAAGGCAGCGAGTTGGATGTTCAATACGAGTTGGTCAATAACCGTAACGACTTTGTTCGTCCGTTAAGCTATTTAGCTCACAACCTTGGTTACGCATGGGTTGGCGGCAATAATAGTCAGTACGTGGGTGAAGACATGACGATCAACCGCTCTGGCGACAGCTGGGTGATACAAGGAAACAATGGTGGTTCTTGTAGTGGTTATCGCTGTGGGGAGAAAACCAAAATCACCGTCAACAACTTTGCCTACACCGTTAACGACGACAATTTTTGGCATGGCGATGTTGTTGAATCTGACCGTGAACTAGTGAAGACCGTTTACGCGACAGCAAGAAACAACAGTAATATCGCGCAACAAGTGGTTGTCGACCTGAAAGTAGATGAATCAACAAACTGGTCGAAAACGAACAGCTACGGATTCTCACAAAGTGTTCAAACAGAGAATACGTTTAAGTGGCCTCTTGTTGGCGAAACTAAGCTCACCATTAAGTTCGAAGCCAACCAAAGCTTCTCTAAATCCAACGGTGGCTCCACTAGCGAGCAAGTAACACTTCAAGCGCGCCCAATGGTTCCAGCAAACTCAGAGCTTCCGATTCGAGTCGAGCTGTATCGTTCAAGCATCTCCTACCCGTATCGATTCAACGCCGACATTAGCTACGATGTTGAGTTTAACGGCTTCCTACGTTGGGGTGGCAACGCATGGCATACACATCCAGACAATCGCCCTTACAAAACCCACACCTTCACTATGGGTCGCGGCAGTGATAAATCTGCTGACATTCGCTACCAATGGGATCACCGATACATTCCAGGTGAAACCAAATGGTGGGACTGGGGCTGGGCAATTAAAGAAGCGGGCTTATCTAGCATGCAATACGCAACAGGCGGAAGCTTACGTCCCTTCCACTCTTACGTATCGGGTGATTTCTACGCAGACTCTCAATTTGCAGGCACCATTGAGATTGGCCAAGCAACACCGATTGCCAACAATCTACGCAGCAAAAGAAGCACTGATTCCGTCAACGAAACGACTGAGCGCATTGGCGATATTGAAGTCACTACCAACTTCAATGCTGATGAGTTGAGTGACTTAGGTTTCGAAGGTGCTGAGATGAACATCAGTGTCGTGGAATAGCTACACCGTCAATAATTAGGCTGCAAATAACTACGCTGTGAAGAACTTCGTTGTTTAATAAGCGCGGCACAAATCTACAAGCAATAAAACGCAAAAGCCCACGACACGTCGTGGGCTTTCATATGTTCTATTAAAAAACGGTGAACTACACAGGCTCTTCCATCAAAAGCTTAACACCTAGCCCAACCAGCACCATGCCCGTCACGCCTTCCATCCACTTCATAAAACTCGCGTTCTTGAGCAAATTTTTAGCGGAATTAAGAGCACCAGCTAAACCACATTGCCACACCATCGCAATCACAAAGTGGACTGAAGCCATCAACATAGATTGCAATAAAGGCGAGCCTTCAGGGTTTACAAATTGAGGCAGAAAAGCCAAATAGAAAACCGCCGTTTTTGGGTTAAGAACATTAGACAGAAAGCCTTCACGCAAAGAACGCTTAGCACTGTAAGCCTGCTGAGCTTGTTCACCGACCTTCAAACCACCACCGTTTTTCATCAAAGCTCGCAAACTACTTAAGCCAAGCCAGATTAGGTAAACCGCACCCACCATCTTAACGGCTTGGAAGAGTTCAGCAGACTGGGCGAGAATTGCAGAAATACCCACAGCAGAGAAAAACGCGTGCACATACAAGCCGCTACAAATACCAAAGCTCGTCATACAACCGTCAGCTAAGCCAGAGCGGCTGGTATTACGAATCACCAAAGCCGTATCTAAGCCCGGCGTTAGCGTTAAAATAGTGATGGCAATTAGAAATGCCTCAAAGTTCAAAATATCCATATCATTGTCATTCTTGTTCAGCGATCTATCATCAATACCGTGTATCAGAACAATTCGCAAGCAACAATTGCCACCAGCTATACAACTCACTGATTTTGTGCACAATAGAACAGTTTGATTTGTTAAGAAATAGTAAATTCAAGGCATCGTACCGCCTCATGCTTTTCTCGCTATATCTTCGACTGCGAAGGTCGGCGTCATTAAAAGCAAAGCCATAATCAAAGTACACGAGATGAACCTTAACGCTGACGCAGCCCTAAGGATCATTTAAAGAAACCAAATTAAGAGTAGTCAAATGAGCGCATTCAAAAAACTAGTCGAACACTCTCAAAAATGTTCACGCTTTCAACACCTAGCTTCTATTTGTGGTTGGGACCAAGCTTCCATGATGCCAGCAGGTGGCAACCAAGCTCGTAGTGAAGCGATGGCCGAGCTTTCTGTTCATATTCACGGCTTAATGACTCAACCACAGCTTGGCGATTGGATTGCAGACGCTGAAAATGAAGCGCTGAACACTGAGCAACAATCGTCACTTCGTGAAATAAAACGCCAGTGGCAACAAGCAAACCTACTTCCAGAAAAACTGGTTGAAGCGAAATCTCTAGCGGGTTCAAAATGTGAACATGCGTGGCGTAGCCAACGCGGTAACAACGACTGGGTTGGGTTCGAAAAGAACTGGCGTGAAGTGGTTGAGCTTTCTCGTGAAGAAGCGCAGATTCGCGCAGACGCAGCCAATCTAACCCCTTATGATGCGATGCTGGATATTTATGAACCGGGCACCAGCTCTGCTTCACTTGATACCCTATTTGCAGACGTTAAAACTTGGCTTCCAGGTTTAATTGATGAAGTGATCGAAAAACAATCGAGCGAGCAATTTAACGCACCATCAGGTATCTATTCGACCGAGAAACAGAAAGCACTGGGTTTAGAAGTCATGAAGCTGCTTCAGTTCGATTTTGAACACGGCCGACTAGATGAAAGTATTCACCCATTCTGTGGTGGCGTCCCTTCAGACGTGCGTATCACAACACGCTATGACGAAGCGGAATTCGTTCAAAGCTTAATGGGTATTGTGCATGAAACAGGACACGCGCGTTACGAACAGGGCTTACCAAAGCACCTAGCAGGACAACCGGCGGGTGAAGCGCGCTCTATGGGTATCCATGAGTCTCAATCTTTGTTCTTTGAGATGCAAGTCGGCCGCAGCGACCCGTTCATTGGACACTTAGCAAACTTAGCTGGTCAGCAATTCTCAGGCTCAGAGTTTGAAAAAGAGAACTTCCAGAAGATCTACACGCGCGTGAAGAAAGACTTCATCCGTGTTGATGCCGATGAGCTGACCTACCCTGCACACGTTATCTTACGATACGAAATTGAGCGTGATTTGATCAACGGCAAGATCAAACACACCGATGTCCCTGAACTTTGGAACAATAAGATGCAGTCTTACCTTGGTTTAAGCACTCAAGGCAACTTCACTAACGGCTGTATGCAAGACATCCACTGGACAGACCCTGAGCGAACACTGAACACTAATTTCTCAAACTCTTCAAAATCAGAAAAAAGACTTAAAAAACACAACTATAAATATGGATGTATGCAGGACATTCATTGGTGTGAGCAACAGCGAACAAAGTCACCTACACATTACGTATCTGATATAAATAGAAAATATGATTACAAAAATGGTTGTCTTCAAGACATTCATTGGTGTGATGGGAGTTTCGGATATTTCCCTAGCTATACGCTGGGAGCCATGTATGCGGCTCAATTTATGGCTGCAATGAAGAAAACCGTTGATGTAGATTCAGTAATTCTAAGCGGTGACCTCTCTCCAATTTTCTTCTGGTTATCAGAAAACATCTGGAGTAAAGGTAGTTTATTAACTACTGATGAACTAGTTAGTCAGGCCACAGGAGAAACTTTAAACGCACAATTTTTCCAAGACCATTTGAGAAATCGTTATCTATAGACTGGTAGACGTCACCCAAATTGAAGTGTTCTGCTTGCAGAACTTGCTATGCAAGTAGAACCAAGGTGAGAGGTCGCTGAGTAGAAGTATTTCTCCCCTTAGAAACACAACGCCCTGATGCAAAAGCTCAAAATGCCAAAGGCATAATTAGTTCCATTCCTTGATACCTTATTGCTGCATTACTAATCAGATATTGCTTGCAATGAGATAAGCTAATGAAGCAAGCGATTTACTGAATGTTACCCACAAATAATGTGGATACTTTTTATACACCACCCTTACCTACTGATTTTGAGTTAACAAAAACACTGTCGATCACAAAGTACCCTCACATCGCTTGATAAAAATTACGTCATTAGAAATCTAACCAAATCTTTTAGAAGCGTTTATGTTGGTCATTTTGGTGTTCGGAAGTTGGCTAAGCTGAATAGCTATTGGCAGCAGATTGAATAGCGACAATTCCGTGTCATCCCTCAATATTTTTAAAATGACTCCCTGCTTTATGTGTCTGTTTTGATACAATTAAATATTGGATGTCAAGCTGACCTCTATACAATAACGGCATCTATGCTAGGGGCTGTGACCAAAGCAGAAATTGTTAGCTTGATTACATAAAACGTGATTGATAGTGAAGTCGAACAGGAGCATAAGGATTATGTATAAGAACTTGAAAGACAGGCAACGCCGAGAGCGTAATTCATTCCCTCAAGCACTATCTTTACGTGTCCATCGAGCACTGAGCTGGCTAAAAAAGGCAGAAATGAGCGAGGACAATGATTCCAAATTTATATTCCTATGGATCGCTTTTAACGCCGCATACGCTCAAGATTTTACCTACAAGGTTGAATACGGTGAGCGCGGGATATATCAAGAGTTCTTAAGCAAAATAGTCAAACTAGACAAAAAAGAACAGTTATCAGAGATTGTTTGGTCTGAGTACACAAGCTCAATCAGGCTCATTCTCAATAATGAATATATTCTTCAATCATTCTGGAAGCATCAATCGGGTTCTATCAGTCAAGAAGAATGGCAAAAAGAACGAGCTACGGCAAAAGCAGCATCTAACAAAGCGCTGTCCGATAACGATACAGCTACAATATTGAGCATCATTTTTTCTCGACTCTATACACTACGAAACCAGCTTATGCACGGCGGGGCAACTTATGATAGCTCAGCAAACAGAGACCAAATTAGGGATTGTACAGTTTTACTGAATAGTCTTGTTCCAGTTATTATCGGGATCATGATGGACGGAAAGAATGAGATTTGGGGGGATGCTTTTTATCCATTAGTTACGTGCTAACACCACGGCTAGTTATGACTGTTGAATTTCGTACTGCATTGATCTCTTTTCACATAAAACACCAGCCTCAGGCTTTACAATCGGCAGGCCAGTGGAGAAACCATAAATGCAAAGTATTTCCAAGACCATTTGCGAAATCGCTACCTTCAGATTGGTTAAACTCCAACTAAATTGAAGTGTTCTGCTTGCAGAACTTGCTGTGCAAGTAGAACCAAGTTAGTTCCATTCTTTGATTCCTTACTGACTACATTCACCAATTAGATATTCCTTGCAATGACATAAGCTAATGAAGTAAGCGATTTACTGAATGTTACCCACAAATAATGTAGGTACTTTTTATACACCACCCTTACCTACTGATTTTCCGTTCCCCCAAAACCTTTCGATCCCTTACTCACCTCCTCATATTGCTCCGACACACCTAGCATTATTTGTTGAAACTGAACGCTCAGCCCAAGCTAAACAAAATTTGATAAGCGCGAAAATTAGTAATGTTAGCTTTGAAGGAAATTATAACCACAGTGTTCGGTTGAAATAAGTATGATATCGAACATTGAGCAACTCTTTCTAAACTCTTCTTTTTTGTTATACATCACAAACAAAAACAATCAACTTAAATCATTGTTATAAAAGAATTTTTGACCAGTCGCCACGTCTTTGTTAACATTATTTCAAGATTATAATTAGAATGGTAATTTATACATATGGAACATTTCGCTGAAGCAACAATTGAGAAAAACACAACGCATCTTTTAACTCAAATGGAGAATAGGCTTCGTAAGCAAAAGCACGAACTAGTCTCAGGTGGTTGGGACAAAAAGTTCATGATTGAACAAGAAGGCAGTGTCGAGGGATTTTTTGAGCAGTGTGTTTTTGGGGATGATGTTTGTAAGGAAGTATTTGCTGAATTTATAAAGGTAAACAAACTAGATGACTTTGATATTGTAGATACGAGCTTTATTGATGACGTGAGGGATTTACAGCATACATTGATTGGTGAATTAGTAGAAGAATATGCTTGATAACCACTCGCTCTAATCTACAGCAATACAAACCCATGAAAACAGTAATATCAAGCAAATAACGAACGCTCTACCACATATTAGACAATAGTGATTCAGCTAAGCAGAATCACTACCTATTTCGGACCTACACTTCAACCAACTACAGCCCTAATGGGATCATCATATTTAGTGGTTAAACACCGACTGAGTCGAATAAAACATCTATCAGCAGCACATCGAATTCAGACAAATTATCCATCAAAAAAGTAAAGCACTCTTCCATGGCCAAGAGTACATATTTGACCTGCCGCAACTCAAATTAACTGCTCTCGAAAAGGACACTACTCCTCAAATTTGGCAATCGTTGGTAACTTTGCCTAAAGGCTAATTAATCCGCACTTAGTTTTACAAACATTGACGAACCATAAATCAAAACTGTATATTTATACAGTAGTAATTATAAGGTCGTCAAAGATGAACATCCTACCGCTTTCTCCATCCAGTATTTCTTGCTCACTCACTTCATGGGAATCGCCTGCTGCGGAGTATGTTGAGCTTGGAGTGTCATTAGATTCCATCTTAGTCAATAACCCCAACGCCACGTATCTTGCGTATGCGAACGGAGATTCAATGGAAAAAATTGGTATCTTCAATGGCGACTTATTGGTCATCGACAGAAAACCGCAAGCACAGCACTTAGATACCGTAATCGTCAGCTTGAATGGTGCGTTCATGTGTAAAATTCTTGATGTACACAGCAGACTTTTGTTGTCAGCAAATCCTAATCACCAACCTATTGATATTCATCCTGAGGATGCCTTTGCGATTGAGGGAGTTGTGATACGTTCCATTCGTTTACATAAACCCTTACCTGATTTCATATAATGTTCGCTCTCATAGATTGCAATGCCATGTATGTAGCTTGTGAACAAGTCTTTCGACCAGATTTACGTCTCCTACCCTGCATAGTGCTCTCAAACAATGATGGTGCAGTGGTGGCAGCCAATCGACTTGCAAAAGAAGCTGGGATTAAGAAGTTTGAGCCTTATTTCAAGCAAAAACGACTCATCGAACAGCGTGATATAAACGTGTTCTCATCAAACTATGCGTTATACGCTGATCTCTCAGCTGCGTATTTCGGTGATTGCGATCGGCTGTTTCGGTTTATTCCGATCGCCTGATCCTACCGTTTTTCTCTCTTCTTATTTTTACTCTAAGTGATCGGATTGCGCCAGTTTTCTCATTGACTCACCTCCCAGTTCTAGTCGATGACTATTGTGTACTAGCCGATCCATTAGCGCGTCGGCAACGGTCGCGTTGCCGATCATGTTGTACCACTCCTTTACAGGTAACTGACTGATGACGATTGTACTGCTGTTTTGATAACGATCTTCAAGCACTTCTAATAAGTGACCCGCATGCTCTTGTGTCAGTTTTTCCATCCCCCAGTCGTCGAGGATCAGTAAGGCTTTCTTAGCCAGTGATTGGAGTTGCTTTTGATAGCTGCCATCCATACGACCAGCGGTCAGGTCGTCAAGCAAGCGAGTTAATCGGTAGTACCTAACCGTTTGTTGTTGGTCACAGGCACTGGTGGCCAGTGCGCAGCCAAGATATGTTTTGCCTGCGCCCGTTGGGCCTGTGATCAAGATGTTTTGGTGTTTATATAGATAACTGCCAGTCAGAAGTTCGCTCATCTGTTTGCGATTGAGGTTTCGTCCCTCTTTGTAGATGAGTTGGCTCGGCTGTGCATCCACTCTTAGCTTGGCTTGTCGTTTTAAGCGTTGGATTTTGGTCTGATTGCGATTCAAGATCTCGCTTTCCAGAAGTAAACTTAACCGTTCCTCGAAGTCCAACTCTGCGTAAGTAGTCAGTTGCTCTTGTTGCTGCTCTAATGCTTTCGCTACATGGCTCAAGCGTAGGGTTTTGAGTTGGTCGTTCAGTGTATTCATATCCTTTCTCCTAGTGATAACTGTTCGGGCCACGAACATTGCTATGAACAAGGTTCGGCGTGCTCGTGTTGTCTTTGCTCAGCTGTCCTTCACGATTGTTTTTCAGCAAATTACTGATGAAGGTGTAATTGGATTTTGTCAGCATCAGCGCATCTTTACAGGCTTGTTCAAGGCGCGGTTCGCCATAGGTTTTACTCAGACTGAGCAAGCCAAGACAGGAACGATAAGACTGCTCTGGATGAGGCTTGGAGTTCAGCATTTTATTGACGACTTCTCGTGTGGCTGCGCCGATATTGGCCCCCCAACTAAGCAAGCGCTCTGGTGACCACTTCTGATGTTGATGGTTGCTTGGCATGTGCTCTGGTTGGGTGCTGTTTCCGCGATCTCTTTGGCTACGTGGATGCTGGGCGACCACGTTACCTTTATGGTAGATCTGCACCAGACGATTAGAGGCTTCTAGTTCGACATGATGACCGACAAGTTGATGGGGAACTGAGTAGTAATGACGGCGATATTCGATGTGATAGTCAGGGCCAACTTTGGCTCGTTTAGTTTCGGTATACAGGTAACGCTGCTTAGGCAATGGCCTTAATGCAGGTTTGTCGAGTTTATCGAACAACGCTTGGCGGCTAGCGCCATACTGTTTCATCTTACGCTGATTTAACTCATTCATGAGTTCGCGGATGGCGAGATTCAACTCTTTGAAGGTATGGAAGGTTTGGTGTCTCAGCCGCATCATGATCCAGCGCTCTACTAAGAGCACGGCATTCTCTGCCTTGGCTTTGTCTTTCGGTTTGTAGGGGCGAGCTGGCATCACAGCGGTTTGATAGTGATTAGCCAGTTTTTGATAGCTGTCGTTCAGCCTCGGCTCATAACGATTCGCTTTAGTGACAGCGCTGCGTAGGTTATCGGGAACTAAGAGTTGTGGTACGCCACCGAAGTGCTCGAACGCATTTGCATGCGCCTCTAACCAGTAAGGCTTCCCTTGGCTGGGGAAGGCTTCAACATAGGTGTAATTGGACGCGCCTAAAGTCGCGACGAACACCTCCGCTTCGCGCACTTCCCCTGTGTCAGGGTTGACCACCTGAAGCCGAGGCCCACAGTAATCGATAAACAGTTTATCACCTGCGACATGAAGCTGGCGCATGCTGCGTTTTTGGGTTTTGAACCAACGAGTGAAGTGCTCGCAGAACTGAGTGTAAGCGTAAGCTTGCTCTTGATATTGCTCATGATACTCCTGCCAGAGCAGCATCTTTGTCATACCTTTACGCCTGAGTTCGACTGCGTATTGAGTGAAGTCTGGCATAACTTTATCTCGACTGGCTTTCTTGCCGTGATACAGCGCCTGTGTGAGATCTGCATCGCTGCAACTGTCGGGTAGAGGCCAACCAAGTTGGCTTTGTTTAAAGCGAGTAAGGAGTTCTGATACGGTGGATGGGCCGAGTTTAAGGCAAGAAGCGATACCACGATTTGAGAGACCGCAGTCGTATTTAAGGCGTAATACCTCTTTGATTTTGTTCATTGGAGTTCTCTTTTGGCCATTGTCGCTTCCTTTCCTTCTTGTTTAAGAAGTAAAGAATAGCGAGCTATTGATTTAAAAGAGAAAAAGGAAGGGTTTCGGCCATTACGATCGCGGTTTTCGCTATTCCGATCACCGATTTCGGAGTTAGACTAAAAGTGATCGGATAATCGCGGAATCAGTGATCGGTTTAAACCGAAATGGGTGATCGGATAATCCCGAAATGACTGATCGGAATACTCCGAAATATGCACTCAGCTAAAATGATGGCAACAATTACTGCTTTCGCACCAAAAAGTCATATTTACTCAATAGACGAGTGCTTTCTAGATATCAGTCGTTTATCCCATATTGAGCCAGACTTAAACTCATTCGGTCAACGAGTCAGACAAACGGTTTGGAAAGAGTGTCGGCTTCCTGTTTGCTTTGGCGCAGGTGATACATTAACGCTGTCAAAAATAGCAAACAGAGTAGCGAAAGTTGATAGATACCTGAATGGTGTTTGTATTATTGATTCTGAAGAAAAGCGCCAACAATACCTAGCATCCCAGCCTGTATCAGAAGTTTGGGGCGTTGGAAGGCGATTGACACAACGTATGAAGTTGATGGGTATTGAAACAGCTCTGGATTTAGCGAACTTAAGCCCTGAAAAAGCAAGATGCTCTTTCAATGTAGACATTGAACGGACAGTCCGTGAGTTAAATGGTCAGCCCTGTAAAGTCTGGGACGAATGCAGAGCGGATAAACAACAGATATTTAGTACTCGTAGTGTCGGTAACCGAATAACGGAACTTGAAGAACTAAAACAAGCTCTAGCTTTTCACGCCGCCACCGTTGCAAGAAAAGCACGCAGTCAAGCAAGTTCTTGTGCGGTACTAATGGCTTTTGCTAACAGCTCCCCTTTCGACGATGTTCCACAAAGCTTTAAAGAGACTTATACATTCGAATACCCAACCAACGACGCTGCTAAGCTGACTAAGGCCGTTACATTGATGGCAACGAGGTTGTACAAACCTGGGGTCAATTATTACAAAATTGGCGTAGGAGCACTGAACTTAGTCTCGGATAGGCAGCGTCAACATGACTTATTCTCTGAGCCTGAAAACCCTGCACTAATGCAAGCTTTAGATAAGCTAAATAATAAATTGGGAAGAGACGCCATATTTCTTGCGGCTCAAGGAACTACGCATGAATGGGCAATGAAACGTAATTTTTTATCGCCTCAATACACTACGAGATTAAAAGACCTACCCCGAGTGCTTTGTGAATAAACACTCCATAGCATCCAAACCTGCCTTTGGATCACATTCGAGCATTTACGAACCACATTTTTGAGAAGAATATGCAAGGTTTAGAGCTGATATCGAAAGCACCTAAGCTGCTAGCTAAATCAACTAAAGCTCAGTGATTTGAAGATGAGTTGAACAAATTCGACCTACTAGCATCAAGCAGAAATGTTGTGTAGGCATTGAGTACTGAGAAAGACTTTTAGCTATAGAAAAGCTAAATTTTTCGCTCTCTCTTATTCGACATCGCTTTTTTTGTTACGTATATCAACGTACCAATAATCCCTGTGAACATCCCTAACCCAACTCCAGTTAAGAGTGCAAAGTTACTGTTGATAAAGTCAATCATGAGTCATTCCTTCAGAATCAAATCGCCTTTTAAAGCATACATCAATTGAATCCGAATTCAATATGTCGTTACTACCTCCACGGAAGAAGCAACATGAAAGAGGTGTGACCTAGCAAGAGATAAAACTGGTAATTAAGGTACGACAGAATCCCTTGGTGATCACAAGCTACATATACTGGATTTATGAAGCTTTTGGACATTTCCGAGTTTCGAACCATAGACGATTCTGACTTTTCGGATTACTCCAAGTATAGCAACCAGCTTACATGTGGCTGGACAAATTTACTCATCCACTACACTTTGGGAGCGTGCCAACATTTGGCCGTACCTATAAACCTACTCGCAATTGAGGCATTATGGAAAGTCTAAATTTTCAAGTTCAAATTCAGCTCTGGTTGGAGCGTGCCTTAACTTAATACAACAAAAATAAAGGCTTTGCACAAAGCTAATTTACTTTGCCAACGCAGGACTTTTTCTATCAATCTTCAACTCCGAAAAGCCAATAGAGCGCGTTTCAAATACACTGATGTTTTCAACCGAAGGTATATCACGGTAATGAGCGTTCTGAGGAAGGCTTAGGCTCTCTTGAGACTTAACGAGCAAGCTCGAAATAGATTGTAGAACGCTTGGCTCTTATGCCTTAAAACCGCCAATTCTACGACTTATCGATAGGCAGTTTTCATTCAACTTCTCGTGAATAATTCTACCTACACGAATCATTTCAGACGCCTGATGTTTAGAAACAGCTGCACTTTGAACCCGTTCCGCTGCCTTGGTGTTTTCTGCTATATTCCTGGCTCCACCAATGTACTTCAGTGCTTTAATCTGTTCATTAATCACGTGATCAGGTTTGCTTCCCATGGATTCAATACCGAAAGGTGTATTGAAGGTATTTTCAGAGTGGACGGGCATATAAAGCACAATGGATTGCTGACAATTAAAGGGCGCTTTGATGGGCTTTAGGTCAGCGCTCATGACTTTCAAAAGTGAACACAAATCATCAAAAGTACTGTTTTCAGTGATAGCGCTAGACACTTCAAGATTGCAATTATCAAATTCAAAAAATTCAACACCTTCTTGACCATCTTCAAAACGTGTTTTTAATCCAGGTAACTCAGCTTTCAGAGCTTGAGTGAATTCAGGTTGATTAATGATCATAAACTTCCAGATATCTGTTCATTAATTATACTCTATACAACCATCAGCGCACAATTAGGTAATAAGAACAAAAAAAAGCGCACACAGAAGCAAGCTCGTGTACGCCATTGGTGAATTCTATGGTTTATAATCTATGTGTTTAACTAGATGGTTGAGCAAATTAATCTTGCGTTTGGAGTGTAGTCATTTCTGGCCTGTCGTTTTCTAAAGCTTCGGTACGCTTACCCTCGATGATCTCAAGGCCACGCTCTTTCGCCCTTAAATAAATCGCTTTTGATACAGCATCACCTTTTTTCACACAACCGCCTAAGAATGAGGTAACCCACATGCCAGCAAAAGCCATAGGGGCGAAAAACAATGGCCAGAGCCACATACTGCCCCATTCTGTGGTTAAATCAACATAACTAGTCGCGAGCACGGAACACACAAAACTCAACATCAAACCAACGAAGTCCACGAACCCACCCCAAGCTTTTCGAATCTTGCCGTATCCAAGTGCAATATCTCCACCTACTAACATGCCGCTTCGTCCGCGTGTAAGCTTCTGGTTATGGATGGTAATATACTGACCGTAATAGCAATCATCTCGCTTACAATAGACATAATGAATGGTGAAAAGGTCATTTTTCTTAAATGAGTGCTCGCCAGCGAGCGTAAAGCCATAGCGCTTTCCACTATCGGACAAAATATCGAGTTCAGTAATACAACTTGTCCTTTGACTCGATGACCCATCATTACGAGTAGTTGTTTCCGTCATCGAATCTATTGTAATAGCTTCTAAGCGCCCTGTGATAGAGGCGACTTTAATATCACGCCCCCTGTAAGAGCATGGGTAAGGTGTTAGTTCGAACATACGACTCTCTTATGGCAAATTGCCTCTAAAATATAATCCAAAACAGATTACTTAAGTATGGGCAATTTTATATGAAACAAGATCACCTTAATACGATGAAAAACAATTACTTACAGAAAATAAAGAAACGAAACACATACAAGAAAGTCGACAGTTAAACCATCGGTTAATACTCAACCTAAAGTGATGAACGATAAACCACGCCACCCTTCCCTACTAATTTTCCGTTCACCGAAAACCTTTCGATCCCTTACTCACCTCCCCATATTGATCCGACACACCTAGCATTATTTGGGCTTTGTTGCGTAATTCAGTTTAGAGACAGAGCCGCCCGTTTTGCATGTTTTTCAATCAATACGGCAAGTTTCAGGCATACCTAACCTAGTGAGCTTATTCAACGCTTTTATCATCGCGTAAGTTTCACCCACTTGTGCATTGTAATTTCTTAAGCTCGGCCGTCCTCCTAGCAACTGTTTAACTCGATACATCGCTGTTTCTGGTAATGAACGTTTATGGTATCCATACCGCTTTTTCCAATACTTATTCGAGCCGCATAACTTCAGACAACCCATGGCGCGATTGCGAGGGTGACCACGCTCCCAGAAGGCTGCCCCCTCTCTTGGGGAATAAGCGCAATAGCTCCCTTAATCTTAATAGCAGCGTGACACGCTCTCGTGTCGTAAGCCCCATCACTAGATAACTCAAAGATACTGCGCCGTGTTTGTTTCAGTAAGTTCGGGATAACTTCCCCATCCGTAAACGTCGATAAACTTAGCTCGGCTGCAATAATTTCATGAGTGCTTGTGTCGACGGCAATATACAGCTTTCGCCAGATTCTGCGCCTACCATCCGTCCCGTGTTTTTCGACTTTCCATCCACCTTCGCCATAAACCTTAAGGTCAGTTGCATCAATGGCTAGGTGCTGTATCACTCCTCTCGTTTTAGTCTTAAATGAGACCTCACCTTGTTTGGCTTTACGGCTGATGCAGGTGTAATTCGGAAACTTAACGGTACATGGGCTAACCTAAATATCGTGTCGATAAATCCTTGCAGCGCTCTCAGCGGCATAGAAAAAACTCGTTTCACAATTGGTGCTGTCGTGATGGTGAAATCACTGAACCGACGTGGCCTCCCGCGCTTATTCTGTTTGCTTTGCGCCCACCCGCTTATCGCCTCTTCATCAATCCAAAAAGTCAAAGAGCCACGGTTAATAAGTGATTGGTTGTTTTGTAACGTGGTTTAGGCATGAGTCTACGAGATATAGTGGACAAAGCAGAGCAGATCGTAGGTTCTGGATTTAGTTCCATTGAATTACGCAACAAAGTCCCTTGCTGTTCAAAAAATATTAAAGAAAGATCAACATGCCCTAATAATTTTTGCCACTTTTGCCTCTCATCCAAGTAATAGACAACAATTTAAAATGTAGCATTGTTAGTGAGTGAGGTTGTGTCCATACCGTTGCTTACGATTGAAAGGTATGATGTTTATGGTTTTCTCAGTGTTATAAGTTTCAAAATGTGTCTAGTGTGATGACTAAATCTGTTACGAATGCATAATGAAACCTAAAATTTATAGTTAATTTCAGGGATTCAAAAGTGAGTGGACTACTGACGTCATTCTGTTATCTGGCAGCTGTCATTTTTATTGCTATACCTATAACCGCATTCTATTTTGTAGTGATTGTAAGCGGTACCTTGGAGGTCAGGTTACAACGCGTTCGTGAAGATTATGGGATGCAGTTTTTAAGTGCTTTACCGACGGAAACTTCAGAGTTGCTATATGCAATAGCTTTCTTCGCTCTTGTTGGGCTGATTTTATGGGGAGCTTTAAGGCAGTTCAAAAAGCAGATAATGGTCGCCTTTCAATGTCTTCATGAGGAGTGTTCAAAGGCAGCGGAAAGAAATAATTTATTTATTGTTGCAATCATTAAATTCACCTTTTTGCCGTTTCTTATTGGTTGTGGTAGTTTAATGGCCTGCTTCTTGTCCGCCGTTCTTTATGCGGTTCTTTTTGAAGCAGACCACTTATTGTACGGCCAACCATTCAAACAAACAGCGTCACCATTTGTTTTTGTCATAACTTTAGTGCTCGCAATATTGTGGAGTGTTAAAAAATACATTTCTGAGACGGCCAAGCCAAACTGGCATTTCCAAGTGCAAAATAAGCATGGGAAAAAGCGCTACGCAGGATTCATTCGACCTACAACGGCGCTGTTTGTCGTCGGCACAATGCTTTACTTAGTCTTTGAAATTTCATTTAATCTAAATTTGATGCGCTATATCGCTACTGATAGTATTCATTTCTATTCAAACCTCGACACTATAGGCCGACTTCTGTCTGGTATTGGTGTGTCTTTGATTCTAGTTCGGATGATTAAGTATTCAAAAAGGTTAAAAGAGGACGGTGTTTTTAGTTTTCGTATGACACTTCTTCTAGCGCCAGTATTTACTTTTGTTATTGCTGGGGTGTTTTTAGTTCAAGGGTTGGTTGTAGATTTAGTTGTCTCGGCGGTACCAAAGCAGGTAAAAGTTAATGTAGTAGAGAACTTCCTTTATGCTCGATACCATCACTTGACGGAGAATGAGGGCATGGACGGTGATGGTGACTATACACAAACGATCCAGAAGGCACTTATTCCATTTATGGCGGTGACAGGTATGACTAATTACCAGTCAGCAATCAATAAGTTAACCGATGAAGAAAGGATTAAGCAATTAACGGCTGTAAATAAAGAGATGTTTAGTACTAATGAGAAATACTACCAAGACCGAGGCTTTGCGCCTCGGGCGCTCCCAAAGCACGATGGTGACAATCGTAAAGTTTACAACATGTCGCGCCTTGATATGTCTTACTTACAAAGTAAGATTCTAGGGGATGCATATGGTAGCTTATCTGCATCAGCCATAAGAAAGGAGCAAGAGAAGGCTTATAAAGCTTATCGAGATGGCTATCGTGAAGAATTAAGGGGCTATTCTACCGCTTCGGATGGCCGAAGAAATAAAAGGCTTAGAAGTGCGCTTGCGCGTCAAAGAATATATCTTCCCTCGGATTGGAATCATGATCAGCTTACGGTCGTAAGAGAGGCGATTTTTGAAAAGGTAGAATCCGATCTAAGGTCGTCTGCATTCAGGACTGTTCGTGCATTTGGTAAAGGTGTTGTGATTCCAACTACCTCGAATCCATTGCAAGAGAAAGAAGTACAAGATTTGTTAATGCAGATAACGAAAGGTTGGTATTTTGACTCGGCGCGCAAAAGTGCGTTACGCTATTCTGGTGGTAGACATATGAACCTTCAAAATCAAGCGGCGTCAGTGGCAGAGTATCAAGTTAGATATCCAGAGGATGATATTGAAGATAAGTTTAGAGGGCTGCTTGCGCCGACTCTCGCGTTGGTCATATCCCTTCTATTGATTAGTGTTAACGTGTTTAACTTAGTCTGGATGATCACTAAGGATTACTTTGGCTCTTTTGTTACTAGTTCTGTAGAAAGAGAAAGGAAAATAAAGATGGCTATAGGAGGTGGCTTGGTGGCTATCGTCTTATCTGTTTCGCTCTTTACAGATACGGCGAAGTACGTGATGGAACTCTTCGCTGGTGCAGGAGGGAGTACGATAGTTGGTTATCTATTTATAGCACCATTATTAGTTATCGCAAGCACCATGGAAATGATGAGTTACTTGTTTGGCTCATTAGATTTTATGATGAATTTCGCTAACATGTCGGTCGCGCCAGATGTTCTTAGCTTAGAGGGCTTATTTCACTCTATTAATGGAGAGTCGTTAGCAGCAAACAGTAGTACTGGTCTAATTTCGTGGTTAGTGTTTGCTTGGAACATGCTGGTTAAGTTAGTAGGTTTTTCTCTTTACGCGCTACCATTGGCAGTGATTGGTTCATTAGTTGCCTGCGCGAGTTACCGAGAAAGGTTGCTTGATAAGCCGATAAGTTAATAATATGGACTAATCGAAAAAAATTAAGGTCTTGCGTATGTGCGCAAGACCTTTTTTGCAAGAGTATAAGGAAAACCTGTTCAAATTCTCGCTAGTATGCTTATGAACAGTAAAAGATATCCTGAAGAATTTAAAATTGAAGCCGTTAGGCAAGTAACTGAAAAAGGTCACAGTGTGGCCGAAGTTTCCGCTTTATAGTGATTTTTGTAAGAGGCTCTTGCAAAATTGGTGGCTAGGAGTTTGTCCAACAGCCTGGTGAAGAATTGTGAAACAGCTTGTCTCACAATTGCCAAGGTAACTAAGCCCATAATTTAACCTTATAGTCAAGGAAGTGGGCTTAACTGATGTATGGAATCCACTCTCTCCGCGGCTAACTACACTTTAGCCAAGGTGTTTAATAATGAGGCTTCCAGCATGCTAAATAGTAACGTGATCGGTATAGACCTAGCGAAAAATGTCTTTCAAGTTTGTCATATCAGTATCCATGGAGAACTACTGAGTAACAAAGCTATGAGCAGGCAAAAACTAAAAGAATTTTTGGCAACGGCTAAGCCTTCTATTGTGGCTGTTGAAGGATGTGCTAGCTGCCATTATTGGGGACGTTTCGCTGAACGGTTTAGTCACGATGTACGAATCATTAACCCAAAGAAAGTCAAAGGCTATCTTGAAGGTCATAAAAC
Source organism: Vibrio celticus (assembly GCF_024347335.1). Taxonomy (NCBI): domain Bacteria; kingdom Pseudomonadati; phylum Pseudomonadota; class Gammaproteobacteria; order Vibrionales; family Vibrionaceae; genus Vibrio; species Vibrio celticus. The sequence goes on from NZ_AP025463.1 coordinate 1,943,439, forward strand.
TGACGCGAATGATGCGTTAGCTGTAGCGAATGCCGCACTACAAATTGGTCTTAAGTACAGTAAGCCCAAAACAATTGACCAGCAAGGACTTCATTCTCTTGAAACAAGTCGTCAGTTATTAACTCGTTCTATGGTTTCCATAGGCCAGCATATTCGTGCGGTCATTCTTGAGTATGGTGTTGTTAATGCTAAAGGAGAAATCGGTCTAAAAAAATCAGTTACCTCAGTCCTTGATGGACAGGCCGAAATGCCAGCACCATTGGCTACAACGATTACAATGATGTGGCAACAATACCTCAATCTAAAATCAGAGTTGAAGAAGTTAGAAAAACCAAAACGCTCTTACTCGACAGATTGAACCATGTCGTAGGTTAATGGAGTTAGAAGGGATAGCTGAAACAACAGCGTCAATGCTGTATGTCACATTAGGCAATGGCGATCAGTTTAAAAATGGTCGGCAAGCCTCAGCGTTCGTTGGCTTAACTCCAAAACAACATAGCTCTGGTGGTAAAACTATAATGCTTGGGATTAACAAAACTGGTGGAGTAAAAGATCTACGCTCATTACTCTACTTAGGTGCGATGTCCTATCTTGCTAGACTTCCTGAAATTCCTACTACCCAGAAACAGGCTTGGTTAATTGAACTGGTCAAGAGGATTGGCTTTAAACGAGCCTGTATTGCATTAGCAAATAAGACGGTTAGAACCGCGTGGGCAATGCTTCGCTATGAGACAAAATATCAATCAATACCAGCAACAGTTTAAGTTTAACGCAGTACCAAATTTTACAAAATGATGATGCATAATAGGTAAGACCAACCTACTGAGAACCTGACCGAAGTGTAATGTTTTCTAAAACTGCCTAACTGAATAGGTCAGTAGGTGCGCAAACATCAAAGGTTAGGGGGTAGCTCCCCCAACAGAAACCGAATATACGACCGCATCTTAACTTTTATGGTTCGTCGCTTTGTAAATACGTGGATTCCATATACGTTTCGGGGCAGAAATGAGCTACAGTTTCCCCTAAATTAACAATTCAGAGATAACTAAAGGTATGGAAAGTCGCTTAACGTAGCGCCCTGTATTGATGGTGCAGACCACTGAAAAGTATACGTGACCTTCATGACAATATGCTTTTTCAAATATTTAAAAGCATGCTCTATAATGCCTCTCAATAAAAGAACCCAAACAAAGGGTTGGGCTCAATTCAATAATCATCAAGCCATTGTCATGGTGGTTATATTCCGATTAATTTCCCCAGATTTGGCTTACAAACTCTGGATGGTCAATAAACGGATTACGATTCCCTTGGAAATCATGTACCGCCTTATTTCGGTCGATTTCTTTTTGGCTTACTGGATCTTCAGAATGCCAACGCTTTAGCATAGTAAGTAGCCAAGGTTCAAAAACGGTTGTATTGGTTCCATCCAGAACGGCATCCGAGCTTGTAGAGTTTCCTTCCCAATTAGCGATTTCATTTTCATAGCGTGTTGCCATGTAGAAATATGCTCTTGCGAAATCACCTTTAAACTCATCAATTGGCTCAAACACCGTACCGACATAACCAAGAGAGTTCGCTGCACTGCCTAACTTAGAACCATTGCTTGATGTGTATGTCGCGCTACTCACCTCACCAAATGGCCAATTACTACGTTTCGAATTAACGTAGCCATCAGTGGCAAATAAATGGTGACCGTCAGAGTTCATTGGCTCGACTTTCCCACCAAACCAGCTTTTCGGGAATGAGTGCTCACGGTTGTAGCAATCACCTTCTTTGCTGTATTGACCACATTGATCGGCCACCTTAGTAAATTGGATTGAATCTGAGCCTGAAGGTTTCTCCGAATACATATCGAGAATCGACCCATCAGTGTCATAGTATGCGTCTAGGTCAGCCTCAGACACTAACCTCCAAATAGCGGTGTAACCCTGACTACTATGATTATCAATAATTTGATATAAAGCCGTTTTTAACGCAAAGCCCACTTTGCCTTCAGCGTCTTTATAATACTCACCTAAAACTGGTGGTTCAGTTGGTGGTGTAGTTGAACCACCAATTGTAAATTCTGTACTCTGACTTGCTTGGAAATCACCACCAGACGCCACAACGGTTCCGTTTACCGAGAAACTGTATGAACCATTCCCAACACTACAGCACATTCCATCTCCATAAGAGTCTGAGACTTCTAGGATATAGCTACCATCAGCTAAACACATTTCCACTTCATTGGTGGTGTTATTTTTATAGTCTGAACCAGAATAAAGAGTTTGAGAAACTGAGTTTTTGAGAGACCAACTGGTTTCAGAACCATAGTTATCCGTCACTAGCGTGAGTGCGGCACTTGTATCATTGCAGCTTTGTGTGGGTGGAGTCTCCGTCGGCTGAAAGTTATCTAAATACACCACTTCCGAACCATCAAAACCTGCATCATCATAAAATCGTACGCCCACAACGATATCTTTAGTGCTCGTAGCGCTGTACGAGTGAGTCAATGCTTGCCACTGATTCGTTAAACCATTATTCGAGTAACCTAAATAGCCATCAACAAAAAGGCGAGCTTTCACGTTGCCTTCCGTGTGGTAAACATCGACAGAGAAATCATAAGTTTTCCCTTGTTCAACACGTATCGTTTGAAGAAAATCGGTATTACTTTGAGTGCCTGTATTCACTGTTACTTGCGCAGAGAAACTGCCGTTATTTACAGGATCGGTAGAGAGCGAAAGTGCAATGCCGGAGTCAATCACACTCCATCCAGATGGTACGTTTCCTTCCCAACTTTCGAAACTTCCATTTTGCATTTGCGCATGCGCACTCGCTGAACAAAGTAATGCAACGCCACTTAGTGTTATTATTCTATTTATCATATAACCTTCTGTTTAATCAGATAAAAAACTAACTAAGCTTAGAAAGCAATCAAAAAATGAATGGAGATACACATCACATTTATAAATGTAAGCATTATCACTTTTATTAATATATGTGATGTAAAGCAATGCAACATCGACCTGTTAAATAAAGGAATAGAAAAGGCTGAGCAGATTATCTGACTCAGCCTTTTTACTGTTTAGGACTAGATCATTTATCGCCAGTAAGCATACCGAAGAAGATCTGTCTCGATTCTGGTGTATTGTCTCGATGAGTTTCGTATTTTACATGTGTGTTTGCATCAACTGCTTTTGATAACTTGATGCTCCAAAGTGCTTTCATTTGATTCGGTACAATTGAATATCGGACATCGATAATACGTAACTCGTCCGTTGGGTCCTGAGCAGTATAACCATTCGAGAACCAGCGGAAACGTTCAATGTCTTTGGCTTGTTGAGAGTCCGGGTCAAGCCAAGGTAAGTCCCTGCTAACGTTCAGCTTAGCGACCGACTCTCCCGGATATACGTTTACCGATGTACCAACCCGCACTGCGTCTACATGATAATGAGCCCCTGTTTCGTACACCACTTTCCAAACCAAGATATTAGCAAAGCTCGGTTTTGCCTCTAATCGAATCGGCGTGTGTTGTCTTTGTTCCGCTAATTGCCACCCAATCGCCTCTGCCCTATCTCTTTGTATCATCCCTAATGTTGGATAAATTAGAGCCCAAGCAAACGCAACTCGTGCTAGCCAAGGCGCTCGTTTCAACGTTGCAAACACAAGTAAAATTAAGATGGGAAGCGTATAAACAGGGTCGATGATTGATATGGTATTCCAAGCAAAGCGTGCGTTGGTTAAAGGCCAAAGTAACTGCGTACCATAAGTGGTACAAGCGTCTAACAGTGCATGAGTGCCATAACCCAGAGCGCAAAACAACCAACTTTGTTTGAAAGAAAGCCCACGCCTTTTTGCAATCAGGTGGTGTAGAACTAAGGCACAGATCAAACTGCCAATGGGGATAAAGAAGAGTGAATGGGTAAATTGTCGATGAAACTCCAAAGCCAACAAAGGGTCATTTTGAGACTTAATCAGTGCATCTAAATCTGGTGCCAACCCGGAGAGCAGCCCTAATACCCCAGCAACAACCAAATGTTGTTTTTTGCTTGCCGATTGTGACAAAGAAGCGCCTAACACGCCCTGCGTTAAAGGATCCATAAACCACTCATTGATAGCATTCCGTTGAATCAAACAAGATACATTTAGCTATAGCAGTGAATTGTTCATAACTAAACGATTTTATCAATATACTCATGTACATAGCTGTATAAGCATAGACCGATAAACAAAAAAGAGCAGTTATGAAACTGCCCTTTTCTAATTATTGGTGGTTGATCAATTTATTCGTTTTTGTTCTATATATTCACACTTGAACGATCTTTAATTAACGCGCCACCATGCTTGCTGCGATAACCACCAGCAGTATTGAGAAGATTTTCTTAATCGTTGGAACCGGTAAATGGTTGGTGGCTTTTGCGCCCAACGGAGCCGTGAACCAAGACGTGCACACAATACCCAACAGCGCAGGCAGATAAACAAAGCCAGCAAAACCGTCTGATAGAGCAAAGTGGCTGCTGCCCGAACTGATGTAGCCTATCGAGCCAAACAACGCGATCACAATGCCACACGCAGAAGCACAACCGATGGCCTTTTTCATATCGACAGAGAAGAACGTTAATAGCGGAACCAACAATGCTCCGCCACCAATCCCTATCATGGCAGACAAGCCACCCGTAATGGTTGTCAGCACAGTGAGCACGCCTTTGTTCGGCAGTTTTCGTTCCTTAGGGGCATCATTTTTGCTGCTTAAGAACGTCTTGATCGCAATCAGAACCACACTCACGGCAAACACAATACGAACGACTTTTTCTGGCAACAGAGCCGCCATAAAGCCGCTAACCAGTGCACCCAGAGCAACACCGAGCATGATCCAAGGCGCCAGATCCCAAGGTACATTACCATTCTTGTGGTGAGCAAGTGCAGAAGACGTAGAGGTGAAAAGTATTGATGCCAACGAGGTAGCGATCGCCGCGACAACAACTTGGTCAGACGGTAGAACTTCTAAATACAGTAAAATGCTGCTTAACACAGGAACAATGATCAGCCCTCCGCCAATACCTAACAAGCCGGCTAGAAACCCAACACCACTGCCCAGTAACGCGCAGTAGAAAATCAACAACAGCAATTCACTCATTTCATCCATCTCTTAATTAAATTAATCGTCTTAAATAACACACTATTAATGTGGCTATATTTCCATCAAGCTAATTAATATAACTGACACCGACTTAAATATTCAAACAGAATAGATCATGAATATTCCTCATGTTGAATGTGAAGTAATACCATTGTTAATGGTCAACCTATCCACGTATAAAAACCTTAAGCGATTAACTTTATACGACATTAATTCTACTAAGCATTAATTTCAGACAGCATAGCCTTCGATTCTTAATCCGGTCACAAGCAAAAAAATAAAAGCCGTTTTGATACTAAAGACCGAGAGAATCAGAAAACAAATTGGGATACCAAATCAGCATGAATAAAGAATTTAATTTTACGATTAAGAGCATTAGCCTCGACGAAAACTACCAGCCTGCAGACAGCACGCGCATCACAACCAACTTTGCTAACCTGGCTCGCGGTGACAGCCGCCAAGCGAACTTGCGTAATGCGCTACAAATGATCGATAACAGTTTCAACGCGTTAGCACACTGGGACAACCCGAAGGGCGACCGCTACTCTGTTGAGCTTGAAATCATTTCTGTTGATATGGATATTGAAAGCAACGGCGAAGCATTCCCTTCAATTGAAGTGCTGAAAACCAATATTATAGACCGTAAAACTAACGAGCGTATTGAAGGCATTATCGGAAATAACTTCTCTTCTTATGTACGAGATTATGACTTTAGCGTACGTCTATTGGATCATAATAAAGGCCAAGATAAATTCAGCATTCCAGAAGATTTTGGTGATTTACACGGCAAGCTATTTAAATATTTCGTTAACTCTGACGCTTACAAAAAGAACTTTAATAAGCCACCTGTTATTTGCTTAAGCGTGTCAGATAATAAAACCTATTACCGAACTGAAAACCAACATCCAGTATTAGGTTTTGAATACCAACCGAATGAGTCTTCTTTAACTGAGCAATATTTTAAGAAGATGGGCTTACAGGTTCGTTATTTCATGCCGCCAAACAGTGTTGCACCTTTGGCCTTCTATTTCTTTGGTGATCTGCTGAACGATTACTCTAACCTAGAGCTTATCAGCACTATCAGCACCATGGGTACGTTCCAGAAAATCTACCGACCTGAGATTTACAACGCGAACGCGGTTGCGGGCAACTGCTACCAACCAAACTTGAAAAACTTAGATCACTCGCTGACTCAAATCGTGTACGACCGTGAAGAACGAAGCCAGCTAGCGGTTGAACAAGGTAAATTCGCAGAAGAGAAGTTCATTAAGCCATACCAATCAGTTCTAGAGAACTGGTCGGCAAATTACGCACTTTAATCGTCTATTGCGCTCTCAAACCACCCAAGGATAGGCAGTATTATTATGAAAACACTATTACCGACTTCAACAGCGGGCAGCTTGCCGAAACCATCTTGGCTTGCACAACCAGAGACGCTTTGGTCGCCATGGAAACTGGAAGGCGACGAATTAACGGATGGCAAGCAAGACGCACTGCGCGTATCGCTTCATGAGCAACAGCAAGCCGGCATCGATATCGTGAGTGATGGCGAACAAACCCGTCAACACTTTGTGACGACCTTCATTGAACACCTGAATGGTGTCGATTTCGAGAAGCGTGAAACCGTTAAAATCCGCGACCGCTACGATGCAAGTGTACCGACAGTGGTTGGCCCAGTTTCTCGTCAGAAGTCGGTGTTTGTTGAAGATGCGAAGTTCTTACGTCAGCAAACCGACCAACCTATCAAATGGGCTCTGCCAGGGCCTATGACCATGATTGATACACTTTACGATGCCCATTACCAAAGCCGTGAAAAACTGGCGTGGGAATTTGCGAAGATCCTCAACGAAGAAGCGAAAGAACTAGAAGCTGCAGGCGTTGATATTATCCAGTTCGATGAACCCGCATTTAATGTGTTCTTTGATGAAGTGAACGATTGGGGCATCGCTTGTTTGGAAAGAGCCATTGAAGGGCTTAAATGCGAAACCGCAGTACATATTTGCTATGGCTACGGCATCAAAGCGAATACGGATTGGAAAAAGACACTAGGCACCGAGTGGCGTCAATACGAAGAAGTATTTCCTAAGCTGCAGCAATCGAATATCGATATTATCTCTTTAGAGTGTCACAACTCTCATGTACCTCTTGAGCTACTTGAACTGGTGCGAGGCAAGAAAGTAATGGTCGGTGCGATTGATGTTGCAACCGATTCGATTGAAACACCGGAAGAAGTGGCTAGCACTCTTAGAGAAACACTTAAGTATGTTGATGCAGACAAGCTCTATCCTTGCACCAATTGCGGCATGGCTCCTCTGCCTCGCGACATTGCTTCAGCGAAGCTTAATGCGCTCAGTGCTGGCGCAGAGATCGTTCGTAAAGAGCTTTCAGAGTAACGGTTTCCTAAACAACAAAAACTATGCCTTTAAGCCTAAGTATCATATTAGTGCTTAGGCTCTTTGTTATGTGAGTTAATGAGCTTTACGCGGCTGCTTACCAGGTTTTATCTAAGTCTTGAGCATATAAAGAGATCGCTCGTTGGTACTCTTTGATCGCTTCGCTATTCGTCGTGGAAACTAAAAGCTCAAGTAACAGCGATGTCGCCTCTTTATGGCGACCTAAATTGTACAAGCACATTGCGTAGAAAGGTTTCACTTCTATCGAGTCAGGATACTCAGCCATAGTCTGTTCGAAATAGCTTAAAGCCTCTGCATAGAGACCAAGGCTTCGATAAGTACTCGCCAAACCGAACAGCGCATCAAAACGCTCTACTGAAGAAAGCACGCCAGACAAAGACAGCACATAGTGATCAATCGCCTGTTGCTCTTTGCCTTGGTTGTCGTAAGACCACGCAATCTGTAAATGAGCTTTCGCCGCATAGTTTTCATCAGTGAGTAGCGTTGCCAGTAAATCACGCGACGCTTGGTACTTCTCTTCCTTTCGCAATTCGATTGCTTGTTTGATAATGGTGTCCATAAGTCTCCCTGACGCTTAAGCGCTGTACTATGCGTTCATTTTCTCGAACATCTGTTTATAAGACTGAGTTTGTAGTGCCGATTGAGTCAACCCGAACTTACTGGCTAACAACTCAAGCTCACTTTTATACACAAACAACTTAGACTCATCGTCCGTCATGATAGCAAATTCGGCAAAATCACCAATACCTGCAAGAGAATCGACCGTGATATGGAACTCTCCAACAAAATAGATACTGCGAGTTTTTTGCGCTTCAAGAATCACTTCGTATCCCAGGTTTTCTAGCATGCTCTTGGCATTCGACGCATCGGTGATGTTTGTCGCTTCACATCTATCAGACTCAGGGCCTTTTACGATCCATAGTTTGATGCCCGACGGCTCCATAGTGCGAATACACAAGCTTTTATTCTGAGCCTGTAAGCTTCTATCAGGGCTATCGAAATACCAATCACATTCCTGATTGTCTTGCAGCATTACTTCATGAGGAATTAGGTTCAAAGTTTTCAAGAACTCAGACTTAGAGCTAAGTCGATACTTCAGCTCAACCTCATATTTGCCTTTGAAATGGTCGTTGGTCATAAGATAGCTCAGTGCAAAAAAGGCGATACTAGCACACGAACCGCATCCGAAATACAAACTGACGCACAACACAAACTAAAGCAGTGGAACTATGTTCGACACGCTAACACACGCTGCCATTCTTCTTGGCTCATAGCGCCTTTAGAAAGGTAAATATTGTGTTTCTGCATTGCATCTTTCGTGTATGAAAGCTTGATGAATGATCCAATGTCAAACGGAAGAAAGCTGCGCTGTAAAGTCACATCGCAAGCAACGCCATTTAAACGCACATGACCGTTCGTGATTTCAAATGAGCTATCGCGAAGCTTCCACCACAACATTAGAATTTTAATTAGTGGAGGAACACAAATTATCAACCCTATGGTTAGCAGCGATGAACGGTCACCGTCTGATATCCAATAGACAAGACCTAGTGCAATAACAATAAACAGTAACTCTGAAAATAAGTATTTAACAAAATTTAATTGGATACGGTTATCCATGACACCCTCTCAATGATGATTCTAAAGGCAGCTCCATTTCAACGAGCCCTTTCACTTCAGACAACTGAGTAAAACCTTTTGATTGATAAAGCTTAATGGCGGGATTTTCACTGAACACCCGCAACACTAACTGAGCCGATGCTTGATTGTTCGCATGTTCAATAGCCAAATCGAGACACTTAGAGCCAAAACCTCGACCTTGATAGTCAGCTAATATCTGCAAGTCCCTAAGAAACGTTGTACCACTGGCGTAACTGAAGCGAACAACACCAATACGGCTATCCCCCACATAAATTTCATAGTTATCCAGTTCATCCCAGCTACGTAAAAACTGGCTATGACCCCAAGCGATGCCACGCGCATCGTAGTAACTCGCCATATTCGTTTTGGTGATCGATTCAGCGAACTTAGGGTCTGAACCTTTGACCAACCTTACTTCCATATTGTGTCCATTTTTCAAATCACATCTGAATACGGCATAGCAAAATGCCGCATATGTTGAATCACTTTTAGGTACATTCTGGTTTCACTTCCTCCCATTGTTTATCCCATTCTTCGCCTAACAAATTAGAAAGTTTTTCACAGTCGTATAGATAGCGAAGACTATCTTTACAGTACGCAGTAAGTATTTCAGTTAACTGAGCAGACGCTTTCTCGTTGTCTTTGAGTTTTCCGTACATCATCAAACCAGTCCTAAAGGTGTCTTGATCGAGGTCAGAAGCTTGCTTCGATAACATCCCAAAGGAAATAGCGTTAATAGACAGGGCTAATGCGATCGCATCGCCTTCATCTCTCTCTAATTCACAAGCACTATAACGAGCTAACAAGTTCGATGTTTTAATTAATGGGGCAAGGTCTTTTGTATTTGCATATTTATAGGTTTCAAAACCTTGCCGCACCGCAGCTTTATGACTGTCTTTAATACTCACAACATAGTCTGTCAAAACATGTAAGCTCGCATATGCGCCTAGCCCGAAAGCCACAATGAACACGGCGATTAATCTGATCACTTATCTCTCCTAAAAGAACCTTATGCTGGTCAATTTTAAACGGCGTCTTGTAGTAACAGCCCTACATGTCATTGGCTTTTTCTATAAACCAACTTCCTTGGCACGGTCCATTGGTTAAGTGCCATCGGCCGTCAAATCTATTGCCACTGCCATGTGCGGAAAAACGATAATCCCATTGGCGATGTTTAGCATATAAACGTAAGTCGCCGCTTTCCGTCACCCAACCCTCTAACGGTGTTCCATTGTAGGTAAGCCTTAGGGTAACTTTGCCCTCACGAATAGTTCCGGTAATAGTTGTGCGTTCACACATATTATTGCCAGTGGTGTTAATGCGACGGCCTAGCCACTCACCGTCGAAATCGGTAGAAGGAACAAATTGGGGACTATCAGGAAGTTTAGGAAAGGACTCGGAATTACTGGACCCGAACCATTGGAGCTCACGACCAACAAGGAAGAAGACAACAAAGCCGATTGATATCGCTATCACAAATCCCTTTTTCATTAGCCTCTTCCTAATCAGCTGACCTTAAGAAAAGAACCCTAACATAATGAAAAGTAATAACTTACTATCAATTTAATTAATTTTGATATATTCCACAAATTGCATTCAAATGTTGAATATAGAGAAAGCGGCATCGTAAGAAAATGCCGCGCATTGAGAATCAATTATGGGCAGTGCCGAAAGATCTGCACAGAAAAACCTAACCTTCTAGGGCATTGCGCCAATACTGAACGGTTTTCTCCGACACCGAGCCTGTCTCGGTCGTCGCTGATACTAAGAAGTCACATAACCGAGTTGCGACCTCTTCATTACCTAACAAGTATAAACTGCGAATGGCTCGCGTTAGCCTTAACTGGTTATGGTCATGATTCTTTAGCCATACGTGATTCGCCGGGCTAAGTGGTAACGACGAAGATATTTCATTCCCGTTGCGCTGCATGCCCCAAAACTCAAGCATCAGGTCAAGCACTTGTAGATGAGCTGTGCGAAGCGCTTCTGAGTCAGCAAAAAGCACCTTATCTTCTTGAGTAACCAACGGGGCATGTTGATTAAACTTAGTCCCCTCATCTGTTGGGAAAAATACTTGAATGTACTTATGGTCATGCTCCAACCAAAAATGATTGTAAGCCAATAACTGTTCTATATTTCGACCAAATTTATCTGGCGCTTCACCAGATATAAAGCGAGCAATCTCACTCATTTTAAAATCCTACTGACTATACCCCCCTCACTTGTGGGCGAATGCATTATTACCCAGTAAGCCTTGAAAAGCCTAGTCCTTTACGTTGTAAGTACCGATCTGACTTAGAACTCCACACCCCACGCGTTAGGAATCACTTTTGAATAATTTCGACTTATTTTTCCAACAATCGACACTGATACTCTGCGACACATTTTAGCTCTGCTGCATGTTTAGGGAATCGTTCGTGAAGAAAACACAATGCATTCGTTGGCGTAGCGTATGAGTTTTAGACTTAAGCCAGCAACCAGTGTGTTAATAACTGAGTACTAAAACCTGAACGACTAAAAGAGATAGGTAATATAGGCACCGAAAGATTACATCTTTCAAAGGAAAAACCCTTCAGAAAGCGTCCTCCGGTGCATATAGATTCAAGCGACTAACGCAAGAGACTAGCGTAAGCGTCTCAACACAACCTGCTGATCGAGCTCATTCTGATAATCTGTGTAATCAAGCCCTTGATCAAATATGTACTCAGTGACAAGGGTACGAATGCACTCAACCAATGTGCTTGCTTGCCAAGGCTTTTCAAAGTAACGGTCGATGCCTGCTGCATTAATCGCATTGATGGTATCAGTATGAGTGGCCTGCCCCGTAAGAAGAATTTTCTTTGTATTCGGAAAGCGGCTGTCATGAAACACTTCAGTGAGTAACTCCACACCCGTTTTCCCTGGCATCACATGATCAGACACGATGACGGTAATGTGTTCACCTTCTGCGTCAAGTTCATCAATGAGATCAAGCACTTCTTGCGCTGATTCACAATCTTCAATATTCAGCCAACTCGCCAGCGGCTCTAAATCTTGTATCACTGCGCTCAGTACTTCTCTCTGGTCATCGACACAGATTAAATTAAGCTTCTCCATGTTCACCCTCTATTGGTAACTTGATTCTAAATACAGTTTTAGAAGCATCACTTTTCACAATGATACTTCCGCCATAACCCGCCACAATCCGCTTAACTACTGATAAACCCAAGCCCAATCCAAACGATAAACCACCTTTTTTAGTGGTGAAGTTGGGCTGAAATATCTTTCTACGAGTCCCCTCGTCTATCTCAGGGCCGTTATTCGTGATCGTAACTAATATTCTTTTCTTACTTAATCTGGTTTGAATTTCTATTGTGGCATCGTCTGAATTCGACATTGCATCACAAGCATTCTTTACAATGTTGACCCAAATCTGAACGAGCTCTGTTTTCGAGCCTTTAAAAGACGGTAAATCCGCAGGGCTCAATCGCACAGACATTCGACGTAACTCACTTTGTAACAACGATAAGGCATGGTTAATGGAGTCGTTAATATCAACCGCTTCTTCGGTGTCGATATCCGTTCTGCCAAGTTGCTTAACCGATTTTACGATGCCGACAGTGTGTCTAGATGCCAAACGTAAATCATGTAAATCACAGCCCATCTGCCAAAAACGAATCGCTTCTTCTGGGTTTTTCAGCCAGTGCTTTGAAATAACGTCTGTTGCAGATAAAGCGTCAATTGGAATCGCCTTTGCAAGAGAGCGAGCAATGTTTTTGTCTAAACCATATTTTCTTTCAAATTGTCGCCCACGTGTTCGTGCTTCTAACGACGACGTTTTCTGACCATGTATTAACCCAAAATCGAAAAATTGACTGGCTTCTGGATGCACTTCTTCAAGCAGATCCATGATGACCGTTTCAAGTCGACCAGATTTACTATTTACCACACCAATAGCGTTGTTAAGTTCATGAGCAATCCCTGCAGCTAATTGACCCAAGGTCGTCATTTGCTCAGCAGTATGTAACTTCTCTAGCGCTTTTTGTTTCGCGATCGCTTCCTGTGTTGCTCGGCGTTGACGACGCGACAACTCATTGACAATCACAGGTGTGAACTGTGCGGTAAGAGGACCAAACTTACGTTCATCTTCTGCTGGCGTGTCTTTATCGATCCACGCTAACTCAACATCGGTTTTAGCAACAACCGTTGAAGATGCAGTCCAATTACCTGAAAAGAAGCTATGAACGCCTATAAAAGCCCCACTACCCGCGCTAAATACTCGCACTTGCGGTGTATTCGCATCGGTATAAAACCCTTCCAGTTCTCCACTAAACACATAATATAAACGTGTGTTTAACGCTGATTGTTCAATAATGGTGTTACCGGCACGGCACGTCACCCGGCGTTCTGTTTGGTTAAAATAGCGCTCGATAAGTGCTTCTAACTTATGTTGATACACGTATCGTTATCCTATGTGACCAATTGAATGTAGCAGCCACACCATAACAAAACTCAGTAGCACACCAACCACACCCAAAATAATACCGATTCTGGCCATTTGATTACTTTGCACATGACCCGTGGCATGAGCCAACGCATTCGGTGGTGTACTGATTGGCAGCGACATACCTAATGAAGCGGCAAAGGTCACAACCAGAATTAACGTTATCTCACCGCCTAGTGGCGTGAGTGAAACCATAGACGAACCTAATGCAGCCATAATTGGCATTAACAAGTTGGCCGTTGCGGTATGAGACATAAAGTTTGCCATTAGCAAACACAAGAACGCCGCTCCGAACAACACCACATATGGTGAGTAAGCATCAAACGGAATGCTGTGTACCACGAGCCTTGCTAAGCCAGTTTTATCGAGAGCTAAACCAAGCGCAATACCACCTGATACAAGCCACAGTACGTCCCAAGAAATCTTTTTCAGGTCTTCTTTATTGATGATCCCTGTGAGTGAGAACACAGCGACAGGAATCAGAGCGACGGTATAAGAGTTCATGCCATGGCTTGAGCCCATTAACCAAAGAATGATAGTCAGCGCAAAAGTGACGTACACCGCAATGGCTTTAGGCGTTTTAAGGAATTTACCTTTAATACTTAGCTCGATTTTCTTTTGGTCAGCTTTGTACATAAAGCCGATTAAAAACCACGCTAACGCCATCATAATAACGACAAACGGCACACCAAATGCCATCCATTCGCCAAACGTGATGAGGTTATCGCCAACTAAATATTTAAGTGCGATAGCGTTCGGGGGGGTGCCGATCGGGGTACCAATGCCACCGATGTTAGCTGCAACAGGGATACAAAGCGCAAACGCTACACGACCGGGGTCTTTCGGACCAAACACAGCCAATACCGGCGTTAAAATAGAGAGCATCATTGCCGTTGTTGCCGTGTTAGACATAAACATCGAAAAGATACCAGTGATCAACATTAAGCCGAGCATCACAAACTTTGGATCTTGTCCAAATGGCTTCAACAACACGCGAGCTAAGTTTACGTCTAATCGATACTTAGTGGCGGCCATCGCTAAGAAGAAACCACCCAAAAACAGCATGATGATTGGGCTGGCGAATGTCGCCATGATGTCGCTGTATTTTAACAACTCACCAAAATGTTCCTCCCCATGCTCAAACCTTAAAAAGATCAGCCCTTTATCCGACAACATCAATAATTGCAGAACGATAATAACAACAGACGTCGCGTAAATCGGGATAGGCTCGAACACCCAGCACAATGCCGCTAATAAAAAGATCGCAATAACGCGTTGTTGAATAATCGTAAGGCCTTCAAATGGAAACGCTGATAGCGGCATTACGAGGATAATGAAAGGAATTAAAATTGGGATAATGTATTTAATATAGGGGCGCATAGCACAAAAACTCTTCCTGAGATAACAACTACTTAGAAATTAGATTTACAGCTCTAATTTAGATCCGACAACGAATTATCGAGCTCTTATCACTATCTCACTATCGGCTAGATCAATGATTACGTGATCGCGATACCCCCAGTTTCGTTTCTGTGCGCTACCTCAATGTTTGTATGTCATTTATTGTTGTAATTAAATTCAGGAGAGTGGTTTCTACGTTTCTAGTCATACTCCGTTCCAGTTATTCTAGGTATTGTCAGAACAGGTCTGTCACTTAAGTCATGTCCATAAATTGAGGACCGCTTCTGAGTAACCTCTCAAATATATGAGTTAGACTTACTCGGATTGTGCGTGGTTTTGCATTTCCTTTTGCCGTAAGTTTATTTTCAAGCTCGCTTAGTAGAGCATGGAAGAAATAATAAAAAGATACCTATTCTCCCCCGAAAACAGTTCTACACAACACAACTTTCGACCGGCTAATAACATGACTATTGTTACATCTAAAAAACGTCCTACCGTTGGCATTGTGCTGCCTATGCTCAGTGGCTTCTACATGGGCGAGCTAAATGCAACCCTTAGAAGGCTTGCGAAAAACCATAAAGTCAATCTGATCTTCATCCGCTCGGGTGAGCGAAGAGATTTTAAACTTCCTATATATTTTAATCATCTCGATGCCCTTGTGGTCGTTCTCCATGCAGCGACAGTAAAGTTGATCGAAGAAGCTATAAACGCAAACATTCCAGTCATTTCTATTGGAGCAAGCTATGCGCCGCTGCCCGTTGAGCAGTATTATAGTGTGCAAAGCGATGGTGTCACTAAGCTCTATGAATGGTTACAAAGTCAAGGACACGAAGAAATCGGCTTTTGTGGCGATCTCACTGTTAATGATATCAGGTCTCGCTTCAAAGCATATCAACGCACGGTGATTGATCATAAAGGCTCATTCAACCAACGCCATTTCTTCCGCGTGTCGAATTGTTCTCTATCTGGGGGACGAGAAGCCGCAATAGAATTTATACAGCGTAAATCCAAATGCACTGCGGTTATCTGCGCAACTGACCACAATGCTGTAGGTATGATGGAGCAACTGTCTCACAGCAATATCTCGGTACCTGACGATGTCGCCATCGTAGGCATTGATAATATTTTCGTCGGTCAACAATTCAATCCCAAGTTAACAACAGTAGACCAACAGCTTGAGCTTCTAGCGACGCAAGTATTTCACCGCGTGTTGGAACGTATTTCTGGGAAGCCTTTTAATAATGCCAATAATAGTGTCCCGCAAAAGCTCATCGTTCATCAGTCTTGCGGTAACACAAACCCAGATCTCGAACATAAAGAAGATATCAACTCGACTCGCCAAATCCTCTTAAATGTGCAAGGGCGTTCTCCCGCTGAGATATTCGAAAATTTCTATTCACAAGCACAAGGAGGTTTTGACTCAATTAGAGATGCTCAAAGCCTTTACGGAAACAATCTTGACTGGGCCTGTCTCGCTGAGTGTAATTCGGAGCAATACACTATTAGGAAATGGGTAGAAAAAGGCATGACTCAGCCAACTACCCTACCGCAACAAACAGATATTCAAGACGATATTCGCAATTTCCCATTTTTCGAACGCTATGATCATTTCGTTGCTTCCATTCTTCCTATCAACTCAGGGCAAGAAGATCACTGGAAGCTCGTCGCTGTTGTTGATTCATTGCAAGATCACCAAGATATCGGTACACAATCGGTATTCAACAATTATTTAGATATGCTCGCACTGTTCATCGAGCGCGACGAGCTTATCAATACAAGTAACAATCGTCAGAAGAACTCCCAACAGTTGTTGCAACAGCTCAAAGTAGTATCTAACAGCTCAAACGATGGTATCTGGGATTGGGACTTACTAACCAATACTCTTGTCTGGAACAGTCGGTTAACCAAAATGATTGGCTGTCAAGATACCTTTTCTGATCGTAAGTTAGGATGTGACCATCTGTTCCAATATATACACTCAGAAGACTTAGAACTTCTCGAGTCCGCCATTCATAACCACTTAAACGAAGAAGTACCGTTCAAATGTGAATTCAGGATGAAGACGCAACATCGCGGATATATCTGGGTTCATGCCAATGGCTCAGCGGTTCATAATGCAGAAGGGCAGGCTGTGCGCTTCATTGGCTCAATGACGGATGTAACTCAAGAGCGAGAAGATGCGGAAAAGATTCAACACATGGCGTATTATGATGCGCTTACTGGCATCGCTAATCGCCGGAAAATAATGGAAAGCATCGCGCAACACATTGTGAAACGACCTAACCAAAAACGCGCGGTCATGTTGATGGATCTTAACCGTTTTAAGATTATCAACGACTCTTTTGGTCATCACGTCGGTGATGCACTTCTTTGCCACGTGACCAAACATATTCAGAACGTGCTATCAAGTGAACACCTTGTCGCACGTTTGGGAGGTGACGAATTCTTGTTTTTGTGTGATGTCAGTTCCGAAGCAGACATCAACGCACTCGCCACGCAGATTTTAAATGCCGTTCAAAACCCATTGATCGTTGATGATATTGAGATTATCAGCCAAGGAAGCCTAGGCATCGCTATGTATCCTTATGATGGCGTAAGTGCCGAAGAATTAATTAAGCAGGCCGACATTGCCATGTATCAAGCTAAAAAGCTGGGAGGACAAAGCTATCTCAACTTTCAAAGGTCAATGGCAAAAGAGACGGAAAACATAATCGAAATAGAGCACCAACTCAGTCGTGCCATCGCTCAACAAGAAATAAAGGTGCACTACCAACCTCAATATTGTGGGCAAGATGAAAAGATTACTGCTGTTGAAGCACTAGCAAGATGGGAATCTCCAACATTGGGGGATGTCCCTCCTGACCAGTTTATCGAGGTTGCTGAATCAGCTGGCCTAATCAGCAAGCTTGGTGAATGTATCATTCATCGAGTTTGTAAGGATGTTGAAGGATCTGAATGGCTACAAACCATGAGCCATATTTCCATTAATATCAGTGCAAAACAGCTGATACAGCCTCACTTCGCTCAAGAAATCATTCGAACTATTCGCCAATACCAGCTTCCTTTGACGTTATTCTGTATTGAGATAACCGAATCAGCAGCAATTGTCGATTACGAGTTATGCATAAACTCACTTAAAGAACTACACGATGTAGGCATTTCTATCTCTCTTGACGATTTTGGAACGGGATTCTCTTCTCTATCTCTACTAAAGCAACTTCCACTAAGTGAAGTAAAGATCGACCGTTCATTTATCTCTGACATAACTCAAGGGCAGACCAACTTAGACTTCGTCAACACTATGATCATGATGGGTAAAAGCTTGGGCTATCGTGTTGTAGCTGAAGGGGTGGAAACTGCTGATCATAACCAACGCCTAAACGGACTGGGGATAGATCTGCTGCAAGGTTATTACTTCAGTAAACCTCGACCATTAAGTGAACTGGAATCAGAAGTGGCTATCAAATTGACTAGAGCTTAACCGTGGCACAACGGCATTATTGAAAAGTAATGCCATTCTTATTCACGCTTTGCGTTAACTTTACTGCCTATTGGCAGGTTAACGGAATAAAAATGAGCGTAAACAGTAGATGTTTAGAACCACAGATAGACCTCGTTGAGATGCCTTATCTGGACTACGACAAACAGACGTACTACCCCAATCAGACAGTTATCTTCTGGCCTCGCTACCGCTGGGGCGAAGGCGGAAATGCTGTCGCATCGTTTGCACCAGTCACGATTTCGCCAACAGAGTAAGTCGTTTCTTATTGAGCTAGGGCTTAATCGCTAGGCCCTAACTCTTCATTATCGAAGCTAAGTAAAACACAAGAGACCTACTCAGAACCTAATTACAGGGAGTAATCAAACACAATGATGTCTTCTAAAAGCGGACGAAACACATCTTTCAGCGCATCATGCTCAGGGTGCGGAAGGTAATTCTGGCGGCCTTCTTCATCGGCGAACGTCATTAACACCGAGTGGGTATAACCTTGATTCTTGTTTTCAGGGCTGTCATTTAATCCCCATTCTACTGAAGTGACCCCTTCAACCTTGTTTGGCATCGCTTCAAACAGCATCTTTAGTTTTTGAACCTCTGAAGCCTCAGCGTTTTCTTTAAACTTAATCAGTAGAATATGACGAATCATTCCCGTTTCTTTTTGAGTCATTCCTTGTCCTTTCGAGTCGTTCGCTTACTGGTTTGTAATGCTTAACCAACACCCAATAGCGATCTAAATTAAAGAACAACAAAATGCCACACGTTACACAACATGCCAAGGCTAGATCGCTAGAGTTTATAAAATACTCCACAACCCAATAACGAAAAATGCTGCACCCGAGGGCGCAGCATTTCTCATGACAATGGTAAGCACATCTTTAACGTTAATCACGACGACCTGTAAGCTGGATCGTTTGGTCTTGATCTACGTTCTTTTGGAATTGGATTCCGCCGTTAGACGCTTCATTTCTTCCTTCAAGTACTGGCTCAGATTCAACACGCTCAGCCTTTACTTGATTACCTTCGCTTCTCGTCATATCGAGAGTACTCGCATAAGTACCGTCAGCCGCGAAAGCCGTGTTCATAGATAAAGCCATCAATCCAAGTGCGATTAACTTGTTCATACATCACCTCGTTGTATTTCTAATTCTTTGTTCGTTTGATATCTGTGTTTTTGTTGGGGTAACTCTAACAATCGAACATGAACCATTCGAGGAAAAGCAAGATTTACCAAATGGAAAATCAAGGGATTAGCGAAGTTTTGACGCTGTGCTGTCTTATCCGTTTTGTACTACCACTATGATATTAGAGTCACATAATTTCAGTACGCCTGCCGCGCCGAGATTACTGCCTATAAAAGGAATCATTTGGAGAGCCTGTGGACATCAATCTAGACATACAAAATATCCTCGTCATCAAGCGTATGTATGAACTTCGCAATGTTGGACTGGTTGCTGAGTCGCTAGGAAAAACATCAGGGGCGATCAGCAAGAACCTCTCGAAGTTAAAATTGCAGCTCGACGATCCACTGTTCATTCAAACCAAACACGGGTTTGAACCCACGACTTTTGTTGAAACCAACATCGAAAATTTTGAGCAGATCTTGAGCAGCGTTGAAGCCATTAAACACCAAGTATTTTCGCCAGAAACTTACCAAGGTGATATCAAAATCTACGCGAATACACTGTTCTGGGAGCGCTTTGGCTCGAAGCTCTACTTTGCTCTGAGTAAAGAAGCTCCGCATGCTCACTACTCATTCGTTCGGTGGGGAAGCAATGTGAGGAACAGGCTCATCGACGGCGAAGAATCCATTGCAGTTCATTACTTTGATGAAACCTTGCCGCAGTCAATTTCTCAAATGGAATTCGGCAAAGGAAAAGTGGTGTTCTTCGTGAGAGAGGATCATCCAGCGAAAGACTTTGAGTCACTCGCCAACTACCCAATCATTCTATTTAAAACCCCGGGATGGAATGACAATAAATACCCGATCCTTGATCGCCTTAGAAATATCGGATTTCACGTAAACCCAAGAGTGGAAGTCGATCACCCTGCGATGATTCACGATGTTGTGTTCAAATCCGACTATTTTGGTATCACCCTCAATGGCAGCGTACCAGAAGGCTGTCGTAGTATTGATTTACCCGAAAAACTGACGATCGATGTGGGTTATGTGATGAGCTGCCGTCGTTCACAGAAAGATGCGCCTTTGAATCAGTGGCTATTCCAAATGCTAAAGTCTACGCTGAAAAACAAGCAAGCATAGTTCAACATCTAAAGGCCAAAATGATTAACGGGTTAAGTACTTAAAAGCTTAAAGGCTTAGCTGCTTAACGACATAACTCCCCTATCATCCAAAAAAGAAAAGGCTCCTGTGGGAGCCTTTGATTATGTTTCTAGTGACTATTCGCTTATGTTTTTATTTTAAAATGCTTCTTCGAGCGTTTGTTCATCCTTTTTTTCTGTCTGTTTTTCAACGGTTTCAACCTCTTTCAAGCGCGCAGTGAAATGTCTTAACACTGGCGGTTCGTAAGTAAAATCGAGCCCTTTCACTTTGCTTGCGTTCTCTTTCACTTTTTCGAACGCTTCGATGATGAAGTCCATGTGTGTTTGTGTGTACGTCGCGCGTGGAATAGTAAGGCGCAGTAACTCTGCAGGGCATGGATGTTGCTCGCCCGTGGCAGGGTCGCGTCCTTGCAGCAAGGAACCAATTTCAACAGCTCTGATACCTGCCACTTTGTACAGCTCGCACGCCAAAGCATGTGCTGGGAACTGACCCGCTGGAATATGAGGAAGCAGTTTACCCGCGTCAACAAACGCAGCATGACCACCCGCTTGTTGGCACACGATACCTATCGCTTCTAAGCCATCGACTAAGTACTGAACCTGACCAATACGATATTCCAACCAGTCTTGACGCATACCGTCATAAAGGCCAACCGCAAGGCGTTCCATTGCACCGCCCTCTAAGCCACCATAGGTTGGGAAGCCCTCTTGAACGACACACAGAGTTCGACACTCTGTGTACACATCCATGAAAGAGTCGTCTTTAAAGCACAACAAACCACCCATTTGTACCATCGCATCTTTCTTGGCCGACATGGCCAAACCATCCGCGTATTTGTAGGACTCACGAGTGATTTGTTCGATAGTCCAATCTTGATAACCGGCTTCACGCTGCTGAATGAAGTAAGCATTTTCAGCGTAGCGTGCAGAGTCCATGATCACTGGAATATCGTATTTCTGTGCTATTTCATACACGGCTTTTAGATTGGCGATAGACACTGGCTGTCCACCAGCAGAGTTACAAGTAATGGTACTCACAATGTAAGGAACATTGGCCGCGCCCGCTTCTAAGATCGCTTCTTCCAGCTTCACCACATCGAAATTGCCTTTGAAATCCGCGTTCACTGAGGTATCAAACGCTTCTTTGGTATAAACGTTCTTCGCCACGCAGCAATTCACTTGGGTGTGACCTTGTGTTGTATCGAAGAAGTAGTTCGACAACGCGACCATTTTGCTTCGGTCGAGCCCTTTCTCTATTTCACGTTTCTTGATAAGAACCGGAATGTAGATCTGCTCTGCACCGCGTCCTTGGTGGGTTGGAATCGTCAACTCGTAACCAAAGATATCTTTCACCGCATTCGACAATGCGTAGTAACTGCGGCTACCGCTGTAAGCTTCATCACCCATTAACATCGCAGCTTGCATACGCTGAGTGATAGATCCTGTTCCGCTGTCTGTCAGTAAGTCGATAAACACATCATCACTGTCGAGCAAAAATGGGTTCATGCCCGCTTCGACAATGGCTTGTTCACGATAGACGCGAGTTGTTCTCTTTACTGGCTCGACAACGCGAATACGAAACGGTTCTGGTAGATGTTTGAAGTTTTCCATAATAATACCTTTCAATACATTCCGATCAGGTCGAAATGTATTTTCTTTAGATGTCACGAATCCTCACCATTAAATTAACAGTTCCGTATAAAGACACACAGAAAATTAATAGTGAAAATAAACAAATTAAATAATGACTTATTAATCAAACCTAAACAGAGGCTAAGATAATTAGCGAGAACGACAAAAAACGAACATCCTACACGGAATAATAAGTGCGACATTCATGCGTTCAAAGGTTATCAAAGCTGCTGATAGGTAAACAAAGCTCGCTGCTTTGCTGGCGCGTGACGCCTAGAGGGTACTACTCTGAAGAAAGGTGGAACGAGAGCTGGTGATCTAAGGTATACCAAGCTAACAAGGTTAGCCAAGTTGTTGATTGCCATTTCAGATACATGTTCACAATATATCCCTACGTTGAAATCAAGATGATCCGAAATTTAAATATAGTGCAATTGTTTTATAAATAAAGCTTAGAAAAGTATAAATGTGATCAATATTTAGAATGGTAATTAAATACGATAGCGTGTTATATAAACTGTGAATCACAGCCGTTTATATACTATTAAACTAGTTCAGAGAGTTACTTAATAATGTCGAATCTCTTTTAAACTCAATACCTCTTAATAAGGAACGAAGATGGCTGTTTTCTAAAAAATCCATCATCTAATAAAGCCAAGCTCTAAAACTCGCCGATCTAGAAAAGCTAAGCACTAAAGCTCTCAGCCTTAACTAAATAAAGATAAGCTCTCACGCTCCAAAAAACTCAGTTCTGATGAGTCTCAAGCCTCACCAGAACCGTTTTGCAGTGAATGACTTACTTCTTCTTAACAGCTTGCTTGATGGCCATTTCAGCCAGTTTTGGCGTCGCTGCTTTCAATGCACTGGGGGCAACCTTCTTACCCGCCTTGACCGCTTTATTCAGTTGGCCTTTAACCGACGTGCCTCTTTTCATGGCTTCTAAACGTTGGCGATTTCTCTGAACGTTATTTGCGTCAGCGATACGCTCGATCAACGTCTGCCTTAAAGTATCTAAACCAAACTGTACCTTTTCTGGCGCAATCGCCAGCGGTAACGCGATATCGGTTTGCAGCAATATATGATTGTATTCGAGCGCTTGAGCAATGATCTTCGCTTTGGCCGATGTTGGGTTCTCTAAGTCATACGGTGGTTGCCAGTCGTCTACAGGCTTTAATCGGTCTACCTGATTAACAACCGACACCACAATCGGTTTCTTACGTGAGATGTTCTTAGGATCGTCATAGAAAGCATCAAATCTATCTTTCAACTGCTTATCCAAATCACGTGCAGATTGATTGGCTTTAAGCACCCATAACACTACGTCGGCTTGGGTCATCTCTTTCAGCATTAAGGCTTCGGTTTTAGGATTGCCATCAAGCCCTTGGAGATCAACAACGCGAACATCATTATCGTCGACAAACGCGTTGTAAACCGTTGAAGTGTCCGTTGATGGCAGCACATCCACTTCTGCAACCAACTCTTGTTTGAGTGCATTAATAAGTGAAGATTTACCAGAACTGGTTTGCCCCACCAGCACGATTCGCACGGGCTCTAACTCTGGAGCAAAGCGTTGTTCATCGAGTTCAGAAACATCGGACGCTTTCAGTGCTTCATCTTCAATGCTGAAACGTCCGCTATAGAGGTCAATCGCCACCGCAGCGACTTCATCTAACAAGGCTTGTTTAGCGGCGTATTGCATGTCATCAACCACCCCTCTTGTCATCGATGCCGTCGCTTGTTCTCGACCTAAATCAGAAATCACTTTTAGCGGGTTCAAATAGAGGTTTTTAAGGTGATTCCCCCAAATAGCGGCCTTAACGATCTTCTGCCCTAGCTCGCCATATTTATCATAGGCTTCGTAGCCCGCTTTGATGTAAGAAACCTTGAGATACTCAATGCCGGGTATATGCTCTCGCACTACCACTTTGTAGCGTCGGCTGACCTCTTCGAACAGCTTTAGTCCTTCAGGAATCGAGAAATCGAGCGATTTTTTATCAAACTTTTTCGCAACGAATTCAAGTACCTCTAAACCGGTTTGGTCTAGGTTACCCCACTCTATGTCGACCATTAATTGTTGGCGTACATGATGTTTTGAATCATTCCAGATCGACAGTTCTTTTTGAGACCAATCAGCCGAAGCCTTAACCAATGCATCGTTGATGTCAGCTTTGTTATGTTGTGATTCAGATTCAGAAGCATCTTCGCTAAGGCCGTCGCTCTCTTTATTTGAGAAGGGCTCCGTACTTGAAGAGCGGCTTGAAGAATCGCGAGAAGAACGGCTAGAAATAAACAAAGGAATGGTGAATACCAAGGTACTCACGGCAATGGCAATCGACATTTCGAGTAGGTAACCGTATTTGATCGCCAAGAAGACACCAAAACCCATCATGATAATGCTTGGGAAGATGGCCGAAATCAGGGCAATGCCCCAACGGCCGCTCGATAGCACCGCCAGTAATCGAAATAGGTTTCTAATTTTCTTCATAGCCCGACGCCGCCTTTCCTTTTTTCAGGGATTCTTTGTAGATCTTCTGCATCTCTTGTTCAGACACTTCTTCGCCTTTGTTCTTATGATAGAAGTAAAAACAAGCCGCGCGACCTAAACCATAAGAGGTGCCGAAACTCATTGCCGCTGCAGCCATCGCCCCTACCGTTTGACCATAAACTGGAATCAGCTTTATCAACTGTCGAGTGCCCAGTTTCATTCCGTATTGCAAAGCAAAGCTGCTTCCCAGAGTGCCTATCAGCTCACTGAAGACTCTCTTGTTCCACTCGACCCCATATTGATTCGCTAAACTATGTAGCATTTTCGCTTGAATCGCAGGTACCGACACCAAACCAACACCCGGAATCAGGTCGCTCGCTGCCGCACTTCCCGCATACCAAAGCACTTCGTTTTCTACTTGATCAAAGTTGGCTTCTTCCTGTGTGGAGTGCTCTTTGTCTTGCACCATCATTCCGATCACCGGAAGAATACTGGTCAGCTTTTCTAACAAGATGTTATAGTTGTAAATTGAACCACTGTTATTGCTCGAGTCATCCGTTTCGAAATCCACCGCGACGGATTCAAACTCTTTACCCCAAGCCTTCTCTACTTGGTTGGTGTTGAACTGAACCTGCCTTGCTCGATCTATTTCACTGGAAGACAACACTGCAGTATGAACAAGCAGCAAGTGTTTAATTTTCTTCTGTTTCTTAATCTGCTTTAGAGCCGCAAGCACTGAGGATTGTTCAGGTTCGTCGGCTTTCATTACAACGACTAACGCATTACCTGCCTGACCAATCTCTTCCAGATCCTCTTTCGCATCGTAATTCGCTTCGCTTAGTCCTCTGGTATCGAGAAAGCGCATCACGGGTTTG
This sequence comes from Vibrio celticus, assembly GCF_024347335.1. Lineage (NCBI taxonomy): Bacteria > Pseudomonadati > Pseudomonadota > Gammaproteobacteria > Vibrionales > Vibrionaceae > Vibrio > Vibrio celticus. The sequence continues at coordinate 1,969,268 of NZ_AP025463.1, forward strand.
TCTTGTGGGAATTCATAAGACATCGCCGTCATGGTACAAGGCGCAAAACCATTACCCACTTCTACAGACGAGTCACCAGTCACCGCCTGAATAAACGATGACTTGCCCGCCCCCGTTTTTCCCAAGAGCCACAATGTCGGCAGATGCTGACGCTGGTATTCATGGGCCTGAGTAAGATCTGGGTTCTTGCTCGGATTAATGAAGTCTTTTATTTGATCAAACATGTTCAGAGTAACGCTCACTTGATGTTGAGATTCGAGTTGATGACAAAGCAATACTGACTTATATAATCACAAATCATATTAAACTACTGTTTGTTCAGTCGCACAGGTTTACAATACCTAAACGCTTGTTTTTATTTGCGCGCTCATTTTTATAGACGCTTTTTTATACGTGCGGGTATCATCGTATTGATTCACACATCGAACAAACATCAACAAACACAGAGAAGTAAAAGGTAAGTATGGAACAAATTTATTTAGCTGGCGGTTGCTTATGGGGCGTACAGGAATTTATTAAGTACGTTCCTGGTGTTATCAGCACAGAAGCAGGCCGTGCCAATGGAAGCGCCCAGCTAACAGAAAACGGGTCGACGCAAAACGATTACGATGGCTACGCAGAGTGCGTACAAATAGAGTTTGATCCAAGCATCACGTCAGTCACGATTTTGATGGAACACTTGTTTGAGATTATCGACCCTTACAGCGTGAATAAACAAGGTGTCGATGTCGGAGAGAAATACCGCACAGGCGTTTACAGCACCAACGCAGCACACTTAACAGAAGCTAAGCACTATATTTCTTCAAGAGATGATGCCGACCGTATCGCTGTTGAGGTGTTGCCGTTAACTCACTATGTCGCGAGCGACGACATCCACCAGCATCACTTAAGTCACTTCCCTGAAGATCACCACTTATGCCATATCCCTTGGGATCTGCTGCATAAGTATAAATCACAGTAGTCTCGACGTAAGATTAAAATAGTCACGACGTAAGATTGAGATGATCACGACCTAAGATCGAGAAAGCCTCAACAGACATTATCTGTTGAGGCTTTTTAAGTGTTATGGTCAGGACAGCTATCGTGAATTAATTTGATAGCTCAAGCCATTAAACCATTGACCTTTCATAGACTGAACCTTAAGCATTAAGACCAGCATAAATCCCGTCTAACGTGATGTTTTTCTTTGACTTCCTCTGGGCGGACTTTTGTGCGTTCTTAAATATATAGCTAGAGGCCCATTCCAGTTTATTACCTATTTCTGACCATGCCTTGTGGCTGATACATTCAAATATGGGCAACAGCCACACATCCACATTTTTTGCCGCCTTAAACAGCGAGACCGATGGCATTATCTGAAGCGCAGTACTGCGCCTGATGATCAGCGAGAGTAAACTGGCCCAGATAAGCCCATCAACGATGGCCTTTTGTGCGGTGACAAATCGTTGCCAGTTTGTGTGAGATTTTAATTCTTTAAAAAGCAACTCCACCTGCCATCGACAGCGGTAGATCGCCATTATGTCATCAGCAGTATAGGTACCTGAAGGCAAGTTAGTTAACCAAATACAGAATCGCTTTTCTTCTGCAAACCAACGTCTTACCACTCTAAATTCTTGCTTACCACTACGAACTTTAAGGTCGAGTACCTGTGAGCGATTAGTACCTCGAGTGATGTCTTTGAGCTTCTTTCCTTCTAGTTTAGATAAATGCCGGCCCTGACCGTTTCTCGCTTCTATAACATGAGGATTCAGGGACTTTGCTCCTCGAAAAATATAGAAACCACCATACAGTTCAAGCTCAGTAAAGAATTGGAAGTCAGGGTACCCTGCGTCAGCCAACAACAATTTGTTACTCATTGTTTTGGGGGCGGGCAAAAAGTCTCTTTCTGATGCTGTATCAGCGCTGATGCTCATTGCGACTGGAGAAAAGCTTTTTTAAAGACATTGTCATATGGCATTCAACTGCGGCTGGATTGCGTTTAAATCGGCTCGGGTAAACGTTCGAAAGGTCACGATGAATGTGGAAAGAGCTACCATCTTGAAGCAGCACATCATCAAAGGTGGCGAGTTTATCTGGTAGGTTGGCACTCTGCTGGCGAGCAAACTGAGCTATCGCTCGCATGGCCAATTGGCGCATGAATATCGGAAATTCTTCTTTCTTAACTGGTTATGGTAGGGCTTATAAGCCACAGTATCTTTAGCGCTTAAGCACATCCCATTGAATTGCCTTAGTAAATCGGCAATAGATGAGCAGTTTCCTTTGCTCAAAGCGGCCACTAGGCTTACTACTAGCTGGTCGGGTAAGATAGCCCGACATCGCTTCATAAGTCCTGTACTTTTCGCCATTTTTTGAAGGCTATCAGCATTAAAGAATTGCTTAAACTGCTTTTGTAGGGAGATAATCGTCATCGGCTTCACGGTTGATATGGGTGGTTTGTTTGGCGACGATTATCTGATCATAAATGAAGCCTTTTTTCTATCTAAATAAATAGCTTAGAGCTTAAGATCCTGTCTATGATTGACCTTTAGCCATTAGCCATTAACTAATAACTTACTTAGTCGTATTCTCAAGCACGTAGTCTGGACCCGCTGTTTCAGCCGTCACAACCGCAAGTTTAGACACGTCTGCACCTTCACCTTGATAAGCGTTAATGCCGTTTTCTACAACAACTTTTGGTAGCTCTACCGAGTAGCCTTCGATCAGTTCAGAATCCGTTACTTGACCTACGTAAGTTTCGTCTGTGTAGGTTGCGCCAACTAACGGGAAGTCTTGCGTTGCACGTACACTTATAAACTCAGGTGACTGCGAGTTATCAACCACGTTGTGTTTGAACGCCACATCAACACCCGCATAAATGCCTTCCACTTCTGCGTTGTCAAACAAACTTACACGGTGGCTTTGGTTGCCGTAAACAATGCCCCACTCAGTATCGACTAAAGAGTTGTTCTCGATGGTGATGTTTTTCGGCGTCCACTGCTTGTTCAGCTCTTTGCCTTTCACGGATTGATCTAGCTGCTCACCATTCGCTACGTCGATGATGCCGGTATTAATCACAATGCCGCCACGTAGGTCAGCGTTGCCTTCAATCAAGCCATCGCGGCCTCGAGTGTTTGCAATGTAGTTGTTACGAATCACATGATCTTCATCGTAGATACGGACGCCGCCCGTTAGGCGCTTTCCATTACCTAGAATCATGTTGTTCTCAACCGTGTTGCCTTTTCCGTGACGCAGTGAAATAAGCGCTGTGCTTTGGAAAATCGTATTGCCTGAGATCGTGTTGTCGCCCGACTTAATCGAGATAAGCTCACGCTCACCATCCATATCGATCATTAGGTTGTTCACGAACTTAGAACTTGAATCCCACTGTGAAGATTTAGAATCACCGATACGGATCGCTTCCCAACTGTTGCCGTTGTAACGAATCGCTTCTTTGATGTCGAATTCGTTGAACTGGTTAGGCTTTTGATCCATGAAGATGTTATTTGCGATCAGGTGGTTATCAGCCGTGTCATCTTTTTGCACACCAATCAAAGTGCCGCGTTTTTGCTTACCTTCGAAACGGTTGTTGATGACTTTGCCATCTTTACCCCATAGAGAAACCCATAGGTACTTTGGATACTCAGAACGACGCTCGTCTGGCTCGTAAGTGTAATCATGGTTGAAGTAGTAGAATGTTGAGTTTTGCAGCGTGTTGCCATTACCCATCATACGTACTGCGCCAAAGCGTTCGTTAGGACCGCCCTCAGTAAATACCAAGCCATCAAGCGTGATGTCATCACCTTTCAGTTCAAACTGAATCAAACCAGTGATCCACGCAGATCCTGCTTGCTCGGCCTTGATAGTGATGTCATTCGCCGTAATAGTCACTTGACCTAAGTTCGCGTATTTACCGGCAGGGATCACCACTTCGTCGCCATCTTTTAGGTTTTCAAATTGTGCTTTAAGCGCAGCCACTTGTTCTTCTGAAGCAACGGCTAAAGTGTCGCCATCTACCTCAGTTAAGCGGTCACTGCTCAATAGGTAACTACGGTCGATTTCGCTAATAGCTGGCGCAGCTTGTTCAGCGACACTGACTACGGGCGCTGTTTTTTCTTGTGTTGTACAGCCAGTTGCAAAAGCGAGCGTGAACGCGCTAATAATGCTTACCGATAATAGTTTTTTGTTCATCGTACATCTCACGTTAAATATTGGATTATAAAAATGACGACCACCCGTTCAGGTGGCCGTGATGTTATTTAGGATGCGAATTAGATTAGCCTTCGGCTGGAGTCACTTCGTCTTGTTGCTCGACTTTGTCATCGACTGCTTTAACAAGTAACAGACCAACAGAGAACACAATCAAGCCACACAGAACGAACACCATGCGTCCCCACATTGGGTTTGGCAGTACGAACATAGTCATTACGCCCACACCCGCTACCGCGATAAGTGAACCCAACATACGACGTTGCTTGTTATCCAGTTTCTTCTGTTCATTACTTTCAGCAACTAGTGGTGTCGCTAGGTTGTTGAAGAACTTGTCTACGTCTTTCTCACGGTGCTCAGCAAGAGGCTTGTAGAACAGTGTTGAAAGTACGAAGAAACCAGCAGTAAATACGATGTGACCGATAAGGCCGATAGCCACTTTCAGGTCAGCCCACTCACGGCCTGTTAGTTCATTTAGACCGAACCAGTTTTGAATCATGTCCGCTGTGATAACGAAACCAACGAAGTAAGAAACTACACCACCTACAACTAGCGTACCCCAACCTGCCCAATCCGGTGTTTTACGGATGAAGAAGCCACAGAATGCTGGAATTGTCATTGGGAAGCCGATCAATGCGCCCACGTACATCATGGTGTCGAAAAGGCTCAGACCTTTAAGAGAGTTGATGAACAGAGCAACCAAGATGATAGCGATGCCGAAGAAAGTAGACGTTAGTTTAGAAACAACCATTAGCTCTTTCTCTGTCGCTTTAGGGCGAAGAATCGGCTCGTAGAAGTTCTTAACGAAGATACCTGAGTTACGGTTTAGACCTGAGTCCATTGAAGACATTGTTGCTGCGAACATAGCGGCAATCAGAAGACCAACCATACCTGCAGGCATGTATTCTTGAACGAAGTAAAGGTAAGCGAAGTCAGCGGCTTTGCTGCCAGCTTCCGGGTAAGCAGCTGCTAAATCAACACCTTGACCAGCCATGAACCAAGAAGGCATGAACCAGATGATTGGACCAAGCGTCATTAGTACACAAGCAAGCAGTGCTGCTTTACGTGCGTTGTTTGAATCTTTCGCAGCAAGATAGCGGTAAGAGTTAAGCATGTTGTTGGTAATGCTGAACTGCTTTAAGAAGATGAACACAGCCCAGATGCTGAAGATGCTCATGTAGTTAAGGTTGTCACCCGTGATGAACGAATCCGTTGGGAAGTCGCTAACGATTTGCGTCACACCGCCACCGTGGTAAATAGCAACGACCGCACATGTCACCGTTACCGCCATGATGATAACCATCTGCATAAAGTCAGATGCGATTACCGCCCATGAGCCACCCGTCACTGACATCACCAGTACAACCAAACCCGTTAGGACAATCGTCGTTGTCATATCAAAGCCGAAGATACCTGATGCGATGATCGCAAGGCCGTTCAACCAGATACCAGCAGAGATAACGCTGTTTGGCATGCCAGACCAAGTAAATACTTGCTCATTCACCTTACCAAAACGCATACGAATCGCTTCAATTACCGTCACAACGCGCAGTTGGCGGAACTTCGGAGCGAAGTAAAGGTAGTTCATTAGGTAACCGAATGCGTTCGCGATGAAGATAATCGCTACGGCAAAGCCATCGGTAAAGGCTTTACCTGCTGCACCAGTAAATGTCCAAGCACTGAACTGGGTCATAAATGCGGTTGCACCTACCATCCACCACAGCATGTTACCTCCCCCACGGAAGTAATCACTTGTCGTACTTGTAAACGTTCGAAACATCCACCCTATCGCAATTAAGAATAGGAAGTAGATGCCAACTATCAGGGTATTGAGTTCCATCGTTAGACCTTTTATTTATGTTTTTTTGTTGAGGTCACTATAGATAGATGGCAAGTATATTTGTACTACAATAATCCAAATGCGTGACAGTGATCTTACAGTCTGACACTCAATTAATCATACAAGTGATCGAGTTCAAAGTTGCAGCACCTAGGAGCGCAATTCCTCAAGTCAGTGCAGTTATCCGCACTAAATTTCGACCAAAACCCCGAAAAACATGAACAAAGTCTCTAAAAATCGAAGATTCATCGTTAAAAACTATTATTCGTGACGATCAAAGCTTAAAGAAGATCAGCAAAAATATCGTTAGATATAATTTATAAAAATGAATCAAACTAACATATTTGTAGTGCAAATGAGATCGATAATTTGCTTTTAAAAGTTCCCTATATTAGGCAGCCAATAATGAAAACTTGAAAACCACTATTAGATACTGACAGGGATACACGGAAGTGAAATGCTTTTAACACACCCGTTACACTTTCCCCGTCCAATAAAAAGGTGTCATTATGAAGAAATACGTTCCAATCTTAATTGCTCTTAGTACGGTATCTTCTATGAGCTATGCAGCAACACCACGTGAAGATGCTGTTGACTACTTACAGATGCGTAAAGGCGTGGCTTACCAAGTAAACCATTCAAAACCCTTCACTGGTCAATTTGAAGAGAAGTTCGATAACGGCCAAGTCGCGACCCAAGCTCAGTTTGCCGATGGCTTAGAACTTGGGCTAGAAACTAACTGGTATCCGAATGGTCAAGTCGCCTCTAAAGTGAATTACGTAAAAGGTGAACTGCAAGGCAAAGCTGAAACCTGGTATCCAAACGGACAGAAAAAAGCAGAACTCAATTATAAAGACAATGAACTATCAGGCACCACCTCTCGCTGGTATCCCAACGGGGAACAAAGCCTGACAGCTGAATACAGCGACGGACAAAAAGATGGATTGGTAACGGACTACTACCCGAACGGTAACAAGGCCAGCCAAGCGAAGTTTGATGAAGGTGAAGTCGCGAACGGAAAACTTACTCGCTGGAATACTAACGGTGACAAGGTTGAAGAACTGACCTTTAAAGACCACAAAGTCACCTCTAAACAGGTGTGGATGCCTACAGAAAGCTAAGCATCAAGAACGGCTCTCACAGAGCTCTTTGATATGGCTAAACGCCTGCTGTTAAAGTCAGCAGCTACGCATCTGAAACTAAGCAACAAGAGAAGAGAAACGAACATTCATGTGACCAAGCGTGAATGTTCGTGGCTTTGATGCTGTAACAGACTCACTTGAGCGTGCTGTCATCAACCTAAAAGCCTATTCTTAAGCCGCGGTTTACACGCTTATTGAGCCTCAAACGACTCTCTACTCAAATTTCAAATAAAAAAAACGCTCATGTTGCCTGTATCAACATGAGCGCAAGGGCAGATCTTCGACTACCATCTCCTACCTTTCTAAACGAAAGCAGAAGTTATAATTAGAATAGTTGGGAGCAATAATCAAAATGCTTTCGCAAGCACTTCAACGATTTCTTCTTTGTCGCCGATGAGAACAACGGGTAACTATTCGAACCCTGTTCATTCCTATCAAGTTCGTACTCATATAGCAGGCTATGTCACTGCCTTGCCTACTACATTTCAAACCTTCTCTGATTGAGCTTTAAATCACCTCAAGTAAATGCCTCATGTTCTTAAAGCGGTGGATTTAATCCATTTAGCTTCAAGACCACTCTTACTTATTCGGCTTCACACAGTCAGTTCATGCAATCAACACAGCAAAGTTATGTGTTGCTACAGAAAGTTAGCAAATAATAATGTATTACAAATAAAAATAATATCTAAAGGTTCAATTTTTTGCTGTAGCGCACATTTATTGACGAACAAAACCCTTAAAAATCAATATTAATAGCCAAATAAATCACTAAAAATCATTAACTTACCGGAATAATTCAACTTTGTAACCCTTTGTAAATAGTGGTTTTGTCCCAACAACACGATCAAATTCACAGATTATCACGCCTCGGATCGCTATCATATTTGTATTATTTAAATGCAAAACAAAGGCGTAAATATGAAAGCCCCCCGACTCCTACATCTGGCTGCCTGTATTGGTGCTATCACTTTCGGTTCACAAGCTATGGCCGCTGAATTCGTTTTCCTCGATGAAGCAACATTAGAATCGAACCGTACTCTTCTTCAGTCAGATAAAGCTTCTGATTCAATGAAAGATGCTTACACCAAGTTGATTGAAGAAGCAGAACTAGCAATGAACGATGGTCCTTTCAGCGTTGCTGATAAAGGCATGGTTCCACCAAGCGGCAGCAAAAACGATTACATGAGCATCAGCCCTTACTGGTGGCCTGATGAATCAAAAGAAGATGGGCTTCCATGGGTTCGCCATGACGGAAAAACAAACCCAGCATCAAAAACTGACGAAACTGACTCAAAACGTATTGGCCACTTCACCCGTTCTGTTCGCGCATTAGCGATCGCCTACTATTTTAGCCAAGACGAAAAATACGCTCAGCAAGGTATCGAATACGTTAGAACTTGGTTCTTCAACGAAGACACCAAAATGAACCCGAACGTGAACTACGGACAAGGTGTTCCTGGTGTTGCAGAAGGTCGCCGCGGTGGAATCATCGATACTAGAACACTGACTGATCGCATGTTGGATTCAATCGCTATTTTGTCTCAATCAACTACCTGGACAGAATCTGACGAGACACAAATTACCCAATGGTACAGCGAATATTTGGACTGGTTGATCATTGATGATCTATCAGGCGGTCCTAAAGGCGAAGCTTACGCAGAAAACAACCACGGCACTTGGTACGACTATCAAGTTGCTGGTGTTTCTTACTTTATTGGTAACGATGCGCTTGCCAAGCAAATGGTTCAAAAAGGCAAGATGCGTATCGACACTCAATTCGAAAAAGACGGCTCTCAGCCTCATGAAATCGAGCGTACGCGTGCTTACCACTACCACTACTTCAGCTTAGATCCATTGGTAGGTATGGCTCAGATCGGTGACAAGGTCGGTATCGATCTTTGGAACTACACCAATAAGAAAGGCGGCTCTTTAGATACAGGTATTCAGCTAATGGCTGACTACAACGACTTATCAAAAGAGTGGCCGTACACACAGAAAGACGAGCGTCGTCGCGTTGAACGTATGACTCCGCTTTATCTGAAAGCTGGCGTAGCTATGGAGAACCCTGAATGGGTGAAATTAGCAACAGAGACTGATTTCAGTGAATTTACAGTCAAGAAGAACCTAGCGGAAGTTTGGTCTCAACGAGATGTAGAACTGCTTTACCCGAAGCTTTAATCCAAACGCTCAAAAGGGGGCATGTACCCGCCCCTTGAAAACCATTTTTAATTAAAAACAGTGGAACAAAACAATGTTAAAAAATAATAAAATCGCTTTAGCTGTCGTAGCAACTCTATTTGCAGGCAGCGTTTCAGCAGCATCACTTGATGCCCGCCAAGAGTACAAGCACGGTTCAGAAGACTGGGCAAGCCGTATCAAGATGAGTGGTTCGGTAGATAACCACTTCTTCGGCGCTGAAATGAAGCAAAAAGGTAAGCCTTTCTCTGAGTGGGAAGCGGCAGACAACGAGTTCGAATACGGCTACAAATTCAAGCTTAACGAGCACTGGTTAATTCAACCAAGTATGCCAGTAACGTTTGGTTCTGACAGCGTAACCTACAAACCACAAGTACGTGTTCAATACTCTTTCGAATCAGGCCTAAAAGCGAAACTTCGCTACCGTCACGAGTTCCGTGACTACACGTCTGACTCTTCAAACGAGAATAAGAACCGCAGTAAAGTAACGGGTAACATCGATTACAACTGGAATGCATGGCAGTTCGGCTTTGAAGCTAACTACGCAGAAGACTTCATTGACAGTGAGTGGACTGGCGGCGGCGGTGCTGACAACGAGTGGGATTACAACTTTAAAGTGGGTTACAAAGAGGCTGACTGGAGCTGGCGTCCATACGTTGAGTTCGGTAACGTTCAAGACAGCCGTGACCGTCAACTACGTAGCCGTGTAGGTATTACTTACAGCTTCTAATTGAATAATCTAAGATAATTACTGTCCTAATTTTCTAAGACCTAAACAAAAGCCAGCTTAATCACTGGCTTTTTTTCCTTTAAAATCAGTAAAATAAGATCCGAGCACTTGCAGCTCTTTTTCCTAGTGACTAATCCGATAGAGAAAGGCAACGGTCACATTATCGTTAGGGACAACTCGCTTCTGCTGAACCAAAAACAATTCCGCTGTCGAAACGGCATCGGCTAATGCATTGTGGCTGTTGTACTCAGGAAGCCCGTACCTTTCGCGAGTCCCTGCCAGAGTTAAATCGACTTCTTCATGATTGCTGATCGCTTTCTCCATGCTTTTCTCAATACACAAGGTATCAAGCCAAAGCAGAGGAATAGCTCGTAAACCGTAGCAGCGAAGAAGGTATTGGCTAATGAACTTCTCTTCGACCACACAAGCGTGCGCGACAATGATCTTGCCTTTTGCTGCTTCGAAAAATGTCAGCATCGCATCATGAATAGACGCGCCCTCTTCCAACATTTGCGGCGTAATATGGTTGATAACAGCGGTTTCAGCGTTGATCTGCGAATCGTTATTCAGATAAATATGTTTGGCGGACGCTAAGTCTATTCGCCCCTTGACCACATCGACCCAACCCATGGACAAAATCAGATCTTGTTCGCTGTCTAGACCCGTGGTCTCAAGATCCAACACGATATAGTCACTGTCTTTGGCCAAGTCCGTCATTTCAGGGCATGGCTGCTCTACGAGATCATGTAACGCTTCTGGCAACTTAACCGTTCCCAGATATTGCTTACGTTTACGTTTAATTCGCTCAAGCGGATGAAAGTAATTTAGAAACGATTTCATTAGCGTGCTCCGAAACGAATTTTCGCCGCTTCTTGAAGGTCAGCAATGATCCTAAAGGCATCTTTCAAGTGTTTACGTTCAAAGCTACCAAAGCTATCTGGGTTGATGTTGTTGTCAGGCACATCCCCGTTCTTCAACGCTTCAAGTTGATGTCCAAAACGGAAAGAGAGAATGAACTGGTAAGCACCCAGAATGTTCTTGAATGCATCGTCGCTCAGCATGCCTTTTTCATTGGCAGCAGCGAAACGTTCGTCTGTCGCCGACAAATCGCACTCGACAGCAAGACCATAAATACGCGCTAAGTCGATAATCAAGTTGATCGCGTACTTCTTCACATTCAGCGTTTTCTTATTCTCACCTGACTTCTCAAGCACTAAGCTATTGAAGATGCCAAGTGGCGGGTTGGTATTGACCGCGTCTTTCACTAGTGTGCTTAAAAACTCACGGTTACCGCGAATATTGCTGTGCAACTCATCGCGAAGAATACCTTCGAACTCACTGTTGCCGTAGATAGTACGAATTTCTAGGAACACACTGATATTAAGCAAGCGTTCGTACTCTGGGTTAGCCACCCACTTCTTGTAGTAGTGCTTCCATACACTGAGTGGCTGACACCATTTTGGCGTCGCAGCCATGAATTTACCTGGACATAATGGGTAGTGACAGCTTGCTAAGCCGTTGGTCACCATCATCGCTAAGTGTTTGAAGTAAATACGGTCACTGTCGGTTGCATCGTCAGCAAGAACAAGCGCGCTGTCTTGGTCCGACAACATGTGCACTTCATTACGTGCGTGCGATCCGGCTACGATCCAAGAGAAATCACACGGTGGTGGGCCTAACTTATCAATCGCTATTTGAATCAATCGACGGGTGTAGGCGTCCATAATCATGGTCATTACCTTGCCGACGGTTTCAGGCGCCACTTTACCTTCCACCAGCGCTTCAAAAATAGCTTGTCGCTCTGAGGTGAACGAAGACATGGTTTTCACGCTGCCCGCGTATTTGATTTTCTCGATCAAGAATATCGCTTGAACACGGTGGTTTTGAACCAAATGAGACGTAGTAAGAAGACCAACGACCTTATTCTCTTTCACAACGGGCAAGTTCCGGATATTAAATTGCATCATGATAGAGGCCGCATGCAGCACCAGATCATCCGGTTTTACAGTAAGTGGAGAGTGCGTCATTACCTCAGAGATCAAACTATCAGTACTCACGCCGTGGGCGATCACTCGCTTAGTCATGTCTCGGTCGGTGATCAGACCAACAATGGTTTCACCTTCATAGATCACGGCACAAGGTGAGCGTTGATGAAGCATTTCAACCGCAACCGACTGGATGGTTTGCTCAGACTTAACAATCGCAACCTGCCCGCTTGCTACTTCTTCGACTTTACGAATGAATAGACTTTTCTCTTTATTTGACCAAACCACATCCAGTGCCGACTTCAAGCGAACCTGCGCCTGTGAAGCAAAGTGTTCTGCGCAACTTGGAAAGGCTTTGAAAAGCGTTTGAAGTGCCGAGTGTGGAATCACATAAAGTAAGGTGTTTTCTATTGCGACAGCTCTGTAGCCTTTTTCGTCGTTGACTTCAGAATCTAAGAACGTAAAGCCGAACAAATCTTCACTGCCTAGACGAGCACGAAGCACACCATCCGATTTTCGTTGCTCCATAGAGCCCGTTCGAATGATATAGAGCGATTTTTCCTTCCCCGACTCACACAAATCAACCACATCTCCCTTACCGAGATAAGTAATTTGAACGTTAGAGGCAAGTTCACGAAGTGCTTGTTTAGGGATCTTATCGAATGGGTCGATTTGACCTATGAATTGAAGAATATTTGGCAGTAGAGACTGGGGCATAATCACACTCACAATAATTTAATTAGTGTTATTATATAACTTAACATACTGGTTACTAGTGCTTTTAACGAAACACCAAATAATAGATTAAATATTGGACACCAGTCAGGTTTTCATCAAATTTGGATGCAAAAAAAAGCACGTATGGAACGTGCTTTTTAGAGGTCACTGCTGAAGTTAGCTTTTGTACAACCGTAATTTTAACTTTGACTACCCTAGTTTTGCGAGAATGACCTCTCGTCGATAATGCAAAACGATCAAAGCTAAAATAACAGTGAAAACAATTAACTAGCGGCTGGTAATCTGTGATTTGTTTCTAACAGGTGACTTGCTGACGCGTGGCGTGCTTTGTCACTATTACCTGCCATGATTGCTTCATAAATCTGGCGGTGTTCGTTAATACAAGTACTTCCCTCTTCAGAAGAGTGAGAAATAAAGTTAACAAACATGGTCGTTAAGATGTTACCAAATGGAAGGTAGAAGTCGTTACCTGTTGCATTGAAGATCAGGCTATGGAACTTCATATCAATATCTAGCCAACGCTCTTGATCAAGCGTTTCTTCGCTAGAAATTTCTACCATTTGTTGGAAAATACCAGACAGCTCAATGCGTTGCTCTGCACTCGCGAACTGAGCAGCTAAAGCACACGCTTCTGGTTCAATCGCGCGGCGTAAACCCAAAAACTGATGACAGAATTGGTCTGTATCGGCCAAACCGTCCATCCATTCGATCAATTGTGGATCTAAGAAGTTCCAGAATGCACGGTCAACAACGCGAGTACCGATCTTAGGACGAGATTCTAATAGGCCTTTTGAAGTCAGAAGCTTAACCGCTTCTCTTAATGCTGTTCTACTGATACCAAATTGCTCACACAGAGCCATCTCACCAGGGATAATAGAACCTTGAGGCAACTTGCCCGACAAAATACCACGGGCGATTTCACGTGCAACTTGTACATGAAGGCTTCGCTTAGAGCCTGAAATAGAATTGAAAGAGCCAGCCATGTGTCTACTTACCGATTAGATATGTATTATTTAACTCGGACTATAGCACTGATTTATATCTTCACCAACACAGCATCAGAATAACGTGAGGTCACTACCAGTAAAGGTTGGAGCAATATTTCACAAACCTGCTCATCTTTAGGTTTATAAAACCAATTTAAACCTTTAATTCATACAAATAATTCTCATTTACTATTTCAATGTATGCGTGAACTCACAAAACCATCCTTACTCTCACTATTTATGTCGGTAATAACCCGTTTTTAGATGAACACCCTTGAATATAGCAAGTGTTATTGTATGATTTATTGGCGTAAATAATCTACAATATAGGCGGCTCTGATGTTTAACGATTTAAAAGGCAAACGCATTCTAATTACTGGCTCTACTGCTGGTATGGGTTTAGCTACTGCACGTGTCTTTGCAAAATACGGCGCAAAAATCGGCATCAATAGTCGTGCTTTCAGCCCAAAAGTCGATGACGTTCTATCTGAACTTACCGCACTGGGTGGCGATGTTGCCTTTTTCCCTGCAAACCTAATGGACACATTAGAGTGCGAAAGGTTAGTCAAAGAGTTCACTGATCATTTTGGTGGCATGGACGTGTTGATTAACAACGCCGGTGGCCTTGGTGGTCGCGCCAATCTAGAAAATATCGATGATGAGTTTTATGAGCGCGTAATGAACCTTAATGTTCGCTCTGCGCTGATGACAACTAAGTTCTCTATCCCGCACTTACGCGCCTCTGCTGCTGAGTCCGGGCAAACATCTTGTGTGATTAGCACAGGATCTATCGCCGCTCGCGAAGGCGGTGGTGTTGGTGCAGGCATCTATGCCGCGTCTAAGGCTTGGTTACACGACATTCACCGAAATTGGGTGAAAGAGTTCGCGCAAGACAATATCCGTTTCAACATTGTTTCACCGGGCACTATCGACACCGCATTTCACGATGGCAAGAGCGACGATTTGAAAGCGACCATTGCTAACAACATTCCAATGGGACGCTTTGGCCATATTGATGAAGTTGCCCCTTCATTCGCTTTCTTTGCATCGCACGCTTGCAGCGGTTACATCACAGGTCAAATCCTAGATGTTAACGGCGGACAAATAACGCCCTAGTTAGCTGGTTTATATAAGCTCACTCAGCGATTTAAGTTCGCCACACTATATAAGGTCAAAAGACCCGAGTAGATGAGGGAAAACCTCACACTAAATTCGACGTATACACTGACACTAAACACCAGATTCGTCTGGCTTTTAGTGTTTTCAAAGTTTCAATTTCTGGTGGTTTAAATGTCAATATTTACATTGGTGGAAGATTCAAGCCGCCGAATTCATGTTCAAGTGGCGAGACAAATTGCTCGCAAGATCTTATCAGGCGAGTTAGAAGAAAATCAAAAGTTACCCAGCGAAATGGAGCTGTGCGATATCTTTGGAGTAAGCAGAACTGCCCTTCGAGAATCAACTAAGCTACTTTCGGCAAAAGGTTTAATCGAGTCGAAGCCAAAAGTGGGCACTCGTATCAAACCGAGAACACAGTGGCACTTCTTGGACCCGCAATTGCTGTACTGGATCCAAGATTTAGAAGATACCAAACCCTTCTTGTCTCAATTTTTAGGCTTAAGAAAAGCGATTGACCCGGAAGCTTGTGCACTCGCTGCAACTAATGCAACCGTTGAGCAACGCAAAGAGCTTTCGATTCTTTTCCAGAAGATGACTATCGCGGCAAATAACTTCGATTATGAAGAGTGGACGACCAACGATCACCTGTTTCACCAAACGATTTTCTTATCGACAGGTAATCAGTTTTACATTCCATTCGCCAATATTCTGTCGACTATCTTCAAGCAGTTTATCGACCACTCCGCTGAAGGCGGGCGCTTCTGTTTAGAAGAACATAAAGCGATTTACGACGCGATAATGTCAGGCGATGCCAAGCAAGCTCGAATTGCTTCTCAAGTCCTGCTAGACGATGAGAACCAAAAACTCTCTAGGGTTGAATTAGCCATCGCATAACCGAGATTAACCAAACTGACTTGTGTTTCAAAGACACAAGTCAGTCTTGTTTTAGCACCCATTTTTTAACCATCAAATACCGTAGTGTTTTCTTCTTTAAACGCTCTACTCCGTCACCTCAGAGAAAGCTTACGGTTATACACATAAGGTGTTGTTTGTGTCTTCGCAATCGTACGTAAGGAAAAATTTCTCTCTCGCCTGGCCCCTCGCCTTAAACGGTATCTTGATGCAGTCGATGTTGATGATCGACACGTTGCTGGTTTCTCCTCTTGGTGAAATCCCTTTAGCTGCAATGGGGATTGCGACGACTATCGTTGCCTTTGTACTGGGAATTCAAATGGCGCTGGCAAACGGTACTCAGTTAGTATTAAGCCGCGCAGTGGGCTCTGGCATCGCCGCGTCATTATCTAAAGCATTTTGGGCAGGGTTATTTATCAACCTTGGCGTAGCAACACTGTTTTGGCTTCTACTTACTTTTTTCGAACAACCCTTGATTCAAGCATTAACAGACGACGCTTCCCTTCACTTAGAAATCAGCCGCTATCTAGATATCTCGAAATACATCGTCATTTTCACAGCACTGACGCAAGTGATCATTGCTTTATTTAATGCACTAGGCAGAACTAAAGTCCCATTCAAAGGTTACTTAATTGAACTGCCTATCAATGCTGTACTCTCATATGTGCTGATTCATGGTTTTTCTAATTTTGAAGGCATTGGTGTACAAGGTGCCGCATTAGGCAGCATCATTGCAATAACGATCCGCTTGCTGTATCTGGTTTTGTGCGTGTATTTAAGCTCAGCGATTTCACTCAAATTAGATGCTCAGCGATCTGAATTCTTTACTAACGTTCGCCGTCACTTTATCGAAATATTCCCCGTAGCAGCGAACGTGACCATGCTTTTGATTGGCGCAACGATATATCAATTGTTGTATTCGCAACTTAACATCAACGCTTACGTAGCGATTACTTTGGTGATGCCTTGGATCAGGGCTGTCTCTCAATTTATTACCGCTTGGGCTCACTCTTCCGCGATTACTATCAGCCAAGCGATTGGCTCCAAAAAGATGGATGACCTAGTCAAAAACGTCGATACCAGTATCGATATTGCAGTCGTCATTTCTTTCGTTTGTGCACTCTTGTTCGCAGGATTAAGTCTGGTCATTGGTGACATTTACCCGAACTTGGATGAGTCTACCTATCAAGCATTGGCCGTTATCGCCCCACTCTACATATTCTTGCCAATTGTTCGTGGCTACAACACGGTTCATGGGAATGTATTAAGAGCACTAGGAAAAACGACCGCAGTCTTCAAAATCAACTTCACTGGTCAATGGGTAATTTCAATTCCATTGTGTGCATTGATCATCTTTGGTTTAGATGGCTCTATCTTTTGGGCCTTTGCTATCCAACCATTCGAAGAAGTCGTTAAAGCTTTCCCATTCCGTCACTTAGCTCGTAAGTCTCTTAAAGAGTTTGATGCCGATAAAGCCAAAGAGTTGATGTATGACTAAGTCCAAAATCATTTTGGATGAGTCCAGACATCACATTTAACACTAAGCTTTTGAAATAAAGGAAGTTCGCACAAAATCTCCAAAATACAACCTTGTCCTTTGGCAAGGTTGTACTACTTTGAAGGTAGGCATTTATTGGGTCAGTGGCTAACACATCTCAAGCAACAAAAGACTCATCAATCCAGCTTAGATTAATCGTTAAGAGAATTGGGTGAACACACTATGCATGACATTATTCAAGATCTTCACAAGCGCTACACCGTCAAAAAATACGATCCTAGCAAACGAATTTCTTCTGAAAAAATAGAGATCATCAAAGAAGCTATCCGCCTTTCTGCTTCTTCTATTAATTCACAACCGTGGAAATTCATTCTGATAGAGAGCGAAGAAGCCAAGCAACGCTTCCACGACACTTTCGCTATCAAGTTCCAGTTCAATCAACATCACGCAATTGAGTCATCGCACATCATTCTTTTTGCCTACGACCCAAACTACACCAAAGACAAATACGCTCACCGTGTGAATGTTGAAGTTGAATCTGGTCACTTACCTGCAGAAATGTACGACAACATGCTCAATGGCGGTTACGCTTTTGCAGACCTCAATACTGATGATAACGGCTTTAATGGTAACTGGACCAAAGCGCAACTTTACCTAGCATTAGGTAACGCCCTTCACGTTCTTGCGAGGCTTGAAATAGGTTCTACACCGATGGAAGGAGTCGATATGGACTTGATCGGACAAGAATTTAGCGAAGAGCTTGATGGGCACATCTGTGAAGTTGCGTTGGCAATGGGTTACTTCTTAGAGAGCGAAGACTACAACCACGGGCTACCAAAAGCACGACTCCCTCAGGATGAAATATTTAAAGTCATATAACAAGCACTTCGATCCCCGCGCTTTTAAAGAAACAAAAAGACCACTCAACATTCGGTTAAGTGGTCTTCGAAAACATTCCTTAAGGCCTGTATCTAACTAGTCTTATGTACTATTTGCCGTTCAACTTAAGCGCTGAGAAAGTCACACTGTTGTAGTCGCCATTCTTTTTATCGATAGCGAAATCGCCAGTACCGCCACAACCTGGGCCCCATACAGGGTGAGAATCGCTTACACTACATTGGCCGTATGCGCCCGCTTTGTAATAGAAATCATCTTCAGCATAACCCGTTGGTGAGTCAAGCTCATCAATGCCCTTGCTCAGATCGATTTCATACTTAACCGTATCGTGACGTTCTGTTTCAAACGTTAGGTACATCATGGTGCCTTTCACTTCCACTTTGTAGCTAAACTCTTCACCAAGAGCAATACCCGCTTCACCCGGTTCCGCTGGGTTTTCCCAAGTGTTACCCCACACAGGGTAAGCGATGTCGGCACGGTTAGGATCTTTTTTCTCTAGGTTACGCTCATAGTTCCAAAATACTGAACCCATTTCTTGGTCAGGAAACTTCTTATAGAAGATCTTTAGTGGTTCATTACCATGCCCGTAACCAGTTCCAGCTTTGATTAGCTCATTATGTTTTTTAGCGTGAATCTGACCAACAACCACCGAGTGAGCTGGGTACTTTTCTGGGTACTTAGCGTTAATCGCAGCGTGATTCACTTTTAGTGTCGCTTCTAGTGTGCCGCCAACCGCACTGTACTCGCTTGCTGATGGATGGCTAGACAATGCCCATTGGTTACCTTTGTCAGCAGTATCGATAGAGAAGTCAGCACCACGTGGCATCTGGCGTAACTCAGAACGCGCGTTTTTCGAGTTTTTCGTCGTAATCGCTTGGTTCTGCACTTCAAATACAAGGTTGCCGTCTTTATCAAGATGGAAGAAATCACTGTGTGAGTAGCTCATCATAGCGACCCCTTCTATTTCATCAACGCGACCATCTTCATTAATATCTGAAGGTATGGTTATTTTCCAATTATGCATATCGAATTTATCGGCAGGTACGGGGTAAGACACACCATTATTTGCAAACGACACAATAGGTACTGCTGATAGCAAAGCTACAGCAAGCATATTTTTTTTGAACATCCAAATTATCCTTAATAACAAACGAGTATTTGTAGACCCATTAATATTAAACTAGGCAGTACTCATAGACAGGATCTTAAGCTCTAAGCTATTTATTTAGATAGAAAAAAGGCTTCATTTATGATCAGATAATCGTCGCCAAACAAACCACCCATATCAACCGTGAAGCCGATGACGATTATCTCCCTACAAAAACAGTTTAAGCAATTCTTTAATGCTGATAGCCTTCAAAAAATGGCGAAAAGTACAGGACTTATGAAGCGATGTCGGGCTATCTTACCCGACCAGCTAGTAGTAAGCCTAGTGGCCGCTTTGAGCAAAGGAAACTGCTCATCTATTGCCGATTTACTAAGGCAATTCAATGGGATGTGCTTAAGCGCTAAAGATACTGTGGCTTATAAGCCCTACCATAACCAGTTAAGAAAAGAAGAATTTCCGATATTCATGCGCCAATTGGCCATGCGAGCGATAGCTCAGTTTGCTCGCCAGCAGAGTGCCAACCTACCAGATAAACTCGCCACCTTTGATGATGTGCTGCTTCAAGATGGTAGCTCTTTCCACATTCATCGTGACCTTTCGAACGTTTACCCGAGCCGATTTAAACGCAATCCAGCCGCAGTTGAATGCCATATGACAATGTCTTTAAAAAGCTTTTCTCCAGTCGCAATGAGCATCAGCGCTGATACAGCATCAGAAAGAGACTTTTGCCCGCCCCAAAACAATGAGTAACAAATTGTTGTTGGCTGACGCAGGGTACCCTGACTTCCAATTCTTTACTGAGCTTGAACTGTATGGTGGTTTCTATATTTTCGAGGAGCAAAGTCCCTGAATCCTCATGTTATAGAAGCGAGAAACGGTCAGGGCCGGCATTTATCTAAACTAGAAGGAAAGAAGCTCAAAGACATCACTCGAGGTACTAATCGCTCACAGGTACTCGACCTTAAAGTTCGTAGTGGTAAGCAAGAATTTAGAGTGGTAAGACGTTGGTTTGCAGAAGAAAAGCGATTCTGTATTTGGTTAACTAACTTGCCTTCAGGTACCTATACTGCTGATGACATAATGGCGATCTACCGCTGTCGATGGCAGGTGGAGTTGCTTTTTAAAGAATTAAAATCTCACACAAACTGGCAACGATTTGTCACCGCACAAAAGGCCATCGTTGATGGGCTTATCTGGGCCAGTTTACTCTCGCTGATCATCAGGCGCAGTACTGCGCTTCAGATAATGCCATCGGTCTCGCTGTTTAAGGCGGCAAAAAATGTGGATGTGTGGCTGTTGCCCATATTTGAATGTATCAGCCACAAGGCATGGTCAGAAATAGGTAATAAACTGGAATGGGCCTCTAGCTATATATTTAAGAACGCACAAAAGTCCGCCCAGAGGAAGTCAAAGAAAAACATCACGTTAGACGGGATTTATGCTGGTCTTAATGCTTAAGGTTCAGTCTATGAGGCAGTACTACCCTAATCTGTAATAACAGGTTTATTTTTTATTGAATAAGCTAACTTGTAGAAATGGGCTTCGCTTTCACCATTCTTAAATTGGTTATAAACGCCAGCCTTATAATAACTCACCATATCCTTCCAATAGCTAATGTCGTGATTAACTACAGTGCTGTCGTTATGGTTGATGATTAACCTTTGGTTACCTACATAAATATCAAATTTGTCCGAGCCTTTTTGAGCTATCGGGCCAAGCGGTAACTTTATATAAGCTTTCTTACATTCCGCTGACCCTTTATTTCCGCTCTTGGAGCTGCAGTTAACCGCATTATTTTTTATGATTGCCCAATACCAATCGGTCTTACCGCTTCTATTAGCATCATAAACCACGCGAACCAACGGGTGAGGTATATATCCTTCGCCATGGGAACTCTGTTTGCCATCGTAATACGTACCCTTGTTATGCACTTGCAAGTACGTCATTTCATCTCGTTTCTTTTCGCTATTCTGAACCGAATCACGAGGGTTAATAGGCATGAACTCAGCGCTTAAATGGTGGTATTTACTGGGTTCATCAATTTTGAAGTTGTCGTTAACGCGGAGCTCACTGCGGTTTTTATAGCCCGCCATTTTAAAGACTAATGCTTGAGTCGGTTCATCAAGATAAAAATGTTCAAAGACCACCCCATCGAATTCACCTTTACTCGCATAGTCCTTTTTATTCCCGGGCTTCCCCTTAGGGTCAGACATTTGCAGCTTAGAAACTTTCAAAATCTCTTTGAATTTAGAGGAATTAGCAGGGACTCCTAAATCGGACGCATACGCTCCTAACGAAAGTGAAGTAGCTGCGGCTAAGCATATTAAGTTTTTCATTTTTCTTACTCGACCAACCATTTGTTAAACGTACAGACCATGGAACCAACAAACTAACCAATGAAATAAAAGCAGTTTAATTCAAGTCATCCAGATCATATTGTTACGACCATCGATAAAGCATTTGTATTATTTTATCACATGGCTTTTGTATTTCTTGGACAAGTGGGGAAATTGAGAGACCAGTCATTATTGAGATTAAACACAGTATTAAAAGTGGGATATTCATAACACTTTGCTATATGACGAGTTAAAAAAGTTAAACTTGTTAACTACAGTGCCATATTTTAACAATTGAGAGTGTTTTTTGTTCGAATTATAGAAATTTTCGTGACTCAGAACTGAATTAACAAACTAGTCAATACTACATTTATTCGCATTGAGTACCAGCTCACGGTTTTTCATAAACTTAACATATAAGATTATTGTATGAGTTATTGGGTGGCTCACTAGGAATACCCTACCTTTACTTAATCTTAAATCTAAAAATACGAGAGTAATGATGAAAAAAATGAATATGGTTGCTATCGCAGTGGCAACAACTTTATTTGCAGGAATGGCATCAGCGACAACACTTGATTACCGCTATGAGTATCGTGCAGCGACTGATTATACAAAAACCAATGGCGATGAAGCTCATGTCGACGCTCGCCACCAGCACCGTGTAAAACTAGGCCACAGCTTTAAGCTATCTGATAAGTGGAAGCACTCAACAGGTCTTGAAGTTAAATTCCATACTGACGACTCTTACTACGATGAAGATTCGGGTAGCGTAAAAAATGCCAACAGCCGAAGTTTCTACAATGGCAACTGGTACATTTACGGCATGGAAGTCGAAAATACTGCAACTTATAAGGTCGATAACAACTGGTACCTACAAGTTGGTATGCCAATCGCTTGGGACTGGGATGAGCCGAACTACAACGACGGCGACTGGAAGATGAAGAAGGTTACGTTCAAGCCTCAGTTCCGTGTTGGCTATAAAGCAGACATGGGCCTAACAACCGCAATTCGTTACCGTCATGAATATGCTGATTTCCGTAACCACACACAATTTGGTGACAAAGACTCTGAAACTGGTGAACGTTTAGAATCAGCTCAAAAGTCTAAAGTCACACTAACGGGTTCTTACAAAGTAGAATCTCTGCCGAAGCTTGGCCTTTCTTACGAAGCAAACTATGTAAAATCTTTAGATAACGTACTTCTTTATAATAGTGATGACTGGGAATGGGATGCTGGCTTAAAGGTAAACTACAAGTTCGGTTCTTGGAAACCTTTTGCTGAGATCTGGTCGTCTGATATCAGTTCATCTTCAAAAGATCGTGAAGCTAAATACCGTGTTGGTATTGCTTACTCATTCTAATAAAAATAGTCAAAATATAGAATAGCCCTCTCCTCTTGTAACTTATTTGGGCATATTTTAATTACTTTATTTTAAATAATAGGATGTTCTAATCAGAATTATCTTCATCCTAATAAATATTTAACGACTATTTATTATCTATTTCTTATGTGATTTACATATGGATTTAATATCATAAAGAGAATATTTTATGCAAATTTCTAAAGTCGCTACAGCTGTCGCTCTTTCGACAGGTTTATTATTCGGTTGTAACAGTGATGGTTTACCTATTCCGACGGATGGTTCTACCGATCCTGGAGTACCAACTTCCGCATTACTAGATGGTTATTGGGAGTTTTCTGATACCACAGTATTCTCAGCAGCCTATTCATCATCGAGTAGTGCTGACTTGCCCAACGTATATCGCTTCTCTGCAGATGGTGAAACACTTTATTACTACACTGACAATTCAGCAGATACCACACTTGGTGAATACGAACGATTTGAAACCACTTATGAAGAGACAATTGAAGATGAAACTTCAGGTCAAGTTGCGTTCACGCTATTCAATGATGACGGTTCAGTCAGCACGACATCAGTAGACGGTAACTACGCTGTATCAAATGGTGGTATTGCCATCACCGATACTAACGTCCCTCTATCAGGTACTGACCATCGTGATGATACTAATGTGACCGATGCCGCAGAAGAAGCTGATGGTGAGCCTGCTGCTGTAACTGATAATTTTGATACTTATGAAGTTGGATTACAAATTGACGTAGCGAACACGGACTACACAGCTTTAAATGTTGATGGCAGTACGAACATTGCAAACATTTCTAATGCCGTTGCTAGTTCTGGTGAGAACTCTTTGTTCTTGCACGACAACTCAACTGAAAGTAAACCTATTGTATCTCGTACATTTGTAGATGGCATAGCTGAGAGTGGGTTACTCTCAACCTCGGTCTATGTTCCAAGTGATACAAATAAATCGACTTATCTATACCTAGGAACATCTGAGGATGCTTCAACTGATGCTAGATTCGCTGACCTATATTTCGGTTCTAGTAAATTAACATTCAGAGGTCAGAATGGAGACAAGATTAATTTAGCGTCGTACTCTAGAGATACTTGGGTTGATGTTGATATGGCGTGGTCACCAAATGACGATGACACCTATGGTGTAACTGTCACTATTGATGGTGTTGAGTGGCCAGCTCTTCTAACAGCGAATGCTATTCCAGGCGCTCCAACATTGTTTGCAATGTATGTGGGTGACAACGGCAGTTTAGGTACTTCTTCTTACTTCGATAACTTAGATTCAAAACTTTTTGAAGCTCAAGTTGAAGAACCAGATCCGAGCGAAGTAACAGACAACTTCGATTCTTATACTGTAGGTACGCAGATCGATGTGGCTAACCCTGCGTACCAGACAAAAGGTGTTGATGGGGTTTTAAATACAGCAGTGATCAGTAGTGACTTTGCCAAGTCGGGTTCTAACTCTTTACGCATTGAAGATGGTGCGGACTCAACCACTGATAATAACAAAGCTATCGTCGGCCGCGACTTTGCTAATGGCGCAGCAGAAACTGGCTCTGTTTCTACATCTGTATACATCCCTAGCGATGGCTATGTAAAAGCATCATACATTTTCTTAGGTTCTAATAACGATGCATCATCTAGTGGTCGCTTCACTGAAGTTGTATTTACATCTAGTATGATTAAATTCCGCAACGAAACAGGCAGCCAAGTTGACCTTGCGTCATACTCAAAAGACACATGGGTAGATGTGACCATTTCATGGGTAGATACAGACATTACCGTCAATGTTGATGGAACAGACTACACTGGGTTAAAAGCTGAAAGTGCAGGTGGTTCCCCGACCGCTATTGCACTATACACTGGTGACAATGGTTCAAAAGGGACATACACCTACTTCGACAACCTAGATTCAGACCTATTCTAGTTCTCACTAGAAAGTCTGTTTGACTTAATTGCTAGATAAAACAAATCCCTATCAACGCATTTGATAGGGATTTTTTATTGCTAGCTCAAGAATAAAAAGCAGACTGGCGATTAATTTAAGCTCTCTGACTCAGCGGAACTTTACTTCAGCGTGAATAAGCACCGATTCTGCTAGTAAAGAATACCCCCTTGCCTCTCTAATTATTTAACCCTCTCAAAAGCCCTGTATCTATCATAGATAAACAAAAACCCTCAGCTCTACACTCCACCCACAAATTATTATTCAACATCACCGTACCATACAATCAAGGTATTTACGGCCTGTAAGCAACTAACCCTCAAGCGCATCCCCTTGATCACTAGATTCGTTTAACCATCGACTTGAACCCGCCTGAGTATTTCATGAAGCATTGGCGCTAATAGAGTGATGGCTAACCCTGACCTTCTAGTTATGAAAGAGTTGAAACACTATTTATTGCTGTTGCTAGGAGTCTTGCTAAACAACCCAAAAGTGGAGGTTTCAAAAACAGAACGGGAGTAATCAGCCAAGTTAACGCTTATTAGAAGACCACGTACAACAATACGTTCGTGTATAGACGTTGCATTGGTACATACCTTGAGAACGAAGTCGAAGTTTCTAGGGCGTGTTGATCTTTGCTGTACATTTCGCGTTCAACAATACATCGGTAGCCACATTAACATGAATGCCAGCGATAACATGCTGGCATAATTCCTTTCTAGCTTGTCATATCTACTTGAAATAGCTCGATAATGCTTAATTCTCCCAAAGGCATTTTCGACCAAGTGACGATACTTGTATAAACACCAATCCATACTGTCTTTGTCTATATCTTGTCCGTAATTGCGTTTAGCAATTACCGTTTCTCCGCCACGTTCCTTAACAAAAATACGGAAAGGTTCGCTGTCATATCCTTTATCACAAACGATGGTATTAACTTCATCGAGTTGCTCAACTAAGCTTTCGGCATGCACTATATCGTGGCGTTGTCCCTCTGATAAATCAAAGCAAATCGGCAGGCCACCACTATCTACGGCTAAGTGAATTTTGGTTGAGTTGCCCCCGCGACTTTTTTCCTATTTGCTCTGAACTTTCAGTAGCTGCACCTGTACTATGCTGATGTGCTCTAACTATAGAGCCATCAAGAAATACCCATTCAAAATCAGCCATGTTAGATAAGCTTTTGAAAAGATTATCTAAAATCCCTTTCTTTGACCAAAGATTAAATCGTCTGTAAACGGTACTCCACTCTCCGAACTCAGAGGGTAGATCTCGCCAAGGAATACCTGTTCTCATTCGATAAAGTATTCCTTCAAATGTCATTCGATGTTCAGTTTTATCGTAAATACGACCTGTACTTTTCATAACTTGGAGTAGCAGTTCCCAGCGAATATCAGTTAGCATTGTTCTTGGCATGGTATTGGTTATGGTTTTACTTTTGGCGAAGCAAATTATAACTCTTTACCATGCTGTTCAAAAAACACTCACGAAAGATCAACACGCCCTAGCTATGGCGATTCCAAAATAATATTGGCATTGTACAGCTTTGAATGAGAGACAATATGACCTGTTATCAGCTGAGATTAATCATGACTGAGGTTAATGGTGATCGGCGATGGGGGGAGGATAGTGACTGAAACTCATAACGACTGAAGTTAATACTGAATGAGTTTACTAAGACTGTTCTAAATTCAGTGTAACTGATAACTATCCCCTTCTTTTACTAAATTGAATCATACTCTTTGCCTAAACAGCAGGCACAAAAAAGCCTCCAAACCCTGAGGCTAGAGGCTATTGCGATAGCTTTAATATTAAGTGTTATTCGACCAGATTACTTTTTGTATTGATCGTGCGATACGTCTAGTTGGTAGAAAGTTGCTTGTGAGTAATCATCTAGGTCGCCGCTGATGTTTTGGTTGTAAACACCGGCCTTGAAGTACATGTACTTGCCGCCTGCATCGTAGCCACTGTTGCTCATATCAACCACTTGTACAACGTCGTCTTTGCCTTCACGCATTAACGTTACAGTCATCGTGTTGCCTTTAACGTCAATACGGTAGCTGAACACTTCGCCAAGTGCGATACCATCGTCACCCACTTCAGCCGTCATGTCGCCCACTAGAGGGTAGAAGTCCTCTTTAGTTGCATCTTGGCTTTCGTGTGCGAAGTAAACCGCACCCGTTGCTTGGTTTGGCAGTTTACGGTAGTACAAACGAATTGGTTCATCGTTTTGATCGTGAATCTGACCAATGATAAAGCGGCCTACTTCGTTCGCATTACCTGTCGTTGTTGCGTGATCGATTTTCAACGTTGCTTCTAAAACGCCATCAATACCAGCAGCAGCTTCTAAGTCAGACTCAGGTGCGCTTGAGAATACCCAGTTGTTCTTGTTAACACCTTTAGTGCTAATAGACTGGTCACCACGGCGCATCATTTCGCGAAGCTCTGTACGCGCATACTTAGTATTTTTAGAGGTACGAACACCTTTCACGTAAGACTTGAAGACTAGACCACCATCGTCAGCTGTGTAGAAGATCTCTGGGTGTTGGTAACCGTTTGCAAGGTTCCACTCAGAAACATCATCAGGCTTACCGTTTTTGTCATGGTCGAATGGTTGAGATAGGTACCAATGCGTCATGTCAAAGTTTTCGCTTGGCGCGTTACCTGCAACTGGTGTCGCTGGCAGGCCTGTCGGAACTGGCAGTGCACTGCGTGTGTCACATTCAACTGAGGTCTCACAAGGGTAAACCGCTGCTACACCAAAGTTACCTGAACGAAGATCTTTGCGCGCATCTTTACGTGCTTTTTCCACTGCTTTCATTTCAGCGATCATTGCCGCTTCTGCAGCTACTACGTCTGAAGTGATGATATGGCTAGCAGGACAAGCGTTAATGTTACAGTTAACCGCAGCTAACCCTGTCACACTGTTCCAACCATTTTTGGTGTTACCGTGACCAACGTATCTTACGTAGCGCGCTTGCACTGCTGGCTCGAATTGGAAACGCTCTAGGCCGATCGCTTTACCTGAGCTCAGTTGGTTTTCAAGTACGGTTGTCCAGTTTTCGCCATCGACACTTACTTGAATATCAAATTTAGACTGGCGCTCGTTACCTTTGCTGAAAGATGCTTGAACCGCATCAAATTCTTGTACTGAACCATAGTCTAGTGTTGCCCACTCACCGTCACCCGCAGATGACCAACGTGTTGTTAGGTCTTGGTCAATGAGACGATCAGGTCCGTTACCATCATGGCTACTAGCGGCAACAGCAACTGGCGTCAGAAGCGCTTCACCAGTTTCTTTGTTATTTGGGAAATCAACAGTCGGTGTGCTCGTGCTCGCACAACCAACTGCAAGTAAAATAGAAGAAGCGAGTAAGGTTTTTAGAGTAATTTGTTTCATATCTAATCCATTATTATAATACAAAGACAGCGTTCGTAAGTGAAAGATAAATTGGCAAACACGAGCTATAAGGCGTTTTCTCTCTCAGTATTTGCGATAACACAAAAATATTACGTAATCTTATAATACAAATAAAACACTTCGTTGAATAAATGAGACTGGGAACACTTTTCGCTTTTTCCATACTTTAACTGGATCACACTTCCTATTGATAAAAGACAACATATGAAAATTTCGAATGCGAAATGGGCTATCAAGGGCGAAAAATCCGAGCGGTAATGGTGAGAATGTGCATCACTCGAGCAGAGTATTTATCGTTCAGAACATCTCATTCACCAGTGTCGCAGCAGTTAAAAAAAGACCACATTGTTAGGAATCAATATGGTCTTTAAAGCAGTCATTGTTGTTACTCAAACGTTAGCTAATTCAATAATGTTCAGCTCTAAGAGAACTAAAGCTCACATCAAACACTTCACCCGCATAGTCGCTATCAGGCTTAAATTGTGGGTAGATGCCCGCTTTGAAATAGAAAGCGATGTCTGTCGATGTCCAATCTGATGTTAACGAAACCGTGTCCCCATCTTTATCTGTGTAATCTTGTCCCCAAGGGATTAAATGAGAAATGGTGTTGGTTCCATCTAAATCACGAGTCGCCAAGTAGATACCGTCTTGATTGGCACGAATCGTATATCGCCACTCTTCGCTTGCCGAATAAGTACCTAACTCGACACTGAACGGGTCACAATGATTACAGTCTTGGTTGTTGCGCTCAAAATCAGAGTTCAGTATCACTCTTACTGGCTTACTCTCTCCTTCCCATAATAGTTTCACCAATGCTTGATTGATCTTCCAACCATGGATTTGTCCAAGTACCACTTTTGGATCTTGATTGCTGATGTTCGGGTAATCTTCAACTCGCAAGGTGGCGGTGAGTTGATGGTTGGTTTTATTGGTTCGTGTGTCGTTCAAATACCAACTTGTGTCTTCATCGCTGGTGCTGCAGTCCGGTTGAGTACTGCTTTGATACAACTCCCTTAACTCAGAGCGAATATAGTTAGAGTTTTGTGTACTAGTGCCATAACCCATATCAGCTCTAAAGTGCATTCTTCCTTCATCGGTATTGAAATAAGAAAGACCAATATCGCTGTCGTAGACATCACTGTCATTGGCGAGAAGGTCTTTGCTCGATTCACAGCGCCCAGGTTCTAGTTCAGCAGCACTGTCACCGCCACTTCCATACCAAGTGTCTTTGCTCGCAGGAATCGTCAACTTCCAATCGCTAATATCCCAATCGTTTGATCCATTGACCTGTGTGGTGGTGTATCGTAGTGCCTGAAAGTGAGCCGTGGCTTCACCATTTTCAAATTGATTATAGATACCCGCTTTAAAGTAACTCAGTAAGTGCTGCCAGTAGGTGATGTCTTCGTCGACTTTAACTTCATCGTTCACTTTGATCGAAAGGGTGTTTTCATAAACAGAAAGATCAAACTTGGTGAAACTATCGAGATCCGCCTCTCCCAAATCGTAGCGATTATATGAAGTGGCGTAACAATCTGAAGAGTCA
This sequence comes from Vibrio celticus, assembly GCF_024347335.1. Lineage (NCBI taxonomy): Bacteria > Pseudomonadati > Pseudomonadota > Gammaproteobacteria > Vibrionales > Vibrionaceae > Vibrio > Vibrio celticus. The sequence continues at coordinate 1,999,230 of NZ_AP025463.1, forward strand.
GCGGCACTGCTACAGTCAATGGCATTGTTTTTCATGACTGCCCAGTAGTGACCTGTGAGCCCATCTCTTTCTTGCTCCCAAACCACACGTAATAGTGGGTGAGGGATATAACCCGTACCACTCTCGTCCGTGCCTTTGTTGTGGATCTGTAGCACGGTCACTTCATCATGATCAGCGGGAGAACTCGCCATGGCATGCTCAATATCAGGCAAACTTATTTCCGCATGCAGACTGCGCCTTACGCCCGCTTCGTTGATATCGAAGTTTTCTCCCTCACGAACTTCAGAGCGCATCTTGTAGTTCGTCATTTTGAAGATAAGATTTTCCGTCTCTTCATCAGCATAAAAATAATCACTGACATAACCATCGAAGTTACCATCTTTGACTTCAGAGGTTTTATTGCCCTCCCCTCCATTAGGATCAGAGACCTGAAGATCTGAGCTGGAAAGAATGTTTTGATACTTGGTAATATCATAGGGAGCAACAACACCAGCGGGCATTCCTGGGTTATTGGTATCGGAAGGATCACTGCTGTCACTGGAGCTGCTTCCACCGCAGCCATACGTAAGCGAAGCGAGTACTACGACGAAGATTGGCTTATTCACATTTATCTCACTTATCCATAAGAATAGAGTGACAATGTATATTTGTACTATTTTATGTCAATTGTATATTTATCAGAATGTGAGATGCGGCAAATGAAGTGGGATGAATGAGTATTGCGTAGAGTTAGACTCAAGAAAAACGCAGAAAGGCCACTCTAAACTCGCAAGCTATTGAGTGGCTCTCAGATCAACAACTAAACTTAGTATGTTGATTTTTAAATATAAATATTAGAAAAGTTAAACCTTAAAGCTGCTCATCAAGTCACTAACGCTGCCGTTAAGTGTTTTGATTTCTGCTGATTCAATCAACTGATCTTGGCTTAGCTTATTAAGCTCCTCAACAAAGCTTTCAATCTTATGCATGTTCTTAGCAATGCTCTGAATAAGGGCGTTCTGCTCAACAGACGAACCCGAAATATCGTTATTAAAACGACTTACCGTTTCCATCTGTTCCGTTAGCTTGGCCAACATATTTACCGCTTGAACCACTTGGGCACGCGTCATTTCACAGTTACTTTTGGTCAACTCAATCGATTTAACCAAACCATCTGATTTAGACTGCAAGCCAGACAGCGCTTCATCAATTTCAGAAGTACTGATTTGAGTTCGGTTGGCTAACGCACGGACTTCATCAGCAACCACCGCGAAACCTCGGCCATGCTCACCCGCTCTCGCCGCTTCAATTGACGCATTCAATGCCAGCAAATTAGTTTGTTCCGCAATTCCTCCAATCACAGACACGATAGACTGGATGCTCTGCGTTTCATTCGCCATTGAGCGAATATCATCAGAGGTGGTGCAGACTTGCTTCTCAAGATCACTGATATAGGTTTCCGTCACTATGTTAATTTGTTTCGTCTCATCACTGAACACAGCGGCCTCTCTTGCTGCTTCTGCCGCCGACTGAGAACTCTTCTCAACTTCATTTGATGCTTCAGATAAGCCGTTAATTGCGGAGACCACTTGAACCGTTTCATCAGTGTGAACTTTCAGTACATCGCTGGTTTCTTTACAACCTTCACGAATACTCAGTACCTTAGTATCGAGATCCGAGTTCTTAAATTTGACGTCCTTAACCATCTCTTGCAGACCAATGATGAACAAGTTGATGTCTTTGGCGATATGCCCTAAGTCATCATTCCCCTTCTCAACAAGCCTTTGAGTCAGGTCTCCGTTACCTTGAGATAGATCGTGGACGATTTTTCTCAGTGACACGATTGGGCGGTAGAAGCGATTCAGCAGTAAAACCATCAATATCACCGAGCCAAGCACACATGCCACGATAAGGATACGCGCACTCGACATCACGCCATTCAACTGATTGAGCGCGAGTTCAGGATCGATACTAGAGATCATGTACCACTCTTTCTGGCTGCCAATATCCACTTTCTTGGCCATCAAAATTCTCTGGTTGCCATCAATCACACCCTCAATGAATTGGTCAGGCTGTTCAATGGCACTATTGAGTCTCATCTGAGTATCTGCAGAAGATATATTGCTTTGCGGAAGTACGTTTTCGACTGTTGAAGCGACCACCATCCCTTTCTCGTCGATAATAATGCCTTTGGCTTCGTAGATACTGTCCAGCTGTTTAAGCTGAGTTTCCAAATCGTCAAAACGTATGTCGGCCATGATGACACGATCTTGGTATGAGTAGGTCACACCGATCATAGGCACTTGAGTACTCTTAGTGAAAAACAGATCACTAAAAGATAAGCCTGATTTCAATTTGGCTTGTTGATACCAAGGTCGAACGGTTGGATTGTATTTTTCTTTTATCCCTACACCGTTAGGAAAAGACTCTGAAGGGCGAGAGGTATAAGAACGGCCGTCGTCAAAACCCACCACAATCTTGTCAATGCCACCCAGCTTTGCAGCATAATGCATCAGTGCTTCATTCGGCACTTGGTATGGGGATTTCATGAACTCTTGTGCAACAGAGTTAACGGTATCGATGGTGCGCTGAACGGTATTTTCTATTTGATTAATTTCTATCGTAAGCGAGTGATCAATCTCGTTATAAGTCGTTTGGTTTACCTGTTCAGTGGCCAAGTTAAGCGTAAACCAGTTCGTAAATGCCAAAGCACTGGAACTGACAATCGCTACCATTAAAATCAATTTTCCTTTAAACCCTAGAGACAATTTTGAATTCATAAAACTCATCATCCACATCAACCTATGTCTATTATTTTTATCCGAATGAAATGGTCATTTTTTACATTTTCGAAGATACGAGAAGCGGATTTTATTCATGCCGTTCCATCGTCACAACCACCAATTTAATTAATATTGTATGTTTAATTAACCAATCATTCTGTGAGCAATCTTGATATATTAAAACTGGCTAAAATAGCCCTGTGACATAGTTATCATTTATGCGTTTTGACTTTTCCCTCATTGAATAAAATCACTATAAATTTGTAAAATATCCAACTTCATAGTGAAAAGTCATATTTCTGTCGATAATTATCATCACCAGATTTTAATGTCCCACGCTACCTAATAGTATGTAAAAATGAGTCTTAACTCACACTTCTACCAACTAACCATTCACTAAAGGCATTCAATCTTAAAATTTATTTGTAATACAATAAGCCTTAGGTTATGGTGTATTTGAATCATAACTTAAGTTCTTTCTGGATGCTTTTGTTCAGTTCAAAGTGATAATTGAAGCAGCCGCTTTAAGGTCATTGAACGCGTTTAACGTAGAAACTGTCGGGGGATCTCGTTATTCGTTTTTTCACTTGTTATTGATCATTTGTTTTTCCAGACGGCTCGTCCGAACATGCCCATACAGTCACCAGCTGTGTGGGCTTTTTTTTACTTTCTTTTCAGACCCAATATATGAGCGGTGTTAAGCCATCATCAACAACCAGTTAAGTGCACTGGTTTAAGCTTGCGAGGAAAAGTGAGTGAACGAGTGGGCGCTAGAACGCTTTGAATTTACAAATAGATATAGATATAGATATAAATATAGAAACAAAAATAGGAATTGAGGCAGTAACAAAGTTGAACAGAGTTTTGAGTAGGTGTAGCTGAGGAAGTAGAAGAGTTTAACGAGGGAACAAAGGGTTGGGTATGGATGATAAACACGAACCTCGCTGAAGTATCGCCGCCTAAAAGGACAGGCAATACCCTAGCGAGGTCGTACGTCGATTACTTCTCTAGTTTAGCGAAGTAGTCGAAGATTACTGGTACGTCGTTGTTACCCATGCCTGCATCAACAGCAGCTTGTAGGCTTGTTGCAGTACCTTGAGCGATTAGAGACTCAGTACCTAGCTCTTCACAAAGAGCAAGGAAGTAACCAAGGTCTTTGTTTGCGTTAGCAACAGAGAAACCTAGCTTCTCTTCGCCGTCTACTGCGTAGAACTTACAGAATTGCATGAACGGAGAGTTAGATGGACCTGCAGACATGATGTCAAACAGTTGTTGGCCATCAACACCAGCGCGTTGAGCAACAGCGAAAGCTTGAGACATAGTCGCAACAGTTGTCATACCCATGAAGTTGTTTACAAGCTTAGTCACGTGACCAGAACCTAGAGCGCCTAGGTGGAATACGTTTTCGCCTTGCTCTTCAAGAACAGGTTTAACTTTGTTGAAAGTTTCCATGTCGCCAGCAGCCATGATGTTCAAAAGACCATCTTTAGCGTGTGCAGGAGTACGACCTAAAGGTGCGTCGATCATGCCCGCGCCTTTTTCAGCAAGAGCTGCACCGATTTGCTTAGTAGAAGCAGGGATAGAAGTACCGAAGTCTACTAGTACTGCGCCTTCTTTGATGCCCGCTAGAACGCCATCTTCGCCGTAAACGATTTTTTCAACAACAGCAGAAGTTGTAAGACAAAACTGAACGATGTCACTTGCAGCAGCTAGTTCTTTAGCAGAAGTGAATGCAGTTGCGTTGCCGCGATCTGTAACGCGAGCAACAGCTTCAGCGCTTAGATCCATTACGTTTACGTGGTAGCCGCGCTTTTGCAGGTTTTCAACCATGTTGCCGCCCATAAGACCTAGGCCAATGAAACCGATTACAGGTTTAGTCATGTTCAAACTCCAAATATAGTATTGTATGATTATATGCTCATTATAATAACTACGTCTTTCTCGTTACGCAATAGTTTTAGGGCATTGATTTAATGGTTAGACGTAAGTTGTGACGGGGGTTCACTTTACGAGAAAATATGGGTCACGCTTTGTGCTTACAGGAACTATTTGCCACTTTAAAAACCGTCTATTGATGAAATAACATACGTTAAATGTCATACGATTAGTAAGCACAAGCAACGCCATTACCTATGTATAGTTCACGACTCCCCTACTCAGCCAGTGATTAGACCGTTCACGCAGAAGTAAGTCATATCAGTTTTTACGAAAAAGGTGTTGGTGCCCTATTCTTTTAACAGAGCGATAAATGCGGGTCTCGTATACGACTCCTGCACATTTCATTAAGCATAGTGGCTAAGTACATACCCAGTCTTTGTGTGTATCAACTTCCAGGTTTAGCCATCGAACTATTGGCTTGGCATCGAGAAGCGATTGATCTCTTGGCCATTTAGTTTTCTTTCAACTTGATGGGGTTCCCGACGTTGCCAGCTAATACAACTTAACTGACTTATCCAATTTAACTGGCTAGCCAAACAAAAAAACTCCGAGCTTTCACTCGGAGTTTTTAATATCTAGCTTCTGTTACTTCAGCGAATTACAGTTCAATTGAAACCGTTTCACCGTCAACATTGAGCAACAGCGTGTTGCCTTCAAGCTTGTGAGACACTTCAACTTGCTCGCCTTCGTTCTTATTAGGAACAAGAAGCGTCAGGATGTTGTGCTCTTTCGATGGCTTGAATTCCACTTCAACGTGACGGTGGATTTCAAGATCTTTGAACTCGTATGGGTCAACTTCGCCAAAACCTTCAACGTTCTTAACTGAAGTGATGTTGTCAGCAGACTCGTTGATGAAGTTTACGTCTAGGTGTGCAACTTCGCCACGGATAGTGAAAGACTTGTCTGCCACGTCGTTTGCGAAAGTTGTGTGCATTAGCCAAGTCATGTCTTTCTCTTCAGAAAGCGTTGCCTTGTCTTGCATTACGAACACTTTACCTTGAACAAACCAGACCTTACGCTTGTAAGATTCAATTTCAGGAACGAAGTACTTGTAAGACGCTGTCGCATCACCTTCAACCATCTTCACATCAGATTCAGTGTCGAAATCAGAGATGTTGCCGCCCGCTTCGATACAGAAGCGATCTTGGTGGTTTTCGTAGCCCGTGTTCTTGTTCTCGCCGTACTGACCTTTACCGCCAAATAGTGGAAGGTTCTTAGAGAACGTTTGACGACGCCATTTCGTGTGCATATCAACACCGAAACCACCGTAGTAACCTGTTACTGACGCTAGCGTTTCACCAAATGCGTGAAGCGTAAATGCGTTTTGGTCACCGTGAGAGTGGCTGATTGAGCCAAACGGAGAACATTTGAATACCATGTGAATATGGTTATCACGCTCAGTCATCTTGTTGTGGAATGCAGCCCAACCCGTGATTGGGAATACTTTCAACAGTGGATCATTCGATGGTGCTTTCTCTTCAGGTGCATCCCAAAGGAAGTTAAAGCGAAGATCGTCGTAACCGAAGTCCCACCAACCGAAGTTGTAGAATTTTGTGTGCGCTTCAGTATCACGGCCTTTCAGTTGGTTGTAGTACCAAACATACTCAGGCTTCTGGTTAACACCTGCGTAGTGCTTGATGTTGTAAGCCAGTTTTAGGCCAGGGAAATCACCGATTGAAGACTGGTCACAGAAGCTCGCGCGCTTAGAGTGAACTGGCATGCAGTAAAGCGGGAAATCACCTGTGTTTTCGTAGAATGTTTTGTTGAACATGTCTACGCCACAGTATGCTTTCAATAGATCGAACGCTTCGCCTAGGAATGCAGTTTGTGTGTTCCAGTAGTCAGGACCTTCAGCCCAACCGCCGTCTACACCGCCCCATGGTGGGTAGTGTACTGCGTAGTATTCTAGAGCGTATGCAATGTACTCGCCTGCTTTCGGGTGATCGTGGTAAAGCGCGATACACGTTGGGATGATAGCAGAAGAGATAGAACGAACACCGTGGCTGTTCAGTGGGTTGTTCAATAGATCAACCGTCACTTTCAGGTGGTGCATGATTTCGTCTAGACGCTCAATCAAAGCATCTTGAACTTGCTGACGTTCTTCATCTGTGAAGTAGCCGTGTAGCCAGTCGTAACCCCAAGCCATAGCCGCGATAACACGGAAAGCCGCTTCATCGTTATAGCCACGAGAAGTCACGCCTTCTGGATCGTACGTAGACAGTTTTAGAGTCCAAGCTTTTGCTTTAGCAATTAGCGCTTCGTCTTCTTTCACAACACCAGCAATTGCTAGGTTACGTGTCGCGTTCAGTGCCATTTGGCAATCAACGTACATTTGACGCCAGTAAGGACGCCATAGAGAAGCTTTACCTACCGTCTCAGCTGGGTACGCTTGAGGCTCTTCGAAAGGAGCAGTCTCAAGGAACTTAACTGTCGAGTTATTGTAGAAATCATCAAACATGCAGTGAGCTTCATCAGCTTTCACTTTCGCTTTGAATTCTTCTAACTGATCTGCTTGAACAAGAAGACGTGGACGTGCTTCGCTCAAGTTGTCTAGGAATGATAGGTCGAAGTCACGTGTTTGAACTTCGATAGGGAGTAGGTCTACAAGATTACCTGCTGAAGTATCATTCTCCAGCTTCATCTTCCTGATTGCATCAAGAGATTTTTGGTCGCTCATTCTAACTCACTTATTTTTCAAGTTGATTGAAAGGAATTAGCAATAATATACGTCTTATTGTAGGACAATTGAATATATTTCGATTCGATTGAACCATTTTGTACAGTTTTCGTGATTTAGGTCAGATATCTTCCACCTGACAGTTTTTCCGTGTCGCAGAACAAAAAATGCGACGCCCTTTCGAGTCGTCGCATTCTATTATAAACGTTTTCTATGTATTAGCTTTCGGTTACTGCTTTCGCTTGCTTGCCGCCGTCATCGACCGCTTTAACCAGTAAGACACCAACACCACCAACAATCACACCACAAAGAATGAAGACTAGACGTCCCCACATTGGGTTAGTAAGTAGAGCCATTAGCATGATACCGACACCCGCTACCGCAATCAGTTTACCAAGCATTTCACGCTGTTTGTTATCCAGTACTTTCTGTTCTGCTGACTCCGCAACTAATGGAGTAGACAGGTTGCCGAAGAACTTATCAACGTCTGCTTGACGCTTCTCAGTTAATGGCTTGTAGAACAGAGTTGATAGGATGAAGAAACCACCTGTTAGTGTAATGTGAGCAATCAGACCAATAGCTACCTTAACATCAGACCATTCACGGCTTGTTAGCTCTTCTAGACCGAAGACTGAAGACACCATTTCAGCGTTAACAACGAAACCTACGTAGTAAGAAACAATACCACCAACCACTAGCGTACCCCAACCAGCCCAGTCCGGAGTCTTCTTAATAAAGAAGCCAAGGAATGCAGGAATTGTCATTGGGAAGCCGATAAGTGCGCCTACATACATCATTGTATCGAACAGGCTCAAACCTTTAAGCGAGTTGATGAACTGTGCAATAAGGATGATAGCAATACCAAACACGGCAGAAGTAATCTTAGAAACCGTTACTAGTTCTTTTTCGCTAGCCGTACCTTTACGAACGATTGGTTCATAGAAGTTCTTAACAAAGATACCTGAGTTACGGTTTAGACCAGAATCCATTGAAGACATTGTCGCTGCAAACATCGCCGCAACTAGAAGGCCAACCATACCTGCTGGCATGTATTCTTGTACAAAGTATAGGTAAGCAAAGTCACCCGCTTTCTTACCTGCTTCTGGGTAAGCCGCCGCTAGGTCGACACCTTGACCTGCAATGTACCAAGAAGGCATGAACCAGATAAATACACCACAAAGCATTAGCACACACGCTAGTAGCGCTGCTTTCTTCGCGTTCTTTGAGTCTTTAGCCGCTAGGTAACGGTAAGAGTTAAGCATGTTGTTAGTAATAGAGAACTGCTTCACGAAGATGAAGAATGCCCAAATGCTGAAGATGCTTAAGTAGTTAATGTTGTTACCAGAAAGGAAAGAACCGCCTTCCGCTACAGGGAAGTTATTCACGATTTCACCAACACCGCCACCTTGAACAACAGCAACAACAGCACATGTCACGGTTACTGCCATGATGATAACCATCTGCATAAAGTCAGATGCGATTACCGCCCATGAGCCACCCGTTACAGACATTGCCAATACAACCAAACCGGTAATCCAGATAGTTGCTGTCATGTCGAAACCGAAGATACCAGAAGCGATGATTGCTAGTGCGTTTAACCATACACCAGCAGAAACAACACTGTTTGGCATTGAAGACCAAGTGAACACTTGTTCGTTAGTCGCACCGAAACGCATACGAATTGCTTCGATTACCGTTACTACACGTAGTTGACGGAACTTTGGAGCAAAGTATGCGAAGTTCATGAAGTAGCCAAATGCGTTAGCTATGAAGATAACCGCTACTGCAAAACCATCGTTATACGCTTTACCTGCCGCACCGGTGAATGTCCATGCACTAAACTGGGTCATAAAGGCGGTTGCACCAACCATCCACCACAACATGTTACCGCCCCCGCGGAAGTAGTCACTGGTGGTACTTGTAAATGTTCTAAACATCCAACCTATCGCAATCAAGAATAGGAAATAAATGCCGACAATAATCGTGTTGAGTTCCATCGTGTATCCTTTGTCCGTTGTATTTTGTTACGAGGACTATAGGAAATCTCAAACTTTATTTGTAGTACAATAATCCAAATAAGTGATGGCGATCTTATTTTGATTGATTAAGTTAATTATATATATGACATAGGATGGAATATGGCCAATCCATCAAGGCAATTACTGGTGTTTGAGGTAAAAACTCAAAAAACAAGGCCAAAAAACATCACACCCATTAAAATCAAAGGCTTATGAGAAAGTGAGACTTTGCACACTTATTAACAAATACAACCAAACACATATAAATATAAAATCCTCAAAAATAATAAAAGCCAAATCAGAGCTAAATCACCCTCATTTATCACACAATAAACCAGTGTTTTTATCTATTGAGAGTGGATAATTTCATTAGAATCCTACTTAAATTAATCAATATAGAAGAGGCATATCCAGTTCAAACGATGGCGTATTCAAAATATACAAAAATGAAAAATCATGAATGACGCATAATTATTTGGGGGAGCTCGAATGTCTTAAAAACGAATATCGAGCGTAATATTGTTTTTATTATGATGGTAAAGAGAACGATCGCTAGACGTATACAAGAAGGAATTAACTTATGAAAGGGTTAAGCGGGGGTGAACCAAAACAGTGCCACACATGGTGCAACACGCTTTCTAAAAACAAAAAAGGCATGCACTTGGCATACCTTTTTTTATTGGTTCAAATGAAGTTGAAAACCGTGTTTAGCTTGCAGTGGCTAAACGGTGGTTAGCATCTTGCAAGTGAGCCGCTGACATTGTACGAGCTTTTTCACTGTCGCCAGCCATAATCGCTTCATAGATTCTACGGTGTTCATTGATACATGTGCTGCCCTCTTCAGAAGAGTGCACGATGAAGTTAACGAACATGGTAGTCAAAATATTGCCGAATGGCAGGTAGAAATCGTTACCTGTCGCATTAAAGATCAAGCTATGGAAACGAATATCGATGTATGTCCAACGTTCTTGGTCAAACACTTCTGCATCATCCACTTCAACCATCTTCTGGAAGATCTCAGAAAGCTCGATACGTTGCTCAGCAGTCGCAAATTTTGCCGCTAATGCACACGCTTCAGGTTCAATCGCACGGCGAAGACCTAAAAACTGAGAACAGAATTGGTCTATGTCGGTTAGACCATCCATCCATTCAATCAGTTGAGGATCAAGAAAGTTCCAGTATGCGCGATCCACTACACGAGTACCGATTTTCGGGCGGGACTCTAACAGACCTTTAGAAGTCAGTAGTTTAACGGCTTCGCGAAGTGCCGTACGGCTGATACCAAACTGTTCACACAGCGCCATTTCACCAGGAATAATAGAACCTTGTGGCAGTTCACCAGACAAGATTCCACGAGCGATTTCACGCGCTACTTGCACGTGCAGGCTGCGCTTCGAGCCCGAGATTGAATTAAAAGTGCTAACCATAAGTTCACTTATTTTATATGTTATGTTTATGTATTATTTAAGGATCACTATAACAGGATTTCAACCTAGCGCCAATTGAGTAAATTAGCAACGAGTCGTGCTCTATTAATTTACTCAATGAATCAAATACTTATAACTCATCTAATTCCACACAGCTAGAAACATTATGTTACACCATTCATAAATCCGTCATCAAAACGCATCGGTTCTGTCATCCTCGATTTCTATACTCCCTTCCCAAGAAATCACTCAATTGGACTGAAATAATGAAACCGACAAAAACAAATCTCACGCTTAAGAGCGCTATTACTGCTGCGCTGATTTTTTCTGGTTCTGCATTAGCAATGGATACACGATACGAAGATCGCTCTGGCAACTTGGTTGCTGATGTTCCTCAAGATGAATCACAATGGGTTGACCCAAACACGCTAATTTTTGCTTATACGCCAGTTGAAGATCCTGCAGTATACGCTGATGTGTGGAGCGAGTTTTTGAGCCACCTTGAAAAAACAACGGAAAAGACGGTTCGTTTCTTCCCTGTTCAAAATAACGCTGCTCAAATTGAAGCAATGCGTTCAGGTCGCCTACATATCGCAGGTTTCAACACAGGTTCTACACCACTAGCGGTTAACTGTGCAGGCTTTGCCCCATTCACAATGATGGCTGCAGAAGATGGCTCTTTCGGTTACGAAATGGAAATCATCACTTACCCTGGTTCTGGCATTGAGAAAGTGGAAGACCTAAAAGATAAGAACCTAGCGTTCACATCACAAACGTCTAACTCTGGCTTCAAAGCACCTTCTGCTATTTTGGACGCTGAATACCAACTTCAACCTGACCGAGATTTCAAACCAGCATTCTCTGGCGCACACGACAACTCTATTTTGGGTGTGGCGCACAAAGATTACGATGCTGCAGCAGTTGCTAACTCAGTATTGAACCGCATGCTTTCACGCGATGTTGTGAAAGAAGACCAAATCAAGAGCATCTACAAATCTCAAACCTTCCCGACTACCGCTTACGGCACAGCGCACAACCTGACGCCAGAGCTGCAAGAGAAGATTCAAAAAGCGTTCTTCACTTTCGATTGGGAAGGCACAAAGCTTCAAGAAGAATTTGAACGTAACGGCGAAGCGCAGTTCGTTCCTATTACTTACAAAGAGCACTGGGAAGTGATCCGCACTATCGATACGGCAAACAAAGTCTCTTACACGTGTAGCTAAGTTCAACCGAACTAAAAAGCCAATCACACACCGATAAAACTAACTGCAGGTGTAATCGCCTGCAGTTATTCACCACTCTTTCCGGTTTACTTTCCATGCCTGTCTCAGGCGAAGTCTTAGTACACCGCTCTTATAGGAATTCTATGTCTACTCTTACCCTTAAAGGGCTTACCAAGCACTACTCCAGTTCTGATAAAGCCCTTACCAACGTTAGCTTGTCGGTCAATGCCGGTGAAGTGGTTGGTTTAATTGGTCCATCTGGTGCGGGTAAATCAACGCTTATCCGTTGTATTAATCGGCTCACCGAGCCCACCAGCGGCGAAGTGATCTTTTCCAATACCAATCTAGAGACGCTGTCTAAGCGACAACTGAGACAATCACGCCGTGAAATCGGGATGATTTTCCAAGAGTACGCGCTGATTGAGCGTTTGACGGTGATGGAAAACGTACTTTCAGGACGTTTGGGTTACGTGAATTTCTGGCAAAGCTTTACTCGTCGTTTCCCTGAGTCGGATATCCAAGCCGCTTATGCGCTACTCGACCGTGTTGGATTGTTAGAACACGCCAATAAAAGGGCCGATGCTCTGTCGGGTGGTCAGCGTCAACGTGTTGGTATTGCACGTGCACTTGCTCAGAAACCGAAATTACTGTTGATTGATGAACCAACGGCCGCACTTGATCCACGTACAGCGCGCCAAATCATGCGACTGATCAGTGAGATTTGTTCAGAGCAACAGCTCCCTGCCATCATCAATATTCACGATGTTCAATTAGCAAAGCAGTTTGTTGACCGTGTTGTCGGCTTAAATGCGGGTTGTGTCGTATTTGATGACAAACCAAACCTGCTCACTGAAGATGTTTTAACGCAAATCTACGGTGAAGAAGACTGGAGTCAACAAGCAGAAGAAGAGGCCGATGACCTAATCATCACGAGCCCTCGCCTGTCTGAGGCAACAATATGACTCAACCATATCCAAATCAAGTTCAGCAGCATTTAAAGTCAGGAAAACAGAATTCCAAACAATACCCGACACAGTGGACAAAACCGCCACTTATTTCTAGCCCATGGCTGCGCTGGAGCTTAATCATCATTGTCGCGGTTTACTTGTACCTTGCGACTCAATCGGTACACGTCAACTGGACTCGAATTTACGAAGGCAGCGAACGCGGCTGGCAGTTCATTTTGGCTTTCATGAACCCAGATTTTGGTGGCCGTTGGAACAACATCTCACAAGGTTTGATTGAAAGTTTAACCATGACCCTGACATCGACCGTGGCGGGTGTCCTTCTTTCTATCCCATTCGGATTAGGCGCAGCGAAAAACCTTGCCCCTACTCCCGTTTACCTATTCTGTCGTGCGTTTATTTCGGTTGCTCGTAGCTTACAAGAAATCATCGTAGCGATTCTGTGTGTTGCTCTATTTGGCTTTGGTACGTTTGCGGGTTTTGTCACGCTCACCTTCGCGACCATCGGCTTTCTCGCAAAACTGTTTGCCGATGAAATTGAAGCCATTGACCCAGCACCACTCACCGCAATGCGTGCAACGGGCGCAAGTTGGTTACAACAGGTGAATTACGCAATTCAAGCACAGGTGATGCCGCGCTTCATCGGACTTTCTATGTACCGACTCGACATCAACTTTCGTGAGTCAGCCGTGATTGGCATTGTTGGCGCAGGTGGTATCGGCGCAACGTTAAACACAGCAATGGACCGTTACGAATACAGCGCAGCAGCCGCTATTCTATTGATTATTATCGTGATTGTGATGTTGTGTGAATACCTATCAACCATCATCCGTAAGCATGTGCAGTAAGGAACGACCAATGAGCACGCTAAATGAAACACCGACAAGCGCCATCAATCGTACCCAATGGCAGCGTTACGATAGTAAACAGAGCCTCATGCTTTGGCTGGGCTGGCTTTGCTTTGTTGCTTTGACAGTATTCGCATGGCAAGTCATGAACAAAGATACGATTTGGTACTTTGTGACCGACTCACCGAATCAATTTGCTGATATATCTTCACGTATGTGGCCACCAAGATGGAGCTACTTGGAGTCTCTTTGGAGCCCGTTGTGGGACACCATTAACATCGCGACACTTGGCACACTGTTAGGGATCGTACTCGCGTTTCCAGTAGCGTTCTTAGCGGCACGTAATACAACGCCAAGCATGACGTTTATCAGACCTATCGCGCTGTTCATCATCGCGGCAAGTCGTTCAATTAACTCGTTAATTTGGGCATTGTTATTGGTAGCAATCATCGGCCCAGGCTTGTTGGCCGGTATCATTGCGATAGCGCTACGTTCAATTGGCTTCGTGGCGAAGTTAATGTATGAAGCGATTGAAGAAGTGAACGCAACACAGATGTCAGCAATCCAATCGACCGGAGCTTCTCCGCTGCAGGTATTGAACTACGGCATTCTTCCGCAAGTGATGCCAAGTTTCATCGGCACGAGCTTGTTCCGTTGGGATATCAATATTCGTGAGTCTACGGTTTTAGGCTTGGTCGGCGCTGGCGGTATCGGCTTGAAATTGCAAGAATCGATGGCGATGCTGGCATGGCCTCAAGTGACTGTGATTTTCTGTGCGATTCTGGTGACGGTCATCTTCTCCGAATGGGTGGCAGCCAAAGCAAGAAAAGCCCTTATCTAAATAATAAAAACAACGTAAAATAGACGGTTAGTTAGGACCAAAGCCTACTCAGTGAGTAGGCTTTTCGTTTGTTGAAACGTAATAAACATTTTTCACCATCAGAACCGCACTTCGTTGACCACAGTCCCTACTCCTTCAATCGTGACACTCACTTGATCTTTGTCGGACAGAGCATAGGTTCTGCCTGGTGTTCCCATAAAAATAAGATCGCCCGGTTTGAGGGTAAAATAGTGGCTCAAATAGCTCACGACTTTTCGTGGCTTGTGAATCATGAACGAAGTATTTTCTTGTTGAACCACTTTGCCGTTAACACGAGTGGTCAACTCAACATTGTTGTAATCAACGCCGCGCACAATTGTGTTGCCAACCGGGCCAAAACCATCCGAAGCTTTCGCTCGGAGCCATTGTAAATCGGCGCCTTGCCAACTTCTTTCCGTAATATCGTTGCCCACCGTGACACCAAAGATCGCTTGCTCGGCTTCTTCTTCACTGGCTTGGCTGAGCTCTCTACCAATCACAACCACCAGCTCGCCTTCAAAATGAACATTTCTTGCTTTTGCTGGCACTTGAATCACTTCGCCCGTGAGAGTCAAAGAGGAAGGAAGTTTAAGAAACATCGGCGGTGGTGCATCGGCAGGTGAGGCTAAATGGCTAGCGAAGTTCATTCCGACAGCGAAGACTTTCTCTGGTTTTGTCGGCAGTAACACCTCTACCGACTCTAACGGGATCGAATTTTTTGCTACCGAATATTCTCCAAAGATATCGCCGCTGACCGGTAACACAACGTCATTGTCTAGCTTTCCATAGCTGACTTTGTCTTGGTATTGATAACGGACAAAATGCTCACTGCTCACCTCAACACTGTTATTTTCTGCCGCCAATGCGACGCCAGATATCGTAACTATTGCCAATAACCACTTCATCCTTGAATCCCTTCATTTTTAAATCCTAAATTATACTTTAGCCCACTCTGAAGGATTCGAAGGAAAAGGGAAGCTCTGTAGCCCTCCCTCTTCTCTCCCCCCTTATAAAAGCAGCACGCATAAAAAAACCGAGCAACTCGCAGTGAGTTACTCGGTTTGACTTATTCCCGATGTATTCAGTCGTTGTTGGTATCAACGAACGATTTTGCAATCACGACTGAATTCAATGTGATGCTTCGTTCCCGCAAAGCACCACATCAATACATGCCATTGTTAAACGGCATGTATGTTAATCATTTACAGTTGAGCAAATGATCCTTCCCACGAGTATGTCTCACCCGCGAACTCAACAGTGTGAGTTGCTTGCTGCGTGTCTTCAGCTTGGTTTGAAATACCGTAGTGGTAAGTGTTGCCAGATGTCGTTTGAATGCGCACAACAGTCCCGACACTGTTATGGCCCACAACAGACACTGATTTAACCAGACCACGAGCGCCTACAGAGGCTTCGATAGACTCGTTAAAGTAACCATGCGTTTCTAGTACAGAAGCAAACACGTGGTTTTGACCAGACTGACGTAAGATGAACGCAGGCTCACTCTTAAGGTTGAAGTTTGGATCGTTAGCACCAGTGCGAGCAAAAATCACTTCGCTGCCCGCATTCGCGCTGGTTACTAGACTGTAGTAGCTGCTGTCATGTAGCCAACTTACTAAAGAACCTTCTTCGTTCACTTTGCCTGAAGCCACGTTCCACAGATGTTGGTAACCGTTGTCTTCACCTAACGGCTTAAGCGTTTTTTCCATGTTGTAATCGAAGTCAGTACGGATGATCTGGCCAGAGTGGTGAACGGGCAGGTCGTACTGGTGCTCAGCGTCAGCTTCGATGCGGTATACATCGATCACTAGTGGCTTCTCGAACTCAGGAAGTTCAGCAAGAATCACGCTGCGTTGCATGTCTACGCCAGTGTAGTACTCAGAAATTGTACCGCTCATGCCTTGCAGAGACTGATCGTCTGCTACGAAGAAGTGCTTCTGACCAAACTTAGACTCAGCCAATGCTGTGTTGAAGTTGTTCTGCGTTTTCTGATCAACCGTTACTGTGTTGTGAGCAACCGTCTGCTTACAGTAAGACTTGTTCTCTGGAATGTAACGACCGCCAAACTTAGGCTCAACGTTTACCCAGCGACCGAAGCCGTAATCGTGCAACACTTCGTGGCCACGGTTGAATACGCTTAGGTGCAGTCCATCATAGTGACCGTGGTCTAGCGCAGAGTGGTACTGGTGATCGCTGCCGTGCTGACCAAACCAGATCAACGCCATGGTGTCGTCGTCTTGCTCGTCACGGTGACGAAGAATGCTAACGCCGCCTTTCTCACCTTCAGGGCCGTCGGTTACAAACAGACTACCCCAGTTGAATGGTTTGATTTCATCAGCGGCTTCAACAGCGTCAGACAATGTTTTACCTGAAGCATGAACCCAAACGTTTTGTTGGTGGTTAGCCATACCAAGCAGAGTTTCAGTCTGCTCGTAACGGTGGTAACACACAGACGTTGCCATGATAACGCCTTCATCGTTAATAGAGATCGTCTTCGATGAATCGTTCAGCGCTGGCAATGTACCGTCTGGGAATGCGGTTTTGAATACAGAGTAAGACGTTGTCTTGATCACTGAATCGTTGAATTCATAGATACCCACTTCAGGCTGACGACGTTCAATCGCTTCTGCGAACAGGTAGATTGGACGTAGAGAGAAACGGTGGTAGTAAGGACCTTCCATGTAGTAGCCGTCTGGCGAAAACAGTTGGTCAAGTTGCGCTAAGAAACCGCCGCTTACTTTGTCCAGTTTCAGGCCGTAAAGCGCTTTGTCTACAGACTCTTGATCGTTGATTGCGTAACCACAGATACCTACCGCTGCCACTGCCCATAAGCCGTGGTTGTGTACGATATCGAAGTCGTGTGCGTAAGTCACAACGAACATTTCGATCATTTGTTTAAGAAGATCGTCTTCGATCAGACGTTTTTGCTCTTCAGAGATAGTGTGGTAAATACAGCTGTACGCACAAGAAGCATAAAGCATCCACATGTTCTCGTTCAACGTTTGGTGGAACAACTTACCCGGAGGGTTAGAGTCACGGCTTACGTTGCTTTCAAGCGTTGGGTATACCGTCGCGTACGCAGTTAACATATCAACGATGTAGTCACGGTATTTTGTTTCCTCAGTGATAAGGAACAAACGGCCGGCTAGATCCATGTGGATGTAGTTTTGCTTGTGACGGTTATGTTCGTAACCGCCGCCTTCACCGTGACCTGGAACTTCAATGCCAACTTCAACCATGTAAGCGTCAGTTTGTTTAATATCGCGAGTCAGTGCGTTACCTAAAAGGCTATCCTTGCCAAGTTCTTTACGAAGCTCTGCTGCTTCATCAAAGTTAAGTAAAAGTGGTTGATAGCTCATTATTATTTCCCCTGCTCTGCTGTGCTTGCTAATTCTGGGTTTAAAATTGTTTCTACTGAGTAGAAGCCTGTCCAGCTGTATACTTTACCGTTCAGTTCTACTTTGTGTTCAGTGCTGTCAGTCGCGCCAAGTTGGTTGCTGATCATCACTGTCACGTTTGATTTCTCTGTCGTAATTTCTACTACTGAACCGATATTGGTGTGAGCCACTACTTTGATGTCTTTCACAACACCACGTGCGCTTACAGATTGCTCGAATTCTTCGTTGAAGTAACCATGCGTTTCAACAACAGAAGCAAACAGTGTTGTTTCGCCTTTGCTGCGTAAAATGAATGCAGGCTCTGAACGTAGGTTGAAGCTTGGGTCGTTAGCGCCAGTGCGAGTAAAGATAACTTCAGCCTTGTCGTTAGACGTTGCACCTAGCCAAGTGTAGTAAGTGTTGTTTTGTAGCCAGCTTACAAGTGCTGTGCCCTTCACTTCACCGCTTGCCACGTTCCATAGATGTTGGTAACCGAAATCGTCACCTAGAGTGTTTAGCTCTTTGTTTGCTTGGTATTCAAAGTTAGTGCGAACAATCTGACCTTGATATTGGTGTGAGTAGTCGTATTGATGCTCGCCTTCGCCGCCTTTTTCAGAATCTAAGCGGTATAGGTCTAACAATAACGAAGATTCTAATTCTTCAAGATTTAGCATGAACACGCTGCGTTGCATGTCAAAGCCTTGGTAATGATCGTTAGCAAATGCACTCATACCGTTGATTTGATCGTCTTCTACTTTAAAGAAGTGAGGTAAACCATGTACTGAGTCTGCACGTTCAACGTCAAAGTTGTTCTGACATTTTTCATCAATCGTAACTGCATTGTGAGCAATCGTTTGACGAGCGTAAGATTTGTTTTCGTCTAGGTAACGGCCGCCGAATTTTGGCTCAACGTTCACCCAACGACAGAAGCCGTATTCACGTAGCACTTCTTGACCACGGTTGAAGAAAGAAATACCCAATGTATCGAAGTTGCCGTGACCCATACCGTGTTGGCCGTAGTTCATCACAAGTTGAGAAACGTCGCCTTTCTTATCCTGCATACGGATAAAGCCTTGCGCGCCGTTGTGACCTTGAGGGCCTTCGTTCAATTCAACACTTGGCCAGAAAGGCATGCCGATTTCTTTCTCTGCAGAAGCGGCTTCGTATGCTTTAGATAGCTCAAGACCACATGGATGCATCCATACTGCGTCTTGAATCTTCGCCATACCAAGAATGTTCTGGTCTACACCGTTTTCAGAAGAGTAATGCTTACTGTAAACACTTACCGCAACCTGAACACCCATGTCTGTGATACCCATTGTACGAGAAGCATCATTCAGAGCCGGGAACTCACCGTTCGGGTAAGCCGTCGCAAGCATCGCTTGTACTGTGTTGCCAATCACGCCACCTTTGTAGTTATAGATATCTACTTCAGGCATGTGGCGGTGAATCACTTCAGCGAACACACACGTTGGGCGAATTGCATAACGGTGGTAGTAAGGGCCTTCCATGTAGTAACCAGAAGGTGCAAATAGCTGAGAAACTTGCGCTAGGAAGCCGCCAGTATCGTTACGGTCGATGCCGTACACTGACATTTCAAGGTACTCGCGTTTGCCCAAAGCAAGACCACAGATACCGACAGCAGCAACGGCCCAAATGCCGTGGTTATGGATACGGTCAAAGTCGTGTGCGTATTTAACCGTGAACATTTCTAGCATTGGTTCAAAAATGCGAGACTCAATGTTATCACGTTGCTCTTGTGTCAGTGTCGAAGCAACACAAGAGTAAGCTAAGCTTGAGAACATTAACCAGCAGTGTTCGTTCAGGATTTGGTGGAACAAACGACCAGTAGGGTTAGTGTTTTTCTGTACGTGGTAATCAAACGTTAGGTATTTGTTTGCGTACTCTTCTAATAATTCTGTAACAAAGTCAGCGTACTTTTGCTCTTTAGTGATCAAGAACATGCGACCAGCTAGATTCATGTACGTGTAATTTTGCTTATGGCGGTTATGTTCGTAACCCCCAGCTTCACCATGACCTGGGACATCAATAGGTAAACGCATGAATGCTTCTAGATCTTTCGCGTTCGCTGCAATGGTTTTGCCCATTAAGCTAGAACGGCCCACTTCAAGATGAAGCTGCTCGATTTCTGCTTCAGTCAACAATACTGGTTTAGTCGTCATATTCTTTGTCACCCTCAATAAAGAGTTTATCTGCTTAAACTTTGATTAAATTTTCAAACTCCATATAAAGTAATACAATATGAGCTTTAATTATACCTATTCGTCGCTAAATGATGAGTAGAGTCACACAATTAGCTATAAGTCATTGATGTAGCTAACTAATGGTAAATATTGGCCATTTATTAAGTTGTTGATTTATTTACGCTATATAAAGTATCGCTTGATCAATATCACACAAATTTAGATATATTGTATTACAATTAAGCTCATTCCCTTATGATGGATGCAAGTTAAGTAACACTTAAAAGATTTAAACAGATTAGGAGATACACAATGAACTCTTTCTTTATCCTAGATGAAAACCCATGGGAAGAACTTGCTGGCGGCATTAAGCGTAAAATCGTTGCTTACACTGACGATCTAATGGCAGTACACCTATGTTTTGACAAGGGCGCGATTGGCCACCCTCATACTCACGAAATCCATGACCAAATCGGTTACGTAGTTCGTGGCAGCTTCGAAGCTGAGATTGAAGGCGAAAAGAGAGTCCTTAAAGAAGGCGATGCTTACTTCGCTCGTAAACACATGATGCACGGTGCTGTTGCACTAGAGCAAGACAGCATCCTTCTTGATATCTTCAACCCTGCGCGTGAAGATTTCCTAAAATAATAACTAGCGCAACCTCAGTTGCTAAGGTAAGCATATGAAATCATTAAACATCGCGGTCATTGGCGAGTGCATGGTTGAGCTACAAAAGAAACAAGACGGGCTTAAGCAAAGTTTCGGTGGCGACACACTAAATACTGCACTTTACTTGTCTCGCTTAACAAAAGAGCAAGATATCAACACGAGCTACGTAACAGCACTAGGCACTGACCCATTCAGTACCGACATGTTAGAAAAGTGGCAAGCGGAAGGTATCGACACTAGCTTAATTGCTCAGCTTGATCACAAACAACCAGGGCTTTACTACATCGAGACCGATGAAACTGGTGAACGCAGTTTCCACTACTGGCGTAATGATGCTGCAGCAAAATTCATGTTTGACCAGGAAGACACACCTGCTCTACTTGATAAGTTATTCTCTTTTGATGCGGTTTACCTAAGTGGTATTACGCTTGCTATCTTGACAGAGAATGGACGCACGCAGCTATTCAACTTCTTAGACAAATTTAAAGCTCAAGGCGGCCAAGTATTCTTCGACAATAACTTCCGTCCAAAACTTTGGGAAAGCCAACAAGAAGCAATTTCTTGGTACTTGAAGATGCTTAAGTACACAGACACGGCTCTACTGACGTTCGATGACGAGCAAGAGTTGTACGGCGACGAAAGCATTGAACAGTGTATTGCACGTACGTCTGAATCTGGTGTGAAAGAGATCATCATTAAACGTGGTGCTAAAGACTGCCTAGTAGTTGAAAGCCAAAGCGCTCAGTACGTTGCTCCAAACCCAGTAGACAACATTGTTGATACTACAGCGGCTGGCGACTCGTTCAGCGCGGGCTTCCTAGCTAAGCGCTTAAGCGGTGGCAATGCACGTGATGCAGCGTTAGCAGGTCATACTGTGGCAGGGACTGTGATTCAGCATCCAGGTGCTATCATTCCTCTAGAAGCGACGCCTGATCTGTCTCTATAATTACGCACTTTAACTATTAATCAAGGGTTTGCTTAGTTGAAAGCAAGCCCACATTTAACGTGAGGAAGAATTCATGACTACATTAAATGAACAACTAGCAAACCTAAAAGTAATTCCTGTAATCGCTATCAACCGTGCTGAAGACGCTATCCCTCTAGGTAAAGCACTTGTTGAAAACGGCATGCCATGTGCAGAAATCACGCTACGTACAGAATGTGCAATCGAAGCGATTCGCATCATGCGTAAAGAATTCCCAGACATGCTAATTGGTTCAGGTACTGTACTGACTAACGAGCAAGTTGACGCATCTATCGAAGCTGGCGTTGATTTCATCGTAAGCCCAGGTTTCAACCCTCGTACAGTTCAATACTGCATCGACAAAGGTGTTGCGATCGTACCAGGTGTTAACAACCCAAGCCTAGTTGAGCAAGCAATGGAAATGGGTCTTCGTACGTTGAAGTTCTTCCCGGCTGAGCCTTCAGGCGGTACTGGCATGCTTAAAGCACTAACTGCGGTTTACCCTGTTAAATTCATGCCTACTGGTGGCGTGAGCTTGAAGAATGTAGACGAATACCTATCTATCCCTTCTGTACTTGCGTGTGGCGGTACTTGGATGGTTCCAACTAACCTTATCGACGAAGGTAAATGGGACGAGCTAGGCAAACTAGTACGTAATGCAGTTGAACACGTTAACGCTTAATCTGTTTTAGATTTGCTGATAAAGCCTCACTTCGGTGGGGCTTTTTGTTGTCTACGCTTTAGCTTACCGCTCCCACTAGGCGTTGGTATGGTCATTTACACTCAAGCGCTAATATATGCTAAAGCCCCTAGCTTTTGTCGTACAAACCTATCTACATCTAATTCACCACGCTACATCTAATTCACCACGAACCACTTTAACTTTCTCCTAAGCGCTCCACCACTTCCCCCTACTTATTGACCACTTTAATTCACTATTGCTAGGCCCCAACTCTCAAATGAGTAGCCAGCTTGCATTTTAAGAGCACTATTCGAACAAAATACTAGTTACCTTCACTGATATTGAAATCAAAAGAAACTATGGGCGTGCTCCAGCTCATAAGAATCAAATAAGCACTTAAAAACAACAAGCTACCTCTGCGTTAACCACGTGATGGTTGATAATTATGTCGTAATTTTAATTATGAGAGCTGTCGCAAAACTGGGCTCATTTGTAGCACATTTGTTACGGTTATAACTAAAATCTTATGGGTGACCTTTGTTATTGTTTTTTGGTTTATATTGTAATACATATGTACATTTACTGGGTCGTTAAACATCAAACAAAACCAAAATTAGATACTAATTAAAACCATTAAAAACAATAATTTAATTCAACCACTAATATTAAAGAAAAAATCAATGCGACCTAGATCATACTAAAGACATATTGTAGTACAAATAAACCTTTGTACGCGTTAATCTAAGCCCAGTTAATTATGATATTTAAAAGGCTGAAAAGATGACTATTGATACTTTTGTTGTTCTCGCCTACTTCTTCTTTTTAATCGCGATTGGTTGGATGTTCCGTAAGTTCACCACCTCAACAAGTGATTACTTTAGAGGGGGCGGCAAAATGTTGTGGTGGATGGTTGGTGCAACTGCCTTCATGACACAGTTTTCAGCATGGACGTTTACAGGTGCCGCAGGACGCGCGTTCAATGACGGTTTCGTTATTGTAATCCTATTCTTAGCCAATGCTTTTGGCTACTTCATGAACTATATGTACTTCGCTCCAAAGTTCCGCCAACTTCGTGTGGTAACGGCGATCGAAGCTATTCGTCAGCGCTTTGGTAAAACGTCTGAACAATTCTTCACATGGGCAGGTATGCCGGACAGCCTTATCTCTGCAGGTATCTGGCTAAACGGTCTAGCTATCTTTGTAGCAGCGGTATTCAATATCCCAATGGAAGCTACCATTGTGGTAACGGGTATGGTTCTAGTATTGATGGCAGTAACGGGCGGCTCTTGGGCGGTTGTTGCTTCTGACTTCATGCAAATGCTTGTAATCATGGCCGTGACAATCACTTGTGCGGTAGCAGCTTACTTCCACGGTGGCGGCTTAACTAACATCGTTGCTAACTTCGACGGCGACTTCATGTTAGGTAACAACCTAAACTACATGAGCATCTTCATCCTTTGGGTTGTATTCATCTTCGTGAAGCAGTTCGGTGTAATGAACAACAGCATCAATGCTTACCGTTACCTATGTGCAAAAGACAGTGAAAACGCACGTAAAGCGGCAGGCCTAGCATGTATCCTTATGGTTGTTGGCCCACTAATTTGGTTCCTACCACCTTGGTACGTAAGTGCATTCATGCCTGAGTTTGCGGATCAATACGCATCAATGGGCGATAAAGCGGGTGATGCTGCTTACCTAGCATTCGTACAAAACGTAATGCCTGCAGGTATGGTTGGTCTTCTAATGTCTGCAATGTTCGCTGCAACGATGTCTTCTATGGATTCAGGTTTGAACCGTAACGCTGGTATCTTCGTGATGAACTTCTACAGCCCTATTGTTCGTAAAAACGCGACACAAAAAGAGCTGGTTATTGTAAGTAAGCTTACAACCATCATGATGGGTATCATCATTATCTCGATTGGTTTGTTCATCAACTCTCTACGTCACTTGAGCCTATTCGACATCGTAATGAATGTTGGTGCATTGATTGGCTTCCCAATGCTTATCCCTGTACTACTTGGTATGTGGATTCGTAAGACGCCAGACTGGGCGGGTTGGTCAACACTAGTTGTAGGTGGTTTCGTTTCTTACATCTTCGGTATTTCGCTTCAAGCAGAAGACATCGAGAACCTATTTGGTCTAGAAACAGCACTGACTGGCCGTGAATGGAGCGACTTGAAGGTAGGTCTAAGCCTAGCGGCTCATGTAGTGTTCACAGGTGGTTACTTCATCATGACTTCTCGCTTCTACAAAGGCCTATCGCCAGAGCGTGAGAAAGAAGTTGACCAACTATTCACTAACTGGAACACGCCGTTAGTAGCGGAAGGTGAAGAGCAGCAGAACCTAGATACTAAACAGCGTTCAATGCTTGGTAAGCTTATCAGCACGGCAGGTTTCGGTATCCTCGCAATGGCTCTGATTCCAAACGAACCAACAGGACGCTTATTGTTCCTACTATGTGGTTCGATGGTACTAACCGTTGGTATCCTTCTGGTTAACGCATCTAAAGCTCCAGCTAAGATGAACAACGAGTCAGTTGCTAAATAGCTAAACAGCTAAACAGCTAAACCAAAATGAAGCCCATGTTATTCGATAACATGGGCTTTTTATTTGCCTTCGCTTTATCAAAATAGAATATGAAACGCATCTCGATTAATGCTCACAAACCATAGAAATGCCTATCTCCTGCCCTCGTTTTATCTTATTTTCCAACCTTTCCAATGGTTTGATCTCTTTCTCGGATTGTTTCTGTTACTTTGAATGACAACACAAACACAACAGATAATTACAATGAAAAAAACATCACTATTACTTGCTTCCATTGCTCTGGCACTTTCTGGTGTCGCACAAGCTGACCAGTTAGAAGACATTCAAAAATCCGGTACCCTTCGTGTGGGCACCACTGGCGACTACAAGCCATTTTCTTACTTTGATGGTAAAAGCTACTCTGGCTACGATATCGATGTTGCACAGCACATCGCGGAGCAATTAGGCGTTGAATTGAAGATTGTTCGTACCACATGGAAAGATCTGCTGACCGACCTAGACGACGATAAGTACGACATCGCGATGGGAGGCATTACACGTAAAATACAGCGTCAGCTAAACGCAGAACAAACTCAAGGCTACATTACGTTTGGTAAGTGTTTCTTAGTCGCTAAAGGTAAAGCAGAACAATACAACAGCATCGAGAAAGTGAATCTATCTTCGGTCCGTGTTGGCGTAAATATCGGTGGCACTAACGAGATGTTTGCAGATGCTCATTTACAGAATGCAAGCTTCACTCGCTACGAAAACAACTTAGATGTACCGCAAGCCGTTGCGGAAGGCAAAGTTGATGTAATGGTGACTGAAACTCCGGAAGGCCTATTCTACCAAGTGACGGACGAACGCCTTGAAGCAGCTCGCTGTGAAACACCATTTACCAACAGCCAATTCGGCTACCTCATTCCTAAAGGTGAGCAACGTTTGCTGAACACTGTGAACTTCATTATGGATGAGATGAAACTGAAAGGTGTTGAAGAAGAGTTCCTGATTCACAACTCTCTTAAATAGTCTTCTAGTCTTCTAGTCTTCTAGGGCGTGTTGATCTTTGCTGTACATTTCGCGTTCAACAATACATCGGTAGCCACATTAACATGAATGCCAGCGATAACATGCTGGCATAATTCCTTTCTAGCTTATCATATCTACTTGAAATAGCTCGATAATGCTTAATTCTCCCAAAGGCATTTTCGACCAAGTGACGATACTTGTATAAACACCAATCCATACTGTCTTTGTCTATATCTTGTCCGTAATTGCGTTTAGCAATTACCGTTTCTCCGCCACGTTCCTTAACAAAATACGGAAAGGTTCGCTGTCATATCCTTTATCACAAACGATGGTATTAACTTCATCGAGTTGCTCAACTAAGCTTTCGGCATGCACTATATCGTGGCGTTGTCCCTCTGATAAATCAAAGCAAATCGGCAGGCCACCACTATCTACGGCTAAGTGAATTTTGGTTGAGTTGCCCCCGCGACTTTTTCCTATTTGCTCTGAACTTTCAGTAGCTGCACCTGTACTATGCTGATGTGCTCTAACTATAGAGCCATCAAGAAATACCCATTCAAAATCAGCCATGTTAGATAAGCTTTTGAAAAGATTATCTAAAATCCCTTTCTTTGACCAAAGATTAAATCGTCTGTAAACGGTACTCCACTCTCCGAACTCAGAGGGTAGATCTCGCCAAGGAATACCTGTTCTCATTCGATAAAGTATTCCTTCAAATGTCATTCGATGTTCAGTTTTATCGTAAATACGACCTGTACTTTTCATAACTTGGAGTAGCAGTTCCCAGCGAATATCAGTTAGCATTGTTCTTGGCATGGTATTGGTTATGGTTTTACTTTTGGCGAAGCAAATTATAACTCTTTACCATGCTGTTCAAAAAACACTCACGAAAGATCAACACGCCCTAGTCTTCTAGATAAAAAATAGGCCAGCATTGCTGGCCTATTTCATTTATTTTAATCCGCTCTGGCTATCGAGCTTATCAGAGCGGAAAACTACCCATGAGTAATAACATTCTGCTGTACGAGTGCGTCCAGAATATCTGAAGGCATGGTGCCGCTTAACGTCAACTGAGGCGCGAGGTCCTCAACCACAATCACTTGCTCTGTTGTACCTAAGCCATCAGGGTTGATGGTTAACTCAACATCATTCCCTTCTAGCTTGGCATCAACATGCTGAAGCAATGTCGCCATATTCACATTCGCGTCTTTCAGTTCAGGTAATACCTCACGTAGGTCAATCTGGTCACCTTCGGCTAAATTGAAGTCAGTAATCGTATCTTCGACACCATCCTCAATGTTCAGCCAAACAAACGAGTCCATACCATCACCACCGGTCAAGATATCCGAACCTCCGCCACCAATGAGCGTATCGTTGCCATCACCGCCGATAAGGGTGTCATCACCTGCTCCGCCTTCAAGTCGGTCATTACCTGAGCCCGCCGTTAGATCTGTTGCATTAGCCCCAGCCAGTAACTGCACATCATCGGTCTCACCAGCCAAATTAATATCTACCGCGTTTGACACAATGTTCACGTTTAGATCGATTGCCGTCGATATGGCTGTATCGTTGTTATCTAGCTCTTCAGAAACCGCCTCAACTTTAAGCGTGTAGCTACCTGGTGTTTGAGAAAGCCCAACCACCTGCAAACTTTCAATTGCATCAGCGGTCGCCATCCATACCCCACCACCAAGATCCGTTACGGAGCCAACGTCACTGGTGATTTGAGCACCCGCAGGCACATCACTGATATGTAGCGTTAGCTCTTCTGTAACGTCTGTTAGAGCTGCGATAATGCCAACCAAAGGAACACCACTATTACTCACCGACTGGCTCGCAGTGATGTTTCTTACGTAGTTAGACGCAGGGTCAATCGATAACGTTGGCGCGTTAGCCACTGGTGTCACCTGTATCGTAAACTCTTCTGGTGGTGTTTCGATAATAATGCCAGATGGATTACCACTATCCTGAGCTACCACTTGTAACTGAATACTGTTCGATGGGATATATTGCGTATTCACAAACACGCCAACAGGGTTGGTTGGTGTATTAATGATTGCATTGATATCCGCCGGTGTACCTTCCAGTATGATTGAGCTTGTGTCCTGCCCGCTAACAGTGACAGTGGTTGTTCCTGGCAGAGTTACCGATAAAGCACCAAAATCGACACTCAAGGTAACCGTCATGAAATCGTCGGCATGAACGCCTACATAGTCAGGGTCTGCTACGGTAATACCACTAATCAATTGCTCGACATCTTCGTCAATGACAGGCGTGACACCGTCACCATTAATAATTGGCGAATCATTAACACCTGTCACAGTTAAGCTCAAATCGCCGGTGTCTGTTAGGAAGTCATCAGCTCCATTGGTTTGCCCATCGTCTTGAACGGTATATGTAAAGCTGATATTTCCACTGGTCGCATCGTATTCATCGTTGGCATCAAAAACCCAATATGGGCCAGTAATCGACGGGTCATCTACACCACCACTGTTTTCAAAGTAGTCCAACTGCCCTTGACCCGAAGTGAGACTGACATCGGTTATTGTCAGGTTATCACCTTCAGGATCGCTTGATGCGGCAATCAAATCTTCAGCTTTAATTACGATTTGATCATCTTCAGCAATCGTGCCCAAGTCGATGTCCGTTGCCACTGGCAGATCATTCACTTCCGTTACCTTAATGGTAAAGGTCGTTTGATTGGTTTGAGCAGTATTCGGATCTCCAGCATCAATCAGACCGTTATTACCACCATCATCAACAGTGGCAGTGACTGTCGCAACACCTCCTTGATTTAGGTAATTCTCATCCGCACCCAATTCGAATCTGACACTACCTGTATCCAGAGCAGTATTTATATTGGCCAAAGTTCCAGAGAGAACAATGGCGCTGCCACTAGTTGGCGTAGAGGTAACACCTGTTGAAGAGGTGTAAGTCAACGTACCTTGATCGACCGATAATGTTAGTGTGTAAATCGAGTTCGGATCATCATAAACGGCGTCTGGGTCCTCGATCTTAAAGCCAGGCATATCACTCAATGCAATAGAGGTGTCTTCCGGCGTCTCTAAGTTTTCAATATTGACAAAGGTTGGTTGGTCATTGATCGGATCAACCACCAAGTCGACACTGAAAATGGTTTCCGCCCCTAAATACTCAGTGTTATCCGCATCTGTATCTACTGAGCGAACAGAAATAGACAACGGTGTATCAATACCAAGCGCATTACCTGTGTCTGAATTGTGCTCACCGGAGTTAAACACGATCTTATCGAGTGCTGTTGCATCTACGTCTAACGTCCATGTATCAGAGTCTGAATCGTAAATACCTAGTGTTGTTCCATCCGGATGCAAAATTGACGCGTCTTGTGGAACATTGCTGACCACAACACGGATGGTTTCTGGCGAGTTTTCAGTATAAGTCCCACTCCCCGATGCTGAAAATGCGTTATCCAGAATAGTCGTGTTGATTTCAATATCAATATTTTCGCCTTCTAAACCGACTACCGAATCAGTCGGATCCGTATCAATATCGTCCCCTACAGGAAGTACATGCACTTGGAAACTTGGCAGAGTGCCTGCGTTAGTTGGTACACCGAGCAAAGATTCTTGCGTAAACACCTCAACACCAAACTCAAAAGTACCGCTGAAATCTTTCGGAGGCAGTACCGATATTTCGCTCAAATCGAATGAATTCGAGACACTTGAAGGTAATTGGACACTCCACACGCCTCCACCATTATTCTTAACCGTGAAGTCTGAGGAGTTATCTACCCTGAATTGGAAGCCATCAGGGACATCAGTAAACTTGATAGAGACAAACTCTTCCGAACCATCTAAATCCGTCAAAGCAATCGACACTGGACTTGAGCCAGCGAGTGAAATCTCTTGGTCTTCACTACCCGTTATTTCAATGACATCTGCGTTCGTTCCAGGACCAGTGATCGCAATATCATCCACCACAGGAACTACGTCAAAGCTAACCGACGTTGAGAAAGATTCGATTATGGCATCCTCAGTTGTGTCAGGAATATCTTGATTGAAGGTCGCCGTATCTAAAATGTTACCTGTCACAGTAACGTTCACAGTACTGACATCAGCACCAGTTACGTCATCATAAGTCGGGAAGTTCTCTTTCGGTTTAAACAACACGCCTGACAAGGCACCATTTTCAATTTCACTTTCGGTGAAAGAGATAGATGTGCCCAATGGCGTTCCAGTATCACTGTAAAATTCACCATTACTTGTGTCAGTTAAGGTTAGAGTAATATCGGTGAAGCGCTCATTACCGCCTTCAACACCATTAACTTGGTCTGCAAGCGAACCCGAGAAATCAAGCACAATATAGGTGTCTTCATACCCCACAGCTTCAGCCCCCGGTTGACCATCGATATCAACGGGATCCAACGAGTCATCTAAAGAACCCGCGATATCTACAGAAATAGTTGGCGCTACGTCAGTTACTGCGGAGACTTTAATAATGGCGCTTGTATCAAGTACATTTTCATCACCAGAGATGAGGTCTTTGGTAATCACCGTAAATGGCAATTCAAAGTCACCAGAGTAGTCAGCGGGTAAGTTCAGCACCAAATCAGAGAAGTCTGGCGTTACACCTTGTACCAAAGTGGACTGATACACATATTCGCCGTTAACGAAGTCAATCTCACCACTACCACCGATGCTGATGTTAAGTGTTTGGGTAAGGTCTGATGGGTCAAGAAACACGGTATCATCAATAACGATGGTAATTTCGTCGTTAAATACATCGCCACCACTGAAAGTAATGATACTTTCAAGCGCGTCACCAAGCATGAGCTGAGTATCTTCAATCGCGTCGATTGTCTGGTTCGGAGTTGCAGCGATATCAGCAGCAATTTCTCCTCCACCAACGATCTCTTCAGGGAAGGTCAAAATAACATTACCCTCTCTTGGAGCAATCGCAGAATTCTGGTCACCCAATTCGTCCCCCAAGTCTTCAACTTGAGTAAACACCGTCATCTTAATGCTGCTAGTGTTAGTCGAGATACCATCATCATATGGCGCTGTTAGATCTAAGCCTTCTGGTGCGCTAATCGTAAATGCATCTTCATCTGTGACTACCCAACGGCCATCCCCCTCATACACTGCACCAGTCACGAGCAGTTGACTCAACACATCTTCTGGTAACGCGCCATCAGACGTCGTAGTCAACTGAACCACGACCTCGTTAACGACTTCGTTGATAGGAAATACAGGAGAGACATCATCTTCTTTGTAACGGATAACGTACTCACCATCCAAGATCTCAATACCACCACCATCTACGGCTTGGTTATCACTATTGGTTGTGAATTTGATTACACCCGCAGCATCAGATGTAATTGATGTTAACTCACCACTACCGTCTTCATTGGAGAAAACGATAAAGTTATCGTCAACTCCATCTCCATCTCCATCTGGATCTGGATCTTTAGGTTCCACAACAGGCACAACTTGTACTGTGATGGTGCCTGTAATTGCTGGATTAGCAACTACTCGGCCGCCCTCACCAACAATCGCATCGTCGGTGTACTCGAAATCTCTCTCCTCCATCTCAACGACGGTTGTCAGCGTAAAGTCGACGCTTGAGTTTTCTGGTGGTGTCATTTGGATAAAGTTGTTCGCCAAAGCAATCTGAGTAAATTGCTCCGGTGTCTGTGAGGTGTCTTTCGGTGTAATGATTAGGGTGCCGGCCGTGCTGGAATCGACCGTAACATCACCATTGACCACCGCGACTACATCCGTTGGAATGCCATTAATGGTAATTGAAGTGAAATGTTCGTCATCATCAATGTAATCATCACCTTGTGGATGCCAATCAATATTAATAGCGGTGTCTTCATCACCGGTTGTGGTGTTGCTATAGGTTGCAGAAGTGTCGATTCTAGGTTCAACCAACACTCGAACTTCTTGATCAAACGTTAAGGTGTGTCCATCGTTCTCGGTAACGACAATCTGCCCCTTGATATGAATATTTTCTGTCGACGAGTCAATCGGACGAATTCGGATACCAGAAGTAATACCTTCCTCTGTGATATTCGCTTCATAGATTGGTTTATCTAAATCAGGGTTTCCGTTAATGTCATCTTCATACCCAACGAAATTTAGGTCAATAACCGTACCATCACCGTCTTCGATTACCACGCCCTCAGGGATACCTGATAGAATAACAGTTATCGATTCGGAACCATCGCCGACAAGAGGATCATCAGCCGGGTCATCTGGTTTTCTCTCACCAGACAACACCGTGAAATCTAGAACAGCGTAGTTATCTCCGCTTTGACTCTCTTGGATTGTGGTTTGTACCCCACTCACACCGCCATCTGTAAACTCTTCCCAATCGGTACCATTAGTGCCACCAAATGGCACATCAGCAACACCAATGACCTCAACGTTGACTGTTTTAGGACCAAATGTGATTTCATCAACTACTTCACCCGTTGAAAGATCTGCCTTGTCTTTGACAACACCTAACACATCAAAACTAAAGTCTTCATTACTGTGCTCTTTGGGTATCACTTCTACGTTGGCAAGTTCAGAGTAAAGAATCTCTTGATAATCGACACCCTCAATTGTCACGGTTGGTACAAGGGTATCGGTCCCAAGTAAATAAAGCCCAGCCCCCTGAGTGATATTATTGATGCGTACGTATAGAGTTTCCGACGTATCCAAATCTTCAGATGGTGTCATCGTAATCACTTCATCAAGAGTGAACGCGACTCTATTGCTAGGATCTCCAACAGTATCTGGATCGAGAATATTATCTTCATTGATGGTTTTGCGATTCACGCTTAAGGTGCCTAAGTCGGCGTCTGGAAGTACATCAATAACTAATATTCGTTCTTCAGAGGTGGCAACCTGTTTACTGTTAGCACCGCTATTATCGCCATCTAGGAATGGATTACGGGTTTCTTCCGTCAAAGCTACTACTTTAAAGCTAATGGTGCCCGAGAAGTTATCAATCGGGTCGACGACTGTGCTATTGATATTTGCCGCATCAATAACATATGGGCCTCCAACAGGCCCTATCGGGTTACCTGAGCTATCCAATAGAGTGAACTTCCCAGCGCCTTCATCAACAGTAAGTTGATATGTGAGTGTTTCAGGGCGAGAAGTATCTTGAGAATCAGCCTCGAGGTTAAGAGTGATGGTATTTCCATCTTCCGTCACCGGAATCTCTGCACCCATGCTGTCTGTATCAGGAAGATAAATATAAGTGCTGTTTGCATCATCCCACTCAGCCTCATCTGCTACGGCTTCAATATCAATTCTAAAGTTGGAGCTTACCGTATGGTCAGGTACCCCGTTGTTGTCGATCTCCAATTCATAATTTATTGTGGCTCCACCATTACCGGTACTAAAGTTTCGGTCTGGTACAAAATAAAGATTATCGATGGTAGCTATGACATCTTTTGGCTCAGTTGAGTCATCGGGATCAGGCATGAAAGTCTGAACGATATTTGCACCATCTAGAACATAGTTTCCATCTACATCTGTCGACAATTTCACATATTCAGCACCATCAAAGTAATAGAATGTACCTCTATGGTTTGTATTATCGAAGATCTTCAGTTGGCCGATCGCCTCTGTGTTATCTTGGTCGTACAAGTTTACTTGCAATGCTACTTGAGCAGGTGCATCAGGTAGACCGTCTTGATTATCAAAGGTGTTTTCTAGGTCTGTTGGTTCACTACCCGCTGCATAATCAATTGATGCATCACGACCAATATCCTCCGTTGTCGTCACTTTCAGCGACACAGCCGTTGAGTCCTGATCAACGATAGTAATATTCAGTGGCGTTTCTGAGGTATCTAAATCCGAATCGGTTGCAATTACGTTGATCGAGAAGTTGATCTCATCGCCGTCATGATCTAGATAACCATTTGCTCTAAATTCGACTTCACCGTTCGAGTTTATACGCAAGCGACCCAACTCTCTCTCTACTGTTCCTCCACTTCCATCATCGGTTTGTTCATAAACACGAACCTGCTGGCGCCCTAAGTTCAGGTCATAACTATCACTAAATGCTCCACTCGTTCCTCTCCTGAAAACGATATCAACACCACTATTTGAAATACCTTCTATTTGGGTGAGCACAGCAGCGTCGGCACCTGGGTCTGTTGCACTCGCAAACATATTAACCAAAGAGTCATTGTAGTTTTGCCCTTCTAGGCGAGAGATAGACTGAGTTGTCACTAGAGGAATGTCATCGGTGACCGTAATATCCAGTGCGATTGCATTAGACTGGTCGCCATCGAAATCTTCGGCTACGACAGAGAAATTCAGCAGTATGCTATTTTCACCGTCAGCTATAGGGTGTGTGAGCGGTTTAAACAGTTCAAACTGATAGCTGTTGTCCGTAGTATCAAACACAACCTCAAACACAGCCTCGTTGCTTGTCTCAGTTTGTGCTGTGTAGGTAAATGTCGTACCACTCTCAACAATCGGAAGCCACTCTAGGGCTTCACCATTAGACGTAAGCCCTGTTAGCACTGCATCAGGGTTAACCAACTCATACAACACAACACCATCCGCACCTTCATCAATGGTAAACAAACCATTAATGACGGTATCTTCAGATTGGTCAGAGCCTATACCCGCTAAGTCATCTTCATCGACAATCACTTCACCCGTCGGCGGCGTCATTTCCGGAATATCATCAATGACTTGAATTGGTAATTGATACTGGTTGGAATCATCTCCATCACTATCAACAGCCACTACATCAAAGGAGATAGGCAGCTTATTTCTCGCCTCTGAGCTAAGCTCATGATCTAGAGGACCAAGCAAGGTAAATGTGTAAGCACCATAATCAGTCAGAACTAATGTGAAAATTGGCGTTCCGCCAGGGTCAGTTGCACCTTGGTAGGTGGTCGTGTTAGCAGCACCTGTGATCTCAGTGATCTTAATACCTTCATTGCCAGACGATAGCGTCGCTTCCAACATTGAGATATTTCTCAATTCGTAAGTTTCAACTTGGTCAGCTCCTTCGGTCGTCACAAAACTTCCCGAGGCTTGCGTTGGTGTTCCAATCTCCTCTTCATCCACAACAAAGGTGCTGCCAACCTCTATCTCAGTAATTTCAGGCACGTCATCGGTAATGGTGACACTGAGTGGTGTCATTGCTGAATCGGTTTCATCGGTGTCTACCGCGTAAACAGGCAAGGTAAATAGTTGATCATTGTTACCTTGAACGTCCGCATGGTCGATCTCTTCGAGGAGCGTAAATGTGTACTCGCCTAGCACTGACGATGAGAAGCTCATTTCAAAGATTTCAACTTCTGGCCCAAGAAGAGGGTCTTCCGTAGTAAATCCTATATAACCACCGGCAACTGAAGGGTCCTCTTTCAATTGAATCGCTAATCCATTAGACGTTAGAGCTCCGCCGACATTAAATTCATTGGTCGCAATACGGAAATAGCTAACGTCGTCACTACCCGCAGTAAAGGTTATCTGCTCTGTTTGGCTCACAGGTAAACTTGGTGAAGAACCATCGGCTAAGTTCACTTCACTCAAGCTCACTGGTGGAATGATATCAATCGTCGGTGGAGCACCATCACTAATTACTAGCCTAACGGTTGCGTCTTCTAGATCGAGATCTTGGTCTTGAGATGCAACAACGATGTTCTTAATGATATCGCCATTTTCATGGTCTAGGTTTCTATTCGGCTCAAAGCGAATATCACCATTGAGTTTAATAAACAGTGTCCCTTCTGGGTAAACAAATACTTGCTCATTAGTATCATTTTGATCGAGAAGAACCTCGGCCCCACCATCATAGGTAAATTTAGTAACTGTTGAACCATCTGCACTTGGACCCGTTATAGTTTCAAACACATTGCTGCTCGCCGTGCCCGAGGTTGGCTCAGTGACTAGTAAGTCTCCAGATTGCATCACTTGAACATCATCCCCAATAACCACTTCAAGTTGCTTAGGAGCGGACACATCACCATCGGTGTCTTCGGCATAAACCGATAAATCGAAAGTAATGTCATTGTTGCCATCGCCAGTTGCATGGTCTAGTCGCTCTAGTAGTGTAAAGGTATAAATGCTTGGATTTGAACTATCAAACGTTAAGGTGAAGATAGGCACCTCTACGCCCGGTGAAACCGTCGTGAATGCTAAGTAGTCACCAGAGTTTGCTGGCTCTTCCCTTAGATCAACCACTAATCCATTCGACTTGATTAATCCGGCAGTGTTAAATAGAGACGTGTCGACAACAATTCTTGCAATGTCGTCACTGCTAGCGATGGATGTGATTGTATTGGTTTCACTAATCAGCACCGAGTCAGGAGAAGATCCGTCTGCTAAGTTACTTTCAGATAAGTTAACGCCGGGGACTACATTCAGCGCGGGCCCTTCACCATCAATGATGGTCAGTCGAACACTCGACATGAAGATATCGTTATCGAAATCCGATGAAGTGAAAACGATATTTTTAACGATATTCCCGGCAGAATGATCAAGGTTTCGATTTGGCTCGAACCTAACATCACCATCTAACGTGACGAACAAAGAGCCTTCAGTAAAGGTAAACTCTTGCTCACCCGTCACGGTCTGATCGAGCGAAATGGCTAATCCACCATCGTAAGTAAACTCGGTGATGGTCGCGCCGTCCGCGCTTGGCAAGGGCATAACATCAACCGTTGCTGTTGTCGGCGTGCCAGAGCTTGGTTCTGTGATCGTAAGAATCCCATCCTGCATTTGCTGAATGTCATCTTCAATGGTCACAACGACATCTCGTCTTGTTGATTCAGAATCATCTGTATCGACAGCATAAACTGGCAAGCGGAAATTCAAATCGTTGTAATTGAGACCATTAAGGTGATCGAGTGCTTCCAGTAAGGTAATGGTAAATTGGCCCTTGTTAACACTATCAAAACTAATCGTAAAGACATCGGTTTCTGCACCGGAACCGTTTGTGGTGAATCCGACGTAGCTGCCCGAATCCGCTGGCTCCTCCTTCAGTTCAACGACTATACCGTTTGATTTCAGTAACCCGCCAAAATTAAATTCATCCGTAGCGATTCGGAAATGACTCAGGTCATCACTCCCTTCTGTGTAAGTGATGGTATGAGTTGAACTAACTGGCCCTGCCGTCGGCATTGAACCATCGGATAAGTTCACTTCAGATAAGTAAACGTCAGGGACAATGTTGATAACAGGATCAACGCCATCCGTGATAGTAAGCGTCACCGTTGCGGTTTCAACATCATTATCGAAATCGCTTGTTGTCACGGTAATGGTTCGAACAATATCGCCATTCGAGTGGTCAAGGTCTCTATCTGGTTCAAAACGGAGCGAGCCATCCAACTTAACGAACAACCGTCCGTCAGCAACTGAGAACTCTTGCTCTGTAAAATCAGTTTGAACAAGCGTAAACGGCCCATCTGCCCCATACATAAACTGGGTAACGGTCGCACCATCTGCACTCTCTGTAGGCATAACATCGACAATACTTGTAGTTGGCGGACCACCTGCTCCTGAAGTCGTCACAGGTTCAACAATACTTAAAGTACGATCTTGCGTTTGCTGTAAGTCGTCGGTAATGGTGACGTTCAAAGAGGACGATGCTGAATCGGTGTTGTCGGCATCAACCGCTATCACAGGGATATCGAAATCTAAGGTATTAGAAAGGTTACCATCAGCGTGATCTAAAGCCTCTAGAAGCGTAAATGTATATTGACCAAGATTGCTGTTCGAAAATTCAAGTGTGAACACGTTCGTTTCAACATTTGAAGCGCCGGAAATAAAGCCAACATAGTTCCCCGAATCAGTAGGTTGCTCTTTAATTTCCACTGTCAGGCCGTTCGACTTCAATGCGCCTGACGAATTGAAGTTCGTGCTATCGACCCTAAAGTGCGTCACATCATCGCTACCATCAGTAAACGTAATGACTTTGGTTTCACTGACAGCTGTCCCTGTAGAGGCAGAACCATCAGCTAAGCTTGCTTCATTCAGAGCAACATAAGGAATAAGATCAATCACTGGTTCATCGCCATCTTCTATCCTCAGCGACACAGAGGTGCTGACAATATCCCCATCTCCATCGACTGAATTAACCGAGATAGTTTTGACGATATCGCCACCAGAATGATCGAGGTCTGACACAGGTTCAAATCGCATGTTTCCGTCTATAGTGACGTATAGCGTACCCTCGTCATAAGTGAACGACTGTTCGCTTGCGATGTTTTGATTAAGAGTTTGTAAAGCCTCCCCATCATAGCTGAAGCTCGTTAATGTCCCTCCGTCCGCACTGCTGTCCGGCATAAGGTCAACAGTATTGGATGTTTCAATACCTGTTGATGGCTCTTTCGCTGTCAATGAGCCAGCGACTAAAGCTTGAATATCATCGGTAATCGTCACCGATAGTGGTGACATTAACGAGTCATCACCGTCGGTATCAACCGCGTAAACTGGCAAGTTAAATGTTAGGTCGTTATTGCCTTGAATTGGTGTGTGGTCAATCGCTTCCAGAAGAGTGAAGGTGTATTCACCCAAAGTGGAGCTGCTGAAATCGAGAGTGAACACCGTAGTTTCGACATTCAAGATACTTGTTGTAAAACCAATATAGCTGCCCGAGCCCGTTGGCTCTTCACGAACTTCAATGATCAAGCCATCTGATTTGAGTGAGTTATCTGTATTAAATTCGGTTGGCTCTATACGGAATTTCTCAACATCATCGCTTTGATTCGTGAATGAGATGGTTTCTGTTTGACTCACTGCCCCAATGATTGGAGAAGAGCCATCTGCATGTCCCGCCTCTGCCAACGTAATACTCGGAACAGATTCTATGGTTGGGATATCACCATCAATAATCGTCAGTGTGACAGTGGCCGTTTCAACATCCACATCGCCATCGCTTGACGTGAAGACGAGAGATTTAACGATATCGCCACTCTCGTGGTCTAAATCACGGTTCGGCTCAAAACGCACGTTACCTTCAATGGTGACGAACACATCACCCTCAGTGAACGTAAATTTCTGCTCACCTGTGATTGTTGGATCTAGAGTTTGAGCCGTGCCACCGTCATAGGTGAACTGGGTAATCACTGCGCCATCGGCACTTTGCGCCGTCATTACATCAATGGTGTTGGTGGTCACCGTCCCGTCAGCTAAATTCGGCTCAGTGATATCTAACGTACCGTTCGCCATGATTTGGACGTCATCACCAATGGTCACCGACAGCGGAGACATCAATGAATCATCACCATCTGAATCCACTGCATAAACTGGCAAATCGAAGGTCAGTTCGTTGTTATCTAAGCCATCGGCATGGTCTAGCGCTTCAAGTAGTGTGAAGGTGTATTCGCCTAACGTAGTACCGGAGAAGCTCAAGGTAAAGACTGGTACTTCCGTACCAGCGTCATCAATGAAGCCGACATAGATGCCTGAGTCTGCTGGGTCTTCTTTAAGCTCAACCGCAATGTTACTCGACGTTAACGCTCCGCCGACATTGAACTCCGTCGGTTCGATTCGGAACTTCTCAACATCGTCACTTTGGTGAGTAAACGAGATAGTCTCGGTTTGGCTCACCGCACTGCCGCTTGGTGTCGAGCCATCAGAAAGTTGTGTTTCAGACAGAATCACACTTGGTACGGATTCGATGGTTGGAATATCGCCATCAGTAATGGTCAGTACAACCGTAGCCGTTTCAACATCTACATCGCCATCGCTAGATGTCACCACTATCGATTTGACGATGTCTTCGCTAACCGTGTGGTCTAGGTTGCGGTTTGGTTCGAAGCGTACGTCACCTTCAAGAGTGATAAACAACGAGCCTTCCGTGAAGATAAACTCTTGCTCGCCAGTATCGTTTTGGTCAAGCGTCAGTGGAGTCCCACCATCATAAGTGAACTCAGTAATGGTCGCGCCATCAGCACTCTGCTCTGGCATCACATCAATGGTAGTTGTGGTCACCAACCCTGCGGCCAGATCGGCGACAGTCGGCTCTTCGATATTCAGGATGCCATTGCTCATGCTTGAACATCATCTTCGATGGTCACCGTCAGTGGCGACATCACTGAGTCATCACCGTCGCTGTCTACCGCGTACACCGGAAGATCAAAGCTCAAGGTGTTATTGTCGAGTCCATCTTCGTGGTCAAGCGCTTCAAGTAGCGTAAAGGTGTAACGCCCCAACACAACGTCATCAAAGTTGATGGTGAAAATTTCAACTTCTTGATTTAGTGCGTTAGTCGTAAAGCCCGTGTATTCCCCT
This sequence comes from Vibrio celticus, assembly GCF_024347335.1. Lineage (NCBI taxonomy): Bacteria > Pseudomonadati > Pseudomonadota > Gammaproteobacteria > Vibrionales > Vibrionaceae > Vibrio > Vibrio celticus. The sequence continues at coordinate 2,039,629 of NZ_AP025463.1, forward strand.
GAGTCAGCCGGGAACTCGCGAAGTTCGACTTCCAAACCATTCGAAGTGAGAGTACCTAACGGATTAAATTCATCAGTCGCAATTCTGAAGTGGTCAACATCATCACTTTGTTCCGTGAATTGAATATCTTTCGTTTCACTGACTGGAGAGTTGCTTGTCGCAGAGCCATCACCAAGACTGGATTCCGACAGTGATACAGGCGGAATCACGTCAATGGTCGGAACATCACCATCGGTAATAGTCAGCGTCACTGTTGAGGTAAGAACGTCGTCATCACCATCACTCGATGTCACCACTATGCTCTTAACGATATCGCCAGCCGAGTGGTCTAAATCTCGGTTCGGCTCAAAGCGCACTTCCTTGAGTAGTGATAAACAGTGAGCCTTCGGTGAAGGTAAACTCTTGCTCGGTCGCATCATTCGGGTCTAGAGAGTAAGCGGTGCCGTCATAGGTAAATTGAGTCACACTCGCGCCATCGGCACTCGCGGATGTTAATACATCGAAAACGGATGTCGTTAGCGTACCTGCAGCCAAATCCGCCACCGTAGGCTCTTCAATCGTCAGGTCGCCACTTGCCATCACTTGAACATCATCAGTAATCGTCACCGATAGCGGTGACATTAACGAGTCATCACCGTCGGTATCAACCGCGTAAACTGGTAGTTCAAACGTGAAGTCGTTATTGCCACGACCATCCTCGTGGTCGATATTCTCCAACAGCGTAAAGGTATATTGCCCCAGAGTCGCAGCGCTAAAGCTTAATGTGAAAATCTGTGTTTCTACATTAGAGGCACTAGTTGTAAAACCAACATAGTTACCTGAGCCTGCAGGATCTTCTTTCAGATCAATTGGCAGACCATCGGATTTCAATGAGTCATCACTATTAAACTCACTAGGCTCTAGGCGGAACTTCTCTACATCGTCGCTTTGATGAGTGAAAGTGATGGTTTCTGTTTGACTCACGGCCCCCATGATTGGTGACGAGCCATCCGCTAAATCTGCTTCAGAAAGCGCGATGCTTGGCACCGATTCAATGGTTGGGATATCACCATCAATAATCGTCAGTGTGACAGTGGCCGTTTCAACATCCACATCGCCATCGCTTGACGTGAAGACGAGAGATTTAACGATATCGCCACTCTCGTGGTCTAAATCACGGTTCGGTTCAAAGCGCACATTGCCTTCGATGGTGACGAACACATCACCCTCAGTGAACGTAAATTTCTGCTCACCTGTGATTGTTGGGTCTAAGGTTTGAGGCGTGCCACCGTCATAAATGAACTGGGTAATCACTGCGCCATCGGCACTTTGCGCCGTCATTACATCAATCGTATTGGTCGTCACCGTACCGTCAGCTAAATTCGGCTCGGTGATATCCAGCGTGCCGTTCGCCATGATTTGGACGTCATCACCAATGGTCACAGACAACGGAGACATCAAGGAATCATCACCATCAGAATCGACGGCATAGACTGGTAATTCAAACGTCAGATCATTATTGTCGAGACCATCTGCATGGTCTAATGCTTCAAGCAGTGTGAAGGTGTATTCACCTAACGTAGTACCGGAGAAGTTTAAGCTGAAGACAGGAACGTCCGTTCCACCGTCATCAATAAAGCCGGTATAGATGCCTGAGTCTGCTGGGTCTTCTTTAAGCTCAACCGCAATGTTGTTCGACGTTAACGCACCACCCACATTGAACTCAGTTGGTTCGATTCGGAACTTCTCAACATCATCACTTTGGTTGGTAAACGAGATAGTCTCGGTTTGGCTCACCGCACTGCCGCTTGGTGTCGAGCCATCGACAAGCTGTGTTTCTGATAGCGTCACGCTTGGTACGGATTCGATGGTTGGGATATCGCCGTCGGTAATGGTCAGAACAACCGTCGCGGTTTCAACGTCCACATCGCCATCACTGGATGTCACCACAATCGACTTCACAATATCTTCGCTAACCGTGTGGTCTAGATTGCGGTTTGGTTCGAAGCGTACTTCACCTTCAAGAGTGATAAACAACTCACCTTCTGTGAAGCTAAATTGCTGCTCACCATTGTCAGTTTGATCCAATGTTCGAGTTTGACCATCATACGTAAATTGAGTGATCGTCGCGCCATCGGCACTTTGTTCTGGCATCACATCGATGGTACTGGTTGTGATTGTGCCGTCTGCAAGATTTGGCTCAGTGATATCTAACGTACTATCCTGCATGATTTGAACATCATCACCGATGGTTACATTTAACTGAGAAACCAAAGAATCATCGCCATCGCTGTCTACTGCATAAACAGGCAGGTCAAAGCTCAAACTGTTATTCACCAGACCATCTTCGTGGTCAAGCGCTTCAAGTAGCGTGAAGGTGTATTGCCCTAGATTTGTATCCGAGAAGCTAATGGTAAAGACGTTGGTTTCAACATCCGACGCATCTTTCACAAAACCGATGTAATCGCCAGCACTGTTAGGCTCTTCTTTAGCTCAACCGCCAAGTTGTTTGATGTTAACGTACCTAGAGTATTGAACTCTGTTGGCTCGATACGGAAAGACTCAATATCGTCACTTTCATGAGTAAACTGAATCACTTTGGTGTCGCTGACCACAGAGTTAGATGGATCAGAGCCATCGGCTAGATTCGTTTCAGATAGTGAGATTGGAGGAATGACGTCAATGGTTGGCACATCGCCGTCCGTAATCGTAAGCGCCACTGTCGAGGTAAGAACGTCATTATCGCCATCATTGGACGTCACCACGATGCTCTTAACGATATCGCCACCCGAGTGGTCTAAATCGCGGTTCGGCTCAAAGCGGACTTCCCTTGAGTCGTGATAAACAGTGAGCCTTCGGTGAAAGTAAACTCTTGCTCGATCGCATCATTCGGGTCTAGAGAATAAGCGGTGCCGTCATAGGTAATTGAGTCACGCTCGCACCATCGGCACTCGCGGATGGTAATACATCAAATACTGATGTCGTTGGCGTACCTGCAGCCAAATCGGCGACAGTAGGCTCTTCGATACTAAGCGAACCACTCACCATCACTTGAACATCATCAGTAATCGTCACCGATAGCGGTGACATTAACGAATCGTCACCGTCGGTATCCACCGCGTAAACTGGTAGTTCAAACGTGAAGTCGTTATTGCCACGACCATCCTCGTGGTCGATATTCTCCAACAGCGTAAAGGTATATTGCCCCAGAGTCGCAGCGCTAAAGCTTAATGTGAAAATCTGTGTTTCTACATTAGAGGCACTAGTTGTAAAACCAACATAGTTACCTGAGCCTGCAGGGTCCTCTTTCAACTCAATTGGCAGGCCATCGGATTTCAATGAGTCATCACTGTTGAACTCACTTAGCTCTAAACGGAATTTCTCAACATCATCGCTTTGATTCGTGAACGAGATGGTTTCTGTTTGACTCACTGCCCCAATGATTGGAGAAGAGCCATCTGCATGTCCCGCCTCTGCCAACGTAATACTCGGAACAGATTCTATGGTTGGGATATCACCATCAATAATCGTCAGTGTGACAGTGGCCGTTTCAACATCCACATCGCCATCGCTTGACGTGAAGACGAGAGATTTAACGATATCGCCACTCTCGTGGTCTAAATCACGGTTCGGCTCAAAACGCACGTTACCTTCAATGGTGACGAACACATCACCCTCAGTGAACGTAAATTTCTGCTCACCTGTGATTGTTGGATCTAGAGTTTGAGCCGTGCCACCGTCATAGGTGAACTGGGTAATCACTGCGCCATCGGCACTTTGCGCCGTCATTACATCAATGGTGTTGGTGGTCACCGTCCCGTCAGCTAAATTCGGCTCAGTGATATCTAACGTACCGTTCGCCATGATTTGGACGTCATCACCAATGGTCACCGACAGCGGAGACATCAATGAATCATCACCATCTGAATCCACTGCATAAACTGGCAAATCGAAGGTCAGTTCGTTGTTATCTAAGCCATCGGCATGGTCTAGCGCTTCAAGTAGTGTGAAGGTGTATTCGCCTAACGTAGTACCGGAGAAGCTCAAGGTAAAGACTGGTACTTCCGTACCAGCGTCATCAATGAAGCCGACATAGATGCCTGAGTCTGCTGGGTCTTCTTTAAGCTCAACCGCAATGTTACTCGACGTTAACGCTCCGCCGACATTGAACTCCGTCGGTTCGATTCGGAACTTCTCAACATCGTCACTTTGGTGAGTAAACGAGATAGTCTCGGTTTGGCTCACCGCACTGCCGCTTGGTGTCGAGCCATCAGAAAGTTGTGTTTCAGACAGAATCACACTTGGTACGGATTCGATGGTTGGAATATCGCCATCAGTAATGGTCAGTACAACCGTAGCCGTTTCAACATCTACATCGCCATCGCTAGATGTCACCACTATCGATTTGACGATGTCTTCGCTAACCGTGTGGTCTAGGTTGCGGTTTGGTTCGAAGCGTACGTCACCTTCAAGAGTGATAAACAACGAGCCTTCCGTGAAGATAAACTCTTGCTCGCCAGTATCGTTTTGGTCAAGCGTCAGTGGAGTCCCACCATCATAAGTGAACTCAGTAATGGTCGCGCCATCAGCACTCTGCTCTGGCATCACATCAATGGTAGTTGTGGTCACCAACCCTGCGGCCAGATCGGCGACAGTCGGCTCTTCGATATTCAGGATGCCATTGCTCATGCGCTTGAACATCATCTTCGATGGTCACCGTCAGTGGCGACATCACTGAGTCATCACCGTCGCTGTCTACCGCGTACACCGGAAGATCAAAGCTCAAGGTGTTATTGTCGAGTCCATCTTCGTGGTCAAGCGCTTCAAGTAGCGTAAAGGTGTAACGCCCCAACACAACGTCATCAAAGTTGATGGTGAAAATTTCAACTTCTTGATTTAGTGCGTTAGTCGTAAAGCCCGTGTATTCCCCTGAGTCAGCCGGGAACTCGCGAAGTTCGACTTCCAAACCATTCGAAGTGAGAGTACCTAACGGATTAAATTCATCAGTCGCAATTCTGAAGTGGTCAACATCATCACTTTGTTCCGTGAATTGAATATCTTTCGTTTCACTGACTGGAGAGTTGCTTGTCGCAGAGCCATCACCAAGACTGGATTCCGACAGTGATACAGGCGGAATCACGTCAATGGTCGGAACATCACCATCGGTAATAGTCAGCGTCACTGTTGAGGTAAGAACGTCGTCATCACCATCACTCGATGTCACCACTATGCTCTTAACGATATCGCCAGCCGAGTGGTCTAAATCTCGGTTCGGCTCAAAGCGCACTTCCCCTTGAGTAGTGATAAACAGTGAGCCTTCGGTGAAGGTAAACTCTTGCTCGGTCGCATCATTCGGGTCTAGAGAGTAAGCGGTGCCGTCATAGGTAAATTGAGTCACACTCGCGCCATCGGCACTCGCGGATGTTAATACATCGAAAACGGATGTCGTTAGCGTACCTGCAGCCAAATCCGCCACCGTAGGCTCTTCAATCGTCAGGTCGCCACTTGCCATCACTTGAACATCATCAGTAATCGTCACCGATAGCGGTGACATTAACGAGTCATCACCGTCGGTATCAACCGCGTAAACTGGTAGTTCAAACGTGAAGTCGTTATTGCCACGACCATCCTCGTGGTCGATATTCTCCAACAGCGTAAAGGTATATTGCCCCAGAGTCGCAGCGCTAAAGCTTAATGTGAAAATCTGTGTTTCTACATTAGAGGCACTAGTTGTAAAACCAACATAGTTACCTGAGCCTGCAGGATCTTCTTTCAGATCAATTGGCAGACCATCGGATTTCAATGAGTCATCACTATTAAACTCACTAGGCTCTAGGCGGAACTTCTCTACATCGTCGCTTTGATGAGTGAAAGTGATGGTTTCTGTTTGACTCACGGCCCCCATGATTGGTGACGAGCCATCCGCTAAATCTGCTTCAGAAAGCGCGATGCTTGGCACCGATTCAATGGTTGGGATATCACCATCAATAATCGTCAGTGTGACAGTGGCCGTTTCAACATCCACATCGCCATCGCTTGACGTGAAGACGAGAGATTTAACGATATCGCCACTCTCGTGGTCTAAATCACGGTTCGGTTCAAAGCGCACATTGCCTTCGATGGTGACGAACACATCACCCTCAGTGAACGTAAATTTCTGCTCACCTGTGATTGTTGGGTCTAAGGTTTGAGGCGTGCCACCGTCATAAATGAACTGGGTAATCACTGCGCCATCGGCACTTTGCGCCGTCATTACATCAATCGTATTGGTCGTCACCGTACCGTCAGCTAAATTCGGCTCGGTGATATCCAGCGTGCCGTTCGCCATGATTTGGACGTCATCACCAATGGTCACAGACAACGGAGACATCAAGGAATCATCACCATCAGAATCGACGGCATAGACTGGTAATTCAAACGTCAGATCATTATTGTCGAGACCATCTGCATGGTCTAATGCTTCAAGCAGTGTGAAGGTGTATTCACCTAACGTAGTACCGGAGAAGTTTAAGCTGAAGACAGGAACGTCCGTTCCACCGTCATCAATAAAGCCGGTATAGATGCCTGAGTCTGCTGGGTCTTCTTTAAGCTCAACCGCAATGTTGTTCGACGTTAACGCACCACCCACATTGAACTCAGTTGGTTCGATTCGGAACTTCTCAACATCATCACTTTGGTTGGTAAACGAGATAGTCTCGGTTTGGCTCACCGCACTGCCGCTTGGTGTCGAGCCATCGACAAGCTGTGTTTCTGATAGCGTCACGCTTGGTACGGATTCGATGGTTGGGATATCGCCGTCGGTAATGGTCAGAACAACCGTCGCGGTTTCAACGTCCACATCGCCATCACTGGATGTCACCACAATCGACTTCACAATATCTTCGCTAACCGTGTGGTCTAGATTGCGGTTTGGTTCGAAGCGTACTTCACCTTCAAGAGTGATAAACAACTCACCTTCTGTGAAGCTAAATTGCTGCTCACCATTGTCAGTTTGATCCAATGTTCGAGTTTGACCATCATACGTAAATTGAGTGATCGTCGCGCCATCGGCACTTTGTTCTGGCATCACATCGATGGTACTGGTTGTGATTGTGCCGTCTGCAAGATTTGGCTCAGTGATATCTAACGTACTATCCTGCATGATTTGAACATCATCACCGATGGTTACATTTAACTGAGAAACCAAAGAATCATCGCCATCGCTGTCTACTGCATAAACAGGCAGGTCAAAGCTCAAACTGTTATTCACCAGACCATCTTCGTGGTCAAGCGCTTCAAGTAGCGTGAAGGTGTATTGCCCTAGATTTGTATCCGAGAAGCTAATGGTAAAGACGTTGGTTTCAACATCCGACGCATCTTTCACAAAACCGATGTAATCGCCAGCACTGTTAGGCTCTTCTTTTAGCTCAACCGCCAAGTTGTTTGATGTTAACGTACCTAGAGTATTGAACTCTGTTGGCTCGATACGGAAAGACTCAATATCGTCACTTTCATGAGTAAACTGAATCACTTTGGTGTCGCTGACCACAGAGTTAGATGGATCAGAGCCATCGGCTAGATTCGTTTCAGATAGTGAGATTGGAGGAATGACGTCAATGGTTGGCACATCGCCGTCCGTAATCGTAAGCGCCACTGTCGAGGTAAGAACGTCATTATCGCCATCATTGGACGTCACCACGATGCTCTTAACGATATCGCCACCCGAGTGGTCTAAATCGCGGTTCGGCTCAAAGCGGACTTCCCTTGAGTCGTGATAAACAGTGAGCCTTCGGTGAAAGTAAACTCTTGCTCGATCGCATCATTCGGGTCTAGAGAATAAGCGGTGCCGTCATAGGTAAATTGAGTCACGCTCGCACCATCGGCACTCGCGGATGGTAATACATCAAATACTGATGTCGTTGGCGTACCTGCAGCCAAATCGGCGACAGTAGGCTCTTCGATACTAAGCGAACCACTCACCATCACTTGAACATCATCAGTAATCGTCACCGATAGCGGTGACATTAACGAATCGTCACCGTCGGTATCCACCGCGTAAACTGGTAGTTCAAACGTGAAGTCGTTATTGCACGACCATCCTCGTGGTCGATATTCTCCAACAGCGTAAAGGTATATTGCCCCAGAGTCGCAGCGCTAAAGCTTAATGTGAAAATCTGTGTTTCTACATTAGAGGCACTAGTTGTAAAACCAACATAGTTACCTGAGCCTGCAGGGTCCTCTTTCAACTCAATTGGCAGGCCATCGGATTTCAATGAGTCATCACTGTTGAACTCACTTAGCTCTAAACGGAATTTCTCAACATCATCGCTTTGATTCGTGAACGAGATGGTTTCTGTTTGACTCACTGCCCCAATGATTGGAGAAGAGCCATCTGCATGTCCCGCCTCTGCCAACGTAATACTCGGAACAGATTCTATGGTTGGGATATCACCATCAATAATCGTCAGTGTGACAGTGGCCGTTTCAACATCCACATCGCCATCGCTTGACGTGAAGACGAGAGATTTAACGATATCGCCACTCTCGTGGTCTAAATCACGGTTCGGCTCAAAACGCACGTTACCTTCAATGGTGACGAACACATCACCCTCAGTGAACGTAAATTTCTGCTCACCTGTGATTGTTGGATCTAGAGTTTGAGCCGTGCCACCGTCATAGGTGAACTGGGTAATCACTGCGCCATCGGCACTTTGCGCCGTCATTACATCAATGGTGTTGGTGGTCACCGTCCCGTCAGCTAAATTCGGCTCAGTGATATCTAACGTACCGTTCGCCATGATTTGGACGTCATCACCAATGGTCACCGACAGCGGAGACATCAATGAATCATCACCATCTGAGTCCACCGCATAAACTGGTAAGTCGAAGGTCAATTCGTTGTTATCTAAGCCATCGGCATGGTCTAACGCCTCAAGCAACGTGAAGGTGTATTCACCCAACGTGGTACCGGAGAAGCTTAAGCTGAAGACAGGAACGTCCGTTCCAGCCTCATCAATGAAGCCGACATAGATGCCTGAGTCTGCTGGGTCTTCTTTAAGCTCAACCGCAATGTTACTCGACGTTAACGCTCCGCCGACATTGAACTCCGTCGGTTCGATTCGGAACTTCTCAACATCGTCACTTTGGTGAGTAAACGAGATAGTCTCGGTTTGGCTCACCGCACTGCCGCTTGGTGTCGAGCCATCAGAAAGTTGTGTTTCAGACAGAATCACACTTGGTACGGATTCGATGGTTGGAATATCGCCATCAGTAATGGTCAGTACAACCGTAGCCGTTTCAACATCTACATCGCCATCGCTAGATGTCACCACTATCGATTTGACGATGTCTTCGCTAACCGTGTGGTCTAGGTTGCGGTTTGGTTCGAAGCGTACGTCACCTTCAAGAGTGATAAACAACGAGCCTTCCGTGAAGATAAACTCTTGCTCGCCAGTATCGTTTTGGTCAAGCGTCAGTGGAGTCCCACCATCATAAGTGAACTCAGTAATGGTCGCGCCATCAGCACTCTGCTCTGGCATCACATCAATGGTAGTTGTGGTCACCAACCCTGCGGCCAGATCGGCGACAGTCGGCTCTTCGATATTCAGGATGCCATTGCTCATGCCTTGAACATCATCTTCGATGGTCACCGTCAGTGGCGACATCACTGAGTCATCACCGTCGCTGTCTACCGCGTACACCGGAAGATCAAAGCTCAAGGTGTTATTGTCGAGTCCATCTTCGTGGTCAAGCGCTTCAAGTAGCGTAAAGGTGTAACGCCCCAACACAACGTCATCAAAGTTGATGGTGAAAATTTCAACTTCTTGATTTAGTGCGTTAGTCGTAAAGCCCGTGTATTCCCCTGAGTCAGCCGGGAACTCGCGAAGTTCGACTTCCAAACCATTCGAAGTGAGAGTACCTAACGGATTAAATTCATCAGTCGCAATTCTGAAGTGGTCAACATCATCACTTTGTTCCGTGAATTGAATATCTTTCGTTTCACTGACTGGAGAGTTGCTTGTCGCAGAGCCATCACCAAGACTGGATTCCGACAGTGATACAGGCGGAATCACGTCAATGGTCGGAACATCACCATCGGTAATAGTCAGCGTCACTGTTGAGGTAAGAACGTCGTCATCACCATCACTCGATGTCACCACTATGCTCTTAACGATATCGCCAGCCGAGTGGTCTAAATCTCGGTTCGGCTCAAAGCGCACTTCCCCCTTGAGTAGTGATAAACAGTGAGCCTTCGGTGAAGGTAAACTCTTGCTCGGTCGCATCATTCGGGTCTAGAGAGTAAGCGGTGCCGTCATAGGTAAAATTGAGTCACACTCGCGCCATCGGCACTCGCGGATGTTAATACATCGAAAACGGATGTCGTTAGCGTACCTGCAGCCAAATCCGCCACCGTAGGCTCTTCAATCGTCAGGTCGCCACTTGCCATCACTTGAACATCATCAGTAATCGTCACCGATAGCGGTGACATTAACGAGTCATCACCGTCGGTATCAACCGCGTAAACTGGTAGTTCAAACGTGAAGTCGTTATTGCCACGACCATCCTCGTGGTCGATATTCTCCAACAGCGTAAAGGTATATTGCCCCAGAGTCGCAGCGCTAAAGCTTAATGTGAAAATCTGTGTTTCTACATTAGAGGCACTAGTTGTAAAACCAACATAGTTACCTGAGCCTGCAGGATCTTCTTTCAGATCAATTGGCAGACCATCGGATTTCAATGAGTCATCACTATTAAACTCACTAGGCTCTAGGCGGAACTTCTCTACATCGTCGCTTTGATGAGTGAAAGTGATGGTTTCTGTTTGACTCACGGCCCCCATGATTGGTGACGAGCCATCCGCTAAATCTGCTTCAGAAAGCGCGATGCTTGGCACCGATTCAATGGTTGGGATATCACCATCAATAATCGTCAGTGTGACAGTGGCCGTTTCAACATCCACATCGCCATCGCTTGACGTGAAGACGAGAGATTTAACGATATCGCCACTCGTGGTCTAAATCACGGTTCGGTTCAAAGCGCACATTGCCTTCGATGGTGACGAACACATCACCCTCAGTGAACGTAAATTTCTGCTCACCTGTGATTGTTGGGTCTAAGGTTTGAGGCGTGCCACCGTCATAAATGAACTGGGTAATCACTGCGCCATCGGCACTTTGCGCCGTCATTACATCAATCGTATTGGTCGTCACCGTACCGTCAGCTAAATTCGGCTCGGTGATATCCAGCGTGCCGTTCGCCATGATTTGGACGTCATCACCAATGGTCACAGACAACGGAGACATCAAGGAATCATCACCATCAGAATCGACGGCATAGACTGGTAATTCAAACGTCAGATCATTATTGTCGAGACCATCTGCATGGTCTAATGCTTCAAGCAGTGTGAAGGTGTATTCACCTAACGTAGTACCGGAGAAGTTTAAGCTGAAGACAGGAACGTCCGTTCCACCGTCATCAATAAAGCCGGTATAGATGCCTGAGTCTGCTGGGTCTTCTTTAAGCTCAACCGCAATGTTGTTCGACGTTAACGCACCACCCACATTGAACTCAGTTGGTTCGATTCGGAACTTCTCAACATCATCACTTTGGTTGGTAAACGAGATAGTCTCGGTTTGGCTCACCGCACTGCCGCTTGGTGTCGAGCCATCGACAAGCTGTGTTTCTGATAGCGTCACGCTTGGTACGGATTCGATGGTTGGGATATCGCCGTCGGTAATGGTCAGAACAACCGTCGCGGTTTCAACGTCCACATCGCCATCACTGGATGTCACCACAATCGACTTCACAATATCTTCGCTAACCGTGTGGTCTAGATTGCGGTTTGGTTCGAAGCGTACTTCACCTTCAAGAGTGATAAACAACTCACCTTCTGTGAAGCTAAATTGCTGCTCACCATTGTCAGTTTGATCCAATGTTCGAGTTTGACCATCATACGTAAATTGAGTGATCGTCGCGCCATCGGCACTTTGTTCTGGCATCACATCGATGGTACTGGTTGTGATTGTGCCGTCTGCAAGATTTGGCTCAGTGATATCTAACGTACTATCCTGCATGATTTGAACATCATCACCGATGGTTACATTTAACTGAGAAACCAAAGAATCATCGCCATCGCTGTCTACTGCATAAACAGGCAGGTCAAAGCTCAAACTGTTATTCACCAGACCATCTTCGTGGTCAAGCGCTTCAAGTAGCGTGAAGGTGTATTGCCCTAGATTTGTATCCGAGAAGCTAATGGTAAAGACGTTGGTTTCAACATCCGACGCATCTTTCACAAAACCGATGTAATCGCCAGCACTGTTAGGCTCTTCTTTTAGCTCAACCGCCAAGTTGTTTGATGTTAACGTACCTAGAGTATTGAACTCTGTTGGCTCGATACGGAAAGACTCAATATCGTCACTTTCATGAGTAAACTGAATCACTTTGGTGTCGCTGACCACAGAGTTAGATGGATCAGAGCCATCGGCTAGATTCGTTTCAGATAGTGAGATTGGAGGAATGACGTCAATGGTTGGCACATCGCCGTCCGTAATCGTAAGCGCCACTGTCGAGGTAAGAACGTCATTATCGCCATCATTGGACGTCACCACGATGCTCTTAACGATATCGCCACCCGAGTGGTCTAAATCGCGGTTCGGCTCAAAGCGGACTTCCTTGAGTCGTGATAAACAGTGAGCCTTCGGTGAAAGTAAACTCTTGCTCGATCGCATCATTCGGGTCTAGAGAATAAGCGGTGCCGTCATAGGTAAATTGAGTCACGCTCGCACCATCGGCACTCGCGGATGGTAATACATCAAATACTGATGTCGTTGGCGTACCTGCAGCCAAATCGGCGACAGTAGGCTCTTCGATACTAAGCGAACCACTCACCATCACTTGAACATCATCAGTAATCGTCACCGATAGCGGTGACATTAACGAATCGTCACCGTCGGTATCCACCGCGTAAACTGGTAGTTCAAACGTGAAGTCGTTATTGCGACCATCCTCGTGGTCGATATTCTCCAACAGCGTAAAGGTATATTGCCCCAGAGTCGCAGCGCTAAAGCTTAATGTGAAAATCTGTGTTTCTACATTAGAGGCACTAGTTGTAAAACCAACATAGTTACCTGAGCCTGCAGGGTCCTCTTTCAACTCAATTGGCAGGCCATCGGATTTCAATGAGTCATCACTGTTGAACTCACTTAGCTCTAAACGGAATTTCTCAACATCATCGCTTTGATTCGTGAACGAGATGGTTTCTGTTTGACTCACTGCCCCAATGATTGGAGAAGAGCCATCTGCATGTCCCGCCTCTGCCAACGTAATACTCGGAACAGATTCTATGGTTGGGATATCACCATCAATAATCGTCAGTGTGACAGTGGCCGTTTCAACATCCACATCGCCATCGCTTGACGTGAAGACGAGAGATTTAACGATATCGCCACTCTCGTGGTCTAAATCACGGTTCGGCTCAAAACGCACGTTACCTTCAATGGTGACGAACACATCACCCTCAGTGAACGTAAATTTCTGCTCACCTGTGATTGTTGGATCTAGAGTTTGAGCCGTGCCACCGTCATAGGTGAACTGGGTAATCACTGCGCCATCGGCACTTTGCGCCGTCATTACATCAATGGTGTTGGTGGTCACCGTCCCGTCAGCTAAATTCGGCTCAGTGATATCTAACGTACCGTTCGCCATGATTTGGACGTCATCACCAATGGTCACCGACAGCGGAGACATCAATGAATCATCACCATCTGAGTCCACCGCATAAACTGGTAAATCGAAGGTCAGTTCGTTGTTATCTAAGCCATCGGCATGGTCTAACGCCTCAAGCAGTGTGAAGGTGTATTCGCCCAACGTGGTACCGGAGAAGCTTAAGCTGAAGACAGGAACGTCCGTTCCAGCCTCATCAATGAAGCCGACATAGATGCCTGAGTCTGCTGGGTCTTCTTTAAGCTCAACCGCAATGTTACTCGACGTTAACGCTCCGCCGACATTGAACTCCGTCGGTTCGATTCGGAACTTCTCAACATCGTCACTTTGGTGAGTAAACGAGATAGTCTCGGTTTGGCTCACCGCACTGCCGCTTGGTGTCGAGCCATCAGAAAGTTGTGTTTCAGACAGAATCACACTTGGTACGGATTCGATGGTTGGAATATCGCCATCAGTAATGGTCAGTACAACCGTAGCCGTTTCAACATCTACATCGCCATCGCTAGATGTCACCACTATCGATTTGACGATGTCTTCGCTAACCGTGTGGTCTAGGTTGCGGTTTGGTTCGAAGCGTACGTCACCTTCAAGAGTGATAAACAACGAGCCTTCCGTGAAGATAAACTCTTGCTCGCCAGTATCGTTTTGGTCAAGCGTCAGTGGAGTCCCACCATCATAAGTGAACTCAGTAATGGTCGCGCCATCAGCACTCTGCTCTGGCATCACATCAATGGTAGTTGTGGTCACCAACCCTGCGGCCAGATCGGCGACAGTCGGCTCTTCGATATTCAGGATGCCATTGCTCATGCGCTTGAACATCATCTTCGATGGTCACCGTCAGTGGCGACATCACTGAGTCATCACCGTCGCTGTCTACCGCGTACACCGGAAGATCAAAGCTCAAGGTGTTATTGTCGAGTCCATCTTCGTGGTCAAGCGCTTCAAGTAGCGTAAAGGTGTAACGCCCCAACACAACGTCATCAAAGTTGATGGTGAAAATTTCAACTTCTTGATTTAGTGCGTTAGTCGTAAAGCCCGTGTATTCCCCTGAGTCAGCCGGGAACTCGCGAAGTTCGACTTCCAAACCATTCGAAGTGAGAGTACCTAACGGATTAAATTCATCAGTCGCAATTCTGAAGTGGTCAACATCATCACTTTGTTCCGTGAATTGAATATCTTTCGTTTCACTGACTGGAGAGTTGCTTGTCGCAGAGCCATCACCAAGACTGGATTCCGACAGTGATACAGGCGGAATCACGTCAATGGTCGGAACATCACCATCGGTAATAGTCAGCGTCACTGTTGAGGTAAGAACGTCGTCATCACCATCACTCGATGTCACCACTATGCTCTTAACGATATCGCCAGCCGAGTGGTCTAAATCTCGGTTCGGCTCAAAGCGCACTTCCCCTTGAGTAGTGATAAACAGTGAGCCTTCGGTGAAGGTAAACTCTTGCTCGGTCGCATCATTCGGGTCTAGAGAGTAAGCGGTGCCGTCATAGGTAAATTGAGTCACACTCGCGCCATCGGCACTCGCGGATGTTAATACATCGAAAACGGATGTCGTTAGCGTACCTGCAGCCAAATCCGCCACCGTAGGCTCTTCAATCGTCAGGTCGCCACTTGCCATCACTTGAACATCATCAGTAATCGTCACCGATAGCGGTGACATTAACGAGTCATCACCGTCGGTATCAACCGCGTAAACTGGTAGTTCAAACGTGAAGTCGTTATTGCCACGACCATCCTCGTGGTCGATATTCTCCAACAGCGTAAAGGTATATTGCCCCAGAGTCGCAGCGCTAAAGCTTAATGTGAAAATCTGTGTTTCTACATTAGAGGCACTAGTTGTAAAACCAACATAGTTACCTGAGCCTGCAGGATCTTCTTTCAGATCAATTGGCAGACCATCGGATTTCAATGAGTCATCACTATTAAACTCACTAGGCTCTAGGCGGAACTTCTCTACATCGTCGCTTTGATGAGTGAAAGTGATGGTTTCTGTTTGACTCACGGCCCCCATGATTGGTGACGAGCCATCCGCTAAATCTGCTTCAGAAAGCGCGATGCTTGGCACCGATTCAATGGTTGGGATATCACCATCAATAATCGTCAGTGTGACAGTGGCCGTTTCAACATCCACATCGCCATCGCTTGACGTGAAGACGAGAGATTTAACGATATCGCCACTCTCGTGGTCTAAATCACGGTTCGGTTCAAAGCGCACATTGCCTTCGATGGTGACGAACACATCACCCTCAGTGAACGTAAATTTCTGCTCACCTGTGATTGTTGGGTCTAAGGTTTGAGGCGTGCCACCGTCATAAATGAACTGGGTAATCACTGCGCCATCGGCACTTTGCGCCGTCATTACATCAATCGTATTGGTCGTCACCGTACCGTCAGCTAAATTCGGCTCGGTGATATCCAGCGTGCCGTTCGCCATGATTTGGACGTCATCACCAATGGTCACAGACAACGGAGACATCAAGGAATCATCACCATCAGAATCGACGGCATAGACTGGTAATTCAAACGTCAGATCATTATTGTCGAGACCATCTGCATGGTCTAATGCTTCAAGCAGTGTGAAGGTGTATTCACCTAACGTAGTACCGGAGAAGTTTAAGCTGAAGACAGGAACGTCCGTTCCACCGTCATCAATAAAGCCGGTATAGATGCCTGAGTCTGCTGGGTCTTCTTTAAGCTCAACCGCAATGTTGTTCGACGTTAACGCACCACCCACATTGAACTCAGTTGGTTCGATTCGGAACTTCTCAACATCATCACTTTGGTTGGTAAACGAGATAGTCTCGGTTTGGCTCACCGCACTGCCGCTTGGTGTCGAGCCATCGACAAGCTGTGTTTCTGATAGCGTCACGCTTGGTACGGATTCGATGGTTGGGATATCGCCGTCGGTAATGGTCAGAACAACCGTCGCGGTTTCAACGTCCACATCGCCATCACTGGATGTCACCACAATCGACTTCACAATATCTTCGCTAACCGTGTGGTCTAGATTGCGGTTTGGTTCGAAGCGTACTTCACCTTCAAGAGTGATAAACAACTCACCTTCTGTGAAGCTAAATTGCTGCTCACCATTGTCAGTTTGATCCAATGTTCGAGTTTGACCATCATACGTAAATTGAGTGATCGTCGCGCCATCGGCACTTTGTTCTGGCATCACATCGATGGTACTGGTTGTGATTGTGCCGTCTGCAAGATTTGGCTCAGTGATATCTAACGTACTATCCTGCATGATTTGAACATCATCACCGATGGTTACATTTAACTGAGAAACCAAAGAATCATCGCCATCGCTGTCTACTGCATAAACAGGCAGGTCAAAGCTCAAACTGTTATTCACCAGACCATCTTCGTGGTCAAGCGCTTCAAGTAGCGTGAAGGTGTATTGCCCTAGATTTGTATCCGAGAAGCTAATGGTAAAGACGTTGGTTTCAACATCCGACGCATCTTTCACAAAACCGATGTAATCGCCAGCACTGTTAGGCTCTTCTTTTAGCTCAACCGCCAAGTTGTTTGATGTTAACGTACCTAGAGTATTGAACTCTGTTGGCTCGATACGGAAAGACTCAATATCGTCACTTTCATGAGTAAACTGAATCACTTTGGTGTCGCTGACCACAGAGTTAGATGGATCAGAGCCATCGGCTAGATTCGTTTCAGATAGTGAGATTGGAGGAATGACGTCAATGGTTGGCACATCGCCGTCCGTAATCGTAAGCGCCACTGTCGAGGTAAGAACGTCATTATCGCCATCATTGGACGTCACCACGATGCTCTTAACGATATCGCCACCCGAGTGGTCTAAATCGCGGTTCGGCTCAAAGCGGACTTCCCTTGAGTCGTGATAAACAGTGAGCCTTCGGTGAAAGTAAACTCTTGCTCGATCGCATCATTCGGGTCTAGAGAATAAGCGGTGCCGTCATAGGTAAATTGAGTCACGCTCGCACCATCGGCACTCGCGGATGGTAATACATCAAATACTGATGTCGTTGGCGTACCTGCAGCCAAATCGGCGACAGTAGGCTCTTCGATACTAAGCGAACCACTCACCATCACTTGAACATCATCAGTAATCGTCACCGATAGCGGTGACATTAACGAATCGTCACCGTCGGTATCCACCGCGTAAACTGGTAGTTCAAACGTGAAGTCGTTATTGCACGACCATCCTCGTGGTCGATATTCTCCAACAGCGTAAAGGTATATTGCCCCAGAGTCGCAGCGCTAAAGCTTAATGTGAAAATCTGTGTTTCTACATTAGAGGCACTAGTTGTAAAACCAACATAGTTACCTGAGCCTGCAGGGTCCTCTTTCAACTCAATTGGCAGGCCATCGGATTTCAATGAGTCATCACTGTTGAACTCACTTAGCTCTAAACGGAATTTCTCAACATCATCGCTTTGATTCGTGAACGAGATGGTTTCTGTTTGACTCACTGCCCCAATGATTGGAGAAGAGCCATCTGCATGTCCCGCCTCTGCCAACGTAATACTCGGAACAGATTCTATGGTTGGGATATCACCATCAATAATCGTCAGTGTGACAGTGGCCGTTTCAACATCCACATCGCCATCGCTTGACGTGAAGACGAGAGATTTAACGATATCGCCACTCTCGTGGTCTAAATCACGGTTCGGCTCAAAACGCACGTTACCTTCAATGGTGACGAACACATCACCCTCAGTGAACGTAAATTTCTGCTCACCTGTGATTGTTGGATCTAGAGTTTGAGCCGTGCCACCGTCATAGGTGAACTGGGTAATCACTGCGCCATCGGCACTTTGCGCCGTCATTACATCAATGGTGTTGGTGGTCACCGTCCCGTCAGCTAAATTCGGCTCAGTGATATCTAACGTACCGTTCGCCATGATTTGGACGTCATCACCAATGGTCACCGACAGCGGAGACATCAATGAATCATCACCATCTGAATCCACTGCATAAACTGGCAAATCGAAGGTCAGTTCGTTGTTATCTAAGCCATCGGCATGGTCTAGCGCTTCAAGTAGTGTGAAGGTGTATTCGCCTAACGTAGTACCGGAGAAGCTCAAGGTAAAGACTGGTACTTCCGTACCAGCGTCATCAATGAAGCCGACATAGATGCCTGAGTCTACTGGGTCTTCTTTAAGCTCAACCGCAATGTTACTCGACGTTAACGCTCCGCCGACATTGAACTCCGTCGGTTCGATTCGGAACTTCTCAACATCGTCACTTTGGTGAGTAAACGAGATAGTCTCGGTTTGGCTCACCGCACTGCCGCTTGGTGTCGAGCCATCAGAAAGTTGTGTTTCAGACAGAATCACACTTGGTACGGATTCGATGGTTGGAATATCGCCATCAGTAATGGTCAGTACAACCGTAGCCGTTTCAACATCTACATCGCCATCGCTAGATGTCACCACTATCGATTTGACGATGTCTTCGCTAACCGTGTGGTCTAGGTTGCGGTTTGGTTCGAAGCGTACGTCACCTTCAAGAGTGATAAACAACGAGCCTTCCGTGAAGATAAACTCTTGCTCGCCAGTATCGTTTTGGTCAAGCGTCAGTGGAGTCCCACCATCATAAGTGAACTCAGTAATGGTCGCGCCATCAGCACTCTGCTCTGGCATCACATCAATGGTAGTTGTGGTCACCAACCCTGCGGCCAGATCGGCGACAGTCGGCTCTTCGATATTCAGGATGCCATTGCTCATGCGCTTGAACATCATCTTCGATGGTCACCGTCAGTGGCGACATCACTGAGTCATCACCGTCGCTGTCTACCGCGTACACCGGAAGATCAAAGCTCAAGGTGTTATTGTCGAGTCCATCTTCGTGGTCAAGCGCTTCAAGTAGCGTAAAGGTGTAACGCCCCAACACAACGTCATCAAAGTTGATGGTGAAAATTTCAACTTCTTGATTTAGTGCGTTAGTCGTAAAGCCCGTGTATTCCCCTGAGTCAGCCGGGAACTCGCGAAGTTCGACTTCCAAACCATTCGAAGTGAGAGTACCTAACGGATTAAATTCATCAGTCGCAATTCTGAAGTGGTCAACATCATCACTTTGTTCCGTGAATTGAATATCTTTCGTTTCACTGACTGGAGAGTTGCTTGTCGCAGAGCCATCACCAAGACTGGATTCCGACAGTGATACAGGCGGAATCACGTCAATGGTCGGAACATCACCATCGGTAATAGTCAGCGTCACTGTTGAGGTAAGAACGTCGTCATCACCATCACTCGATGTCACCACTATGCTCTTAACGATATCGCCAGCCGAGTGGTCTAAATCTCGGTTCGGCTCAAAGCGCACTTCCTTGAGTAGTGATAAACAGTGAGCCTTCGGTGAAGGTAAACTCTTGCTCGGTCGCATCATTCGGGTCTAGAGAGTAAGCGGTGCCGTCATAGGTAATTGAGTCACACTCGCGCCATCGGCACTCGCGGATGTTAATACATCGAAAACGGATGTCGTTAGCGTACCTGCAGCCAAATCCGCCACCGTAGGCTCTTCAATCGTCAGGTCGCCACTTGCCATCACTTGAACATCATCAGTAATCGTCACCGATAGCGGTGACATTAACGAGTCATCACCGTCGGTATCAACCGCGTAAACTGGTAGTTCAAACGTGAAGTCGTTATTGCACGACCATCCTCGTGGTCGATATTCTCCAACAGCGTAAAGGTATATTGCCCCAGAGTCGCAGCGCTAAAGCTTAATGTGAAAATCTGTGTTTCTACATTAGAGGCACTAGTTGTAAAACCAACATAGTTACCTGAGCCTGCAGGATCTTCTTTCAGATCAATTGGCAGACCATCGGATTTCAATGAGTCATCACTATTAAACTCACTAGGCTCTAGGCGGAACTTCTCTACATCGTCGCTTTGATGAGTGAAAGTGATGGTTTCTGTTTGACTCACGGCCCCCATGATTGGTGACGAGCCATCCGCTAAATCTGCTTCAGAAAGCGCGATGCTTGGCACCGATTCAATGGTTGGGATATCACCATCAATAATCGTCAGTGTGACAGTGGCCGTTTCAACATCCACATCGCCATCGCTTGACGTGAAGACGAGAGATTTAACGATATCGCCACTCTCGTGGTCTAAATCACGGTTCGGTTCAAAGCGCACATTGCCTTCGATGGTGACGAACACATCACCCTCAGTGAACGTAAATTTCTGCTCACCTGTGATTGTTGGGTCTAAGGTTTGAGGCGTGCCACCGTCATAAATGAACTGGGTAATCACTGCGCCATCGGCACTTTGCGCCGTCATTACATCAATCGTATTGGTCGTCACCGTACCGTCAGCTAAATTCGGCTCGGTGATATCCAGCGTGCCGTTCGCCATGATTTGGACGTCATCACCAATGGTCACAGACAACGGAGACATCAAGGAATCATCACCATCAGAATCGACGGCATAGACTGGTAATTCAAACGTCAGATCATTATTGTCGAGACCATCTGCATGGTCTAATGCTTCAAGCAGTGTGAAGGTGTATTCACCTAACGTAGTACCGGAGAAGTTTAAGCTGAAGACAGGAACGTCCGTTCCACCGTCATCAATAAAGCCGGTATAGATGCCTGAGTCTGCTGGGTCTTCTTTAAGCTCAACCGCAATGTTGTTCGACGTTAACGCACCACCCACATTGAACTCAGTTGGTTCGATTCGGAACTTCTCAACATCATCACTTTGGTTGGTAAACGAGATAGTCTCGGTTTGGCTCACCGCACTGCCGCTTGGTGTCGAGCCATCGACAAGCTGTGTTTCTGATAGCGTCACGCTTGGTACGGATTCGATGGTTGGGATATCGCCGTCGGTAATGGTCAGAACAACCGTCGCGGTTTCAACGTCCACATCGCCATCACTGGATGTCACCACAATCGACTTCACAATATCTTCGCTAACCGTGTGGTCTAGATTGCGGTTTGGTTCGAAGCGTACTTCACCTTCAAGAGTGATAAACAACTCACCTTCTGTGAAGCTAAATTGCTGCTCACCATTGTCAGTTTGATCCAATGTTCGAGTTTGACCATCATACGTAAATTGAGTGATCGTCGCGCCATCGGCACTTTGTTCTGGCATCACATCGATGGTACTGGTTGTGATTGTGCCGTCTGCAAGATTTGGCTCAGTGATATCTAACGTACTATCCTGCATGATTTGAACATCATCACCGATGGTTACATTTAACTGAGAAACCAAAGAATCATCGCCATCGCTGTCTACTGCATAAACAGGCAGGTCAAAGCTCAAACTGTTATTCACCAGACCATCTTCGTGGTCAAGCGCTTCAAGTAGCGTGAAGGTGTATTGCCCTAGATTTGTATCCGAGAAGCTAATGGTAAAGACGTTGGTTTCAACATCCGACGCATCTTTCACAAAACCGATGTAATCGCCAGCACTGTTAGGCTCTTCTTTTAGCTCAACCGCCAAGTTGTTTGATGTTAACGTACCTAGAGTATTGAACTCTGTTGGCTCGATACGGAAAGACTCAATATCGTCACTTTCATGAGTAAACTGAATCACTTTGGTGTCGCTGACCACAGAGTTAGATGGATCAGAGCCATCGGCTAGATTCGTTTCAGATAGTGAGATTGGAGGAATGACGTCAATGGTTGGCACATCGCCGTCCGTAATCGTAAGCGCCACTGTCGAGGTAAGAACGTCATTATCGCCATCATTGGACGTCACCACGATGCTCTTAACGATATCGCCACCCGAGTGGTCTAAATCGCGGTTCGGCTCAAAGCGGACTTCCCCTTGAGTCGTGATAAACAGTGAGCCTTCGGTGAAAGTAAACTCTTGCTCGATCGCATCATTCGGGTCTAGAGAATAAGCGGTGCCGTCATAGGTAAATTGAGTCACGCTCGCACCATCGGCACTCGCGGATGGTAATACATCAAATACTGATGTCGTTGGCGTACCTGCAGCCAAATCGGCGACAGTAGGCTCTTCGATACTAAGCGAACCACTCACCATCACTTGAACATCATCAGTAATCGTCACCGATAGCGGTGACATTAACGAATC
This sequence comes from Vibrio celticus, assembly GCF_024347335.1. NCBI lineage: Bacteria > Pseudomonadati > Pseudomonadota > Gammaproteobacteria > Vibrionales > Vibrionaceae > Vibrio > Vibrio celticus. The sequence continues at coordinate 2,062,353 of NZ_AP025463.1, forward strand.
GTCACCGTCGGTATCCACCGCGTAAACTGGTAGTTCAAACGTGAAGTCGTTATTGCCACGACCATCCTCGTGGTCGATATTCTCCAACAGCGTAAAGGTATATTGCCCCAGAGTCGCAGCGCTAAAGCTTAATGTGAAAATCTGTGTTTCTACATTAGAGGCACTAGTTGTAAAACCAACATAGTTACCTGAGCCTGCAGGGTCCTCTTTCAACTCAATTGGCAGGCCATCGGATTTCAATGAGTCATCACTGTTGAACTCACTTAGCTCTAAACGGAATTTCTCAACATCATCGCTTTGATTCGTGAACGAGATGGTTTCTGTTTGACTCACTGCCCCAATGATTGGAGAAGAGCCATCTGCATGTCCCGCCTCTGCCAACGTAATACTCGGAACAGATTCTATGGTTGGGATATCACCATCAATAATCGTCAGTGTGACAGTGGCCGTTTCAACATCCACATCGCCATCGCTTGACGTGAAGACGAGAGATTTAACGATATCGCCACTCTCGTGGTCTAAATCACGGTTCGGCTCAAAACGCACGTTACCTTCAATGGTGACGAACACATCACCCTCAGTGAACGTAAATTTCTGCTCACCTGTGATTGTTGGATCTAGAGTTTGAGCCGTGCCACCGTCATAGGTGAACTGGGTAATCACTGCGCCATCGGCACTTTGCGCCGTCATTACATCAATGGTGTTGGTGGTCACCGTCCCGTCAGCTAAATTCGGCTCAGTGATATCTAACGTACCGTTCGCCATGATTTGGACGTCATCACCAATGGTCACCGACAGCGGAGACATCAATGAATCATCACCATCTGAATCCACTGCATAAACTGGCAAATCGAAGGTCAGTTCGTTGTTATCTAAGCCATCGGCATGGTCTAGCGCTTCAAGTAGTGTGAAGGTGTATTCGCCTAACGTAGTACCGGAGAAGCTCAAGGTAAAGACTGGTACTTCCGTACCAGCGTCATCAATGAAGCCGACATAGATGCCTGAGTCTACTGGGTCTTCTTTAAGCTCAACCGCAATGTTACTCGACGTTAACGCTCCGCCGACATTGAACTCCGTCGGTTCGATTCGGAACTTCTCAACATCGTCACTTTGGTGAGTAAACGAGATAGTCTCGGTTTGGCTCACCGCACTGCCGCTTGGTGTCGAGCCATCAGAAAGTTGTGTTTCAGACAGAATCACACTTGGTACGGATTCGATGGTTGGAATATCGCCATCAGTAATGGTCAGTACAACCGTAGCCGTTTCAACATCTACATCGCCATCGCTAGATGTCACCACTATCGATTTGACGATGTCTTCGCTAACCGTGTGGTCTAGGTTGCGGTTTGGTTCGAAGCGTACGTCACCTTCAAGAGTGATAAACAACGAGCCTTCCGTGAAGATAAACTCTTGCTCGCCAGTATCGTTTTGGTCAAGCGTCAGTGGAGTCCCACCATCATAAGTGAACTCAGTAATGGTCGCGCCATCAGCACTCTGCTCTGGCATCACATCAATGGTAGTTGTGGTCACCAACCCTGCGGCCAGATCGGCGACAGTCGGCTCTTCGATATTCAGGATGCCATTGCTCATGCCTTGAACATCATCTTCGATGGTCACCGTCAGTGGCGACATCACTGAGTCATCACCGTCGCTGTCTACCGCGTACACCGGAAGATCAAAGCTCAAGGTGTTATTGTCGAGTCCATCTTCGTGGTCAAGCGCTTCAAGTAGCGTAAAGGTGTAACGCCCCAACACAACGTCATCAAAGTTGATGGTGAAAATTTCAACTTCTTGATTTAGTGCGTTAGTCGTAAAGCCCGTGTATTCCCCTGAGTCAGCCGGGAACTCGCGAAGTTCGACTTCCAAACCATTCGAAGTGAGAGTACCTAACGGATTAAATTCATCAGTCGCAATTCTGAAGTGGTCAACATCATCACTTTGTTCCGTGAATTGAATATCTTTCGTTTCACTGACTGGAGAGTTGCTTGTCGCAGAGCCATCACCAAGACTGGATTCCGACAGTGATACAGGCGGAATCACGTCAATGGTCGGAACATCACCATCGGTAATAGTCAGCGTCACTGTTGAGGTAAGAACGTCGTCATCACCATCACTCGATGTCACCACTATGCTCTTAACGATATCGCCAGCCGAGTGGTCTAAATCTCGGTTCGGCTCAAAGCGCACTTCCCCCTTGAGTAGTGATAAACAGTGAGCCTTCGGTGAAGGTAAACTCTTGCTCGGTCGCATCATTCGGGTCTAGAGAGTAAGCGGTGCCGTCATAGGTAAAATTGAGTCACACTCGCGCCATCGGCACTCGCGGATGTTAATACATCGAAAACGGATGTCGTTAGCGTACCTGCAGCCAAATCCGCCACCGTAGGCTCTTCAATCGTCAGGTCGCCACTTGCCATCACTTGAACATCATCAGTAATCGTCACCGATAGCGGTGACATTAACGAGTCATCACCGTCGGTATCAACCGCGTAAACTGGTAGTTCAAACGTGAAGTCGTTATTGCCACGACCATCCTCGTGGTCGATATTCTCCAACAGCGTAAAGGTATATTGCCCCAGAGTCGCAGCGCTAAAGCTTAATGTGAAAATCTGTGTTTCTACATTAGAGGCACTAGTTGTAAAACCAACATAGTTACCTGAGCCTGCAGGATCTTCTTTCAGATCAATTGGCAGACCATCGGATTTCAATGAGTCATCACTATTAAACTCACTAGGCTCTAGGCGGAACTTCTCTACATCGTCGCTTTGATGAGTGAAAGTGATGGTTTCTGTTTGACTCACGGCCCCCATGATTGGTGACGAGCCATCCGCTAAATCTGCTTCAGAAAGCGCGATGCTTGGCACCGATTCAATGGTTGGGATATCACCATCAATAATCGTCAGTGTGACAGTGGCCGTTTCAACATCCACATCGCCATCGCTTGACGTGAAGACGAGAGATTTAACGATATCGCCACTCTCGTGGTCTAAATCACGGTTCGGTTCAAAGCGCACATTGCCTTCGATGGTGACGAACACATCACCCTCAGTGAACGTAAATTTCTGCTCACCTGTGATTGTTGGGTCTAAGGTTTGAGGCGTGCCACCGTCATAAATGAACTGGGTAATCACTGCGCCATCGGCACTTTGCGCCGTCATTACATCAATCGTATTGGTCGTCACCGTACCGTCAGCTAAATTCGGCTCGGTGATATCCAGCGTGCCGTTCGCCATGATTTGGACGTCATCACCAATGGTCACAGACAACGGAGACATCAAGGAATCATCACCATCAGAATCGACGGCATAGACTGGTAATTCAAACGTCAGATCATTATTGTCGAGACCATCTGCATGGTCTAATGCTTCAAGCAGTGTGAAGGTGTATTCACCTAACGTAGTACCGGAGAAGTTTAAGCTGAAGACAGGAACGTCCGTTCCACCGTCATCAATAAAGCCGGTATAGATGCCTGAGTCTGCTGGGTCTTCTTTAAGCTCAACCGCAATGTTGTTCGACGTTAACGCACCACCCACATTGAACTCAGTTGGTTCGATTCGGAACTTCTCAACATCATCACTTTGGTTGGTAAACGAGATAGTCTCGGTTTGGCTCACCGCACTGCCGCTTGGTGTCGAGCCATCGACAAGCTGTGTTTCTGATAGCGTCACGCTTGGTACGGATTCGATGGTTGGGATATCGCCGTCGGTAATGGTCAGAACAACCGTCGCGGTTTCAACGTCCACATCGCCATCACTGGATGTCACCACAATCGACTTCACAATATCTTCGCTAACCGTGTGGTCTAGATTGCGGTTTGGTTCGAAGCGTACTTCACCTTCAAGAGTGATAAACAACTCACCTTCTGTGAAGCTAAATTGCTGCTCACCATTGTCAGTTTGATCCAATGTTCGAGTTTGACCATCATACGTAAATTGAGTGATCGTCGCGCCATCGGCACTTTGTTCTGGCATCACATCGATGGTACTGGTTGTGATTGTGCCGTCTGCAAGATTTGGCTCAGTGATATCTAACGTACTATCCTGCATGATTTGAACATCATCACCGATGGTTACATTTAACTGAGAAACCAAAGAATCATCGCCATCGCTGTCTACTGCATAAACAGGCAGGTCAAAGCTCAAACTGTTATTCACCAGACCATCTTCGTGGTCAAGCGCTTCAAGTAGCGTGAAGGTGTATTGCCCTAGATTTGTATCCGAGAAGCTAATGGTAAAGACGTTGGTTTCAACATCCGACGCATCTTTCACAAAACCGATGTAATCGCCAGCACTGTTAGGCTCTTCTTTTAGCTCAACCGCCAAGTTGTTTGATGTTAACGTACCTAGAGTATTGAACTCTGTTGGCTCGATACGGAAAGACTCAATATCGTCACTTTCATGAGTAAACTGAATCACTTTGGTGTCGCTGACCACAGAGTTAGATGGATCAGAGCCATCGGCTAGATTCGTTTCAGATAGTGAGATTGGAGGAATGACGTCAATGGTTGGCACATCGCCGTCCGTAATCGTAAGCGCCACTGTCGAGGTAAGAACGTCATTATCGCCATCATTGGACGTCACCACGATGCTCTTAACGATATCGCCACCCGAGTGGTCTAAATCGCGGTTCGGCTCAAAGCGGACTTCCCTTGAGTCGTGATAAACAGTGAGCCTTCGGTGAAAGTAAACTCTTGCTCGATCGCATCATTCGGGTCTAGAGAATAAGCGGTGCCGTCATAGGTAAATTGAGTCACGCTCGCACCATCGGCACTCGCGGATGGTAATACATCAAATACTGATGTCGTTGGCGTACCTGCAGCCAAATCGGCGACAGTAGGCTCTTCGATACTAAGCGAACCACTCACCATCACTTGAACATCATCAGTAATCGTCACCGATAGCGGTGACATTAACGAATCGTCACCGTCGGTATCCACCGCGTAAACTGGTAGTTCAAACGTGAAGTCGTTATTGCGACCATCCTCGTGGTCGATATTCTCCAACAGCGTAAAGGTATATTGCCCCAGAGTCGCAGCGCTAAAGCTTAATGTGAAAATCTGTGTTTCTACATTAGAGGCACTAGTTGTAAAACCAACATAGTTACCTGAGCCTGCAGGGTCCTCTTTCAACTCAATTGGCAGGCCATCGGATTTCAATGAGTCATCACTGTTGAACTCACTTAGCTCTAAACGGAATTTCTCAACATCATCGCTTTGATTCGTGAACGAGATGGTTTCTGTTTGACTCACTGCCCCAATGATTGGAGAAGAGCCATCTGCATGTCCCGCCTCTGCCAACGTAATACTCGGAACAGATTCTATGGTTGGGATATCACCATCAATAATCGTCAGTGTGACAGTGGCCGTTTCAACATCCACATCGCCATCGCTTGACGTGAAGACGAGAGATTTAACGATATCGCCACTCTCGTGGTCTAAATCACGGTTCGGCTCAAAACGCACGTTACCTTCAATGGTGACGAACACATCACCCTCAGTGAACGTAAATTTCTGCTCACCTGTGATTGTTGGGTCTAAGGTTTGAGGCGTGCCACCGTCATAAATGAACTGGGTAATCACTGCGCCATCGGCACTTTGCGCCGTCATTACATCAATCGTATTGGTCGTCACCGTACCGTCAGCTAAATTCGGCTCGGTAATATCCAGCGTACCGTTCGCCATGATTTGGACGTCGTCACCAATGGTCACCGACAACGGAGACATCAATGAATCATCACCATCTGAGTCCACCGCATAAACTGGTAAGTCGAAGGTCAATTCGTTGTTATCTAAGCCATCGGCATGGTCTAACGCCTCAAGCAACGTGAAGGTGTATTCACCCAACGTGGTACCGGAGAAGCTTAAGCTGAAGACAGGAACGTCCGTTCCAGCCTCATCAATAAAGCCGACATAAATGCCTGAGTCTGCTGGGTCTTCTTTGAGCTCGACAACAATGTTATTCGACGTTAACGCACCACCCACATTGAACTCGGTCGGTTCGATTCGGAACTTCTCAACATCATCACTTTGGTTAGTAAACGAGATAGTCTCAGTTTGACTGACTGCATTGCCGCTTGGTGTCGAGCCATCAGCAAGCTGTGTTTCAGATAGAGTAACGCTTGGCACGGCATCGATGGTTGGGATATCACCATCGGTAATCGTCAGCGTAACCGTTGCTGTCACTGGATCGTTATCGAAGTCACTTGAAGTCACCACAATCGACTTCACGATGTCTTCGCTCGTTGTGTGGTCTAAATTACGATTTGGCTCAAAACGCACTTCACCTTGAAGAGTGATGAATAACTCTCCTTCCGTGAAGCTGAACTTTTGCTCGCCATTATCAGTTTGATCAAGTGTTCGAAGTTGACCATCGTAGGTGAACTGAGTGATTGTCGCGCCGTCAGCACTTTGCATTGGCATCACATCAATGGTATTGGTCGTTACAGCACCACCAGCCAAACCTGCAACATTCGGTTCAACGATATCTAATGTGCCGTTTTGCATGATTTGGACATCATCACCGATAGTCACATTGAGTTGAGACACCAGTGAATCATCACCATCTTTATCAACAGCGTAAACCGGCAGGTCAAAGCTCAAACTGTTATTCACCAGACCATCAACGTGATCTAACGCTTCCAACAGTGTGAAGGTGTATTGACCGATATTGGTATCCGAAAAACTAATCGTGAACACGTTCGTTTCAACATTAGGCGCCGTCGTCACAAAGCCGATGTAGCCACCCGGTGTACTTGGGTCGACTTTCAACTCAACCGTCAGTCCATTCGATTTTAGAAGGCCGCCAATATTGAACTCAGTAGGTTCAATACGGAAACTCGTCACATCATCACTTTGGTTGGTGAAGGTAATCGTCTCAGTTTGACTGACCGCACTGCCGCTTGGAGCAGAGCCATCACTCAGGTTGGATTCAGATAGCGTAACACTTGGTACATTATCAATGGTTGGAATATCGCCATCGGTAATGGTCAGCGTAACCGTTGAAGAAACAAGATCGTTATCAGAATCACTTGAGGTCACCACTATCGATTTAACAATGTCTCCGCCTGTGTGGTCAAGATTGCGATTAGGCTCGAAACGCACGTCGCCTTGTAGGGTGATATACAGCGAACCCTCAGCAACATCAAACTTCTGTTCACCTGTATCGCTTTGGTCAAGTGTTAGTACCACTCCACCATCGTAGGTAAACTGAGTAATGGTCGTTCCATCAGCGCCTTCTTCATCGAGAACATTAACCGTTGTCGTGGTCGGCGTGCCTGCCGCTAAATCCGCAACCGTTGGCTCTTCAATATTGAGTGAGCTATTGACCATCACTTGAACGTCATCGGTGATCGTCACCGCCAACGGAGACATCAGAGAATCGTCACCGTCGCTATCGACGGCGTAAACTGGCAAGTTGAATGTTAGGTCGTTATTGCCTTGAATCGGCGTGTGGTCAATCGCTTCGAGAAGCGTAAAGGTGTATTCACCCAAATTGGTACTGCTGAAATCAAGAGTGAAAACGGTAGTTTCAGTATTCGAAATATCAGTCGTGAAACCGATATAATTACCCGACCCCGCAGGTTCTTCTCTAATCTCAATCACCAGACCATCGGACGTGAGAGAATCGCCAACGTTAAATTCACTAGGCTCTAAACGGAATTTCTCAACATCGTCACTTTGGTTGGTGAAAGTGATCGTCTCGGTTTGGCTTACGGCACTACCACTCGGGTTCGAACCATCACTCAGATTCGTTTCAGATAAGCTAACCGTTGGAATCACATCTATAGTTGGGATATCACCATCGGTGATCGTCAATGTAACCGTTGAAGTGACTGAATCTTTATCGAAGTCGCTTGAGGTCACCACAATCGACTTCACGATATCTTCGCTCGTGGTATGGTCGAGATCGCGGTTGGGCTCGAAACGCATTTCGCCTTCAAGGGTGATGAACAAGCTACCTTCTGCGAAGTTAAACTGCTGCTCGCCTGAAATACTTTGATCCAGTGTGTTTACAACACCGTCATAAGTGAACTGAGTGATAGTCGCGCCATCTGCACTTTGATCGGGCATCACGTCAATGGTGTTGGTTGTTACAGTACCGTCAGCAAGATTTGGTTCGATGATATCTAATGTGCCATCTTGCATGATTTGAACATCATCACCGATAGTCACATTCAGTTGGGACACAACAGAATCATCGCCATCACTGTCTACCGCATACACCGGAAGATCAAAGCTCAGATCATTGTTCGCTAGGCCATCGGCATGGTCCAACGCTTCCAATAGAGTAAAGGTGTATTCACCAAGCGTGGTGGACGAGAAGCTAATCGTAAACACTGGGATTTCAGTGTTTGAACCATCAGTAATGAAACCAATGTAAGTACCTGGATTCGCCGAGTCTTCTTTTATCTCAACCACAAAGCCATTCGATTTTAGTGCGCCGCCGACATTGAACTCTGTAGGCTCAATGCGGAAATTCGCCACGTCATCACTGCCAGAAGTAAAGGTGATAGTGTTGGTTGCACTTACTGCACTTCCAATTGGTGCAGAGCCATCAGCTAGATTGGTTTCAGATAAAGTAACAGGTGGAATCAGATTGATTGCCGGGTTTTGACCATCGGTAATACTTAACTCAAGCGTTGATGTATCAGTGTCGCCATCACCGTCTTCGGCTAAGAATGAAAACTGTTTGATGAGCGTTTCGCTACTGGAATGATCGATATCACGAGCAACTTCAAAGCTGAAATCACCGTTTAGCGAGATAGTGACCACACCCTCAGTAAAACTGAAAGTTTGTGGAGCATCAGGCAGTAAGCTTTGATCTAATGAATAATCAACACCATCGTAGTTGAATGATTGAATTGTCGAACCATCCGCGCCTTCGAAATTGAACAGGTTATACGAGACAACGGTATCGCCAGCTAAAGTCGGCTCAGTGACGGACTCAACTTTATCAACAATATCAACGACATCATCTTTAACGTTGATAAGAATCTGGGCGGCTTCTGGTGTACTTGAACCACTAGATAATGCAGACCTATCGCCATCTGCATCTACCGCATAAATAGGCAGTGCAAAGGTTAACTGTGCATCTTCAGCGCCTTGATGCGACAGTTCTTCATAGAGGTTAAATTCATAGTTACCCAAAGATGGGCTATCAATTTTTACATCAAAAACCGTAATTTTTGCGCCATTAATCTCGACATAGCCTTCGTACGTTCGCACACCATTGGTTTCATCAACCAGCTCAAGTAACACCACCTCACCGTTAGATATCAGTGTGCCAGCGGTATTAAACTCTGCAGGTTCAAGTTCATGATGATCGATAATGTCACTATCAAAAATTTCTGAGGTGACACTGCCACTTCCTGATACCGTTGCCGTCCCCTCTTGAGAACCGCCAACAATGCCAGCTTCATCAACATCAATACTGTCGACATTGGTAATGACTGGTTTATCACCATCAGAAATAGCGAGGTTGATGGTATTGGTTACGATATCTTGGTCAAAATCGGTAACCGTGATTGGCAAAGAGAAAGACAACGAATCAGTACCAACTTGCTCTATTGGTCTCAATTGCTCAAATCGATAGGTGCCGTCAGTATCTAAGCTAACGGTTAAAATAACATCGCTACTACCTTGGATTGACAGTGTGATGGTACTTCCATCAGCAGACAAAGATGCAACGGTCGCCTGATTGTCACTGAGCACACCATCAAACTGAACGAGTGCACTTGGGTCGAAAACAACTGACTGAAGATTATCACTACCAATATTTGAAAACGTGCCTTCAATTGCAGCACTGCTTGTTTCAACGTTACTGATATTCACACTTTCAGCAGACGGATCTACCCCGTCAAAGACGGTCACTTGCGCATTAATTGGTGTGACGAGCTGATTACCTGCGGTGTCTTGGCCTTGTATGTCAAAAGCGATGTTGATTTGGTCACCCGTAAAGGAAACCTGTCCGCCACCAATCGACGCAACATGATCTATCGGTTGGGAAACAGTTGTGGTCAGCGATAATTCAATGTCATTTCCAACACTAACAACATCGATGTCGATGCGTAATACTTCATCGGTGCCTTGAACACCAATGATAGAATTGGTCGCCGCATCATAAGTAAACGTAACGGGTTGACCACTTGAAGTAATATCACTGTTTAGCTCTGTGAGTAGCGAAGCGAGAGACAGTGCTTCTGGAACAAAAGAATCAGGGGAGAGCGCTAAACTACCAGCAATAATCGTTTCGGTAGTTGTAATAGATTGGGGGTAGGTATTGCCAGAAATGGAGCCTTCGGTGAGCACTTCACTGATTGATTGACCTCCCGATGAACGGGTTATTGTTCTGAACTCTTCTCGGTCTTCATCAACCGTTTGTTCTGCTAGACCTGCGGTCTCAAAAAATGTCGACGGATGAGTTTCGGTGTAGTTGTAGTCAATCGTCACAAAGCCAGCGTTTGCAGAACCTAATCCGCCACCCGCAGCCGTTGCTTCTAAGATTTGGGTCGGATCGGCACCACCTAAAATGGCTTCTTGGATAGCAGCAAATTCATCATCATCAAAATCTCCTGCATCGGCTTGCTGTAAGTCAAAATTAACTTCTCCAGCGATAGGAGCATCAGCCCACACTAAGTCTTGATCAACACAGCCAACACAATTGCTTGCCACCTCAGTGACACCGTTTGGGTTACCTAATAACAGCTCTGCTTGGTTTGCAGTGATAACAATCTCGTTTTCACGAATAATATCGCCAACTGAAATTTTTCGTGCGCTTCCATCAGACTTAACCGCAATGACTTCTCCACTCACTGCCTCTACAACTGCAGCTTGGCGCGAAACTTCAATACCCATATATCCCCCGAGGTCACAAAATGCTGTATTGCCCAACATCGTGAAAATGATAGTAATAACGGTTTCAGGCTTAAATTATATTCAGAACTTATTCTCTGCATTAACAATCAATTACGTAGACTGATGTATGTGATGAGTCAGTTCCGTTTCGCCTGTTTTTTTTATAGTTTACTTAACCTTAAGCCTAGTCTTCCTTATCCGAAATGTCATGTCTGTGCGAAGTAACTTCTTTTCACAAATCTAGGCATTCACTTTAGTTTGTTCATGGACTAAGCAAAAGTTTATAGGGTGTTGATTAATATGCAATAAAACGCACACTTTAATTACACCTCAAATTTTATAAATATATACAGTAATAAAGTTGATAAATCATTAGGATTTATGGGCGATTGATAGGGTCGATATATACCTAAACCCCAAAGAAGAACTAAATCCCATATTTGAGACAAGGTGCAGCATAAAGCTGATGAGAAACTGTTCAAACACCATATATGGCGTCTATTACATATACAACTGCTGGAGTATTGAATGGGTATGCAGGGACAATGCGTAGAAGTTACAAATGGATATTTCGAGGAATCCAAAAAAAGCCCACTAAGTTAAACCTTAGTGGGCTTTAAAATCAGTATGTAGCGTTATGCTGTTAGCAATGACACACTACTATTTAGCGAGGCGGTTCGCCGTCCAAACGTAAAGCAGCTCTAGAGCAATCGTCGCGCCAGCCAACGCTGTAATCTCGCTTTGGTCATAAGCTGGAGAAACTTCTACAACGTCCATACCAACCATGTTGATGCCTTGGAGACCACGGATAATTTTCAGAACTTTGTCTGAATTCAAACCGCCGCATACCGGAGTACCTGTACCCGGAGCAAACGCAGGATCCAGACAGTCGATATCAAACGTTAGGTAAACTGGCTTATCACCGACAATGCCTTTCACTTGAGCAATGATCTCATCAACGCTCATGTCGTTCGCTTGCATCGCGTTAATAACGTTAAAGCCGTGTCCTTCCTGCTTGTACTCTGTACGAATACCAATTTGCACTGAATGTTCAGGCGAAATTAAACCTTCATTTGGCGCATGGTAGAACATAGTGCCGTGATCGTAACGACTGCCCTGACTGTAAGTGTCAGTGTGCGCGTCGAAGTGAATCAGAGCCATCTCACCGTACTTCTTACCGTATGCTCTAAGCAAAGGAAGTGTAATGAAGTGATCACCACCTAAACCTAACAGAGTTTTACCACTATTTAGAATCGCATCAGCAGCCGCTTCTAACCGTTGAGTTAAGTCTTCTGCATCACCGCAATCAAACACGAGGTCGCCAGCATCAATCACTGAGGTGTGTTCAAATACATTGAAGTCCCAAGGGAATTTTTTACCTTCCCACGCCAAGTTAACTGACGCACGACGAATCGCATCCGGTCCCATACGTGCCCCCGGACGACCAGACGTCGCCATATCTAGCGGCGCGCCTAACACAACCACATCAGCATCGTTGTCGATTGGGTTTTGCACCAATGGACGACGCATAAACGTCATCGCATTGGAATACAGCGAGTAATCTGGTTTCGTAAATAGATCGTTCATTAAAAATCCTCAAGATAGGTGTAACCCATCAAGCCTTGCTCTAACTCTTCAAGTACGCTTTGCTGCTCTTGCGCTGGTACTTTCGCCGTTACCAATTCTTTGTAGTTCTGACGAATTAGGTCCATATCGATATGAACATAACGCATCATGTCTTCTACTGTGTCACCTTCGTTGATGTAGTCAATGTTCGCTTTTCCGCTCTCATCAACGTTGACCACGACACTGTGCGTATCACCAAATAGGTTATGCATATCACCCAAGATCTCTTGGTACGCCCCTACTAGGAAGAAGCCCATCAGGTAGGGTTCATCTGGGTTCCATGCAGGCACTGGTAACGTTGTTTCAATGCCTTGGCCGTCAACATACTGATCGATCGTACCGTCAGAATCACATGTGATATCCAGTACTACTGCGCGTCGCTCGTCCGCATTGTCCAAACCACTTAGAGGCAATACAGGGAACACCTGATCGATACCCCAAGCATCTGGCAGCGATTGGAACAACGAGAAGTTCACGAAAAACTTATCAGCCAAACGCTCGCTCAACTCATCCAAAATAGGACGGTGGTAACGGTTCTTAGTACTCATACGAGAGCTGAGTTCATAGTTAATACGCAAAGACATCTGTTCTGCCCAAGCACGATGCTGAAGGTTCAGCATGCCTGTCGCAAATTGGTTGTGTGCTTCTGCGATATCACTTTGCGTGTCGTTGTAGATCTCAATCAGCGCACGGTCATCATTACCTGCATCTAACTCCAAGAAGTTCTTCCACATGTTGTTTAGCAACAGTGGTGCGTCTGCTTCTGGCGCTGCCATATCTTCTGGCGAGTAGCTTTCGGTACCAATCACGTTAGTCACTAGTACTGCATGGTGCGCAGTCAGTGAACGACCAGATTCCGAAATAATCACAGGCTGTGGTTGATTGTAGAGCTTACAAATATCCCCTACTGTCATCACGATGTTGCGAGCGTACTCAAGCAAGCCGTAGTTCATTGAGTTTGAAGATTGGCTGCGTGTGCCGTCGTAATCGACCGCCAAACCGCCACCAACGTCTAAGAACTTCAGTTGAGCACCGATATCACGCAGTTCACAGTAAAAACGAGCCGCCTCACTCACACCATTTCGCACATCACGAATATTCGCCATTTGCGAGCCAAGGTGGAAATGCACTAGCTCTAGAACATCCAGTTGATCTTCTGCTTTCAAGCGTTCAATAACGGTCAATACTTGTGATGCAGACAAACCGAATTTCGACTTCTCACCACCACTTGCTTGCCATTTACCTGCACCTTGAGATGCAAGACGAATGCGTAGACCTAAACGAGGTTTCACGCCAAGCGCTTTCGCTTCAGAAAGAACAAGATCAAGCTCTGACAACTTCTCTAGAACGATGAATACTTTGTGCCCTAGCTTTTCGCCAATCAGCGCAAGACGGATGTATTCTCTGTCTTTGTAACCGTTACACACGATCACAGAGCTCGCTTTTTGAGCCAGCGCCAATACCGCTAATAGTTCAGGTTTGCTGCCCGCCTCTAGTCCTAGCTGCTTTTGCTCTAATTGAGCTTGGCTCGCTAAGATTTCATCAACCACTTCTTTTTGTTGGTTAACTTTAATCGGATAAACAAGTAGGTAACGATTGTCGTACTGATATTCGTCGATCGCTTGGTTAAATGCGTTACAGATATTGTGCACACGTTGATGCACTATTTGAGGAAAACGCACAAGAGCAGGCAAACCAATATTTCGCTGCTCTAACTGTTGTACGATCTGACTTAGCGGAACTTGATGATCGGTTTCGCTCGGTGAAACATACACCTCACCGTTATCATCAATTCCATAAAAACCTTGGCTCCAGTGCTTTACATTATACTCAGCACGGATGCGTTCCAAATTAACCGAATTTTCCAATTCTAGAGACCTCACACTATAGGGCCATCGACAGAAGATACCTCTTTGGAATAGCGAGGTATAACCCAACAAAAAGCGTTCAAAAACGATTTGTTGGCTGCATTAACCGATATTATTAAGAGCAAGTCCAACCATTGATATTTGTGGTTACGATTACGTTTTTTTATCGACAGATCGACTTAAAGTGACAGGTAAGGAATTACAAGGTTTTAGGGTAAAAAACAGGCTGAAGCGCATTAAATATAAAGCAATTTCTCACATTAAATTAGGGAGAAAAAATGTGCAGGAACCATAAGATTTTTAGTAAATTGAGTGAGGTTAAGTCAGAGTTGTGACAAATATAAGCACTTCACAATCCGAACTCTCACTATCACCAACACAGTTTGTACCCCGCGATTCAATACCGATTAACACTTCATTCTTCCAACTAAAAGTCGCTCACTTCAATGTTGCAACCGCTCAATAATTGAACTTTTCTCGCACATATCTTGTATTCGGTTCAATCTTCTTGTAATTTTAACTGACCAACCAATCGGTCAGCTTTCGAATTTAGGGGATACTATGAGCCATAATCTAGACCTTGAACCAAACACGTCGAGCACCAACGACATGGATCAAATGTTCAACCGACAAAAAGGTCACTACCGCAATAACGTTAATCCTACGCTTGAGCAGAGAAGAGAAAACCTCTCAGTATTAAAAGCGTTGTTAATGCGCTATCAAGAGCAATTGATTGAGGCAGTATCTGAAGATTATGGCCATCGAGCAAAGCACGACAGCTTGATTGCTGATATCACCCCTTCTCTTCACCAGATCAATTACAGCGTGAAGAACCTTAAGAAGTGGTTGAAGCCATCACGCCGCAAAGCTGGTTTGATGCTAACGCCAGCAAAGATCACGGTTCATTATCAACCAGTGGGCGTTGTGGGTATCATTGTTCCATGGAACTTCCCAGTCATGCTCTCTTTAGGCCCTCTGATCACAGCGTTAGCAGCGGGCAACACGGCGATGCTCAAGATGTCGGAGTTTACTCCAGCGACCAACCGAGTTTTAAAAGCGATGTTGGCCGAAGGCTTTAGTGAAGATCAGGTCGCTGTTATCGAAGGCGAAGCTGACGTTTCCGCTAAATTTAGCCAACTGCCGTTTGACCATATCCTATTCACAGGCTCAACCGCTGTGGGTAAACACGTTATGAGAGCAGCGGCTAACAACTTAACACCAGTTACCCTGGAATTAGGCGGCAAATCTCCAACCATCATTGCCCCTGACTTTGATGTGGCTGACGCTGTTGAACGTATCCTGTTTGCCAAGAGCTTAAACGCTGGCCAAATATGTGTAGCGCCTGATTACATCTTGCTACCACGAGAAAAAGTTGATGCATTTATCACGGCTTACAAGCGCTACTTCAAGAAGCTGTATAAAGCAGGTATTGAGAGCAAAGACCTAACTTCAGTGATCAACATGCGCCAATACAATCGCTTGAAAGGTGTCATCGAAGACGCACAAGCCAAAGGCGCGGTTATTCACACCGTCACCGAGCAAGCACAAGACGACGTGAACCACAGAATGACGCCGCACCTTCTCACCGAAGTGAATGACGACATGGTGGCAATGCAAGAAGAGTTGTTTGGCCCTGTGCTTCCTATCGTGCCTTATGATTCGATTGAAGAAGCAATAAGCTACATCACAACCAGAGAACGCCCACTGGCTCTGTACCTGATGAGCCATGATAAACAGACCCAAGACCAGTTTTTATCGAATACGCATTCTGGCGGTGTTTGTATTAACGACTCGCTAGTGCATGTGGCAGCAGAAGACGCGCCGTTCGGTGGCATTGGCCCTTCAGGCATGGGACACTATCACGGCATTGAAGGCTTCAAGACCTTTAGCCATGCCAAAACCGTTCTAAGCAGAGGAAAAATCAACTTCACCAAGTTAATGCATCCTCCTTACAACAACCCAATCAAAAAACTGATGTTCAAAGTACTCAATAGATGATCACCAAAAGACAAAAAATCCTAGATGCTGCACTCTTGCTATTCTCTCAACAGGGGCTAGAGGGCACATCTACTGGACAAATAGCGAAAACAGCTGGTGTGGCGAAAGCGACGCTGTTCCACCACTTCGAAAACAAATCTCTATTGATTGATGAACTGTTTCGCGAGCTGAAGTTAGAGCTATTCTCGACCCTTCAACCGCACACTGATGTGGCAGTAGAAGATCGCTACCAAGCCTTTAAGTTCATGTGGTTCTCAGGGATTGAGTGGGCATTAGAGAATCCAGTTGCGATGAAGTTCTTCACCAATGTTCATTTCGACCCAACGACTCAAACTCGAGAAATGATTGTTTCACAGATGTTCGCATCGTTAGACGAGATCATTTTGAAAGGGCAAGAGGATGGTGAATTAATGGTGTTAGACATTAACCTTGTGAGGCACTTCATCCATAGCCACTTTCTGATTTGTGCAAACTGGCTGATTGAACAAAGCGAGTCTCCACCAGAGCAAACATCGAAGTACATCAACGATAGCTTTGATATGTGTTGGCGCGCCGTTGGTGGGCAAAACAAGTAGCTTTAGCTTTAAGCCCAAGGCTCTAAGCTCTAAACTCTAAACTCTAAACTCTAAACTCTAAACTCTAAACTCTAAACCCAAAGATATAAGTTCTAGACTCAACTTACCTCCAATAATGATCACTAAAGCGCCACACAGGCGCTTTAATTATTTGAACACAATTTAATCACCTCAACATATTGACTCAGAGTACTTTCTTTCAGTACCATCCCACCATCATTTCAAAAGAGAATAACGCCATAATGAAGTACTAACATCCTGACATCCGATTTATTTTTATAAAAATCATTTGGACACTCGGGGTTAGTGGGCGTTACTTCGTCATCTATTTTCGCGACAAATCAAGCTCTTAAAGATCCGTTTTTTGACAAGCTACATCTTTAAGATCAGTACGTTAAAGACAGAAATCAGATCAGCACTCTATTTCCTATCTTTGATTGGTACGCTACCTAAGTAACGTCTTTGGCGATCTATACATAGAATTCTATGTAGGGTTCTATATAGAAAAAGCGCCTCACCCCTTTTACTCGTTTACACGTAAAGGGAGGTATTTTTATGCCTACTATATTAGCCAACAATCTCTCATTCCAACTCGATACTGGTGAGTGGTTATTCAAAGACATCACCTTTAATTTGAGCACTCGCCTCACCGGCCTAGTCGGAAGGAATGGGGCTGGAAAGTCACTACTTCTTTCGTTACTGATCGGGCAAAAACAGCCCACAACAGGCAGTATTTCTCGCCAAGGTTCGATCGGCTTTTACTCTCAGTTGCCATCAACGCTACTGGATTCCGCCACCACCATCGCTGACTTCTTAGGGCTCACCGAAAAGTTAGATGCATTAAAAGCGATAGAGCAAGGTAGCTGCGAACTGCAGCACTTCAATATCGTTGGAGATGATTGGGATTTAGAGACACGTACCCAGCAGTTGCTAGGTACACTCAAAATCACTAGTGATTTGAACACGCTTTGTTGCTCTTTGAGTGGTGGGCAACTTGCCCTGTTACAGCTTCATCGGCTATTCGTATCAAATAACGACATACTGATCCTCGATGAGCCTTCGAACCATTTGGATAACGATGGACGCAATTGGGTACTCGAACAGTGCCAGTTGTTTGAAGGCAAAGTGCTTGTCGTCAGCCATGATCGAAGCTTATTGAGACAAATGGACGGGATCTACCATCTCAATAGCTTGGGCGTACGTTTCTATAAAGGAAATTATGATGATTACTTCAAACAAGTGTCTAGCCAAAGCGAAGCGCTCAACAAACAGATCGCGCATCATCAGTCCGAAAAGAAACGACTCGAGCGTCAAGCTCAAGCCAACAAGGAAAAGGCGCAGCAGCGAGAATCTCAGGGAAACCGACTCAGAAAGTCAGGTAGCCAACCCAAGATCTTATTGGATGCGATGAAAGATAAAGCAGGACAAAGCCAAGCCGCGTCTGCGACAAGCCAAAGGAACCTCATTGACCAAAACCAACATAAACTTCAGTCGCTTAAAGAACTGAAGGAACGGCTGAAACCACAAGCTTTGTATCTACAGCAAAGTAATAGCAGTAAAAAGAGCTCTTTGTTAACCGTTGAAAACTGCCGCCTTATTTACGGCTCAGGTGCGCCAATCAGTTTCTCTTTATCACAAGGGGAACGGTGTTATCTAACCGGTGCTAATGGGTGTGGAAAGTCGACACTGTTAAAAGCGATTCACGGTCAACACGCCAATTATAAAGGCTCGATCAAGCGCTTGGGGGCGACCGTCTATTTGGATCAACACTTTGGCCTGTTAGACACCAACGATACGATGTTCGATAGTTTAATAACGCATAGCTTTGGATTAACAGAGAGCGACGCGCGAACCCTGCTAGCGAGAATTGGATTCAGGCGAGACTCAGTATATCGAAAAGTCGCTCACCTCAGTGGTGGCGAGAAAATGAAGCTGGCGATGTTGATCGTCAGCCATAAACAGGATGCCCCACTTCTTTTGCTCGATGAACCAGACAATCACTTGGACATAGACTCGAAGCAAATATTGGCTTCGGCTCTGCGTGAATACCAAGGCGCATTCATCTTGGTCAGTCATGATAGCGATTTTGTTGAGGAGGTCGGCGTTAGCCAAAACCATATCCAGCTTTAACCTTCGTAAATTCGTTCACTTAGTTTAGTTAAGCGAGTATTCTTCCGGATACTCGCCTTTCTTGATTGAGACAAGTAAACTACGCGCCTCGAACATCTATTCATAAGGCTAAGGTTTGCATACTCTAGAACAATTAAAATCAGGGCAACTTAAAGGTATTAAGCGCTTAAAACTGTCGGAAAGTCTCACCGAGTTTCCTCTAGAAATCATAGAGCTTGCAGATTCTCTTGAGATCCTAGACCTTTCAGGCAATCAGCTGTCAGATCTACCAACCGAGTTATCACAGCTTACCAATCTGCGTATTATCTTTGCGTCGAATAACCTGTTTACGCACCTGCCTGATGTTCTAGGGTCACTTCCTAAACTCGAAATGGTTGGCTTCAAAACCAACCAAATCAAAACCGTTAGCGAGCAGTCTCTGCCTACTCAACTACGTTGGTTAATCCTGACCGACAATGAGATTGAGATTCTGCCAAGCTCACTAGGTGAAAGACCACGACTACAGAAACTGGCATTGGCGGGTAACAAGATTCGCGTGTTACCAGAAAGCATGGAAAACCTATCAAGCCTTGAGCTAGTTCGCCTATCTGCAAACCAGTTGACTGAATTCCCTGAATTCCTTATTAAGCTACCAAAGCTGGCTTGGTTAGCATTTGCGGGTAACCCGTTTTGCAAACACCCTAACAGCTTAGATAGCGTACCTGCTGTAAGCTCGCAATGCTACTCACTGAATCAAGTACTTGGTCAAGGTGCGTCTGGTGTAATTTCACATGCTAACTGGTTGAACGGTGATTTTGATTTCCCACAGGAAGTCGCTGTAAAAGTATTTAAAGGAGAAGTGACAAGCGACGGTTACCCACACGATGAACTCGAAGCGTGTCTGCAGGCTGGTCATCATAACAACCTAGTGAAGTCGATAGCTCAAGTAGATGAACAAGACTACCTCGCATTAGTGATGGAGCTTATCCCAAGCAACTATTACAACCTAGGTTTGCCTCCTACTCTTGAAAGCTGTACTCGCGATACGTTCAATGAAGGCTTTGAGCTTTCAATTGCTCAGATTAATAGCATTACCGAACAGATGGTTTATGTGTTTGAACACCTTCATGCCAATAAAGTCTGTCATGGTGATCTATACGCTCACAACACTTTAGTGAACGAAAAAGGTCAGATGATCTTTGGCGACTTTGGAGCGGCAACTATCTACGGCTACCTAACTGAAGAGCAGCAACAAGGCATTCGTCGTATCGAAGCTCGCGCATTAAAGTACTTTATTGAAGACCTACTGACGATTTGTGCAAAGCAAGATCAAGACAGCGAGCTTTATAGTCAACTAGCGAACTTCAAAGCTTAATGGCTTAACTGAATAGCTTAATAGCGCGTTGATTAGAAGTACTCGGTCGAATTGAAAACAACAAAGCCAACATCACTGTTGGCTTTGTTGTTCTTGGAATATCACTAATTTTAATGGACAAGCAAGGTTGGCTAAAAGGGATTAACGCTCAGCCTGCACCAATTTCAGATACGAGTGCAGCTCACCATTTTTATATTCCACTGCAGAGTGAATATTAAGATCAGCACGAGCCACAACAGCAAACTGGTAGCAGTTCTCACCCTTTAAAATCTCGACGTGTAACAAACCGTCTTTTAGTTGCCACTGCCCTGTTGTTTCAAATCGGTCGAACAAACGATATTCAATCAAAGAACCGTCAGCATTGAAGTGCACTTCAGTGATGTAACCACCGGGACAGCTCTTCACCCAAACTCGATTATCGATATCACTGACAATGAAGTCACGCTTTGTATCACGCCACGCTAGAAAGCCTTCGCTATCATAAAGAGCAATGTCGAGATCAGTTCTAGAGATTAACGGCTGCTCATTTTGCTCACGACAATAAAGTTGAAGCAGAATTTGCTGAACTGTTTCGCTCTGTAATTCACTCATTGTGACTTCCCTTTCTCATTGCTCTGCGTTAGACGTGGTATTGATCAACCAATTCTATTTAAAGCGGGCTACACAAGCTCGTAAGAAACAACATACAGCTGAGAGATACCTGGATAGATATCTTGAATCACGTCTTTCAGTACTTGCAGCGTCATGTTCTCTTGCTGAGCATGGAACTCACCTAAGTCATCAAATAGGATTGGTTCAACGCTGATGATCTTAAGATTACAGAACACACGGCCTTGCTCTAGCGTCGATACTTCCACAACACTACCTGGCTGGTAGTCACGTTCAGATTCATCGCGAATAGTAATCGTCTTCTTGCCAGAAAGGATGTCAGTTTCAAAACGTTCGAAGAACGTCATAGTGGTCGGTGCGGTCATTTATCTCGGTCGCTTAACATTTAAAGGTTAGGTAGATGTTTATATACCAGAATGCGTGTTCAAGCGAATAAAAATTAGGGGCGAGATGCGAGATGCGAGATGCGAGATGCGAGATGCGAGATGCGAGAGAATATGACAAAGCCAAATTACAGGCAATAAAAAAGGAGAACCGAAGTTCTCCTTTTCTTAAACCTTTAAGCTAACTCTAAATTATAGAGATGCTTTCGCTTTTTCAACTAGAACAGCAAATGCTGCTTTGTCGAATACTGCGATGTCAGCAAGAATCTTACGGTCGATCTCGATAGATGCTTTCTTAAGGCCATTGATGAAACGGCTGTAAGATAGACCATTTTGACGAGATGCCGCGTTGATACGTGCAATCCAAAGTTGACGGAATTGACGTTTCTTGTTGCGACGGTCACGGTAAGCGTATTGACCAGCTTTGGTAACTGCTTGGAAAGCTACGCGGTAAACACGTGAACGTGCTCCGTAGTAACCTTTAGCTTGTTTTAGAACTTTCTTATGACGTGCACGAGCTTGTACACCACGTTTTACGCGAGGCATTATGCTTCTCCTAAACTAAACGAATTTATAAACTAAAAAGAATTAAGCGTATGGCATCATACGTAGAACTTGAGCAACTTCACATTTAGGAAGGATCGAGTTCGGACGTAGCTGACGCTTGTTCTTAGTAGTACGCTTAGTCAGGATGTGACGTTTACCAGCGTGCTTAAACTTAATACCACCAGCAGTTTTCTGGAAACGCTTAGCAGCACCTTTGTTGGTTTTCATCTTAGGCATGATGAATAACTCCGCATTGTTGAGTTGTTAATAACATAGTAATTAGGGCGAATAAAACCCCGCAACCTGAGGCTGCAGGGTTTAATTACTTGCAAAGCCGTTAATTACTTCTTTTTAGGGGCCAACACCATGATCATCTGGCGACCTTCAATTCTCGTTGGGAAAGATTCGACAACTGCAAATTCTTCAGTATCTACTTTCAAACGATTAAGAACGTCAACACCGATTTCTTGGTGAGCCATTTCGCGGCCACGGAAGCGAATTGTTACCTTCACTTTGTTGCCGTCTTCTAGGAAACCAGTCAGGTTGCGTAGTTTTACCTGATAGTCTCCAATATCAGTTCCAGGTCGGAATTTAATTTCCTTGATCTGAACCTGCTTTTGCTTCTTCTTCTGCTCTTTCGCAGCTTTGCTCTTCTCGAAGAGGAACTTACCGTAGTCCATCACACGACAAACTGGCGGCTCGGCGTTAGGGCTGATCTCTACAAGATCCATACCAGCTTCATTTGCAGCTTCCATCGCTTCAGCGATTGATACTACACCAACAGCTTCGCCGTCTGCGCCAGTTAGACGCACTTCACGAACGCCACGAATGTCACCGTTTAAACGGTGCTGGTTTTGTTTGGCCGGTTGTTGGCCACGTCTTCCGCCTTTAATAGCTATTCCTCCAGATTGAGCTTACGGCTTGAAACCTCGGCTTGGATGTATGAAATAAAGTCATCCACTTTAAATTTGCCAAGGTCCTTACCTTTACGTGTACGTACTGCAATTTCGCCGGCTTCCATTTCTTGGTCACCACACACAAGCATGAACGGTACACGTTTCAAAGTATGTTCGCGGATTTTAAAGCCAATCTTCTCATTTCTCAAGTCTGCTTTGACTCTAAATCCACTTTTTTGCAGTTTTTTCGTAATTTCTTGTACATATTCAGACTGTTTATCTGTAATGCCCATTACAACTGCTTGTTCTGGCGCCAACCACGTTGGGAAGAAGCCAGCGTATTCTTCAATAAGAATACCAATGAAGCGTTCTAGTGAACCTAAAATCGCGCGGTGGATCATAACTGGCGTGTGACGCTCGTTATCTTCACCTACGTAAGTAGCACCTAAACGTTCTGGTAATGCAAAATCGAGCTGCACTGTACCACATTGCCAAGCGCGGTCCAAACAATCATGCAAAGTAAATTCAATCTTAGGTCCGTAGAACGCACCCTCGCCTTCTTGAATCTCGTATGCAATGTCCATTGCCTCTAGCGCTTGCTTAAGGTCAGCCTCTGCACGGTCCCACATTTCGTCTGAACCTACACGCTGTTCTGGACGAGTAGATAGCTTAACAACGATGCTTTCGAAGCCGAAAGTTGTGTAAGTATCGTAAACCATTTCAATACAAGCTTTAACTTCTTGTTGAACTTGGTCTTCAGTACAGAATACGTGAGCATCATCTTGAGTGAAGCCACGAACACGCATAATGCCGTGAAGTGCGCCAGACGGCTCGTTACGGTGACATGAGCCGAACTCAGCCATACGTAGCGGTAGATCACGGTAAGATTTCAAACCTTGGTTGAAGATTTGAACGTGACCAGGACAGTTCATTGGCTTGATAGCGTATTCACGGTTCTCTGAAGAAGTAGTGAACATCGCTTCAGCGTACTTATCCCAGTGACCAGAGCGCTCCCAAAGAACACGGTCCATCATTAATGGGCCTTTAACTTCTTGGTAATCGTACTCAGTCAGTTTTTGACGAATAAATACTTCTAGCTCACGGAAGATAGTCCAACCGTTGTGGTGCCAGAACACCATGCCTGGTGCTTCTTGCTGCATGTGGAATAGGTCAAGCGCTTTACCGATTTTACGGTGGTCACGTTTAGCCGCTTCTTCTAGGCGCACAAGGTGAGCTTTAAGTGCCTTCTTGTCGTGGAATGCAGTGCCGTAGATACGTTGAAGCATCTTGTTGTCACTGTTACCACGCCAGTATGCACCCGCTACGTTAAGTAGAGTGAAGTGCTGGCAGAAGCTCATGTTAGGCACGTGTGGACCACGACACATATCGATGTATTCTTCGTGATGGTACAGGCCTGGACGATCGTCTTTAGAAACGTTCTCGTCCAAGATTTCAATCTTGTAAGTCTCGCCGCGAGCTTCGAATGCGTCGCGCGCTTCCTGCCAGCTAACTTTCTTCTTAACAACCTGGTACTTGGTCTTCGCTAGCTCTTTCATGCGCTTTTCGATCTTTTCTAGATCTTCTTGCGTTAGAGAGTGCTCAAGGTCGATATCGTAGTAGAAACCGTTATCGATAGTAGGACCGATCGCCATTTTCGCTTCTGGAAAAAGCTGCTTAACCGCGTGGCCTAAAAGGTGAGCACAAGAGTGACGAACGATTTCAAGGCCATCAACTTCATCTTTAGCGGTGATGATTTCAAGGCTTGCATCGTTTTCGATAAGATCACAAGCATCAACACGCTCGCCGTCTACACGACCAGCAATGGTTGCTTTCGCAAGACCAGGACCGATTGATAGGGCAACATCTAGAGTTGATACAGGGTTGTCAAATTGACGCTGACTACCGTCAGGAAGAGTAATAATTGGCATTATTTGTCCTTTACAGTGGTGTTGCACACCAAGCAACACATGAAAATGTTTAATATATGTCTTTCAATCAACGAGTACGCTGATTGGGGATATATGCATAATAAATATACTCACATAGAAGCAAATACAGATGCCCCATTTGTGAGTAGCCAAACATTGTAACGAAATAATATGAAATGACAATGTTAGTCCCGCAGCACCACAAAACTATATGACTGAAATGTCTCTTCTATATAGATCCTTCTAACGCCTAACCCATAGCTCAATCAGTAATTCGTTGGCTTTATCTACAATACAAAAAAACCGAACGGTTAAGTTCGACTTTAGAAATCGAATTGTCTCTATTAATAGAAGAGCAGCTACTAACAGAGAGGTAACTACGCACTCATGATTCTTGATACAGCGTTGCGGATGTCTGAGTCGGCAGCGTTAGCTGGCAAGCTGAATGAGATGTATTGGTCGCCACGGAAGCTCATTGAGCGGTCGATTTCTGCTAGGCAGTGAACCATTGAACCTTCAACGATGAATGACAGCTCGATCTCTTTGTTATTCATAAAGCCGCCGCTGCGAAATTCAATCTCTTGGTAACAGCCAGAGCGAGAAGCAAAGCTGTTGCCTTTCAAGAAGCCCTTCTCTACGTCCGCTTTCACCATTGCCATACCCGATGCTTCCACACCTTGGATAATTTTAGCGACTGTTGGCAGTGGATGAACGGAAATGAAATCACGGTCTTTAGGATCAATCGTGAAACCGATATCTAGGTTAGTTTCAACCCATACATGGCATTGGTTCATTTGTGCGTTCAACGCAGTGACTGGCGTTTCATCATTCAGTTTAAGACGGAATGGCACCAATTTGGTTTCACCCGGTTGGATAACGAAAGGCTCTACGGCTTGAATACGACCCAGTGAAAAGGTTTCGTAACTGGTGCTGTCTTCCGTTTCAACTTTTACTTCTGTGTTGAGAACCAAGTTAATCAGGTCGATTTGTTGCTCAACGTCGCCACCAACAATGTGAACATTGCCCGACAACTCTCCACCTTGGAAAACTTCAATATTATCTAAGACGGTATCAACTTTTGCTGCACCGATGCCCAACGAGGCCTTTAATTTCTTAAACATATTATTTCCCTTTCTAATTATCTGATTAGCTAGGGCGTGTTGACCTTTCGTGGTTGAGTTTTGTTCGAGATAAAAGCGTTTTAATCGCGGCGAGGGAGAAGTAGCCTAGTCATTCTAAGCAAATCTCCCTCAACAAAGAGTAAAACGCTTTTAGCCGAACCCTTCGGGCAGCGTTTGCTGGTCATTTCTACTGCGTTATCGGCTTCTCATGTAGGCTAGCTACACATCAAAGCCTCTGCCTTGTATAAATACCCAGCAACTCGCTGCAAAAACCAGCTCGAAAGATCAACATGCCCTACTAGTTATTGCGTGACAATTTGCGACACTTGCCTCACAGAATCAAGCAATTTGCCCCATCTATGTTGAATAAGGTCACATTGCCCGAGGAAATGTTGAAATCGTGAAAAAATCCGTTACTCTATTTGTATAGTCAAATAAGGTTTCATTATGTCGAAAGCGCCGCTCTACCTTCAGATAAAACAGTTCATAGATGACAAAATTACCAATGGTCACTGGCCGGTGGGTTATCAAATCACCACCGAACTTGAACTCACTGAGCAGTTCAATGTGAGTAGAATGACAGTCAATAAAGCCATTCGCGATCTTGTGTCTGAAGGCAAGCTCATCAGGAAGCCAAGACTTGGCACTTTTGTTTGTGAACCAGATGAAAAGGCGCAATCTCCGCTGCTTGATATCAACAACATCGCGCAAGAGATCAAAGACCGCGGCCAAACGTATACTAGTCAAGTTATCAAGCACGATAGCATCAAGGCTGATGAAAGCACGGCTACACGGTTAGGTGTGATGATTAACGCAGAGGTGTTCTATAGTGAAATCATACACTTTGCTGACAACACACCGATACAATTGGAAGCGCGCTGGGTGAATTCTCAAGCCGTTCCAAAATACCTAGAGCAAGACTTTTCAACCTCTACCCCCAATGAATACCTTTCAAAAAGCTGCCCGTTGAGTGCTATCGAGCATACGGTTGAAGCCATTATTCCTGACTCTCAAATTAGAACGTCACTAAAACTTTCTGAATCAGAGCCTTGCCTACTTTTGAATAGAAGAACATGGAGCAAAGAACGTCTCATCAGCTTTGCATTGCTCTACCATCCTGGTTCTAAGTACAAATTAAGCTCCAAGATACGTCTAGATTAAAGAACATCATCCTGATCGCCGATCACATTTTTGCAACATCAACTTGATTCGGATCAGCGTTTAGCCTATTTATTTGTATATACATTTAATGTTTAGCAAAGATCTAGGTGATTATGAATTTGATCCTCAAAAACGCACGAGTGGTCTCCATGAGTTCGGGAGCCGACGGTTATCAGCCCTCTTCCCCTCAAGATATCGTTATCGAAGACGGTAAGATCGTGTCTATCTCTTGTTCAAACCATGAGGCTCATGCTTATGAGGTAGAACAACCGAGCACTGATAACTCTGCGGATTACATCACCTATGATTGCAAAAACAAGCTCGTTACCCCAGGTCTGATTGATTGCCACACTCACCTCGTATTTGCAGGCAATCGCGCCAACGAATTTGAACAGCGTTTGAATGGTGTGTCTTACACCGATATCGCCAAGCAAGGCGGTGGGATTCTGGCGACAGTCACTGCAACACGCGCAACCCAAGAATCTGAACTGGTTGAAATGGCACTACCTAGACTCGATGGACTATTAAGAAGTGGCGTAACCAGCATCGAAGTAAAATCTGGCTATGGTTTAACGCTTGAAGATGAGCTCAAGATGTTACGTGCAGCCAAAGCGTTAGAGAATCATCGCCGAATTAAGATCACCACCACTCTCCTTGCAGCACACGCAGTACCGCCAGAATACAAAGAACAACCAGATCGTTACATAGATCTGGTTTGCCAAGAGATCATTCCTAAAGCTGCAGAGCAAGGGCTCGCCGATGCCGTTGACGTGTTTTGCGAATCTATCGGCTTCAACCTAGAACAAACCGAACATGTCTTTGCAGCTGCCAAAGCACATGGGCTAGCGATTAAAGGCCACACTGAACAACTTTCAAATATGGGTGGCAGCACACTTGCAGCTAAATACGGTGCACTCTCTGTCGACCATGTTGAATATCTTGATGAGACCGGAGTAAAAGCACTGGCAGAATCAGGCACAGTCGCCACCTTATTACCCGGTGCTTTCTACTTCTTGAAAGAGACTCAACAGCCACCTGTTGCTTTACTTCGTGAACACAAAATCCCAATGGCGATCGCGACCGACCTAAACCCCGGCACCTCCCCTTTTGCTGACTTAACGCTGATGATGAACATGAGCTGCACCCTGTTTGGTACGACGCCTGAAGAAGCGCTACGCGGTGTAACTTGTAACGCTGCCGCTGCCATTGGTGAGTCACAAACCAAAGGCAAAGTCGAAATCGGTTATGCCGCAGATTTGGCTATCTGGAACATCGACCACCCTGCCGATCTAAGCTATCAAGTCGGTGTTCCTCATCTGCATAAACGCATTGTTAATGGCGAGGTGTGTCATGACTCAATCTAAATCCAACGGTATCCAAGAGAACGCAACAACCATGCATAACTTTGTGTGGACAGGGCGTAATGATCTTGAAGATGGCGCACTCGGTACTCGCGTTCATCACATTACCAAGCAAGTACAAAGTAGTGGCTTAAGTGACGAGCTGACTGACAGCGCTATCGCCTTGGTTGGCTTTGCCAGCGATGCCGGTGTTGCAAGAAATAAAGGACGCGTAGGCGCGAAACAAGCACCTAACTTGATACGCCAAGCTCTGGCGAATATGGCTTGGCATAGTGACGCACGCATCGCCGATCTCGGTGATATCGAATGCAATGACGATCAATTAGAAGTAAGCCAAAAACAGTGTGCATCTGTGATTGCCAATGCTCTATCAACTAACAAAGTGATTACCCTTGGCGGTGGTCACGAAGTGGCTTGGGCATCTTTTCAAGGTCTCGCTGAGCACCTAAATAACATTCAATCAGAACACAAACCTAAGATCGGCATCGTCAACTTTGATGCTCACTTTGATCTTCGTGAATTTGAAAGCGACATCGCCGATGTTAAACCGAGCTCAGGCACGCCTTTTAACCAGATAAGTGATTACTGCCACATACATCAATGGCCGTTTCATTACGCTTGTCTTGGCGTTAGCGCGGCTAGTAATACCAAAGCGCTGTTTCACAAAGCTGACCAACTGGGCGTGTGGTATGAACACGACCGCAACATGACTCAAGTGAATCAAGTCGATCAACTGGTTAAGTTGCAACAATTCATCGCTGAGTGTGATTACCTCTATCTTACTATCGACCTCGATGTTTTCCCCGCAACTACTGCGCCGGGCGTCAGTGCACCAGCGGCAAGAGGCGTGAGCTATGAAGCGCTCGCTCCTTTTCTAGAACAGATTTTCCAACACAGTGAAAAACTCATTATCGCGGACATTGCGGAATACAACCCAGACTATGACGTTGATGGCCAAACGGCTCGATTGGCGGCTCGTTTATGTTGGGATATAGCCAGTGCAATGGCCAGCGACTAATCCAGCTATACCGATAACTACAACTACAACTACAACGATATAACGTGAAACAGAAGGAATTCCAAAATGACGGAACACCACAACAGTGACCCTCGTCTCGACACGACTCGCGAAATTCGCGCACCTCATGGCACCACTTTGCGCGCTAAATCTTGGTTAACAGAAGCACCGCTGCGTATGCTGATGAACAACCTAGACCCTGATGTGGCAGAACACCCGCATGCACTGGTTGTTTATGGCGGTATTGGTCGCGCTGCGCGTGATTGGAAATGTTATGACAAGATTGTGGAAGTATTGGAGCGTTTAGAGGACGACCAAACGTTACTTGTTCAATCAGGTAAACCTGTAGGCGTGTTCCCGACTCATAAAAACGCACCTCGCGTTCTGATCGCTAACTCGAACCTTGTTCCACATTGGGCTAACTGGGAGCACTTCAACGAGCTCGATAAAGAAGGCTTGATGATGTACGGCCAAATGACAGCAGGCAGCTGGATTTACATTGGCTCTCAAGGCATCGTTCAAGGTACTTACGAAACCTTTGTCGCGATTGCGAAGAAGCACTTCCAAGGTGAAGCGAACGGTAAATGGGTTCTAACGGGTGGTCTTGGTGGCATGGGCGGTGCTCAACCTCTTGCTGCAACGATGGCTGGCTTCTCAATGATCGCCGTGGAGTGTGATGAATCACGAATCGACTACCGCTTACGTACTGGCTATGTAGACAAAAAAGCCACCAGCTTAGATGAAGCGATGGCAATGATTAAAGAGTCAGGCACGCCAATCTCTGTTGGCTTATTAGGTAACGCCGCAGACGTATTCCCAGAGCTTGTTGAACGTAATATCACGCCTGACGTGGTGACCGACCAAACCTCTGCCCACGATCCGCTGAACGGCTACTTGCCTCAAGGTTGGACGATGGAGAAAGCAGCACAAGAACGAACCATTGATGAAGCTAAAGTAGTGAAAGCCGCTAAGCAGTCCATGGCCATTCAAGTACAAGCTATGCTAGATCTTCAGTACCGTGGCGCTGCGACCGTCGATTACGGCAACAACATTCGCCAAATGGCACTGGAAGAAGGTGTGGAAAACGCGTTTGATTTTCCAGGCTTCGTTCCAGCCTATATACGACCTTTATTTTGCGAGGGCGTCGGACCTTTCCGTTGGGCTGCCCTTTCTGGCGATCCTGAAGACATCTACAAAACAGATCAAAAAGTAAAAGAACTGATTCCAGATAACCCGCATCTACACAACTGGCTAGATATGGCGCGTGAACGCATTCAGTTCCAAGGCTTACCGGCTCGTATTTGTTGGGTTGGCTTGAAAGATCGCGAACGTTTAGGCCAAGCATTCAATGAAATGGTTAAAAATGGCGAACTGAAAGCGCCGGTTGTTATCGGTCGTGACCACCTAGATTCAGGTTCAGTGGCAAGCCCGAACCGCGAAACAGAAGGCATGATGGACGGGTCAGATGCCGTATCAGATTGGCCTCTATTGAACGCTCTGCTAAATACTGCAGGCGGCGCGACATGGGTTTCTCTGCACCATGGTGGTGGCGTTGGTATGGGCTTCTCGCAACACTCAGGAATGGTGATTTGTTGTGACGGCAGTGAAGATGCATCACAGCGTATTGCTCGTGTACTTCATAATGACCCAGCAACCGGCGTTATGCGTCATGCTGATGCAGGTTACGATATTGCCAAGCAGTGTGCCAAAGAGCAGAAGCTTGATTTACCTATGCTAAACGAAGAACTTCGTCGCCTTTAATGTCTGGAGAGAACATGTTGAATTTATTACTTAAGCCAGGACTACTAGGCTTATCTGAACTGCGTAAAATCAGCCGTAGCCCTGTGAACCTATCGCTGGATCCTGCAGCAATCCCTGATATTGAAGCGAGCATGCAGGTTGTCGAGCAAGTGATTGCTGAAGACCGCACTGTGTATGGCATCAACACGGGTTTTGGCTTACTAGCAAATACCAAAATCGCCCCTGAAGACCTCGAAGTTCTACAGAAAAGTATCGTACTTTCTCACGCAGCGGGCATTGGCAAATTTATGTCTGATGAAACCGTGCGTTTGATGATGGTATTGAAGATTAACAGCTTGTCTCGCGGTTACTCGGGTATCCGCCTCAAAGTGATTAATGCTCTTATCGATCTTGTGAACGCACAGGTTTACCCGTGTGTTCCACAAAAAGGATCAGTAGGCGCATCTGGAGATCTTGCTCCCCTCGCCCACATGAGTACCGTTTTGCTAGGTGAAGGCCAAGCACGCCACAACGGCAAGCTCATCACTGGCTTAGAAGCAATGCAGATCGCAGGTCTTGAACCAATCACACTTGCGCCGAAAGAAGGCTTAGCGCTGTTAAACGGCACACAAGCATCGACTGCCTTTGCATTAGAAGGTCTGTTCGCAGCAGAAGACTTGTTCGCTTCTGCGACTGTGTGTGGTGCAATGTCTGTTGAAGCCGCACTGGGTAGTCGTCGCCCGTTTGACCCTCGAATTCACCGCGTTCGTGGTCATCGTGGTCAAATGGATGCCGCGCTTGCTTATCGCCATATGCTTGATCAAAAGAGTGAGATTGGTGAATCACACACTTGCTGTGAAAAGGTTCAAGACCCTTACTCGCTACGTTGTCAGCCTCAAGTGATGGGTGCCTGTTTACAGCAAATTCGTAATTCAGCAGAAACATTAAACTTTGAAGCGAACTCGGTATCGGACAACCCATTGGTATTTGCTGAAGACGGCGACATTATTTCAGGTGGTAACTTCCACGCAGAACCTGTGGCAATGGCAGCGGATAACCTAGCACTTGCGATTGCAGAAATTGGTAGCCTTTCTGAACGAAGAATGGCACTACTGATTGATAGCGCACTAAGCAAACTTCCACCTTTCTTGGTCGATAACGGCGGCGTTAACTCAGGCTTTATGATTGCTCAAGTAACGTCTGCTGCTCTGGCAAGCGAGAATAAAACACTGGCACACCCAGCTTCAGTAGACAGCCTTCCAACATCGGCAAACCAAGAAGATCATGTATCTATGGCAACCTTTGCGGGTCGTCGACTGCGTGACATGGCAGAAAACACCCGTGGCATCTTGGCTGTTGAATACTTAGCAGCAGCACAAGGCTTGGATTTTAGAGCACCAAAACTCTCTTCTCCTCGGGTAGAAGAAGCAAAACAGATACTGCGCGAGAAAGTCAGCTTCTACGACAAAGACCGCTACTTCTCACCAGATATCGAGCAAGCGAACCTATTGCTCAAATTATCAGTGCACAATCACCTAATGCCTGAAGGTATTCTGTGTAGCTTTTAAGAGAGAAACTATCTGAACAACACCCACTAGAGTGTTATATAAACAAGGGCTATTGATTAGCCCTTGTTGCATTGAGCAAAAGACCATATCCCCCTTAAAATCGTCACATACCATCCAACGTATTTATCTAATCGATTGATATATAAGCAAAGTTAACTGGATAGACCATTAGAGCGAAGTTAGTTAGCTATAATCCACCCCAGATTTGATGACTAATAGCGATACTATGTTTCTGACACCTTACTTTTCTACTGAAGACAATCAATTTCAATTCACTCGTGAACAAGCTAGCCACTTTGCTAAAAAAGTAGCCGCTGACTTCAACCCAATTCACGATGAAGACAACAAGCGCTTCTGCGTGCCTGGCGACCTTTTGTTTGCAGTTCTTCTGCAGAAAGAAGGCATCAGCCAAAAAATGCGTTTTGATTTTTCAGGTATGGTTGGTAACGGTATTGCGCTAAGCGTTGACAACAAATGTGAGAAAGAAAGCTCATTGGTTGACGAGAAAGGCAAAGAGTACCTACACATGTCTTGTGAAGGTGAAAAGAGCCACGACCAAGCATTCATCGAGCACGTAGTAACAAACTACGTTAAGTTCTCTGGCATGAACTTCCCACACATCATGGTTCCTCTTATGGAAGAACAACAAATGATGATCAACTGTCAACGTCCTCTTGTGATTTACGAGAGCATGGAAGTTGAATTTACTCGCCTAGACCTGTCTCACCCAGAAGTTGAATTCTCTGGCGCGACTTTTGATGTTGAAGGCAAACGTGGCATCGTGACCCTGAACTTCGATTTCAAAGAAGACGGCGAAGTAGTAGGTAAAGGCGTGAAGCGCATGGTAGCAAGTGGCCTTAAGCCATACGACCAAGCTTCTGTAGACGACCTAGTAAACCGCTTCAACGAGCGCAAAGAAATGTTTCTAGCTCAGTTCGCAGCCGCTGCTTAATCAGCTCTAGAACAAGATCAATAAAGCCCAGCTTGATAATCTCAAGCTGGGCTTTTTTATTTCGATTACTAAGCCATTAAAGCCTGCTCTCAAATCATCACTAAATCCAGCGCCTAACCTTTTGTTTGTAATCAACATATTCCGCACCGAACAATTGCTCTAGGGCGCGTTCTTCTGGCTTAATTTGGAACTGGTTCATGTAGATAACGAAGCCAAAGCTGAGTAATACACTAAAGATATTCTGGAAGAAGTAACCAAAGCAAAATAGCAGGATGAACAACCCTAAGTACATTGGGTTTCGCGTGTAGCCAAAAATTCCACTGTCCACGACGGCTGAAGCGGTTTCGACTTTGATCGGGTTAACGGTGGTTTTCTGTTTTCGAAATTCCAATATCCCTGATACTCCAATCACACCACTCAATGTGACCCCGATACCTAACACAATCATTCCATAAGGTAATGCCAGTGTCCCTTGGCTCAACTGTTGAGCGCAGAAGTATGATGCTACGAATACAATAATGAACAGTGCAACTGGTGGTACTTTTAATTCTAGAAATTTCATACTTTTCCTTATTAACATTCCTTTGTTAGTTTAGAAAAAAGCCCAGCAATTGCTGGGCTAAATGTATTAGAGAATTTTTGCTAGCGCCTGTAATGGATGAGCAAGCTTCTCACCTTCAAAACGCTTCACTTGGCTGCGGCAAGAATAGCCCGTCACCAAGCAACGATCTTTTGGTAAGTCCTGCATTTGAGGCTTCCAGCTTAAACCATATATGTCTTTCGACATTTGTAGCTTATCGACTTCGTGGCCGAAAGTTCCCGCCATACCACAACAGCCGACAGGAACGCTGGTTAACGCCGCGCCAAAGTGTTTGAAGATAGTACCCCACTCTTTTTCAGCGTTCGGCATTTTGGTTTTCTCAGTACAGTGAGCAAACAAGTACCACATATCTTCACTTGCTGAGCGTGCTTCGAACTCACCTAGCGATGGCATTAACCATTCATGCACAGTAAGTACATCAAAGTCGCCGCGCTTGTCACCTAAGATCTCGACGTATTCATCGCGGTAACAAAGCACAAGAGCAGGATCAACACCGACCAAAGGAATTCCGATATCCGCCACCATCGACAAGAAATCCGAAGTCGATTTCGCCTCACGTGCAAAACGATTTAAGAAGCCCTTGATGTGCAACGCTTTACCATTCGGTTTGAACGGCAGCAGTACCGGAGTTTTGCCAAGTTTTTGAGCCAGAGTGACGAAATCTTCAATCACCTCGGCATCATAGAAGCTGGTAAACGGGTCTTGAACGATCAGCACATGCTGTTTCTTCTGTTCAGAAGACAAGCCTTCTAAATACTGTAAATCGAAGAGTTGCAGCTCTTTACTCGCTAGACGATTTTTGAGCGTAGGCACCGACATCAATGGTGCATCAACATAACCGACCGTTTTAGCTGTTGCCGTTTGGATCCACTTTTGACCCAATGCAGCGTTGACTACTTTTGGCGCTTTCGCCATCAGCGGCAGCATGGTTTCAATGTTGGCAACTAGATAATCTTTTGCAGGGCGCTGGTAACGCGAGTAGTAGATGTTCAAGAATCGAGAACGGAAACTTGGTACATCGACTTTGATCGGACATTGACTCGCACACGCTTTACACGCCAAACAACCGTTCATCGCCTCATGAACTTCATGCGAGAAATCGTACTCATGGCGTTTGTTCATCGTATTGCGAACACGCTCAATCATAGTCTTAACGGGTGTGTTGTCTTTCAACGCTTCTTGCTCAAGGTCGAGAATATCAACGCCTTGTTCAGTCAGTTGACGCAACCACTCTCTTACCAAGCCTGCGCGGCCTTTGGGTGAGTGACGTCGGTCAGCCGTAACTTTCATTGAAGGACACATTGGCGAGCTAGTATCGTAGTTGAAACACAAGCCGTTACCGTTACATTCCATTGCTTGCTTGAAGCTGTCACGCACTTGTACGTCGATCTGACGGTCGTAGAAACCACGCTTGGTATCGGTGACTTTCACCAATTCAGCGTCACTTTCTAAAGGCGTACAGATCTTGCCTGGGTTCATCTTGTTGTGCGGGTCGAATGCTGCTTTAACACGTCTTAATTCGGTAAACAGCTCTTCACCAAAGAAGTCTGGGCCATACTCCGAACGGAAGCCTTTACCGTGTTCACCCCACATTAAGCCGCCGTATTTCGCCACCAGCTTAACCACTTCATCAGAGACTTCATGCATCAAGGCTTCTTGCATAGGGTCACACAAATCTAAAGCTGGACGAACGTGTAATACGCCTGCATCCACGTGACCAAACATGCCATAGTTCAACTCTTTTGAATCGAGTAACACTCTAAATTCAGAGATAAAGTCCGCGAGGTTTTCCGGTGGTACACAAGTATCTTCAGCAAAAGCGACGGGCTTAGCTCGGCCTTTCGCCGCACCTAACAGACCCACCGCTTTCTTACGCATATTGTAGATTCGGCCAATGCTCGCCAAGTCGCTACACACTTGGAAACCAATCACCCCGGCTTCTTCGCTTTCAACCATGGTTTCAAGGCGTGCAGTCAGCGCTTGAACTTGCTGTTCAACTTCTGCTTCATCTTGGCCTGCAAACTCAACCATGTTGATGCCAAGCATCTCTTTATTAGGAACATCAGTCAGCAGGTCGCTCACGGTGTGCCAAACGATGTCTTGCTTCGCTAGGTTCAATACTCTTGAATCCACCGTTTCAACAGATAGGGCTTTCGCTTCCACCATGAACGGCGCATTACGCAACGCAGAATCAAACGTGTTGTATTTCACGTTAACCAGTGTGCGCGCTTTTGGAATCTTGGTTAGGTTTAACTTTGCTTCTGTGATGAATGCTAACGAGCCTTCAGCGCCACATAGAACGCGAGTCAGGTCAAAGCTGTCATCTTGTTCGTTGATTGCATTCTTTAGGTCATAGCCTGTTAAGAAGCGATTCAGCGGAGGGAATTTATCTAAGATTTGAGCGCGTTTGTCTCGACAAACCGCCTCTGTCACCGCAAGTGCATGGTGAGCCAATTCACCCTCAACAGGTAAGCCGTGTGATAAATCAGATTCTAGACATGAACCATCTGCGAACACCGCTTGCAGCGACAATACATGGTCTGAGGTTTTACCGTACTTCAATGACCCTTGACCCGAAGCATCGGTATTGATCATACCACCCAAGGTTGCTCGGTTACTGGTAGAAAGATCTGGAGAGAAAAAGTAACCATAAGGGCGAACAGCGTCGTTCAATTGATCTTTAACGACACCAGACTGAACTCTTACCCAGCCTTCTTTCTCGTTAATCTCAAGAACCTTATTCATGTATCGCGACAGGTCAACCACGACACCTTTTGTTAAAGATTGTCCGTTGGTTCCGGTACCGCCGCCACGAGGGGAAAAAGTCACGCGTTCGTAAGCGGATTTAGAAACCACTTTACCGATAAGCACAACATCTTGCGTTGTTTTAGGAAGGATGACCGCCTGCGGCAATTGCTGATAGACACTGTTATCAGTCGCCACAGCCAAACGGCTAGAATATTGAGATTCAATGTCGCCAGTAAAGCCCGCTGTTTTTAGTTCATCTAAAAAGCGTACGACAACTGGATCGACATCTGCATTGAGTTGAAGTCTTGGTAACATTTGCTTCCTGCCCCTACTTCGCTGATCCTATCAGCATTGGGTTATCTGAGATTTTTAATAATTTTCTTTGAATTTCGTCACTTTACTACTATTAAGATCATATAAAAAGGTGATCAAATCAGAATCTCAGTGCAAGAATGGAGAAATAGTCACTTTCGTCTTAATTCAGTAGCAATATACTGAATAACATTTTGTTTAAGACATCTCCACGAGCACATCACAATGAAAAAAAACAAAACAGTCACAACTGAAGATATCCTTCTTAAACTATGCCAATCAGTCTCAAGCGTACTGACTTCAGCGACGGCTTCTCAGGTGTCCTATTCAGCCATGGTTCAAAAGATCAACAAGACAAGCCTAAAGCCAGATTTTGGTTGCTTCGTTCTGTTTGACGGCGGCTTTTCTGGTCTTGTTGTTATCAATTTTACGTCCAAAGCAGCGCTAGAGATCTACACCAATTACATGCGTAATATGGGCATGCCTGAAAACGAGCTTGCTGTGCTTCATACTTCAGACGAAGTGGGCGATGTATTAGGTGAGTTGATGAACCAATTGGTTGGCGATTTCACCAACAAAATCCGCAAAGAGCTGCAAACCAACATCACACAAAACCAACCGAAAATGCTGGCTCTGAACAAGCAAGTTAACCTTTCTGTTGATACTAATCTCGATCGTCCACAAGCTCGTCGTGTGACCTTCTCTACCGCTAATAACAACATCTTCTACCTTGAGCTTGCGATGGATAAGACTGAATTCATTCAATTGGAAGAATTTGAAATAGCAGAAGACGAATGTCCAGACAGCATTCTTGAAGCGACTCAGAAAAAAATGCAAGAAGCGAACAAGCCAGCTCAAAGCTCAGGCAATGATTCTGCAGCAGATCTACTCGATGAACTGGGTATCTAGTTTGCGAATGCTCTAATCACTCTAAAAAATCTTGTCACTAACGCCATCAATACGCTTGATGGCGTTTTTGTTTTTTTTGCTAAGTCGCTCATGCAGTCCAATGTTCACCGCCTCACTTGTTCATCAAACCAGTTTTGCCTTTCTGTTACCCGCGAAAACATGTAAAATGTTGGACTTTTAAAAATTTGTGGTACTGATTAAATTGTCGATGGATAAGAAAAAAGCCCTAAAGAAAATTGCCAAGTGTCTTGAGCTTGGAAATTCTGCGAACGTCAATGAAGCTGCCAATGCGATAAAAATGGCGCATAACTTGATGCTGAAATATGGTCTCGAAAAAGACGATATTGAATTTATCAAGATGGGGAAAACTCAGTCCAGTCACCTGTTACCTGCAAATATCAGTTCTACACTGCTGCGTGTTATTCGCGGTATCAACACCAAATTTGGCGTAGAAGCCGTTTTGCTGAATCACAAAGGCCTCAAGCGTGTTGAGTTCATTGGTGAAGCCGACCGCGCGATCTTCGCAGCCTTCGCTTTCGATATCATTTATCGTGAACTGAATGAGCACACAGGCCAATTCAGAAATAGCTTTGCTGGCTCTGGCACAGGGTCATTAGAAGTGACACGCCGTGTGAACTCGTTTGTTTCAGGCTGGGTTGAAGGGGCACTTGAAAAGCTACCAACCATTACTCCAGACGACGAGTCGAACAACAAGATCAATAACTACATTGATAAAGAATTCAAAAATATCGACCGTGAAACGTTCAAACAGCAACTGAGGGAAGCGATGAAAAACCTCACCGCCGATTATGAAGTTGGTTTGAAGAAAGGTCGTAAATTGTCTGTTAACCGACCAGTTGGCGGTACCCAGGCAGCTAAAAAGATAACTAAATCATAGAGCCACTTTACATTGCTTCGACGTATTGATAAAAACCATCAATAAGATTTACAGGACTATGTTTGTCACTCGAATTCATTCGTTTGACAGAAGTACATGATGGAGAAAATACGTTGAAAAAAATCACACTAGCCCTAGCGCTTACTATCGCTTTAACGGGTTGTCAGGCAACTCAACGCCAAAACGCGACAACTGGCGAATCTGAGACTAACTCTGCAACTCAAGGCGCTCTAATTGGTGCACTCGCTGGTGCCGTTGCTGGTGCTGCAACTGGTGACTCTAAAGACCGTGGTAAACGTGCACTTATTGGTGCTGCCGGTGGCGCCGCTGTTGGTGGTGGTATTGGCTACTACTTTGACCGACAAGAAGCAGCCCTCCGTGAAGAGCTAATGAATTCAGGCGTTCAAGTTGAACGTGTCGGTGAAAACCAACTTCTACTTCGCCTAGAAAACGGCATCGGTTTTGATTCTGGCTCGTACGCTTTGGAATCAAGCATTCACAACACCCTTCGCGGCGTGGCTCGCATCCTCGTTGAATACCCAGACACTAGCCTAGTGATTGAAGGTCATACTGACAGCACTGGCAGCGAATCGACGAACCAAATCCTTTCTGAGCGTCGTGCTGAATCTGTTCGTGCATTCTTGATCTCTCAAGACGTTGCTGCAGGTCGTGCAATTGCTCGTGGTAACGGTGAGCGTTACCCTCTGTGTGACAACAACACCTCTCAAGGTCGTGCTTGTAACCGTCGCGTAGAAATTCAAATCTTGCCGCTTAAGTAGCACGATTAAAGCCCAGTCCGTCTTTATCTATTGAAATAACCTCTATATAGTTGATTATCAGTTATGTTACTCATTTAACGTGATAATAATAATCAACGACCATAAAGCGTATTCATACTGACATATCGATTCTGGGCTTTTTTACGAGACTTATCTTTTGCTGATCCTATCCAACATTCTGCCATCATCACTTCTTAGAACTCTATTTCTAGCCCTCATCTTTTCCACGATACCGTTGTTCACCACACATTTCGTGCACGCAGCAAGCAGTGATGAATTTTCACTAGAATCACAACCTCAAGATCCAGTTTCTCAATACCAATTGGCTCAAGCTTATGAATCGGGTGTCGACGTTCCTGTTAGCATCAGTGATGCATTGTATTGGTACACGCAGTCAGCAGAAAACGGCAACCCAAACGCGCAATTTAGACTGGGTGAATGGTACTTGGCAGGTACAGGTGTTGAACAAAGTAACAAGCTTGCTTTGGAATGGTTTATTAAAGCAGCGTTGCAAGATAACCAGCGCGCGCCTATCGAGGTCGCAAAACTCTACGAATCCTCGCTAGAACAAAACCTCCTTCAACCATTAGATAAAGCGCAGCTATGGTATGAAGCAGCCTTAAAAGATAATCCACAAGCAGAAGATGGCTACAACCGCATTTTGGAAGCACAATTCAACCAGCAACGTGCAAAACAGATCTCTTCAATAGAACAGCTCGATGACAGCATCGACTCTGAAATAGACACCAGTCAGGGGTTATCTAAGCACGTTCAATCTAACCAAGCATCACGCTCTAACCTCTCCAGTTCTAACCTAACGCATTCAGACTATCTGATTAGCACAGCCTTAGCCGTGTTGATTTCAATGGTCAGCATCATTGCGACGCTCGTTATCTCAAGAAAAAGACAAGCTCTAAAGTCGGGTGATTCGCGACAGCAACAACAATCACTTGAAGCGCAGCTTAGCTCGAAGGACCTTACGATTAAGCAGCAAAAACGCCAGCTGCACACTATGTTCCACGAATTGAAAAAGCAGAAAAACAGCAAAGGTCTGAGTAATTTGCAGGTGGCCTGCGCGCTATTTGGCTACACACCTAGCTCAATCCCCGACCAGAAAAGCATCAAGATCCGATACAAACAACTATCAAAGATCTACCATCCAGATGGTCACGGATGTGACGAAGAAATGAAACGTTTGAACAATGCGCTAAAAACCATTTTACAAAATGTTACAAACCCGTAAATAAAAACACATCTTCATTTTTCAAGGTCTCAAAGATATCGATTTTATTGGTGTTGCAATCGATCCCCCTCTCAAAAACGGGTAACAAACTATTAACTAATGGGTCTTACTTGTGTCATAATCTGCGCCGAAAATACACCTGACTTAAACAGGTGAGGAGAGAATATGTTCACAATAGAAGGCGTTTGTGATTGGTGCAAAAAGCCAAGCCTAGTTAAAAAGCACGACTACCTAGATGGTAAGTGTCATCATGCATGTAACGAGTGCAATGATATTGCAACCATTGATGTTCGCCAGTTCAATATTGGTGAAATGGAAATGAGAGCAAAACTCTCCCAAGCGACATTGAGATAAGCAACACCGTGAAATATAAGAAAGCGCTTAAGGCGCTTTTTTTGTGCCTGCGGTTTTAGATCTTCTCTCTTCTCTCTTCTCTCTTCTCTCTTCTCTCTTCTCTCTTCTCTCTTCTCTCTTCTCTCTTCTCTCTTCTCTCTTCTATACAGGTGTATACAGTACTTTTCTGTCAAAACCACTGTATACACCTGTATAAAGCTCACATTTTTTCAACTTATGAGACAAAATAGCAAATTCATTCAAATTTAATTTATCGAATATTTTCAATAACTTAACCATTTGCCATCCATAACCTCAGACGAAATCGTCCAATAATCCCGCAAAAAACGCTTGATCTTATAAGCAACTAAAACTACTGTATACACATACAGCATGTATATAAGGACAGCAAAATGATTCAAGCACACGTTAAAGCACAACACTCTAGCCCGCTAGTTCACTGCGCATTTACATCAGTTTCTCGTAAAAGCAAAAATTCAAACGAGGAAGCGTTGTTTGCAAGAATGGCGTTGCTGTCCAAT
Source organism: Vibrio celticus (assembly GCF_024347335.1). NCBI lineage: Bacteria > Pseudomonadati > Pseudomonadota > Gammaproteobacteria > Vibrionales > Vibrionaceae > Vibrio > Vibrio celticus. The sequence goes on from NZ_AP025463.1 coordinate 2,104,401, forward strand.
CAACATCAGTGGTTACTGTTTACGGCTCAAACACCAAGACCATCGGCAAAGCAGCTTAAGCAACATAACGTGTGCTGCGACCGTGTTATTCACATGAAAGCCTCTCATCAAATGACTGAGGTAGAAACTGTTGAGAAAGCAATCCGTTCTAAGAATGCGAGTGCGATTGTTGCAAGTGCATCGATTGATCAGTTCAGTCAACAGTACCTAAGAACATTAGGGTTACGCTTTCAATGTGAAGTCTTCTTTATGAATGCAAATTCAGAGCGTATTCACTAAGCCATATTGCTTAATAACATTTTGGCTCAAAAACACGGTCCACAAACATAGCTTAATCTTTTAGCTAACAAACTTAAGTTAACTTAACAGCATAGCTCCATAACACAGTCCAAATATACTGCCTTCCCCTGCCCTACAATTCGCCAAATTTTTAGCGGATTGTTAGGCGGGGGTTTTTATTTCAACAACAGATTTAGCAATCGTTTGCTTTTTCTCTGGAAGCAAATAGTAGATTGGGTATAATGCCCGTCTAATCATGTGCACACCGCACTTCTCTGTATGACGTTTGATAAAAAATAGGAATGTCTAAATGAGCCTTGCTGATCAAGTTCTTGCCGTAAATGATGACCTACCAATCCGTACTGATAAACCTGTCCACAGTGGCAAGGTTCGTTCGGTCTACTGGTTAACTGAAGAAGATAGCCAACGACTAATTAAAGAGAAAGGCTACGATGTAGCGCCAGATGCGCCTTTAGCAATCATGGTGATCAGTGACCGTATCTCTGCATTTGATTGTATCTGGCGTGGTGAAGGGAATCTTAAAGGTGTTCCAGGTAAGGGAGCGGCTCTGAATGCTATCTCTAACCACTGGTTCAAATTGTTTAAAGACAACGGACTTGCTGACAGTCATATTCTTGATATCCCCCACCCGTTCGTATGGATTGTACAAAAAGCTCGCCCAGTCATGATCGAAGCGATTTGTCGTCAATACATCACAGGTTCAATGTGGCGTGCATACGCAAACGGCGAACGTGAGTTCTGTGGTATCGAGATGCCTGAAGGCCTTGAGAAAGACAAGAAGTTGCCTGAGCTACTGATCACGCCTTCAACAAAAGGGATTCTGAAAGGTATTCCTGGCGTTCCAGAAGCTGACGATGTGAACATCACACGTAACAACATCGAAGATAACTTCGCAGCATTCAACTTTACTCAAGCAAGCGACATCGCGCATTACGAAAAACTTCTTAAAGAAGGCTTCAACGTAATCAGCCAAGCGCTAGCAAAAGTAGACCAAACCTTTGTTGATACCAAATTTGAGTTTGGCTACGTCAACGATGCTCAAGGCAAAGAAAAGCTTATCTACATGGACGAAGTCGGTACTCCAGATTCATCTCGCATTTGGGATACTCAGGAATACAACAACGGCAACATCGTTGAGAATTCAAAAGAAGGCTTCCGTCAGTTCTTGCTTAACTACTTCCCTGATGCCGACATTCTTTTGAACAAAGAACGTATGCCAGAGCGTGAAGCACTAGCTCGTGACAATGAGCTTCCACTGGATTCGCTAATGTCTTTGTCTCGCACTTACCTTGATATTGCTGCAAAAATCACAGGTGCGGAGATCGTACTGAGCGAAAATCCTAAGCAAGAGATCATCGATGTACTACGCGCTGACTACGGTCTAATCGACTAGTCGCTTTATTGCTAATTGCTTATTCGCTTAATCTCAAAATAAAAAGCTAGAAAGCTAGAAAGCTAATAAGCTCGTAGACTCAAGTTTTAGATACTAAAAGGGCCTCAATATTTGAGGCCCTTTTTACGTGTACGTTTTTACTATTCCTGAGAGAGGCTATCGGCGAAACTGAAGTTACAGCCTAATCGTGAACTCTTCTCCAGAATTACCCGCAATCACTAAATGACTGCGCGATTCAATATACTCGATCTGATCTTTTTCAAGTGAATATGGCATCACTACTTTAAGCTCATTGATCCCTTCCAGCTTAGCAAGCTTGAGTAAGGTAACAATGTTCGACTCATCACTTTTACGCGTCGACATTGATTTCAATGCCATCTGCCATAAACGATCTTCAGGGCTTGCTAGCTCTTTAATGCTATCTCGCCAGACGGTACTGAACACTGGCGCAATGGTGGTAAGTGCTTCCAGAAAAGTCCATTTTTTACTGCATGAGGCGCCAAGAAATGTTGTGTAATCGAACTCTACACGCGTCTCTTCCTGTTTATCCATGATGTCCCCCGACACTTTGGCAACACAATATACTAAATATCTATCAACTCTTTCTTTATAGCAATAGGATATAGAAGAATAGTCTTTTATGACCTTTTGATTGGTTAAAAGGCATATAAAAATCAAATTTGTAACAAAATAAGCACTGAAAAATCATATATGCACCTATTTGATTAATATTTTAGATATAAAACTTATCCATCTATTTGATATCAATTATTCGGCTCGCTTTTTTGTACTGAATACGCCAGCCTGACCATGTCGGCAGCTCCCAACGTTTTGGCGATAACTTTCGACTACCCGATTGATAGTGAACGTAAATCAGCTTTCTCGCGGGCAAGTATTCTACATCGAGTTGCAAGTCGGCAAGGCTCAATGCAAACGGATATTTTTCCGAAAATTCTGAATAGAGCCAAGTTGGAATGCCATCGAACGGTATGTCTGCGTGGTCAAACATTTCCAATTCACTGACATCAGTAACCCCTAACACTTCAAGCTGCTCTATAAACCATAGCTCAAAGTTAATGTTCTCAATTTCTGGTGTGTATTGTGTTTGCTCGTCGAGACCGAGTTTCACATACAGCTGCCAGTGTTTGATCTCTTGAGTGCGAGCCTTTGCAAAACCGGGAAGCTGGTCTCCATTTAACACGAGGTCGACGATAGGTTTTAACGATAATTGCCCTTCAGCCGCGACAAGCTTGGTTGTAATCGTACGGCCTGCGTACACCAACGCCATCTCGGTAAATACGCCATCGTCATTTACTACTGTTTCACCTTGCTCCCACTCTCCTAGCTGAGCATCTACTATAAGCTCAAGAGGAATGGGGGCCGTGACCGTCGCTAAGGTCAGTGTCTGCTTAACACCTCTTCCCGGCAAGCTGTGGGTATCAAGCACCAACATCGCTTGTGCATTGTCTGGGAAACGGTTCTGACGACCAAGTACTACCTCTAACGCTCCATTAGCAAACGCTTCTTTCCTTTTCAGTCGGCGCACAAACACCAATTCAGGATGCAGATTTACAATAGTCTTAAGCAGCTCAATGCGTTGGAAACGTGACGCGACTTCTAACTGAGGGAGTTCAAACACCTCACGCATTTGCTTCGCCAATCCTTGAGCTTCATTCAGTGCTTGTTGATCTATTTCTAGATGCGGATATTCGCGACCACGCACAATCTGAATCAACAGGCTTAAATCACACCCTTCCTTCTCTTGTTGCGCCAGTGCTTCTAGATGTTCTGCATTGTTTGATAACTGATATAAGCGAGCAGGCACAGACAACGCCGCTGTGAGATCGACCATCGCTTCTTTGAGTGCTTTGGTTTTGATGCGAGTTACAATGTCTGCATACAAAGCATCAATCGGCAGTGGATACAGCTTTTTGCCGTGCTCGGTAATTTGATGGTCGGCGTTAATCGCTTCCATCGTCAGCAAGATTTGAGTTGCGCTGTTTAGCGACTTCTCAGGCATAGGATCGAGGAAAGACAGACTCTCAAGAGTCGCACCACAACATGCGGCCGCCAACATAGGTTCGGTCAGCTCTTCACGCTGCAATTCAGGAGGCGTAACCAATTCTAACGCTGCGTGTTCGCCATACAAACGGACACAAACGCCGTCCATTACCCTACCCGCACGACCCGCGCGTTGTTTGGCACTAGCGCGTGATATGGATTTCAACATTAAGGTGGTTCTGCCGTTGCGTTGAACGGTGCGTCTTTCCAATCCTGAATCTATGACCACGCCAATATCAGGAATGGTTAATGAGGTTTCCGCAACGTTTGTAGCAAGGATGACCTTTCTCAGACCATCACCTTCAATATTGGTATTCCGACCCGATAACGCTAAATCTCGCTCCTTGTCACTGACCGACGCATGCAATTTAACGACTTGGATATCTGGATTCTTTGCCAAGGCTTGTTCACATTGCACGATCTCTTTTTTACCCGGCAGAAAAACCAACATATCGCCATGTGAAGCAATCAGTTGATGATTCACTTCTTCCGCGATGCTCTGTTCTAGATGTCGACTATCAGGCAGTGTTCTGGATTCATTCGCTCGGTGCTCAATCTCCACTTGATAAGTACGCCCTTCACAGCTTATGCGATTCGCATCCAAATACTGAGCAAGGCGCTCACCCTCAATGGTTGCTGATGTGATCACTAAACGATGACTCGCTTTTTGTTTCAGAATCGCCACCAGCAAGTCGATATCCCAGCGCCTCTCGTGAAACTCATCCACCACAATTACATCAAAGCCAGCGAGTCCATCTTCTGATAACCAACGCAGCGCGATACCGGGTGTCACAAAAACAACGTCAGTTTGCTCGTTATATTCCGATTCGAGCTTAATCGCATAGCCCACTTTGCTACCAAGCTTCTCGCCCGATTGTTGTGCGAGATATTTAGCCAGTGAAGTACACGCGATGCGTCTTGGTTCAACCACCAGAACTCGCCCATGTTGGGAAGCCCAAATTGGCAACCGCGTAGATTTACCTGATCCGGTTTCAGCCTCTACTACAAGGTGAGAATTAACGATTTGTTGGTGGAATACATTTTGATAAGCATCGATGGGAAGTAATGACATAAAAAGGGAGCGTCGCGAAAAAGTGTGAGCAAAGTATAACGAATTATCGTGTTGAAATTCGATAAGTGTGGGGCAGAGGTAAGAATATCATTTTGTTTGCTCAGATCGCGGAGAAACTATTTACAATTGAATAACTAAACCGTTATCATTTTTCAGTTACTCTTTCTCCCATATTAGGCATCCAATGAACAACGATAAACGCCCTCTATATATCCCTTATGCTGGTCCTGCTCTACTAAGTACCCCTCTTCTAAACAAAGGCAGCGCATTCTCTGCTGAAGAGCGCAGTTCTTTCAACCTTGAAGGTTTGTTACCGGAAACAACCGAAACAATCCAAGAGCAAGTAGGACGTGCATACAAACAATATTGTAACTTCGAAAGTGATATGGATAAGCATATCTACCTTCGTAACATCCAAGACACTAATGAAACGCTTTTTTATCGTTTAGTTCAAAACCACATCTCTGAAATGATGCCTATCATTTACACGCCAACGGTTGGCGCAGCATGTGAGAACTTCTCAAATATTTACCGTCGTGGTCGTGGTCTGTTTATTTCATACCCGAACCGTGACCGTATCGATGATCTACTGAATAATGCGACAAACCACAACGTTAAAGTTATCGTGGTTACGGATGGTGAGCGCATTCTTGGTTTGGGAGACCAAGGCATCGGTGGCATGGGTATTCCAATTGGTAAGCTAGCACTTTACACAGCGTGTGGCGGCATTAGCCCAGCTTACATGCTACCAATCGTGCTCGATGTGGGTACCAACAACCCTCAACGTCTTGCTGACCCAATGTACATGGGCTGGCGTCACCCTCGTATCACAGGTGCTGACTACGATGCATTCGTTGAAGAGTTCATCCAAGCGGTTCAACGCCGTTGGCCTGATGCATTAGTTCAGTTCGAGGATTTCGCACAAAAGAACGCAATGCCACTGCTTGAGCGTTACAAAGATCGCATCTGTTGTTTCAACGATGACATCCAAGGCACTGCAGCCGTAACGGTTGGCTCTCTACTTGCAGCATGTAAAGCAGCAAACAGCAAACTGTCAGATCAGCGTATTACCTTCTTAGGTGCGGGTTCTGCAGGTTGTGGTATTGCTGAAGCTATCATTGCTCAAATGGTGTCTGAAGGTATCAGCGATGCACAAGCTCGCTCTCAAGTTTACATGGTTGACCGTTGGGGTCTGCTACAGGAAGGCATGCAAAACCTACTTGATTTCCAACAGCGTCTTGTTCAAACCAACGAAAACACTAAAGACTGGGAAAGCGACGGCACTGGTTTCTCTCTACTGGACGTTGTTCGCCACGCGAAGCCAACCGTATTGGTTGGTGTATCTGGTGCTCCAGGTCTATTCAGTAAAGAAGTCATCAAAGAGATGAACCTGCACTGTGAACGCCCTATCGTGTTCCCACTGTCTAACCCAACAAGCCGTGTTGAAGCGACACCAAACGACATTATTCGTTGGACTGATGGCCAAGCACTTGTTGCGACAGGTAGCCCATTTGAGCCAGTAGTTCACAATGGCACGACTTACCCAATCGCTCAGTGTAACAACAGCTACATCTTCCCAGGTATTGGCCTTGGTGTATTAGCTGTGAATGCTTCACGCATCACTGACGAAATGCTAATGGAATCAAGCCGTGCACTTGCAACGTGTTCTCCACTAGCAATCAATGGCACAGGCGCTCTACTTCCACCATTAGAAGAAATCCACACGGTATCGAAGAAGATTGCTCTTGCTGTTGGTAAGAAGGCGATTGAACAGGGCGTTGCTCTAGAGATCACTGAAGAAGCACTGCAACAAGCGATTGACCAGCACTTCTGGCAGCCAGTTTACCGTCGCTACAAGCGCACGGCATTCTAATAAAGCGTGCTGTACTTTGAATAAAGAGCGTTAACTCCTCTTCTAAGAGCCTCTGCCATTGCAGGGGCTTTTTTCTTTACACTGTCTTGTCTTTTTAACTGATTTTTCTCATTTTTATTTGGTATTATCGAGCACTCAAAAATTAATGCTCAGTCAAAGGACCATACCGAGAGTGAAATTTGATTCTCACATTATCCGTAGCTACTTAAATAAAGCTTACAAAAAACTGCAAGGTTTTCTGTTTGGCGCTTTCCTCGTGTTCTTAGTAGGCAGCGCTGCGGTTATTGCAATCGATTATTGGGTTTCATGGCAAGCGGAAGATCGCATCATCTACGATATTGATGAAGTGCCCGAGCTTGAGGTCGCCGTTGTGCTTGGCACGAGCAAATATTTGGGTCGTACACTCAACGATTATTATAAGCACCGAATCGAAGCCGCGATTGAGCTCTTCGACCGTGAAAAAGTCGACCAGTTTCTGTTAAGTGGCGATAACGCTCATCGCTCTTACAATGAGCCGTGGACGATGAAGCGCGACTTGTTGAAAGCGGGTGTCCCCGATGAACGCATCAATCTAGATTACGCAGGTTTTAGAACCTTGGACTCGATTGTTCGCGCTAAAAAGATATTCGATACTGATAATTTTCTGATCATCACTCAGAAATTCCACTGTGAAAGAGCGCTCTTCATCGCCAATTCTTACGATATTCATGCGCAGTGTTTGGCAGTTTCAGGGCCAACCCACCATTCGGGAACCTCAATACGTTTACGTGAAGTGTTTGCGCGCACCAAAGCATTCCTTGATCTGTATATTATGGGGACAACGCCAAAGTTCCTTGGACCTAAAGAGCCGATTCAACCCAGTCCAAAACCGGAATCATTTCCGATCCCAAACCCTATGACTGACCCCACTGTAAACCCTGCTGTAGACCCTACAACAAGCCCGATTGCAGACCCAGCAGAGACCGATGTGTAGAAAACTACACATTTTGAATTTGTTGCCTCACACTTCCCCATTGTTAAGCAAAAACACACCAACACTCCTTTATTAACTTGAGTAACATTCTTCCAACAAAGTCTGACCCTACATCAAGCTATATACCTCGAAAATAATAAGCACAACTCAATGAAGTCGTGCACCAATACAACGAGGATAAACAAAAGGAGCGTCTTATGACGGCACTTGTTACTACACTGAAACACTGGTTGTTTACCCGCAACAGCATGATATTAATTGGTAATTTCACGCTATTTGCAGTTTTGCTCAATACCCTGCCATTCGAAGCGCAAGTGAATACAGGTTTAAGTATTCTCGTGTTCGTTGCCATTCTATGGTTAACAGAAGCTATCCACGTCAGCATCACCGCTTTACTCGTTCCCCTACTGGCTGTCTTGTTTGGTGTATTCAACACGCCCGCAGCGCTGGCTAACTTTTCAAACCCGATCATCTTCTTATTCATGGGTGGCTTCGCATTAGCCGCTGCACTGAACAAGCAAGAGCTAGATAAAGCGATAGCTGACAAAGTGCTGCTGATAGCAAAAGGCAGAATGTCGGTCGCTGTGTTCATGTTGTTCGGTGTGAGCGCGGGTCTATCGATGTGGATCTCAAACACAGCCACCACAGCAATGATGCTTCCTCTTGTTCTTGGCATCATGAACAAAGTTGACCAAAGTAAAGACCGCAACACCTACGTGTTCGTACTATTGGGTATCGCTTACTGTGCTTCAATCGGTGGTATCGCAACCTTGGTTGGTAGCCCACCAAACGCAATTGCAGCGGCAGAAGTTGGTTTGAGCTTCACAGAGTGGATGGCACTTGGCCTACCTATCTCAATGATCTTACTGCCAATCGCGATGATTATTCTTTACGTGATGACTAAGCCGAAGCTTGACCACAAATTCGAGCTAGACCATGCCCCAGTTGAGTGGACAAACAGCAAGAAAATCACACTGTCTATCTTCCTTCTAACCGTAACGCTTTGGATATTCGGTAAACCAATCAACGCAATGATTGGCGGATTCTCTAAATTTGATAGCTTAGTAGCGATTGGCGCAATTGTACTGCTTGGCGCTTCTAGAGCGGTAGAATGGAAAGACGTTGAGAAAACAACGGACTGGGGTGTACTTATCCTGTTCGGCGGCGGTATCTGTTTAAGTAACATTCTGAAAGCGACAGGAACCAGCGTATTCCTAGCACACTCACTAAGCGGATTTTTAGAAACAGCTGGCGTACTGCTTACGATTCTAGCCGTGGTAGCGTTCGTGGTATTCCTTACGGAATTTGCGAGTAACACAGCGAGTGCGGCATTGCTTGTTCCTGTATTCGCGACCATTGCTGAAGCGCTGGGTATGTCGCCGGTTATCTTGTCTGCGCTGATTGCGGTTGCTGCATCTTGTGCCTTCATGCTGCCAGTTGCGACACCACCTAACGCAATCGTGTTTGGCTCGGGTCACATCAAGCAGAAAGAGATGATGCGAATCGGTATGGTGTTGAACCTAGTTTGTATCCTAGTTCTGACTCTGTTCGCTTGGATCTTCTGGTAAGCACGAACGTCCTATAAGCGCATACTTACAGGAATGCTCCCCCTAAACTGGTTGAACTTCCCCCGGTTCAACCAAGACAAAAATGCCCGTTCAGCGTAAGCAAGCACTGAACGGGCACATAAAAACAAGAAACGCTTTTCCCTTTTGGTGGCCCCGCGCTACCTTTTTTGTTTTTGGCTTTTGGGAGAAGAACCATAAAAACGCCACATATGCACATGTGGCTTATAAACTCATCAAAACAATTTTCAGATTAGTGACTCAAGATCACCTGATTTCGACCTGAATGCTTCGCTTGATATAAAGCTTCATCGGCACGAGCTATGGTCTCAGTCACCCGCTCTTGTTTCATCTCAGCGATACCAATACTGCATGTCAGTGGATCGCCATGAACCCAAAGGTGCTGGCTAACTAAGAGTCGGATTTTCTCAGCCTTTCTTTGTGCTTCGCCAAGATCAGTCTCCGGGCAAAAAACAATAAACTCTTCACCACCCCACCTCACCAACTTGTCGGTAGCGCTGATCGAACTGCCCACCACCATGCTGAACTCACGTAGAATATGGTCACCCATTTGGTGTCCGTACTTGTCATTCACGCTCTTGAAGTAGTCGATATCGAGATACAACATGCCCAGCTTGCCATGTCCTTGCTTCACATGTTGTGACTGCATTTTCAACCAATCACGAATCGCGTGTCGGTTTAGTATTCCGGTTAACTCATCACGATGGGCCATCTCTGAAAACTCAAAATTCTGTTCTCTCAGTGCGCGATTGACGTTCTTTAAGTGGTGATGTCTTTTCTCTGCGATCACCATGCGTTTTCTTGAACGGTTTAACTCTGACAGCAAGAATACGGTGCCCGTGCCCACCCACACAAACAGTAGGATCATGAACAAGCTTTCTGCGGTGATATACGAACCTTCGAACTCAATACTGCGGATGACGATTCTATGATGACCAAGCTTCGCCCCAGACGCAGTAGCAAACTCAACCATATTCACATTCGAAAACTCAGGGGCCGAATGCTCTAACGCGATGTCGTTATCAGCTAACCACCATGTCATTACTTGCAGGTTTTTGATCGGGATTTCAATCACACCACCATCAACGCCTGGAGAAAACTCCATCCCGTTGTATTTATGCGTGTACTCGTCATCAGGAACCGAATAAGCAGGATTATAATTACGCAGGTAAGTTCGCAAACGACCGCTAGAATCGGCCTCCGCATGGTAATCAATATTGACTCTAAAGGTGTGGTACTGAGAAAGGTCAAGGCCAGTGGTAATGTCTGGGTTGATACGAATCGATAGGCCGCAATAAGGCCACGGATACTCAGACTTTTTAAGCTCACAGTCGAGAATATACTGGCCATTTTGATAAGATAATTGGGACGTACTGACGCCTCTATCCGCTTGATCGCTGGTCGCGATAAACTCATATTTATCAGGGGTAATTGCCGTTATCACACGATTTCCACTCACACGGTAATACTGGACAATCGCCAGCGTCGTGATAACTAAAAAGATGACTATTTTATGGATCCACTTCACATCTAAGCTTCCGGCTTAAGGTCCCTATAGTTGGGATTTCACGATAGAAAATAAGTTAGGTAAATTAGTGATCTTAATTCCAATAATTTACTAAAAAACGTTATATCACGCCTGAACAAAATGTCATACCATAATTTTGAGCGAGTGTTTGCTCATCAATTATCCATCGCAATAATCAAGTAATATTGCGTATAAAAACAGGCCCTATTTGTTATACTCATCGCATAATCATCGTTAACCGTATCGCCTGTTCACAAGGCGAGCGAGTGGACGAAATAATAATCAAAATACAACGAGTAATGTCATGTCTTTATTAGCAAAAGGTACACTCAAGAAAATGAGTGCTTCGCTCGATGGTGCGGTTACCTACCGTTTACCTGTCGGTGAAGAGTTTGTAGAGCTAAACCCTCTGATTGGTAAAACCATCAACCTCACTCACACCGGTAATATTTTTTGTTGTTCGTGTGGTAAGAAAACCAAGAAAAGCTACTCTCAAGGCCACTGTTTTGTGTGCATGAAAAAGCTAGCAAGTTGCGACATGTGCATCATGAAGCCAGAGACTTGCCACTACGATGAAGGCACTTGTCGTGAGCCTCAATGGGGTGAAGAGAACTGCATGGTTGATCACTTCGTTTACCTATCGAACACATCAAGCCTAAAGGTGGGTATCACTCGTCACACTCAAATCCCTACCCGTTGGATTGATCAAGGCGCGACTCAAGGTTTGCCTATCTTGAAGGTAAAAACACGTCAGATTTCTGGCCTGATCGAAGTAGAGTTGGCAAAGCACATTGCTGACAAAACCAACTGGCGCACGCTGCTTAAAGGCGACGGCGACGATATGGAGTTGGTAGAAAAAGCCAAAGAACTGTTGCCATTGGTTGAAGATAAAATCCAAGAGATCAGAGCGAAGTTTGGTGACGATGCTATCGAGATTCTGAGCGAAAACATCACTTCACTGAGCTACCCAGTTGAGCAGCACCCAGTGAAGATTTTGTCGCATAACTTTGATAAGAACCCTGAAGTGACAGGCGTACTTCAAGGCATTAAAGGTCAATACCTTATCCTGGATACTGGTGTGATTAACATCCGTAAATTTGGTTCTTACGAAGTGGAAGTGTCTGCATAACTTGTAGAACTTAAACGTTTCTTATAGTTAGAGGCGTTTCTTATAGTGAGAAGCGCTTAGTGAATAGCCAAAAACTAAAATGCCTTCAAGTGATGACTTGAGGGCATTTTTTGTTGTCGATTCTATTCGCTTTCGGTGACGATTTTAGGCGTTAGAGCGCAACCACATCTCCGTCTACACAATTCTTGCCGTTGGCTTTCGCGCGATAGAGAGATTGATCGGTTAAATTCACGAGTGCATCAATCGTGACACCATCTTCACAGGCTCGACTATCACTGATTCCGATACTGACACTCGAATTAAACCGTAACTGTTCATCGATTCTGAATTCAACTTGATTGAACTGTTGGCGAATCTCTTCTGACACCTGGAGTGCTGTTTCAAGAGACGCATTTGGGATAAATATAATGAACTCTTCACCACCCCAACGGCCTGCTACTCCGCCGACTTTCTCGGCACTGCGCTTAGTAATATTAGCCAAAGCGCAAATGACCTCATCACCAACCATATGACCGTAAGTGTCATTAGTCGACTTAAAATCATCGATATCTAGCAACATACACACAAGGTAGCTATTAGATGACATATGCTCTCTCAACCACTCATAAATCGCTCTGCGGTTTAGTAAGTCGGTCATTTCATCGTAGTTCGCTTGGTGAACCAACTGCTTTTCCAACATCACCTTTTGCGTCACATCTTCGAGCACAACCTGAACGGCTGGCTGACCTTTCCAAGTAATCGCATTGTCGTAAATATTGAAGAACCGATGAACGCCGTCAAAGCCAATATTTTCAACCACGGTACTAGTACCTGACAACTCACCCGACACGATCGCGTGATAGTGCTTGCTGATGCCATCGGTATTCTGTTTTGGTACCAGTTCAAGGATAGAGTCCAGCTCTAATACTTGCTCGATGGAAGCCGCGCCTTGCATATTGACCCAAGATTGATTAACCATCAGCGGCTTGAAACCTCGGTGAACCAAGATGCCCTGCCCAGATTGCATGATCATGTCGTGATACATCTTATCTTGCTCAAGCACCGCTTTTTGCAGCTGAATCGCAGGGGAAAGATCGATAACCGTGACTTGCAGTGCAGGTCTTCCCTGCCACTCCGTCACATGGTCGATAGAAAACACGGTGAACTCTCTGCCATTACGATCAACATTGGTATAGGTGTGAACCTGAGGGTCGCGTTGACCACTGACCGTTTCAAGGTAATTTTGATAAGCTAAAACATGGTAATCTTCTGAGATTAAATCTAGAAAGCTATCGATATTAGAAACTAGTTCTTCGGGCGATTGGTATCCATAGATGCGAGCATAGTTAGCGTCAACACTCACTACATTCATATCTTGAATAGTTATTACACCGTACGTGGATTCGAAATTTATTGAAGACATTGCCAACTCCGCACTCTAGCTACACTTCATGAACTGGAGCATAACAACAAATCCTGCCAACGCTTCCACAGAATCTATCACGCGTTAGGGACATTAATATGGTATCTAGTATATCGTACTGTTGCGAGCTTCTCTACAATTCAATCGCTAACACCAGTTATCAAAAGTAGACAAGTCTCTCATTCCTATTACTCGCGTCAAAAAACAAAAAAAGATAACGTATATCTATGTAAGAATTAGCTTTTCTGTTTTCGACCTTAAAGTAGGTAGCTAGCGCTAATCACGACTCTTTTCAATTCCGTTCATTATTCACTTCTAGCATGTTGGCTGTTCGCTTAAAACCTCTTCGGTTACTCATTCCAATCCGAAAAATAAGCGACTAAGAAGTCGATCGCTAACCGTGCTCTCTGGGGTAAAAAACGACGGTTTTGATATACGACCCAACTGCTGGTTCCCGCTCCCCAATACTCTTCAAGCACCGGGACAAGCTTTCCATTAGTCAGACCGCCATTGAAACTGCTTTTGGGAAGGTAAACAACACCAAGCCCCTCTTCGCATGCTTTCAGTACTGCGCTCGAATTGTTACTGCGCCAGCGCCCATGCACTCGCACTGCATTTAACGGCTTGCCCTCTTTCTCAAATAGCCACTGATCACTGTTGGCGATAATGCAGCTGTGCAACTTCAACTGTTCAGGCTGTGTAGGAGAACCAAACTGATCGATGTAGTTCTGACTCGCGGCCGCTGCCATCGGGCGATCGACAAGCTTCCTTGCCACCAAACCCGAATCATCAAGTCGGCCATAACGAATCGCGAAATCAATACCATCTTCGATGAAGTTAACCATATTGGTATTGAAGTTCATTTCGATAGTCAGATCAGGATGGTCTTTCGCAAATTCCATCAAAGCTGCTGCAACATGATTCTCTGCAAACGCACCCGCCGCACTGACACGTAAAGTACCGCTCAGCTGAGTCTGCTGAGAAGTCACTTGTTCGTTCGCTTGCTGAAGCCCAATGACCAAATCTCTACACTGCTGATAATAGGCGTGACCCGATTCGGTCAGGCTCACCATTCGTGTAGAGCGAGCAAGCAGTGCCACACCCACTCTCTCTTCTAACCTTGAAACTTGGCGACTGACATGACTGGTACTGCAACCCAGTTGTTTTGCTGCTGCAGAAAAGCCGTGACATTCGGCTACCGCAACAAACTCATTAATCCCTTCAAAGCTATCCATACTTCACCTGTTAACGTCTAACGAATTCACATTCGACTAATTCACATCTGACTATTGCTATATAGCAATAATGTTTTGCCTATTCGGCATATTATCACTCAAATGGTTTACTACTAGTATTACAGGTAACGAAACAGCGGTATCTCTATTAAAAACACTGATGTCTGTCTTAAAAACGCGGATGTCTAAACAACGACGCTGAACCCCAACAAACGTGCTCAAAGGGACGAATCATGAAAAAAATACTAATACCTGTAACTAATCACGCAACATTAGGCGATACAGACCAAGCGAACGGGACTTACGCGCCTGAACTGACTCATGCTCTGAAAGAGATCATTGCTGCGGGTTTTGAGTACGACATCGCTTCTATCAAGGGTGGTAAAGGCCCGTTGTATGGAACCGATATTGAAGGGGATTCAGTAAACGCCGAGATCTTGACTGATGATGATTTCCAGAACCGCATCAACAATACGATTCCTGTAAGCCAAATTAATGCAGAAAGCTACGATGCTATCTTCTACCCAGGTGGATTCGGCTTGCTTTCAGACCTAGCGACCAACGAGCAATTCGCAGCTATTGCGGCTAAACATTACGAAGATGGCGGTGTGATCGCATCAGTATGTCACGGCCCTGCGGCGCTGCTTCCGATTGTTCTGAGCAACGGTGAAAAATTACTAAGTTCTAAATCGGTGACTGGCTTTACACGTGAAGAAGAGATCGACTTTGGCACCATCAACGACATTCCATTCCTACTGGAAGAGTCGCTTGCTCGCAGCGCTGCGCGTTTCAACAAAGTTCAGCCTTGGCAAGAACTTGTGATTGTTGATGAGCGAGTGATTACAGGCCAGAACCCAACCAGCGCACACGCTGTAGGTGCAGCTCTGGTTAAGCAGCTCTCTTATTAAAATCAGTCTCTTAGCTAAATCAAGGGCTTAATCGAATCACTGGCGTTACGCAAATAAGTAATAAGCGCGGTGAAACAAAAAAGAGCATACTTACACCTCAATATTCATGAGAGAAGTATGCTCTTTTCTAATTCTGTCGCTATTAAGTGCTAGTGGCTAGTTACTTCGCAAGATCCCTTCAAGCACATTGAACAGCAAGTCGATCTCTTCAATCGAGTTGTAATGCATACAACCAATACGCACCACGCCCTGCTCTTCGATACCCAGCTGCTTCACCAAACCTAGCGCGTAGAAGTGACCATTCCACACACAGATATTATGCTCACCCAGCTTCTTGGCGATGAACTCTGGAGAATGGTTTTCAAAGGTAACCGCAAAGGTTGGCGTTCTTAGGTTCGAGTCAAACTCGGTTTTTCCATAAAGCTTTGCCCCTTCAAGATCAGACAAGCGTTTAAGGAAGTACTCACTAAGTTGGCTCTCGTGCTTATTATACAGCGCGTAGCTTTGCTCTAAACGAGAACGCAATGAGTCGGTTGGATCACCGAACTGCGCTAAGTAATCGACCGCTGCAATCACACCGGCAAGGCCTTCAAAACTTTGCGTACCTGTTTCAAAACGACCTGGGCCGATATTGGTTGCAGGCTCTACCTTGTAAGGTTTTAACGTGTGTAGCCATTGAGGTGCAACATAAGCAATGCCCACATGCGGGCCGAAGAACTTATAAGCTGAGCACGCTAAGAAATCACAATTCAGTTGCTGAACATCAATCAAATGATGCGGCGCGTAATGCACGGCATCGACATAAACCTGAGCACCATGCTGATGTGCAAGCTCAATAACTTTTGCCATGTCGACAATAGAGCCCGTCGTATTCGAGGCAAACGTCACCGCGACAAGCTTGGTTTTCTCGTTAAGCAGCGATTCAAAATGCGCCATATCCAAACTGCAATCTGATTCGTCTACACGAACTTGGCGAACAATCGCACCTTTGTCGTCTGCCGCTTGCTGCCAGCTCGATACATTCGAATAATGATCTAAAGCCGTGACGATAACTTCATCGCCCTCTTTCCAATCTCGGCTGATCGCTCGGCTAAGTTGGAAGGTCAGCGATGTCATGTTCGCACCGAACACAACGTTGCCAGAAGACTCCGCATTAAGCAGTGCTTGCGCCGCTTCTCGCGCTTGCTGCATTAAGCTTGTGGTCTTTTGGCTAGAAAAGTAGTGCCCACCTAGGTTTGAATTGAAATGCCCTAGGTATTCGGTCATTGAAGCTAAAACATTCTCAGGCACCTGAGAGCCACCCGGCCCATCAAAGAAAGTGACTGGCTTGCCATTATGATATTGGCCTAACGCGCTAAACTGTTGGCGCACATCATTAAGAGTGAAGGACATTGCGCGCATCCTTAGCCGTTAATACAAACACATCCATGTAGCCCATCTCGCCATGGTCTATGGTACGAATCGGTTGTGCATTGTGCCAAAGCTTACTATCAGCAAGCATTGCCACTTCGCCATCGCCTAACACTTTTCTGAAGAACGGTGCTTCGTGGCTATCTTGATAAAGCATCACTTCACCACCAACGATGTTGTGACGAGTAACACCAATGATCGCGATGTGGTCGAAGCCGTCTTGGTGAACACCTTCTGGTGCAACCTGAGTTTCTTCAAAAATAGCGGCAATGCGGATTTGATGGATTTCGATTTCTTGTCCGTCTTCAAGCCCGTTGGTTTCAATAAACAGTTCACACATCTCTTGCATGCCTTCGCTGCTTAGGATTTGTGCTTCAATCGGCTCGAACTGACGAACAACGTCACCTTGAAAGTGATTAATGTCTTCAGACTGAACAAAGTTATGTTTGTCTAGCTCAACGACTTGTCCATTACTGAATTCAACCACTGAGTACCTTCTCAATCGGAACTGGCCATCTGCATGCTCTGTGCTTGGTAGCTTAGAGAATGAAGGTGACAACTCCTTAACTGCATGGTTACTGAGGTGGGTAATATGTAGGGTATTTTCGTGAGCATGTAACATCATCGACTCCTTAATGATTGTTAATTAACTTTCGATATTTAACGTTTTATTTACATAAAGGATACTTGAAGATCTTGCCAAATCAACATTAAACAATCATTTATCCCGTCAGATTTAATAATTCAGACACTAAATCCAATCTAGAAATAAAAAGCAGTGTATAACACCAGAATAAAAGATGACCAACTCTTAAAACTAGCACACTCCACTAGCCAGTTATAAATACCTACAAATTTAAATTTAACGATATTATCAACTACCAAGCCAGGTTTCATATTGTGCCAGCCCTTGCCCTTTAATACGCCAGCCTCCTT
Source organism: Vibrio celticus (assembly GCF_024347335.1). NCBI lineage: Bacteria > Pseudomonadati > Pseudomonadota > Gammaproteobacteria > Vibrionales > Vibrionaceae > Vibrio > Vibrio celticus. The sequence goes on from NZ_AP025463.1 coordinate 2,122,207, forward strand.
GCATGAACTCAAGCACCACGCTCGCCATCATTCATTTCTATGCTTTTGCACAACGAAATACGACCTACCTATCAATTGGCAAGCTATTGATTATTTACACAACAAACTGAAATTGGTTAATTTATGAGTACGCCAGAAACCAAACGCCTTTGCTTGCGCGTCTGGAACAGGTCGAGTTCGGGGGGAACTCGGCCGCCCTCAAATCAATTTGCTTTTTTGAGGGAGCGAGTTGATTGTTCTCTCAGTTTCGAAAGTGCTTGAAGTAGGATGTTGCGGGTGGGATTTGCTCATTCGTATCTGAAAGCCTGAGCATGAAGCATTTGAAATCGGACATAGTTACGGATGTAACATCTAGACAGAGGCATATGTTTACAAATGCAAGGCGTCCTTCCTTAACACGTTTATGCCCCGAAGTGTATATGGAATCCACGTATTTACAAAGCGACGAACCATAAAAGTTAAGATGCGGTCGTATATTCGGTTTCTGTTGGGGGAGCTACCCCCTAACCTTTGATGTTTGCGCACCTACTGACCTATTCAGTTAGGCAGTTTTAGAAAACATTACACTTCGGTCAGGTTCTCAGTAGGTTGGTCTTACCTATTATGCATCATCATTTTGTAAAATTTGGTACTGCGTTAAACTTAAACTGTTGCTGGTATTGATTGATATTTTGTCTCATAGCGAAGCATTGCCCACGCGGTTCTAACCGTCTTATTTGCTAATGCAATACAGGCTCGTTTAAAGCCAATCCTCTTGACCAGTTCAATTAACCAAGCCTGTTTCTGGGTAGTAGGAATTTCAGGAAGTCTAGCAAGATAGGACATCGCACCTAAGTAGAGTAATGAGCGTAGATCTTTTACTCCACCAGTTTTGTTAATCCCAAGCATTATAGTTTTACCACCAGAGCTATGTTGTTTTGGAGTTAAGCCAACGAACGCTGAGGCTTGCCGACCATTTTTAAACTGATCGCCATTGCCTAATGTGACATACAGCATTGACGCTGTTGTTTCAGCTATCCCTTCTAACTCCATTAACCTACGACATGGTTCAATCTGTCGAGTAAGAGCGTTTTTGGTTTTTTCTAACTTCTTCAACTCTGATTTTAGATTGAGGTATTGTTGCCACATCATTGTAATCGTTGTAGCCAATGGTGCTGGCATTTCGGCCTGTCCATCAAGGACTGAGGTAACTGATTTTTTTAGACCGATTTCTCCTTTAGCATTAACAACACCATACTCAAGAATGACCGCACGAATATGCTGGCCTATGGAAACCATAGAACGAGTTAATAACTGACGACTTGTTTCAAGAGAATGAAGTCCTTGCTGGTCAATTGTTTTGGGCTTACTGTACTTAAGACCAATTTGTAGTGCGGCATTCGCTACAGCTAACGCATCATTCGCGTCAGTTTTATGACCTTCAAGATAGCCTTTGACTTTCTTTGGGTTAATGATTCGTACATCGTGACTAAACCGTTCAGCGAAACGTCCCCAATAATGGCAGCTAGCACATCCTTCAACAGCCACAATAGAAGGCTTAGCCGTTGCCAAAAATTCTTTTAGTTTTTGCCTGCTCATAGCTTTGTTACTCAGTAGTTCTCCATGGATACTGATATGACAAACTTGAAAGACATTTTTCGCTAGGTCTATACCGATCACGTTACTATTTAGCATGCTGGAAGCCTCATTATTAAACACCTTGGCTAAAGTGTAGTTAGCCGCGGAGAGAGTGGATTCCATACATCATTTAAGACGTATGTTTTTGTTGATAAGCTTTGGTTATGATTTCCGGCTCTAGATAGCGAAATCCAGAAACAACAAAGGGCTAGAAATTACTTTTCTAGCCCTTTTATATGGCAATCCCGATGTTACGTGAAACTCATCCCTGCTTGTTGCCTAATTAACTTATTGCGATGAGGTTTGAAATCGTATTACTTGCTTATTGTTTCATCAGCACAAGCTCGGCATCATCATGCAACACCGCCCAAAATGCATGCTTATCCTCGTCATAACCTACGATATAGTCATCAGAGTTGCATCCAGTGTCGGACATAGTTAACGCTTCAAGGAAGCTTTCGTCATAGGCTTCATTGATAATACATTCAGCCGAAGACATGGCTTGCCATTGATCAGCTAGTTTGATGTGCAAAGCGACGCTGTCTAAGCTTTCCAATTCGGGTAAGTCAAATTCAATGGCGTAGCTGACCGCTGCCTGTTTCGTTATATCCCACTCTTTGGTCGCATGGCTTGGTAAATTAAGCTCTACTGGTTTTTCCCAGTCGTTTTCAGCGGTTTTGACACCATCATCCACCTCAATGTCGAGCTCACCACCATTTGCATTTTGGTAAGTTCCTGTATGTGTTGTCATCCCTGAGATCACTAAGATATCCGACAGCATATCTGACGAAGTTTGGTGATCCCAGCTTAAGGTCACGTGCTTTTTCATGTCCATAGAAGTCACAGGAATGATAAAGTTATTTTCATTACTCCCATCTTGCAGTACACGCTCTTTTGCATTGAAATTAGGTGACCATGCGGCATGCCCTTGATAAAGGTAATTGTGTGCTCGAGCCCAAAAAGCACTCGGATCTTCCGCGCGTTTGTCTTTGTTCCAGCCCATAGTTCGTTCGACATTTTGAATGCGGTTATAAAGTTGATTTTCTCCGCCTAAAATTCGAGCATAAAGCTGGTTTGAGTCGATACAAGGGGCTGTTCTAAATGAGTAATCATGGCCGTCCGGTCGGGCATCTCCGGTCTCAATCTTGGCCGCAATCGTTGTTGCATCAACGATTTTCTCACACCGGTTTGTTGTGCGGTCGAACATATCGATCATGATCCAATCAGGGTTCTGTAACTCTTGAGGGCCTTGTTCATTCGTTTCTACGGTGTGCGGGGCAGCAAACGATTCGTAACGAATGCGGTTTCCATCGATAGAATATTGCGCGGCATTAACATCTAAATGATATGAGGTGTCATTGTCTAAGGTACCCATTTTCATCTGAATAATGTTTTGTACAAAATCACGTTCGCCATATCGGAAATCATAGCCCTTATAAGATGCATTTCCTGCTATAACTTGCGTGTAAATAGGTAGGCGATAGTTACCACCAGTTGGAGTCGACCCTTGCGGTATTAGGTATTCTGGTGCGTTAATCGTTGAACGCTGGTATAGGTGCTCATGACCTTGATTCCAAATGACATCATTTTGGAAGAAGAACTCTCTAATTTCATCCCAAGATTCCTCAAGCATTTGCCCTCGAACATCTGATTTGTTGCCTTCCACAATCAGCTCTCGCGTTTGTCCGTATTTTGCACCGACAAGGCCATCGTGACTGCTAATAAAAACATGTTCAACATCATCACGATGCTCATTGACCACTTGTTTTATCCATTCAAATGCGAAAGCAAGCTCCCAGTAGGAAATTTGAATTAATAATGCGTTATCGCGTTTAACGTAATAGTTTACCCACTCTTTTTTAGGTTGGTGTACCGCATCTTCAGGAATGAACTCTGACATGTAGTCAATCCAATCAATTGTAAAACTGAACGATTCTTCATGGTTACCCATGAGCGGTAAAAACTCGATGCCTTTTGCTTGGTATTCGCGAGCAATCGACGTCCAGCTTTCAAACTCGGTTTTTGTGCCTTTATCGACCAAATCACCTACGGCAATAACCACATCCACGTTATTTTCCAAATGCTTGTCGAGTACAGCTCTCATTGCATGCTCTGCGACTAGGACACCGTCTGCTTGAGTATCAGGCAGAATACCGACTTTGAGCTGAGGTTGAGGAATAGAAGTGGAAGGTGAGTTAGAGTTTGAGTTGCAACCGGTAAGTACGCCCGCAATTAACAGAGGTAAAAGTAGTTTCTTCACAATAAAATTTACTATATAAAAATCCAAAAGAAGTATAATAAAAATAAAATATTTCATCCAAGCTCATATTTTATTAATCTTATATTTCAAAGTGATAGATGTGAGTTATACTTTATATTGGCGCTCGCTGATTTCCTGATGATTCACCTGAAGAGGTTCTTCAAGCTTGATCAATACGGTGGTTTTTTTTGATACATTTTGTCGCGCCAGCTGAATGGGGATTTTTCCATTCTTGACTTGGAATTTGCCCCATTATTGGTTTCGCCAAAAAAACCACGCTATCGATTGAGTGAATTTTGACCAAATATAACTAATCTGACACCCAAAACTCACAAAGTACGAAAAATGGGGGGCATTGTGCTATTCTTGCCCCAAATGAACACGCTGATTTTTGCATTATAAATCGCTCTGAAATCGTTATAAACTTTTAAGACAGTATGGAATTGTATCGCTTGATTAAGCGTCTAAAATCTTAGCTAAAAGCGTTTGACGTGCTTTAAGGGCTGTTTCTGATAGGAAACCCACAGATTTTACATAATAGGAATAATCGACACCTAATAATCTGTAGCTACAGATTGTTAGGTGTTGTACATCATTTAGTGGAGAATGATTAGGTTTCGGATTAGAAATCGATATGTTCATACAACAAAGCTGTAGTGCTGCATAAATTAACGAGGTCGTATTAAATGTTTGGATTAAAACGAATCAAATCAGAAAATGAGCTGCTAAAGCAAGAATTAGCAGACCTCAAACAGAAGTACCAAACTGACGTTGCCGCTCTGGAAAATCAGCTCCAAGAGGTTCAGCAGCTTGTTCGCTCCGCTCAACAGGAACACCACTATAGTGATGAGTTGATGTCGAACAGTTTGAAAGGTGGAGATATGCTCCAAACCATTCGAACAGAGATGGTGGAGAATGCGCAATCTATGGCGCATGAAAACCAAGAGCTGCAACAACTAGATGAAATGTTTAAGCAGACTCATCAAGCTCTTGCTCGTCTTGATAACCGAGCCGTGAAGATCAGTACGGAAGCCTCACAAAGCATTGAATCTGTTAAAATATTAGATAAAACTGCCATTTCTATTTCCCTTCTTGTATCGACTATTCAAGAGATTTCTGATCAAACGAATTTGTTGGCATTAAATGCAGCGATTGAAGCAGCACGAGCTGGTGAAGCAGGCCGCGGATTTGCCGTGGTGGCAGATGAGGTAAGAAACCTTGCAGGCAAAGCCAGCGAAGCCAGTGAGCAGATTGATTCTTTGGTAAACCAAGTACTAACGCAAGTGAACGCGATTAAAACCTCGATTGATAAAAACCAAACTTGTGCTGAGGAAGTGTCTGCCTCTTCTGCGCAGATTGGTTCTATTGTCAACGAAGTGGTCGTGAAATCGGAACACATGCAACAGGTAATCCATGTTGCTTCCACACGCGCTTTCTTGGATACGGTCAAACTCGACCACGCCATTTGGAAGAACAATATCTATCGTCTCCTACAAAAAGGCTTGTTCGGTGAAACCGTTAATAGCCACTCTGAGTGTCGCTTGGGGCAGTGGTACTACCGCGGCGATGGCAAGGCTTACAGCCACTTAAGAAGCTATGCATTGCTTGAAGAACCACACAAAGGCGTGCATGACGGTGGACGTGAAGCAATGAGTCAAGCCAAATCTGACAACATGGCAGGCATGGTGACTGCAATTAACGCCATGGAAGACGCCAGCGAACAAGTAGTGGAACAAATTGACAATTTAATGAATGAGATTATTGGTGATTTAACGTAACGGCACTTAGTGCGCACCTAACCTAACCCAATACTTTTGCTAGCGCGATGCTACTCACCGCACTAGCACTTCACAAGTAAATTTGCCATACCTGTAGTTATTGATGGTTTTCTAATTTAGAAAAGGCACTGGCAAGGTTTTGCCCCATTTCGTATATGGAATCCACGTATTTACAAAGTAATTTGGCAATAAAAGTTAAGATGCGGTCGTATATTCGGCTTCTTATTGAAGGAGCTACCTTCTAGCCTTTGATGTTTTGCGCACCTACTGTCCTTATCGTGTTAGCAGCTTGCTTAGCATGACAGAATGGTCAGGTTTTCAGCAGGTTGGTCTTACCTTTTATGCTTCATCATTTTGTAAAATTTATGAATTTGTTATTAATTAATCGGTGAGTAAAACAGGTCTGTATTCAGTTTCATACCGAAGCATTGCCCAGGCAGTTCGTACCACCTTGTTAGCCAATGCAATACAGGCTTTCTTGAAGCCAATACGGTCAATGATGCTCCTCAACCAAGCATCTTTCTGAGTTCTTGGCTTTTCAGGCAGCCGTCCAACGTAAGACATTGCACCAAGATAGAGAAGGGAGCGTAGCTCCTTCACACCACCGCATTTATCGATCCCAATCATAAATACCTTACCACCTGAACTGTGTTGTTTGGGCGTAAGGCCAACAAACGCGGAAGCTTGCCTTCCATTCTTGAACTGCTTTCCATCACCAAGAGTTGTATAGAGCATCGCGGCCGTTGTTTCACCAACACCTTCAATTTCCAACAATCGTTGGCATGGTTCTATCTGACGCGTTAAAGCATTTTTCTCTTTCTCGAATGCAATGAGTTTTGCTTTCATTTCTTTATATTGCTCCCATAGCATAGACAGAACGGACACAACATTAGCGGGTATTGAAGTATCACCATCAAGCACTGTTTGAACCGACGCCTTTAAACCTTTTTCACCTCTAGGGTTTGCTATGCCGTAGCCCAAAATCGTTCCTCGAATGTGAAGCGCTAGGAAACCACACTACGAGATAAGAATCTACGACTGGTTTCTAAAGAATGCATAGACTGTTGTTCTAATGACTTTGGACGGCTGAACTTGATACCAATTTGCATTGCGGCATTAGCGATGGCGAGAGCATCATTATGATCCGTTTTATGACCTTCTAGATATCCTTTCACCTTCTTAGGGTTAATAATTCGGACTTCATGGCCAAATTTTTCTGCTAATTGTCCCCAGTAGTGGCAACCGCAACAGCCTTCCATAGCGACAATCGAAGGCTTAGCCTTTACCAGAAACTCTTTCATTTTCTGGCGACTCAGAGGTCTATTGGACAATAGCTCACCATGAATGCTGATATGACAGGCTTGGAGAACATTTTTTGCTAAGTCGATGGCGATAACATTTTTAGTCAACATATTGGAACCCTCAGATTTGTCTCACTCTCCTAAGTCTAGATTGGCAGAGGAGGGAGTGGATTCCATACATCAGTTTAGAGTAAAAGCTCATTTACATGTTGTTCATTACTCTTTGTCTTACTAGAAGTAATGGCATGGCGGAAGAGGATTATACGGAACCTTTCTGCAATCTACCTCTTACACCCTTACAATACTCACATAACTTGCTAATAATCCTTGAGTTGCTTGCCTATGGCGAGGAAGATAGAACAAAGGCACATGTAGAGAAATGCCCCCTAGAAAGCGTCAAATTCAAAAGGAAGCTCGTGGATATACTTAACAATCGAGAAATTGCAATTTCGTTGTGGCTGTTGGCAATTACGATTTACATATCGTCATCTTCTAGAATGGCAGAGGTCAGGAGCTGCTTTAAAGAGGTGCTGTCAGCTTTATTTGTAAAACAAATAATTACTGTCCTTTGTTTAATGATCGCTTATATGGCGATTGTCATTTCTTGGCTTTCCGATTTAGGTCTATGGAATGCAGAACAGCTCAAAAACACCGTTTTTTGGTGCGCTTCCGTAGGGTTCATGTCGTTGTTTAAACTTGAACAGCTCAAAAAGGATAAAAGTTTCTTAAAACAGTCAGTCATAGACAACTTAAAACTACTAGCGATTCTTCAATTTATCGTTGGTGTATATACTTTCTCTCTCTGGGTTGAGGTTCTGTTAGCTCCAGTTTTAGCATTAATTGTAGCCATGTTAGCTATTGCTGAAACCGATAAAAAGCATCATCAAGTAAAGGTTCTGCTTGAACGTTGCCTATCTTTATTTGGAGTCGTTTTAATCATTTACACTTTGTACATGTTGACGACCAACTTTGGTGAGTTTAGCAAAGAGAAAACTGCGTATGATTTCTTCGTTCCCCCCTTGTTGACTCTTTGTTATTTGCCATTTATTTACGTCATCCTTGTTTATACGACATACGAGAAAGTTTTCATTAGCCTTAATTCAAAAATAAAAAGTGGATTTCATAGGTGGATTGCTAAACTCTACGCTTTAATATTGTTTAATGTTCAACTTAGCTCGCTGGAACGATGGTCAAATCAAGTTGGCAGAGTAAATATAGAATCACACTCTGAACTATTGGAGACCTTCAAATACATATTTAAAGTTAGGTCTGCTGAGAAAAAACCAAAGGAAGTGCCAAAAGAACAAGGCTGGAGTCCTTACGAAGCTAAAGACTTTCTCTTTAAAGAAGGACTTAATACTGGCTTTTACAATAGGGTCTTTGAGCAGGAGTGGTCAGCATCATCACCAATGGAAGAATTTGGTGGTGGAGTTATTGCATATTTCGGAGCATTCCGATCAGTCATTTCGGGATTATCCGATCACCCATTTCGGTTTAAACCGATCACTGATTCCGCGATTATCCGATCACTTTTAGTCAAACTCCGAAATCGGTGATCGGAATAGCGAAAACCGCGATCGTAATGGCCGAAATCCTTCCTTTTTCTCTTTTAAATCAATAGCTCGCTATTCTTTACTTCTTAAACAAGAAGGAAAGGAAGCGACAATGGCCAAAAAGAGAACTCCAATGAACAAAATCAAAGAGGTATTACGCCTTAAATACGACTGCGGTCTCTCAAATCGTGGTATCGCTTCTTGCCTTAAACTCGGCCCGTCCACCGTATCAGAACTCCTTACTCGCTTTAAACAAAGCCAACTTGGTTGGCCTCTACCCGACAGTTGCAGCGATGCAGATCTCACACAGGCGCTGTATCACGGCAAGAAAGTCAGTCGAGATAAAGTTATGCCAGACTTCACTCAATACGCAGTCGAACTCAGGCGTAAAGGTATGACAAAGATGCTGCTCTGGCAGGAGTATCATGAGCAATATCAAGAGCAAGCTTACGCTTACACTCAGTTCTGCGAGCACTTCACTCGTTGGTTCAAAACCCAAAAACGCAGCATGCGCCAGCTTCATGTTGCAGGTGATAAACTGTTTATCGATTACTGTGGGCCTCGGCTTCAGGTGGTCAACCCTGACACAGGCGAAGTGCGCGAAGCGGAGGTGTTCGTCGCGACTTTAGGCGCGTCCAATTACACTTATGTTGAAGCCTTCCCAGCCAAGGGAAGCCCTACTGGTTAGAGGCGCATGCGAATGCGTTCGAACACTTCGGTGGCGTACCACAACTCTTAGTTCCCGATAACCTACGCAGCGCAGTCACCAAAGCCAATCGTTATGAGCCGAGACTGAACGACAGCTATCAAAAGCTGGCTAATCACTATCAAACAGCCGTGATGCCTGCTCGCCCCTACAAACCGAAAGACAAAGCCAAGGCAGAGAATGCCGTGCTCCTAGTAGAACGCTGGATCATGATGCGGTTGCGACACCAAGCCTTCCACACTTTTAAAGAGTTGAATCTCGCCATCCGTGAACTCATGAATGAGTTAAATCAGCGTGAGATGAAACAGTATGGCGCCAGCCGCCAAGCGCTGTTCGATAAACTCGACAAACCTGCATTAAAGCCACTGCCTAGGCAGCGTTACCTGTATACCGAAACTAAACGAGCCAAAGTTGGCCCTGACTATCACATCGAATATCGCCGTCATTACTACTCGGTTCCCCATCAACTTGTTGGTCACCATGTCGAGTTGGAAGCCTCTAATCGCCTGGTGCAGATCTACCATCAAGGTAACTTGGTGGCCCAGCATCCACGTAGCCAAAGAGAGCGAGGAAACAGCACCCAACCAGAGCACATGCCAAGCAACCATCAACATCAGAAGTGGTCGCCAGGGCGCTTGCTTAGCTGGGGAGCCAATATCGGCCCAGCCACACGAGAAGTCGTCAATAAGATGCTGAACTCCAAGCCTCATCCAGAGCAGTCTTATCGTTCCTGCCTTGGCTTGCTCAGCCTCAGTAAAACCTATGGCGAATCGCGCCTAGAGCAAGCCTGTAAAGATGCGCTGATGCTGACAAAATCCAATTACACCTTCATCAGCAATTTGTTGAAAAACAATCGTGAAGGACAACTGAGTAAAGACAACACGAGTACGCCAAATCTTGTTCATAGCAATGTTCGTGGCCCGAACAGTTATCACTAGGAGAAAGGATATGAATGCACTGAACGACCAACTCAAAACCCTACGCTTGAGCCATGCAGCGAAAGCATTAGAGCAGCAGCAAGAGCAACTGACCACCTACGCAGAACTGGACTTCGAGGAAAGGCTAAGCCTACTTCTGGAAAGCGAGATCTTGAATCGCAATCAGAGCAAAATCCAACGCTTAAAACGACAAGCCAAGCTGAGAGTAGATGCGCAGCCGAGCCAACTTATCTATAAGGAGGGACGAAACCTCAATCGTAAACAGATGAGCGAACTTCTGACGGGCAGTTATCTATACAAACACCAGAACATCTTGGTTACAGGCCCAACAGGCGCAGGCAAAACGTATCTTGCCTGCGCACTGGCAACCAGCGCCTGTGACCAACAACAAACGGTTAAGTACTACCGATTAACTCGCTTGCTTGACGACCTGACCGCTGGTCGTCTGGATGGTAGCTATCAAAAGCAACTCCAATCGCTGGCTAAGAAAGCCTTACTGATCCTCGACGACTGGGGGATGGAAAAACTCACTCAAGAGCATGCGGGTCACTTATTAGAAGTGCTGGAAGAGCGTTATCAAAACAGCAGCACAATCGTCATCAGCCAGTTACCTGTAAGGGAGTGGTACAACATGATCGGCAACGCCACCGTCGCGGACGCGCTAATGGATCGGCTAGTACACAATAGTCATAGAATAGAACTGGGAGGTGAGTCAATGAGAAAACTGGCGCAATCCGATCACTTAGAGTAAAAATAAGAAGAGGGAAAAACGGTAGGATCAGGTGATCGGAATAAACCGAAACGAGCGATCGCAATCACCGAAATACGCAGTTATTCAGAATAATATTTCTTACTACGTTGAAGGCTCTGAAGAAGTTGCAAATATACTTAAGCTCAAAGTTAACGTGAATGATGATGCTAGATCTCGACAGGCGCGAGAAAAGCTAGAGGAAATCGCGCAAGCTTTGAGCATCTCTAGCTTGAATAAGCCATTGTCTAAGAAAATGAAAATGGCTATTTCACAATGTGAGCCATATTCTGAAATACTTTTGGATAAGAAATTTTCACTGGTTGTAGAAAAGTGGCCAAACCATACGTTTAATGGATATGATATTAATTTTATAATATCCATTACCCAACCAGCCGCTGCTATTAAACAAGCTTGCCCAAGAGTGCGGTGTTAGCTATTAATTATCAGGTTTAAAATTTGGAGTAGTAAGTGAAGATTTTCTTGGATACGAATGTTTTTTATAACAACTGGTTTGCTAATAACCCAAACTTTAAACTTATGTTTCACTATTTAAATAATGAAAACGAAGATTTATTACTTTCAGAGCTAGTTGTTAAAGAAGTTGAAAATATTAGGAATCGAGAACTCGAAGAATCAGTACTAGAAATTGAACGATTAGTAAAGAAAATGGAGAAACTTAACTCCAAAAAAATTAAATTCTCCCCAGATGACTTGGGTGTTGATATATATGATTTAAATGAAATATTGTCTAATAAAGTAGACTGGATTGACTCCATAAATTATGAAAGTATCTCACAATCTTTAGTTGTTAATAGGGCGCTGAAAGCTACGAAGCCCTTTACTGGTCAGGAGAAGGGGTATCGAGATACGTTGATATGGCTTTCTTTCCTAGAATACTTGAAAGAAAAGGATATAAATGGTGAAATAATTTTTATTACAAATAATAAATCTGACTTTTTTGAAGTTAAAAAAAAGAAAATAAGATTTCACCCAGACCTTCAAAAAGATATAGATGAATATGAAATAAAAGCAAAAATTACCCCATACCTTAATCTATATGATTTTGTTAATGATAAAATTGATAAAATTGATAAAATTGATAAAGATGATCACGCGATCGACAAACTCGCACTAATCAATGAACTTGATGACTTTTTTATCGATGAAACGGATGATTACCTTGAAGGTATGAAAAACTCGCAGCTTTCAGAACTGTTTTCAACAAACTTATTTTCTGATCGATTAACCGATGTTCTAGACATAGATGTTGTCAACTGGGATGGTGTCGAAGATCCTGAAATTCATTCAGTTAGCAAACTATCAGGTGATGATGTTTACATTAGTTGCTACTACGAGATGCGTGGTATCAATATGACAATATCGATTGATGAAGTTGAGTACAATCAACACATGGAAGAAATTGAGTCTCTACATGAGTTTATCGAGGTTGAGATAGATAAAATTAATGGTATCGCAAAATTACTATTTGGGTTCCGTATTAATATCAATGCAAGCTTTATTTATGACATTAAGGATGAGGCTCCTAGGGAATTAAGCGTCGAGTATTTCAACTTGTAGACAGGTAGAAAGCATTTAAGAGTGATTCCCAATACTCCGCAAATTCGTTTTGCTTGGGTTCAGTGGTTGTCGCGGCTATGCATTGTGTTGGTGCTCGTTAGCGCCAACTATGTGTGTTTGCCATACTTGGATTAATTCATTTATAGCTAATTTAGATAATTGAATGAAACGCTTTTGTCCAGAAACTGCATAGATACGAACCTCATAGACAATTTGGATAGCATAAGACGCTATCACTACGTTATTACTTAAAATCAGGCTGGAATCACTTACCTCACATAACCTACCTGTTAAGTTCTTAATAAGCATACCTAAACCCCAGGGCGGGATCGCACTTTGTTAACTAATGTGATCTAATAGTGGCAAATCCTCAGATACACAGCAATTTTGAACCTTATTGAATACTTATCTGTCGTCGAAGACACTCGCTCGGACATCAATCAGAAACACAACCTCATCGATGTCATGTTTCTAGTGATTAGCGCTATCGCATCGGGATGTGAAGGTTGGCAAGACATTGAATTTTATGGAGAAGAAAAGCTCGATTGGTTAAGGAAATATAGACCTTTCGAACATGGTATCCCTCGTAGACACACAATAGCTCGCATCTTGCGTTCCGTTGTTGCTGAGTCACTGCTCGAAGCTTTAGCCCTTTGGATAAACGAGCAGCGAACTAGCCATAACAAGCCCATTATCGCATTTGACGGTAAGGTGTTGCGGGGCTCCTATCGTAACGACAGAAAAACTGCGTTGCAGTTGGTCACCGCTTACGATACCGAGCGTGGTCTAGTTCTGAGCCAGAAGCCGACTGAGAACAAGAATGGTGAGATAAACATTGTACGCCAAATGCTTGATGTTATTAATGTAAAGGGTAGCGTTGTCACGGTTGACGCCTTACATTGCCAGCGTGAAACACTAGAGAAAATCAAAGACAAACAGGCACATGTCGTCGTCCAGGTTAAGAATAATCAGCCCAAGCTTCGAGCGGCTGTTGTGGAGCAGTTCAAACAGTTTTGATGCTGGCAAAGAGAAAATAGTCACCGAAATCAAAGAGAAAAAACATGGTCGCAGTGAAGAGCGATACGTGTTTCAGCTCAAGGCTAAATTGCCCGATGACTTAGCTAAGAAGTGGCCAACGGTAAGAAGCATCATAGCAGTGGAGCGCCATCGAGTGATCAACGGTAAAGGCACTGTAGATACGTCCTACTACATTAGTTCTTTGTCGCCGAACAACAAACTCCTGGGTCATTATATTCGCCAGCATTGGCGGATCGAGAACAGTCAGCATTACGTGTTAGATGTTGTTTTTAAAGAGGATAGTTCACGCATCACTTTAGATGGTGCAGTGGAAAACATAGCGTTGTTCAGGCGCTTTGTGATGAATATGCTCAAGCAATGTGACTGTGGTGCGCCAAGCCAAAAAGTGAAATTGAAAAAAGCGGCATGGAACGACGATTATCGGGCTAGAGTATTCTTTGGGTTATAAATCCATCAAAGTATGCTCCCGCCCTGACCTAAACCCAGAGCTTTGTTCATAACTTTTGAATTTGCCGTTACTTCACTCTCCCGCCATAAGCAACATCAGTATTACTTAAAGTAAACTCTCTTATTATAAGTCTTTCTTCTGGCTCAGTGCTGCAATAAGTTTCTTTCTTTCGCTCTCTGTCATTTCATAGATCATGCACGCCAGTTCAGCAGAGCTTTCATCTTCACAGAAGAAATAATTGAGCGGCACACCAAGCTCATCGGCGATTAGCTTTAAGGTTTGAACATCTGGGGCGTGCTTGCCTTTCTCGTATTGATTCATTCGAGGGCTTGCTGAACTTGCATCCATACCTATGCTTTCTCCCAGGGATTTTTGAGAGAGCTTTGCTTTTTTTCGAGCTTGTTTGAGTCGCTCTGGGATTGGGTTTTTAAATGACACTTAGATTTCATTTCTCTGATCTCAAGTTAACTAAGATTTTCTTAGTTTTATGGATTTCTGTATACTAAGCAATCCTTAGTTTTTGGTTGGTGTAATTTTGGAAATGAAACGGGCTCGAAGAATTAGTGCTGTCATGCACAAGTTATTGATAGAAAATGGGTTAGATGGATTCACCGTGCTAGAAGCGAGAGATTTGTGGCTATCCCTTGATAATGTGGACTCCAATTCTGCCGAAGCTCACAAAAAGGTGTACCGAGCAATTTTTCACTTTGAAAAGAAAAGTTGGTTGCGAAGTGAGGGCTCAGGCCGGAAAAAACGCTACTTTCAAACGCAACAATTTAAAGAGTTACATAACAATGTAACAACGAATAACCAAGCGGATATGAAGCCTAAAGTACCCATTCAAAACTATTCCATTTTAAGCAATGAACGTAACGAATATAAGGGCGAATTGGAAATAATACTTGGGGAGATTGACGAGTATCAGTCGATCGTATCTCGATTTCCTGAGCTAGAGAATAAACTGGCCCCTTTGCATCAAGAGGCTAAAGAGCGCGCCGCTTTATTGCTCGGAAAAGTGAACGTTTTAACAAAGGTTCTTAATACTCTCTATGAAGGAAATGAACAGTGTTAAGGAAGTGGCAAAGTGAATGCTCTGACAGAGCGTTGAAAAAATATCAATCCAACTGCTCCCATTTCTTTTGCCAAGCTACACCTGGAGCAGGTAAGACAGTGCTTGCCGCTAATATTGCGTCAAGGTTGTTACAAAGTGACATGGTAGACCTTGTATTGTGCTTCTCACCATCGTTGACGGTTTCTGATGGTATAAAAAGAACCTTTTCGTCGAGACTTAAGTGTACGTTTAATGGTGGCATGGGATCTGTCGGGCAATCTTTAACATACCAATCTATCCAATTCCTCAATGACGAATTTTGGCAAACATTGCGAAATCACAGGGTCTTTGTTGTCTTTGATGAAATACACCATTGCTCTGGCTCTGAGGTTGAAAATGCGAACATTTGGGGGCAGCAAGTTCTCACTAAGATTCAAGGGCTTGCTACTTTTACCCTCGCACTTTCAGGTACACCGTGGCGTTCAGACTCTTTACCCATTGTGATGGGTGAGTACAGCGACCCAGACGGACAGCTTCTTGTCGATTACCAATACACTCTTAAACAAGCTATAGCTGATGGTGTTTGTAGAACGCCCAAAATCGTCTTGGTTGATAATGAACACTTGTCTGTTAGTAGTAGAGAAAAAGTCGAATCCTTTTCATCAATATTAGAGATGCTTAAACAGACAAAAGCATCCTACCAGAGTGTTATTCACAACCAAGAGGCGATGGAATATCTACTCGGTTTAGGATGTGAGCAGCTAGAAAAAGTACGTCTCAGATCACCCAATGCCGGTGGGCTGATTGTTGCAGCTTCGGTTCAACATGCGCAAACAATCAAAGAGATACTATCTCAAAAGTTTGGGCAAACCGTTGCTATCGTCACTTATCGACATGAAGAGCCGCTAGCAGAAATAGAGCGTTATCGACAAAGCGACGCACAATGGATTGTTAGTGTAGGTATGATCAGTGAGGGTACTGATATTCCGCGCCTTCAAGTATGTTGCCATATGAGTTCAGTCAAAACTGAATTGTATTTCAGGCAGGTGCTCGGACGAATACTTCGTGTGAATAATACAATAAACCAACAAGCGTGGTTATTCACTTTTGCAGAGCAAAGCCTGATTGAGTTTTCTGAAAGGATTGAACAGGATATTCCTGAGTCTCGTCTCTATGTAAGTATGGGGAAACCTATCGAAACAGAGTTCTCTGGTCGACGAAATAGCTTAAGTGTCGCGCCTCCGCTTGAGCCCCAAAACAGCGCGAGAACAACAGTATCTTGGGAAAGCAGTACAGAAAGTTCAAATAGTCTCTATGGAGCATTAGGAATGTTTGATGAGCTTCGACTTGGGGCATTTAAGCAGAGAGTGATCTCGGCTTTCTCTTCCATGTAATTGAAGAAACCATAGGCTACATTTTCACTAAAGGCACATTGGGGAGGCCAGAATGAATTACTTTGCAGAGGACCCCTTCTAGGTAATGTAAACCTGGAGGGCAAATGAAACAGCTAAAACAGCAGTACCGAGAGCGCATTAAATACCAGCGCCAACACCTTTTGGATCTTTATCCGAGCGTTCGTAGTGGAACCCACAAGCACTTTTCTACCAAGCAGGAAAAGAGCTATTACTTTCTTCATAAGATTGAGTGCAGAGAGTACCCAGTTAAGCTGCGCGCACGCGAGGAAGAGCATTAGCTAACCCATGGGACGACTACCCGTCTTATGTGTATGGCCTAGCAAAAAGTTGGAAGTATAACTCGAAGCGCCAAAACCAATACTACCGATAACCCATCAAAGCTCTCAATTCTGGAGAGCTTTTTTATGCGATGTGCTCTCTCAACTCGAAGCCTAATTATTAGTAATACCATAGTGTTATTAGGTTTAAGTTATTGACTTTAATTACTAATCCTTTGTAGTTTACGCGGGTGCTTCTTAAGTGATTACCCACATCGCAAGTTGCGATGCGCAGGTTGCGATGTGAAGTTAAAACCACCTGAAATATTGCTTTCTGTAAGAAGGGGCATACGTGCTTCTGATTAACACACTATAGGGGCAGACTATTGTGTTGACTGCGCGAAGCGACACACTTTTGCCCCTAAACGTTTAGAGCATAAGAAACTATCAATAGATTAATTTGTGTGTAAGCCTGTTGCACCAGTTTTTTTAGTCCCAGATACGACAAAGCCACAGGCAATGCCTATGGCTTTGTAAACAGCTACAGAATGTTTGTCATTCAAAACGAAGAGGGAGCACATTCTGTGTGCAGCGTCGGGTGTTTTATCACCAAAGTATATGGAAGGGAAAGCACCTAGACTTATCATATGTCCTCGGTGGTCTGCTTTGCAATTAAGCCAAGTTCAATTCGATACAATTACTTCTGGCCAGACAGTAAATAGTACATCCAAGAAAAAGCAGGGATACCCGAGGCTCTCAACGTTAGTTTAAAGCTAAGAACTGTATGTGGCAAGCTTGCTTCTGCCCCAAAGTGAGCCTCCACTTACTGAAGCGTTGCAAATTGAATCTATATTAATGTCATAGAACGATTAAGTTCGTTTTGGGACATTTGTTAGGGAAAGGGGGGACCTCAAAAAAACACAATAAATTTGAGACTACAACTGGACAACTTTGGATCTTGGCGACTACTTTGGTAGAGGAGCCAAATTGTGTCGTATTGGATAATAAACCCTTTGTTAGGAATCTATCCCATGCAACGACACGGAAGTTTTGCGAGACTGCTCGCCTTTAACATCATTATTCTTTTCGGCTTTATGACCCTTATCGGGTGCTCATCGACTACAAACACTAAACCTTTCTTGGCCTTTCAGAACTCAGCCGAATCCCTTAGAGATGGTTCAGATGCGGCGATAGATTTATTGATCCCAATGACCGCAGCGCGTTTTGAAGCTGACAAAAGCTCAACAATGGCTCAGTTTATGGACGCTCATGAAATTATAGTGGATAAGACTAAGGGAACTGATGTAATTGAAAAGGCGCCTCTCTATCTTGAACAAGAACGCTTCAAGCTCGGTCTATATGAAATGAACAACACGATGGTTGGCTATGCTAATGTGTTGCTTACATTGTCAGGTAAGGATGCCATGAGTGAGGATGAGTTTACTAAAAAGGTCAATGAACTCAATGCGAATGGCTTTGCTGCTTATCTTGCACTTAAGGGTGAACCCAAAGATGAAAATGCTCATTCACAAGCGGCAGAGAACAGCGGCATATTTTCGACTGCTGCGGTTCTAGCGTTCGATATCTATCTCGAAGGCAAGAAGGACTCAGAATTGATTGCTGCGTTGGAAGAGAACCAGAGCCAGATAGAGTTGTTTTCAGGTAGTTTCATCAGTGCTATTGGGGTGATAGAAGTTAGCCTGGAGAATGAATACAATCAACGTGTCGGCACTTTTTCAGATCTATTTGTTGAAAGTCGGAGCGCTGCGACGAAACAGTACATGGCGCTCAACCGTACATATTATGCCCAACTTAACAGTCTCAAGGCGCTTCGTCACTCCGCAGAATCGTTCCCCAAAGCTCATTCTCAATTGGTAACAGCAGTAAAATCACCGGGCGAACCCATGACTGCTGTACTAACGATGATGAACTACGGTAAGCAATTGAAGACGATCGCGGATGACGCGAAAAAAACCAATGAACAGCTATTACTCGAGCGCAACTTGGAGCCTGCACAGGCACAGGTGGACGTTTTGAACGCAGAGTCAATCGCGGCAAATCATGAGTATGCCAAGGTGCAGGTACAAGCAGTCGCTGCACGAATAGCCGCTGATTCTAATCCTAGCGATGTTGAGAAGACCAAAGTCGCTGGGGAGCTAGAGAAGAAAGCACTAGATTTGAAGGTCGTTGCCGAACAGAAAGCAACGGCAGCACAAAAGATGCGCGAAGCAGTCGATGCGCTTATAACCGCTTCAGCGGCCACTTTGAACTGATACCTGTATATTAAGGAAAGCGCACTATGGATCTAGTAAAGAAAAAGCAGCTGATTAGCGACATGAATGATGCTTACTCCAAATTAAATTACATCGTGGTCGATCTGTACACGGTTTTAGAGGATGCAAAAAAAGAGCAGGATGCAGACAAGGCCAAAAAGATGGCTCAAGCGAAGCAAGACCTCATTACAGTGAAGGGTAAGCGCACCGAACTAGGTAGCGCGATTGATGAATTGATTGCAAGTACCATGCGTGATTGGTTGCTAGATGCTAAAACGATTACGGCGGGTATCAAGACTTCCACGTCCAAACTCAATCAGATCGAGAAGAATATTGAGCAGCGCAATCAAGTTGCAGACAACGTTATTGGCGTGTTGGGTGTGGTCGATGACCTTGTTAGTCTAATCGCTAAAATCGTTTAGGTGTGACAGCACAAAGTAAGATAGCCGTCAATGACGTTAGAAAAGGACTATTATTTGCTATATCAATACTCCGCAAGAATGGAGACAGTTGAGCGCAGCATTAAGGGTGGCATTTTTAATGATCCCAACAGCCATCCGCATGTACTTGGTATCACAATATTTTAGGCTGATCCGTCAGCTTTGGCCATGCATTTGGTGATTTTGGACCCATTGCTGAAATCGCTTAACAGGTAATCTTCACGGATCCAGTCCTGATGCTTGGCCGATACCAAAACTCTACTGCGAAAAGTGAATCCCTTATTGTCGAAGACAAAATATGACAAGTCATTTTAATGGAAAGTTAACAGTTGGCCGTCGATTCGCTATTATACGGCAACCATTAATTTCCACTTAATGAGGCGTTGATATGACCCCCACTGTCAATTAAAAACGTAGAAGTTTCTCTCCTGTATTATCAGAGCTTTTCTTGTTGCTTAGGGGATAGTGTTACCGCATAGATGAAGCAAGTAATGTCGTCGGTTCTCATGCTGATATACGTGGATTGCTCATCGTTTGATGAGTAGAGCCTACCTTACTTGTTCCGTCGTGGCACCTGTCTTCAGTCTATGCTCGTGGTTCAAAATAGCCGAAGCTATATTGCCGTCCTAACGCCGTCGGTGTTTGTGCCACTCCCGATGCTTTATCCAATGCGATAACACTAATTCTTTCTTCATGCCGGTAATCGAGCGATTCGAGTTTTAGGATCCACATCGCTGACGACAACTTCACGAGCAATCGCCCAGATGTAAGCGATCATCTCTCTAGCGATGGCGACCACAACGACATTTCGGTGTTTACCTTTTTGTAGCAGTCGTTGGTAACGACGACATAGCCTTTGCTGGGCCTGCCAAGCGATATCGACGATCTCTTTAGGCAGTCCTTCTTGCCTTAGTTGGAGCTCTACAGAGATGTTCGCTTTGTGCTTATAGGTATGTGCGCCTTCGACCAGCAACCGTCTGGCCCGACTGTTGCCACACTTTGTTAAGCTGCCACGACGAGTTTTACCTCCACTAGAGTTTTCAGTTGGAACGAGTCCGAGGTAAGCCATAAGCTTTCTTGGATGATCAAATCGTCGTAAGTCACCCAGTTCGGCTATTGTGCCGAGTGCTACGAGTAACCTGACGCCACGCATAGCTTGAATGGCTTTCACCACAGGATAGTATCGCCAGTTTTTGACCTGATGGAGTAGTTCATTATCGAGTCGTTGAAGCCGTTGCATTCGCTCATTGATGGTAATGATCATCTCTTGTAAAACGATTTGCTGACTATGATGAGGAAGAATGAGGTCGGTTAGCCACCGTAGATGCTTTTTAGACCAGTTATCATTCACCGTCGCTTGGATATTATTGCGAAGAAGAAAGCCTTTGAGTTGGAATTTTGCGTCTTTGAGATCTTTCATTGCGGTTTCTCTGGCACGCGAGAGGTCTCGAATGGCTTCATCTTCTGCTTCCGGTACATAGATGGGTGTGAGCTCTTCGGCTTTTAACAGCTTGGCGAGCTTTGCAGCGTCTCGTTTGTCGGTTTTAACTCTATCGCCTGGTTTTTAGGTATAAGTGATGGAGCGACGACATAGCAGCAGTGTCCAAGGCTCGTCATCAAGCGATAAGTCCAGTAACCACATGGTCCTGCTTCATAAACAAAGTGCAGAGTGGCTTTGGGATACTTAGATTGCAGCTGTTTGGCCAATTTAATCAACGCGGACTTATTCGATTTAATACGGCCAAGGTGTAGTGGATTTGCCCCACGATGTTCTTGTAATACAGTGACTTGAATAAATGACTTATGCGTATCTAAGCCAATAAAAATTATGCTATCTTTATTCATGCTAGCCTCCAAATTTAGTTGTTTGACGCACTAATTATGGCTCTGGCTTTAAGCTAACCCACGATATTGGAGGCTAGCACCTTTCGTGGGGGTCATTATGTCTATGCCATAGGAGAATTATAGTGGAAGAAAAAGCAAGAACAACGATTGCTCTATCCATTGTTGGCCTGTATGCAACTGTAGTCCTAGTTATGTTGTTCTGGTCTCTTTTTCATACTGATGGTGATATTTCCGCTTTCTTTGAAAATTTGAACAAAGCGAACTTCCTGCTTGGCCCGGTTGGTTTCGTTATGGGCTACTACTTCAAGAACGGGGAGAGTAACAATGAAAATCTTTGATTCAATATTGTTGCTATTGCTGGTTGCTTACTTATCTGGCTGTGCAGGTCTGGCTGTAAAAAATTCAGACCCTTTTGAGCTTCAATTTGAGCCGATAGCAAGTGCTGGTGGCAGCAAAAGTGAATATTTATCTAAAGCCATGCGCACATTAGAAGATTCCGGATACTCTGTAACTCCAAGTGAGGTTTTTTTTACGGCGACTACCTTACCAAAGAAGCTGGGGACCCAACGCTGGAGAGCAAATGGAGAAAAGTGGCGCATCCAATATCAACTGAGCATCCAAATAATCGAAGATGACAATGACACGCTGTATTGGAAATTGAGTCACAAAATCATAGGTAAACGGTCTGGTCGAGAACCACGACTTTTCTACCCAGAAGATTTTGAAGTGACTGAAGAAATGATCAATGTAGTACATCAAAAAATGTCCATTGCGTTTAGGCGTCAGGCATAACAAGGCAAGCAAGAAGGACGCGCTAAAGCGCGCCTCTTCTTGCGGCGTTAAATGTGATCTGTTCCATTCACGCAGGACACCAAGTTAATGACTTTCCATACCTGTAATTATTCATGAATTGCTAGGGCGTGTTGATCTTTCGTGAGTGTTTTTTGAACAGCATGGTAAAGAGTTATAATTTGCTTCGCCAAAAGTAAAACCATAACCAATACCATGCCAAGAACAATGCTAACTGATATTCGCTGGGAACTGCTACTCCAAGTTATGAAAAGTACAGGTCGTATTTACGATAAAACTGAACATCGAATGACATTTGAAGGAATACTTTATCGAATGAGAACAGGTATTCCTTGGCGAGATCTACCCTCTGAGTTCGGAGAGTGGAGTACCGTTTACAGACGATTTAATCTTTGGTCAAAGAAAGGGATTTTAGATAATCTTTTCAAAAGCTTATCTAACATGGCTGATTTTGAATGGGTATTTCTTGATGGCTCTATAGTTAGAGCACATCAGCATAGTACAGGTGCAGCTACTGAAAGTTCAGAGCAAATAGGAAAAAGTCGCGGGGGCAACTCAACCAAAATTCACTTAGCCGTAGATAGTGGTGGCCTGCCGATTTGCTTTGATTTATCAGAGGGACAACGCCACGATATAGTGCATGCCGAAAGCTTAGTTGAGCAACTCGATGAAGTTAATACCATCGTTTGTGATAAAGGATATGACAGCGAACCTTTCCGTATTTTTGTTAAGGAACGTGGCGGAGAAACGGTAATTGCTAAACGCAATTACGGACAAGATATAGACAAAGACAGTATGGATTGGTGTTTATACAAGTATCGTCACTTGGTCGAAAATGCCTTTGGGAGAATTAAGCATTATCGAGCTATTTCAAGTAGATATGACAAGCTAGAAAGGAATTATGCCAGCATGTTATCGCTGGCATTCATGTTAATGTGGCTACCGATGTATTGTTGAACGCGAAATGTACAGCAAAGATCAACACGCCCTAATTTAGCAAGACCACTGACACAGAAATGTCCAATTGTGAGTTTCAGAGCCCGTAAGTCCCCTTGTGCAAACTAAAACATACAAGCATCTTCAAGGTCGAGTTCAAAATCAACGGGCGGTAGGTTTACTAAGTGCTTGTTCGCTGCGTTTAGCAGTTCGACTTTCGCGGGCTTCCCTACTTCGTTTGTGTAGATAGTCGCTAAGTACAGCTTGTCTGAATGGTGGAACGCATCGTGAAAGCTCATTTCTTTGTTTAGCAAGCTGGCTAGCAATGGTTTGGTTACCGGAATATAAGCCCACTTAATGCACTGGCCGTTGTCGTAATCCCCACTCCAATACACCATAAACCTTTGGGTATTTTCATTCTTAACCGTGAAGCACTTCGGCCCTAAGACGTCTTGATACACTTCCAGTAGTTCCAATTTACCTAGCTGTGTGCCTGTTGGGAGTAAGTTCATTGCTCGTTCCTCATCTTTTTAACGTTGCCTATCAAACCTTGCCTATAATCCCATAGTTATATACTGTTTTTATATACAGTTATTTAGGCGTATTTTGATATGCCGGTTCGAAATCGAAAAGGCGGCAGCAACAATCCATGAGGAAGACGGTGGTTTCGCCGATCTTTAAGCCACGAAAACGTTTGTCTTCATTAAGTTCTAACGTATAACGATTAATTACACTTCAGCCCTTGTTTAACCTTTTATTGCCTCCATATTTTCCATACAATCCTAAGCGATTATAAATAAAAACAATTTCAATTTCGGAGTCCTCATGAGCGACGTAAAGCACTGTAATTTATTGATTCTTGGTTCTGGCCCTGCTGGCTATACAGCTGCAGTTTACGCTGCTCGTGCAAACCTAAACCCAGTTCTGGTTACTGGTATGCAGCAAGGTGGTCAGCTTACAACCACAACCGAGGTGGAAAACTGGCCGGGTGATGCTGAAGGTTTAACGGGTCCAGCTCTAATGGATCGCATGAAAGAACACGCAGAGCGCTTTGAAACAGAGATCCTGTTCGACCACATTAACGAAGTAGACCTTTCAAACCGCCCTTTCCGTCTTAAAGGCGATTCTGGCGAGTACACGTGTGATGCATTGATCATCTCAACAGGTGCATCAGCTAAGTACCTAGGTTTAGATTCTGAAGAAGCATTCAAAGGCCGCGGCGTTTCTGCTTGTGCAACGTGTGACGGTTTCTTCTACCGCAACCAGAAAGTTGCAGTTGTGGGTGGTGGTAACACCGCTGTTGAAGAAGCACTTTACCTATCTAACATCGCGTCTGAAGTTCACCTAGTTCACCGCCGTGACACGTTCCGCGCTGAAAAGATCCTAGTGAAACGTTTGATGGACAAAGTAGAGAACGGCAACATTGTTCTTCACACTGATCGCACACTAGACGAAGTTCTAGGCGACGATATGGGCGTAACGGGCGTTCGCATTAAAGATACTCAGTCTGACAAAACGGAAGATATCGAAGTAATGGGCGCATTCATTGCTATCGGTCACCAACCAAACACTGAAATCTTCAAAGGCCAAGTGGACATGAAAGATGACTACATCATCGTTCAGTCTGGTCTTGAAGGTAACGCAACGCAAACCAGCATCCCAGGCGTGTTCGCTGCAGGTGATGTAATGGACCACAACTACCGCCAAGCAATCACTTCTGCTGGTACAGGTTGTATGGCTGCACTGGATGCTGAACGCTTCCTAGATGGCCTTAACGATAAGTAAATCTGAGATTGCAGATTTGATTATCGGTGCTCTCGCCTCAGTAGATGCAGGGCGTCATCACATTTTGTTGTAAATCCCTAGAGCCCAGTGGTATATCCACTGGGCTTTCTTTTGTATACTAGCCGCCCTCAACAAATAATAATTATCATTAAGCCTTCATAATGGATAAGAAAAAACAACGCAGCTTGAACAAGTGGCTTAAGCAACAGAGTAAGTTAGCGAAACGCTGGCTTATGATTGCGATTAGCCTTGGCGTACTTTCAAGCGTGTTCTTAATTGCTCAAGCAGCTCTTCTCGCCTCTATTCTTCACCAGCTGATCATCGAGAACGTCGATAAATCTGAACTGGTTGGTCATTTCGCAGGCTTGGCATTATCGGTCGTTGGCCGTGCTGGCTGTACATGGGGACGTGAAATCGCAGGTTATCGCTGTGGTGAACAGATCCGTGTCTATATAAGGCAACTCATCCTTGATAAGTTACGTGAGCTAGGCCCAGCTTACATTAAAGGCAAACCTGCCGGTACGTGGGCAACCCTGTTGCTAGAACAAGTAGAAGACATGCAAGACTTCTTCTCTCGTTACTTACCTCAGATGTCTCTGTCGGTAATGATTCCATTCATTATTTTGGTTGTGGTGTTCCCTGTTAACTGGGCAGCAGGTCTGATCTTCTTGCTGACTGCGCCACTGGTGCCGATGTTCATGGCATTGGTTGGTATGAAAGCAGCCGATGCAAACCGTAAAAACTTCAAAGCGCTTCAGCGTCTTTCAGGTCACTTTTACGACCGTTTGCAGTCAATGACAACCATCCGTCTATTTGATCGTACCAACGCTGAAACAGAAGTATTGAAAGGTGCATCTGAAGTGTTCAGAACGCGTACTATGGATGTATTGAAGATCGCTTTCTTGTCTTCTGCTGTGCTTGAGTTCTTCACGTCGATCTCTATCGCAATGACAGCGGTTTACTTTGGTTTCACCTACATCGGTGAGCTTAACTTCGGTCACTACGGCGCAGGCATTACGCTATTCGCAGGTTTGTTTATCCTTATCTTGGCGCCAGAGTTTTACCAACCTCTGCGTGACTTAGGTACTTTCTACCATGCGAAACAACAAGCGGTTGGCGCAGCCGAAAGTATTGTCGAGTTCCTAGAAACAGACATCACTAAGGTTAAATCAGGCGACACTCAGCTCGATCCGGCTCAAGGCATCAATATTGAAGCTCAAGATCTAAAAGTGTTGAGCCCTGAAGGTGTTCAATTGGTTGGCCCTATCTCGTTTGCGCTTAACACTCGTCAATCGACTGCGTTAGTTGGCCCAAGTGGTGCGGGTAAAACAAGTTTGATCAACGCTATTCTTGGTTTCATGCCTTATGAAGGAAGCTTGAAAATCAATGGCGTTGAACTGCGTGACTTAGACTTAGCCTCTTGGCGTAAAACCATTAGCTGGGTTGGTCAAAACCCATTGTTGTTGCACGGCAGTATTCGTGACAACGTCACTCTAGGTAAGCATGATATTGCTGACCAAGTTGTCGAAAATGCACTTGAGCAATCATTTGCTAGCGAGTTCGTTAACGAGCACGGCTTGGATTACATGATTTCTGATCGCTCTGGCGGCCTGTCTGTTGGTCAATCTCAGCGTTTGGCACTAGCTCGCGCAATGCTCCAAGACGGCCAATTCTGGTTGCTAGATGAACCAACAGCCAGCCTAGATACTCGTAGTGAACAGTTAGTGATGAAAGGCATCAATAGCAACATTGAAAGCCGCACTGCCCTACTTGTGACGCACCAACTCGCTCCTCTTAAATCAGTCGATAATATTCTGGTGATGCGCGATGGTGGTCTGGTTGAACAAGGTCATTACTCTCAGCTTTCGACTGCGGGTGGTTTGTTTGAAGAGATGCTGAACGCGAACTTAGCTCAACAAGACAATAAGGGTAATTTAGATGCGTGATTTACTGCCTTACCTGAAACTCTATAAAAAGCATTGGTTTGGCCTATCGCTAGGCATGCTATTGGCTTTTGCTACTCTGTCGGCCTCTATCGGCTTGTTAACGCTATCAGGCTGGTTCATTTCAGCTTCTGCGGTTGCAGGCCTTACGATTGCACGTGAAACCTTCAACTACATGCTACCGGGTGGCGGCGTACGTGGTTTGGCGATGAGCCGTACTGCGGGTCGTTGGGGGGAACGTGTTGTCAGCCACAATGCAACATTCAAGCTATTAACTGATCTACGTATCTTCTTCTTCAAGAAACTGGCTCCGCTGATCCCAGGTCGTATTTCGAACCTTCGTGATGCTGACCTTCTCAACCGTTTGGTTGCTGATGTTGATGCCATGGATCACGTGTACTTGCGCTTAGTAAGCCCTGTAACAGTTGGTGTGTTTGGGATTTTCTTCCTGACTCTATTCTTGATGTGGTTCGATAGTTCGCTTGGTTTGATCTTGGGTTCTATCCTTCTGATCATGCTGCTAGTTTGGCCTGTCTTGTTCTACAAGCTGGGTAAGCGTAACGGCGGCGAACTGACACAGAACAAAGCTGATCTTCGTGTGACTACGCTAGATTGGATTGAAGGCTACAGCGAACTGACTCTATTCGGTGCAGAAGAGCGTTACCGTAATGCAATTCTAGAAACGCAACGCAAGCTGATGGCGAATCAGTTTGTGAATGCCAACCTAACCGGTATGGCGTCAGCAGCACTGATGCTGTTCAACGGTTTGACGCTTGTTCTTATGCTTTGGCTTGCGGCTGACGGTGTGGGTGGTAATGCACCAGACCCGTTCATCGCGCTAATGGCATTCGCAACCATGGCAAGTTTTGAACTGCTGATGCCTATCGCAGGCGCGTTCCAGCATTTAGGTCAAACCCTGTCTTCTGCTCGTCGCTTGAACGAAGTGATTCTGTCGGAACCTGAAGTTCAGTTTGCTGAAGAGAAACTCGACATCAACAAGCCGCTTGATATTACGTTCTCAAACGTGACGTTCAACTACCCTGACTCTGAGCGCAATGTTCTGAACGCTGTTGACCTAACGATTCCTGCCACGCACAAGGTTGCGATTGTGGGTCAAACGGGTTCTGGTAAATCGACTCTGATTCAGCTTCTGACTCGCTACTGGGATCCTAAAAAGGGCTACATCTCAATCGCGGGCATTGAACTGACGCAGTGGAATGAATCACAGCTTCGTGAATCAATCAGTGTAGTAAGCCAACGTGTCGACATTCTAAATGGTACTTTGCGTGACAACTTGTTGATTGCAAAACCAGAAGCGACCGATGATCACTTAGCGAACATCCTTAAAGACGTTGGTCTAGAAAAGTTGCTTGAGAATAACGCACTTGATAGCTGGTTAGGTGACGGTGGTCGTCAACTGTCTGGTGGTGAGAAGCGCCGTATTGGTATTGCACGTGCAATCCTTCATGATGCCCCTATCCTGCTTCTTGATGAGCCTACAGAAGGCTTAGATAAGCAAACTGAACAGAGCATCATGGCACTGTTCGAGAAGCACTTCGAAGGCAAGACGGTTATCTTCATTACGCACCGCTTGATTGGTCTGGAATCTATGGATTCTATCGTTCTGATTGAACAAGGCGAGATTGTTGAAAACGGCTCTCATGAGAAGCTGTTAAACGAAGAAGGTCGTTATTTCCAACTTCGTCAGGCAATCTAGCTTCTCCTTAAGCTATAAAGAAAACCATTCAAAGCCCGAGCTCATGCTCGGGCTTTTTGTTGTCTGTGATTCTAGGGCGTGTTGATCTTTGCTGTACATTTCGCGTTCAACAATACATCGGTAGCCACATTAACATGAATGCCAGCGATAACATGCTGGCATAATTCCTTTCTAGCTTGTCATATCTACTTGAAATAGCTCGATAATGCTTAATTCTCCCAAAGGCATTTTCGACCAAGTGACGATACTTGTATAAACACCAATCCATACTGTCTTTGTCTATATCTTGTCCGTAATTGCGTTTAGCAATTACCGTTTCTCCGCCACGTTCCTTAACAAAAATACGGAAAGGTTCGCTGTCATATCCTTTATCACAAACGATGGTATTAACTTCATCGAGTTGCTCAACTAAGCTTTCGGCATGCACTATATCGTGGCGTTGTCCCTCTGATAAATCAAAGCAAATCGGCAGGCCACCACTATCTACGGCTAAGTGAATTTTGGTTGAGTTGCCCCCGCGACTTTTTCCTATTTGCTCTGAACTTTCAGTAGCTGCACCTGTACTATGCTGATGTGCTCTAACTATAGAGCCATCAAGAAATACCCATTCAAAATCAGCCATGTTAGATAAGCTTTTGAAAAGATTATCTAAAATCCCTTTCTTTGACCAAAGATTAAATCGTCTGTAAACGGTACTCCACTCTCCGAACTCAGAGGGTAGATCTCGCCAAGGAATACCTGTTCTCATTCGATAAAGTATTCCTTCAAATGTCATTCGATGTTCAGTTTTATCGTAAATACGACCTGTACTTTTCATAACTTGGAGTAGCAGTTCCCAGCGAATATCAGTTAGCATTGTTCTTGGCATGGTATTGGTTATGGTTTTACTTTTGGCGAAGCAAATTATAACTCTTTACCATGCTGTTCAAAAAACACTCACGAAAGATCAACACGCCCTAGTCTCGAGCAGCTCAAACAAATAACCACCGCCAATCACTTATTGCTTATTTGTAAGCACTATTAATACATTACTTACAAAAGCTTACTAAGAGCAAATGCCATTTCTTGTAACATGCTGGCTTTATAGCTTGCAGATAACTTGGTCCCCTATGGTACACAAACTCACAATTCCAACTCTAGTTCTGACTACGATGCTCACTGCATGCGGCGGCAGCGACAGCAATAACACGAGCGCATCAAAGAATGTCATCGACGCATCAAGCGCTAGCTCAGTGGTTAGCTTAGGAAGTAATTACTCACTGCAATTCAGCGTGAAATCGATTGCTGCGGGTACAGACAAGAACGTGAACATTGATATTACTCAGTATGGTAATAATCTAAAATCTAGCGGCAGCTTCGCACAAATTCACGGCGTTCCTGAGCGCAACTACAAAACCCAAAACGATGCTGATATTACCTTTTCTGTAACAGTAACAAACTCAGCGGGTAAAACGTTTAACGTTGAAAATTTCGATATTTACTACGAAAACTTTAACGCAACAAAGACACCTGAAAAGCTTGCTATCGCTGAGGTTGAAAACGACATAAACAACGTCATTCGATGGAAAAAATCGGACACCGTGACCATCAATAAGCAATTCATTATTGATAACAGCGGCATAAAATTTAATATCGACCAAATGAGGCCAATGAACCTCTACGTTCGAGTTGGCAACACTCTGAGCAATGGCATTCAATTTGTTCCATCCTTTGCTCAAAGCGCCTCAGAGACATTCTCACGTGTGCCTACAGCTGACTGTTCTGTTATCTCAAATACAACGGGGGAGCTGCTTACAAATGGCATCAAGCAACGAACTTGCGTAGAAGCTCATGGCTATAAGATCCCACTATTAATTGAAGACAAATCTGCAAACAATTCGGAAGCAAAGGTCGCTCACGTTAAGAACATCATGGAGCACTACCTTGATAGCTTCCCTGCTGAAGTGACTAAGGCAATTTACGACAGCAAAGCGACCATGGGATTCTTTTACGATGAAGATTGGTCTGACAGAGATGGCGGTGACTTCTTAGATGAAAATTACCGTTTCCAAGATCTGTTCGCGACTGAAACTACTGACATAACAACAGGCGAGAATAAACCGGATCTAGTCACTCAAAGAGACGCTGCGTTTGAAGAGATCATTCACTTTGTACACGATTACGGTGTGATGAACCTAGCGGTGCAATCATCTTCATCGAAATGGGGTGTGATGCAGAAGGAGTTAGATGAACTGAATGAGAAAGCGATTCTTGCCGGCTCTTACTTTCCAAACGGTAAAGACTCGACGATTGTTGAAGCTGATTTAGACGCTGAGTCATACGACCAAGAGTACCTAGCCTATTCTCTGTATGCCTACTATGACCTGAACTATAAGGGTTACAACGCGCAAGAGTTAAGTTCTGCAACCTTCACAGAGCTACAAGCGAACGACCCTGCGATGGTGAAATTTATGGAGCAGTACTTCCCGACTCGTGCGGCCCTTAAAGCTAAGTTTCCAGGTTACCCGAATAACTAGTTTGAGTTCATAACTCTAACTAGCACGCACAAAAAAGCCGAATGTGATATTCACATTCGGCTTTCAAATTATCGGTTACAGCTTGAAGCGGCTGATTTCGCTCTCTAGCTCGTGAGACAGCTCAGAAAGTTGCGCGGCTTGCTCTGCAGCTTGGTGCGCTTCGTCTGCTAGCTCGTTAGATACGTCACGGATTCCCTCAGTGTTACGAGTAATCTCAGACGTTACTGACGCTTGCTCTTCTGCAGCAGAAGCAATCTGTGTTGCCATGTCGCTGATGCGTTCAACAGCAGCATGGATTTGCGTTAGGCTTGCAGCCGCTGAGTTCGCGTCATCAACACTGGTTTCAGCAAGACTACGGCTATCGTTCATGATGCTAACCGCTTTGCCTGTTGTACCTTGTAGCAACTCAATAGTTTGCTGAATCTCTTGCGTTGAACCGTGTGTTCGTTGGCTCAGAACTCGAACTTCATCCGCAACTACTGCGAAACCACGACCTTGCTCACCGGCACGTGCAGCTTCAATAGCGGCATTAAGTGCAAGTAGGTTCGTTTGTTCTGCAATACCTTGAATGTTAGACAAGATAGCGTTGATGCTGTTGCCGTGCTCTTCAAGCTCGAGAATCACGTTGGTTGCGATTTGAACTTCTTGAGCAAGGTTTTGGATAGAGCTTTGAGTCTGTGTTACTTGACCAGTACCGTGCTCACACGCGCCAACCGCTTCAGATGAGTTCTGTGCAGTGTGGTCCGCGTTACCTGCGATCTCTTGTGTTGCTGCAGCCATTTCGTTAACGGCTGTTGCTACCATGTTGATCTCGTCTTGTTGCATTTGGATACGAGCACTACGTTCTTCAGCTTGAGAAGCCGTTTGACGCGCTTGGTTGCCCAGCGCAGCAGATACTTCGCTTAGCTTGATCACCATGGTGTGCATGTTGCCCACAAAACGGTTGAAGTTTGCAGCAAGTTGACCAATTTCGTCGTCGCTCTTAGGCTCAAGACGTTGAGTAAGGTCGCCCTCACCTGAAGCAATTTCTTCAAGTGCTGCTGAAACGCGGTTTAGGTCGCGGAATAGGAAGCTTACTAACCAAGACACAAGTACGATTACGATGAGCGTAATAATGACAGCAGTGATGATCAGCTGAGTAAGTAGCGTTGAGTGGTTCGCTTCTTCTGTTGCTTTGTCCATCTGAACCGCGAAGATCCAGTTAGTGTTAGGCACCTTCGTGAAGTAAAGCAGCTTGTCAGCGCCGCGCTCTTTGATGATCTCGATGCTCCCCGTACGCACTGCGTTCTCGATGATAGGCATAGAGATATCGTTTGAAAGCTGGCTTACTGGCTTCAAGCTTAGTGCTGAATCTGGGTGCGCTAGGAATGTGCCGTCAGAGGCATCAATGAGCATTGCGTAAGCGTTGTCACCAACATCAAGGCTGATTACATCGTTAACCAATTGGTCGATAAGTACGTCTGCACCAACAACACCAACAAGTTGGCCGTTGTGGCGAACAGGTTCTGCGATGGTTACTATCAGTGCTTTAGTGATTGCATCATGGTAAGCCGTAGTAATGATTTGCTTACCTGCAGCGTTTGCTTCTTGGTACCAAGGACGTTGACGAGGATCGTAATCTGCACGATTACGTTCAGGATGTGAACGGTACATTCCACCTTCTGGCGTACCTAAAAAGATATCGTCAAAGCCACCCGCTACACGAGCTTGCTTAAGGAAAGGAACAACATCATCCTCTCGTGAAAAGTCATTAAATGCTGATGCGATATCAGTACGGATATCAATCCAGTTTTTAATACCTTCAGATGCTGCTTCAGATACGCTTTCAGCTCGTAGGTATACGTCATTACGAGTCTGTTCAAATAATTGGTTTGCTGACAACCAAGTCAACGCTGTAGCCATAACGACAACAGCAGATAGGCTAGCGCTTATCAACTTCTGCTTTAGTGTTAGTTTCATGTCAAAGTTTCACGAGTGGTGGGAAATCTCGCGCATACTACCCAATATTAGTATTAAATTCGAGCGATTTCACAATTTAATATTGGAATATAATTTTAAGCAAACCATAAGCTTACCTAATGTCAATTCCTTGGCTTGTCGCCAAATTTAAGGCGGCATTATCTCTACGGTTATTAGAATTTTTATCGCACTTCACATGTTAAAAAGAGACAAGAAAACACGGTAAAGAAGAAATAAAAAAGGCAGAAGAGTTTCCTCTTCTGCCTTCATATTATTTACCGTTCTACTGCGTATAAATTGCAGTAGATTTCAGCTTAAAAAGCCTAGCGTTTTTCTGTACGCATACCCATTAGCAAGCTCACACACATCAGTAATAGAATGATGGTGAATGGCAATGCCGTCGAGATTGCACCCGCTTGTAGAGCTTGTACTGCTTCAGTACCACCAACCCACAATAGAGCCACAGCAATCGCGCCTTCAAGGAACGCCCAGAACACACGTTGAGGCACAGGCGTATCAACTTTACCACCCGCGGTGATGCTGTCGATTACTAGAGAGCCTGAGTCAGACGATGTAATGAAGAATACTAGAACCAATACAACCGCAATGATTGAAAGCAGAGTACCGAACGGCAGTGCATCAAACATTTGGAACATTGCTAGTGATACATCTGTTAGGCCGTCTTGACCAAGAATACCAACGTTGTTCACGATTTGGTCAATCGCCATGCCGCCGAATACTGACATCCAGATGATAGTTACTGTAGTCGGTACAATCAGTACTGCTGTGATGAACTCACGAACGGTACGACCTTTAGAAACACGTGCGATAAACATACCTACGAATGGAGACCATGAGATCCACCAAGCCCAGTAGAATACAGTCCAACCGTGCATCCACGTTTCATCTTCACGACCGTGAGGGTTACTCAACGGAATGATGTTTTCAATGTACGCCATCAATGTTGTTGGGATAGAGCCTAGAGTCACCGCATAGCCGATTAGAGCCACTAAGATAAGCAGTAGGAAAGCAACCAACATGTTGATGTTACTGATAACTTTAACGCCACCATCAATACCACGAAGTACTGATACTACCGCCAATAAAGTCACCGCTGTAATCACAATAACTTGCAGACCTAAGCCCGCTTCAATACCGAATACATGCTGAATACCACTTGCCGCTTGTTGTGCACCAAGACCTAACGATGTCGCCAGACCAAATAGCGTTGCAAGTACAGCAAGAATATCAACAATGTGACCTGCCCAGCCCCAAGCTCTATCACCTAAAATTGGGTAAAAGATAGAACGGATAGAAAGAGGCAATCCCTTGTTGTAAGAGAAAAACGCAAGTGACAGTGCTACTACGCCATAAATCGCCCAAGGGTGTAGACCCCAGTGATACATGGTTGCGCCCAATGCTAGTTTTGCAGCTTCTGGTGTGTTTGGTTCAACACCTAACGGAGTTTCAAACCAACCCGTGAAGTAAGCCGCTGGCTCAGCCACACTCCAGAACATCAAGCCGATACCCATACCTGCGGCAAACAGCATCGATAGCCAAGAGAAGAATGAGTAATCTGCCGTCGCATCAACACCACCAAGGCGGATTTTGCCGTACGGAGAAACAATCAAACCTAAGCAGAAAATTACGAAAATATTACCCGACCAGATGAAAAGCCAATCAAACGAATTGATAATTTGGCCTTTAACGCCATCTAGTGCAGCCTTTGCTGAAGCGGTATCTGTAATAAGAACACCGATCAGGAACAAAGCGATAAGTCCCGCACTGATACCAAATACTGGGTTATGAACATCAAAACCCCATTTTTGGACGTTATCTTGACCGACAGTGTAATCCGTACTGTCGATACTGTATTTATCTATACCTTTAGTCATTATCCCTCTCTACGGAATACTATTAGGGTCTATTGACCTCGTATTCCTTACTTACCTGCGACTTAATTACAAACTCGAACCTACGATCCAAGTAGTACAAGCTGTTGTCACAATAATTCAAATACTTGGATGTCTGAAGTTTAGCAGGTTAACTTGTTGTTTTCAGTAAACCAGAATCGGCTCGATGGAATTTCAAACAATATTCACGTAATTACTCAAGTTTATGACGAAAAAAAGGTCGACCCTGTCGACCTTTTTATCAAAAATACTTTTAACTCAAAGCATTTTGGTGCTTAACCAATTGATTTTCAGTTCGTAAACCTAGCAATAAGCTTAGGCACATAAGCAATAATATGA
This sequence comes from Vibrio celticus, assembly GCF_024347335.1. Lineage (NCBI taxonomy): Bacteria > Pseudomonadati > Pseudomonadota > Gammaproteobacteria > Vibrionales > Vibrionaceae > Vibrio > Vibrio celticus. The sequence continues at coordinate 2,157,374 of NZ_AP025463.1, forward strand.
AGGCAAATGGTAGCGCCATTGATACAGTTCCAGCTTGCAGTGCTTGAATAGATTCCGTACCACCAACCCACAGTAGAACCGCTGCAATCGCGCCGCCCATCAACGCCCAAAATACACGTTGTGGAACCGGTGCATCCACTTTACCGCCAGAGGTAATGCTATCGATAACCAATGAGCCTGAATCAGAAGAGGTGATAAAGAACACCATAATCAAACCAATCGATACCACTGAAAGCACAGAGCTCATTGGCAGAGCATCGTAAGTATGGAAAAGAGAAAGTGTAATATCTTGCAGACCATTCACACCAATCTCGCCCACCTTGTTCGCCACTTGATCAATCGCGATGCCACCGAAAATAGCCATCCAGATGATGATTACTGTCGTTGGGATGAACAATACAGCAACGATGAATTCACGAATCGTTCGACCTTTAGAGATACGAGCGATGAACATGCCTACGAATGGTGACCAAGACATCCACCATGCCCAGTAGAATACCGTCCAACCTTGCATCCACGTTTCGTCATCACGACCGTGAGGATTGCTTAAGGGAATGAAGTTTTCAATGTAGCCCATTAGCGCGGTTGGGATTGCTTTAATACCCGCCATGCCACCAGCGATGGTAACGAAGATAAGTAAGCCCAAAGCAACCAGCATGTTCACATTACTCAGAAGCTTTACACCACCGTTGATGCCACGAACCACGGACATTGTCGCTAAGAAAGTAACCACTGCGATAACAATCAGCTGCATGCCAATACCGCCATCGGTACCAAATACATGGTTAATACCACTTGTTGCTTGTTGAGCGCCTAAACCTAACGATGTCGCAAGGCCGAACAAGGTTGCCAGTACCGCCACTATATCAACGATATGACCAAACCAACCCCAAGTTCTGTCACCCAAGATAGGATAGAAAATCGAGCGGATTGAAAGAGGCAGACCTTTATTGAAAGTGAAGAAGGCAAGCGCTAGAGCAACAACAGCGTAAATAGACCAGCCGTGTAAGCCCCAATTGTAGATGGTTGCACCAAGTGCCAACTTAGCCGCTTCAGGAGAGTAAGCTTCAACACCTAGTGGCGTTTCATACCAGCCAGTGAAGTAAGCCACTGGCTCAGCCACACCCCAGAACATTAAGCCAATACCCATTCCTGCGGCGAATAACATCGACATCCAAGATAGGTTTGAGTGCTCTGCTTTGGCATCATTGCCACCAATACGTATATTGCCATACGGGGAGACAATGAGGGCAAAACAGAAAATTACGAAGATGTTTGCTGCCCACATGAAGAAACCATCGAAGTTACCAATGACTTTCCATTTGATTCCATCAAGCGCCGCTTTTGCGGTTTCAGGGTCTGAGACTAGAAGTGCCAACAGGAAGAGAATGATCGCCCCTGCACTGATTCCAAATACTGGGTTATGAACATCAAAACCCCATTTCTGAACGTTATCTTGTCCTACTGTATAATCGGTATTTTCAATACTATACCTATCTTTTACAGGCTCCATGCTTCCTCTCTAATTTGCAGCGCACAGTTTGCAACATTGCATTCGGCGCTTAAATTTCGAAAAGAAGAATATCAACCTGTCGCAAAAATACTAAAAAAACCTCCATAAAGGAGGCGTAAATTACACATTTAGTAATTAAATTACACATTTAGTAATTAAATTACACATTTAACGTTATTTAGCGTAAGATCAGTCCACAAGCCCGGAGCTGACCGCATATTTTGCAAGCTCTGCCGTAGAGTGAATATCGAGCTTATGCTTAATATTTTGCCTATGGGTTTCTACCGTTCGATAGCTGATATTCAGCGCCTTTGCGACCTCTTTACTGCTCTCCCCTTTTGCGACTAATTTCAGCACAGCCTCTTCACGTCTGCTCAATGGATTCTTGACCGATGGCGTAGGAGTAATCGGCTGAGTAAACAAATTCTGCGTGACTTTTTCACAGAAATAGGTCGAACCTTGATTGACCGTTTTGATTGCCTGCACCATTTTTTCAGCCGAAATCTCTTTCAACATGTAGCCGACAGCACCCGACTGCATCACCTTCATGATGTATTCACGGTTGTTATGCATGGTCAGCATCAGTACCTTGGCTTCTGGGTCTTCTTCTTTGATCAGATGGGTGGCATCAATGCCATTCATGATAGGCATGCTGATATCCATCAACACTACATCAGGGCGCAGAGACTTAACCACCTCTACCGCTTCTAGCCCATTACTGGCGGTACCTATCACGCTAATATCTGGCTCGAGTTCCAATCTCGCCATAAAGCCATCCAGTACCACTTGGTGATCATCAGCAATCACAACTCGAATAACTTCACTCATTCATTAATCCCTCTAGTGTCAGTAACACTGTAATTTCCGTTCCGAGGCCAATCTCACTCATCAGTTCAAAGTCACCACCGATGAACTCCACTCGCTCTCTCATGTTACGCAGCCCGATCCCTCGTTTTTCCATCGCTTTATAGGTGTTGAAACCGACGCCGTTATCTTGAATCAATAGCTGCAGCACATTACCAATTTGCTGCGCGATAACCGTTACTTTAGTCGCTTGCGCGTGTTTCTCGATATTATTCAGCGACTCTTGCACCACTCGATACAAGGTTGTCGCAGCCTCAGATTTCAACTTGCCCTGTTGAGTACTAAACAAGGTTTCCACTTCAATACCCGAGTGCGCCTGAAAATCTAATAACAGCGAAGACAACGCCGCTTCTAAGCCTATGTCATCCAACGAACTTGGGCGAAGTTGATGTGAAATGTGCCTCACTTCCTCGATCGCTCGCATCAGTGAATGCTGCGACTTATTCAAATGGGCTTTGAGGTCTTCATTTTGTAGCTTATTACCGAGCAGTTCTAAGTGGCAACGACTCGACACTAATAATTGGTTAATACCATCATGCAACTCACGTGCTAGATGCTTCTTCTCGTCTTCTTGGAACATCACCGTCTTATGAGCCAGTTCCTTTAGGTTGTTATCCGCAATCCGATGTTCATGCATGTTAATGGCCAAGGTCAGTACGATGATGACCGCGACTGTCACGCTCAAAATCACCACAATCGAAAAGAACGTGGTTTCAATATTATTGTTAATCGCAGCCTGCATCGAAGCCACTTCTTGGTGTACATCTTCAATATACAAGCCGGTGCCAATCATCCAGTCCCAACGCTCTAACCAAGCAGCGTAGCTCAGCTTAGACACCACTTCTCCAGTCGAGGGTTTTTGCCACAAATACTGGTGAAACCCGCCTCCGGTTTGCGCTTCTCTTAACAGAGCTTCTATCAGAAAGTCGCCATCTTCATCTTGCAGTTGGAGTAGGTTTTGGCCTATCAATTCTGGCTGAATTGGATGAACCAAATTGGTTCCGTGGCGATCGTATGCGAAGAAATACCCATCCGAGCCATATCTAAGTTTAGACAATATGGTTCGAACTTTGTTTTTGGCTTGAGCTTCTTGGATATTTGGGTCGTTATAAATGTGTTCTATGGCGTCGAACGCGAGGTCAACCGTATCTTTGAGGGCGTTTTCACGCGACTTGATTAGGCTATCTCTAAAGATCTCGACTTCTTTAGCACCTAACGTTTTAGTCTGGTGCAGCGAGATCCAACTAATACTCGCCGTTACCAGTAGCAACGGGAGCAGCGTCAGCAAAATCAGCTTGGCTTTTAGAGGCATTCCTTTCCCTCACAAAAAACGGCTTACTGAACATCAATAAGCCGTTTTACTTTAGCAATTTATAGATAACCGTTGAAACATATCATTCACATTCTAGGCTTCACTCACATTCCATAGAAAGATGGGAAAGCGAGAAGTGATCCAAGTACGAGGATTTGAATCAGAATGAACGGCATCACGCCTCGGTAGATGTCCTTAGTTGTCACACCTTTTGGTGCTACGCCTTTCAAATAGAACAAACTGAAGCCAAATGGCGGCGTTAAGAAGGAGGTTTGTAGGTTCATCGCGATAAGGATAGCGAACCATGTCATGTTGATGCCCATCAGTTCAGCAACTGGCGCAATGATCGGCACGATGATGAAACAGATCTCTACGAAGTCGATGAAGAAACCCAAAATCAGAATCACTAACATGGTAATGATCAGGAAGCCCCATTTCTCACCCGGTAGCTGTAGCATCCACTCTTCAACCAGATAGTCACCACCAGTGTAGGTAAACGCCATTGAGAATGCCGTTGCACCCAACAAAATAGCAAATACCATCGCGGTTACTTTCACCGTCTCTTTCGATGCGTCATACACCATCGACCAACTAAACTGACCGTAAAGCAGTGCAAGTATCATCGCGCCCGCGCCACCTAATGCCGCTGACTCTGTTGGCGTAGCAACACCTGCGAAGATAGAGCCCAGTACAACAATGATTAACGCTAGAGGCGGAAGAATCGCTTTCAGTGCATTAAACACTTCTTGCTTACGGCTGATGGAGTCATCACGTTCAATAGGTTGAGCCGCTTCAGGGTGTAGCTTTGCGTATATCAAGATATAAACGATGTACGCGCCGACCAGCATCACGCCCGGCCAAATCGCCGCTTGGAACAAGTCGCCTACTGGAACACCTAGAACATCACCCAATAGAATCAATACGATGGAAGGTGGAATGATCTGCCCTAGCGTACCAGACGCACAAATAGTGCCGCAGGCTAAGCCTTTGTCATAATTGTACTTAAGCATTACAGGTAGGGAGATAAGCCCCATCGCCACTACGGAAGCCCCTACTACGCCAGTAGAAGCGGCAAGCAGAGAACCTACAAGTACCGTCGAGATTGCGATACCACCACGCACACCACCAAACAGTCGTCCCATAGACTCAAGCAACTGCTCAGCAAGTTTGGTCTTTTGTAGAACAAGCCCCATGAAAACAAACAATGGAACGGCCATCAGCACCGTGTTTTCCATGATTGATTGAATTCGATATGGCATGAAGGCAAACATTTCGATGCCCTCAGCCCAAACACCAAAGATTAACGCGATACCACCAAAGGTGAACGCCACTGGGAAGCCAAGTAAAAGTGCAAACAAGGCTACGAAAAACATTACTATTCCAATCATGTTCAGCCTCTACTTATTCTTTGTATGAGTATTGTTTGCATGGATAAGGTGCGGATTAAAAATCTTGTTCAGCGAATGCAGGATTAAACCTACGCCACTGAGTGCCATTAAGAAGAATGACAGCGGGATCATAGCTTTGATGATCCAGCGATATGGCAAGCCACCCGGGTCACCTGAGGTTTCGCCGAGGTTATAGCTCTCTTTGGCCACATCAATACCAAACCAAGCAACCAGCAAACAAAAAGGCATCAGAAAGATCAGTGTGCCGAGCAGGTCAATAATCGCTTGTGCCTTGAAGCTCAGTTGCTCGTAGAACACATCCACTCGCACATGACCACCAGCCTTGATGGCATAAGGAACACCTAATAGGAAAACGGCTGAGAAAAGGTGCCATTCCATCTCTTGGAAAGCGATTGAGACATCATTGAACGCATATCTCATGACAACGTCATACACAACGTTAGCGATTAGTAGAATAAACAACATACTGGAAAGCCATCCCAGTGCGTCACCGATACGATTAAACAGGCGTTCAATATAAATTAGACTTCGCATTCCCGACTCCATGGAATTTGAAAAGACATCGCGCAGTACAGCTAACCAAACTAAAAACAATTCAGTTTATAGCTAGCAATAGGCACGACGTAGAAAGGGTTCTTGGGCGTATTACAGGATCTATCCTGCTTAGTTATTATGTTTAAAATGAACCCTCGGCTTATTCACTCTTAAATACTCAATAAGAAAAGCTTCGGGTTCATTTAGATTCAGTTCAACAACTGTCGATTATTTCGCTTGGCTATTTAGATAAGCTCTGTGTGAAATATCCGTCCATGAACGCACTTGCTCTAGGTAGCTTGCTTGTGAAGATTGGATCTCTTTTGCCAACTCATCTTTCTCAGCATGGGCAGCAAGTAGTCGATCGTTCGCTTCTTTCAGTGCCGACATTACTTCAGGCGGGAAATCTTTTACTTGTACATCTGGGTATTCTGTTTTCATTGAAACCCAGTTCTTGCCGCTTTCGTGCGTAGCTTGTGTGTACATGTCATAAGCCGCTGTACGCATGGCAACACGCAAGATCTCTTGAAGGTCTTCAGGAAGCTTGTTCCATATACGCTTGTTCACTAGGAATTGAAGCTCTGAACCCGGCTCGTGCCAACCTGTGTAGTAGTAAGGCGCGATTTTGTGGAAACCCATACGTAGATCAAGCGATGGACCTACCCACTCCAGTGCATCGATTGTGCGACGCTCCAAAGAGGTGTAAAGCTCACCCGGGGCAATGTTCGTCGGTTTCGCACCTAGCTCTGCAAGAATCTCACCCGCAAAGCCTGGGATTCGCATTTTCAGACCTTGTAGATCTTCAACGCTGTTGATCTCTTTTTGAAACCAACCACCCATCTGGATATCCGTGTTACCACCAGGGAAAGACATCAAGTTATGTGGAGAGTAAACCTGCTCCATTAACTCCATACCACCACCGTGATAGAACCACGCGTATTGTTCTGCTGGCGTCATACCGAAAGGCATAGAAGTGAAGTAAAGAGTGTTTGGAACTTTACCTTTCCAGTAGTAAGAGCCTGAGTGACCCATGTCGTATTGACCAGACTTAACCATGTCAAAAACGCCAAGAGGTGCTTTGTGTTTGTTTGCTGAATCGATTCTGATTTGCAGTCGACCATTCGACATCTTCTCAGCCATCGCCGCCATGTTTTTGGTTGCATCACCGAAAACTGGGAAGTTTGGTCCCCAAGTTTCCGCAAGTTTTAAACGGTAAACCTTATCAGCGGCTGTAGCACCAGTAGCGACCAAAGCTAAACAAGCCGCAGCAGTTACTGCAACGTTTTTAAAAACTCGTGTGAGGGAGTTAGAAATGAGACTCATGTTCACGTCCTTTGTTGGGTTAACACTCTTTCTATGAGCATTTTTTATGATTCAACATAAGAGTGCACCGTGATGAGGCAACAAGATATCAGGGAGAGCACGCACGCATGGCGTTAACAAAGTTACGTATTAGACCAAAGGATTAAGTAGAACTACGTAGGAGATGATTGAATAGTGTCGATTTCAAAGGAGTTTGGATATTCATCAAGGCAATGCGTATTGATAAATACCTAAGTATTAATAATTAAATACTCTTAACAATTGATTGCCATTTCGTGATGAAGCTCTATTCATTGCTGTATTTTAGAGAAAACAATCAAGGCTTTGCTCTCTTACTCTACCTAGCTAACGCCCTACTTTAGTGCTTGCTGATTCGAAGCTCTGACACGAGACAACACTAATCAGTTAAGCCGTATATCGAATTGGAATTGAGATTATAGAGCCTAGGTTTAGGCTTGGATTTGGGCTCGGACTTGGCAGAATGTGCCAGATACAAAAAAGCCTCGAAAATCGAGGCTTAAAAACTTAACGAAGCGAATGTAATCCCACAGGACTAGATAGCTTTGTAGATAACCTTGTTACCTGCTAGCTGCTCTTTCGCTACTAGGTTTTCTTCAAGAAGTTTTTTCAATGCGCCTGTTGCCCATGAAGCTGCTTTCGCGTCTTCTTGACCAGCTTCTAGGCCGATACCTTTAGGGTTAATGCCTTCAGCATTGCTAACAACGATGTCTAGAACTTGTTGTTGCTTAGGAGTCAGTGCTACTGCAACTTCTTTAGTTGCTGCTACTGCTTTCTCTACCGCTGGTTTTGCTGCTACAGTTTTTTCTGCTACAACTTTCTCTGCGACAGGCTTCGCTTGTTTCGGCGTTGCCACTGCTTTAACTACAGCCGCTTTAGTGCGTTTCTGCAGTTTAGCCTGCACCTTACGCTTATGAGCAAGTCTCATTGAATATTTCTCCAGTTCACTGCTCTTTTCGCAGTGGTGAAAATTTGAAGCGCGATTTATACCAAAAAACAGGAGCTATTTGTAGAGTGAAGCGTCGAAAGTCGACGAAAAATACCGATATTGTCTACTAGCGTCTATTATTTAAACATCGACTTATCAATTCAGGGTCATATACACTGGTTATCCATCCAGACAAAAATATGAAAACTTGGTGTTGCCTATGGACACTCGTCACCTTACTAATTTCTCTTTGCCTTCATTCACTCGCTCGTACCGTATCCTCGCCGTTATTTTAGGCTTCGTTTGCTTGATCGTTGCGCTCTACAGTGACAATCCAAAGTTACTGATCGTGGGTGCTTTTTGCAGTATTGCCCTTCTGGGAACCGGCTACTATTTGATGCTGCGCAGCCGAGTGATGTTCACACTTACCCCGACTCATTTTCAGCAGCACTTTTACAAAGGGGGTTGGGTTTTAAAATGGAGTAACATCCAAAAAATTGGTCTTTGCACTTATGAACAAGATGGTTGGCATCAACCCCTTCCGTGGGTCGGAATTAAGGTAAAAGATTACTCGCCCTACCTCGATTCGATTTGTCCAAAAATCACCTGTGAATTATTGCTCAGCCAACGAGCACTTTTGTACTTAGGAGCCAAACAAGCAGGCAAAGAGTCCAACTTTGAGGATATGGTTCTCGACTCATCGCATTACCACGCGCGTTGTACCGAAAACGGCTGTGTTGAATTAAGCCAATATAAAGAGTCGCAGAATACCGACGACGTTGATTTCAACAATAACCAGTCACAGGACAATCTTGATTCACCGAATGAAACAAACAATCAAAACGCGGTTATTAAAGACTATTCTGGATTACAGGCGATGCTTGCCAACAGAATGAAGTATCAAAGGGGTTTCCACGGTTATGACATTTTCATATCAACCCATGATTTGAATATGAGTGGAGAAGAGTTTGTGGGGCTGGCTCGACGCTACTTGGCTGCCGCTGAACGTCTTTCTGATTAAGGTTTACCAGTAAGTTCACACGCAATAAAAAAGCTTAGCTTTCAGGACAAAAGCTAAGCTTCATTTTCAATCAATCGACACAAATAATCGGTCGGTAAATCAAAGATTTAATTAGTACAGAGGCATTTCATCTGCGACGAACGGGTTTGATGCGCGCTCGCGACCGAATGTCGATTCAGGACCATGGCCCGGAACGAATGTTACGTCACTGCCTAGTGGCCAAAGCTTAGTCTTGATTGAAGAGATAAGCGTGTTGAAATCACCTTGAGGGAAGTCAGTACGGCCAATTGCGCCATTGAACAACACATCACCCACAAACGCTAAACGAGCTTGCTCGCTGAACAATACAACGTGACCTGGCGTATGACCCGGCGTGTGAATCACATCGATAACTTGATTACCAAAAGTGACTTTGTCGCCCTCTTCTAACCAAGTGTTTGGTTCAAAAGCTTTACACAGAGGGAAACCAAACATCTGACTTTGATTCTCTAGACCTTGTAGCCAGAAGTTATCAGCCTTATGTGGGCCAACAATATTCACCTTCAAGATCTCAGCAAGTGGTACCGTACCGCCAACATGATCTAAGTGACCGTGCGTCAGTACCAAGTTCACAACCTTAACACCGAGCTCTTCAATGATAGCCGCGAGTTGTTGAACATCACCGCCCGGATCGACAACGATGCCTTCCATGGTTTCATCACACCACACAATCGAGCAGTTCTGAGAGAAAGAGGTAACAGGTACAACTTGATACTTAAGAGACATATACAAACCTTAAAGAGCGAATCTGGTGAACAACTCGAATATCGCTATGTTATTGGTAACAAACCCAACAATAACAAACTAAACAGAAACAAACTGAGCAGCAATAAACCGAGTTATTAGAACAAACTGAAATTTGGGCAAACTATGACATTGGATGTCTACTTTGACAAGTGCCTACCGTATCACTCAATAACTCAGCTTAGCTCTACCAGCTGCGGACTGGACCAGTATCGATATGGATAAAGTTGCTACGCGCATAATAACCGACACCACCCGCGTTCAAGCTTTTCGCTACGTCTCTCAGCTCTTTAAGGTCAACGCCATCGATACGGAAATCGATCGCTTTACCTAGCATGTGGTAACTCTTCTTAGCGACACCACTCGACTTAGAACGAAGGGCTTCATTAGTCGCCGGAGAACGATAACCAGAGATCACCTGAACTTCTTTTTGAATACCCAACACGTTTTGAATCTGAGTGATTTGATCAAACAGGTTCTTATCCATTGGGTGGATTTCATTGCGACGGAAATCGCGACACAGTTTGCTAAGGCGTGCCATCTCGTCACCAACATAGTTAGTGCCATCGAAATAACAAGTCTCTAATCGTTCACCAGTGTGAAGATTGTTCATGCTAATCGTTCTTGGTTGATCCGGGTATGAAGCGAAAGCGATAGAAGGAGTAAGAGAGGCGACAACAGCAGTACCACCAGCGTAAGTCAGAAACTGACGGCGTGAAAATAAACTTTGAGACATACAGCAAAAAAACCAATTAGATCGAACGAAAAATGCACGATACATAATGGAATTTGCTGCGTCAACGTACAAAAACCGCGCAAAACGTTAGTATTTGTAACCTTTACACGGTTAGTTATTGATACTCATTATAATTTTATCAATAGAAGCTTGGTTGTCATTTTTCGGTCAAGATCACCTTTATTGGTCATGTTTTAATCAACCACCCTCTTTATCATATTGGTAGATATCGCCGCGGTATTGTATACCTCCTTCTTCAAACAACACGGTTTGATAGATGATGTGCACTGGAATTCGCTTCTTGAGACGAACCTTGGTATTCGGCGCAAGGTCGCTATTTTGGTTCGGTACCTTCCTTACCTTGGTCGCAAACAACAACTCAGCCAGTTCTTCTGCATGCTCAACACGTATGCAACCTGAGCTATAAGCTCGGAAGTCGTCATTAAACAGACCTTTACTTGGTGTATCGTGCAGATAGATCGCGCGCTTATTGGGAGTGTTGAACTTATACAAGCCTAGTGCGTTGCGTGAGCCTGCCTGCTGACGCATTCGATATGGGAAAGAATTGAAGTTGATGGTCTGCCAATCTATCTCGGTGGTGTCGACGGTTTCCATTGAACGCCAACCGTCAATCACTTGGAAGTTGTTCGTTTCAAGATAGCTTTCGTCGGCTTTTACTTTGGGCAGGATGTCTTTGACCATGATTTTCCATGGCACGTTCCAAGTCGGGTTTAGAATGACCGAATCTAGGTTTATCTCTAAAAGCGGCGTTTTTCGCGATTTTCTGCCTACCACGACTTTAGACTCAAACACCTCTTCGCCATCTTCCCAATACTTCATATCAAAGCTAGGCACGTTGACCACGATAAGAGAGTCTCGGTCTCTTGGCCACAAACGAACGCGTTCTGCATTCAGAGCCAAAGAACTCAACCGATCATCAAAACCCATATTGATCCACTTGATCGTGTCTGGCCCGATGATCCCATCATCCGTAAGGCCGTGCATGCGTTGGAAAGATTTAATCGCCTTTTGCAGATCTCGATCGAACTCAGGGAAATCGACCGCGATCATCGAGGTATCAACGCCGACCAATGCAATACGCTCAACCAAAGTCGCTTTGTCCGAGAGCGAGTCTCCCAAGCGTTTCAATCCTTTCTGTCTGTATCGTTCGATATTGAGTTCAGACGCGGTTTCCAACACGGAATAGGTCGCCTTAAATTGGTCAAAATCCCCGACAGGCGGCGCGTAAGACAACACCATCTCCAATAAGTAATCATTAGCAACGCTGCTTTTCAGTCTCATCAGAATATGCGGCGAAGGTGGAGGCAATTTAGAATGCAGCTTACCCGAGAAGTACCATTCTTTACCGGCAAGCGGCGCGTTTTCAACGTAGCTTAGGTAATAGATAAAGGTATCGGTGAGTAAGATGTCTAACTCTTGCCATTGACGACGAGATTGATACTGGCGGATTTGCTTGAGTTGTCGTTCAAAAAGCGGTGCCATTTGCGCTTGTTCAAGAAGCGACAATTGGAACTCAAACGCTTTAACCAGCTCAGGAGAATCCCAAAGGATAGGCAGAGAAGTGTCTTGATAGATACTCTGTGTGAGCTCTGGATATATAAGCATGAAAGAGAGTTCTGAATCAGCCGGAATGAAGCGGCTCTCGTCAGAACTCGTATAGCTCCATGCATGCACAGAGACTAAAACTAGTAATCCACAGAAGTATTTCGCGAACATGCTTAACTCCATCATCAATCATCAATCATCAATCATCCCATAAGTATGGCAAAGATATAGGAGTAAGCATGTTATTTTTAAGCGGCTTTATAAATCAGATAGAACTCCAATGGTTATCCCACTGGACCGATGATTGCTGAGTTGATTTCTCATAAGGCTTGCGTTGGCTAACCACACTGCCCGCCCCAGAGCTGAGTCGAAATTCTCCATCAAGTAGCACGGCACCAGAGGCATCCGACAGTGCAGACAGCTCGACTAATTCTTTGCTCTCTTTAGACCAAATACCGTAGCAATTCCCTCTTGGCGAGGTCGCGATAATCCAATCATCTGACGCCGCAATACTTGCGATGTAGTGATTAAATCTTGCCCATTGCTCAGGCTCTGCGTTCAGTGATTCAAACTGCCCGCCTTTGGTATGCATCGCCAAAAGCGAAGGAAACTCGTCTGGCTCACCACGATATTGCTGACCACAAAGCACCGTTTCAGCACCATCATGGGCTAAGTGTCGAATACTCAGCTTCTTGTCTAGCAATTCAACCTGATCAAGCAACACACCTTCAGGGGAAACATAACTCAAGCTCGGTTGCATGGAATCCAAGTTTTTCGGTGTTCTGCCATCAGTATGAACGCCACCAACTCCAATCGCGAGATTACCATCAGGCATGATGATCACTTCATGTGGGCCGATACCGAAACCAGTGAACTCTTCGACCTTACGATAGCCTTGCGCGACATCGTAAACGCCAATCACGCCTTGGCTGGTGTCCGTTTTCCCTTCGGTGGCATACAGTAACTTACCATCCAATGAGTAAACGCCATGACCATAGAAGTGGCGGTTGTTACCTTTCACTATCATATTGATCTGCTGACCATTTTTATAGTCAAACACCATAAAATAGTCACCAGGGCGACGAGCAAAAACCACCGCATGCGATGAGGTTGGGCAAATCGCGACGCCATGGCCACGATCGGGGATGGGAAGTTGGCTCAGTGGCATACCAAATTCGTCAGCCACAACCGCAGAATATTGACCTCGCCCATTCAGCGCACAGCCAATCAGTTGGGGATCATTAGATGTGCTCATGCCATCCTTTCGAGTTGCCCCATCCTTTCGAGTCGCACACCCAAACGGAAGCAATGGAACAGCTGCACAACCCAGCGCAGCCTTGAGTAACGTTCTTCGCGTAGTATCAGTCACCATCGGTAGCATTAAATCCTATTACCACGCCAAGCTCTATCGCCACTTCTTCATGAATCAGGTACTTCAAACGTTCTAGTTTGTTGTATTGAGTCAGCACCTCTCGGTAGCCTTCTTTGCTCTGTAATAGAGTAAACAAGCTAGAGTCTGTAGGCCAAGTATCTAACGTTAGCGTGAACTGGGCAGCAACACGATCGGCAAGGTCATTTAAGCCCTTCTCTCTCAATAAACCATCAAGACCATTACCTTCAGCTAGGTACAATTTCTCTAGCGCCGCTACGTTCGCTTTCAACTGAGTCATTGAGGTTTGAGCGCGCCATGATTCCGAGAAGTAAGGGCGGGGATGACCAATTTTAGCCATTGGGCGACTCAGCTTTTTCATGCTGTAATCAAGTTGGTTAGTTAGTAAAGCGATGTATTCAGATTCCCAACGCATCTCGTCTAACGCTAACCAAGGGTTAACCTGCCAAGCCTCAGCAATAGAGGCCGATTTCATTGCCAAGTTTTGTGCGATAGCTTGTGAAGATAGACAGCCAGACGCTTTATCTTGCAGTAGTGGAGATTGTTCGTCATAAAGCGACCATTCCAACGCACCTAGTCCTTGAACCGTCACACTCTGTTGAGCAATTTCATCTTGAGACCAAGCTTTATCTTGCTGAGTCAACTGGCGCATTTTTAGGCCGGTGGTGTTTTTTTTGTCTGGCCAGAATTGAACATTCCAGCTATCTTCAAGTGCCGCCGTTGGGCCTCTTTCTTGTCCTTGCAGTGCCATCCAACTGTTCATGGTGAGCTGCCACTGATTTTTCAAAGCATCTAACTCAACATCATTAGTTTGGCAGTACCCTTGCGTCAAGGCTTCCAGCTCGTTGGCTTGCTTGGCGAATAGGACGGCAGAATCAAACTCCTGCTGATAAACACTGCGACTAATATGATTGGTTGTGTCTGCTTGATAAGAGACACCGTTAACCTCAGATGAAGCGGCTTGCTCACCCGATGATTGACAGCCTGCTATGACTAATACCGATAAAGGCATTAACAAAAATTTATGTGCCATGCTGTTACCTTACTTCCTAGTTTTTCTTTTAATTATATGAGTTCAATAAATATGAAACGACCGCTGACCTGTTATTACTACAAGTTCAGCGGTAGTCAGTCTTTTGTTAGCGGCTTTCTTAAGTAACTAAGCCGTTGGCTTAACTGAATTCAAGACAGCCTATAATGATTCCAAAAACGCTAGTAGTGCTTCGCGTTCACTGCGACTCAAAGCTAATACTTTTTGTTTTGCCATTTCTGCTTCGCCACCATGCCAAAGTACCGCTTCCATAACGTTTCTTGCGCGACCGTCATGAAGTAAGAACGTATGACCATTAACTTCTTTGGTATAGCCTAATCCCCAAAGTGGTGTGGTACGCCACTCTTGGCCATTGGCAAGATATTCTGGGCGATTGTCGGCTAAACCTTCACCCATATCATGCAAAAGCATATCGGTGTATGGGCTAATCAACTGTTTCGAAAGAGCAGGCAAGCCTTCACGCTCTGCTGTGCGAATTTCAGCTTGGTGACAGCTTTGACAACCAATCTCTTTGAACAGCTTTTTACCTTGAACAACCGTTGGGTTATCGACATTACGACGAATAGGAACCGCGAGATGCTGCGAATAGAACTCAACAAAATCTAAAATGTTGTCACTGACTTCTGGCTCTCCACCATTTGGAAAATCATCACAGGTTGATTGCGCTGATGTGCAGTTTTCATTCGGGAATAAGCGGCTTGTCAGGCCTAAGTCACCGTTAAATGCCGCCGCGTTTTGCTGCATTAAGTTTGGCTGACCAGCTTTCCAACCGAAACGACCTAGCGCCATTTCATTAGTTTGAACATCAAGAACATAGTTAGCTTTACCCGACACACCTTGCTTGTCAGCCAATTGCTGCTCTGCAAATCCTAGAATCGTTTCTTTTGGAATACTCTCAAGCAAACCAAGGCCAATCATTGGCGGCGCGACTCGAGCTGAGAATTCTGTTTTAGGGTGCATTTCACCGAAAGCAAGTTCAGTAATCTTTAAAATGGGTTTACGCAGAGTAACGACAGTGCCGTCTTGGAATTCAACAGGAACATCCGTGTAGCTAATATTCACTTTACCCTCTGGTTTTACACCTTGAAGCGCAAAATCTTGTAGCTGACCACCGTATGTCGGCTCAGGAATACCACCATCTCGAATGAAGGCTTGTCTCTGCTCTGGCGTTTCCGCTGGAATGCTTAAGCGAACCAGCATTGAAACCGCATTCTCATCGCCTTTTTCTGGCGCGTGACCACGACCATCTTTGATATGACAGTTTTGACAGCCGTTGGTGTTGAACAGTGGGCCAAGTCCATCACGCGCATCGGTTGATGAAGGTGCGGGTACCCAAGGGTTTCTAAAAAAGCTGTTACCTACGCTGAAATCTAAGCGTTTGCTCATGGGTAGGTTGGCAGCAGGAAGAGAAAAAGCGTTCGCTCCCTCTTTCTTCACGGTTGTTTTGCCACCAGAGTATGTTTCATGGGCGTGTAGCGGAGATAAGAAAAACAGTGCGGTTAATAGTGAGGCTGAGAGATACGACTTCATACATTGCCTTGCTGTGTTTTTGATTTTAGTTTTTATGTGGGAGTGACTTTTTTGAGTAGCAAACAATTAAGGGCCCAATGAGAGCCCTTATATTTGTGTTCGGCTCGGGTTCTTAGAACTCGTGATCCGCTGTGTCTGGGTTAAGGCTATCAATGCCAATCAAACCCGCAGCACGCTCAATTGCCGCTGTTTGAGACACTAGAGCAACAATCGTTTTGTTTACTAGTGCATTACCTGCAGCGTTGTCAGCAGCGATTAGCTGATCGAAGTGCTGGTTATTTTTCTCTGCAGACGTTACTAATTCGCCTACTTGTGCACGTGCTAGATCAAACTGCTTTTGAATCTCTTTCGCAGCTTGCTCATCTTTTTGCTCTACTAGGTCGAACAGGCTTGGGCCTGAAAGCAGAGTACCGTCTTCACGTTTGTATAGACCCGTGTAAACGTTGTAGATGCCTTGCTCGTTATAGTAGTGAGAGTTGTGCGTGTTGTCAGAGAAACAATCGTGCTCGTCTTCAGTAGAGTTTGCTTCTAGTGCAACCTTCATACGCTCACCCGCTAGCTCACCTAGAGACAGTGAACCCATGCCGAACAGCATTTTACGTAGACCATTTTCGCTTGATTCAGAAAGAAGCTCTTCACGGTAGTTTCCTTTCTCGCCTTCAGCCCACTGCTTTTCCATCCACTCTAGGTCTTGGATAAGTAGCTCAGCAGATGCTTTTAGGTATGCGCCACGACGGTCACAGTTGCCGTTAGTACACTCAGCGCCAACAACGAAATCAGTGTAAGCACGCTCACCTGCACCGCCGTTTGTGCCGTTTAAATCTTGGCCCCAAAGTAGGAATTCAATTGCGTGGTAGCCAGACGCTACGTTCGCTTCAGAACCGCCGATCTCGTTCAAGTCTGCGATTAGCTCTGGAGTAATGTTAGTTGCATCAACGGTAGTCTGACCAATTTGGAAAGTCTTGTTAGCCACGATGTTTGCGCTAGCGCCTTCGTTACCAAGTTCATATTGGTAATCAGTCGAAACGTAATCAATCAGGCCTTCATCTAGTGGCCATGCGTTTAGTTGGCCTTCCCAATCATCAACAACAGCGTTGCCGAAACGGAATACTTCTGACTGTTGGTATGGTACGCGAGACTCAAGCCAAGCTTGTTTTACTTGTTCGAAGTTGCCAGCAGAAGGAGAAGCTAAAAAGGTATCAATAGAAGAGTTCAACGCTTTTGCTGTAATTACTGAATCTGCAAACACTGCATGTGCAATATCTGCGTAATGTTCTACAACTTGATCTTGAGTTACTGCTGCGAAAGAAGAAGCAGAGGCAAAAATGAGTGACGAAGTTACGGCTTTTGTCACTAAAGATTTAATGGTCATGAAGCATCCTTGTTGAGCTTTAAATTATTATTCGTAGTAATAGTGCAAACCATTATCATTTACACTACGGATTGGAATAATACAAACTTACAATTTTATTGCAAGATAAATACAAAAAGACCTCACATTTGTGAGGTCTTTGAACATTTTTGTGTTATGCGCAACAAAGGAGGCTAATCAGATATCCAGGTTATGCTTACCGTGTGAGACTTTCGCCTTCAGATAGCTTTCATTACCCGACTTGATATGAGCAGAGGTATTCACCACTTCTTCGATCTCAATACCAAAGGATTTTAGCTCATTGATCTTCTTAGGGTTGTTGGTGACTAAGCGGATTTTTGTAGTCCCTAAAGCGCGTAGCATTTCAGCAGCTTCAGTAAAATCGCGTAGGTCATCGCCAAAACCTAGGTGGTTGTTGGCTTCATAGGTGTTCATGCCTTCGCTTTGCAGACGGTACGCATCGATTTTGTTGTACAAACCAATACCACGACCTTCTTGGCGAAGATAAAGGATCACGCCACCCGTTTCACCCATAATTCTAATGGTTTCGTCTAGCTGTTCGCCACAGTCACATCGAGAAGAATGGAAAACATCACCAGTAAGACACTCAGAGTGCATACGAACAAGAGGTATGTCTTGTGTTTTATCTGCTGATTTAAATATCACAGCAACATGCTCTTTATCTGTTTTCAATCCATGAAAAGACAGAAGTTCAGCATCAATACTGCTTGTTACCCCTACTTTGAAATCTATTCTGGCACGTACTTCCGCCATAGCTATACTCACTTGAAAATTCGATGTATTTAACAACACTACATGATATGTCTAGGCAATATTTTGTAGTGGACTATCTAATGATAGACACTATGAGGCTGTTAACAATTTTTTTCAAGGTCGACCTCATACAAATTGTTATAATATAACAATTATTTTTCAAGTAAGAAAAAACCCCACATTGGGATGACCAACATGGGGTTATAAATTAATCAGTTGCGGCTAAAACTGCATTTTTACTGAACGCTCAACTTACTTGAGTTTGCTTCCAGATGACAAGTTGCACCCAAGCATTCTCTAATTCAGTTAGCTCTTCTTGCGTAAGCGTAGAAATGCTCGACTTAGCACTGTATCTCTCTGCCCATTTATCTGACTGGACACGAGTATGGAACTCTTTCTTTAAATTTGAGATTACGTTATCCACAGATACATCCTTATATAGCAGTGCTTAGCCTTTATAATCGGTTAATGTTACAAAATACAGGTCAATTGGTAAACAGTAATACACAATTTTTATGAGCTCTTCCTAACACTTTTTACTGATAAATATATAAATAAGAGAAGTAATAGGCTCGGTAGCAACCAAAGTAATAGATTTGAAGCCGTCATTGCCGGTTTATAAAGTACAAACTCACCAAATCTTTCCGTCATATATTGAGTAATTTCACTATTACTCTCCCCTGCTTTCACCATATTGAACACGACAAGACGTAAGTCTTTTGCTATTGGTGAGTTGGATTCAATCAGATTTTGGTTTTGACATTGTGGGCAGCGTAACGTTTTCGCCAAGCTAATAGCACGTTGCTGTTGTTCTGGGTTTTCAAACTCAAACAGTTCAACTTGAATACTTGTCTCTTTATTACTGGCAGTAAACAGATCTTCAGCCATGGTTGGAAGGCTAATCACTAAAAGAGCTGACAGCATAAACAACGTTTGTATTAGAGACTTCATCATCCATTCACACCATCAAAATACATCGCAAGCTCATCTTTCCATACCATTTCATTAATCACGCCCAATAGCTTTTTAATGATCTGGCCATTGGCATCAACCAAATACGTTTCAGGTGTGCCGATTACGCCCAACTCTAACGCTAACTTGCCTTGCGGGTCACTGATCACGGTTGAGTACGGGTTGCCATCGTTCGATAACACGTTAATCGCAGCCCCAGAGTTATCTCGATAATTAAGCCCAACGATGGGAATGCCTTTATCGTGAAGTTGAAGCAAAAAGGCGTGTTCGGTTTTACATATCCCGCACCAAGAAGCCCACACATTAACCAGTTGATAAGGATGCTGCGTGACATCAGCGAGCGTAATTTTCTGCTGACCACTGACGCCTTCACTATTTACTAACGCACTCGATGTAAATTCTGGAAATGCCCTTCGTTGTTCAGACACAATGGTCGACTGCTGCTTATTATCAAGCGCAAAGACAAACCCCAGCACCACAATCAATGCTAAGGCAATTAGACTAATTAGCTTGTTACGAACGCTGGTATGCATACTGTGACGCCTTAACGGTTTTCTTTTTACGATGAGTCAATGAGAGCAAAGCACCGATAATGGAGAACAGCCCACCAAACCAGATCCAGCGCGCATACGCCTTATACTGAACACGAAATGCGTAAGCGGTGGAATCGACTTTCTCACCCATGGTGATATAAACATCGCCATGCCAAAACCATTTCATTGCGGGTTCACTCATGTTCATGACTCGAACTTGGTAATGTCTTCTTTCCGGCGAAATAGAAAAGCGCTGCTCGCCAAACTCTAGGTTGAGTATCGCTTTTTCTGCGGTAAAGTTTGAAGCGACATACAGCTCAGTATCACGATGAGAAAGTGTCCAATCCATGAATTCGACTTCTATGCCTGGGCTTAACTTATAGCTGCGCTCAAACGAGTGGTAGCTATTCATGGCAGCACCGACCGCTAATACTGCTACCCCAACATGAGCAAAGGTCATCACCCAGACTTTACGTTGGAACTTGGAACTGCGCGTAACCACTAAACCATAAACGTGCGTCAATAAAACCCAGAATGCCAGCCCCCAAGTCAGCAGCACCATCACTTGTAGATGTCCCTGTTCCACTTGCCAAGAATAACAAATGTACCCAAGCACAAATGACACCACAGCTAACGAGGCAATCACGCCTTTAGTTGCTTGAAGTTTGATACTCAGCAATGGAACAAGGCCGACGACAGCCAACGCAAGCAAAGCCAAAGGTGCAATCAAGAGATTAAAGTAAGGCGCACCGACCGAGATATTTCCCAGGCCAAGCAACTCAAAGACCATAGGATAAAACGTGCCGAACACCACGACAGCAGTCGCGAGAACAAAAATAAGCACCGCAACTAAGCTCAAAAAGCTTTTGCTGGCGAAGCTAGTAATCGGATTAGATTCAAAAGACTCTCCTCTGACGATAAGCAGAGAAAATGAACTCACCAGTACCAGAACTAATATAAGAAGCAGTGCGATACCTTTGGTTGGGTCGACGGCAAAAGCGTGTACCGATGTGAGTACGCCAGAACGAACAATAAAGGTGCCCAAGATACTCAAACAAAACGTAATGAAAGCAAGACTGAGAGACCATTTCAACAACTGCTGTTTGCCCTTTGCAACACCTAGGCTGTGCAGTAAAGCGGTCGAAGTAAGCCACGGCAACAAGCTGGCATTTTCAACCGGGTCCCAGAACCACCAGCCGCCCCAACCTAATTCGTAATACGCCCACCAAGAACCAAGAATGATCCCTGCAGTTAAAAAGATCCAAGCGACTAAACACCAACTGCGACAATGGGCAACCCAATCAAACTCAATAGGATCAACAAGCAAAGCGGCAACAGCAAATGCCAGCACCACAGAAAAGCCGACATAGCCAAGGTAAAGCAATGGAGGGTGAAAAATCAGACCGACATCTTGCAGCATGGGGTTAAGGTCACGCCCTTCTAGCGGCAAGATCGAGTTCATTTCAAACGGATTTGATGCGAATAAGGTGAACCAAGCAAATATCGCGAGCAGTAGATTCATCACCCATAGCACTCGGCTTTGGTATTCATTCGAATACTGTTTTTGTAAGGCGATAACGCCAGACCAGACGCTGATCGTCAGTACCCAAAATAACAAGGAACCTTCATGACCTGCCCATACGGCTGCGAGCTTAAAAAATGAGGGTAATTGAGTATTTGAATGTTCAGCGACATAGAGAATAGAGAAGTCATCACTGACAAAGGCATAGCCAAGCAATGCGACAGAAGTGAGAGAAAACAGCGCATTTGAAAGAGAGAAACTGCGGATTAAACCTAGATTTTGCGTCCGTTTATTTAGCACTTGGTAAAACGAATGCACACCAATAATGCTGCTGAGTACAGCAACCAACACCAAACTAAACAGCCCCAAAGAACCGACCATATCACCTCAATAAGGCTCCGCTTGAGCAGAGCCGATCTGAACACGCATCTCATGTTTATTTAAAGCATGTTCATTAATAAGCAGATATTTAGTATCCAACATCTGCTCACTAATAAACTTGAGCGAAATTAAGCTATCGTTAACTGCCCTGCATAAAGGACAAAAGTTCGCAGCATTAATACACCCATTAGGCTTAGTGAAGTCACCGAGAAAATATACACCGAGCTATGGCGGATCGAGGTTGGTGTAACGGCATTCAGCAACAATGGTAGAACCATGCCAACACCGATAACGCCGTACCAGAACCAACTCGCCCAGAAACCACTGCCGATGGCGTTCCATACGGCTTGCTCACTTTGGCCACCAGCGAAGATAAGCCCAGTAAAGAAAGTAATCAGAACAAACAACTCAAACATCACGACCGGACGTTCGAACCCGTGGATCCATGAAATACTCGGGCTATGAGGTGATTCTTTAAAGACCAACACACCAAATAAAATACACGCCGCCGCTCCCGAAGATAAGCTCGAGAATAAGAACAAAATCGGCAGCACGGGGTTATTCAACAGTGGGAAGGTATTTAAAGCTGAAAGCAAGAATCCGGTATAAGCGGCAAGCATTAGAGCAAGAACAGCTAAGAATATTTCCAAAGCATTTTCAAATACTTCTAATTTGCCAATCCAGTTACCGACGAAATCGAGTCGTCCTTTTAACCATGTTTGGTCATTTAAAAATACGACGATTTGATCTCTAAATATAATGCCGATCCAAAGAAATAAGATCACCATATACACTTGGAATAAGATCACACCCATCGACATCACAGACGTTGGATTATAGAAGATCATGATCTTCCAAAAGGATAACGGTTTTGTCAGGTGGAAAACCAAGATCAGTAGGCCTGAAATGATCCCAAATGGCGCAAGAAAAGCGGTCGCCTTTAACACACCATTATGAGCAGGATCGCCTTCAAGGACCTTACGTTTTAGGTAAATGGCGATCATTACGGCACCCGCCGACATCCCCGCGAGAAATAGATAGATAGCTATAATCCAGTCCCATACCACGGTACCAGACTGAAAAGCTGTGTCCCATGCACTCATAATCAGATCTCCCCTTTTTGGTGTGGCACTTTATAGAGTTTTGGTTGAGTACCGAGATAAGCTTTATCTCTGTAAACCACCTCAGATTTAAGCACCTGGTTTATCTCACTCTTAGGGTCATTTAGATCGCCAAATACTAGCGCATTGGTCGGGCAAGATTCGACACAAGCCGGCAACTTCCCTTGTGCAAGATTGGTATCACGACAGAAGTTACATTTATCTGCGGATTTGTTCTCTGGATGGAAAAAACGCACTTGATACGGACAAGCTAACAAGCAGTAACCGCAACCGACACACTTCTCTTGATGAACATCGACAATGCCGGTTTTTTCATCTTTATAGGCTGCACCTGTCGGGCAAACCATCACGCAGGGTGCGTTATCACAATGTTGGCAAGAGTTACGAGTAAAACGGTAATCAACATTTGGATATTCGCCTTGGGGTTCGCTCTTAATAATCTCTAAGCGCGATACGCCTTCAGGCACTTTGTTCACTTCACGACAA
The DNA here is from genome assembly GCF_024347335.1 of Vibrio celticus. Taxonomy (NCBI): domain Bacteria; kingdom Pseudomonadati; phylum Pseudomonadota; class Gammaproteobacteria; order Vibrionales; family Vibrionaceae; genus Vibrio; species Vibrio celticus. Next base: position 2,180,513 of record NZ_AP025463.1, read on the forward strand.
GCTTCTGTACAAGCGGTGCAACCAATACACGCGGTCTCGTCATGAATCATTCCATAACGCTTAGCCCCATCCTCTTGAACATTGGCCAAGGTTTTACGACTTGTCACCGCCGCCGTTCCCGCAACACCTGTGGTAAAAATAACGGCACCCGCGCCAGCTAAAAAGTTTCTTCTTGAGCAGCTCATAGATTACTCCCCTTCTTTCTTCTGGTTGAAGTCTGAATGGCAATCCACACACAGCTTGATGGTTTGCTTCTTATCTAAGCCCAACACCTTGGCTTCCGTCGCATGAACATCATGGCAGTTTGAACACGTTAAATTTTGTGCGTGAACGTCGTGGGTCCAGCTCGCTTCGCGCAGATCGTCAGGCTTATGACAATCAATACACTGGCTATTCGCATCTAAAATTAAGCTAGGATCTAGGAAAACCTTGTCGGCCCCTGGTTGTGATTGAGCCTCACGATACTTCACCACTTTAGGCGCGCCTTCGCGGTGGTCGGGGCTAATAGAACTATGACAGTCAGTACAATTTACTTCACGGCCAAGCAAAGCGTGTGCACTTTCACCATGTGAACCCAATACCGTTTCTTTTGAATCTTTATGGCACTGAACACACTTGTAGTCTTTGTCACGGATTAATTCGACTTCATGTCTTGTTGATTCTCCTACTGGCGTAACAGCAGGCTCAGCAACAGCATGAATGGAATAACCATAGAGGCAGAATGCTAGAAGGGATTTAAGCATTATGACTATGGCCAATTTAATATTGCCCATTTTATCCTTTCCTTATACCGGCATTATTTAACTCTCAACTAAATAATATTCCGGTTAAACAAAAGTACCCTTAAACGATATTATTACCGTTTAAATGATATCAATTCTTATTTTGGATAAGCCACAACGCTTTCTATAGTTAGAATATACCTCTAATTGGGTAATACGAAATTTCGATAGGTTAATCTGTGAACGTAATCACCCTATTTATACCATGGTCAATTTAGGTAATTGATTGTTATATATGATAATAATTCTCAGTTAAATTCTAATTAATCTAACCACCAGTACCACTTTAGGGTTATATAAACTTCAACGTGACTAAGGTCACTGCCATTAATTGATCTGGGACAATCTATATCCAACACGTAACAAAATGTGTTTGTTTATGAATTAATATAAACAGGAATTCTCCAGTTCTTAATTTGAATAGCAAACTCACAACGCTTGGTATAAAAATCAGTATATTGGAGATATCACTGTGAAAAAGCATTGGATACGTAATTCAGTCACAGCACTATTAATGGTTAGCGCGTCATTAGCAAGCGCGACCAGTTTTGCTGCGTCTGAACAAAAAGAAATTGGCGATCCTCGTAACGATCAGTTCGAGCAAAACCACCCAGATCAATATCATTCATGGAGACAAACTTCAGAAAGCGAAACGATTGAAGACGCACTAAAAGAAGATCCAAACATGGTTATCATGTGGGCTGGCTACGGCTTCGCAAAAGATTACAACAAAGCACGTGGTCACTTTTATGCGATTGACGATGTAAGACAAACGCTCCGTACTGGCGGCCCAACGGACGAAAGCTCAGGCCCTATGCCAATGGCGTGTTGGAGTTGTAAAAGCCCAGACGTAGCACGTGTTATCGAAGAGCGTGGTGAAGACGGTTATTTTGAAGGTAAATGGGCACGTCTTGGCAACGAGATTGTGAATCCTATTGGCTGTGCAGATTGTCACGATACCCAAAGCGAAGGCTTTAAAAATGGTGAACCAGCACTGAAGGTGACACGTCCTTATGTTGAACGTGCATTTGAAGCGATTGGTAAAAAGTTTGATGAGCAAAGCCGTTTAGACCAGCAAGCTTCTGTTTGTGCTCAGTGCCACGTGGAATATTACTTCACAGGCCCAACCAAAGGCGTGAAGTTCCCTTGGGATCAAGGCACAACGGTTGGCGATATGGAACGCTACTATGATGCAATCAACTTTAAAGATTGGACGCATAAAGTATCGAAAGCACCCATGCTGAAAGCACAGCACCCAGGTTTCGAAACATGGCGTGAAGGCATCCACGGTAAGAACAAAGTCGTTTGTGCTGACTGTCATATGCCGAAAGTAACCAAAGAAGATGGCACCGTTTATACCGACCATAAAGTGGGTAACCCATTCGACCGCTTCGAAGATACGTGTGCAAACTGTCACACTCAATCTAAAGAAACCATGCGTAACATCGTTTCAAGCCGTAAAGCTCAAGTGCTAAACATGAAGCTGACCGCTGAGAAACAAATCGTTGCCGCTCACTTTGAAGCAGGCGCGGCATGGGAAGCAGGTGCGACAGAGCAAGAGATGGAGCCTATCCTACTGGATATCCGTCATGCTCAATGGCGCTGGGACTACGCTATTGCATCTCATGGCGTTCATATGCACGCTCCTGAAATCGCTCTAGAAGTGCTAGGTACTGCCGTTGACCGCGCAGCCGATGCTCGTACTAAGATTGTTCGCCTACTGGCAAAGAAAGGCATCACTGATCCAATCGAGATTCCAGACATCTCGACCAAAGAAGCGGCTCAAAAAGCGCTTGGAATGGACATGGATAAGATGAACGCTGAGAAACAACACTTCTTAGACACAGTTGTTCCTAAATGGGAAGAGCAAGCTGAAAAGCGTGAAGCCAGCTACGAATACTAGTTTCTTCAATTAGACCATTAGGTAAAAACCAGTCACACTATTATTGTGTGGCTGGTTTTTTAGGTTTGGGGCAATACACATCAATATCTCCTCCCCAATCCACTCGCCAATTCAAGGAATAGACAATGAAAACCTTACTTTCACTTTCAGCATTATGTATCGCACTGCTCAGTTCAGGCGTTCACGCTTCTGAGCGTGCTGAGACAGGGTGGGAATTAATAGAGAAAGGCGCATTAGTGGTTGATGTCAGAACACCAGCAGAGTTCGAACAAGGGCATCTAAACAACGCCATCAACTACCCTCTTTCTGAAGTGGCTACTCACTTCGCTAAGATAGATAAAGACCAACCGATCGTTTTGTATTGCCGCAGTGGCAATCGATCAGGACAAGCCTATCAATTCTTGCGAGCTCAAGGGTTTACTCAAATCCATAACGCAGGTGGGTTGATTGAAATGCAGGAAAGTAAATAACTAAAAACAAACGATTAACGACTAGCGATTATGCCAAGCTTAACGGATCATCTGTTTGGCTTGGTTAATCGAATGAATAATCGAAACGCGATCAATCCCCTTTTGATTGGAGTCGAGGATTTGAATCCATGCATCAATCGCTTGTTGATAACGCATGCTAATGAAGTGATCGGTCGCAATCAGCATCAATGCCGTACGATCATTGGGATCAAGCTGCATGGAGTGATCCAGTAACGCATTCACATCATCGCTCATCGCTTGTGAACTAAGATAGTAAAGTGCCGTTGCTTTGGCTGCATAGAGGCCCGAAGGTGCTTGAGGATCTAACCGAATCGCATAGTCGTAGCAGGTGAACGCTGCATCAAATTCCCCTTTCTGCATATACACACCACCAAGCTTAAACCACAAGTCGGATTGATTCGGATCTTGTTTGAGGCTTTGCTGAAGCTCATCTTGGAAATCTGTTGCCGTGTAACTATTGTTATCATCTAAAGGAAGTTGAGGTATCTCTTGTTTCAGTTGAGACCAAACAAGCACGCTCAAAGCGACCGCAGTAATCGAAATCACTACATTGCTTTTTAGATGACTGCTGTTTTTGTTCGCCGCAATGACGACCACAATCAAAAACAAGCTCATTAGTACCAACGCAACCAACAACCAGATGTCCATTCCACACTCCTTTCTATCCACTCCCTACTCTATCGTTTTCATCTCTCCTCTATATTGATCAAGGTTTAGCTATCGAGATTTTATCGATCACGGCTCTGTTATAAAGTCACACCAAGCTCCACAAATAACAGGTAATAAAAAACCGAGCCCTTAGGCTCGGTTTTTTCAATGGTAAGCTTAATTACTTAGCGTAATAGAGATTACTCAGTGTCTTGCTCGCTATCACTTTCAGAGTCAGAAGCATCTGATGCTTGCTCTTCACTTGATTCAGCAACTTCAGCGTTGATAGTTTCAGCACCAGCTTCTTCAGCTTCGCCTTCTACAATCTCAGCTTCTTCTACTTCGTCGATACGTTGTAGACCTACAACATTCTCGTCTTCAGCAGTACGAATCAGTGTTACACCTTGAGTGTTACGACCAACTTGGCTAACTTCCGCTACGCGAGTACGAACTAGCGTACCTGCGTCGGTGATCATCATCATTTCATCGCCTTCTTCAACTTGAACAGCGCCAACAACTGGGCCATTACGTTCAGAGACTTTGATAGATACTACACCTTGCGTTGCACGGCCTTTCGTTGGGTATTCTGCTAGCTCAGTACGCTTACCGTAACCGTTTTCAGTCACAGTTAGGATATCGCCTTCGTTAGAAGGAACAATCAGTGAAACCACTTGATCGTCTTCTGGAAGCTTCATACCACGAACACCAGAGGCAGTACGGCCCATTGCTCGTACTTTGTCCTCGTTAAAGCGAACAACTTTGCCCGATTTAGAGAACAGCATGATGTCGCTATCACCGTTAGTGATATCAACGCCAATCAGTGAATCGTCGTCACGTAGGTTAACTGCGATTAGGCCGTTAGCACGTACGTTTGCGAATTGATCCAGTGATGTCTTCTTAACTGTACCGTCACCCGTTGCCATGAAGATGAATTTCTCGTTAGAGAACTCAGAAACTGGCAGGATAGCCGTAATACGTTCACCTTCCTCTAGAGGAAGAATGTTCACGATAGGCTTACCACGAGCAGTACGACTTGCTAATGGTAGTTGGTAAACTTTCAGGCGGTATGTCTTACCACGAGTAGAGAAACATAGGATGTTATCGTGAGTATTAGCAACAAGCAGACGCTCAATGTAATCCTCATCTTTCATCTTAGTTGCACTCTTACCTTTACCACCACGACGTTGAGATTCGTAGTCGCTTAGGATTTGGTACTTAACGTAACCTGCGTTAGAAAGCGTTACTACAACGTCTTCTTGAGCAATCAGCTCTTCCATGTCGATGTCATGAACTGCCGCTGTGATTTCTGTACGACGCTCGTCGCCATAGATTTCACGTACCGCTTCAAGTTCTTCACGGATAACTTCCATCAAACGCTCAGTGCTTGCAAGAATGTGCATTAGCTCAGCGATTTCTTCTAGAAGTGCTTTGTACTCGTCTAGAATCTTCTCGTGCTCAAGGCCAGTTAGGCGGTGAAGACGAAGTTCTAGAATAGCTTGTGCTTGTGTTTCCGTTAGGAAGTATTGGCCATCGCGGATACCGTATTGGTCTTCCAACCAATCAGGACGAGCCGCATCAGTACCAGCACGCTCAAGCATTGAAGCAACGTTACCAAGATCCCAACCGCGTGCAACTAAGCCAGCTTTTGCTTCAGCTGGTGTTGGAGCGTTACGGATAAGCTCAATGATTTCGTCGATGTTAGCAAGTGCTAGAGACAGTGCTTCAAGGATGTGTGCACGATCGCGCGCTTTCTTCAGTTCGAAGATAGTACGACGTGTCACAACTTCGCGACGGTGGTCTACGAAGCACTTAAGCATGTCTTTGATGTTGAACAACTGTGGTTGACCGTTGTTCAACGCAACCATGTTGATACCGAAAGTCGTTTGCAGTTGAGTTTGAGCGTATAGGTTGTTTAGAACCACTTCGCCTACTGCATCACGCTTACATTCAATAACAATACGCATACCATCTTTATCAGATTCGTCACGCAGTGCACTGATGCCTTCTACTTTCTTATCTTTAACCAGTTCAGCAATCTTCTCGATCAAACGAGCTTTGTTTACTTGGTAAGGGATCTCAGTAACGATAATGGTTTCTTTACCATTCTTCTCTACTTCGATATCCGCTTTTGAACGCATGTAAACCTTACCGCGGCCAGTCTTATAAGCATCAACGATGCCTTTACGACCACTGATAAGTGCTGCTGTTGGGAAGTCAGGACCAGGAATGTAGTCCATTAGCTCATCAATAGTGATCTCTTCATTATTGATGTAAGCCAAACAGCCATCAACAACTTCACCAAGGTTATGTGGTGGAATGTTGGTAGCCATACCTACTGCGATACCAGAAGCACCGTTTACCAATAGGTTAGGAATTTTTGTAGGAAGTACTGCTGGAATTTGTTCTGTACCATCGTAGTTCGGTACGTAATCCACAGTTTCCTTATCAAGGTCAGCCAGTAGCTCGTGAGCAATTTTCGCCATACGAACTTCGGTATAACGCATTGCAGCCGCGGAGTCGCCATCGATAGAACCAAAGTTACCTTGGCCATCAACTAGCATGTAACGCAGTGAGAACGGTTGAGCCATACGAACAATTGTATCGTATACAGCACTATCACCATGCGGGTGGTATTTACCGATTACATCACCTACTACACGAGCAGACTTTTTATATGGTTTGTTCCAATCATTACCTAGTACATTCATCGCGAACAAAACGCGGCGGTGTACTGGTTTTAGGCCATCACGCACATCTGGAAGGGCACGACCAACGATGACGGACATCGCGTAGTCTAGGTATGAACCTCTAAGCTCATCTTCAATATTTACGGGCGTGATCTCTTTCGCTAGATCGCTCATAGAGCCATTTTCCCTCTATAGTCAGATCGTATTTTTGAATACGTATAAGACCGAAAAATATAACACAAATTTACCTACGGAGGCATCACTTTCCCTCTCCTTTTACCATCTTGTGACCCTTGTAGCCAATCAATTGATGAGAAATTGCACCTCCGCATCATATCTTGCTGAAACATGGTCACTTTACATCCAATAAACTAGCAAAATTGTAGATCTTCTGGTCAGCGCGAAAAGGCAAGTTATAATGCCTGCAATTTCATGGATGCATTATTTAACTTGGAAATGCCGATTATGACTAAATCACAGAACGTAGACCCAGCAGAAATCAAGAAATTCGAAGACATGGCGTCACGCTGGTGGGATCTAGAAGGCGAATTTAAGCCGCTACATCAAATCAACCCACTGCGCCTAAATTACGTATTAGAGAAGACGGAAGGCCTATTTGGCAAGAAAGTCCTCGATGTTGGCTGCGGCGGCGGTATTCTTGCAGAAAGCATGGCGGTAGAAGGCGCGATAGTGACTGGCCTAGACATGGGTAAAGAACCGCTAGAAGTTGCGCGTCTTCACGCATTGGAAACTGGCACCAAGCTCGATTACATCCAGAGCACTATCGAAGACCACGCAGAACAAAACCCACAGACGTACGATGTGGTAACGTGCATGGAAATGCTTGAACACGTTCCAGACCCGCAATCTGTTATCACTGCCTGTTCGAAATTGGTCAAACCGGGCGGCCACGTGTTCTTTTCTACATTGAACCGTAACTTCAAATCTTACTTGTTTGCGATTGTTGGTGCAGAGAAGCTATTGAAGATCGTTCCAGAAGGCACTCATGAGCACGAGAAGTTCATTCGCCCTGCTGAACTTATCAAGATGGTCGATAACACGCCGCTGCAAGAATTAGGGATTACAGGGCTGCACTACAACCCTCTTACGGACACTTATCGTTTAGGCACAAATGTAGACGTAAACTACATCGTCCACACGCAAAACTTTGGCTAAAAAATATCGGTAGCCCTACCGTAAAACCTTTTGTAAAAAAGACGAATGAAAAGAGTTGCAATTACCATAACTTTGCGACTTTTTTCAGTCTAAATTTCGTGCGCTAGCTTCCATTTTGACCACCTCGATTTAAATTTAATCGCCCAAAATCCATTGCCCATTTTGCTCAAAGATCAAGGGATTTTTTTTTATGGGCGTGCAAAAATAAAGCATCATTAAAAGCCGACTTTTATACAATCAAGTCACATCTAACCTCATCAGTTAGTGGTCACTTACAGTTTTTTTTCAATCCACCACTTATCCACAAGCAACCCCATTTCTTTACCTTGAAAAATATCAGTTGTAGCACTATCTTGTAACCCAACAAACAAATGACCCCTATATGTTGTGTTTGAACTACAATGTATGGGTAGACCAAGATCACAAAGCCGAAACGTAATTTACAAAAATTACAAAGAAATACACAAAAACACGGCCTTGTTCAGTTTTGTTAGGGAAATTAAGCAGAATGAACCAACAACTTACTGTTACCAAGCGTAACGGGCGCAAAGAAACGATCGATCTAGAGAAGATCCATCGCGTGATTACATGGGCAGCTGAAGGCTTGCACAATGTTTCTGTATCACAAGTAGAATTGAAAGCTCACATTCAGTTTTACGATGGCATCACCACTACTGACATTCATGAAACTATCATCAAGTCAGCAGCGGATTTAATCTCTGAAGAGACTCCTGATTACCAATATCTAGCAGCACGTCTGTCTGTATTCCACCTACGTAAAAAAGCGTACGGCGAATACGAGCCGCCTGCACTGTATGACCACGTTGCAAAACTGGTTGATATGGGTAAATACGATAGCCACCTTATGGAAGACTACACGAAAGCTGAATTCGAAGAGCTTGACGAGTACATCGACCACAAACGTGACTTAGACTTCTCTTACGCAGCGGTTAAGCAGCTCGAAGGTAAATACTTCGTGCAAAACCGTGTAACGAAAGAAATCTACGAGAGTGCTCAGTTCCTTTACATTTTAGTTGCTGCGTGTCTATTCGCTAAATACCCGAAATCGACTCGTCTTGACTACATCAAACGTTTTTACGACGCATCGTCTACGTTTAAGATTTCTCTACCTACACCGATCATGTCTGGTGTACGTACGCCTACTCGTCAATTCAGTTCTTGTGTACTGATCGAGTGTGGTGACAGCCTTGATTCAATCAACGCAACAGCAAGCTCAATTGTTCGTTACGTATCTCAACGTGCTGGTATTGGTATCAACGCAGGTCGTATCCGTGCGCTTGGTTCTGAAATCCGTAATGGTGAAGCGTTCCACACGGGCTGTATCCCTTTCTACAAATACTTCCAGACAGCAGTAAAATGTTGTTCTCAAGGTGGTGTTCGTGGCGGTGCAGCAACAGTGTTCTACCCACTATGGCACGGTGAAGTTCAGTCTCTATTAGTACTGAAAAACAACCGCGGCGTTGAAGAGAACCGTGTTCGTCACATGGATTACGGCGTACAACTGAACAAGCTTATGTACTCTCGCCTAGTTCAAGGTGGCAACATCAGCCTGTTCTCACCTTCAGACGTACCTGGCCTTTACGATGCGTTCTTCGAAAACCAAGACCGTTTTGAAGAGCTATACGTTAAGTACGAAAACGATCCTTCAGTGAAGCGTGAAACGGTTAAAGCCGTTGAGCTGTTCTCTCTGCTAATGCAAGAGCGTGCTTCTACTGGTCGTATCTACATTCAGAACGTTGACCACTGTAATACACACAGCCCGTTTGATTCTGAAGTTGCACCTGTTCGTCAATCGAACCTATGTCTAGAAATCGCGCTTCCTACTAAGCCACTTTCTAACGTAGAAGATGACGAAGGCGAAATTGCACTATGTACGCTTTCAGCATTCAACCTTGGCGCAATCAATGAACTAGACGACCTAGCAGAGCTTTCTGAGCTGGTTGTTCGTGCTCTAGATGCACTGCTTGATTACCAAGACTACCCGCTTCCAGCTGCATACAAGTCGACAATGAACCGTCGTACTTTAGGTGTAGGTGTAATCAACTACGCATACTACCTAGCTAAGAATGGTGTTAAGTACTCTGATGGCAGCGCGAATGGCCTGACTCATCGTACTTTTGAAGCAATTCAATACCACTTGCTAAAAGCATCTGTTGAACTAGCGAAAGAGCAAGGTCGTTGCCCATCTTTCCACGAGACCAACTACGCGAAAGGCCTACTGCCAATCGATACTTACAAAAAAGATATCGACTTAGTATGTGAAGAGCCACTGCACTACGATTGGGATTCTCTACGTGAAGAGATCATGGAGCACGGTCTGCGTAACTCTACGCTAACAGCGCTTATGCCTTCTGAGACATCGTCTCAAATCTCGAACGCGACTAACGGTATCGAGCCACCACGTGGTTACGTATCAGTGAAAGCATCGAAAGACGGCATCCTGAAGCAAGTGGTTCCAGATTTCCTAAATCTTAAAGAGAACTACGAGCTACTTTGGAACATTGGTTCTAACGACGGTTACCTACACCTAGTGGGTATCATGCAAAAATTCGTTGACCAAGCTATCTCTGCAAACACTAACTATGATCCAAGTGTTTACGACAGCGGTAAAGTACCAATGAAGAAGCTGCTTCAAGACCTACTAACAGCGTACAAGTACGGTGTTAAGACGCTTTACTACCATAACACTCGTGATGGTGCTAAAGACGACCAAGGCGATGCAGTTCAAGTGCCGGAAGAAGATTGTGAAGGCGGCGGTTGTAAGATCTAAACCGCAATAAACATTAAGACCCCAGAGAAGCGTTATCTTCTCTGGGTTTAAAGCATTAACAGGGTCCGTTTTATTACGGGTCTTTAAAGGATTTGAGGCATTTATGGCTTACAGTACTTTTTCTCAGCAAAAAAATGACCAACTAAAAGAACCAATGTTCTTGGGTCAGTCGGTAAACGTTGCACGTTACGACCAACAAAAATTCGAAATCTTCGAAAAGTTGATCGAGAAGCAGCTTTCTTTCTTCTGGCGTCCAGAAGAAGTAGACGTGTCTAGCGACCGTATCGACTACAACAAGCTTCCTGAGCATGAAAAGCACATCTTCATCTCTAACTTGAAGTACCAAACGCTTCTAGATTCTATCCAAGGCCGCAGCCCTAACGTTGCCCTACTTCCACTGGTATCTCTACCAGAAGTTGAAACTTGGATTGAAACTTGGTCTTTCTCTGAAACGATTCACTCTCGTTCTTACACGCACATCATCCGTAACATCGTGAACGATCCAGGCGTAGTATTCGACGACATCGTTGAAAACGAAGAGATTCTAAAGCGCGCTAAAGACATCGCTTTCTACTACGACGACCTAATCAAGCTAACGGCTGACTACCACCGCTACGGTGAAGGCAACCACAGCATCAACGGCGAAGACGTTAAGATTTCACTTCACGACCTGAAGAAGAAACTTTACCTATGTCTAATGTCTGTAAACGCACTCGAAGCGATTCGTTTCTACGTAAGTTTCGCATGTTCATTTGCATTCGCTGAACGTGAGCTAATGGAAGGTAACGCGAAGATCATCAAGCTAATCGCTCGTGATGAAGCACTTCACCTTACTGGTACACAGCACATGATCAACTTGCTACGTAACGGTCAAGATGACTTCGAATTCATGCAGATCGCTGAAGAATGTAAGCAAGAGTGTTTCGACCTATTCAAAGAAGCGGCTGAGCAAGAAAAAGAGTGGGCAGAATACCTATTCAAAGATGGCTCTATGATTGGTCTAAACAAAGACATACTTTGCCAATACGTTGAGTACATTACCAACATCCGTATGCAGGCTGTTGGTCTAGGTACTGCTTACCCAGCAGCAACGTCGAACCCGATTCCATGGATCAACGCTTGGTTGTCTTCAGATAACGTTCAAGTTGCTCCACAAGAAGCAGAAATCAGTTCTTACCTAGTTGGCCAAATCGACAACGAAGTAAAAGCTGACGACTTTGAAGGATTTGAGCTGTAATGCCAACAATCAAAATCAACAAGCTGACTTCTATTGAATCTAACCCTTCAAACACTCTATTGGAAACAATGGAACAAGCGGGGTTAGAGCCAGAATACAACTGCCGAGATGGCCACTGTGGCGCTTGCCGTTGCACGTTGGATTCTGGAGAGGTCGAGTACGTTGGTTTTGCTATGGCTTACACGCAAGGTAATGAAATATTGCCTTGCATCTGTAAAGCAAAGACTGAGCTATCGCTGAGTAACGTTATTCATAGAAACAAGCAAAAACGCGCATAAGCCAACTGGCTTTAGGTCGCTTTGTTCGAATATCTTCAATAAGAATTAAAAAGGGTCCGCTTCCTTTAGGAATGCGGACCCTTTTCTATTTATGTCTTTAGGTATCGTAAGACGACTCGTCTATTGCTCAACCAAAGTCTTCCTGTTGGCTTGCGTCATACAAAGCCAAACGTTTATTGCCGAGTCAGGTTAAGAGTCACAGAGCCAATATAACAAGCGCTTCGGCACTCTCCACAGCCGTTACACTTATCTTTGTCCACTGTAGGCAACTCTCCTACTTCGATGTGTATCGCACCTGCTGAACACGCAGTTTGGCATGCTGAACAATCCATTTGCATGTAATTATTGCAGCTATCAGCAAAACTCGGCTTGAGGTCGATATAAGGTGTGACCGTTGGATGAAGTGCGCCAGTCGGACACACTTCAGTGCATTTGTTACACATAGAACAACTGTTGTAATCCAAATTCAGCAGCGCACTGCCCTCTAGCATTTCAATAACGCTATTCGGACACGCTTGCTCACACAGCTCACAACCGTCGCAAAGACACTCAAACAGCACCTCGTCGACCGCTCTTGGCGGCCTTGCGTGCAAGCGCTGTGATATCTCTTCATAATTCGCGGCTGCTTTAACCGGTTTAGAAAGTCGAGTTAAGAAACCGCGTCTATTTGAATTTATTTGTTCAGACATTAGTCGATATATAACTTTTTAGTAGCAACGTTTAAATTATATTCAGATGTTAAATACTTAAACCAATCTATTACATCACTTGATAGCTGCTTATAAAATGATAAATCTGATGCTGTATTTAATTTATCCAAATAAACAGAAGACCAAGGTAATAAATGGCACTCAAGTAATTCACTGGCTGAATTAATATTATTATTTTCTAACAAATATGCATGGGCGAATAGCATTAAACCAAACTGATCCTCTGGCTCTCTTAATCCTGTGTCCAACTCAATCTGATTCAACTCTAAGAACTGGCGATATTCCACAGTCGACGCGCCGAATACAACACGGTCTTTATCTAGGTATACAGAGCCCCAAGGTGGAGCTGGCATGTCTCCAACGCCTTCAAACAAGCGACTAAATTCCGCAGACAAGGCGATTTCCTGCTCACTTCTCAGTGCCAGCAGACATTCTTCTGATAGAACTTCACTCTCAACCAAGGCTTCGACAATGGTTAACAACTGTTCTTTATTTATCGCTTTATAAAATAGCGAACCCAACAGTTTGTGCGTATCGATAATCATTATTATTTATACCGTAATAGGTTTTAAAGATAATTATATTAATTAAACCATTCCATTCTTTGATCTAATTTATACATTCAATTCATAAGATTTAAATTTCATACTTATTTGATACCTATCAATCAATATTTAAATATTAAAAGACAAAAACAAAACTACCTATAAAGTGCTCATAGACTGAACCTTAAGCATTAAGACCAGCATAAATCCCGTCTAACGTGATGTTTTTCTTTGACTTCCTCTGGGCGGACTTTTGTGCGTTCTTAAATATATAGCTAGAGGCCCATTCCAGTTTATTACCTATTTCTGACCATGCCTTGTGGCTGATACATTCAAATATGGGCAACAGCCACACATCCACATTTTTTGCCGCCTTAAACAGCGAGACCGATGGCATTATCTGAAGCGCAGTACTGCGCCTGATGATCAGCGAGAGTAAACTGGCCCAGATAAGCCCATCAACGATGGCCTTTTGTGCGGTGACAAATCGTTGCCAGTTTGTGTGAGATTTTAATTCTTTAAAAAGCAACTCCACCTGCCATCGACAGCGGTAGATCGCCATTATGTCATCAGCAGTATAGGTACCTGAAGGCAAGTTAGTTAACCAAATACAGAATCGCTTTTCTTCTGCAAACCAACGTCTTACCACTCTAAATTCTTGCTTACCACTACGAACTTTAAGGTCGAGTACCTGTGAGCGATTAGTACCTCGAGTGATGTCTTTGAGCTTCTTTCCTTCTAGTTTAGATAAATGCCGGCCCTGACCGTTTCTCGCTTCTATAACATGAGGATTCAGGGACTTTGCTCCTCGAAAATATAGAAACCACCATACAGTTCAAGCTCAGTAAAGAATTGGAAGTCAGGGTACCCTGCGTCAGCCAACAACAATTTGTTACTCATTGTTTTGGGGCGGGCAAAAGTCTCTTTCTGATGCTGTATCAGCGCTGATGCTCATTGCGACTGGAGAAAAGCTTTTTAAAGACATTGTCATATGGCATTCAACTGCGGCTGGATTGCGTTTAAATCGGCTCGGGTAAACGTTCGAAAGGTCACGATGAATGTGGAAAGAGCTACCATCTTGAAGCAGCACATCATCAAAGGTGGCGAGTTTATCTGGTAGGTTGGCACTCTGCTGGCGAGCAAACTGAGCTATCGCTCGCATGGCCAATTGGCGCATGAATATCGGAAATTCTTCTTTTCTTAACTGGTTATGGTAGGGCTTATAAGCCACAGTATCTTTAGCGCTTAAGCACATCCCATTGAATTGCCTTAGTAAATCGGCAATAGATGAGCAGTTTCCTTTGCTCAAAGCGGCCACTAGGCTTACTACTAGCTGGTCGGGTAAGATAGCCCGACATCGCTTCATAAGTCCTGTACTTTTCGCCATTTTTTGAAGGCTATCAGCATTAAAGAATTGCTTAAACTGCTTTTGTAGGGAGATAATCGTCATCGGCTTCACGGTTGATATGGGTGGTTTGTTTGGCGACGATTATCTGATCATAAATGAAGCCTTTTTTCTATCTAAGTAAATAGCTTAGAGCTTAAGATCCTGTCTATGAATAATTTATAGCTTTTCCTAAGAAAACCTTAGGTTTAACATTATTAATATTAGTGAAAAGGCGAATTGCTCCAAATTCAACCATAGACCAGTTTGTAAATAATGCAGTGTCTTTTTATGACAACAAGGGATAGAAATATGACGAAAATCGCAATGTTAAGCACAGGTGAAGAAGTTCTTCATGGAGACATTGTAGATACAAACGCAGCTTGGATGTCTGCTGAGTTTTATCAGCATGGTTTTGCTCTTGCTAAGCGCTCAACTGTGGGTGATCAAATGAATGCTCTTGTTGAAGAACTGCTGATGCTGAGCTTTAACTATGATGTGGTTATCGTTAATGGTGGTTTAGGCCCGACAACCGATGATATGAGTGCAGCAGCTGCGGCCGCTGCCTCAGAGCAGAAACTCATTATGTTCCCTGAATGGCTGGCGCGTATGGAAGAGATGTTTTCCGGGCGTGGTATGCCGATGCCTGATAGCAACCTAAAGCAGGCTTTGCTGCCAGCAAACTCGGAAATCGTCGATAACCCTGTCGGCACTGCATGTGGCTTCAAACTTAAGATTAACGATGCGACTTTTTATTTCACACCTGGAGTACCCAGTGAATTTAAGCGCATGGTGAGCTTTGAAATTATCCCTGACCTAGCTCGTACTTATCCTCAAGTGGTCGCTTCTGAATGCAGCAGGTTGTTTACCTTTGGTTTGTCCGAATCTGGCATCTCAGACGTGTTAGACCAGCTGAAATTGCCTCAAGGTTATGAATTGGGTTACCGCTCTTATCTGCCGTTTATTGAAGTGAAACTATTTGGGCCTAAGTCGGATTTAGAAACTCGCGTTAAGCTGCTGCAAATGGTGTACAAGCTGTTGGAAAGCAACGTTGTCAGTGTTGATGAGCCGATGATCGATCATATCGGCCACATTATGGCTGAGAGAAAGAAGACGCTGTCGGTATCGGAAGTGTCAACTAAAGGTGCGCTATCGGCTTGGCTGCAATCGAATGAGCAAGTTGAAGATTGCTTCGGCCACTCTTGGGTTATGGCGGAGCCAAAAGAGAGTGAGCTTGAAAAGAGCGATCCACTAGCGGCGACGTTTGCACTGGCTGGTGCCACAAGAGAAAAGTGCGGCACAGAGTTAGCCTTAGTAACGGGTAAGTTAGAGGGTAATACTTTTAGTATTGCGTTGTCGAGCGAAGCAGGCGAGTGGGGGCAAGTGCTGGAGTTCTACCGTCAATACAAGCGTGAAGATGCACGTACCATAATCAAAACCGTAGCAGCCGATATGCTGAGAAGGCACCTAGACAACAAACCGATGTTTGGCACTTACTCTTCGGTTAAGCGATTGAAAGACATGTTTATTCCAGCAGCTATCATTAAGTAAGTATGTAAGCGAACTCGTTAAGTCTGTACTAAAAACGCTAGAAAAAACGCAATAAAAAGGCCCAACATCTAAATAGGTGTTGGGCCTTTTGTTTATCTAGCCTTCTAGATAACCAAACAAGCAGTGATGTTTACACGTAATGCGTGATTACAAACCGCTTGTCATATGTAGACTGTAGAACAAACCACGGCCGATTAACTCTGAAGCCAAGAACAGTACTAGTGCTAAGCCAAGGTTAACTGGGTTCACTTTTGCTTTGTTCAGCATAGGTAGAATCCAAATCAACAAGCTTGTCATCAGCAGCGCCACTTGAAGAATTACATAGCTACCTAAACCATCGACTAACTCAGACGCTTTTGCAGCTGAAGTTTGGATGTCACCGATTAGGTTCAGTTTTCCTACTGTCACAAGCAAGCTGATCGCAACAGCAATCACAGCCAGCATGGTGATGTTACGGTCAACCGTAAAGCGACTGTCGTTAGCGAATATAATCACGAATTGAGACAGCAATAAACCGCCCACAACCATCGTCATGATGAAGCTCAGTGGTGTGTAGATGTTGTCCCACGTAGGTACTGTGTTGATCATGTATACGTTGATCATCGCGTACATGAAGATTGCACCCAACACCATCGCGCCAACCATCAGTGCTTTCTGGATAGCTACGCCACCTTTCTTAACCACAGACAGTAACCATTGAAGACCACCTACTGCGAAGAATGCCGCACCGAAAAATACTTCGTTAGACAGCCAAGCTGAGCCTAGTTGGTTAAAAGCGTTAAACGCGCGCAGTGGAGAGCCAAGGTGCGTTGTCGAGAACATGAAGCCAAGCCCCATCAGTGCCCATAGAATGAACATTGGAACCTTGTAGCTGTTTAGTTTCTCTTCGTCATGACCAAGTACCAGTGCGCGAGCACTAATAAGTAAGTAACCACCAACTGCAGTTTGCGCCAGCACCGTAAAGAAGATTAAAGACCACTCATGAAAAATCATCTTACACCTCCTTCGGGTTTGCTAGGTGACCACTGGTATCGCCAGTCGGCTTCGCGTTTTTGTTCAGCTTAATCACGATGTTCGGTAGCGTTTCTGTTGAAGATGGCAGTGGAGCCACATCCGCACCAGAGCCGTACTTCTCGCGAAGTGTATTGATTTCACCAAACTCCAATGCACGAAGTGGGCAAGATTCAACACAGATAGGCTGTTTGCCTTCAGAAACACGTTGGTAACAACCATCGCATTTAGTCATGTGACCTTTCTTAGCATTGTATTGTGGTGCGCCGTAAGGACACGCATTGCTGCAGTGCTGACAACCAATACAAACGCTCTCATCAACCACAACCAAACCGTCTTCATCACGTTTGTGCATCGCGCCCGAAGGACACACTTTCACACACGCTGGGTTAGTACAGTGGTTACAAGCGATAGACAGGTAGTAAGAAAAGACATCTTTCTGAACCCAGGTATCACCATCTTGAGTGAAGCCACCACCTGCGTATTCGTATACGCGACGGTAGTTCGTTTTGATGTCTAGATCGTTATAATCTTTACAAGCAAGCTGACAGGTTTTACAACCCGTGCATTTACTTGAATCAATGTAAAAGCCGTATTGTTTCATTCCAACCTACCTTATGCTTTCTTTAGCGCTTTGATTTGAACTAGGTTTGTATGCTGAGGGTTACCCTTAGCAAGTGGGCTCGGGCGCTGAGTCGTCAACACGTTGATAGAGCCTGCATGGTCGATCTTCTGACCATCCGGTGCGTACCATGCACCTTCGCCTAGTGCGACAACTCGAGGAAGAATCCTTGGTGTCACTTTCGCTGGAATGTGAACTTCGCCACGGTCGTTGAAAATACTCACCATGTCGCCGCTTTCAATACCACGTTCTTTTGCATCGATTGGGTTAATCCACAACTCTTGCGGTGCTGCTGCTTTGATTTCTGCAACGTTGCCGTAAGTTGAGTGCGTACGAGCCTTGTAGTGGAAACCAGTTAGCTGAAGCGGGTACTTTTCTGCGAGTGGATCGTTATGGCCTTCGAAAGAGTCCGCGTAAATAGGAAGTGGGTGAATCACTTCGTCTTCTTTCAGTTTCCAAGTCTTCGCGATATCAGCCAGTTGCTCTGAGTAGATCTCGATCTTGCCACTTGGTGTGGTCAGTGGATTCGCTTCAGGATCTTTGCGGAAGTCTTCGTAAGCGATGTAGTGATGGTCGTAGCTACGTTTGTAGATACCCAGCTCTTTCATCTCTTCGAAGGTTGGCAGGGTTGGATCGTTCTTACGAGTTTCTGCGTACAGGTGCTCAATCCATTGCTCTTGAGTACGGCCTTCGGTGAACTCTTTTTCTACGCCCATGCGTTTAGCAAGCTCAGTACACATCTCGTAGATAGATTTCGCTTCAAACTGAGGCTCAATCGCTTTCTGCGCGTAGATGAAGTAAGGCATGTTCGATGCTTTACCATCCATACACCAGTCGTCTTGCTCAGACGTTGTTAAGTCTGGCAGGATGATATCGGCGTATTTTGCTGAAGAAGTCATATGGTTATCAACCACGACAATCATTTCACACGCACTTTCATCTTGAAGAATCGCGTGTGTCTTGTTGATGTCTGAGTGCTGGTTGATGATGCAGTTACCTGCGTAGTTCCAGATCATCTTGATTGGGTTCTTAAGGCGCTCTGCACCGCGAACACCATCAGTGATGTCGGTCATTTCATGATGACGGTAAATTGCGTCTGTCCACATAAACATTGAAATAGACGTTTCAACTGGGTTTGGCACAGTAGGGAAGCGAACAAACGGAATATTGATGTCGCTTTCACGAGCACCTGTTGAACCGCCTGATACACCGACAGAACCGGTTAGTAGTGACAGCATCGCGATTGCACGACACGCTAGCTCACCGTTCGCAGTGCGTTGTAAGCCCCAACCTTGGTGAATCGCACATGGTTTCGCTGTGCCCATTTCACGGCCAAGCTTAACGATGGTATCTACTGGAATACCCGTGATCTTAGAAGCCCACTGTGGTGTCTTTTCTACGCCATCTTCACCTAAACCTAGGATGTAAGATTTGTAGTCGCTGTTTTTAGGCGCTGATGCAGGCAGAGTTTTCTCGTCGTAACCTACGCAGTATTTGTCTAGGAACGGTTGATCGACAAGGTCTTCCGTGATCATTACGTGTGCAAGACCCGCTACCAATGCCGCATCTGTAGAAGGACGAATTGGAATCCATTGATCTTCACGGCCACCGGCAGTATCGGTGTATCGTGGGTCGATGATGATCGTTCTTGCGTTCGATTTGTTTTTGCTTTCTACATAGTGGTGGATTAGACCGCCGCCAGACATACGTGTCTCGGCAGGGTTGTTACCAAATTGGATGTTAAGCTTGGTGTTCTCTAGGTCAGAGAAAGAGTTGTTGTTTGCCCAACCACCGTAGGTGTAGCTCAAGCCTTTCGCGATTTGCGCTGTTGAGTAGTCACCGTAATGGTTTAGGTAACCACCACTTAGGTTCATTAGACGAGCAATTAGCGTTTGTGCTGGTGGCCAAGATTTAGTAACCGTACCGCCAAGGGTGCCTGTACCATAGTTTAGGTAGATAGTGTCGTTGCCATAGTCTTTGATAAGGCGTTGCATAGTACCAGCGACTTCATCATAAGCCTCTTCCCAGCTAATGCGTTTAAATTTGCCTTCACCACGTTTACCAACACGTTTCATTGGGTATTTCAGGCGATCTGGGTTGTAAACACGGCGGCGCATAGAGCGACCACGTAGACACGCACGAACTTGGTGATGACCATATTCGTCAGTACCTGTGTTGTCTGTTTCTACGTATTTGATTTCACCGTTTTGTACATGCATACGTAAAGGGCAGCGAGAGCCACAGTTTACAGTACATGCACTCCATACGATTTTCTCATCCACATTCTCAGCAACTGCAGCCGCTACTGGTTTGGATTTGAAAGGTAAAGCGATACCGCCCGCGAGTGCGGCTGCACTACCTACCGCAGAAGAAGCTTTCATGAAGCCTCTTCGAGTAAGGTTCATTCATAGACAGGATCTTAAGCTCTAAGCTATTTATTTAGATAGAAAAAAGGCTTCATTTATGATCAGATAATCGTCGCCAAACAAACCACCCATATCAACCGTGAAGCCGATGACGATTATCTCCCTACAAAAGCAGTTTAAGCAATTCTTTAATGCTGATAGCCTTCAAAAAATGGCGAAAAGTACAGGACTTATGAAGCGATGTCGGGCTATCTTACCCGACCAGCTAGTAGTAAGCCTAGTGGCCGCTTTGAGCAAAGGAAACTGCTCATCTATTGCCGATTTACTAAGGCAATTCAATGGGATGTGCTTAAGCGCTAAAGATACTGTGGCTTATAAGCCCTACCATAACCAGTTAAGAAAAGAAGAATTTCCGATATTCATGCGCCAATTGGCCATGCGAGCGATAGCTCAGTTTGCTCGCCAGCAGAGTGCCAACCTACCAGATAAACTCGCCACCTTTGATGATGTGCTGCTTCAAGATGGTAGCTCTTTCCACATTCATCGTGACCTTTCGAACGTTTACCCGAGCCGATTTAAACGCAATCCAGCCGCAGTTGAATGCCATATGACAATGTCTTTAAAAAGCTTTTCTCCAGTCGCAATGAGCATCAGCGCTGATACAGCATCAGAAAGAGACTTTTGCCCGCCCCAAAACAATGAGTAACAAATTGTTGTTGGCTGACGCAGGGTACCCTGACTTCCAATTCTTTACTGAGCTTGAACTGTATGGTGGTTTCTATATTTTCGAGGAGCAAAGTCCCTGAATCCTCATGTTATAGAAGCGAGAAACGGTCAGGGCCGGCATTTATCTAAACTAGAAGGAAAGAAGCTCAAAGACATCACTCGAGGTACTAATCGCTCACAGGTACTCGACCTTAAAGTTCGTAGTGGTAAGCAAGAATTTAGAGTGGTAAGACGTTGGTTTGCAGAAGAAAAGCGATTCTGTATTTGGTTAACTAACTTGCCTTCAGGTACCTATACTGCTGATGACATAATGGCGATCTACCGCTGTCGATGGCAGGTGGAGTTGCTTTTTAAAGAATTAAAATCTCACACAAACTGGCAACGATTTGTCACCGCACAAAAGGCCATCGTTGATGGGCTTATCTGGGCCAGTTTACTCTCGCTGATCATCAGGCGCAGTACTGCGCTTCAGATAATGCCATCGGTCTCGCTGTTTAAGGCGGCAAAAAATGTGGATGTGTGGCTGTTGCCCATATTTGAATGTATCAGCCACAAGGCATGGTCAGAAATAGGCAATAAACTGGAATGGGCCTCTAGCTATATATTTAAGAACGCACAAAAGTCCGCCCAGAGGAAGTCAAAGAAAAACATCACGTTAGACGGGATTTATGCTGGTCTTAATGCTTAAGGTTCAGTCTATGATAAATTATTAGTTCCCTAAATCAGGCATTTAATAGATAATTGTGACCCTGATCAATTCCAAACTTTCTCATGGAGACCCTTGTGGCCAAATCACCGTTACTAACAAAGGTTACTGCTGCATTTTCAATGCTAATGTCAGTTAACTCGGTTGCAAGCCAATACGACTTCGACCAGCCAATCAACCTTTCTTACTCGGATGAATGTGCTCAAGATTACTGTTTTAATGACAACTTGTATACCTACAAGCCTAGTACCAATTACGCACTGAGCGAATCGAGTGATGAGTACGACTTCTCAATCCAACAACCAAAACACATGTTGGTGAGCCAGGAGAAAGATTGGGATTACCTAATGGGTCAAACCTACACCATTCTAGGCTTAAGTGTCGCGACAGTGGGTCTAATGACTCTGCTCCCTGAAAGTATTACTAAGTGGGATGATGACCAACGTGATATCAGCTCATTAGGTAAAAAGTGGAAAGATAACGTTTCTGAAGGCCCAGTATGGGACCGTGACGAACACTTCCTAAACTACGTAATGCACCCATATTTCGGTGGTGTTTACTACACCGCAGCTCGACACGCAGGTTACGACGAGTTTGAGTCATTCTTATACTCTTGGACTATGTCGACGTTCTTCTGGGAATACGGCGTAGAAGCATTTGCTGAAGTACCTTCATGGCAAGATCTCTTCATCACACCTTTCTTCGGTGCGGTTGTGGGTGAAATAATGCTAGAAACCGAGCAAGATATCATTGCTTCAGGTGGCGAAGTGATGGGCTCTCAAACGATGGGTGATGTGTCGCTATTCTTCCTTAACCCTGTTGGTCATATTCATTACTGGGTAAGTGATGCATGGGGCGGTGACGCAGAAGTGAACCTGAATACTAACCCTTGGTGGGATAACCAAGACGCTGCGCGTTTTGCTTACGATGCTGGCGCACCATACGACTCTCAGTTTGTTGGTATGAACTTCAAAGTAACGTTCTAATTCGTCTCTAGTATTACTCAATATAAGTTATTGAATATAAGTTGCTGGATCATCAGTCACAGTGACAATTCTTCTAAAAAGCGGCTCTCTAGCCGCTTTTTTTGTGCCCTACTCTTCATTCTCTTTTTTTGCATCGAAGCTTAGTTTCAAAAATTGACCTAGGTCAAACATTGTTCGATGTAACCTTCTACACTGAAATTAAAGAACTTTATCGCGTGATATCAAACATTTAATTAGCAAAGAATAATTGAAACCTTGGGGGCTGATATGAACAGTACATTTATCGTAAACTTTATCGGAAAAGCATCACCAGCAACAATCAAACAGCTTGCTGCGGTTACTCACGAAAACGACGGCAAATGGCTCATCAGTAAAGTGAACTTTATTGAAGACCAAGTCGCTGGCGTACTAAAGGTTCAACTTCCAGCCATCAACGAATCGATTGTCAAAGAAGCGTTTAGCGCCAATCCGGATCTCATCGTGCAGTTTGTCGATTCCGATCATACGCACAATGCTCAAGACACAATCCATCACCTAAGACTCGATTCTAACGACCGAGCAGGTATCGTCAACGAAGTGACTCATGTATTGGATAGACAAGGGATCAGTATTCTCGATATGGACTGTCACCGCGTATTTATCGCAGGTGGTGGCGGTGTTAGCTCAAGCCTATTCACATCAAAAATCGCCGTTAAACTGCCAATTGAAGTTCTGATTGATGATGTCGTCAACGAGCTAGAAACGCTCAGTGAAGATACTCGAGTGATGATTGAAAGCTAAATAAACAAAATTGAAGAACAAAAAAGAGCAGCTCATTGGCTAATGCCGATCAGTTAAAGCCAAAGTGATCGGTTGAACGATCCTTCAGAGCTGTCAAAATCCAAGTGTATTTAATGCACTTGGATTTTTTTATGGATGTTTCTCAAGCTCTAAACATAATTAATGATTGGAAACCTAGCAACGTTGAAACTTTGTCTGACTTGCTTCCAATTGACCTCATCGACGAAGCTTATTCTCTTACTGATACCGTCACGATGAGAAAGAGGAAATTAACTTTAGAATCCATGGTGTGGCTGCTTGTTGGAATGGCTATCTATAACAGTAAATCCATGAAAGATTTAGTGAACCAACTTGATATTGTCGACCGTACAGGTAAAGCTTTGTCGCACCAAGTGCGTTAACTCAACGTCGAAAGACGTTGGGTGAAGACGCAATTAAAGCGGTCTTTGAGCGAATGACTACGTCATGGTTAAAAAGTGCAAAGTTACCCCAGTGGAATGGATTAACGCTTCTTGGCGTCGATGGCGTTGTTTGGCGAACGCCCGATAACCCGCAAAATGAAAAGGCATTTTCTCGACAAAAAGGGACGCAATATCCGCAAGTGAGAATGGTCTGCCAAATGGAACTAAGCAGTCACATTATTACGGCCAGTGCCTTTGATAATTACAATACAAACGAAATGATATTAGCTGAAAAACTGATAGAAACAACACCAAACCATAGCGTGACAATGTTCGATAAGGGTTCTATTCTTTAGGCTTATTACATAAATGGCAAGACTCTGGCTCAGAGCGTCATTGGCTTATCCCCCTCAAGAAAAATACACAATATGACATTGTTCAATCTTTAGGGCGAAATGACAAACTGGTTCAATTACACAGTAACCCAAGGGCTAGAAAGCTATGGCCTGATTTACCAAAGTCGATAACCGCTCGACTTGTCACTCGTAAAATTAAAGGAAAAGACTACCAAGTATTAACCTCCATGACGGACTCCTGCGTTACCCATCAAAAGATATTGCAGGCCTTTATGAACATCGTTGGGAAATTGAGCTAGGCTACCGAGAGCAGAAACAATACATGCTTGGAAATCGTCTCACGCTGCGAAGTCGTTTACCAGAACTGGTAAAGCAGGAGTTATGGGGCATCTTGCTTACTTACAATTTAATCCGATACCAGATGGTCGAGCTCTGCTTCAATCTAAAGGGAAATTACCTTCCTTATCAACTCAGTTTTAACGGCACATTAGCTCATGTATCTGCGTTACTTGTAGGCTTACCTTACTCAACACCAGGCGCAATACCTCGTCAGCTAAAGGGGTTCCACAACATGGCTGAAAGCTTAATACTTGAAGGGCGAAGGGAAAGGACATTCCCTAGAACAGTTAAACCCAGACCACAACGGTATGCTAAGAACAAAAATGCCGTTCACTCTTAAGTGAACGGCATTACAGCTCATTGGCTGCTCTTTTTATTGCTCTGAACTAGGGCGTGTTGATCTTTCGTGAGTGTTTTTTGAACAGCATGGTAAAGAGTTATAATTTGCTTCGCCAAAAGTAAAACCATAACCAATACCATGCCAAGAACAATGCTAACTGATATTCGCTGGGAACTGCTACTCCAAGTTATGAAAAGTACAGGTCGTATTTACGATAAAACTGAACATCGAATGACATTTGAAGGAATACTTTATCGAATGAGAACAGGTATTCCTTGGCGAGATCTACCCTCTGAGTTCGGAGAGTGGAGTACCGTTTACAGACGATTTAATCTTTGGTCAAAGAAAGGGATTTTAGATAATCTTTTCAAAAGCTTATCTAACATGGCTGATTTTGAATGGGTATTTCTTGATGGCTCTATAGTTAGAGCACATCAGCATAGTACAGGTGCAGCTACTGAAAGTTCAGAGCAAATAGGAAAAAGTCGCGGGGGCAACTCAACCAAAATTCACTTAGCCGTAGATAGTGGTGGCCTGCCGATTTGCTTTGATTTATCAGAGGGACAACGCCACGATATAGTGCATGCCGAAAGCTTAGTTGAGCAACTCGATGAAGTTAATACCATCGTTTGTGATAAAGGATATGACAGCGAACCTTTCCGTATTTTTGTTAAGGAACGTGGCGGAGAAACGGTAATTGCTAAACGCAATTACGGACAAGATATAGACAAAGACAGTATGGATTGGTGTTTATACAAGTATCGTCACTTGGTCGAAAATGCCTTTGGGAGAATTAAGCATTATCGAGCTATTTCAAGTAGATATGACAAGCTAGAAAGGAATTATGCCAGCATGTTATCGCTGGCATTCATGTTAATGTGGCTACCGATGTATTGTTGAACGCGAAATGTACAGCAAAGATCAACACGCCCTAATAATTCAGTTACTTAACTGACCATTGTGATAATGAGCGTTTGAAGTCTTCATAACCGAATTCATTTAGCTTCTGAACTTCGCCACTGCTACGTTCGCAGTAGATTGATGGCATTTTAAGGCCATTGAACCAGTTCAGTTTCACCATGGTGTAGCCGGCACTGTCTAACAGGTGTAGCTTTTGACCAATCTTAAGTGGCTCATCAAAGCTCGCTTCACAGAACTGATCGCCCGCTAGACATGAACATGAACCAATCACATAGTCGTGACTGCCTGTTTCTGAGGCTTCTAATACCGATGCTGGTTCATTGTAGATAAGCGTATCAAGACGGTGTGCTTCAGTTGCTGAATCCACAATCGCCGTTTTCTTTACGTTCTCGACAATATCAACGACGGTTACAACTAGGTCAGTTGTTTTAGTAATGATCGCTTCACCCGGCTCAAGGTACATCTGAACGCCGTGCTTTTCAGAGAAGGCTTTCAGCGCAAGACCGAGTTTTTCGATGTCATAGCCAGGCCATGTGAAGAACACACCACCGCCCATGCTCACCCAGTCCAACTTATCTAAGTGCTCACCAAACTGTTCTGAGATTGAATCAAGTAGGCCGATGAAGGCATCAACGTCTTTGTTCTCACAGTTCATGTGGAACATCACACCATTAATCTCATCGAAGATCTCTGGTTTGATGTGGTCAGCTTGCACGCCCAAACGCGAGAATTGACGTGCTGGATTCGCCAAGTCTTGTCCTGCGTAGCTCACGCCCGGATTTAAACGTAAACCCAGTGAAGCCTTACCTTCAACAATATGACGGTAAGCGGCAAGTTGGCTTTGAGAGTTGAAGATCATCTTGTCACAGATGTCAGCAACTTCTCTCACGTCATCTTCGCTGTAACCGACACTGTAAGCGTGCGTCTCACCACCAAAGGTTTCGTGGCCAAGTTTCACTTCGTATGGACCAGAGCTTGTCGTGCCATCGAGGTAAGGTTTGATGATGTCAAACACACCCCATGTCGAGAAGCACTTGAGAGCCAATACCAACTTCACACCTGAAATCTCTTTCAGCTGCTTGGCTTTCTCTAAGTTCGCAACCAACTTGTCTTCGTTGATCATGAAATAAGGCGTTTTTAGTTCGTTGTTTTGCATGTTAATACCTTGCGGCCCTCGAGTTCACGAAGGCACATGATAATCGAACAAAGCCGACGCAACAGCATCGGCTTGTAATTATACGTTCTCGTCAATCATATGACTTTGAATGGAATTCGCAGAGCTTTGACCTTGTCACTAGGACAACGCGACGAGGGCAAAGAGCCAGAAATTACTTCAAAGTGTGGATCAGAGGTAAACCAGCTGTCGGCTCTAGCTCTTGAACGTGCCAATCTAGACCGATTTCCGGCATAGTTGCTAGGAACGGGTCTGGGTTTAGCTGTTCCATGTTGAACACGCCTTTATCAGCCCATTCGCCACGGAAGAACTGAAGTGCAGCCGTAATCGCTGGAACACCTGTTGTGTAAGAGATCGCTTGGTGCTCTACGTCTTCGTAAGCCACTTCGTGGTCTGCGTTATTGTAGATGAACACGCTGCGCTCTTTACCGTCTTTCTTACCTTGAACCCAAGTACCGATACACGTTAAACCAGTGTAACCCGGAGCTAGAGATGTTGGATCTGGTAGTAGTGCTTTAAGAACATGCAGAGGCTGAACCACAGTGCCGTCGTGCAGTGTTAGCGGATCTGGGCTAAGAAGACCGATATCACGCATGCAGTTGAAGTAGTTCAGGTATGCATCACCAAAGCCCATCCAGAATTCGATGCGCTTAGCTGGGATGAACTCTTTCATTGAACGAACTTCATCGTGCGCCATTGAGTAAACTTTATGAGAACCACAGTTCGGGAATTCAAACTCAAGCATACGAGAGTGACAAGGTACTTGTTTCCACTCTTCATTTTCCCAGTAGAAAGAATCGCCTTGGATCTCAAGCATGTTGGTTTCTGGGTCAAAGTTTGTCGCAAACTTCTTGCCGTGGTCGCCAGCATTCACGTCCATCACGTCAATTGAGTCAATCTCATCAAACAAGTGCTTAACCGCGTACGCAGCAAAGATTGATACCACACCTGGATCGAAACCCGCACCAAGAATACCTGTGATGCCCGCTTCAGCGAACTTCTCACGGTAGCCCCACTGCCAATCGTAAGCTTGTGGTACTTGTTGGCCTTCAGAACATAGGTCAACCGCTACCGATGTATCTAAGTAAGAAACTTTAGATTGGTAACATGCTTCCATGATTGCCATGTTTACCCAAGGAGGACCAGCGTTGATCACTAGATCCGGCTGAACTTCTTTAATCAAAGCAACAAGCGCATCAACATCATCAGCGTCTACTGAACGTGCTTCTAGTTTCTTAGTTGAATCTTTAAGGTTGTTTTTGCCCTTGATAGATTCGATGATTTTTTCACACTTCGCGATTGTGCGAGAAGCGATTGTGATATCACCCAGTACTTCGTTATTTTGTGCTGCTTTGTGTGCAACAACCCAACCAACGCCGCCTGCACCAATTTGTAGAATAGCCATAGTTTTAATTACCCTTGTTGTTCTGCTAGCTCAATAGCTAAAGTTTGAATTTTGTTAATTAGAGATTTTAAATCTGATGTCGTTAAGCACGGATTCAAGATAGTGAATTTCAGCGCGCTTTTACCGTCGACGACCGTTTCGCCAAGCACGGCAACACCACGAGTCAGTGCTTCCAGTCTTAACGTTTGATTCAGTTTGTCTAAATCTAGCTCACCGTTTGCTGATTGCCCATTGCGAGGCACCGATCGGAACAGCACAGTAGACAGTGACGGCTCAGCAAGCAGTTCAAAATCGTCTTGGTTTTGAATTAGGTCTGCAACTTGAAGCGTCTGCTCTAGAAGATGATCGTACATATCACCCAGCAGCTTTGGCCCAACGCTTTGCATCGTCATGAAGACTTTCAGTGCATCAAAACGCTTGGTAGTCGCAATAGACTTATCGACAAGATTTGGCAGCTCATCGTGCTCGCGATTCAAGTAGTCCGCGTGATGCAGTAGGTACTTAAAGTTCGCTTTGTCTTTCAGCAGCACAGCACCACAGCTGATTGTTTGGAAGAACAACTTGTGGAAATCAACGCTCACTGAATCCGCTTTCTCGATGCCTTTCAGGCGAGCTTTATGGCTACTTAAGATAAGCGCGCCACCGTAAGCACTGTCGACATGGAACCAAAGATCTTGTTGGTTGGCGATGTCAGCAATCGCTTCAAGGTCATCAATAGCACCGTGATCGGTCGTACCCGCAGTACCGACAACAGCAAAAGGAATCAACCCTTGTGCTTTAAGCGCTTTCACTTCTGCGGCTAGCAAGTCAGGCTTGATAGTGCCGTTTGCATTGGTGTCAACACAGCACACTGCCGCTTCGCCTAGCCCTAGTAGAGAGGCTGACTTTTGAACCGTGAAGTGAGATTTCTTTGAACATAAGATACGCAGCTTGCTCGCGTATTCTGGTAAGCCTAGCTTTTGGATTGAGTGGCCATTGTGCTTATCCGCGACCCAGTCTCTCGCAAGCAATAAACCCATTAGGTTACTTTGCGTGCCACCGCTAGTGAAAACACCGTCAGCTTGTGCGCCAAGTTGGTATTTGTCACACATCCAATCCACAACGCGCTGCTCAACATAAGTCGCAGCCGATGCTTGGTCCCATGAATCCATTGATTGATTCAACGCCGCGATAATCGATTCAGCTGCTACCGAAGCCATAAGAGGTGGAGTGTGAAGGTGTGCAATACAGTCTGGGTGTTGCACGAAGATGGAGTTTGCAGCGACAAGGTCTGCAGTGCTATCTACAACATCAACCAAAGCGTGTTGATTGTTGTCAAGGTCGACAGCATTGATGGCTGCTTCTAGCACTTTTGGTTCTAAACCCGAATAAGGGGTTTCAACCTGTTCAAAAACCGCTTTCATCGCTTGAGTGGTTTGGTTCATCACGCTAGCAAATTCGTCGCTACCGCCTAAACCTGTCTGGATGAAATGCTTGTTCCATTCTTGGTTTGTTTGTTCGCTTGAAGCTGGGGCTTGTTGTAAACCACCACCTGCTGCGATGATCGCTTCTTCCATTACGCGGAGTGCAAAGTCGATCTGCTCAAAAGAGATAATCATTGGAGGAAGGAAGCGAATGACCGAACCATCACGACCACCCTTTTCAACCATCAAGCCGCGCTCTAGTGCTGCTCGTTGAATCGCTAGGGTTAGTTCGCCGTCTGATTGTGGTTCGCCAAACTTGTTAAGCTCACCATTTGGTTGTTTGATCTCAGCGCCGAGCATCAGGCCTTTACCACGAACTTCAGCAATACATCTAACGCGTGATTGAATCTTCTCAAGCCCATGACGTAAGTATTGGCCTGCGATGTTCGCATGCTCAACCAAGCCATCACGTTCAATAATTTCTAATGCTTTAGCGCCAGAGACCATAGCTAACTGGTTTCCACGGAATGTGCCGGTGTGCTCACCCGCTTTCCAAGTATCAATGCTCTTATCGAATACAAGCAGCGACATAGGCAGTCCGCCACCAATCGCCTTCGACAGGCACAAGATATCAGGATTAACACCAGATTCTTCAAACGCAAAGCGATGGCCGGTTTTACCCACACCACATTGAATTTCATCAAAGATCAGTAGGATGCCATGCTCATCACAGATGCGACGTAAACCTTGTAACCAAGATGCCGGAGCTGGAATCACGCCGCCCTCACCTTGCACAGGCTCAACGATCATGGCAGCCGGTTTCATGATGCCGGATTCGTCGTCATTCAACATACGCTCGATGTAACGAATGCTCGCGTTGGCACCCGCTTCACCACCAATGCCAAACGGGCAGCGGAGGTTGTATGGGAAAGGCATGAAATGTACGTCAGACATCAAGCCGCTACGACGTTCTTTAGTGCCGAGGTTACCCATCATGCCCATGGTGCCGTTGGTCATGCCATGATAAGCACCACGGAAAGCAAACATGGTGTTGCGACCTGTGGTTTGCTTAGCGAGCTTGATCGCGGCTTCCACAGCGTCAGCACCCGATGGGCCACAGAATTGAAGAACCGAGTTATTTGAAAAGTCTTGAGGAAGAAAAGCTTTAACTCGCTTGATAAACGTCTCTTTTGCTTGAGTCGTGATATCAAGTGTTTGGTATGGCAAACCAGAATCGAGCTGGTCTTTAAGTGCTTGGTTAATCTCAGGGTGGTTGTAACCCAGAGAAAGTGTACCTGCACCGGCTAAGCAATCGAGAAAGAGTTGGCCACGAGTATCTTCAACTAAAGCGCCACATGCTCGTTTAATAGCAATAGGCAGGCGTCTTGGGTAAGAGCGAACATCCGACTCATGCTGTTCTTGCTCTAGCAAAATAGCGTCAGGTGTTAGGTCGTACGTTCCCTCTAAGATAGGAACCATAGTTGAAAATGAATTTGCGATAGTATTGATATCGACTTCAAAGGCGGTAGTCATAAAAGTCCCCTTGAATGTGTTCATACTCACCTCCATCAGACGCAATTACCCACCAACTCTCGTTAAATTTGGAGAGAGTTCATAGTGAAGTACACGTATTGTCTAGAAATGAGATATAGCTGTACGCTCGCATAAGTCAAATGACGAATACGAAATTAAGCCGTCTTAAGACAGCGATAAATTGTTAGCGTGAGCTCAAGGTTCAGTAATGCTACTGTTTTGAAGAATTGGACATTTTTGCAGGATCGGGCAGCTATGAGGAGCTGGTCCCTTTGGAAATGCAGAGCTGATTAGCAATGTTGTAATTAGTGTGTTCAATGTTGGGTTTCCCATTAACATGGCGAACTGCGCCATAAGTATCCCGTCTATCAGCTAAAGGACTAGCCAATACCTACCCTACGTAATGTCCCAATCAGCAAGAATGGTCACTACGCGTATCCCCCAGAAGCAATCGTTGCTCTTCTTGAACATTGTTCATTCCGAGATTGCGCGGGAAAGTAACATAAAGTGAAATGAACGACCAATAGTTTTTAATAATAGCTTGATAAATAGCAGCTGCGGCTAAGCAATTGCTGTAAATATCATCACACTATCGTTTGAGAAAGAGATCCCCGGTTCATTCGTTCCTCTTGCCCGAGGATGACGACGTGGGATTATAAACGTTGCTAGAGAAGCTTTGAGGTCATGGCGTCATTCCCTAGAGCGAGGAACGAGTCCATAGGGAATCCCTTACAACATGTCATTGTATGGCTTTATTCAAGACGCTATCTGATGCGATGAATTAAACACAAGTCAATCAGCAGACCGGCAAGAGATCCCCGGTTCATTCGTTCCTCACGCCCGAGGATGACGACGTGGGTGTACAGGCGGTGTTAGTGATGGCTTTGAGGCTGTGGCGCCTTTCCGTCATTCCCTCGCGTGAAGAATGAGTTCATTGGGAGTCCCTTACAACATGTCGATGTATTGCTTTGTTCAGAAACTATTTGATGCAATAGATTAAACTGAAGTTAATCAGCAAGCGGCAAGAGCTCCCCGGTTCGCTCGTTCCTCACGCCCGAGGATGACGACGTGGGATTATAAACGTTGCTAGAGTAGCTTTGAGGTCATGGCGTCACTCCCTAGAGCGAGGAATGAGTTCATAGAAAATCTCGCACTGAAACCAACAAAGTTCACTACACAGATAAAGGAATGAAAAGTTAATCATCTGTCCGTGTCTACGTCATTCCCTAGCACGAGGAACGAGTTCATAGGGAATCTCGCTTTTAAAACGAACTTGATTGCGAAATTTTGAGGCAAAATAGAAATGAATTTTTAGCGCGGATTCGAACAACAAGAGTTCCTAAACGTAAAAGCTAAACGCCAGAAACCAAAAAGCCCGAACATTTCTGTTCGGGCTTCTTAATTTGGAGCGATACATCGGGTTCGAACCGATGACCTCAACCTTGGCAAGGTTGCGCTCTACCAACTGAGCTAGTATCGCATTTGCTTTATCAAGATAAAGACTTTAATAGATGGTGCCCCGGGCCGGACTTGAACCGGCACAGCGCGAACGCCGAGGGATTTTAAATCCCTTGTGTCTACCAATTCCACCACCAGGGCACGCAATTCTTTATTGCGATGCCGATTACTGAAAAGTAAAACACCATCTTAATGCTGACGCCAATCAACATTAAAAAATTTGGAGCGATACATCGGGTTCGAACCGATGACCTCAACCTTGGCAAGGTTGCGCTCTACCAACTGAGCTAGTATCGCATTTTCATTCTTAATATCTCTTAACTTATCAAGTTAAGAAAAAGAATGGAGGCGCCTCCCGGAGTCGAACCGAGGTCCACGGATTTGCAATCCGCTGCATAGCCACTCTGCCAAGGCGCCTTAGTAACTCCAATCGAATCGCTCATTGCCATCCTCTTGGGTACGGGATGCATTCTACGGATTCAGACGATTGAGTCAATATTATTTTTGTATTTTTAATTCGTTTGAATAGATTTCATACGAAACAGGCCAAATAGCTGACTTTATGTTCAAAACACACTGTGAGCGGGTTATTCAAAGGAGATCTATATCACATTAGATATCCACTATTGATAACTTAACCTTAGGTTAAAGATCAAAAAAGCGAGCCTCAGCTCGCTTCTTCATCAATGATGTTTTTCGTCTAACAAATCGTCTTTGGCGGCCATCAAGTATTGTGCCATTGACCAGTAAGTAAGTACGGTTGCGACATAGAGCGCAATGTATCCGACCCATACCATCCAATCGTCGTAGCGCCAGATAAGTACCCAAAGGGCGAACATCTGAGAAACCGTTTTTACTTTACCAACCCAAGATACCGCAACACTTGCACGTTTACCGATTTCAGCCATCCATTCACGAAGCGCTGAGATGATGATCTCACGAGCAATCATGGTCACCGCTGGGATAGTTATCCAAATCGAGTGGTAATGCTCAGTAATCAGGATAAGAGCCGTAGCGACCAACACTTTGTCAGCCACAGGGTCAATGAAGGCACCAAAGCGAGACGTTTGCCCTAACTTACGAGCTAGCATGCCATCTAGCCAGTCAGTGAAACCTGCTACCCAAAACACCATCGCAGCAGCGAAAGGAGCCCATTGATAAGGTAGATAGAAAACGACAACGAATACTGGGATCAAAAATAGTCTCAGTAAGGACAAAATGTTAGGTATATTCAAACGCATATTATTGGGCTCTTATTAATTGCGCTTTAATGGTGCGGGATTTTTACTATTGTTTCAATGCTTGATAAATGTTTTCTGCCAAAGAATGACTAATGCCCGGCACTTTGGCTATTTCTTCGACAGTTGCACGCTTAAGTTCTTGTAAGCCACCCATATATTTCAGCAAAGCTTGACGACGTTTAGGCCCTACCCCTTCAATTCCTTCCAAAGCGCTGGTTCTACGTGTTTTGCCACGTTTCGCCCTGTGCCCTGCAATCGCATGATTATGGCTTTCATCACGGATGTGCTGGATAAGGTGTAGTGCTGGCGCATCACTGGGTAAATTGAACTCTTCCCCTTCTAGGGTCACTAGAGTCTCTAAACCAGGTTTACGAGTCACGCCTTTAGCAATACCCATCATTCTTGGTCTAAACGGCCAATCCCCCCAATATTGAGAAATGATCTCATGAGCGCGGTTTAGCTGACCTTTACCACCATCGATAAAGATGATGTCTGGGATCTTGTCGACATCGAGTTGCTTCGAATAACGTCTCTCAAGTGCCTGAGCCATCGCTGCGTAATCATCGCCGCCTGTAATACCTGTGATGTTGTAACGGCGGTACTCCGGTTTCACCGGACCTTCTTGATTGAATACCACACACGACGCAATCGTACTTTCACCCATGGTATGACTGATATCCAAACATTCCATGCGCTTGATAGCATCCATCGACAACACTTCTTGGAGCTCTTTGAAGCGCTGATTAATCGTCATCTTGTGATTAATCTTGGTGGTAATAGCCGTCAATGCATTGGTATTCGACAATTTAAGGTAACGACCTCGAGTACCTGAAGGGTTGGTATTGAAGTGAATCTTACGACCCGCCACTTCACACAAGGCTTCTTGAATCGGTGTGACATCTTCCATCAAATCGGCATTGAGAATCAAACGAGTTGGGATGGTTCTCGCTTCATTATGCGCAAGATAGTATTGGCTTAAAAAGCTCGAAAAGACCTCTTCTCGCACCGTATTGTTGGGAATCTTAGGAAAGTGGCTTCGGCTACCTAAGACTTTGCCTTGGCGAATCATCAAGATATGAATACACGCTACGCCATTCTCT
Organism: Vibrio celticus; assembly: GCF_024347335.1. Lineage (NCBI taxonomy): Bacteria > Pseudomonadati > Pseudomonadota > Gammaproteobacteria > Vibrionales > Vibrionaceae > Vibrio > Vibrio celticus. The sequence goes on from NZ_AP025463.1 coordinate 2,215,564, forward strand.
TGAGCAAAGCCCAACACGTCCATATCTTCCATTGAATCGTCAGATACGTATTGTTGTTCTTGCACGCGTCGAATCGCTTGGATTTGGTCACGGAAAGCGGCAGCGTGTTCAAAGCGAAGCTCTCGGCTTGCTGTGTCCATTTTGTCGATGAGCGTCTCAAGGACTAGCTTATCCTTCCCTTGCAGGAACAGACGAACGTAGTCGATAAGTTCACTGTACTCTTCATCAGAGATGATTGAGCTAACACATGGCGCAGCACAACGACCAATCTGATACATCAAACATGGACGTGTTCTGTTGGCATAAACCGTATCTTCACACTGGCGGGCAGGAAAGATTTTTTGTATTAGGTGTAGCGTCTCACGCACAGCGCCGGAATCAGGATAAGGACCAAAGTATTCACCCTTTTTCTTTTTAGCGCCGCGGTGCATCGACAAACGAGGATGCTTGTGACCGCTAATAAAAATATAAGGGTACGACTTATCATCACGCAAAAGTACGTTGTATTTAGGCAAGTACTGCTTGATGTAGTTGTGCTCAAGAATGAGCGCTTCTGTTTCCGTGTGCGTCACAGTGACATCGATCTTGTCAATATTACTGACTAGAGCGCGTGTTTTTTCACTATCGACTTTTTTACGGAAATAACTGGAAAGGCGTTTTTTAAGGTTCTTAGCTTTACCGACGTAAATAACGACAGCCTCGGCGTTATACATTCGATAAACGCCGGGCTGCTCTGTTACTGTCTTGAGGAATGAGACTGAGTCAAACAAGTTGGTCACTATACGATCTCAGTGTTAAAGGGTCTCAGTGTCTAACATTCCATGTCTAATCGCTAAATGTGTCAGCTCTACATCGCCACTGATATCCAGCTTACTGAACAAGCGGTAGCGGTAACTGTTGACTGTTTTAGGACTTAGATTGAGTTGTTCTGAAATATCCGTCACTTTCTGACCTTTAGTAATCATCATCATGATTTGAAGTTCACGTTCAGATAAGTCTGCGAATGGATTTTCAGACGCAGGCGAGAATTGGCTTAAAGCCATCTGCTGCGCAATTTCTGGTGAAATGTATCGTTGGCCACTATTAACCACTCGAATTGCATTTACCATTTCATCCGGACCTGCCCCTTTAGTAAGGTAACCAGCAGCTCCAGCTTGCATCACTTTAGTTGGAAACGGATTTTCCGTATGAACAGTTAAAACGATGATTTTAACATCAGGGTTGAAACGCAAGATTTTCTTGGTTGCTTCTAAGCCACCAATACCAGGCATATTCATATCCATCAAAATAACGTCAGTATTGTTAGTACGACACCATTTTGCAGCATCTTCACCGCTTTCAGCTTCCCCTGCTACGTTCATTCCACGGACGTCTTCAATAATACGTCGTATCCCTGTGCGAACCAGCTCGTGATCATCTACAAGGAAAACATTTATCAAACTTGTATCTCCACACTATTAATTGGCTCTGCAACCACTGTGTCGTTTCATCTGTTTGAAACAATTGAACAAAGGAACAGTGGATCGCAGCATTGAGTACATCTTAACTTAATTACTAAAAAAAAGCTCTGTTGAATATGTGCTGAAACACGAACTTTAGCAAGTACTTATTAACAAATAAGCTAACTAAAACAACAAGCTTTTTCTAAAAATCAACCAGTTAAAACAACACCCAATAAAATTACATAAGATAGAGATATTTTCAATACCATTGAATAACCATTCGCGACAATTTCACTTATTTGCTTATAGAGTCCCGTTATTTGCCTCTACTAACTAGAATTTAGTTAGTATTTTTACTGCCTGTTGTGCGCAGAGGGTCGCTAGATGGTAGTATTCGATCCCCCATTTCAATAGGTTACTACATTGGATATTCAGCAAGGCTTTGTACTCACAAGACAAGCAAGAGATTTTTCAGGGCGCACACAAATCGACTTGTGGTTAAGCACCCCTCAAGGCCCTACTCTGCTGACAATTCAAAATGAAAAACCGGTATTTTTTGTTGCTCAATCTGACGTTGAAGCATGTCAGGCAATCGCAGCGAAAGAGTCGATTGATTGCCAATTTAAGCCTCTAGAACTAGCCACATTCGAGCAAACACCCCTCGCCGCGTGTTACACCTCACTGTCGAGAAGTAGCTTTGGTTTAGCGCAAGCCTTTCACAACGAAGAAATCCAAACCTTTGAAAGCGATATTCGACTCGCCGATCGATTCTTAATGGAACGTTTTATCAAAGGAAGTATTGAGTTCACAGGATCTGCTGTGCAAAAAAATCAGCATCGCCGAGTCTCAAATGCGAAATGCCGAGCAGGTGATTACTTACCCAGCCTATCTGTGGTCTCGCTTGATATTGAGTGTTCGGAAAAAGGCGTGCTTTATTCAATTGGCCTAGACAGCCCGATGGACAGCCGAGTAATCATGGTCGGCGAAGCACAACAAGCTGAAACCAATATCCAATGGGTTGCCAACGAGAAAGCGCTACTCGAAGCAATGATAGCTTGGTTCTCTAAATTTGATCCTGACATCATCATTGGCTGGAACGTTATCGATTTCGATTTTAGGCTACTGCACAAACGTTCAGAATGGAACGAAGTGAAGCTCAACATCGGCAGAGACAACCAACCAAGCTTTTTCCGTAGTTCCGCTCAAAATCAGCAAGGTTTTATCACGATTCCAGGGCGCGTTGTTTTGGATGGTATCGATATGCTCAAGACAGCGACCTACCACTTCCGTTCTTGGTCGCTTGAGTCGGTATCACAAGAGCTGCTTGGTGAAGGCAAAGACATCCACAACGTTCACGACCGTATGGATGAGATAAACCGAATGTTTAAGTTTGATAAACCTTCGCTCGCCAAGTACAACCTTCAAGACTGCGTGCTAGTAAACCGAATCTTCGAACACACTCATCTACTCGACTTCGCGATTGAGCGCTCTCGACTAACCGGTGTAGAACTGGATCGCGTTGGTGGCTCTGTTGCTGCTTTTACTAATTTGTACCTACCACAGATACACAGAGCGGGTTATGTCGCACCTAACTTAGAGCCTGAGAACTGGATTGCGAGCCCCGGTGGTTATGTGATGGATTCAATTCCCAACCTGTACGACTCTGTTTTGGTGCTCGACTTCAAGAGCCTATACCCATCAATCATCCGCTCGTTCCTGATTGACCCTATGGGGCTGATTGAAGGATTGAAGCTGGAACTAGGCCCAGACGAAAACCAAGCGGTCGAGGGTTTTAGAGGTGGTCAATTCCACCGTTCAAAGCACTTTCTGCCAGAGATGATCGAAAACCTCTGGGCTGCACGTGATGTGGCAAAGAAGAAGAACGAAAAGGCGTTCTCTCAGGCGATTAAGATCATCATGAACTCGTTTTATGGTGTGTTGGGTTCGTCTGGTTGTCGCTTCTTTGATACTCGCCTTGCCTCATCGATTACCATGCGCGGGCATGAAATCATGAAGCAAACCAAAGTGCTTATCGAAGACAAAGGCTATCAGGTGATTTATGGCGATACCGATTCAACCTTCGTGTCTCTGAACGGCAGCTATGATCAGCAAAAAGCAGACGAGATCGGGAGTGAACTTGTCGCTTACATCAACGATTGGTGGACGAATCACTTAAAAGAAACCTACAACCTAACCTCTATACTCGAATTGGAATATGAGACTCACTATCGCAAGTTTCTTATGCCAACCATTCGAGGTTCAGAAACTGGCTCGAAGAAGCGCTATGCCGGTTTAATCAATCAAGGTGACCAAGAGAAAATCATCTTCAAAGGGCTTGAGAGTGCAAGAACAGACTGGACGCCGTTGGCACAACAGTTCCAACAAACCCTGTATGAGATGGTGTTTCATGACCAAGACCCTACCGACTATGTCAGACAGTTTGTAAATGAGACTTCAGCGGGTAAACATGACGATTTACTGGTTTACCAGAAGCGTCTGCGTCGTAAGCTACATGAATACCAAAAGAACATTCCACCGCAGGTTCGTGCAGCTCGTATGGCCGATGAAATCAATGCTCAGTTAGGGCGCCCTCTTCAATACCAAAACAAAGGACGTATTGAATATTTGATTACTCTGAGCGGCCCTGAGCCTAAAGAGTATTTAAAGAGTGGTATTGATTATCAGCATTACATCGACAAACAGATTAAACCCGTCGCTGAAGCTATCTTACCCTTCATCGGGTTAGATTTTGAACGAGTCAGTGGACAGCAATTAGGTTTATTCTAAGATTATTGTCGAGGTTTCATCAAAACAAAAAAGCAGAGGAATGTTCAATTCGCTCTGCTTTTTTATATCGATAGATTAAGAAACTCTATCCGATTCTAAACTCGGTTTTCTGATATTGCTTAACTAACCACTCACCAAAGCCATCAAGAATACCAATCACCGAACGTTTCGGGATCGGTCTACCTGAGAGTAAAATACCCAACCTTTGAATTTCGACTTCTCTATCTGGGTGATACTTCAAGAACTGTTGACCACATTCTACAGGATCATCGAACCAATACTTATCGCGATACATGACCAAGGAGTAGCTTGCTCTTAGCAGCTTCTTGGCAATGATCACTTGCGCGGCCACTTGTTGCTCTGGCGTTGTAGCTCGGGCTATCTTGTTGCGATACACCGCTAACCAGTTTTCCGCATCCATATTCCAATGCTTGGCAATTTCCCAACTCGTTTCAAAATCACCATAGCAATCTGACAAGTCCTCACCATGCACACATACGGCCAAATGCTTGAGCATAAAGCCCCAGGTGAAGATGTTGTCGAAATCGACTATCTCGCTCACCAAGGTGGTTTTAATCGCCACTTGAGTCACCTGTGGGAAGCTTTTTTGGAAGCGCCATTTAATGGTATTCAACAGCGTGGTTCGCTGATCAGGAAACGGGCGATGTGTCACCACAACCACATCAAGATTTGAGCGACCGACGACGGCTTGCTTGCGAGCAACACTGCCATAAATATAGACACTGTGTAGATTAGAACCTAATCCACCTTTTAAGAAGGTAATCAGATCGTTAACCACAGGTTGGAATTCAGGTTGAAATGGCTGTGTTGGGTCAATAACAGGTAGCTGCATAGGTCGTTTCGGTAAATAAAATCATGATTTAACAGTAACTCTATGATCGCCTAGGTGACTTTATGATTCAAGCTATTCCTATTTATAGCATCTCCGAGATATAATCAGCGGATAGACCCACTAAGGACAAACACAAAATGCCTAGAGCAAGTGAAATTAAAAAAGGTTTTGCTATCACAGTAGAAAGCAAAACAGTGATCGTTAAAGATATCGAAGTAACAACACCAGGCGGCCGTGGCGGCCAAAAGATTTACCGCTTCCGTGGTAACGATGTAGCAACTGGCGTTAAAACTGAAGTTCGCCACAAGGCCGACGAAATTGTTGAAACTATTGACGTAACTAAGCGTGCAGTAATGTTCTCTTACGTTGATGGCAACGAGTACATCTTCATGGACAACGAAGATTACACACAATTCATCTTCAACGGTGAGACTATCGAAGACGAACTGCTGTTCATCAACGAAGAAACTCAAGGCATGTACGCGATCCTTATCGACGGCAACGCTGCAACGCTTGAGCTACCAACATCTGTTGAGCTAGTTATCGAAGAGACTGATCCTTCAATCAAAGGTGCATCAGCGTCTGCTCGTACTAAGCCTGCTCGTCTTTCTACAGGTCTTACTATTCAAGTACCTGAATACATCGCGACTGGCGACAAAGTAGTAGTAAACACTGCTGAACGTAAATACATGAACCGCGCAAGCTAAGATACTTATTATGACCGAAGCTAACGACCTAATGTCTTATGACGACGCAATTGACACTGCATACGACATCTTCCTAGAGATGGCACCTGACAACCTAGAACCTGCAGACGTGATTCTTTTCACAGCTCAGTTTGAAGATCGTGGCGCAGCAGAGCTTGTTGAAACTGGCGATGATTGGGTTGAACATGTTGGCTTTGAAGTCGACAAAGAGATCTACGCTGAAGTGCGCATTGGTCTTGTGAATGAAGCTGATGACGTTCTAGACGACGTATTTGCTCGCATGCTAATCAGCCGTGATCCAGAGCATAAGTTCTGTCACATGCTGTGGAAGCGCGACTAGTACCGCTATTGACACTCATCTGCATGAGTAAACAAGTATTCATGTACGCGAGTTAAAAGTTAGCCGAGCCCGTTGCTCGGCTATTTTTATCACGCTGTTTCTCATCATGACTACCTACTTTCATCATCAACGTTAGATTCACTGATTATGACCAAAGCAAAAACAGACACACAATCAAAAGGCTATGCCTGCATTGGCCTAGTTAACCCAAAGACGCCTGAAAACGTTGGCTCAGTAATGCGAGCTGCTGGCTGCTACGGCGCCAACTCTGTATTTTACACTGGCACACGCTACGACCATGCGCGAAAATTCCATACCGACACCAAAGAAAAGCACCTAGCCCTGCCTTTAATTGGTGTTGAAGAGCTGAAAGATATTATTCCAGTAGGCTGCGTGCCGGTTGCCGTTGATCTGATTGAAGGTGCTAAGCCTCTACCTGATTACAAGCACCCACCACGTGCGTTTTACATTTTTGGCCCAGAAGATGGCACGCTAAAGAAAGAGATCACAGATTTCTGTCGTGAGACGATTTACGTTCCGACTAACGGCTGCATGAACCTAGCGGCATCAGTGAATGTTGTGCTTTACGACCGATTGGCGAAAGGCGATAACTTCTCGAATCATAAGTAACAGACGACTTTTGTTTCGGCCGCGCTTGAGATTCCCTATGACACTCGTTCCTCGTTCTAGGGAATGACGACTCAAAGGGGCTTGATACTTTGTTAGTTGTGAAAGGTGACCTTCAATGCCGAGCGGTATTGAGCGGATGAAAACCGAAGATTCAGATGTAAAAAAACCTGCTCAGTGAGCAGGTTTTTTAGTATTCAGTGCTTTCAGCTAATGAAGCTTTACACGTAAGAACTTATGTAATTACTGACGTGTTCTTGGCTTAGCTGGTTTAGCCGGGCGACCGTTGTTCAGTTTAGGCTTACTTTTATTAGCCTGAGGTTTGCCTTTGTTTGTAGCTGGAGCGCTACGACCTGAATCAGGTGTTGTAGTACCGCGAGTTGCAGGCTTCTTACGCTTAGTTTGGTTGCTACGGCCTTTTGGTGCGTTTGCACGCTCTTCGTGACGCTTAACAGCACGACGAATTTTTTGGCTACGAGAACGCTCACGCTTACGAGAAGTGTTTGAAGGATCAAGATCCAACAGTGTCTCTTTCTCTGGCTTAAGTTCAACAAGCTCACGCAGGTAGTTAACTTCTTGAAGATCTAGCTCTTTCCAACCACCACGAGGCAGTTTCTTATCAAGGTAGATATCACCGTAACGTACACGTTTCAGACGGCTTACTGTCGTTTCTTGAGATTCCCAAAGACGACGAACCTCACGGTTACGACCTTCGTTAATCGCTACGTAGAAAGTATGGTTCATACCTTCACCGCCAGCGTAAACCACATCTTCAAAACGAGCCATGCCGTCTTCTAGTTGTACGCCACGAGTAACGTTTTTAACTTTTTGCTCAGTCACTTCACCGAATACACGTACTAGGTACTCACGCTCAACCTGACGGCTTGGGTGCATTAGACGGTTTGCAAGCTCACCATCAGTAGTGAAAAGCAAAAGACCCGATGTGTTTGCATCAAGACGACCAACTGAAATCCAACGAGAACCACGGATCTTAGGTAGACGATCGAAAACAGTACGGCGGCCTTCAGGATCGTGACGAGTACAAAGCTCACCTTCAGGTTTGTAGTAAGCAAGTACACGACAAACCACTTCTTCAGAAGCCTTGCCTGAAACAGTATGGCCATCGATACGGATCACTGAGTTCTCGTCTTCAAGACGCTCGCCCAGTTTCGCAACTTGACCGTTAACACTTACACGACCAGATTTGATTAAACCTTCTAGTTCACGACGAGAACCGTGACCAGCTCGCGCTAAAACCTTCTGTAATTTTTCGCTCATTTACTCTTTTCTACCTAATTGTCGTCTTCACAGACGTCGAATGAATTTTTCGCGACCAAATCGCGGTCGCGTATTATCGCAAATAACCTGCCAAAAAGCACTTGTTATTTACTGTGGCAGGTTTGCTGTATCGTTACAGACTGTTAATCAGTAAAGCGATTATTCAAACGGCGCAGGATCGCCCGCACCACGACGTAGAACCACGGCATCATCGTCACTGAAGTCAATAACCGTCGTCGGTTGCTCACCTAAGTAACCGCCATTCAAAATCACATCAACCGCATGCTCTAGGCTGTCACGAATTTCTTCTGGATCCGACTCCGTAGTCTCGTTACCCGGAAGAATCAGTGACGTCGACATCAATGGTTCGCCCATCGCTTCCAACAGGTCGAGTGCAATCTTGTTGTCTGGGACACGAATACCAATCGTTTTACGCTTGGCGTTCATCAAACGCTTTGGCACTTCTTTGGTTGCTTTAAAGATAAACGTGTAAGCACCTGGCGTGTGTGCTTTCAGTAGACGGAAAGCCACGTTATCGACGCGTGCATACAGTGATAATTCAGAAAGATCACGGCATAACAAGGTGAAGTTGTGCTTGTCATCGATGCGACGAATTTTACAGATACGTTCAAGTGCTTGTTTGTTTTCAAGCTGACAGCCCAGCGCATAACCGGAATCTGTTGGATAAACCACAACGCCGCCATTGCGAATAATCGCAACCGCTTGAGTAATTAAGCGTGCTTGTGGGTTATCTGGGTGTACATAAAAAAACTGGCTCATTGTTGATCCTCGTTATCGAATCTCTCGACTCTATCATCAGAAGGAGCTGGCTCACCTAAAGACTATTCAGATGGTGAAACCGTTTGAAACTCCCAATCTTTCCATACTTCTTCGACCCCAGAAGGTAGCCAGAGATTCCGTCCAAGTTCCATCCACGGAGATGGGTAATGGAAATCACTGCCTTGGGAGGCTAATAGTTTGTATTGTATAGCATAATCCGCGAGTGTGCGTCTTTCTTGTTGCGCTTGCTGAGGTTGAGCAACTTCCATCGCATCCCCTTTCGCTTCAACAAATGCCGCTAGCAGGCGCTTAACCCACTTGGCTGTAAGGCCATATCGCCCAGGGTGAGCGAGCACGGCTTGTCCACCAGCAGCATGGATAGCCGTGACAGCATCACTCATTGAACACCACGTAGGCGGCACATAACCTGGGTTATTGCGAGTAAGAAACTTTTTAAACACCTGCTGCATGGTTTTTGCGTAGCCGTTGTCGACTAACCACTTAGCAAAGTGAGCGCGAGTAATAGGCGCATCACCCGCAATCAATTTAACTTCTTCTAGCACTCCTTCACGAGTCGCTTTCTCAAGACGTTGAGCAATCATCTCTGCACGTCCAATGCGGTGTTGCTTCTGTTGCTCAATGAGCGCTTTAAGCTCTGGTGACTCAGGATCAACGTTTAACCCAACAATATGGATATCTTTGTTTTGCCAAACAGTCGAAATCTCAATGCCGTTGATCAGCTGAATAGGGAGGTTGTTATCAGCAATATAGTTGCGTGCTTCAGCAAGCCCATCAGTCGTGTCATGATCTGTAATCGCTAGCGCTTCGATGTTAAAGCCAAGCGCTCGGTCAATTAGCTCAGGTGGAGTAAGTCGGCCATCTGAGGCTGTTGTATGACTATGTAGATCAATTCTCATATATTCTTTTTCATTGTTTTCAATTTTTATCGTTATATTTGTGTCAACACACTTGACCCGCAAGCAGAAAACTAGTTAACTAGTACACAAATACGAAGTATCACATTTGATAGGTTCACCATGTTACAAGAATTTAACCAAAACCATAAAGATAAAGTTTTAGAACTTTCTTCAGTAGAAGCAAGTTCTGAGCTTAATTGGTGGCGCACTTGGACAAGTTCTTGGTGGGCTAACGTGTACTTCTAGTTAAACAGTTTGTTTATAAAAAAGTTATCACTAAGCCCGCTTTAATAGCGGGCTTTTTAATTTGTCGAACATCTCACATTCAACTGACTAACAAATCATCGAATTGACCATATTCTAGATTGGGTGAAAGGTATCTTTATGCGACTATGTACGGCAGGAAATTCAAAGAATCATAAAGGAGGTCTTGTGAACAAGGCCATTGAAATCAAAAAGCTGGGAACCATTGAGGTCATCAATTCTTCAGTTCCTTACTCGCAAGATCCAACCAGCGTTTTCCATACTTTGTGTGAAAACAAAACTGATAGTCTTTTGTTGGAATCTGCCGAGATTGAATCTAAACAGAACCTGACAAGCCTACTCCTTATCGACTCTGCTGTTCGCATCGTATGTCGCGGACATGAAGTAACCTTTCAAGCATTGACTGAAAACGGTCAAGCGCTTATCGAACATCTCACTCAAAACGTGAAATCAGAAATTAAATCTGACCTTACTGATAACGTTTTGACGCTGACTTTTGTCGAGCCAAGCAACGAATTAGACGAAGACTCACGTTTAAGAGAAGCCTCTTCATTTGATGCTCTACGTTTAGTTCAGCACAGCTTTGAGCAAGACGCAGATAACAAACACGCGCTATTCATGGCGGGCTTATTCGCTTACGACATCGTGGCAAACTTTGAGCCGCTAGGTGATGCTGAAGCGACTAACAACTGCCCTGACTTTGTCTTCTACGTAGCTGAAACACTATTGCGTTTCGACCACCAAGAGAACGAAGGCCTACTTCACGCGAGCTTGTTCGCTCAAGATGACAGCATCAAAGCGCAATTAACAGAGCGCCTAGCCGACATTCAAACACAGTGTCAGTCATTGAAAGCCATCACAGAAGTTACGCCACTAGACAATGTTGACGCTGTACCAAGCGTTTCAGATGAAGACTTCTGCCAAACGGTTCGTGATTTAAAAGAGTACGTAGTTAAAGGCGATGTATTCCAAGTGGTACCTTCACGTCGCTTCACGCTACCTTGCCCTGCTCCACTGGCGGCTTACAAAGAACTCAAGCAAAGTAATCCAAGCCCTTACATGTTCTACATGCAAGACGAGCTGTTTACTCTGTTTGGTGCTTCTCCAGAAAGTGCACTGAAGTACGAAACTGAAACCAACCAAATCGAAATTTACCCAATTGCTGGTACTCGTCGTCGTGGTAAGCGCCCTGACGGTCAAATCGATTTCGACCTAGACAGCCGTATCGAACTTGAACTGCGTACCGACAAGAAAGAAAACGCGGAACACATGATGCTAGTCGACCTAGCGCGTAACGATGTGGCACGTATTGCCGAAGCTGGCACTCGTCACGTAGCAGACTTGCTAAAAGTTGACCGCTACAGCCATGTAATGCACTTAGTTTCTCGTGTTGTTGGTCAGCTCCGTGAAGACTTAGATGCCCTGCACGCTTACCAAGCTTGTATGAACATGGGCACGCTAACGGGCGCACCAAAAATCCGCGCAATGCAGCTTATTCGTGACGTAGAAAAAACGCGTCGTGGCAGCTACGGTGGCGCAGTCGGTTATCTAACTGGTGAAGGGACTCTAGATACTTGTATCGTAATTCGTTCTGCTTACGTTGAAGATGGCATGGCGCAAGTACAAGCTGGCGCTGGTGTGGTATTCGACTCAGATCCACAAGCAGAAGCCGATGAAACTCGCGGCAAAGCACAAGCGGTTATCTCTGCGATTCAAGCTGCACATACTAAAAATACGGCACCAAGCCAAAGCACACCAAATAAAAAGGAGTCGTAATCATGGCTGATATTGTATTCATCGATAACTTCGACTCGTTCACTTACAACCTTGTAGACCAATTTCGTTCATTAGGTCACAGCGTAAAAATTTACCGTAACAACATTCCGGCAAAGGTTGTTGAAGCGGCGATCAACGAACTAGACAACCCTGTTGCACTGCTTTCGCCAGGCCCTGGCGCTCCAGCAGATGCGGGCTGTATGCCAGAGCTGATTCAGCTGCTAAAAGGTAAAGTACCAATGATTGGTATTTGCTTAGGCCACCAAGCAATTGTTGAAGCCTATGGCGGCACCGTTGCAGGCGCTGGCGAAATCATTCATGGTAAGGTGTCGATGATGGAACACCAAAACCATGCGACTTACCAAGGCTTACCTTCGCCACTGGCTATCGCTCGCTACCACTCTTTAGTGGCAACGCATGTATCTGATAGCCTAACGGTGACCGCTGAAGTCGATGATTTGGTGATGTCAGTGGTTCAAGAACAAGACAAGGTGTGTGGATTCCAATTCCACCCTGAATCAATTATGACGACCTACGGTGCAACGCTTCTAGCAAACGCGATCGAATGGGCTCTTGAGAAAAAGACGATATAGGAAACGATCATGGAACAGATTAATAAACTTTACGAACAGCAGTCTCTTACTCAAGAAGAAAGCCAACAATTGTTTGATGTGATCATCAAGGGTGAACTAGACCCAATCTTGATGGCTTCTGCATTGACTGCACTAAAAATCAAAGGCGAAACGCCCGATGAGATTGCAGGTGCAGCAAAAGCACTACTTGCGAATGCTAACCCGTTCCCGCGCCCTGATTACGATTTCGCTGACATCGTAGGTACAGGTGGCGACGGTCACAACACCATTAATATCTCTACGACTTCTGCGTTCGTTGCCGCAGCATGTGGCTTAAAAGTCGCGAAGCACGGTAATCGTAGCGTATCGAGCAAATCAGGCTCTTCTGACCTACTGGATTCGTTCGGTATCAACCTAGCGATGACAGCAGAAGATACACGTACGGCTGTTGATGAGCTTGGCGTAGCATTCCTATTTGCTCCGCAGTATCACGTCGGTGTACGTCACGCGATGCCGGTTCGTCAAACCATGAAAACGCGCACTATCTTCAATATTCTTGGCCCACTGATTAACCCTGCTCGCCCTAACATCGAGCTAATGGGTGTTTACAGCAAAGAGTTGGTTCGCCCTATCGCAGAAACCATGCTGCAAATGGGCATGAAGCGTGCTGCGGTTGTTCACGGTAGCGGATTAGATGAAGTGGCGATTCACAGCGAGACTATCGTTGCTGAAATCAAAGATGGCGAGATTCACGAATACACAGTGACACCGGCTGACTTTGGTTTGAACACTCACCCTCTTGAAGCGATTAAGGGCGGCGAGCCAGAAGAGAACAAAGCCATCACAACTGATATCCTGACGGGTAAAGGTACTGATGCTCAAGTTGGCGCAGTGGCAGTCAACGTTGCTCTATTGATGCGTCTGTTTGGTCACGAAGACCTAAAAGCCAACGCACAGCAAGCGATTGACGCGATGAACTCTGGCAAAGCGTACGAGCTTGTACAAAAGCTAGCTGCACACGCTTAACGAACGACGAATTGAGACAAAGAACATGACACAGACTACCGATAAACTGTCGACCCACGTTTCAGTCAAAGAAGCTGAAATGGCGGAAGTATTAGCAAAAATCGTTCGTGATAAATACCAATGGGTTGAAGCACGTAAGCAGACTCAGCCATTGGATGAGTTTAAAGCGTCACTAGCTGCAACAGACCGCAGCTTTTATGATGCTCTGAGCGGAGAGCAAACAGTTTTCATCACTGAATGTAAAAAGGCATCTCCGTCAAAAGGTCTAATCCGTGACGAGTTTGACCTCGACTACATTGCGTCGGTTTACAACAACCACGCAAACGCGATTTCTGTGCTGACAGACGAGAAGTACTTCCAAGGTGACTTTGAGTTTTTACCTAAGGTTCGCAGCATTGCTAAGCAGCCTATCCTGTGTAAAGACTTCATGGTTGATACCTACCAAGTGTACCTAGCTCGTCATTACTCAGCTGATGCTATCTTGCTAATGCTATCGGTATTAGATGACGAAGAGTACAAAGCGCTGGCGGAAGTCGCTCACTCACTCAACATGGGTGTATTGACCGAAGTCAGCAACGAAGAAGAACTTCACCGCGCAGTCGCTCTAAACGCGAAAGTAATCGGCATTAACAACCGTAACCTTCGTGACCTTTCGACTGATTTAAACCGTACTAAAGAGTTGGCGCCCCTGATTCGCGAACTGGCTCCAAACGCAGTCGTGATTTCAGAGTCTGGCATCTACACACATCAACAAGTTCGTGACCTTTCAACGTTTGCAGATGGCTTCCTAATCGGTAGCTCTCTAATGGCAGAAAAGAACCTTGAGCTTGCGGTGCGTAAAGTAACGCTGGGCGAAAACAAGGTGTGTGGTTTAACTCACTCTGATGATGCAGTGAAAGCTTATCAAGCTGGTGCGGTATTCGGTGGTCTGATTTTCGTTGAAGCGTCTAAGCGTCATGTGGATATCGAAGCGGCTCGTTTGACTATGAGCGGCGCACCTTTGAACTACGTGGGTGTGTTCCAAAACCACAGCGTGGCAGACGTTGCGAAAACAGTTTCTGAGCTAGGCCTGTTCGCTGTGCAATTGCACGGTGATGAGTCTCAAGCGTATGTCGATGAACTAAAACAGTCACTGCCTGAAAGCGTTGAGATTTGGAAAGCTTATGGTGTTGCTCCCGATGCTGAGAGCTCGCTACCAGAATTACTAGAAAGCAACGTGACTCGTCACCTACTAGATACTAAAGTGGGTTCTCAAACGGGTGGTACAGGCCAAGCGTTCGATTGGAGCCTAATCAACAACCAAAGCGCAATCATGTTAGCGGGAGGCCTAAATCCAGAAAATGCTAACCAAGCCGCTAAGTTGGGTTGTTTAGGATTAGACCTAAACTCTGGCGTTGAATCAGCTCCGGGTAAAAAAGACGCAGACAAACTGCAACGCGCTTTTGCAGCGATTCGTAATTACTAGTCCAAACTCGGCGCTAGAAATCAGAAAGCAGAAAGCAGAAACTAAAAACATATTTGTGGGCTTTGCCTTTTGCGAAGCTCAAGCAAGATTAAATGACTTGGTGTGAATACACATCAATAGAATTGAAGGAATAACACAATGGCTAAACTCGATGCCTACTTCGGTGAATACGGTGGTCAATACGTACCGCAGATCCTAGTGCCAGCACTAGACCAACTAGAACAAGCATTTATCGATGCACAAGCCGATCCTGAGTTCCGCAGTGAATTCATGACGCTTCTGCAAGAGTACGCAGGTCGTCCAACGGCACTAACGCTAGCACGTAACCTGACTAAAGGTACAAAAACCAAACTGTACCTAAAGCGTGAAGATCTACTTCACGGCGGCGCACATAAAACCAACCAAGTACTTGGCCAAGCGCTGCTTGCTAAACGTATGGGTAAGCAAGAAATCATCGCTGAAACTGGCGCGGGCCAACACGGCGTTGCTACTGCTCTAGCGTGTGCTCTATTGGGCCTTAAGTGTCGTGTTTACATGGGTGCAAAAGACGTTGAACGTCAAAGCCCGAACGTGTTCCGTATGAAGCTAATGGGCGCAGAGGTTATCCCTGTTCATTCTGGCTCTTCAACGCTAAAAGACGCATGTAATGAAGCACTACGTGACTGGTCTGCAACTTATGAAGACGCGCACTACCTTCTGGGTACTGCGGCTGGCCCTCACCCATTCCCAACGATTGTTCGTGATTTCCAACGCATGATCGGTGAAGAAACGAAAAACCAAATTTTAGCTCGTGAAGGTCGCCTTCCTGATGCCGTTATCGCTTGTGTTGGCGGTGGTTCAAACGCTATCGGCATGTTCGCTGATTTCATTGAAGAAGAGTCTGTTCGCCTAATCGGTGTAGAGCCTGCTGGTAAAGGTATTGATACTGACCAACACGGCGCGCCGCTTAAACACGGTAAAACCGGTATTTTCTTCGGTATGAAAGCCCCACTGATGCAAGATGAGAACGGCCAAGTAGAAGAGTCTTACTCTGTATCTGCGGGTCTAGATTTCCCATCAGTTGGTCCTCAACACGCACACCTAAATGCGATTGGCCGTGCTGAATACGACAACGTGACCGATGACGAAGCGCTAGAAGCGTTCCAATTGATTGCACGTAAAGAAGGTATTATCGCAGCGCTAGAGTCATCTCATGCTTTGGCTCATGCAGTTAAAATGGCTCACGACGACCCTGAGAAAGAACAGCTATTAGTCGTTAACTTATCTGGTCGCGGTGACAAAGACATTTTCTCTGTACACGACATTCTTAAAGAGAAAGGAGCATTATAATGGATCGCTATCAATCACTCTTCACTCGCTTAGCTGAAAAAAATCAGGGCGCATTTGTACCATTCGTAACGGTTGGCGATCCTAACCCTGAACAGTCTCTTAAGATCATGGAAACCTTGGTTGAAGCGGGTGCAGATGCACTTGAGCTTGGTATACCATTCTCAGATCCGCTTGCAGATGGCCCAACAATCCAAGGTGCAAACATTCGTGCTTTAGATTCTAAAGTAACGCCAGATGTGTGTTTCGATCTTATCGGTCAAATTCGCGCTAAATACCCAGAGCTGCCAATCGGCCTACTGATGTACGCGAACTTGGTGTACGCACGTGGTATCGAGAACTTCTACGAACGCTGCGCAAAAGCAGGTATCGATTCAGTATTGATTGCTGATGTACCAACCAATGAAAGCGGCGAATTTGTTGCTGCTGCGAAGAAGTTTGGCGTTCATCCAATCTTTATTGCTCCACCAACAGCGAGCGATGAAACACTTCAGTCAGTATCTGAACTTGGTGGTGGTTACACTTACCTACTTTCTCGTGCTGGCGTAACGGGTGCAGAAACAAAAGCAAACATGCCAGTAACCGCACTGCTTGATCGTTTGAACAAGTTCGATGCGCCACCAGCACTGCTTGGTTTCGGTATCTCGGCTCCTGAACAAGTGAAAGAAGCAATTGTAGCTGGCGCTGCAGGTGCTATCTCTGGCTCAGCGGTTGTGAAAATCATTGAAAATAACGTTGAACAACCAGAAGCAATGCTTAAAGCACTTGCGGAGTTTGTTACGCCAATGAAAGCGGCAACGCAAAAATAATAAATAGGCTCCCACTAGTGCGATAATTTGCGCTGTGGGAGTTTTTCTCCGAGAACACGTCCAAACCCTCTCAATTGTTAAATTTCTGATAAAAACAACACCTCATACAAACCTGTAGCACATCTATAATACCCCACCAAAACATCACCACCATTTATAAAAATAATGACAAATCAAAAAGCAAACGATTGCATTGTTGTGCAAAATCAACAAATGACATTAGACCACCTGTTTTTCAGAGACTTTCACCTCTGCTCATATTGATAAATGTAAAGGATACGTGTAAAACTCGTCGCGAAATATTAATCCAATGGTACATCGTACATTGGTGAGTAGTTCTGGGATTTTTATATTTAGTAGCACAGAGGTTATGGAAGTGTTAAAAGAAAAGAGTTTACTAAGCAACATCGGCATTCAAGTCGTTATTGCAATGATCATCGGTACTGTAGTCGGTGCGATGATGGGTGACAGCGCAACTATGTTCGCTCCACTGGGTGCTATCTTCATCAATTTGATCAAGATGCTGGTTATTCCTCTAGTCGCGGTTGCCCTAATTTCAGGTGCTGCAGGTCTAGGTAATAGCTCATCGGCTGGTAAAGTCGGTGTAACAACACTGGGTTACTTTGCACTAACGTCTGCACTTGCTGTAGCACTAGCGCTTGTAATGGGTGAAGTGTTCGAACCCGGTCGTGGTATCGATGTTTCTGGCGTTGAAGGTATGTTCTCTTCAGAATACGCTGCGAAAGGCGAACTTCCAACGTTCTGGGCAACCATCACTGGCATGATCCCTACCAACGTTTTCCAATCACTGAATGAAGCAAACATTCTGCAAATTCTCGTTTTCTGCTTATTCTTTGGTATTGCGATTTCTAAACAAGCAAAAGAGAAACGTGACCCTATCATCAACGGTGTAAATGCTATCGTTGACGCTATGGTATGGATGATCAACAAAGTTATGATCATTGCACCACTTGGCGTATTCGGCCTAATGGCTGAAGCAGTAGGTACGTTTGGTTTTGGCGCGCTTATGGTCGTGTTCAAGCTGTTCATTGTTTACATCGCTGCGATTCTTATCTTCGGCTTTGTTGCTTACCCACTGATGATTCAAATCTTCACTAAGACTTCAGCTAAGAAGTTCCTAGTGGCAATGAAGAAGCCTCAAGCGGTTGCACTATCAACAGCATCTTCAATGGCGACACTACCAGTAACAATGGAAACGGTAGAGAAAGAACTTGGCGTTCGCAACTCTACGGCTTCATTCGTTCTGCCACTTGGTGCGACAATCAACATGTCTGGTAATGCAATTTACTACGGCCTAGTTGCTATCTTCTTTGCACAGCTGTTCAACATCGACCTTTCTATGGGCGCTTACGTTGCTATCATCGTAACGTCGACTCTAGGCGCAGTTGGTCAAGCGGGTGTTCCAGGTCCTTCTTTCCTAGTGGTTGCGGTTCTTCTAGCGGCTGGTATCCCTATCGAAGGTCTACCTCTGTTGTTCGCTCTAGACCGTATCTTCGACATGATCCGTACTGCTCTGAACATCACTGGTGATGCAGCATGTGCAGTTATCGTTGACTCTCTAATTGAAGACGAAGCGAAAGAAGCTGAGCTACAAAAACAGCAAGCGTAATATTAAGCGCTAAGTTGGTGGTGACTTGAATTGACACCACCAGCATAAACTAGAAAATCCGAGCGCCTTACAGCCCTCGGATTTTTGTTTTTAGTGTTCTAATTTTTAGGCGTTAGACGAATTACAAATCAGCCCCGTAGATATCAAACGTAAAGTACTTAGCAGCGATCTTGTCGTAAGTACCGTTTGCTCTGATCTCTTCAATCGCGGCATTGAATTGTTTCGCCAATTTTGAATCCTGCTTTCTTAGTGCTAACGCCGTACCTTCGCCAATGTAAGCTTTATCGGTTACTGCTTTGCCTTTGAATTCAAAGCCCTCACCTTCTTTCTTATCTAAGAAAGCCAATGATAGTTGATCTGAGTTGCCGAAGGTTAGATCTAGACGGCCGTTTTTCAGATCCAGATACACTTCATCTTGCCCTGTGTAACGCTTAATGTTGGCAACACTGCCAAACTTGTCGGTTACGTAGCGATCGTGAATCGTACCTTGCTGAACACCGATGGTTTTGCCCGCTAAGCCTGCCTGATCGACGCTGAACTCCGCGCTTTTAACAGCAACAAATACGGCTGGTGTTTGGTAGTACTTATCAGTAAATAAGATCTTACGCTTACGATCTTCAGTAATACGCATCGAAGCCATAATCACATCTGACTTTCTTGCCAACAAACTTGGAATTAGAGAATCCCAGCTTTGTGAAACCCAAGTACAATCGAGTTTAGCTTGCTCACACAAGGCATCAGCTATCTCAATATCAAACCCGACAGGCACACCGTCGCTGTTTTTATAGTTGAATGGCGGATACGTAAAGTCCGACGCCAAACGGATTTCTTTCGCCTGTACCGTTGTACCAAGTAAAGCGGCCGCACAAGCGAGTCCTAGTATTATCTTTTTCATCATTGCCATCCTAGATATGATCTTTATCGAGTTGAGATTGAGTTTCTTTATGTTGAGCTTGTTGAATTTGTTTGCCTTGTTGACTCTGTTCTAATTCGGTTTGGTAACGTGTTAGTGACGTTATCACTTCTAGCATGCTCTCTTGGCTACCAATACTGATTCGAACACAGTTACGTAAAGCAGGTTCATGGTTTTGGTTCCTTGTCACAATGCCATCCTTCGCCAAGACACTGAACACTTCGTGCCCAGCTTTTTGACGCAGCAAAATGAAGTTTGTCGATGAAGGGTAAACAGACTCGATGAAATCAAACTGCGTTAACTCACAAGCAAACCAGTTACGCAGCTCAACCAGATTCTGCGTCGCGTCTTGCATCACTGAGACTCGTTCATCAGACAAAGCGTCTAGCACGATTTGCGATGAGCAATCTGGCATCGGATACGGTGGAATCAGCTTCGCGACATACTGCATCACATTTTGACTCGCTAGGATAAAACCACAGCGAACCGCAGCCAATCCAAATGCCTTAGACAAGGTGCGAATCACAACCAAGTGCGGATAACGCTCAATAAGGCTAACGGCTGACGTTTGTGGTTCAAATTCGATATACGCTTCATCGACGACCACTAGCGACTTCCCAATCGTGCCTTCCAGTACCTGAATCAAATCCGATTTAGGAATCACATTACCCGTTGGGTTGTTTGGTGAGCAAAGAAACACGATATTCGCCAGTTCTGCCTTATTCACGATATCAGCGACATCAAGACTGAAATCTTCCTGCAACGGAGAGTCCAAGGTATCGATCGCCAATGCATCAGCGCAAAACTCATACATCGCATACGTTGGAGAGCAGATAAGTATGTTGTCGCTCGCCGGTTTACAGAATGTTCTGATCAGCAAATCAATCGCTTCATCTGCACCACGAACAGCAACAGTCGAGGCATCAGTGCCACAGTAATCTTGGTAAGCCTTAGCAATATCTTGTGGTAAGAAGTCTGGGTATCGGTTGTGGCTTGCTTCTCCTAGAAACAGCGAGCTTTCCAATTCATTGGCGTTTAACCAGACACGTCCATCACCACCAATTCTTCTTGCCGATTGATAAGGTATTAATTTTTTTACAGCCTGAGGCACTAAGCTATCAATAAAAGATGTCAAGAAGCTATCCCTTTCACAAAATCACAATGTCTTCATCATTGCCTTCATATTCAAAAAATGTGACTTATACACATATTGAATCACAAATGATGATTAAGTATTTACATTCAAACAGAACACTATTGATAAATGAATCGAAATAATCACATAATAGCCATGATAAAAAGTCATAGGTAAAGATATGAATCGCACACTTCCTTCTACCAAAACCTTACTCGCGTTCTTGTCGACGGCAAGGCATCTCAACTTTACACGCGCGGCACATGAGCTCAATGTTACGCAGGGTGCAGTGAGCCGTCAGGTATTGTCGTTTGAAGAAAGCCTTAGCTGTGATCTCTTCTATCGCCATGCTCGTGGGTTGTCTTTAACGCCGAAAGGAGAAGAACTGGTTCCCCTGATACAAGGAACGATTCATCAGCTGCAATCGGCTCTAAATCAAGTGGCTAGCTCTCCCTCTAAGATCAAACTCAACGCACCGAGCTGTATTACCTCTTGGTTACTACCTAAGTTGATGTCTTTTCAGCAAGCCTATCCCGAAATTGATGTCGAACTCACGTCGACCATCAAGCACGTCTTCGAACCAAGCTTTGATCCGTTTGACGCCGTAATTACCTATGGTAAGAAGCCAAACCAACAATCGATTGTCAGCCAATTATTGTTTAACGAGCAGCTAGCGCCCGTTTGCCAAGCACAAAGCATTACGCAGAGCCATCTTGTCAACGACGCGTCGACCATCATCAAGCCACACAAGCTTGCCCAATACACTTGGCTACACGCCAACAACGAGCAAAGTGATTGGCGACTTTGGTTAGAACACATAGGCAGCCACGACCTTTCAAGCAAGAACAACCAACAATTCGCGACACTCGATCAAGCGATGAACGCCGCCATTCAAGGGTTTGGTATTGCCATTGGCGACATCACGCTGGCCAAGCAAGATATTGATTTGGGTAGATTGGTGAAAGTGAGCGAAGGCAGTGTCTTCTCTGGAAATGGTTACTTCTTGCTGCAACCCAAGAATCGACAAAATACATCCTTATCTACGCTGGTTGATTGGCTGGTCGATTAGCGGCATCACCGTTGAAAGGCTCACACTATAAGCGGTAGTAGAGCGTCATAATGAGAATTTTACCGTTCTCAAAATGAAACTATTTGAGGTCTGTTTCGTATTGATTGTCAGAGAATAGAACGTACCTTCCTTTAACTATTTGAAAAGAAGTTCAATTCTATTTAGTCGGGTATTTATTCTGTTCAGTTGGAGAAAATGGCATTCGAATTGCTTTGTCATAGATAACCCAACCAATATACAGCAGGTTGCAACAGTTTCACTGCAGCTTGTCACGGAGGATAGGCTATGACCTTACAAAGACATACGTATTACGGCTTGATTCACCATGGAATTAAAACATTATTAATGGACAGAATTGGCCACTTCACAGAGCGTGAATATCACGAGTATCTCGACCTAACGACAGGTAAATCGACGTGTTTTGCCATGAGCGAACAAGAACTCGAAAACACCTTAGACAGCTTGAAAAGCGAAGGTTATCTTGAAGACATCAAGAAGCTGATACCTCGCTACCAAACCTCGTCAATGCGATAACCTGTTAAAACTCGTAAAACACGATGAGCGGTTAGATTGAATTAATTGGCACCCAATTGTCTCGGGCTATTTAGCATCGAGACAGTTTTCGTTAGACTGTCATCAACTCAACTAACTGGATAGTCAGTGTCTCATGAAACAAATTCTTGATTTCATTCCTCTCATTATTTTCTTTGCGCTTTATAAGATGTACGACATCTATACCGCGACCGGTGCTTTGATCGTTGCCTCTGCAGTTCAAATTATTATGACGTACTTCATCTACAAGAAAGTCGAAAAAATGCAGGTCATCACCTTTCTAATGGTTGCCGTATTTGGTGGCATGACCATCTTCTTGCACGATGACAACTTCATTAAATGGAAAGTCACCATCGTTTACGCACTGTTTGCTATTGGTCTGACCGTCAGTCACATCATGGGCAAATCAGCGATTAAAGGTATGTTAGGCAAAGAGATCACACTGCCTGATTCGGTATGGGGCAAGATCAACTGGGCTTGGACTCTGTTCTTCACATTGTGCGCAATCCTCAATGTTTACGTTGCTTTCAACCTGCCTTTGGATGTGTGGGTCAACTTCAAAGTATTTGGCTTACTGATCGCTACTTTTGCATTTACCTTGCTAACGGGTGTTTATATCTACAGGCATTTACCAAAAGACCAGCATCTACAAAAAGATCAGCAGAAAGAGTTAACGGATAAAAATACCGACGAGAAGTAACCCTTAGGGATGAGTCCTCATCCCCTTTTTGATACAATTATTATCAATATGCGATTTAACAGTGGCCAATGATACTTGTGATCATTGGCCACTGATTGTTTGTGTTCGTTGAATACGTTAAAAAACGACCACCGCGAGTCCCGCAAACACATCTATTTAAATTTAAAACAATCAATACCATTAAGAGTACAACAATGACTATTCAATCAACTTTGAACCCGATTGGTTCTTTACTTCTTCGCACTTTGGCGATGCCCTCTGATACCAATGCAGCAGGTCAAATATTCGGTGGTTGGATAATGTCTCAACTGGATCTGGCTGGCGGAATATTGGCTAAAGAGATCTCTAACGGCAAGATAGTCACGGTTTCAGTATCGAGTATCGAGTTCAAACAGCCGGTTTCAGTGGGTGATGTTGTGTGTGTTTATGGTGACTGCACTAAGATTGGTCGCAGCTCGATGAATATCGACTTAGAAGTATGGGTTAAGCCTGTACTTGACCACGGTATCGGTGACCGCTACAAGGTGTGTGGCGCGACATTCAACTACGTTGCGGTTGATGAAAGTGGTAAGCCTCGCCCAATCAATAAATAGTACTTTCGACAGCCCTATCGCACTGAAAGGTCTTTAGCCATTTCGATTAAAAATGCTAAAGACCTTCTCACTCTCCCGCACCATTTCACAATTTCTTATCATTAGCTCTTCCAATACCAATTAGTTCGCGTAAATTAGCAAGATAGCGAATTTAAACGCCCTCAATTTAGTGAAGTAAAATAAGGATATCTCAATATGTGGTACGTGATTTTTTCTCAAGACGTCGAAAATTCATTAGAAAAACGCCTAAGTGTTCGCCCACAACATCTAGAACGCCTACAAACACTTCACGATGAAGGCCGACTGTTAACAGCGGGTCCAATGCCAGCTATTGACTCAGATAACCCTGGCGAAGCGGGCTTTACAGGTTCAACTGTGATTGCTGAATTTAACTCTTTGGAAGATGCACAAGCATGGGCAGACGCTGACCCGTACATTGATGCTGGCGTTTACCAAAATGTGATTGTAAAACCATTCAAGAAAGTATTTTAACGTGAAAAAATGGATTATTGGCTCACTGGCAGCGGTTCTGCTTGCAGGCTGTGCTTCAAGCGAGCAAGACAAACAAAGACAGCTTGAAATGATGGCACAACACCGTGCTGGCGTTTTATCTGCAGGCCTGCCGATTGAGTATGGCCCACTGTCGGTCATGCGTGTGCTTGCGAAAAACACCGTGATTGAGATCATGATGATTTACAACCAAGATGCAAAAGGTGCTAAGCCTTTAAACCAAGTTGTCGATATGAGTGTGAATAGCTACTGCACCAACTCAGAAGTAAGAGCAAACCTAGACATGGGCTTGGCTTACAACATCAAGATTCGCAACACTCGCGGACAATTGATGGTTGAGAAGCTGATCAGCAAAGATACTTGCCAGAGCAGCAGCTAGATTCGAACAAGCATCACACAGAAAGGCCTCGCATTTGCGAGGCCTTTTTTGTAGTTCATCGTGGATTAGCGGGTAATCAAACCCTAGTATTAGTTATGCTCAAGCTTCTGCGGCTTCCCACTCTTTACGCAGTGTCTTAGTCGCCGAAACTAAGTTAGTTAGTGCGGCTTCTGTCTCTGCCCAGTTGCGTGTCTTTAACCCACAATCTGGGTTCGCCCACAAACGTTCTGCTGGGATTTTTTCTGCCGCTTTCTTAAGTAAACCCACAATCCACTCTTCTGAAGGAATGTTCGGCGAGTGAATATCGTAAACACCGGGGCCAATCGCATTCGGGTAGTTGAACTCTTCAAACGCTTTCAGCAGTTCCATGTTCGAACGAGAAGTCTCAATGGTAATCACATCGGCATCTAGCGCAGCCACTGAATCAATGATCTCGTTGAACTCGCTGTAACACATGTGTGTGTGGATCTGAGTCTCTGGCTTGGCACTCGCTGCTGAAATCTTAAAGGCATCCACTGCCCACTCTAAATATTCGGCATGGTCACGCTTTTTCAGTGGCAAACCTTCGCGAATAGCAGGCTCATCAATTTGAATAATGTTAATACCTGCGTCTTGCAAATCCGACACCTCATCGCGCAGCGCAAACGCCAATTGATTGGAGATCTCTTTACGCGAGATATCTTCACGTGGGAATGTCCAACATAAGATAGTGACTGGGCCTGTCAGCATCCCTTTCATCTGCTTCGAGGTCAGAGATTGGGCATAGGTCGACCATTCCACCGTCATTGGTTTTTCTCGTTCAATATCCGCGACCACAATCGCCGGCTTCACGCAGCGTGAGCCATAGCTTTGTACCCAACCAAACTTAGTGGTTTGAAAGCCTGCTAGGTTTTCTGCGAAGTACTCCACCATGTCGTTACGTTCAGCTTCGCCATGAACAAGCACATCCAAATCCAGTGCTTCTTGACGTTTAACGGCATCCGCAATATGGCCTTTCAATGCAGTGTTATATTCCGCTTCACTCAGTTTGCCAGTGCGGTAAGCGCTACGTTGAACACGGATCTCGCCTGTCTGTGGGAACGAACCAATGGTTGTAGTTGGCAGTAACGGTAAACCCAACACCTCAGACTGGTGCGCGGCACGTTCTGCGTATCGAGCAGTGCGCTCTGCTAGCGCTTTAGTAATCGTGCTAAGACGAGCTTGAACTTGTGGCTTGTTCACATGAGTCGCGCTCTTGCGTGCAACGATAGGTTGGCTGTAAGTCTCACACGCTAAAATGGCATTTTGGTCGCCGTCTAACGCGGCACCCAATAAGCTCACCTCGGTCACTTTCTGTTTTGCAAAGGCAAACCAACTCTTCACTTCTTCGCTAAGCGTCTCTTCTAACTCAAGGTCGACCGGGCTATGCAGCAGTGAACATGAACTTGCGACCCATAGTTTATCGCCTAGCTTTTCTTTCACAGGTTGCAGTAACTCAATCTGAGAAGCTAAGTCTGCTCGCCAAACATTGCGTCCATTGATTGCACCCGCAGAAAGTACCCAATCTTCCGGTAACTTATTCACCACTTCATCGAGTTGCTGCGGTGCGGCAGCCAAATCGATGTGTAAGCCGTTGACGGGCAGTTCCACGATCTTGTCTAACGTATCAGTCACAGAATCAAAGTAAGTGGTAAGCAGCAGTTTCACATCGCCTTGAATCACTTGATAAGCCAACTTGAATGAATCAGACCACCGTTTTTCAAGTTCCAGAGAAAGGATAGGTTCGTCGATTTGCACCCACTCAACACCTAACTTGGAAAGTTTAGCCAGAATCGCTTGGTAAGCAGTAAGCAAACGCGGCAACAAGGTTAAACGGTCAAAGCCCTCTTCCACTTCTTTGCCTAGATATAAGTAAGACAGCGGGCCGAGAAGAACTGGCTTAACTTTGTGTCCTGCTTTAATCGCTTCATTTACTTCATCGAACAGCTGCGGCCAGCTCACTTCAAAGGTGTCGTCTTTACTGAACTCAGGAACAATGTAGTGGTAGTTAGTGTTGAACCACTTCGTCATATCTGATGCTGCTGCACCATCTTTAGCGCTTTCAGAGCTATGCTTAGCGCCACAACAAGTTGGCTGCCTTTGAGATTGTATTTGAGTTTGAGATTGACCGCGACCAACGCGGAACAAGGTATCTAAGTCTGGGAAGGCTTTTTCGTCTTCGCTACCACCTGCGTGTCGCTTAGGTATATGGCCTAAAAGTAACGTCGTTGTTAGAACATGGTCGTACCATGCGAAGTCACCCGCAGTTGCAAAGCTTAGATTCGCGTCGGCTTGTACATTCCAGTTACGATTTCTCAATTCGCTGCCGAGCTGCTTGAGCTCAGATTGACCAATCTCGCCGCGCCAGTACTTCTCTAGTGTGAATTTGAGTTCACGTTTTTCGCCGATACGTGGGTAGCCAAGAATATGCGTTGTTGTCGTCATGAGCCTGTTCCTTATTCGATAATTTTAATTTCCGGTCAGACTGCCTGTCATGGTTTTTACTTTTACAAAAAGGCGTCTGGATGGCTAAACTAGCCACCTAATCTGAACGATGAACAACGTCCAAATATTCATCTTGTTTATTAAAAATATTCATCTTGAACAGACCGAAGATGAACAAACCAAATCCATCTGGACATCTAGACGTTTACAAATGATAAAAAACCCCGTAGGGTGATTATTAAGAAATATTGAATTGGCTTAGGGAATATGAGGAATACTCATGATAGAGCTTAAACACCTTCGAACATTGACTACCTTAAGAGACAGCGGCTCACTAACCGCGACTGCAACCTCTCTTCACCTGACTCAGTCGGCACTGTCTCACCAGTTGAAAGACCTAGAGGCACGTATTGATGGTCAGCTTTTCCTGCGTAAAACTAGGCCAGTGAAATTCACCTCTGAGGGTGAGATCTTGCTTAAGCTCGCAGATGAGATACAGCCAAGAATCGCTAAAGCAGAGAATGAGTTGGCGAGCCTGAAAGAGGATGTGAATGGTCGATTGCACATGGCGATTGAGTGTCACTCATGCTTCCAATGGCTAATGCCCGCTTTGAAGGAATATCAAGTTGCATGGCCAAGCGTGACCCTAGATTTCTCGTCAGGTTTTGGTTTTGAACCGCTACCGGCATTAATGGCTGGTGAATTGGACTTGGTGATCACCTCAGATATACAGCCTCGTTCTGAAGTTCACTACGAACCGCTGTTCGATTTTGAGATGCGCCTTATCACCGCGATCAACTCGCCTTTGGCCGATAAAGCGAGCATTGATCCGCAAGATCTTAGCGATCTCACCATGCTCTCATATCCAGTTCAAAAACAGCGTTTAGACGTCGTGAAACACTTTTTGCAACCAGCAGGTGTGGAACCAAAGAAATGGAAACAAGCAGACAACACCTTGATGTTGGTGCAAATGGTATCAGCGGGTTTAGGGGTCGCGGCATTACCAAACTGGGCGATCAGTGAGTTCTCAAGACAAGGTTTGATAGCCAGTAAGCCGCTAGGTAAAGGGCTTTCAAGAAGACTGTTTGCAGCGGTAAGAAACTCAGAAAAAGACAAACGTTACCTGCAGGCTTTCTTTAGCACAGCAAGACAGCAAAGTAAGAGTCACTTAGATGGCATTGAGGTTGTTTAAGAGATTCATTATTGGGCTAGCTTAAGCCTGTGTTAAATCGGATAGGCAAACGCCAGAAACTAAAAAGTCACAGATAATCTGTGACTTTTTAGTTTCAGTACCGATGATTTTCGATATCTGTTGATTCGCGAAAATAGACTATCTTGGATAAGACTTAAACTGGTTAGTCAATGGGTCGTATTGATAGCCAAGCATATCCAGCTTACCCACGACACCTTCTATATCCATTTCATACATACTGATCAGCTCTTCAAAGCTATCGCACTCTAGGCGAAGTTTTTCATTCACGATTCCCAGCAAGATAATGCTATCGAAACCTTTGACGTTGCTTAAATCCATCTCGTACTCCTTACGAACACACCGACTAGAATTAAGTTTAGAACGCTTACCAACGCCATGCTAAAAAACTGATCACACTTCTTAAAGAGAATACGTGATTAATGAGCGTACGTAATTAATGAAAGTGCGCGATTAAAGTGCCCACACTGGCGTTAAACCCACAGCTGCCGCCAATAACATCAGTAACGAAATTGTCAGTTGCAGTTTTTCCGGGGTTTTAACGAACAATAAATGCCAACACCAAACCACGATAGCGGAGATTAACAAAGCAAAGCTGAACAGTAGCGTTGAAATCACAGGCTCTAATTGAGCTTCAGAAAGAGAATAAACACTCACGACTGTCGCCAAAACCACTAACATACCCGTCAGCACACCAACAACGGGCAGAACTCGGTGAAATGCCTGTAAGCGTGTTCTTGCAATCGTCAGCAATAAATGTCCAAACGCTGAGCCTAACAGTGCCACTAGCAATACAGTAGTGATAATGCCAACAGTAGTTGCTTGTTCCGTCGCTTGAATAGCCACGTAAGACAATGCCAAACCACAAGCTAAGTACATCACCCAAATAGGGCCAGAATCGCGTGTCTTCTTGGTTTGGACTTGAGAATAGAAGTAAAAGATCGCAAACACGACCAGAAAGGCTTCAATTTTTACTGAAGCGACGGCAAGCCACAGCACGCCAATCGCAGGCAACATCTTGTGGATACGGCCACGCTGCCCTGGACAAATATCCCCTTTCACCAAGATAAGGGTTAAGATCAGTTGGGCTCCTAAAAGCATCGGAGCAAATTGTACTAATAACGTTTCGACCATTGTGGATCTACTTCTTCAGACTTATTTTCGCGAATAATATCAAAAACTGCTGCGAACACTAATCAAAATCACAAATTAGCGACGTTACTCAGGGCTTCAACTATGCTGTTGTATGGCTCTTTTGTCGCCATTTACCGTAAAAAGACGAAAGACACCAGAACTAACAGGGGCATGTTCTACTGGCTAGTCTAGGCTCATGCCGCTATAATTCCCGCCTCAAAAATCAGAGGTTGAAATATGTACAGCGATATCACTCCTATACACGAACACAAAAAATACTGGGCCGAGTGCTACGGAACAGCACCCTTTTTGCCTACCAGTAGAAAGGAGATGGATGCTCTTGGATGGGATAGCTGTGACATTATTATTGTAACTGGTGACGCGTATGTCGATCACCCGAGCTTTGGTATGGCTATCATCGGCCGTCTGCTTGAAGCTCAAGGTTTCCGCGTGGGCATTATTGCTCAACCAAAGTGGGACAATAAAGATGCCTTCATGAAGCTAGGTAAACCTAACTTATTCTTCGGCATCACAGCGGGTAACATGGACTCCATGATCAACCGCTACACCTCTGATCGCAAATTACGTCACGATGATGCTTACACACCGAACAATGAAGGTGGCAAGCGTCCTGACCGTGCAACTCTGGTTTACTCTCAACGCTGTCGTGAAGCTTACAAAGGCACGCCAATCGTGCTTGGTGGTATTGAAGCGAGCTTACGTCGTGTGGCTCACTACGATTACTGGTCAGATAAAGTTCGTCGCTCTGTATTGTTTGATGCAAAAGCAGACATTCTTCTTTTTGGTAACGCTGAGCGTGCACTAGTTGAAGTAGCACACCGCATTGCTGATGGTGAAGACATGTCTACGCTGACCAATATCCGCGGTACTGCTATCAATCTTCCTGTGGCCCCAGAGGGCTTCAAGATCATTGACTCTTCTCGTATCGAAAAGCCGAACAAAGCGTACGTTCCGGTGAACCCGTACGAAGTTGAAACCCAGTGTGATACCAAGAAAGACGAAAAAGAAGAAGTAAAAGCACAGCCGATTACGATTCGTCCTTCTCGTCACGATGCAAAAACAACAGCAGTTCGTATCCCAGGCTACGAAAAGCTAAACAATGACCGTATTCTTTACGCTCACGCTAGCCGTATTCTGCACCTTGAGACAAACCCGTACTCAGGTCGTGCTCTGATTCAACGTCACGGTGATCGCGAACTTTGGGTTAACCAAGCGCCAATTCCATTGACCACAGAAGAGATGGACTACGTGTTTGGCCTTGCTTATAAGCGTGTTCCACACCCTATGTACGGCAAAGCGAAAATCCCAGCATACGACATGATCAAAACCTCGGTTAACATCATGCGTGGTTGTTTTGGTGGTTGTTCTTTCTGTTCAATCACAGAGCACGAAGGTCGTATCATTCAGAACCGTTCGAAAGAATCTATCTTGGATGAGATCGAAGACATTAAAGATAAAGTACCAGGCTTCACAGGTACTATTTCTGACTTGGGCGGCCCAACGGCGAACATGTACCGTTTAGGTTGTTCAGATCCAAAAGCTGAAATTAACTGTCGTCGCCCATCATGTGTGTTCCCGAAAATCTGTGAAAAGCTAAACACAGACCATCAACACACCATTGACCTGTACCGCTCTGCGAGAAAAGTACCGGGCGTTAAGAAGATCATGATCGCTTCTGGTGTACGTTACGACTTAGCGATTGAATCTCCAGAATACGTTCGTGAGCTCGTGACTCACCACGTTGGTGGTTACTTGAAGATTGCTCCAGAGCATACTGAAAAAGGCCCACTGGACCTGATGATGAAGCCGGGCATGGGCACTTACGATCGTTTCAAAGAGATGTTCGAGAAGTACAGCGCTGAAGCCGGTAAGAAACAGTATCTAATTCCTTACTTCATCTCTGCTCACCCGGGCACAGAAGATGAAGACATGCTTAACCTTGCAATGTGGCTGAAAAAGCACAACTACGAGTGTGACCAAGTACAGAACTTCTACCCATCGCCAATGTGTAACGCAACGTCGATGTACTACTCAGAGACTAACCCTCTGAAGCGCGTGAAATACAAAAAACGTGAAGATGTTCCAGTGCCTAAAGGCGATCGTCAACGTCGTCTGCATAAAGCATTGCTTCGTTACCACGATCCAGAAAACTGGAAGATCATCCGTGAAGCACTGATCAGCATGGGTAAAAAGCACCTAATTGGTGACAAAGCGAACTGCTTAGTGCCAGAAGAAGATTTTGAGGCTCAAACACCAGCACAGCGTCGTAAGTCTGGTCGTCATGGTTCACAACGTTTCGCAACTAAGCACAGTAAAGCTCAACCGGGTCTTGGTGGCGAAAGCCCACGTAACCATTCTAAGCCTAGTGGCAATAAGCCTAAACCGGGTGGTAAGAAGCCAACAGGTAGCCAAAACAACGGCAACCAGGGCAACGGAAAGCAGAACGGTAATGGTAATAAACCAGCGACTGGCTTCATCAAAAAAGCCCCTGCTAGTCAGCAATCTCAAGGCAATGGCGGCGGGAATGGCAAGCCAAACCGTAGCAAAGCGGGTAATGGTCAAGGTGGTAAACCTGCAAGTAACGGAAAGAATCGCCAGCGCGCAACACAGCGTTAATATAGCGACCCCATTTACTTGGTTATCATAAAAATACAAAGCGCAGCTATTTAGCTGCGCTTTTTTGTGTCTGTTACCGATCACTAACCCAAGGTTTCACTTGGCTAATTGATTACAAGAGAGCTTAACGGGTGAAGACCCAATACTGACTAAACAAATAGTTAGTGACCATGCCCACCAAGATACCAACGGCCATTGCGATAAACAGAGCGCCAGTAAATGCAGGAAGCAATTCCGTCATCAGCTTAAAGCACAGCAAGTTAGGTATCGCCGATATCGATGCGGAAAACATGAACTTTTGCCACTGAATCAACTTCTCTGACCAACTACCCTGCCCTTTGAAGTCAAAAGTTAGCACTCGATTACCAAACCACGTTGTCGTGGCGGCTGCAATGAAAGATCCTATCCGTGCACTCATCAAAGGCAGCCCAACGGCATAATGCAGTAACGCAAACACTAAGCAATCAACAGCAAACCCACCAACACCAACCACAGCAAATCGAACCACCTTGTGGTGGGACTGTAACCTCTGACTGTGCGTTTGAAGCTTGTTGTTGAACATTCGTAACCCCGAGTTAACGCTGAACATCGTTGCCACTTTGAATATGACTCAACGATAGATTTGGCTTGATGCTTGAGCTATGACAGCTGAATAAAGCACGCTTTATTTTCACCGTTGGCTCTAGAATACACGTTAATGCGTTCTCTTTTATCTTGGTTTCCACTTCAGATCTTTTACCAATCAGATAGAACTTATCAATGCCATCTAGCTGCTCGATATCGAGAAGTTTTTTCGCTTGACCATGACTGTAAAATTGCCCAGAGAATGGTCGTTTACCCACGTAAAAGCTTGGCGCAGAATCCGTAATCTGTTCGAAGATAATACGGTCACTTTTCTCGTTCGCCTTGCCGAGATTCAGGTAGACCATCGCAATCATTAGTAACACAGGTAGAACCAAAGCCACGCTCGAGAACCACTTCTTATCTTTTTCCACTACGAGTATAGCAA
The DNA here is from genome assembly GCF_024347335.1 of Vibrio celticus. Lineage (NCBI taxonomy): Bacteria > Pseudomonadati > Pseudomonadota > Gammaproteobacteria > Vibrionales > Vibrionaceae > Vibrio > Vibrio celticus. Next base: position 2,248,467 of record NZ_AP025463.1, read on the forward strand.
TCAACAAGCCAAGAGCCGGAATACCTGGCAGGACGTAAGCTGGGAGAATATTGCCCGCCATAGTGAAAAGAATCAGAGGTGAAATCAACCAACAGACAAGAAATGAAAACAAGCCGCGATTTTCAGTATTAATTTCTGCAATTTTCTTACGTCGAGCAAATGCCAATATAGGTAATACAATCGACCACGGCGCAGCCGCTTGAAGCCAAAACAGCCAGATCATACCTCTTGCTTGGTCATGGGCAGAACCATATAAATCGCCCTCCCAGCCACTCACAACAAAACGCTTAAAGTGCTCGCCAACAATAAAGTAATCAATAAAGCCCGGTGTTGCCATTTCAGCCATGATGTACCAAGGCAAAGCAATCGCTAGCATCACACCCAAGCCAGACAACAATGGAAAGCGTTGCCAAAGCACTTTGAAAGCGCCAAAGAAGCCATGTTGTAATACTAACCAAGGGAAAACTGCGATAGCCATGATCACAATCGCTACTGGCCCTTTTGCAAGCAAGCCTAGTGCTAAGCCAATGAAACCAACATAACCCCAAGATCGATTAGTCTTCGCACTGCCTTCACCTTTCCAACCCTCTCCTCCTAGCCAACACAAGTAGAAGCCTAACATGGCAATGGTCATCGCTAAGGTTAATGCTATGTCTGTCATCACAGCGCCCGCGGCAATAGAGAAAATACCGCATGTCGCCAACACTACCGCGGCAACCAACGCACTTTGCCCAGTTCGCTTCGCCATGTAAGCGGTTAACAAAATTGTCGCTACTCCCGCTAACCAGTGAGGTGCACGAACAGCAAACTCACTCAAACCAAACAGCTCAATACCAGCAGCACTCATCCATGTGAACAACGGTGGCTTGCCCCAAAAAGGAATGCCGTAATCAAACTGAGGTGTTAACCAATTGCCGGTTTCCACCATCAAGCGAGCCATTTCTCCGTAGCGCGCCTCCGTAGTATCCATTAACGGATAAGTCGCCAAAGATAGGAGTCTTAGAACCAGTGCAAAAGCCAACAAATACCATAGGTGCGTTCTGTTCAGGCTCATGCTGACTCCTCTAATTTGAAATGTGTTTTTAATGCAGGGGTATCGACCACCGATTGGATCAGATACAAAGGACGATTCTTGGTTTCAATGAAAATACGACCTATGTATTCCCCCATTAAACCAATACTCAGGAGTTGAATACCTCCAAGGGCAAGTTGCACGACCATCATTGACGGGTAACCCGTGATAGGCTCACCAAACATAATGGTTTTGAATACGATGAAGACGCCATACACAAAAGCAGTAAGCGCCACTAAACCACCAACGGCCGTCGCAATACGCAGAGGTCGGATAGAGAACGAGGTAATCCCATCCATCGCCAATCCGATTAACTTGAGGTAGTTCCACTTGGTCTCACCACAGAAGCGAGCATCACGCTTAAATTGGAGCGTCGCTTGTCGGAAACCCGGCCATGAAAAAATGCCTTTCATGTAGCGGTTACGCTCTGGAAGCTGATTGATATGGTCGACAACTTCCCGGCTTAACAGTCGGAAATCACCCACATTCTCAGGAACATCAATCTTCGCCGCCACATTCATTACTTTGTAAAAGCTCGCTGCTGAAAACTTCTTAAACCATGTTTCACCGTCGCGCTGGCTACGCTGCATATTGACGACGTCATAACCTTCGCGCCACTTGGCAACCATTTGTGGGATCAGCTCCGGCGGATCTTGCAGGTCTGCGTCTAACAAGATCACCGCTTGTCCTCGGCAATGCTCAAGGCCAGCACTCATGGCTGACTCTTTACCAAAGTTACGGCTTAAACCAATCACCGAGATTGAGCTGTTGATTGAAGTGAATGAACTCACCAAGTCCAAGCTGTTGTCTTTGCTGCCATCGTCGACATAAACAATCTCACTCGTGATCGGTAAGCTATCAAGCACCTTGGTAAGGCGAGAGTGGAACTCTTCCAATACCTCTTGTTCATCGTAAAAAGGCACAATGATAGACAAAGAGACCGCAGGATTGATCTGCGATGTAGATATCTTAGGGCGGCTAATATGAAGTTCAGACATAATACGTTCTTCTATTTTTTAATCTGAAGCCAATCTACCCTCCCATAAGTGAAAGTTATGTTATTGACATATTTTTCACGCTCACTCAGGATAATGTTACTGTCTATTTCTGTATGAGAATCAAAATGAAACGAGTTCTATTAGTCGAAGATAACCGTGAAATTGCAGGTGTCTTGTTTGATTATTTTGAGTGTATTGGCATGGAACTCGATTACGCAGACAACGGTGAACTTGGCCTACAACTCGCGTTGGAAAACTCATTTGATATCATCATATTGGATCTAATGTTACCGAGAATGGACGGCCTAACGGTTTGTAATAAACTGCGAGACCAAGGTAACGCGACACCTATTTTGATGCTGACCGCCTTAGATAGCCGAGAAGATATGCTGAAAGGCTTTGAACACGGTGCCGATGATTACCTCACCAAGCCTTTTGATTTGGATATTCTAGAAGCAAGAATGAACGCGTTAGTCCGTCGTTACCGCGGAAAAGTCGCCTCTTCAAAACTTCAGTTCGATGAACTCACCATCGACCAAAAAACCCGTAAAGCTTACCGCCAAGATAAACTACTAGCGCTCAATCCAACCACTTACACCATACTTGAGATGCTGTGCCAAAGCGCACCTGAAGTAGTCACTCGTGAAGCTATTTCCTACAAGTTATGGGAAGAAAACGAGCCCAACAATGATGTGTTGCGCAGTCACATTTATCAGTTACGTAATCAACTCGACAAGCCTTTTGACACTCAGATGTTAATTACGGTGCCTAAAGTTGGCTTCCGATTGGAGCCATCGAATTGATTTCAAATGTTCTTACAAGCACAAAAACCCTAACGGGCCGCTTAGCGGTTTTCTTTGGGTTAATGGCCGTAATTGTGTCGGTATTTGTCTATGTGGTATTTATCACAGCCCTGTACTTGTCGGAAGACCGCGTGGGTGAAAGACGCATCCTAATTGACCGCAACTATGCAGTCGGGTTATTCCAGTCAGGCGAAAGTGGAGAGCTTCGTATTGATGACCTGACTATCGCTTACAACGATCTTTCCTATCTACCGAAAAAGTATTTAAAGTATATTGAAGGCAAAGAAAATTTCATTGGTGAGGTCGGTGAAGATCCAGAATCTCGTATGGTCTATGTTGGCGAGTATACTCATGAAGGTAGAACTCACCCTATTGTTCTGCTTTCTGAAATAGACCGTGTCGAGCTTAGTGTCTTTGAGCTCGTTTATGCCACCACATTTGTATTAGCCCTTCTCTCTATTCTAATATTCAGCTTCGGAGCTCTGCTCTATCGGTTGTCTAAACGGCTGATTGAGCCCTTCAACTCCCTGTCTGAACAGCTTGAATCCAATAAGCTCAATCTAAACGAAGAATTTGGAGTGAATGACGATGCGGCGGTGGAGTTTCGTCAGTTGACGGATCAACTCAATCAATACAGAAGAGAAATCAATTCTCTAGTAAAACGCGAGCAAGCTTTCGCACGCTACTCAAGTCATGAACTAAGAACTCCGTTGACTGTTGCTCGTGGTGCCAACAAACTGTTACTGAGAAGCGAAACAACCGAATTTCAATCTCGTCAGGTTGAACGTATTGATGAAGCCATTGTTCAAATGTCTGAAATGGTCGATGCACTGCTTGGTCTCGTTCGCTATGAAAGAAACAGTGACGATGCACCGCTACGTTTATTCAGCCAGCAAGAGCTAGAGACTATCGTTTCTAAAAATTCGTTGCAGGCTGACGAGAAGGAAGTCGCGATAACCTTACAAGTTCAATCAGAACCAACCATTCAATCCACCAGCGCGATCATGAATATGTTGGTCGGTAACTTGTTAAGAAACGCGATTGCAGCCACTAATAGCGGTACAGTAACTATTACCCTTTCTCAAGACAGTCTTATTATTGAAGACCAAGGCGAAGGCCTGCAGGAGCAATACAACCCGAATGGACACGGGCTAGGTTTGTTGATTGTCGATGACTTGTGTCAGCGTTTTCATTGGGACTTTGAATTGTTTAATCGCAGCTGTGGTGGATGCACAGCCAAGATCACCTTTCAAGCCGATTCATCCGCGTCAATATCGAACGAAAACTTGATTTAGTTGGTTTACAGCCGCCTCTGGCTACTAGATACTCGTCCGTCCTATTTGATTTAAAAATGCTGGCTCTTTAGTCAGCATTTTGTTTAAGTGCGATGAAACTAAATAATAGCCCTGTAACTCAGCATCAATTTAACGACCACACCTTTTTCTTAAAGCGTGACGATCAACTTCACTCACACTTTTGCGGTAACAAAGCCCGCAAGTTCATGAAGCTGCTTGAAGACGAGCACCCAGAGACCACAACCTTGATCAGCTATGGTTCTGCGCAGGCTAACTCTCTGTTCTCACTCGCGGCACTGGCAAAGATCAAAGGTTGGACGCTTGAGTTCTACGTCGATCATCTTCCCGAGTGGCTACTAGAATGCCCAATAGGTAATTACCGTGGTGCAGTAGACCTTGGCGCTAAGGTGATTTCAGTCAAAGAGACAGGCTCTGAGCTTCATCCTAAAGAGTATATTGAGCAAGTAAGACAACCTGACTCCCACTGCATTGTGTTACCAGAGGGTGGACGCTCTCAGCTTGCTGAGTATGGTGTTAAGCAATTGGCAATGGAAATACTGAGCTGGACTCGCTTCGAAAACCAACACGATTTTGTGGTCGCACTCCCCGCAGGGACAGGTAGCACAGCTCTCTATCTTCATAAGCATTTAAAGCTGCACAACATCCCGGTATTAACGTGTGCTTGTGTTGGTGGCAGCGACTATTTAACGCAGCAATTTAATGAGCTAGGTGAAACCGAACATCCACAGATCTTATCGCTCGAAACCAAACACCACTTTGGAAAATTGTATCAACAGGATTATCAAACTTGGTTGGATCTACAAGAGCAAACCGACATCGAGTTTGACCTGCTTTACGACCCATTGATGTGGCAATGCTTAGAACAATGGCAAGAAGATAACCCAACTAAAACCATTATCTACATTCACCAAGGCGGTATCTTAGGTAACGAATCGATGCTGCCACGCTATCAGCGAAAATATCCAGATATGTGCCGTAGCACGACTAACGCTTCCTGGTAATTGCCCCGTCACACCGAGCTCTGGATATTCGAATTTCCGTAATCTGAGAACACCGTCATACAGCCATCACACTTGATCGTGATGGCTGTTTTAGCGTTTCACTTTCGTATTTTACCTCTACTCTTACACTTCAAATTAAAGACAGAAATCTGGCGAGAATCATCGCGTTATCTATACTTTCGATTGGAACGGCAATTGTCATCGAAAGGAATAACGTATGCGAAAACTCACTATGCTCGGCTGCTTGTCAGTTTTACTGCCCATCTCAGCGATTTCAGGAGAAAACGTCACTTACCAAGTGGATGGAGTGGATTACGAAGGCTATTGGAGTGAAGCCAGCGACCAAGCACCTTTAGTGCTATTAGTACACGATTGGGATGGCTTAACCGATTACGAGAAGAAACGTTCTGAGATGCTCAATGAGCTTGGGTACAACGTGTTCGCCATCGACCTGTTTGGTAAAGGCATTCGTCCAACAGAAGTGAAAGACAAAAAGCAACACACCGGCGAACTGTATAAAGACAGAGCAAAAATACGTACGCTACTTAATGCGGGAGCAATGGAAGCCGAAAGGCTTGGAGGTAACTTAGATAATAACGTGATGATGGGTTACTGTTTTGGCGGCGCTGCCGTTTTAGAAGCGGCTCGTGCAGGTATCCCTTCGAAAGCTTATGTTACCTTCCACGGTGGTTTATCGACACCGAAAGGACAAGATTACTCGCAAACCAAAGCCCCAGTTGTCGTATTCCATGGCACAGCAGACGCCATGATCTCAATGCACGACTTTGGAAGCCTCGCCGCTCAACTTGAATCAACCAAAGTTCCGCATGAGATGATCACTTATAGTGGTGCGCCACACGCCTTCACCGTCTTCGGCTCAAACAACTATCAACAAGAAGCTGACCAAAAATCCTGGGATAGATTTACCCATGTGCTAGAAACCACCACCAGATAATCATCTCCCTCAGAACCCATAACCCCCATTCTAAAGCTTAAGAATGGGGTTGTTTAATTATCACTGCATCATCTCACTACATATAGCGATGGATACTTAAGTCATCAGTTTTAATATCACTGGCAGAGCCACCGACCACGCTTGCCAAGATCTTTCCTGAGCCACATGCCATTGTCCAACCTAGAGTTCCATGGCCCGTATTGGTAAATAGGTTCTTGATAGGCGTCTTTCCTATGATAGGCGTACCATCTGGTGTCATTGGTCTTAACCCAGTCCAGTATTCAGCCTTAGAAAAGTCACCCGCTTGTGGGAAAAGATCTTTAATCACCATATCAATCGTGGCTTTACGTTTTTCAGGAATAAGATAATTGAAGCCAGCAAGCTCTGCCGTCCCTGCAATACGAATTCGGTCATCGAAACGAGTCATCGCTACCTTGTAGGTTTCATCCATTACTGTAGAGGTCGGCGACTTATCTGCACTCACGATCGGTAGTGTTAGCGAATACCCTTTCACTGGATAGACAGGTATCGACAAATCGACTTGCTTCAACAAGTCTCGAGAATAACTGCCTGAAGCGACCACGTAAGCGTCCGCTTTGAATTCACCTTGAGTCGTGGTAATACTCACAATGGTTTGATTCTGATGATTGAGCTTGACCACTTCAGTATCAAACACGAACTGAACGCCGAGTTGCTTGGCTTTCTCAGTCAAGGTTAAACAGAACTGATGGCAATCACCAGTTTCATCTTGTGGTAAATACAGGCCGCCAACCAGCTTATCTTTCACATCTGATAAACCTGGTTCAATGGATAGGCATTGCTCAACGTCAAACAGCGAATGTTTGATTCCACTCTCTGTTAATAGCTTCATATCCTGCTGAATAGCGTCCAATTGTTTTTCGCTTCTGAATACTTGCAAGGTGCCTTTCTGCCTACCTTCATAAGCCAGTTGTTCACTGGTTCTTAGCTCAGTCAGACAATCTCGGCTGTAGTTAGCGACTCGCAACATGCGCGATTTATTCTGTGCGTATTTGGCTTCATTGCAGTTGGCGAGCATCTTAGTCGCCCAAGTCACCAACTCAGGAGAAAGTGACGGCTTCACTTTAAGTGGCGCATGTTCTTGGGTAAGCCATTTCATCGCTTTCAATGGAATACCAGGCGCCGCCCATGGTGAAGAATACCCGTAAGAAATTTGCCCTGCATTCGCAAAACTGGTTTCTTTGCCACTGCTATCTTGACGATCAATAACCGTGACCGAGTGACCTTCTTTTGCCAAGTACCATGCGCTGGTCAATCCAATAACACCGCTGCCAATTACAATAACTTCCATTCTCTTCCCCTAATGCCCGACAAAGCCAAAACCTGTCGAACACAGCTGTCAGTCTAAAACTCGTTTCGTTAATGATTTGTAACTTATTTCTTACATGTTGACTTAACAATAGAGATGGTGTTGATAAAATATCAATTCTACTTAAAAACTAATTCGGCAGTTTGAAACTGTGATATTGGCGGTATTTGAAAGCTTAGGTAGGAGTCGCTAAGTAAATCGATTAAGCCTAGATATTGTAAGCGTCATGACTCAAGAAAGTGGCGTTCTCGAGTAAAAAATCCAACAAGGTTTCGGCTTGTAGCGTGAGTGCACGGCCTTTCAAAGATTGAACCTTAACCGTCGCCTTCGATAGCATCTCCAACTCGGTCGCAACCACTTCAATCTGCCCTGACTTTATCTCATCGATCACGGTGAGCTTGGGCATAAAGGTTACGCCTAACCCTGCTGAAACAAAGTTAGTCAGTGCAGTCACCGAATTGGTTTGAAGCTTTGGCTGCAAGGTAAGATGGGACATTTGTTCGGCCTGCTTGACCAGCCTCCCCATACCAGTCGAGTTATCGATCAAGGCGAGAGAAGCGTCTTGAATATCCTGCATTACCACTGGTGCTTCTTTCATAGTAAGGAAATGCCCCTTAGGAGCAATCAATTCGAGCGGATGGCTGCGTTCAACGTGAGAGTGCAGTTTAGGGTGCGGTGCAGACGCATAGGTAATCGCAAAGTCTATCTGTTGATCTTCCAACATCTTGACTGCATCCAATGCTCCAGCGATCTCAATAGAAAGATTGATATCAGGATAACGAGTCATGAAGGTTTGCATCGGTTTTGACACCAAGTTGGTAATAAACCCTTCACCGATGGCAATGCTGACATTGCCTCCTTTCAGGTTTTTAAGCTTGGTTAGTCGAGCAAGCACTGCCGCCTCTCCACGAACAATGGAACGGTAGTAATTCAGCAGCTCATTACCCGCTTCGGTTAACAGTGATTGGCGGTTGTTGCGCTCCCATACTTTCATTTCCGCTTGCGCTTCTAATTGTGTCAGCATTCGACTCATTGCCGCAGGATCAACGTTCATCATCTTAGATGCCTTACGTAACGACCCATATTTTGACAACGCGTTTAAATACTCAAGAGCACGGATATTAAAGTGGTGCATTCAACTTCCTTGTGATTCGACTAACACTTAATCAAGCGTCTCACAATTTTACTGCGAACATATATCCCAATTTATCAAGATTGTAATTGCACTTACTAACTTGTGCACCGAGTCACTTCAAGACATCACATCAAAGGCTGATATACGTGTTTTAGCTTGCTGTCGATAAAACAAAGGCGACAACTTTCGTCATCACCTTTGAGTTGTTACTTCTTGTAAAGCAACAATCATTTTCACTGATGGACTTAGGCATCAAGTAAAAGGTTCGGTCGAATCAAGTCATAAACACAAGCAAGTTCACTGCTGAATTCAAACTGTTTGTTGATAATGCCGCCAGCCATATGAGGGTGCCCGCCGCCAAAACCAATCCCTTTTTCATTAAGGGCCCTTCTAACTATCTTCGCGACATTGTTTTTTGAACACTCTGAACGGAGAGAGATAAAGGTCTTCTCTCTATTTCTAGCAGTGAGAACAACAATATCGAGCTCATCAACACTCAGCAAGAAATCACCTAACACGCCAAGCATATTTTTAGGGCAACCTTCAGGAAGCACAGCAAATGCTGCGTTTTTTTCACGACGTAAGCTATCGAGCATGGAATAGAAAAGTTTTAATTCATGGAACTCTACTTGATTACGACAAATTTTGTTAACCATATCATTATTGGCCTTCGCTTGAAGATACAACAATGCTTTTAGATCTGCAGTCCCTACCCCTCGGGTAAAGTTTGCGGTATCAAAACTCAGACCAACCAATAGTGCTGTCGCAATATTTTGGGGCATCTGCAGAGAAAAATAACGATAATACTCAACCATTATGGTTGCTGTTGAACCATAGTTTGAACGTATATCGGAATACCATACAAAATCAGGTGCTTTCACTTGATGGTGGTCGATCACTCCGACCTCAAGCCCCGGAAAATCGATGACATTTTTCTCACCAATACAGCCATCAACAACAATAACCTTGTCATCCGGTTGTAGTTTCAAATCTTTTGGCTGATAGATTGGAATATCTAACCAATCTATTAAGTTCCTGAGTGACACTCGATCTATATAACCATGAAACGTAATATATGGGCGCAACCCTTTGCTTTTTAATAAGTATGCTAAAGCGTATGCGGAAGAAATCGCATCATGGTCGGGGAAGTCATGAGCTTGAATAATGATTCTGTCATCACCCTTAAGCCGTTCTAGAAAGCTTTCGAACTTTAAATTTGCCATAATCCCACTGCTAATAAAGTTCTAGCTTGATCATAAGCTAGAACTGATGTGTTAATGGTTAACTCTTATGAATTAAACGATATTCGGTGTTAGACAAAATAGCTTCTTCTAAAGCCCCCACACCTAACGTACTGTAACCATAGAAATTAGGTTTCGCATTCAAACGTAAAGACTGTACGCTTTCTACAACGTTCTCGTCCATTGTTAAAGCGTCTACCACTTCCGAAAGCAACTTCCTGTTCTCTTGTGACATCGGCGAAATAAACTCACTCGCACCACTGATTGATGAGTACAAGTAGCCAAATTCGCCACCATTATTCTCTTCAATGTAGTAGTTACCTGTTCTTGCAAACGATGCACGGATCTCATTGACACTTTCAATAGAACTAAACGTCTGTGCAAAAAACTCAGAACCACCTGCATGCTCGAATGTTTCTGGAGCAAAGTCTTCATTTGGGAAGACCAGATAAGCGACGATCGCATTATCTCGAGTAATCGCAGAAAGGATGAAGTTGTCGTCCTGGTAGTACTTAATCACATCATCCGTTGTAGCGCGCTTAATATAAACAGGCGCACCAAATGTTTGGTCTAAGGTTTCGGCAGATGAACGAATATAGATTTTGTCCAACTTTCTATGCGATGGAATGTCTGTCATTTGAGAAAGACCAAAATCGAACATCTTTTCTAGCGCATCAAAGCTGTCATTAAAGCCGCCCAAAGCAATGGAAATAACCGACACTAAGCCGATAGTGCGTGCCATACCGCCCTTCTTCTGCTCTTCCAACAGAGACTCTTGAGTGTCTTGAAGTTCTTGTAACTCTTCCTGTATATCTTTTTGAATATCCTTGTTTTGCTCTTCAGACATTTTTAACCTTTGATCTCGTCGATTTTATCCATTAGCGCATCTGTACCATCTTCAGCCTTCTCTTGAACTCGCTCAAAAGCATCCGTGTCCATGGTGCTTTCAATTTCATCGCTGTAATTAAGACCAAGATAAATGCCGATACCGATAAATACTAAAGCGAAAATTTTAAACATTGCTACTCTCAATTCATTAACTGGTAATCCAAGTACATGCCAATGACATGTACTTGGTTGTTTTGCTTAACTAATTTATTACTTATACAAAGCGATACGACTGTTTACTTTCTTCAAGTAATTTTTGGTTTCGTCGTACGGCAGATTAACCACTAGCTGATCATAGACTTGTTGAGGCGTCAGCTGGTTGATAATCTTCGATGCTTTGCCAATACTGGTGGAGCGATCTTTATTGAACGCTCTAGCCACATTACCCGCACCAGTGTTATATGCGGCAATGACACAGTACAAACGGCTTTCGTCATTCTTTATCTTGCGAAGATACTTACTGTTTAGGATGTCCAAATAGGCCGTACCTGTTTCTACGTTGATAACTGGTTGATACAGATCCGCCACTTTCATTGGCGCGTCGATATTACGGACTTGTTTGTTAACGTCATGACCCGCACTGGTTGGTACCACTTGCATCAAACCAAACGCAGGCACGTGTGATTTCGCATCCGGACGGAACGCCGATTCCGAGTGCATGATTGCCATAATCAGTGCAGCATCAACTTCCCAGTTTTTACTCTCGTTCTCAGCCAACGCACTGTACTTGCTCGCGCGCGCTTTTAAGCTGTTCTCAGGAAGCTTAACTTTGTAACTGATCACTTTTTTCGGCTTAGCCGGGGCCGCCGCAACGTCAACGGCTGGCTTAGGCTTTACCACTTGTGGCTGTGGCGCTTTTTCGACGACTTTTTCCACAACTTTTGGCGGCTGCTTTTCTGTTGGCGCGGGCTCTAGCTTGGCAACCTCTTTTGATACTTCAACCTTTTCAGCTGGCTTTACGATCTCAACTTCTGGCTCTGGTCGTTTAACCTCAATACCATGTTTGGCACGCATTTCGTCATACAGCTTGGTTTGCGCCGCAATACGTTCCTGAGCTTTTGCCAGTAGTGCCATTTTCTTGTTATGAGCACGCTGGTAAATAAAAGAGTCTGGAATACCAGTATCAGATAAAATCAATCGCTCGGCTTGCACATCCAACTCATTCATCTGGCTTTGCGTCTGCTGGATAACGAAGTTTTTCTCTTCTTGCTCTTTCTCCAAAGAGTAAAGCACCGCGTGGTCTTCTGCTTTTAGCTCCGCTAGCTCAACGTTTTGACCAGCAACCTCAACCGGAATGTTTTTAACAAGCGCTTTAATCTCTTCAGGGCTGCTATCTTCATCCACCAATACAGATACTGTTGCAGTATTAGTTTCGTAATCGACTGAAGTTTTCACCTGATCGTCTTGAGAGTAATCCACCTGCTTGGTTTGAGATGAAACCTCACCCTCACCCCATGTCTTGATTAGATCGGTTCTGCGCTCATCGAGGTTGTTAGTATATTCATCACGCCAAGCTTCGTACTCATCCAAATAAGCATTAACGTAAGCATGAAACTCTTTGACTTTGTCTTCTTGAGACTGGCTTGCTTTGGCAACAGCATTGTTTAGCTGCTGCTTTTGTTCTTCTGACACAGCAAATGCCTGAGAACTAATAGCTGCCGAAATAACTACAGCTAACACGGTCTTATTGATCATTTTGTACATAGTTCACTCCCAGAGTGTATAGAGACAAAAGGCCACTCAAATGGCGGCCTTTTTCACTAATACTAATCGCGGTTCCGTTCGCGGTTATTTTTTCAATGCATCGAACGCCGCCGCAAGGTCTGCTGCCGCTTTCTCATTGTTGAATTGATCCCACAAAGCAGAATCTTCACCACCAACTTCATCAATTACTTTGTTCATATTCGCATCGTATGCAGCTTGGTCCATACCGACTAGAACGTACAAGCCGCCCGTTGGGCTTGCTTGGCTTACGATAATGCGGCTGCTAGTAAGCGTTTTATTCACGACTGTCTTAGTGATGTTCTCGAATGTCTCTTGAACATCTTCAGTCACTAGCGTTACACCCTCTGCTGCCGATGTAGAAGTCACACCTTCAGTAGCCGCTTGGAATAGGTTGCTCACGTCAGTTTCAAACTCAGCTGCAAGGTTTACACGAGCATCATTGACTGCAACTTTTCGCATAACGCTCATACCAGCTGCACTCTTCTTGGAGTAGCCTTTTGCCGCTGCAGCGATATCGCTTGGTATCACATCACAAATCCAACCCGGCGCAGATACGGTAGGTGCATCTGGGAAAGTACATGGAGCGAAGTTTTGCGCTTCCTTAACCGTCGCGTTGTTGCTCTGACAGCCAGCTAGAACTGCTACTAGTGAAGTTGCAATAAGTAGTTTTTTCATAAATTAAAATTCGTTCTTTAAGTTTTCGACATGACATGATGGATCCAACAGAGGGCAGTCAATGCTTGATGCATCTACCTTACTAATTGTTCCTTGCTTAACTTTCAGTGATACTTCTTCATCAATTACCACCCAAGAATACTTGTTAGTTACAGCATTTTGCTCATTATTTACAACGTAGCCTTCACCGATTGGGTGAATTTCAGTTTCGCCTTCCATAGATTTCATAGCGTTAGAGAACAAAATATCTGCGCCTGGTTTAATCTTCTGGTTTTTACCCATCGCAATGCGTACTTGTGTGCCCGCCTCACATTGGCGCATCTCAAGAACAGGTGCACTTGCCGCTAGCATTTTGTTAAGTTCGGTAGAGTAATTGACCGCTTCTGCTGCTGCTTTAGCAGCCATGGAGCCATAAGTCGCGTTACTAACAGGACAACGTGAATTATTTGTTTCCGTAGAGGAATACTCGTCGCCTTCAAGCTTGATTCGCTTAACAACTTCCATACTTGGCAGTACAACAACTTTTGCTACCGCTTCTACGTCAAAGTCGTAGCTACATGAAGGCGCGATTTCCACTGTTTCGCCATCATCGTTTTTATATGTGCGGCGCTCGCTAAACGATGTACTTAGGTCAGCGTGTGTAACCTCCGTAATAATCGCGTAATCGGCGATTGGTACACCTTTAGTGCTTAGGCGACCGCTCCGCTCGGCCAGTTTAATTTCACCTTTTACTTTGTTGGCAATTTTGCGATCAACAAGGTTTGCACCTGTCTCGTCAATCTGGGTCTCTATTGCATTTCGCATTGCTGACTGGATTTTTTTCGAAGCAGAGTTTTCAAAATCAATGTCGACAGGAAGAACAACAACCTTCATATTTTCTGAAGATGGGATTTGAATTTCAGCAGTTTCAATATCTACACGCGTATCAGGAGTACAAACAACATCTTCCTTGATAACACAGCCAGTTAAACCAGTGATTACAGCACTAGCCATTAACGTTTTCTTTAACATATATTCTCTCCCGAATATGTTTATTTTATTTTTCTAGGACTAGAGGTTCGCTATTTAATTAAGCCCAGCGCAGTCCAAATCCCTTTCTCTTTTATTTGCTCATCAAAGTGGCGAGCAGCCCCTTCGTCGGCATATTTGTAGCTAGTTACAGAGTTTCCTGTAGAGATAATTTCACTACGAGACACTGTTTTAGATTTCTTATTTATAATTTTAACATTAGAGACCAAGGTTGAAATATACGCGTCTCCGACTTTGTTTCTTCGACGCTCAGAATCCACTTTCAACACATGAGTTTGGTTTTTGTTCTTTGAAGTTGAGGTCGCGATGTTGAACTCTGATAACTGGTTCCCCAGCAGTTCAATTGCTTTTCTTGACTCTCTATCTGAAGAGAGACGGATGTTAATTTGGCTGCTTAATTTTTGGTGTGTAATAGTCAGCTGTTCGATTGCGCTGATGTCAGCTTTATAACTAGGAATCAGAGATGAAAGCATTGCGATACGCACAGAAACATCGTGTTCAGTTTGATAAACACTGCGATTGTCTAACCACCAAAGTAATTTATCTTCGTGAGAAAGCGCATCAAGTTCGATTTGAGATTTACGGTTTAGATCTTTTATTTCGCGAATCAACTGTTGAGTCACGAGTGACTTTTTCACTCTTACTTCGACAAACGCACCAAGATCATTCTCTTCCATTTGTACATATTCGATACCATTTAAGGTCAAGGATTCAGTCTTAGTATTAACTTTGTTATCAACTAGACTATTTGAAAAACCCTTACCATTGGTTTCTCGAACGGTGTCTCTCATGTAAAAAGACGACTCGACTTGAGTCCATAACTTTTCGTTGATGTTGTTTACAGCAATTTTTTTAGCATGAGATAGAGTTCGCGCTTGAGAAACTGCATGAATGTACTCGTCACTGTCTACTTTAGGCTTTAGATACCATTCAGGTTTTGTAGATTGACAGCCAGAAAGAACAAGCAACGCGAATAGCGCTATGAAAAAGCGAACTATTTTTTTATTTGAAGACATTTGGAACCAACATCGAAAAAGTTTGTCGCAATCTTATATCCTCAAAATTAAACATTCAAACGACCAAATTTATAGTTTGATTCATTTTTGAGCCAAATATATTTATTTTCTATTGATCTCACACATCAAATTCATACAAAACCTCCGTTAATTAACAAAAAAGATAATACAAGACCTTGATTTTTAGACACTTGATGTAAATTATAAATTACACAATAACCCTTTATTTTCCATTGATAAAAACGTGAACAAAGTCTTAAAAAAACCGAATTTCGGTTCAAAAAATACACATAACTTTGATTAAAAAAGTGATATTCATTCAATAAAAGTGAGATGCTGATCTCAATGACAAATTTGATATTAACAGCAGATTTTGGTCTCTACCCTAAATAAAGATACCAGACAGACACTCGAAAAAATGAAATTCCGTTAATCACAACAATGTTAATAAATCACTATCGCGCGAGATTTACAGGAATGAGCTGTCTATTTCTCATGCTAATACTGATAAAAATGAAAATAAGGTCTAATTAAATGGATATCAGAAATATAGGCCATTAGCGGATAAATAAAGAGGGGAAGTAGATCTTGTGGGAAGATAAATTATTTTTAGTTTCTATTTAAATCGAACCAAGAAACCAAATAAAACACCAACAGACAATGAATCCTTATTAAAAATAACCTTCATAGACAGAAAGTACAGATACCACCTTAAGGGTAGTTTCACTTTTGTCTATGAAGGGTTTGAGCATGTCTGTCTGACTATTTTAGCGCGAGTAACTTGTCCGTAAACTCGGCAAAACCATATCCGCCAGGTTGAGTCATCACAACGACTGGATGGTGTTCAAGACGTTGCCAATAGTGCTGAATGTTAGATACCCCAACGCTATTTGATAAGGCTTCAAACATATATTGGTCGTTCATCGAGTCACCGACATAGCAACTACGCTCAAGTATCTCTTGGTCAGATAACCCCTTCTCCTTAAGAAAAGCGGTCGATGTCGATTTCTTAGAATGCTCACCATACCAAGCATTGATATGAATAGAGCTTGCTGTCGCATGAGCACCTAACGCGTGAATCTTAGAGACAATCTCTTCGATAATGGCATCGTCGACTTTAGGACGGTTTTGACCGATATCGATTGCCACCTCACACAGTCGGTAAGACTGATCCAGCGTTAAACTGAGCTCTGGGTAATCGCCCAAAATTGCCAATACTTGTTCTTTCAGCTTACCCTGATTGGCACTGATTTCTGGTAAAGGAATATCTGAGCGCAATGTCAGATAGCCATTTTTCTTTTCCATAATAAACGCGCCGTTCTCACCGAGAACCGCATCAACAGGCCACAGCTGAGCAATGTGATCACACCAACCAGCACAAGCGCCCGTTACCGCAACCACTTTTTTCCCTGAATCACGCAGTTTACTTAACGCAATCAAGGTTTCAGGTGGCAATTGACCTTGCCATGTTAAGGTGTCATCCAAATCGGTTAACACCCAATCTATCTTTTTCCAATTTTGGTTCAATTCATTCGATACCGAATTCATTTCTACACCTCTAAATAATCAATCACTAAACAGTGTTAAAGCAAATTCGGTAAAAACATCACCAAGCTTTCAGAGAAAGTCAGCAACATCAAAACCGTGAGTAGTGCTAGCAACAAAGGAGCCACTTCTTTCACGAAGTCGACCATACGAACTTTTAAAATCGAGCAAACCGTAAACATCATCGAGCCAAATGGCGGAGTCACACCACCAATCATGATATTCACAATCACGATAATGCCGAAGTGAACCGGGTTAACGCCTAGATTAAGTACAGCAGGAAGCAGCAATGGCGTGAGTATGATCATTGCAGCGCCGCCTTCGATGAACATACCAACCACTAACAGCAGCACGTTAATCAACAACAGCAAGACTAACTTGTTGTCGGTAAGTTCAATCAAAGCAGAAGCAACATTGTGTGGGATCTGCTCTAGCGTCATGTAGTAACCAAAAACCATGGCACCGATAATGATGAACATAACGCTACTTGTGCCCTGCACGGTTTCACGCATGATGAGCGGGATATGACGTAAACCCAGTTGACGATAAACGAAGATGCCAATAATCGCACAAAGCAATACGGCGATAGCCCCCGCTTCTGTCGGAGTAAACAAACCAAAACGCATGCCTAGGATAATGCCGAACGGGATCAGCAGTGCAGGAATCGCTTTCAGGAAGTAATGAAAACGCTCTTTGGCAGACGCAGGCTCCGAACGAGAAGGTTTGTAACGACGTTTACGCGCGATAAACGCAATAGTGACCATCAGCGACAGCGCCATCAAAAATGCAGGAACGTAGCCCGCAATAAACATTTGATGAACCGACACGTTCGCTAACAACGCAAAAATGATTAAGTTGATACCCGGTGGAATCACAGGACTGATACTTGAAGACGCAGCTGTCACAGCGGCCGTGAATGGCAAATCATAACCACGCTTGGTCATTTCAGGGGCTAGAATCTTCGATTGCATCGCTGCATCCGCATTTGCAGAGCCAGAGATACCGCCCATAAGTGTACTCAGTGCGACATTCACTTGAGCAAGACCACCAGTTTTATGGCCAATCATTGAGTCGGCAAAGGCAAGTAAGCTCTTACTGATCCCCGCATAGTTCATCACCGAACCAACCATGATAAAGAACGGAATGGCCAACAAAGGAAAAGACTCAGCAGAACTAATAAAGCGCTGCATCACCAAGCTCACCGGAATTGAGTCATTAATAAAAAGAAAGTAAACCATCGCTGATGCGATCAGAGAAAACGCGATGGGGATGTTCAAAAGAAACAGAACAAACAGAATAAGGATTGGAAGATAGCTTTCCATGAATCGTACCTACTTAGAAGAGCGCTTTAGAGAAGCGACATCGCTCGCGATAAATCGAACGGTGTGGATCGCCATCAATGAGAAACAAAGCAACAGCACGCCATTGATAACAAAATATGACACGCCCATTACTGGCGTTACCTTGTTAGATAGCATGAGATACTGATAACTCAGAACAGCCATTAAGATGTTCAGAGCCAGTAGGAAAACGGAAACACATAGCCTAAATGGGATTTTTGCTTTTTCTGGCAACATGGCAACCACCACATCGACTCCCATGTGAAGCTTGTGTTTGTAACAGGAGCTAATTCCTAAGTAGACAGCCCAGATAAAGCAAATAACCGACAGCTCTTCACTCCACGGGACAACAAAGCCAAATCCATAACGCAAGACGACGTTAACGATCACAACCAAAACGGTGATCGAAATAGCGATAGAAGCGAGGATTTCTTCAATATTTTTCAATAAAAACAAAAGACTTCTCCAGTGAAATACCTAATACAACGTGGTATTTCAGGAATAAAACGGCCTAAGAATATTTAAGCCGTAATCATTAACTAATTAATTTATGCAGAACTACTGTGCAGCTCGGAGCGTTTCTAGCTCTTTCATGATCGTCGCGTGTATGCCTTCGCTCCATGTTGGGAATTGGTTGTATACATCCGCAGTCAGTTGGTTGAATTCATCAGAATTCACTTCATTGAAGGTAACGCCTAGCTCTTCAAGTTTCTGAGTGTATTCAACATCCAGTTTAACTAGCTCAGCAGTGTTAGATTCAGCACCTGCCTCTAGCTCTTCGTTGATGATCTGTTGTTGCTCTGGCGTAAATTTGTCCCAAAGCGTTGGTGAAATGTAGATACCCACAGTACCAAGGAAGTGTTTAGTCAAAGACATGTTCTTTGCCACTTCGTAGATTTTGGTTGAGTACATCGTCAAGATAGAACCTTCAAGGCCATCAACAACACCTTGTTGAACGCCTGCATAGGTTTCAGGGAATGGTAGAGAAGCTGGAGCTGCGCCCATTGCTGAAAGCGTGCTAATGAATAGCTGACTTTGTGGAACACGAATACGCATGCCTTTCATGCCTTCAGAGTTCACGATCTCTTTATTAGTGATCATGTGACGGAAGCCAAACATGTAGTCTGCATTCAGTACTTTGATGCCTTTCTCTTCGGCTTTAGCCTTTAGACCAGCGACAAATTCAGTGTCCATCATCGCTAAGTATTCATCGTAAGTGTTGTACAACATTGGGCCTGCAAGCGCTGCAAAATCAGGTACGTAATCACCTAGGTAAGTCAAATCCTCTACAGCGATCCAGTTTGCGCCGTTAACCACTTGTTCCAAGTTATCTTTATAAACAGGTAACTGACCACCAGGGAAAACTTTAATGTTGACCGAGCCATCGGTTCTTTCTCTAATTTTGTCGGTCGCTTTAATAAGTTCTTGTGTTAACAATTCATTTTGAGTG
Source organism: Vibrio celticus (assembly GCF_024347335.1). NCBI lineage: Bacteria > Pseudomonadati > Pseudomonadota > Gammaproteobacteria > Vibrionales > Vibrionaceae > Vibrio > Vibrio celticus. The sequence goes on from NZ_AP025463.1 coordinate 2,268,004, forward strand.
AACACAAGGCTCATGTTGATATTAATCGGCTCATCTTTAGCTTCAGAACCAGCCTTGTCAGCTTCACCACAACCAACAAGCAGCGTTGCCGCCATAATTACTGTACCTAATAGCTTTTTCATTTCTAATCACCTTTTCTTGGCTATCGTTTTCTAAATATAGAGGGTGTTATTAAGTTTTCGTAGAGTATGTAAGCGAATTATTACATTCATATGAACATTAATCTTAGCTATTTGAACATTGTGAGCATAAGGTCTCACTATTGTACAAACTCTGTACAATACCCTTAAGCTAGCTCTCATATAAAGTAAGCAGATATGGCGGATAGATAATAAATCTGTAATAAAGTAGAGATACTGTTTCCTGAATTTTCAAATGAACACCGAGATTGAATTATGATCACAGGCCACCGCGGTGCCGCTTCTTTAGCACCAGAAAATACGTTAGTGAGTATTGAACAAGCCGCGAAAGCTGGTGCTAAATGGATTGAAATTGATACCCAGTTAAGCGCTGATGGCACCCCAATGGTTTTTCATGATAAGACGGTAAATCGTTGCACCAACGGAACGGGCAATATTGCAGACTTAGATTTAACCGCACTCAAGGCGCTAGATGCTGGCAGTTGGTTTGGTAGCGAGTTCGCGGGGACAACTATTCCTACGTTGAGTGAAGCGCTCGACAAGTGTCTAGAGCTCGATGTGACTTTGAACCTTGAAATCAAAATTTACGACGATAAGGCTATCCAACCTTTAGTTGAGAAAGTCGCGGCACTGATTGAACAAAAGCAGTTCCCTACTGAAAAGCTACTCATCTCAAGCTTCAAAAAGGAGGCACTAAGCCTTTGCCAACAGATGATGCCAGAAGTTAAACGAGGCTTTATCTGCGAAGTGTGGAATGATTTCAGCTTGGAATCACTCAAATCACTCGATCTGTACAGCATTCATATTGACCACCGAATTCTTGACGAGAAAACGGCCAAAGCAATCAAAGCTTCTGGCGCAGTTCTTAAAATATGGACACTGAACGATCCTCAATTGGCGGCTAAATATTTCAACCTTGGTGTCGATAACATCATCACCGACGTACCAAACCAATTTTAGTGAGCTTCTATGGAACTGAACCATCGTCAGAAAGAAATACTCGCAACGCTTAAGGCTAATCAAGATATACAGATCGACCACTTAGCCGAGCTTTTTTCTGTTACCACTCAAACCATTCGTCGTGATGTAAACCACCTGTGTGAGCAAGGCCTAGCGCGAAGAGTGCATGGAGGCGTGAGCTTACCCACTACGCTCACCAACACTAGCTATAGATTCCGTGCTGGTGTTGAGTCAGAGACAAAGGACAGTATTGCAATGGCGGTTGCCGACGCGATACCCGAAGGTTCAACGGTCATGATGGGGATTGGTACCACCGTCACTCGCATCGCTCAATATTTGTTAGCAAAGCCAGCGTTACGAGTGATCACCAATAACCTTCAGGTGGCTCGCATCCTTGAAGCAAATGAACAAATCGAAGTGTATTTGGCCGGTGGTTTGTTCAGACGAGAACACCAAGACATGGTAGGCAGTAGCGTAGTTCACTTCTTTTCCGATTTTGAAGCTGACATTGGCATCTGTGGGTGTGGCTCAGTAACAGACAGTCATTTCGCCATGGAGCATGAGCAAGTTGAAGCAGACCTATCCAAGTCGATTATTAAGAACAGCCGCGAAAGCTGGCTCGTCGCGGATGCCAGTAAATGGGGACGCTTTGCTGCACTAAAGGTAGCGTCACTGAATGACTTTGACCGCATATACACCAATAGCAGCCAATTACCTTCGGAGCTAAACATACACTTAGTAGAAGAGAATGCTCATACTTGAATACAACAAAGCCTAGCATCACCGCTAGGCTTTGAAATCTGCGTTTATGAACTAGCCGACAAAGTTACATACCAACAAAGAAACTGATCACTAGCGCGTTGATCAAATCAACAAAGAAACCACACACTAATGGCACCACAATGAACGCTTGTGGGCTTGCGCCATAGCGGTGAGTTACTGCGGTCATGTTCACAATTGCTGTTGCTGTCGAGCCTAGAGTGATACCACCGAAGCCTGAACATATCACCACAGAATCGTAGTTTCTTCCCATCAAGTAATAAACGACAAACACAGTAAACAACAGCGAAAGCAAGATCTGAATACTCATGACCACAGAGATGTAGCCAAACAACCCATCAAGATCCCAGATGCGAAGTCCCATCAATGCCATGGTTAAGAACATGCCTAAGCAGATATCAGAGATCATCGCTAAGCCTTTTCGGCCTTGAGCGATTTTCTCTTGCGTGCGACGCTTCTTAAACAATGCGCGACCGACGTTTCCGATTAGGATACCTGCGATTAAACAGCTAACGAATAACGGCAGTTTTAGGCCCATCGAGTCGATAACTTCACTCAAGCTGTAACCCAGCATTAGTGTTAAGTTAAGAATCAACCACGCCCACAGAACGCCGTAGTGGCTAAGCTCTGTTTTTGTTTCACTCTCTTGGAATGCACCAACCGTAACCTCTTCTTCATTAGAAGGGCTTACTTTGTGTTTATTGAGCAGGTAGTTGGCAATCGGGCCACCAATCACACACGCTGCAATTAAACCAACCGTGTTTGAAGCGACACCAAGTTCGAGGGCGTTAGCAATACCAAACTCTTCCACAAACATTGGCGCCCACGCTAACGTTGTGCCTACGCCGCCTATTAAGCTAACAGAGCCGGACAGCAAGCCAGCTTTCGCATCCATTCCAAAGCCAGAAGCGACTGCCATTCCGACTACGTTTTGCAACACGATAAAAATGGCAGCAAGACACAGTAGGATGAACAACGGTCGCCCGCCTTTAATCAGTGTTTTAATATCCGCTTGGAGCCCGATGCCAGCAAAAAAGTAGAGAAGCAAAAAGTCTCTGACATCTAGGCTAAAAGTGATTTGGATTTCAAAAATATAGTAAAGCGCCGCTACGGTCGCCGCGCAGACAAAGCCACCAATCACAGGCTCTGGCAGTGAGTACTTTCTTAATACTTCAGATCGCTCAATCAAACCTTTACCGATAAACAGTAACGAAATCGCGATCGTAAAAGAGAGCATTGGAGAAACGAGGGTTTCTGTCATGAGGTTATGGATTCCTAATAGTTAGATTATTCATAATATTGCGTACTATTAATAATCTAGGTTCATGCCAAAAAATCAAGCGATTATCGATGATAAAAACACCTAATATGGTTAATTCTGCGACGGTATTAATAGAGGTAATAACTATAAAGAAATGATTAAAGGAACGGATACTAGGGAGATATACAGATGAGGTGGAATATAGGGGCTCTAAAACGAGAAAACCCCAGCATTTCTGCTAGGGTTTTGAATAGTGGTGGAAGGATGGGGATTTGAACCCCAGATACGCTATAAACGTATACTCGCTTTCCAGGCGAGCGCCTTAAGCCACTCAGCCATCCTTCCACAAATTGTGTGTTGAACATGTCACTCAACGAGGCGCTACTTTATTGATTCTGCTTGCTTTGGTCAAGGGGCATTCTCAAAAAAAGTGGCTTTTTCGGTTTGTTCGATTACAAATTAACTCATTAGATCAAAAACAAACCAAATTTCATTCTTTCGCTGCACTTACGCTTGTTGCTTTTCTTAAGCTTGTTGATAGTAGCCTGGAACTCGAAACCATTTACGACACATATCGAGGAAGTAGCCGTAAAGTACGCCCATACCGCACGAAATAACGGCATTACTGGTGACAGCCGTAACGATCTGGTCGCCTGAAGCACCCACTGCCAACAAAATACCCGCATACACAGGAGACTGGAATAAAACGTATGCCATCAAGTCAGACAAGTTTTTCATCAATGAGCTTTCTGAAAGTTTTGCACCATTGCGCAAGAACCAATCACGAAAAACGCCATAAGGCCAAGCGATAGCAATGTTTACAGGAATAGATAACGTTCGAGAAGCAAGAGATTGCTCAAACGTCATACCAGAAATAAACACTTCTACGATCATGCCAGAAATAAAACAGAAAACGACCATAGCAAATGTATCCGCAGCTGCGTTTCGAATACAAAATGGACCACGAGACTTCATTGACGACAAACCTAAAATATATCACTGCTTAATTAGTGATTTAGTAACATATAAACAAGGCACATTTGCACCTCACCAGATAATGTCGCTATTAAATCACAAGATTAGTAGTCATACATTCCAAATTAAAAATCAAGTTGTAAATTAACAACCAAAAACCACTTTAAAAGCAGTCACTTTCACCAAAAAATCCAACCAAGGTCAAATATTGGACAATTCGTCATTTACTTACCGTAATTAAACAACATTTAAGCCATCGGTAGATTTACAGTAATGATATTAATGACATCTTGTGTAGGTGGTGATCCTAAAGCAACCTGCTCTAACGCTTTATCGACTTGTTCAGTAAGTTCCGCGTTGTTCATAGGTTCAACGTGGACACGTAGGCTCTGTAGTGCAAATTGAATCAGTTCTAGGTTGTTGTCTTCTAGCGCCACATACAGCGTCACTAACAGCTCTTCAGTGTTATCTTTGTTTCGAAGATCAGGTTTAGGCAGTGACTCGCTTTTACTTTTCGAATCGTGTGGTTTTACGTCTTGGCTATCGAGCTCATCCGCTTTTACTTCATGGTATTGATAAAGCTTATTTGAATAGCGGAACAAGGCATCATCCAGTTCACGCTCATCAATCGGCTTCGAGATAATATAATCCACACCCGCCCCCAGCATACGCTCGCGAGTCTCTTTAAAGACATCAGCCGTACAACCAAACACCAATACCGATGACACATCGCCTATCAAAGCACGAATCGCAGTGGTTGATTCAACGCCGTCCATCACAGGCATATGGTTATCCATGAGTACCAAATCAAAGCGCTCAGCAACCACGGCTTGTATTGCAAGTTCACCGTTTTCGACGCTCTTACAGGTAAAGCCTTTACTGCTCATGAAGGTTTCAATGATCACCGTATTGGTTCGGTTGTCCTCGACGATCAGTACCTTTAAGCCTGAATAGTCCAACTTCTTATGTGGCAAGCTCTCGATTTCACCTGGCTGGCATGGCTGAATCTTCAAGCGAACATCAAAGCTCGTGCCTATCCCTTCTTCACTGGTGACGGTAATACTGCCATCCATCAACTGGGCAATTTTCTTCACAATCGCGAGACCAAGGCCAGTACCGCCAAAACGCCTTGTGGTCGAAGACTCCGCTTGTTCAAACGGTTTGAAAATACGCTTTTGAGCTTCTTTAGAGATACCAATTCCGGTATCACGAACTCGAATGCTTAGATAGGTGTCACTCCCCTCAACCACTTCTTTCAGGTACACCTCAACAAAGCCTCTGGAGGTGAACTTCACCGCGTTGTTCAATAGATTAAACAAGATTTGGCGAAGGCGAGCTTTATCTGAGAAGTACCAACGACCCGAAGGTACCTCAGAGTATACTTTGAATTGAAGCCCTTTCTCGGAAGACAATGTGTAGTAAACACTGTTAATACTGCCGATGATCGAATCAAGCGGGAAACGCGTTTCATCAAGATCCAACCTGCCCTGCTCGATCTTCGAGAAGTCTAAGATCTCGTTGAGTAGAGTCATCATATGATCGCCGGACTCATACAAGCTCTTAAGATGCTTCTCTTGTTCAGAATTTAGAGGCGTTTTTAATAGGATTTGAGCGGTACCCAATACCCCATTCATAGGAGTGCGAATTTCATGCGAAAGGGTCGCAAGGAAAGCAGTTTTTGCATTGGTGGATGCCTGAGCTTTTACCTTTTCAGCTTCGAGATAAATGGTCTTTTCGTTGAAGGTTTTAATCAAATGGCCGATTTCGTCATCACTCGAGTAATCCACATCAATGATTTCGCCCGCTTTCGAGCTATCAACCTGTGCTGCAATCCTTGTGATTGGACTAATCAAATAACGGTTCAATAAGTAATACCCCGCCATGACACAAAGTAGTAGCAGCGGAACAATACCGCCTTCGATGCTCATCACCTGACGAAACACTTCGTCTGCTACCCGTGATTTGGAGTTCACCACATCCACTTGCCAGCCAAAATCACCAAATTGATTGCTACTGATGTAAATGCCTTCAACGAGATTAAAGTTATGCGAAACCAACACTTGGTTAAGCTTATCTCTGAGCGTAATGCCAAGGTTGTATTCTTCGGCGTGGTTCTTGATAAAACCAAGCAGCTCTTCGAGCGAGAGATCCACCGTGGCAACACCGGCAAAAGTACCGTCGTAATAATAAGGGGAAGACGCCGTAATCATTCGAACGTGTGTGTATGGATCGATATAGACATCGCTCCAAGAGATCGTGCCTTGTTTTTGGTTGACGACAGAGGTGTACCAATACTCTTCTTGATAAGGGGCATTTTTGGGGTTGTTGTAAGAATATATCTGGTCGATTATTCCATCGTCGGCTTTATTAAAAAAGTAACTGTTGAGAAGCTTTTTAGAATCAAGCGCATAAGGTTCGGGCCAAATACCGGCACTGACAATCGTATCGTCGCTCGCCGCCAACATGGACTTAAAGAGCGGAATAACATCATCACCGTTACGATGCGCTTGAGCAAACCCAACGAGACTGTCTACGAAGCCTCGAGAACTACTGAGTGGCTCTGTAATCAATGCGGATAACAGTTGCGTACGCAAGTCGAGGTTTTGTTGTAATTTGGCGCGCACAGGGGATTCTACGACGTAATACGTCACACTACCGACAATGGCAATAAACATCGCAAGGTATAATCCAAGCGCTACCATGCTTTTTTTCTTTAAAGACGACCGTATCTGCATAATTCTTTTATTGTTTTCTTTTCTGTTAAACCTAGTGTTTATCATCCATGACATCAAGCCTTTTTAGATTGAAGCTTGATTGGCACAAGTTCATTGGTACTATAAGCGCAAATTTGTTCCCTTTTACGGTACCTCACTTTGACTTTACAAGATATTCTTGCGCTTCCAGAGTTGGAAGGAAAGCTAATCACAGAACACAAAACAACGGGCTTTGTCACTGCAATGGCAGCGGCACCGAATGTGTTAACCCCGCATGAGTGGCTACCGTTCTTATGGGGTGGCGAAGAAGTCGCACCTTTTACGGATGGTGAACAGCTAGAAAGCTACATTGAAGTTATCATCGAGCTTTGGAATAAAACCCGCCCAGAACTGATCGAAGGGACTTGGGTTTGGCCTGAAGCTTGTCAATTAGACGACGAAGAAGTGGTGAACACCGCCGCTCGTGATTTTTGTGAAGGCTTGCTTCAAGGCTGGCAGATTGCTCGCGACGATTGGGAAACACTAATGCCTGAAGAGAGCGAAGATAACGCACTCGTTGGCGGTGTCCTGCTGTCACTGAGCATGCTTTACGATCCAGAAACGTCAATTGCTACGCTTGCAGAACAAGGCATCGAAGGCCTAGAGCAGTTCGAAGAGATCTTTAACGCGGTTCCTGTAATGCTTTGCGGTCTAACTCAGCGCGGAATTGCACTGGCTGAAGCTCAATAAAAGTTAGCTTTATACATGCCAAAAGGCCTCATTATGAGGCCCTTTTTAGTTTCTAGACGAGATGAAAATAGTCGCTTTAGAAGCCTTTCCAATCGAAGTCACCAATTCGCTCGTCGGCAATATAAAACAGCTTAGTACCACTGCTGACCACTTGATCTAACTCTGGGTTGAGTTCAATACCACTTCCCGTATCAATCGCGATCAGTGTTGCTTGATACTTCTCTTTAAACACAGAGAAAATAGGCGCGACGGTGACAGGCTCAGCGTCTTCAGGGAAGTACGTTGAATACTGTGTCATACCTCTTGTTGAGCTCAATAACTCTTGATGAAGCGCACTTGATCCTGGGTCTACTGCAGCCTTTGCTAGCATCTCAGCACCCACAGCTGGAATACACTCTGAGTTAGGGCAATGCTTGTGTAGCAAATCGCTCAACGCTTCGTCTTTAAAGTAAACCAGAAGGTGTGCCTTAGGATTTCGGTTGGCACAGTAAAGCGCCGCAGATAACGTAATATCGTCTTCTGGATTATCAATCAGGATGCAACTTGCCGACTCAATGCCCGTTTTCTCCATCTCTTTGCCATCGGTGTAGCTGTTTACTTTAACGAAATTAATTTCACCGGGTAACGGGTTCTCGATATCTGAACGCGTACATAACACGATTGGTCGTTTACCCGTTTCTTCGTGTTGTAGCATGCGGATGAGATGAATGGTTCTTTGCTCATTCCACCCCAACATCAAAATGTGGTTGTCCACTCTAACTCTCCTTTTTCCTAGCAAGCCCGCTCGCCAATATTCAACACCTTCTGTCGCCACTTTACCGAGTAACGCGGCGAAAAGGCTCAACCCGCCTGGAATCACAAATAGAATAACGATCCACTGCCCCGCTACCGTGGTCGGAGACAAATCACCATAACCAACTGTAGAAGCCGTCACCACCAAGTAGTAAGCGAATACGGTAACCGAACTGGTTAAATCTGTTTCACCCGCCAAATACAGCATCGACCACGATAAAGCGATGTAGCCAAGAAAAGTGAACAGTAAGTTTTTGCCGTTCAAAACAAAGATGTTTGCTTTGATCCAGCGTTTGAGTTGTAACCAGATTATCATTCGAGCCTCTAATCTTTTCCTCTTAGTTACATGCTAGAAAAAATACGCGATATCAACAAGATGTATCATCAGAAAAAGATACATGACCACAAGATTGATATTGGTGGCCTATACGCAGATACAAAAAAACCAGCACTATTGGCTAATGCCGTTCACTTAAGAGTGAACGGCATTTTTGTTCTTAGCATACCGTTGTGGTCTGGGTTTAACTGTTCTAGGGAATGTCCTTTCCCTTCGCCCTTCAAGTATTAAGCTTTCAGCCATGTTGTGGAACCCCTTTAGCTGACGAGGTATTGCGCCTGGTGTTGAGTAAGGTAAGCCTACAAGTAACGCAGATACATGAGCTAATGTGCCGTTAAAACTGAGTTGATAAGGAAGGTAATTTCCTTTAGATTGAAGCAGAGCTCGACCATCTGGTATCGGATTAAATTGTAAGTAAGCAAGATGCCCCATAACTCCTGCTTTACCAGTTCTGGTAAACGACTTCGCAGCGTGAGACGATTTCCAAGCATGTATTGTTTCTGCTCTCGGTAGCCTAGCTCAATTTCCCAACGATGTTCATAAAGGCCTGCAATATCTTTTGATGGGTAACGCAGGGAGTCCGTCATGGAGGTTAATACTTGGTAGTCTTTTCCTTTAATTTTACGAGTGACAAGTCGAGCGGTTATCGACTTTGGTAAATCAGGCCATAGCTTTCTAGCCCTTGGGTTACTGTGTAATTGAACCAGTTTGTCATTTCGCCCTAAAGATTGAACAATGTCATATTGTGTATTTTTCTTGAGGGGGATAAGCCAATGACGCTCTGAGCCAGAGTCTTGCCATTTATGTAATAAGCCTAAAGAATAGAACCCTTATCGAACATTGTCACGCTATGGTTTGGTGTTGTTTCTATCAGTTTTTCAGCTAATATCATTTCGTTTGTATTGTAATTATCAAAGGCACTGGCCGTAATAATGTGACTGCTTAGTTCCATTTGGCAGACCATTCTCACTTGCGGATATTGCGTCCCTTTTTGTCGAGAAAATGCCTTTTCATTTTGCGGGTTATCGGGCGTTCGCCAAACAACGCCATCGACGCCAAGAAGCGTTAATCCATTCCACTGGGGTAACTTTGCACTTTTTAACCATGACGTAGTCATTCGCTCAAAGACCGCTTTAATTGCGTCTTCACCCAACGTCTTTCGACGTTGAGTTAACGCACTTGGTGCGACAAAGCTTTACCTGTACGGTCGACAATATCAAGTTGGTTCACTAAATCTTTCATGGATTTACTGTTATAGATAGCCATTCCAACAAGCAGCCACACCATGGATTCTAAAGTTAATTTCCTCTTTCTCATCGTGACGGTATCAGTAAGAGAATAAGCTTCGTCGATGAGGTCAATTGGAAGCAAGTCAGACAAAGTTTCAACGTTGCTAGGTTTCCAATCATTAATTATGTTTAGAGCTTGAGAAACATCCATAAAAAAATCCAAGTGCATTAAATACACTTGGATTTTGACAGCTCTGAAGGATCGTTCAACCGATCACTTTGGCTTTAACTGATCGGCATTAAGCACTATTGGCTGGTTTTTCGTTGGTTAGATAAAAGAACCGCTTACGCGTTACCTTTTACCTGCACATTTAGCTGCTCTGCAAAATCTAGCATGCGGTTCAATGGAATAAGAGACTTAACGCGTAATTCGTCAGAAACGAAGATTTCGTGTTGCTCACCACCATTCTCAAGCGCGTTTTCAATCGCTTCAAGGCCGTTCATTGCCATCCAAGGACAGTGTGCGCAGCTACGACACGTTGCACCAGCACCCGCTGTCGGCGCTTCAATTAGCTCTTTTTCAGGAACCAATTGCTGCATCTTGAAGAAGATGCCTTTGTCTGTCGCAACAATCATCTGTGGATGAGGCAGCTCTTTTGCTTTCTTGATCAGTTGGCTTGTTGACCCTACAGCATCAGCCAGTTCAACCACGCTTGCTGGTGATTCTGGGTGAACCAAAATAGCCGCTTCTGGGTATACCGATTTCATTTTCTTCAAAGCATCAGCTGAGAACTCATCATGAACGATACACTCCCCTTGCCAAAGCAACATGTCAGCGCCAGTTTGATTTGCAATGTAAGAACCTAGGTGACGGTCTGGGCCCCAAATAATGGGTTTGCCTTCAGCGTCTAGGCTTTCAACGATTTCTAAAGCGATGCTCGACGTCACTACCCAGTCTGCACGAGCTTTAACAGCTGCAGAGGTGTTCGCGTATACAACCACGGTGTGGTCAGGGTGAGCATCACAAAATTCTGTAAATTTATCAGCCGGACAGCCAAGATCAAGCGAACATTCAGCTTCAAGTGTTGGCATTAGAATGCGTTTTTCAGGAGTAAGAATCTTTGCAGACTCACCCATGAAACGAACACCAGCGATGATCAAAGTGCTTGCTGAGTGACGGTTACCGAACTTAGCCATTTCTAATGAATCGCCAACGAAACCACCAGTTTCTTCTGCCAGAGCCTGAATTTCAGGATCGGTGTAGTAGTGTGCAATTAGAACTGCATCTTTTTCTTGAAGTAGTTTTTTGATGTTTGCGATGTGGGCCTGTTTCTGAGCGTCGCTCAATGGAACTGGCTTAGGCGGAAACGGGTAAACTGTATCGATTTTATCTAGTATATGACTCATTGCTCTTGCTCTACGCAACTTCTTCCGAGAATCCGAGTATTCTACACAGGACAGCGATTGGGATCAAAAAGGATTGGTTGCAAGCGGTGGCTAGCTAATGCTTAAAACGCATAAACAAGGCGATGCGTTGTCATCACTAGCAAGAGAAGTAAACACTAAACGGAAGTGAACAGGTATAAAAAAGAGGCGCCTAAGCACCCCTATTTTGGTTATAAGTGGGTTTTGGCCACTTTAGCCGAAGCACTGTTTGGGTGCTCGGTTACGACTTGTTGGTAATATTTCTTAGCTTGCGTCGCGTTGTTGTTGCGCGCTGCTATGTCACCAAGCTTAACCAGTGCATCTGCTCGCTTGTTTGAGTCTTTGTACGACACAACAGCAGCGAAGCTCTTCACGGCTTCTTTATCTTGCTTCTTAGCGAAATAAAGCTGACCTAACCAGTAATGTGAGTTAGGTGTGAAGGTAGAATCTGGGAAGTCTTTTTGAAACTTTTGGAATGCAGCGATAGCACCCGTGTAGTCTCGTTGCTTTAGAATCATATCTACAGCATTTTGATAAGCAGTTTGCTCATCCACATCAGTACTGAACGTACCAGAAGCGTCTTTAGAGCCTTCGCTCGCTGCCACTGCTACCGTTGCTGTTCCTGCTGCTTTCACCTCGCCTCTTACGCGATCCAGTTCAATGAACAGTTCACGCTGACGCTCTAGCATTTGCTTCATATCGTAGCTGTTTCGTTCCAGCTCACCACGAAGTTCACTGATCTCCAGTGCCATGTCGTCGATTTGCTGTTGCATTTGAAGCTGAACGAGATTGCGATTTTGAAGCAGGCGCTCTAAACGCTCAATATCTGATTCGTTAGATGCTGATCGAGAGGAGGAGGATGAATTGGTTGCGGTGCTATTGAGATCGGATACTGGAGCTGGTGCAGCGAACGCGGTGTTCGCTGCACTTGCCAGTAACGAAAGCAAAATGACTCGCTTTGTGTTACTGAACATGAGGCAATTCCTCAATTATATAGTCTACTAAAATTAGTAAACTAGTACTGCGCGACGGTTTTTAGCGTACACATCTTCAGATTGACCTAGAAGAAGTGGCTTCTCTTCACCGTAGCTTACGATAGAGATTTGGTCAGCTTGAACACCTAGAGCTTGTAGGTATTTCGCTACAGCTTGTGCACGACGCTCGCCAAGTGCGATGTTGTACTCAGGAGTACCGCGCTCATCAGCGTGACCTTCGATAGTAACGTTCATGTCAACGTTCTTAACTAGGTATGCTGCGTGAGCTGCTAGCATTTCTTCGTAATCGCCAGCGATAGTAGAGTTATCGAATGCGAAGTAGATTGTTTGAGTTTCACGTAGCGCTTGTTCTTTAAGCTCTTGCTCAGACAGTTGACCGTTAGCGTCAATTGGCGTTACAACAGTTGTGTCTACGTTGCCTTCTGAACCTGAAGTTGTTTGGTTGCTTTCAGTACCAGATGTTGCAGATGTTGCTTCATCAGTTGAGCTACATGCCGTTACTGCCATCACTGGTAGTGCAATCATCAAGCCTTTAAGAACTTTGTTAAGTTGCATCTTTTTTTCCTTACGTTATCAAACTTAGTTTCTACAGCGACTAAGAGTGCTATAGATAGTTAAATGCCACAATAGTTAACACTATCAATAGCTAAAAGAATGTATCAAAATCACTAGAGAAACGGTGACCATGCAGGCGCTCTTACGCGTCCGTTAGTTGCCGGTAATCTAGCTTTAAAACGGCCATCGATAGAAACCATCGATAGTACATTTGTTTTGTTGTAAATAGAGCTATAGATAACCATACCTCCATTCGGTGCAATACTTGGAGACTCATCTAACAATGTTTTTGTTAGTACCTGAACCGCACCGGTTTCCAAATCTTGCTTAGCCAAGTTAAAACCTGAGTTGTTGCGATTAACCATGATCATGAATCGACCATCAGGAGTGATCTGGCCACCTAAGTTTTGGCTACCTTGCCAAGTAATACGAGAAGTCGAATTATTGGACAAATTTACATTATAAATCTGTGGTTTACCACCACGATCCGATGTGAAAATAAGAGACTTGCCATCTGGGTGCCAGAATGGTTCAGTATTATTAGAACGGCCGCGGGTAATTTGAGTCAGCTTACGGCTAGCAAGGTCAAGTGTGTACACCTGAAGGCTGCCTGTTTTCGACAATACCAATGCCAATGTTTTACCATCTGGCGAGAATCTTGGCGCACCATTATGACGAGGGTATGACGTCACCTTCTCACGTTCACCAGTGTAAATATTCATGATGAATATTTCCGCTTGGCCATTTTGGAAACTCACATAAGCAAGCTTTTTACCGTCTGGTGACCATGCAGGTGACATCAGAGGTTGCTTAGAACGAAGAACTAAACGCTCGTTGAAGCCATCGTAGTCAGCAACACGCAGTTGGTATGGGTATTGGTCTTTGTCGTTCACAACTACGTAAGAGATACGAGTTAAGAACGCGCCTTTCTCACCGGTTAGCTCTTCATACACTAAGTCCGAGATACGGTGTGCATACTCTCTCAAACGTTTACCAGGCACTGTCGCTTTCTTGTTGAACAACACGTGATCTTTAGAAAGTACCAATTGGCCTTCATCGCTTAGTGCGCGGCTTTGTCCTTTAGTCAGTTGACCACGAACAATGTCGATCAGTTGGTAGTTCACCACATACTGCCCTTCGGCATTTTTAGTGATGCTACCTGTTAGCAGTGAATCAACACCTAGGTTAGTCCAAGCATCAAAATTCACCTCACCTTCGCTGTAAGGCGTTTGAGGCATTTTGCTTGTTGCAACTGGGCTGAATTTACCACTGCGTTGTAAGTCAGAAGCGATAACCGCTGATACATCGTGTGGCAATGGCTCTGTGCCTTCCCAACGGAAAGGTACAATAGCGATAGGTCTTGCAGAGTTAATACCGTCTGTAATAACCAGCTCCAGCGCTGCATGTGCAAACTGGCTGCTTGTAGCTATTAAGAAAACAAAACTCAGTAATAGTTTCTTTAACACAAGTTCGTCCTTTTACTCTGGTGATACAGTTAAGTTAATGTCTTTCAGTGAGTTCACAATGTCTGGGTCTTTAGGCAACGGGTAAGATTGCACTTGTGCCACCGCACGCTTGGTTGCTGCACACAAACGGCTATCGCCATCTAAGATACTCAAACTACCCAATATCGCATTAGAGCCAGTTGGAATCAGCTTAAGGTTCACTCGACATGAGCGTCCTCGATAGCTGTCTTCTAACAACAGGTTCTGTTGAATCAGTTGGGTATAGATCGCCCCGTAACGTTGCGCTTCATCAGTGATAAATTGTTGTCTTGCTGAAGAGTTTTGAGTCGCTTCCGTTTCAAGCCCAGCAAAGATATCGTTCAATGCTGCTTCTTGTTGTTTACGCTCTTTTTCTGCTTTTGCTGCAGCTTCTTTTGCCTTACGGGCTTTCTCTGCTGCGGCTGCCGCTTCTTTCTCTTTCGCTATGCGTTGCTTTTCAGCGCGTTCAGCGGCTTCTTTCTCTTTGCGAGCTTTGTCTGCTGCCTCTTTCGCGGCTTTTTCTTTTGCCACGCGTTCTTGTTCAGCTTTTGCGATTGCCGCTTCTTTGGCCTTACGCTCGTTCTCGGCTTTCACCAACGCAGCTTCTTTCAGCTTGCGATCAGCTTCGGCTTTAGCGGCTTTCTTTTTCTCTTGCTGTAAACGCGCTTCTTCAGCTTTGCGTTGTTTCTCTTTCTCAACTCGGCGCTTTTCAGCTTCACGAGTCGCTTTAGCCTCTTTCGCTTGTTGTTCTTTTAGCTTACGAATATTTTCTTCTTCAGCTTTACGATTCTTTTCAAGTCGTTCGCTTTCACGTCTCAGTTTGTCTAAACGCTCTTGCTCTTTCTTGCTCGCGGCTTCTCGCTGTTGACGAATCTGTTGAGCTTGCTGGCGAACCAACTGAGGATCAATCACCACAGCCTGAACCATCTGCCCTGTCGGCTTAGGTTCTGACATCGTGAAATCCGCTCCCCAAATAAGCGCAACGAATAAAATGACGTGCAGCCCAAGTGAAATAAGAAGCGGTTTTCTGAAACTATTGGATTTTTTATTAGTCGCTTTCATGAATGCTACGGAGCTATTCCCTTATATCCGTTAAAAGGCCAACCTTTGGCACACCTGCACGGCTTAATTCATCAAGTAATAAAACCACTTCAGCGTAAGGCGTTGCGGCATCACCGCCAACCGCCACTGGAGAATTCGGCTTCAAAGACAACTCAGCTTTCACTCGGACGATAATATCTTCCATAGATAAACCACGCTGTACTTCTTCGTCATTAACGCTCAAGCCAAGTTCACCGTCTTTGTTCACTTCAACGATGATGAAACTTGCGTTGTCGTCCCCCAGTAGGTCTTGTGTCGATTTAGCCGTTGAAGCCTGAGGCAATTCAACGTCAACGCCTTGAGTAACAAACGGCGAAGTCACCATAAAAATGATCAGCAAAACAAGCATAACGTCGATGTAAGGTACAACGTTAATCTCTGCTGTCATTTTGCGTTTTTTAGGTTGGTATCCAGCCATCTATTATTCCCTGCCAGCCATCGCTTGACGGTGAAGAATACTGTGGAACTCTTCAGAGAAAGTCGCGTAGTTGTGCTCTAGCTTGCCTACTCGGCTGCTGAAGCGGTTGTACGCCATTACTGCTGGAATTGCAGCAAATAGACCCATTGCGGTTGCGATCAGCGCTTCTGCAATACCAGGAGCAACCATTGCGAGTGTCGCTTGCTTCACTTCACCTAATGCGATGAATGAGTGCATGATGCCCCAAACCGTACCAAATAGGCCGATGTATGGGCTGATAGAACCAACGGTCGCCAAGAAAGGTAAGTTAGTTTCTAGTTCATCGACTTCACGAGCAACAGCAACGCGCATCGCACGGCCAGAGCCTTCCATAATGAAGTCAGGTGATGTTGCATTCGATTTACGAAGGCGAGCAAACTCAGTAAAGCCTGCGTAGAAAATTTCTTCAGTACCAGAAAGCTCGTCTTTGCGTTTATTGCTCTCTTGGTACAATTTTGCAAGATCAACGCCTGACCAAAATTTGTCTTCAAACACTTCTGTTTGTTTCGAAGCTTGAGATAATACTTTACTTCTTTTGATGATCATCGCCCAAGAAACAACAGACATGCCCATAAGAACTAGCATGACCATTTTAACTAATAAACTAGCTTCTAAAATTAGGCCTAAGATTGAGATTTCAGCAGTCACTATTCGTTAGCTCCGTAAGAATAAATGTTGGCATTGCCTTTGGTTTCATTTTTTGATTGTCGATACATGCTACCTTAACCATTGCTTTACACAATGCTTTGCCATCAGGATTTACGATCTCTTGACAGAAGACCAAGGTAGCTCGCTTCAACTCGTAAATATTTGTAATGACTTGTAAAGAATCATCAAGGCGCGCACCTTGAATAAAATCAATGTCCATATGTCGGACTACAAAACCGATGTTTTGTTCTAACAAGACTTGCTGAGAAACGCCAATTGAGCGCAACATCTCAGTTCGAGCGCGTTCGAAAAACTTAAGATAGTTTGAATGGTATACAACACCACCTGCATCGGTGTCTTCGTAATACACTGTCACTGGCCACGTAAATGGCTTAGATAATCCCTGCAATTTGATACCACAATCCAAAACGATAAAGATCTCACTATAACCTAACTCCTTATCATTAATAGTATATCGCTGTGAATTTTTTGATTTAACAGACGAAAAAAAAGGCCATCTGTATAAGATGACCTCTTTTTGGCTAAAAACCCAACAAGTATAAAGATTCACATCGTTATGAACCTAAATCCTTTGCCTTTTATAGAAGGCGCAGCACCGTTAGGTAGAGCAAAATTGTGAGTGAAACGTATGGGCTAAACAGTAGCTGCCACATCCAAGCTCTTGGCTTAAATCCAATACCGTAAACCATGCTTGAGCAAACTGCCCAGATAAACATTGGCCCGATGATCGCGTTAAAGCCCCCGATGCTTGTCGCATACGCTTCAGGATCCCACATCACTAAACCAACATGCATGAAACCCAATACCAAGGATAAAGCTCTTAATAGAGTCTTATCCATTGGTTGATGCAGCTTAGCGATTTGCTCTGCGAGATTACTCACTGTCTTTGTCCATCATTTCTGAATGCTCTAGCCATAGAGCATTGATGATGCCGAATGCACATGCTAGAAGTACACCCAAAATCCATGCGAAATACCACATAAAATTTCTCCTAAGTTATTTAACTTCTAGCTTAGTAAGCTGAAACGTCGTTATCTTCGATGTGTTTCTTATCTAGACGACCGAACATTTTGTAGTATGTCCAAGTTGTGTAGCCAAGAATCACAGGAACCATTACCGCCGCAACGACAGTCATAAGACCAAGCGTTAGCTCACTCGCTGTTGAATCCCACATAGTCAAGCTTTGGTTAGGGTTCAGGCTTGATGGCATTACGAATGGGAACATTGCAAAACCAGCCGTTAAAATAACACCAGCGTTCGATAGGCTTGAGAACAAGAATGCGAAACCACCACGCTCAAAGCGAGATGCAATCACAGCAAGCAGTGGCATCGCTACACCAAGGATCGGCGCAGCCCACATTGCTGGATATGTTTCGAAGTTTGTCATCCAAGCACCCACTTGAAGTGATACTTCTTTGTTTAATGGGTTTGAGTCAGCAAACGTATCGATAGTGCTCGTAATTACATAGCCTTCGATAGATTGAACCCAGAAACCACCAATAACGAATAGAGCAATAGCAATTAGGCCAGTGATCTGAGCAACGTTACGAGCACGAGCGTGCAGCTCTTCTGTTGTCTTCATTTGAAGCCATGTTGCACCTTGCATCACGAACAACATCAGAGCCAACACACCACAAAGCAATGCAAATGGGTTAAGCAAAGCGAAGAACGTACCATGGTACTTAGACATCATAAATTCGTTCAGTTCAAATGGAACACCTTGTAGTAGGTTACCAAATGCCACACCGAAAATGATTGGTGGTACTGCGCCACTAAAGCAAAGTGCATAGTCCCAAGTTTTGCGCCATTTTGGATCTTCGATCTTAGAGCGGTAGTCAAGTGCAAGTGGACGTAACCAAAGCGCTGCTAACGTCGCGTACATTGCGAAGTAGAAGCCAGAAAACGACGTTGCGTAAACCAGTGGCCATGCAGCAAATAATGCACCACCCGCAGTGATAAGCCAAACTTGGTTACCATCCCAGTGAGGGGCAATCGTGTTTAGCATAATACGACGTTCAGTGTCGCTCTTACCGATAACAGGTGACAGAGCGGCAACACCCATATCAAAGCCATCAGTTACGGCGAAACCAACCAGTAGAACACCGATCAATACCCACCAAATAAGTCGTAAGCTTTCGTAATCAAACATAATATTCCCTCACTTATACTTCAACTGAACGGCTAACTTTGTCTTCAACAGAGTTATCGTTTTGTTCGAAGTGGTAACGGCCTGTCTTCAAGCTACTTGGACCTTTACGTGCGAATTTCAGCATTAGGTAAACTTCAGCAATCAAGAACACTGTGTAAAGTGCCAGGATAGCGAATAGAGAAGTCCAAAGCTGTTCAATAGTCAGTGCTGATGCAGCAACGTTAACCGGTAGGATTTCACCAACCGCCCATGGTTGACGACCAAACTCAGCAACGAACCAACCTGCTTCAATCGCAATCCAAGGCAGTGGGATTGAGAATAGCGCAGCTTTAAGTACCCATGGTTTCTGTTCGATTTTCTGACGACACGTTTGAACAAACGCAGCACCGAATACAAACAGCATAATGAAGCCACAAGCAACCATCAGACGGAATGACCAGAATAGAGGCCAAACTGTTGGGATAGAATCATCCGCAGCCATTTGGATTTGGTCTTCTGTTGCATCAACAACGTCGTCTGTGTAGCGCTTAAGAAGCAAGCCGTAACCTAGGTCACCTTTCACTTCGTCGAACGCAGCCATGTTTTCTTCAGACTTATCGCCTGCACGTAGCTTTTCAAGCAGCTCGTACGCGTACATACCAGTACGGATACGATCAACGTGGTCATCACGTAGGTCACGTAGGCCAGTTACTTCAGTATCAAGCGAACGCGTTGCGATGATACCCATTACGTAAGGAATTTTAATTGCGTAGTCAGTATTCATTGTCTCTTGGTTTGGAATACCAAAAACAGTAAATGCTGCTGGTGCTTCTTCAGTGTGCCATTCCGCTTCTACAGCAGCGAGCTTCACTTTTTGAACTTCACCAAGCTCGTAACCAGATTCATCACCTAGTACGATTACTGACAAGATCGCCGCCATACCGAAAGACGCTGCAATCGCGAAAGAGCGACGAGCAAAGGCAAGGTCACGACCTTTAAGAATGTAGTATGAGCTGATACCAAGGATGAACATTGCACCCGTTGTGTAACCAGACGCTACTGTGTGTACGAATTTAACTTGTGCTACTGGGTTTAGTACAACTTCAGCGAAGCTCACCATTTCCATACGCATAGTTTCAAAGTTAAATTCCGCACCCACTGGGTTTTGCATCCAGCCGTTTGCTACCAAGATCCAAAGCGCAGAGAAGTTAGAGCCAAGTGCTACTAACCAAGTTACCGCTAAGTGCTGACGCTTTGACAGTCTGTCCCAACCGAAGAAGAATAGGCCAACAAAAGTAGACTCTAGGAAGAATGCAACAAGCGCTTCGATAGCTAGCGGAGCACCAAAAATGTCGCCAACATAGTGAGAATAGTAAGACCAGTTAGTACCAAACTGGAACTCCATGGTTAAGCCTGTCGCTACACCAAGAGCAAAGTTAATACCAAACAATTTACCCCAGAACTTGGTCATGTCCTTGTAAATTTGCTTGCCAGTCATTACATAAACTGACTCCATAATGGCAAGTAGAAATGCCATACCTAAAGTCAGTGGAACAAATAGGAAGTGATACATCGCTGTAAATGCAAACTGCAATCGCGACAGATCAACAACATCAATCATGGTAACTCCTTTGTGTCGGCTGAATGACACTTGTGTGATTATTCACCGCAAAAATCCATGTTAAAACAATTTATGTAATTGTTATTACAAGTTGAAATTTGTAGCAAAAACGTACCGTTATAGTTAGATTATTGTTAAGCATGAGCTAATATAGCTGGCGCTAATATTACTGGTAAAATCAGTATGTTTCAAAAGGTTTATGGGAGAACCCTGCGTTGATTTGTATCAAATTTATTCGAGCAAATTAGAGTTATTTTTGTACAATTATGATTAAAATCACACCTATTATGCTTGTCTTAATAACAGCGCATGATATCTGTGACAAATGCTCAGCACCGCCTCAACATCCGAATTACAACTACCTATAAGGTATTAACAAAAAATATGACAACTTATTTCATTTCCTGTCATCTAAATCAAACCTGAAATCAAAGTTTCCATTTTTGAAGATCCCTTTTCGATCTTTTTATCGACTCGCTCAAAGAGTTGTTATTCAGTAAAAAGCAAAAAATCCCAGCGCTTATGCAACTGGGATCTTTAAAAATGAATAATTTAACGATTGGAGGGTTTATCTATTCCAAAGTGTAAATACGCTCTGTCGGTCGCGATTCGACCTCTTGGCGTCCTTTGTAGGTAACCTTGTTGAATCAAGTAAGGTTCTAACACATCTTCAATAGTGTCTCTCTCTTCACCAATCGCGGCAGCCATGTTGTCGATACCTACCGGACCGCCACCAAACTTCTCCATAATCGCCAGCAGAAGCTTTCTATCCATGTAGTCGAAACCTTTAGCATCGACATCCAACATGTTTAGCGCTTTGTCAGCAACCTCCGGGCAAATATGCCCGTCGCCTTTTACTTCCGCATAATCACGAACACGGCGCAGTAGACGGTTAGCAATACGTGGCGTACCACGAGCTCGGCGAGCAACTTCTAGCGCCCCTTCGGACTCCATAGAAAGACCAAGGCAATCTGCACTGCGCTGAACGATGTTTTGTAGATCTTCAACCTTGTAGTACTCAAGACGCTGAGTAATACCAAAACGGTCACGTAACGGCGATGTCAGTGAGCCAGCACGAGTGGTTGCGCCAATCAAAGTAAAAGGAGGAAGGTCGATCTTGATAGAGCGTGCCGCTGGGCCTTCACCAATCATGATATCTAATTGGTAGTCTTCCATTGCTGGGTACAACACCTCTTCAACCACAGGGCTTAAACGGTGAATCTCATCAATGAACAAGACATCATTTTCTTCGAGATTGGTCAGTAACGCCGCTAGGTCGCCTGCTTTTTCTAGAACAGGGCCTGAAGTCGTACGAATGTTGACATCCATCTCATTGGCAACAATGTTCGCCAACGTGGTTTTACCCAAACCTGGAGGACCAAATATCAACAGATGGTCGAGCGCCTCGTTACGCAACTGTGCCGCTTTGATGAAAATCTCCATCTGGCCACGAACGTGATCCTGACCTTGATAGTCAGCAAGTGCTTTAGGGCGTATTGCACGATCAATGACATCTTCATCTTTGAATACTGGGTTATCCGGTGCAATAAGGCGATCGGCTTCAATCATAAATTCTGCTATTCCTAACTATGCTCTTGTTGACTCTGCGCTTCTTGACGCTGTGTAAAGGCAAAGTGAATGAGTCTATTTTGTCGAACAAGTATATCGGGTATTAAACCATCGATTTCAGAGCTTCGCGAATCAACTGTTCGCTGGTCATGCCATCTTTAGCCACTTGAGAAATCACCTTAGAAGCTTGAGTCGGCTTGTAACCTAATGCAAGTAGTGCACTTACCGCTTCTTCTTCCGCGTCGTGAACGGTTGGCATAGAATCAATAGGAGCTGCATCTGTCGCTGGAGTAAACAAGTCACCCGCGCCCCACCCTTTCAGACGGTCTTTCATTTCAACAACCAGACGTTCAGCGGTTTTCTTACCCACACCCGGAAGTTTAACCAGCGTCGAGATGTCTTCACGCTCAACACTCTGCACAAATTGACTAGCTGTCATGCCTGAAAGAATGCCAAGGCCAAGCTTAGGGCCCACACCGTTTGCTTTGATCACTTCACGGAACAGCGCACGCTCTTTAACCGTGTTAAAACCATAAAGTAGCTGCGCATCTTCACGTACAACAAAGTGCGTGTAGATGATTGCCTCTTCGCCCACATTTGGTAATTCATAAAAACAGCTCATTGGCATTTGAACTTCATAGCCAACGCCACTCACTTCGATTAGTAATTCTGGTGGCTGTTTTTCTATTAATGTACCGCGTAGACGTCCGATCACAATTCACTCTCTTGGTGGAATATAATTTGAGGGACAGAATATAAAAGAACTGGATGCTTATCCAGTTCTTTGTGTTTATTAGGATGATTTATTTAAGCTTGCTTAGCTTGGGAAACCACGCTGTTTAAGCTTTCGACCAGTTCTTTTACTGAGGTGACATGCCCGGTCAGTTCAGAACCATAATTAGCGACTAAACTTGACACGGATTTGGTTTCTGCAACGCTCTGCGCCACTTCTGAACTGGCGAGATCGAGTTCTTTCAATGAGCTCATCTGCATCGCCATAATATTGGTGAGCTGATTAACATCGGTCGAGATGGTTTGCACCTCAGAGATAATGCCGTTCATTTCATTGGCCGTAGTTTCAATGATGGCTCTGCCATGTTCCACTTCTTCTTTACTTCGGTCTAATAAGGTTCGAATTTCTATCGCGGAATGGCTGCTTTTCGCAGATAGCTCTCTCACTTGGTCTGCAACTACCGCAAAACCTCGTCCTTGCTCACCGGCACGAGCCGCTTCTATAGCTGCATTGAGTGCTAATAGGTTGGTTTGCTCGGCAACCGAGGTAATCAAGTCCGCGACTTTCATGATTTCTTGATTACTTTGAATGATCTGGCTGATTGCACTGGTTGAAGCTTCTAGTGATTCTGAGCTCTTTTGCGCTTTGGTTCCGACCGCTTCACTGCGCTCTTTCAGTTCGCCCACAAATGAATTGGATTCTTCGATGCCTTGAGTCATTTGATGCAGTTGTTGGCTCATCTGTTCTGCTGCACTCGCCTGAGATTCACAATTGATGTTCAACACCTCAACTTGAGCATGCAGATCTTGCGACTGCTGGTCTAAATGAACAGATACGCCCTGTAAGCTTTCAGAGTTTGAGTTAGCTTGGTCTAGGACAATAGAAAGTCGACCTTCACTTTGCGTCGCTTGGTTGGCAACGTGTTGGCTTTCTGAAATCGCATCCTCTGCCATTTCGATTGCCACCTCTTTTTGCTTAGCGGTAAAGGCTTGGGCAATGCAGATCACCACCAGCGGCATAATCACACCAGACCAAGTTTCTACCACTACCGCATCGGGGGTTAGCTCAAGTAGAGGAAATGCAAATCCATTGAGATGTGCTGAGGTCATTACTAGTGACACGCCGATAACCAGCCCACTCCAAACTAAGGCGACAATTCGAGTTCCTGATAAGAAAAAAGCGACCACTAACAACGGCACCCAATAAGCTTGAGTGGAAGCCACAACCCCACCACTTTGATAAATGATGTTCAACGCGTGTACCGCCATGCCGACAAAACCAAAGTTAAGTGCAAGGCTCGGCTTACTCGTCACACGAAGTAGCAGTGCAGAGATCAGTTCGAATACGATAAGAAATACAGATGTGGCGATCAGAAGTTGCTCTTCGTGCTTAGTCCACTTGATTAAGCTATAAACACCCACAAAGAATGCGATAAAAGTGAAGAGTAATAAGATATCGGCTTGTCTGACTTCGTTGTTACCCCACCCATTGCTTTTAGGTAGAAACAGCACGCGCCACAGCTTGATTGGGTTCATCAGTGATCATCCTTGATTAACTTGTAAGACCTCCGACCAATGTTAATAACATGTTAAATAATACACAATGTTATTATCTGGGTTCTGTTCGAAAGATCTCATTTCATCAAGGATTTAGGGGCGTATTGTTTTGATATGAGCCAAACGAGGCGTCAGGCTCATGTAATGGAAGCTTTTAGAAAGCAGAGGGATGGGATTAACGGTAGCGCCCTTTTCTCGCGCCTGTCGCTTTACCTGCCAGCGCAACCAAGGTTTTATTAGTATTGGCGTGAGTGATCGCTACGCCTAAAGCATCGGCAGCATCGGCCTGTGGTTTAGCGGGTAACTTAAGCATGCTCATCACCATGTTCTGAACCATCGACTTATCTGCACCACCATTGCCTGTCACCGCTTGTTTGATTAGACGAGCCGCATATTCATGAACGGGGAGATCAGCATTTACCGCTGCCACTATCGCACTGCCACGCGCTTGTCCCAGCTTAAGTGCAGAATCTGCATTCTTCGCCATAAAGACCTGCTCTATCGCAAACACATCTGGCTGAAACTGAGTGATGATTTCGCTCACACCGGCGTAGATTTGTTTAAGTCGGCCCGGCAGTTCTTTTTCGGAAGTGCGAATACAACCGCTACCTAAGTAATATAGATGGCGACCATTTTGACGAATCACGCCATAGCCGGTAATACGCGAGCCAGGGTCAATCCCTAAGATAATAGACATAACTTCAAATACTGATTATTTATACATGCTTTATGAGCTTAGTATATCGAACGCAAAAAAAAATGCCCGTCAAATTAACGGGCATTTTCTAATTTACTGGCTAGTCTGGCTAATTAATTAAGAGCTCTCTATCAACTAGGATCTCTTCATCAGCAAGAAAAGATAACAGGCTTACGCTTGCTCTTTTTTCTCTGCCAATTTAACTGCGATTGCTAGCTCTTCCAATGATGCTGGGTTCGCTAGGCTTGGCGCGTCTGTTAGTAGACATGCTGCAGCTGTTGTTTTCGGGAATGCGATAACGTCACGGATGTTCTCAGTACCACAAAGTAGCATTGCTAGACGGTCAAGACCGAATGCTAGACCTGCGTGCGGTGGCGTGCCGTACTTAAGCGCTTCAAGTAGGAAGCCGAACTTCTCTTGTTGCTCTTGTGCTTCGATACCTAGGATACCAAATACCGCTGTTTGCATTTCTGCGTTGTGGATACGTACAGAACCGCCGCCTACTTCGTAGCCGTTGATTACCATGTCGTATGCATCAGAATTTGCTGCTGCTGGGTTCGCTTTTAGCTCTTCCGCGTTCACACCTAGTGGTGATGTGAATGGGTGGTGCATTGCGTGTAGGTTACCTTCGCCGTCTTCTTCGAACATTGGGAAGTCAACAACCCACAGTGGAGCCCATGCAGATGTGTCTGTTAGCTCTAGATCAGTACCTAGTTTAAGACGAAGTGCGCCCATTGCTTCAGCAACGATGCCCGCTTTGTCTGCGCCGAACAGAATGATATCGCCAGATTCAGCTTGAGTACGATCTAGAATACCGTTGATTACGTCTTCGCTTAGGAATTTAGCAACTGGAGATTGAATACCTTCCATGCCTGCAGCACGGTCGTTAACCTTCATCCAAGCTAGGCCTTTCGCGCCGTAGATGTTTACGTGTTCAGCGTAGCCGTCGATTTGCTTACGAGTTAGCTTAGCACCACCTGGAACACGGATAACCGCTACGCGACCTTTTTCGTCGTTAGCTGGGCCAGAGAATACTTTGAACTCAACGTCTTTAACCAAGTCAGCAACGTCAACTAGCTCTAGTGGGTTACGTAGATCTGGCTTATCAGAACCGAAACGACGAATCGCTTCAGAGAAAGGCATTACTGGGAATTGACCCAGTTCAACATCTAGAAGTTCTTTCCACATATCGTGAACAAGCTTCTCAGTCACGTTACGTACTTCTTGAGAAGTCATGAAAGATGTTTCGATATCGATTTGAGTAAATTCAGGCTGACGGTCAGCACGTAAGTCTTCATCACGGAAACATTTAACGATTTGGTAGTAACGGTCAAAACCAGACATCATCAGCAGTTGCTTGAACAGCTGAGGAGATTGAGGAAGTGCGTAGAAGCTACCTTTGTGAACACGGCTTGGTACTAGGTAGTCACGAGCACCTTCTGGAGTCGCTTTTGTTAGTACTGGCGTTTCGATGTCTAGGAATAGGTTCTCATCTAGGAAACGACGAACGAAGCTAGAAGCACGTGCACGAAGCTTGATACGGTCGCTCATTTCTGGACGACGAAGATCGATGTAACGGTACTTAAGACGCTGCTCTTCAGAGTTCGTTTGGTTGAAGTCAAGTGGAAGCGCTTCTGAACGGTTGATGATCTCTAGACCCGTCGCGTAAAGTTCTACTTCACCAGTAGCCATGTCTTTATTTACTTGGCTGTCCGGACGAACTCGTACTTCACCAGTAAACTTGATACAGAATTCATTACGCAGTTGGTTAGCGATCGGGAAGATATCTTTCATATCTGGATCGACAACAACCTGAACGATGCCTTCACGATCACGCATATCAATAAAGATAAGACCGCCTAAATCACGGCGACGGTTTACCCAGCCGCACAATTCTACAGTTTGTCCCGCCAGGGACTTGTTCAGGTTACCACAGTAATGGGTACGCATAATGAATTTCCCAATCTCTTAATAATTTACTAATTTCCAAGCTGTAGGTGTCAAAATAACCCTACAGAGCAAAGGAACATTTATACGCGGAAACTCGCTTAAAATCGACCTTCCACATTCGAATTTATTGTGTTTTATCTGGCTTTGCTGCTTTTTAGCCCATCAAGTGCGCAAAGATTCATCAAAACCGAAAAAATTGCGATAATTATATCTCGAAAGTACCTTAATCAGCAAAACTCTCGTAAAGTAGATTTTCATTTCGATTAAAAGCAGTGATGTGATGACTAATGGTGCAAAAACGATGGACACTTTACCTCTAAGACTTGGATTAACTATGTGGTCTCATTCTGAGTGGCAAAGTCAGTTCTACGGTAAAGGCACCAAGCCTGCTGAACGCTTAGAAAAGTACACGCAAGTTTTTCATACCGTCGAGGGTAACACGACCTTTTACGCGACGCCGAGTATGTCTACCGTTCACAATTGGAAAGCCGCGAGTCACGATGATTTCAGGTTCACGTTTAAGCTACCCAAATTCATCACCCACCAGCAGCAACTCAGACACTGCCAAGCAGAGCTCAAAGAGTTCTTGATGACTATGTCGCCACTGCACGACCGCATTGGTCAATGGACGATTCAGCTGCCGCACAGTTTTGAGCCCAGCATGCTGCCTGCCCTACAAAAGTTTTGCACCTTATTCCCAAAAGATATGCAGCTTGGCGTCGAAGTTCGACACCTAGGTTTCTTTGATAAGGGCGATGCGGAAAAACGCTTCAACCAATGGCTGGTTGAGGAAGGCATCAATCGCATCATTATGGACAGCCGCCCCGTTTTCTCTGCGCCACCCACCACAGAAGCGGTGATCGATGCGCATCAGAAAAAACCGCGTGTTCCTGTTCATGCAATTGCGACCGCCAATAACCCGATGATTCGATTTATTGGGCACCCAGACCAAGAACCTAACATTGAGTTTTTTAAGCCTTGGTTTGCCAAAATCCCAAACTGGCTCAATGAAGGCAAACAACCCTATTTAATGATCCACACCCCAGACAATAACCACGCGCCCGAACTTGCGATTGCTATTTATAAGAGACTACAAAAGCAAGTGTCTGAAAATACATCATTATTACTTCCCGATCTGGCTCAGTTTCCGGCTCAAAAAGGCAATAACCAAATCTCGATGTTTTAACTCATCATCTATGAGTAGCTTCGAACCTTGAGCTAAATCTCAGTTTTCGTGACAGTGGCGCTTTTTTTACGTAAAATGCGTCCCCTTTTATTTGGTACGAATTTTGTGCCAATTACGCTGACTGTCGAGAGAAAATGCCATGAGCAACACAGACAATATCTTTTCCGCTCCTATTGATAAAATTGGAGACTTCACCTTTGATGCAAGGGTTGCTGAAGTATTTCCGGATATGATTCAACGTTCGGTGCCTGGCTATAGCAATATCATCTCTGCAATCGGCATGCTGGCTGAGCGCTTTGTAAAGCCACATTCAAATATTTATGACCTTGGCTGCTCGCTTGGTGCTGCAACACTTTCAATGCGTCGTCACATTCAGCAAGAAGGCTGCACGATTTTCGCGATCGATAATTCAGAAGCCATGGTTGAGCGCTGCAAATTGCACGTCAATGCTTACCGCAGTGACACGCCGGTAGAAGTGATTGAAGCCGACATCCGTGAAGTGGAAATCAAAGACGCTTCTGTTGTGGTGCTCAACTTTACGCTGCAATTTCTTTCTCCGGACGACCGATACGCTTTGCTTGAGAAAATTCATGCTGGCTTGCGCCCAGGCGGGATCTTAATCCTGTCTGAAAAATACGTATTCGAAGATGAAAGCTCAAATGAACTGCTTATCGACCTGCACCATGATTTCAAACGTGCTAACGGGTACAGCGAGCTAGAAGTAAGTCAGAAACGTAGCGCAATTGAAAACGTGATGCGCCCGGATTCGATCCCTGTTCACAGAGAGCGATTTGATAAGATTGGTTTCTCAAGCAGCGAAGTCTGGTTCCAATGTTTCAACTTTGGTTCAATGTTCGCGATAAAGTAAATATTTTCGATTACGTAACAGTCGCGACACCGTTAGCACGTACTAAAATGTCATCCTCAAGAGCGAGGAACAAACGAATTGGGGATCTCTTATCAAACACGATAAACGAGATTCTCTAGCATGTTTGTCCACACTCTTAATGGAGTGACAAATTTAATTTCTACACCACCAACTCAGTGAAAACCTATGTTTAATTTTGCCAATTTTTATCAACTTATTGCCCAAGATACTCGCCTTCAGCCGTGGCTAAATGTCCTGCCACAGCAACTGACCGATTGGCAAAATGCAGAGCACGGTGACTTTGACCGCTGGTTACGTGCACTAAACAAGATTCCACAAGGTGTGCCAGACCAAGTTGACCTGAAAAACTCAGTGACGATTGGTAGCTCAACACCGTTTCACACGGGCGAACTTAAAAAGCTAGAAAGCCTATTAAAGACGTTCCACCCATGGAGAAAGGGCCCTTACACGGTTCACGATATTCATATCGATACTGAATGGCGCAGTGACTGGAAATGGGATCGTGTGCTTCCACATATCTCTCCATTAAAAAACCGTTCGGTTCTCGATGTAGGTTGTGGCAATGGTTACCACATGTGGCGCATGCTGGGTGAAGGTGCTCGCTTAACGGTTGGTATCGATCCTTCTCACCTATTCTTGGTTCAGTTTGAAGCGATTCGTAAGTTGATGGGTGATGACCAACGAGCTCACCTTTTACCTCTAGGTATCGAGCAGCTGCCAAAGCTAGAAGCCTACGACACGGTATTCAGCATGGGCGTGCTTTACCATCGTCGTTCACCACTGGACCACTTGATTCAACTAAAAGACCAATTGCTGTCTGGCGGTGAACTGGTTCTTGAAACCTTGGTTATCGAAGGCGACGAAAATGCGGTACTGGTTCCTGTTGACCGTTACGCGCAAATGAGAAACGTCTACTTCTTCCCTTCAGCTCGCGCACTGAAACGCTGGCTAGAACAAGTTGGTTTTGAAGACGTACGAATCGTTGACGAAAATGTCACGACAACTGGTGAACAACGCACCACAGAATGGATGACACACAACTCTCTTCCAGATTACCTCGATCCGAACGATCCAAGTAAAACGGTTGAAGGTCACCCTGCACCGAGACGTGCGATTCTGGTAGCAACAAAACCATAGATTTACTGCCCACAAAGCAGTGGCATATTGAGTAAATAAAGCACAAGCCTATTAAGGCAGCACAACAATTGCTTGCATGGTCAAAAAGCCACCGTTAATTTCGCGGTGAACTTTGCTTCCTGAGCTCACGAATTGAACAAAAATTGACTTATGTTTAATAAGTGAGCTATTTCAAATAGCAATAATTGGCGTAGCGCTCACATTGCGATTCAATATGACCAGACTCTTACAATAGGATGCTTCACGCATCCTTTTTTGTGGGCTAAACTTCTAAATAGTCTGAACTATTCTCAAATTCTCAAAGGTTTTTTTTATGTTTAAGCGATTATCGTCTATTGTGGCGGTTGGTTTGCTCTCTGGTTGTACCCTCACGAACGGTGCTACCTACCACCAAGAAACTCTCGACGCAATTTCCCGCTCAGAGACAAACATCGCAAATAAGGTTCAAAATCTTGAACTGCAACTAAGCAATCAAAGTGACTATATTGAAAGCTTAGAAGACGAAATCACTACCCTTTCTAATCAATTAGATACCCATCTAACGAGCATGGAACACAAGGTTCTTGAAGAGCTAGAGGAAGAAGAACCTGTCGCTGTTGCCGTTGCTCCTATCGCTCCTACATCACAACCGACTATCCTTGGCGGCATCGAAAAAGTGTCTATCGACTCTATCAAGCAAAGCTTTGATGCACGTGTAGATACTGGCGCAACCACCTCTTCTTTAAACGCTGTCGATATCAAAGAATTCGAACGTAACGGTAAGAACTGGGTTAAATTTCACCTAGACGACAAAGCCCAAGCTGAAGAAGACCAGAAATGGATTGAAGCGCCTGTTGTACGTTATGTAAAAATCCGTCAATCAACCAATGATCAAGCAGAACGTCGAGCTGTGATCGAATTATGGGTGAAAGTTGGAAAAATCCATGAAAAAGCGCAATTTACATTGGCGGATCGCTCTCAAATGAGTCACCCTGTATTACTAGGGCGCGAATTTATCAAAGACATAGCGCTAGTAGATGTAAGTAAAAAGTACGTACAAACGGAAGTTAAATAACAATAGTAGGGTAAGCTATGACGTCAAGAATTCCATTTTATATCTCTATATTCCTGCTTATCGTGGCAGGTATAACACTGAGTATGTTCAGACATACGACCTACGGTGTACCTTGGACTCCAGGGGAAACCAGACAGGTTTGGGACGTTGAAGCTCGCATCGAGTTCAACGCAGTAGGCAAAGAAGCAAAAGTTTCCTTAGCAGCTCCTCATACTCAGTCTAACTACACACTTATCGGCGAAACGGCTTCATCGCCGGGTTACGGTATTTCTTACCTAAATACTGAGTCAGGTCGTCGTGCTGAGTGGTCTATTCGTTACGCAGATGGTCCTCAAACCATCTACTACAAGACACAATTCCTCGTAGACAACCAAGCTAAAGTGAACGATACACCACCAGAAGGTGAAGTGGTTCAACCAAGCTTCGACGGTCCGGAAGAAGCGGCGTCTCTTGCTCTGATTGATAGGGCAACAAAGCGTTCTGCAGACAATCTAACGTTCACTCGTGAGCTCATCAAAACGCTTAATGATCCAGACAGCCAAAACTCGGCGCTGATTCTGAACAACATGACCAAAGTGGAAGCGACACACAAGCTACTTTCAGCAGCGAAAATACACAACAAAGTGGTTGGTGTTATCGAGCTAGAAGATGGCCGTCGTCGCCAATCGATTCAGAACATGATTCAGATTTGGGATAACGATGAGTGGATTCTTTTCTCTCCTGAATCTAGCGAACAGCAAGTTCAACCAAACCTACTTATCTGGGACGAATCAAATGTGTCTCTGCTTGATGTTATGGGTGGTCAGAACAGTAAAGTTCACTTCTCTATGATTGCTCAAGAGGTTTCCCCGACTGAAGCAACCAACAGTAAAGTATCGGCTGACCAGCTATTAAACCTTTCAATTCACAGCCTACCGTTAGAAGAGCAGGCGATGTTTAAAACCATCATGCTGATTCCTATCGGTGCGCTTATTGTTGTGTTCTTACGTGTCATCATCGGTTTGAAAACGTCTGGTACCTTCATGCCAGTTCTGATTGCGGTGGCGTTTGTTCAAACACAGCTGGTAACGGGTATTGTGGGCTTCCTACTGATCGTTGGTACGGGTCTTATCATTCGAAGTTACTTGTCCAAACTCAACTTGCTACTGGTAGCCAGGATATCCGCCGTAATCATTACGGTAATCATGATTATCTCTGTGTTTACCGTGGTCGCGTTTAAAGTCGGTCTGACTGAAGGTCTGTCAATTACGTTCTTCCCAATGATCATCCTATCTTGGACTATCGAACGTATGTCTATCCTTTGGGAAGAAGAAGGCGCGAAAGAAGTAATGCTACAAGGTGGTGGTTCTCTATTCACTGCGGTTCTTGTTTACTTAGGCATGACTAACCCGTTCATTCAGCACTTAACGTTTAACTTTATTGGTTTACAGCTTGTTATTCTAGCGACCATCTTGCTACTAGGTAACTACACAGGATACCGTCTAACCGAGCTTCGTCGCTTTAAACCGCTAGCGGAGGACTAAGTTATGTTTGATCAGTTTACTTCACCGTTTAGGTTGAAAGACAAAGGCATAATGGGAATGAACAAGCGTAACCATAGTTATATTGGTCGCTACAATGATCGTTCCAAGTATCCACTCGTTGATGACAAGCTTAAGACGAAAATCATTGCTGAACAGGCTGGTGCTACTGTACCAAAACTGATTGGCGTGATTGGTCATCAAGCTGAAGTAAAAACAATCCACAAGATGGTAAAAGAGTGGCCGGGTTTCGTAATCAAGCCAGCTCAAGGCAGTGGTGGTAAAGGTATCCTTGTTGTGACTTCTCACAAGGACGGCGTTTACACCAAGCCATCAGGTTCGACTATCAATGAAGAAGACGTAGAGCGTCACATCAGTAACGCTCTCGCAGGTCTTTTCTCGCTCGGTGGTAAGAACGATGTTGCGGTAGTTGAAAACCTCATCAAGTTTGACGAGTGTTTTGACGGCTTCAGCTACGAGGGTGTTCCAGATGTACGAATCATTGTATTCAAGGGCTACCCTGTCATGGCGATGATGCGTCTATCGACTTCAGCTTCTGATGGTAAAGCTAACTTGCACCAAGGTGCTGTGGGCGTAGGTATTTGTATCGCTACGGGTAAAGCTGTTCGTGCGGTTCAGTTTGACCACCCAGTGACTCACCACCCAGATACGGGTAAAGAGTTGGCGCTACTACAAGTACCCCATTGGGAAAAGCTGCTGACACTTGCATCAAGTGCTTGGGAAATGACAGGCCTTGGCTACATGGGTACGGACATGGTTTTAGACCAAGAAGAAGGCCCAATGGTACTGGAACTAAACGCTCGTCCTGGATTAGCAATACAGATTGCAAACGGCGCAGGTTTATTACCTCGCTTGCATCATATTGAAAACCTGGGCACACCCGCTGAATATCCAAAACCAGCAGAGCGCGTTGCCTACGCTGCTAAGCAATTTGGTGTTCACGGTCACGGTAGCGAAATTTTTCCAAGCTAAGCTCATCTAAATTAAAAGCGAAACGACTCAGCCATTGATACTGAAGCTAGCTCGATAAAAAGGCCGCATAACTCTGAGAGTTACGCGGCTTTTTAATGTCTGCCGTCTTTTACCTAGCTAATATGACTAAGCCTCTGTTACTTCACTTTCAGGCTCAAGAATAGGATCAATACGCACAGCCGCCACCTTAAATTCAGGGATCTTCGCGTGTGGATCGGTCGCTGTGGTAGTCAAACGGTTAACCGGTGATTCAACAAAATGGAATGGAATGAACACCACGCCCTTTTGCATTCGCTTAGTGACAAACGCCGCGATTTCTATTTCGCCACGACGCGTTGATACTTTAAGCATCTGACCATTTGAGATACCTAACGCCTCAGCATCATGAACACTCACCATTGCACGTGGCCCTGCTAAGTTATCCAGCCCTTTGGTTTTACGTGTCATGGTTCCTGTGTGGAACTGCTCTAGAATACGGCCTGTCGTTAATACTAACGGGTATTTCGCATCCGGTAGTTCAGCAGCGTATCTAAACGGAATCGCCTCCATTTGACCACGCCCACGCGTAAATTGAGTCTGGTGCATGATACGAGTGCCATCTGGGTTGTTCTTATTACTTGGCCATTGCACGCCGTTGACCGTAATGTTCTCCCAACGTAAACCAGCATACTGTGGCGTGACACGCGCTATCTCATTGGTGATATCAGCAACGGTTTTATAGTCCCAACCACCGCCCATTGCGTTGGCTAGCATTTGGATAATCACCCAATCTTCTTTCGCTTCACCTGGAGGCAAT
This sequence comes from Vibrio celticus, assembly GCF_024347335.1. Classification (NCBI taxonomy): domain Bacteria; kingdom Pseudomonadati; phylum Pseudomonadota; class Gammaproteobacteria; order Vibrionales; family Vibrionaceae; genus Vibrio; species Vibrio celticus. The sequence goes on from NZ_AP025463.1 coordinate 2,302,436, forward strand.
ACCGCCGGGTTAATACGCTGAACACGACGCTCGGTATTAGTAAAGTGACCAGACTTCTCAGCAAACGAGCAAGACGGCAGAACCACATCGGCATATTGAGCGGTTTCGGTTAAGAAAATATCTTGAACCACGAGGAAATCTAATGCTTCAAGACCTTCAATCACATGCGCTTGGTTCGGGTCACTCAGCACTGGGTTCTCGCCCATTACGTACAGGCCACGAACACCTCGATTACACGCACCATCAATAATTTCGGTCAGCGTTAAGCCTGTTTCAGCCGGTAAGTCAGAAACACCCCACTCCATCGCAAATTTTTGACGAACCATTGGGTTATACACTTTCTGATAACCCGGAAGGTTGTTTGGCAATGCGCCCATGTCACACGCACCCTGAACATTGGATTGACCACGTAATGGGTTGATACCACCGCCTTCAATTCCGATGTTGCCACACAAAAGCTGCAGGTTAGCGATAGAGCGAACGTTATCGTGACCAGTGGTATGTTGCGTAATGCCCATCGAGTAGTACACCGCTGTGCGCTCTGCAGTACCAATCAATCGTGCCATTGCGAAGATGTCTTCCGCTTTAACGCCAGTTACCAGCTCCACTTTGTCTAGTGAATAGCTTGGTGACATGACCTCTTGGAGCAAGGTATCAAAGCCGTCCACACGATCTTCGATATACTCTTGGTCGTACCAACCGTGTTTGATGATCTGCTGCATCACACCATTGATCAGCATTACATCGGTACCCGGTCGGTGCGCTAAGTAAAGCTCAGCATGGTCAGCAATATCGATTCGTTTTGGATCGGCAACGATCAATCTCGCTCCACCATGTCTCACCGCTTGCTTGATATGCGAGCCAATAATTGGGTGTGCTGACGTGGTGTCTGAGCCAATAATAAAGATCACATCTGAGTGCTTGATGCTTGGAATATCATTGGTCATCGCCCCGCTGCCCAGCGAAGCCTCTAAACCAGTAACTGTCGATGCGTGACAAAGGCGCGCACAGTGATCGACGTTATTGGTGCCGAGTTCACGACGTATGAATTTTTGGAAGGCATAGTTATCTTCATTGGTGGTTTTCGCCGACGAGAAACCCGCTAAAGCGTTACTGCCAAAGCCTTGCTTAATCGCAGTAAACTTCTCGGCAATGAGCTTAACTGCCTCATCCCAACTTACAGGTTGCAACCAGCCATCTTTACGAATTAATGGTGTGGTTAAACGCGCATCGCTGCCCACAAAATCGAAGCCAAATCGTCCCTTAACACACAACATGCCTTCATTAACCGGAGAGTCTCCGCCTTCGATATAGCGGATTTTGTTTTTCTGCTCATCGATATGCATGGTTAGCTTACAGCCCACACCGCAATAGGTGCAGATGGTATCGACTTTCTTGAGTACGTCTGTGTCTCCCTGCTTTCTATCACGTGCATCAACCATTGCACCAGTTGGACACGCCTGAATACACGATCCGCATTGAACGCAGTTTGAGTCGCCCATTAAGGTCTTGTCTGCGCCAAAGTTAGGACGACATTCGGGTCTTGATGCAGGTTTGCCATCCGATTGGTTCATGAAGCTTAGAACGCCATGAACATTCTGTTCTCGACAGGCTTGGATACACTGGCCACAACTGATACAGCGGTTGGCGTCAAAGATAATGAACTCAGAACTGTCATCAACCGAAAATTTTTGTCTTGTTAAACCGACTTTCGCTTCTTCTGCGCGAATCGCCTGCCAACTCTCATTCGAAGCCACATCGATTTTGTATTCTGGATGGGTTTGCGTTGCTTTGTATTCAGTCGAGTAGTCTCGTAGGTCGCAATCGGTATTTGCTTGGCAGCCACACTCTAAACATCTTGCAGCTTCAGCGATTGCATCGGCATTATCAAACCCTGTTTCTACTTCATCGAAGCTTTGTTCACGCTGTTCGGGCGTTAGTTCCGGCATGATCTTACGAGCCATGCGCTGTATCGACTGGTATTGCTCAGGATCCACCGCTTTGAGTTGTTTGTGCTTTCTTGAGTTAAACGGTTTAGCCGGAATATTTTCCATATCACCATGGAAGAAGCGATCGATCGCTTGTGCAGCAATACGCCCATCCCCCACCGCTTCGACTGCGGTTGCAGGGCCGCGTCGGAAATCACCAATACTGAAAATATTTCCGGTTCCGGTATGCATGGTTTGTGGATCAGCATCTGCGGTATTCCAACGAGTAAGAGGAATATTAATCGCTTCATTGTCCATAAAGCTCAGATCAGGCTTTTGCGACACGGCAGCAATAACCGTATCAAACGCTTCAACAAAGAACTCGCCAGTTGGTTTAGGGCTGCGTCGGCCTGAAGCATCAGCAGGACCCAAAGCCATTCGTTCTAATCGTATTTCTGATACATGGCCATTTTCATCGGCTATGTTTTCTGCAGGGTTGGTTAAGAAGTGGAACTTCACACCCTCATGTTCAGCTTCTTCGATTTCGTAATCTTCTGCTGGCATCTCATCTCGAGTACGACGATAAATCAGCGTAGTATCCGCTCCATCACGAACCGCTGTTCGAGCGCAGTCAATCGCGGTATTACCGCCACCAATTACTGCGACCTTTTTACCAGTGACATACTGCTGATCGGTCACGTAATCTTTCAGATAATCGACACCCAAATAACAACCGCCGAGTTCACTACCCGGGTAATTCATCTCGACCGCTTGCGATGCGCCAACCGCTAAACAAACTGCATCAAAATCGTTACTTAAATCAGACAGTGTAAAATCAACACCGAGTTTTTTACCGCACTCAACCACCATTCCGTTGCGACACATCAACTCGATTTCTTTATCTAGAATCGACTTAGGCAAGCGATATTCCGGGATACCGTAACGCAACCAACCACCCGCTTGCGGCATCGACTCATAGACACTGACATCATAGCCTTCGTTAGATAAGTAATAACCCGCCGTAAGCCCACCGGGGCCACTACCGACAATTGCAATACTCTTGCCTTTATTCGGTTTCTTAGCTGGCATGTAGCTCTCTTGAGCCGCTAAATCCGCGTCGGCAGCGTGTCGTTTGAGTTGGCGAATCGCGATGGATTCATCAACCAAGTTACGACGACATTCGGTTTCACAGAAAGCAGGACACACACGACCAATTGAAAGCGGCATTGGTAATGTCTTTTTGATCACTTCAATCGCTTTGATGTGATCATTTTGAGCAATATGGTGCAGGTAAGATTGGATGTCGACCCCAGCAGGACAGGCTGTTTGGCATGGCGCCTCACAGTCAGCGTAGTGATCGGTCATAATGCGATTCAACGCTTCTTGTCGATGGTTCGTTAACTGTTTTGACTGAGTGGTAATATTCAGCCCATTAGACACTTCAAGCTCACAAGAGCGAGTAACACCAACGCCATCCACTTCGACCACACACAGGTCGCACGGTACTTTATCCGCTGTTTTATTCAAACCACATAAAGATGGGATCTCCAAACCACATGTTTTTGCCGCTTCAAGAACGGTTTGTCCTTGCTCGACGATTCGATATTTCCCATCAATAACGATTTGAATCATACCTAAGTCCTACCTTTACCTTTCGCACACGCGAGTTATCAATAATTAAAATTCAAGTAATACAATATTATTAATATTATTAAATCTATGTCATTACCATACATTATTTGTGGTTTTGTGCGTGTGACCTCAAACAAGTTCCATTGATAATAACCATAAGGTATGAGTGGTCTTATCAGTATCGAAGAGAGGATTAAGCGGGAGAGGTTCTACTGTAGAAGTAAGAAATAAGGAATTAGATTCAAGGTACAAAAAAGCCCCTATTGATTAGGGGCTTTGAATAAATTTATTGAGTCGCTTTCGAGCTTATAGCTGAGCTATCAAGGTTATAACTCAGCTATCAAAGCTATTGTTCAGCTATCAAGCTTATTGCTCAGCTTCTTCAATAAGCTCTTGAACTGGAGATGCCGGTTTGTTTTGAGCAAAACCGCGCAGGCCAACAACATGTACGTGTTCGTGATCTTTAAAGACCTTACGAACCAGTTTGTAAGTTGTGCCTTTCTCTGGGCTGATGTTCTCTGGTGCTGCAATCAGAAGTTGCATACCTAAACGGTCACACAGTTCGAACAAGGTAGAGATAGATTTCGCATCCAAACGGGCTGCTTCATCAAGGAACAACAAACGACATGGAACGATGTCTTTGCTACGAAGTCGACGAGACTCTTCTTCCCAGCTTTGAACAACCATCAGTAGGATAGACTGACCGGTACCGATCGCTTCACCCGTAGACAGTGCGCCCGATTCCGCTTGTAACCAGCCGTCTGAACCACGGTTAACTTCAACACTTAGCTCTAGGTAGTTACGGTAATCAAGTAGCTCTTCACCCAGAACTTGCGGAGAACGTTGGCCCATATCGATATGTGGGTTAACACGTTGGAACAACTTCGCCATCGCTTCTGAGAAGGTAAAGCGCGTTGATTCGAACAAGTCTTTATGCTGCTCTTGTTGAGTCGCTAGACCTGATAGCAAGATCTCGTGGCTTTCACGGATCTTAACGTTCAAACGAACGCCCTTAACCTGACCAAAGTAAATGTTCGACAGACCTTGGTTGAGCATACGAATACGGTTCTGCTCACGCTGAATCGTTTTCTTGATGATGCTTGCTACCGATTCAGAGCTGATCGCTAAGCGGTTTTCACGCTGCGTCAATTCTTCTGTTAGACGAGCAAGCTCAACTTCCATCTCTTCGATTGCTTCAACCGGATCATCCGTATGAATGATGTCTTGGCGAATACGCTCACGAAGGTGCTGGTAAACCGCAATGTAGAACAGGACTTTACGCTCTGGATGCGCGTTGTCTTCAGATAGACGCAGCGAATCACGTAGGTCGTCATTATCAGCCACAGCCAGACGTAGCGCACCCAGTGATTTATCCGACATAGAGCGAAGCTCGCCCGCCGTTAGGTAAGCCAGTTCACGCTTGTGCAGACGACGTTCAACATCATTTTCACGAGCTAAGCGAAGTACTGAACACCAACCTGCTTTTGCTGCAACAACGAAGGTACGAAGTTCTATGTACTCTTTCTGAACTTTCTTAAGACGCTTAGCTAGGGCTTTCATCTCAAGTTCTGTTGACGTAATCGTACGCTCGTATTCGCTCTTACGGCTGCGAGATGTGTGTAGACGCTCTTGAAGCTCGTCACGACGACGTACAGCACGCTCTTCAGCGCCTTCATCAGCGTTTACGCCAAACTCTTGTAGCTCTTGTTTGAACTCTTGAACCGTCTCTTGCTTCGCTTGATGTGAGCTCTTCAGTGCCGCCAATACTTGGTTGTATTGGTTCATCTGTTCGCGAGCTTGCTTCAAGCCATCGCGGCCTTTGGTTCTTGCTTGTTCAGCTTGAACCAACTTCGCTTTTAATTGCTCGCTCAGTTCACTGCTCTTGTTAAGCAAATCAACAGAATCCGCGTAAGCAAAGTAGTGACGACGCTCAATCAAATCAGACAGCGCGAACACTTTACCTTTTAGAGTTTGTAACGCGTTATCGGCTTGACGATACTCGGCTTCCAAAGCTTCGAACTGCTCTGGGTCAGCGTCTAGTGCAGATACGATTTGCTCTAGAGAAGTAAGCGCTTTACCGTGCGTATTCAAGTAAGACTTAGCTTCACTTAAACGCTCTAGTTGTGCTTCTAATTCAGCTAAGCGCTCAGCCAATGTTTCGTCTTCTAAAATACGAACCATTGGAGCTAATTTATCTAGCGCACCTAGTGCCTGCTTGCTTTGTAGAAGCTGACTGCGTTGCTGCTGCTCTTTAGAGTTAAGCTCAGCCAGAGAACGAACAATTTGATTACGCTTATCACGAATCGCAGCAAGTGCTTGCTCTGGGTCTGCGTTAAACGCAACGTGCAGGTGCTTCGCAACAAAGCTGTTGAATGCTTGATATAGGCGATTCAGCTTTTGAGAGTCAAACGCTGCTTTCGCGTGGTTCTCAACAACAACGTCACGCTCTTCGCGCAATTTCTCTAGGCGTTGTTCACGAGCCGCACGGCCAAACAGTGGGATCTCAGGGAAACGTGAGTAACGCATTTGGCGATCGTTCAGCTGAACACACACCGCACCTTCAAGCTCATCGGCATTGAATGAACTGTCATCAAACGCGTCGACATCGCCTTCTAGGATGTAAAGGTCTTCTGGACAATCATCAAGATCCAGCAGCTTCTCTTTGATACCATCAAGATCCGAAACCACAATTGCGTGACGAGCTGGGCCGTACATCGCACTGAAGTACGGCGCATCACCAATCGTGATGTCATCGTAGATCTCAGAAAGCAGTACGCCACCAAGCGTATCCGCTAGGCCTTTCAGGCGAGGATCGTTAGAGCCACCAGGAGAAGCTAAACGCTCAATCTCTTGCTCAAGTTCAGCTCGGCGCGTTGCCAACTGATCTTTTGCTACCGCTTGAGACTTTTCGTCTTCAAGCACTTGCTGCATTTGAGTCATCACCGCTTGGCTATCTTCTAGCTCAGCTTCTGTTTGATCTCTCAGTGCTTCAAGTGCATCGTTTGCCGTGATCCACGCTGGAGCAATGGACTCAAGCTTTTGAATCTCTTGGTCGTGGTTTTGTTGTACACGACGTTGCTCACTCTTCGCTTCACGCAGCTCTTCTTGAGCGTACTCAAGAGACTCGATCTGCATCGCGTGACGTTCACGTTCTTCATCGAAAACCGCTTCGTCAGTCAGTGAGATGTTGTGTTGCTTTTGGTATTCAGTCGCAAGCTCTTTTGCTTGACGCTGCTGCGCTACATCACGAGCCATGTCGCGATGCTGAGCTCGCCATTGCTGTTCATTTTCAACAACGTGTTTTGCGTTACGGCCTTTCTCTAACGCTTGTTTAGCGCTGTGAGACGCTTCTTTACGCTCAACGTCACCCACAATACTTTTAACAAGAGCGAGCGCTTTGTCGAACTGCGCAGAAGCTGCAGAAGACATGTCTAGCTTGTGCTTAGTAGACAGTAGCGTCTGCGTGCTTGATTCTTCTTGTGCTTTTAGCTCAGAAACCAGAGTTAGTGCGCTTTCTGCCGTAATAGATTCATCACCAAGTAACTGCTTAGTTTTCTCTAATGCTTGAACCGCTTGCTGGTATTGAAGCGCACGAGTCTGCTGAACATCCAACGCTTGTTGGTAGTCAGCAAGCTGAGTTTTCAGGCTATCCACTTCTTCTTCAGTGATGGTTGCCTGCTCTTCAGCAAGAAGTACTCGCTCTTGAGCTTCTTCAACCACCATCATTTGCTCTTCTAGACGCTCGTTAAGCTCCTCTAGATCTTCGCTGTAGCGGGCAATTTTCTCTTGCTGACGAAGTGCAGTTTGAACTAATTGCAGATGATCCGAAGCCGCTTGGTAATCTTGCTCTAGTGCTGATTCTTGATCGACAAGTAACTCTAGTTCTTCTTGAACGCGGTTCAACAAGTTGTTTTGATCAAGCAAGGTTTCACGAGAACCAAACAGCTCACCACGGAACTTCATGGTTTGATCAAGCTTGTTGCGACGATCGTTAGCATGGCGCATGTAATCTGCTGCCACGTAGTTCGTAGATTCAGTGATCAAGTGCTTAAACAAATCACGATCCGACTGAGTCGTTTTGATCGCTTCTAGCGTCATACGGTTTTCGCGTAGTGCTGATTCCATGTCTTGGAACGCTTTCTTCACACCACCATTTTGCGGTAGAAGGTAATCACGCAGAGAGCGCGTAATCGCACTAGAGATACCACCGTAAAGCGATGCTTCAATTAAGCGGTAGAACTTAGAACGGTCGCTGCTGTTACGCAGTTTCTTCGGTACCACACCGTATTCAAACATCTGCGAGTGGTAATCAACAATCGAAGAGAAGGCTTTGAAATGTGCGCCTTCGTATTGCGCTACCGCCGCTTTCACGTCGTTCAACTGGCATACGCGAGCGTGGCTGTCTGAAACGTTTTGAATCAACACATCCGTTGGTTTCACATGGCTTGGAAGGCCTTGAATAACAAACGGTTTGATATCGACTTTCTTATCACGACCCGCAACTTGCTGCAGTTTTACTGCAAACAATAGACGCTGATTACGAGAGTTCACAACATCTAGCGCGGCATAACATGCGCCTGGCTGAAGCTTACCGTAAAGGCCTTTATCACGAGATGACTGCGAGCTACCCGCTTCCGTTGTGTTACGGAAATGCAGAAGGCTTTGGTCAGGGATCAGTGCTGTGATGAATGCCGCCATTGTGGTCGACTTACCCGCACCGTTACCGCCAGAAAGCGTTGTAACCAATCCATCAATATCAAAAGTACGCGCAAAGAAGCCGTTCCAGTTGACCATGGTTAATGATTGATACTTACCTCTTTCAATCATGCTTCACCTTCTACTTTTGTTTGTTCGCCAGCGTTTGACTCAAGGTCAAAGTCAGCTTGATCGTTAAAAATGTCTTGTTGACCGTTTTCGTCTACGTCTGCATCTACTTCTGATGTGGCTTCCGCTTGTTCTTCATTCAACAAACTACCTTGGTTAGGTTCTTGGGTATGAACCACAGCTTCACCGTCACGGATAAGACGCAATTGCGCTTCTTTCATATCGTCGCCAACACGAACGTCAGCGCCAAAACGGAATACCGCTTCGCTGATACGGAACTTGCCCGTTTCACCAATCGCAATCAACATGCCGATACGGCGTAAACGACGCAGAGAAGTACGTACTTTTTCGAACAGCTTTTCTTTGTCTAAGTCAGAACCAGACGCACGGTTGGTTGCTAGCTTCATGAGTTTTTTCTCATCCGCTAACGACATCAATTCATCAAACAATTCTTGGTTGGTGAAGATACCTTCATGAGCCAGACGTTCTGGGCTTAGGTATAAGAAACACAACACCTTACCAACCAACATGTCGAGCTCAGATAACACACTACGACCAATCAGAGACGTAGAACGCGGACGCAAGTAAAAGAAACCTTCCGGCGCTTTTACCAATTCCGTATTGTAGCGTTGATAGAAATGCTGAAGTTCCACTTCGAAATCAGACAGCAACGCGTGGTTATCTAGATCTTCTGTTGAAACATGCTTACCTGAACGCAGCATGCTATCTAGCGCAGGGAACAGTGGGTTCGCTATCGCTTTTACCAGTTTCTCTGGCATGTAATCATCAGTACTTGTTAATGACATTTGCTTGTACCTTTGCACCGAAATCGTTAATTGCCTGCCAATCTGGCTGAATAGCCTGATAGTCAGACTCTGAGTAACCTAAGCGTACGGCTTGGTCGACAACAATTCTGGCTAAATCAAAATGGTGTGTGCGAGGGTGTGCAGCGAGGTAATCGCGTAACACAAGGCCAAGATCAATTGGCGCGCCTTGCTGTTTGTGAGCTTTTAACATCTCTGCAATTCGATCTGAAAGCAGGTCATTCACTTGCTCAAATTCTTCGTACTCTACGTCGATTGGTGCTTGTCCCATCACTTCGTCATCACGAAGCACAAGCGCTTCATCACGAAGATCCGTCAGCTTCTCAGCATCGGCGTAGGTCAGTAACCAAGGCGCATCAAAGTAGTCGGTGACTGATTGACGCAAGCGCTGGCTAAAGGCACGGTTTTTATCCATATCAATCGCGGTACGAATAAACTTGTGAACATGGCGGTCGTAGCCGATCCATAAATCGATGGCTTGTTGGCCCCAACTGGTGATTCGATCGAGCTTCATCTGCAAGCCGAACAGGGTTTCGCCAACGAACTCGAGTTCATCGTCACCGTAGACAATTTCTTGAATATCGAGGATCTGTGTTTGCAGTTCATCACCCGCCGCTTGCAAGGTGTCTTGCAATTCTTTTAGCGTGGACGAGGTTTCTGAAAGCAAGGTTTCACAGTTGTTAATCGCCTCTCGCCAATCTTTGTTAAGAAGGTCGGCAATTTGTTGCTTAACCGTTTGCTGCTGCTCATCCATAACACGTTGGTTAAGATCAATCTGATCGAAAATTTCACCAACAGAATACTTGAGCACGCCGTAAACATTCTTTCTCCAATGTCCTGGAGTTCCGCCTTTTTGTGCTGCTTCAATGGCTTTTGCCATCTCGTCCGCAACCATAGAAAGCTGGATAGACAGTTTCAACTTAGAGAACTGACGGTGGCGTAAATAATAATCTGAAATACCAATCGCCAATGGTGATAAGCGATAAATACTCGCACCATCGGTGATTTCGCTGGTAAAGCGGCTAATCAACTTCTGTTTAACTAACTCGTTGATGGCATTGTTGGCACGAAACGCGGACGCTTCACCAGTATCTTCAAACAGTCGAGTGACGATGGTAAATGCATCGTGCAGTTCACCCTCGCCCAACTCTTCATCGAACCTTTCATTGCTTAGTACTGCGATAGCAATCAAAAATGCTAAGCGCTCTGGTGGCAAGTTTAATGAAAAATCATGCTGCTTGACCCAGCCCACCAACTCATCAATTGGCTGCTCTTCGGCAGTTTGAGTCATTTCACTCATTGTGGTTCCTGTTACTGTTCTTCGTCATATCGAATGTATTAGATATGACGCCTATTTCTTTATGACGCGGGCTTCTTACGATTGCATAGCGCATGTTGTGGCTTCTTTTACCACATTCACCGCTGTTATTGCGCAGGTTTTTGAGCCCAAACGTGAATATAACGGCCTAGTGACAGATATGGCTCTTGGCGACATAGCTGTTTTTCCAGTTCCAATACATCTTCAAATTGGTAATCGCCCATGTACTCCATATTACCTATGTAGTCACTGAAAGAGCGAATGCCTGATTTACCACAGATTTCTAGACCAGCGTCTTCTATCCATTGATAAACCTCTTCCGGCTTCAAGCCTTTTTGTGGTTGCAGCTTAAACCGTTTTCGATGTGGCATCCCATTCAATACATGAGGAATGTTGCCACAAATCACATTTTTCAGGACTAATCCGTGGTGGTTGTAAAACATTATCGAGGCGACGCCACCCGGTTTAACTTGTTCAAGCAATAAATCAAGTGCCTCTTTAGGATCGGCTAACCATTCCATTACGGCATGAAACATCACAAAATCGACTTTTTCATCGAGATGTTCTGCGACTTTTTGTACTGGTGAATGAATAAATCGATATTGCTCTAACAAACCCGCTCCGCTGATACTTTCTTCTGCGAGCTTCAACATTTCAGAAGAGAGGTCACACAGAAAAACGTTATGCCCAAGCGCGGCAATTTTTTGCGACATCTGCGCAAGTCCGCCTCCAGCATCAAGCACATGCAGCGGCGAAGCTGATTGCTCAAATTTGCTCAAAGCTTGTTCTAAATCTTCCCATACGATGATCTGACGGATCTCTCCTTTGTCAGAGCCGTAAATGTTTTTTGCAAATTTGTGGGCAATATCGTCGAAATTACGGTCTTCAGTCACGGCTACTTGAGTTATTATGTCCTATCGTGCCTGCTATTCTGTCACAGGAATTTCAGGAATAAAGAGGCGATGTCTCTTTTTACTACTAAGTGATGTTTTTTCGGACTATTCGGATATGTTTGAGCTGAAAAAAGTAGTGTCTTCGCTATTGATGCCACTGCCAGCAATGTTAATTCTCGCTTTTCTGGGTTTAGCCCTAGTGATGTTTACTACCAAAAGGAAGACGGGTTGCCTAATCACCCTTTCAGCCCTATCTGGTATTTTCCTAATCGCTTTCCAACCAGTTTCTAGTCAACTTTTAATGCCAATGGAAAGGCAACACACCGCATTTTTACCTGTCGATGAAACCGTCGATTACGTGATGGTTCTCGGAAGTGGTCACGTCGTAGACGACCAAATTCCACCGACATCAGAACTTAGCCGCACCGGCCTGATGCGTTTAAGTGAAGGGATTCGTATTCTACGCCTCTACCCTGGTGCAAAACTCATTTTGTCTGGCTATGGCGCAGGCACTGAAGTAAGTAACGCAAGAATGATGGCTAAAGTTGCACTAGCTCTTGGCGTAGCAAAGCCCGACATCATTCTGCTTGAAACCGCAAAAGACACTTGGGAAGAAGCCCGCCAAGCCGCTGCGTTCGTTAAGAATAAAAGAATGGTGTTGGTGACTTCAGCGAGCCATATGACTCGCGTACTGAATGAGTTCAATGCTGCAGGCATGAAACCACTACCTGCACCAACCAACTATCTTGCACAAGAAGGTATTGTTGAGCCTTGGAATAAGTACATGCCAAAAGCGCTATACCTTGAGCAGACTGAGCGTTACTGGCACGAAACCATGGGATTGGTTTGGCAAAGCCTGCGTGATTGGCTAGATACAAGCAATGACATTGTTGAAGAGCCTGTTATTCCAGAAGCTTCCAGCTTAATTGAAGATGACGGTGAAGTTTCTGCGGCCCAGCCTCAATAAGCCCATTAAATCTTTAAACTCATCTGAGCAGACAGAGTCGCCAAGTATTTGTAGATTCTCTGGTCGTTAACAGTAAAAGCTGAGTAATAAAAAAGCCGAGACATCAATGATGTCTCGGCTTTTTACGTTAAAATGTCGTTGTTGATTAATCACTCCCGAAGGAAATCAATCACCAGCGAACATGTAACCTTCACCGTGAACCGTCACAAAGATTTGTGGGTTCTTAGGATCGAACTCCATTTTTGCACGCATACGACGAATCAATACGTCGATAGTACGGTCATTAGGCGCGTCCACTCGGTGGCTAATCATATTCAAAATACGTTCGCGGCTTAATACTTGATTAGGGTAAGAAGACAAAGCCACTAGCAGTTCGTATTCTGCTTTGGTCAGTTTCACCGGTTCGCCGTTTTTGCTTAACGCGCGACGAGGGATATCAAATGTCCACTCCCCAAAACGAACCACAGACTCATCTGATGTTTCTTCGACTGCGCCCGCTGCTGTTTTACGAGCAGCAGAGATACGCCAAAGTAGGTTTTTAACTCGAACTAATAACTCGCGAAGTTCGAAGGGTTTAGTAACGTAATCGTCAGCGCCCATTTCAAGGCCAACGATCTTGTCGATGCTATCCGTGCGTCCAGTAACTAAAATAATTCCAATGTCTGATTGACTGCGTAATTCGCGAGTTAGCATCAATCCATCTTCGCCTGGTAAGTTGATGTCCAGCATAATGAGGTCAACGTTGTTTTCTTCTAACACGTTTCTCATTTGAGCGCCGCTTTCTGCTTCGCTCACTGTGTAACCCTCGTTCTGGAAGTATCCAACCAGTTTACTGCGGGTTACCACATCATCTTCTACGACTAATACGTGATAGCTCATCTACACCACTTTTCTTATTTAATAGTTTCAGTGACTATTCTATTCATAACTAGTAACAATTCTAGTGGTACAGAAGATAAAAGCCAGAAACATGGATTTTTTTTGATACAAGACAATCTTAAACCTTGCTATTTATCGTCCATCGCAATTCAATATAGGCATTACTACTAACGAGTAACTTTGCGTTTTGCAAATAGCCTTGTTATTCAGCCTTGGTGTGCTTATGCCCAAGTGACTTCAAGATGCATATAAGCAACATCACAAGACTAAGTCAGGATCTAACAAATGAAAGATACGAAAGCGTTCAACGAGCAAAGAGCAGAAATATACTGGTGGCTATCAAGCTTATTTGCCAAAGAGCTCACTCAAGAAGAACTCGATCACTACCACTCTGTTGAAATTCGTTCTTTCCTAACTGGTTTAGGCGAAAATGAGACACTAAAGCCAGCGATTGATAAGTTAGTGGATGCGCTGAACCGCCTACAAACACGTGAAGATGCTCAGCTAGAACTGTCTGCAGACTTTTGCGACCTATTCTTAAAGACAGATAAACACGGCGCTCTTCCTTACGCTTCAATGTATATCGGCGAAACTGGCCTCTTGAATGATAAGCCAGCAAAAGATATGGAAGAGATCATGGCTAAACACAACTTAGTCGTGAACCAAGATCTAAAAGAGCCAGCAGACCACATTGCTATTGAACTCGATTTCCTTGGTAACTTAATCATTCGTTCAAACGAAACGGATATTGAAGAAGAGCTAGAGAATTCATTTGCCGTTCAACAGCAGTTTATCGAACAACAATTGCTGACTTGGGTACCAAAGTTCAACGTGAAATGTCATGACGTTGATGAATTCGGTTTCTACGCCTCCGTCTCATCTTTGCTACTCGCATTCTGTCAATTAGACACTCAATATTTAGCCGGTGAATAGCTTATTGGATGACTAGGTAAATAAATTCAGCAGAATGTGACAATTCACCCGGATTTCTGGGTGAATTTTATTGCGAGTAATTTCTAGTCAGTCTAAAATTGTGACCGCAAACGATAAAATATGAAACATTCACGAAATGCTATGCTTATTAAAGTTCAGAGCATTTCGGTGTTAAGACAAGCCGCTCAATAGCGGTTTTTTGTTTTTTAGCACTTTAGTACCCAAAGAGCCCTACAAATTTAAGCTCTTAGTTAGGTAGCTTAACGGCTACTTTATTCCGTACTTTGGGAAAGTAGCTTCTAATAGGATAAAACCATGGCCACTATAAAAGATGTCGCTCGCTTAGCCGGCGTATCAACAACAACCGTTTCTCACGTAATTAATAAAACTCGCTTTGTTGCAGAAGCAACTCAAGAAAAAGTAAACAAAGCCGTAGATGAACTGAACTATGCACCAAGTGCTGTTGCTCGTAGCTTGAAATGTAATACAACACGCACTATTGGCATGCTAGTGACTCAATCAACTAACCTATTCTTCTCTGAAGTTATCGATGGTGTTGAAAGCTACTGCTACCGTCAAGGTTACACTTTGATCCTGTGTAATACGGGCGGCATCTATGAGAAGCAACGTGACTACATTCGAATGCTTGCAGAGAAACGTGTAGATGGCATCTTAGTTATGTGTTCTGACCTAACTGAAGAACTAAGAGAGATGTTAGACCGTCACGCTGACATCCCTAAAGTTATCATGGACTGGGGTCCAGAGAGCTCTCAGGCTGATAAGATCATCGATAACTCAGAAGAAGGTGGCTACCTAGCGACCAAATACCTTATTGAACGCGGTCACTCTAAGATTGCATGTTTAAGTGGCCACTTAGACAAAGCAGCATGTGTTGAACGTATTGCCGGTTACAAGCGCGCACTCAACGAAGCAAAGATTTCTGCTGATGAAAATATGATCATCGAAGGCAACTTTGAGTGTGATACGGCTGTTCTTGCTGCAGAACAAATCGTTGAGATGGAAGATCGTCCAACGGCAGTATTCTGCTTTAACGACACAATGGCACTCGGCTTAATGAGCCGACTGCAAGAAAAAGGCATCCGCATTCCTGAAGATATCTCAGTGATCGGTTACGACAACATCGAACTCGCTGAATACTTCTCTCCGCCGTTAACGACAGTTCACCAACCAAAACGTCGTGTTGGTAAGAATGCATTCGAAATTCTATTGGAGCGCATCAAAGACAAAGACCACGAAAAACGCGTCTTCGAAATGCACCCTGAAATTGTTGAACGAAGTACAGTTAAGACGTTAAATTAATTGATAATTCGAGTTTAATTTCATCAAGCGCACCTTTAGGTGCGCTTTTTTTATCAGCAACCATAATGAACCCTTATGCATAAATGAAAGATCATTAATTGAAGCAATGTCACATTTTGAAATATCAACTGTGAGCTTCATTCAACAAAAACTTTATTCTATTCAATCAGTCACGCACAGGGCAAACCACTCGAAAGAGTGAGACGCAAAGCTTCCGGCCTAAACCACTCGTTGGTATGGTAGCGGGGTTACCGATGGCAAAATGCAGTAACTACTAATAATTTAGTAATTTACGGCTTATTGACAATTTAATTGCAACATTTTGCTAATCTCTCGGACCTGCTTATTTGGTGGCGTAGTTCAAATACACCGAGATAAATAACATGGATAAACCGATACTAAAGGACTCGATGAAGTTATTTGAGTCCCTAGGAAAAATAAAATCACGCTCAATGTTTGGTGGCTTCGGTCTTTTTGCTGATGACACTATGTTTGCTCTGGTTGTAAATGACCAGTTGCACATACGCGCAGACAAAGGCACAACGAAACAATTCGAACAACAAGGGTTTCAACCATACGTCTACAAAAAACGTGGTTTCCCTGTCGTTACTAAATATTTCGCTTTACCTGAAGGCCTCTGGCAAGATCAAGAGAAAATCTTGCAGCTTGCAACCACGTCTCTAGGTTTTGCTAAAGAAGAAAAAGCTGAGCAGTCTTCTGCCAAGCCGACCCGACTCAAGGATCTGCCTAATCTTCGACTCGCTACCGAGCGTATGTTGAAAAAGGCAGGGATCGATTCTGTAGAACGTTTATATGAATCTGGCTCTGTAAACGCATTTAACGCCATCAAAGAATCGCATGCGTCTTCTGTCAGTATTGAACTACTTTGGGCGCTAGAAGGCGCGATCAATGGAACACATTGGTCTGTTATACCTCAGCAGCGTCGTGAAGAGCTTATCAATCGCGTCAATTAACTTTGTCAGTGCAATCTATATACATAACTAAGCCGCATTTTGAAGTGACCCCATAAAGTTGGACATTTCTGTTAAGCGGCTTTCAAGGCCTGAGTTCGATATTCTATCGGAGTCAGGCCTTTTAGTTTCACTTTTATACGTTTGGTATTGTAGTACTCGATGTATTCTTTAATTTGCTCTATCAGAGCATCTGCATCTTCAAAGCTTTGGTTGTGATACATCTCGGTTTTGAGTAAAGCAAAAAAGTTTTCAGCAACAGCATTATCCAAGCAGTTACCTTTTCTCGACATGCTTTGCGTTAACCCACTCTCCGCTACCTTTTTCTGATACTGTCGATGGCGATATTGCCAACCTTGATCGCTGTGTATAATTGGCTTTGAGTTGGGTTTAAGCGTTGATATAGCCTCCGTCAGCATATCCGTGACAAGCGGCAAGCAGGCATTTTTGGCCACTCTATAAGCTACCACTTCCTGAGTAAACAAGTCGACAACTGGAGACAAGTATACTTTCTGCTCTTTGACTTTGAACTCCGTGACATCAGTTACCCACTTTTCATCGGGTTGAGTCGCACTAAAATCTCTTTCAAGCACGTTGGGAGCAGCTGTTCCAGACTCTCCTCGGTATGAACGGTACTTTTTAATCCTGACCGTCGATTTAAGGTTGAGCTGAGCCATAAGCCTTTGAACCGTTTTGTGATTAAGCGCGACCCCCTGATTTTTTAGTTCTAAATGAATACGACGATAACCGTATCGGCCCTTATGTTCATGATAAATTGACTTTATCAACCGCAGCTCACGTTCGTAGCTATTTGGGCGCTTGCTCGTTTGAGCCTGATAATAAAAGACACTTTTTGCCAGCTGTAGAGTCTGCAGTAAGTGCTTCAACGGGTACTTGCCTTTAAGAGTTAGAGCTATGACCGCTTTTTCTTTGTTCGACGGTTTTTCCTGCTCCAACTCTTCCAACTTTTTAAAACAGCATTCTCGGTTCGTAAGTAGACTAACTCCTCTTTTAGCTCCTCAAGTGTCATTTCATTATCAGGCTTAGTGGTTCGTTGAGGTTGCTGTTTCATTGAGGGTCTTCCTTTCTGGCGCATTTTGAGCCCCTTGATACCGAGCTCATTAAATCGTTTGAGCCAGACAGAGAGTATCCCAGGGATGAGAGGTTTAATACTGCGCTAGTGTGCGTGAGAGACCATTCATTCGTCCACATTAAATTCAATGCTTTTCGTTTTGTTTGAGCAGTCGCGGCATGCTTAGTTGGTAAAAATGAATCAGTACCATGGATGGCAAAGACTTGAGCCCAATACCGTATCTGCCTTGAAGAAATTGAATATTGTTTTGCTAAGTAGAGAGATGACGTGCCATCTAAGTATTGCTTAGCAATGATACATTTTAGCTCTCGGCTATATTTGGACATAAAAAGACCCCCAATAATTGGTGTCCAACTATTGGGGGTCAGTTCATTTACTGCGGCTTTTTTTATATCTGATGAAAGTTAATCTATGCTTTGCCTGTCTATCTATACTATCGGTATGCATTGAAAATTTAGAGGAAGTATCAATGAGTAAGAAAATGATATTGGGTATTGTGTTGGTCGTAACCATCGTGGTGTTAGGCATCAATTTCGGCCAGTACTTAACGCTTGAAAATGCTAAGGCCCAACAAGCTGTGTTAAATGACTATATTGACAGCAACTTTATTGCTGCTGCCGCTATCTATTTTGTCGCGTATGTCATGATTACGGCTTTCTCCATTCCCGGAGCCGCTGTTGTGACCCTATTAGGGGCTGCGCTATTTGGCTTCTGGAATAGCTTGCTGCTAGTATCTTTCGCAAGTGCGATCGGTGCGACCTTAGCCTTCTTAAGTAGCCGTTACTTGTTGCGTGACTGGATTCAAACCAAGTTTGGTGACAAATTGGCGACAATTAACAAGGGAGTTGAAAAAGACGGCGCATTTTACTTATTTTCTCTGCGTCTGATTCCTGTATTCCCATTTTTCCTTATCAACCTATTGATGGGTCTAACACCGATGTCAGTGAGTCGTTATTACATTACAAGTCAGATCGGGATGTTACCGGGGACGGCGGTTTTCTTGAATGCTGGTACTCAGCTCGCAGAAATTGATTCACTTTCAGGCATCGTCTCCCCTTCAGTACTATTGTCATTTGCGTTATTGGGGATATTCCCAATAGTTGCTAAATGGTTGATGGGTAAGTTTCGTTCAGCGCCTGTGGCGGAATAACGTATATAGCTGAATAATTTATAATAGCTAAATAATTTATAATAGCTAAATAACACAGATAGCCGAATAAGGTTCTATTTCAATGAAAATCTTCAGTGCATCGAATCCGACAGAAGCTCATATCATCTGTGGATTGTTAGAAAGCGAGAATATCGCCTGTGAAGTCCGTGGTGAGGGGTTGTTCGGATTGAAAGGGGAAATCCCATTCACTGAAGAAACTGACCCTTACGTATGGTTATATGAGCCAGAATTGGCCAGTAAAGCTCGCATGCTCGTAAATGACTACCAAAAGCAGCAAGATTCGATCATCTATGAAGAGTGGCGTTGTGGTGAGTGTCATGAAGTCAACGAAGCGCAATTCGGTTCTTGCTGGCAGTGCGGTGCTGCCTCACCTGAATAGCAAGGTTTCAGTGACCTGATAGAACGATTCGGTCAGATACCTCCTCCAAATAAAAACGGGAAGCTAAAATTAGCTTCCCGTTTTTATTTCAATTCGATTAAATCATCTTTGATTTCACGCCTAGAAAATCACTGAATTTGTTTTTGAATAAACGCAATCGAACGCTGATTAAACTCTTCCGGGTTTTCCACGTTACATACGTGCCCACAATTCGGAATCTCTACTAGCTCGCTCGACTCATGCGCTGCGACCATTTCTTTTACAGGCTTAATAAACATGTAGTCGCGTTCGCCCATCAAATAAAGGGTTGGGATCGGCAATTCTCTGTCTTTGAAATACTTCATCAAGGGGTTTACATCAGCCGTGAGGATAAACCAGCGTTTAAATTCTTTCTGGCACAGTTTTTTGGCTTCGCGGATAAATAGGTGACGCGATTCTTTTTGGCTTTTTTGTGGCATCACAACGTAAGCAAAAAGACTGTACAACCACATATAAGGAATGATGTGCTTGCTGAGGTTACCTAACTTGATTAACACTTGAGAGCGAGTGTTGAGTTTAGTCACGGCACCACCTAGTACCATTGAACGTACACGGCCAGCCGCTAACTCGGCAACGTTACGCACAATAATCGTGCCCAAAGACATGCCAACGAAATGTGCAGAACGGATCTTAAGATGGTCTAACACTTTAAGAATATCAAGCGTCACTGATTTGAACGTATAACGATTCGAAATCAGCCCTTTAAGTATATTGTCTGATTTACCGTGCCCTCTCAGATCAATGAGAAGTAAGTTGAAATGCTGTTTATACGCTTTGATCTGCTTGAACCAGATGGAGGAGCTGCCTCCTGCGCCATGCACAAATACAACCCACTCATCGCTCGTAGGGTGAGTAAATGTTTTATGAAATAGTAAACTCTCAGACATACCTATCGCTTTAATTATTGGAATGGAGCTATGCCTCATCACGAGGCGATGACTAAGGATATCACGCTATTAAGAACTTTAAGTGATAATAGTGTCAAACCTATCATTAGTCATGTGAATACCTACCTCACCTTTTCTACCTGACTAAAATGAGTTTGCAAGCTTTGTCTTCGTAAACGTGATGTGATCTGACCAGGAAACAAAAAGGCACTCTACAATTAGAGCGCCTTCATTTATTGCGAGCGGTTGTCGCTCGCCAGCTAATTTTAAAACTAAGTCAACAAGTTAAAATGCTGAATGGTACATAGTTAGGTATTCTTTAGCCGCATCTTCCCAACTAAAATCTTGCTGCATCGCATAAAGCTGAACACGCTTAATTTCAGATGGGTTTTGTGCGTAAAGCAGTAATGAACGATGTAACACAGCCAATAACGCTTGCGGTGTTGGCTCTTCAAAAGCAAACCCAGTCGCGACTTCAGGTTCCTCATCGTAATCATTCACACTGTCTTTTAAACCTCCCACAGAACGAACAATCGGCAAAGTACCGTAAGCCATGCTGTAGATTTGGTTTAAGCCACACGGTTCGAACTCCGAAGGCATTAAGAAGAAATCAGAGCCCGCTTCAACCAAGTGCGCAAGTTCATTATTGTACGCTTCCACGAACGAGAACTTATCTAAGTGAAGGGCTGATAGCTCTTTCAATTGACTCGCCAAAACCGGATCGCCAGTACCGACAATCACGATCTGAAGATCATTTTTCAAAAACTGTTCAATGATAGGCAGTAAGTAATGAACACCTTTTTGATTCGTCAAGCGACAAACCATGCCATAAACCGCGCAATCGGCAACGGGTAAACCTACATCTTGTTGCAGTTTTTGCTTACAAGCTGATTTTCCGCGAGCCATGCTGTGTTTGGTCGCTTTGTATTTACGAGGTAGGAAAGCATCAGTTTCCGGATTCCAAGCCCCGTAATCACACCCATTCAAAATGCCGAACAGATCAGCTGATCTGTGTTGGAATTCTGCAGCCATACCGTGGCTACCTAATTCCGTTTTCAACTCTTCTGCATAGGTAGGACTTACTGCGTTCACTTTATCCGCACACATCACTCCAGCTCTTAGCATAGTGACATGAGTGTCACTCACTGAAGCTTCAGGCGCATGGTAACTGTGCATCTCTGGCAGGAATTGAAGTTCATCGTATGCGAACACACCTTTGAAAACCGCATTGTGAATCGAGATAACACTGCGCGTATTTTCAAAGAAATCGTGTTGTTGATAACGCGATTTAAGCAAGAAAGGAACGAAACCAGTATGCCAGTCATTTGCATGAATGATATCCGGTTGAAAACCAAGCTTAGGAAGCATATCAAGACAGGCTGCACTAAAGAACGAGAAGCGCTCTCCGTTATCAGCATAAGCTTGATTGTTTTCTGCGTACATTTCCGAGCGGTCGAAATACTTGGCACATTCAATACCAAAAACTGGAACGCCTTCTACGCTCAGTGTTTTAACTTGATAAGCTGTATGAGGCCAATGATCGAGTTCAGTCGATAAAATAACTTCTGCTGAATCAATGTTTGGAATGTTTCTATATGCGGGGATAGTCACTCGAACGTCCTGTTCGAGTGTTTGCAACGCTTTCGGCAGTGCCTTGGCTACATCAGCCAAGCCACCACTTTTAATCAAGCCTTCAACTTCAGACGCTACAAAAAGTACCGAGAGAGTCTTAGTAACCAACTCGTGCTCCTTTAGAAATCACTACGACACCATCGTCAGATACGTGGTAATGCTTTTTGTCTTCTGTCAGATTTACACCAATCTGTGTACCCGGTGCGATATCTGCGTCTTTATCAATGATAACGCGGCGCAAGATACAACCCTCACCCACTTTTACATCACCGAGTAAGATGCTTTCGCTAATATCACACGCTGATGCGATATTGCTGCGGAAGCCCAGTACACTCTTTTCAATACGCGAACCACGTACATAACTACCGCTACACACAAGGCTATCAATGATCTGAATTCGACCATTTGCCGAATCAGTAAACGTAGCTGGTGGTAGTGGCGGGTAATAAGTGTGTAGAGGCCATTTACGGTTATATAGCGAGAATGGCGCATCTTTCTTAAGAAGGTCCATGTGGGCTTGCCAGTACGCGTCAATCGTACCTACATCGCGCCAGTAAACTTCTTCTTTCTCACCAGTAATACGGTTGGTGCTGAAATCATAAACAAACACGTCACCACGTGGGAACATGTTTGGAATAATGTCTTTGCCGAAATCGTGTGTCGAACCTTCTCTATCAGCATCTTCTGTTAGTTCAGCAAAAAGCTCTTTCGCTTCGAACACGTAGTTGCCCATTGAAACAAGCGCTGATTCTGGATCGCCCGGGATCGACTTCGGATTTGCAGGTTTCTCTTCAAAGCCAATCATACGGCCGTCAGCATCAACCTCAATAACACCGAATTCTGATGCTTCAGCAAGCGGCATGCGCAATGCTGATACTGTTAGAGCCGCTTTCTTCTCTTTATGGAAATCAAGCATCTGTTTGATGTCCATCTTATAGATATGGTCTGAACCAAAAATACATACTTGATCAGGTTCTTCCAACTCCATAAAGCCCATGTTTTGGTAGATAGCATCTGCTGTGCCTTCATACCAACGCTTTCCTTTACGCATTTGCGCAGGAATTGGGTCGATAAAACGGTCTGTTATACCACTGATATTCCAGCCTTTTTTCATATGGTGGAACAGTGACTGTGACTTAAATTGTGTTAATACGTAGATCTTCATTAGATCAGCATTAACGAAGTTGTTCAAAGCGAAATCAATTAAGCGGTAACTACCACCGAAAGGAACCGAGGGTTTGCTGCGAGATTCAGTTAAAGGTCTTAAGCGAGAGCCTTCACCACCAGCAAGAATCATTCCCAATACACCAGCCATTTTATTCTCCATATATCTATAGCTTGTCGATGTTAGTACTCGTAGAGGTATCTTCCTCTGGGGGATGAGCACCAACACTTATTTCGGTATTTAGCGAATATCCATTCACATACAGTGACAATATCCTAAGCCAAACGTTGTTATGTGTGCACTATTCTTTGCACTTGGTTTTATATACGTTATCGACTTTTCGGCCGAATTCAATTTTTAATACGCCATTCTGTGGTACGTAAGCTGATTGCTTTCCTAAGACTTAAAGCAGCTCACACTACACCGTCCAGACGAAACATTACATTAACACCCGACACACATCAGGTATACAACTAAACGCTGATCTGTGAGTTACAGTATTTTAATTAAGTTACATTCTCGTTAAAGTTGCATAAGAAGATGTGATTAATTGCCGTCATTTATTTCGCAGTCTGAATTTAATAAATTCCCGCCGACGAAACACCAAGTCAACAAGTTGCATAATTAGTCATATTGAGATCAAAAAAAAAGCAGCCATTAGGCTGCTTTTTCATCAATAACGTTCAGTTACTTCTCTTTCGGCTTTTTACGCTTATCCGTAACTTCCCACTTACCGTCGATGTACAACGCAGTCCAACCGGACGGTTTTCCATCTACTTCAGTACGAACGTAGTTTTCTTTAGTCTTACGACTAAAACGAACCACTGTCGGCTTACCATCAGGGTCAGCAACTGGCGCTGATGCTAGGTATTGGAACTTAGGTGAGATACGGTCTTTAAAACGAACCAGCTCTTCCACTAATGGCGCACGTGTTTCACGTGATTTAGGGAAGTTGCTTGCAGCCATAAATAGACCTGAAGCACCATCACGAAGAACAAAGTACGCGTCTGAATTTTCACATGGAAGTTCAGGAAAATGTACCGGGTCTTCTTTCGGTGGCGCAACTTCGCCATTTTTCAGAATCTTACGAGTGTTCTTACAATCGTCATTGGTACAATCCATGTATTTACCAAAACGACCGTTCTTCAGAACCATGTCAGAACCACACTTGTCACACTCAACAAGTGGACCATCGTAGCCTTTCACTTTAAATTCGCCGTGCTCAACCACATAACCTTCACAGTTCGGGTTGTTACCACATACGTGCATCTTACGCTTATCATCGATTAGATAAGCATCCATTGCCGTTTCACAAATAGGACAACGCTTTTTAGCTCGAAGTGCTGCTGTTTCAACGTCTTCTTCAAGCACGTTGATAATGCCTTCTTCATCGCCCAGGTTGATTGTTGTCTTACAACGCTCTTTTGGTGGAAGCGCATAACCAGAACAACCAAGGAATACGCCTGTCGAAGCAGTACGAATACCCATTTTACGGCTACAAGTCGGACACTCAATATCGGTTTCCACGATATGATTTGGCTTCATGCCACCAGCGTCTTCATCAAGATCCGCTTTTTCCAAATCGCCAGTGAAATCTTCAAAGAAGTTATCCAGCACGCCTTTCCAGCTTGCTTCTCCTTCTGCGATTTGGTCTAACTTCTGCTCCATACGAGCAGTGAAGTCGTAGTTCATTAGGTCGTTGAAGCTGCCGTCTAGACGGTCAGTAACAATTTCACCCATCTTCTCAGCATAGAAACGACGCTGTTCAACTTTTACATAACCACGATCTTGAATTGTCGAGATGATTGATGCGTATGTTGAAGGACGACCAATACCACGCTTCTCAAGCTCTTTAACTAGCGCTGCTTCAGTGAAACGAGCCGGTGGCTTAGTGAAGTGCTGCTTAGGGTCTAACGCGATCAGATCAAGCTTATCGCCGATCTGAACTGCTGGAAGGATCGTATCTTCGTTCTTACCCATTGGACGCTGAACACGAGTCCAACCATCAAATTTAAGAATACGACCTTTCGCTTTCAACGTGTACTCATCTGCTTTAACGCTTACTGTCGTTGAATCGTATTGAGCTGGCGTCATTTGACACGCAACGAATTGATTCCAAATTAGCGAGTAAAGCTTGTGTGCGTCTGCGTCTACGCCGTTTAGGTCTTCCGACTTAACATCTACACTTGAAGGACGAATCGCTTCGTGGGCCTCTTGAGCGCCCTCTTTGCTGCCGTATACAAGTGCTTTAGGTGGAAGGTATTGCGCGCCGTACTCAGAACCAATGTATTCACGAGCGGCTTCTACAGCTTCTGAACTCAAGTTGGTTGAGTCAGTACGCATATAAGTAATGTAACCCGCTTCATACAGGCGTTGAGCCAGCATCATGGTTTTCTTTACGCCATAACCAAGACGCGTACTCGCCGCTTGTTGCAGTGTCGACGTGATGTAAGGTGCAGACGGCTTACTCTTGGTTGGGCGGTCTTCACGTTTACATACTTCGTATTGCGCTTTTTCTAAAACGCTAACAGCAGCTTGTGTTTGCGCTTCGTTTTCAGGTTTAAACGCAACACCGTCTTTCTGCGCTACTTGCAGTCTAAAGTCGGTTTTCTCTGCAGTTTTAGTATCAGCATGCACATCCCAGAACTCTTCAGGGATAAAGGCGTTGATCTCGCGCTCACGCTCTACCAGTAGTTTTACCGCTACTGATTGAACACGGCCAGCGGACAAGCCTCGTGCTACTTTTTTCCAAAGCAGAGGTGACACCATAAAGCCAACAACACGGTCCATAAAACGTCGTGCTTGTTGTGCGTTTACGCCATCGATGTTTAGCTCACCTGGAGTTTCGAAAGCTTGTTGAATAGCATTCTTGGTGATTTCGTTAAAAACCACTCGCTTGTATCGCGTTTCATCACCACCGATGATCTCACGAAGGTGCCATGCGATAGCTTCTCCTTCGCGGTCCAAATCGGTTGCGAGATAAACATGATCTGCGTTCTCAGCCAGTTTTTGCAATTCAGCGACGACTTTCTCTTTACCAGGTAGGATTTGGTAGTTCGCTTCCCACTCTTTATATGGGTTGATACCCATCTTTTTGATAAGAGCTTTGCGGTCTTTTTCTTTCTTGATACGAGCTTTGTCTTCTGGGCTCATACCCTTGGTTGAAACTGCAGCAGCCTTTTGACCAGTACTTTGACCCGCCGTTGGTAAATCACGTACGTGACCTACACTCGACTTAACGACAAAGTCTTTGCCAAGATATTTATTGATAGTTTTAGCCTTGGCTGGCGACTCCACTATAACGAGCGATTTACCCATATTGACTCTAACGTCCTTAATCACGATGCTTCAGCACCAACAATTTAGCTTGTGGGCTTTTACGCATGATATTCTAAATTCATTGCTTCTTTTTTTACTATTGTGCGAGATTACTAGAAGATCAACCGCTTTTTTCAAAATTGGATCTGATCGCTCGACAATTCGACGACTCATAGATAAAAGGGTCACAATATAAAGAAGCTATAAAGTACTCACTAAGAATACTTGCAAGAGCCTATTCATCAGGCATTACGTCTAAACGGGCTCATACTAAGCTTGTCCGCGAATCTAACGCGAGCCCCATTCAATTATTTTTGCCGTAAATCACAAAATAAATTGTGGATGTTTGAAAAAACTCTCTTAATCGGTTGTGAAATCATTGAATTTCTAGTTCGACACCATAAACTCAACGTTATATTCAGTTATCAGAGATAAACTCATGACAAAGAAAGTAATAGCAGAATTTGATTTACTGCTTATCGCAAACCAAATTATCCAATCACATGATGACTACATTGAAGGCATGCGCGCAAACAGCGTAGTAGAAAAAGACGATGTACTCGTCTTCAAAGGTGAATACTTCTTAGACAGCAATGGAATGCCGACCGAGAATACAACCGCGGTATTTAACATGTTTAAATACTTAGCGCACCACCTTTCGAAAGAATTTACAATTCAGCAATAATTAAAAAGCTTGCCACTTAGGCAAGCTTTTTTGTTCCTAAACCTTTACATAATAAGCATTTTTATAGACTTAGCATTTTCAGCTTGTCGAAGTAATCAGGGAATGTCTTTGACGTACAACCTGGATCATTAATCGTCACAGGCGTATCGCTCAAGGCAACCAGCGAGAAACACATCGCCATACGGTGATCATCGTAAGTATCAATCGCCGCGTGAGTCAGTTCAGCCACAGGGTTAACAATGATGTAATCTTCACCCTCTTCCACTTCAGCGCCGACTTTACGTAGCTCTGTTGCCATTGCAGCCAAGCGGTCTGTCTCTTTCACACGCCAGTTGTAGACATTACGGATTGCCGTTGTGCCTTTCGCAAACAATGCGGTTGTCGCGATAGTCATCGCAGCATCTGGGATATGGTTATAGTCCATATCAATGCCTTTCAGCTCGCCACAACGAGAGATAACGTAGTCGTCACCCCATTCGATTTCTGCACCCATTTTCTCAAGCGCATCAGCGAATTGGATATCACCTTGGATACTGTTTTTACCAATACCAGTGACCTTAATCTCACCACCTTTTATAGCAGCGGCTGCAAGGAAATATGACGCAGATGATGCATCACCTTCAACCAAGAAATCACCCGGTGCCGAGTAAGATTGCCCGGTAGGAATCACAAACTCTTGGTAATCGTTATTGATCACGTCCACACCAAATTGCTTCATGATGTGCAGCGTAATATCGATGTAAGGTTTAGAAACCAATTCACCGTCAATTTTAATGGTCACTTCACCTTCAGCTAAGGGCGCAGCCATCAAAAATGCCGTCAAGAATTGACTAGAGATTGAACCGTCGATAGAAACCGTACCGCTCTTCAGACCTGTACCTGTGATCTTCAATGGTGGGTAGTTTTCGTTCTCTAAGTATTCAACGTCGGCACCGGCTTCTCGCAGTGCTGTTACTAAGTGGCCAATTGGGCGCTCTTTCATGCGCGGCTCACCAGTAAGAACGTATTCACCGCGACCTAAACATAGTGCAGCCGCCAACGGACGCATCGCCGTACCCGCGTTACCTAAGAAAAGCTCGAGGGCTTTGTCACTTGAAAATACACCACCAACACCTGTCACTTCACAAACGGTTTTGTCTGCAGACAACTGGTAATCAACACCTAACTGAGTCAATGCATTCAACATATGACGAATATCATCACTGTCTAGCAAGTTTGTTAGGCGAGTGGTTCCCGTAGAAAGTGCAGCCAAAAGAAGTGCACGGTTGGAAACGCTTTTTGAACCAGGTAGGTTAACTTCCCCGTTCACTTTTTGAATTGGTTGTAACGTAAGGCTTTCCATTAAATCTTATAGTCCTTGTACCACCCGAAGTCACTGGCGCGTATTTATTTTCGGGTGATGAATAATTCTTCGTACTTGCAGACTAACGAACTTTCCCAACGAACTCCAGAGCTAATCCCGCTCAAACCGATGATTAATTAGCCAATCAGTCGTATTTGCATACTAGTACACGATATCAACTCGAACACCATCTGAAAAATAGAGAATTCGTACATCATCGCCTCGGTTGAACAGCATCGAGTTATCGACATCTTGGATAATGTTAACCAACTTGTCGTCTTTGGTTTTGACCAATAACTCGACCAGTTTGTATTCTACTTTATATTGTGTGTTACCTCGGTTACGAGCAATACCCGCGCCCGCTACTGCACCGACAGCTGTCGCCACTTCTTTACCGGTGCCGCCGCCAAACTGATTACCAATCAAGCCACCAATCGCCGCACCTAACAAGGTTTCCCAACCATTCGCTTTCGACTCAACGATCTCTTGCTGAGTGATGTATCTGACCGTATCAATCTCACCATAAACCACCTCGTTTACTGGTCGAGCTTGGTTTCTGTTGTAAGCTGCATTTGCCAACATGGGCAAAACAAGTAAAATCCAAAGCAACTTCTTCATGGTAAAACTCCTAAAGACCTCTTGGTCAGTGATTAATCTGTAATGCGGTACTTATGACTATATACCTAACCGAACTTGATACTACCAGTATAGAGTTTCCTTCGCCTTTCGACGCGCTTGATGAACCCAACGGTCTGCTCGCCTTCGGTGGTGATTTATCACCAATGCGAATTTTAAACGCTTATAGCCAAGGTATATTTCCATGGTATGGCCCAGGTGAGCCTATACTTTGGTGGAGCCCTGCACCGCGAGCTGTATTTAATCCTAAGACATTCGAACCGTCAAAAAGTCTTAAAAAGTTTCAAAGAAAGCACAATTACCGAGTCAGCATCAACCAAGCGACGGACAGAGTAATTGGTTATTGCTCTTCACTAAGACCCGAAGAAGAAACCTGGCTAAACAGCGACATGCAGTCAGCCTACCGCAAACTCGCTTCATTAGGTTTCTGCCACTCGGTTGAGGTTTGGCAAGATGATGAACTGATCGGCGGACTTTACGGCTTACAAAGAGGCCAAGTCTTTTGCGGTGAATCGATGTTCAGCCTGAAGACTAATGCCTCTAAAATTGCGCTGTGGTACTTTTGTGAACACTTTACACAATTCGGCGGACAACTGATTGATTGCCAAGTCATGAACCCTCACTTGGAATCCTTAGGCGCTATCGAGGTTGATAGGGATGAATTCCTAGGTTCTCTGCAATTACTTAAAGAGTTCTCCGTTAACGATGCATGCTTTAAAACCCAATGGCTAAAGGAAATGCCTTAATGAATCCAGATTTACAACAAATCAGAATTGGATTAACAGACAATCACGCTTGCAGCTACTTACCTCACCTCGAAGAGAGAGTGGCAGTCACGCTTGACGAACACATGCACACCTCAGATAACTATGAAGTTCTGCTTGCGAATGGATTTCGCCGCAGTGGTTCAACTATTTATAAGCCACATTGCGATAATTGCTCAGCATGCCAAGCAATTCGTCTTTCAATTCCTGAGGTAAAGCTTTCCAAAAGCCAACGACGGATCCTGAACAAAGGGAAATCACTGCGTTGGGAACTGAAAGATGAGATGGATGGTAACTGGTTTGACTTATACAGTCGTTATATCACCGCTCGTCACCGTTCGGGAACCATGTACCCACCCAAGAAAGAAGAGTTTCTACAATTCTCTAAAAATGAGTGGCTTACTACAAAGTTCATGCACATCTATGATGAGAACAAGTTGGTTGGTATCGCCGTAACCGACATCATGGCTCACTGTACGAGCGCGTTTTATACCTTCTTCGATCCTGATATAGACATTTCGATGGGAACACTTGGCGTTCTATTTCAGATCCAACATGCCCAGAAAGAACAAAAACAATGGTTATATTTGGGTTATCAAATCGATGAATGCCCTGCGATGAACTATAAAGTACGATTTCAACGTCATCAAAGGCTAGTAAATCAGCGGTGGCAAGGGTAGAATACGCGACAACTTTACATATTTTGATTTTAACGGCACAATCAAGCCGTTGAAAACCGCCAAATTTCGAAAGAGGATTAGATGGCTAAAGAAGACGTAATCGAGATGCAAGGCACTGTCCTTGATACTCTACCAAACACAATGTTCCGTGTTGAGCTTGAAAACGGTCACGTAGTGACAGCACACATCTCTGGTAAAATGCGTAAGAACTACATCCGTATTCTTACTGGTGATAAAGTAACTGTTGAGATGACTCCATACGACCTTTCTAAAGGCCGCATCGTCTTCCGTGCTCGTTAATTTTTAATTAGCGAATACAATAAGAAGCGGAGCTTAAGGCTCCGTTTTTTATTGCCTGAACTTTTTACTGCACAAGCACATCAATCTCGCAGCTCGCAGCTCGCAAGCATAAAAAAACGCACAACCGAAGTCATGCGTTTTAAATTTAAGCCTTTGAATTATCAATCACTTCGTTAGTGCATAACCTCTTCTTTAGCACCAACATAGATGAAATCCAATTCGTCTTTTTTCAGGGATACTTTAACCGTACCGCCATCAACCAAGCTACCAAACAGTAACTCGTTAGCAAGTGGCTTCTTAAGCTTCTCTTGAATCACACGCCCCATTGGACGAGCACCCATGGTCTTGTCATAGCCTTTATCAGCTAACCAGTGACGAGCATCCTCAGAAACCTCTAAAGACACACCACGAGCGTCCAGTTGAACCTGAAGCTCAACAATGAACTTATCAACTACTTGGCTGATCACACTAGGGTCAAGGCTGTTGAACCAAATGATATTATCAAGACGGTTACGGAACTCAGGAGTAAATACCTTCTTGATTTCGCCCATCGCATCTGGCGCATGATCTTGTTGGATCAGGCCGATCGATTTCTTCTCGGTTTCAGCCACACCTGCGTTGGTCGTCATCACTAGAATCACATTGCGGAAGTCCGCTTTGCGACCATTGTTGTCAGTTAGCGTGCCGTTATCCATTACCTGCAGTAGCAAGTTAAAGATATCTGGGTGAGCTTTCTCGATTTCATCCAGTAACACAACGGAGTGCGGGTTCTTGATTACGGCATCCGTTAGCAAACCACCTTGATCGTAACCAACATAACCAGGAGGAGCACCGATCAAGCGGCTCACAGAGTGACGCTCACCGTACTCAGACATATCAAAGCGCAGAAGCTCAATACCCATCAACTTAGACAGCTGAACAGTCACCTCTGTTTTACCGACACCAGTAGGACCAGCAAACAAGAATGAACCAACAGGTTTATTGTCTGCACCTAATCCAGCACGGGTTAGCTTAATCGCTTCGCTCAATACATCGATTGCAGGGTCTTGTCCGAATACCAACATTTTCATGCGGTCATCCAGTTTCTGCAGCGTATCTTTGTCTGAAGACGATACTGACTTCTCAGGAATACGCGCCATTTTCGCAACCATTGACTCAATATCAGCCACGCTTACCGTTTTCTTACGACGGCTTGCAGGTGCCAAACGGCTACGAGCGCCCGCTTCATCGATTACGTCAATGGCCTTATCTGGAAGGTGACGTTCATTAATGTATTTAGCAGACAGCTCCACAGCGGCACGCAACGCTTTATTGGTGTAGCGCACTTCGTGGTGAGCTTCGTATTTTGGCTTCAAGCCAATCAGAATCTTGGTCGTATCGTCTAGCGATGGTTCAATAATATCGATTTTCTGGAAGCGACGAGCTAAAGCACGCTCCTTCTCAAAAATACTGCTGTACTCTTGGTACGTTGTTGAACCGATGCAACGTAATTTACCACTGCTTAGTAGTGGTTTAATTAAGTTTGCCGCATCAACCTGACCACCCGATGCAGCCCCGGCACCGATAATGGTGTGGATCTCATCGATGAACAGAATCGCGTCTTCTTCTTTCTCCAGTTGCTTAAGAATCGCTTTAAAACGTTTCTCAAAGTCACCACGATATTTGGTTCCGGCTAACAGTGAACCGATATCTAGAGAATAAATTACGCTGCTCTGAATGATTTCAGGCACTTGTCCTTCAACGATGCGCCATGCAAGACCTTCCGCGATGGCAGTTTTACCTACACCCGCTTCACCCACTAACAGAGGGTTGTTCTTACGACGACGACACAGAACTTGGATAGTGCGTTCTAGCTCTTTGTCACGACCGATTAGTGGGTCAATATTGCCCTGCTTTGCGACTTCGTTAAGGTTAGTAGCAAAATTTTCTAAACGGTCTTCAGAGTTAGCTTCTTCAGCATTTTCTGCACCACCAAATGAATCGGATGATGAAGGACTGTCGCCTTCGTTGCTCGCTTTGGTAATACCGTGTGAGATGAAGTTAACAATATCTAAGCGACTAATGTCGTTTTTCTTAAGAAGATATGCCGCGTGAGATTCTTGCTCACTAAAAATAGCCACAAGTACGTTAGCACCTGTTACTTCGCTGCGACCTGAAGATTGAACATGGAAAACAGCGCGTTGAAGTACTCGTTGGAAGCTCAACGTTGGCTGAGTTTCGCGAGTTTCGTCGCTTTCAGGGATAAGTGGGGTCGTTTGATCGATAAAAATATCGAGCTCATTGCGAAGAGCATCGAGATCAGCCTGACAAGCTTGGAGCGCTTCCTTGGCCGCATCATTTTCTAATAATGCTAGTAGGAGGTGTTCAACAGTCATGAATTCATGTCGCTTGTCTCGCGCACGAGCAAATGCGCCATTTAAACTCGTCTCTAATTCTTTATTTAGCATAAGTACCTCCTAAGGGAACAACAGTGTTGTTCGAGCAATTTATACTTGCTCCATTGTACATAGTAGCGGATGCTCATTTTCCTTTGAGTACATCGTGACCTGCGCTACCTTTGTTTCCGCTATTTCAGCACTGTATGTGCCGCATATAGCTTTACCTTCATAATGAACCTTGAGCATCACTTCCGTTGCTTTTTCGATATCTAGTGAGAAGAATCGCTCTAGGATCTCGATTACAAAGTCCATGGGCGTATAGTCATCGTTATTCAACACAACGTTATACATCGCCGGTGGCTTTACTTTTGTTGCTTCTTTCTCCAGTAAATCTGAGCCTGGAGATGCCCATTCAAAGTTTCTGCTCATATCGCTTTGCTAAGGGTTATTTTTCGGAAGTCGTGAGTGTTTACCTAACTCAAATTTACCACATTCACGCTTTACGGTGTACTAAGAAACTGCACCGAGAAACAGTACCAAAAAATATTCCTCTATACTGAGCCTAATCCACCATTTCCATCGCTGCAAATAAAAGATCTCGATTAACAGGATTAACATATGTGATTGATTAAAAAGAAGCCATAACTATTGATACTAACGATAAGATCACCGCTAAGTTACTATTTAGTTAATAGTTTGCAGTTAATCTCGAATGTGATTTGTTATTAAAATTGATCACTTTTATACCAATTTGCTATTGACTGTGCTCAATCATTAGCTACATTGGAGCTAAAGGGTTTTTTAATACATTTTTGCAACATGATTTAAAATCAGTAACACGCTTCAAAAATTAACAACAAGGAATAATTACGCAGGGTAGCGTTAATTTCCGTTAGCAATGTACGAGGTTCAAGATATTAGCTGAAATTCTTTAGCTGGTAGGAATGATATCAATCGCACTTACAACAATTGATATAACAACGTTAGTAACAAAATGCATGAGGGATGTATAGCATGGCTACAGGTACAGTAAAATGGTTTAACAATGCCAAAGGGTTTGGCTTTATTTGTCCAGAAGGTGAAGACGGCGATATTTTCGCGCACTACTCCACAATACAAATGGAAGGTTATCGAACCTTAAAGGCTGGTCAGCAGGTCGACTATGAAGTAGAAAGTGGACCTAAAGGCTCGCATGCTAGCTCCGTTGTTCCTGTAGAAGGCAGCGCCGCAAAATAGGCGAATGCCAACTCATGTTAACCTCCAGCATTCGTCATTAACGGCTGAAAGAACGGCTGAAAGGTAAACAGAATATTGAAACCGCTCATTTAGCACCTGTAATACAGGCTTACGTGAGCGGTTTTTTCGTTTTGGGGCTATAAGGTTGCTCACTAAACCATTAGTTCGCGGATGTATTCTTATTAAGCTAGGTCTTAGAGGTATTACAAAAGAACAAAAAAAGACGCTTTAACATTATCGTTAAAGCGTCTTTCGTTTTGACTTTATCTATAACTTAGCTGTCAGACTAAGCAACTCGTTAGCAAATCACGTTCATGACTGACTAACGATGAGTCCAATCACTATGCATCAATAAATGCGTTTAGCATTGAGCTTGGGCGCATTAGTGTTGAAACCAATGCATCGTCAAGTAGGTAGTAACCACCTAAGTCACCAGCCACACCTTGAGCGTTGTTCAGCTCTGCAACAATCGCTTCTTCACTTTCAGCCAGTTGACTTGCCACACCTGCAAACTCAGCAGCAAGATCAGCGTCTGCCGTTTGCTCAGCAAGCGCCTTAGCCCAGTATGCCGCTAGGTAGTAATGGCTACCACGGTTATCAAGCTCACCTACTCGGCGTGAAGGAGACTTGTTGTTGTCTAGGAATTCACCCGTTGCTTTATCAAGCGCGTCCGCTAGAACTTGTGCTTTAGCGTTGCCTGTTACTACACTCAGGTGCTCTAGAGATGCAGCCAATGCCAAGAATTCGCCTAGGGAATCCCAACGCAGGTGGTTTTCTTTCTCTACTTGTTGAACATGCTTAGGAGCAGAGCCGCCAGCACCTGTTTCAAACAGACCACCACCGTTCATTAGTGGAACAATCGATAACATCTTAGCTGATGTACCAAGCTCTAGAATCGGGAACAAGTCAGTTAGGTAATCACGTAATACGTTACCTGTAACCGAAATGGTATCTAGACCTTCTTTGATACGAACTAATGAGTATTGAGTCGCTTCAAGTGGAGCGAGGATCTTAATTTCAAGACCATCGATATCGTACTCAGGAAGGTACGCTTCAACTTTCTTAATAAGCTGAGCATCATGCGCGCGTGACGCATCTAGCCAAAATACCGCTGGAACACCCGATGCACGAGCACGAGTTACCGCAAGCTTAACCCAGTCTTGGATGGGTGCATCTTTAACTTGACACATACGGAAGATATCGCCTTCCTCTACGTCTTGCTCTAGAAGCACAGCGCCTGAAGCGTCAACAACTTGAACCTGACCAGCAGCTTCAAGGATGAAAGTCTTATCGTGAGAACCGTACTCTTCCGCTTTTTGAGCCATCAAGCCAACGTTTGGTACGCTACCCATCGTTGTAGGGTCGAAAGCGCCGTTCTCTTTACAGAAATCAATAACCGCTTGGTAGATGCTCGCGTAGCTACGATCTGGGATCATTGCTTTCGTATCTTTTTGCTTACCTTCTGGATCCCACATTTGACCAGAAGAACGCAGCATTGCAGGCATAGATGCATCCACAATGATATCGCTTGGTACGTGTAGGTTAGTAATGCCACGGTCCGAATCAACCATCGCTAGTGGTGGTTGAGTCTCGTATACCGCTTGCAGGTCAGCTTCGATTGCTTCTTTTTGATCTTGAGGAAGCGCTGCAATCTTCGCGTATACATCACCGATGCCGTTATTCACATCAACACCTAGCTCTTCAAACAGCTGACCGTGTTTAGCGAATACGTCTTTGTAATAAACCCTAACCGCGTGACCAAAGATCACTGGGTCAGATACTTTCATCATCGTCGCTTTCATGTGAAGAGAAAGCAGTACACCTTGCTCTTTAGCCGATGCGATTTCTTTTTCGAAGAACGCAACCAAAGCGGCCTTATTCATCACTGCCGCATCAATGATCTCTTTATCTTGCAGTGCAAAAGCTGGCTTCAATGTTTTCTTCGCGCCATCTTTGCCAACGAATTCAATGCTAACTTCTGTAGCACCTTCAATGGTTACTGACTTTTCGCTACCGAAGAAGTCTTTGTCGTCCATACTTGAAACGTGCGACTTAGAATCTGCAGACCAAGCACCCATTGAGTGTGGGTTCTTCTTCGCGTAGTTTTTAACAGAAAGTGGAGCGCGGCGATCCGAGTTACCTTCACGTAATACAGGGTTTACTGCACTACCCTTGATTTTGTCGTAAGTCGCTTTAACAGCTTTCTCTTCGTCAGTGTTTGCTTCTTCTGGGTAATTAGGAAGTGCGTAACCTTTTGATTGTAGCTCTTTGATCGTTGCTTGAAGCTGAGGTACAGATGCAGAGATGTTTGGAAGCTTAATAATGTTTGCTTCTGGTGTCTTAGCCAATTCACCTAGTTCTGCTAATGCATCACCAATACGTTGCTCGTCGTTCAAGTAGTCAGGGAAGTTGGCAATAATTCGCCCTGCAAGTGAAATGTCGCGAGTATCAACGTTAATACCAGAAGAAGCTGTAAAAGATTGAATGATAGGCAGCAGAGAGTAAGTTGCTAGCGCCGGAGCTTCGTCTGTAATGGTATAGATGATCGTTGGTTTTTCAGTAGGCATGAAATTTCCCTATAGTTCTTACAAGCTCATTTAAAATAGTGAGCATGTTATAAATTGACCAGTAAGCCACTCAAAGAGTGAAAACTGCTTACTCGATAGTCGTACTCTATCTTATTTTTCATGCAATCTTGATGACAGCATGAACCAAATCCGTGAGTGCATTGTTTTAATAAAAGAGCCAGTTATAATAAAACACGAAGGTATAATTAAACAAATCAGGCTTAAGAGTCCATAAACTTGTTCTATTTTGTGTCTTTTAGGCGCGCAAATGATAGCTCAATTCCGTTTCAGTGAAAACTTTTCAGCACACTTCGTTTACATTTTTGCAAGGTAGTTAACATGTCTACTCGCTCACGCAGCGCATCTCGTTCAGACAAACCGGCTCGTTCTGGTGCAACATTAAAACAAAGCGGTAATAGACAAAGCCGAAGCAGTGATAAGAATAACACTGGCAATTCGCACAACAAATCTCACTCAAGCAAGCACCGATATAAAGGCAAGCCTACAAATGCAAAACCTAAGGTAGCGCTCGAAGATCGCAAAGTAATTCTGTTCAACAAGCCTTTCGATACTCTAAGCCAATTTACAGATGGCGAAGGGAGGAAAACGCTAGCGGACTTTATTCCAGTGAAAGACGTTTATGCTGCAGGTCGCCTCGACCGCGACAGCGAAGGATTAATGGTCTTGACCAACGATGGGATATTTCAAGCTAAGCTGACTCAACCAAACTCAAAATCCCCAAAGACTTACTGGGCACAGGTTGAAGGCGCACCTTCTGAGGGAGATTTAGATAAATTGAGAAAAGGTGTCGAACTAAAAGACGGCATGACACTGCCTGCAAAAGTCGAAGTGATGCAAGAACCTGAAGTGTGGGATAGAAATCCTCCAGTCCGCTTCAGAGCCGCGATACCGACAACATGGTTGGCTATTACAATCATTGAAGGACGTAACCGTCAGGTAAGACGAATGACAGCCAATATCGGCTTCCCTACCCTGCGTCTTATCCGTTACTCAATGGGTAATATGAATGTGGGGCAGCTGCAGCCTGGTGAGTGGAAAGAGATCTGATTCTGCCGGAATCAAACTCTTAAATTAAAGAGTAAAAAAGCGAGGTCTTCTAAAACAGACGCTCGCTTTTCTCATCAATTTTGTGCAACTTCATTAATCTTGATCGATCATCCACTTGCGGAATTCTTTACGATCTTCTTTTGAAGTCTTCAGGTACCAAGCTTGAAGCTGTTCTAGTTCTTCTGATTGAACCTTATCCATACTCTCAACAGGAAGAGCTACAGCCTCAACTATTTTTTCAGGCTGTGCTACTGCTTGATTATCAATGGCAACATAAGAAACAGCGACAGCCGCCACCCCACCATTAATATTATACTCTCGAATCTCTTCAATATAGTTCCGGCCTAATTGAACTCCATTTGATTTAAGCTCATCAACAACCTTATCTACCTCAACACCATGTTGATCAACAATCTTAAACTCCAGATCTTTTAAACCTTTCTCAGCAGAGCGAACTGAACGATAAGTAGGCATTAAAAATTCAACATCTTGATCAGCATTTATATTGAACGTAACAATCTGGTTTTTGCCATAAACTTTTTTACGATCACCTGATTTTTCTATTACAGGTTCGTATTGAAATACGACTTGGTTCTGACCTGTATTTAAAGTGACAACAGTAGATGCTTTGAAGGCCTGACCTGAGGTTTCAGGCTTTTTCATATTAACAGCTAAAAGGTCTACTGTATCTTTGACAGTTAGAGATGCCGAGATTCCAGGCATACTAACTAACATGGCAGACATTAATGTAATTGCTTGTATTTTCATAATAATCCATCAAGTACAAAAAAGCCCAGCTTACGCTGGGCTCTATAATTTAGTCAAACTAATATGTTATTAGTCTAATATATTACCAGTAAACACGTACGCCAGTTGCGAATGCTAGAGCACCGTCTGCGATAGTTGGCTCATTAACAAAAGAATCAGATTCTTTGTTTGTGAAACCTAGAGTACGACCGTCTAGGTAAGCAGCTTCAACATAGATACGAGACCAGCTGTTAAAGTGGTAATCAGTACCTACATAAATAACTGTAGAAGTGTCTTCTTCACCAAACTCACCAACTACGCTGATGTTACCAGTATCTTGATCTGTGTATTCGTAACCCGCGTAAGCTGTTGCGTTGTCAGCCCATGCATATGTACCTGCCAATGAGATACCATCGATAGTGACTTTATACTCTGAGTTTTTGATTTCTGTATTGTAGTATGTAAAACCAATACCAGCTTTACCAAATGAGTACTCAACAGTTGCTTGGAAGTAAGTATCTTCTATTTTATCAGCATCAGCGTCAGTACTAGTGTCATCTGTCGTTTTACCGAAACCAACGTGACCACTTAGATCACCAGCAGAACCACCGACAAAAATTTCAGCAAGCTCTTGATTGCTATCATTTTCATCTAGACCGTAGTTAGCAGCAACAAAAAAGTTATCTGAATTGTAGTTATACTTAATCAATGAGTCATGTAAAGCACCATTAAGCTTAGAATAACCTAGAGCAGAACCACCGTAGAAGTAAGAGTAATCAGCACCGTAGATATCATCGGCAACAGTCCATTGCTGACCGATTTTAATTGAACCAAAGTCACCAGCGAAGCCTAGGATATGTTGACGAATTTTCATTTCATCTGACTTTGTAGAGAATTCTACTTTACCGATAATATCTAAATCATCGTTAAGTGCATATTTTGCATCAACACCTGCACGTGAAGCACCAGCACCAATAGTTGTGTTACCTTCCTCAACTGTTCCTTCGAACATGTCTTTAACATCGTTGTAAGCATATTCTTTTGTGTCATCAGAGATTTTCAGCTCAGTACGTAGTTGACCGTAGAAATCTACTGAACCGTCTTCTGATTTGTAAATTTCCGCTGCGTTTACTGAGCCTGCCGCTGCAACAACTGCAAGTGCTAATAGAGTCTTTTTCATAATAAATCCACTGCCTTTTCTAAGAATGGGAGATCCTTGCCCGGTTCCCTTTTATTTTTATGACTGGTCATTACCACTCTTTGTTGGTTAATCACCGTCACTAAATTTCGAGGTCTAGATTGCAAAAGATTATCCTGCGTGTCAAATAAACCAAAAACAAACCTAAAAAAAACACAAAGCAATCAAAATCAACCACTTACATTTTTTTTCATTGTTTTACGAGCAGCTTATCCTTAGTTTTATCAGGAAATATAATAATCCAAAAAAAGAACAAAACAGCATTTAACACCACAAATAACTCACAAAAACGCTACACTTTAGGATTTAACACCTATAAGCCAGTCTTTTTTAATATTTATATTTCGCAACATAAATAAAATAGTTAAGTTCCTGAAGGTTCAGTTTTTTTTTGTGAACAAGATCTACCTTTGATTCAAAAGCAAGCTATTTCACCGTAAATGTACCGACTAGTGATATGTGCTACTATCCTCGCTCCGTTACGTAGGTCACAGTATGCTAACTACTAAAATTCAAAAATCTATTCGCACCAGTTATCAAAACCTCCAAGATCAGTTGGACAACTTTGTACCTCGACGTGCTCAAAATTACCTTGTTGCAGAAATAGCGAAGACACTTTGTGGTCAATACCACAAAAGTAATCGCATGATAGTTGCAGAAGCGGGGACAGGGATCGGGAAATCACTGGCTTATTTAATGGCTACTATTCCTGTCGCTGTGCTCAATAATCGAAAAATAGTTATTTCAACAGCTACCGTTGCGCTACAAGAACAGCTCGTCAATAAAGATCTCCCTCTATATAGAAGACTGACTGATCGAGAGTTTTCTTTCATATTAGCGAAGGGTAGACAGCGTTATTGTTGTTCCGAAAAACTAGCCGCTGCCTGCGGGGTTGATGGCGGACAAATGGCCATGTTCGAATCTAAGCCGAAGAAAAAGGATATCGACCAACTTCAAACCATGTACCGCAGCCTAACCCAAGGTAAATGGGATGGTGACCGCGATTCGTGGCCAAAACCCATCGACAATATGATTTGGCAGATGATTGTCAGTGATAAGCACAGCTGTAACAACAGTATGCCCACGCATAGAGACTGTCCTTTCCAGAAAGCGCGCTCAGAGTTAGATAAAGCAGACGTGATTATCGCCAATCACAGTTTAGTGATGGCTGATGCTGACTTAGGCGGCGGTGTGATACTGCCTGAACCAGAAAATAGCATCTATATATTCGATGAAGCTCACCATTTACCGCATGTAGCCAGAGATCACTCTTCTGCGGCTGCGAGTCTAAAAGGCGCAGCATCGTGGTTAGAGCGTTTGAATCAATCAATCACTAAGCTTTCAGGCCTCGCTGACGAGAAGCGTGTCCACCGATTTAGAAATGAACTGCAAGACTCAGTGCAACAGCTGATCCCTACCCTGACTCAAATGAGTAAACAGTTTGACGCTAACCACTTTGAAGACGGCTTGTATCGCTTCGAACATGGCGACTTACCTGAGTGGTTAGAGAATGAATCTAAAGATCTCAAGCAGCTCACACAAAAGGCGAGTCAAGCCGTTGCGAAGATTGCAGACCTGATTGCAGAACGAGTTAAAGACGGCGAGCTTTCAGCAAAACTTGCAGAGCCAGCACTTGCAGAAATTGGCTTCTATATACAAAGAACAGAGAACCTTGCTCAAGTATGGCGCTTAATGGCTGAACCGAAGAGAGAAAAAGGCGCTCCTTTGGCTCGTTGGCTCGAACTGAATAAAGAAAGCGAAGGCGATTTCGTTGTGAATGTTTCGCCATTAGAGGTAGGTTGGCAACTGGATCAACAAATCTGGAGCCGCTGTGTTGGCGCGGTATTAGTATCTGCAACCATGAGGGCGCTCAACTCTTTCAGCTTTTTTTGTCATCAAGCCGGAATCAGCCAAAAAGCAGAAGATGGCGTACAATTTTTGGCTTTGGCATCACCGTTTGATTACCAGAATCAGGCTGAGCTGATCGTGCCGGCAATGAAGTACGAACCACAAGCACCTCAGTTTACCGAATATCTTATTGAAATTTTGCCTAAGGTAATAGAAGACAAAAAAGCCAATCTCGTTCTATTCTCTTCTTACTGGCAAATGAACAAAGTTGCAGCGGCTTTAGCAACAGATTTCGTTAAAAAGTCGTGGGCATTGCAGGTTCAAGGCGATACTTCACGAACTGAAATTCTAAAAAAACATAAAAAGCTAATAGACCAAGGTAAAACCAGCGTTCTTTTTGGAACTGGCAGCTTTTCTGAGGGTCTTGATCTACCGGGTGAGCTTCTTGAAAACCTCGTTATTACTAAGATTCCTTTTGGTGTTCCGACCTCTCCCGTAGAGCAAGCACATTCAGAATATATTGAATCACGCGGTGGTAACCCTTTTATGCAGATTACTGTTCCAGATGCGAGTAAAAAGCTTATTCAATCTGTAGGTAGACTACTGCGTAAGGAAAGAGATTCTGGTAAAGTCACGATCCTTGATAGACGAATAGTAACGAAGCGATACGGAAAGTCCCTACTCGATTCACTACCGCCTTTTAAAAGAACAATAAAATACTAATATACCCTGCCTTTGAGGTAGTTATGGGCCTTCATCGCTAGGCCCTTGCATTCACAACCCAACATGACTAATCCACCGGTTTTTCATGTGGCTGCCCTATCAGCCGATAACGAGAACACTAGCTATTTATGGAAATGATTGAGCCAACCATGTTGGTCATACTTGCTCTGGTTGCATTTGCAGCAGGCTTTATTGATGCTGTAGCAGGTGGCGGAGGGATGTTAACCGTTCCAGCTTTACTGTCACTTGGTTTACCGCCACACATTGCACTCGGAACTAATAAGCTGGCCGCAACGTTTGCTTCATCTACAGCTGCATTCACTTACTACCGTAAAAAGCTGTTCAAGCCTGAGTGTTGGGTAAATGCATTCATATCTACTTTAATCGGTGCGACCATCGGCACACTCACTGTTGATGCTATTAGTACCGAGTGGTTAGAGAAGGTATTGCCGTTAGTCATTCTTGCCGCAGCGGTCTATACCATCTTTCATAAGACTCCAGATGTGAGTCATAATGTGTCTCCTAAGCCTTGTCCTGTACTTAAGAGAAAGCAAAAGTACCAAGGATTCATTCTTGGCTTTTATGATGGGGTTGCTGGCCCAGGAACTGGCGCGTTTTGGACGGTAAGCTCTATGGCGCTTTACCGCTTAAACATCTTACTTGCCTCTGGCCTATCCAAAGCCATGAACTTTACCAGTAACTTTACCTCTTTGGTGACCTTCGCGATTCTTGGTCATATTGATTGGGTTCTAGGTTTAACCATGGGTCTTTGTTTAATGGCAGGTGCGTTTGTTGGTGCTCACTCTGCTATTCGGTTCGGTGCTACATTTATACGACCGGTGTTTGTTACCGTAGTAAGCGTACTTGCAATTAAACTGGCATACGAAGCTTGGTTTGTGAACTTATAGGCAGTAGCCAACGGGAAGTGAAATGAATCAATTTTCAAAGCTAAAAAGTGTCATTGATACCTTGATTGGCCATTGCTCTCAGGTTGATAAATCTCGAGGGGCTTATCATCAAGCCTTGTTTGACCGAGCCTTATTTAAATGTGGCGCCTCTGTTTTACTTCCCTATGCACTTGAAACTCAGGCAACGTACCGCACCATTGTACGTGAACAAACCACAAATCAACTGACCGCATCCAGAGCCAACTACCTCACAGAAAAGCTGACAAATCAGATTGCAGCAATCCAAAGAGAGTTAGCCAACCATGATTTACGTTTAGACCGAAAAAGTAAGTCCGGGAAAACCCTTAACGACCTATACAACGAACTCGCTCAGCACCAAGACTGGCAAAAGCGATTGGTCGATTTAGTGCGAGTACGAAAATTAGCGTTTGATTCTGCGCCTCGCCACATTAAGAAAAAAGCGGAAGAGGCTTGGCAGTTAGCCAAAGAGCGATTAGAACGCTGTGAAGACTCAATGAAAAATATTGAGAGACTGATTAACTTAGAGAACCCTAAGCGAAATGAACACTGATAACACACCATCACCACTGGATAATGCACCAGAAGAAGTTAAGTTAGCTGTCGACCTGATCTATCTGCTCGAAAGCAACGAAATCGATCCAAAAGTCGCGTTAGAAGCAATCAAAATTGTTCAGCAAGATTTACAAGCCAAACTAGCATCTAGCATCTAGCATCTAGCATCTAGCATCTAGCATCTAGCATAAAAATATACAGGATTCACATGTACCAACTTAGCTTTTCTATGCCCGAGTTTCTTGAAAACTACTGGCATAAAAAACCAACCATCTTAAAGGGTGGCTTCGAAAACTTCGTCGACCCAATTTCGCCGGAAGAACTTGCTGGTTTATCGATGGAAGAAGAAGTGGATTCTCGCTTTGTCTCTAACCTCGACAATCAGTGGACTGCAGAACACGGTCCATTCTCTGAAAAAAAATTTGGCGAATTAACCGAAACTCATTGGCAACTGATCGTTCAAGCAGCGAACCACTGGCACCAAGGCGCAAGTCAGCTGACTGAGGCGTTTCAAGCGTTACCAAACTGGTTATTCGACGATCTCATGATCTGCTACTCAGCACCTGAAGGCGGCGTAGGCCCACATATTGATCAATACGATGTCTTCATCATTCAAGGTCAGGGCAAACGTCAATGGAAGGTTGGCGCTAAAGATGTTGGCCAATACAAAGAGACTGTTCAAGCTTCTGCACTTCGTCAAATTGAAGGTTTTGACCCGATCATTGATGAAACCTTAGAGCCGGGCGATATCCTTTATATCCCACCAGGTTTCCCACATGAAGGGAATACGTTAGAGCCGTCAATGAGCTACTCTATTGGCTACCGCTCTCCTAAAGAACAAGAGCTGATCAGCAACTTTGCCGATTTTGTGCTTGCTCATGATATGGGTGACGTACACCTGCACGATCCAGAATTCAAAACGCAAGGTG
Organism: Vibrio celticus; assembly: GCF_024347335.1. NCBI lineage: Bacteria > Pseudomonadati > Pseudomonadota > Gammaproteobacteria > Vibrionales > Vibrionaceae > Vibrio > Vibrio celticus. The sequence continues at coordinate 2,347,191 of NZ_AP025463.1, forward strand.
GCTACGGCAAAATTCGTTCATCGGATTTAAGCAATCTCACTGACATGTTGAAATCTGCATTAGAGCAACCTGAAACCATCAGTGAATTCATGGGTTGTCTGCTAAGCCAATCACGCCACCAGCTTGATATCGTTGCTCCAGAGCCACTATGGACTCAAGAAGAGATCGCTCAACACTTAGAGTCTGAAGGTGAGATTCACCGAGTATCAGGCTTAAAAGCGCTCTACCACGAAAATGAAAGCAACACGGCTTACATCAATGGCGAAGTGGTTAAGGTGGATGAAGCGGATTCTTCGCTACTCAACATACTTTGCGATGAGACCATGATTACCTCGGCTACTGCCCTATCTCCTTCGGGCGTAACTGTCGTGACTGAATTGGTCAACAAAGGCTACTGGTTTATCGAAGAGTAAGCAGCGTCAACCGCTGGTTATTGGCTAGCTTCTAAAGAAACAATTAAAAAAGGGACAAATGAAATCTTCATTTGTCCCTTTTTCTATTCAAGAACTGGTTAAGGCTTAATGCTTATACCTTGAACTGATTGACCAACTTCTGTTGTTGTTGAGACAGTTGGTCAATTTCATTGCCGACTTGCTCAGAAGCCGCGGCTTGCTCCAAGATCTTCGCACTCAAATCGCGAATATTAACCACGCTTTGATTTACTTCACCGGAAACCGATTGTTGCTCTTCGGCTGCACGAACGATCTGACTGTTCATATCACTGATCGCCTCAATAGAAGTAAAGATCGAACCTAGATCTTCAACAGCTTTCTGAACGTGTAACGCCGTATCATTGGCTAGGATGTTACCTTCTTGTATCGCTTCAACGACATCTTGAGTTCCAGCATGAACCTTGTCGATCACTGCTCTGATCTCACCAACCGATGATTGTGTGCGACTTGCGAGGTTTCTTACCTCATCCGCAACAACAGCAAAGCCACGACCTTGTTCGCCAGCACGAGCCGCTTCGATCGCCGCATTCAATGCCAGTAAGTTAGTTTGCTCAGAGATCCCTTCAATAACACTTAAGATCTCGGTGATGTTGCCGTTATTTTTTGCCAATTCTTCAACAATTGGAACAGCACTCGACATACGCTCCACCAGCTTTCTCATTTCACCGGCTGAAAGCTCGATAACTTGTTGACCTTGTTGAGCAGAATGATTCGCTTCACAAGCAGCATCAACGGCCACTTCTGCATTTTGTACCACTAAGCCCGCTGTTTGAGTCATCTCTTCGGCCGCTGTCGCCACAAGATCGACTTCTTTAAATTGAGATTCACTGCTTTCTCGAGTGCTTGATGCCGATGCTTTAGCCTGGCTTGTCGTACTCGCCACTTGTTCAGTGGTGTGAATCACTTCTTTGATCGTGTGTTGTAACTTGTCTAAGAATAAGTTGAATCCTTTAGACAACTGACCAATTTCGTCTTGAGACTTAACCTCTAAACGCTGTGTCAGATCCCCTTCACCAGAAGCAATATCATTAAGTCGCTCGACCACTTGTCGAATAGGCTTCACAATTGAAAGGGAAGCAAATGCGATGATGGCTAACCCGAACAAAATGAACACAGTACCGGCAATCACTTCCGTCTTAATGCCTTCACTTAGCTTAGTACTAATGATGGAGTCCAATTTGTTGGCATCAGCGACGACGCTCTCTCTTGGGATCTCGAACAACACACCCCAAGTTTGGTTAGCCGCAACAACAGGTGCAAAGGCAAGTAACCACTCACCGTTCTCGCTCCATTGCGTTGTCACTTCACCACCAAAGATAAAGTCGGTCATTAAATCACTGTTTGTATTGTCACTTTGGAAGGTTGAACCGACTGCAATGCTTGAATCATCAGAGGCGATGACCGAACCATCTAGACTAACCACATAAGCTTTACCCGCACCGTTAAACAAGCTCTGGTCAGATTGCGTAATCACACTGGTTAAACCATCGAGTCTTAGATCAATACCAAGAAAACCAATAGCGACATCGTCGACTAAGATAGGTACGGAAATAGAGGACGTAAGTAGTGCCACACCTCCGCTGTTAACCACTCGAGGCGTACTAATACATGTTTGCCCTGAAGACAAAGGACAGTAAAAACGTTCGCTATTGCTGTCATCATTCAAGATAGATTCTGAAAGAACGTTCGCAAGAACATTTTCACCGTTATCTGCCACCTTCCAGTAAGGAGCAAAACGACCTTTTTCGTTAGAACCAACATAATCAGCATCGACATAATTCGCATCTTCGCTATCGAGTAAATCAGGCTTGAAAACTAGATACGCACCTTGAATAGAGTCGAAGTTTAAAACCGAGCGACGAACCATTTCATCCAAGGCGGTACGAAGCTCTTCACTTGGCGTAAAGTTTTCGTCTGCATTGTTCTTTAGAAACTGAGCACTGGCCGCAAGCATCTCTGCGCGGTAAATAGCTTCGTCTACATAACGTTGAGTTTCTTGAGCATTAAGCTGAGAAACAGACGCCAGCAGCTGCTGAGTTTTATTGATCACTGATTCTGAACTTTGAGATTTGATGACTTGTTGATTGCTCGTTGCGTTGTAGATCGAGAAACCAATAAGAGACAGTGACGTAATGATTAAACAACAACCTGCTAAGAGGGTTATTTTCCACTGTACCGATAGAGAGCGCATTTAATATCCTTATTTAAGCCAAAAGACTTCCATAACCATAACTATCACATCGACAACGAATTGCTGTACACAATGTAAATGAGTTAGACGAATAGCTTAGCGGATAATTACAGCACAAATTGCTTACATATAAAACGAAAGTTTACACAAATGTTAATAGCGCGGATTTTCTTCCTTTTTTCTGTGATTCCAAATAATGTACTCATACAATCATTGGCTATGTTGCTTAGGTTTTAGTGCTTTGGACTTAGCCAAAACATCGATATTTAAAGGAAGCTCACTCCACCCTTCATATCTTTAAAATGTAGTGATTTCGGATTAGTTTTTATAATCCAAGTTATAGGTTTTTATCTTGCTCAACTTCACACTTTTTGATTGCTAAGCCTGCAATCAAGCTCTAATATCTCGCGCCTAGATTCCCTGAACACTTTATTTATTTGGCTCTCCTTTAATGGAGCGCTAAGGCTTTTTACGTCTTAATTTTTGGAGAGATACGCACATGTCCGCCTCGTTTCCATTAGCGAAACTTACCTTTTTAATCGCTATTCTGACTGCCGTAGGTCAAATGACTCAAACGATGTACGTGCCTTCTATCGGTCATATGGCAGGTGAGTTCTTAGTTTCGGCATCTTCACTGCAAGCAGTGATGGCGTGTTACTTGATCCCTTATGGTCTGTCGCAATTTGTCTACGGCCCACTTTCTGATCGCCTAGGTCGTAAACCGATCATCGTGATTGGTTTGATCATCTACATCATCGGTACTTTGGTAGCATTGTTCGCTCACGAATATGAATGGTTCTTAGCTGGTAGCTTTATCCAAGGTTTGGGGATCGGTTGTGGCGGTGCGATGTCTCGTACATTGACTCGCGACTGTTTTGAAGGCGCGGAGCTGCACCGTGCAAACAGCTTGATTAGCATGTGTGTGATTTTCTCACCATTGATGGCACCTGTATTAGGTGGTTACCTAACCGAAGCTTTCGGCTGGCGTTCTAGCTACTTATTCCTTGCGCTGTTTGGTATTGCTGTTGTGATCACTATGATGACGAGCATGATGGAAACACTGCCGAAAGAACGACGCAAGCATGAATCGGTTACCAACAGCTACAAATTTGTTCTGTCTGATAAACGTTTCCAAGGTTTCTTATTGGTATTGGTCGCAACATTTGCTGGTGTAGCCGTATTTGAAGCCGCTGCAGGTGTGTTGCTTGGTGGCGTACTTGGCTTACCGGCAACCACAGTAAGCTTGCTGTTTGTTTTGCCGATTCCAGGTTACTTAGTCGGTGCAGGCTTATCTAGTTACATCGCACAACGTCGCTCTGAGCGCCGCGCACTGAATGTTGGTCTGGTTGCTATATTGGTAGGCTCAACAGTGGTGTTGATACCTGGTCTGTTTGGTCAAACGACAGCACTGACTCTGATTGGCGGTGCCACCATTTACTTCTTGGGCGCTGGCATCTTATTTCCAGCTGCGACAACAGGGGCGCTTTCGCCATTCCCGTACCACGCTGGCACTGGAGGCGCGATTTTAGGTGGCATGCAAAACCTGGGTGCTGGCATCGCAACACTATTGGCGTCGTTCTTCCCAGCTCAAGACCAGTTGCCACTCGGTTGCTTGATGATTGCAATGTCATTCATCGCTATGCTTGGTTTACGTTGGGTTAATCGTAAACCTGACCACTCAAACGAAATGCCATTGGCTATTTAACGTAAAGCTCAAATCCGGCCAAACAAAAGAAAGGGACATACTGAAAAGTGTGTCCTTTTTTTGTTGCACATTTATTCCTTCCACTCTCACGTATCAGTAATTTCATTTAACATTGCTTTGATTTTTTGAAAACAATAACAGACACTTACGATGAAGGTGCATATCCAGAATCCAATTATAAATAACATCACTGGAAGAACACCAACGTACCTGAGCTCTCACAACAAAGGATGCTGGCATAAAAACGAGTAAGGTACAGACTAAGGATATATAGATGCGTATCGCTTTAACCACATTAGCCGTATCAATAGCGCTTGTCGCCGGATGCAGCAATCAAGGAATCTCAACCATGAACCACTACTCTCGATCACAACTCGTCGCTCAACAAACCCAAGCACCCGTTGCTAAGAAAGTCCCTCACGCAATGACGATTCATGGTGACACCCGAATCGATGATTACTACTGGTTGCGCGATGATGCACGCCAAGATCCAGAGATTTTGCAACAACTTGAGCAAGAGAATCAGTACGCAGATACAGTGCTGAAACATACAGAAGCTGCACAAAAACAATTATTTGAAGAGATTAAAGGCCGAATCGCGAAAGACGACAATTCGGTACCGGTTCGCAAAGGCAGTTACTACTACTCGAATAAGGTCACAGGCGACAACGAGTACCCAGTTCACCTGCGTGAAAAAAACTTTTTAGGCACAGACAAGCAAGTCATCTTAGATGTTAACGAGCTAGCCAAAGAGCATGAATTCTTCAGTATTGGTGGCTTAACGATCAGCCCAGACGAAAACTTGTTGGCCTATGGCGAAGATACGCTGAGCCGACGAATTTACACCATCAAGATTAAAGATCTCACAACAGGTGAATACCTAAAAGATGAAATTGAAGGCGCTTCGAGTGCTATCGCGTGGCAAAACGACAACCAAGCCTTCTACTACATCAAAAAAGATCCACAAACATTGCTGGGTTATCAAGTTTACCGCCACGTTTTAGGCACAGCTCAGGCAAGCGATGAGTTAATCTACGAAGAAACCGATAGCGCTTACTACACCTCTTTGAGTAAAAGCAAAGATGGTGAACAGGTCTACATTTGGCACTCGAGCACAGAAACCAGCGGTGTTTCAGTCATCGATGCCAACAACCCAAAGGCTACAGCTGAGGCTTTCTACCCAAAAGAGACAGGCATAGAGTACAGCATCGCTAAGCTAGGTGATTGGTATTACATCTACACCAACTACCAAGCGGTCAACTTTCGTTTAATGAAAGTCGCAGCTGAAGAGATGCATGACCGCTCAAAATGGGTCAATGTCATCCCAGCGGACGACAATACTCAACTTGTTGATTTCGAGTTGTTTGATGACCATCTTGTTTACGAGCAACGCGCGGATGGCTTGTCTACAGTGAAAGTTCGCCAACTCTCAACAGGCAATGAGTTCCCACTTGGATTTAACGACACCGCATTTGCCGCTTACCTTACGAGTAACTATGAATTAGATAACTCAAAAGTTCGTATCTATTACAGCAGCTTAACCACGCCAGGTACTTATTATGATTTCGACCTTAGCACAGGTGAATCCGAGCTCATGAAGCAAACACCCGTATTAGGTGATTTTGAAGCGGATAACTACCAATCAGAGCGAATCATGGTTACGGCCCGCGATGGTAAGCAAGTCCCGGTCTCTTTGGTTTATCGCAAAGATTTATTCAAGAAAGACGGCACTAACCCAATATACCAATACGGCTATGGGTCTTACGGCTCTACGATTGAACCTACCTTCAGCTCAACTCGCCTAAGCCTACTGGATAGAGGTTTTGTTTATGCCATCGCACATGTCCGCGGTTCAGAAATGCTTGGTCGCCCTTGGTATGAAGACGGCAAAAAGCTGACCAAAAAAAACACGTTCAACGATTTTATTGATGTAACCAAAGGGCTTGTTGAAGAAGGCTACGGCGCAAAAGATAAAGTGTTCGCCGTTGGTGGCTCTGCTGGCGGTCTATTGATGGGAGCAATCATCAACCAAGCACCAGAACTGTACCGTGGTATTGGTGCACATGTTCCGTTTGTAGACATTGTGACAACCATGCTTGATGAATCGATTCCTCTAACCACCAACGAGTATGACGAATGGGGTAACCCGAACGATAAAACCTACTACGATTACATGCTGGGTTACTCACCATACGACAATATAAAAGTGCAAAGCTACCCGCACATGTTGGTGACAACAGGTCTCCATGACTCACAAGTACAGTACTTTGAGCCAATGAAATGGGTCGCGAAGCTGCGGGAGATGAAAACAGACAACAACGTGTTACTGTTCAAAACCGATATGGAAGCCGGTCACGGTGGCGCTTCTGGTCGATTTAAACGACTAAAAGAAGACGCACTTGAATACGCGTTCTTTTTGGATTTACTAAAGACTCAATAGATTCTACGTAACTGTAAGTATTCACATCATTTAATGTCGCCATTTTGTCTCTACAAAGTGGCGACAGAAATTATTAAGCATGGTTAAATACGATGAACCATGAAATCCACCAAATCAAAAGCCTTTAAAGACAAGCAGTAACAAAGGTTTACGAGAGGTATAAAAACAAATGAAAGTAATTAGCTTCAACATCAACGGCCTTAGAGCCCGCCTTCACCAACTGCAAGCTATTATCGACAAACACCAACCCGACGTGATTGGTCTGCAAGAGATAAAAGTGCACGATGAAGCCTTCCCAATTGCTGATGTTGAAGCAATGGGCTACAAGGTTTACTTCCACGGTCAAAAAGCCCACTACGGTGTGGCAATGTTGTGTAAGCAAGAGCCAATCTCTGTGCAGAAGGGTTTCCCAACAGATAATGAAGACCATCAAAAACGCATGATCATGGCGACGTTTGAAGATGAAAATGGTGAAAAGGTTACCGTGCTAAACGGCTACTTCCCTCAAGGGGACAACATCAAGCATGAAACAAAATATCCGTACAAACGCCAATTCTACAAAGACTTAATGACTTACCTAAACGACTATCACAACAAAGATGAGCAAGTGATTGTGATGGGCGACATTAATATCAGCCCTATCGACGCAGACATCGGCATTGGTGAACCTAATGCGAAACGTTGGTTAAAAACAGGTAAATGTTCTTTCCAACCAGAAGAGCGCGAGTGGTTGAAAACATTGATGGACTGGGGCTTTGTGGACAGCTTCCGCTTGTTGCACCCTGAAGTAAACGACCAATACTCGTGGTTTGACTACCGCTCAAAAGGTTTCGTGGACAACCGCGGCCTACGAATTGATGTAGTACTTGCGACTCAGAAGCTTGCTGATAAGTGTACTGAAGCAGGCATCGATTACGAACTGCGTGGCATCGAAAAGCCGTCTGACCACGCGCCAATTTGGTCGACGTTTAAGTAATCAACAGCAACAGAATCTGCTCATAAAAAACGGCGCTATAGAAGCGCCGTTTTGTTAATTATGATGTGTAATTAGCTAAGTGGTCTTAAGTAAGCTAAGAAACGTTTCTCTGCGAATTTGAAAATCGCAATGATGATAAACGTCAACCCCATGTAAAACAGACCTGCTGTTAGGAAAGATTCAAACGGAGCATAGTAGCGAGAGTTAACCAAACGAGCTGCACCCGTTAGATCCATAATCGTCACAATACCTGCAACGGCTGAGCCGTGAAGCATAAAGATAACTTCGTTACTGTAAGCCGGTAATGCACGACGTAGTGCACTTGGCAGAATGATACGTCGGTATGTCTTAGGTGTGCTCATGCCATACGCTTTTGCTGCTTCAACTTCACCTTTTGGTAAGCCGTTAATCGCACCGCGAATGATTTCAGCTGTGTATGCCGATGTGTTAAGGATGAATGCCACCAAAGCACAAAACCATGCATTTTCCCATAGTGTATCTTTTACAGGGAAGAACTGATCCATTCCGTAGTAAATCAGGTACAACTGCACCAATAATGGCGTACCACGGAAGAAATAGATGAACGACCAAGCAGGAGCGTTAATCAGCATATTTGGGCTGTTACGAGCGATAGCTAATGGTATGGCTACACATAAGCCAATGATCAAAGCTACGCAAACCATCCAAGCCGTTGTCCATAAACCACTAAGGTAAATCGGCAGGCTTTCAATTATCAATGAAAAGTCCATAACTACCTCGCGTGGATGCTGAATTTACGTTCAACCAACTTAAGTAAGCCCGTCGAAACACTGGTGAAGAATAGGAAGATAAGTGCCACTGTCATATAGAAGGTAAATGGCATTTTGGTTGAACCCGCCGCCAATGCGCTAACACGCACCATATCTTCTAAACCGATAATGGAAACCAACGCGGTAGTCTTGAGTAAAACCAACCAGTTGTTACCGAAACCTGGCAATGCGTGACGAATCATTTGCGGTAATAGGATACGGCGGAATGCTAAGACAGGGCCCATGCCATAAGCTTTTGCTGCTTCCATTTCACCGCTATCAACCGCCATGATTGCTCCACGGAAAGTTTCAGCCATGTAAGCGCCAAAGATAAAGCCAATGGTTAAGACACCAGCAATGAATGGGCTGACATCGATATAATCAGGTAAGTAAGCGGTCCATTCGTGGTTAGGATCACTTGATGTGAACCACTCATTGAGCCATTCATTGATGGAATACAAACTGTTGTTTAGAAGGATTTGTCCACCAAAGAAAATCAGCATCATCAAGACTAGATCGGGAATGCCTCGAATGACGGTTGTATAGAGGGTTGCGATAGCGCGAGCCCAACGATAAGGCGCGAGTTTTGCTAAGGCACCTAGCATACCAAGAACCATAGCTAAAATTAGCGACAGCAAGGCAACTTCGATTGTAAGCACCGCCCCTTTCAGGATCGAAGCTTCATATCCTTGTAAATCAAACATAATGAATTCCAACAGAACTGCGAAAAGTTGGTAAGACAGGGAGAGGAGAGCCTCTCCCTTAAGAATTGGCGCTAGAGATTACTGACCGTATACGTCGTAGTTGAAGTATTTAGCAGCGATATCTTGGTAGATGCCTTTTTCACGAAGTGAAAGGATTGCCGCATCTAATTGCTTAGTCAGATCTTTGTCTTGCTTACGTAGAGCAATACCAAAACCTTCACCGAACCACTTAGGATCCGTTAGTGATGGGCCTACAAACTCGTAGTCTTCACCACCAGCTTTGTTTAGGACACCTTCTTCTAGAGCAGATGCATCACCTAGTACAGCAGCAACACGGCCGTTTGCTAGATCAAGGTAAGCTTCATCGAATGAACCGTAACGAACGATTTCTACTGTGTCACCGTAGTTATCTGTCAGGTATTTATCGTGGGTTGTTGCACGTTGAACCGCAATTTTTTGACCACTTAGATCGTCAAAGTTAAGGCCTGCGCCTTTCTTAGCGATGAACTTATTTGGGATAAGTGCGTATTTACCAGTGAAATCGATTTTTTTCTTACGCTCTTCCGTGATAGACATTGCCGCGATGATCGCATCATATTTACGAGCAAGTAGAGAAGGAATAATACCATCCCAATCTTGTGCAACGATCTTACACTGCACCTGCATTTCAGTACAAAGCGCGTTAGCCATATCAACATCGAAGCCTTTCAGTGAACCATCAGCTTCTGTCCAGCTAAATGGAGGATAAGCACCTTCAATACCGAAGCGTACTGTTTTCCATTCTTTTGCGTGAGCTACGCCCGTTGCAGCAGTTGCAGCAAGTGCCGCGACTAATAACCACTTTTTCATATCCCTACTCCTGTGATTTAGGTTTTTATGTTTTGCTAGTTTTAATATTGTGTTTGTTGTTGCTTATTAACTTACTTGTTGTGTTTTATTGTTCACACCGTCGCTGTTTGCCTTGGCAACGGCATTTCAATTCTGATTAGTAAATCGATGAGATAAATTGTTGTAAACGCTCGGATTCAGGTTCCGTAAACAGTTTAGCTGGATCGCCCTGTTCTTCCACTAGACCTTGATGCAAGAACATCACATGGTTAGATACGTCACGAGCAAAAGCCATTTCGTGCGTTACCACAAGCATGGTTCTTCCCTCTTCTGCTAGATCGCGCATTACACCAAGCACTTCGCCGACTAACTCAGGGTCTAATGCCGATGTAGGTTCATCAAACAGCATAACTTCAGGATCAACCGCTAGCGCTCGCGCAATAGCAGCACGCTGTTGTTGGCCGCCAGACAAATGACCCGGGTAGTAATCTTTACGCTCATACAGCCCTACTTTCTTAAGTAGTAACTCTGCATTTTCAATCGCTTGTGCTTTAGGTACGCCTAAGACGTGAACAGGCGCTTCGATAACATTTTCGAGAACGGTCAGGTGAGACCACAGATTGAAACCCTGAAAAACCATCGCCAGACGAGAACGGATTCGCTGTACTTGTTTTTCATTGGCAGGAACAGAAACACCTTGGCGGTTGTTTTTCATTTGAATTAATTCGCCATTAACCCAAATCTCGCCTGCGGTAGGTGTCTCTAAAAGATTGATACATCTAAGGAAAGTACTCTTACCCGACCCTGAAGATCCGATAATCGATACTACATCGCCTTTATGCGCAGAAAGTGAAATTCCCTTTAAAACTTCATTTTGACCAAACGTTTTGTGTAGATCCTTTATGTCCAGCGCTGGTACATCTTTCATGCGCTTTCTCTCCCAAGTTTGTGAAAATGCAAGGTACTCCGACCTTTTCATGCGATACAAACTAGCACCCCACGGAGCAACATGCAACAAATTATTAACCTGTCATTTAGGAATAAATAGCGATTCACTCTGACTTATTATGCACTAGGTAGCGTTTTCCTCTCAATTGCATGAATAAGAATTATAAAAAAACCCCGATTGACGGGGCTTTCATGTTTCGTTTTTGTTAACTCAAACTATTTGCTAATCATTAAATAGTTTTGATTCTGGACCTTCACACCTGTTTTATTTAGGGCAACTTCATTAATAGCAAGCCCGTCCAAGTCTTCATCCAAATCAGTGACATTACCGTGCGCGAATGCAGTCAAGAAGTCGTAGCCTGTAATGTCTGACTCTTCTGTTTCGATTAGAACTGTCTGGTGGATAGGATCTACAGATGGATCTAGCTGTAACTCATTCTTTATAGTTTTAGAGTAGTCATAGTAATAAAGTTCGGGAACTACTACTGTATTTTCTAAGTGAGTAAACAGCTTATGTGTCAGTTTATGTAGGCCGCTATTTAAGCTTTCTGTCGTATAAGCGACTCTCATTTTTCCGACTTCATCCGTAAAGCTAAAATCAAGATCTAAATTATTGCCCGATAGTGTCGGGAAGTTAGCTGGCAAAGAATTCAAGTCAAATAAAGAATCAGTCGCAACGCTTACATCCCAAGCGCCTTCAACATACAACTTCTTGTTAACATCAATATTCCAACCATTTAATGGAGTATCCGACTCAACGCTCAAGCTCCAACTTTCAGTACTTGGAGTGTCTGGATGTGTAAAATCTGCCTGAGTGCTAGGAATCGTTACTATGTCGTAGCTAAATTCGCCCTGACTAACCTTAATCTCAACACTCGAGTAATCAAAGTCATTTGTGTGCGTCAATTGAGCTTTGTTTCCTGCCATACTTACCAAATCTAGAGTATTAGCGTTATTCCAATCACGCACACCGTATTGATGCAAATAGTCACCCTTGAACTGCGTTACGATAGTTGATTCAGTAGTCCCATTCGGCAAGGTACGCGCATCTAGACTATCAATCGAATATGTCGGTACCGACTCTTCAGCTAACTGCGATTGAAAAATATAGTTTCCGCCTTCAGACACTACAGCACTATAAGACAAGTCATTACGTGTGGTGCTATTGTAGTTTTCACCTTTGTTACAGCTACTAACGGCTTCGCGATTCATACCAAATGTCGCATTCCTAAGCGTTAAATCTTCTAAGTACTCTTTAGAAAATGTATTTGCAGTAAAATGCGTATTGTTAGCTTCACGAATTTGGAACGTAATAAAGCCATCATCAGGTATACCTTCCAAAGTAAATGATAACTTCAAGTTACTAGGAGCAATTAAATCACCAACCCTTGCCCCCGATGCATCCGAGTAGTAGGCAATCACATTTTCATTATTTAGTTGTGACTCAATCGCAGGTTGGTAAGTCAATACCGTTGTCTGTTGACTACTATTCTCTCCGCGCTCATAGACTGTGCAGTTTGAAGTATTGTTACTCTCAATAATTGTGTTCGGGGCAGAAAACATAAAGTCAAACTTCGTTGATGGCGCACCACCACCACCGCCGCCGCTTCCGCCGCCACAACCAACCAGTAGTCCTGAGATCATTACCGCTAGTGGCAACATTTGTGTTTTTTTCATCGATTTCCGTCCTGTTTGTGGCAACAGCTCGCCAAAAATTAAATATCTGACGAAAATAAAGCAAGAAATAAGCCAATCGTTAACACCCGCAGTTATAAAGGATGAAAATTGCTACAAGACGACATTTACGTCAATTTGTGAAAACTAATTACACAATTCATCAATGGGAAGTTAATGAATCGCTGCGTTTTGTAGCTTTCTTTCACATACACTCATAAAGTGATCAAGATCAATCACCCTAAAGGGTAAGATTGTTAGACTCCTCAGCAAAGAATAAGGCATTAAAAATGCCAAACATTTCTTTTAACTTAGCTGCATAAAGCACATCAAAACCGTGCAACATAATGTTAATGAGTTATAACTAAGAAATAACGCAATTACGCGAACTTATAGAATTCAATTTTAGAATTACTAACATAAAAATATGAGGAATCTATGTCAGACGTTGTGAACAATGCGAACTCTGAAGTAGAAGAGAAAAGCTATAAAGAGCTACACCGCCCTGCTTCTGAATTTGAGAGCCGCTCAGATTATCTAGATCATGAGCTTCAAATCATGAAGCCTCGCCGATTCGGTTTAAACCTTCCTGGTCGTGACTTCCGCTTTGAACTTGAAGACCTTGTTCCTGCACTTGCTGGTACCATTGGTATCATCGCGATGTACTCAGCAGTAATGATGTCTTGGGCTGATGGCCTAACTCAAGCTTGGGATCACGTAAACTTAGGTAAAGAGTTTGCGATTGAAGTCGCTCGTGTAGAAATGCTTATCCCTGCACTGCTGTTCTGTATCCTTGCTTCTGGTTTCTTTAACCCTAAAGCAAACCTTGCCGGTAACCACGGCCCAATGATTCCTCTTATTGGTACCATTGCTTTAGCTGGTGCTCACCCTCTTGCATTGGCAATTCTTATTGGTGTTTTCGGTCTAATCCTAAGTTTCCTAAAAGGCGGCTCCAAGCTGGTTAACCTAACTTCGGAAGGTACTGCTGGTGGCTTGCTCATTTTCTTAGGCCTAACGGGCACCATGAGCCAAATTAACTCAATTCAAACATGGGCGGTTAGTCTTCAATCTTCTACTGTTGAAGCGGGCAGTATGGGTTACGTTGGTTTAATCGTTCTTGCTATTACTATTGCTATCTACGCTTTCTTAGCAAAAGTAAACAAGCGTTGGTTGGCTATCCCAGTGTGTGCATTCACAGGCCTTGCTATTGCATTAGTATTAGGCGCTGGCTTCGACATCGTATTCGAAACTGAAATGGGCATTCCAAACCTAAACCCAGTTTACTGGTGGGGTTCTACTTCTGAAGGTTGGATGCTTGGCTTGCCAAACGTTGAACACTTCATCGCTTCTCTACCATTCGCAATTCTTGCAGTAGCGATGTGGTCACCTGACTTCTTAGGTCACCGTATCTTCCAAGAACTGAACTACCCTAAAAAGTCTGAAAAAGTACTTATGGATGTAGATGACACAATGACTATGTGTTCAGTTCGTCAAATGGTGGGTACTGCGGTTGGTGGTGGTAACATCACATCTTCTTGGGGTACTTACATGATCCCAGCAGCTATCGCGAAACGTCCAATTCCTGGCGGCGCAATCTTGCTTGGTTCTCTATGTATTATTGTTGCGATTCTTGGTTTCCCAATGGACGTAGCAGTATGGCCACCAGTGATGCGTGTTGCGCTACTTGTAGGTGTATCTCTACCTCTACTTGAAGCAGGTATGCAAATGGTTAAGGATTCTAAAGATTCTCAAGCAGCCGGTATCTGTATCTTCGGTTCAGCGGTTGTTAACCCAGTTCTAGCATGGGCATTAACTATGCTTCTAGATAACAACGGTCTAATTGGTGACAAAGAGCGTGCTAAGCGTCTATCATTTGTAGATAAGATTGTTATCCCAGTTGGTGTTTTAGTTATCTGTCTAGTAGCAATGCTTGCAGTTGGTATGCTAGAAAGCCAATATGGTCTAAAAGCTTGGCTATAATAGTCCTTACTACACAAAAGTAGTATTCGAATTAAAAAAAAGTTTGGGTGGCAACCCCTGTCACTCAAATTTTTTCAACTTTTTTTGGCATTTATTGATTTAGTTTAAGGTTTGCAGGAATTTTTTAGCGTAGTCTTGAATTCATAGAGTAAAGACAACATATAAAAGGTAGTGACAATATATATAACCATATGACGCTTATATGCTCATATATATTGTTATTAATAAGAGTGTACTACCCTTACGAGGGGCGCTGGCTCAACAGTGTTAATGTACGTATTTTTTCTACTAAAAAGGTAGGTATGTCATGGCAGAGCAATTTGCTAAAGCTTGGGAAGATTTTGCTGCAGGTGAGTGGCAAAGCGAAGTAAACGTTCGTGATTTCATTCAAAAGAACTACACGCCGTATGAAGGCGACGAGTCTTTCCTAGTTTCTGAGGGTACTGAAGCAACTAACAAGCTTTGGTCTTCGGTAATGGAAGGTATCAAACAGGAAAACGCAACTAAAGCACCTGTAGATTTCGATACTTCTGTTATCTCTACCATTACTGCTCACGATGCAGGTTACATTGAGAAAGATCTTGAGACTATCGTTGGTCTACAAACTGAGAAGCCACTAAAACGTGCAATCATCCCTAACGGTGGTGTACGTATGGTTGAAGGTTCTTGTAAAGCATACGGTGAAACTCTTGACCCAATGGTTTCAAAAATCTACTCAGAATACCGCAAAACACACAATGCTGGCGTTTTCGATATCTACACTCCTGATATCCTAAAATGTCGTAAGTCTGGTGTTCTGACAGGTCTTCCTGATGCTTACGGCCGTGGTCGTATCATTGGTGACTACCGTCGTGTTGCACTTTACGGTATTGATTTCCTAATGAAAGACAAAGCTGCTCAATTCGCGTCTCTACAAGAGCGTTTCGAGAACGGCGAAGATCTTGCTGCAACAATGCAATTGCGTGAAGAGATCTCTGAGCAACATCGTGCTCTAGGTCAAATCAAGCAAATGGCTGAGAAATACGGTTTCGATATCTCTGAGCCAGCTCAAACTGCTCAAGAAGCTATCCAGTGGACTTACTTCGGCTACCTAGCTGCTGTTAAATCTCAAAACGGTGCTGCAATGTCTCTAGGTCGTACTTCGACTTTCCTAGACATCTACATCGAGCGTGATATCGCTGCTGGCAAAATCACAGAAGACCAAGCACAAGAAATGATCGACCACTTCGTAATGAAGCTGCGTATGGTTCGTTTCCTACGTACTCCTGAGTACGATGAGCTATTCTCTGGCGACCCAATCTGGGCAACAGAGTCTATGGGTGGTATGGGTATCGACGGTCGTACGCTAGTAACGCGTTCGAACTTCCGTTTCCTAAACTCTCTATACACTATGGGTCCTTCTCCAGAGCCAAACATCACTGTTCTTTGGTCTGAGCAACTACCTGACGGCTTCAAACGTTTCTGTGCGAAGGTATCTATCGATACTTCTTCTATCCAGTACGAAAATGATGACCTAATGCGTCCTGACCTTGAGTCTGATGATTACGCTATCGCTTGTTGTGTATCTCCAATGATCGTTGGTAAGCAAATGCAGTTCTTCGGTGCTCGTGCTAACCTTGCGAAAACAATGCTTTACGCAATCAACGGCGGTGTGGACGAAAAACTTAAGATGCAAGTTGGTCCTAAAGAAGCGCCAATGACTGACGCTGTTCTTGATTACGATAAAGTAATGGACCGTCTAGATCACTTCATGGACTGGCTAGCTAAGCAATACGTGACTGCACTAAACAGCATTCACTACATGCACGACAAGTACAGCTACGAAGCGTCTCTAATGGCTCTTCATGACCGTGACGTTCGTCGTACAATGGCTTGTGGTATTGCTGGTCTATCTGTTGCAGCTGACTCACTATCTGCAATCAAGTTCGCGACTGTTAAACCAATCCGCGACGAAGATGGCATTGCAACTGACTTCGAAATCGAAGGCGATTACCCTAAATACGGTAACAACGACTCTCGTGTAGATGATATTGCTTGTGAACTAGTTTCTACGTTCATGAACAAGATCCGTAAGCTTAAGACTTACCGTAACTCTATCCCTACACAGTCAGTTCTTACTATCACGTCTAACGTGGTTTACGGTAAGAAAACAGGTAACACTCCAGACGGTCGTCGTGCTGGCGCTCCTTTCGCTCCTGGTGCAAACCCAATGCACGGTCGTGATGAGAAAGGCGCTGTAGCTTCACTAACGTCTGTAGGTAAACTACCGTTTGCTGACGCACAAGATGGTATCTCTTACACGTTCTCTATCGTGCCAAACGCACTAGGTAAAGAACAAGACAGCCAACGTGCTAACCTTGCAGGCCTAATGGATGGTTACTTCCACCACGAAGCTGGCATTGAAGGTGGTCAACACCTTAACGTTAACGTTCTTAACCGCGAAACTCTTGAAGACGCAGTTAAGCACCCTGAGAAATACCCTCAGCTAACAATCCGTGTATCTGGTTACGCTGTTCGCTTTAACTCTCTAACTGCAGAGCAACAAGCTGACGTAATCGCACGTACATTTACTGAGTCTCTATAAGCTCACGCTCAATAGACAGTAAATAATATTAGCCTCGCCAATGTGCGGGGCTTTTTTATATCTGAAGTAAATCGCACTGCACTCACCTATCCCGCGAAATGTTAGGTTGAGCAAAAAAGCACCCTGCCATTCACTTTTTTTCCACAAATTCTGTCAAATTACGGTAATATCGCGGTTCATAATTTAAGAGTAACTGCTCCATGAAATACCTGCGTTGTTTACCCCTGATTCTTCTCTCTTTCTCATCTTTAGCCTCTGAGCGTTCTACGCTGACTTTTGCTTTAGATAATGATGGTATTTTTGGTGTCGACCAAGACTATACCAACGGCTTATTTCTGGGTTACACATCATCAAGTATTACGCCATACAACTGGGCAAAACCACTGAGTCTTTCTTACTGGGGCGCAAGCTCTCTAGATAAGTGGGAAATCACCATTGGCCACAAGATGTATACGCCTTCTGACATTGAGTTAGAAACGCCATCGGCTAATGATCGCCCATACGCAGGTTACCTACACACTGAATTCAACTACATCAGCTTAAACCCACAGCAAGCCCAGCGTTTTAATATCACGTTTGGTACTACGGGCGAACGTGCACTTTCAGAAGACGCTCAGAAGCTGGTTCACTCGATCACTAAGTCGGATGAGCCGATGGGTTGGGAATACCAAGTCGATGATGAGTGGGCGGGAAGCGTTGGTTACCTAAGCCATTTCAACCTAATGCGTAATCAAGCTCTTGCGAATACTGACTACGAAATCTCTAACGTTTCAGAAATCAACGTGGGTAACTTTAGAAGTGATATCTCGACTGGCTTCATGTTCCGTTGGGGTACGGACTTAGGCGGTAACTTTGGTGCAGCTAACATCACCACAGAAAACCCATTCAAACCGGGCATGATCGGCGCATCAAACGCTGGTTGGTTTACCTATGCAGGCCTTGAAGGTCGCTACCGATTCAACGACCTGACTATCGAAGGCGATCGCTCAGGTGTTGATGAGTACGCTAATAAAAACAACGAAGACCCTGCTATATACGATGTGACTTTAGAGAACATTCAAGCGACTGCTGTGCTTGGTGTCGCTTGGTATAACCAATACGTTGGTGCCTCTTTCGCATTAACAGCAAAAACATCGGATTACGAAGAAGCAAAAGAGTCAGTGTACACCACTGGCGGTATCACAATGTTTGCTTTCTTCTAGCCACCAGTAAGGGCTTTCGTCCTTTACTTTTCAAGTTTAATAAAGGCAATCATCTTCACAGGTGGTTGCCTTTATTTTTAAAGGTCTCGTTACCATTTGACCCTATTTTATGTACCGTTTTTGTAATAAAATAAACGGTATAAATTCCTCTACGAGAATAGCTCATGTCTACAACTGGTCGCATTCACTCATTCGAATCTTGTGGTACTGTCGATGGCCCTGGTATCCGCTTTATTGTGTTTCTTCAAGGCTGCTTAATGCGTTGTATGTACTGTCATAACCGTGATACATGGGATCTTCATGACGGAAAGGAAGTAACGGTCGAAGAGATCATCAACGAAGCAAAATCATACCGTCATTTCATGAAAGCGTCGGGCGGTGGTATCACCTGTTCTGGTGGTGAAGCGATGCTACAACCTGAGTTTGTTCGTGACTTTTTCCGCGCAGCTCAAGCTGAAGGTATCCACACTTGCCTTGATACTAATGGCTACATTCGTAAGCACACTGAAGTGGTTGATGAAGTACTAGAAGCCTCTGATCTAGTGATGCTCGATCTTAAGCACATGCGAGATGAGATTCACCACGATTTCATTGGTGTATCAAACAGACGTACTCTTGATTTCGCACGCTACTTGCACAAAATTGGTAAGAAAACCTGGATTCGTTATGTGATTGTCCCTGGCTACACGGACACGCCTGAAGATGCTCATCTGCTAGGTGAATTCATCAAAGACATGGATAACATCGAGAAAGTAGAACTGCTTCCATACCATAAGCTTGGTGCACATAAGTGGGAAGCGCTTGGTTTTGATTACCCTCTTGAAGGTACAAACCCGCCAAGCAAAGAGAAAATGGACGAGATTGTTGCTGTTCTAAGCCAGTACCATTCAAACGTAAAATACTAATCTAGACTTACGTTCATAGTGTTTTCAAACGCCTCAATTTCGATTGGGGCGTTTTCTTTTATGGTTATACCAATCCTTTCACTTTTCTTTACAACTTTTGTTTATCAATTCAAAAAATCATATTAAATCCGTGTTGAGATCATGTTTCCACTCGTAGGAATGCTGTTACTCTTACTGCAACAAAAAATACAACATTTAGTTTTTTAGTGAGGCTCCTCCCATGGAAATGACCAATGCTCAGCGTCTAATTCTATCAAATCAATACTACCTAATGTCTCAAATGGATCCTGAGAACTCCGCTAAATACCAACGTCTACAAACGATTGTAGAACGTGGTTACGAACTCCAAATGCGTGAGCTTAACAAAGAGTTTGGTTGTTTGACTGAAGCAGAATGTCGCGAAATTATCGACATCATGGAGATGTACCATGCAATGCAAGAATCGAACAAAATGCTTGCAGAACAAGAACGTGCTGAAGTAGACCAACGTCGCCTGCAGTTCTTAGGTTTTGATATCGCTTCTGAAGCGCAGATCGTACATTACGTGCGTTTCCTTGTTGATTCTGAAGGTCTTTACCCTCAATTCGACAAAGCAGATCACCACTTCAATAGCCAAATGCCAATGCTAGAGAAGTACCGTCGCATGTTAACAACATGGCGCAACTGCCCTCGCCAGTACCACCTATGTGCGACAGAGCTATCTCAAATCTTTAGTGCTTAATGCATGAAAAGATAAGCCTTAGCTTGGCTTAAAAAATTTCAAAAAGGGTTACTCATCACGAGTAACCCTTTTTAATGTCTGAATATAAAGAAAGAAAACAAGCAACTAGAAACACAAATGATTCCATCAGTTAATCGAGTATTTGACGCCGCATGTAGAGAGTCCACTTTGAGAAGTGGGCTTGTTTGTACCTAAGGGCACGTCATTATGTTATCTACGCCTAGAGCTAGTGAGTGATCACCAACAAAAAACGGGAATAATGAAACGATATGGATATGAAGTGGGCTTTACGTACAGAAAATTGAAATAAAACATGACGATAAGATATTAAACATTGAACCGTTTCCCATTAATTTCTCTGATATCGTCCATTGACCAACAAACGTAAATCAAGGATCTATAACCCATTCATAGACAGGATCTTAAGCTCTAAGCTATTTATTTAGATAGAAAAAAGGCTTCATTTATGATCAGATAATCGTCGCCAAACAAACCACCCATATCAACCGTGAAGCCGATGACGATTATCTCCCTACAAAAGCAGTTTAAGCAATTCTTTAATGCTGATAGCCTTCAAAAAATGGCGAAAAGTACAGGACTTATGAAGCGATGTCGGGCTATCTTACCCGACCAGCTAGTAGTAAGCCTAGTGGCCGCTTTGAGCAAAGGAAACTGCTCATCTATTGCCGATTTACTAAGGCAATTCAATGGGATGTGCTTAAGCGCTAAAGATACTGTGGCTTATAAGCCCTACCATAACCAGTTAAGAAAGAAGAATTTCCGATATTCATGCGCCAATTGGCCATGCGAGCGATAGCTCAGTTTGCTCGCCAGCAGAGTGCCAACCTACCAGATAAACTCGCCACCTTTGATGATGTGCTGCTTCAAGATGGTAGCTCTTTCCACATTCATCGTGACCTTTCGAACGTTTACCCGAGCCGATTTAAACGCAATCCAGCCGCAGTTGAATGCCATATGACAATGTCTTTAAAAAAGCTTTTCTCCAGTCGCAATGAGCATCAGCGCTGATACAGCATCAGAAAGAGACTTTTTGCCCGCCCCCCAAAACAATGAGTAACAAATTGTTGTTGGCTGACGCAGGGTACCCTGACTTCCAATTCTTTACTGAGCTTGAACTGTATGGTGGTTTCTATATTTTTCGAGGAGCAAAGTCCCTGAATCCTCATGTTATAGAAGCGAGAAACGGTCAGGGCCGGCATTTATCTAAACTAGAAGGAAAGAAGCTCAAAGACATCACTCGAGGTACTAATCGCTCACAGGTACTCGACCTTAAAGTTCGTAGTGGTAAGCAAGAATTTAGAGTGGTAAGACGTTGGTTTGCAGAAGAAAAGCGATTCTGTATTTGGTTAACTAACTTGCCTTCAGGTACCTATACTGCTGATGACATAATGGCGATCTACCGCTGTCGATGGCAGGTGGAGTTGCTTTTTAAAGAATTAAAATCTCACACAAACTGGCAACGATTTGTCACCGCACAAAAGGCCATCGTTGATGGGCTTATCTGGGCCAGTTTACTCTCGCTGATCATCAGGCGCAGTACTGCGCTTCAGATAATGCCATCGGTCTCGCTGTTTAAGGCGGCAAAAAATGTGGATGTGTGGCTGTTGCCCATATTTGAATGTATCAGCCACAAGGCATGGTCAGAAATAGGTAATAAACTGGAATGGGCCTCTAGCTATATATTTAAGAACGCACAAAAGTCCGCCCAGAGGAAGTCAAAGAAAAACATCACGTTAGACGGGATTTATGCTGGTCTTAATGCTTAAGGTTCAGTCTATGATAACCCATTAGATCATTCATCTTTATTAATTTTACTTTGGAGCTTTTAATACAAATTAAAAATCGCCACATCCATTTTGAACGGTGTTTTTTATTTGAAAGAAATCGCTAGAATGCTCACCGAAATTTATTAACCAGAGCGATAAAAATGAGAAAATTCATCCTTGCATCACTAGCTATTCTGTCGACTTCATCTTTCGCAGCTAACGACATGTACGTACTTGGGGGCGTTGGCATTAACCGAGATGACGGAGGTCTACAATTCACTGCTGGCTCACAAATTCTTGATACCCATTTTCATATTGAATCAACAATGAATTACATAGATTCCGACAGCAAAATGGTTACATCGGATGTACACGGTGACCTAACTAAGTACAAAGACAATTTCAAACACTTCAAAATGTCTTTAGCTCCAATGTATAAATATAGCTTCGATGAGTCTTTTGCTATCTACGGAAAAGTTGGTCTTGCTTACTCAAACGTAAATGTTAAATCAACAATTACTAACAAAGATTGGTCAGTGAATAATAAACATTCAAATAGCGAATGGGGCGCAACTTACGGCATCGGTGCTGAGTTTAAGTCTATACAACCAATGTTTGGTAACTCGAAGTTTATGGCTCGTGTTGGTTTCGATTTCTACGACTTCAACTCCGGTAGCATAAGCCTAATCAATGAGGAGACTTTTGGCCTACAAGCCGGTTTCACTTTCTAAGGTATTAAGTAGAAAAGTTTTACAGTCGTTGAACAGATCATCGTAATTACGATTTTTGGTGTCTTGACGTTAACCGCTCTGTACTTCGCATAAATAAAAGGGCTACTCATCACGAGTAACCCTTTTATGTTTTCTTCTTTTTAACTAGAAAACGTAAGCAACACCGACGTTTGCCGCCATATTAATGCCGCTTTCTAAGATTGGACTGTTCTCGATATCGCCCTCTAGGTTGGTGTAACGAACGCCACCAGTTACTCGAACATTCGGCGTTACATGTAAGTAACCACCTAAACCAATAAAGTATTGGCCATCCCAGTCAGCATCGAATTCGTTTAGATTCGTTCTTGCAGCTTCCGCTGAACTCACACCGTACAAGTGGTTATTCAAGCGTTCACTGTTGTAAGCGTAACCAATCGAAGGCGTAAGCGCCCAGCCATTGCGGCGAATAGGTAGGCGCCAAGCCGCTTCAGCGTAAATACCGTTATGCCTAAAACCTAAGTCGGAGCCCGCTGTTGCTTCAAACATACCCACCAGCGTAATCACTTGATAGCTAACGCCACCTAATACCGAAGCTTTACGTTCATCTAGTTTTTGAATGTCCACATTGTCTGAGTCACCTGGCTTTAATGTTCTTGGATCATAAACCGCTCGAAACACAATATTCTGAGGTGAGCCGGCTGGTAACAAACGATAGCCTGCGCTAAATCCACGCATGAAAAAGTGTTCGCCTTCGTAACCAATCATAGGAATGACTGCGCGATTTGACGGCGTGTCTTTGTACACCGCAGGAGAATAAGAAGCAGCCACACCCAATGACCATTGTGATATTTTTGCGTGCGTAGCGGTCGCCATGAACATTGTTGTTCCAACAATGGCGATTTTTAACCAAAGACTCTTCACTGTTTCTACCTATTTTTTAAGCGATTTCTGATAACGCCGCGCATTATATGGCACTTCGTTCCAAATAATCAATAGAGCTCAGTTATACATTTAATACACATAAATCCAGTGTGCGAATTATTAAGCGACCTAAAATCACAAAACAAACGGCTAGATCTGCTCGAATGTAAAATAATTTGATTCTACACGCCTCAAGTTGCCTATTGCGCTCGCTACGTTTTTCACACGCAAAATTGTAAATAAATACATAATTGTTAAGCAAAATTGTGGAAGCGGGTCTAACCTTAAAATGTAGGGAGAGCCTATTTTTCAATCGCTCGTCAGTTTTAACTGGTTAACAAGGGGAATGTGACTATGAGTATTTTTGACCACTATCAATCACGTTATGAAGCAGCCAAGGAAGAAGAGCTGACATTGCAAGAGTTCTTAGCGCTGTGTAAAGACGATAAAAGTGCTTACGCGAATGCTGCCGAGCGCTTACTACTAGCCATTGGCGAACCGGAGGTCATTGACACTGCTCAAGACCCTCAACTAAGTCGTATTTTCTCTAACCGTGTCATCTCACGCTACAGCGAATTTAAAGATTTCTACGGTATGGAAGATGCGATTGAACAGATTGTTTCTTACTTAAAACATGCTGCGCAAGGTTTAGAAGAACGTAAACAAATCCTTTACTTACTTGGCCCTGTGGGCGGTGGTAAATCATCTCTTGCTGAAAAACTCAAAGCCCTGATGCAGAAATTACCAATCTATGTATTGTCTGCTGACGGCGAACGAAGCCCAGTAAACGATCACCCATTTTGTCTATTCGATGTAAACGAAGACGGCGACTTATTGAAGAACGAATACGGTATTGAGAAACGCTATCTTCGCTCAATTATGTCTCCGTGGGCAGCGAAACGACTGCACGATTTTGGCGGTGATATTTCCAAATTCAAAGTCATCAAACTGCGCCCTTCTATCCTCGATCAAGTTGCGATCGCGAAAACAGAGCCTGGTGATGAAAACAACCAAGATATCTCATCTCTTGTTGGTAAAGTAGATATTCGTAAACTTGAGCACTTCTCTCAAGATGATCCTGATGCCTACAGCTACTCTGGTGCGCTATGTAAAGCTAACCAAGGTGTTATGGAATTCGTGGAGATGTTTAAAGCGCCAATCAAGGTATTACACCCACTACTAACGGCCACACAAGAAGGTAACTTCAACGGTACCGAAGGGCTTTCTGCACTGCCATTTGACGGCATGATTCTGGCTCACTCGAACGAATCCGAGTGGCAGACCTTCCGTAACAACAAAAACAACGAAGCCTTCCTCGACCGTGTGTACATTGTAAAAGTCCCTTACTGTCTACGCGTCTCTGAAGAAGTTAAGATCTACCAAAAACTGCTTGAGCACAGTGAGCTATCCAAAGCCCCTTGTTCGCCAAGCACACTCGATCTGCTATCGCAATTCAGTATCTTATCTAGACTGAAAGAGCCTGAGAACTCGTCTCTGTTCTCAAAAATGCGGGTTTACGATGGTGAGACTCTAAAAGACACCGATCCAAAAGCGAAGAGCTACCAAGAGTACCGAGATTATGCTGGTGTTGACGAAGGAATGTCTGGGCTATCAACGCGTTTCGCCTTTAAGATTCTGTCTCGAGTATTCAACTTCGACCAAGCCGAAGTGGCCGCAAACCCAGTGCATCTTTTCTACGTGATTGAGCAGCAAATCGAACGAGAGCAATTCCCTCAAGAGACCGCTGAGAAGTACCTAGAGTTCTTGAAAGGATACCTAGTGCCACGCTACGTAGAGTTCATTGGTAAAGAAATTCAGACCGCTTACCTAGAGTCTTACTCTGAGTACGGACAGAATATCTTCGACCGTTACGTAACCTATGCTGATTTCTGGATTCAAGACCAAGAGTACCGCGATCCAGAAACAGGCCAGCTATTTGACCGTGCTTCTCTAAATGGTGAACTCGAGAAAATCGAAAAAACAGCAGGTATCAGTAACCCTAAAGACTTCCGAAATGAGATTGTGAACTTTGTGCTTCGTGCCAAAGCAAACAATAACGGTCAAAACCCAGTTTGGACAAGCTACGAGAAACTGCGCACTGTGATTGAGAAGAAAATGTTCTCTAACACAGAAGAGCTGCTTCCTGTTATTTCGTTCAATGCTAAGACCTCAACGGATGATCAGAAAAAACACGACGACTTCGTTGCTCGTATGATGGAAAAAGGCTACACCGAGAAACAAGTTAGACTGCTATCTGAGTGGTATCTAAGAGTTCGTAAATCCTCATAAACCAAACTGTATTGAGCTGCTCACGTGAGCAGCTCGTACAAACCAATAACTCTTATATCCTAATAACTCTTATACACTAATAAAAAGTAGGATCGTGACATCAGCTGAGAGGGAGTTCTTATGGCACAATTTATCGATCGGAGGCTCAATGGCAAGAATAAGAGTGCTGTAAATAGACAGCGATTCTTACGACGCCATAAAGAGCAAATCAAAGAATCTGTGGCCGATGCAGTCAACCGACGTTCAATCACCAATACTGAAACTGGTGAAGACGTTACTATTCCTCATAAAGACATCAAAGAGCCAAGCTTTCACCAAGGTCAAGGCGGCGTAAGAGAACGTGTTCACCCTGGTAATGATCAGTTCATCACTGGCGACAAAATTGAGCGCCCTAAAGGTGGCGGTCAAGGTGGTGGTTCTGGCCAAGGCGATGCAAGCCCTGATGGCGAAGGCCAAGATGAATTTACCTTCCAAATTTCAAAAGATGAGTATCTTGATATTCTCTTTGAAGATTTAGCTCTGCCTAATCTAGAGAAAAATCAGGTCAACAAAATCACCGAATGGAAAACCCACCGCTCTGGTTACCAAAGTGCGGGGATTCCATCCAACATAGCTATTGTTCGTTCACTGCAGCAATCTCTAGCTCGTAGAACCGCGATGACAGCAGGTAAAAAGCGCGAGCTTAACCTACTGATGGAGCAACTTGACCAAGTTAAAATGACGGAACCGGCACAACCCTTCGAAGAAAGTCGCTTAAAAGAAGAGATTGCCGAGCTACGCAAAAAAATTGAAAACGTGCCATTCATTGATACCTTCGACTTACGTTTTAAAAACTATGAGAAGCGCCCTATTCCATCTAGCCAAGCGGTAATGTTCTGCTTGATGGATGTGTCCGGCTCAATGGACCAAGCTACCAAAGACATCGCAAAACGCTTCTACGTGCTGCTTTACCTGTTCCTAAACCGCACCTACGAAAACGTCGATGTTGTGTTTATTCGTCACCATACTCAGGCTAAAGAAGTCGATGAACATGAGTTTTTCTACTCACAAGAAACGGGTGGCACCATTGTTTCGAGTGCATTGAAACTGATGAAGGAAATTGTCGCAGACCGCTACCCTGCGAATGAGTGGAACATCTATGCAGCACAAGCCTCTGATGGCGATAACTGGGCTGATGACTCTCCTCGTTGTAAAGAGTTACTGGTTAATACGCTTCTGCCAACTTGCCAATATTACTCTTACATCGAAATAACACGCCGCTCTCATCAAACGCTTTGGCACGAATACGAAAAACTCGAGAGTAGCTTTGACAACTTCGCCATGAAAAACATTAAAACGGTGGATGATATTTTTCCTGTGTTTAGAGAATTGTTCCAGAAAGAGACAGCGTAAGGGAGTTTGCCATGACAGCGAAATCAAACGTTGCAGAGAAAGACAAAGCTGCAAAGAAGAAAAACGACAAGATGCTGCCTGATGGTCCAGATTGGACATTCAACCTCTTGGAGAAATACCACGTAGAAATTAAGCGTGTGGCGCAGCATTACCGTTTAGACACTTACCCAAACCAGATTGAAGTGATTACTTCAGAACAGATGATGGATGCCTACTCGAGCATTGGTATGCCGATAAATTACAACCACTGGTCATTTGGTAAGAAATTCATTCAAACCGAGCAAAACTACAAGCATGGCCAAATGGGCTTGGCATACGAAATCGTGATCAACTCCGATCCTTGTATCGCTTATCTGATGGAAGAGAACACAGTCACAATGCAGGCGCTGGTAATGGCTCACGCTTGTTATGGTCACAACTCTTTCTTTAAAGGCAACTACCTGTTCCAAACATGGACCGATGCCAGTTCCATCATCGATTACTTGTTGTTCGCTAAGAAGTACATCAGTGGTTGTGAAGAGAAATATGGTGTTGCTGAAGTCGAGCAGCTCCTTGATTCTTGTCACGCACTGATGAATTACGGCGTAGACCGATACAAACGCCCTGAGAAGATTTCCATTGCAGAAGAGACAGCAAGACAAGAAGAACGCGAAGCTTATCTGCAATCTCAAGTGAATGAGCTGTGGCGAACCGTTCCTCAAAATAAAAGTAAGGAAGAGGAGACCAAGATCCGCTTCCCTAGCGAGCCTCAAGAAAACATTCTCTACTTTATTGAAAAGAACGCCCCACTGCTTGAACCTTGGCAACGAGAGTGTGTTCGTATTGTTCGCAAGGTAAGTCAATACTTCTATCCTCAGAAACAAACTCAAGTAATGAACGAAGGCTGGGCAACCTTCTGGCATTACACCATTCTTAACCATCTTTACGACGAAGGCTTGGTGAGTGATAAGTTCATCTTAGAATTCCTACACAGCCACACCAGCGTGGTCGCACAACCCGCCTACAACAGCCCTTATTTCAGTGGGATAAACCCTTATGCGCTTGGCTTTGCAATGTTTAGAGACATTCGACGTATCTGTGAAGAACCAACCGATGAAGACAAAGAATGGTTCCCTGAGTTAGCCGGAAGTGATTGGTTAGAGGCGGTGCACTTTGCCATGCACAATTTCAAAGATGAAAGCTTTATCAGCCAATACCTTTCACCAAAAATCATTCGAGACTTTAAGCTGTTCTCTGTGCTCGACGACGACCGAAAAAATACCATTGAGATAAGTGCTATTCACGACGATCCGGGCTATCACCTGATTCGTGAGAAGCTTGCGGCGCAATACAACCTAAGTAACCTTGAACCAAACATTCAGGTGTTTAATGTCGATATTCGTGGTGACCGCTCAATGACACTGCAATATGTGCCTCACGACCGCATCCCGCTTGATAAAGGCTACGACGAAGTGATGAAGCATCTTTATCGCTTGTGGGGCTTTGATGTGATTTTGGAAGAGCTCAAAGATACGGGTCATAGAGAGATTTTGACTACTTGTCCAAAACGTAATGATTATGGAGCCAAGATTTAATATCAATCACAGTAAGTTAGTGTTTGGTATAAAACTCCGCTCCCCCTACAACATAGTGGTCACCCGCTCGGAAGTGGAGCAATAAAAAAGCGCATAAGTCTGATGACTTATGCGCTTTCTTTTTAAGGCTCAAACGTCTGCAAATGAACGTAAGGCACTAAACCTAGAACTAGAACTCAATAAGCTTAAACAATCGGCTTTTGGCCGCGTTCAATCAATTTCATCAGCACGCTGTCTGCAGATTTACCTGCCACGCCCGCTAGTTTGTCTGAAAGCTTTTTCTTCTGTACGTAATGAATCGCTAGAACCGTTTTGTCCTTACATGCCGCTACGACTAAGTCATCAGAAGTGCAGATCTCATCCACCAGCCCAAGTTCATGTGCTTGTGTACCAAACCAATGCTCACCCGTTGCTACTTTTTCAAGATCTAACGCAGGACGATGGTCACGAATGAAGTCTTTGAATAGGCCATGTGTCTCTTCTAGCTCTTCTTTAAACTTCTCGCGTGCTTTATCGTTATTCTCACCAAACATAGTAAGCGTGCGTTTGTACTCACCCGCCGTTAACTGTTCGAACTCAATATCATGCTTTTTAAGCAGTTTGTTGAAGTTTGGCAGTTGAGCGATAACACCAATAGAACCAACAATAGCAAACGGTGCAGATACAATTTTGTCTGCGATACATGCCATCATGTAACCGCCACTTGCGGCGACTTTGTCTACCGAGATAGTCAGAGGCAAACCTGCCGTTTTGATACGATCAAGTTGAGAAGACGCCAAACCATAGCCGTGAACCATGCCACCGCCAGACTCAAGTTTTAGCAATACTTCATCACCTTCACGAGCCACAGCCAGAACCGCCGTTACCTCTTCACGTAATGAAGCCACTTCTTTCGCATCAATGCTGCCGTTAAAATCAAGAACGAATAGATGTGGTTCACGCTTACTATCAAGCTCACCCTCTTTCGCTGCTTTCTTCACTTCTTTACCGCGTGATTTTACTTTCTCTTTTTCCGCTTTCTTTTCTGCTTTATCACGGGCTTTGATGAAAGCATCATCATGTAGATGGTGCTCTAGTTGTTCAATCGTCTGTTTATGATGTTCAGATAGGTTCGTGATTTCCAGCTCACCTTTAATCGCGCTTGATTTCCCACCCACAGATTTAGCAATCACTAAAATTGCGATGATGGCGATTACAACGGTCGCAATCTTGGCTAAAAACAAGCCGTAGTCCAACAAAAATTCCAATGTCATATCCCCTATTGTATGAATTAGTGTATTGTAACCATCTTGTCACGATTACCAAGAATTTCTCATCATTCCTGCGGTTATCTGTGTGATTAAACATCAATGGAATGACGAACATAATAAAAGAAAGAAGGATAAGCACAGTGGATTACCCAATCTCTACAGATGCCCTCAAAGATAAAGTAATTTTGGTTACAGGTGCCGGTGCTGGCATTGGTCGCCAAGCAGCACTAAGCTTCGCTCAACATGGTGCAACTGTCATTCTGTTAGGCCGCAATGTTAAAAACCTTGAATTCATTTACGATGAAATCGAAAGCGCTGGTTACCCACAACCTGCGATTATCCCATTGGATTTAAAAGGTGCGACAAAGCAGAACTACGTTGATATGGCTGAAACCATTGAATCACAGTTCGGCCGTTTAGACGGTCTACTTCATAATGCTGGTGTTCTCGGCACTCTGAGTCCATTTGAGCAGATTGATGAAGAAACCTTTGATGATGTTATGCAGATCAATGTGAAATCTGAGTTCTTGATGACTCAAGCATTACTGCCTGCACTTAAAAAAGCAGAAGCAGGTCGCATCGTATTTACCTCTTCAACGGTTGGTCACTCAGGCCGTGCATTCTGGGGCACTTACGCGATTTCTAAGTTTGCTACCGAAGGTATGATGCAAATCCTAGCAGACGAGCTTGAAGACACGAACATCCGTGTTAACGCAATCAACCCGGGCGGCACTCAAACACGCATGCGTGCAAAAGCGTACCCAGGAGAAGATGCGAATAAGCTAAAAACGCCACTCGACATCATCCCACTGTACCTACACTTAATGAACCCAAGTGTGACAGACATTAATGGTCAATGTATCGATGCTCAACCTAAGTAACTGATATCATTAACCAATAGTAAAAAGTCGCTTCCATAGCGGCTTTTTTTGTATCTAAATCAACCATCTAATATTTAGTTCACCTGATTTTCATCATTTTGCTTTGCATCTTTTTCATTGTTAAATATACTGTATAAATATACAGGTGTTTAATTATGCATGAACTAATAAAAAACTTACAAGACCGCCAGCTAATCTGGAAAGGGCTACAATCAACAACGCTAGGAAGTACCACTTCTACAGGCTATCCGCAATTGGATAAACAGCTTGATGGTGGCTTTCCGACACACGGCGTTATTGAAGTTGAATCACAGCAAGGGATCGGTGAACTTCGCCTTCTTACGCCCTATTTAGCTCAGAAAAACTCGCAAAAACTGGCCATATTCATTAACCCGCCAGGGAAGATTTGTGCCGAGTTTTTTAGCAGCCAAGGCATTGAATTAGAGAACATTCTCATTATCCAGCCGCAACGCGAACTCGATGCGTTGTGGGCGGCTGAGCAGTGCCTCAAAAGCGGCGCTTGTCACTCTGTATTGCTATGGGGAGCCGATCTAGAAATCCACCAAACCAAGCGCTTACAAGCAGCCAGTGAAACTGGTAAGTGCCTGCAGTTTCACTTTAAAGCCACCAGCCATAATCAACTATCCCTACCCGTTTCTTTGAGCATGAAGCTGTCTTCTCACGCCCAAGGATTGAAGGTAGAGGTAACAAAAAGAAAAGGCAGTTGGTCATATGGCAGCTTTATTCTAGACATGACACACAACTGGCCGTTACTCACAGAGAAAGTCGTTTATGAAGACAATTCAGACCGCGCTTTGTCTGGTAACACTGTGCTGGCTTTTCCTATTGCGAAGCAAGGCTAGCGTATGTTGTGGCTTTATATTCACTTTCCATCTCTGCAGCTGGATACCTTGTTTAACTCTAATGAATTGGGTTCGAGCGAAGACTCACGCGAACAACCTATTATCATCGTGGATGAAAAAGATCATCGTGTCCTGCAAGCTAATCCAGCTGCGCTACAATCGGGAATTTCGCTTGGTATGGGCTTAGGTTCTGCGGCGGCGCTGTGTCACAATTTACACGTCCACCCTTACAGTATTGAACTGGAGAAAAGTAAGCTCAAAGAGATCGCTCAATGGGCGTATCTAGTCACTTCCGACATGACATTATTGCCACCTAATGGCTTGCTAATTAAAGCCTCTAACATGCTGTCACTTTACGACGGGCTAGATAACTACTGGCATGAACTCAAAAGCCACTTAGAAACGCTAAATATCCAGTTCAGCTTCGCTACGGGTTATTCGCCGCTTTCTGCGATCCTTTTGGGTAAGCAAGCGATCAACCAAGCAACAAACAATGTTGAGCAGATGAAAGCTTGGGTTAACCAACAAGCATTGAATTCCAGCGAGCTACCGACCAAGCAAGTGGAGCGCCTGAACCGTGTCGGTATCAATATCGTTGAAGATCTATTAAAGCTGCCTTTACAAGAGGTCGCGCGTCGCTTTGATATCGACCTGGTGAATTATGTCGGCCGCCTTAACGGCCAGTTCAAGCACCCGATTGATTTCTATCACCCACCAGAGAATTTCCAGCAATATTTGGAGCTGTTGTTTGATATTGAAAACATCCTATTTATCGAAAAGCCGTTGCTGAAATTACTGAATCAACTCGAGTGTTTTTTGAAGCTACGCGACCGAGTGGCTTTCGAGTTAACGCTGACTTTACACCTAAGAGATAAAGACGATCAC
Source organism: Vibrio celticus (assembly GCF_024347335.1). NCBI lineage: Bacteria > Pseudomonadati > Pseudomonadota > Gammaproteobacteria > Vibrionales > Vibrionaceae > Vibrio > Vibrio celticus. The sequence continues at coordinate 2,379,841 of NZ_AP025463.1, forward strand.
CCTGTCTCTTTTTATTCGGCACAAGGTGACTACCTTGCTGAAAAATGGGCGAACCTGACTCATCTCACCTTAGAGTCACTAAAGCTCACAGCACCGGTTCAGGGGCTAACTCTCAGCTTGATTCGTCATGGAGAACCGCAAATGGCCTACCATGATCTTTTTGATGGTAATACCGGAACACTTGCCGCGTTAGATTTGCTCTCACTACTGCAAGCAAAGCTTGGACAAGCCTGCATTCAAACACCGAAAATACAGCACGACCCAAGGCCAGAAAAGGCCAATCAGTATTCGCTCCCAACAATGAGTAAATCTGTGGCAAAGAGGCAAGCTCCCCCAGGGATCGAGCAACAAACCGTAGCTCTCAACGTCAATCAACAACGACTCAGGCCCAGTATTTTACTGCCAGAGCCCGAAGCCTTAACCGAAAGCGTCACCTTATCTCAAGGCCCTGAACGCATTGTGTCTGGCTGGTGGGATGGAGAGAAGATCATTCGTGACTACTTTATTGCTCACAGTGAAAACGGTCGGTGGCTATGGGTCTTTAGAACACCAGATAAACAGTGGTTTTTGCACGGCTTATTTAGCTAGTCTGTTCTACTGATTCAATTTCAGCGTCCCTTTTCAATCATGTTCACTCGCAATGGTTAAGTGAGATTACTTTATGTCTCAGCAATACTCAGAGCTTTTCTGTCAAAGTAATTACTCCTTTCTAGAGGGAGCTTCGCATGCGGAAGAGCTGGTTTTACAGGCCGACTTCTTACGTTACAAAGCACTCGCTGTTACTGATGAGTGCTCAATCGCGGGCATCGTTAAGGTTCACTCTGCAATCAAGCAACATAAACTGTCGCTCAAGCAAATTGTCGGGAGCATGTTTTGGTTAAATGAAGAGTGCCAAGTGATCTTGATATGCCCAAACAGACAAGCCTATGCAGAGTTGTGCCGTATTATTACTAACGCGAGACGTCGTAGCAGCAAGGGACATTATCAGCTCTCTGAGTGGGACATCATGTCGGCTAAGCACTGCTTTATTCTTTGGCTTCCTCAACAGAAAAATGAAGACGCACACTGGGGGCAATGGCTCTCCCAGCATCATTCAGGTCGGTTGTGGATTGGCTTACAACGACACCTAAAACAAACCGACCAGCAGTACACAGATTACTGCGTTGAGCTGTCACAACATCATCAACTGCCAATAACAGCTTGTGGTGGTGTACTGATGCACAACGCGAATCGCTTACCCTTGCAGCACTCACTTACTGCGATTCAATATCAAAAGCCAATTACCGAAGTGGGCAGTCACTTACTCGCTAATGCAGAACGTTGTTTACGGAGTATCAATAAGCTCTCTCATATCTTCAAAACTGAGTGGCTAGAAGAGAGCAACCGCATCGCTGAGTTGTGTGAATTTAATTTAGATAGCTTGCGATACGAATATCCCAGTGAACTGATTCCTCAAGGTGAGACACCCATGAGTTATCTGCGCATGTTGGTCGAAATGGGAAAACGGGCTCGCTTCCCACAAGGTGTACCTAACGACATCCAACAGATCATAGAAAAAGAACTGGGGCTGATTAGCGAGCTTGACTACCCTTTCTTCTTTCTCACCATTCACGACATCGTCATGTTTGCCAAAAGCCAAGGCATTCTTTACCAAGATCGAGGTTCAGCGGCTAATTCAGTGGTCTGTTACTGTCTAGAAATCACCTCTGTCGACCCAAGGCAGATCTCGGTGCTATTTGAACGTTTCATCAGTAAAGAGCGCGATGAGCCGCCTGATATTGATGTCGATTTTGAACACGAACGCCGTGAAGAAGTTATCCAATACATCTACCAAAAATACGGTAGAGAAAGGGCTGCGCTTGCTGCAACTGTGATCTCTTATCGCTTTAAAAGTGCGGTAAGAGATGTCGGTAAAGCATTAGGGCTACAAGAAACTCAGCTCGACTACTTCATCAAGAACACCAATCGCAGGGACAAAAGCCTAGGTTGGCAGGCTCAGTTAACTCAATTGGGGCTGCAACCTGATTCTTTGAAGGGGCAACAATTTATCCACTTGGTGAATGAGATCATCGGCTTTCCACGTCACCTATCTCAACACGTTGGTGGCTTTGTCATATCTTCAGGGCCTTTATATGAACTGGTTCCCGTCGAGAATGCCGCAATGCACGAGCGAACCATTATTCAATGGGATAAGGATGATCTTGAAACCTTAGGCTTGCTGAAAGTTGATGTGCTCGCGCTTGGTATGCTCTCTGCGATTCGTAAATGTTTCGACCTGATCAAACGTATTCACGGGCGATCACTGACCATTGCTGAGATCACTCGCCTTAAGGATGATCCTCAGGTTTACGGCATGATTCAACGAGCAGACACAGTCGGGATATTCCAAATTGAGTCACGCGCACAAATGAGCATGCTGCCAAGGCTTAAACCGAAGACTTATTACGACTTGGTGATTCAAATCGCTATCGTTCGTCCAGGCCCTATTCAGGGCGATATGGTGCATCCGTTTCTCAAGCGTCGAGATGGCATTGAGCCAATCAGTTATCCATCTAAAGACGTGGAATCAGTACTGTCGCGCACCTTGGGTGTACCGATATTCCAAGAGCAAGTGATCAAACTCGCGATGGTGGCCGCAGGCTTCACAGGCGGAGAAGCGGATCAACTCAGACGCGCGATGGCCGCTTGGAAGAAAAATGGCAACGTCTTTAAGTTTAAAAACAAACTTATCGAGGGAATGCAAAAGCGCGGCTATGAGACAGAGTTTGCTGAGCAGATCTTTAAACAGATATGCGGCTTTGGCGAGTACGGTTTTCCTGAAAGCCACTCGGCTTCGTTTGCGGTGTTAGCGTATTGCTCAGCTTGGTTGAAGTGCTACTACCCTGAATGTTTCTACGCTTCTCTGTTGAATAGCCAACCCATGGGCTTTTATAGCCCCTCACAGTTGGTACAAGACGCACAACGACATAATGTGGTGATACTTCCGGTATGCGTGAACGCTTCTCAAAACGACCACACGGTTGTCTCTCATCAGAATGGTTTAGCGATTCGCTTAGGGCTGCGACAAATCAAAGGATTCAGCGAGCATGGAATTCAAAGCGTGCTCGCCAATCGCCCACAATCCGGTTATCGCCACCCTAGTCAAGTGAAACAGTTATCGATGAATAAGAAAGATATCGAGCTACTGGCATCGGCCAATGCGCTACATAACGTTTCTGGAGACCGCTTCCAGACTCGCTGGGCGATCATGGACTCGGCGTCTGATCTACCTCTGTTTAGCCAAGCCTATGACTATGCAGAGGCAGGACATGACGAACATGCACTGCACAAGCCCAATGAGATGCAAGATCTACTCGAAGACTTCACCAGTGTCGGAATTTCATTGAACAAACATCCAATCACTTTGCTCGAAGAAGCGGGACGATTAGGCCGATTCACACACATGAAAGATTTAATACAACAAAGACACAAATCTATGGTCACCGTTGTCGGATTAGTCACAGGCAAACAATCTCCCGGAACCGCGGCAGGTGTCACCTTTGTCACACTAGAGGATAGTACTGGTAATATTAATGTCGTGGTATGGGGAGCAACCGCGCGCGCTCAACAGCAAGCTTATCTCACAGCCAAGGCGTTAAAGGTACAAGGGATATTAGAAAAAGAAGGAGAAGTCGTTCATGTTATCGCAGGAAAACTTATCGATATTACCGATGAAATTGTTGGCTTGAAAACCAAATCTCGGGATTTTCATTAACGAAGTACCAACTGTTCTCAATCGATCATTGGCTAAAGAAACGAGAGAAAGAAAAACGAAAAAGGGAAGCATCCGCTTCCCTTCAATTCCAGTTGTTGAGTTATGACTCAACTTCAGCTTCCGTACGTCTTTTCTTAAATTCCCTATACAGTAATAAGCTCAAAGTCATAACGACTTTAGACGTTAACCATATCATTAAGAGGAACTACCTTAAATTGTGTGTGAAAAGTTACGCTAGTAGTTGAGCATATTTCGTTAAGAAAAATATGCTGCGTGAATATTAGCAAACGCTTTCTATAAGGTCACTCAAAACAAACCGTACAGCAGCGTTAATTATAAAATCTGACGCATTCGCTCTTGAGTCACTTCAACCAAGAGGTCTGGCTGGAACTTAGAAATAAAGCGGTTACACCCTACTTTCTCAACCATAGCTTCATTAAAACTTCCACTTAATGAAGTATTTAGCGTAATGAATAGGTCATGCATTCTTGGGTCAGTACGTACTTCGTGTGTCAGCTTGTAGCCGTCCATTTCAGGCATTTCAGCATCGGTGATCATCAACAATATTTCTTGATTGATGTCTTTGCCTTCATCACACCAGCCCTTAAGTAAGGTCAGTGCTTCTAAGCCATCACAACACTCAATAATGTTCAAACCCAACTGCGACAAGGTGCCTTTGATCTGGTTACGCGCTGTTGAAGAGTCATCAACGATAAGCACATTGCGTCCTATCATCTCCTGAGCTAATTGTTCATCTAAAACGCCTTCAGAGATCGAGACATCGTAATCAATGATCTCAGCCAACACTTTCTCAACATCGATGATCTCAACGATCTTGTGCTGCTCTTCTTCTTGAATATGCGTAATAGCGGTTAGGTAGTTTGCACGGCCTGTTGTCTTTGGCGGCGGCTGGATTTCTGTCCATGTCGTGTTCACGATATTACGAACTTGCCCAACCAAGAAACCTTGTACGGTTCGGTTGTATTCCGTAATAATCAGGTTGCTCTCTTGAGACTCCGCACGAGATGGCGGAAAGCCAATGGCACTGCGTAAATCGATAACAGGCACCGATTCACCACGTAAAGACGCAACACCCGTAATATGATGATGAGAGCCCGGTAAGCGAGTGAGTACTGGCACTTTGAGGACTTCTTTCACTTTAAATACGTTAATCGCAAATAGTTGACGACTATTTAAGCTGAATAACAAGAGTTCCAGACGGTTTTCACCGACCAGTTTGGTTCTCTGATCAACCGAATTTAAAACGCCAGACATACAACACCTTAGTGACAAATAATAACTGTGGCTACAATAGCCTACTTCAATAGGTTAAAGCAAAGCGCCAATGCACAGAATGCTTAAACTAAGTACAACAAATGATGTTATACAAAGCTTAAGTACATGGAAAGGTTCGGGGTAAGGCTTAAAGAAGAGAAAAAGAGTTAGCCTTCAATAACTTTCATTAGCAGTTGACCATCATATAAAGCCTGCTTGATGAGAGCAGCACCTGGCATGGTTGCCTGCTTATAAAAACGAGATTCCACCAGCTCTAAGTCTTTATGGTAAACCGATAGACTCTGCTCTTCGATACACTTTTGAATCGCCGGGTATAACACGCTCTTCGCCTGATTGATAACACCACCCACCAAGATTTTCTCTGGGTTGAACAGGTTAATCACAATCGCAATCGCAGAGCCTAGGTAACGGCCTAACTGTTCAATCACTTCGACAGCCAGCGGATCTCCATCCGCAGCGGCAGCACAGATCTGTTCAATAGTGACGTCTTCAAACACCGTTAGCGTTGATTCTTCACCATTTGCCAATCGCTCTTTGACTTGCTCACGGATTGCCTGAGAACTCGCCACCGTTTCTAAACAGCCTCGATTTCCACAGTGACAAAGCTTGCCTTCCTTATCGATCTGGATATGCCCCAACTCACCGATGTTACCGTGACGCCCTTGCAGAACGCGACCGTCAAGAATGATCCCGGCACCTAAACCGTGGTGAATCGAGATAAGAACAGAGTTGTCGTTGTCTTGTGAGTTACCAAACAGCTTCTCTGCTAACGCCCACGCTCGGGTATCATTGGCAATAAAAACTGGTAGACCGGTTTCTTTGTAGATCTCCGGCCCCAACGCTAAGTTTTCAACGTTGTAGTGCGGCATCTGCAACACAATACCTTGCTCTGAATTAACCAGACCTGGCAGTGTGATAGCGATACTCGTCACCCTGTCGAGTTGCTCGGCATAGGTTTGGAAGAACTCATCGATTTCATGGAGAAGACGCGCAAGCACATCATCTTGATCGCGTTCATGGATATCAATCTTGGTATCGATAAGCACATCCCCGCCCAATTCATGGAGCGCGATCGTCAAGTATCCACGACCAAGACGCATCGACAGAAACTGCCAACCTTCGTTATTGGTTTGCAGACCGACAGCAGGACGCCCACGAGTCGTGGCTTCTTGAACCGTCGTTTCGTGAATAAGGTGAGCTTCAATGAGTTCACGGGTAATTTTAGTAATACTCGCCGGAGCCAACTCACTTTGCTTGGACAGATCGATACGAGAAATAGGACCTTTAAGGTCAATTAGTTTATATACACGACCAGCATTGACCTGTTTGATATGATCAATATGGCCCGGTTGAGCCATGTACATTTTACGCTCCAGAAATCATCAACGAGGTAATTTTTTTACTTTGCGAAGTAATTGTGAAGTCACTTGGTATATCGCCGTGACCAGTATCACGTATATACATGAATCTTTGTGTATCGAGTCAAATAGTTCGAGGAAAATTAACACCCACATCGATAATTTGCGACTTAATTTTCAGAATAAAACATCGCGTTTGAGCCCTGAATTCAATAATTAAAGGCAAATCAAGAAATATCCTCCTAGCTCCCAATAAATTATCAATTAATGCATATACTTAATTAAGGCGCGTTGACCTTTCGTGGTTAAATTTTGTTCGAGATAAAAGCGTTTTAATCGCGGCGAGGGGGAAGTAGCCTAGTCATTCTAAGCAAATCTCCCTCAACAAAGAGTAAAACGCTTTTAGCCGAACCCTTCGGGCAGCGTTTGCTGGTCATTTCTACTACGTTATCGGCTTCTCATGTAGGCTAGCTACACATCAAAGCCTCTGCCTTGTATAAATACCCAGCAACTCGCTGCAAAAATCAGCTCGAAAGATCAACACGCCCTAGTCTTTTAAAAGATTACTTGGCCTCACTCTAGGAGTATTCATGACAGCCGAATTAAGAAAAACGAAAATCGTCACAACGCTAGGCCCTTCTACTGATAAAGGTAACGTGCTTGAAGAGATCATCAAAGCCGGTGCCAATATCGTTCGTATGAACTTCTCTCACGGCACCAGCGACGACCATATACAACGCGCAGAAAAAGTCAGAGCAATAGCCAAAAGACACGGCACTCAAATCGCCATTCTCGGAGACTTACAAGGTCCCAAGATTCGTGTGTCGACATTCAAAGATGGAAAAATCCAACTTGCCGTAGGCGACCTATTCACTCTCGATAGCAGCCTAGGTTTAGGCGAAGGCAATCAAGAAGCCGTTGGCCTTGATTACAAAGAACTGCCTAACGACGTATCCGCCGGCGATATCCTGTTGCTTGACGATGGTCGTGTTCAACTCAAAGTCACCAAAGTAGAAGGCTGTCGCGTTCATACCGAAGTCATCATTGGCGGCCCACTCTCAAATAACAAAGGCATCAACAAAAAAGGTGGTGGCCTTTCCGCAGAAGCACTAACAGAAAAAGACAAGCGCGACATCGTCACCGCCGCACAAATCAAAGTGGATTACCTAGCGGTGTCTTTCCCACGTAATGGGGAAGACATGCACTATGCTCGTCAGCTCGCACGAGAAGCAGGCTTAGAAGCTCACCTCGTCGCAAAAGTGGAGCGAGCAGAGACAGTCGCTACTGTTGAGAACATGGATGACATCATAATGGCTTCAGATGTCGTCATGGTGGCTCGTGGTGACCTCGGAGTGGAAATTGGCGACCCTGAGTTGGTCGGAGTACAAAAACAGCTTATACGCCGTGCTAGAGCGCTTAACCGAACTGTCATCACCGCAACTCAGATGATGGAATCAATGATTTCTGCGCCAATGCCAACCCGTGCCGAAGTCATGGACGTTGCCAACGCCGTACTCGATGGCACCGATGCTGTGATGCTGTCTGGTGAAACCGCTGCGGGTGCTTACCCAGTCGAGACAGTGAAATCGATGGCCGAAGTGTGTATCGGTGCTGAAAAGATGGCGGGTATTAACCAATCGAACTACCGTATTGACCGTACCTTTGTGACGGCAGAAGAAACCGTTTCGATGGCGACCATCTACTCCGCAAACCATATGGAAGGCATTAAAGGCGTTGTCACTCTCACCGAATCAGGCCGCACTGCACTGATGATGTCTCGCCTAAGTGCTGACATGCCTATCTACGCGCTGTCTCGTAACGAAGGAACGCTTAATCGCTGTACCTTATACCGAGGTGTGACGCCTATCTACTTCGAGACAGAAGCCGAAGACAGCTTTGACATTGCACTATCTACACTCACTTGCCTGAAAGAGAAAGGACACCTTAAATTTGGCGACCTAGTGATCGTCACTCAAGGCGACATTATGGATGTAGCAGGGTCAACCAACTGTATGAGAATCTTGCCTGTCACCTAATATTTGACCTTAAGGCGAAACGATTTTCCTAATTTCAAAAGCTTAAAAGGGTTATCGAACCAAGTTCAATAACCCTTTTTCATTTCAGAACACGATTCACTACAATCTGCTTAAACAGCATAACGAGCTCACAGTATGCTAGCTCATCAACTTCGAGAATTACTTGCCAGCAGCAATGGTGGCTAACTGTGGCATATGAGAATTGCGCGCGTTTTCCGTTGAGGTGTAGGTTTCTACAAATCGGTAACCGGCTTCTAAGCCCATTTCGTAATCGTGCAACAGGTCTTCTTTGTCGCTCATTAATGAACTCGATTTTAGCGGCTGACTTGGCGCTATCTGAACCACAAACGCGTCGTCTGGTGGCGAATTCAAAAAATCCTGAGTCAATGAGTAGGTCTGATAATGCACCATCAGCATGTCAGCCAAGCCTGAATCAAACTTATCCCCGATTAAATGACTTAAGCGATAAATATCATCTGCACCAAATAGCCAGCGACCACCGTTCAGCAGGTCTAAATGCCCACGGTCACGCTTCTGCTCTTTTGAGCGCATAATTTGTTGTTGGAAGAAAGAGGTCCAGTCGGTTTTCCACTGTTCCACTTTCTGTTGCCAATGACCTTGAACACTGTCGAAAGATTCGCGGAACCACTCCAGTTCTTCGGCAGAGATTGGTTTGGGCGCTTTGACTGGTGCTTCAACCAAATGGGTATTACCTTCCTCCACCACAGGCTCAGTACGAATCACCACAATAGAACGAGCTTGTCTTCGCCACGCTTCCTGAACCGGGATACATGCTGATACACCACCGTCCACATAAGCACTGTCACCAATAAAGACTTCATCATTGTACAAACGAGGAATGGCGCAGGTCGCAATCATCACCTTGTACCAATCTTCGCCCAATAATGGGAAGTAGTGGTCTCGTAAATCTTTGGAATCCGTTACAGCCGCATAGAAGTGGCGATCGCCTAGCGTTTGTCGCCCTAAATCCAGATCGAGCTTATATGGGTAAGCCATAATTTGTTCTAGCGCCCACTCTAATCCTAGGTTCTTCCTGTGTCGTATATAGGAAAAGAGATTGAAGAACTCTGGTGAGGTTGTCAGGTCGAGAACAAAAGAACGGCCAAGGCCTTTATCGCGGCACAGATAAGCACATAAGTTTAGAGCACCTGCCGAGGTACCAAAAAACTCGTCGAAGGGGTCAAAATTTGAGAGAAGAAAGGCATCCAGCACTCCAGAAGTAAAAATACTTCTCTGTCCGCCACCTTGAGCGACCAGTGCTGTTTTTCCAGCAATAAACTTAGCGTAGTAATCCAAGTCTATTGCTGTATCAATATTGGTTATAATCCCACTATTCATTATTCCCTGAGTATAAAAACTCAGCCTCGCAATCGATGGTATTAACTACCAATCGCAATAAAGCCAAATGAAAGAATGATCATGTAGATAAACACGGTAATTTGTAGGGCATTTTTCAGATTATGGTCCATAGACACCTCTGGCTTATTATTAATTTGTCGAGTCTCTATTTAAGTACTATCAGGTGTGTGAAGTATCTTCAAGAATCGTCGAAATTAGTCGCACAATATTGATGTAACCATCACAATTAGTATGTGTATGGATAAGGATATACTCATGAATAACAAAGTAAATATGATGGCACTGATTACGCTTCTCTCCGTTTCAAGCGCGTATGCTTCGCCGGAGATCATCATTACACCTATGGTAGGTTATACCGGCGGTGGCAGTGTCGAAGACCAGGACGGTAAAACCTATGACATGAAAGGCTCTGAAAACTACACCTTTGCCATTGAAACGCCACTTGAAAAAGGACGCATCGGCTTCTTCTACTCCAATCAGAGCTCGGAATTAGAAACACTCAACCTAAGCTCCTCCATCCAATACCTGCACCTTCAAAGCAGCATCTACTACCCTGCTTCGCCTGTGTTGTCGGGTTATCTAGGGCTAGGCCTGGGTGCTTCTTACGTCGATGTAGACTGGGCAAAAGATAAGTATGGATTCTCAACTTCTATCTTTGGTGGCTTAGAGTACAAATTTAGTGACCGACTAGCGTTGAACACACAAGTACGTTGGTTAGGCACGGTTGTCGACAACGATACCTCCGGTGTGTGTAACATCCCAAGTAACGGGCAAGAGTGCATCATTCGCTTTGATACCGACTGGATGAACCAATTCCAAGCCAATGTCGGGCTGAGTTTTACTTTCTAAGCGGCTCAATGAAGCAAAAATATAAGATCGGCCCAAACGAAAAAACCAGCTAAATGCTGGTTTTTTCATTATTAAAACGGTTTTAGTTCAGGTTAGAACTTATAGGTAACACCTAAAGCGCCGCCTATTTGCAACTCAACACCTTTATACATATCGAGTTCAGGATGAACTTGAGCGTAAGCATTCCAACCTTCGTAGAAATTCACTTTCACGCCTAAGGGCAAGCGCAAGCCAAAGTCGTCATTCCATTCAGCCCAAGCACCAGCACCGACGTACCAGCTCAACGGAGCTTCAGTCTCGAACTGACCACGCTTCAAAATGTAATCAAAGGCAGCGCCGTCATTGCCAATCGTAGCACGGTATTTCTGATCAAATTCCACAACGACACTCAGGTCTTGGTCAATGGCGAGTCCCACTTCCAAAGCTGGAGCTTCAGAAGCTTGAGCAAACGAGGCTCCGCTGCAGCACATAAGGCCGATCAAGTAACGATGTTTCATAATATTCTCAGACTGTATTTAAAAAACGGAAGTCTACTGGAATCTCAGCAAAAGGTGTCATCGCTGGGTAAAAGATAAAAGACACGAAAAATTTGGGAACGACCATCAAATGATCGAGTTGAATGGTAACTCTCTGAGTTAGAGAGGATTAGACGCGGAAAGATCTTTCATAGAACAGAAAACAAAAAAGGAGGCCTTTCGGCCTCCTTTCAATTTATTGAATCAGTGAATTAACCGTTGTTACGGATCCACTCATCCATGTCTGTCTTAAGGTTGTCAGACTTAGTACCGAAGATAGCTTGTACGCCACCAGCAACTACAACAACACCTGCAGCGCCTAGTTTCTTCAGCTTGTCTTGGTCAACAAGAGCTGTATCAGCTACTGCAACACGTAGACGAGTAATACAAGCGTCAAGACCTGTGATGTTCGCTTTGCCACCGAATGCAGCAACTAGCTCACCAGCAAGTTCAGAACCAGTCGCAACTGACTCTTCTTCTGACTCGTCTTCACGGCCTGGAGTTTTAAGGTCTAGAGCTTTAATCACAGTGCGGAATACGATGTAGTAAATTGCAGCGTAAGCAATACCACATACAACCATTAGGCCCATCTTAGACGCGTTGCCAGATAGAACTAGGAAGTCGATTAGACCGTGTGAGAAAGATGTACCATGTACAAAACCTAGAGTGTTCGCAAGAACGTATGCAGAACCAGCTAGTAGAGCGTGGATTGCGTACAGTACTGGAGCAACGAATAGGAAAGAGAATTCGATTGGTTCAGTGATACCCGTTAGGAATGAAGTCAACGCAGCAGAAGCCATGATGCCCATTACTTTAGCGCGGTTTTCAGGCTTAGCTGAGTGTGCAATCGCGATTGCAGCAGCAGGTAGACCGAACATCTTGAACATGTAACCACCAGCTAGCTGACCGAAGCCATTGCCCGCTGCACGAGATGCGTCATCAGCAACTAGGTAACAAGTAAGAACACCGTTTTGAGTTTCGCCAGCAGCGTTTACACAAGTACCAGCTTCAAAGAAGAAAGGTACGTTCCAAACGTGGTGAAGACCAAATGGAATTAGAGAACGCTCAACGATACCGTAGATACCAAACGCCACTTGTGGGTTTTGGTGAGCAGCCCAATCAGAGAACGCAGAGATAGCGCCGCCAACTGGTGGCCATACGATAGATAGTAGGATTGCTAGACCAATCGCTGCGAAACCTGTGATGATTGGCACAGCACGCTTACCAGCGAAGAAGCCTAGGTACTCTGGTAGTTGAATACGGAAGAAACGGTTGAATGCCCAAGCAGCAACACCACCGACTAGGATACCACCTAGTACACCAGTATCGATGTTATCAACGCCCATTACACCAGCCATTACGCCAAGTGTAGCAGTCATGATGCCGTAACCAACGATAGCAGCTAGACCCGCTACACCATCGTTGTTAGTAAAGCCAAGTGCAACACCTACTGCGAACAACAGTGCCATTTGACCAAATACTGAACCACCAGCTTGTTCCATTAAGTTTGAAACGATTTCTGGAATGAAAGGAAGATCTGCTGCACCGACACCTAGCAAAATACCCGCAACTGGTAAAACTGATACTGGAAGCATCAGAGACTTACCAACTTTCTGCAGGTTAGCAAAAAGGTTCTTAAACATGTTTATGCTCCTGATAAAGATAAAATAATTATATGGGTTCTAACGGCACACCCCCGTAGCTTATATGTTAGCACCCTGCGAAAATGTAACCATGTATTGCATTATATTTTCTGCCGCTAAATATATATTGATGGGGAACTAACTTTCTAGTCACTTACGAAATTTAGTTTCAAAACACGTCTTGGATCACATGTCAAATCTAGAAATGCAATGCTTTACAAGCGCTTAATTATTTGAAATATATAAGTATTTCTCAAGATCCCTATTATTTTACTGAGTAAATAAAATAGGAGAGAATGTTATTTTTAGTAACGAAATTACAAATGTTATAATTAGCGCTCTCAAGTTCAACATAATTCGTAAACATTAAAAAAAAACGTATTTTTGATGATCAAAAACACAAAAAGGGAGCTTTCGCTCCCTTTTATTTGTTTACTTAGATTTTTATCGCAAAAAAAGTTTTTGGTAATTTTTGGTCGTTTGTTCGGCAACCTCTTTCATCGACACACCTTTTAATTGCGCAATGTAAGCCGCCACTTCGACGACATATGCAGGCTGATTCTGCTTTCCACGATATGGAATGGGTGCTAAGTATGGAGAATCCGTTTCGATCAGCAACCTTTCTAATGGTAGGTTCTTAACAACTTCTTTAAGTTCTGTAGCCTGCTTAAAGGTCACAATACCTGAAATTGAGATATAGAAACCTAGTTCCATTGCTGCTTCTGCGAACGCTTGATCTTCGGTAAAGCAGTGAATCACACCACCACACTTCTCAGCTCCGCCATCACGTAAAATAGCTAATGTATCTTCACGTGCGTTACGAGTGTGAATGATCAAAGGTTTATTCAGTTCAACGGCCAACTCAACATGCTGCTTAAATCGTAGCTGCTGCAGCTCCGCCGTCTCTGGTTGGTAGTGATAATCTAAACCTGTCTCACCAATCGCCACAACCTTAGGGTTGCTCGCGTATTCTCGCATTGTCTCTAGGCTGAAATCACTTTCAACATCGAGAGGGTGAACGCCACAAGAGGCTTTAACGTTATCAAACGGCGAGATCATCTCGAGCATGTTTTCAAACGAATCGAGTGTCACACCAACAGAAAGCAGCTGGTCTACGTTAGCAGCCTTCGCCTTGTTAACCACATCTTCTACGCTAGTGTGCAAATCTTGGTAATCCAGTTTGTCTAAATGACAATGGGAATCTACGAACATGTTTCCTCGCAAGTGGCTATTAGCCAATTCATTATGAGTAGCTCCGTATTGAGTCCAGGGTGTTGCTTTAACTGCTCAATCAATATCAGTAGTTTATTCGATGCTGCATAAGCACTTTGATAAGACATCACCTCACACAGTGATTTCGCACTCGGAATGAAAGCCTGGTTCGCCAAACCAAAATGCAGCTTCTGTACATCTGACAATAGATGCCAAAGCCAGCCAAGTTGAATCAAAGGCTCTTTGCTAAGCTCTGTAGAGAACTTTAGCATGTCAGGTTGAGTGCCTTTTATCACATTCACAAAGCCATCGAGCGCTTTTGTTGAGGCTTCCACGCCACCTTGCTCAAACATCGCTTTTGCTTTTAAAGGCGCGTTGTCATTGAGTGCTAAAATATACTGCGGTACCGCTTTGCCCACTTCACTATCTAACCACGCCGATGCTGTCTCCAACTGCGGGCTAACCACAGTGAATTGTTGACAACGGCTAATAATAGTCGGCATTAAGCGATTGCTGTTGCGAGTAGACAGAATGAAGATGCACTTGCTTGATGGCTCTTCCAGAGTTTTCAATAGTGCATTGGAAGCCGATTCGTTCATTGCTTCAGCAGGGTTAAGCAAAATAACGCGCAAACCACCTAACTGAGAAGACTCTTGAGCCCAACGGTTACTGGCACGCACTTGATCAACCGTGATCGACTTACCTTCTTTCTCTGGTGAGATCACATGAAAATCAGGATGACTGCCCGACTTCATTAATTCGCAGCTGTGGCAAAACCCGCACGACTCGCTTTCATAATTCGTGCACATCAATGCGTCGGTAAGTTGGCTAATCAACGCATCAACGCCGAGACCTTCCGGTGCATTAACAATCACAGAGTTAGGAAAACGCTCCGCATCGAGACTTTTTTTCCACTCACTCCATACCGGTGTGAGCCAAGAATACACTTCAGCCATGACTACCTACTATTTGTCGAGCCAAGCAGTTAGCGCGACTTTAATATCAGCGGCTACTTGCTCAATTTCTTGCTGCGCGTTAATCACAAGTACTGAATCATCTTGTTCTGCAATTTCTAGATAGCGCTCACGCGTGCGGTCGAAAAATGAGATGTCCATCTTTTCAATTCTATCAAGCTCACCACGGCCTCTAGCACGTTCTAGCCCTACTCTAGGGTCTAGGTCCAAATATAGCGTTAGATCGGGTTTAAAGCCGCCTAGCGTGGTTGATTTCAGTGATTCCATAGTCGTGCGCGCGATCTGGCGACCACCTCCTTGGTATGCTTGTGAAGACATATCATGACGATCACCCAATACCCATTGACCATTGTCGAGTGCCGGCTTGATGACGTTCTCGACTAATTGAACACGTGCTGCATACATCAGCAGCAATTCAGTCATGTCTTGAAGCTTCTCGCCTTCGTGCTCTTCTTTAACCAATGAACGCATCTTTTCAGCTAAGACAGTACCACCCGGCTCGCGAGTATTAACAATATCCTCAACACCCGATGCTTTTAATGTCTCAACGATGGCATTGATTGCTGTGCTTTTGCCAGCGCCTTCAAGGCCTTCAACCACGATAAATTTCGACTGATTCATAATTATTTCTTTATCTGTTTTTTCTTAATTGCTTTAAGTAAGCTCGCACTGCACGGTTATGCTCAGTCAAACTCTTTGAAAATACGTGACCACCTGTTCCACTCGCAACGAAATACAAGTAGTTGCTCTTCTCTGGATTCAACGCCGCGTTGATAGACGCTTTGCCTGCCATAGCGATAGGTGTCGGTGGCAAGCCACTCATTGTATAGGTGTTGTAAGGCGTTGGCGTGCGTAAGTCTTTCTTACGGATGTTGCCATCGTAGCTGTCACCCATGCCATAGATAACCGTTGGATCAGTTTGCAAACGCATACGCTTATTCAGACGGTTAACAAACACAGAAGAAACACGCTCACGTTCTGACGCAACAGCGGTCTCTTTCTCAATGATAGATGCAAGAATTAACGCTTCGTATGGCGATTTAAGAGGCAGCTTATCCGCTCGATTTTCCCACTCTTCATTCACCACGCTCATTAGGTCTCGATGCGCGCGCTTCAACAAATCTAAATCAGTGGTGCCGTAGGTGTAGTGATACGTTTCTGCTAAGAAGAGACCTTCTAGCTTTTCGTTTTCAATACCCAACTTTTCAGCGATCTCTTTTTCAGAAACGCCATCCAATGTCTGTTGAATGAATTCGTTGTCTTTTAGCTGAACAAGCCATTCGTCAAAACGACTGCCTTCAACAAAGGTAATAGTAAACTGGTGTTCTTTCCCTTCTACAAGCACCTGTAGCGCTTGCTCTAAGGTTAAACCTGGTTCAAGCAGGAAAGTACCCGCTTTTACGTCTACAAGCTCAGGATGTAACTTACGGATTAATTTCTCGTAAGGAGAAGCCTCAAACAGCCCCTCGTTAATCAACTGGGCTAGAACGCGGTTAAAGCTGCTACCTGAAGCAACAGTCACGACTTGTGGTTTTTCTAATTGAATAACTTGTTTCAGGTTATCTTGCGCTTGGTTGTAAACATAAAAACCAGCAGCACCGGCTGCAATTAAGCACAAGATAATAAAAATAAATAACTTTTTGATCACGAGTTTAGTTGTCCTTGAAGGCTACGAGTAACGGTTCCAATATTAAATTGGGTATCACTAATACGGGTAACTGGGGCAACCCCTAAAATGGAGTTTGTCATGAAAACCTCATCAGCTTGCATGAGTTGAGATAAGCAGTAGTCACTAATTGTAACGGAAAGTTCAGCCTGATTCAGCGCGGTTAACACTTGCTTACGCATAACCCCCGCGACACCACTTTGAGTGAGTTGAGGTGTGTATATCGACTGACCTTTGCGCCAAAACAGATTGGCCATAGTGGTTTCAATCACATTGCCCGATATATCAAGAACCACACCATCCACTTCATTAGCTTGATCCATTTCATCTTTCATCAAAATCTGCTCAAGGCGATTATTGTGCTTATGGCCAGCCAGTAGTGGGCTCAAACCTAGCGCTTGATGGCAGATACCGAGTTCAACACCGGAGTCTTGCCACGCTGAATAATGGCTTGGGTAATCAAAGGTACTGATGGTGATTGTCGGCTTGGCGATATTCTTGGTACTGTAGCCACGCCCACCCGCTCCACGGCTAACGTGCAGCTTGATCCCTGCTTTTTGATTATGAGGCTTGTTGGCGTTATGGAGCTTCTTTGAACCATCAAAGCTCTTTGTGCCATGAAGAACGTTATGTTGGATGTGTTGAAGCGCAGTGTCGAGCCAAAGACTAACAACATCCCAATCAAGAGCAGAAATGCGTAGCGCTTTAAGGCACTCGTCGACACGGTGCTGATGATCGTGAAAATGTTGTATCTCACCATCACTCACGAGCATTGTCGTAAAACAGCCGTCTCCGTACTGAAACGAGCGATCCAAAATATCGACAGTTTGCTGGCTTTCTCCATCAACCCAAAACATGTTTTTCCCCATAAAAAGAAACGGCTCAATGCTAAAGCATCAAGCCGTTTAAAAACAAGTCTAATTGTGACTATCTACGAGTGTTTACGTCTTTAATAAGATGATTAAATCTTTTTGAAGATCAAACAGCCGTTTGTACCACCGAAACCGAATGAGTTACATGCAGCATATTCCATGTTGCTAACTTCACGCGCAGTATGAGGTACCAAGTCAATATCTAAGCCTTCTTCAGGATCATCTAGGTTGATTGTTGGTGGAACAATTTGGTCAACCAGAGACATAGCCGTGATGATAGCTTCAGCAGAACCAGCAGCACCTAGAAGGTGGCCTGTCATTGATTTCGTAGAAGAAACCAATACTTGCTTGCTGCCTGCTTCGCCAAGAGCACGTTTGATGCCCTTAACTTCCGCTACGTCACCTGCAGGAGTCGAAGTACCGTGTGCGTTTACATAACCGATTTGTTCACCAGTAATGCCAGCATCACGCATAGCCGCTTCCATTGCTAGTGCGCCACCTGAACCATCTTCACTTGGAGATGTCATGTGGTAAGCGTCACCCGACATACCGAAGCCAACTAGCTCACAGTAAATCTTAGCGCCACGAGCTTTCGCATGTTCGTACTCTTCAAGAACCATCATGCCTGCACCGTCGCCAAGAACGAAGCCATCACGGCCTTTGTCCCATGGACGAGAAGCTTTTTGAGGCTCATCGTTCCGAGTAGAAAGTGCTTTAGCCGCACCAAAACCGCCCATACCTAGTGGAGTTGATGCTTTTTCAGCACCACCCGCTAGCATTGCGTCTGCATCGCCGTATGCAATCATACGAGCCGCGTGACCAATGTTATGTAGGCCAGTCGTACATGCAGTAGAAATCGCGATGTTTGGACCGCGTAGGCCACGCATGATAGACATGTGACCAGCAATCATATTCACGATCGTCGACGGTACGAAGAACGGGCTGATCTTACGAGGGCCTTTTTCAGTTAGAGCTTGGTGACCGGCTTCGATCAAACCAAGACCACCAATACCAGAACCAATAGCAACACCCACACGTGGAGCGTTTTCTTCAGTAATAGTTAGGGCTGAATCATCTAAAGCTTGAATACCTGCTGCGACGCCGTACTGGATGAACAAGTCCATCTTACGAGCATCTTTTTTAGTCATATACTCTTCGCAGTTAAAGTCTTTAACTAGACCTGCAAAACGAGTTGAGAAATTGGTTGCATCAAAATGATCGATATTAACGATACCACTTTGACCAGCTAGCAGGGCTTTCCAAGAAGATTCTACAGTGTTGCCTACCGGTGACAACATACCCATGCCAGTGACAACTACACGACGCTTGGACACGATTTTACACTCCGGGGATTGAGGTGATTTAAGATGAGGATAGATGAGTTAGATAAAACACAGGCGGTCGAGGTGACCGCCTGGGAGAGATTATTACTGAGCGCTAGTTACGTAATCGATAGCTGCTTGAACAGTAGTAATTTTCTCAGCTTCTTCATCTGGGATTTCAGTGTCGAATTCTTCTTCTAGAGCCATTACTAGCTCTACTGTGTCTAGAGAATCTGCACCTAGGTCATCAACGAAAGAAGCTTCGTTTTTAACTTCAGCTTCGTCTACACCTAGCTGTTCAACAATGATTTTCTTTACGCGTTCTTCGAGGTTGCTCATTTTTTCTTTTCCTTTACAGAGTTCGCTTTATGCGATGTTTTCCGTAGTTTATTCAATCTATTGAAAGTTGCAAGGTCAACTTTTCTGGTCAAACCACAATTTTCACGATTTTAACCGAAATTACGTATGATCTTGACTTAAATCATGCACATATGTTGCACATAATTTACACCATGTACATACCGCCATTGACGTGAAGTGTTTCACCTGTGATATAAGCTGCCGCAGGTGACGCCAAAAATACCACAGCTTCAGCGATTTCGCGAGGGTCACCTAGTCGACCTGCTGGTACATTCGCCAAAGTTGCTGCACGTTGGTCATCATTTAGCGCTTTAGTCATGTCAGTTTCGATGAAACCAGGAGCTACAGTGTTCACTGTAACGCCACGAGACGCAACTTCACGAGCCATTGATTTAGTAAAACCAATTACGCCTGCTTTTGCAGCTGCGTAGTTTGCTTGACCAGCGTTACCCATTGTACCTACTACAGAACCAACGTTTACGATACGACCTTGACGCTTCTTCATCATGCCACGCAATACAGCTTTAGACATGCGGAAGATAGGCGTTAGGTTAGTATCGATGATGTCATTCCATTCGTCGTCTTTCATACGCATCAGTAGGTTATCACGAGTGATACCTGCGTTGTTAACTAGAATGTCAATCGCACCGAATTCATCGTTGATGGTTTTCAGTGTAGCAGCAATTGAGTCAGTATCCGTTACATTAAGAGCAAGACCTTTACCGTTCTCACCAAGGTACTCGCTGATTGCAGCTGCGCCGCCTTCAGATGTCGCAGTACCGATAACTTTAGCACCACGCTCAACTAAAAGTTCAGCGATTGCACGACCGATGCCACGGCTTGCGCCTGTAACTAGTGCAACTTTGCCTTCTAAATTCATCATAACTTCTCTATTAAGTGGTTATTTACTTAGCAGCTTCTAG